>NZ_KV440945.1:0-10000 GCF_001636345.1 Cytobacillus gottheilii
TTCTTTTTCAAGCAAAAAAAGACCGAAGGTCTGCTGAATCGGATCAGGAAACCTTCGGTCTTGGAATCTTATTTTTATTTAAAGTACGTTATTTTTGTTTAAGGAACGGTTATAAAATTTTGAGACACTTTTGTTTATTCAATCCCAACTCTTACTCAACCGTAACCGACTTCGCCAGGTTTCTTGGCTTATCAACGTCACAGTCGCGGTGAAGAGCTGCGTAGTAAGCAATTAGCTGCAGCGGGATAACAGAGATAAGTGATGTTAATAGTTCGTGCACTTCTGGGATGATGAATGTATCTCCATCCATTTCAAGACCCTTCATCGAGATGATGCATGGGTTTGCACCGCGGGCTACAACTTCTTTTACATTGCCGCGAATGCTTAGGTTTACACTTTCTTGTGTAGCAAGAGCAATGATTGGCGTGCCGTTCTCAATTAGGGCAATCGTTCCGTGCTTAAGTTCACCGCCAGCAAAGCCTTCTGCTTGGATATAAGAGATTTCTTTAAGCTTCAGTGAGCCTTCCAGACCAACGTAGTAATCGATGCCGCGGCCGATGAAGAAAGCGTTGCGTGTTGTCGAAAGGAAGCTGCGCGCAATATCTTCGAACTCTTCCTTCGCATCGCAAAGCACTTCCATGCCGTTTGCGACAATACCCAGCTCTTGCACTAAATCAAATTCATGCTTGAAGCCTTTGCTTGCGCCGGCTACCTCCGCTAAAATCGCTAATACCGCAAGCTGTGCAGTATATGCCTTTGTGGAAGCAACTGCGATTTCTGGACCTGCGTGCAAAAGCAAAGTATAATCCGCTTCACGAGATAAGGTTGATCCTGGTACGTTAGTTACTGTCAGCGTTTTGTAGCCAAGCTTCGTTACGTTTACAAGCACTGCGCGGCTGTCTGCTGTTTCTCCGCTTTGAGAAATAAAGATGAACAATGGCTTTTCAGATAGAATTGGCATGTTGTAGCCAAACTCACTCGCAATATGCACTTCTACAGGAATTTTCGCTAACTTTTCAATAAATTGCTTTCCAACAAGGCCTGCATGATAAGAAGTACCAGCTGCAACGATATAAATACGATCAGCATCATTTACAGCAGAAATGATTTCTTCATCAATCGTCAGGTTGCCTGAATCGTTTTGATACGCTTGAATAATTTTACGTGTCACAAGCGGCTGCTCATCGATTTCTTTTAGCATATAGTGCGGATAAGTGCCTTTTTCAATATCACTTGCATCCAATTCAGCTGTATATGGGTCGCGGCTGATTGTTTCGCCGTTCATGTTTTGGATTGTTACTTGATCCTTTTGAACAATAACAATCTCTTTATCCATAAGCTCTACATACTGGTTTGTCACCTGCAGCATTGCCATAGCATCTGAAGCAACAACATTGAAATCTTCACCAAGTCCAACTAACAGCGGGCTTTTATTTTTAGCAACAAAGATCGTTTCTTTGTTTTCTTCATCCAATAGAGCGATTGCGTAAGAGCCTTTTAAAAGTCCAAGTGTTTTGCGGAAAGCCTCTTCCGTGCTTAAGCCTTCTTTGGCAAATAGATCAATCAGCTGAACGATAATTTCAGTATCTGTGTCACTCTCTAACGCTACACCTTGAAGATATTCACGCTTTAAAAGGTCATAGTTTTCAATAACGCCATTATGAACAAGTGTATAGCGGCTTGTTGTGCTTTGGTGCGGGTGAGCGTTAACTGTGCTTGGTACACCATGTGTTGCCCAGCGAGTATGCCCGATTCCTGTATTTGCAAGAACATCTTCTTCAACAATTGAGCGCAAATCTGCAATACGGCCTTTTTCTTTGAAAACTTGAACACCATCTTCGTTCATAACCGCGATTCCTGCTGAATCGTAGCCTCTATATTCAAGCTTTTCTAAGCCTTTTAGTAAAATTTCCTTTGAGTCATTATTACCGATAAATCCAACGATACCACACATACTTCTTTTCCTCCTAGTGAAGGGGCAAGAAGCCTTATAAATAGGGCATACTTGCCCCTTATCTCTGTAATTTTTTATTTTTGGTTGTATGATGTCGGACCTTTAAAAGAGTCCGTATAAAAGCATAGCCATTCTCAGCATTCTTTCTGTTAGTTTATGGCTTTCTGCTCATTTTTATTTAGCATTCTCTTCTCTTTGTGCATCAAGTTGCCTTAATGTTTTAAAGAAGAAATTTCGGTTTTGCTATCAACCGGGAGGTATCCGCCGAAAATTCGATAAACCTCCTCCTCGTCAACTAATCCATGACCGTCCGCGGATTAGTCCAGGCGCTTTTTATTTGTAAATATTCCATTCCTTTCCTCCTTCTTTAAATTCGTTTTTGCAGCCAAACCGCTTACAAAAACAGGATTATCATACCGTAAATAGTAAAGTTCGTCAATCAATAACCTAAAGAATGAACAATTTTTCACAATTGGATTTTTCTGAAAGAGCATTCTGTTCACTTCTTTTAAAATGACTGACCATATAAAAATATGCATGGAGGAAGTAAAATGTTCCCCCATGCATATCCTATTTGAATATCTATTCTTCTTTTAAACCCATTTCTGCCCGAACAACTTCCGCTATTCTTTCTACATAAGAATCACATTGTTCTTTTGTTGGAGCCTCTGCCATAACGCGCACAAGCGGCTCTGTGCCAGAAGGGCGAACTAGGATGCGGCCATCTCCATTCATTTCTTTCTCAACTTCAGAGATCACTGCACTTACTTTTTCATTATCTGTAACATGATGCTTGTCTGTTACTCGAATGTTGACAAGCTTTTGCGGAAACTTCTTCATTTCATTCGCAAGTTCGGATAGCGGCTTCTCCGTCATCTTCATGATATTTACAAGCTGAAGTCCGGAAAGCAGACCATCACCAGTCGTAATATAATCAAGGAAAATAATATGACCAGATTGCTCGCCGCCCAGGTTATAGCCGTTCTTTTTCATTTCTTCAACTACATAACGATCACCAACAGCTGTTTGCACGCTTTGAATGCCATGCTCCTCTAAGCCCTTATAGAAGCCCAGATTACTCATAACTGTTGATACAACCGTTCCCTGTTTCAGTCTGCCCTGCTCCTTCATGTATTTAGCGCAAATATACATGATTTGGTCGCCATCCACGATATCACCATTTTCATCAATGGCAATTAGACGATCTCCATCTCCATCAAAAGCAAGACCAACATCGGCGTTTTTCTCTTTTACGAAGGCAGCAAGTGCTTCTGGATGTGTAGAGCCGACACCTTCATTAATATTAAGCCCATTTGGCGATGCTCCCATCATGGAGAGATCTGCATCCAAATCCGCAAATAAATGTGTTGCAAGCGGTGAGGTTGCACCGTGCGCACAGTCTAGAGCAATATGTATGCCTGAGAAATCTTCGTCTACTGTTTGCTTTAAATATTGCAGGTACTTTTGGCCGCCTTCGAAATAGTCATTTACCTGACCAAGGTCTCCTCCTACAGGACGGGGCAAGCTGTCCTCAGGCTGATCCATGAGTGACTCAATTTCATTTTCCTGTTCATCAGAAAGCTTAAAGCCGTCTGGCCCGAAAAATTTAATGCCGTTATCTGCAACTGGATTATGAGAAGCTGAGATCATCACTCCTGCTTCTGCTCCAAGAGCTTTTGTTAAATAAGCAACTCCTGGTGTTGAAATAACACCTAAACGCATCACTTCAGCTCCAATTGATAAAAGGCCAGCTACCAAGGCTCCTTCCAGCATATGTCCGGAAATGCGTGTATCACGCCCAATCAGAACTTTTGGCCTGTCTTGATTTCTCGTTAGAACATAGCCGCCAAAGCGTCCTAATTTAAACGCCAGCTCCGGTGTTAACTCACTATTTGCAACTCCTCGCACTCCGTCAGTACCGAAATATTTACCCATGAAAAAATCGCTCCTTATTTTAAGCTTCTTTTTGTGAAATTGTTATGGTAGCCGTTTCAACAGCTAAACTCCAGTTCAGATTAGGGGGACCGTTTACATTAATCTCGACTTCATGATCCCCTTCCTCTAAATCCTCCAAATTTAACATTAAATCAAAGTCATTTGAAGCAAGTCCCTGTATTTCATTTCTTGGTCCTCGAACCGTAAGGCTTGTATTCCCATTTGCAGGTGTTTGGAATCTTGCATTATAGTTTTCACCCAAACCTGAAAGCTGTATGGGCAGATTAACCAAGGTTCTTGTTTCCTCTGTATTTTGTGCCTGATCTTGATCCTGCGTTTCTTCGCCACTATCATTGCCTTCATCTTCGCCTGTGTTAACAGCGGAAACTCCGATTCGAACAGTTACCTGTTCTGGGTCCACTTCAGTGATGCCATCTGATATGATCACTGGCAAGGTTTGTTCTGTATCCTCTTCCAGGCCGCTCACATCTACTTCAACTCGGACATTCTCTGTTTCACTAAGTACAGTCTCGCTTCCTGAAATAGTAGCCTCGTCCACATCAAGTGTTATGGAATCAATCACATAACCGCTGGCAGGGCTTCCTTCTTGTACCACTTGAATAGGCACCGTTTTCGCAAGCTGCTCAACAGGAATCGTGACCTCAATTTCAGCAGGTTCAACCACGACATTTAACTTATTCATATCCCGGTCGAACACACTTACACTTGCTGCCTCTGTTACAGTTTCTGTAATAGGACCTTCTAAATTATTCATCGTTGCTTTTACATAAGCAATACGATCAACAACATCTTTGCCCCCCGTAATAGTAACGGTATTAGGTTCTACAACAGGCTGCTCAGCTGTGAACCCTTCTCCAAGCAAGTTTTGGTTAAACTCAGCTTCAACCTGATAATCCTCTGATACTTTCTCTTGTACAGTTACTTCTGCACTTCCAGGTTCAATGGTAACTTCAAGTCTCTCGGATATGTCACTGATCTGCAGCGGAACATTTTGTGTGCCAATCTCAGCTTCCGTGAGATCAACATAAACTTCAAAATCCTGCTGCACGATTACCTGCTGCAAATTTGCGCGAGGGCCAGAGACTGTAACAGTGACGGTGTCCGGCACTCCGGTTACAACTAAATTTTCAGTATCGTAGTAGCTTTTCACTGGAATATCTTCGAGTACCTCTGAATCATGCTCACTCGGGACATTCATTTCGCTGACATCCTTATCAGGATCATATTGTGAGTCGAACAGAAGCAAAGCAAGAATCAACGCAAATACTTTCATAAACCAGCTAGTATCGATGAGCTTATCAATAAACTTATCCATTTTTCTTTCCCCTCCAATTCCATCGAGCGGAAGAAGTTTGCTTAGCAGATTGAGAAAGAAGCTCTTTAGTGAGCATTTCTTTAAATTGATCTGATTTGAGTTCTCGGTGCAGCTCGCCATTTTTAGTGACGGACACACTGCCCGTTTCCTCTGATACGACAATGGTTATACTGTCGGTCACCTCACTGATGCCAAGGGCTGCTCTATGTCTTGTACCCAGCTCCTTTGAAATAAAGGGGCTCTCTGAGAGCGGCAAGTAGCAGGCTGCAGCGGCAACTTGATTCTTTTGTAATATTACTGCTCCATCATGCAGCGGAGTGTTTGGAATAAAGATATTAATCAGCAGCTCAGAGGAAATCTTTGAATGAAGCTGTATACCTGTCTCAATATAATCCCCCATGCCTGTCTCCCGTTCAAGTGAGATCAGAGCACCAATTCTCCGTTTGGCCATGTAATCAACTGCTTTGGCAATTGCTTCAATTAATTTTTCCTGCTCTTCCTCTTCCTGATGCCCGCTTCTAGAGAAGAATCGCCCGCGTCCAAGCTGTTCTAGTGCTCTTCTCAGCTCTGGCTGGAAAATGATTGCGATAGCCAGGAACCCCCAAAGCAGCACTTGCTCCATCATCCATCCAAGCGTCTGTAAATGGAATTGATCACTAATGATCTTAACAAGCAAGATCACAAAAATCCCCTTTACAAGCTGTACAGCCTTTGTACCTTTTACAATCATAATCAGTTTATATATAACAAACCATACAAGGAGAATATCAATTGTGTTCGATAATAATCTAAATAAAGAGAAATCTGCAAACGAGAAATCCAAAAACGACATTGCTCTTCCTCCAGATCTATAGTAGAAAGTTCCAAAGTAATCCCGTTTTAAAACTGAATTTTTATGGACTTTATAGTTAAAAACATTCCAAAAGCCAATATTTACTCTAAGGCCATTGGTTATATGTAACTTTCATATTATATCATATTTCAGTGTAAATCCAATTTTCAGTTGATTTTCCTTTATCTTACCCTTTCCAGCAATTATGCGGCAAAGTTCCATGCAATCTCCATCAGCTGTTATTCACTTTTTATCCTTTTTGCATCGAAACTTCTTTTAGCCACAGGGATGGACTCCACTTACTTCTAGCATATATATGAAATTTCCTTCCATGATGCTCATTTAATAAAACAGAAAATAAAAAAGCAAGAGGAGGCGGTCTCCACTTGCTTTATTGAGTTTTAACGGTTTCTGTCTCACCGAAAATATTCATAACTTCCTCAGCCGTATTTTTAATGTGATACCACATCCAGTCGAACAGTTCATTCACTTCTTCAATTTCACCTGTTACATGGCCAGCTGAAGCCTGATAATTTTCACCATTAATTACTGTTACACTGCCCTCAACCTGTCCATCAATTTTGAGATTGCCATTTTTAACAACAACATCTCCCTTTACAACTTCACCTGCTGGAACAATAACTGTGTCATTTTCGATTACAAGATTGGGCTGTTTTGATACAGAAAGATGCGGATCATCATTCCAGGATGAAAGTAAACTGCCTGTCATTAAGACAATAAAGAGACTTGCTGCAGTTAAAAGCGGATGATGCCTTAACCAGCGCTGCATGCCCACCTTCTTTTTTTCTTTTGGCAGTCTCACCATCACACTTGCGGTGAAATCTGATGGTGCTTGTATATGTGAAGAACTTTGCACAAGGGCAATGGTTCTTTTTAATTCATGAAAGTGCGTCTGGCAATCTGGGCATTGCTGCAGATGTTCTCTTAATTCTTTTTCCTGTTCGGCTGAGATCTCATCATCTAAATACTCATGCATATATACGACGATTTCTTCTTGGCATTTCAAAGTTCTCACCCTCTTTTTAAAGGTATCGTAATTGATTTCTTAAAGCTTCCCTGCCTCGGTGGATTCTTGTTTTAACTGTTCCAAGCGGCAGATTTAATATTTCACTGATTTCATTTAGGGATAATTCCTCAATGTACTTTAATACGATAACAGAGCGGTATTTCTCTGGCAACTTAGAAATTTCTCTTTGAATGGTTTCCTGCAGTTCAAGACTTTGAACCTCTTCCTCAGGAAGTCTCGAATCCGAGGCAATTTGTGAGTACATGTTTAGGCCATCCGTACCTGCTACTTCTGCATCTAAATAATAATCTGGCTTTTTCTTGCGGATCCGGTCTATACAAAGGTTTGTCGCGATTCTATATAACCACGTTGAAAACTTTAGCTCGATATTAAAGCTCGTAATATTAACATATGCTCTTAGGAATGCTTCCTGTGCAATATCTTCCGCCTCATGTCTATTGCCTAACATCCGAAAGCATACATGAAAGACCTTATCCTTATACATTTCCACCACTTCTGCATAAGCGTCCTGGTCTCCCTTTATGACCTGCTTGATCCTTTTCTTTACGATTGTCTCCATTTATTTACCTCCGCTCTAGTGCGGCTATACGATATTACGAATCGATAGCGGAAAAGGTTTCACTTTTTTTAAATTCTTCAATCTCTATATTAACAAATTTTTACTCAAGTGGTTTAAAAAATTTCCTCTGAGGGTATAAAAGTAGTAAATTACACTAAAAGGAATGGTTTTATGTGTGTAGATGCCTTATTAAATGACATTGAATTCCATCGTCGTGAAATGGTTCACCTTGCAGCAACCACTTCACTATCAAGCGAGGAAGTGATTCGGACAAGCGTAAAATTGGATCAGCTTCTGAATGAATACAATATGATTCAATCAAAAAACAAATAAACCTATTACTTGAATTCAGCTATTTGGTTACTTCCAATAGCTTTTTTTGTTTTTAAGACTGTTTGAGAATATATGAAGTCCTTTCTAAATAAAAAAGTGACTTCAACAAAGAAATCACTTTTGTTCTATTATCTGCTTATTATGCTGTTATAGTAATTTTTCTCCAAGTAGAGAGCCCATTAATGCAACTGCTAGAGTCGCTGTTTTATTCTTTTCATCTAATATAGGGTTAACTTCCACAAATTCAGCTGAAGTTACGAGTTTTGATTCTGCTAAGAGTTCCATGGCCAAATGACTTTCCCGGTAGCTAATCCCGCCAATGACTGGTGTGCCTACACCTGGTGCATCATTTGGATCGAGGCCATCTAAATCTAATGAAAGATGCACACCATCTGTTTTATCTTTTAAATATTCGATGGTTTCCTCCATTACTTTTGCCATCCCCATCAGATCAATTTCATGCATTGTGAAAACTTTAATGCCTTTTTCTTTAATAAGTTCTTTTTCACCATCATCTAAAGCTCGTGCACCGATGAGGACAATATGCTCCGGCTTCACTTTCGGTGCATAGTTCCCTACATTCACTAATAGCTCGTGGCCGATCCCCATGCTCACAGCTAGAGGCATGCCATGAATATTTCCGCTTGGTGATGTTTCAGATGTATTCAGATCTCCATGTGCATCGTACCAAATAACACCCAGATTTTTATAATGCTTCGATATACCTGCCAATGTGCCGATGGCAATGCTATGATCTCCGCCAAGCACGAGTGGAAAGGAACCGGTTGAAATGGCTTGATCTACTTTCTCTGCAAGTAATTCTGTTTTTTCCGCTATTAAAGGCAGGTTTCTAAGATTTGATTCTGGATCTACTTCAACTTGCGGCCGGCCGACAGGAATATCACCTTCATCTATAATTTCATCAAATAGGTTCTGTAAGCGTTCATATACCCCTGCATAGCGAATGGCACTCGGACCCATATCCACACCACGTCTCATTTGTCCTAAGTCCATAGGCATTCCAATTATCTTGAGCTTTCTCATCAGCGATCCCCCTTATAATATATGTAACTCCTTTATTTTAACCGCTTTCAAAGAAATGACTCAACTCAACAAAATTATGTATATATATGCGGTCATAAGAGGAAAGAGCAGCATTTAGCTCATTTGAAACATTATCCATTGGTTAGGTTTGTCCACTGTAATGCTTTTTGTTCGATTTGTTTTACAAGGGGTTCCTTACCCTTTATGTAAGCGTCGATATCATATGGATATATAGATGCCAATTGCATTTTTAATTCTCCATATAGTTCTTTTATCTTTGGATGATTACGCAAGTAGTCACGAAAGGCGATATGCCGTGCTATATCTATACTGCCTTCCTGGTAAATATGAATGTGATGTGTGCGGTCATTTCCTCCCTTTTGGAAATAACGTCTATCTCTAATTCCATTCTCTCCTTTTGGTTCATATCCAAGCGAGATCATTGCTTCATTATGAGCATCCACTCTGTATACGTTATGTACAATTGGCATAATGTCTATGACAGGCTTGGCACTTAATCCTTCTACTGCTGTGCTGCCAATATGATGAATGGCCAGTAGTTCTCGTCCAAAGATCAGCTTGATTTTTTCCGCCTCTTTCTCAAATAATATATTCCAATCTGGATTATAGGGAGAAACCTCAACCTTTCTCATCTATATCTCCCCTCCGATTGGTGATGTGCTTTGCCAATAGCTCTATGGAGCGACAAGTTCAACCTTAATTCTGTCAGGATCTTCGAAATACACAGCATAATGGTCTTTCCCTCCCGCATATGGGTGTTGATTATTATAGAGGATTTTAATCCCCTTATCCTTTAGTCTCCTTGTTAATTCATCTACATGTTCATGTGAGCTGGCATGAAAGGCTAAATGGTTTAGTCCTACCCTACACCTATGATAAGGAATATCAAGAAACCTTTCTTCTGTTTGAACAAAAACAATATAGGTGTTCTCTATTTT
>NZ_KV440945.1:15000-96329 GCF_001636345.1 Cytobacillus gottheilii
TTCGGGTGTTACAAACTCTCGTGGTGTGACGGGCGGTGTGTACAAGGCCCGGGAACGTATTCACCGCGGCATGCTGATCCGCGATTACTAGCGATTCCGGCTTCATGCAGGCGAGTTGCAGCCTGCAATCCGAACTGAGAATGGTTTTATGGGATTGGCTAAACCTCGCGGTCTTGCAGCCCTTTGTACCATCCATTGTAGCACGTGTGTAGCCCAGGTCATAAGGGGCATGATGATTTGACGTCATCCCCACCTTCCTCCGGTTTGTCACCGGCAGTCACCTTAGAGTGCCCAACTGAATGCTGGCAACTAAGATCAAGGGTTGCGCTCGTTGCGGGACTTAACCCAACATCTCACGACACGAGCTGACGACAACCATGCACCACCTGTCACTCTGTCCCCCGAAGGGGAACGTCCTATCTCTAGGAGTGTCAGAGGATGTCAAGACCTGGTAAGGTTCTTCGCGTTGCTTCGAATTAAACCACATGCTCCACCGCTTGTGCGGGCCCCCGTCAATTCCTTTGAGTTTCAGCCTTGCGGCCGTACTCCCCAGGCGGAGTGCTTAATGCGTTTGCTGCAGCACTAAAGGGCGGAAACCCTCTAACACTTAGCACTCATCGTTTACGGCGTGGACTACCAGGGTATCTAATCCTGTTCGCTCCCCACGCTTTCGCGCCTCAGCGTCAGTTACAGACCAGAGAGTCGCCTTCGCCACTGGTGTTCCTCCACATCTCTACGCATTTCACCGCTACACGTGGAATTCCACTCTCCTCTTCTGCACTCAAGTCCCCCAGTTTCCAATGACCCTCCACGGTTGAGCCGTGGGCTTTCACATCAGACTTAAAGGACCGCCTGCGCGCGCTTTACGCCCAATAATTCCGGACAACGCTTGCCACCTACGTATTACCGCGGCTGCTGGCACGTAGTTAGCCGTGGCTTTCTGGTTAGGTACCGTCAAGGTACCGGCAGTTACTCCGGTACTTGTTCTTCCCTAACAACAGAGTTTTACGATCCGAAAACCTTCATCACTCACGCGGCGTTGCTCCGTCAGACTTTCGTCCATTGCGGAAGATTCCCTACTGCTGCCTCCCGTAGGAGTCTGGGCCGTGTCTCAGTCCCAGTGTGGCCGATCACCCTCTCAGGTCGGCTACGCATCGTTGCCTTGGTGAGCCGTTACCTCACCAACTAGCTAATGCGCCGCGGGCCCATCTGTAAGTGATAGCCGAAACCATCTTTCAGCTTAAGGACATGAGTCCAAAAGCATTATCCGGTATTAGCTCCGGTTTCCCGAAGTTATCCCAGTCTTACAGGCAGGTTGCCCACGTGTTACTCACCCGTCCGCCGCTGACTTCAGGGAGCAAGCTCCCATCTGTCCGCTCGACTTGCATGTATTAGGCACGCCGCCAGCGTTCGTCCTGAGCCAGGATCAAACTCTCCAAGAAAGAGTTGATTAGCTCTTGTGTACATAATGTACATTGTTGATTCCGAAGAATCTTTTTAAACGTTGACGTTTTATTGTTCGTTCAGTTTTCAAAGAGCAATTTTATTAACTCCGCCGCCCAAAAGCGACTTTATTAATTTAACATGTGCTGTCGTTTCTGTCAACAACTTTTTTCATGTTTTTTTTAACAATCAAGTTGTGTGTCAGCAGCGACGTTTATTAATATACCAACTTACTATGATGAAGTCAATAATTTTTATAAAAAAAAATAAAATAGATTATGTATGACGAATATTACTGCTTATAAATACTGCTGCTGCGCGTGTACTTCAAACATTCTTTAGGGGAAGCAATCCGGGTAAACAACTTAAATAATATTTTATACCTCTCGTTCATTGCTCTTTTCACCATAGAATCAATTCTTTCATCCTTCAAATCAAATAAGATTTCATCAAGCTCCCTTTTGATTAAATACTCCATCTCTTGCACTTCTTTTTGATTGATTAGAAATCCGATCATATATCTTCCTCCAGCTCTTTTTAAGTTCTAGTAGTATTTTCCACAAGTACTTTTATTATAAGTATTTTTTGCATTTTCTAGACAAGCACAGCATACATATGTAGCAAGCAACGGAATGGACGAGGTGATAGTTAAATGAATTTTTTCTTTGTACTAAATGGAAAACGTGTAAAACAAATGATTATAATCATGACTGCCGCTTTTTTTACCGCTTGGATTTTTTACTTTCAGAACCTAATTCATATGCCGGCATTCTCCGTTAAGGATGGACCGAAAGCCATCTATAAAGGAGAAAAAAACGTGGCACTCACCTTTAATATTGGCTGGGGCGATGAAAAAGCGGAGCCAATTCTCGATGTCCTGAAAAAAGAAAATGTAAAGGCTGCTACTTTCTTTCTATCTGGAGCTTGGGCAGAGAGCCACCCTGATATTGTGGAGAGAATCGTAAAAGAAGGATATGAAATAGGCATGCTAGGTTATGAATATAAGGACTATACTGAAATCGAGCCTGAAAAAGTCAGGCAGGACATCGCAAAAGCTCAAACAGCTTTTGGCAAATTAAATGTTAAAAATATAAAACTGCTGCGTGCGCCAACAGGACATTTTGACCAAAACACATTAAAAACAGCAGAAGGATTAGGCTATACGGTTGTTCATTGGAGTATTGATTCTAAAGATTGGACGAATCCCGGCTCAGAAGTGATTATTAAAAATACCGGGAAGGCCAAAAAAGGAGACATTATTCTGCTCCATGCTTCTGATTCAGCTAAACAGACAGCTGCTGCCTTGCCCGATGTAATCAAAAACCTTAATAATAAAGGACATAAACTGGTATCTGTATCAGAAATGATTGCCAATGCTGATGCGAAAACCAATGAGATAAAATAATTAAAAAAACTGTTCTCCAGCCGCACTATATTTCTGCAGCTGGAGAACAGTTTATTTTTTTAATGGAATATTCTTTTTCTGATCAAGCTGCTGTCGGTACATCCGAGATTGTTCATTAATTTTCTGCAATATCAATAGCTGGTACGCATTGCAAATAATTAGTGGGAAAATCATCAGCCATACCCAGCTATACTCATTTACTCTCAAAATCGGCACCCATTCAATCGTTGTGACAACAATCATGAAAAATAAAGCTGGTATAAATGTTTCTTTTGTTGAGATTCTCACCTTCAAAAAAGCAGTTATTAACCCTGCTGCCAGCAGCATAGCCGCTAATCCTATATATGGAAGCAAGCTTTCTCCTTGTTCTGCAAATGCATTGTAGCGAAAGTATACAAGGTCAAACAGAACAAATAATATTAAGACAACCTGTACACCGTTCCATAATTTATGGGACTTGAATATTCCAAGGCCAAAACGGTGAATCGTTAAGTATGCAAAAAAGCCCATCTGGCTAATAATACTGAAAATCAGTCCAACGCCAAAAAGCCAAAATAGTACGGAAAGAACCTCAAGAAAATCAAAGGGCATAAAGATTGAAGAGAATTCATCCCAACGCACAATAAATCCAGTGATGCTCGTTACTACTCCCCCAAGTAACAGGGTTGATAAGAATAATTTTACCCAAAGCCGGCTAGTCAATTTATTTTTCCCCCATAGCATTAAATTCCTAATTATGATTGTACCAACCAAACATTGAAAAATCTAGGTACATCATAGTTCACGCATAATATTTGTCCTTTTTCTTCATTCTAATGTTAAGGATAATTGTGAAAGGAGTCTTCAACATGTTAAAAATAGCCCGAATACTATTCCCTCTTCTTTTATTGGCCATAATCTCCGGTTGCGGCCAGGAGGAATCCGGCGGACAAATGGATTATGATCAAACGAAAAAGATGGTTGTAGATATATTGAAAACAGATGATGGCAAAAAGGCGGTTCAAGAACTGCTCGAGGATGAGAAAATTAAGCAAACGCTTATTATGGATGAAGCAATTGTAGCAGAAACCATTCAAACAACTCTCACTTCTAAAGAAGGCACTGAGTTTTGGAAAACTTCTTTTGAAGATCCTAAGTTTGCTGAAAGCATGGCAAAAAGCATGAAAGACGGGAACGAACAGTTACTAAAGGATTTAATGAAGGATCCCGAATATCGCGGCATGATGATTGAAGTTTTAAAAGATCCAGAGCTGCAAAAAGAAGTGACCAATGTTCTAAAAAGCAAAGAATATCGAGAACATTTACAAACAGTCGTAACTGAAACATTCGAAAGTCCGCTGTTTAAGGCAAAACTGCAAGACATTCTCCTTAAGGCTGCAGAAGAAGCCGGCGGGGGTGGCGGTGGTCAAGGAGGCGGCGGCAGCGAAGAGCAGCCAGAGGAAGGCGGAGAAGAAAGTGGTGGAGAAGAAGAGTCTGGCGGTGGCGGCGGTGGCGGCAGCTAAAGCAGCGTAAGTTTGACAGCCTATTCTCAATTAGAGAAAAGGCTGTCTCAGACTGTAGACAAACTCGATGAAAATCGAGTTTGCCTACAGTCTTTTTTGTTTTAGAATAAAAGGAGAATAAGGTTAGAGGTGATGAAAGATGCTTTCCAAACATAATTCGATTCAACGTGATCAGCTTGAAATGGTTACGTTAGATCAACTGGTACCTGAAAACCATTTAGTACGAAAAATGGAGGCTGCAATTGACTTCTCCTTCATTTATGATTTAGTGAAAGATACATATTCAGAAGTAGGTCGTCCAAGTATTGACCCGGTAATTTTAATAAAGCTTACTTTTATTCAATATACCTTCGGTATTCGGTCCATGCGCCAAACCATTGAGGAACTAAAAACAAACATGGCTTATCGCTGGTTTTTAGGATATGGATTTTATGATAAAGTTCCTCACTTCTCTACCTTCGGTAAAAACTATGAGCGTCGTTTTAAAGATACTGATCTATTTGAACAGATCTTCTATCGAATCTTAAAAACGGCCACGGAAAAGAAATTAATTAGCGCTGAACATGTTTTTATTGACTCGACACACGTAAAAGCAAGCGCGAATAAACATAAATTTGCGAAGAAAGTTGTGCGTAAGGAAACACGCGCATATCAAGAACAGCTTCAGACAGAAATCAACGATGACCGTGAAGATCATGGGAAGAAGCCATTTCCACCTGATAAATTTGAAAAAGAGGAAACAAAAGAGATCAAAGAAAGTACCACAGACCCAGAAAGTGGCTACTACGTCAAAGACGAACGCACTAAACAGTTTGCTTATTCGTTTCATGCCGCCTCTGATCGCAACGGATTTATCTTAGGAAATATAGTTACACCAGGAAACATTCATGATAGTGGAATCCTTGAGCCTTTAGTTGAACGAGTGATTGATAGAGTTGGAAAACCTGAAGCCGTTGCCGCAGACGCAGCTTATAAAACACCTGCCATCACGAAGTACTTAATTGAACATGAAATAACACCTGCACTCCCTTATACAAGACCACGTACAAAGGATGGATTCTTCCGAAAGCACGAATATGTTTATGATGAACATTTTGATTGTTATATTTGCCCAGCGGGCAAAATTTTGAACTATTCAACTACCACCAAGGAAGGTTACCGTGAATACAAATCATCGAAACAGACTTGTGGCACTTGTTCATTATTGCACCAATGTACACAGAGTAAGAATCACCAAAAAGTGGTGACCCGGCATATTTGGCAGGAATATGTGGAGGAAGTGGAACATCTTCGCCATCACAAAGATGTAAAACCAATATACGCAAAGCGAAAGGAAACGATTGAACGTGTTTTCGCTGATGCAAAAGAAAAGCATGGAATGCGTTGGACAACGTTAAGGGGACTTAAAAAATTGTCGATGCAAGCGATGCTTACTTTCGCGTCCATGAATTTAAAGAAAATAGCCAACTGGACGTGGCAGGACCCAAAAACAGTATAAATCTTAGGATAGGATAGCTGCATTCTGTCCTCTAAAGGAATAAAAATAGAAAAAAACTTCAAAAGGGGTTCGGAATGAGACCATTCCGAACCCCTTTTGTCTACAATCTGTGACAGCCTATTCTCAATTAGAGAAAAGGCTGTCTCTTTAGGTGTTTCATACATCAGATCCACCACATCAAACCCAAGCTAATAAAAAGGCGCGAAGCTATAACAAGCTCCACGCTTTTTTGCTATTTATATTCATATCCTTATTGCTTTTATTATTTCTCAGTTGCTTCTACAACTTTCTTAGCAATATCTCCATAAATCTTTCCAAGCTTATGGTCTTGATCATATACCGAAGGAGCAAAATCATCCTCATTATAATCCGGCTGTGCTAATGGAAGCTGTCCTAAAACGTCTGTCCGTAATTCTTCAGCAAGCTTCTGTCCGCCCCCTTGGCCAAATACATACTCTTTTTCACCCGTTAGCTTGCTTTCAAAGTAGGCCATATTCTCTACCACGCCTAAAATTTCATGCTCTGTTCTTAAAGCCATTGCTCCTGCCCGGGCAGCTACAAATGCTGCTGTAGCATGCGGTGTTGTAACAACAATTTCTTTACAGGATGGCAGCATTGTATGGACATCAAGTGCCACATCACCTGTTCCTGGCGGCAGGTCAAGCAGCAAGTAATCAAGTTCTCCCCATTCCACCTCGTTAAAGAAACTATTCAGCATTTTGCCAAGCATTGGCCCTCTCCAGATAATAGGAGCGTTATCTTCTACAAAGAATCCCATTGAAATCACTTTTACGCCAAATCTTTCAACCGGAATAATTTGCTCTCCTCTTACAACAGGGCGTTTAGTGATGCCCATCATATCCGGTACACTGAATCCATATATATCGGCATCCACCAATCCGACTTTTTTCCCCAGGCGGGCTAACGATACGGCGAGGTTAACAGAAACGGTTGATTTCCCAACGCCGCCCTTGCCGCTGGCGATCGCAATAAATTGTGTCTTGTTTCCAGGAGATAGCAGGCCAGCTCCACTGTCTGCGTTGGCTTGTCTATATTGAGCAAGAATCTCTTCTGGAAGTTCACTGAAACGAATGCCTACAGTTGCTGCTCCTGCCTCTTTTAAGCGATTGACGATTTCTGTCTGCAGCTGCATCTGTTCGGCTGTTCCCGTTTTAGCAATTAAAATCTTCACACTTACATGTTCTTTTTCTTCTTTTATTTTTATTTCCTCAATTGCATTTAACTCGCCTAATGTTTTATGTAAAAATGGTTCTTTCAGTCCGCTAATTGCGTCTTTCATGCGTTGTTCTGTTAACATCGTAGCCCCTCCTTATGTAATATCACTCTAAGTATTAGCATGGGTAAAATCCATACATTAATTCTACTATAACATGTTTACCCCCATTAAATAGTAAACAAATATCACACTTGTATGAATTATTCAGCAGCTGGTGACATCTTCAATGAAAACGCTATATTAAACTTAACCAAATTAACATCGAAAAGGCGCTCATGATCATGAGCACCTTAACGAAAACTATTCTTCCTCTTCTAATTCTGCTTCGCTTGTAAAGTAGCGGAGAATTCCATTATAAATAGAAGCAGCGACTTTATCCTGATAGTCCTCTGTTTTCAAACGGGATTTTTCCTCAGGATTTGATAAAAACCCGATTTCAACAAGAGCACCTGGCTTTTCAGCATTTTCTACTATATAAACATTATTGATTGGTTTCGCTTTTCTCGTTGTATTCTCGAGGTTTCTGCGCAGCTCATCTTGGATAAACTTCGCTGATCTTCCATTTTCAATCAGGTGATTTGAATAAAAGGTCTGTGCTCCGCTCCATCGCGGCGATGGGATGGAATTAAGATGAATGCTGACATAGAATTCTGCATTAGAATCATTGATTAGCTCCAGCCTCTTTTTGAGATCCTCAACTTTTCTTCTGCTGTATCCTTTTGTACCTTCAGGAGCTAAGTCCCGATCCTCTTCTCGCGTCATAAGTACAAGCGCCCCTTGCTCTTGAAGATAATCTCTTATTTTTAAAGAGACATCTAAAGCAATATCCTTTTCAAGAGCGTCATCATCTCCAGCTCCGCCATCAGGACCTCCATGACCAGGATCTAAAAGGATAATCTTCCCTGTTAAAGGTAAGTTCCACGATTCCCAGGAGTCATCCTCAGAGAAATCGTATTGCAGAATAAAAAACAAAATGGTTAAACCAATAATAAATGCGCCAGCTTTTATTTTTTTATTCATATAAGCCACATCAACTCCCCGCTTGTCCTCCATTCAATATATGGGACAAGGCGGGGAATTAGAACATGAAAACAAGAGTGCTTCTAGTTAATGCAGACGAAGCTTCTGTCTGCGCTGCCCTTTGTTAAACCCTTCATGCCACCAGCTGTTGACATATTGCTCGCACAAATAATAAAGGGATTCACTCATTGCCCCTTCCTCCCCGTGACTCCAGTATAGAAAGAAGTGATAGAGCGTATCAGTAAAATGGAGCCGTTCTTCACTGCAGCGTTCCATGACTTGTTCATTTGTTTCTCCATGCATGCCAAACCGGCTGTACTGAGCACCAAGTAAATACGCTTCAATGGCTACATCATAACAAGCTTCTTCGATTCCTGCGTTCATGAGTAAATTTGATACCAATCTGGATGATCCAAAAAAATGTTTTACCTTTTCTTTTAATTCCTTTATAGACAGTTCCTTCAGAACCGATTTCTCGTATTTGACTTGCTTTTCTCGTCTTTTTTCTGTAAATGTTGTGATCACAGTCAAATGCATTCACCCCTTGAAGATATTCTTTAACTGTTCTTAGACAGCCATGCAGAAATCAGCATTGATTCGTTTGCCATTTTTCTGCGATTCTTTTCCAATGTAAAAGCATGGGGTTATAGGTAAATACTATAGAGAAAGATGGACTTATGATATACTTATGTCTTGGTTATAAATAAATTGACTATTTGGAGGAGGTGTCCGGTTGGAAGCTCTGATCTTAGAAATGATTGAGGCTTTTAAAGGATTATCTTACTTTGGCATCATGCTGGCCTTAACATTTGAATTTGTTCCAGCTGAGCTTGTACTGCCGCTAGCTGGCTTTTGGGTATATGAAGGGGACATGAATTTATATGGAGCGATTATTGCCGGTTCCATCGGCGGTGTTCTCGGTCCATTGACATTATATGCATTAGGCCGATATGGCGGCCGTCCGGTTGTTTTAAAATTTGGAAAGTATTTTCTAGTAAAAGAAGAGCATATTGATAAAGCGGATGAATTTTTTGCAAAGTATGGGGGAGCAGTTGCCTTTTTAGGACGATTTATTCCTGGGGTGCGCACAGCTATTTCCATTCCATGCGGGATGGCTAAGATGAATATTTGGAAATTCATCATCTATACATATGTTGCCATGCTTCCTGTCACAGCCATTTACGTTTATTTAGGCTATGCTTTAGGGCCGCAATGGGAAAGAGCTGGAGCCATCTTTGCTCAGTATGCGAACTATCTTCTGATCCCGATTGCGCTATTCCTTATTTGGTTCGTGTTTACAAGACTCCGGAAGAGAAAAATCTAAGGTTTATTATCTTAAATAACAACAATAGCGGCTAATTTGCCGCTATTTTTATTTTACTTATGCAGATTAGAAAACAGTTATGCAAAATACTGCCTGCAACATAAAATGTGTGCACTGTATTATACTTTTGTTAATCATCAAAAAGGAGTGAAATAAATGCAACACAAACCAAGTATCCGTAAAGAAGACATCCTAAATGCGTTCCAATTTCGCCATGCATGCAAGGAATTCAATCCGGCACAAAAAATTACAGAAGAGGATTTTGCATTCATTCTAGAAACTGCAAGACTCTCTCCATCCTCATTCGGCTTTGAACCTTGGAAATTTGTTGTTCTGCAAAATGAACAGATAAGAGAAAAGCTGCGAGCTGTTTCCTGGGGTGCACAAAAAACACTTCCAACAGCCAGTCACTTCGTTCTTATTCTGAGCCGAGTAAAACAAAGTCTTACTCCAGAATCTGATTATATCCAGCATATCATGAAGGACGTCCATCAAATGCCGCCCGAAGTTGTTAAAGGGATTGGTGGAGCCTACTCCAACTTTATCGAAAATGAATTTAAGCTTAATGCCTTTGACGAACTGTTCTTTCAGTGGGCATCAAGACAATCGTATATTGCTCTCGGAAATATGATGACGGCCGCAGCCATGATTGGCGTTGACTCATGTCCAATTGAGGGCTTTGATAAAGGAAAAGCAGAGGTTATTTTAAAAGAAGAAGGCATCCTAACCGACGACTTCGGTCTCTCCTGCTTCGTTGCATTCGGCTATCGCGCACAAGATCCGCATCGCCCAAAATCCAGACAGCAGGCAGAGGATATTATTCATTGGGTATAAAATAAAGAAAGGCTCGTTAGTCACATTTAATGACCAACGAGCCTTTTACTTTAATAAATGGAAGAATAGCGAAAAAATAACAAATAGCTGTACAGCAACTCTTTGGGATCTTACTTATACTTCCAGGCAATCCGGTTATAAGTACGGCTTGCACACGAATCCACTAGTTTATTTTTTCAACATATTGGCGAGCCAATTCTGTCACTTTCTGATAATCTCCATCCGCTTTTGCTGCGTTGACTAGGTTTCCTCCTACTCCAACAGCCACACAGCCATTATCAAGCCACTCTTGAATATTATCCAGACTTACTCCGCCTGTTGGCATAATATTTACATGAGGCAATGGAGCTTTTACTGCTTTAATATAATCCGGTCCCACCAAGCTGCCAGGGAAAAGCTTAATCACATCTGTCCCATAAGTCAGTGCTTCCTGCATTTCAGTGATGGTTACGCATCCTGGCATATACGGAATGCCATATAAGTTACAAAGCTTCGCAACTTGTTTGCTGAAAGCAGGACTGACAACAAATTCACTTCCTGCCATAATCGCTAATCTTGCTGTTGTCTCATCCAATACGGTGCCGGCCCCAACAACCACTCTGCTGTCATCTTTATATTCAGAGACCAGTGATTTAATAGCATCCTCTACACCAGGGATTGTGTATGTCAGCTCCACGCACGTGATTCCACCTTCAATACAGGCTTTTGTAATCTGTATAGCCTCTTCAGAAGAATCTGCGCGGATGACAGCGACGATTTTTGATTGTGCAATCTGCTGCAAGGTATTTATTTTTTTCATTTACTTTCATTCCTTTCTATTAGTTTGCTGTTTTCATAGAACCTGCGGATTGAATAAAATGCTCTAACTTCTCTCTTGTCGGCAGGCCTTCATTATCTCCAGGAGAGCTGAGCTGAATGGCACCAATGGCATTACCGCGTATGACACTATCTTCAATAGACAATCCTTCTGATAATCCGCTGATCACTCCAGCTGCAAATCCATCTCCTGCTCCAACAGTGTCAATAATTTCATCCACTTTAAAGCCTTTAATATACGTTCCTTCATAATCCTGCCCTTTGGCATAGGCGCCTTTTTCCCCAAGCTTAATGACAACGAGCTTTACACCTTTATGAAGATAGTAGTCAGCGATTTCCTCTGGTGTATCAAAGCCTGTTAAAATTTTTCCTTCTGAAATGCCTGGCAGAACCACATCGCATTTAGCAGCTAGGTCATTAATGCTTCGAACCATCTCTTCTTGACTATTCCATAAATTTGGACGCAGATTCGGATCAAACGTTATGGTAGCCCCGGCTTTTCTGCCTTCTTCTGCAAAAAAGTGAGAAACAGCTTTTGTCTCAGAGGAAAGTGCCAAAAATACACCCGTTAGATGCACAACATCAAACTTAGTGAAGTCTACCTCCTTAAATTGATCCAGTCCAATTCTGGAAGCGGCACTTCCTTTACGGAAACTGGCGACATGAGGATCTCCTTCTGTCACCTTTTCTTTCATCTGCAAGCCTGTAACATAGTCATTGCTCTCAAAAACGAATGAACTGCTTATATGTTCACTTTCAATAAATCTTTTAATCGATTTGCCTAAAGGATCATTTCCCACTTGAGTGGCATAATACACCTCATGGCCAAGTCTCGCCATGCCAACGCTTACATTTAGCTCTGCTCCAGCAATCGAGCGCGTAAATTTCTGCACCTTTTCCAGCGGGCCAAATTCATCTGAAACAAACAAGCCCATTGCTTCGCCGATTGTTACGATCCTCTTCCCCATTTTATATCCACCTCACTGATTTAACTCCATACTTCTTATTGCATTTATTTTTTCACATACACATCGTTTCATATTATGGAACAATGTTCCGTAAATTAATTATACATTGCCTCTATTTAATGGTCAATGAGAAAAAGGCTGCAGATATTTTCTTATGCAAATGAAAGAGACACTGTTTGACTGCTGATTTTTCTTCGTCAGTCATTCAATGTCCCCATCAGAAGCTGGTATTCACGGCTTATACTCTTTTGCATTCTCCATTGCCGGAATTAAGATCCGAATGAATGTCCCTTTATTCGGCGTACTGTTTACTTGAATGGTGCCATCATGCAGTTGTACAAGTTGTTTGGCAATCGCCATGCCAAGCCCTGTTCCCATACTCGTATCACTTGTATTAGTGCCCCGGTAGTACCGCTGAAATAGCTTATCAAGTGTTTCCTGATCCATGCCAACTCCATCATCTTCAACTTTAATCACAATAAAATGCTGTTCTATCAAAGAAACTGAAACAGTAATAGATGTATGAGCAGGGTTATATTTAATGGCGTTTTGAATTAAATTGTCGAGGATCCGCTGAAACCACTTGGGGTCAATATGAGCTGATATTCTCTTAGGAGAAGGATTAAATAGCAGGTTCAGGTCCTTGTTGTTTGGATCATTAACAAAATAAATGATGGTTCTGCGGATAAATTCATTTAGATCCACTTCTTCTTTTACAATAGGGAGTGCCTGATTCCGCAGCCGGTAAGTCAGTGTCAGGTCCTCAAGCAATTCCATCATATAAGCTGACTTGTCAGTGATAATTTCTCCAAACTCCTTTGTTTCCTTTTCAGACCAAGAATAATTTGGCGATTTAAGCATTTGAGAGTAACCTGCTATGGACGCAAGCGGAGTTTTTAAATCATGTGATATCCCGCTGATCCACTCTTCTCTTGTCTTCGTCATTTTCAGCCGCTCAGATTCATTATCTTTTAACGTTTTCGTAAGCTGATGAAGAGCCAGAATAAAATCTTTATATAATCGGTATTTCTTTTTTAGCTTTCCCTTTTTATTCATCAGGACAGATTGCTGATGGAGATCCTGTGGTTCTTCAAAAATACCATCACCAAGATTTTTGATCCATTTCATCATTGTAATCAGCGGAATGCCAAATTTGCGCGCATACCAGAACGTTCCCAATAGAAGCAATAAAAACAGAATCACAAAGGCAATCAGAAAACTTTGACTGATATGTTTATAGAAGCTCTCATCAATGGATGCTGCTGGGTCATTGTGACCTATGCCTACGATAAGCGTTTGTCCTGTCTCTTCATGGAAGTAAGCACTCGCTGAATTTTTGTCGTGTTCTGCGATGATAGAAAGTTCCTCAAAACTGTAATGATTAGGCTGTGCTTCTGCTGCAAATTCATCCACGACCTCGCCAGCTGGATTGATAAGTTGAACCCAGCTGTGTTCTTTATTCAATTTGTCTATTGCACGATCCGTTAAGTTTAGTTTCTGTTGATCCCACTCTGCCAGCATTTTGGTCTCTGTTAGCAGATCTTGTAATGCAGTTCCTCTTCTGACCAATAAATAGTAGGGGTCCATATCCTTCCAATCAACCAGATCAATAAATGAATGTTCCCCTGTTTCTCCTAAAATTAGTGAAGCTAATTCACCTTGCTCTATCTGAGAAGGATCTGTTTCTGACGAAGGATAAGAACCAGCAATTTGACCTTCTGCTGTGAAAACGATTAGTTCCATATCCTGATTTTTTACCAGCTGCTTCAACTTGTCATTAAACACAGCCTTTCCATCTTTCATAGAGATGGCCTCTGAAAAATAAAACGAATCACCATTGGACAAATCCTTCTCAATGTCAGCGCTGCTAATCGAAAAGCCAATCATTCCCCAGATCGCTATGAATAAAAGAAGCAGCAGAATAAAGCCTATTATAATCTGAAATAAAAACTGGACAATAAAACGTCTATAAATGTTCATGACGAGCCCCGTCCGGAACAAATTTATAACCGAGTCCCCGGACCGTTACAATGTACTTAGGTTTACTTGGGTTCTCTTCAATCTTTTCACGAAGCTTTCTAATATGTACCATAATCGTATTATCCTCGCCTAGAAACGCTTCGCCCCACACTCGTTCATAGAGCTGGCTTTTGCTGAACAGCTGGTTCGGATGCTTACAAAAGAATAGCAGCAGCTGATATACTTGTGCAGGCAACTCAACCTGTTTCCCTTTTACTTTTACTTCTCCAGACGAGGCATTTACAGCCAAATATCCAAATTGATAGTTTGTTTGAGCAGGGATTGTTCTTAACGTATTCCTGCGCAGGTGAGCTTTCACTCTCGCTACAACTTCCAATGGATTAAACGGTTTTGTAATATAGTCATCAGCTCCCAGAGCAAATCCTGAAAGTTTATCTAAA
Source organism: Cytobacillus gottheilii (assembly GCF_001636345.1). Taxonomy (GTDB): domain Bacteria; phylum Bacillota; class Bacilli; order Bacillales; family Cytobacillaceae; genus Cytobacillus; species Cytobacillus gottheilii. Next base: position 29,468 of record NZ_KV440945.1, read on the forward strand.
TCAGTTGATTTTGCTGTTAAAAAGAAAATCGGAGCATCCGTCGTTTCTCTAATTAAAGGACAGATTTCGAAGCCGCTTCGATTCGGCAGCATTACATCAAGCAGAATCAAATCGTATCGTTTCATCTTACAAAGCGATAATGCTTCCTCTGCTGTACCTGCCGTATCAATATGTTTAAAGGATTCTTTTGTTAAAATGATTTTTAGCATTTGTACAATGGCTTTTTCATCATCGACAATTAATATATGTTCTTGCATACATTTTTCACCTCTTTTACTTACATCCCCATCTTACCATTAGATGTGATTTCGGATGGAAGAATTAAGGTTGAATTAAGGTGAAGTTTCTTCTTACATAAGATTGAGTCCTTATACTGAATATCAATTACACATTTGTGAAGGGAGTATTAAAAAATTATGTTTGTAATCAGCAAAAGGGAGTTTTTCAGTTTATTTAAAAGTATAAAATCCATTATTATCATCGCAATTTTATTGGCAACTGCTTATTATTCATCCAAATTCTCAAACGCATTAACGAATCTCGTAGATTTTACTGCAGATGAAATGAATTATGTTCATACAATTGGACTGCTTTCATTATTGCTATTGTTTGGGCAGTTATTTGTATTAGGACTTTCACATGATTGCATCAATAGAGAAACACATGAGCGGACGATGCGTTTTTTAGTAACAAGAACATCGAGATTGTCTATTTTGTTCGGAAAATTTTTGGGAATCGTTCTCTTCTGGACAGTCTGTGTCACCATTTCGTTTTTGATCATCAGCATTTTTGCCAGGCAGTTCGATTTTTTCAGCTTTTTTCAAGTCATGAGCCTCTTAATTTACCAGATTTCATTGACGATTCTGCTTTCTACAATCATTCCGAAACCAGGCATAACCATGTTTCTTGGTATTCTGCTTGGGATCGCTTTTCCGATTTTCGGGATGTGGATTACGTTTACGTCAAATGAATGGGTAAGCTGGCTTAAGTATATCACTCCATTTTACTATTTAGAACATGATAACTATTTATTCTTGATTATTAACCTGCTGGCGGCATTTCTGCTATTTATCTCAGCTGCCATTTTTACAAGGAGGGAATTTTAATGATTGCGATTGAAACGAATCAGTTAAGAAAGTCATATGGAGCACATCAAGTAGTGAAGGGAATTGATCTGGTTATAGAAAAGGGCGAGGTTTTTGGTTTTCTTGGCCGCAATGGTGCCGGAAAATCAACCTTCATTAATATGCTGACAGGCATTATCCGGCCGACATCCGGCACCTTTTCGCTGCTTGGCGTCCATGGTTCTGTTGAGAAAGTAAAGAAACGCGTTGGTGTAATGCCTGACTACTCTACTTTTTATGAATCTTTAACGGCATTTGATCATTTAAAGTTTCTGTCTGCACTTTCTGGTAAACCTACTGGGAAACAACATTGTATGGCGGTCTTGCGGTCTGTCGGATTAGATGAGCATGCACATGTTAAAACCTCTAAATTTTCTTTTGGCATGAAAAAGAAGCTCGGTATTGCCCAGGCAATCATTCATGACCCGGAGCTCATTTTTCTCGATGAACCAACGTCTGGATTAGATGCAGAATCTGTTCTTCATATTCATAAGCTGATTCGTGATTTAAAAGAGCGTGGAAAGACTATTTTTATGACCTCCCACAATTTAGATGAGGTAGAAAAAGTGTGCACCCGAATTGCCATCATGAAAGAAGGAAAGGTTGGCAAAATTGGTACGATGGAGGAGCTGCGGACTTTTTACCGTTCCACACTGACTGTAACGGTTAAGCATTCTCCTATGTCTAAAGGAGATCAGCATACAATGATGGAATGGCTGCAATCAGTTGGCACAGATGTTTCTGCTGCTGATTCACAAGTCACACTTACCCTTGATCACGAGAAAAAAATTGCAGAAGTCATCCGTGCTTTTAATCAGAAAAAAATCGATGTGTACCGTGTCAGTGTTGATGAACCTTCGCTTGAGGAGATATTTTTAGAAGAGTAAAAGGTGCCAAAATTTAAAAGATCCCCATTAAGGGGATCTTTTAAATTTTTCAGCATCAAGGTGAAGTGTAGTTATTAAATTCTCGTCCAAACTCCAACACTTCTGATTTCTTTATATTCTGGTTCCCATACGGCATCGTTTACAGCTTTAGCAGGATCTGTTATTTCTGCTTTTGCAATTCCCTCTTCCATTGCTGCTTTTGCTACTTGAACTGCCACATAAATCGATACTTCATGCAAATGCTCAATAGACGGAAGAAGAGATGCACCAGGCTGACTGCTGTCAGACATTTCGGCAACGGCATTTGAAGCGGCAACGAACATCCCTTTTGAAATAACTTCGGCTTTAGCCACTATCGCTCCAAGTCCCAGCCCAGGGAATACAAATGCATTGTTCGACTGACCAATTTCATATGAGATTCCATTATATTCTACATTATTAAACGGACTGCCAGTGGCAATGAGCGCTTTTCCATCTGTCCATTTAATCAGGTTTTCAGGTACAGCTTCTGCAAGAGAAGTCGGATTAGACATTGGCATGATGATTGGGCGTTCCACATGCTTTGCCATCTCTTTAATAATCTCTTCTGTAAACGCACCCGCTTGTCCAGAAGTACCAATTAAAATCGTAGGCTTTACTCTCTGCACCACTTCTTTTAAAGTGATAAGTCCTTCCTCATTACGGTCCCAGCCTTTTACTTCTGCAGCTGATCTGACATAAGGCTTTTGGAAGTCAAAAACATCTGGTGTTTCATCTGTCAGCAAGCCTCTATAATCAATAGCCCAGAACTGGCCATATGCCTCTTCTTTTGTCAGTCCATCAAGAATCATGGCATCAGCGATTTGATCAGCATTTCCAATTCCAGCAGCTCCTGGTCCAAAGACCACAACGCGCTGATCCTTCATAGAAACTCCTGTGACTTTCAACGCTGACATAATTGCAGCAAGTGTAACAGCACCTGTGCCTTGAATGTCATCATTGAATGTAAGAATTTTATCACCATATTTATCTAAGATTTTACGGGCATTTACATTGCCAAAGTCCTCCCAATGAAGAAGAACTTCTGGAAAATGAGATCTGGCAGATTCGATAAACAAGTCAATAAATTCATCATAGCGCTCTCCGCGGACACGAGGAAATTTATTCCCAACATATAGAGGATCAGCAATTAATTCCTGATTGTTTGTACCTACGTCAAGGACAACCGGCAGAACACGGCTAGGGTCAATTCCAGCAGCTGCTGTATAAACAGCAAGTTTTCCGATTGCAATATTAATGCCGCCTACCCCTTGGTCTCCGATGCCAAGTATACTTTCGGAGTCTGTAACAACGATTAAATCGATTCCATCTTTAGGCTGTCCAAGATTTTGAAAAGCTTCTTCAATTCCCTTTGGATCATCAATAGAAAGGTATAAGCCGCCTGGGCGACGGTAAGTATGTGAATACGACTGAATCGCATCGCTGACCGTAGGAGTATAGATAATCGGCAGCATTTCTGCTAAATGCTCTTTTAAAAGCCGATAGAATAAAACAACATTACGGTTATATAAATCATATAGCAGTCCATTTTTGAATAAATTAGTCGTTCTCATGGAGTATTGCTCATAAGCTCTGCTCACTTGTTCCTCTAATGTAAGCACCTGTGATGGCAGCAGTCCATTTAGACCCAGATCTTCTCTTTCCTCTTTTGTAAATGCAATCCCTTTATTCAAATAAGGATTAGAGAGAATTTCTTTACCTTTTAATGGTGTGATAATAATATCCTTAGAAGCACTCATGAAATTTCCTTCTTTCTTTATAATAAGGTTGTCTATTATCTTATTTTAACATGTTCATAACCTTTGAATTCTACTTATAGGTAATTAACTTATTTATATTGTTTTTTGACTAAACAAAGCAGACAGTGTGAATGCTGCCTGCTTTGCATTTGTCTTTTTAAGATTAGCTTACCAGTTTTAAAAGCATGATCGCAAGAATGACAGTAGCTGCACCGCCAAGCCTTGTCGCAATTTGTGCAAAAGGCATTAATGACATACGGTTGGATGCAGAGAGAATCGCAACATCTCCAGTTCCGCCAAGTCCGCTATGACAGCCTGTAACAATAGCCGAATCAATTGGGTGCATGTTCATAAGCTTTCCGACAAAGTAACCCGTTGCAACCATAGCAACAACGACCGCCACACAGACAACAATGTATGAAGGAGTAACAATCTTTACAACATCTTCTAACGGAATGTACAAAAGACCAAGACCCACCATTAATGGCCACGTTAAGCTTGAAGACACAAATTTATACATATGGTGTGCACCTTGTTCGATTTTTGCCGGCACAAGTTTGAAGCTCTTAACCAATGCAGCAGCAACAATCATTAATACAGGACCAGGCATTCCCAGCACCATATGGCCAAGTCCACCCACAATAAAGAATGTACATGCAACTAATAGACCTGCACCCATTAATGGAAAATCAACTGGTTTATTAATCGTCGTTGATTCTGTAATGCCATCTCCGCCTTTTGATTTAACGAGAGTACCATTACCAGTTAAGTGCGGTTTCTTGGTTCCTAAGCGGGAAAGAAGACCAGCACATATGATGGCTGCGATATTGCCGATGACCGCTGCCGGGATTAACTGTCCAACAAATGTTTCTGCATCAGCACCTAAAACCTGCCCATAGCCAATGGAGAGCGGCAGTATCCCTTCACCAATTCCTCCACCGATAATTGGTACGACGATAAAGAATAATGTGTGCTTCGCAGAATAGCCGAACAGCATACCAACAAGAACTCCTGCACCAACAGAAGCAAGCGTACCAAGAACAAGCGGTACAAACATTTTTGAGAAACCTTGAAGAAGCACTTTGCGGTTCATGCCAAGAATACTTCCGGCTACAAGGATTGAGATATAAAGATATAGAAAGTTCGATGATTTCATTAATTGAGTTACTGCTGTCATGCCTGTTTCATTAATAAGATTAAAATACGCTAATATGGATGGTACGAGCAAAGCCATAATAGCAGGTCCGCCAATATCCTTTAAGACTGGAATTTTCATCCCGATTTCTCCCAGCAGAATCCCCATTGTAATAATAATGGCGAAGCCGCCGATCATGTCTGTAGGCAATACTTCGTATACTGTAGCAAGATAAACCACTGTAGCGATACAAAGATAAAGCGGTAATGGAATAACTCCGATATTTATATGAAGTAAATTAAATTTACTTTTTGCACCAGAACCTCCAGGAATAGGAGTAAGCGATTCCAATTTCTTAGCTGTTTGTGCCATACATAAATCCCCCTTTGATTTGTTACTGGTTCATCATAGTATTTAGTAAACCGTTTTCAAAGATTATGAAAGTTAATTCTTTCTTTTTGTAAATAAAAAAAGTAAGCAGCAAAATGCACTGCTTACAAAAAGTTTTTTATTAGATGCTCTTTAAAGCGGTTGTATTCATGCTGATAAACAGGCCTGCCGATCGTCCCGTAAATCACCTTTACATCCAGAATGCCGATTTCCTTTAGAAAGTTAAGATATTTTCTTGCTGACACTCTTGATATACCTACATGATTTGCCACCTCATCAGTAGAAAAAGCTTCATCCTTCAAACCCTGAATCGATTCCCATACTTGCTTTAATGTATCTTTCGTCAGTCCCTTTGGGAGCTCTTCTGCTATGGCACTTTCTTCTCTATTTAAAAGTAAATGATCAAGTTCCTGCTGACTAACTGCTTTCTGCTTATGAGCCAGCAGTGTTTTTTGCCGGTAACTTGTAAGTGCAGCATTGAATCTCTCAAACTCAAACGGTTTAATTAAGTAATCTGCCACTCCATACCGCAATGCTTTTTGAATACGTTCCAAATCCGATGCAGCAGAAATAATGATGACGTCTATTTCAAGCTCATTTTTTCTTAAATATGTCAGCAGTTCCAGTCCTACCTTCCCAGGCATAAAAAGATCTAACAGAATCAGCTGAATGTCATTGATCTCCAGCAAATGAACCGCTTCATCGACTGAGCCTGCGGTTGCTGCTAACCGAAAACCTTCAATCTTTGAAAGATATTGCTTATTAATTTCCGCTACCATCGGATCATCTTCCACAATCATGACTGAAATCATACTGATTCACCTTCTTCCTTGTACGGGATATATACAGCAAAATTCGTCCCCTTGCCTATTTTAGATGAGACAATTAAATCTCCTTCCAGCCTTTCAATTGCCTGCTGCAGAAGATAGAGCCCGAGCCCGCGGTTTTTACCTTTTGTCGAGAACCCCTTTTCAAGAATCTGATCCTGAATGGCTTGTTCCATGCCCTTTCCTGTATCCTTAACCTCGACTGTTAAAATCTCCTCTGCATAATCCAGCATTAGTTCAACTTTTTTATTGGGACGATCTGCAACTGCCTCTAAAGCGTTATCGATTAGATTCCCTATAATAGTGATGAGTTCATTCGTTGTTTTCGAAGTGGCTGGCTTCGGGATTTTATTCGTACATTCAATGGATAGGGAAGCACCGGATTCTCTTGCAAAGCTAAGCTTTCCAATTAGGAACCCCGCGAGTACAGGATCAAGAACCATTTTCGTAACAAAACCAACTTCCGTTTCTCGGTGACTGACTGTCTCACTCACATAATTAGTGAGTGTCTCATACTGCTCTGTGCGGACCAGCCCCAGAATAACATGAAGTTTATTCATAAATTCATGTGCCTGTGCACGGAGAGCATCAGCATAATTACGGACACCCGTGAGCTGTTCAGCAAGAAGCTGAACCTCTGTTTTATCCCGAAATGTAGCGATTGCTCCTACCGGCTGGTTATCAACAACTACTGGAACTCTGTTAACGAGAATGGTGACTCCATTTAACTTTTGCTCTTGGTCCAGCTCCGTTTCCCCCGATTTGATAATGCGCGTCAACCTAGTCTCTGGCAGATAATTTTCAATACGCTGGCCCATAGGGTTTCCTTCAATGCCCGCTTTTTTAAAAAGCCTCGAGGCTGCTCGATTCACTAAAGTAATTCTCCCTTCCTGGTCAATTGCGATAATCCCTTCTCTTACTGACTGGAGCATAGAACTCCGCTCTTCCAGGAGCTTTGCAATCACAGATGGTTCAAGCCCTAAAAGGATTTTTTTAATATACTTTGCCAGCCCTACTGCACCGATAATGCCGATCAAGATGCCAATTAGAGTACCGATCACCATAACCATTTGACCTTTATGTACGGCCTTTGTAACGGTATCTAATGAAATTCCAACCGCTGCTGCCCCAACTTGAATGCCCTGCGCATTTTTAATAGGAGTAAACGCCCTTAACGACGGACCGAGTGAACCTTTTGCGGTCGACACATACTCTTTTCCCTGGAGAACTGGCCCTTCATCTCCTCCCCTAAAATGCCTGCCAATTTCGTTAGGATCAGGATGGGAAAGGCGGATTCCCTCCATATTCATTACCACAACAAAGTTAACCTCTGTCAGTTCTTTGATTTCACTGGTAAATGGCTGAACATTTCCCTGATTCGTTGGTTCTTCAAGTGCACCGATGACTTGAGGACTGATTGCCACCATCCTTGCCACATTTAGCGCCTTGTCTTTCTGTGTATCTTCAACACTGGAGGTAATCCCTCTGCTAATGAGCAAATCCGTTATCCCAAGTGACAGCGCCACAACGATGCATACAAATAGAATAATGGCCGCTTGTAAACTAATCTTAGGCTTTTTCATAACAACCTCCAGGCAAGTATTATTTATATTATGGATAAAATGGCAGATTAAATGAGAGGAGACTGCTAAGCTTAATGGGCTTAAGCAGTCTCCTCTTGTGAATCCAAATAAACGCAAAAGAAAAACATGCTAACTTTTATTATAATATTTGCCGTTCAAAGGAAAGCTTTTTGTAAGTAAAAAAAGCAGCGACCTATGCTGAATGAAATCTCTTATATTAAAAAAAGACCCCCAACCAAATGGTTGAGAGCCTTTTGAAACGTAAAATTAACGTTTTGAGAACTGAGGTGCACGACGAGCGCCTTTAAGACCGTATTTTTTACGTTCTTTCATACGAGCGTCACGAGTTAATAGTCCAGCACGCTTAAGTGTAGGACGGAATTCTGGATCAGCTTGAAGCAATGCACGAGAGATCCCGTGACGGATTGCACCTGCTTGACCAGTGTACCCACCACCATTAACATTTACATGAATGTCATAGCTGCTTACTGTTTCAGTAGCAACAAGTGGCTGCTTTACAACTTCACGAAGAGCTGCAAATGGGATGTAGTCAGTGATTTCACGACCATTGATGATGATGTTTCCGTCGCCTGGAACTAAACGAACACGTGCAACGGAGCTTTTACGACGACCAGTACCAATATATTGAACCTGTGCCAAGATAATAACCTCCCTTTAAAAATTATCCACGAAGTTCGTAAACTTCAGGTTGTTGAGCTTGGTGCGGATGCTCGCTACCAGCATATACATTTAACTTCTTGAAAATTTGACGGCCAAGAGAGTTCTTTGGAAGCATGCCTTTGATTGCAAGCTCTAACATTCTCTCAGGGTAGTTCGTACGCATTTCAAGAGCAGTTCTAGACTTTAATCCGCCTGGGTGCATGCTGTGACGGTAGTAAATCTTGTCAGTTAGCTTTTTACCAGTTAAGTGGATTTTTGAAGCATTGATAATAATTACATGATCACCTGTGTCAACATGCGGTGTAAAAGTTGGTTTATGTTTACCACGTAGGATTGATGCAACTTCACTAGAAAGACGACCTAAAGTTTGTCCTTCAGCATCAATCACGTACCATTTACGTTCGATATTATTTGAATTCGCCATAAACGTTGTACGCATCGATATTCCCTCCTAATAATTCCATTATTCATTCGTTTTTTGGTTTCATATATCACACAATAAGTTCCGGGGCTTATCGTGGGTTTAATAACAATACCATATGCTATAATATAACTTTGGGAGAACAATGTCAAGAAAATGTTACACCTGGATTAGTTGTTTTAGAAAACTTTTTTACAAGAAAAGCGCAAGCGCCTTGCTCAGCCCCGAAAAGCTTAAGACGAGCCAGGCAGAAGGTCGTTCTTTGACCTTTTGACTGGATTGGCTTAAGACCTCGAGGGGCTAGGCGCTGGAGCTGGACATTGTTCTAAGTCCAAAAATTTTATGCTTGCTTATCTTTATATAAAAGTCCCATCACAACGCCGCCTAGCGGTTCTTTCTACTATTTCCCATCATTTTCATAAAAAACTTTCCATAAATATAATCCTTGCGGAGGTGCTGTTTTCCCCGCTCTCGTGCGATCTTTTGCCTCAAGAATTGCCGGTATTTCATCTGCCGGCAGCTGTCCATTCCCAACCGCCAACAAGGTGCCCGTTAAGATTCTGACCATATTATATAAAAAGCCATTTCCTTTAAAACTGAAGATCAGCAGATCTCCATCTTCCTTAACGTCAATCGAGGTAATTCTGCGCACTTTATCTTCCACTTCTGTTTTAGCAGAACAAAAGCTTGTAAAATCAAATTCACCGATTAGATATGGGATCGCCTTCCTGATGGCTGACACATCCAGCTGATATGGATATAGCGATGCATAGTTGCGCTGAAACGGATCTCTCTGTGCCCTTCTCTGGACAAAATAGCGATACTCCTTGCCACTTGTATCAAAACGGGCATGAAAGGTGTCAGACGTCCATTCTGTGCGTGTGACGGCAACATCAGCCGGCAGCAGCGCATTAAGTGCAATCGTCCATCTATCTTCCGGGATTTCCAGCGGCGTATCAAAGTGGAAGACCTGCCCTTTTGCATGTACCCCAGCATCGGTACGGCCGGATGCTGTTATTTTCACTTCAGCACCTTTATGAAGCTTTGTCAGTGCTTCTTCGATCACCCGCTGCACTGTACGTTTGCCCGGCTGCACCTGATAGCCGGCAAAACTAGTGCCATCATATGAAACTGTACATTTCATTCTTTTCATGAATATCAAGCTCCATTATGTTCTCAGCAGGATTAAAATGACTGATAGAGCTGCCAGCAGAAGCAGCATCATTGTGTCCGTTATTCTCCAGCTTAGCTGTCTATATTTTGTTCTTCCTTCACCGCCGCGATAGCCTCGTGCCTCCATAGCGGTAGCAAGCTCCTCCGCTCTTTTAAAGGAGCTGACGAACAGGGGAATCAATAGAGGAATCACTGCTTTTACTCTCTCCTTGATTGGACCGCCTGAAAAATCAACACCACGTGCGGTTTGTGCTTTCATGATTTTGTCTGTCTCTCCCATAAGGGTCGGAATAAAGCGGAGAGAAATCGACATCATTAAGGCCAGCTCATGAACCGGAAACTTCACCTTCTTAAGAGGACCTAACAATGTTTCAAGACCGTCCGTTATTTCAATCGGCGTGGTCGTTAACGTTAAAATTGAAGTCATTAAGATTAACAAAAAGAAACGCAATGAGATGAAAATCCCTTGTCTAAGTCCCTCTTCATAAATGGTAATCGGTCCAAGCTCAAAAATGATGGCACCTTCCCGTGTTAAAAACAAATGCAGGATCAGCGTAAAAATAACAAGCAGAAAGACCGGTTTTAATCCTGCTATAATAAATCGCACTGGCACTTTTGATAACAGGATCATAGCAAATGTATAGATAATGAGTGCAGCATACGTATAGACATTATTAGCAATAAAGACAACACAGACAAACAAAAAAATGAGAATCAGCTTTGAGCGGGGGTCCATCCGATGGATAATAGATTGTGCCGGCACATAGCGTCCAAAAATCATTTTTTCCATCATAAAGAATCTCCTCCCTTCAAAAGCTTCATTGCCTCTTCAGCGAGATCTTCCATAGATAAGCACGTCTTCGCAAACTTTCTTCCAAATGCAGACTCCAGCTTATGCTGCAGATTCACAACCTCAGGAACATCGAGTCCCAGTTCCAGCAGCCTTTCAGGATTTGAGAAAATTTCTGCAGGTGTTCCCTTCCTTTCGACCTTGCCATTATGCATAATGGCAATTTGATCGGCGTAACGGGAAGCATCCTCCATGCTATGTGTCACAAGCACAGTAGAAAGGTTTCTTTCCTGGTGAAGGGAGGCAAACATATTCATAATATCCTGTCTTCCTCTTGGATCAAGACCGGCAGTTGGCTCATCAAGAACAATTACATCCGGCTCCATTGCCAGTACACCGGCAATAGCGACACGCCGCATTTGTCCGCCTGAAAGCTCAAAAGGCGACTTTAATAAGATTTCTTCTGACAGTCCTACCTGCTGGATTGCGCGGCGGGCTCTCGCCTTTGCCTCCTGTTCGGATACACCAAAGTTCATGGGACCAAAGCAAATATCTTTTTCAACGGTTTCTTCAAAAAGCTGATGCTCTGGAAATTGAAAAACAATGCCTACCCTTTGACGCACATGCTTCAGGTTCTTCTGTTTTTTATTAGGTGTGATGGTTGTATCACCAATCTTTACAGTACCTTTTGTTGGTTTAATCAGCGCATTTAAGTGCTGCAGTACGGTAGATTTCCCTGAGCCTGTATGACCAATGAGCGCTAAAAAAGTACCTGCCGGCAAATCAATTGAAACATCTTCAATCGCAAGCCGTTCAAACGGTGTATTTGCCTGATAACGGTATTCTACATTTTGGAGTGTGATGTCCATAACTCATTCACCAACTCCTCTTCTGTTAAATGATACTTCGTCAACGGTATTCCTTTTTCCTTAAACAGCTTGCTCATCTTAACTGGAAAAGGAATATCAAGCCCCAGCTGTACAAGTTCTTCGTCCATTTGAAAAATTTCAGCAGGCGAGCCTTCTCTGTACAGTTTCCCTTTGTTCATGACAATGATCCGGTCCGCTTTTGCAGCTTCCTCTAGATCATGTGTGATAGAAATAACAGTCATCTGATGATCCTGCTTAAGTTCTCTGACAGTATCCAAAACTTCCTCTCGGCCTCGAGGGTCAAGCATGGAGGTTGCTTCGTCCAAAATGATCAGATTGGGTCTCAGCGCTATGACACCCGCTATGGCTACTCGCTGCTTCTGACCGCCTGATAAATGGTGCGGCTCTTGATCAAGAAACTGGTCCATTTTGACCTTTTCTAGTGAATGTCTAACTCGATCCACCATCTCTTCTCGTGCCACTCCATGATTTTCTAAACCAAAAGCCACATCATCCTGCACAGTTGTTCCTACAAACTGATTATCTGGATTTTGAAAAACCATGCCAATTTTTTTGCGGACTTCCCAAACGGTATCCTCTGAAAGCAGCATGCCATCTACAGAAATCGTTCCTTCCTGTGCATATTGCAGCCCATTTAACAGCTTGGCCAATGTTGATTTACCCGAACCATTATGACCAACAATTGCAAGCCATTCTCCTTCATATATAGAAAAAGATACTCCTTTTAAGGCATAATCTGCCTCCTCATCGTATTGAAAAGAAATATCCTGTAAACGGACAAGTTCATTCATCCAAATACGCTCCTCTCAGCCTTTCTAATCTCTTCTATTCTCAGCTATCCTCGCTTGTTGCATGACAAGTTCTGATAAGAGCTCGCCATGGCTGTGTACGTATGTGTAGTTTACCGTATACAAAAACAACTTTATTTGCAAATATATAATTTATTAAAACAAAAAACCCGCCAACTTGGCGAGCTTGAATAGTAAGACTATAGCATATTTAAGCTTGTACTTCACATAGTAACAGTATCTACATGAATTTCTAAGCGTGTAGAATCATGCTGCCTCCCTATTTAAAGCTCATGATGCAGCTACTTTAAATCTTTGCTTACAATTTGATTAAAATAAAGCCTGCATCCCCTCCAAAACAGGCCATCCTGTTTGTCCGCTAAAGCTATGTGGAGGAGATGCAACGAGCTAGACGAGTCGCGAAAGAAAGAATTAAACGAGGGATATGCCAAGTTTAACTTTATGAGCTATTTATAAAGCCCTGCTGCTTTCATTATTTTTTACAGTAGCTTACATAAGTAAGCTAAACACACGCTCATCATAACACTCAGATTGGCTTATTGCTGGGCTTAGCAATAACAGGAAGCAAGCCCATTTACAAAAAGGGGGCAAAGAACAAGTTTGTACTTAAACTGTCCAGCGCCCCACTTGTTGTTGTGCGTCGAACAGCTCAGTCAAGAGACTAAGTCTGTTCATTCGCTAAGGTTTTATTATACTAACTCGATGATTACCATTGGAGCACCGTCACCGCGGCGAGGTCCAAGTTTCATAATACGAGTGTATCCGCCTTGACGCTCTTCGTAACGAGAAGCAACATCGCTGAATAATTTTTGAACAGCATCTTGGTTCTCTTCAGCATTTGCAACTTCATTACGGATAAAAGCAGCAGCTTGACGACGTGCGTGTAGGTCACCACGTTTACCAAGAGTGATCATTTTTTCAACAACTGAACGAAGTTCTTTTGCACGAGCTTCTGTTGTTTCAATACGCTCATTGATGATTAAGTCTGTTGCTAAGTCACGTAGCATCGCTTTACGCTGAGCACTAGTACGTCCTAACTTTCTGTATCCCATGAGAGTTTCCCTCCTTTGTTGAAGTCATTCCCCGAGCTGTAAAAACTTGCTTATGATCAATCGTCTTTACGCAAGCCTAAACCAAGCTCTTCTAATTTATGTTTCACTTCTTCAAGTGATTTTCTTCCTAAGTTACGAACCTTCATCATATCTTCTTCAGTCTTGTTAGCCAATTCCTGAACAGTGTTGATGCCTGCACGCTTTAGGCAGTTATAAGAACGAACAGAAAGATCAAGTTCTTCAATAGTCATTTCAAGTACTTTTTCTTTTTGATCTTCTTCTTTTTCAACCATGATTTCAGCATTTTGTGCTTCATCAGTTAAACCGACAAAGATATTTAAATGCTCAGTTAAGATCTTCGCTCCAAGTGCAACCGCATCTTGAGGACCTGTACTTCCGTCAGTCCAAACATCGAATGTTAACTTATCATAGTTAGTCATTTGCCCTACACGTGTATTCTCTACTTGATAGGAGACACGAGCAACTGGTGTATAGATCGAATCAATCGGAATCACACCGATCGGCTGATCTTCGCGTTTGTTTTGGACAGCAGGCGTATAGCCTCTTCCGCGTTTTGCAGTCAAGCGCATGTGTAAATGGCCATTTGAACCAAGTGTAGCGATATGAAGATCTGGATTCAGAATCTCTACATCACTGTCATGCGTGACATCCGCTGCTGTAACAACACCCTCGCCTTGCACATCAATTTCAAGTGTTTTTTCTTCATCGGAGTAGATTTTCAGTGCTAGCTTCTTAATGTTTAAAATGATAGATGTTACATCTTCTACGACGCCTTCAATTGTTGAGAACTCATGAAGTACCCCATCAATTTGGATCGATGTGACAGCGGCACCTGGGAGTGAGGATAAAAGAATACGACGTAAGGAGTTACCCAGAGTTGTACCATATCCACGCTCTAGTGGCTCTACGACGAACTTCCCGTACTTGGCATCATCGCTGATCTCAACCGTTTCGATTTTTGGTTTTTCTATTTCGATCATCAAAATATACCCTCCTTCAAAACGTCGAAACCCCGGCTAGTTTTTCTAACCGAAATTCCCCCATGTATACGTTCCCGTTTTGTGCACAACAACTGGAATAATTATTCTGTATAAAAACGAAAATTGTATCATATCCCATTATAGACAAGGATACAAAATCTATACAGTAAAATTATACACGGCGGCGTTTTGGTGGACGACATCCGTTATGCGGAACAGGAGTTACGTCTCTAATTGCAGTAACTTCAAGTCCTGCAGCTTGAAGAGCACGAATAGCTGCTTCACGACCTGCACCAGGTCCTTTAACAGTTACCTCTAAAGATTTCATACCATGCTCCATGGAAGTTTTAGCTGCTGTTTCAGCTGCCATTTGTGCTGCGAAAGGAGTGGATTTACGAGAACCTCTGAACCCTAAAGCCCCAGCACTTGACCAAGAAAGAGCATTTCCATGTGCATCTGTAATAGTTACGATTGTGTTATTGAAAGTAGAACGGATATGTGCAATACCATTTTCAATATTCTTTTTGACACGGCGTTTACGTGTGTTAGTTTTACGAGCCATTTAAAGTACCTCCTTTACAGATTATTTCTTCTTGTTCGCTACAGTCTTACGAGGACCTTTGCGTGTACGTGCGTTGTTTTTCGTGTTTTGTCCACGAACAGGTAATCCACGACGGTGACGAAGACCGCGGTAGCTTCCGATTTCCATTAAACGTTTGATGTTAAGTGAAATTTCACGACGAAGATCACCTTCAACTTTTAACTTGTCGATTTGCTCACGGATTTTGTTTAATTCATCTTCTGTTAGATCGCGAACGCGAGTGTCTTCAGATACACCAGCTTCAGCAAGAATCTTTGAAGAAGTATTTCTACCAATACCATAGATATAAGTTAATGAGATAACCACACGTTTCTCACGTGGTACATCTACACCAGCAATACGTGCCATTTATACGCGCACCTCCTTGTTATTAACCTTGTTTTTGTTTGTGTTTAGGGTTTTCACAGATAACCATTACTTTGCCGCGTCTGCGGATGACTTTGCACTTTTCGCAGATCGGCTTAACTGATGGTCTTACTTTCATTATCCTAACCTCCTTAATAGTACGGAGCGCAATGATTACTTAAAGCGATATGTGATTCTTCCACGAGTTAAATCATATGGAGAAAGCTCAACAGTTACTTTATCTCCAGGTAAGATACGGATGAAGTGCATACGAATTTTACCGGACACATGAGCTAACACTGTATGACCATTTTCTAATTCTACCTTAAACATTGCATTTGGCAAAGTATCAACTACTGTGCCTTCTATCTCGATTACATCGTCTTTTGCCATCGAACGCGTCTCCCTTCTTAATCAAAATACGAAATCTTAAATGCTTAGATTAACCTAAGACATTAGCTTTTCTTTGTTAAACTACGCGGTCAGGTTTCTAAAAGATCTGCTCCAAACCTGAAGAGTTACTAAATTATTGTCCTGCTTATGGCTGCCGATTAAAATCAGTACAACCAATCAACAACCTTATAATTATAGCATACTGACTATGTTTACGTCTTGTAAAAAGAGAAAATTCTTTTTGAACGCAAATTGTCCAGAATTTTTTCATGAAACCTTATGTCTAAATGACTGTTAGAATTTCATAACCTGTTTCTGTGATCGCTATTGTATGCTCAAAATGAGCACATCTAGATCCATCAACCGTAACAACGGTCCACTGGTCAGCCAGCGTTTTCACATAGCGGCTTCCGGCGTTTACCATCGGTTCGACAGCAAGTACCATGCCCGGTTTTAAACGAGGTCCTTTATTCGGGGGACCATAATGTGGAATTTGCGGCTCCTCATGTAAGTCTTGCCCTATCCCATGCCCGACATACTCACGTACAATAGAAAAACCATTTGATTCCGCAAATGTTTGAATCGCATGAGAGATGTTCGATAACCGTTCTCCTGGAATCGCTTCTTTAAGGCCTGTATATAATGACTGCTCCGTTACGTCTAATAAGCGTTTCGTATCATCATCAATGCGGCCGACAGCATACGTCCAGGCAGAATCACCATGATAACCGTTATATTTGGCGCCAATATCGATGCTGATAATATCGCCATTTTTTAAGACCCGATCACCAGGAATACCATGAACAAGTTCATCATTTACTGAAGCACATATACTTCCTGTAAACCCGTTATAGCCTTTAAATGACGGAAATGCATCATGCTTTTTTATAAAGCTTTCAGCAATTCTATCAAGCTCTTTCGTAGTTATTCCAGGGGCAATATGCTTTTTCAGTTCCTCGTGCGTCAGTGCAACAATTCTTCCGGCTTCACGCATAATCGCAATTTCTCGCTCGGTTTTGCAAATAATCATTTAGACAAATCTCCGAGTAGAACATCAATATCAGAAAATACTTTACCGATCTCTTGCTGGCCATCAATATTGCGTAAATAGCCTTTAGATTCATAAAAACCAAGTAATGGCTTTGTTTGTTTAATATTAACATCAAGGCGATTTTTCACAGTTTCTTCATTATCATCTGCACGTTGATATAATTCTCCGCCACAACGGTCGCATACGCCTTCCTTAGCAGGAGGATTAAATACAAGATGATAAGTAGCTCCGCAGCTTTTGCAGATTCTGCGGCCAGTGAGGCGCTCCATCAAGATCTCTTGATCTACATCAATATTAATAACATAGTCCATTGTTTTGTTTAGTTCAGAAAGGATGTTTTCAAGTGCTTCCGCTTGAGGTACCGTTCTTGGAAACCCATCAAGCAAAAACCCTTTTTCACAGTCTGATTCGCTTAAACGCTCGCGTACAATGCCGATCGTAACTTCATCAGGAACGAGTTCGCCTTTGTCCATGAACGATTTAGCTTGCAGGCCTAGTTCCGTTTCTCCTTTAATGGCTGCGCGGAACATATCTCCTGTGGAAATATGAGGGATGCCGTATTTTTGGACAATTTTCTCTGCTTGTGTACCTTTTCCGGCACCAGGGAGCCCCATTAATACTAGATTCAAGTGAATTACCCCCTAGTCTGAAAATGGTTATAGGGAACACACGTCCCCTTTAACCAGATTATTTTATAAAGCCTTTATAATGACGTTTAACAAGCTGTGACTCAAGCTGCTTCATTGTATCAAGTGCAACACCGACAACAATTAGTAAGCTTGTTCCTCCAATTTGCGCTGATTCTGGTAATCCTGCGATATTAATGAAAAACATCGGCACAATTGAAATCGCGGTAAGGAATAATGCACCAACAAATGTTAAACGGTAGAGAACGCGTGTTAAGTATTCCTGCGTATTTTTACCAGGTCTGATCCCTGGTACATAACCGCCCTGCTTCTTTAAGTTTTCAGAGACTTGCTCTGGGTTAACTTGAATGAAAGCATAGAAATACGTAAATGCAATAATCAGCGCACTATAGATTACCATACCAATTGGCTCTGTGTAATCAAATACAGTGATTATCCAATCTGTAACACTATTTGACTCAAAGAAGCCCGCAATTGTTCTTGGCGTAACAATAAATGAAACAGCGAAGATTACTGGAATAACTCCAGCTGCGTTAACTTTCAATGGCAAATGTGTGTTTTGCATACCAGCAGAAGCATTGCCTGCAGATACCCGTTTTGCATATTGCACAGGAATTTTCCTTAAAGCCTGTTGGATGAAAATTGTACCAACGATTATAGCAATAACTGCAATAAGGATCAGCACCATTGTAATGATGCGAAGGAATAACTGGTCACCCGCATTTTCAAATTGCTGTGCATAGATCTGATTGACGATATTTGGAATACCAGCAACGATCCCAGCAAAAATGATAATGGAAATTCCGTTTCCTACTCCCTTTTCAGTAATTTGCTCGCCCAGCCACATTAAAAATGCAGTTCCAGCGGTCAATACTGTTGCAATAAGCAGGTATGAACCTATACCAGTATTCTCAATTAGCATACCGCCTGCCAGGTTATTAAACCCATAAGACATACCAAGAGCCTGGATAAATCCAAGCACGATAGTAAAATAGCGAGTAAACTGTGCTAACTTACGGCGCCCAACATCTCCTTGCTTAGACCATTCCGTAAATTTAGGCACAACATCCATTTGCAGAAGCTGCACAATGATTGATGCTGTGATATACGGCATGATCCCCATAGCAAGAATAGAGAAGTTAAGAAGTGCACCGCCGCCAAATGTATTCAGCACACCAAATACATTTAGTGAATCCTGTGCTTGCAGTACATCGGCATTCACACCTGGCACAGGTATGAACGTACCGATGCGAAAAACAATCAGCATTAAAAGGGTGAATATAATCTTGTTTCTTATATCACCCACGCGCATAAAATTGGAGATTGTCTTAAACATTAAATCACCTCTGTTTGACCGCCGGCAGCTTCAATAGCTTCCTTTGCAGCAGAGGAGAATTTATGAGCTTTAACTGTAAGCTTTTTCTCAACTTTGCCTTTAGCAAGAATTTTGATTCCTGCTCTTTCTTTGCTGACTACACCAGTTTCAATTAGAAGCTCTGGTGAAACCACAGTTCCGTCTTCGAAGCGGTTTAGGGCGTCAAGGTTTACAACAGCATAATCTTTACGATTGATGTTTGTAAATCCGCGTTTTGGCAAGCGTTGGAATAAAGGTGTTTGACCACCCTCAAAACCAGGACGTACACCGCCGCCTGAACGTGCGTTTTGACCTTTATGACCTTTACCAGCAGTTTTACCATTACCAGAACCGATTCCGCGACCTTTACGCTTACGTTCTTGACGAGAACCTTCTGCAGGTTTTAATTCATGAAGTTTCATGTTGGCACCTCCTTATTTTATAGAAGAGTGATAATTAGTTTTCTTTAACCGTAACAAGGTGAGCTACCTTATTGATCATACCGCGGATTGCTGCATTATCCTGGTGCTCAACTGTTTGGTGCATTTTACGCAAGCCAAGGGCTTTAACTGTTTCGCGTTGGTCCTGTGGGCGGCCAATCACGCTGCGAGTGAGGGTCACTTCTAGTTTATTCGCCATCTGATTTCCCTCCTTATCCTAACAGTTCTTCTACTGATTTACCACGTAGTTTTGCTACGTCTTCAGCACGTTTTAATTGGTTCAGTCCGTCCAATGTAGCGCGAACCATGTTAATTGGTGTGTTTGTTCCTAGAGATTTAGAAAGGATATCGCCAACACCAGCTAACTCAAGAACCGCACGGACAGGACCACCAGCGATAACTCCAGTACCTTCATATGCAGGTTTTAGAAGAATTTCGCCAGCACCGAAATGACCGATTACTTGGTGAGGAATTGTAGTTCCAACCATAGGTACTTCGATTAGGTTTTTCTTCGCATCTTCAATTGCTTTACGGATAGCTTCCGGCACCTCTTGTGCTTTACCAGTTCCAAAGCCAACGTGACCGTTTTTGTCACCTACTACTACAAGAGCAGAGAATCTAAAACGACGTCCACCTTTAACAACCTTCGCAACACGGTTAACCGTAACTACGCGCTCTTCAAGTTCAAGTTTGTTTGGATCAATACGACGCATCTTTTTGTGTCCCTCCTTTGTCTATTAAAATTCCAACCCGTTTTCGCGTGCAGCATCAGCTAATGCTTTTACGCGGCCATGATAGAGGTATCCTCCACGGTCGAATACTACAGAATTAACTCCTTTTTCAACAGCACGTTTTGCAACTAGTTCTCCAACTTTAACAGCTGCATCAACATTGCTTGTAGAATCAAGGTTAACATCTTTATCAAGTGATGACGCACTTGCAATCGTTACTTTGTTTACATCATCAATTAATTGAGCGTAAATGTGTTTGTTTGAACGGAACACATTTAAACGAGGACGAACCGCAGTTCCAGAAAGCTTTGCACGAACACGTGCATGTCTTTTTTTACGAACTGCATTTTTATCAGCCTTCGTAATCATTTCGGTCACTCCTTTCGTTTACCTAAGCGGCATTACTTACCTGTTTTACCTTCTTTACGGCGCACATATTCGCCTTCATAACGGATCCCTTTACCTTTGTAAGGCTCTGGAGGACGAACGTCACGGATGTTAGCTGCTAAAGCACCAACACGTTCTTTGTTAGTTCCTTTAACGATAACTTTTGTATTAGATGGTACTTCGATTTCAAGACCTTCTTCAGGCTCGATTTCTACAGGGTGAGAATAACCAACGTTTAACACTAGCTTTTTCCCTTGTTTTTGAGCACGGTAACCGACACCGATAAGCTCTAAACCTCTTTCAAAGCCTTTGGAAACTCCCTCAACCATGTTAGCGATCAATGCACGAGTAGTTCCGTGTAGAGCACGGTGCTCTTTAGATTCAGATGGACGAACAATGTTAATGATGTTCTCTTCCACTTTCACTTCGATATCAGGGTTAAATGAACGAGAAAGTTCACCTTTAGGACCTTTAACTGTAACTGCTGCTCCATCAATTGTAATAGTTACACCAGATGGAATTTCGATTGGTTTTTTACCTATACGAGACATTTATTGCACCTCCATTCATTAAGAAACTCTATTACCAAACGTATGCTAGTACTTCTCCGCCAACTTGTTTAGCGCGAGCTTCTTTATCTGTAAGAACTCCTTGAGAAGTAGAAACTAGTGCGATACCTAAACCGTTAAGTACACGAGGTACTTCATCAGCTTTTGCGTATACACGAAGACCAGGCTTACTGATACGCTTAAGACCAGTAATAACGCGCTCGTTGTTTGCACCGTATTTTAAGAAAATGCGGATAATGCCTTGCTTATTGTCTTCGATAAACTCAACATCACGCACGAATCCTTCACGCTTAAGGATTTCAGCAACTTCTTTCTTGATATTAGAAGCAGGAACTTCTAATTTTTCGTGACGAACCATATTCGCATTACGGATGCGAGTAAGCAAATCTGCAATTGGATCTGTCATGACCATTGTTTTTACCTCCTTCCCAACTTTGGGTTTTACCAGCTAGCTTTTTTCACACCAGGTATTTGACCTTTATATGCTAATTCACGGAAACAAATACGACAAAGCTTAAATTTACGGTATACAGAATGTGGACGGCCGCAACGCTCGCAGCGTGTATATTCTTGTACCTTGTATTTAGGCGTGCGTTTTTGCTTCGCAATCATTGACTTTTTAGCCACGTTTTCGCCTCCCTCTATTTAGCGATTACTTTTGGAATGGCATTCCAAATTGAGTTAAAAGTTCACGAGCTTCTTCATCAGTATTAGCTGTAGTTACGATAACGATATCCATACCACGAACTTTGCTTACTTTATCGTAATCAATCTCAGGGAAGATTAATTGTTCTTTCACACCAAGTGTGTAGTTTCCACGGCCGTCAAAAGACTTTTTAGAAATACCGCGGAAGTCACGTACACGTGGAAGAGAAACCGATACTAATTTATCAAAGAATTCGTACATACGCTCACCGCGTAGTGTAACTTTAGCACCGATCGGCATGCCTTCACGAAGACGGAAGCCAGCGATTGATTTCTTCGCACGTGTCACAAGTGGTTTCTGTCCAGTGATTTGTGCTAGTTCTTCAACAGCATTATCTAATGCTTTTGAGTTTGAAACTGCATCACCGACACCCATGTTGATAACGATTTTTTCAAGCTTTGGAACTTGCATTACTGAACTATAGTTGAACTTGCTCACTAGAGCAGGTGTAATTTCTTTACTGTGTTTTTCTTTTAGGCGGTTCATTCATAGTACCTCCCTTCTTCTATTAACTATTTATCTAGAACTTCACCGGATTTTTTTGCTACACGTACTTTTTTGCCATCAACCGTCTTGTAGCCTACACGAGTTGGTTCACCAGACTTAGGGTCAACAGGCATAACGTTTGATACATGAACAGGTGCCTCTTGGCTGATGATTCCGCCTTGCGGATTCACTTGGGATGGCTTAGCGTGTTTCTTAACAACGTTTACTCCTTCAACTAGCACTCGGCTTTGTTTAGGGAAAGCTGCTAGGATAACACCTGTTTTGCCTTTATCCTTACCAGAGATGACCATAACTTTATCACCTTTTTTTACATGCATCTGTGCGCACCTCCTTAAAGGCAATTTGATTTAGATTTATAATACTTCTGGAGCTAATGAAACAATTTTCATGAAGTTGTTGTCACGAAGTTCACGCGCAACAGGTCCGAAAATACGAGTACCACGAGGACCTTTATCATCACGAATAATCACACATGCGTTTTCATCAAAACGAATGTAAGTACCGTCATTACGGCGAACACCGCTTTTTGTTCTAACAACTACAGCTTTAACAACGTCACCTTTTTTAACAACGCCACCTGGTGTTGCTTGTTTCACTGTACAAACGATGACATCACCAATGTTTGCAGTTTTACGGCCTGAACCGCCAAGAACTTTGATAGTTAGTACTTCACGAGCACCAGAGTTGTCAGCAACTTTTAAACGTGATTCTTGTTGAATCATGTGTGTAACCTCCCTTCGGGATCAGACTCCCTACCGAACAATTAGATAATAACTGCTTTCTCAACAACTTCTACTAGACGGAAGCGTTTAGTCGCAGATAGTGGACGAGTTTCCATAATACGAACGATATCGCCAATTTTTGCTTCGTTTTGCTCATCATGAGCTTTAAACTTTTTAGAGTACTTAACGCGTTTACCATATAGAGCATGCTTTTTGTATGTTTCAACCAAAACAGTAACAGTCTTATCCATTTTGTCAGAAACCACACGTCCTGTGTAAACTTTGCGTTGGTTGCGTTCACTCATTGTGCGAACCTCCTCTCAATATCACTTGCTAAAACCAATTTCTCTTTCACGGATAACAGTTTTCATACGAGCGATCGCCTTGCGAACTTCACGAATGCGAGCTGTATTTTCCAGTTGTCCAGTCGCCAATTGAAAGCGAAGGTTAAAAAGCTCTTCTTTTAAAGATTTCACTTTTTGTTCAATTTCTGCAGTGGTAAGGTCACGAATTTCATTAGCTTTCACTTGATTCACCACCAATTTCTTCTCGTTTTACAAACTTACATTTTACAGGAAGTTTGTGTGATGCAAGGCGAAGTGCTTCACGAGCGATTTCTTCAGAAACACCAGCGATTTCAAACATGATTTTCCCAGGTTTAACAACTGCTACCCAGCCTTCTGGAGCACCTTTACCAGAACCCATTCGGACTTCTAGAGGCTTTGCAGTATAAGGCTTATGTGGGAAGATTTTAATCCAAACTTTACCGCCACGTTTCATGTAACGAGTCATTGCGATACGTGCAGATTCGATTTGACGGTTAGTGATCCAAGAAGCTTCTAATGCTTGTAGACCATATTCACCGAATGTTACTTCAGTTCCGCCTTTTGCTTGACCGCGCATTTTCCCACGGTGTACACGACGATATTTGACGCGCTTTGGTACTAACATATTAGTTGCCTCCTTCCGCAGTTTTCTTCTTTGCTGGAAGGACCTCTCCACGATAGATCCATACTTTTACGCCTAATTTACCGTAAGTAGTATCTGCTTCAGCTGTAGCATAGTCGATATCAGCACGAAGTGTATGAAGTGGAACTGTTCCTTCACTGTATGATTCAGAACGAGCGATATCAGCACCGCCAAGACGACCAGATACCATTGTTTTGATACCTTTAGCGCCAGCGCGCATAGCACGTTGAATTGTTTGTTTTTGAGCACGACGGAATGATACGCGGTTTTCTAATTGACGAGCAATGTTTTCCGCAACCAATTTCGCATCGATGTCAGCTTTTTTGATTTCAAGAATGTTAATGTGAACACGTTTGCCAGTAAGTGAGTTAAGAGACTTACGAAGCGCTTCAACTTCAGTACCACCTTTACCAATTACCATACCTGGCTTAGCAGTGTGGACAGTGATGTTCAAGCGGTTAGCAGCACGTTCGATTTCTACTTTAGAAACAGAAGCATCCTTTAAGCGCTTTGTGATATACTCACGCACTTTTAGGTCTTCGTGTAAAAGATCAGCATAGTCTTTGCCTGCATACCATTTAGATTCCCAATCACGAATAACTCCGATACGCAAACCGACTGGATTTACTTTTTGACCCACTGATTATCCCTCCTTCTTTTCTGATAAAACGATAGTGATGTGGCTAGTGCGCTTGTTAATTGCGCTTGCACGACCCATTGCACGAGGACGGAAACGTTTTAAAGTTGGTCCTTCGTCAACGAATGCTTGAGCTACTACTAAATTGTTTACGTCCATTTCGTAGTTGTGCTCAGCGTTTGCCAATGCAGATTTTAATACTTTTTCTACGATTGGAGAAGCTGCTTTTGGAGTCAGATTAAGAATCGCTACCGCTTCACCAACTTGCTTTCCTCGAATTAAATCTACGACTAAACGAGCTTTACGAGGAGCAATACGAACTGTTCTTGCAACAGCTTTAGCTTGCATTTGAATGCCCTCCTCTCATTAACGTCTTGTTTTCTTATCATCATTGCCATGGCCTTTGTATGCACGAGTTGGAGCGAATTCTCCAAGCTTGTGTCCTACCATGTCTTCTGTGATATATACAGGCACATGTTTACGACCATCATATACTGCAATAGTATGTCCGATGAATTGCGGGAAGATCGTAGAACGACGAGACCAAGTTTTTGTAACAGACTTGCTTTCGGTTTCGTTAAGCTTTTCGATCTTTGTCATTAAATGTTCGTCAACAAAAGGTCCTTTTTTTAAGCTGCGACCCATGATTGAACCTCCCTTCGTGATTGTTCTACGGCCCTGTTCTGGAACCGTAGCTCAATCCCGTTATTTTTTACGGCGACGCACGATAAATTTATCTGATTTGTTGTTTTTCTTACGAGTTTTGAATCCAAGAGTCGGTTTGCCCCAAGGAGTCATTGGAGACTTACGTCCGATTGGCGCACGACCTTCACCACCACCGTGTGGGTGATCGTTAGGGTTCATTACAGATCCACGAACTGTAGGACGTTTGCCTAACCAACGTGAACGACCTGCTTTACCAATGTTAATAAGCTCATGCTGCTCATTACCAACTTGACCGATTGTTGCACGGCAAGTAGCAAGAATCATACGAACCTCACCAGAGTTTAAACGTACTAATACGTATTTGCCTTCTTTACCAAGTACTTGTGCACTTGTTCCAGCAGAACGTACTAATTGTCCGCCTTTACCAGGTTTTAATTCGATATTGTGGATTACAGAACCCACAGGAATATTTGAAAGTGGTAATGCATTACCCACCTTGATATCTGCTTCAGGACCAGACATTACTTCCATACCCACTTCTAAATTCTTAGGAGCTAGGATGTAACGCTTTTCTCCATCAACATAGTTAATTAATGCAATGTTTGCTGAACGGTTTGGATCATACTCGATTGTAGCAACGCGGCCTGGAATGCCATCTTTGTTGCGTTTAAAATCGATTAGACGATATTGACGCTTATGACCGCCACCTTGATGACGAACTGTCAACTTACCTTGGTTGTTACGACCACCTTTACGCTTAATAGGAGCAAGTAAAGATTTTTCCGGTTTATTTGTTGTGATTTCAGCGAAATCAGAAACCGTCATGCCGCGACGACCATTAGAGGTAGGTTTATACTTTTTAATCGCCATTTCGTTTCCCTCCTCTTCTAGTTAGATCAATAATATTATGCTTCGAAAATCTCGATTTCTTTGCTGTCGGCAGTTAGTTTAACAATCGCTTTACGGCGTTTGTTTGTGTATCCGCCAAATTTGCCCATACGCTTGAATTTACCTTTGTAGTTCATGATGTTGACTTTTTCAACTTTCACGTCAAAGATTTCTTCAACAGCGTCTTTAACTTGTGTTTTGTTAGCTCTTACATCAACTTCGAAAGTGTACTTTTTCTCAGCCATGATGTCAGTAGAACGTTCTGTGATAACGGGGCGCTTAATGATATCGCGTGCATCCATTATGCAAGCACCTCCTCTACTTTTTCAACCGCTTGTTTCGTCATGATTAATTTATCATGATTTAAAACATCTAACACACTAATTCCAGCAGCAGTTACAACAGTTACACCAGGAATGTTACGTGCAGATAATGCTACGTTTTCATCAAGGTCAGCTGTTACGATAAGTGCTTTAGAATCAACTGATAGACCTTTTAGAAGACCTTTGAAATCCTTTGTTTTTGGAGCTTCAAAAGCTAAACCTTCTAATACAAGTACATTTTCATCTAATACTTTAGAAGAAAGTGCAGATTTAATTGCTAAACGGCGAACTTTTTTAGGTAATTTATAGCTGTAGCTGCGTGGTACAGGACCGAATACAGTACCGCCTCCGCGCCATTGTGGAGATCTGATAGATCCTTGACGAGCACGACCAGTACCTTTTTGGCGCCATGGCTTACGTCCACCGCCCGCTACTTCAGAACGAATTTTTGTTTTATGAGTTCCTTGACGTAATGATGCTCTTTGCATAACTACTGCTTCGAACATTACGTGGTTATTAGGCTCAATACCAAAGATTGATTCGTTAAGTTCGATATCACCAACTTTAGAACCGCTTTGGTTATATAATGCTACTTTAGGCATTTATGTTTCCTCCTTTCCAGTGTAATTACTTCGCTTTTACCGCGCTTTTAATTTTAAGAAGTGCTTTTCTAGGACCTGGCACATTTCCTTTAATTAAAAGAAGGTTGCGTTCTGCATCCACTTTAACGATTTCAAGGTTTTGAACTGTGATTTGCTCGCCGCCCATGCGTCCTGGTAATAATTTACCTTTGAATACACGGTTTGGAGCTACAGGACCCATTGAACCAGGACGACGGTGGTAACGTGAACCGTGTGCCATTGGCCCGCGAGATTGTCCGTGGCGTTTGATAGCACCCTGGAAACCTTTACCCTTTGAGATTCCTGTTACATCAACAGTTTCGCCCTCAGCGAAAATTTCTACTTTGACTTCTTGACCAACTTCATACTCAGCTAAGTTTACGTCGCGGAATTCACGAACGAAGCGCTTAGGAGCAGTGTTTGCTTTTGCAACGTGACCTTTTTCAGGTTTGTTTGAAAGCTTTTCGCGTTTGTCTTCGAAACCGATTTGGATCGCTTCGTATCCGTCTGTTTCAGCAGATTTCTTTTGAAGAACAACGTTTCCAGCAGTTTCAACAACTGTTACCGGGATTAGATCACCGTTTTCAGCAAATACTTGAGTCATACCAATCTTTCTTCCTAAGATTCCTTTGGTCATATCAGTCACACCTCCTACAATATGTTAGTTATTTATTAAATTAAAGCTTAATTTCGATATCCACACCAGATGGCAGATCTAAACGCATTAGAGAATCAACCGTTTGTGGTGTTGGGTTAATGATGTCGATTAGACGTTTATGCGTACGCATTTCGAATTGCTCACGAGAATCTTTATACTTATGCACCGCACGAAGAATTGTGTAGATTGACTTTTCAGTTGGCAATGGGATTGGACCAGATACAGCCGCACCAGAGCGTTTTGCAGTTTCTACAATTTTCTCAGCAGATTGATCAAGGATTCTGTGATCATACGCTTTTAAACGAATACGAATTTTTTGTTTTGCCATTATTTTCCCTCCTTTTCGCCTATTTTAATATAGACATTCTCCGTGAAAATTTCCCACACACTCGCCATGGCAAAGCGGCCGGGTGTGTCAGCAACCTTTCACTTCATCGCAGTCAAAGACCAACATTGTCTATTATACAGAAACTATAAATGAAATGCAACATAAATATTGATTCATTTCTGTTTCGCGCACTTTTTTAATTATATCTACTTATGATCCTTATTTCAAGTAGTTCTTTTAACTAACAGCAATTTCTATTTTAACATCAGATTATTGATGTGTTTCTTCTATATAATAGTTGCATAAATACCATAACTTTATATCCCTTTGATCGAGATCCTTCTTCAAAGAGGGTTTGCCCTTTTATTAATATAAGTTATAGATGCATTAAGGAATTTTTATTCAGAATAGAATTGAGATGTGCTTGTTTATTTTTCTCTTTAGATATTTGCACATAACATTCAAATGTAAAAGTGACTCTATGGGTTTGGCTTATAGATAATATCCTTTTAACTTTTCTATAGTTAAGTCATCGAATAGTTGTTGTACTTAAGTATTATTTGATAGAGTTTGTTAGCCTATAGCTTGATTACATATAAAGCACAAAAAAGCTGCAGCTCCTGTACAGGGACTGCAGCTAAAAGAATAATGAATTTTTTTTATAAAAAAAGAGCCAGGAGAATTTCTCCCGGCTCTTAGTTTAATTATTCAACGATTGTAGCTACTACTCCAGCACCTACAGTACGTCCACCCTCACGGATAGAGAACTTAGTACCTTCTTCGATAGCGATTGGAGCGATTAGCTCAACGTGCATTTCGATGTTATCCCCAGGCATAACCATTTCTACGCCTTCAGGAAGGTTACAAATACCAGTTACATCAGTTGTACGGAAGTAGAACTGAGGACGGTAGTTTGTGAAGAATGGAGTGTGACGTCCACCCTCTTCTTTAGATAATACGTAAACTTCTGCTTTGAACTTTGTGTGTGGCTTGATAGTACCTGGCTTAGCAAGTACTTGTCCACGTTGGATATCTTCACGTGCAACACCACGTAGAAGTGCACCAATGTTGTCACCAGCTTCAGCATAATCAAGAAGCTTACGGAACATTTCAACACCTGTTACAGTTGTTGATTTTGGCTCTTCAGTGAAACCAGTGATATCGATAACGTCTCCAACTTTAACTACTCCACGCTCAACACGTCCAGTAGCAACTGTTCCACGTCCAGTAATAGAGAATACATCCTCAACTGGCATCATGAATGGCTTGTCAGTGTCACGAGTTGGTGTTGGGATATACTCATCAACAGCAGCCATAAGCTCGTTGATTTTCTCTTCCCATTGAGCATCTCCTTCAAGAGCTCTTAGAGCAGAACCTTTGATAACTGGGATGTCATCGCCAGGGAACTCATATTCAGAAAGAAGGTCACGAACTTCCATTTCTACTAACTCAAGAAGCTCTTCGTCATCTACCATGTCACATTTGTTCATGAATACAACAAGGTAAGGTACACCTACTTGACGAGAAAGAAGAATGTGCTCACGAGTTTGTGGCATTGGGCCGTCAGCAGCAGAAACAACTAGGATTCCGCCGTCCATTTGTGCAGCACCAGTGATCATGTTTTTAACATAGTCAGCATGTCCTGGGCAGTCAACGTGTGCATAGTGACGGTTTGGAGTTTCGTACTCAACGTGTGCAGTTGAGATTGTGATTCCACGCTCGCGCTCTTCTGGAGCTGCGTCGATTTGATCATATCCGCGTGCTTCACCGCCGCCTGCTTTTGAAAGAACAGTAGTGATAGCAGCTGTTAAAGTAGTTTTACCATGGTCAACGTGTCCGATAGTACCGATGTTAACATGGGGTTTTGAACGGTCAAATTTAGCTTTTGCCATTTTAAAAGTCCTCCTTCGGATTGTAAAAGTTAAGTATTTTTTAATGACGGCCGGAAGATAACTCCCGGCAGTCTAATAGCCTACAATAGTAGTTATACTTGATTGAAAAGGTAAAATCAATTATTCACCTTTATTTTTTTTGATGATTTCTTCAGAAATTGATTTTGGTACTTCTTCATAGTGATCAAAGTGCATTGAGAACACACCGCGACCTTGCGTGCTAGAACGCAATGAAGTTGCGTAACCAAACATTTCTGAAAGTGGAACCATTGCACGAACTACTTGTGCGTTTCCACGAGCATCCATACCTTCAACACGTCCGCGACGTGATGTAACGTTACCCATAATGTCTCCAAGGTATTCTTCAGGGATGATTACTTCTATTCTCATAATCGGCTCAAGAATTACTGGGTTACATTTTGAAGCAGCATTCTTAAGTGCCATTGATGCAGCAATTTTAAACGCCATTTCAGATGAGTCAACATCATGGTAAGATCCATCGAATAATCTAGCTTTAATATCAACAAGAGGATATCCAGCAAGAACCCCTCTATCTAGAGAGTCTTCTAGTCCAGCTTGAACTGCCGGGATGTATTCACGAGGAACAACCCCACCAACAATGCCGTTTTCGAATTCAAAGCCTTTTCCTTCTTCGTTTGGAGAGAATTCAATCCAAACGTGTCCGAATTGTCCGCGTCCACCAGATTGACGTGCGAATTTACCTTCTACTTGAGCAGAAGTACGGAAAGTTTCACGGTATGCAACCTGAGGTGCACCAACGTTTGCTTCCACTTTAAATTCACGACGCATACGGTCAACTAGGATATCCAAGTGAAGCTCACCCATACCCGCGATAATAACTTGTCCAGTTTCCTGGTCAGTATGCGCACGGAATGTTGGATCTTCTTCTTGTAGTTTTTGTAGAGCAGTTGTCATCTTATCTTGGTCGGCCTTAGATTTAGGCTCGATAGAAAGCTGAATAACTGGCTCTGGGAATTCCATAGATTCAAGGATTACTAATTCTTTTTCATCACATAGAGTATCCCCAGTTGTAGTATCTTTTAGACCTACAGCTGCTGCGATATCTCCAGCATGTACGATTGAGATCTCTTCACGAGAGTTTGCGTGCATTTGCAGGATACGTCCTACGCGCTCACGCTTACCTTTTGTAGAGTTCTGTACGTATGAACCAGAATTAAGTGTTCCAGAATACACACGGAAGAATGTTAACTTACCAACATAAGGGTCAGTCATAACTTTAAATGCAAGTGCAGCAAATGGCGCATCGTCACTAGAAGGACGAGTTACCTCTTCATCTGTATCAGGAAGAGTTCCTTTGATTGCTGGTACATCTACTGGAGATGGCAGGTAATCAATTACTGCATCAAGCATTTTTTGAACACCTTTGTTTTTGAAAGCTGATCCACAGATTACAGGATAGAATTCAACGTTTACTGTACCTTTACGAATTACCGCTTTTAGCTCTTCGTTAGAGATTTCTTCTCCACCAAGGTATTTCTCCATTAATTCTTCATCAAGCTCAGCTACCGCTTCAATTAACTTTTCACGATATTCTTCAGCTTGATCCATGTATTCAGCAGGAATTTCACGATCTTCGATATCTGTACCAAGGTCATTACCGTAGAACGTAGCTTTCATTTCAATTAGGTCGATGATACCTTCGAATTGATCTTCAGCACCAATCGGTAATTGAATCGCTGCAGCATTTGCTTGCAGACGGTCATGCAATGTGCCTAGAGAGTATAAGAAGTCAGCTCCAAGCTTATCCATTTTGTTTACGAAAACAACACGTGGTACACCATATGTTGTTGCTTGACGCCAAACTGTTTCAGTTTGAGGCTCAACACCAGATTGAGCATCAAGTACTGCTACAGCACCATCAAGTACACGAAGTGAACGTTCAACTTCAACAGTGAAGTCTACGTGTCCCGGTGTATCGATAATGTTTACACGGTGACCTTTCCATTGAGCAGTAGTAGCAGCGGAAGTAATTGTAATTCCGCGCTCCTGCTCTTGTTCCATCCAGTCCATCTGTGAAGCACCTTCATGTGTTTCACCGATTTTGTGAATACGGCCAGTGTAGTAAAGTACACGTTCAGTTGTTGTTGTTTTACCAGCATCAATGTGAGCCATGATACCAATATTACGAGTATTTTCTAAGGAGAACTCTCTTGCCATTGGGTCTTTCTCCTTCCTAGTATAAGGGTTATTTTATTTAATAAGGTTATCTTACCAGCGATAGTGAGCAAACGCTTTGTTTGCTTCCGCCATTTTATGCATATCTTCACGTTTCTTAACAGATGCACCAGTGTTGTTAGCTGCATCAAGGATTTCGTTAGCTAAACGCTCTTCCATTGTTTTTTCACCGCGAAGTCGTGAGTAGTTCACTAACCAGCGAAGACCTAAAGTCGTACGGCGGTCAGGACGCACCTCAACTGGTACTTGGTAGTTAGCTCCACCAACACGGCGTGCTCTAACTTCAAGTACAGGCATGATGTTTTTTAACGCTTGATCAAAAACTTCCATTGGCTCTTTGCCAGTGCGTTCTTGAATAGTATCAAATGCAGAATATAGGATCGCTTGCGCTTTCCCTCTCTTACCATCGATCATCATTTTGTTGATTAAACGGCTGATAAGCTTTGAGTTGTAAATCGGATCTGGCAATACGTCTCTCTTTGCTACAGGACCTTTACGTGGCATTTAATTTTCCTCCTTTCAGAAAGGGTTGTATTTTAAGTTGTTTGTTTTATTATTTCTTAGCTGCTTTCGGACGCTTAGCACCGTATTTAGAACGGCCTTGCATACGATTGTTAACACCAGCTGTATCTAAAGCACCGCGTACGATATGGTAACGTACACCCGGTAAGTCTTTTACACGTCCTCCACGGATAAGAACAACGCTGTGTTCTTGAAGGTTGTGGCCGATACCAGGAATATAAGCGTTAACCTCAATTCCGTTTGTTAAACGAACACGTGCATATTTACGTAACGCCGAGTTCGGTTTCTTTGGAGTCATTGTACCAACACGTGTACATACACCGCGTTTTTGTGGTGAAGAAACATTTGTTTGTACTTTTTTGAAGCTGTTGTAACCTTTGTTAAGCGCAGGTGAATTTGACTTCTCCTCTTTAGTTTTACGAGGCTTGCGCACTAATTGGTTAATAGTAGGCATGATTGTTTTCCTCCCTTCATCTTTTCGTGTAAGCCCACACATCCAGGTGGTTCATTTTGAAGCAAAAACAAAGTTCTTGCAGAAGTCTTCCGCAAAAACAGTTTTTAATTAATTATCGCAACAGCAGTTGCTCCAACTTGTATCCCGCATGCTTTTCCGAGCTTTTTCATCGAATCTGCATATTGAATCGGAACAAGTAATTCCTTCGCTGTATTCTCTACTTTTGCCAGTACATGTCGATCAGCATCAGCAGCCAATATAACTTCTTGGACTGTTCCTGTTTTTAGAGCCTTTACTGTTTGCTTTGTTCCTACTACAAAGTTTTTTGCCTGCAATACTTTTTCATAAGACATCATTCATATCCTCCAAAGTATCCAGTTAATAGGAGCACCTTTGCTATATTAGCATCTTTAAAACTTAATGTCAACAAAGATTTCAAACTGGGCAGATAAATATCATTTAAATGCGGTATTTGCTCGAGAAAGCAAATACCGCATTTCTATTATTTATTCAACTGTTACTGCATCTTCAGCAGCTTCGTTGGCAGTATAAGGTTCTGCTGTCCGGTAACGCTGCATGCCTGTTCCGGCAGGTACAAGCTTACCGATGATAACATTTTCCTTCAAGCCAAGCAGCTCATCACGTTTTCCTTTAATTGCAGCATCCGTAAGAACTCTTGTTGTTTCTTGGAAGGATGCAGCAGATAAGAATGAATCCGTTTCGAGTGAAGCTTTTGTGATTCCAAGTAATACTGGGCGGCCGGTTGCAGGAATTTTCCCTGCAAGAAGAGCTTTTTCGTTTGCATCAGTGAACTGGTGGATATCAAGCAATGTACCTGGAAGCACATCTGTTTCAGCCGCATCAATGACACGAACTTTACGAAGCATTTGGCGTACCATTACTTCGATATGCTTATCCCCAATTTCAACCCCTTGCATACGGTAAACTTTCTGTACCTCACGCAGTAAGTATTCTTGAACTGCTGTAACATCTTTGACTTTGATTAACTCTTTCGGGTCAATTGAACCTTCAGTTAATTCCTGTCCGCGTTCAACTCGGTCGTTGACAGCAACTTTTAAACGCGCTGTATATGGCGCATTATATGTGCGTGATTCAACTTCGCCTTGAACGACGATTTCATGCTGGCGGTCGCGGCCTTCATTAATGCCTACGATCACACCATCAATTTCAGAAATGACTGCCTGACCTTTAGGATTACGCGCTTCAAAGATTTCCTGGATACGCGGTAGACCTTGTGTGATATCGTCTCCCGCAACCCCGCCTGTATGGAATGTACGCATTGTTAACTGTGTACCTGGCTCACCGATGGATTGAGCAGCAATGATACCAACTGCTTCCCCAACCTCAACCTCTTGACCTGTTGCAAGGTTGCGGCCATAACACTTCTTACATACACCGTGGCGAGTATTACAAGTAAATGCTGAACGGATCCATACAGTCTCAATGCCTGCATCAATAATTTGAACAGCGATGTCTTCTGTAATTAGATCATTCTCAGCGACGATAACTTCTTTTGTTTCAGGATGCTTCACCGTTCTTCTTGCATAACGTCCAATTAAACGTTCGTCAAGAGCTTCGATTACTTCTGTGCCATCCTTTAAGGCTGAAATTTCA
Source organism: Cytobacillus gottheilii (assembly GCF_001636345.1). GTDB lineage: Bacteria > Bacillota > Bacilli > Bacillales > Cytobacillaceae > Cytobacillus > Cytobacillus gottheilii. The sequence continues at coordinate 64,271 of NZ_KV440945.1, forward strand.
AGACCGCGGTCAGTACCACAATCATCATCACGAACGATAACATCTTGAGCAACATCAACAAGACGGCGTGTTAAGTAACCTGAGTCAGCTGTCTTAAGAGCTGTATCGGCAAGACCTTTACGCGCACCGTGAGTGGAGATGAAGTATTCCAATACTGTTAGACCTTCACGGAAACTTGATTTAATCGGAAGTTCAATGATACGTCCAGCCGGGTTGGCCATTAGTCCGCGCATACCAGCAAGCTGTGTAAAGTTAGACGCGTTACCACGGGCTCCGGAATCACTCATCATGAATATCGGGTTCGATTTATCAAGGGATTTCATCAATCTTGATTGGATATCATCCTTCGCAGCACTCCAGATGGAAATAACTCTGTCATAACGCTCATCTTCTGTAATTAAACCACGTCTGAATTGCTTTGTAACATTATCAACCTTGTTTTGTGCTTCTTGGATGATCTGCTCTTTATCACCTAATACTACGATGTCGGATACACCAACAGTAATACCGGCTTTTGTAGAGTAGCGGAATCCAAGATTTTTCATGCGGTCAAGCATTTTAGATGTTTCCGTAATCTTAAAGCGTTTAAATACTTCCGCAATAATATTACCTAGAATTTTCTTCTTGAACGGATCTACAAGCGGCATTTCCTTGATTGCTGCAGGTACGTCTGTACCAGGATCTACAAAGTACTTCTTAGGTGTTTCTTCTTCTAAGTTTGTTTTTGTAGGCTCATTAATGAATGGGAATGTCTCAGGTAAAATCTCGTTAAAGATCAGTTTTCCAACTGTCGTAATTAATAGCTGGTTGTTTTGCTCTTCTGTAAAGGTTTGATTGTTTAATGAAGAAGCATTAACTGCTACTCTCGTGTGAAGATGAACATATCCATTTTGGTATGCTAATAGCGCTTCACTCGTATCATTAAAGATCATTCCTTCTCCAACTGCTCCTTCTCTTTCAAGAGTTAAGTAGTAGTTACCTAGTACCATATCCTGAGAAGGTGTTACAACTGGTTTTCCATCTTTCGGGTTCAAGATGTTTTGTGCCGCTAGCATTAGAAGTCTTGCCTCAGCTTGAGCTTCTGAAGAAAGCGGAACGTGAACAGCCATTTGGTCTCCGTCAAAGTCAGCGTTATAAGCTGTACATACGAGCGGATGCAGACGGATTGCACGGCCTTCTACAAGTGTAGGCTCAAATGCCTGAATTCCAAGTCTATGCAGAGTAGGGGCACGGTTAAGAAGAACTGGATGTTCTTTAATAACACTTTCTAGCACATCCCAAACTTCCGGCTGTACTCTTTCAATTTTGCGTTTTGCAGATTTAATATTATGAGCAAGACCTTTTTCAACCAATTCCTTCATAACAAAAGGCTTAAATAGCTCTAATGCCATTTCTTTTGGTAATCCGCACTGATACATTTTCAGGTTCGGTCCTACAACGATAACGGAACGGCCTGAGTAGTCAACACGTTTACCCAGAAGGTTTTGACGGAAACGTCCTTGCTTACCTTTTAGCATATGTGACAATGATTTTAATGGACGGTTACCTGGTCCAGTGACTGGTCTGCCGCGACGGCCATTATCGATTAATGCATCAACAGCTTCTTGAAGCATACGTTTTTCGTTTTGAACAATGATGCTTGGAGCACCAAGGTCTAATAAACGTTTTAAACGATTATTACGGTTGATAACACGACGGTAAAGGTCGTTTAAGTCAGAAGTAGCGAAACGTCCGCCATCTAACTGTACCATTGGGCGAAGCTCTGGAGGAATAACAGGAAGAACATCAAGAATCATCCAAGAAGGTTCATTGCCAGAACCACGGAATGCTTCAATTACTTCTAATCTTTTAATTGCACGTGTACGACGCTGCCCTTGAGCAGTACGCAGTTCTTCTTTAAGGCTATCAGCCTCTTTATTTAGGTCGATATCTGAAAGAAGTTTTTTGATGGATTCAGCACCCATTGATGCTTGGAACTTTGTTCCGTATTTTTCACGGTATGCACGGTATTCCTTTTCGGATAACAGCTGCTTTTTCTCTAGCGCTGTATCACCAGAATCTGTCACTACATAGGATGCGAAGTAAATAACCTCTTCCAATGCACGCGGTGACATATCTAAAACAAGCCCCATACGGCTAGGGATCCCTTTGAAGTACCAAATATGAGAAACAGGAGCCGCAAGCTCAATATGACCCATTCTTTCACGACGGACTTTTGCACGTGTTACTTCAACGCCGCATCGGTCACAAACTACACCTTTGTAACGAACTCGTTTGTATTTTCCGCAATGACATTCCCAGTCTTTTGTAGGACCAAAAATGCGTTCACAGAACAAACCGTCCTTTTCTGGCTTTAATGTACGATAGTTAATCGTTTCAGGTTTTTTTACCTCACCATGTGACCAAGAACGAATCTTGTCAGGTGAAGCTAGACCTATTTTCATATACTCAAAATTATTTACATCTAGCAAGGGGCCTACCTCCCTTTTGATCTCCGGATTTTACCCATTTTGCCTAAATTATTATGGAATGGAGGAGGACGTGATCGCCCTCACTCCTTATACTTAATTATTCTTTTGCTGCAACCTTTTCAGATTCTTCGTTTGCTGTATCTGGAGCAATTGTAAGGGATTCAGCTTGCTGAATCTCTTCTTCGTCCTCAAGGTCTCTCATTTCAATTTCTTCTTCATCGCCAGATAGGATTTTCACGTCCATACCTAAGCTTTGAAGTTCTTTGATTAATACTTTAAACGATTCAGGTACACCTGGCTCAGGGACATTTTCACCTTTAACAATTGATTCGTATGTTTTAACACGTCCTACAACATCATCAGATTTAACCGTTAAGATCTCCTGAAGTGTATAGGCTGCACCGTAAGCTTCAAGTGCCCAAACCTCCATCTCACCGAAACGCTGTCCGCCAAATTGAGCTTTACCGCCCAACGGCTGCTGCGTAACTAGAGAGTAAGGTCCTGTTGAACGGGCATGGAGCTTGTCATCAACCATGTGTGCAAGTTTAATCATGTACATGACACCTACAGATACACGGTTGTCAAAAGGCTCACCTGAACGGCCATCGTAAAGAACCGTTTTAGCATCTCTTGCCATACCAGCTTCTTCAATTGTTTCCCAAACATCTTCCTCGTTTGCTCCATCAAATACTGGAGAAGCAACGTGGATGCCTAATGCTCTTGCAGCCATACCAAGATGAAGCTCAAGCACCTGACCAATGTTCATACGAGATGGAACCCCAAGTGGGTTTAACATGATGTCAACAGGTGTTCCGTCTGGAAGGTAAGGCATATCCTCTTCTGGTAAGATTCTGGATATAACCCCTTTGTTTCCGTGACGTCCGGCCATTTTATCTCCTTCAGAAATCTTACGCTTCTGAACAATATAGACGCGAACGAGCTGGTTTACACCTGGAGGCAATTCGTCTCCATCTTCACGATTAAATACTTTTACATCCAATACAATTCCGCCGCCGCCATGTGGCACACGAAGAGAAGTATCACGGACTTCACGAGCCTTCTCACCAAAGATCGCATGTAATAATCTTTCTTCTGCCGTTAGTTCTGTTACCCCTTTAGGAGTTACTTTCCCAACAAGAAGATCACCATCTTTTACTTCTGCACCTGTACGGATAATTCCGCGTTCATCGAGGTTGCGAAGAGCATCTTCCCCAACGTTAGGGATATCTCTTGTAATCTCTTCAGGTCCAAGCTTTGTATCACGAGATTCTGATTCATATTCTTCAATATGAATAGAAGTATATACATCATCTTTTACAAGGCGCTCACTCATAATGATCGCATCCTCGTAGTTATATCCATCCCAAGTCATAAACGCTACTAGAACATTTCGTCCTAATGCTAATTCCCCAAGTTCCATAGATGGACCGTCAGCAAGGATTTCCCCTTTTGTTACACGGTTTCCTACAGCAACGATTGGACGCTGGTTATAGCAAGTTCCTTGGTTGGAACGGATGAATTTTAACATTCTATACTTATCAAGATCGCCTTTTACTTCTTGGCCATCTACTACATTAATGCGGCGCACCCAAACTTCGCGTGCTTCCACATGCTCAACAATACCTTCATGCTTACAGATCACAGCAGCACCAGAGTCTTTCCCTGATACATACTCCATTCCTGTTCCTACGCGAGGAGCTTCCGGCTGCATAAGAGGAACCGCTTGACGTTGCATGTTCGCTCCCATAAGAGCACGGTTAGAGTCATCGTTTTCAAGGAACGGAATACAAGCTGTTGCGGCAGAAACAACCTGCTTAGGAGATACATCCATGTAATCGATGCGATCTCTGCTTACAACTGTGTTCTCACCTTTAAAACGAGAAACAACTTCTTCATCAAGGAAAGAGCCATCTTCGCCTAAAACAGCGTTTGCCTGTGCAACAACATAGTTATCCTCTTCATCAGCTGTTAAATAGTCGATTCGGGATGTCACTTTACCTGTATCAGGATCGATACGGCGGTAAGGTGTTTCAATAAAGCCGAAACGATTCACTTTTGCAAAAGATGAAAGAGAGTTGATCAAACCGATGTTCGGACCCTCTGGTGTCTCAATTGGACACATGCGGCCGTAGTGAGAGTAGTGAACGTCACGAACCTCAAAGCCTGCACGCTCACGCGTCAAACCACCTGGCCCTAAGGCAGATAAACGGCGTTTATGTGTTAATTCTGCTAATGGGTTTGTCTGATCCATGAACTGAGAAAGCTGAGAGCTTCCGAAGAACTCTTTAATAGATGCAATAACAGGACGAATATTGATTAACTGCTGTGGAGTAATCGTATTTGTATCCTGGATTGACATTCTTTCACGAACCACACGTTCCATTCTGGATAAACCAATACGGAATTGGTTTTGAAGCAATTCTCCAACAGAACGCAGACGTCTGTTTCCTAAGTGATCGATATCATCTGTATCACCTACACCATGCAGCAGGTTAAAGAAGTAACTGATGGACGCAATAATATCAGAAGGTGAAATGTTCTTCACTGCTTCCTCAACGTACGCATTTCCAATAACGTTAATCGCTTTTTCCCCGTCTTCATTAGGTGCATAAATTTTAATAGACTGAAGTTCTACATCATCTGAAATAACTCCGCCTAAAAGATTTACAGATTTGAAACCGATATTCTTTTCAAGGTTAGGCAAAATACGGTCTAATGTACGACGGTCTAAAGTCGCACCTTTTTCCGCGATAATTTCGCCTGTTTCTGGATCAACAAGTGTTTCTGCCAATCTCTGACCAAATAATCTATTTTTAATATGAAGCTTTTTATTAATCTTGTAACGCCCAACATTTGCCAAATCATATCTCTTTGGATCAAAGAATCTTGACAATAGAAGACTTTTAGCATTTTCCACAGTTGGCGGTTCACCCGGACGGAGACGCTCATAAATTTCTAATAGCGCTTTATCGATACCTTCCGTGTTATCTTTTTCAAGCGTATTGCGGATATATTCATTATCCCCAATTAAATCAATGATCTCTTGATCAGAGCCGAACCCAAGTGCACGCAAAAGAACCGTAACGGGCAGTTTCCGAGTACGATCTATTCTAACGTATACGACATCTTTGGCATCTGTTTCATACTCAAGCCAAGCGCCGCGGTTCGGAATTACTGTCGCAGTAAAACCTTTCTTTCCATTTTTATCAAGCTTCCCGCTGTAATATACGCTAGGAGAACGCACAAGCTGGGAAACGATGACACGTTCCGCTCCATTAATTACGAACGTACCTGTCTCTGTCATTAACGGGAAATCACCCATAAAGACATCCTGGTCTTTCACTTCGCCTGTTTCTTTGTTTACAAGACGCACTTTTACACGCAGTGGTGCAGAGTATGTAACATCTCGTTCTTTCGATTCCTCAACGGAATATTTTGGTTCGCCAAGGCTGTAATCAATAAATTCAAGCGACAAATTACCAGTAAAGTCTTCAATCGGAGAAATGTCATGAAACATTTCACGTAAACCCTCATCAAGAAACCATTGATAAGAAGAGGTTTGGATTTCGATTAGATTTGGTAATTCTAAAACTTCACTGATTCGCGCGTAACTTCTACGTTGGCGGTGTCGTCCATACTGAACTAGTTGACCTGTCAACTGATTCACCCCTCAAATCAAGCTAATTTATTTAGAAAAGCGCAGGTACCCGCATTGGCTCCAAACACATAATGATATCCAGCGATATTATGTATTACACGCTGGATCTTAGTTTCAGAAAACCGAGGCACAAAAGCACTAATCAGGTTCATACTTATTCTTCAAATACATAAACACTTGCTGTAAAATATGCTTTAGTATACATAAAACACCTTTTGAACCGCAAGCAAGCCGATACTCATAAGACAAAAAGAAAAAGGGTTTTAGTCATAAAACCACAGTTCCACAATACGACTATTATTTTATTAGCATTTCCAATAAAACCAAATTTATACAAGAGTTGATTAATTTAGTTTATATCAGAAATATAATATGTTGGCATTTTACAATACTATCATAGCGAAAATGTCAAGTCAATCTTTTTTTGCTTTAATAATAAAATAGCCTTTCTTCTTCTCAATTGTCTCTACTTCAGGGAAAAGCTCGCTTAATTTTTCAATCGCTGAAGGTGCTCCCTGCTTTTTCTGGATGACAATCCAGAGCTCTCCTCCTGGAAGTAACACTTCAAAACTCTGTTCAAAAATATCATGTACTACTTTCTTTCCTGCACGAATGGGCGGGTTTGTTAAAATAGCAGCAAACTTATTGCCTTTTACCTTTTCAAGGCGGTCACTTTCATACACATTGACGTTTTCAATGTGGTTTAACTCAGCATTTTCCTTAGCAAGGCCAAGAGCTCTTGCATTCACATCAACCATGTGGACTGTACGATCACTCAGCTTTTGAGCTACCGACAAACCAATTGGTCCATATCCACAGCCAACATCAAGAATGTTGCCCTCTATTTGAGGCTCGGTAAATGTTTCGATCAGCAGCTTAGATCCAAAATCAACTTCAGCTTTCGAAAAGACACCATTGTCTGTTTTAAAAACAAAAGACCTTCCATTCAATGTATAACGCCATGTTTTCGGCTGACTTTCTACCTTTTGAGTTTGGGAATAGTAATGCTCAGACACAATATCACCTCCGGCGGGGAATAAAATGAAGAATGATTATACAATCTAGGACGGAGAAATTCATGATTGCTCATATATTATAGAAGAAAATAAATGAAAAGTAGAAAAAACCCGCTATAAAAGCGGGCTTCTTAAACATTATTACTTAACTTCTACGCCAGCTCCAACTTCGTCAAGCTTAGCTTTGATTTCTTCAGCTTCTTCTTTAGAAACGCCTTCTTTAAGAGCTTTAGGAGTGTTATCAACAAGTTCTTTCGCTTCTTTAAGACCTAGGCCTGTGATTTCACGAACAACTTTGATAACTTTGATTTTTTGATCGCCTGCAGAAGCAAGAACTACATCAAATTCAGTTTTCTCTTCAGCAGCACCGCCAGCAGCAGCTCCGCCAACCATTGCTACAGGAGCAGCAGCAGTTACACCAAATTCTTCTTCGATTGCTTTTACTAAGTCGTTAAGTTCTAAAACAGTCATATTTTTAACTGCTTCAATGATTTGTTCTTTAGTCATGAGTATGTTTCCTCCTTATTTTTGGTTTGAATCTATTAGTTTAACGAGTAATCTAACTTACGCGCCTTGTTCTTCTTTTTGATCTGCAACAGCTTTTGCAGCAAGAGCAAGGTTGCGGACTGGAGCCTGAAGTACGCTGAGTAGCATAGATAGTAAACCTTCGCGGGATGGTAGTTCCGCAAGAGCTTTAACATCTTCTGCTGTAGCAACTGTACCTTCAATAACACCTGCTTTGATCTCTAATGCTTCATGCTTTTTCGCGAAATCGTTAAGGATTTTCGCTGGAGCAACAACATCTTCTGTGCTGAATGCTACTGCATTCGGGCCAGTAAGTGAATCGTTTAAGCCAGTAAGCTCAGCTGCTTCAGCTGCACGGCGAGTTAAAGAGTTTTTGTAAACTTTAAATTCTACGCCAGCTTCACGAAGCTGTTTACGAAGTTCAGTTACTTCTGCAACAGAAAGACCACGGTAGTCAACAACAACTGTTGATAAACTTGATTTAAATTTATCAGCAATCTCTTCTACGATTTGTTTCTTTTGTTCGATTACGCTGCTCATCCTTACACCTCCTGTAGAAATTCTACATTTATACCGGCTATAAAAAACCTCCACATCCGAAACAGACATGGAGGAAGTATACAATAGCTAATGTAAGCATATCAATCTATCGTATGACCTCGGCAGGGAATTAAGCTAATAGCACCTGCTGTCTTCGGTACAAATGGTTATTTATTTTTTACAACAAAATACATATTACTAAATGTATTATTGTTTGTCAAATCCTTTTTTATCCAAGTCCGTAAACTTATTTAACTGTTACAGAAGATGGATCTACTTTAACACCAGGGCCCATTGTTGAAGTAACAGAAACGTTCTTCATGTATGTGCCTTTAGCAGCAGAAGGTTTAACTTTAAGCATAGTATCGAAAATTGTGTTGAAGTTCTCAACAAGTTTAGCATCTTCAAAAGATACTTTTCCGATTGGAACGTGGATGTTTCCATCTCTATCAACACGGTATTCAACTTTACCAGCTTTAATTTCATTTACCGCTTTTTCAACGTCAAATGTTACTGTGCCAGTTTTAGGGTTTGGCATTAAGCCTTTAGGTCCTAATACACGTCCAAGTTTACCAACTTCACCCATCATGTCTGGAGTTGCAACGATTACGTCGAACTCGAACCAGCCTTGTTGGATTTTGTTGATGAATTCAGCATCGCCAACATAATCTGCACCAGCAGCTTCTGCTTCTTTTGCTTTTTCACCTTTAGCGAAAACTAAAACGCGTTGAGTTTTACCAGTTCCGTTTGGAAGCACAACTGCTCCACGGATTTGCTGGTCAGCTTTCTTAGGATCTACGCCTAAACGGAATGCCACTTCAACAGTTGCATCAAATTTAGTAAAGTTTGTTTTTTTAACAAGCTCGATTGCTTCAACAACCGGGTATGCTTTAGTGTTATCTACAAGCTTCGCAGCTTCGATAAACTTTTTACCTTTTTTAGCCATTTTAATATTTCCTCCTATATTGTGGTTTTAGCGGAATAACCTCCCACGTGACGAAACAGCTTTCTCTTAGAAGAAAGCGTCTGGACAACTTATAAAGCGTCCGCACTAATAAAGGTTGCGCGTGAATCCAAATTCAGCGTCGCAACCTCATCAATTACAGCAGGGATTAGTCTTCGATAACAATACCCATGCTGCGTGCAGTACCTTCAACCATACGCATTGCAGCTTCAACACTTGCAGCGTTTAGATCAGGCATTTTTGTTTCAGCAATCTCGCGTACCTTGTCACGCTTGACTGTTGCTACTTTATTACGGTTTGGTTCACCAGAACCAGACTCAATTCCAGCAGCCTTCTTAAGAAGAACAGCAGCAGGCGGAGTTTTCGTAATAAATGTAAATGAACGGTCTTCAAACACCGTGATTTCAACAGGAATGATTAAGCCAGCCTGTTCAGCTGTACGAGCGTTAAACTCTTTACAGAATCCCATGATATTAACACCGGCTTGACCAAGTGCAGGACCTACCGGCGGTGCTGGATTCGCTTTACCTGCAGGAATTTGCAACTTAACAAGTTTGATTACTTTTTTAGCCACGAGACACACCTCCTTAAAGTCCGTGATGTGGTAATAGGGAATAAACCCTCCCACTCAACTCATATTCTTTATATTAAGATAAAGAACTAACAATTGTCCGGTCTCGTTCCGAGACATACTGACCTTTGAAATTCTACCACTTTCCGAAACTGATTTCAAGTTTTTTTGAAAATATATGAAGTTACTCATCAGCACAAGGTTCTAAAAACAAGGAAAAATGCCTTTTTCTTTCTTAAAAACCCGCAGAAACGCTCAACTTAAATTTTTTCAATTTGAGAAAAATCAAGTTCGACTGGAGTGTCACGGCCAAACATGTTAACAAGCACTTTAATTTTCGCTTTATCTTTATCAATTTCTTCGATCGTACCTGTAAAGTTAGCAAAAGGACCTTCTTGAACTTGTACCGTTTCACCAAGCTCAAAGTTAACATCAACTCGTTTTTCGTCCACACCCATGCGCTTAAGGATGACCTGAACTTCTTCCGGCAGCAGCGGGGTTGGTTTTGACCCTGAGCCTGCAGAACCTACGAAGCCTGTTACACCTGGTGTATTTCTGACAACATACCAAGAGTCATCAGTCATGACAATTTCCACCAGAACATACCCAGGGAACACCTTGCGTTTAACAACCTTCTTTTTTCCGTTTTTAAAATCTGTTTCTTCTTCCTCTGGAACAACAACTCTGAAGATCTTGTCTTGCATCCCCATCGATTCTACCCGTTTTTCCAAATTTGCTTTTACTTTATTCTCATAGCCAGAGTACGTATGAACAACATACCAATTCTTTTCCATTCAAGAGGACTTGTTCGTCCTTCCCTCCCTGTAATTTCATAATTTTATTTCACAATCTTCAGCCTGCGATTGTTTGTAAACAAGTAGATGATACTGATTCCATCTCTTCGCATATCATTTTTTGACCAAATGAAAAAACCCGTTTCCGGGCTTCTGCGAATTTGACCTGTATTATTTTCCATTATACCATGGAATCACAGGGGTTATTCAAGAATTAAACGAATCAATTCGGAAATTCCAAGATCAAGCACAGCGAAAAACACAGAAAAGAACACAACAACTGATAATACAGTAACTGTATACTTCGTTAATTCTTTGCGTTTTGGCCAGCTGACCTTTTTCATTTCCCGTCCAACTTCACGGAAAAAATTCACGATGCGTTGCATTTCGTAACCCCCAACTTCAAGAGATATATCCTAAAAGCCCACATTAATGTGCTATTTATTCTAAGATCAAATAAGTAATCCTACCTAAAAAAGGCGTAAACAGAGGCTTTGCTGTACTTATCTTCCAAATGACTTGTCCTAAAAATGGAATCATTCTTGTATAAGTTACTGCACATTTCTACGCTTACTTTGTTTCTCGATGTACTGTATGAGCACTGCATGTGCTGCAAAACTTCTTGAATTCCAGCCTTGTTCCATCTTTGCTTGCAGACGTCGAATAGTTTCTCTTTCCGCACTGTGAACACGCTAAAACGGCTTTTTTCTGCATAGTCTCCACCTGCTACACTTTCATTTACGTCTTTAAAACTGTACCATGGGCGACAAATGATGTCAATAACTGCAAAATTCTAAATTATATTTACAAGGAAAACTCTCGAACTTCCAAATAGCGCTCCAGCTTGCGTTTAACTCGCTGCAGTGCATTGTCGATGGACTTAACATGACGATTTAATTCTTCAGATATTTCCTGATAAGACTGCCCATCCAAATAAAGAGCAAGAACCTTTCGTTCCAAGTCACTTAGCAGCTCGGACATTTTGACTTCAATTTGGTCAAACTCCTCCTGGTTGATGATCAGTTCCTCCGGGTCCATCACCTTTGCGCCAGAAATGACGTCCATCAGCGTTCTGTCTGATTCCTCATCATAAATAGGCTTGTCCAAAGATACGTATGAGTTTAAAGGGATATGTTTTTGTCGTGTGGCTGTTTTGATTGCGGTAATAATTTGTCTGGTAATACATAGTTCTGCAAATGCTTTGAAAGAAGATAATTTGTCGCCTTTATAATCACGGATCGCTTTATAAAGACCAATCATTCCTTCCTGTACAATATCTTCCTTATCTGCACCAATCAAAAAATAGGACCTTGCCTTTGCTCTTACAAAGTTGCGATACTTATGAATCAAGTAATCTAACGCTTGACTCTCACCCTTATGCACCAATTCAATCAGCTCTTCATCCTCAAGCTCCAAAAAGGCAATGTTGTTATCATCATTCGTCTTGAAGTCAGTACTCACTAAGATCCCTCCGACCGTACAAGCATGGATAGAAATATTATACAGTACATTTTTTTCAAGCGTCAACCGCTCATTCCTTCCCTCGGCGCCATTTTTCAAAAATTTCTGCCACTTCATCCGGGAGAGCAATTTTAGAAGACGGTCTTTTCTCTTGGATTTTTTTGACCTTTTTTTGAATTTTACCTTCAATGACATTCATCTCATTGAGCAGCTCACGGGCTGACTTCCGTAAAGCGCCTTGGCCAAAAATCACCCATTGCTCCGTATAATCAGAAGTAGCCACATGAATTTGCGTCCGGATGTTATTCAGGTCACTCGCAAGCTTTTCAATTCGTTCATCTGCCGATTCATTATTCCGCGTGAAAATAACTTCCACTTTATAGTTTTTATACTTTTTTTCCGTTCCTTTTACAAAATGCGCATCAAACACGATAATGACACGAAATCCAGTATACCCTTGATATTCAGCCATTTTTTCCACTAGCCTGTCCCTGGCCGAAGCTAAATCCTTCTTTTTAAGCTCATCAAGCTCTGGCCAGGCGCCAATTATGTTATAGCCGTCTACAATCAAAATATCCATTATCGTACATCAGGATTACGTTTCCTGTATACCTCATACATAAGCAGTGCTGCAGCAACAGATGCATTCAAAGATGTTACATGTCCAGCCATCGGTAAACTCAGCAAAAAGTCACATTTGTCTTTAATCAGCCTGCCCATTCCCTTTCCTTCACTTCCGATTACTAAACCCAGCGGCATGGTTCCATCAAATTGTCTGTAGTCTTGTTTGCCGGATGCGTCTGTTCCTGCAATCCATACACCGCGTTCTTTCAATTCATCGATCGTTCTTGCCATATTGGTCACACGCACCACTGGTATATGCTCAATGGCTCCCGTTGATGCTTTCGCTACAGTTGCCGTCAGCCCTACCGCTCTTCTTTTCGGAATGATAATACCATGTGCTCCAGCAGCATCAGCTGTTCGCATAATTGATCCAAGATTATGTGGGTCTTCAATTTCATCTAGCAGCAGGAAGAAAGGATCTTCATTTCTTTCTTCAGCACGAGCAAATAGCTCGTCCACCTCTGCATACTGATAAGCTGCTACAGCCGCTACAACTCCTTGATGTGTTCCTTCAACAAGCTGATCCAGCTTCTTTTTCGGTACAAATTGAACAAGCACGCCATTTGTTTTCGCTAAACCGATCACTTGCTGCATCTGGCCGCTTTGGGAACCTTCAGCTATAAAAATTTTGTTAATATCCCGGTCCGATTTTAACGCTTCTATAACCGGGTTTTTACCAATGATAAAATCCTGACTCATTCTATTTGCCTCCTTCCTTAAGTTCGACGGAGCGGAATGCGGCTTGTATTAATTCCTCAAGCCGCTGCTCTCTGTCTGCTAAATATAAATAACCGATCAGCGCTTCAAACGCTGTACTGTAACGGTAGGTTTGAACGTCGGTGTTTTTAGGAATGGTTCCTGACTTAGCGTTCCTTCCTCTTCTCACAACTGCTTCCTCTTCTTCTGAAAGCAGGCCTTCATTTAGAAAACCATGTATGACCTGAGCTTGCGCTTTTGCTGACACATATCGTGTGCCTTCTTTATGAAGCTGATGCGGTCTTACTTTTCCGCTTTGCAAAAGGTGCCTTCTTACATATATCTCATAAACAGCATCTCCCATATAGGCAAGCGCAAGACTATTTAATTGTTTTTCATCTATTTTTTCACTGTAGCTGAGCATTTGTTCAGCCTCTCTTCCATCTGGTTCCTTGAGCAGTATCCTCAAGAATGATATTCATTTCCTTTAGCTTGTCGCGAATATCGTCTGCCAGCTGGAAATTACGGTCTTTTCTTGCTTGAATTCTCTGTTCCAGCAATTGTTCAATTTCCTCATCAAGCAGTTCTTCTTGTTCCTTTTCAAGTGAAAGCCCTAGAACGGAGAATAAATCTTCAAACTCCTTTAAAAATGCTTCAATTACAGCTGCAGAAGTATTTTTCTCCATTAGATAATAGTTAGCAAGCTTAGAAAGTTCAAATAGAACAGATATAGCATTTGCAGTATTAAAATCATCGTCCATTGCATTAATGAATTCTTCATGATGCTGACTGATCTTTTGCAGCCATTCTTCATTGTGGTCTGTCAGTTCCGCACTTGCCTGTTTGCGGTGCTTTAAGTTTTCATATGAAGTACGGATGCGTTCTAATCCAACTCTTGTGTTTTCGAGAAGTTCATCGTTGTAATTAATTGGATTGCGGTAGTGAACGGAAAGCATAAAAAATCTTAATACTTGCGGATCATGCTTCTTAATAATATCGTGCACAAGGACAAAGTTACCTAATGACTTCGACATCTTTTCATTATCAATATTAATATAGCCATTATGCATCCAGTAGCGCGCGAAGGTCTTTCCTGTTAAAGCCTCCGATTGTGCGATTTCATTCTCATGATGCGGGAAAGAAAGATCTTGGCCGCCAGCATGAATATCAATCGTATCACCCAGGTATTTTTTCGCCATTGCCGAGCACTCGATATGCCAGCCTGGACGTCCTTGCCCCCAAGGACTATCCCACTTGATTTCCCCTTCTTTGGCTGATTTCCACAAAACAAAATCCAGTGCATCTTGCTTCTTTTCACCAATTGCAATCCGAGCACCAACTCGAAGTTCATCTATCGACTGATGTGAAAGCTTTCCATACCCATCAAATTTTCGTGTATGGAAGTATACATCTCCTTCTGACTCATATGCATAGCCCTTATCAATTAACGTTTGAATAAACTCAATGATAATATCCATGCTTTCAGTTACACGCGGGTGAACATCTGCTCGTTTGCACCCTAGAGCTGTTACATCTTCAAAATACGCATCGATAAAACGCTCCGCAATTTGCGGCACTTCTTCACCCAATTCTTTCGCTGTACGAATTAACTTGTCGTCAACATCTGTGAAATTTGAAACATAGTGTACATCGTAGCCTCTATATGTTAAATAATTTCTTACTGTATCAAATACAATTGGCGGACGGGCGTTCCCTATATGAATATAGTTATAAACCGTCGGTCCGCATACATACATTTTCACTTTCCCTTCCTCTAAAGGAATAAACGGTTCTTTTTTTCTTGTCAGTGTATTATAAAGCTGAATAGCCATTATACTTTGCTCCTTTCTTTCTTTAACAACTCTAACTCATTTTTCAAGGCTAGAAGTTCCTCATCTATTTCTTTCATACGATCAAACAGTGGATCCGGCAAATCAGTGTGATTTAAATCCTTGATCTTCACACCATCCTGTACCTTCACTCGTCCCGGAATCCCAACAACAGTTGAATTAGGAGGGACATCGTGAAGCACCACTGAGCCGGCGCCGATTTTTGCATTTTCCCCTATTGTAATCGAACCCAGCACTTTAGCTCCTGTCGCAATAAGGGCATTATCCAAGATGGTCGGATGCCGCTTGCCTTTTTCCTTACCTGTTCCGCCTAATGTTACTCCTTGGAAAACTGTTACATTATCTCCAATTTCACATGTTTCTCCAATAACAACACCCATCCCATGATCAATAAAGAATTTCCTTCCTATTTTTGCACCAGGATGAATTTCAATTCCGGTGAAGAACCGGCTGAGCTGTGAAATCATTCTTGCCAGGAAATAAAACCGCTTTTTATAAAACTTATGAGCAAGTCTGTGTGCCCACACAGCGTGCAAGCCAGAATACGTTAAGATGACCTCCAAACTGCTTCGTGCAGCGGGATCTTGTTCAAACACCACTCCGATGTCCTCTTTCATTCGCTTAAACATAAACACCCCTCCTCTGGGCGATTTGCTTTTCTCGAATAGTATTTTCCGGGAAATATTATCCGTGAGTCTTGAAATATTGCGCGTGTAAATCAGGAAGCTGAATACTGCTGCCATCTGCTGAGGAGTAAAAGACAAACATGGAAAAACTCCCCCGCTACCATCCCCTTGCCTTTGATCAAAATAAAAAACGCCCCTGTCAAATGACAGAGACGTTTTACCCGCGGTTCCACTCTGTTTAGACTAATCGATTGAACGATCATGCCTCAACTTTAGCCTAATAACGGATAGGTTCCGCCTATATCTACAGCACTCTTTTCTAAAGAGTTATCTTATCGTTCGATACAGGGCTCAGAGGGGCACTTCAAAAAATGAGAGGCCTGAACCACTTTCAGCCGGTGATGGTTCTCTCTAAAAAGCTTCATTTCCCTACTTTTCCTCTTCCACGCTTTAAATTGTTTTTAATTATATTTACTATATTACATTTTCCCCAATATGTTAACCTAAAATGCTCATGATTCTGGTTTTTACTTTTTCTTTACCTAAAAGCTCAATTGCCTGCGGCAGATCCGGACCATGTGTCTGGCCTGTTGTTGCAGAACGTATCGGCATAAATAAGTTTTTCCCTTTTTGTCCTGTCTGCTTTTGCACAGCCTTCATGGCTGCCTTAATTCCATCAGCAGCAAATGGCTCAAGCTGTTCAATTTCACCTAAAAATGCATTTAACACTTCAGGTACCTGTTCGCCTGAGAGCACTTCTTTTGCTTCGTCTTCTATATTCATTTCCTCGGTAAAAAACAGTTCAGACATTTCGACGATTTCAGCACCGAAGCTCATTTTTTCCTGGTACAAAGCAATAAGTTTTCGAACCCACTCTTGTTTCTCAGGGGAAAGCTGTTCCTCTACCTTTCCGGTTTTCACTAGATGCGGCAGAGACAGGCTGACAAGTCGATCCAGATCAATCGTTTTCATATACTGATTGTTCAGCCATGTTAATTTTTGTTTATCAAACAGAGCTGGGGATTTAGATAGACGACTTGCGTCAAATAAATCAATAAATTGTTCTTTACTGTAGATTTCTTCTTCTCCAGCAGGCGACCATCCAAGCAGTGCAATAAAGTTAAAGAGTGCTTCAGGTAAATAGCCAAGCTCTTCATATTGCTCAATAAATTGAATGATGGACTCATCCCGCTTGCTTAATTTTTTACGGCTTTCATTAACAATTAAAGTCATATGACCAAAAACAGGAGGCTCCCAGCCTAAAGCTTCATAAATCATTAACTGCTTTGGTGTGTTTGAGATATGATCATCTCCGCGCAGAACATGCGAGATGGCCATAAGATGATCATCAACCGCTACCGCAAAATTGTATGTTGGAGTGCCATCCTTTTTCACAATAACATGATCACCAATTCCGTCTGATTCAAACGATACCTGTCCTTTTACCATGTCATCAAAAGAGTATACAACCCCTTTTGGAACAAGGAATCGGATGCTCGGCTTTCTGCCTTCTGCTTCTAGTGCCGCTCTTTGTTCATCCGTTAGATTGCGGCACTTTCCAGAGTAAATTGGATTTTCGCCTTTTGCCATCTGTGCTTCGCGTTCTGCTTCCAGTTCTTCTTCTGTGCAGTAGCATTTATAAGCATGGCCCTTCTCCAGCAATTCTTGAGCATATTTTTGATAAAGGTCATTTCTTTCAGACTGACGATAAGGACCATACTCGCCTTCTTTATCTACACTTTCATCCCAATCGATTCCAAGCCAATTTAAATACTTAAGCTGACTCTCTTCTCCGCCTTCGATATTACGCTTCTTATCAGTATCTTCAATGCGAATAATAAATTTCCCGCCTTGACTGCGTGCAAATAAATAATTAAATAGAGCTGTACGTGCATTTCCAATATGTAAATGTCCTGTTGGACTTGGTGCATAACGGACACGAATATTATTTGACATCATAGTGCCTCCTTATTTTTTTACTTCATTTTCGTATTTTCTCTAAGCTGCTAATGAGCCATTAGCTATCTCGCTTTTTTAATAACACAACCGCCTGTGAAGCAATCCCTTCACCTCTGCCGGGAAAACCAAGCTTCTCAGTAGTAGTTGCCTTTACATTAATATTCTCAAGCTCTGTCTCGAGCAAAGACGCAATTCTTTCTCTCATTTTATCAATATGAGGAGCCATCTTTGGCATCTGGGCAATGATCGTACAATCCGCATTTACAAGCTCATAGCCTCTTTCTTTAACTAGCGCCCACACATGCTGCAGAAGCTTGGCAGAATCAGCATCCTTAAATTCAGGGTCTGTATCAGGAAAATGTTTTCCAATGTCCCCAGCTGCAATGGCACCTAAACAGGCATCGGCTACTGTATGCAATAGCACATCGGCATCCGAATGTCCTAATAATCCCTTTTCATATGGTATCTCAATCCCGCCGATGATAAGAGGTCTTCCTTCTGTCAGCTGATGTACATCAAATCCTTGTCCAATACGAAACATTTCATTCAACTCCTTGTTAGAAATATGCCTTAAGGTGTGTATATTTTGTAAAGCAGCAAGTCTTCCTCTATCCTATTGCAGGCTTATGGCGAAAGACTCTAATGAAAACGATCTTACTTTGAGGGCTAAGCGGAAAACCAGACATCAGTTTCCCTATTTGCCTTTCTTTTTACCTTGCATTCTCTTATTCATAATCGCTTCAGCAAAGTAAAGATCTTCCGGTGTCGTCAGCTTGATATTGTCATAACTGCCTTCAACAATTTTGATATTGCCATTTGTTCGTTCCACCAGACTTGCATCATCTGTTCCAACATAGCTTTCTCTTGCAGCTCGTTCATGTGCATCAAGCAGCATCGGCAGGCGGAATGCCTGAGGAGTTTGGACAGACCATAGCGATGCCCGTTCAACCGTTTCCGAAACCAAGCCTTCATTTGCTTTTTTCACGGTATCCTTCATAGGCACAGCTAAAATAGAGGCACCTGTTTCTTCTGCTGCCTCTACCAAGCGGCTAATGGCGTCTATTTCAACAAATGGCCTTGCTGCATCATGCACTAAAACGATGCCTTCCCCATTTAGTTCCTTCACCACATGATACACGCTATGCTGGCGTTCTTTTCCGCCATAGATCAGAGATGCAACTTTTTTAATCCCATATTTTCGCAAGAGCTTTTTCATTTCCTGTTCATCATCTGGGTGGATTGCAAGATGTACCGCTTTACAATTTCGATCTTGTTCAAACACCTTTAATGTATGTATAAGCACAGGGACTTCCCGAAGCTCGAGCAGCAGCTTGTTCTTACCCGCTTCCATTCTTTTACCTTGCCCGGCCGCAGGAATGATCACTTCATAACCCATCGTAATCTCCTATCCATTTGGTCAGTATCTACCTTTTATAACATCATCATTCTATCAGATAATCAATTCACTAGAAAGAGAGCAAAACAGCAATCCTTTATAATTCTCTGTTTTATCTGATGATGCCCCTAAAACTTATAGGATTTCTTAAGTAACTCCTCTAAAATTGACGCAATCTGCCGTTTTAATTCCCGACAATTTGAAAAGAGCTGTTAGCAAACAGCTCTATCAGTCACTTTAATATTATAATGCTTTTTCTAATAGTTTGGGTTTCGCAAATATCATTCTACCTGCAGAGGTTTGGAGAACACTTGTAACCAGAACATCAATATGTTTTCCAATATAATTGCGTCCTTCTTCAACGACAATCATCGTTCCGTCATCTAAATAAGCAATACCTTGGTTTTGCTCTTTTCCATCTTTAATGACTTGCACCTTCATTTCTTCCCCTGGAAGAACAACTGGTTTTACAGCGTTTGCAAGATCATTTATGTTAAGAACAGCTACCTTTTGCAATTCACATACTTTATTAAGATTAAAATCATTGGTGACGACAACACCATTAGATATTTTAGCTAGTTTAACAAGCTTGCTGTCTACTTCTTGAATTTCTTCAAAGTCACCTTCATAAATTTCAACCTTAATGGAAAGCTCCTTTTGAATACGGTTGAGTATATCTAAACCGCGGCGACCTCTATTTCGTTTAAGCACGTCAGATGAGTCTGCGATATGCTGCAGCTCCTCGAGAACAAATTGCGGAATCACAATCGTTCCTTCCAAAAAGCCTGTTTGGCAGATATCCGCGATACGGCCATCAATAATGACACTTGTATCTAGAATTTTCAGCGTTTTAGGGGCTGTTTTTTCCGATTCCTCTTCAGCCGCTTTCTTTTTCTTACTTGTAAATAGTGTTAATAGTTCATCCCGCTTCTTAAACCCTACCTGAAAGCCCAGATATCCAAATAGCAGTGTTAATACAATCGGTGCAACTGTATTTATAATAGGGAACTCAGAGAGCGCAAAACCAATAAGAAACGCAATCACAAGCCCAAATACTAATCCAACGCTTCCAAAAATAATATCAGTAATGGGAACCTTAACGAGCGATTCCTCTGTCCAGCGCACAAAGTTGACAACATAATCAACCGCCCAAAAAGTAATAAGATAAAATATAATGGCACCTAACACACCGGATATATATGGATTATTTAACCAAGAAACCCCGTCTAATGCAACAAACGATAATAATTGAGGAATTAAAAAGATTCCAAGCGCGACCCCAGTAATAAGGAAGCATGCCTGTACAATACGTTTTAACATTCCCTCACCTCCTTTTACTCATTATAAACAAATTTTCCAAATCGAAACCTTCTATTACAGATAATTTTATTTTTGTAACACAAATGTTATTCTACAAAACTAATTCACATTAAACTTTTTCCAGTTAAAAAGGTATACCACTAGGTTAGCACCTCACATCATAAGGTGTCAAATAATAACCAACCATTTTAGCATAACCAAATTTATAGTTCAATGGTCTCTATACATGTCTATCTAAAAAAACTTGTGTTTTAATACGCTTCAAGCCCTCTTTAATTTTTTTTGCTCTTACTTCGCCAATGCCATCAACATCATCTAATTCTTCAATGGTAGCACCCATAATATTTGGCAGCTCCTTAAATTGTTCTATTAGATTTGCGATAATAATGGATGGCATCCTTGCTACTTTATTTAGCATTCTGTATCCTTTTGGCTGCTTCATCTCTTCTAAATGAATGTACCCCTGATAACCAAGAAGTTTTAATATAACACTATCCTCTGCTCTTTCCCCATTTGAAATGCGCTGAAGAGAAGCGAGAACTTCTTTTGCATTCATACTGGGTGAAAAAGCATAATCCTTAATAATAAACTCAGCCTCTTTTTCTATTTCAGTCAAGAGCTCATCCATTTGGAGCCGAATTAACCTGCCTTCTGTGCCGAGTTCACACAGGAATGTCAGCAGTTCATTTTTAATTCTGAACACCATGGATACACTGTGCAGTACATTAACAAGATCAGCGTAAGTAACCGCTTCCTCAAATTCCAGCATACTTAAATCTGTTATTCTTTGTTCAAGGACAGCCTTATATTTCTCAAGTGTTTGTACAGCTACATTGGCTTTTGTTAAAATAACGCCTATGTCGCGGAGGGCATAACGCAATGAGCTTTGATAAAGAGTGATGACGTTTCTTCGCTGCGATACTGCAATGACCAGAGCACCTGTCTGCTTAGCAACACGCTCAGCCGTACGGTGCCGCATCCCTGTTTCAGTCGAAGGGATGCCCCGGTCTGGCGCAAGCTGAGCGTTCGCTACTAATATACGACTTCCTTCCTCGTTTAAAATAATCGCCCCATCCATCTTGGCCAGCTCATATAAATAGCTGGGAGTAAACGGACAATCAATCTGAAAACCGCCTTCTACAATTCCATCTGTCTGCTCTTTGGAGCCTAAGACGATCAGCCCTCCTGTATTGGCTCGCAGAACATTTTCAATCCCTTCCCGGATTGGTGTTCCAGGCGCCATAAACCGAAGGACTTTGGTGATCTTTTTTTCGTCCGTTTTTTTTGCTTCCATATTTACCTCCCTAGTGCTTCATTTAATGCCTCACTAACTGAGTTAACGCCTATTAACTGAACACCTGCAGGAGCTTGCCAGCCTCCAATATTATTGGCGGGAAGGATGACTCTTTCAAAACCAAGCTTTGCAGCTTCTTGTACACGCTGTTCGATTCGGGACACGCGGCGGACCTCACCTGTTAACCCTACCTCTCCTATGACGCAGTCGGTTGCACGGGTCGGTTTATCCCGGAAGCTTGAGGCGATGCTTACTGCTACCGCTAAGTCAATGGCCGGTTCATCGAGCTTTACACCGCCGGCTACTTTTAAATATGCGTCTTGATTCTGAAGAAGAAGACCTACTCTTTTTTCTAAAACCGCCATTAATAAAGGAACTCGATTATGGTCAATACCTGTTGCCATTCTTCTTGGATTCCCAAAGCTAGTCGGTGAAATCAGCGCTTGAATTTCCACTAAAACCGGACGAGTTCCTTCCATTGAAGCAACAACCGTGGAGCCTGCTGCACCTTCAGACCTCTCCTCGAGAAAAATTTCAGACGGATTTGCCACTTCTTCAAGTCCCATTTCTTTCATCTCAAAAATGCCCATTTCGTTTGTAGAACCGAATCGGTTTTTCACGGCACGCAAAATCCGGTATGTGTGATGGCGCTCCCCTTCAAAATAAAGAACAGTATCCACCATATGCTCTAATAAACGCGGTCCAGCAATCGAGCCTTCTTTTGTCACATGGCCAACAATAAAGATAGCAATCCCTTTTGTTTTCGCGATTCTCATTAATTCCGCCGTACACTCGCGTACTTGTGAAACGCTTCCCGGAGCCGATGTAACCTCAGGATGGTAAATCGTTTGAATGGAATCAACGATCACAAAGGCAGGAGTTGTCTGTTCAATGGTTCTGCTGATTTCTTCAAGACTTGTTTCAGAGTAAACAAGCAGCTGCTCAGACGTAATACTGAGGCGGTCTGCCCGCAGCTTTGTCTGTCTCATCGATTCCTCCCCGGATATGTATAAAACCGAGTGGTTCTTTTTCGCAAGCTGTGAAGAGACTTGAAGGAGCAAAGTCGACTTCCCGATTCCTGGGTCTCCTCCTATTAAAACGAGTGATCCCCTAACAACACCGCCACCAAGTACCCTATTTAATTCTTGTGATTCTGTCAGTACCCGTGGTTCTGATATCGTTTCAATTGTCGTAATCGGAGTAGCTTTCGAGGCTGTCGCCATTCCCTGAGAGTGAGCAAATGCTCCTCTTCTTGAATTAGCGGGTTTTTCAACTTCCTCCACCATTTTATTCCACTCACCGCAGCCTGGGCATTTTCCCATCCATTTTGGTGATTCATATCCGCATTCCTGACACATAAATTTCGTTTTCCGTTTTGCCATTACTTTCCCCTTCTTCCATACTTCTATATATATTTCACAAATATAACAATTATCATTGATTCCAGTTAAATACTTATTGATGATTTATAACTATAACAGACAGGCTATGGAAAGAGAACTAAAGTGATAAAAAGATAAAACAGGGGGACAGGGAAGGAAGGACTATCAGATCAGCCCCATTATTACTGAAGTCATTCAGAAGGATATTACTTATAAAAAAGGCACACGAAAATTTGTTCGTGTACCTCAATAAACTTATGCTTTATTTAAATTTGCTGTCCCGCTTGCTTCAGCTGTCTTAACGGTAAACTCGCCATTTTCGACATCAATGACAACATTCTGACCTGTTAATACAGTTCCTTTTAAAAGCTCTTCAGAAAGACGATCTTCGATATGCTTTTGAATCGCACGGCGCAATGGTCTTGCTCCATACTCCGGATCATAGCCTTCTTCCGCGATTTTCGCCTTAGCAGCTTCAGTAAGATCCAGCTGAATTTCTTGTTCATTCAGGCGTTTAGTCAATGAATCTGACATGAGCGAAACAATTTCCTGCAGATGTTTCTTTTCTAGTGCGTGGAAAACAATGATTTCATCAATACGGTTCAGGAATTCTGGACGGAATGCTTTTTTTAGCTCCTCCATTACTTTTCCTTTCATATCTTTGTAATCCTGATCTCCTTCTTGAACATTGAAACCTACATATTTGTTGCGTTTTAGAGCTTCTGCTCCAACATTTGAAGTCATGATTAAGACTGTATTACGGAAATCAACCGTCCTGCCTTTTGAGTCTGTCAGTCTTCCGTCCTCTAATACTTGCAGAAGAATATTAAATACATCTGGGTGTGCTTTTTCAATTTCGTCGAGCAGGACAACAGAGTATGGCTTTCTGCGCACTTTTTCTGTCAGCTGGCCGCCCTCATCATAACCAACATAGCCTGGAGGAGAACCAACTAAACGAGAAGTCGAATGTTTCTCCATATACTCGGACATATCAATGCGGATCATTGCCTCTTCATCACCGAACATAGCCTCTGCCAGCGCTCTAGCCAATTCTGTTTTCCCTACTCCTGTTGGTCCAAGGAACACAAATGATCCGATTGGACGTTTAGGATCTTTTAATCCAGCACGTGCACGGCGTACAGCCTTAGAGATTGCTTTAACAGCTTCCTCTTGTCCAATGACACGGGAATGAAGAATTTCTTCTAAGTTAAGCAATTTTTGCGTTTCTGTTTCTGCCAGCTTAGATACTGGAATTCCTGTCCAGCTAGCAACAACATGTGCAATATCCTCAACGGTTACTTCGCTATTTTCTTTGCCCTGCTTTTCTTTCCAAGTTTTCTTGGTTTCTTCCAGCTGCTCGCGCAAACGCTGTTCTGTGTCACGCAATGATGCCGCCTTTTCAAATTCCTGGCTTTGTACGGCTGCATCCTTTTCTTTGCGGACATCTTCAAGCTTAACTTCAAGCTCCTTCAAGTTTGGAGGAGTCGTATAAGATCTCAATCTTACCTTTGAACCAGCTTCATCAATTAAATCAATTGCCTTATCTGGTAAGAAACGGTCAGAAATATAACGATCCGAAAATTTAACCGCTGCTTCAATCGCCTGATCTGAAATGGTTACACGGTGATGCGCCTCATAACGGTCTCTTAATCCTTTCAAGATTTGAACAGATTCATCGGACGTCGGCTCATCAACTGTAATCGGCTGGAAGCGGCGTTCAAGTGCTGCATCCTTTTCAATGTACTTGCGATATTCATCAAGCGTTGTAGCACCAATACATTGCAATTCACCACGTGCAAGGGATGGTTTTAATATATTTGAAGCATCAATGGCACCTTCTGCACCACCAGCACCAATCAAGGTGTGAAGTTCATCAATGAATAAGATGATGTTGCCGGCCTGGCGAATTTCATCCATTACTTTCTTCAATCTATCTTCAAATTCACCGCGGTATTTTGTCCCAGCAACAACAGTACCCATATCTAGAGTCATAACTCTTTTATCGCGCAGTGTCTCTGGCACTTCATTATTGATAATTTGCTGTGCTAATCCTTCAGCAATGGCTGTTTTACCAACCCCTGGTTCACCAATTAATACAGGATTGTTTTTTGTACGGCGGCTAAGTACTTCAATGACACGCTGAATTTCTTTACTGCGCCCAATAACAGGGTCAAGACTTCCTTCTCTTGCAATCGCAGTTAAATCTCTGGCTAATCCATCAAGAGTTGGTGTATTGGCATTTGCTGATGCACCGCCTTGATGGCCTCCAGATTCATTGCTTCCTAAAAGCTGAAGCACTTGCTGTCTCGCTTTATTTAAGCTGACGCCCAGGTTATTTAGTACACGTGCAGCAACACCTTCTCCTTCACGAATTAACCCAAGAAGAATATGTTCTGTCCCTACATAGGAGTGTCCCAGCTTTCTTGCTTCATCCATTGATAATTCAATTACTTTTTTTGCTCTTGGCGTATAATGCGGTGATTGTGAGACTTCCTGTCCTCGTCCAATTAAACTCTCTACCTCAGTCTGAATTTTCTCAGAACCTAGTCCTAGAGCATATAATGCCTTTGCCGCAATTCCCTCTCCTTCTCGAACCAAACCGAGCAGGATATGTTCTGTTCCAATATTATTATGTCCAAGGCGGATTGCTTCCTCTTGTGCTAATGCAAGTACCTTTTGCGCTCTTTCAGTAAATCGTCCGAACATCATATGATTATCCTCCCAACTATTTGCTTTCCATTTGTAATCTTTCCCGAATGAGTGTTGCTCTGCGGATATCTCTTTCCTGTGGTCTCAAAGGTCCGCCAGCATATTGCTGTAAAAAGCCCGGCTGAGTCAAAATCATAAGCTCATTTAAAATATTTTCAGATACATTTTCAATGTATCCCATATCAATGCCAAGGCGAACATCAGACAAACAGCGTGCCGCCTCTTTTGTTTCAATGATTCTGCAATTCAGGAGAGTCCCATATGAACGGAAAACTCTGTCTTCTAATTGTATGTTAGAAGTCTTTGCTAATGCTTCCCTTGCTGACCTTTCCTGTGAAATTAATTGACTGACAACACTTTTCAAGTCTTCGGCAATATCTTCTTCGGATTTACCTAACGTCATCTGATTTGAAACTTGAAAGATGTTCCCTAATGCTTCGCTGCCTTCCCCATAAATTCCTCTAACAACTAAACCAAGTTGATTAATTGCAGGGATAATTCGATTGATTTGCTGTGTTAATACAAGACCAGGCAAGTGCATCATAACAGAAGCACGAATACCAGTTCCTACATTGGTAGGACAGCTGGTTAGAAAACCAACCTTTTCATTAAAAGCATAATCAATTTCTTCCTCAAGCCAATTGTCAATTGTATTCGCCATCTGCAGTGCTTCTAATAACTGAAAACCTGGGTATAGACATTGAATGCGTATATGATCCTCTTCATTAATCATGATACTAATCTCTTCACTTTCTGATAGGAGACAAGCACCATGTGTAGAGTTTTCCGCTAAGTGCGGGCTAATTAAATGCTTCTCCATTAATACCCTTTTCTGCAGTGGCTGCAGTTCATCCATAAGCAGCAATTCCAAGTGTTTATCTTCTATTTCTCCAGGTTGTTCTAAACGTTTTTTGACTTGATTAATAACGGCTTCAGCCTCATCCTTTTCAAACAATGTGGGAAATCTATATTGCTTAAGATTTCGAGCAAGCCGAATTCGAGAACTTAAGACTATGTCTGAATCCGGTCCCTCCGTACTCATCCAGGAGCTAATCGCCTGGTTAATAAAACGCTCCAACGACAAGTTATTCTCCCTCCTCATGAGCGGAATTCAGCTCTTTTTCTAACTTTCTTATCTCATCTCGTGTTAAGGCAGCTTCTTCAAACTCTTCATTCGCAATAAATTCTTTCATTTTCTGTTTGAGATCTTCGATATTCTTTCGTAAATGAATACTTCCTCCGATTCTGGCGGGAATCTTTCCATTATGTGTTTCGTTCCCGCTATGAAGCCTTCTAAAAATAGGAGGAAGCTGTTCACTAAATGTTTCATAGCATTCCGCACAGCCAAACCTGCCAACCTTAATAAATTGCTTATATGTCATAGAGCAATTAGGGCATTGAATGACCTTTTCATTCTGAAAAGCATTTTGGCTGTTGCCCTGATAAGCTGGCTGTACATTAAGAAGTCCTGCCAAGAGATTATGGATGGAGTAGTTCTGTCCATTGTTGAACATAAACATCTCCCCTTTTTCTGCCGCACATTTTTCACATAGCTGAAATTCTGCTTTTTCGCCATTTACTATTTTCGTAAAGTGCAAGGTAGCTGGTCTTTGATTGCATTCCTGACAAACCATTGGTTCCCCTCCAACCTGCTGTTTATTTATATTTCAAGGTTGTAAGCATTGCTTTTAACATACGTGCTCGAAGTTCATCTCTATAGGGCAGGTCTATATATAGTACCGATCTGTCAATGACACTTAGCATGATTTTTGCTTCCCTTTTTGAGACAATTTCTTCTTCAACAAGTCTGTATATAACATTTTCAGCACTATTCTGGGCTATTCGTGAATCGATTATGGAGATTAGCTGATCAATTAAATGTGCGTAATCATAAGACTGCACCTTCATGATCCTTATATAACCTCCTCCTCCGCGTTTACTTTCCACCATATACCCTTTCTCGATTGTAAACCGAGTATTGATAACATAATTTATTTGAGAAGGTACGCATTGAAACTTGTCTGCAATCTCACTTCTTTTAATCTCAACAATCTCCTGCTCGCTCAAGTCTAAAACTTGTTTCAGGTAGTTTTCAATGATGTCCGATATATTTCTCACCCGGCCACCCCCTATCTGACTTTGACTATATTTGACTTATATTATACATGATCTATGTAATAGGTTGCAACGAACTAGCATTAAACATTTTCCCCTAAATTTTTGTTCTTCAAACCTCGAATTAGGAAGGAAAAGTTTGATTTTATTCTTTGAAGTTAAAATATTGGAATAATGTAATTTTTACCGTGTTAAATATTCAAAGGGAATTAGGAGCTGTTTTTCAGAAAAGGGGGCAGCTCTACGTGGTTTTGGACTTAAGGTTAGATAAATTATTATAATTAAGCAGCACTTATTAATTAAAAAACAAAGAATTTAATTAAAAACTACAAAAAAGCACATCCATACAGATGTACTTTTTCATGTTGCCCGGCAGCGTCCTACTCTCACAAGGGGACAGCCCCTAACTACCATTGGCGCTGAGAAGCTTAACTTCCGTGTTCGGGATGGGAACGGGTGTGACCTTCTCGCTAGCGCCACCGGACTATTTAATTGAAGAAAGGGTATTCCTTCAAAACTAGATAATGTCAGAAGAAGAATGAAGTAATGCCATTGTGTGGTTAAGTCCTCGAACGATTAGTATCAGTCAGCTGCACGTGTCGCCACGCTTCCACCTCTGACCTATCAACCTGATCATCTTTCAGAGTTCTTACTAGCTTGACGCTATGGGAAATCTCATCTCGAGGGGGGCTTCATGCTTAGATGCTTTCAGCACTTATCCCTTCCGCACATAGCTACCCAGCGCTGCCCTTGGCAGACCAACTGGTCCACCAGCGGTGCGTCCATCCCGGTCCTCTCGTACTAAGGACAGCTCCTCTCAAATTTCCTGCGCCCACGACGGATAGGGACCGAACTGTCTCACGACGTTCTGAACCCAGCTCGCGTACCGCTTTACTGGGCGAACAGCCCAACCCTTGGGACCGACTACAGCCCCAGGATGCGATGAGCCGACATCGAGGTGCCAAACCTCCCCGTCGATGTGGACTCTTGGGGGAGATAAGCCTGTTATCCCCGGGGTAGCTTTTATCCGTTGAGCGATGGCCCTTCCATGCGGAACCACCGGATCACTAAGCCCGACTTTCGTCCCTGCTCGACTTGTAGGTCTCGCAGTCAAGCTCCCTTGTGCCTTTACACTCTACGAATGATTTCCAACCATTCTGAGGGAACCTTTGGGCGCCTCCGTTACTTTTTAGGAGGCGACCGCCCCAGTCAAACTGCCCACCTGACACTGTCTCCCGCCCCGATCAGGGGCGCGGGTTAGAATTTCAATACAGCCCGGGTAGTATCCCACCGACGCCTCCACCGCAGCTTGTGCTCCGGTTTCTCAGGCTCCTACCTATCCTGTACAAGCTGTACCAAAATTCAATATCAGGCTACAGTAAAGCTCCACGGGGTCTTTCCGTCCTGTCGCGGGTAACCTGCATCTTCACAGGTACTATAATTTCACCGAGTCTCTCGTTGAGACAGTGCCCAGATCGTTACGCCTTTCGTGCGGGTCGGAACTTACCCGACAAGGAATTTCGCTACCTTAGGACCGTGATAGTTACGGCCGCCGTTTACTGGGGCTTCGATTCAGAGCTTCGCTTGCGCTAACCCCTCCTCTTAACCTTCCAGCACCGCGCAGGCGTCAGCCCCCATACTTCGCCTTGCGGCTTCGCAGAGGCCTGTGTTTTTGCTAAACAGTCGCCTGGGCCTATTTACTGCGGCTCATCAAGGCTTTAACACCCTAATGAGCACCCCTTCTCCCGAAGTTACGGGGTCATTTTGCCGAGTTCCTTAACGCGCGTTCTCTCGCTCACCTTAGGATTCTCTCCTCGCCTACCTGTGTCGGTTTGCGGTACGGGCACCTAATCCTCGCTAGAGGCTTTTCTTGGCAGTGTGGAATCAAGAACTTCGGTACTATATTTCCCTCGCCGTCACAGCTCAGCCGTATGCAAGCGGGATTTGCCTCACTTGCAGCCTAACTGCTTGGCCGCGCTAATCCAACAGCGCGCTTACCCTATCCTCCTGCGTCCCCCCATCACTCAAACGGATTTGGTGGTACAGGAATATCAACCTGTTGTCCATCGCCTACGCTTTTCAGCCTCGGCTTAGGTCCCGACTAACCCTGAGCGGACGAGCCTTCCTCAGGAAACCTTAGGCATTCGGGGGATGGGATTCTCACCCATCGTTCGCTACTCATACCGGCATTCTCACTTCTAAGCGCTCCCCCAGTCCTTTCGGTCTAGCTTCAACGCCCTTAGAACGCGCTCCTACCACGGACACCTAATGGTGTCCATCCACAGCTTCGGTGATACGTTTAGCTCCGGTACATTTTCGGCGCGGAGTCACTTGACCAGTGAGCTATTACGCACTCTTTAAATGGTGGCCGCTTCTAAGCCAACATCCTGGTTGACTAAGCAACTCCACATCCTTTTCCACTTAACGTATACTTTTGTTCCTGAGCTGGTGGTCTGGGCTGTTTCCCTCTTGACTACGGATCTTATCACTCGCAGTCTGACTCCCATGGATAAGTCTTTGGCATTCGGAGTTTGTCTGAATTCGGTAACCCGATGAGGGCCCCTAGTCCAAACAGTGCTCTACCTCCACGACTCTTACTACATGAGGCTAGCCCTAAAGCTAGTTCGGAGAGAACCAGCTATCTCCAAGTTCGATTGGAATTTCTCCGCTAGCCACACCTCATCCCCGCACTTTTCAACGTGCGTGGGTTCGGTCCTCCATTCAGTGTTACCTGAACTTCAACCTGGACATGGGTAGAGCACCTGGTTTCGGGTCTACGACCACATACTCAATCGCCCTATTCCGACTCGCTTTCGCTGCGGCTCCGTCTTATCAACTTAACCTTGCATGTAATCGTAACTCGCCGGTTCATTCTACAAAAGGCACGCCATCACCCGTAAATGGGCTCTGACTACTTGTAGGCACACGGTTTCAGGAACTATTTCACTCCCCTTCCGGGGTGCTTTTCACCTTTCCCTCACGGTACTGGTTCACTATCGGTCACTAGGGAGTATTTAGCCTTGGGAGCTGGTCCTCCCTGCTTCCGACGGGATGTCTCGTGTCCCGCCGTACTCAGGATCCACTCTGGAGGGAACGAAGCTTCAACTACAGGGCTTTTACCTTCTATGGCCGGCCTTTCCAGACCTGTTCACTTACCTCGCTCCTTTGTAACTCCGTGTAGAGTGTCCTACAACCCCAAGCGGCAAGCCTCTTGGTTTGGGCTAATCCCGTTGCGCTCGCCGCTACTCAGGGAATCGCGTTTGCTTTCTCTTCCTCCCGGTACTTAGATGTTTCAGTGCGCCGGGTCTGCCTTCAATACCCTATGTATTCAGGTAAAGAGCTCATCCCATTACGGATGATGGGTTCCCCCGTTCGGAAATCTCCGGATCAAAGCTTACTTACAGCTCCCCGAAGCATATCGGTGTTAGTACCGTCCTTCATCGGCTCCTAGTGCCAAGGCATTCACCGTGCGCCCTTTCTAACTTAACCAATGTTTATGGTTATTGCTCTTACTTTAATAAATAAGAGAGAAAAAACTAAGATGGCGATTACTTGGTAATCTTCTTCTATTGCATTATCTAGTTTTCAAGGAACAAGGCCACTGATTTCAATCACATCGTGATTAGCCATCGCAGCTATTCTCCATGCTGCCTTGCGACGAGCTGAGGATTAACTTCCTCGAACTACTGCGGCGCAGGAGCAATGTATTTAAGCTAATATTCTATTTCAGAATACTAACCCAGAGAGATTGCTCTCTCAAAACTGAACGAACAAATAAAGACGTCTTTTAATGAAGATAAACTTCATTTCATCCTTAGAAAGGAGGTGATCCAGCCGCACCTTCCGATACGGCTACCTTGTTACGACTTCACCCCAATCATCTGTCCCACCTTAGGCGGCTGGCTCCAAAAGGTTACCCCACCGACTTCGGGTGTTACAAACTCTCGTGGTGTGACGGGCGGTGTGTACAAGGCCCGGGAACGTATTCACCGCGGCATGCTGATCCGCGATTACTAGCGATTCCGGCTTCATGCAGGCGAGTTGCAGCCTGCAATCCGAACTGAGAATGGTTTTATGGGATTGGCTAA
>NZ_KV440945.1:96339-176339 GCF_001636345.1 Cytobacillus gottheilii
GGAAATCTCCGGATCAAAGCTTACTTACAGCTCCCCGAAGCATATCGGTGTTAGTACCGTCCTTCATCGGCTCCTAGTGCCAAGGCATTCACCGTGCGCCCTTTCTAACTTAACCAATGTTTATGGTTATTGCTCTTACTTAAAATAAATAAGAGAGAAAAAACTAAGATGGCGATTACTTGGTAATCTTCTTCTATATTGCATTATCTAGTTTTCAAGGAACAAGACTACTGATTCAATCACAAAGCAATTGAATTCTAGCAGTGAGAGATTGCTCTCTCAAAACTGAACGAACAAATAAAGACGTCTTTTAATGAAGATAAACTTCATTTCATCCTTAGAAAGGAGGTGATCCAGCCGCACCTTCCGATACGGCTACCTTGTTACGACTTCACCCCAATCATCTGTCCCACCTTAGGCGGCTGGCTCCAAAAGGTTACCCCACCGACTTCGGGTGTTACAAACTCTCGTGGTGTGACGGGCGGTGTGTACAAGGCCCGGGAACGTATTCACCGCGGCATGCTGATCCGCGATTACTAGCGATTCCGGCTTCATGCAGGCGAGTTGCAGCCTGCAATCCGAACTGAGAATGGTTTTATGGGATTGGCTAAACCTCGCGGTCTTGCAGCCCTTTGTACCATCCATTGTAGCACGTGTGTAGCCCAGGTCATAAGGGGCATGATGATTTGACGTCATCCCCACCTTCCTCCGGTTTGTCACCGGCAGTCACCTTAGAGTGCCCAACTGAATGCTGGCAACTAAGATCAAGGGTTGCGCTCGTTGCGGGACTTAACCCAACATCTCACGACACGAGCTGACGACAACCATGCACCACCTGTCACTCTGTCCCCCGAAGGGGAACGTCCTATCTCTAGGAGTGTCAGAGGATGTCAAGACCTGGTAAGGTTCTTCGCGTTGCTTCGAATTAAACCACATGCTCCACCGCTTGTGCGGGCCCCCGTCAATTCCTTTGAGTTTCAGCCTTGCGGCCGTACTCCCCAGGCGGAGTGCTTAATGCGTTTGCTGCAGCACTAAAGGGCGGAAACCCTCTAACACTTAGCACTCATCGTTTACGGCGTGGACTACCAGGGTATCTAATCCTGTTCGCTCCCCACGCTTTCGCGCCTCAGCGTCAGTTACAGACCAGAGAGTCGCCTTCGCCACTGGTGTTCCTCCACATCTCTACGCATTTCACCGCTACACGTGGAATTCCACTCTCCTCTTCTGCACTCAAGTCCCCCAGTTTCCAATGACCCTCCACGGTTGAGCCGTGGGCTTTCACATCAGACTTAAAGGACCGCCTGCGCGCGCTTTACGCCCAATAATTCCGGACAACGCTTGCCACCTACGTATTACCGCGGCTGCTGGCACGTAGTTAGCCGTGGCTTTCTGGTTAGGTACCGTCAAGGTACCGGCAGTTACTCCGGTACTTGTTCTTCCCTAACAACAGAGTTTTACGATCCGAAAACCTTCATCACTCACGCG
The DNA here is from genome assembly GCF_001636345.1 of Cytobacillus gottheilii. Taxonomy (GTDB): domain Bacteria; phylum Bacillota; class Bacilli; order Bacillales; family Cytobacillaceae; genus Cytobacillus; species Cytobacillus gottheilii. Next base: position 97,825 of record NZ_KV440945.1, read on the forward strand.
GCGTTGCTCCGTCAGACTTTCGTCCATTGCGGAAGATTCCCTACTGCTGCCTCCCGTAGGAGTCTGGGCCGTGTCTCAGTCCCAGTGTGGCCGATCACCCTCTCAGGTCGGCTACGCATCGTTGCCTTGGTGAGCCGTTACCTCACCAACTAGCTAATGCGCCGCGGGCCCATCTGTAAGTGATAGCCGAAACCATCTTTCAGCTTAAGGACATGAGTCCAAAAGCATTATCCGGTATTAGCTCCGGTTTCCCGAAGTTATCCCAGTCTTACAGGCAGGTTGCCCACGTGTTACTCACCCGTCCGCCGCTGACTTCAGGGAGCAAGCTCCCATCTGTCCGCTCGACTTGCATGTATTAGGCACGCCGCCAGCGTTCGTCCTGAGCCAGGATCAAACTCTCCAAGAAAGAGTTGATTAGCTCTTGTGTACATAATGTACATTGTTGATTCCGAAGAATCTTTTTTAAACGTTGACGTTTTATTGTTCGTTCAGTTTTCAAAGAGCAATTTTTGTTGTTTGTTTGTCACGAGTGCGACTTTTAAATATTATCACAACCAGATGATCAAGTCAACAACTTTTTTAATTTATTTTTTCGTTTGTGCCGCTCTCTCGCAGCAACAGATATTAATATACCACCATACTGACGAGTGTGCAACATGTTTATTAAACTTTTTTTCATAAATGATAATAAAAAAATATTCATATAATTCACTACACCAATTTATAAGATAAGAAGAATCTAAACTAACTACTTCAATAATAGATGGCCTTGACTCACACCTTCTTATATAAAGAAAAAAGACAGAGCATCTGCCCTGTCTTTTCCTATACTATAGATTAGCGGTGACGCATTAACGGGAATAAAAGCACGTCTCTAATAGAAGGAGAGTTTGTTAAGAGCATGACTAGACGATCGATGCCGATCCCCAGTCCGCCTGTTGGCGGCATACCATACTCTAATGCTTCAATAAAGTCATCATCCATCATATGTGCTTCATCATTACCCTGCTCACGCTCTTTTAATTGTGCTTCGAATCGTTCACGCTGATCAATTGGATCATTGAGCTCCGTGAAAGCATTAGCATGTTCGCGAGCCACAATGAATAACTCAAAACGATCTGTAAAACGCGGATCTTCATCGTTTTTCTTTGCAAGAGGAGAGATTTCAACCGGGTGACCGTAAATAAAGGTTGGCTGAATTAACTTCTCTTCTACTTTTTGTTCAAAGAATTCATTTACAATATGCCCGTATTGCATATGTTCTGTAATTTCAACACCATGCTCCTTCGCAAGAGCACCCGCTTCTTCCTTGCTCATTTCTTTCCAGAAGTCTACCCCTGTATATTCTTTAATGGCATCTACCATATGAAGTCTTGTCCATTCCGGTGTTAAGTCTACTTCATAGTCACCATACTGAATAACCGTTGTGCCAAGAACCTGTTTTGCAATATGAGCAATCATGTTTTCTGTCAGACTCATGATATCTCTGTAATCCGCATATGCTTCATACAGCTCAATCATCGTAAACTCAGGGTTATGACGAGTAGATACTCCTTCGTTTCGGAAAACACGGCCGATTTCATAAACCTTCTCAAGTCCGCCAACAATCAGTCTTTTAAGATGAAGTTCGATGGCAATACGCATATAAAGCTGCATGTCCAGAGCATTGTGATGTGTAATAAATGGTCTTGCAGAAGCTCCGCCAGCAATTGAATGCATCATTGGTGTTTCCACTTCAAGATAACCATTAGAATCAAGATAGCGTCTCATTTCTTGGATAATGCGGCTTCTGGCTACAAATGTTGCTTTACTTTCCTGGCTCATAATAAGGTCAAGGTAACGCTGACGATAGCGCTGCTCAACATCCTTAAGTCCATGGAACTTTTCAGGAAGCGGACGCAGAGATTTTGTTAAAAGAACAAATTCTTCTACTTTAATTGAAAGCTCCCCTACTTTAGTTTTAAAAAGTGTACCAGTAACCCCTACAATATCCCCAAGATCAGCAGTTTCAAAGATAGCGTAGCTTTCTTCACCAATCGCATCCTTGCGGACATAGATCTGAATTTGGCCAGTCAGATCCTGGATATGAGCAAATCCAGCTTTCCCTTTTCCGCGCTTTGTCATAATTCTGCCCGCTAGTGTGACAGAAACACTCTTCTCTTCAATCTCTTCTTTTTCAAGACCGCCATACTGATCTATTAATACATCGGATTGATGTGAACGGTCAAAGCGTTTGCCGAAAGGATCCATTCCTTTATCACGCAAGTTTTGCATTTTTTCGCGTCTTACTCTTAATTGGTCATTTAATTCTTCATGACTCTGACTCACTTATATCATCTCCATTTTTTCATTCGTGAAATATGTAACGCACTAGGCGAAGTATCACATTTTCAGTACATGTTTATTATTTTACACAATATGATTCAAACAGACAGCATAATTGATTAAAAATTGAATGTTCTAGTACTTTTATTTCCAATAAACTTGAAGTTGAAAAGCATTTTCCAGCCTGGATAATAAAAAACTGCCAGTTCATCCACTGGCAGTTGTCTAATCAAAGCTATTATAGGCAAAGAAATTTTCCATGTCAAACAGCATTAGCCAACCTGTGACTCCATGCGCTCTTTTTCTTCTGCATCCAAGACAATAGCATTTAAAATGGCAACAAGTTCATCACGAGTATCACTTTCATTAACAGCATTGCGGAATCTTGCATTTCCGCGGATCCCCTTCAGGTACCACGCGGTATGCTTTCTCATCTCTCTTACCGCAATATGCTCGCCCTTCAATGCAGCCAGGCGGTCAAGATGCAGGATACATACATCCATTTTTTCTCGCACTGATGGTTCGTCGATCAATTCGCCTGAATCCAAATATTTTACCGTCTGATAGATCATCCAAGGATTCCCTAAGGCTGCCCGTCCAATCATGACACCGTCACAGCCAGTTTCATCAAGCATCCGCTTTGCATCCTGAGGTGTTTTCACATCACCATTCCCAATGAGCGGAATCCCAATGCTTTGCTTTACTTCACGGATAATGTCCCAGTTTGCTGTTCCTTCATACATCTGCACGCGTGTACGGCCATGAAGGGAAACAGCTTTCCCGCCAGCCCGTTCAATTGCCTGTGCATTACGGACAGCATAAATATGGTTATCATCCCATCCCATTCGCATTTTTACTGTAACCGGCTTTTCAACAGCATCTGTTACCGCTGCAACCATTTCATAGATTTTATCCGGGTCTAATAGCCACTTTGCACCCGCATCACATTTTGTGATTTTCGGCACCGGGCAGCCCATGTTTATATCAATGATATCCGCATTGGTATTTTGGTCAACAAATTTGGCAGCTTGTACAAGCGTATCTTTCTCTCCGCCAAAAATCTGCAGACTAAGCGGCTTTTCCTGTTCGTCGATATAGAGCATATTTAACGTTTTTTCATTTTGAAAAACAATGCCTTTATCACTAACCATTTCCGCACAAACCAGGCCGGCACCAAATTCTTTAACCGTCAGACGAAAAGCAGAGTTGCAGATGCCAGCCATTGGTGCCAGCACAACTCGGTTTTTCATTTCAATATCGCCAATTTTAAGCATAGTGATACCTCCTTCTTTATCTATTATTATTCCTTTGGTGCAATCTCATCTAATGACGTTTTCAGCACCTCACTGATCTTCATAAGGAGCTGCTCGCTCGGCATCCTATTTCCTCTCTCAATTTCCCCGAGGATTGATACTGATATTCCAATTTCGCGCGCAAAGGTTTCTTGTGTAAAACCCTTCAGCTTTCGAAAAGCGCGAATGCGTCTTCCCCATTTTTCCGCTTCCATATTTGAACTCCTTTTTTGTCTGGAATCTCCTCAGCCAATATACGCAGAGGCATGTCCATCGCCGGAAGGGTGATGTCAGGCTTTATCTCTAAAAGAGGTATCATAACAAAAGCTCTTTCTTGTATCCGAGGATGAGGAACAGTTAGCTTCTCTGATTCAATATTTTCTTGATTATATAGCAGGATGTCAAGGTCTATTGTCCGGGGACCCCATTTGATCAGCCGTTTTCTTCCAAGTTCCTGCTCAGCCGCCAAGCATGTTTCTAACAATTCATAAGGACTAAGTTCCGTATCTACCTGGATGACCATATTTAGAAACCGATCTTGATCTTCATAGCCCACCGGATCTGTTTCATAAACAGAGGAGTAATTTACCATATTTATTTTTTTATTTGACGTTAACATTTCAATGGCATCCTGCAAATAAGAGAATCGGTCTCCTATATTAGAGCCCAAAGAAATAAAAGCAGTGTTCATGACCGGGACCTCGTAATCTCTACTGCAACGGATTCATAATGTCCTGGAATAGGAGGATCTGGCTTAATTACTTTTACCGTAAGAAAATCAATTGCACTGAAACGCAGTAATAAAGCTTCAGCAATTGATTCAGCTACCGCTTCAACAAGCTTATAAGGCTTCCCCTCCACAATTTGCTTACAAACTTCATAAAGCTCCCCATAGTTAATTGAATCATCAAGCCGATCGGTTTTTCCGGCCTGGCGCAAGTCTGTTTCTACCGTTAAATCCACGATAAATCGCTGCCCTAGCTTTGTTTCTTCAGGAAAAACGCCATGATATCCATAAAAATTCATCTTATTCACATAGATTTTATCCATTATATTCACCCTTTCCGCAAAGAGCATCCATCATTTTAGCCATTCTCGCCATTTCCTTCACATCATGAATGCGAATGATTTGGCAGCCCTTCTGTATGCCATAGCATATTGTCGCTCCAGTGCCTTCGGTGCGCTCGTTTATCGGCAAATTAAGCACTTGTCCGATTATGCTCTTTTTAGACGTGCCCAGCAAAACCGGATAGCCGATATCGACAAGCTTATCCAGATTCCTCATCATTTCAAGGTTGTATGTTAAATCCTTTGCAAAACCAATGCCCGGATCGAGAATGATTTGTTCATCCTTTACTCCTGCCTTTTTGGCAAGCATGATGCTTTCAAATAAGTCATTTAGGACATCCCTGTGAAAGTCAGTGTAAGACATATCAGTACGATTATGCATGAGGACAATCGGTGCTCCCGTATCCGCTGCAACAGTGGCCATGCCTTCGTCCGCTTTCGCTCCCCACACATCATTAATAATATGAGCTCCAGCTTTGATCGCCTGTTTGGCGACTTCCGCCTTATATGTATCCACTGAAATAGGAACTTTAACTTTAGAAGAGACAGCTTCAATCACTGGAATGACTCTCTGAAGTTCTTCCTCTACTGAAACAGCCGTATGTCCCGGTCTTGTCGACTCTCCGCCGATATCAATGATATCTGCTCCAGCATCCACCATCTCCTGCGCCCTGATAACCGCCGCTTCTGCATGGTTATATTTTCCTCCATCTGAAAAAGAGTCTGGTGTGGTATTCAAAATCCCCATAATCAGCGTTTTCTTGCCATAATCCAGAGTATAGGGACCACAGTTTAAACTATTTTTTTGCATTCTTTGCCCTCCTATAATTCATGCCGGCTTAACAGCTGCGAGGTTAAACTCTTATACTGATAGGATAAAAGCATCGTATACTTTCCATCCATACCCGGCATTACACCATTTTCAAAAGCTGAAACCGGGACAATCTCCTGAATAGAATTGGTTACAAATATCTCATCTGCCTCGGTAAGAGCTGAAGGCAAATAGTGCCCCTCCTCAACTGATAGTCCGTTCTTTTCAGCAAGCCTCATCACGAATAGACGCGTAATTCCATTTAAAATACCTAAATCGACTGAGGGAGAGTAAAGTGTTTCCCCCTTTATCCAAAAGATATTAGATGCAATTCCTTCTGCGGCAAATCCGCCTTCTGTTAAAAACAGCCCTTCCTTTTTTGAGTCATCACCTAACTCTTGTTTAGCTAAAAGATTGTTCATATAATGGTGAGATTTTAACCTTATTTCACCTTCAGGCGTATTGCGCCGGAGATTTAATACCACAATCTCTTTTTCATGAGTAACAGCTTGTTCAGGTAATTCCTTTGCAAAAATAATCATATTCGGTTCAGAATACGGTGCCGCTCTTAAACCAATTTCACCTGCACCTGCGGAAACATTCATACGAATATAAGCATTAGATATTTGGTTTTTCTCCAGCAACTCTTCTAATACAGTTTGTACTCCTTCATCACTGAACTGACTGCGGATATTCATAGTCTCTAGTCCATGGCGGAGGCGCTCTAAGTGATCTTTCAGCAAAAAGGGATGCCCGTCATAGATCCGAAACGTCTCAAAGAGGCCCATTCCATATAAAAATCCATGGTCAAAAGGAGAGATCAAAGCTTCCTCTTGCTTAACCATTTGGCCATTTAAATAGATATACATACCTACACCTCTTTTACTTCAGTAACTCCTGTACAGAAGAAATTTCTCAGCAAATCCTTCCCTTCAGCGGTCATGATCGATTCAGGGTGGAATTGCACTCCCTCCACTGGAAGCTCTTTATGGCGAATGGCCATAATTTCTCCTTCATCTGTCCAAGCTGATACTTCCAGGCAGGATGGCAAGGTTTCTTTTTTAACAATTAACGAGTGGTATCTTGTCGCCGTAAACGGGTTTGACAGTGTATGAAAGACCGTCTGACCATCATGATAAACAGGAGATGTTTTCCCATGCATCAGCTTTTCCGCACGCACTACTTCTCCTCCGAATGCCTGGGCAATAGCCTGCTGTCCTAAACAAACACCAAAGATCGGAATAACCCCTGCAAAAGCAGTGATCACTTCTAAGCTTATACCTGCCTCATTGGGGCTGCACGGCCCTGGGGAAATCATAATATAATCTGGCTTCAGGTTTCTAATCTCTTCGATTGAAATTTCATCGTTTCGTTTTACAACTAATTCATGTCCCATTTCACCTAAATATTGAACGAGGTTATACGTGAATGAATCGTAGTTATCGATCATTAAAATCATTGTAATGCTCCTTTAGCTTCTTCTGCTGCTTCTTTTGCTTTCCATAGAGCAATTGCCTTCTTCATCGATTCTTTATATTCATTTTTCGGATTAGAGTCGATGACAATTCCAGCTCCTGCCTGCACATGAGCCATGTCATCTTTTATAAGCATCGTGCGAATAATGATATTTAATTCAAGATCGCCGCTGAAATTCATCCATCCTAATGAACCTGTATAAACTCCCCGGCGCACCGGTTCGAGTTCCTCAATGATTTCCATCGTACGGACCTTTGGAGCCCCAGTAATCGTACCTCCCGGAAAAGCTGCATCAATTAGATCAACACCATGCTTTCCTTCAGCAATCTTTCCTTTAACATTCGAAACAATGTGCATGACGTGTGAGTACTTTTCAATGACCATAAACTCGTCCACTTCGACTGTTCCATATTCACAGACTCTGCCAAGATCATTTCGTTCAAGATCAACAAGCATCACATGCTCCGCCCGCTCCTTCTCATTTTCAATCAATTCATTTGCAAGCCGGATGTCCTCAAGTTCATCTTTTCCTCGAGATCTGGTACCGGCAATCGGCCTTGTGCTGACCGTGCTGCCTTTCTTTTTCACGAGCAGCTCAGGTGACCCGCTGACAAGCTCATATTCATCTGTTTGAAAATATCCCATATACGGGGAAGGATTAAGGACTCTAAGCTGATCATATACCTCAATCGCTTTCACATTTAGCGGCTTACTTTGACGAACAGACAAATTGACCTGAAAAACGTCTCCAGCAGCTATGTATTCTTGTATTCTTTCAACTGCCTTTATAAACTCTTCCTCACTCATGGATACTTCCAGGCGCTGTTCAGGAGGATCATGATGCTTCGGTTCCTCATGCACTTCAGCAGATCCTCGCCACCGCTTCAGCCATAAAGCTTCACGTTCAGGCAGCTTGTCCGCTTCTTCCTCTTTATATAGCAATAACATCCACATTACTTCCTCTTGATGATCATATACAAACCACTCATTGTGAATTAAAAAATGAATGTCCGGTAAATGAAGATCATCTTCCGAAAGAGCAGGCAGCTTTTCAATGTAACGACCATACTCATAACTAATATATCCAATTGCTCCACCTTGAAAATCGGGGAGTTCTCTGATCGGTTCAACTTTATATGCTTCCAGCCACTGTTTCATACTATGAAGCGGATTCCCTTTGATAATTTCTTTTTTCTCGCCTGTTACAATCTCAAGCTGATGGTCTTTCCCCTTCAAAATCACTTCAGGCTCAAAAGCAGCAATACTGTATCTTCCGCCTCTGCCGCTTTCCAGAATAACATGCTGTACACATGATTCTGAGAGGAACCTATAACTGCTGTAGAATTGTTTATATGAAATGGATTCCTTTCTTGCGTATATCTTATACCCCATTAAAACACCCTCTTTAAGATAAGTATAACCATCTAAATAATAACATGTTTTTAGCAAGCGAATATTGTTTTGGAAGGAGCCTGCTATAAAAGTAAATTCCATAACTTTCACATTACCCTTTGCTTTATAGGTTTATAAGAAGTGCGGTATTACATCAGAGCAATTGCTTAAATCATGAATGTACCATTCCTTAAGCAGCAAAAAGACAGCTTTCTGAGAAAGCTGCCTAATACACTCTAGTGAACAATCTTATTCATTTTCAAATTGATACAGCGGTGTGCTTAAATATCTCTCACCATTACTTGGAATGATGGCAAGAACTTTTTTACCTTTGCCTAGCTCTTTTGCAACCTGTAAAGCCGCATAAATGGCTGCTCCAGATGAAATGCCTCCTAGAATTCCTTCTTCCTTGGCTGCACGGCGGGCATATTCAAAAGCTGTTTCATTTTCGACCTTAATAATTTCATCATAGATTTTTGTATTTAAAATATCAGGAACAAATCCAGCTCCAATTCCTTGGATTTTATGCGGACCCGGCTTTCCTCCAGATAGAACAGGAGAATCAGAAGGCTCAACTGCGTAAATTTTAATATTTTCATATTTCTCTTTAAGCACTTCACCTGCACCGGTAATCGTTCCACCTGTACCGATTCCTGAAATAAATGCGTCAAGCTGATCGCCCATTTGCTCGGTAATTTCCTTGCCTGTTGTTAAACGGTGAACTTCTGGGTTTGATTCATTTTTAAACTGCTGCGGCATAAAGTAGCCATGTTCCTTTGATAGCTCTTCAGCTTTGCGGATCGCTCCGCCCATGCCTTCAGGTCCTGGAGTTAAAACTAATTCCGCTCCATATGCACGAAGCAGGTTGCGGCGCTCCATGCTCATTGTTTCCGGCATAACGAGAATGCTTTTGTATCCTTTTGCAGCAGCCACCATCGCCAATCCAATTCCAGTGTTTCCACTTGTCGGCTCTATGATGGTATCTCCTTCTTTAAGACCACCGTTTTCTTCTGCTGCTTCAATCATTGCAAGAGCAATTCGGTCTTTTACACTGCTGCCAGGGTTCATGTATTCTAATTTTAGATAAACTTCAGCAGATTCATCTTCAACAATCCGGTTTAACTTTACAATTGGCGTCTGTCCAACTAATTCAGTAATTGAATTTGCTACACGTACCATATTCCCACCTCTTATTCCGAGTATTTTTATTGGTTTTATTAAAACTTACCAATTGATGACTGAAAAGTCAATTATTTTGCAGGGTTGCAGCACTTTTTTATGATAAAAAAGTAAGCACCAGCCTAGTATATATCATACTCCTGCAAATGAGATTCTTTCCGTTTTAACAGAAAAAAATAACACGGAGTTTGTCTCCGTGTTATTGTGTTTCATCATAAAACCATTCTACTTCTGCTTCATCCCAGAAAGGCCTTGCAGACACTGGTGTATCCATCTGCTCAATAGCCAGCTGACGGCGGATTTGTGCTTTTACATCCTGATAATCATAGGACTCTTCTTCCATATACTCATGAAGCAGCACAATCGCATACCCGTCCTCAACTTCAATTGCTTCGCTCCACTCACCAGGCTTTAGTGAACTTATTTCTCCAAGCATTAAATCACTAACATGTTCGGTATCAGCACCGACAAATCCAGCGTCTCCACCTTGGCCTGCGGTGAACTCATCAATCGAGCGTTCCATTGCCAGTACTGAGAAGCTGGACCCCTGTTCAAGCTCTTGCATTGTCTGCTCTGCTTCTTCTTTGGTTTTTACAACAATTTTAGAAATATGATAAGAGTCAGGAAACGTAAACATTGAACGGTTTTCTTCATAATACCGTTCCAATTCTTCCTCTGAAATATCCGCATCTTTTGTCAGCAGCTCTTCTAAAATCAAACTGTTTTCGATTTGCTCAGCAAGCTTCTCTTCATCATATAGGGAGTAATCACCTGCTGGACCATATGCGCTTTTCATCATTTTCATTTCACGATCAATATCTTCCTGTGAAATGGAAATATCATATTTTTCTCCAGCTTGACTAATAACCTCTTCACTTACCAGTTCATCTAATACATCTTTTCCATATTTTAATTCAATCTCACTGAGCCATTCTTGTCTTGTTATTTCCTGATTGCCGATGGTTGCGACAACCTCACTTCCCTTTTTGCTTTCACCGGAAAGAAGAAAGGTGAGAGTGACGCCATTTGTTATGATTAAAGCAGCAATAATCAGCCATAAATGCTGTTTTTTCATTTTTCCCTCTCCCTATAGAAAAACGCTAAAGCTAAGCACAGTCCGTTGGCACAAATGTTTAGTTCTATTTAGCCTGCGCAGCCTCTCTCATTTCCTCTAGCTCTTCCTTAGAAAAGACATAGATTTCATTGCAAAAATGACATTGTACCTCAGCTTGTCCATCTGATTCGATCATATCTGTGATCTCTTCCGCTCCAAGTGTTACGATCGCATTTGAAAAACGGTCTTTTGAACAAGTGCATGTAAAGGCTACAGGCATTTTCTCCAGAACCTTTACTTCGTCTTTGCCTAGCACCTCTTCTAAAATTTGTTCTGGTGTTAAGCCCTTTTCAATCATTTTAGAGACAGGATCGATTTGAGTCAGACGTTTCTCGATATGTGAAATAACCTCTTCCTCTACACCTGGAAGCAGCTGAATAATAAAACCGCCAGCAGCTAAAATGGTGTTATCAGGATTGACAAGCACACCAACCGCAACAGAAGAAGGCACTTGTTCTGAAGAAGCAAAATAATAGGTGAAATCTTCTCCTAGCTCACCAGAAACGATTGGTACTTGACCAGTAAAATGTTCACGCATTCCAATATCTTTTATGACCGTTAAAAATCCTTCTGTTCCAACAGCTCGACGAACGTCCAGTTTTCCTTGTGCATTTAGATCAAAGTGTACTTGAGGATGTGTCACATAACCGCGCACTTCCCCTTTTGCATTGGCATCCACTAAGACAGGACCAAGCGGACCGCCACCCTCAATTTTAACCGTGATTTTCTCCTCGCCTTTTAGCATAGCACCCATCATTACAGATGCAGACATTGCTCTTCCTAAAGCTGCTGAAGCAGTTGGCCATGTTTGATGACGGCGCTGTGCTTCTCCGATGGTTTCTGTGGATGATACTGCGTATGCCCGAACTTGTCCGTTGTAGGCAAGTGCCTTAATTAAATAATCACTCATATTTCAATCTCCTTTATTCAGATGTCATAAGAGCATTTTACAACAGCCCCTATGGCAATCGTTTATGCCTTATCTTTTATACTATCCATGTTGCGTTTATAAATAAGCTGTAATCCTTTTAAGGTTAAAAAAGGATCAACAATATCAATCATCGTGGATTCCTTTGCTATTAATGTAGCTAGACCTCCCGTTGCAATGACTGTTGGCGCAACGGCTGATTCGTCCTTCATTCTTTTTACAATTCCTTCAACTTGTCCAACATAGCCGTAAAAAATACCAGCCTGCATAGCAGAAACTGTATTTTTGCCAACAACTCCATCAGGACGGGCAATTTCAATACGAGGAAGCTTAGCAGCCCTCGAATATAGAGCCTCTGTTGAAATGCCTATTCCAGGGGCAATCGCGCCTCCCATATACTGTTTATGTTCATTTATATAGCAGTACGTAGTAGCTGTTCCAAAATCAACTACAACAAGCGGGCTTCCATATTCATGTATAGCAGCAACCGCATTTACAATTCGGTCTGCCCCTACTTCACGAGGATTCTCGTATTTTATATTTAAACCTGTTTTAATCCCAGGTCCAACAACTAAAGGTTTGAGCTGAAAATATTTTTGGCACATTCTTTCAAGCGAAAACATAATGGGCGGAACAACCGATGAAATAATAATGCCATCGATCTCATTAAAGCTTAATCCTGCATGATCAAATAATGATTTAACCATCATTCCATATTCATCTTCTGTTTTATTACGGTTTGTTTCAATACGCCAGTGATGTTTTAACACATCCTTGTCATATACTCCAAGCACAATGTTCGTGTTGCCTACATCAAAAACAAAAATCACCATTCTCACCACTTTATTTTTATTCTTGCCTATTATACTGCAAACATCATACCATAACTAACAACTGATCGTGTAATTGAAAAATCGCAGGAAGAGAAACAGCAGGAGCTCTGCGGAATTGATATACTGTGAAGGAATGAAAAAATGCCCCAATGTCAATGGCATTGGGGCATTCTGCTATCTATTTGCGCTCTTCATCGATGGCTGGCGGATCAACAGATTCTTCAGGAGAAGTATTCTCTCTGCTTTCTGTGATTTCACCTTCACCTGTTGTTTCTTCTTTTTTCATGTTGATGTTTACTTTCACATCATTAGAAGTTTCGATTTTTTTAGCTGAGCGATCTGGAAGTGTTCCATGATCAACAAGGTGTTTAATTTGTTCAGCGTCAAGCGTCTCAACATCTAATAGCGTATTGGCAATAAGGTCTAGCTTCTCGCGGTGTTCAGTAAGAAGCTGCTTACATCTTTCATAAGACTCCTTAATAATACGCTGAATTTCTAAATCAATTTCGTATGCAATAGCATCCGAATAGTTTTGTTCATTATTGAAGTCTCTGCCAAGGAATACTTGCCCGCCCCCGGATTGACCAAATTGAAGCGGTCCAAGCTTATCACTCATACCGAATTCTGTTACCATTCGGCGAGCAATGCCTGTTGCTCTTTGGAAGTCGTTATGAGCACCTGTGCTCACTTCTCCAAACACAATCTCCTCAGCAACACGTCCGCCAAGCAAGCCGACAATTTTATCAAGCAATTCTGGTTTTGTCATGAAATAACGATCTTCTTTTGGAAGCATAACAGCGTATCCGCCTGCCTGGCCTCTAGGTACAATCGTTACCTTATGAACCATTTCTGCTTCATCAAGCACAACTCCGATCACTGTATGACCAGCTTCGTGGAATGCAACAATATTTCTTTCTTTCTTTGAAATGACACGGCTCTTCTTCGATGGACCAGCAATAACGCGGTCTGTCGCTTCGTCCACGTCCTCCATGTCTACCTTCTTCTTATTTCGGCGAGCAGCTACTAGCGCCGCTTCGTTTAATAAGTTTTCAAGGTCAGCTCCAGAAAAGCCTGGTGTCCGCTGTGCAATGGATTTTAAGTTAACTGATTCATCAAGCGGTTTATTGCGTGCATGTACTCTTAATACCGCTTCACGGCCTGTTACATCTGGTCGGTCAACCGTAATTTGACGGTCAAAACGTCCTGGACGCAATAAGGCAGGATCAAGAATATCTGGACGGTTAGTTGCTGCGATGATAATAATACCTTCGTTTGCACCGAAGCCATCCATTTCAACTAGCAATTGGTTCAGCGTTTGTTCACGCTCATCGTGACCGCCGCCAAGTCCGGCTCCACGCTGACGTCCAACTGCATCAATCTCATCAATAAAGATAATACATGGCGCATTTTTCTTCGCATTTTCAAACAAGTCACGAACACGAGATGCACCGACACCGACAAACATTTCCACAAAGTCAGATCCGCTGATTGAGAAGAATGGCACACCAGCTTCACCTGCCGCAGCACGTGCAAGCAATGTTTTACCAGTTCCCGGAGGTCCGACTAAAAGGATTCCTTTAGGGATTCTTGCACCGAGTTCAGCAAATTTGCGCGGATCCTTCAAGAAGTCAACAACCTCTACAAGCTCTTGCTTCTCTTCATCTGCACCAGCAACGTCTTTAAAACGTACTTTTTTCTTGCTTTCATCATAAAGCTTTGCTTTGCTCTTCCCAAAATTCATTACTCGGCTGCCGCCGCCCTGTGCTTGATTTAAAAGGAAGAAGAACAGGATAAAAATAATGATAAATGGAATGATTGAGGTGAAAAATGTCACCCAGCCGCTTGTTTCCTTAGCAGGCTGAATATTCACTTCTGATTCATTCCCTGCTGCTAATGCATCAATTCGAGTAAGTACTGAATCGCTATTAGCTACATACGTAATGAATTGTTCACCTTCATCTTGAGATGTTAATTTACCTGTTACGGCAAACACGCCTCTTTCAGGCTGCAGTGAAACTGATTCAATTGCACCACTTTCAAGGTTTTGAACAAAATCATCATAGCTCATTGGTTCTGTTGGTTCGTTGCCGCCATTAAAGAAGCTGACAACCCCTATAATCACTAAAAATATTAATAAATAAAAGATGGTATTACGGAAGATCCGATTCATCCCTTACCTCCTCCCACGGTAAACAAACTACATAGTATAGTATCATAGAAAATCGTGCCAATTCAAATATTTACACTTTTCACACCGGGCCAATTCATGCTGTAAGTAAAGGGCTTACCAAGATTATTTCCTTTTATCTTTCTCTTAATCGTTGCTGCTGTATACCTCTGGTTTAAGAACCCCAATATATGGTAGGTTGCGGTATCTTTCAGCATAATCTAAACCATAGCCAACAACGAATTCATCTGGAACAATAAAGCCGACATAATCTGCTTTAATGTCTACTTTTCTTCCAGTAGGTTTATCCAATAGCGTTACAATCTTGATGGATTTTGCTTTTCTGTAGCGGAAAAGCTCTACTAAATAGCTTAATGTTAAGCCGCTGTCAATTATATCCTCAAGAATAAGAATGTCACGGCCCTCTACTGAAGTATCAAGATCTTTTAGAATTTTTACTTCACCAGAAGAAACAGTGGAGTTTCCGTAACTGGAAACATCCATAAAGTCCATTTCCAAGTATGTATCCATGCGTTTGAGCAGGTCACTCATAAAAGGCATTGCTCCTTTTAACACACCGATTGCAAGCGGGAAACGATCTTGATATTCATCTGTAAGCTCTTTTGCAAGAGTAGCGATTTTTTCTTGCAGCTCTTCCTCTGAAATCAGTACCTTTTCAATATCATTTTTCATTTTTGTGCCCCCTAGAAGATCATTGCTTTATGTATTTTAAAAGAATATAACAAGAATGAGCATCACCCAGCATAGGCTCATCAGACTTTCTTAAACCCGGGAGCCAAAGAATTTTCCCTGTTGCATCTGTCAGTACCGGCCATTGATCCCTTTCATCCCTTGGAACTTTTTGATCAATAAAGATATCTTTAATCTTTTTTGTTCCTTTCATTCCTCTTAAATCAATTCGATCTCCATTTTTTCTCGTTCGGATAATGAGTGGCATGGGAATACTGTCAGCAGATAAAAGGAGGGATCCGGAATGATCTTTCGCATGTTGGCTGCAGGTAAACTCAAATTCAATACTGCTGCCATTTGGAAGATCAATTTTCCCAGGTTCAGATAACTCATAATGATAGGATGACTGTGGCAAGTCTTTCGTTTGAAATGAAAAACTACATTCCCTATACGAGCGTTTAACAATCAATCCACCTGGCAAATGCAGGACTCCTGATGGGTGAGGATTACGGATTAAAGAAAAAACATTTTCAATATGCACTGCGGATAAAGAAGATGGTTTCTCATTATAAAGATAGTTTAATATTAGTTGAATCCCTCTTCTTTGTAAAGGCATTGGCATATCTAGAAACAAATCAATGGCTAATCTTACTTCGTTATCTTTTTTCTTCTCCATTACTTTATTCATTTCTCTGAAAGTTAATTCCTGCAGCAGATCCTCATCGCTCTCCAAATCCTCACTAAATCGCTGGAACTGTTCATGCATTTGCGGGTTTTCATGTCTCAAAAACGGCAATACATGATGGCGAAATCGGTTTCTGCTGTACGTATCCTTTTCATTGCTAGGATCTCGGCGGGGGTTTAATTGATGCTCTCGGCAATAATCTTCTATTTCTTCTCTGCTAAGGCATAAAAAAGGTCTGATAATGAAACCTCCGGCAAATTTTCTCTCAAAGGGAATCCCTGCTCTAGCTGCTCCTGTGCTGCCTCTTGCAAGCCGCATTAAAACCGTTTCTGCCTGGTCATCCCCGTGGTGCCCAAGTGCCAAATAAGTAAAGTTTTCGTTCTTCATCATTTCAGCAAAAAAGCGATAACGGCACTCCCTTGCTGCAACTTGGCCACTTTTACCGGTCACTTTCATATAAGCAGGAACATCAATGCGCTCCATTTTAAAAGGGATGTCTAATTTTTCACAAAACTGTTCAACGAATTGCGCATCTTGTAAAGATTCTTCCCCTCTGAACATATGATCGACATGCAGAGCGAGCAGCTCTATATGAAAGATCGCACTTTTCTCTTTTAAATAGTGGAGCAGCGCTAATGAATCCGGACCTCCTGACACTGCGACCGCAATGCGTTTATGCTGCAGGTCAAAGCCCCGTCTATTGAGAAATAATTTTACTTTTGAATCCAGCATCTTCGTTTCCTCTTTACAGTATTGATAAATGAGCAGGAGAATTGCCTGTATTACTGTCCTCTTTTATACTCCCATTCACCTATATTAAAATCATACCATTCTTATGCTTTGCATCAAAGTCTTGGCGCTTTCATTTAAATTAATTGACCATAAATATAAAGAAAATATAGGCAAGAAATAACGGCGACAATACAGGCTGTTTCAAAAAATCCTCCGTTTTTCCTTTTCCGGACGTTCTGCTGCGTGCGCGTAACCGTGCTGCCTCCAGATACAGGCGGGGGCGATTTTCTATTAACCCTGCTGCTTGCTCTCGGAGCATCACTTCTGTTCATTGATTCCAGTAGTGCATGCCTCATTTCTTTAGCTGATAGATATTTACCCATTAAGGCATTTAAAATAACCTCTTCATATTGAATTAGTTCTTTGCTGGTTTGCACTTTCTCCTTTAATTCCGCTATTCCGCCAGTCTTTTTTGTAAATCGATTTGGATAAACTGTATTGATCATAATCATAGCTGCCGCAAATAGGTCATATCCTGGTTCAGCCTTTCTTGTACCGAGATTCCAGTAGCCCCTGTCATAAAACTCTGTAAATTCCTTGATTGCTCTTCCTTGCATGGTCGTCCCGCCAACGTCAATACAGCGCACCTTGGAGGGCGGGCCCGTCACAATCAAATTTTCTGGCTTTAAATCGCCAAACACCCAGCCGCTGTCATGAAGCTTTGCCAGATCATTTAAAAGCTGAAGGATCAGTACAGCTGTCCATGACGGACCCTTTTGCTGAATAAAGGACAGCAAGTCCGGACCATGAATATATTCCATCACATAAAAAGAAATGTTTTTCCCATTAACAGCCCAATCATCAACATCAAGCAAAGAAGGCCCGAGGGCAGACCCTTGGACCTTCGCAAATGATTTAAGCACATTCACTTCGGATGTAATGGACATCCCGTTATCACTCATTTTAATCGCTACTTGCTGATTATTAAACTTTGACAAGTAAACAACGCCATTTGCTCCATATCCAAGCTCTTTTAAAATGACATAACGGTTATTGTGCCATTTCCCCTCTATAACTGTGCCGGAGCGAACGTTAAACTGACTCTTCATAGAATGATTCATCATCACGAGAAAGCAGTCCCCTTAACGACCGTTTTTTCTTAAAGTATTGCAATGCCTCGCGCAGTGCTGGCCCTGTTGGCGTAATGCCGCCTACTGTCAGCTTAGCAAAAATACTATTTAATGACTCCAGCCTTGGTGTCCAATCAAGCAGCTTCTCGACATCCTTCTTTTTCCCGGGAAATACAAAGACCGAGAAGCGATTATCTCCTGACCTGGCGTTTAAACTTAATGATAAATCAAATATCGCTTCTTTCACGGTTGGCAGCTTTTGTTTCATACTTGCACTCGTATCAACTAAGATCAGCACTTCCAGTTCTACAGTTTCACCGAGTTCATCTACCACTTCCATGACCTCGCCTCTTTGCTCAGGCGGTAGATCTTCAACCGTTTTAGAACTCCCTAGAATTTCTTTTAATTCTTTATTAACGACTCCTTGAAGTGTTTGAGTCATCGCCTTTCTTGTCACCATTTGAACCGTTTGTGATAATTGTTTTGCATAAACAACCTGACTCACTCCGCCGCCTGACATGGCGATTCCTTCAATTTCACTCATCCCTTTTTCATCTATCACATCATTTTCCATAACACCAATGACATTAACGGTAATTCCCTGTTCTTTCGCCAAGGCAGCCATTGCAATTGGATCTTCACCTTGATTGGAGCAGCCGTCTGTAATCAGCAGAATCTGTTTCAATGTACCTGTTTTCATATTTTCCCCTCCATCTCAATTTATTACCATTTTCGACGGTATGAGGTAGAAATATACATGATTTCATTTCATTTAGCAGATCCTAATAAATTTATTCTTAATTTGCCTTCTTGCGCATATTTTGCATTGGAATACTCGACCACTTTGGTGTATTATGAGTAACTTTCGATACAACTACTGTCATATCATCTTCTATTCTGCCGGAGCGGGATCGGATCACTTCCTCCATAATTAAATCTGCCACTTCCTGCGGATCTGAGGTCTTTAACTCAGTAATTTTCCGCTTCATCCATAAATCGAAATTCTCAACATGTTTTGGCCCTTCAAATACGCCATCACTCATCATGATCAATAGGTCACCTGCCTTCAGCTGCTCGCTGACCACATCGACATCAAACTCTTGTATGATTCCCATCGGCAGATTGCTTGCCTGTATTTTCATCACCTTTGACCCACGCTTAACAAAGCTTGGTGTTGAGCCAATTTTCAAAAACTTCACTTCAGCATTTTGCAGGTCAATCATGGCTAAATCCAGGGTCGAGAAAATCTCATCTGTGGTCCTTAATGATAAAATGGAATTCACTGATTTAATCGCTACCCGTTCCTCTATCCCCGATTGCAGGATTTTTTGAAGGAGTTCGAGTGTTTCTTGGCTTTCTATATGTGCTCTCTCGCCATTCCCCATTCCATCACTGATGGCAATCGCATATTTTCCGCTTCCTAGCTCAATCGTAGAATGGCTGTCACCAGAAATAAAGCCTCCGTCCTTTGCTGCATGGGCCACACTCGTTTCAACCGCATATGCTTTCGCTGAACGGAACGTAACATGACAAAATCCGGTTGAATAAGCAGCACACTCCTCTTTGCCAACAAGAATGGTTTCTCCAAGAATATCCGATAGCATCGGTGCAATCAGTTTTTCGCATTCTCCATGCCCATTACAGTATGGAATCGCCATATCAATGTCCACATTGCCCTGCTCTAAGCTGTAGATGTCAACCTGTTCGATTTCTACTCCGAATTCTTGAAGTGCTTCAAGAATCTGTTCTTCCTGTTTATGATGGTTTTCCCTCTCGCGCTGTATTTCTTTCGCAAAATCTCCCATTACCTCTGAAACACCCAGCAGCTGATCTGCTACAAGTCTTCTGCTTTCATGCACTTGCTTCTTCAGTTTTTGATTTGCTTTTAGATAAGTAAGTTCCTGCTGAATCGTTTCCGTTACTTTTTTTGAACGTGTACAATGCTTTTCCCATTCTCTTGCTAGTTTTGGAGATACAATTCCATCGCTGCTATCTATTTCTGTCATAATATCCTTCATATAATCATAGGTTGTATTAAAATTCCTTGCCCAGCAATGTTCCTTTTTAAAGCATGTCTGGCATGTCTTTTCAGTAACATTGCTTAAGAAATAATCAATTTCACGATCTTCATCATCGTCCCTGCTGGATGTTGCATCATAATTAGAAAAGCTTTTTGATAAAGCTTGAAACACGTTTGAAAATTGAGAGACTCTTTGAGCTGTAACATCCCGCATCTTTCTCATATAATGCTGCTGCTCAGCTGCATATTCAGGAGTACCTGGTATATGCTTCGCAAGCTTTGAAGTCAAGCTGATCGGCGTAACCAGGAAAATAAAAATAGCAGCACCTGTTTCATAAAGGGTAATCATAAGATTTCCATTACCTTCTCCATACATGCCCATTAACAATGTCGCAATCAGAAGTCCTAGAGATACACCCAATTTCCTGCCTTCTTTTAAGAGCCCGCCAAGTAAGCCGGCAAAGGCCAGCAAACTCATATGAAAGAAGCTTGAAATATTGGCAAGACTGAATATTAAGCCCGTTACAACCCCTACGGTAGAACCAACTGTTGCTCCTGCAACAAAGGCAAATAATAAAACCAAATATCTCGACATGATATGCTCAATCGACAAATCGTAAATCGTCCAGCCAATTGTCCCGGTCATCACAGAAGCAAGAATAATAATTAGACAGACAATCTCCTCTGTCTTTAAGGATTGCCTTCTCTTATTAATGGATAACAGCGGCAGCCCCTGCAAAAAGATCATGGTTAAAATAAATCCGAGACTAGCCTCTACTCCCGCCATCATCCCGTTATATAGCGTGACCGTGCTTGTCAGAATAAAACCTTCCGCTATTTTCCCTACTAATAAAATCGCAAAAACATAAAACGGAAGGGCCTTCATTTCATTACTTAGCCACTTTTTTGAGATCCTGAACACAAATAAAAGTAAAAAAGATATACTAAACGCGGATGCAGCATTTTGCACGGATAGTGTAGCCGCACCGGCCGTGAGTCCAACAAGTGCCAAAGGAGCCCGATCCTTCCTTAATAGATATACAGCTGCGAAAAAAGGAAGCGTAAAAGGGGTCAGCTTAGCTAAAATTAAGGCTCTGCCCAGCAAGAAACCGATAAACAGAAGGATGTACCCCTTTTTTAGAAAAAAAGTCTCCAGCCATAATTGAAAATTGATAAAGGCTTGTCCAATATCCACCTTAGATCGATTAAGCTGAACTTCCCCGAGCGGCTCTGTCATTGACCTTCCAACCTTTTGCATATATTGCTCACTCCCTATTTAGATTCGTATTGTTTGCAGATCATTATAAAATTCTTAAATAAAAAAGTTTGTCAAAATCGCAGACAAGCTTTATTTTTTCGTTCGACTTGTTTCTCCGAAATGAGTGAATTCTGTACAAAAAATAAGGGAAATCGAGGAATGGCGGAGATAGCTGTTTATGATAAAAATGTTCTTATTGATGCTATGCGGCATTAATAGGGAGCAATATGACAATATTTTTACGGTTTTAAAAAACGACTATAGGGATATATATCATAGATTTCTGACCATTTTCTAAAAAAAGTATTGCTCCCTTCAGGTGCATAAAATACTTTACAATTTTTTATTGACACTTCCTATAAAAGTTTGTATGATATTACTTGTGTCTGATTGATACATTTGGCGGTGTAGCTCAGCTGGCTAGAGCGTACGGTTCATACCCGTGAGGTCGGGGGTTCGATCCCCTCCGCCGCTATACTTGTTATTAAATATGTACTGGCCCGTTGGTCAAGCGGTTAAGACACCGCCCTTTCACGGCGGTAACACGGGTTCGAATCCCGTACGGGTCATCTATAAGAAAAAGCGTCTGGAGAATTCCAGACGTTTTTTTTGTATTTTAATCCTGTTCCCTATCATTCAGACAAAAAAAAAGACAGTCCATAATTGGACTGTCTATTTTTAAGGGAATATCACGATAAACCCTGCGATATATGAATAAAATCAGCAACAAGTTAGCCTCGTCTAGCGCCTCTTCCCCCACGTTTTGATTCCGTATTGCGCTTTAAAGATGATAGGCGGTCTTCACTGTCCTTTAAGAAGCGTGCCATTTTTGATTCGAAATTTTCTCTTGGAGCACGATTATCATTTGTTCTGCCTTGACGTGGACGTTGAGAAGGACCTCTAGACTCTCTTCTTTCAGGTCTTTCTGGTCTTTCCGGTCTTTCAGGACGGTCTTTAGCCTTTTTAATAGATAAACCGATTTTTCCGTCTTTTTCTACATTAATGACCTTAACCTCAACCATGTCACCAACCTTCAAATGATCGTTGATATCCTTAACATAGTTGTCTGCTACTTCACTAATGTGAACAAGACCAGTTGAACCTTCCGGCAGCTCAACAAACGCTCCGAAATTTGTAATTCCTGTGACCTTTCCCTGTAACTTGCTGCCTACTTCGATTGACATAAAAAGAAATTGCCTCCTTAAAGATATAAAGTGAAACTAAAAAATTTCATACTTACTCTATATTATAACGAATTAGAAAAAAGGGTGTCAATACAGCTCTATTCAGCGTCCTTTTCTTTTACCTTTTTCTTCTCCTTATTTTGCTCCTCTTCTGTCTCCGGCAAAACAAAGATTGTTTCACTTTTGTCTGATAAATAATAATCCTTGCGGGCAAGTTTGGCAATGTACTCATCGTCATTCAGTTTAACGATTTCTTCTTCGAGTACGACTTGCTGTTTCTCCAATCCCGCCAGCTCATCTTCAAGTTTTTTCTTTTCAGCCAGCTTTTCATCCAGAGCGGCGGATTGCGAGACGAGTGTAGTAATCATAAATATGGATACAGTCGCTGCGACAATGAAAAAAGCGGCTAATCTTCTAAACAATAGCTTTCTTTTTCGATTGGCACTAATCGTTGCATCCTCTCTCTGCTTCACATAGCTCGTTTGCATTTTGGCTACATTCTTTCTCTCGTTGTCACTCATTCGTCGCTCCCCCCTCTCTGTTAGTTCTTTTTCTTCCAGTTGTTTATTTTCTTAACACAATAATTCTTTATTTTTATAAAATATCCTGCTAACGCTCTATAGAACTTATCGACCATTTTTTTAATATGTTTCGGCAAAAGTCTCCATATAAGCATAAAGATCCATTTTAGCGGAAGTGTGATTATTTTCAATATAAGTATAATGACCTTATACAAAAATAAGAATAGTGCTAAAGTCGCTTTTCCTAGCATAAGTATAACCGCTATTACTGCCGTTACAAGCCCTTGGACTGGCTTTATGACAAAAAATCTCAAAAACTTTACAATAAAACGGTAAAAAGAAATAAACATGGAAATTAACAACTCTAAGAGCTTTAAATAAATTCTTTTGAATAAGCTTTGATAAGCTGCAAATCCGCACAATAAGGCGAGAAAAACATATAGACGCAATTCGCCTTGATTCACGAGGAATAGAATGTAGAAGATGGCTAGTCCTTGCAGGAGCCAGAAGAAAATATCATTTATAAAAACAGCCCATCTCTTTCTTTCCGGTCGTTTGAGGAAACGCTGGTACGTATCAAGCGACGCACCAAACATTCCGCCCATGCCGATCATCGCAAGCATTGTCATAAATTGTGTCGTCAGTGTCATCTGAATAGCTTGCTAAAGAATCCTTTAGCCTTATCTCCGTGCTGATCATCGATGTAGACAAGATCAAAAACCTTCCCTTTAATGGATACGATTCCTTTGTCGACATCAAGGTTTTTCATTTGCAGATTTTGCCCTCGAATCGCCAAAAATCCCATGACCGTTTCGAGTAAGAACTCTTCATTATCAAAGCTTTCTACTTGTTTTACCCCTGATATTTCCAATGTTCTTCTGCCTCGCATGATCACGTCATGCTCCTGGGCATTTGGCTTATTTGCATTTGATTCATAATATTGGCTCATATCATATCCCTCACAATCGCAATGTACTGCTGTTTGTACATGTTTATGAAGGTAAGGGATGAATTAGAACAAGCCATTCCTTTATACGGAAAGATCAGCTTTTAAGGTTATCGGGCAAGACACTTACGCCTACCTTTAATCAGCCCCCACATAGGCTTGGCAATCTATTTTTAAGATGTTCAGATATCACTTTTTACTGGTGAATTCCTATCAATCTTTTCCAGCTTCAGTTCCAGCGTTTTCTTCTTTTAAAATGCTGTAAAGCTCTTGTGCTTCTTCCTTGCGTGTTGTTTCCTGCAGCCCATCAATTCTGACTGTTACAAGCTTTTGACCAAAGCGAATGGATAATACATCGCCTACTTTTACATTAGAGCTTGCTTTGGCTTGTATTCCATTTATTGAAATTCTCCCCTGATCGGAAACCTCTTTTGCTAATGTTCTCCTTTTTATCAGACGGGAAACTTTTAGAAATTTATCTAATCTCATATGCAAACGCTCCATCACTTAGTTTTTTAGTTTATATCCCAGATTTTTTGGCTTCTTCCCAATATTGATCCAGTTCTTCAAGCTGGAAGTCAGCAAACTCTCTCCCTGTTTCCTTTACCCTATCTTCTATATAATTAAAACGCCGGATAAATTTTTCGTTGGTCTCATGGATTGCTTCTTCTGGATTAAGGCCTAAAAATCTTGCAACATTGACAAAAGCAAATAAAATATCGCCATATTCTAATTTCATCTTTTCACTGCTTAACTCTTTTTCTGCCTCAAACTCACGAATTTCTTCCTTAACCTTTTCCCAGGCAGCATCCGCTTCATCCCAATCAAATCCAACAGATGCAGCCTTTTTCTGCAGCTCCTCTGCTCTCATTAGTCCCGGGAAAGAGCGAGGAACAGAATCAAGGAGAGATGTTTTTTCTTCCTTGCCTGCCTTCTCTTCCTTTTTGATTTCCTGCCAATTCTTAACGACCTCTTCTGCATCCTCCGCTTGTCCTTCACCAAATACGTGCGGATGTCTTCGGATCATCTTTTCTGATATACCCTCAATGACATCTGTGATAGAGAAAAAGCCTTCATCTTCACCAATTTGGGCATGAAGCATAATCTGCAGCAGCAGATCGCCAAGCTCTTCAATCATATTATCAATATCATCATTGTTGATTGCATCGATCAGTTCATATGCTTCTTCAATGACATATTTTCTTAGTGATTCATGGGTTTGTTTCCGATCCCAAGGACAGCCATCCGGTCCGCGCAAAATGGCAATGATCTCTTTTAACTTAGCAAAGTCTTTATAAAGAATGGTTTCATCCTGGACAGGCGGTACATAAAGAGAAGTTAGATTATTCAGCTCTACCTCACGATCAAGTTCAACCAATTCTACTTTTTTGATGTTTTCCTGACTGCTTCCGGCAGCTGTCACAATAAAAACCGGATAATCATGCGGCAGCCTTTCCATTAACTCCAGCTTTACATCTGAGGCAACAAATTGATCATATACCTGGCCAATGATGATATGCTGGCGCAGCTGTGCTTCCTCAACCGAAAAATCAGTTCCGTCAAGAACCTGAAATCCTTCTACCGGATCAATTCGCAGAGCTTGAAAAAGGGCATCCAAAAAGCTCTGGCCTCCGCCAACTTCTAGTTGTATTCCACTTTGTTCTGCCCGTTCGATCAGAAGCTGTACCGTTCTTTCAGCAACGAGCGGATGACCAGGCACGGCATATGTAACATCTTCACTCTGTGCAGCATTCAGGAGCACATTCGTAATTTCTTCATAAACAGCCTCAAAGGTATCATACTTCTCATACACTTCATCAAAGGATTGGAAATGAGCCCCTTCCTTTATTAGCTCCTCCACAACTGGATGCTCCTTTGTCCGCAAATAAAGATTTTCAGTGTTTTGTATCGTTTTGTAGACGCCTAAAGGAAGCTGATTTAAATCGCCTGCACCTAATCCAATTATCTTAATTTTGTTCATTTTTTCGTCATCCTCGTTTTATTTTTGGGAAGCAGCAGTAAAAGCTTACTGCCTAAAGGAAGCATATACAGTTCCTCCTCAGTAAAGACCTGGCTTCTCAGCACCACTATCAAATAAATAAATCCGCCTAAAAAAACAGCACTTATAGCCTGGAAACTTGATGCTATTCTTTCATAACCAATCCCATAAAAGAAATCGGTAAGCAGCAAATACCCTTTTAAAACAATATACATACAAACCGCTCCCTTTAAAATGGGAGTGATAAATTCCAACTGAACAATTTTAATATGTAATTGAAATTTTAACTTAATCAGCAAGGCTATGACAACAAGAAGCAAAGCAATGCATGACGCAATAGCAGCGCCTCTTAAGCCTGCATGAGGGATGAACAGTATATTTAAACAATATTTTATAATAAAGCCGCCTAAAATAACAAAAGCAGGGTATAAGGTAAATCCTAAACCTTGTAATACGGCTGACGCAGTCATAATAATCGAGCTTAAGAAAATCAGTATACTTAAAATCTGCAGCACATTAGAGCCAGCCGCATTTTCGAATAACATCGTATTCGTTGGTTTGATAATAGCTATTAGCCCCACCATCGCCCCTGCTCCAGCAAAGACGGCAACGCGAAAGGCCAGCTGAATCTTCTCTTTTAAAAGCTGCCGGTCACTCTCAAGCTTCGCCTTGGTAATCAAGGGAACAAGCGAAAGTGATAATGAGGTAGCAACTACAGTACCTAACTGAATAATAGGCTGTCCTCTATCATAAATCCCCTTTAACTGCTTTGCCTCCTCAATGCCAAAACCAGATGAAAAAAGCAAAGAATAAAGATTAAACGAATCCGCCAGCTGAATGAAGACAAGCAGCAGGCTGCTTACGCAAATAGCAAATCCTTGAACGGTGAGTTCCTTTGCTATTGTGACAGAGGAAGTTAACTCCAGCCGCTCTCCCCATAAAGTCTTTTTCAAATTTGCATTTCTTTTAACAAAAAAAAGGCTCAACAAAACAATCGCCATCAATCCGCCTGCCAAAGAACCTAAAAACGCAGAACTTCCTATGCTATAAAGTGATTCATTCTGTCTCACTAATAGAATAGCAAGCAGTAAAATAGTTAAAACCCGAATAAGCTGTTCTCCTATTTGAGAAATCGCTGTAGGGACCATATCATTTCTTCCTTGAAAATAGCCTCTTAGTATAGAAATTGGAGCCAGTAAAAGAAATACAAATGAAACTGTTCGGATGGGATCTGCCAAATACGGATCCTTCATTCTTTCAGCCAGGAAATTGGCACTGCCATACAATAAAGAAAATCCGCCAATGCTAACGAATAATAAAATAATCGACGACACAGCTAATACATGACGAGCTCCATGCCATTTATTTAAACTAATTTGTTCAGCATACAATTTAGAAATAACAAC
Source organism: Cytobacillus gottheilii (assembly GCF_001636345.1). GTDB lineage: Bacteria > Bacillota > Bacilli > Bacillales > Cytobacillaceae > Cytobacillus > Cytobacillus gottheilii. The sequence goes on from NZ_KV440945.1 coordinate 124,981, forward strand.
GGGAAACCCATAGGTAGCTAATGCAAGAACAATCCCGTAAAAAGGATAGACTTGCTGATAAATATAAAAACCAACATCTCCTACAATATTTTGAAAAGGCACCCGATACACAGCACTCAATATTTTCGTAATCACTGCCGCTGCTGTCAAAACAAGCGCGCCTCTAATAAATTCACCTGAACGATCCACGCGCTCCATCGCCCAACCCCTCTCAAAAACAACTTTAAATATTATAGCATACTACGAAATGTGGAAGGCGCTTGCCCAGGGGCGACAAGCATAAGACAGGTTGACATAAAGGTTGTTCTTTAACCTTTAGGGCAACATGGCTTATGACCTCGAGCCCCTAGCGCCTGGAACTGGACACTAGAAATGTGGAGGCGGCTTGCTCAGCCCCGACAAGCATAAGGCGAGACGGCTGGAAGGTTGTTCTTTAACCTTCTAGACGGATCGACTTATGACCTCGAGGGGCTAGCCGCCGGAACTGGACAACTAGAAATGGTGCACAAAAAAACAGGCAGCCCACGCCGCCTGTTTCTTATGATTCCATTTGTCTTGCAAGGAAGCCAGCAGCTGTTTCAACTGCTTTCTTCTCTACTTCGCCCAGTGTATCCTCTTTTGCAAATATAACCACGGCACCAATTGGATCACCATTTGCTACGATCGGTCCAATCGTATAAGAAGCAACTGATTCTGTGTTTCCATCAACAATTGAAATGTCACCGGATTGTGTGACAAGGACGGAACTTCTGTCCTCAAGCGTCTTTTCAATCAGATCACTAATGTTTTTGTTTAAATAATCTTTCTTGGAGCCGCCAGCTACTGCGATATAAGTATCACGGTCACAGATTAAAATGGCATTTCCGAGGCTGTCATATAGTGCCTCTGCATATTCCTTCGCAAAATCGCTTAATTCGCTGATTGGCGAATATTTCTTTAAAATGACCTCGCCATCTCGGTCTACAAAGATCTCAAGTGGGTCCCCTTCTCGTATGCGCAAAGTTCTGCGGATTTCTTTCGGAATGACAACACGACCCAAATCATCGATACGACGAACTATACCAGTTGCTTTCATCCAACGTTGCCTCACTTTCATCTGATGATTTTTTTGAACAACTGAAGCACTCTACCGTTCCTCAAGCAAAAAATGGATGTATAAGGGATCATTCGCTGCCTTACTACTTGTAGGATGGTTTGATATGTAGAGTAAGCACCATTTCATAACCGGGCCACGTCCATATATCCAGCACTTCTGCCATTCTAATACGGCAATGCTTCAAAATCACAATTGGGAGAAAATGAATCCATCACCATGTTTGAACTTAGTATCTTTCATATGGAAAGTTCTATACACATGCATATAGGTTTTCTTTAAGCTGTTTTAAATTCCATAAACGGATAAACATTCCAATAGATGATTTATTGTGAAATTACCCCGACTCTGCGCATTTAAACATTTCATATATTTCAATTTATTTACAAAATTCTTATTTGATTCGCCCACTGAGTTCCATTGAGATAAAAAAGCAGAAGGATTATGCTTTTGCCTGCTTTGCTTCTTTTTTCGCATTCTGAAGACCTTGAATAAATTCGTACAATGTTTCAAGCCACTTGTTTACTTCAATGCCTTTAATATGGAATACAGCTTTCAGCTTTTGCCCTTCCATGCCTAATCCAATCATTCTGCCATATTTGCTCGACAGCTGAAATACCTTTTGCCCATCGATTTGAGCACTTGCCTGCTCCGAAAATAGCAGTAAGATTTCCTGTTTAGACTGTTTAATGAGTTCTACCCCAGCAAGCTCTCCGTATACTTTCATTTCTGCAATCGTAAATAAATACCAAACTTCCTGCGGATAATCTCCAAAACGGTCAACAATCTCTTCTTGAAGCTCTTCTACGTCCTCCAGAGCAGAAATTCCTCTGAAGCGTTTGTACATTTCGATTTTTTGATGGCCATCTGAAATATAGGCATCCGGAATATAAGCATCAAGCTCAAGATCAATTTCCATTCTTGCCTTTTTCTCTTCTGTGCCCAACATAACGTCTTTTCGTTCCTCAATTGCTTCTTTCAGCATTTGCGAGTATAAGTCAAAACCAACAGAGTCAATAAACCCATGCTGTTCTGCTCCCAAGAGATTTCCTGCACCTCGAATCGTCAAGTCTCTCATAGCAATTTTGAAGCCGGACCCCAGCTCTGTAAATTCTTTAATGGCTTGTAATCTCTTTTCCGCCACTTCAGTCAGAACTTTATCCTTCCTATACGTAAAGTAAGCATAAGCTACCCGATTCGAGCGTCCTACGCGGCCTCTTAACTGATAAAGCTGTGAAAGTCCCATGCGATCAGCATCATGAACAATCAGTGTATTTACATTCGGAATATCTACACCGGTTTCAATAATAGTCGTGCTGACAAGTACGTCATACTCGCCCTCTAGAAAGCCGATCATTACCGACTCTAATTCATTTTCTGTCATTTTTCCGTGTGCATATGTGACTCTTGCATCAGGGACAAGCATCGAGATTTCCTCCGCTTTCCGCTCAATATCCTCCACACGGTTATATAGGAAGTACACTTGGCCATCGCGAGCCAGCTCTCGTTCAATCGCTTCTCTCACTAAAGCCCCGTTATATTCCATTACATAAGTTTGAACCGGGAAACGGTTTTCCGGCGGTGTTTCTATGACAGATAGGTCCCGGACCCCAAGCATGGACATATGTAAAGTCCTTGGAATTGGTGTAGCCGTCAGTGTTAAAACATCAACATTTGTTTTCAGCTGCTTGATTTTCTCCTTATGTGTAACACCAAAACGCTGTTCCTCATCAATGACTAGCAAACCTAAGTCCCGATATTCAATATCTTTTGAAAGGATCCGATGGGTACCGACAACTACATCAATCGTTCCTGCTTTTAACCCTTTTAACGTTTCTGTTTGCTGTTTCTTTGTCCGGAAACGGCTCAGCAGACCAATTTCAATCGGATAATCTTGAAAACGCTCACGCATTGTTTCATAATGCTGCTGTGCCAGAATGGTTGTTGGCACCAGGAATGCTACCTGTTTTCCATCCGCAATGGCTTTAAAAATGGCACGAATGGCAACTTCTGTTTTCCCATAGCCAACATCTCCGCATAATAGGCGATCCATCGGACGTTCCCGTTCCATATCCTTTTTAATTTCATGGATGGAACGAACCTGATCCTCTGTCTCCTGATATTGGAAGGCTGCTTCAAAATCTCGCTGCATCTCTCCATCCGGGCTGAAAGCATAGCCTTTCGATGACTCCCGCTCTGCGTACAATTTAATTAAATCATCCGCAATGTCTTCCACTGAAGATTGAACCTTTTTCTTTACCCGCTTCCAGTCATTTCCGCCAAGTTTATAGATTTTCGGTTCTTTTGCTTCAGAAGCAACGTATTTTTGAACAAGGTCAATTTGTTCAACCGGCACATAAAGCTTATCGCTTCCCTGATAGCGAATGTGAAGGTAATCTTTGTGTACCCCGTTAATCTCTAACGTTTCAATGCCAATATATTTCCCGATACCGTGATTCACATGAACTACATAATCGCCGATTTTCAGCTCGGAATAACTTTTAATACGCTCTGCATTGGAAAGTTTTTGTTTTCGTGATTTTTTCTTAACTTTTTTATTAAATAGTTCTTCCTCTGTTATAACAGCCAGCCTTTGGGAGCTTAGCTCAAAACCAGTTTGCAGGCCGCCTGGAAGAATTTGAGCTCTTCCCTGAAGAACTGCCTGATCGGCACTTATTTTAGCAGCATCAATTTCATAATCTTCGAGAACCTTTTGAAGTTTATCTACTCTCTCTTCGTCAGATGCTAAAAATACAACAGAATAATTATTCTTCTCCCAGCGTTCCAGCTCTCCTTTTAGCACATGCATTTGCCCATGAAAATTCTGCATTTGCTTACAAGTCATATTCACAATGTTTTGCGGGCTTGTATTAGGAACATGGCGAAGAAATAAAGACATATAGGTAATGGAATGATCCGTTCTGGCTGTGAGCTCCTTTAGAGAGTAAGCAACCTTCACATCATGAATCATTTTCCCTTCACCGAGCATGCTTGTATACCATTCTGCTTCTTCTTTCTCAAGTGAATCATTCATTTCCTGTACTCTGCTGATTTCATCTATAAAAATAAGACCTGATTCTGGCAGATAATCTATTAAACTACTTCCTGATTCATAAGCAAGAGAAGTGTATTTAAAGAGCTGCTCAGGCTTATGGCCTGTTCTCAGCTGTTCAAGCTCATAGCCGATATTTTGTGATAATAATGTTTTGTCTTTATCATTTTTAAGCTTTTTCAGGCTTTTCCCCAGTCCCAGTTCAATCCGCTCAACTAGTTTGTCATAATGTTCTTTTTCAAGCGGGATTTCGGTTGCTGGACCAATTAATGTTTGCTGGAGCTTTTCCTTGGATCTCTGGTCTTCTAGTGAAAATGTTCGAATGGAATCAATTTCTGTGTCAAAAAGTTCAATTCGGATGGGATCATTTTCAGTTAATGGGTAAATATCAATGATTCCGCCTCTCACACTAAATTCACCTGGAGCTGAAACCATATCAACGCGAACATAACCCATCTGGACGAAACGGTTTAATTGCTCTTCAAGCAAGTCATCTCCAACAGACAATGTCATCTGGTATTTTTTCCATAGGTCTGATGGCGGCAGCACCTTTCTCACACCTGCCATTGGAGCTATGACGATCCCTGCCTTCTGCTGGATCAAATAATTCAGTGCCTCTATTCTTTGTGCCTTAAGTTCTGGGCTTGCGATGCTTATTTCAGCAGCAATCAATTCGTTCGCCGGATAAAGAAGTACTTCCTCTTCTCCTATTAAACTGATGATATCATCATATAATTTTTGCGCCTGCAATAAATTGTGAGTCACAATCAGAATAGGCCTTTTCGACTGCTCATAAACAGAAGAAATGAATAGTGCCCGTGCAGAACCAGATAAGCCAGCGATCAGTTGCTCCTTTAACCCTTCTTGAACACCAGACAAGATAGATACTACATCATCCTGCTGGCCAAATATTCGCTTAAGCCCTAACATACAGAAAAGTCCCCCTATATAAAGTACGTCGCTTCTAAAAACATCGCCGTGTAGAAGCGATACGAAATTAATCTCATTTTATCCATAACGAAAGGGTTCAACAAACCCATAAACTATTAAAAAAATACTATAAATGCAAATAGAAAAATGCTTTGGACAAAACGGCCCAAAGCGTTAGTGAATAAGAAAATCCTGCTGATGGTAATCAGGGTTGCGTTCTAGAGATTCTTGGCAGTCCTCACAAATCGCCTTAACTTGCACATTCCCCGAGGAATCATACATCAGCATATCTTGACGCTCTTCATCATTTAATTTGTGAAATCCGAGCTGCTCTGTTTGAACAGACATCGAATCAATAGAGCCAAGCTTTGCGCCGCAATGACGGCAATGATAATGAATAGCCATTAAAGCCCCTCCTATCCGTACATATCCCTATTATGGACGTTCAGAAAGGAAGTTATTCAATCAATTAAAGGGGCACAAGATGTGCAAAAAGTTAAATGTGTTAAACTAGCTTATTCATTTTATATGCTTATGATGTATTTAAGATTGATTAAACTGATTCATCACTTGCAAGAAAGGCTCCTTAATGGCAGCTTCACATGCGTTTACACATTTCTCGATTACGCTCTGTAATTCCTGCTGTTCCTCAGAAGAAAATTTACCCAGCACGTAATCGGGAACCTTCATGCCCGCTGGGGGACGATCAATTCCTACTCGAATTCGATTAAATTGCATTGTGCCAAGATGGGCAATTGTCGATTTAATTCCATTATGCCCGCCGGCGCTTCCTTTCTGGCGGAGACGAATTTTTCCGACAGGCAAATCAAGATCATCATAAATGACGGTTAATTCATCATCTTCAATTCCATAGTAATCCATAAGTGGGCGGATGGATTCGCCAGATAAATTCATATATGTAAGAGGCTTTAATAAATATACTTTTTCTCCGTTAACAATTCCAAATCCATAAACACCTTTAAACTTTGCCTGATCTAATGTAATACCAAGCTTAACAGCCAAGTGATCAATCACTTCAAAACCGATATTATGCCTTGTATGTTCATATGGTTTGCCTGGATTTCCAAGGCCAACAAATAATTTCATCTTCACTTCACCTGCTTCTTAATCTAGTGATGGCAGCTGTCAGCACCAGACGGCATGTTAGAAGTTACTAAATTAGCTGCAATGCTAATTTAACTCGTCATAAAGAAAAAGCAAAAGCTGGCCTAACATCGTAATGCAGCCAGCTCTTGGCAAGTATAAAAGTTATTCTTTTTACTCGCTTTCTGTTTCTCTTCCTTCTTCTTGCTCAGGCGTACCTTCCTCCTGCTGCTCACCGCTGTTTATTTCTTCTTCCTGTTTAGGCGGGAGAATGGAAGCGATCACTTCTTCAGCATCATTGTTGAGTGAATAAGAACCGCTTGTCTTAAGATCAGCAACAGTAATAGTTTCGTTCACTTGTAAATCTGTTACATCCACATCAACTGAAGAAGGAATTTCATTTGGAGTAGCTGTTACGGAAACTTCATGCAGTGATTGCTGCATAACACCGCCATCTTTCACGCCTTGTGCATCGCCGACCAAATTGACTCTTACCTCTGCCGTAATTTCCTTGGACATATCGACTGCTAGAAAGTCTACATGCACAATATTATTACGCAATGAGTTTGTTTGATATTCCGTTAACATAACTTCATGTTTCTTGCCATCAACATTTAATGAGAATACACCATTGCGCCCAACTTCCTTAATCGTTTTGATAAAGTCAGACTCACTTAAATATATCGGTGTACTCTCCACTTTTTGCCCATATACAACTGCTGGGATATTCCCTTCATGTCTAATTTTCGTAAGCGATGAATGACGAAATTCACTTCGTTTTTTTGCTTCTAATGTTATTGCCATAATGATCCCCTTCCTCTTGTATATTGAATGGCTTTCTATATAAAAAATGCCCTAAAAAGAGGAAGTCTAAACGTTTTAGTTTATAAGATCAGTACAGCGGGAAGCAGAAAAGTAGATCTATATAGGCTGGAGCGGCAATTTTTCTATAATGCAGTTAGACCTGCTTTCGTTTAGCAGGCCTAACAAAAAATATTAATCGAACAATACACTTACAGACTGTTCTTCATGTACACGGATAATGGCTTCACCAATAAGTGATGCTACAGACAGTTCAACAACTTTACCTGTTTTCTTTTCTTCCTGCAAAGCGATTGAGTTCGTTACGACTAGTTCTTTAATCTTAGAGTTCTCAATTCTTTCAATTGCAGGTCCTGATAATACAGGATGACTGCAGCAAGCATATACTTCAGCAGCGCCATTTTCTACTAATGCATTAGCAGCTAGTGTGATCGTTCCAGCTGTATCAATAATATCGTCAATTAAGATAGCAATCTTGCCATCAATATTACCAACAATATTCATTACCTCAGCCACATTTGGCTTTGGACGGCGTTTATCGATAATCGCAATCGGCGCTTTCAGCTGGTCTGCCATTTTGCGGGCACGTGTTACTCCGCCGTGGTCAGGAGAAACGATGACAACATCGCCTTGCAGGTCTTTATTCTTAAAGTACTCTGCTAGAATTGGCACGCCCATTAAGTGGTCAATCGGAATATCAAAGAAACCTTGAATTTGCGGAGCATGCAGATCTAAAGTAATTACACGAGTCGCACCTGCTGTCTCAAGCAGATTCGCCACAAGCTTCGCCGTAATTGGTTCACGTGCTCTAGCTTTGCGGTCTTGGCGTGCATAGCCATAATATGGCATAACAATATTAATCGTCTTAGCAGAAGCGCGTTTTAATGCATCAATCATAATAAGCAGTTCCATTAAATGCTCATTAACAGGAGCGCTTGTTGATTGAATGACATATACGTCACAGCCGCGAATACTTTCTTCAATGTTTATTTGAATTTCACCATCACTAAAATGGGTAACAGAGCATTTTCCCAATTCAACGCCAATAAATTTTGCAATTTCCTCGGCCAATGCTTTGTTTGAATTTAAACTGAAAACCTTTAAATTTGGATCTAAATACTGATTCGACATGCCTGTGCCTCCGTGTTTTTTTATTTCTTGATATCTAGCTTTTGTACATAATTCTCTTTATTCACTTGACGAGCGCGTGCAATAGACAGCGCCTCTCCAGGAACATCCTCAGTAATGGTTGAACCTGCTGCAACATATGCGCCTTCTCCAATTGTCACTGGTGCAACCAGGTTGGAATTGCAGCCGATAAATACGCCATTTTCTATTTTTGTCAGGAACTTATTTTTCCCATCATAATTTACTGTGATAGCTCCACAGCCGATATTTACATCTTTACCGACCTCAGCATCACCAATATAGCTTAAATGGGATACTTTACTGCCCTTTTCAATAACAGATTTTTTGATTTCGACAAAGTTGCCGATCTTCACTTCATCATGAACATTTGATTGCGGGCGAATATGCGCAAATGGTCCAATCTGAACATCTGAGCCGATCTGGCTATCAAAAGCAGCAGATTGGCGAATAACCGTTCTATCACCAATTTCGCAATTTTCCAGATGCGAATTAGGACCTATTGTACAATCTGAACCAATTTTAGTTTCTCCGCTAATCACCGTTCCAGGATATATAACTGTATCTGAACCAATTTCAACATCTGCACCAATATAAGTATTGGATGGATCAATCATGCTTACACCAGCACGCATATGATATTCATTGATTCGATTCTTCATAAACAATTCCGCCTGAGCTAATGCTACACGGTCATTTACACCTAAAGTCTCTTCAAAATCATTTGTACCAAAGGCTGTTACTATTTCACCTTCTGTTTTTAATATTTCGATGACATCCGGTAAATAATATTCCCCTTGAACATTATCATTTTTAACTTTCTTCAGTGCTGTAAATAATGCTGCATTATCGAAACAATACGTGCCTGTATTGATTTCCTGTAACTTTAATTCTTCCTCGGAAGCATCTTTATGCTCGACAATCTTCTCTACATGACCTTGACTATTACGAACAATGCGGCCATATCCAGCAGGATTATCTGCAAAAGCAGTCAGCACTGTTGCTTTTGCGTTTGTTTTTTCGTGATGAGCAAAAAGCGCTTCCATCGTTTCCGCTTTAATTAGAGGCGTATCTCCGCAAACAACAATTGTGACACCCTCTTTGTTCTCCAGATGATCTGCTGCTTGCATAACAGCATGAGCTGTACCTAACTGCTCTTCCTGCAGGGCATATACGCTTTTAGCGCCTAATTGAGCTTTTACTTTTTCAGCTCCATGCCCAGTAATCGTAACAATATCTTGGATATCAAGCTTCGCAACTTGATCAACAACATGCTGAACCATCGGTTTTCCGCACACAGGATGCAGGACTTTATATAATTTTGATTTCATTCTTGTCCCTTGACCTGCGGCTAAAATGACCGCGTATCGATTAGACATTTAATAGCCTCCAATTTCACCTTTTTATCCATTAAGAATATATCTTAAATAGAGGCTGATTTCAAGGAATCTCGTGTAAGTAGTTATATTTTACAGGATATTTTCCTCTTATTGTACAAGCACACTCAATCTTCCATCTTCATCCATGATGATTAACTTCGCTGCATGTCATACATAAAAAAGACTTTTACTATATTTGAATCTGCTATTTAATCATACTGGAAAGTCTTATTAGAATTTTGAACAATTTCATAACTTTTTCTGCCGGGGTATGTTTAACAAGATTTGGTAAGGGTATATAATGGTGGGTTTGCTTTCGAGGTGCACATTTTTTATAAATAAAAAAGAGCCCTACTTTACATAGCAGGCTCTTGTTGGACTCTCTTTCTAGGAAGCTCCAGCTTCTTCAAACTCTACTTCTAACTCACCTAAACGGTGGTATTCTGCTAAGACCGCTTCTTGGATTTTACCGCGGGTTCCGGAATTAATAGGGTGAGCAATGTCCCTGAACTCTCCATCCGGGGTGCGTTTACTCGGCATTGCAACGAATAAGCCATTATTCCCGTCAATCACCCGAATATCATGAACAACAAATTCATGATCCAGTGTAATAGAGGCAATCGCTCTCATCCGTCCATCCGTATTTACACGGCGTAATCTTACGTCAGTTACTTCCACTATGTTCACCACCTTTTCCAGTAGATAAAATCCTATTTATTAACATTCAACACCATTTTGCATTATTCCTCCTTTTATAGAAAAAATTTTTTGAATAATTAGGCCTAAATAATGAAATAGACAGGTTTCATGTCATAAAGTCCCGAAAACGCTCCTTCAGGAGGCCGTTCCTGCAGACTTTGTTGCTTTTTAATATAAGAAAAACAGGTCGAATTACACTGCGAGACACGTTGTTTCTGCTGGATGTGCCGTTAAGCTCACCACATTCCCCGCCACCCCTGTAAGACTCAAACCATAAATATCCAAGCTAAGATTTTTCCCCTTTTAAATAAGAGTCCAAAATAAAAAGCATCCGTATGCTTTCGGATGCTTCTTCACTATGGCTTATATTCTATTTAACCAGTGCAATGACTTCGATCTCTACTAAGCTATCTTTTGGGAGCCGCGCTACCTCGACACAAGAACGCGCCGGTTTATGCGTGTGGAAATACTCGCCGTATACTTCGTTGATACTAGCAAAATCATCCATATTCTTAATAAAAACAGTTGCCTTCACAACGGTTTCAAGTGAAGCGCCTGCCGCCTGAAGAACAGCCTGCAGGTTTTTGAATACCTGATGAGTCTGAACTTTTACATCACCCTCAACCATCACTCCATCAGCATTTAGAGGGATTTGCCCGGAACTGTAAAAGAGATTATTGACTGTAATTCCCTGTGAATAAGGTCCAATTGCAGCTGGTGCTTCATTTGTTTGAATGATTTTCATGACTTTCCCTCCACTTGTTTATTGGTAAAATAGTTGCCATGTGTCACATTGATTTTCTTTTCTTTCACATCTACATCTGAAAGCCTAACTAAGGATAAATAATCATCCACTAGTCTTTCCTCTGCTTTTTCCGCCTCTACTAAAACTGCAATGCCGACAAGCGCTGCATTGAACTCATCCAGCATGCTAATCATTCCGTTAACTGTACCGCCTGCCTTCATGAAGTCGTCAACAATCAGAACCCTTGAACCTTCTTCAAGACTTCTTTTTGATAAGACCATTGTTTGAATTCTTTTGGCGGAGCCTGATACATAATTAATACTAACGGTAGATCCTTCTGTTACCTTGCTGTCCCTTCTCACAATCACTACTGGGACATTCAAATAGTTGGCAACAGCATAAGCTAATGCAATTCCTTTTGTAGCGACAGTCATGACGACATCTATCTCTTTATCCGCATATGCCGAGGCGAATAACCGTCCTACCTGTTTAACAATCATAGGATCCCCAAGAATATCTGTCATATAAAGATAACCGCCCGGAAGCAGCCTATTAGGACTTGCAATCAGCTCACATAGCTGATTGATAATTGGCTTTGCATCCTCATCCGTCATTCTCACTTGATATTTTACTCCGCCTGCAGCACCTGGCACGGTTTGCAGAGTCCCAATTCCTCTATGTTCGAAGGTTTCTTTTATGATAGCTAAATCTTCGCTAATAGAGGATTTGGCAGATCCATATCTCTCTGAGAAGTAGGTTAAGGATACCAACTGATGCGGATGCTCTAATAAATAATTCGTCATATCTATTAAACGTTCACTTCTGCGAAACTTCATCATTGGCCCTCCTGTTAAATCCGAATATTTTAACAGTAATATACCATTAATATACGGATTTAATCAAGCGTATGTCGTTCTCCCAGCATTCTAACCGCAAAAACCTGATCACAAAATCCGCGCAGACCATTATAAACACGGTGCATCCGCGAATCATGGTGAGCAAGTCCAAAAACAGTCGGACCACTGCCGCTCATTAAGACCGCATCCGCCCCGAAACGCTTCATTTGATCTTTGATCTGAGCGACTTCAGGATGCATTTTTAATGTTACTGTTTCTAAAACATTTTCAAGATGCTGACACACCTTCTCATAATCGTCATTTTCAATTGCGTGAATCATCGCTTCCGTCTGCGGATGCTTTACACCGTCTAAATCCAGCTTACGATACACATCAGCCGTAGACACCCCTATAAAAGGCTTTGCAAGGATCACCCAGCAAGTCGGCGGTGCTTCAAGCTGACGGATCATCTCTCCTCTTCCGGTAGCTAAAGCCGTCCCTCCATATACACAAAAAGATACATCAGAACCAATTTCAGCACCAAGCACTGCCAATTCATCTAAGCTTAAACCAAGATTCCACAGTTTGTTTAAACCTCTCAGCGCTGCCGCTGCATCACTGCTGCCGCCTGCCAGCCCTGCTGCAACCGGAATCATTTTTTCAATTGTGATATTGGCACCCTGCTTTACCTGAAATCGTTCCTTTAACAGCATCGCTGCCTGATATGCTAAATTCCTATGATCATCTGGAACAAAACGATTATGGGATATAATTCGAATTTCGTCTTTTTCCAATAGTGTTAACTCAAGCCGATCGGCTAAATCAATGGTTGTCATAATCATTTCTACTTCGTGATAGCCATCATCACGTTTATGTAGTACATCCAATGATAAATTAATCTTCGCCGGGGCCTTCACCAAAAGCTTCAAAATCTCCACCTACTTTATAAAATGAATCCGCAATTGCCGTTTGCAGATTGAAATCCTATAGGTCCTGCTGCACTCCTTTTTGAGTAAATCAGCATCTCCATTTTTTGTCCTATTTTACCACAAAACGAATATCGTAAGACCTGTGAAACCATATTATTAAAAATTATTATTCATTTTTGCACCAGCAACTATCTAATATAACATATTCGTTCCGTATTGCTGGTTCATTTTTCAGGCATTTTATTCTAAGATAAGCCGGAGCAAAGAGCCCCGGCTATCATCGCAGTGCTATTGTGATGTAATACTGTGTAAGTGAAGCCTAGAGATGTCTAGCGATTGTCCTGAAGATTTTGCTGCGCAATTTCAATTGCTCTTTTTACCATATTGCCGGCATCCTTAGCTTTAATGCCGCCCCAGCCCTCTTTTTGAACTGTATCATAAAAGCCAAGTTCCTTTGCAATTTCTTCTTTCAGCCGATACGACATGATTCCTCTTCTTCTGGCCACAGATAACCTCTCCTTTTTCACACAGCGATATTCTTAGTATGAAACACTGCTCTGTTTTCATAAGAGGCTATTTTCTCCAATATATATCTGTTCTATAAAAAGGCAAAGCAAAAAGCAGCAAACCATGTTCACTGCTTCAGATGTAGCCATTATTTAATGTCAGCTTAAAGCAACATGTCCTGATGTTTCATCATAGAAGGTAATTTGAACCGTTTCTGTCAGTATATCCGCATAGCTGTACGATACACGTTCAAATGCATTTTCATCCTGGTCTAGCTCAATGACGAATACTGATGGATATGTTTCAGCTAAAACGCCTGAACGCTCGATCGTCTTTCTCCGTCCGCCATTTGCTTTCAGCAATAGCCTTTTTCCAAGATTTGAATCAAGAGCTTTCTTAATATCCGTTAATGTTTTTGCCATTCGGTCCACCTCACTATGTAAAGTATATCACGCTGACACAAAATAGTCAAATAAAAATATAAATTATAACAGGATTTCAAAATGTATGTCAATATATTTTTTTCTTCTTTTTCTGTTGAATTTCAACATTTCTTAGGATATCCCATCATCAAAGTGAATATGTACACTTTTTTAGATTTTTTTATATTAAATTCGCAGCAGAGCTACTGCCTTCAACTTTGCAGGCACAAGTCACAAGCCAAGTGCATAGTTTATGTCAGAAACGTTATTGTAACGAAATGCCTAATTGGAGTGACGACATTTGACTATAAATATGATGGATATCGTCGGGAGGGTATCATACAATTGTGATATTATGTTTCGCGTCATCGATATTAAAGAAGAAGGCGGACAGAAGCTAGCCATTTTGTACGGAGAGGATGTTCGCTTAATTGCTGATGCACCTTATGAAGACTTAATTATGATTAGTGCTCCGGACCGGATGAGAAAAGAACAGGAATACCGTTCTCTCGAAGAACAATCGTACCACTTATTCCGCCAGGATGTTGATCTGATTAAGCAGAAGCAGGAATATACAGCAACAGACAGCTACAGCAAATCATATAACTATTTTCAGCTGCCAGGTAAAGTTCTTCATCTTGATGGCGATCCTGCTTATTTAAAGAAGTGCTTGTCCTTATATGAAAAAATCGGTGTTCCCGTCACTGGTATACATTCAACAGAAAAAGAAATGCCTCTAAAGATCGGTGAGCTTGTTGAGTATTATAGACCTGATATTCTTGTCATTACAGGCCATGATGCTTATTCAAAAGCAAAAGGCAGCAAAACAGATATTAACGCTTACAGACATTCAAAGCATTTTGTACAGACAGTACGAGAAGCCCGCAAAAAAGTTCCGCATTTAGATCAGCTTGTCATATTTGCCGGAGCATGCCAATCTCATTTTGAGTCTCTTATTCATGCTGGAGCGAACTTTGCCAGCTCCCCTTCAAGAGTCAACATACATGCCCTTGATCCAGTCTATATTGTAGCCAAAATAAGCTACACACCCTTTATGGAGAGAATTAATGTATGGGATGTCCTCCGTAATACCTTAACCGGCGAAAGAGGAATTGGAGGCATAGAAACAAGAGGAGTATTAAGGACGGGGATGCCTTTTAATATTGATGAACAGAAATGAATGGACTCAGTAATTCCCTGATCACCTCTTTTACTCGTTCCTTCTGGCTTCTCCTTTTAAAATGAATGTTTAAATGATTCTTCCCGCCATTCCTTTCAAAGATAATAATTAACCACGGCCTTGTTTCAAGCAGCTGAGAGCGCTCTTCACATGCTTTTTCCGGCAGCATTCATCATAGAGTAAGATAACAAAAAAAGCCTGCAAAAAAAGCAGGCTTTTTAAATCAGATTTCCTTACAGCTGGCCCTCAAAATGGGGGTAAAGGGCATCACTTAGCTTTCCAAACTCCTCAATTGAAAGGGTCTCTCCTCTTCTGCCAGGATCAATTTCCACTTGTTCCAACGCAGAAAGAATTTGCTCTTTCTTCTCTTTGCCGTTCGGAAGCTGACTTGTTAAATTATTGAGCAGCGTCTTTCGTCTTTGAGCAAAACTTGCCCTTGTCACAAAAAAGAAAAACTCTTCATTTTTCACCGCAACTGCAGGTGTCTCTCTTTTTATTAGGCGAATGACAGCTGAGTCAACATTAGGCTGTGGCATAAAGACCGTTTTTGGAACGATCATGACCGTTTCAGCCACCGTATAATACTGTATCGCAATAGATAGGGAGCCATAATCCTTTGTACCAGGTTTAGCCGCTATACGGTCTGCCACTTCTTTTTGCAGCATACATACAATACCTCTAATGGGCAGCTTGTCCTCAAGCAGTTTCATAATAATCGGCGTTGTAACATAATACGGGAGGTTTGCAACCACCATAATATCATCTAAACCAGCAAATTCTTCTGCAATTGCCTTATTTACATCCGCTTTTAATATGTCACTATTAATAATTTTTTTATTTTCGTATGGAGACAATGTATCTTCCAGGATTGGCAGCAGCCGCTGATCAATTTCAAATGCAAGCACTTTGGCACTTCTTCGTGCCAGCTGTTCTGTCAGCGCACCAATGCCGGGACCAATTTCAATTGCACCTGAAGTTTCCGTTAGTTCCGCATGATCAACAATCCGCTTCAATATATTCGTATCAATTAAGAAGTTCTGACCCAGACTCTTTTTAAAAGAAAAGCCATATTTATCTAAGATCGCCTTCGTTCTAACCGGTGTCGCTATATCTTTATTCATGATTATCCTCCTGGCTGATTGCTTCTATCGCACGTTCAAAATCTTCCTTCTTCACAGAAAACATGGTAAGCCTTTTATGAAGCTGCTTTCCATTCGTATAGCCAATCTTAAGCAGCCTGCCCAGCTTCTCACGGCGCTCCTTTGCCCTGGGACCGCCAATTAGTCCCGCTTCAAGCAGATCAGCCTGAGTAATGTCTATTTGTACGATTTGGGTCATCATATGAGCATGCTTCAGTGCCTCACGGATGACGTCTGGTGATGCATGCTCGACTCCTACTCCTCTGCCCAGCTTTTCAATGGCTGCGCTTTTCTCAATAAACGCATGCTTGCAGTTTGGGACGTATTCACTGATGATTTGTCGGATCTTTTGACCAGGAAAATCAGGATCTGTAAGCACAATCACTCCTCTTGCTTCCTGGGCATGTTTAATTCTTTCCAGCGTATCTTTATTAATGGCAGAGCCATTTGTCTCAATAGTATCAGCCTCAAGGGCTCTTTTTATAGCAACAGTGTCGTCCTTGCCCTCTACGACAATAATTTCTTTGATTTTCATAAATGCTCCTCTTTAAAATTAAAAAAATAAAATAATTGAAAAATAAATGAAACATTTTTGTAATGTGAATCGTCTATATATATACCAAGATTTTTTTCCAATGCTATTTATTATATATGAAAATATAAGGAAACAAAAGAAAGCAATGACCTCGAGCATAAAGCTCATCCTTCGAAAAGCATAAAAAAGCAGAGGATAAAAATCCCCTGCAATGTGGTTAATTCAGTATTTTTATTTTGACAGATTTGCGTCCCCAGCGATAGGCGTCAGATTTATTAGCAAAGAAAACATCAATCTTGTTTCCTTTAACCGCAGAGCCTGTATCAGCTGCCACTGCGTACCCATATCCTTCAACATATACCTTTGTGCCTAATGGAATGACACTAGGATCAACTGCGATTACCTTTACATTCGGGTTCGCTTTTAAGTTAATGCCCGTAGCTGTGTAACCGGAACAGCCATTACAGCCCGCCGTATAAGCAGTAGAGCTGACATACATCTCTTTACCGCCAGCAGGTGCACTGCTGCCGCGAGAGACAACCTTCGTTGCAGCAGCTACTTTTGTACCGACAGCAACCACTTTATCTTGTTTTTCTTTGAGCGTTTTCTCGCTTATCAGCTTGCGGGAAATTTCTTTCCCATTCTCTTTGATGATCTCGAATTGTTTTGATACGAGACCTTCTTGACCTTGTGTAACAACTTTCTCAGAACCTCTGTTCAAGCTGTCATCCTTTTTTGTCACAACTGCAAAATTTATTGGTTCTTCCACTACAT
Organism: Cytobacillus gottheilii; assembly: GCF_001636345.1. Classification (GTDB taxonomy): domain Bacteria; phylum Bacillota; class Bacilli; order Bacillales; family Cytobacillaceae; genus Cytobacillus; species Cytobacillus gottheilii. The sequence continues at coordinate 142,273 of NZ_KV440945.1, forward strand.
CGGTGACTTTTTCAACTCGAATGACTTTTATAGTGTCATCTGCTTTGACTGTCTCTTCCAAATTTGGCTCAACACGATCTAATTCTTTCAGCTCAATACCCTGCTGTGATAAAAAGTCAGCGACCGTAGTCGAAGTTGACCAAACCTTCTTTTCTTCCCCGCCATTTGCCAGGGTTAAAGAAAATGCTTTTTCAATCTGAATAGCTGTATTTCCTGTAATCTTTTCTTCCTGCTTTGGTTCTACCTGGTCATGCTCTGTGATCTCAATGTTTTGTTCCTTTAGGAACTCGCCAACTGTTTCAGCTGCGGACCAAACGGATTTTGTTTCACTGCCATTCACAAGTTCAATCTCATTAGCAGGATTCCATATTACTTCTAAATCATTCTCAACCTTTGTGTTAACCGAGGGAAACACGTAATCTTCTGAGCGTAATGTTATATCCATATCATCAAATATTTCATTGATGGTATCTGCATGTGTTTTGATGATTTCTTCACGGCCATCAAGCGTCAGCACAACGGACTTTTTTGTCATTTCAAAAATAACAAATCCAAAGGCTGCTGCAAATACTATAAAACTAGCAGAAATAATGGCCAGCTTTTTTTTACTCAAAGACTCGGATAACAGGTTTTTCATGTTTTGTATCACGATGAAAAACGCCTCCTTTTCTCTCGGAGTGATTATATAGACAATCTCTCAGGCTGTCAACTCTTTCTCTTTTCCAGTTTGAAAGGTTCGGGCGTTTGATCCAGATTTTTAAAGGAAAAGTTCATCTTTCATAAAAATAGGTATAGAAGACCGGTTGGGCTCCTCCTTTCCACGAAAAAACTCCAGCTTTGAAAGCAAAAATCAGCAAAAGTGACTCCTTCATTTTCACCTCCAGATTGTAAATCTCCTTCAGATCAACGCCTAACTTCCCTTATTTTACAAACTTGCCTGATAACGTATATCCTATTATGCAAAAAAAGAAAGAGAAAGAAAAGAGAGAGTTATCGACATGGTTATCCTATGTTGACAATGAGACATGTAGAACTTTTTAGAATTAGAAAAAAATCGGACAAGCTTATCCAAATGTCGACAGCCTTTGCTATCAATTTATGCCGAATAGTTTTTTTGCATTGTCGGTTGTAGCTTTCGCAACTTCATGTACAGAAATTTCTTTAATCTCAGCAATTTCCTGCGCTACAAGAGTCACATAACTCGGTTCGTTGCGTTTGCCGCGGTACGGGTGTGGCGCTAAAAACGGGCAGTCTGTTTCAATCAATAATTTTTCCAGCGGGATGACCTCAGCTACTTCTTTTGGCTTCTTCGCATTTTTAAATGTTACAGGTCCCCCTAATGAAATGAGAAAGTTTATTTCCACACATTCCTGTGCCGTTTCCGCACTTCCGCTAAAGCAATGCATGATGCCTCCTACTTCTGCTGCCTCTTCCTCTTTTAAAATCGCTACAATATCCGCTGTTGCCTCACGATTATGGATGACGATTGGCAGTCCCACTTTTTTTGCAAGGCGAATCTGCTTGCGAAACACTTCTTTTTGTATTTCCTTTGGAGATTTATCCCAATGATAATCGAGTCCCATCTCTCCTAAAGCAACTACTTTTGGATGAGCAGAAAGTTTTTCAATCCAAAGGAGATCTTCATCAGTCATATCAATAGCATCAACAGGATGCCAGCCAACACTCGCATATAAGAAGTCATATTTTTCAACAAGCTCCATTGCCTTCTTAATGGTCGGGCGATCAAAACCTACAACGACCATATTTGTGACACCTTCTTCAACTGCTCGGTCAATTACCTCCTGCAGATCATCTTCAAATTGTTCAGCATTTAAATGTACATGTGTATCAAAATACATAAGAATTCCCCTTATTGTCATATTTTTAAATTCCATAACAATTATTTCAATTGTATAACAGCGATTTTTACTATAGTAGAATATAAAAGTTTTTATCCTTCAAAACATAGTCAATTGCTCTTTCAAATATTAAACATATAAAGATTAAGAAAAGGCTAACTCAAGTAAATGAAATTAATCTTCAAATAGCTAGTTAAATATAATATTCTAAAAAACCATTTATCAATAAATTTTATAGTTTGTTCAGAGCCATTTCGTGAAAATTTATTTTTTGTAACAATTAAGTCCCATATGATAATTACTTCTATAATTGTAAGAAAACATAGAAGTGCCTGCTGAAAATCAGCGGCTCTTCTATGTCCTAATGAAAAATAGATTTATTTTACCCGTGCGCCAAGCGGCAATGCCTCGGCAATTGTTGCAAGAGATAATTCTCCATTCTTACTTCCAGCAAGAATCATTCCCTCTGACAATTCACCGCGCAATTTAACTGGCTTCAAATTCGTTACACAAACAACTTTTCGGCCAACTAAATCTTCTGGTTTATAAAACTGAGCGATCCCTGAGACAACTTGACGCTTTTCATACCCTAAATCCAGCTGCAGCTTTAAGAGCTTATCAGCTTTTTTAACAGGATCAGCTTGAATAACCTGGGCAACACGCAAATCGACCTTCATAAAATCATCGATCGTAATTTCTTCACTGTCCGGCTTATCTTCTGTTTTCTCTTCCGTTTTCTTCTCTTCCGGAGCAGGAGCGCTTCCTTGCATCTTTTCCTTAATATAACCAACTTCCTCTTCCAGTTCTAAACGAGGGAAGATCGGCTCTCCCTTCTCAACCTTTGTTTCAGCAGAAATTTTTCCAAAACCTTCGAGACTTTCCCATGATGTTAGTTCTGGGGTATTAACATTCAGCTGATTAAAGATTTTAACCGGTGTTTGTGTAAGGAAAGGCTGTAGAAGGACAGCAATTCTTCTCAAAGATTCAGCAAGATGATACATCACATTGCCTAACTCTTCTTTCTTTCCTTCTTCTTTTGCAAGAGCCCATGGTTTTGTTTCATCAATGTATTTATTGGTTCTGCTAACAAGCTGCCATAAGGCTGTTAAGGCTACAGAGAACTCCATTCTCTCCATTGCTGCTTCATACTTTTCTACCGTTTCTTCATTCATTTGAAGAAGAAGCTGATCGAATTCACCAGTAGACCCATTATAGGCTGGGATGACACCATCAAAGTATTTATTAACCATCGCAACTGTACGGTTAAGAAGATTCCCTAAATCATTAGCTAAGTCAAAATTAATTCTCTCAACAAAGCCTTCAGGTGTGAATACCCCATCCGCTCCAAAAGGAACTTCACGAAGCAAGTAATAGCGAAGCGCATCAAGACCATATCGATCAACTAATGTAACCGGATCCACAACATTTCCTTTTGATTTAGACATTTTACCGTCTTTCATTAAAAGCCAGCCGTGGGCAAAAACTTTTTTAGGCAGCGGCAAGTCTAGAGCCATCAGCATAATCGGCCAATAAATAGTATGGAAGCGGACAATTTCCTTCCCAACCAGATGAACATCTGCTGGCCAATAGTTTAAATATTTCCGGTCATCCTCTGTTCCATAACCTAGAGCTGTTATATAGTTTGACAAAGCATCAATCCAAACATATACAACATGCTTTGGATTTTCAGGAACCTTCACTCCCCAGTCAAACGTTGTTCTTGAAACAGCCAAATCCTCCAGACCAGGTTTAATAAAGTTATTAATCATTTCATTTTTACGCGATTCAGGCTGAATGAAGCTTGGATTTTCCTCATAATATTTCAGCAGTCGGTCAGCATACTTGCTCACTTTGAAAAAGTAAGATTCTTCCTTAACTTTATGAACCTCTCTGCCGCAGTCAGGGCATTTTCCATCTACAAGCTGACGTTCAGTAAAATAAGATTCACACGGCGTACAATACCAGCCTTCATATTCTCCCAAGTAAATATCGCCTTGCTCTAAAAGCTGTGAAAAGATTTTTTCTACAATTTGCTTATGGCGATCCTGTGTAGTTCGAATAAAATCATCATAAGAAATATCAAGCTTCTCCCAGAGTGATTGAATGCCAGCCACAATTTCATCTACATATGCTTGCGGAGTAACACCCTTTTCCTCTGCTTTTTCCTGGATTTTCTGACCATGTTCATCTGTTCCCGTTAAATACATAACATCGAAACCGCGCATACGCTTATAACGAGCCATTGCATCACCTGCAACGGTAGTGTATGCATGCCCTATATGTAGATTTCCGCTTGGATAGTAAATCGGCGTTGTTAAATAAAACGTCTTTAATTTTTCTTCCATTCCTATTACCTCCTATTAATGAAGACCACCCTGATGGACAGGGAACCAAACATTTTATTTGGCTATAACCTGACGAGGTTTGCCTTTTGAAGTTACCGATCATCTTTCAAAAAAATCCCGTCCGAAAAGACGGGAAACGAAGGAACTTCCTTATCATATCGATGAATTAAGAATAGCGGAAGCACAGTTTGGTCAGAGATGTGCTAAAGTACGCACTATTATGATAAGCGGCCCTCTTTTTTATGCTCTAGCACCGTAAATTCTTCTTCATTATATTCCAGCTTGCAGTACAAAATATTTTTATTATTACACTCGTCAGCATTACCTCTTATATCAACAAAATATACCTAAAAATAAGAAATTGTGCAAGGAAAGATCCTATAATGAGCCTTGCACTATAACGTTTTATCTTTTTGACATTTAATTGACTAAAAAATCCTGTTCGACAAACCATCCTGCGAATGTAGAAATTTGTCGAATGAGAAAATATTTATCCTTAATTAAAACTATTTGATTGATAATAAACTGGAATAAATATATACTTAATTCAAGACTTTTTTAATGAAATCCGCTCTATATCAGCCTTTATCAGACTAACTAAATTTTCCACATAAAAACATTATAAAGTAATTGACGAATATGGTAATGGCTGGTATCATATAAATATAGAGAATTTTGTCGAATAATGACGAAACACAGAGAGATAAACATAAATTAATTGGAGATTTGAGAGGAGAAACAATAATGAAATCTACAGGTATTGTTCGTAAAGTTGATGAGCTTGGCCGCGTGGTAATTCCGATTGAATTGCGTCGCACACTAGGAATCGCAGAAAAAGATGCTCTTGAAATTTATGTGGATGACGAAAAAATCATTCTTAAAAAATACAAGCCTAACATGACTTGCCAAGTAACTGGTGAAGTTTCTGATGATAACCTTGCTTTGGCTGGCGGTAAATTAATTTTAAGCCGTGAAGGTGCTGAACAGCTTTTACAAGAAATTCAAAGCAACTTTGAAACATCTAAATAATGATAAAAAAGCTTCTCAACACTTTGAGAAGCTTTTTCTTTATTCTGCAAGAGAGTTTTTCCACCACAATCACTGATCTTCAACATGATAGGCTTGGTAAACATCCCTTTTTGCCATTTGCCGGTCTAAGGCTGTCTGTTTAATTGCATCCTTTACAGCGAGTTCCTTCATATTAATATAGTGCTCTACATGCTCCACAATTGTCATGTGCTCCCACCATGCTGCAGTATCCTTTTCTTCAGGCACACCGCCTTCAACAATGACACAGAATTCACCGCGAACCTCTTCTGTTTTTGCCCATTGTACCGCTTCTGACAAGCTTCCTCTAATAAACTCTTCATATTTCTTCGTTAACTCACGGCATAAAACAACTTGCCGATCTCCCAGCTGTTCTTCCATAATTATCAGTGTTTCCTTCAAACGGTGTGGTGCCTCATAAAAAATCATAGTTGATTCCATGTTTGCCAATTCACTCAGCTGCTTTCTTTTTACCTTTTTCTGACGATCTAAAAAGCCGTAGAAGTAAAAAGGCTGTGTGGCAATACCCGAAGCGATTAGTGCAGTTAGACCAGCATTTGCCCCTGGAAGTGGAACAACGGTGATATTCTCTTCCAGTGCAGCTGCCACTAATTCATAGCCAGGGTCAGAAATGGCAGGCATACCCGCATCACTGACAAGAGCGATCTTCAAGCCTTCTTTGAGCTTTTCCACAATTTTTTGGCCGCTCGCTTCCTTATTATGTTCATGATAACTGATCAGCGCCGTTGTCATTTCAAAGTAGTTGCAGAGCTTTTTAGTATTTCGCGTATCCTCTGCCGCAATAAAATCTGCTTCTTTCATAATCCGGACTGCTCTATACGTCATATCCTCTAAATTGCCGATTGGTGTTGGAACTAAATAAAGGATGCCTTTCTGTTCTTCATTATGAAAGCTTTTTTGCTGTTGCATCATCTCACCCGTCTTCTATTATGTATAAGCGCCATCACCGTTCACGAAATAGGCGCAGTTTGTTTTATAAAATGAAGCTTTTTTTGCCGTGAAAGCTGCTTAAACTGATATTCTGCCCTCAAAGCATCTCCCTGATTATCAAATGCCTGTGAAAAGACAAGCTCTACCGGGCCTCTTCCTCGTGTGTACTTGGCCCCTTTTCCTTCATTATGCTGTTTTACTCTTCTTGCTAAATCATTTGTATATCCAGCATAAAGACTTCCATCCCGACAATGCAGAACATAGAAGTAATGGCTAGTTGTCTCCATATAAAAGTTCACGCACCTCTGCCGTGTATTCATTATTTTGATCATAAACGATTAAAGGAGGCAGGATTTTGAGGTCTGGCTTTCCATGCTTGATTGCTTCAATCAATAACGTATTGGCTTCCTTCCCTGCTTTCGGGTATACAAAGCGGATCCGCTTTGGTTCAAGCTGATAGGCTCTCATATGCGTTATGATATCCATTAGTCTGCCAGGCCGATGCACAAAAGCAACTTTACCGCCTTGTCTTACGAGCTGGCTGGATACTTTGATTGTATCTTCCAATGTACAATAAATTTCATGCCGGGCTATGGCAAGATGTTCATTTTCGTTTATTTCTTCATTAGATGGCGTCGGAAAATATGGAGGGTTGCATGTGACCACATCATAGTTTCCATATCCAAGCTGAGCCGGCATATCTTTCAGGTCACCATGAATCATATTAAGGCGATCTTCTAACTCATTATATTTTATACTTCTTACCGCCATATCATAAAGGCGTTCTTGAATTTCCACTCCTGTAATCGTTCCTTTTGTTCTCGCACTTAAAAAAAGCGGAACTACTCCATTTCCGCTGCATAAATCAATAAGCTTGCCTTTTTGAATCGGCACATAAACAAAACGGGACAGCAGCACTGCGTCTAATGAAAAAGAAAACACAGATGGGCTTTGGATAATTCTTAAATCTTCCGCCAGCAGATAATCCAGGCGTTCATCGCCCTTTAAAAATTCCATTATTTAAATCCTCCGGGTTATTAACTATGTAACTGCCATTTGTAAAAAAAACCTTCCTAATAACAGGAAGGTAATCACACTACTTTTTATTAAGAAAAGATAGGCAAAATAGACAATCTCCTTCTTTTCTAGGGCTGCCAAAATGAAGGTTACAAATGTGAAAGCCTTCCTGATAAAGTCTTGCAAGATTATCATAGCCTTCGCCAACATCAAGAAGCTTATCCAGCTTCTCTGCATCTGTCTCATGTTCGTTCTTTGCTTTTTTCTTCTGAGATGCACCTTTTGCAACTGTGCTGTTCATATGGCGACGTAAATGCTCATTTTCTAGCTTTAGTGCATTGTTCTCTTCTAATATTTCTGCCAAATGCTGTTTTAGCTCTCCAAGCTGCTGATACAACTGGCCAATTTGCGTTTCCATGTTAATGACTGAATCAAATATCTCTTTTTTATCCAAGCATTCCACCTCATTAATCTGTGGATTGAGCCGATACAGCACCTTGTTGTTTCGTAATTTCTTCGAGTGTAAATTCAAGGACGCGTTCCTGCTCCTTAACATCTACTTGCAGAATTCGTTCAAGAATATTCAAACCTACTACTTTGCCATGGCCTTCAGGTGTCTCAATCCATTCTCCGATATCTGGGAGCTGCTCTTTTGCTGCTTCATATTCATCATTCTCATATTTTAGGCAGCACATTAACCTGCCGCATAATCCAGATATTTTCGTAGGATTTAGAGACAAATTCTGATCTTTCGCCATTTTGATGGATACTGGATCAAAGTCGCCTAAAAATGTAGAACAGCAGAGCATTCTTCCGCAAGGACCGATGCCGCCCAGCATTTTTGCCTCATCCCGTACACCAATTTGTCTTAATTCAATTCTTGTTCTAAAGATAGCCGCAAGATCCTTTACAAGCTCACGAAAATCGACTCTTCCGTCTGCTGTAAAATAAAAAATCACCTTATTGCGGTCAAATGTATATTCTACATCCACTAGCTTCATATCTAGTTGATGGGTGCTTACTTTCTCACAGCAAACCTCATATGCTTCAGCAGCTGCCTGTTTGTTCTCTTCAACAATCATTTGATCCTTTTGATCAGCTATACGAAGGACCTTTTTTAAAGGCAGTACAACATCATGCTCATCGACCTTTTTAGGAGCGATGACCACCTTGCCATATTCGACACCTCTAACCGTTTCGACAATAACATAGTCGTCCTTTTGTATAGGAAGTTCTCCGGGATCAAAATAATAGATTTTGCCCGCTTTTTTAAAGCGAACTCCTGTTACATCATACAAATGTAGATCCCTCCTGCATTTTTAACACAAGCTGTTCCATTAGGAGCTGTGTGTTCATATTTGCGTGCAATTTTCTCTTTGCTTCTAACACGGCACTCATCTGCTCAGTCAGCCTTTTGCTTGATGATTGCAGCGCAAACATTTCTAAACGCTGTTTTTCATTTAGAAAAACGACCTGCTTCCACTTGCCAAGCTGGATATATAATAAATCTCTTAATAAAAGAAGTAGTAAGTCTAAACCTCTATCACACTGTTCTTTTTCTTTAAAGTGCAAAAACCAGCTCTCCTGAAGAGCGACCATGGCCTCAAGAGGGTTTTTCCTAAGTGCTTCATATAATTTTAACACTATTTTTCTTGCTTGTACAAACCAATCATCTCCACTTAATGCCAAAGCTTCTTCTAAATTATTCGTCATCTGTGCAAGTAAAGGCGCTAACATGGGATCAATCCCGCGTTCTACAAGCTGATCGACAACTCTTATAGGAGATAATGGCTTGAAGGTTACAATTTGACAGCGTGATAAAATGGTAGGCAGCATTTGCTGCAATTGTTCTGTTAAAAGGATGGCAGTCGTCTCTGCATGAGGTTCCTCTAAAAATTTTAATAAGCTGTTTGCTGCATTAACTGTCATTTTATCAGCACCAGCAATAATATAAACCTTCTTCTTTGACTCTACACCTGTTTTAGAGAACTCTTCCTGCAATTGCTGAATCTGATGTTTCTTAATCGATAGCCCATCCGGTTCAATCATATGAACATCAGGATGATTGCCAGCTGATATTCTTTTGCAATTTACGCACTGCTCGCATGGGACATAAGCATCTTCTGGCTGCAGACAAAAAAGACTCTTCGCCAGCAGCATACCGGCTTCCCTTTTCCCTGTCCCTTTCATTCCTTCAAATAAATAAGCGTGGGCCAGCCGGTTCTTATTGAGGCTATTCTTTAACATTTTTAAGACTACAGGCTGTATTTCTTGTAATTGCTCCCACGATTGTGCCAAAAAAATCACTCTCTTACATATATAAATTAATGAGCAGTCCTTTAATTTCCCCAATCTTGCCTAGGAGATCAATGGACTTTCCTTCTTTGTTTAATGCTTCTTCAGTTAATAAGGCAAGCTCTTTATCAATGGTTTCGACAATTTTAAGCGTTCTTCCTTGCCCCATCTCATTCCAGCTATGGGATTGCTTCAGCTCCATGCCATAATCAACTGCTTCTTTAACAAAATTTTTGACTAAGGTTTTAAATTTAGCCATATCTTTAAAATTTCTCGATCTTCCCAGCCGTTCACCTGCTAAATCAATATCCTTCATTAATGCTTGAAGCTGTGAAAATTGCATCTTTTGTCCTTGTTTTTGAACAAGTTCATTAAATCTGGTTGAGGATGCAACTGGCTGACCATGATCTCGTCTTGATTTATCTAAATTCAAGCGCAAATCTTGATTGATTTTCATCATTTACCCCCGATTCACCTATTTTAGAAATGGTGAAACTGTTCTACTGGCAGTACAAACACGGTAGCTCCGCCAACCTCTACCTCAACAGGATAAGGGATATAGGAATCAGCATGCCCGCCCATTGGAGAAACGGGTGCAACTAATTGCTCCCTTGATTGGCAATTATCTTTTATGATCTGTAAAGCACGATCGACTCGAATATCTTCTGTTCCGATCATAAACGTTGTATTTCCAGATTTTAAGAAACCTCCGGTGCTTGCGAGTTTCGTTGCTCTAAAATTATTATCCACCAATGCATTCATTAGTTTATTACTGTCCTGATCTTGAATTACAGCTAATATGAGCTTCACCTTGCAATCCCCCTTCATTTCTTATCACTTTATCTTATTATAGCAATTATTTGCGCATGTAAAAGAGCTGGTAAAAAAAAGAATGTATTACTGCGCAGAAATTTTTTTAATAACCGCTTTTTTGGCTTCGCTAAAGACTTCTTCAAGTGACTTGCCTGCATCAATCACCTGAATTCTGTCTGGATAGGCTTGAACAAGCTTATGATAACCTTCCCTAACCAAATGATGAAATTGAAGAGTCTCTAAATCCAGCCGATTTACTTCTCTATCTTTATGTTGATTTATTCGTGCAAGACCTGTCTCTGACTCCACATCAAAGTAAAGTGTTAAAGATGGCATCATGTTTTCAATCGCAAATTGATTAATTGTAAGGACATTTTCCATGCCAAGACCTCTTGCATATCCCTGGTAAGCAAGGGAGCTGTCAATAAAGCGGTCACAAAGAATGATATACCCTTTTTCCATTGCGGGTATGACTTTTTCAACTAGATGCTGCCTTCTTGCTGCAGCATAAAGAAGCGCTTCTGTCCGGGCATCCATGCTCGTATTATTTGTATCCAGTATAACACTTCTGATCTGCTCTGCAATTTCAATTCCGCCAGGCTCACGAGTATACATGACCTGATATCCATCCGCCTTCAAGCTTTCAGCCAGCATGGTAATGACGGTTGTTTTTCCAGCGCCCTCAGGCCCTTCTGCTGTTATAAAAATCCCATTTTCCATTTAGTAACCCCCAGTTGTTTCTTATTTATATATAGTAATAAACCCTTTGATTAAATTCTCTCCTTGCTGAAATCTTGCACCCTTATCCAACAGCAATCTTAAGAGGTTGAGATCATCCTCAGTAATCCTCTCACCAGGGTACAATAAAGGGATTCCTGGCGGATATGGGATAACCATTTGAGCACTTATTTGACCAACAGCCATTGAAAGTGGAACTTCTGCTGAATGCATCTTTTTCATTTGTTCTTCATTTAATTCTACTTTTGTAATGGAAGTTTTACGAAATTTAGGTTTCTCCGTCTTTACACGGTTCATTTCATATGAAGAAACAGCCTCTTTTACTAACTGAACGGTTTGTTCCATAGGAAAATCCGTTCCCTGTTTCAGCAGCGGAAAAACAAATAATACGTTATAGGGGTCAGCTAATTCTGTAAATACTCCCTTTTTTTCAAGCTGCTCTTGCAGCTCAAAACCGCTTAAAGCTGTTTCAGATTGGATGGTTATTTTTAAGGGATCTCCCTTGCCATCTTGGAATTGCAGCAGTTTGATCCCTTTTATATTCATAAGCTCTGATCTGAAGGATGCAATCTTCTCTAACGTATATTGTTCATCCTCTTTTGTAAAAGAAGCTAAATAATGCCTTGCTAAATCGAGTGAAGCCATAATTGGATAGGAAGGACTGCTCGACTGTAAAATACTTAAGTATTTTCGGATAGAGCCTTTATCAATCCTGTCACTATTAATGTGTAAATAAGCACCCATTGTCATAGCTGGAAGCGTTTTATGAGCAGACTGAACTACAGCATCTGCCTTCAGCTTTACTGCAGATGGCGGAAAGTGATTGCCAGCAGCAAAATGGGCCCCATGTGCTTCATCAATTAGAACAGGTATATTATGCTGATGTGCTATCTCTATTATGGACTCTAAATCATTGATCATCCCATAATAATTAGGATAGGTAAGGATGATGGCCTTTGCATGTGGATAAAAAGAAAGTGCCTCCTCGACGACCGAGGAGGATATCCCTCCCGCTACTCCCCAATCCTCATGAAAATCGGGCTGTAAAAATACTGGTCTTGCCTTGACCAAGGAAATTCCATTCAAAACAGACTTATGGCAATTTCTTTGCACAAGCACTTCATCATCCTCTTTAAGTACTGCCATGATCATTGTCAAATTGCCGACAGTGGAACCATTAACTAGGAAGTAACTCTGCTTCGTCCTGTAAAAATCAGTGAGCAGCAGCTCTGCCTCTTTAATCATTCCTTCTGGAGAATGCAGATCATCCAGTCCATTCAACTCAGTAACATCAAGCTTTAAAATATGTGAAAAGTAATTATTCCAACTCATCTCTTGTACTAGCATTCCATTTTTATGTCCAGGCACATGATACGAAATTGGCTTCATCTTTATATGACTTAATAATGTTTCATATATGGGGTATCTATTCTGATCCATTTAAACACTCCGGAATTTAATATCTAATAATCCACTCTCTATTCTAACAAATCACTCGTCAAAAGAGGAGCAAACCAAAGTCAAATTAGAATAAATTGAGTTAGACATACACCGCCCCCTGGTTTTTAACATACAATGGATATGTAGGCATCCTGGGCTTATGAATTTTCTAAAAATTGTATTTACTTAAACAAATTTGGGCAGAATTAGTGTATGGAGGTGGAGTAATTGGATACACTATTAGCTAGCAAGGATTATAAGGTATGCGTAATCTGTGATCAGGCAAAAGTAAGGGGAATACATTTATACACTTCATTTATTTGTACAGAATGTGAAAGAGAGTTAATTTCGACTGACACAAGTAATCCAAAATATAAATATTACTTAACTAAATTAAAGAAAGTCACGACTCCTCAAATACTTTCATAAGGTTTCAATATTGTCAGATTAATATCATATTAAATAATATAGTTCATTTTGAACGCAAAAAGCACATCCATATAGATGTGCTTTTAATTTTGCCCGGCAGCGTCCTACTCTCACAAGGGGACAGCCCCTAACTACCATTGGCGCTGAGAAGCTTAACTTCCGTGTTCGGGAGGGACGGATATGACCTTCTCGCTATCATCGTTCGGAAATCGATAACCTTCACATCTCTTCGTCATCTCACTCGTCAAGGTCCTCACGTACCAACTACGTACGCTCCGGCCTTTCCTCAATCGATTCCTCGACCTGTTCGCTTCTCGCTTCCCTCACAGTTTGGTAAAAAGATATGTTGAGCAAACTTACATTTTTAAGACTATACCTTGCGGCATTTTAGGTCCTTCCTCCAATGCCAACTACATGCACTGGCTCTCCAATGTTTCTCAAAGTTAAACAGTCGTCTTCAATTTAGAATTTAAACTACAAAAAAGCACATCTATACAGATGTGCTTTTCCATGTTGCCCGGCAACGTCCTACTCTCACAAGGGGACAGCCCCTAACTACCATTGGCGCTGAGAAGCTTAACTTCCGTGTTCGGGATGGGAACGGGTGTGACCTTCTCGCTATCGCCACCGGACTATTTAATTGAAGAAAGGTTATTCCTTCAAAACTAGATAATGTCAGAAGAAGAATGAAGTAATGCCATTGTGTGGTTAAGTCCTCGAACGATTAGTATCAGTCAGCTGCACGTGTCGCCACGCTTCCACCTCTGACCTATCAACCTGATCATCTTTCAGGGTTCTTACTAGCTTGACGCTATGGGAAATCTCATCTCGAGGGGGGCTTCATGCTTAGATGCTTTCAGCACTTATCCCTTCCGCACATAGCTACCCAGCGATGCCCTTGGCAGAACAACTGGTACACCAGCGGTGCGTCCATCCCGGTCCTCTCGTACTAAGGACAGCTCCTCTCAAATTTCCTGCGCCCACGACGGATAGGGACCGAACTGTCTCACGACGTTCTGAACCCAGCTCGCGTACCGCTTTAATGGGCGAACAGCCCAACCCTTGGGACCGACTACAGCCCCAGGATGCGATGAGCCGACATCGAGGTGCCAAACCTCCCCGTCGATGTGGACTCTTGGGGGAGATAAGCCTGTTATCCCCGGGGTAGCTTTTATCCGTTGAGCGATGGCCCTTCCATGCGGAACCACCGGATCACTAAGCCCGACTTTCGTCCCTGCTCGACTTGTAGGTCTCGCAGTCAAGCTCCCTTGTGCCTTTACACTCTACGAATGATTTCCAACCATTCTGAGGGAACCTTTGGGCGCCTCCGTTACTTTTTAGGAGGCGACCGCCCCAGTCAAACTGCCCACCTGACACTGTCTCCCGCCCCGATCAGGGGCGCGGGTTAGAATTTCAATACAGCCAGGGTAGTATCCCACCGACGCCTCCACCGAAGCTTGTGCTCCGGTTTCTCAGGCTCCTACCTATCCTGTACAAGCTGTACCAAAATTCAATATCAGGCTACAGTAAAGCTCCACGGGGTCTTTCCGTCCTGTCGCGGGTAACCTGCATCTTCACAGGTACTATAATTTCACCGAGTCTCTCGTTGAGACAGTGCCCAGATCGTTACGCCTTTCGTGCGGGTCGGAACTTACCCGACAAGGAATTTCGCTACCTTAGGACCGTTATAGTTACGGCCGCCGTTTACTGGGGCTTCGATTCAGAGCTTCGCTTGCGCTAACCCCTCCTCTTAACCTTCCAGCACCGGGCAGGCGTCAGCCCCTATACTTCGCCTTGCGGCTTCGCAGAGACCTGTGTTTTTGCTAAACAGTCGCCTGGGCCTATTCACTGCGGCTCATCAAGGCTTTAACACCCTAATGAGCACCCCTTCTCCCGAAGTTACGGGGTCATTTTGCCGAGTTCCTTAACGAGAGTTCTCTCGCTCACCTTAGGATTCTCTCCTCGCCTACCTGTGTCGGTTTGCGGTACGGGCACCTAATCCTCGCTAGAGGCTTTTCTTGGCAGTGTGGAATCAAGAACTTCGGTACTATATTTCCCTCGCCGTCACAGCTCAGCCGTATGCAAGCGGGATTTGCCTCACTTGCAGCCTAACTGCTTGGACGCGCTAATCCAACAGCGCGCTTACCCTATCCTCCTGCGTCCCCCCATCACTCAAACGGATTTTGGTGGTACAGGAATATCAACCTGTTGTCCATCGCCTACGCTTTTCAGCCTCGGCTTAGGTCCCGACTAACCCTGAGCGGACGAGCCTTCCTCAGGAAACCTTAGGCATTCGGTGGATGGGATTCTCACCCATCTTTCGCTACTCATACCGGCATTCTCACTTCTAAGCGCTCCACCAGTCCTTACGGTCTAGCTTCAACGCCCTTAGAACGCTCTCCTACCACGGACACCTAATGGTGTCCATCCACAGCTTCGGTGATACGTTTAGCCCCGGTACATTTTCGGCGCGGAGTCACTCGACCAGTGAGCTATTACGCACTCTTTAAATGGTGGCTGCTTCTAAGCCAACATCCTGGTTGTCTAAGCAACTCCACATCCTTTTCCACTTAACGTATACTTTGGGACCTTAGCTGGTGGTCTGGGCTGTTTCCCTCTTGACTACGGATCTTATCACTCGCAGTCTGACTCCCATGGATAAGTCTTTGGCATTCGGAGTTTGTCTGAATTCGGTAACCCGATGAGGGCCCCTAGTCCAAACAGTGCTCTACCTCCAAGACTCTTACTACATGAGGCTAGCCCTAAAGCTATTTCGGAGAGAACCAGCTATCTCCAAGTTCGATTGGAATTTCTCCGCTACCCACACCTCATCCCCGCACTTTTCAACGTGCGTGGGTTCGGTCCTCCATTCAGTGTTACCTGAACTTCAACCTGGACATGGGTAGATCACCTGGTTTCGGGTCTACGACCACATACTCATTCGCCCTATTCAGACTCGCTTTCGCTGCGGCTCCGTCTTATCAACTTAACCTTGCATGTAATCGTAACTCGCCGGTTCATTCTACAAAAGGCACGCCATCACCCGTAAATGGGCTCTGACTACTTGTAGGCACACGGTTTCAGGAACTATTTCACTCCCCTTCCGGGGTGCTTTTCACCTTTCCCTCACGGTACTGGTTCACTATCGGTCACTAGGGAGTATTTAGCCTTGGGAGATGGTCCTCCCTGCTTCCGACGGGATTTCTCGTGTCCCGCCGTACTCAGGATCCACTCTGGAGGGAACGAAGTTTCAACTACAGGGCTTTTACCTTCTCTGGCCGGCCTTTCCAGACCTGTTCACTTACCTCGTTCCTTTGTAACTCCGTGTAGAGTGTCCTACAACCCCAAGAGGCAAGCCTCTTGGTTTGGGCTAATCCCGTTTCGCTCGCCGCTACTCAGGGAATCGCGTTTGCTTTCTCTTCCTCCGGGTACTTAGATGTTTCAGTTCCCCGGGTCTGCCTTCAATACCCTATGTATTCAGGTAAAGATATCATCCCATTACGGATGATGGGTTCCCCCATTCGGAAATCTCCGGATCAAAGCTTACTTACAGCTCCCCGAAGCATATCGGTGTTAGTACCGTCCTTCATCGGCTCCTAGTGCCAAGGCATTCACCGTGCGCCCTTTCTAACTTAACCAATGTTCGGAAATCGATAAGCGGCGTATCTCTGCGTCAGCTCTCTCACTGTGCTCCTCACGTACCAACTTCGTACGTTCCGGTGCTCGTTCGGTCGCTTCCTTGATCTACTTGCTTCTCGCTTCCCTCACGGTTTGGTAAAAAGATGAGTTGGTAACACATACTTTTTACGCTCGTGGTTATTACTCTTACTTAAAATAAATAAGAGAGAAAAAACTAAGATGGCGATTACTTGGTAATCTTCTTCTATTGCATTATCTAGTTTTCAAGGAACAAGTTATAATGAGAGATTGCTCTCTCAAAACTGAACGAACAAATAAAGACGTCTTTTAATGAAGATAAACTTCATTTCATCCTTAGAAAGGAGGTGATCCAGCCGCACCTTCCGATACGGCTACCTTGTTACGACTTCACCCCAATCATCTGTCCCACCTTAGGCGGCTGGCTCCAAAAGGTTACCCCACCGACTTCGGGTGTTACAAACTCTCGTGGTGTGACGGGCGGTGTGTACAAGGCCCGGGAACGTATTCACCGCGGCATGCTGATCCGCGATTACTAGCGATTCCGGCTTCATGCAGGCGAGTTGCAGCCTGCAATCCGAACTGAGAATGGTTTTATGGGATTGGCTAAACCTCGCGGTCTTGCAGCCCTTTGTACCATCCATTGTAGCACGTGTGTAGCCCAGGTCATAAGGGGCATGATGATTTGACGTCATCCCCACCTTCCTCCGGTTTGTCACCGGCAGTCACCTTAGAGTGCCCAACTGAATGCTGGCAACTAAGATCAAGGGTTGCGCTCGTTGCGGGACTTAACCCAACATCTCACGACACGAGCTGACGACAACCATGCACCACCTGTCACTCTGTCCCCCGAAGGGGAACGTCCTATCTCTAGGAGTGTCAGAGGATGTCAAGACCTGGTAAGGTTCTTCGCGTTGCTTCGAATTAAACCACATGCTCCACCGCTTGTGCGGGCCCCCGTCAATTCCTTTGAGTTTCAGCCTTGCGGCCGTACTCCCCAGGCGGAGTGCTTAATGCGTTTGCTGCAGCACTAAAGGGCGGAAACCCTCTAACACTTAGCACTCATCGTTTACGGCGTGGACTACCAGGGTATCTAATCCTGTTCGCTCCCCACGCTTTCGCGCCTCAGCGTCAGTTACAGACCAGAGAGTCGCCTTCGCCACTGGTGTTCCTCCACATCTCTACGCATTTCACCGCTACACGTGGAATTCCACTCTCCTCTTCTGCACTCAAGTCCCCCAGTTTCCAATGACCCTCCACGGTTGAGCCGTGGGCTTTCACATCAGACTTAAAGGACCGCCTGCGCGCGCTTTACGCCCAATAATTCCGGACAACGCTTGCCACCTACGTATTACCGCGGCTGCTGGCACGTAGTTAGCCGTGGCTTTCTGGTTAGGTACCGTCAAGGTACCGGCAGTTACTCCGGTACTTGTTCTTCCCTAACAACAGAGTTTTACGATCCGAAAACCTTCATCACTCACGCGGCGTTGCTCCGTCAGACTTTCGTCCATTGCGGAAGATTCCCTACTGCTGCCTCCCGTAGGAGTCTGGGCCGTGTCTCAGTCCCAGTGTGGCCGATCACCCTCTCAGGTCGGCTACGCATCGTTGCCTTGGTGAGCCGTTACCTCACCAACTAGCTAATGCGCCGCGGGCCCATCTGTAAGTGATAGCCGAAACCATCTTTCAGCTTAAGGACATGAGTCCAAAAGCATTATCCGGTATTAGCTCCGGTTTCCCGAAGTTATCCCAGTCTTACAGGCAGGTTGCCCACGTGTTACTCACCCGTCCGCCGCTGACTTCAGGGAGCAAGCTCCCATCTGTCCGCTCGACTTGCATGTATTAGGCACGCCGCCAGCGTTCGTCCTGAGCCAGGATCAAACTCTCCAAGAAAGAGTTGATTAGCTCTTGTGTACATAATGTACATTGTTGATTCCGAAGAATCTTTTTTTAAACGTTGACGTTTTATTGTTCGTTCAGTTTTCAAAGAGCAATTTTATTAACTCCGCCGCTCGGAGGCGACTTTATTAATATATCATTTATCAACCCGTTTTGTCAACATCTTTTTTTAATGTCTTTTCAAAGCCGAGTATGCGTCGTTGTGACGACTCTTAATATAATATCAGCGTGTATAGGCAAAGTCAACACTATTTTTATCTTTTTTTTAAAATCAAACATATTAAAGTTAAATACTTATTATTTTACATGGTGAAGTTTGAGATAGCTGAATAAATTCCTATATAAATACAGGAAAGTTAAAGTCACCTTTTTGACGCTATATAGATGAAATATAATACTATCTTTACATAAAAAAAGCCGAAGAGGACTAAAACTCTTCAGCTCTTCAATATTAAAGCACCCAAGTTTGGATCGCTACTAAAGAAAATAGACCTGGAATACCTAAAAATCCAGATATTGCAGAGGTAACCAGGTTAATGGGTACATGAATGCCAAACTGATTTCCAAAAGCATTTAGAAAAAATAAAAAGAGTGCTCCTATTAATAGTTTAACAAAGCTTTGTCCAATAAATCGGACAGGCTTCATTGGAGCTCCCATTAAGAGAACTAATAAAACCAGTCCTCCCAGGACCGAGATAACAATAATCGGATCCATAATTCTAATCTCTCCTCTCATACAACTTGTACTATTAAATTTATGTTTAATTTATACAAATAGACCTGAGAGCAGTGGTCAATTACAGATTTAATATCTAACTGTTACGTTTCTTTTTTTTGCTTCTTTAAATAGAAAAAAATATTTAGCTTCTGCCAGCTTAGCATCACTAATTGCTTCTTCGGTGATATCAAAGCTTTTCTCAACAAGGGTACTTTGATTTTTCCAATTGGACTTTAATTCTTCTATTTGAAGCAGCAGCTTTTCATCATATTCCTTCCGAAGCCAGCCCTTTTTACGAAAAAACATGTTCATTCCTCCAGATTTAAACTTCTCTTCTTCCTTCAAGCGCTTTTGACAGCGTTACTTCGTCGGCATATTCCAAATCGCCGCCGACTGGCAAGCCGTGAGCAATTCGTGTTGCCTTAATGCCCGATGGTTTTAAAAGTCTGGAGATATACATGGCTGTTGCTTCTCCTTCAATATTTGGGTTTGTAGCCAGTATAACCTCTTGGACAGTATCATCCTGAAGCCTTTTTAGTAAATCAGGGATATTTATATCCTCTGGCCCAATTCCATCCATTGGAGAAATCGCTCCATGGAGTACATGGTAGAGACCATTAAATTCTTTCATCTTTTCCATAGCAATGACATCTTTAGGATCTTGAACAACACAAATCAATGTTCGGTCCCGACGCTGATCCTCACAAATATAACATGGATCCTGGTCTGTAATATGGCCGCAAACAGAACAGTAGCTCAAGTTCCGTTTTGCATTAACAAGCGCTTTAGCAAAATCGAGTACGACGTCTTCCTTCATATTCAATACGTAAAAGGCAAGACGAGCTGCTGTTTTTGGCCCAATTCCCGGTAATTTCATAAAACTATCTATTAGCTTTGATATTGGTTCAGGATAATGCATAATATCCTCCTATATAGAAAAGCACAAGCGCCTGCCTCTGCCCCGACAAGTACAAGGGATAAGACGAACCAGACAGCAGGCGTACTTTGACCTTTTTCTGGACTCGCTTAGACCCTAAGAGAGGCTAGTCGCTGGAGCTAAACACTATTCTTATCTTTTTTATCATTATAATAAGAAATTGCACTGATTTTTCAAATGTAATAAAACAGCGCCGCACGAATCGAGGTAAATTGCTTAGTAAACCTCTGGCTGCGGCGCCTGTTATATCATTAGAACATTCCTGGCAGGTTCATTCCTTTTGTGAATTGGCCCATTGTTGAATTTGTCAGCTCATCCGCTTTCTTTAAAGCGTCATTTGTTGCTGCCAATACTAAATCCTGAAGCATTTCGATATCTTCTGGATCAACAACCTCTTCCTTAATATTCACTTCAAGCACTTCTTTGTGACCTGAAACAATGACAGTTACCATGCCGCCGCCAGCTGTTCCTTCAATTCTTTTTTCTCCCAGCTCTTCTTGAGCCTCGGCCATTTTCTTTTGCATCTTTTGCATTTGCTTCATCATATTTTGCATATTACCCATTCCACGCATAGTTATTAAACCTCCATTATTTTAGTCTTTAATTTCAAGCAGTTCATCACCAAATAGTTTCTTTGCTTCAGCAATAAATGGCTCCTCTTCCCTTGCTTCAAAACCATCATCGCCATCTGAATCATCACGCTGGTTTTGAATAAAATTTTCTCTGATATCCATCCACTGTTCATCTGGGACACCAACCATCTGCATTCTCTTTCCGATCAGTTCGTAAAGAGAGTTCGTCAGTGTTTCAAGGAATCGGCTATTATCCATAGCCATTTGACAGTGTATTTCGTATTTAAATTTTATAATAAAAGCCTGATCTGAGGCTGCTACAGGCTCAGCTTCATTAAGTAGCGCTGCCTGTGATCTCATTTGATTATGAACGAGTTTGTCCAGCATTTCTCCCCAGCGGCTTTTAATACTAATAAGATCCTGCTTTGTTGCATTCTTTAAGATTTCATTTATTTTCCCGCTTGGTGCCTGGTAGCCTTTACGTGAATTTCTCGTCTGCTTCTTTGCCACAGGCTGCTCAGCAGGTTCTTTTGCCGAAACGCCATTTTTCCTTAACTCCAGCACTTCCTGCTCCAGCTGATTGATTTTATCTAAAAGCGGCTTCATATCCGCACTAGAAGCAGGCGAACCACTGCGCTCCAACTGGCAGAGCTTCATAATGGCTACCTCAAGGAAAATTCTCGGATGGTTTGTCCATCTCATTTCCTGCTGTGATTTGCTCAGCACTTCTATAAGTTCATAGATCTCTGCCGCATTGATTTCATCGGAAAGAGATTTGAAGTCATCATCCAGCATAACTCTCTCCATCGACTCTTCAAGAGTTGGTGCCGCTTTGTATAAGAGCATATCCCGATAATATAAGATGAAGTCTTCAATAAAACGCGATGGATCTTTCCCTTGAAACAGCAGTTCCTCCAATGCCTCTAAGCCGGCAGCAGCATCCTTTTGCTGAACAGCCGATGCTAGCCTGTTAAGGAAATTCTGTGAAACCGCGCCAGTTACCATTAGTGCGTCCTCTTCAGAAACCTTCCCGTCACTGAATGATATAGCCTGATCGAGCAAGCTTAAAGCATCACGCATACCGCCCTCTGCTGCTCTGGCGACAATTTGCAATGCCTTTTCATCATATTGTATGCCAGTTTCATCTACAATCAGCTTCATTCTGCCAACAATAGCCTGTGCAGTAATTCGCTTAAAATCGAATCTTTGACATCTGGAAATGATGGTAAGAGGAATTTTATGAGGCTCTGTTGTTGCCAGTATAAAAATAACATGCTTCGGCGGTTCTTCCAATGTTTTTAATAAAGCATTAAAAGCTCCAATGGAAAGCATATGAACTTCATCGACAATATAGACCTTATACTTTACTGAGCTTGGTGCATACTTCACTTTATCACGAATATCCCGAATCTCTTCGACACCGTTATTGGATGCGGCATCAATTTCAATCACATCCGGAATGGATCCATCTGTAATGCCCCTGCATGCCGAACATTCGTTGCAAGGTTCATTAATAGGTGCACGTTCACAGTTAACGGCTTTGGCTAAAATTTTCGCCGCACTCGTTTTTCCTGTTCCGCGCGGCCCAGAGAATAGGTATGCATGTGAAATTTTATTGTGAAGCAGGGCGTTCTGCAATGTCTTTGTCACATGTTCCTGTCCGACTACATCAATAAATTGCTGCGGACGCCAAACACGATATAAAGCCTGATAGCTCATTGACACGCCCCCTTCCTAATTTATTGTCTTGTCTATTATAACTTATAAAAAAGTGTTTTTCCAAAACCAAATGTAAAAAACTCACCCTAAATATAGAGTGAGTTTGTACTTATTCATATAACTGCCGTGCACCTTCCGTCGACTGATGCCCATAAGCGTTACTTAAGCAGTTAGCTCAGCCCAGGCAACCCTGCGGCACATGGGAGCGTCCACTTAATGCTGCTTCCTTCCGGACCTGACATGGTTCATGGATTCCCATTGCGCAGGACCCGGGCGTCAACACCACTTACTTAAGGCAGACCCTACAGGATATCAGCCTCAGGAAGGGATTCAGCCTCGCTAGAGCGGATTGCGAGTACAGGGCACCGCTACCTCCCCGCCTAGCACGGCAAAGTTGATACCAATATTAAGGCGTCTTAATGACGCATAATTAGTATACTAATATTCAATATAAAAAGCAACGCTTATCCATTGTCAATTTCTGTAACGTCATCTATCCCTTGTCTGCTCAGCCTTTTTGCTTCCTTCTTTCGATTTCTCAGTTCTCTGAAAAAGGTTGAAAGCAACTCACCGCATTCCTCCTCAAGCACCCCGGAAACAACTTCACTTTGATGATTGAATCGGCTTTCCTGCAGCAGATTCATCAGTGTCCCCGCACAGCCGCCCTTCGGATCTTTTGCTCCATACACTGTCCGCTTAACTCTAGATAAGACAATTGCACCGGAACACATGGGGCACGGCTCTAGTGTAACATATAAAACTGCATCCTCTAGTCGCCATGTCCCAAGCCGCTGACATGCTGCATCAATAGCAAGAAGTTCCGCATGTGCAAGTGCGTTTTGATCTGTTTCCCGCAGATTATGAGCTCTTGCTACAATTTCACCATTATAAACAATCACCGCTCCAATCGGAACTTCCTCAAGCAGCTCTGCCTTTTTGGCTTCCTTTATCGCTTCCTTCATATAATACTCATCTTCATTGTATTCCACTTGCATTCACTCCTGCGTCACCCTCTTAAAGCAAGGTATGATTAAAAACCTAATTTTAAACTACACTAACGCTAAAGGCGATGATTAAATTATGACCAAACCTATAGCTCCTGCTCTCATTATTATAGATATGATCAATGACTTTCAATTTAAAGAAGGTGCTTTATTAGCAGAAAAAGCAGATCACCTTACAGTACCCATTAATGCCTTAAGGGCTTATTTTCACCATCATCACCACCCGGTCATTTATGTAAATGATCACTATAATTTATGGCAGGCAAATCTTTATAAAATTATCGATTATTGCAGTAATGATATAAGTGATAAAGTCATTCAAAAAATCCAGCCTCGTGATGACGAGTATTTTTTAATTAAGCCGAAGCATTCTGGATTTTTTGGAACAGCATTAAATACTCTGCTGAATCAGCTTAACATTGATACGCTGTATTTAGCAGGAATTGCTGGTAATATTTGCGTCCTTTTTACCGCCAATGATGCTTATATGCGCGAATATCAATTGGTCGTGCCCGAAAATTGTATTGCATCCAATTGTGATGAAGATAATCAATATGCTCTTCTCATGATGAATCAGGTGTTAAAAGCAAATATTGATCCCATTTCTGAAGATAATTATAACATTACTGGCAAGTTCCCTTCATAAAATGGTAGCAGTGTGTGTAATAAGGAGGGAATTGCTATGCAAATTCATGTTGTTCGTCCTGGTCAGTCATTAACAAGTATTGCAGGGGCCTTTGGCACAACCGCAGAAGACTTGATAGAAGCAAATGAAATACCCAATCCTAATAATCTGGTCGTCGGCCAAACACTTGTTATTCCGATCGTCGGCAGCTTTTACTGGGTTCAGCCCGGTGATAGTCTTTATTCCATTTCTCAGCGTTTTGGCTTATCTTATCAAGAATTGGCTGCAATTAATGGCCTGTCTGTTAACCAGCCGCTGCAAGTTGGATTCCGTCTTTATATTCCACAGCAGCCAAAAGCTTCTGCCGAGTTTAATGCGTATGTAGAACCACGGGGAACCACCGTTGCTCCCGCCCTTGAGGAAGCTGCACGTGAAGCTGCTCCTTATTTAACCTATCTGGCTCCATTTAATTTTCAGGCTCTTCGGGATGGTTCTCTGCGTGAGCCGCTCTTAAATGACTTTCCTGCTATTGCCGCAGCGAACAACAATGTTTTAATGATGGTCATCTCCAATCAGGAAAATGACCAGTTCAGCGACGAGCTTGGCCGCATTCTTCTGAATGATATGGAAGTGCAAAATCGATTCTTAAATAATATTGTGGAAACAGCACGAAAATATGGCTTTCGCGATATTCACTTTGACTTTGAATACTTGCGCCCAGCAGATCGCGAAGCATATAACCAATTTCTCCGTCGCGCAAAACAGCGATTCCAATCGGAAGGCTGGCTGCTCTCCACAGCTCTTGCTCCCAAAACAAGTGCTGAACAGCAAGGTGCCTGGTATGAGGCGCATGATTACCGGGCACATGGGGAGATTGCAGACTTTGTGGTCATCATGACGTACGAATGGGGCTATAGCGGCGGGCCTGCCATGGCAGTATCTCCGATTGGCCCGGTTCGAGACGTGCTAGAATATGCAATTAGTGAAATGCCTTCAACCAAAATTTTAATGGGGCAAAACTTATATGGATACGATTGGACTTTGCCCTTTGTGCAAGGATCAGTCGCAAGAGCAGTCAGTCCGCAGCAGGCGATCCAAATTGCAGCTGATAATAATGTAGCGATTCAGTATGATACACGTGCACAAGCACCTTTCTTCCGCTACAGGGATAATGAAGGAAGAGATCATGAAGTATGGTTCGAGGACGGCCGTTCCATTCAGGCTAAATTCGACCTGGTAAAGGAGCTTAACTTAAGGGGAGTGAGCTACTGGAAGCTAGGTTTAGCCTTTCCGCAAAACTGGCTCCTCATCTCTGATAATTTTAACGTGACAAAAAGAGCTTAAAAGCAGATATTCGTATGTTGAACAGCTTTCCTTCAGAGGAAGCTGTTTTTCTTTTCTCCTATATTTTCCCCCATATCACAGCATATTAAAATGTGGTAAAATAGTTAGACGTGCTTAAAATTGATTATTAAATAAATCCCATAATCGTATGTGGCGGTGAGTAGGAGGATATCATGGGGGAAATACCTTTTTTAACTGTAGAAGGACCAATTGGTGTGGGCAAGACATCACTTGCGAAAGCAATCTCTGAACACTATCAATTCACACTCTTAAAAGAGATTGTTGACGAGAACCCTTTTTTAGGGAAATTCTACGATAATATTGAAGAATGGAGCTTTCAAACGGAAATGTTTTTTCTTTGCAACCGTTATAAGCAGCTTAGCGACATTCATCATCATTATTTAAATAAAAACAAGCCTGTTGTGGCAGATTATCATATATTCAAAAACCTTATTTTTGCGCAAAGATCTCTGAATGAAAGTGAATATAATAAATATTTAAAGATCTATGATATTTTAACAGCAGATATGCCCAAACCAAATGTCATCATTTATTTGGATG
The DNA here is from genome assembly GCF_001636345.1 of Cytobacillus gottheilii. GTDB lineage: Bacteria > Bacillota > Bacilli > Bacillales > Cytobacillaceae > Cytobacillus > Cytobacillus gottheilii. The sequence continues at coordinate 168,240 of NZ_KV440945.1, forward strand.
CGAGTCTTGAAACGCTCTTAGATCGAATTAAAATGCGCGGCAGAGAAATTGAGAAAAATATTAGCCCATTATATTTAGAGCAATTATCGATTGATTACCAAAATGCTATGAATGATTTTGAAGCTAAGCATCCAGATATTCCTGTCCTTCGCTTTAACGGTGATAATCTTGACTTTGTAAAAAATAAAGAAGACTTACTCCATATTTATAATGAGCTATCGAATGCATTAGAAAAGAAAAAATGCATTGACCATAAGAATTAAAAGGGGCCTAATGGATATGAACTTAAGAGAAAAGTACAATATACCTGCAAATTCGGTTATTACGATTGCCGGCACAGTGGGTGTCGGAAAATCTACGATGACTAACGCATTAGCAAATGCACTTAATTTCCGCACTTCCTTTGAAAAGGTTGATACGAATCCTTATTTGGACAAGTTTTATGCTGATTTTGAACGCTGGAGCTTCCACCTGCAAATTTACTTTCTTGCTGAACGCTTTAAGGAACAAAAAAGAATTTTTGAGTATGGCGGAGGCTTTATTCAAGATCGTTCTATTTATGAAGATACTGGCATTTTTGCAAAAATGCACTTTGAAAAAGGGACGATGTCTCCTGTTGACTATGAAACGTACACAAGTCTCTTTGATGCGATGGTCATGACTCCTTACTTCCCTCATCCAGACTTGCTGATTTATTTAGAAGGTTCTATTGAAGACATTTTAGAACGTATTCATGAACGCGGCCGTCCAATGGAGCAGCAGACACCTGTAGAATACTGGAAGGAAATGCATCAGCGTTATGAATCATGGATTGATGGCTTTAATGCTTGCCCAGTCCTGCGCTTGAACATTAATGAATATGACATTATTGCGCAGGAAGGATCCATTGAACCGATTATCGAACGCATCTCCCACTTTATGAAACAAACACAATTACTAAAGAAATAAACCGCTGAAAATCAGCGGTTTATTTTTTCTATGGAAAGAGATTCCGGACAAAAGGAAAACCGCTACTGAAACAGCAGCGGTTAGATAATCTCCATATATTTATGCGCGTGTAATGTCAAATATAATGGCGGAGGAAGAGGGATTCGAACCCCCGCGCGGTTTAACCCGCCTGTCGGTTTTCAAGACCGATCCCTTCAGCCGGACTTGGGTATTCCTCCGTATCGACAAGAATTAATATAACATGTACAAAAATGAAAGTCAACATTATTTTAATATTTTTTTGAGCGGGCAAAACACCCGCTCAAAATGGCTTTATTTATGCTGGAGAAATAACATCTCTGTTCCCCATATATGGGCGTAAAACTTCTGGAATGACCACACTGCCGTCAGCCTGCTGATAATTTTCTAAAATAGCGGCAACCGTACGGCCGAGCGCAAGGCCAGAACCGTTTAATGTATGAACATGCTCTGGTTTGCCCTTTGGATCACGGCGGAAGCGAATGTTTGCTCGGCGTGCCTGGAATGCCTCAAAGTTACTGCAAGAAGAAATCTCACGGTATGTGTTATAACTTGGAATCCAAACCTCGATATCATACTTCTTCGCTGCTGTAAAACCTAAATCTCCTGTACACATGCTCATTACACGGTATGGCAGACCAAGCAGCTGCAGAACCTTCTCGGCATCCTTGGTTAAGCTTTCTAACGCAGCATAAGAATCTTCTGGTTTAACAAATTTCACAAGTTCTACTTTATTAAATTGGTGCTGACGGATGAGACCTCTTGTGTCACGTCCTGCTGAACCTGCCTCAGAACGGAAGCAGGCACTAAAAGCTGCATATTGAACAGGTAGCTGTTCTCCATCCATAATCTCGTCACGGTGCATATTTGTAACGGGTACCTCAGCTGTTGGGATCAGGAAATAGTCTTCACTTTCAATTAAGAAAGCATCCTCCTCGAATTTCGGAAGCTGACCTGTTCCTGTCATGCTTGCACGGTTTACCATGTATGGCGGCAAGACTTCCTGATATCCATTTTCCTCTGTATGAAGATCAAGCATAAAGTTAAACAACGCACGCTCAAGACGAGCTCCCAGCCCTTTATAAAAAACAAAACGGCTGCCTGTTACTTTGCTGGCTCTTTCAAAATCTAAAATACCAAGAGCATCTGCTACATCCCAGTGCGGCTTTGGTTCAAAGTCAAATTCCTTAACTTCTCCCCAGTTCCAAGCCTCTACATTATCATCCTCTGTTTCACCGACAGGAACACTCTCATGCGGGATGTTCGGGATGCTTAGGAGTAATAGATTTAGTTCCTCTTCAACAGCACGCTGCTCTTCATCAAGCGTTTTAATACGGTCTCCTACCTCACGCATTTCAGCAATTAATTGGTCCGCATCCTTTTTTTCACGTTTTAAAAGAGCGACCTGCTGAGACACTTCATTTCTTCTGCTCTTCAGCTGCTCTGCCTCAACGATAATTTCACGTCTTTTTACATCCAGATCTTCAAACTTATTTAAATCTGTTAAATCCTCTCCGCGATGCTGCAGCTTTTCTTTAACACCTTCAAAATCTGCTCTTAATACTTTAATATCCAGCATGTTTTCTGCCTCCTAATGTTTTATAGAACACAAAAAACTCCCATCCCCAAAAAAGGGACGAGAGTTACCCGCGTTGCCACCCTAGTTGAAAGCATGAGCCTTCCACCTTAATTCTGTAACGGTATTAACCGGGAGCTATTACTCACAAATGCTTTCCAAGCTCCGCTCAAGGATGGATTCACAAGCCACATTCGCCGATTTCCACCAACCATCGGCTCTCTAGAGAATGACATACCTGCTACTGCTTCCTCTCAATGCTTTCACTATACGTTTTAGTAATTCATAATTTACTACAATTATGCCTCATTTGCAACTCTATTATGCTTAGAATTTGAAAGTCATTGTTTTGCTAATGGCTTTTTCGCTTCTTTTACCATATTAATAAAATACTGAGTTAGTCGATGATCATCAGTTAATTCAGGATGAAATGAAGAGCCGAGAAACTGGCCTTCTCTTGCGGCCACAATCCGCCCTTCATGTTTAGCTAATACCTCAACATTTTCATCAGCTTCGACAATATGCGGCGCTCGGATAAAGACAGCTGTGAAATCTTCAGCTACATCGGCAATATCTAAGTCTGCTTCAAAGCTCTCTTTTTGCCTGCCAAAAGAATTTCTCTCCACCTTCACATTTAAAGCTCCGATATGCGGCTCTTCATAGCCAACAATTTGCTTTGCCAATAATATTAAACCTGCACATGTGCCAAACATAGGTTTACCTGAATCCGCAAATTCTTTGAGTTTTGGCATGAAGTCGTACTTATCAATCAGCCGGCGCATCGTTGTGCTTTCTCCGCCAGGGATGATTAGACCATCAGCCTCTTCCAGCTGCTCTATCTTTTTAATAACGATCGCTTCTGCTCCACAGCTTTCAATTGAACGGACATGTTCTCTTACTGCACCTTGCAGTCCTAATACCCCTATTTTTATCATTGTATCTGCTCCTTACCAGCCGCGCTCCTGCATTCTTGCTTCTGGAGCCAGGGAAGAAATTTCAATTCCCTTCATTGGCGTGCCAAGTTCTTTAGATAATTCAGCAATCAGCTTATAATCCTGATAATGTGTTGTTGCTTCTACAATCGCACGAGCAAACTTAGCTGGATTCTCTGATTTAAAAATACCAGAACCGACAAATACACCATCAGCACCTAACTCCATCATAAGTGCTGCATCTGCTGGCGTTGCAACTCCTCCCGCTGCAAAGTTTACAACTGGCAGACGGCCTAAGCTGCGGATTTCAAGAAGCAATTCATAAGGAGCACCTAAAAGCTTTGCTTCTGTCATGAGTTCATCTTCGCTCATGTTCGATACTTTGCGCACTTGTGCATTAACCTTTCTCATATGGCGGACTGCTTCAACGATATTTCCTGTTCCTGGTTCACCTTTTGTGCGAAGCATTGAAGCTCCTTCACCAATTCTGCGAAGTGCCTCTCCAAGATCCCGGCATCCGCAGACAAATGGAACTGTATAATCTCTTTTATTTAAATGATATTCTTCATCTGCTGGAGTTAAAACTTCACTTTCATCTATGTAATCTACACCCATTGCCTCGAGCACACGCGCTTCGACAATATGACCAATTCTAGCTTTAGCCATAACCGGTATAGAAACAGCGTTCATTACTTCTTCCATAATACGAGGATCTGCCATTCTAGCGACACCGCCTGCAGCACGGATATCAGATGGTACTCGCTCTAACGCCATTACAGCAACAGCGCCAGCCTCTTCTGCAATTTTCGCCTGTTCTGCATTCACAACGTCCATAATCACGCCGCCTTTTTGCATTTCTGCCATGCCACGCTTAACTCGATCTGTACCTGTTTTCATGTTAATCCCCCTTTTATCCTTGCCATCTTTTTAATTGATGGATCTCTTCCATTATAAATTGAATCTTCTAAAAGGAAAATACAATTTATCTGATCGGATAAATCTGTTTAGAAAAAGATATCATCTTAACCAAAACATTTTCATAAAAAAGAACCCTGTCAGTGACAGGATTCCTTAAACTTACACAAATATTCAGCGGAAATTAAAACCAGCCCTTTACAGTGGAAGATACACTGCCCCAGATGTCGCTAAAGAAGCCTCCCACACCTCTCATGGAGAGCACAAACCAGTTTGCCTTCTCTACGTCCTCTGCAGCTATAACATCAACTGTAATGGTGCTCTGTCCTGCTTCAGATAGGAAGTCCATATCCCCATCTGCTCCTTCGAGTGTTAATTCACCAATCTTATCACCTTTTTTTACTGGAGCAGTCAGCTGACCATCTTCATTTAATTTATCTTCATCAATCACAAGTACGGGTTTATAATTTTCTGCTTCCCCGTTCTTTACGATTAAAGATATCGCTTCAGCTGTTTCAATGTTCACTTGATCCTCTTTACCCTTTACAACTGGCAATGATTCAGTTCCTTTTACCGTATAGCCTGCAGGGAGAATTTCTTCCTCACTAAAATTAGCAAAGCCATAATCAAGCATTTTCTTCGTTTCATCAAATCTGGATTTATACGATGCTGAACCATCATCATCCTTCGCATTCATGACAACAGTAATATAGCGGGTACCATCACGCAAAGCGGTACCTGTAAAGCAATAGCCGGCAAAATCAGTTGTACCTGTTTTAAGGCCATCTACGCCTTCATAACCATATACGAGATCAGGAAGCATCCAGTTCCAGTTTTCCATTTCAATTCTATCATCTGTGCCTTCTCTAAAGACTTTCTCAGGAATACTAGTCGTTTCAAGTATTTCTGGGTACTCATTAATTAGAGCAGAAGCTAGCTTGGCAGTAGCTCTTGCAGACATAACATTTTCCTCATCCGGATTGCCAGCAGGAATTGTCCCTTTTAAGTCTCTGTTATTTAAACCAGAAGAGTTGACGAATTTATAATCTTTTAAGCCAAGCTCCTCCGCCTTTTCATTCATCATTTTTACAAAATTAGTTTCTGAACCAGCAATGGTTTCAGCAATAGCTATAGTAGCACCATTTGCTGAGTAAATAGACATTGCCTCATATAGTTCTTTAATATTATAAGTACCGTCTCTTCTTAACGGTACATTTGATAATGCTGTATCTTGTGAAACTTTCCATACATATTCACTTACCGCATATTCTTGATCCCATGTAACTTTGCCTTCTTCAATAGCTTCAAGCAGCAGGTATTCTGTCATAATTTTAGTCATGCTTGCAATTCCAAGCACTTTGTCTGCATCTTTAGAGTAAAGAACCTTTCCCGTTTCTGCCTCTACTAATATAGCGGCATCTCCATTGATGCTAAGTACATCCTCTGCTTTTACTGCCCCTATACCAGGGAGAAGACTAAATGCCATAACAAGTGTTAGTAATCCTACAACAAACTGACGATAAAAAGTTCTTTTCAACCTAAAGACCTCCAACTATTTTTTGCAGCTTTTGTTATTTTATCATAACTCTATTACAAAAAGTAGCTTGAGTATTTACCTATTCTTGTCTGCAACTATTAAAAACTCTATTGCTTTTGTATGAGTTTATCAGGAACATTTGGTAAAGGCTCTGTCATAACTAATATTAAAAAAGGCAGAGAACGTGATGTCTCTGCCCGGCATACAATTATTGAATAGAATAGTTTGGTGATTCTTTCGTAATCTGCACATCATGCGGGTGGCTTTCTCTTAATCCAGCACCTGTCATGCGGATGAATTGTGCATTTTCCCGTAATTCTGTTAGATCTTTTGTTCCACAGTAACCCATGCCAGAACGAAGTCCGCCAATCAGCTGATAAATTGTATCTGATAATGGTCCTTTGTAAGGAAGTCGGCCTTCAATACCTTCTGGCACAAACTTTTTATTATCCTCTTGGAAATAACGATCCTTTGATCCTTTTTCCATTGCCCCTACTGATCCCATTCCACGATATACTTTAAAGCGGCGACCTTGGAAGATTTCTGTTTCTCCAGGACTTTCTGATACTCCAGCAAGCAAGCTGCCAAGCATTACAGCATGTCCGCCTGCAGCGAGTGCTTTAACGATATCTCCAGAATATTTAATGCCGCCATCAGCAATAATCGTTTTTCCATGTTTTCTTGCCTCTGTAGCACAATCATAAACAGCTGTAATCTGTGGTACACCGACACCTGCTACAACTCTTGTTGTACAGATGGATCCTGGCCCAATGCCGACTTTAACTACATCGACACCCGCTTCAATTAACTCTCGGGTAGCATCTGCAGTAGCGACATTACCTGCAATAATAGCCAGTTTAGGGTATGCACTGCGAATTTCTTTGACTGTATCAATAACACCTTTTGAATGCCCATGTGCTGTATCCACAACAATGACATCGACCTGTGCTTTTGCAAGCATTTCAATACGCTTCATGGTATCTTTCGTTACGCCTACTGCGGCACCTGCCAGCAATCTTCCCTTCTCATCCTTAGCTGAATGAGGGAACTCAATCACTTTTTCGATATCCTTGATTGTAATTAATCCTTGCAATGTTCCTTCTTGATCAACAAGTGGAAGTTTTTCAATTTTATATTTTTGCAGAATTTTTTCTGCCTCATCTAATGTCGTACCTACTGGTGCGGTAACAAGGTTTTCTTTTGTCATCACATCAGATATTTTAATAGAAAAATCTTGAATGAAACGAAGATCACGATTTGTTAAAATTCCCACAAGCTTTCGTTCATCTTGATTATTAACAATCGGAACGCCGGAAATTCTGTATTTTCCCATTAAATGCTCAGCATCAAATACTTGCTGTTCAGGAGTAAGGAAAAATGGGTCTGTAATAACACCGCTTTCGGAGCGCTTTACTTTATCAACCAAGTCCGCCTGCTGCTCAATTGACATATTCTTATGAATAATGCCAAGTCCGCCTTGACGAGCCATTGCGATGGCCATTTCAGCCTCAGTTACTGTGTCCATTCCTGCACTAATAATTGGAATATTAAGCTTGATCTTTTCAGTCAATTGAACACTTAAGTTTACATCCTTCGGCAATACCTCAGATTTTGCTGGTACAAGTAAAACATCATCAAACGTTAAACCTTCTTTAACGAACTTATTTTCCCACATATTTTTCCCTCCTAGACGAAAATATTATTAGTAGGTTATCAATTGGACAAAATACTGTCAAGAACCCTAGCATATGTTAGATTTTTCAGATTATTAAGAGGTGTTATTATGTCCAATATTTTTGAAGGATGGGAGTCCTTTGTTTCATATTATTCTGCAAGCCATGTTCAAGCTTATCTAAGAAAATGTTATCAAAAACAAGGCTTTGATCAACCGGAGCAAAAGAGCTTTGAAAACTGCTACCCCTTTATCTATTACATAGAACATGGTCAAATTTATTACGAGCAATCTGAAGCTGCTCCACTGTTAATTAAGCCCATTCTGTCTTTTTATGGATTAGTTCATTTAATTAAAGCTGCGATTTTAACAGTTGATCCCAACTATCCAGAAACGACTTCAGTGCTTGCTCATGGAGTCTCTGCTAGAAAACGAAAAAAACAGCAGTACTGTTTTTTCAACGATGAAGTAAAACTGCAAAAAAGTGGATTATTTCCATTTA
>NZ_KV440945.1:181339-894975 GCF_001636345.1 Cytobacillus gottheilii
CAAACTCTCGTGGTGTGACGGGCGGTGTGTACAAGGCCCGGGAACGTATTCACCGCGGCATGCTGATCCGCGATTACTAGCGATTCCGGCTTCATGCAGGCGAGTTGCAGCCTGCAATCCGAACTGAGAATGGTTTTATGGGATTGGCTAAACCTCGCGGTCTTGCAGCCCTTTGTACCATCCATTGTAGCACGTGTGTAGCCCAGGTCATAAGGGGCATGATGATTTGACGTCATCCCCACCTTCCTCCGGTTTGTCACCGGCAGTCACCTTAGAGTGCCCAACTGAATGCTGGCAACTAAGATCAAGGGTTGCGCTCGTTGCGGGACTTAACCCAACATCTCACGACACGAGCTGACGACAACCATGCACCACCTGTCACTCTGTCCCCCGAAGGGGAACGTCCTATCTCTAGGAGTGTCAGAGGATGTCAAGACCTGGTAAGGTTCTTCGCGTTGCTTCGAATTAAACCACATGCTCCACCGCTTGTGCGGGCCCCCGTCAATTCCTTTGAGTTTCAGCCTTGCGGCCGTACTCCCCAGGCGGAGTGCTTAATGCGTTTGCTGCAGCACTAAAGGGCGGAAACCCTCTAACACTTAGCACTCATCGTTTACGGCGTGGACTACCAGGGTATCTAATCCTGTTCGCTCCCCACGCTTTCGCGCCTCAGCGTCAGTTACAGACCAGAGAGTCGCCTTCGCCACTGGTGTTCCTCCACATCTCTACGCATTTCACCGCTACACGTGGAATTCCACTCTCCTCTTCTGCACTCAAGTCCCCCAGTTTCCAATGACCCTCCACGGTTGAGCCGTGGGCTTTCACATCAGACTTAAAGGACCGCCTGCGCGCGCTTTACGCCCAATAATTCCGGACAACGCTTGCCACCTACGTATTACCGCGGCTGCTGGCACGTAGTTAGCCGTGGCTTTCTGGTTAGGTACCGTCAAGGTACCGGCAGTTACTCCGGTACTTGTTCTTCCCTAACAACAGAGTTTTACGATCCGAAAACCTTCATCACTCACGCGGCGTTGCTCCGTCAGACTTTCGTCCATTGCGGAAGATTCCCTACTGCTGCCTCCCGTAGGAGTCTGGGCCGTGTCTCAGTCCCAGTGTGGCCGATCACCCTCTCAGGTCGGCTACGCATCGTTGCCTTGGTGAGCCGTTACCTCACCAACTAGCTAATGCGCCGCGGGCCCATCTGTAAGTGATAGCCGAAACCATCTTTCAGCTTAAGGACATGAGTCCAAAAGCATTATCCGGTATTAGCTCCGGTTTCCCGAAGTTATCCCAGTCTTACAGGCAGGTTGCCCACGTGTTACTCACCCGTCCGCCGCTGACTTCAGGGAGCAAGCTCCCATCTGTCCGCTCGACTTGCATGTATTAGGCACGCCGCCAGCGTTCGTCCTGAGCCAGGATCAAACTCTCCAAGAAAGAGTTGATTAGCTCTTGTGTACATAATGTACATTGTTGATTCCGAAGAATCTTTTTTAAAACGTTGACGTTTTATTGTTCGTTCAGTTTTCAAAGAGCAATTTTATTAACTCCGCCGCTCAGAAGCGACTTTATTAATATATCATGTATGCATTTCAATGTCAACAAGTTTTTTGAATTCGTTTTTTTAATGCGTCTTTCTTGCTGACTTGAATTATTATATCAGCATAAAACCTATATAGCAAGGGGTTTTTTATATTTTTTTTATAAAACATTGTTGTGATTATTCTAACCAGCAAAACCTCTAAGTTAAGCCTTTTGGGGCTGATCTTCCCTATTATATTTAATCTTTTTAAGTTTGTTCCATAACTGCTGTAAAAGATAAGGGAAAGACCTAGAGGGTTAGTCTAAGAACGGCAGCATCAGAGAAATTAATAGATAGTCAGTCGAATGATTTTATTGGTGAGCTATAAACGCAAATCCCAATTGGTGCTATTTCCGTAAAAAAACCGCCTATGGCGGTTTATGATAAAACTTCCTCTATATATATCTGACGATGACGCTCCAAGTGAATAATTTCTCCTGAATCATCCAGCTTAACGAGTGGTCTTGTTGGAGACTTTTCCTCATTAAACAGCACATGAGCTACTTGTCCATCTGATAGCTTAACTTTACTGCCAACTGAAAAATTCATCATTCCTGCTGAAACTGCTTGAATAGCCGAAATATCATATTTTCCAAAGCTATCCTCGAGAAGTAACTCTAATACTTTAAAAGGAGATTGTTTTCTCCTATATTGCCGTTGCGAGGTCATAGCATGAAATACATCTGCAACTGCAATAATTCTGGCAACTTCATTCACTTTCTGATCACGGTCCCCAAGCGGATAGCCGCTGCCATCCAAACGTTCATGATGCTGAATGATTCCAGTCTTGGTTAAATCACTTAAAGAGGAGATATTTTGTATCATCTTATAGCTATAAATCGAATGCCTTTTAATCTCATCAAACTCCTCAGCTGTGAGAGATCCCTTTTTATTTAAAATGGAGGGCTTAATCTTCGCCATTCCGCAATCTGACAAACAGCCACCTAAAGCCAATTGAATGATTTTTCCTTTTTCCATGTTTAGTTTCTTGCCTATATATGCACTAATTGTTCCAACAGCTACTGCATGCTGATAAATATAATGTTCCTCTGTAGACAAATGGTACAGTGAAAAAACATCTGCTGATGTCGCTTCATCCAACTTTTCTATAAGTGGCAGCATAATATTCCTAATTGCTTGAATTTCTACCGGCATACCGGATTGCCAGCTCTTAAATTCCTTCTCATATTGCTGAGCTGCATGAAGAAAAAGAGTAAACAAGTTCTTATTCTCATCATCTATATGTTCTAACGCTGCAAGCTCATCTCTTATATTTAATGGGGGAGTGAATGGCAGCCCATTTACGAGGGTACTGGCTACATTTACCTCTTTAATGAGGAAAGCCTCTAATACATTCATAATTTCCCTTGTAACGACTGAATTTTTACTTATGATTGGCCGATTAGATAGACTAAACACATCTTCGGTTAAGATACAGCCTTCTTGGAGATCTTCAATCTTAATTTGCACCACTATACACCTCGGTAATTAGTTATAACAATAGTTTACTTTATTTCCATAAAAAAGAGGAACACATTTTTGTGTTCCTCTCAACATTTAGATTACTCTTCACCATCATCCGTGACATCATCGGTAGGATCTTCAGCAGAATCTACATTAGGATCTTCAATATAATCATCACTATTTTCTAATGGTTTTGTCAGTTCATCTTCGGATTTTTCTTCGTCCTTTTCAACTTTAGCTACTGTTGATACAGACTCATCTACATTTTCATCAAGACGGATCAATCTAACACCTTGAGTGTTACGGCCCATAGTCGAAATATCACCTACAGCCATCCGGATGAGAACTCCGCCAGTTGTAATAAGCATAAGATCTTCTTCACCGGTAACTGCCTTCATCGATACGAGGCTTCCGTTTTTCTCCGTAATATTGCATGTCTTAATTCCTTTACCGCCACGGCCCTGAACACGGTAATCCTCGGCCGGTGTGCGTTTTCCGTAACCCTTTTTCGTAACAATTAGAATCTCTGTATCTTCTTCCAGGACTTCCATTCCAACAACGGTGTCATCTTTGCCAAGTGTAATCCCTTTTACCCCCGTCGCAGTTCTGCCCATTGAGCGGACATCCTCTTCAGGGAAGCGAATCAGCATTCCATTGCTTGTACCAATGATGATTTCTTTTGTGCCATCCGTAAGTTTAACAGAAATAAGCTCATCATCTTCACGCAAATTCAATGCAATTAATCCATTATTTCGGATATGGGCAAAAGAAGACAACGGTGATCTTTTTGAAATTCCCTGTTTAGTCGTAAAGAATAAGAACCAATCGTCTACAAAATCCTCCACTGGAATAATGGCATTAATCCATTCATCCTTTTCAATGCCTAGGAGATTGATAATCGGAATTCCTTTAGCTGTACGGTTATATTCAGGAATCTCATATCCTTTTGAACGATATACTTTTCCTTTGTTTGTGAAGAATAGAATCGTATCATGTGTAGAGGTTGTAATGAGATGTTCAACAAAGTCATCTTCATTTGTACCCATTCCCTGAATTCCTCTGCCTCCGCGTTTTTGTGCGCGATAAGTAGAAACAGGAAGACGCTTAATATAGCCTTTATGTGTTAACGTTAAGACAATATTTTCCCGAGGGATTAAGTCTTCATCCTCAATCATTTCAAGTCCGCCTGATACAATTTCAGTACGGCGTGTATCATTAAAGCGATCTTTAATCTCAAGCAATTCTTCACGGATGATTTCAAGAACCTTTTCTTCATCAGCTAATATTGCTTTTAATTCAGCGATCAAAGCAAGCAGGTTAGCGTATTCTTCTTCGATTTTCTCACGCTCTAAACCTGTTAAACGCTGCAGTCGCATATCTAAGATAGCTTGAGCTTGCTTTTCTGAAAGATTGAATTCTCTCATTAAGCCTTCGCGGGCAATATCTGTCGTTTGTGAGCTGCGAATTAAGCTAATAACTGCATCCAGATTATCAAGAGCAATTCTTAAACCTTCTAAAATATGGGCTCTTGCCTCTGCTTTTCGCAATTCGAATTCTGTTCTGCGGCGAATGACGACTTGCTGATGATCCAAATAATACTGAAGACACTGCTTAAGGTTCAGCACCTTCGGCTGGCCATCAACAAGTGCAAGCAAGTTGATCCCGAAGCTTGTCTGCAGAGCTGTTTGCTTATACAAATTATTCAACAGGACATTTGCATTGGCATCTCTTCTTACTTCAATCACAATCCGCATGCCGTTACGGTCAGATTCATCTCGTAAATCAGTAATTCCATCAATCTTTTTATCTCGAACAAGTTCAGCAATTTTTTCGATAAGTTTTGCTTTATTTACTTGATAAGGAATTTCATTAACAATAATTACTTCTTTGCCGTTTGATTTCTCTTCGATTTCTACCTTTGCACGAAGTGTGATGGATCCGCGGCCAGTTTCATATGCTTTACGGATTCCGCTTCTTCCTAAAATGAGACCGGCAGTTGGAAAATCCGGACCTGGGATAATTTCCATTAACTCAGGCAGTGAAATCTCAGGATCCTTACTGATCGCTAAAACGCCATCAATCACTTCTCCAAGCTGATGAGGCGGAATATTTGTTGCCATCCCTACGGCAATTCCTGATGTACCATTTACTAATAGATTAGGAAAACGGGCAGGAAGCACAACCGGTTCTTTTTCCTCACCATCATAGTTGTCCTGATAATCAATCGTATCTTTATTGATATCGCGCAATAGCTCCATTGAAATCTTGGACATGCGAGCCTCAGTATAACGCATCGCTGCAGCGGAATCGCCATCAACTGAACCAAAGTTGCCATGTCCATCAACAAGCATATAGCGGTAGTTAAAGTCCTGCGCCATCCGCACCATTGTCTCATAAACAGCTGAGTCACCATGCGGGTGATATTTACCGATTACATCCCCGACAATACGGGCGGATTTTTTATAAGGCTTGTCCGAATGCATTCCGAGGTCATGCATAGCATATAATATTCTTCGATGAACAGGTTTAAGCCCGTCTCGGACATCTGGCAATGCACGCGAAACGATAACACTCATCGCGTAACCAAGGAATGATTCGCGCATTTCCTCGCTAATATTTCTTTCTTTAATTTGGGACCTTGGCGTTTCAGCCATTTAAAGAACCTCCCTTTACTAAGGACCTATGACCCTTAATTGTTTTATATGCCAGCTATGTAAAAGCAGGATAGAATTTCTCTATCCCGTTTTTATATATCTAAGTTTTTAACGTATTGCGCGTTTTCTTCAATGAAGTTACGGCGCGGTTCTACTTTATCACCCATTAGAATTTCAAACGTTTCGTCCGCCTCAATAGCATCCTCAAGACTTACTTGAAGCAATGTGCGTGTCTCAGGATTCATCGTTGTTTCCCATAACTGATCAGGATTCATCTCTCCAAGACCTTTATAACGCTGTACATTTGGCTTTGGTGCGCTTGGCAAACTGCTCATGACCGCATCAAGCTGGGCATCATTGTAGGCATATTCAATTTTCTTTCCTTGCTGTATTTTATAAAGCGGCGGCTGTGCGATATAAATATAGCCAGCTTCAAGAATTTGTCTCATATAGCGGTAAAAGAATGTTAACAGCAGTGTGCGGATATGAGCTCCATCCACGTCGGCATCTGTCATAATAACGATCTTATGATATCTTGCCTTGGCAATATCAAAATCTTCGCCAATGCCTGTTCCGGCAGCAGTGATCATAGCACGAACTTCATTATTAGATAAAATACGGTCTAATCTAGCCTTTTCAACATTTAAAATCTTTCCGCGCAGAGGAAGGATCGCCTGGAAGTGACGGTCACGGCCTTGCTTTGCTGAACCGCCGGCAGAGTCACCCTCAACGATATACAATTCTGAAATAGCGGCATCCTTAGAAGAGCAATCCGCTAATTTCCCCGGCAGACTGGATACTTCAAGTGCACTTTTTCTTCTTGTAAGCTCTCTTGCTTTTTTAGCAGCTAAACGGGCTCGGGCAGCCATTAGCCCTTTTTCAACAATTTTACGGGCAACAGATGGGTTTTCCATTAAAAATTTCTCTAGCGTTTCAGAGAAGATGGTATCTGTCGCAGCACGCGCCTCTGAATTCCCCAATTTTGTTTTGGTTTGTCCTTCGAATTGCGGATCGGGATGTTTAATGGATACAATCGCTGTAAGTCCTTCACGGACATCTTCACCAGACAGATTGGCATCATTATCTTTAAACACACCATTTTTACGCGCATAGTCATTAATGACCCTAGTCAGCGCTGTTTTAAAGCCAGATTCATGCGTACCGCCCTCATACGTGTGAATATTGTTGGCAAACGAATAAATATTGCTTGTATAGCTATCGTTATACTGCATGGAAACTTCAACAGCAATGCCTTCACGTTCACCTTCAATATAAATCGGTTCTTCATGCAATACCTCTTTTGAACGGTTTAAATGCTCAACATATGATTTAATTCCGCCCTCATAAAGGTATTCACTCTTTTTATTTTCAACACGCTTATCTTCAATCGTGATTTTTAATCCTCTATTCAAGAAAGCAAGCTCTCGAATTCTGTTTGCAAGTGTTTCATAATCGTACTCTAATGTTTCCTGGAAGATCTCGCTATCAGGCTGAAAATGAATAACAGTACCGGTGTGATCTGTTTCACCGATGATCTTTAAATCTTCAGCAGGAACACCACGGTGGAATTTTTGGTAGTGAATTTTGCCGTCACGGTGAACATGCACTTCAAGCATCGTTGATAAGGCATTTACTACAGAGGCACCTACACCATGCAATCCGCCTGATACTTTGTATCCTCCGCCGCCAAATTTACCCCCAGCGTGAAGAACGGTTAAAATAACCTCCACAGCCGGACGTCCCATTTTTTCATGTATACCAACAGGAATACCCCGTCCATTATCAATAACAGTTATACTATTATCACTTTCGATGATTACGTTTATCTCTGAACAAAAGCCGGCTAATGCTTCGTCAATACTATTATCAACTATTTCCCAGACTAAATGGTGAAGACCCTTCGCACTGGTCGAGCCGATATACATTCCTGGTCGTTTTCTTACAGCCTCTAAACCTTCGAGAACTTGTATCTGATTCTCATCATATGATTGCTGCTGCATGGCCTCTTGCTCCATTGACACATCGATCACCTACACTTTCCATCACTTACTTCATTTTTTAAAATCTATATATTAAGAATGACAAATGCCAATCGAATTAAAATTCCGCTACAGTCATTTTTCCTGACCGCCTTTTTAACGTACTGGATGACAGCGGAGAAAAGTATACTTTTTCGGTTGTAATCACAACCGATTTAAAACCGCTTTTCGAAAGATTAACGGCTTCGCTCTCATAACGGCGCAAAAACTCTTCTGCGTACGGAGAAGAGCTCGAGCTTTCTTTATCAATTATGGCTACAATATCCTTGGCACGAACTAACACATCTTCACCAACATGAATGTACAAACTATCACCTCATTGAATGATTTTTATCGTCCCTGCTTCCACATTAAAAGCTGCAGCTTCCTTCAATGTCTGATGATCGATCCCATCTACACTTGTTGTAGTAACGAAGGTTTGTACCTTCCCCTGTATGGTGTTTAATAAATGTGACTGCCGATAGTCATCCAGCTCTGATAAAACATCATCAAGCAGGAGGATCGGATATTCCCCAATTTCAGCATGTATAAGTTCAATTTCAGCGAGTTTGACAGATAAAGCGGTTGTCCGCTGCTGTCCTTGTGATCCGAATGTTTGAACATCACGATCATTTACAAAAAAAAGCAGGTCATCACGGTGGGGACCAAACATGGTCATGCCACGATCTATTTCTCGCTTTTTAACTTGGAAGAATTTTTCTTCGTATACCTCTATCATTTTCGACAAGTCTTGCTGTTCTGATACGTCTGCTGATGGTTTGTACTTTATTTGCAGTGTTTCAAGTCCTCTCGAAATGCCTTCATGAATAGGAATTGCCCATTTTTCCAGAAGGTGGAGGAATTCATACCGTTTTTTGATGATCTTTACAGCTGCAGCAATGAACTGCTCTGTTAAGATTTCTAGCATCGTTTCATCTGTCTGCTTCCGGGTCTGCAGTAATTTCAGATAATGATTCCGCTGCTGCAGCACCTTTTGATATTGGCTCACTGCATGCAAATAGACTGGTGACACTTGTCCAATTTCCATGTCAATAAAACGACGCCTTACTTGAGGGCTCCCTTTTACTAAATGGAGATCTTCTGGCGCGAACATAACTACATTCATATTTCCGACATATTGGCTCAATTTCTGCTGTTCCAAATGGTTGCATTTAGCTTTTTTTCCTTTTTTGGAAATCACCAGCTGCATGGGAAGCGGACCGCTGCTTTTCTGAATCTTACCTTCTATTTTAGCATATTCTTGATCCCAGCGAATAAGATCTTTGTCATTTGAGGTTCGGTGTGATTTTGCCATGGCTAAAACATAAATCGACTCCATCACATTGGTTTTCCCCTGTGCATTTTCCCCTAAAATGACATTTACTTTATTTTCAAAACTTAATTCCAATTGCTCATAATTCCGATAGTTTTTTAATTGCAGCTGCTCTATATACATAGGCTACATCCTTAATTAATCCGTTACAACAAACGAACCATGACCAGGTATCTCAATGGCATCTCCGGCTCTAAGCTTTCTGCCGCGGCGCTGATCCTGTTCTCCGTTTATATAAACTTCGTATTCACTTAGAAACCATTTGGCCATCCCGCCTGTTTGAATGACGTCTGCTGCTTTTAAAAACTGGCCAAGTGTAATATACTCTGTATCAATTTTTATTTCCGTCATACTTTCACTCTTTCTTATGAACTGACTTGAATGGATGATCTGCCCAATATATAAACAAGGATCATATTATGCATCTAATATTTTATTGTACTAAATAATTGCTCGATACACAAAAAAAGTTAAACAAATAATCCATTCTTCATAGCTGGAAAAGAATTTCCCCCGCTTTTGTATTCGAAAAGCATGTTTTACACTCCTGCATATCTCTTCTGAAAGAAAAAATAAAACTGCCGGAATGATACCGGCAGTCCAATCTGCTTAAGGCTTTTTATTTTAATATGTTCTTACAGGAAGGATCAGCTGTAGGATTGAATCATCATTTAACGGTTTTATAATAAACGGCCTCATTGCTCCAGTGAAACTAATATTAATATCCGTACCCTCTAATGTTTTTAAAGCATCCATCATGAATTTAGCACTAAAAGATATCTTTAGATCCTCTCCTTCAATGGATGAACTCTGCACTTCTTCTACTACGTTTCCGATCTCAGGCGTATTGGAGGAAATCTCCACAACATTATTTTCAATGATTGAAAATTTAACAACGTTGTTTCTTCCCTCTCTAGCCAGAAGGGAGGCACGATCAATAGCCTGTAAAAACTCCTTCGTTTGAACGACTACTTCTGTTTTGCTGTCAGTTGGAATCAGTCTTGAAGTATCAGGGTAGTTTCCTTCAAGCAATCTAGAGAAGAATAGTAGGTTCTCTGCTTTAAATAATACCTGATTTTCTGTAATGACGATTTCCACCGGTTCATTTTGGTCATCAAGAATTTTACTCAATTCATTTAAACTTTTACCAGGAATCACCACATTATAAGAATCATCCGCAATGGTTTCGATTCTTGCTTTTCTTAAAGCGAGCCTGTGACTATCTGTTGCAATACAGATTAATTCCCCATCTTCAACCTTCCAGTTTACACCTGTCAAGATAGGGCGTGTTTCTGAGGTGGACACTGCAAAGACTGTTTGTCTGATCATTGCTTTTAAAAGGTCTGTCGGTATTTTAAATATATTTTCTTCCTCAATTTGTGGAAGATGAGGATATTCTTCTGCATCAAGCCCATTTAAGTTAAATTCGGAATTACCGGAACGAATGACTGTCTGCAAATGATTTTCAACGCGGATCTCTACTAAATCTGTCGGTAATTTCTTAACAATCTCACTGAAGAACTTTGCTTGAAGAACAATAGCTCCAGGCTGAATAATTTCAACGACTTCCTGATCATTCTCCTGAGCTGGAATAAATGATTCAATGGAAATATCAGAATCACTGCCTGTTAATGCTACTCCTTCTTCATTTGCTACAAGTTTAATTCCCGTCAAAATGGGGATCGTCGTTCTGCTTGGGACAGCTTTCATTACATCTTGCACACTTTGAACAAGACGATCACGCTGGATGATAAATTTCATTTGAGATTCCCTCCGTTTTTAAGCATATTTAGCAAGCTAATGCATATATATATTTATTTAAAAGATTTTTTAGAAGTACTAGTAGGGCCTGTTAGTATGTGGATAACTGCATTTTTGAAAGGAAATACAGCCTATCCACATGTGGACAGACTGTGAGTAATGAATGCAGAGTTATGCACAATTATTGTACTCTTTCTGGCTTAAAAGAAAGGAAGCAGTCCAGGAAGAGAATCTAATCTGTTCTCAGAATAAACAGCAAGCATTGAAAAAATGGCTGCTTTGGCTGAGAGCCAATTTATACTTTTAGCATGTCATTTATTTCTTTAAGCTGCTTCTGAAATTGAGCATCTGTCTGCAGCATTTTAGAAATTTTTTCATGAGCATGGATTACGGTCGTATGATCGCGGCCTCCAAATTCTTCACCAATTTTAGGCAGAGAAAAATCAGTCAGCTCTCTAGAAAGATACATGGCAATCTGGCGTGGAAATGCCACTGACTTTGTCCGTTTTTTCGCAGCAAAGTCTTCTAATTTCACATTAAAATATTCTCCAACAATTCGCTGGATTTCATGTATAGTTATAACTTTTGGCTTTGAGCTTGGAATAATATCCTTTAATGCTTCTGCCGCTAAGTCTGCATTAATGTCTTTATTAATAAGTGATGAATAAGCAACAACACGTATAAGTGCACCCTCAAGTTCACGAATATTGGAGTCAATCTGATTGGCGATATAAAGCATGACTTCGTTAGGAATATCGAGCCCTTCTGCTTTAGCCTTTTTGCGTAAAATAGCAATTCTTGTTTCAAGATCAGGAGGTGTAATATCCGTTATAAGACCCCATTCAAATCTTGAACGCAGCCTGTCCTCCAGTGTTGGAATCTCCTTAGGAGGCCGGTCACTTGAGATGACAATTTGTTTACTTTCTTCATGTAAGGTATTAAAAGTATGGAAAAATTCCTCTTGAGTCGATTCTTTTCCAGCAAGAAACTGAATATCATCTATAAGCAAAACATCTACTTTTCGATATTTATTGCGAAAATCGATGGCTTTATTATCACGAATTGAATTAATAAACTCATTTGTGAATTTTTCAGAAGATAGATACACGACTTTTGCCTTCGGATTATGATCGAGTACATAATGGCCAATGGCATGCATTAAGTGGGTTTTACCTAACCCAACGCCCCCGTAAATAAATAAAGGATTATATGCTTTAGCAGGAGCTTCTGCCACAGCAAGAGATGCCGCATGCGCAAAACGATTTCCTGACCCAATAACAAATGTATCAAATGTATTTTTGGTATTTAACATATTAAAAAGCGGTTCTGGCTGTTCGTCTTCGGTAATTCTTTTTTTGGCCGGTACTGGCAGATCATCCTCTTCTTCATTCTGATTTTGAGGGATGATGAACTTAACTCCCAGCTCCTCACCAGTCAAATCATATAAAATACCGGATATTAACTGGGAATAGCGCTCTTCCAGCCAATCACGGGCAAATTCATTAGGAGCTTTTATAACGAGCGTGTCTCCTTGAAGAGAATGTGCTTTCGTAGACTTTAGCCATGTATCAAAGCTTGGCTTGCTGATTTTCTTTTCAATATTAGACAACGCTTGATTCCAAAGATCCTCAATATTCTCCAATGTTTTCCCTCCTTTGCCGTTCGTTTCGTGCACAAAATGGCAGGCTATTAGTGCTTCTAACCTATAAATTTATAAATATACGAAACTGTGTATGTGGAAAAATATATAATAAGGAAGTATAGTGGAATTTCGACAGTATCCACTGCCTGTGGACAAAGTTTTACAATGGGCTTGGATAACCTGTCCACATGTTATCCACAATCTGTGGATAAAGAAGATATTCACAGTGTGTTATTAAGTGTGAAAACACAAATATGATAACAGATAATAATAGACGTTGCAATGTTTTTTAAACTGTTATCCACAAGGTTCAGATCATGTGTACAAACATTGTCCACAGGTAGTGTTTTTGTGAAAAACCTGTCTATATGTGGTGTGGATAACATAAAAATTGTCGAAAATTCATCCACAAACAAAAATGAACACTAAATGCATGTTTTTTGTTCAATAGACTAATTGTGTAAGGAGCATGTTTCAGTGCAAAGAAATATGTACAAATATCAACATGCGAAAAAAGCGATCCAATGTCTTATCAATATGATCTGTTCTTCTTTTAATAAAAGGGGGATTTCAACCATCAGCATTAATTCTGAAGTATTAACCGTAATCTTGGCTTGCTAATTGGAGAACAGTCTTAATGGTGTCTAGTAAGAGGATGTCTTAACTGCTGAATTTTATTCACAAAAAAGCTCAGATCGCGGCTCCAGATGACCAAAAGAAAAAAAAGAAAAAATTTGCAGATGACATTTCGGGAAAAAAAGGTTAAAATTCTAAGGTATGTATTTTACAAGCTGAATGTGGAGTTGACATCCTAGGGGTGTCATCTATATAATTAGAAAGACTGTCTTAAACAGCTATTCCTCAGGGAGGTGTCATATAATGAAAAGAACTTTTCAACCAAATAAGCGTAAAAGAAGTAAAGTTCACGGATTCCGCAGCCGTATGAGCAGCTCGAACGGACGTAACGTCTTAGCTCGTCGCCGCCGTAAAGGAAGAAAAGTATTATCTGCTTAGGCCACTGAAACGTCAGTGGTCTTTTTTCTACTATCCTGAAAATTTCAGGATAAATCAAAATGTAAATATAAATGAAGTTCAAAATATATATCATTAAAGGAATGGCTATACTAGAACCAGTGATCATTGCTGTGATCATCAAAATCTGGATCAATATGCTTCGTTATCGTTCTCTGCTTTTATGGAGATAAAGAGAATAGAGGTAGAGAGGTAGCTGAGCTTTGCATGAAGAAGGTGTAAATGACATGAAAAAAGAGTTTAGAGTAAAGAAGAATAAAGAATTTCAGAATGCCTTTAAAAAGGGCAAGTCATTTGCAAATCGGCAATTTGTCGTTTATTCCCTAAATAAAAGCAGCCAGGAGCATTTTCGCATTGGTTTGTCAGTCAGTAAAAAGCTCGGCAACGCGGTAAAACGAAATCAAATTAAACGTTATATACGCCAAGTTTTTCACGAATTAGACGGCGAACTGAAAAATGATATCGATTATATTATCATTGCCAGAAAGCCTGTTGCTGAAATGGATTTCCATGAAGTGAAAAAAAGTCTAATCCATGTTTTAAAGCTATCGAGAGTTTTGGATCGAAGCTACAATGGTAATAATGCAAAAAAAGAATAGTTCAGGATTTCTCTTTTAATATAGTAAGACTTATATTGTAAAAGATGTTAAAATACAATACATATGGCCAGTTGTTCAAAGATAAGAAAGTGTAAATGAGGAAGTTAAATTTTATCTAAGATAGAATTAGGGTCAGAATTTACGCATATTCTTGTGGAAGGCGAACTTTTTGCCCTGGTTGGACAGGCTTGAGATAGAAAAAATAACTATGTACTTGGCATTAAGGAGGAAAAAACGCTTGAAGAAAAGAATACCGTTAATAATTGGTTTAATTCTTGTAACAGTACTATTATCAGGCTGTACAGAATTTAATGAACCGATTACATCTGATAGTGAAGGATTCTGGAATGAATACATTGTTTATCCGCTTTCTCTTTTTATTGTAAAAGTTGCTGAATTCGCTGGAGGAAGCTATGGATTGTCTATTATTATTGTTACAATCCTCATCCGTTTATTGATTTTGCCATTAATGATTAAGCAAACAAGAAGCTCTAAAGCGATGCAGGCTCTACAGCCGGAAATGCAGAAGCTGCGTGAAAAATATAGTTCAAAAGATCAAAAAACACAGCAAAAGCTTCAGCAGGAAACAATGGCTTTATTCCAGACTCATGGTGTAAACCCATTAGCTGGATGTATGCCGCTCTTTATTCAGATGCCGATTTTAATAGGCTTCTACCATGCAATTTCCCGAACAAGAGAAATTGCAAACCATAATTTCTTATGGTTTGACCTAGGTGCACCAGATCCTATTTATCTCCTGCCGTTAATTGCAGGCTGTACAACATTCATTCAGCAAAAGATGATGATGGCTGGTACACAGCATACACCGCAAATGGCTGTTCAAATGAATATGATGCTTTGGCTAATGCCAATCATGATTGTTATTTTTGCGATTAACTTCCCAGCAGCACTTTCATTATACTGGGTAGTCGGAAATATCTTCATGATTATCCAAACATATTTCATTAAAGGTCCGGATTTGAAGAAAGCAGCAGTATCCGGAAATGCAGGAGGAGCGAAAAAGTGAACGAAATAACTGCTACAGGACAATCCGTCACGGAAGCAGTAAACTCAGCACTAGCTCAACTAAACACAACGAAAGACCGCATAGATATTACGATCATTGATGAAGGCAAGAAGGGGATATTTGGAATTTTCGGTTCCCGGCCAGCAGTTGTGAAAGCTGTTAAGAAGCCAGATCCAATAGAAGAGGCAAAAAAGTTCTTATTGGATATAGGTGAAAAAATGGGCGCGCTGATCGAAGTAGAAGTGAAACAAGACGGAAAAAATGTCCAATTTATATTATCTGGAGATAAAATTGCCATCTTGATCGGTAAAAGAGGACAAACCATTAATTCACTGCAATATCTGACACAATTAGTGATCAATCGATATTCTAATCAGTATTTTAATGTCTTGCTTGATGCAGAGGATTACCGCAAGCGTCGAAATGATACATTGATACAGCTGGCTGAAAGACTTGCTTCTAAAGCTGTTCATACTGGTCAAAAAATTGCACTGGAGCCAATGCCTTCTTATGAACGCAAGGTGATACATTCGGCACTGGCGGGCAATAGAAAGATTAAAACCTACTCAGATGGCAATGATCCGCATCGTCATATTGTCATTGAACCATTTAAAACGAGATAAAAAGCAGACCTCAATCTTTATGGATTGAGGTTTTTTTGCGTGAAAATAAAGCTTTAGTTCTTTCACTTGATAACGAGCGTTCTATTTTTTCGTGCAACCATTTCTGTGGATGATTGGAATTGTTAATTCTATTTCCGTTTTATTGTTATTCACATGTGGATAAGTTAAAATAGAGCATATCAAAAAGACGATTTGTGGATAAAATGACGGTGTATAAGCTGTAGCTCTGTGGACAATTGAATTTGTTTGCTTTTCTAATAGATATGGATATGATATGCTGAACTTTTGGGAAATAAAATTTCATTTGATCTTATAGATAGTTTAGGAATAAAGAGAGGTGAACAAAATGATGGAATTCGATACAATTGCAGCTATTTCGACGCCAATGGGGGAAGGCGCCATCGCGATTGTCAGATTGAGCGGTCCGCAGGCCTTTGAAATTGCAGATGTACTATTTAAGGGTGTATCCGGGAAAAAGGTTAAGGAAGTTCCCACGCACACGATCCATTATGGCAATATCATCGATCCCGGCACAGGACAAGTTGCCGAAGAAGTGATGGTCTCTGTTATGAAGGGGCCAAAGACATTTACAAAAGAGGACGTAGTTGAGATTAATTGCCACGGCGGACTTGTATCTGTCAACCGTGTTCTTCAGCTGCTTCTTAACCATGGTGCCCGTTTAGCGGAGCCTGGGGAATTTACCAAAAGAGCTTTCTTAAATGGGCGGATTGACTTGTCGCAAGCTGAAGCAGTTATGGATCTTATCCGCGCAAAAACGGATAGAGCGATGAATGTTGCCTTAGGACAAATGGAAGGCAGATTATCGAAGCTGATTAGAGGGTTAAGACAAGAAATCTTAGAAATTCTGGCCCATGTCGAAGTCAATATTGATTACCCGGAATACGATGATGTCGAAGAAATGACCCATCAAATGCTGCTTGAAAAATCCGCGATTGTTAAAAAGGAAATTGAAAAACTGCTGAGAACTTCACAGCAGGGCAAAATTCTTAGAGAAGGCCTATCAACAGTGATCGTTGGCCGTCCGAATGTCGGTAAATCCTCCCTGCTAAATAGTCTCGTACACGAAAACAAGGCGATTGTTACAGATATTCCTGGTACTACCCGTGATGTCATTGAGGAATATGTTAATGTGCGGGGAGTTCCATTGAGGCTGCTCGATACAGCAGGCATTAGAGAAACTGAGGATATTGTAGAACGAATCGGAGTAGAAAAATCGAGACAGGTTTTAAAGGAAGCTGATTTACTTCTGCTTGTCTTGAATTACTCAGATGAACTCAGTGTGGAAGATGAGAATCTTTTCAAAGCTGTCGAAGGCATGGATGTGATTGTGATTGTTAATAAAACGGACTTGCCAGCAAAAGTTGATATGGACAAGGTTCGAACATTAGCAGGAAATCATAAACTTGTGACGACTTCTTTATTGGCAGAGCAGGGCGTGGATGAATTAGAAGAAGCGATTGCCAGTTTATTTTTCAGCGGCTCGATTGAAGCAGGCGATATGACGTATGTTTCAAATACACGCCATATTGCATTATTAAATCAGGCACTCAACACCATTAATGAGGCCATACAAGGTGTTGAAATGGGTACACCAATTGATATTGTTCAAATTGACCTGACAAGAACATGGGAGCTGCTTGGGGAAATCATTGGAGACAGCGTTCATGAAAGCTTGATCGATCAGCTCTTCTCTCAATTCTGCTTAGGAAAATAGGAAACATAATAAAGATAAGAATTAAGAACTTTGTCTAGCAGCAGCACCTAGCCAGTGATCCATTGTCGGGGCTGAGCAAGGCGCTTGCGCTTTTCTAAATAGGAGGTAAGAACATGCCGTATGAGGCAGGGAATTATGATGTAATTGTCATTGGTGCTGGGCATGCAGGTGTTGAAGCTGGGTTGGCTTCAGCACGTTTAGGTGCTAAAACGCTGATGGTTACAATCAATTTAGATATGGTTGCCTTTATGCCGTGTAATCCATCGGTTGGTGGACCCGCTAAAGGAATCGTTGTTAGAGAGATTGATGCATTAGGTGGAGAGATGGGAAGAAATATCGACAAAACCCATATCCAGATGCGGATGTTAAATACAGGTAAAGGTCCGGCCGTTCGGGCATTAAGAGCACAGGCAGATAAATTTACCTATCAGCATGAAATGAAAAAAACGATGGAAAACGAAGAGAACCTGACGCTAATTCAAGGAATGGTTGAGCGTTTAATCGTTGAGGATGGCGTATGTAAAGGTGTCATCACACAAACGGGTGCTATTTATCAGGCAAAATCAGTTGTTATTACGACAGGAACCTTCCTGCGCGGCGAGATTATTTTAGGAGAACTGAAATATTCAAGCGGACCGAACAATCAGCAGCCATCCATTAAACTTTCAGAGCACTTGCAGGAACTTGGCTTCGATCTTGTTCGTTTTAAGACGGGGACACCGCCTCGGGTAAACAGCAACTCGATTGATTACAGCAAAACTGAAATACAGCCAGGTGATGACGTACCTCGTGCTTTTTCTTTTGAAACAACAAAATATATTACAGATCAGCTTCCATGCTGGCTGACTTATACAAATGAACAGACACATATGATCATTGATGACAATCTGCATCGTTCACCGATGTATTCAGGCATGATTAAAGGAACGGGCCCGCGCTATTGTCCTTCAATTGAAGACAAGGTAGTCCGATTTAACGACAAGCCGCGCCATCAAATCTTCCTAGAGCCTGAGGGCAGAAACACTCAAGAGGTTTATGTGCAGGGATTATCAACAAGCTTGCCTGAGGATGTTCAGCATAAAATCCTTAAGACCATCCCAGGTCTTGAAAATGTACAGATGATGCGTCCCGGCTATGCAATTGAATATGATTCCATTGTACCGACACAGCTATGGCCGACACTTGAAACGAAGAAGATTAAAAACTTATATACGGCCGGTCAAATTAACGGTACATCGGGTTATGAAGAAGCGGCTGGCCAAGGGTTAATGGCAGGAATGAACGCCGGTTTAAATGCAATTGGCAAAGAAGAAGTGATATTAAGCCGTTCTGATGCTTATATTGGTGTACTAATTGATGATCTTGTGACAAAAGGGACAAATGAACCTTACCGTCTATTGACTTCACGTGCAGAATATCGTCTGCTGCTGCGCCATGATAATGCGGATCTGCGCTTAACTGAACTAGGTCATAAGGTTGGATTAATTAAAGAAGATCGTTTTGCTCGTTTCACAGCGAAAAAGCAAGCAGTAGAAACAGAAAAAGAACGTCTTAAAACAGTGATGATCAGACCAACAGCACAAGTTCAGGAGCTGATTCAATCACTTGGCGGCAGTGAGCTTAAGGATGGTATCCGCGGGGCTGACCTGCTAAAGCGTCCTGAAATGAACTACAGCCATATCAATCAGCTTGTGCCTGCAGATGTACAGCTTGATGCAGATGTGACCGAGCAGGTAGAAATCCAAATTAAATATGAAGGTTATATTGAAAAATCTCTTCAGCAAGTAGATCGGCTGAAAAAGATGGAAAATAAGAAAATCCCTGAGAACATTGATTATGAAGCCATTCATGGTTTAGCTTCTGAGGCGAGACAGAAATTAAAAGAAGTTCGGCCGCTTTCGATTGCACAGGCATCAAGAATTTCCGGCGTCAATCCGGCGGATATCTCCATCTTACTTGTTTATTTGGAGCAAGGCAGAATTGCAAAAATAGCAAACGACTAATCTGCTAGTAGCGAGAAAGGATTGACCGATGAACACGACCGAATTTACTGAAATGCTTGCGGCGAAAGGGATCTCCCTTTCGTCTGAGCAAATCAGACAATATGAAATTTATTATTCTACTCTGGTTGAGTGGAATGAGAAAATGAATTTAACAGCAATTACGGATAAGGAAGAGGTTTATTTAAAACATTTCTACGATTCCATTTCCGCAGCCTTTTATTATGATTTTAACGAACCGCTGCATCTTTGTGATGTAGGGGCAGGTGCTGGTTTTCCAAGCATTCCTATAAAAATTGCTTTCCCGCATTTACATATAACAATTGTAGATTCACTCAACAAAAGAATTGGATTTCTAGAGCATTTAGCCAAGGAGCTTAACCTGACAAATGTCCGCTTTATTCATGATCGGGCGGAAACCTTTGGACAAAACCCAAACCATAGACAGTCATATGATGTTGTTACTGCACGCGCTGTAGCACGGTTATCTGTGCTAAGTGAACTATGTCTGCCGCTTGTAAAACAGGGCGGGACTTTTGTTGCAATGAAGGGTGCTAGTGCAAAGGAAGAGATCGATGCTGGAAAGAAGGCAATCGCAACTCTTGGCGGCCGCTTAAAAGAATGCCATACCTTTACATTGCCTCAAGAGGAAAGTGAACGAAATATTTTAATCATTGAAAAAGAAAAACAAACACCGAAAAAATACCCAAGAAAGCCTGGTACACCAAATAAAACACCAATTGAATAACAATAGAATATTGGCGTATTTTTCAGAATGAAAGACATCTAATGTACAAAACATGTTATATTTATCATGCAGGATTTGTCATATCACTAGAGAATATGTAATAGGGAGTTTCGTAAAGGTGGTGCAGGGTGATGAAAAATTCTTTCTCACGCTTTTTTGGCCTAGGCGAAAAGGGAGAAGAAGTGGAAACAGAAAATAAGCTTGAAATAGATGTAGTTTCTGACCACGATGAAGTGAAAAAAATACCGATAGATAAAATTGTGCCTAACCGTTTTCAGCCAAGAACGGTATTTGACGATGAAAAAATAGAAGAGCTTGCGCGTACCATTCATATCCATGGCATCATTCAGCCTATTGTTATTCGTGAGTATGCGGATGATCAGTTCGAGATCATTGCTGGGGAACGCAGATGGCGTGCCATGAAAAAATTAGAGTGGACCGAAGTGCCTGCCATCGTAAGAAACTTAAGCGATACAGAAACAGCTTCAGTTGCACTTATAGAAAATTTACAGCGCGAGGAGCTTTCTCCGATTGAAGAAGCGGTTGCTTACGGGAAGCTATTAGAGCTGCATAATTTGACACAAGAAGCACTTGCACAGCGTTTAGGAAAAGGACAATCAACTGTAGCAAATAAACTGCGTTTATTAAAGCTGCCTGAGCAAGTTCAGGAAGCTGTCTTAAATAAAGAAATAACGGAGCGGCATGCCCGTTCACTGATTCCTTTAAAAGATCCGGAAAAGCAGGTTCTCCTTCTTCAGGAGATTATTGATAAAAATTTTAATGTTAAGCAGACAGAAGACCGAGTTGTCAAAATGCTTGAGCAGAAACAGGTAAAGCCAAAGCCAAAAAGAAAAGCATTCAGCAAAGATATGCGAATCGCAGTTAATACGATCCGTCAATCGCTGTCAATGGTAGAGGATAGCGGAATCAATTTAAACTCAGAAGAAGAAGAATTTGACGAGTTTTATCAAATTACCATTAAAATTCCGAAAAAGAAATGATCTTATTTAAGAATCTTACCTATTCAAACTTATTATAGATAATCTCGAGACCAATGAAATTTGGTCTTTTTTTTATGTGTATTTTTAAAAAAAGATGTTTTTTTGGTTTATTTTTCAATAAAAACAACATAATAAATAATAAATATTTATTGAAAAACGATAAATTGCATGGTAAATTGAAAAAGTAATAATAAAAGTGAGGTGTATTTATGAAACAAGTATCAACGCTTTTCTTGAAAATCGCTGTGATTTTTATTGGGATACCAATTCTTGCACTATGCATTTTCTTAGTGCCCCAGTTAGGAAAGGTTGCAGCAGAATTGCTTCCTGATTTTCCTGCGATCCGATATATGGTTTATATGATTTTTTGGGGTTCAGCCATCCCTTTTTATTTTGCCTTATATCAGGCATTTAACTTATTGCGCTTTATCGACAGCAACAAAGCTTTCTCACAAATTTCTGTAGAGGCATTAAAGAAGATCAAATATTGTGCCATCATCATCAGCAGCTTGCATATTCTCGCACTTCCGCTATTTTATCTGTTTGCGGAAATGGATGATGCTCCAGGTGTCATCTTTGTCGGATTGCTCGTGCCTTTTGCATCAATGGTCATTGCTGTCTTTGCGGCAGTACTGCAAAAATTGCTTCAAGAAGCAATCGATATAAAATCAGAAAATGATTTAACGGTCTGAGGTGAACATAATGGCAATTATAATTAATATTGATGTCATGCTGGCAAAGAGAAAAATGAGCGTAACGGAACTTTCGGAGCGTGTTGGAATAACGATGGCAAACCTTTCAATTTTAAAAAATGGAAAGGCAAAGGCGATTCGCTTTTCAACATTAGAAGCTATATGCCAGGCTTTAGAATGCCAGCCTGGAGATATTTTAGAATATAAAAGAGATGAAAAAGATCAAAATGAAAATTAGAGCATGTATGAAGCTATAAAAATGGAGGTGTAAATCTATGAGGGCACTAAAACAGCTGACGAATTTTGGCTGGGAACAGGCATTATCTTGTCTTTTTCCTGTTGTGATTTTTGCCTCATTAGCATTGACACAGTTTGTTCAGCTTCCTTTTTTGTATCGATATGACTGGCTGCTGCTCATCTGCCTTTTCATGCAATGGTGGATGGTGCGCTCCAGACTTGAAACGCGTGATGAGCTGAAGGTAATCACCTTATTTCATATTATTGGGCTGGCTTTGGAACTCTTTAAAGTGCATATGGGGTCTTGGTCCTATCCAGAAGAAGGATTTTTTAAAATATTGGGAGTACCATTATACAGCGGATTTATGTATGCCAGTGTAGCCAGTTATCTTTGTCAGGCATGGAGAAGACTGAATGTTAACCTAGTGAAGTGGCCGCCATTTTTAGCTGTTGTACCTCTTGCTTCTGCCATTTACTTGAACTTTTTTACACATCATTTTTGGGTTGATATCCGCTGGTGGCTATCTGCTCTCGTTATCATCGTCTTTTGGAAATCTTCGGTTACATACGAAGTGAATGGATCTCTTTATCGTATGCCGCTTGTCTTTTCATTTATTTTAATCGGATTTTTTATATGGATTGCAGAAAATATTGCTACCTTCTTTGGAGCCTGGCAATACCCAAACCAGACAGAGGCCTGGAGTCTTGTACACCTAGGAAAGGTCAGCTCATGGCTTCTGCTCGTCATAGTCAGCTTCCTCATCGTCGCAACCTTAAAACAAGTAAAACGAAACCAGCCATTTGACTCCAAAACGTATGACAAACAAACAAGCACTGTAAAAATAACTGAGCAGAAGCTATAAATAAATGCCGCCTTTAATAATACTTTCTATAAACAGGCTGGGACATATTATTTAATCCAAAGAGACCGAGTGATTAGGGGGAAACATGTCTAATCATTTGGTTTTTTGTTACTCTGATATATTTTTTGAATATGAGTGAAATGGAGCGGAGGACACTCGACTCCTGCGGGAAGTAGAGGAAAGGGTGAGACCCCGCAGGCTTGTGCACTGGACCCATAAAGTTGGACACTTATATTTAAGCAGCTACTTCTTCGGTACTAACCCGATAAGCTACTGGACTTTTCCGATTCAATCTTGATTTTATTCTCAAGTGGTTGTAGTAATAGATGTATTTTTCTAACTCGTCTTTAAAATGCTCGATACTTTCAAACTCTTGTAAATAAAGAAATTCTGATTTTAAGATCCCAAAAAAGTTTTCCATGACAGAATTATCAAGACAGTTTCCTTTTCTCGACATGCTTTGTGTAATCTTATGTTCTTTCAGCGTCCTTCGGTATTTGGCCATTCGATAGTGCCATCCCTGATCGGAATGTAGTAAGAGATCATCGCCTTCATTTACATGTTTTAGTCCTTGGGCCAACATCGTATCGACCAAATCAAACGTCGGTCTTGATTGGAGTGTATAGGTGATGACCTCGCTATTAAATAGATCTAAAATGGGAGAAAGATAAAGCTTCTCTCCAAACACTTTAAATTCTGTAATGTCCGTCACCCACTTTTGGTTCGGTTTCTGGGCACGGAAGTCACGGTTAAGGATGTTTGGAGCTGCTTCTCCAACTTCCCCTTTATACGATCTATACTTTTTCATACGCACCATGCATTTAAGTCCTAGGTCTCTCATAATTCGAAGTACTTTCTTTTTGTTGATCTGATATCCTTTTTCCTGAAGAACGTCCGTAATACGGCGATATCCAAACCGACCTGAGTGTTTGCGGTAAATGAATGTAATTCTTCTTTTCCATTTGCGATCAGGATCTGGTTGATTCCACTTTTTTAGGAAGCTGTAGTATGTGCTTCTAGGCATCTTGGCTATGTTGATCATTTTAATCACCGGGAAGGCGTTCCTTAGTTCATATATTACTTTCGCTTTAATTTGGCTGGTGATTGTTCCTCTTGAACTAAGGCTTTCAGCTTTTTTAAATACGCGTTCTCCATACGAAGGTATTCCAATTCTTCTATCAGCTCTTCTACCGATGGATTCTGAGCGTTACTCTTGTCCTTATTTTTCCTCTGATTAGATGTCATAATAGAAAGCCCCTTTTCTTTTGGTTCAAGGGCATCTACTCCAGCTGTCTCCCACGTTTTCTTCCACTTGCGAAGCATAGATGGATCAGGGAGATGGAAAATCGCGGATGCCTCTCGAATGGAGTAATTCTTTTCCGTGATAAATTGAATTACCCTCATTTTAAAGGCAGAAGGATAGTTTGTATAGGGAAAGGAAAAAGCCTGATCCCCATGGTAACGAACGAGCAGCACCCAGTAACGGAGAGTGGAATGATCTACGCCCACCTGATTCGCTAGTTCACGATAACTAATCATTTCGTTTAAATAACGTTTAGCAATTTGAAGTTTCTTTTCCTTGATAAGATGAGTCATTTATGAGGTCGCCTCCTATTGTTGGGGTGTCCAACAATAGGGGGGCAGTGCAGCTTGCCGAGGAGGCTCAGCTTCCTCCCCGCGGAAAGCGAGTGTCCGCAGCGCAATGGAACGGACTCGATTAATAGCAACTATCTGCGAAATCACACTAACTTACAAAACTACCGAATAAAAAATGATTCTCCTAATCAATTCATGATAAAATAGAATACGTGATTTCTATTTTTACCAATAGACCATTTATTAATAGAAACTTTTGATATGAAGGTAGGTGACATCGTGGGCAAAGTAATATCCATTGCGAACCAAAAAGGCGGAGTAGGGAAAACCACCACCTCTGTCAACTTAGGTGCATGCCTTGCTCATATGGGGTATAAGGTGCTGCTCGTTGATATTGATCCGCAAGGGAATGCCACCAGCGGTGTTGGTATTGAAAAAGCCGATGTTGATCAGTGCATTTATGATGTTTTAGTAGATGATGTAGAATCTTCCAAGGTGATTAAGCCAACCTCTGTGGAGAATTTATTTGCTATTCCTGCAACAATCTCTTTAGCAGGAGCGGAAATAGAACTTGTTCCGACGATTTCAAGGGAAGTACGTTTAAAACGGGCTCTAGATGAAATTAACAATGAGTATGATTATATTCTTATAGATTGCCCGCCATCACTAGGCTTGCTGACCATTAACTCTCTTACAGCTTCAGATGCGGTCATTATTCCTGTTCAATGTGAATATTACGCATTAGAAGGGTTAAGTCAGCTATTAAATACAGTTCGCCTCGTGCAAAAGCATCTGAACCAAGACCTTAAAATAGAAGGTGTCTTGCTGACTATGCTGGATGCTAGAACGAACCTGGGCATTCAGGTAATTGAAGAAGTGAAGAAATATTTCCAAGATAAAGTATATAACACGATCATTCCAAGAAATGTACGTCTAAGTGAAGCTCCAAGTCATGGTCAGCCGATTATTTCGTATGATGCAAAGTCAAGAGGAGCAGAAGTTTATTTAGATTTGGCAAAGGAAGTGGTTGCGAATGGCTAAAGGGTTAGGAAAAGGACTCAATGCTTTCTTTGGAAATATGGACGAAAATCAAGAGGAAATGGTTCAAGAAGTCAATTTAAAAGAGCTTCGCCCCAATCCGTATCAGCCGCGGAAGGTCTTTGACAAAGACTCAATTGAAGAGATGAAGCTTTCTATTCTTGAACATGGGATCCTGCAGCCGATTATTGTTCGAAAAAGCATTAAAGGCTATGAAATTGTTGTCGGAGAAAGACGCTATCGTGCAGCAAAGGAAGCGAAGCTTGATAAAGTACCGGTTATCATCCGTGATTTATCAGAACCGCAAATGATGGAACTTGCTGTTCTTGAAAACTTACAGCGAGAAGATTTAACACCAATTGAAGAAGCTTCTGCTTATCAGCTCCTTTTGGACAAGCTTAAACTGACACAGGAAGAGCTTGCTAAAAGACTTGGCAAAAGCCGGCCGCATATTGCGAATCATATTCGACTGCTATCACTTCCGCCTGCAATTCAAGCCTTTATTACTGACAAGAAAATTTCCATGGGACATGGAAGAGCATTGCTCGGACTTCGCAATAAAGACAAACTGAATGCGGTTGTGCAAAAAACGATCAAAGAAGGCTGGAATGTAAGACAGCTCGAGAGCTTCATTCAGCAAATCAATGAAAATGTTTCACGTGAAACAAAAAAGCCAGAGAAAAAAGATGTCTTTATTCGTGAGAAGGAAACATCGCTGCGTGAGCGTTTTGGAACAAATGTCATTATTAAACAAAACAAGAACAAGAAAAAAGGGAAAATCGAAATTGAATTTTTCTCTAAAGATGATTTAGAGCGCATTATCGAGTTACTGGGCTCTGAAGAATCAGATATGTGACCATCACAACCATGATGGTTATTTTTTTCATTCCAAAAGATCTTTTATAAGAGGAATAGGAGATTTACATGTTTTTATTAGGTGCAGCGGTAAACGGCATATGCATTATTATTGGTACTTTTTTAGGCAGATTATTTCACCGCATTCCAGAGAATATGAAAACAACGGTCATGTATGCCATTGGCCTATGTGTTATGGTTCTTGGTCTGCAGATGGGTTTGAAAAGTGAGAATTTTCTAATTGTCATTTTAAGTCTTGTTTTTGGAGCTGTAATAGGGGAGTTTTTAGGATTAGAAGATCAGCTCAATAAGCTAGGAAATTGGCTGGAGAAGAAAATTGGAACAAGTGGGCAAGGCAGCATTTCGCAAGGTTTTGTGACAGCGACACTGATCTTTGTGATTGGTGCAATGGCTATTATAGGCGGATTAGATAGCGGTATTAGGGGAGATCATTCGGTTTTGTATACCAAATCGATTATTGATGGATTTACCGCCCTAATTTTAGCAACTACATTGGGAATCGGCGTCATCTTTTCTGCTATTCCTGTGGTCTTATATGAAGGACTGATCGCTTTATTTGCAAAAGGAATAAATAATGTCATTCCTGAGGCTCTATTAAATAGTTTTATAACTGAAATGACAGCAGCAGGCGGCATTATGATTTTTGCGATTGGACTTAATTTAACAGGATTAACAAAGGTTAGAGTGGCCAATCTGCTGCCGGGTATTATCGTGACAGCCATTATTGTGACCATATTATATATGTGGGGATAAAAGAAAATGAGGCGGTGAAAAGAAATCACTGCCTCATTTTTCGTTATTCTTTCAGAAAGTAAAAGTTTTATAGCCCTGTATCCGTATTAAGCCTCGATGCTCTTCTTATTACTGTGTTTGTTCTGTTTCAACTGGCCACTTAATTGCAGACCAAGTTGGATGCCGGGGAAATTCCAGACTCGCTTCATAAATACCGCCCGCAATCATTTGGGCCATTTTCATAACCAAATGCAATCTGGTATTTTGTAAAACAAAAAATTCCATAAAGCCGCTCACATTAACGATGCCCGTTATATACATATCTCCCACTTCAGGCAAATCTTTATTAACGCCTGCCCCAGGTTTAACAGGACCGTCACCAACTTGGATAATGCCGACAGATTTAACCCTTCCTAAACAGGCATCAATGCCAATGATGAAAGGATTAAAGTGCTTTTTGCGGATCTCAGCTAATTTATCTTGAAGATTGACCGCATGAATGGGATCTTCTAAAGTACCGTACACATAAAAGGATTCCATCTTTTTTTCCTCAAGCAGTGTCCCAACAAGTGGTCCTAAAGAGTCGCCGGTTGAACGATCAGTACCGATGCAAACAAAAACAACAGGACGGATGCCTAATCTTGCAGGCAGTTTAGCCTTTAATTCAATTGCCAACTTTTCTTCTGCACTTTGCTCATCATGCTCGATCCGTTTTGTTCCGCCAGTTTTTTTATCAAAAAGGTTTGTTTTAAAATTCATCGGCTTCTCTCCTTCAAAATTTCTGCTGTATCGCTGTTTTTCTGCATAATTTGGCTTGTTAAATCATTTTGTGCCTCTTGCAGACACCCTGTATTTTTCTGAGTAGTAACAGTATACGGAATTTTTTAAAAATCTATACGTATGTCTTGCGAAGAACTGCTAAAAAATGAACTTATTATGGTAAAGGATTTGTATATCTGAACAATGTTCCATCAATGTTCATGTGCCAGTTTTTTTTGAAGAGATAAAGTGTAGTGCTCTCTGCTACAATGTAGAGAGAAAAGTTGCTAATATAGATCGTATACAATGTATAATTAACAAAATTAAAGCAGGTGAAACCCATGAACGGTCTGGATAGCCTTATATTAGAGATAAAAGAGCATTTATTTAATGAAGCCTTATGGTGGAAAATTGGCG
Source organism: Cytobacillus gottheilii (assembly GCF_001636345.1). Lineage (GTDB taxonomy): Bacteria > Bacillota > Bacilli > Bacillales > Cytobacillaceae > Cytobacillus > Cytobacillus gottheilii. Next base: position 209,763 of record NZ_KV440945.1, read on the forward strand.
AAGGTGCCTTAAGAATTTTACTTATTATCATAATCACTCGATTTATCATTAAGTCAGGCAAAATCTTAATTCACAAATTGTTTACGGTGCGAACACGGTCGGCAATTAGAATTACAGAGAGACGCGAAGCCACATTAATGAAGCTTCTGGAAAATGTCCTGACGTATGTCACATCCTTTATTGCTTTAATGATGATCCTTCAGGCTTTAACGATTAATGTAGGAGCTTTGCTTGCAGGAGCAGGAATTGTTGGCTTGGCAGTTGGATTTGGCGCTCAAAACCTAGTAAAGGATATTATCACCGGTTTTTTTATAATCTTTGAAGATCAGTTTTCCGTTGGCGATTACGTTCGAATTGATCAGTTTGAGGGCACCGTAGAGGAGATTGGTCTTCGGACGACGAAAATTAAAAACTGGACAGGAGAGCTTCATATTCTGCCGAACGGAAGCATTATTCAAGTGACGAACTTTTCGTTGAATAATAGTGTTGCCTTTGTGGATGTCAGTCTTACTTACGATGCAGATTTCACAAAAGCAGAAGAAGTGCTGCAGGAGCTTTTTCTCACGCTGCCTGAAAAGTATAGTGATATGGTAAAACCGCCTGAGATATTAGGAATTCAAACGATGGCGGGAGCAGATGTTGCCATTCGGGTTACGTCCGAAACATTGCCAATGCGTCACTTTTATATTGCCCGCATATTAAGAAAAGAAATTAAATTTTGTTTAGAGCAAAATGGCTTTGATGTTCCATTTCCAAGAATGGTTACGTACAGCAGAGAACCTGAAATAAATAGAGGCAAAATGAATATGGGAGGATAAGTATGGAAAAGGAATTTGAATTAAACGATATAGTAGAAATGAAAAAACAGCATCCATGTGGAACAAATCGCTGGAAAATCATTCGCATGGGCGCTGATATCCGCATTAAATGTGAAGGCTGCGGTCATAGTGTCATGATCCCAAGAAGAGAATTTGCCCGTAAACTGAAGAAAATCCTATCAGAATAATACAAACGAGCTAGAGGATGTGTTTTTCTAAGATTCCAGCTTCAGCGCTAGCCCCTTGCGCTTTTCGGAGATGTCTAGCTTCAGCGCCTAGCCCCTCGAGGTCATAAGCCAATCTGTCCAGAAGGTAAAGATCAACCTTCTAGCCATCTTGTCTTATGCTTGTCGGGGCTGACCAAGGCGCTTGCGCTTTTCGGAGATGTCTAGCTTCAGGGGCTAGGGACTCGAGGTCATAAGTCAATCCAGTCAAAAGGTCAAAGAACGACCTTTCACCTGGCTCGTCTTATGCTTGTCGTCCCTGGGCGAGCCCCTTGCGCTTTTCTGTTTACCTCTCTATAATTGTGGGAGGTTAATTGATTAGGAATGGAATTGTTTTTGAGTATAGATTATGAAGATTAGAGGAGTGACCTTTGAATGGCTTTAACAGCTGGGATTGTCGGTTTGCCGAATGTCGGTAAATCTACTTTATTTAATGCAATTACACAGGCAGGAGCAGAGTCTGCCAACTACCCGTTTTGTACGATTGATCCGAATGTCGGTATTGTTGAAGTGCCTGACCACCGTTTAACGAAGCTAACGGAACTTGTTCAGCCGAAAAAGACTGTGCCAACTGCTTTTGAATTTACGGATATTGCTGGAATTGTAAAAGGTGCGAGCAAAGGGGAAGGCTTAGGAAATAAGTTCTTGTCTCATATTCGTGAAGTAGATGCAATTTGCCAGGTTGTCAGATGTTTCGCTGATGACAATATTACGCACGTTGCAGGGAAAGTTGATCCGATTGATGATATTGAAACGATTAACTTAGAACTAATCTTAGCAGACCTTGAATCAGTTGAAAAGCGAATTGGCCGTGTCGGCAAATTAGCAAAACAGAAGGATAAGGAAGCTGTTTTTGAATTAGAAGTGCTAGAAATGCTTAAAGAAGCATTTGAGTCGGACATGCCTGCACGTACAGTTGAATTTACAGAAGAACAAATGAAAATTGCTAAAGGCATGCATTTGCTGACAATTAAGCCAGTCCTTTATGTAGCAAATGTATCTGAAGATGATGTTGCAGATCCTTCTAGCAACGAGTATGTTCAGCAAGTAAGAGAATTTGCAGCAAAAGATAACGCAGAAGTGATTGTGATCTGTGCAAAAATTGAATCTGAGATTGCAGAGCTTGAGGGTGAGGAAAAAGAAATGTTCCTTCAAGAGCTTGGAATCGAAGAATCTGGTCTTGATCAGCTGATTCGTGCTGCCTACCATTTATTAGGTCTAGCTACTTATTTTACAGCTGGTGTTCAAGAAGTAAGAGCATGGACGTTCCGCAAAGGCATGAAAGCTCCACAATGTGCTGGTGTTATTCACAGTGATTTTGAAAAAGGATTTATTCGTGCAGAAACTGTTGCATATGAGGACCTGTTAGATGCAGGAACAATGACAGCAGCGAAAGAAGCGGGCAAGGTTCGTTTAGAAGGAAAAGAATATATCGTAAAAGATGGAGATGTCATGCATTTCCGTTTCAATGTATAAGAAGCAGGCTGCCAGTCATTTGGCAGTCTTTCTTTTTTATCCATTTTCAAGCTGAGCTGCCGGCAATAAAAATTTTATGAAAATACTAAATTTATAGAAAATAATTCCTGCCTTTGATATGATTAGATAAAAAAAGAAATTCGGGGGAGGAGTTATGGAGATTACTAGAGCTTTTCTAAAACAGGTGCTGCTCTATTTTCTTATTATTTGTGCGCTTGTTTTAATTGTTTTGTTTCCGCGGAATTTAACAGTGGCAACCGTTAGCGGAACCGCTGAAATGATGCTGGAATACCAATTTTCATGGTCTGAATACAAAAATAATCTAACTCACTATTTTGAAACGGTTTGGAATGATAAAAGTTTAGGTGATACAAGACATGAAAGGGTAACAGTTGAAGATGAATTGCTGAGATATGTGCCCGCAAGCCTGAAGATTATTTTTCCCGCTTTTTTTCTCAGTGTCTTTCTAGGGATATTTAAAGGGATTTTTGATTACCGCCGCAAGGGAACAAAGCTCAGTGTGTTTGGAAATGGATTAACCTGGATGCTGCAGTCGATTCCAGATTTTTTTATTGCCGTTTGTATGATCTGGGGAGTCACCATGTTTGTTCCTGACCTAAAGCTTCTAAGTCAAAATACTTCTTATAGTTTTCTGCTGCCGACGATTTTAGTAGCCATCTATCCAATGATGTACATTGCTAGAATTACTTCAACCTCGCTTTTAAATGAAGACGGTCAATATTACATACAGGTGGCTCGCTCTAAAGGATTTACGCAAAAAAAGGTTGTATATCGGCATATTCTTCCAAACGCTTTAAAGCCAGTGTTAGCACATATGACCTCCATCATGGTTCATTTGATGACCAGCCTTCTAATAGTGGAGTATTTACTGGGGTATGAAGGCATGTCTTACCGGTTGTTTACTGCTCTCGGATATACCAATACAAATGAGGGACTTAGTATTGGGTTATTTGAACATGCAGTGATTATTGGCATTGGACTCATTATTATGCTGCTTGTAATGCTGGCACAGCTGACCAGTTTTATCATTAAAAGAAGTATGCGGATTGTATAGGAGGCTGATCAAAATGAAGCAAAACTATTATCTAATCATCGGATTCCTTATGGCTGCTGTTCTTGCACTTATTACATTTGCTGGTCCGCATCTTCCTTTTATTGATAAGGATTTGGGAGGAGAAAGGATTTTATTTCCTTCCTCAGGTGAGATTAAGGTTGCTCCCTTTCCGCCATCTGATGAGTTTATTTTAGGATCTGATCGTGAAGGAAGAGATATGCTGAGCTTGCTGGTAGTAGGAGCGAAGGATACCTTTTTGCTTATATTCCTCATTGTCATTCTTCGTTATGCAATCGCTCTTCCGCTCGGTTTAATGGGGGCGAAGGATAAAGGTTTTTTTTCATGGTTTGTCCGCGGCTGGAGTCAGCTTTTTTCAAGTCTGCCGGTCGTTATAACAGTAGCACTTATACTATGCCTGCCTCCGCTCTTGTTTCACGAATCGCGCTTTTTCATTGCCATAGCAGTTATTGCTCTTGTTGATGTTGGCCGTGTGGCTTTTATTATTCAAAAGCAGGCACATGAGCTTTCAAAGAAACCATTTGTTGAGGCAGGAGTTACGATTGGAAATAACCCTGTAAAAATGCTTTATCATTATTATTTCCCGAACCTTTTGCCGGAAGTGATTGTGAATTTCTTTAGTGAAGCGGCTCGTGTGGCAATGCTCATTGGGCAATTAGCTGTTTTAAGTGTTTTTATAAGCCAAGGTTTTGTGCAAACAGGCTATGGCAGTTTTTCTGTTGAAAATTTAAGTCATGATTGGGCGACGCTTATTAAGGATGCAAGAGCCGATTTTGTGACGGCCATATGGATTCCCTTCTACCCGATGCTGGCGATTGTTGTCGCTGCCTTAACATTTAATATACTTGGTGAAGGATTCCGAAAGCATTTTAACAGGCATATGCCGTCATAGGTTGGATATTTGCAGTTATGAATAAGCTCGTTGCATTAAGAAGCTGAATGTGGTATACTTTCAACTTGTGAGTAATGAATAATTGCTCCTTGCCCTATATGGGCCGCTTAGACCAAAAGGAGGTGCAAATGTGATGAGAAAGTACGAAATCATGTACATCATCCGCCCAAACATTGAAGATGAGGCTAAGAAAGCGCTTGTTGAGCGTTTCGACTCAATCTTAACTGACAATGGTGCGGAAGTAATCGAATCAAAAGATTGGGGTAAACGCCGTCTTGCATACGAAATCAATGATTTCCGCGATGGATACTACCAATTATTGACTGTTAATGCTGAAACACCAGCAGTTGATGAGTTCACTCGTCTTGCTAAAATCAGCGAAGACATCATTCGTCAAATCGTTGTTAGAGATGAAAAGTAATAGATAAATTATATTTTGCTGAAGGGAGTTGATTCTGATGATGAACCGAGTTGTTCTTGTCGGACGGTTGACAAAGGATCCGGACTTACGCTATACGCCGAATGGTGTTCCAGTTGCCACGTTTACTCTTGCAGTGAATCGTGCTTTTACGAATCAGCAAGGTGAGCGGGAAGCAGACTTTATCAATTGTGTTGTCTGGAGAAAGCCAGCTGAAAATGTAGCGAATTTCCTTAAAAAAGGAAGTTTAGCTGGAGTAGATGGGCGTATTCAGACGCGTAACTTTGAAGGCCAGGATGGAAAACGTGTTTATATCACAGAAGTTCAGGCAGAAAGTGTGCAGTTTCTTGAGCCCAAAAATAGCTCAGGCGGCGGTGGCGGCAGATCCGAGCAATATGGCGGCGGATATGGCAACAGCCCAAGGGAACAGCAGGATTTCCCATTTGGAAATCAGAATCAACGTCAGCAGGATAATCGAAATAATAACCAAGGTTATACTCGTGTGGATCAGGATCCATTCGCAAATGACGGTCAAATCGACATTTCGGATGATGATCTTCCATTCTAATATAACCTTACATGCAGTAAAACTTATTCAGCAAGGAGGGAAATGAACATGGCTGGAGGACGCAGAGGAGGACGCGCAAAGCGCCGTAAGGTTTGCTATTTCACAGCAAACGGAATCACTCACATCGATTACAAAGATGTGGATCTTCTTAAAAAATTCATCTCTGAGCGTGGTAAAATTTTACCACGTCGTGTAACTGGCACGAACGCTAAATACCAACGTAAATTAACGATTGCTATCAAGCGTTCACGTCAAATGGCATTATTGCCATTCGTTGCAGGAGAATAATTGAACTTCAAAGCAGTATGGAGACCTGGTCTCTATGCTGCTTTTTTATTTTTTAAAGTCAGTTTCACATTAGGTGCCTCGATATGTATGAATCGTTTGTGTGATAACCCCTCTTAGTAGTATTCATAAAAATTATAATTTTCAAAATAATTTATAGTAGAATTTTGTCGAATGTGGTACTATTGTCATAAAAATGATTGAGTTAGGGGCGATCGCATGCTGAAGTCTATTAAAGTGAAATTAGTCATCTTGTTTGTTTTCCTCCTCTTTGCAATATTGGCAGCTGTTGGTTTCGCTGTAAATGAACAGACTAAAAATAAAATTGAAGAGGATGTTGTCATTCAGACTGAAGGAATCGTCTCGCAGATGAACAATACGCTGCAGCTTTTTATGGAAAGATACGCAACAAGCTTACAGCACATTGCATCTTCTCAAGAAGTTCTGAATTATATTCAAGCCTCAAACGCTGAAGAAGAATACAATACAGCTGGGCTTGAAAAGATTTTGGCTGACTATAATGAGATTAATAGTGAAGTAACTTCTATTTATGCTGCAGCCGCAGAAAGCAAAAACCTTAATATTATGCCAATAGTGGAACTTCCTGCTGATTTTGATCCAACGACTCGTGAATGGTATCAAAAGGCAGTGGCTTCATCTGATGAAGTTGTTTGGAGTGAGCCTTATGAAGATGTTGCGACAAATGAGATTGTGGTCACAGCAGCTTATGCTATTAAGGAAAATGCCAGTACAGTAGGAGTGATGGGGCTTGATTTTAAATTAACTCAGCTGACAGAAATGATTAACAACATTGAAATTAGTCATGAAGGATATCCATTCATCCTCTCTGAGGCGGGTACGCCAATTGTATATCCTAAAAGTGATCAAGAAAATATAGAAAATCTTTCTTTTATCCAAGAGATGTATAATCGTGAAGGAGAACAAGGCACTATTCATTATGTTTATCAAAATGAGAATCGTAGGCTCATGTTTGATACTGTGCCAGGGACAAAATGGAAGATTGGTACTTCTTATTCTGAAGATGATTTGATGGCTAGCGCTAAATCCATTCAATTTAACATTATTTTAGTATCCGCAATTGCTCTTATCTTTGCCCTAATGATCATTTATTTTGTGGCTGACCGGATGACAAAGCCGATCCTCCACTTGAAAAAAGCCGTAAGTGAAGTGGCAAATGGAGATTTGCGAGTAAAAGCAGCTATTGTTTCAAAAGATGAAATTGGAATGTTAGCGGGTCAATTTAATGACATGGTGGACAATATGCGGTCATTACTTACGGTGGTAGAAAGTTCTGTTAATGATGTGAAGCTGTCGGCTGAAAATTTAAGCGCCGTTTCAGAGGAAACAAATGCATCCAGTGAACAAGTGGCGGCTGCCATTAATGAAATTGCTAATGGAGCTGCACAGGCTGCAGAGGATGGCGAGAACGCCAATCGAATGTCTTCAAAATTAAGTACTCAAATCAATGATATTACATCACAGACCATGGAGATGACGAAGCTGGCAGAGCAGGCAGATACAGTGAATTCTGCAGGAATTAACCAGATGACCGAATTGAAAAATTCCTTTGTGACATCAAAAGAGTTTATGGGAGCTACAGAGAATGTTATTCATGAACTCGAGAGCAAAATAAAGATGATTGAAAATGTAATGACGACCATTACAGATATAAGCTCAAAAACAAACTTACTCGCACTGAATGCAAGTATAGAGGCAGCTCGGGCAGGGGAACATGGAAAAGGCTTTGCTGTTGTTGCTGATGAAGTCAGAAAGCTTGCTGAGCAGTCTGTAAAAGCAACAGATGAAGTGAAGCAAACGATCATGGACATTCAGCAGGGATCACTCCTAGCTGTTGATTCCATGAATAGAACAAAAGATAACTTTTATCAGCAGTCGAACGCTGTGCAAGAAACAGAAGGTAGCTTCCGGGAGATTTCTGAACTTGTTAATAAAATGAAGGAATCGATTTTTTATATTTATCGCGAAGTGGAGCAAGTTTCCAGTAGTAAGGAAGATGTTTTGAATAGTATTCATAATATGGCGGCAATGGCACAGCAATCAGCAGCTTCCTGTGAACAGGTAAGTGCTTCTACTGATGAACAAGTGCTTGCACTCCAATCTGTTTCAAAATCGGCTGAACAATTGACAGAACTCAGTAATGATCTGCAAATTGCTGTGAATAAGTTTGAACTGCATGATTAATAAAGATGATGCAAAAGGAACACCTTAGATCATAAGGTGTTCCTTTTGTTCAGCTAAACAATATAGCCTGTTCACCCTTGGACAAATCATGGATTAGGTCGGTATGGTTGAATGCGAGCATAAATGTAGCTACAATAGTCCTTATGGAATAGCTGTCTAATGAGGTGAAATAATTGAAAAATGTACATAAGCTAACAGAGGGTGCCGTATTTTTGGCGATCTTCGCCGTTTTATTAATGATTACCATATATGTGCCGGTAATTGGAGCCGTTGTCAATTTTGTGCTGCCGGTGCCGTTTATGATGATTGCCGCAAAGCATGCCAGAAAGGACGCTCTTTTGTTCTTCGTAGCTGCAGTCCTAATCTCCTTTATAACAGGGACCATATTTGCTGTGCCTGTCACGCTTTTATTTGGTTTAACAGGACTTGTGATCGGGGATTTTCTTAGAGAGAAGAAAGGCCGTTTAGAAACCTATATTGCTGGTTCATTGGCCTTCCTGCTTGCTACGCTGGGGGTATATGCGGTTTCCGTTCTCGTAATGGATATCAATTTTGTGGAAGAAAGTATATTGGTCATGAAAGAATCGATTGCGATGGCAAAAGATATGATGGCGGCAATGGGGCAAGGAGGAGACGAGCTGTTCGAACAGCTTGATGCAGGAGTTGAAATGATTCAGACATTGATCCCGACGCTTTTAATTATGTCTTCTTTTCTAACTGTATTTTTCCTGCAGCTTATTGCATTTCCGATTATTAAAAGATTCGGTGTGGAAGTCAGCAAATCGAAGCCATTTAGAGAGCTGTCATTTCCTAAAAGCATCCTGTGGTACTATTTGCTTGCTATCATTGCTTCATTGCTCCTTCAGCCTGAAGAAGGAAGCTATTGGTTTCTTGCACTAGTAAACTTAACCTATATTCTTCAGATCTTTATGGTCATTCAAGGATTCTCACTCATTTTTTATTTTAGTTATAAGAAGGGGCTCCCAAAAGCTTTCCCGATAATAGCGCTCGTACTTTCGTTATTATTGCCGATTCTCCTTTATATTGTGAGATTATTAGGTATAATTGACTTAGGGTTTGGATTAAGACAAAGAGTAGAAAGCAGAGATGTTTAGGAGCTGAAAGAATGCCTTCATATTTAGAAAAGCGGTCCATCCGCTATCCGATTTTCGGATTAATGGGCGTAACAGCGGTGCTTCTTGGGGTATTAGCATATTACAATTGGATCATCGGTCTTATAGCATTACTTATTGCTGTTCTTCCTTTTTACTTTCTGTTCAAGCTAAATAATGAACAGATCAAAGAAACAGAAGAATATATTTCAACTCTGTCTTACCGGGTGAAAAAGGTTGGGGAAGAAGCATTGATGGAAATGCCTATTGGCATTATGCTCATTAATGATGAATATTTTGTTGAGTGGACCAATCCATTCCTTGCTACTTGTTTTGATGAAGATACGCTTGTGGGCAGGTCGCTTTATGATGTAGCGGATTCACTTGTTTCTATTGTGAAGCAAGAAGTAGAGAGCGAAGTGATTACACTTCATGACCGGAAGTTCCGTGTCATTCATAAGCCAGAGGAACGGCTGCTGTATTTTTTTGATGTAACGGAACAGACAGAAATTGAGAAGATGTATGAGGCGGAAAGAACGGTAATAGCCATCATCTTTTTAGATAATTATGATGACCTTACTCAAGCAATGGATGATCCGACAAGAAGCAGTATAAATAATCTTGTTACGTCCATTTTGAATCATTGGGCAACGGAAAATGGAGTCTTTTTAAAGCGTGTTTCCTCAGAGCGTTTCATTGCTGTTTTTAATGAAAACATCCTGCGCCTTTTAGAAAAAGGGAAATTTACGATTTTAGACGAGGTCAGGGAAACGACAGCAAAACAGAATGTGCCGCTTACGCTTAGTATAGGAGTTGGTACAGGCGTCTCAAGCTTGCCTGAACTGGGCACACTGGCACAGTCCAGCTTGGATCTTGCTTTAGGAAGAGGCGGCGATCAGGCAGCAATTAAGCAGCCGAATGGGAAAGTAAAATTCTTCGGAGGGAAAACCAATCCGATTGAAAAAAGAACAAGGGTGCGTGCGAGAGTCATCTCACATGCGCTAAAAGAGCTGATTGCTGAAAGTGATAAGGTAATCATAATGGGGCATAAACGGCCTGATATGGATGCAATCGGCGCGGCTATAGGCATTCAGAAGGTAGCACAAATGAACCAGCGTGAAGGCTATATCGTTATGAATGCTCAAGAAATCGACATGAGTGTGCGCAGGCTGATGGGTGAAATTGAAAAAAATGAAGCTTTGTTTTCTAAATTCATTACACCTGAGCAAGCGATGGAAATGGCTACAGATGACACATTATTGGTTGTAGTTGACACGCATAAGCCTTCTTTAGTCATTGAAGAAAAGCTGCTGGCGAAAATCGACCATGTTGTTGTCATTGACCATCACCGCCGAGGAGAAGAGTTCATAGCCAACCCGCTTCTTGTATATATGGAGCCATATGCCTCTTCAACGGCTGAACTCGTTACAGAACTGCTTGAATATCAGCCCAAAAACAGCAAAATTGAAATGCTTGAAGCGACCGCTTTATTGGCTGGCATCATTGTGGATACGAAAAGCTTTTCATTGCGTACAGGTTCTCGTACCTTTGATGCTGCCTCCTATTTGCGGGCCTTGGGAGCAGATACCGTTCTCGTTCAAAAGTTTTTAAAAGAAGATGTCGATACGTATATTAAGCGGGCTAAATTAATTGAGACCGTTTCGTTTTACCGGGATGGCCTTGCCATTGCAAAGGGGGATCCAAACCAGGAATTTGATCAGGTGCTCATTGCCCAGGCAGCAGACACCCTGCTGACAATGGATGGAGTTATTGCTTCCTTCGTCATCTCGTATCGTTCGGATCATATTATTGGGGTCAGCGCTCGTTCGCTCGGTGACGTGAATGTACAAGTTATTATGGAGAACCTAGAGGGCGGTGGCCATCTGACAAACGCAGCTACACAACTTCAGGATATCTCCATTGATGATGTTGAAATCAAACTAAAAGAAGCAATTGATGATTACTTTGAAGGGAGAAAGAACGAATGAAAGTTATATTCTTAAAAGACGTAAAAGGCAAAGGCAAAAAAGGCGAAGTGAAAAATGTTGCAGATGGTTATGCGCATAACTTCTTAATTAAAAATGGTCTTGCAGTTGAAGCAAACCAATCAGCTGTCAGCACACTAAATGCTCAGAAGAAAAAAGAAGAAAAGGTTGCTGCTGAAGAATTAGAAAGTGCAAAAGAGCTAAAAGAAACGATTGAAAAACTGACTGTTGAATTTTCAACAAAAGCTGGTGAAGGCGGCCGCTTATTCGGTTCAATCACAAGCAAGCAAATTGCAGAAGAACTGCAGAAAAAACATAAAATCAAAATTGATAAGCGTAAAATTGAGCTTAATGACGCTATTCGTTCATTAGGGTATACAAAGGTTCCTGTTAAGCTTCATACAGAAGTAACAGCAACTCTAAATGTTCATGTAAAAGAAGCAAACTAATATTGGAAATACAGAAATGAGATAAACATGTTACAATAGATAAGTCCTATTAAATGTGATCGGTTCCGGCTGGTCACATTTTTTAGGACTTAAAATAGTTATTTATGTCCTTTATATATATATTTATCTAGTTTTAGCGCTTCGTTCGCCATGCAGGGCTGAGCAAGGCGCTTCCGCATTTCAAATTAGGGGGTTTTATTATGAATGAAGCATATGCTGATCGTCTCCCTCCGCAGAATATGGAGGCCGAACAAGCTGTATTAGGAGCCATATTTTTGGAGCCTTCCTCCCTTACTTTAGCATCTGAAATACTAATTCCAGAAGATTTTTACCGGGCATCACATCAGAAAATATTCAATGTCATGCTGAAGCTGAACGATGCAGGTAAAGCAGTTGACCTCGTCACCGTTACAGAGGAATTGAACGCAGCCAAGCTGCTTGAGGATACAGGCGGTGTCAGTTATTTAAGTGAGCTTGCCGGCTCTGTTCCAACAGCGGCAAACATGGAGTATTATGCAAAAATTGTTGAAGAAAAATCGCTGCTGCGAAGACTGATTCGTACAGCTACTACGATTGCACAAGACGGCTATTCCCGTGAGGATGAAGTTGAATCTTTATTAGGTGAAGCAGAAAAAAGCATTCTGGAAGTGGCACAGCGCAAAAATGCTGGCGCCTTTCATAATATTAAAGATGTGCTTGTCCGCACTTACGATAATATTGAAGTCATGCATAACCGAAAGGGCGATATTACCGGGATCGCCACCGGCTTCGCAGAGCTGGATAAAATGACGGCTGGGTTCCAGCGTAATGACTTAATCATTGTGGGGGCACGTCCTTCCGTTGGTAAAACAGCCTTTGCCCTGAATATCGCTCAGAACGTCGCAGTGAAGACCCAGGAAAATGTAGCGATTTTCAGCCTTGAGATGGGTGCTGAGCAGCTTGTCATGCGTATGCTATGTGCCGAAGGGAATATTGACGCACAGCGCTTAAGAACAGGATCACTTACTGATGATGACTGGGGCAAGCTGACGATGGCAATGGGGAGTTTATCAAATGCAGGTATTTTTATTGATGATACTCCTGGTGTGCGTATTACGGAAATCCGTTCAAAATGCCGCCGCTTAAAGCAGGAACACGGTCTTGGCATGATTCTAATTGATTACCTTCAGCTCATTTTAGGCAGCGGACGCTCAGGCGAAAACCGCCAGCAGGAAGTTTCTGAAATCTCCCGTTCCCTAAAGGCTCTAGCGCGTGAGCTGCAAGTGCCTGTTATTGCCTTATCACAGCTCTCCCGTGGTGTGGAGCAGCGTCAGGATAAACGGCCAATGATGTCCGATATCCGTGAATCGGGAAGTATTGAGCAGGATGCCGACATTGTCGCCTTCCTATATCGTGATGACTATTATGATAAAGAGTCCGAAGACAAAAATATTATTGAAATCATTATTGCTAAACAGCGTAACGGTCCAGTCGGAACTGTGCAGCTCGCATTCGTGAAAGAGTATAATAAATTCGTAAACTTAGAGAAACGCTATGATGATGCGTACGCGCCGCCTGGTGCATAAGGGGATCAGTTCAAAACTGATCCCTTTTTTCTTTGCTATTTTCATATATTACGAACATATTTTAATAATTTTATAAGAAATGTTCGTGTTTTGTTGACTTTTATCCTTCATTATTGATAAAATTAGTTTGTTTGAAAAGGGATTTAAGTTAACCTCGGAGGTGCATGTTAAATGTCATCAGTAGTAGTAGTTGGAACACAATGGGGAGATGAAGGGAAAGGAAAGATTACAGACTTTCTTTCTGAAAATGCAGAAGTCATCGCCCGTTATCAAGGCGGTAATAATGCTGGACATACAATTAAATTCAACGGTGAAACGTATAAGCTGCACTTAATTCCATCAGGGATTTTTTATAATGATAAAATTTGTGTCATCGGCAATGGAATGGTTGTTGATCCAAAGGCTCTTTTAAAAGAGCTTGCATATTTGCATGAAAAGGGCGTATCAACAGACAACCTTCGCATCAGCAACCGTGCTCATGTTATTCTGCCTTATCACTTAAAGCTGGATGAGGTAGAAGAAGAGCGCAAAGGTGCCAACAAAATCGGAACAACGAAAAAAGGAATTGGCCCAGCATACATGGATAAAGCAGCCCGCGTGGGGATCCGTATTGCGGACTTGCTGGACAAAGAAGTGTTTGAAGAAAAATTGTCTCGTAACCTGGATGAGAAAAATCGTCTTCTTGAGCGCATTTATGAAACAGAAGGCTTCAAGTTAGAAGATATTCTTGATGAGTATTACGAATACGGACAGCAGTTTAAGCATTATGTATGTGACACGTCAGTTGTCTTAAACGACTCATTAGATGATGGACGCCGTGTATTATTTGAAGGTGCACAAGGAGTTATGCTGGATATTGACCAAGGCACATATCCGTTCGTAACATCTTCAAACCCAGTCGCTGGCGGTGTAGCAATTGGATCTGGTGTAGGCCCAACTAAGATTACTCATGTAGTTGGAGTTTCTAAAGCTTATACGACTCGTGTAGGAGACGGTCCTTTCCCAACTGAATTAAATAACGAAATTGGCGATCAAATCCGTGAAGTAGGACGCGAATATGGTACAACAACTGGCCGTGCGCGCCGTGTTGGCTGGTTTGACAGCGTAGTGGTTCGTCATGCGCGCCGTGTGAGCGGAATTACTGATCTTTCTCTTAACTCTATTGACGTATTAACAGGCATTGATACATTAAAAATTTGTACAGCATACAAGTACAAAGGCGAAGTAATTGAAGAATTCCCAGCAAGCCTAAAAGTCCTTTCTGAATGTGAGCCTGTATTTGAAGAGCTTCCAGGCTGGACAGAAGATATCACAGGCTGCAAATCACTTGATGAGCTTCCTGCAAATGCACGGCACTATTTAGAGCGCATTGCACAGCTGACAGGTATTCCATTATCAATCTTCTCTGTTGGCCCTGACCGTTCGCAAACAAACGTAGTCAGAAGCCCTTGGAGACAAAACTAATAACAGATATGTTCGTTAAGGCCAGAGGGGTTTTCTCTCTGGTCTTTTTTTGTGAGGTATTTGGAGACTGCTGCGGCATTGGACGTCACTCTGGTTGGAGGTTTGGCGGATAAAAGGTTGTTTTTGGCGGATAAAAAATTTTCACGGCGGAAATATTGTGTTTTATGGCGGATAAATTTCCTGGACGGCGGATATACAGATTTATTTCAGCGCCAGCAGTTTAAAATCCGGTTAAATTAGGGTAATAGGGATTAAAATGCGAGAGAATGAGTTCAAAACAATGCAGAACTGAAGTGGTATCCGTTATTTTTACGAAATATCTTTAAAAAAGTATTTTATCTGTAAAAATAGTACGCTCTTATGATGTAAATACTCTATCTTTTTCCGTAAACAACATAAACTGTGTGGTTAACAAAAAAGTTTTTAAAAAACTATTGTACAATGTGCAATGCTATGATATTATAAAAAGCGTCGCCAATGAGCAATATTCATGAGCCATTAGCTCAGTCGGTAGAGCATCTGACTTTTAATCAGAGGGTCGAAGGTTCGAGTCCTTCATGGCTCACCATCTTCACTAATAAAATGGCCCCTTGGTCAAGCGGTTAAGACACCGCCCTTTCACGGCGGTAACACGGGTTCGAATCCCGTAGGGGTCATCGGCATTTGGCAGCTGAGAGCAGATCGACAAGAGCGGTCAGTCTCTCAGACGCCATATATAATTAAATGGTCCGGTAGTTCAGTTGGTTAGAATGCCTGCCTGTCACGCAGGAGGTCGCGGGTTCGAGTCCCGTCCGGACCGCCATTTACATAATAAATTGAATGGCTCAGTAGCTCAGTCGGTAGAGCAGATTGCTAACACCCTGGAAATACTTCAGCGGCAATCTGTGAAAAAAATCGAAGGTTTTTTTCACAAAGGACTAGCAGATTTACGATTTAGGAATGAAAACTAATTATGGCTCAGTAGCTCAGTCGGTAGAGCAAAGGACTGAAAATCCTTGTGTCGGCGGTTCGATTCCGTCCTGAGCCATCTCAAAAAGCTGTCTTGAAAATAATCAAGGCAGCTTTTTTCTTTTTACAAAGTTCAACTAATGTATTTATTGCAGCCCAGCTGAATAATGCATAAAATCTTCAAATTTATCACGAAATACTATCTAAACCGTCTTTTCGACAAGCCTTTCCGCTTGTTAAAAGTAATAAAATGTCAGTTATTATACAATTTTGTTACATTATCACTTCTATTCTTTATTAAGAAGAATCATATGGTAAAGTATAGGGGTGTGAAATTTTAGTAGATAAATAGAACTATATGTTTGGAGATTTGTTACAGTAGTCTAGGAGGAGTCACAATGTTTAATTGGAAGGAATCCATAACTACATATACAGTACAAACAACAGAGAGAATGATAAAACAGCTAAAACGGGTTTGTATGACTGCTTTAGCCGCAGGAGCAATTACATTGGCTGCGGGTTCTGCTGCATATGCAGATGGAAGTGAGTTAACAACCGTTTATTACGTATACATGGATGATGAATATATTGGAACCGTTTCTGATAAAAACTTAATAGAAGAAAAAGTGAAAAAGCAGCTGGAAAGCTTAGAAAATGAGTATAGAAATTTAGATGCAATTCTGAAGTCACAAGTCTCTTTTGTTCCAGAACAAGTATTTGCTGCTAATGCCAATACCTATGATGAAGAAACAGCAGACAAGATCAAATCGTCTTTAGCGATTAAGGCTGAGGCATCGGCCATTGTGATTGATGGGAAACAAATTGCTTATTTAGCAGATGAGAAGCAAGCGGAAGAAGTACTTAAGCAAATAAAGCTCAGTTATGTATCAGATGCGCTTTTACGAGCAGTAGAAGTAAACAAAGCGTCTAGTGAGCCTTTACCCGCTTTAGAAGTCAATCAAACACGAGTTGTGGATGTTTCTTTTACAGAAAATGTTTCTGTCTCAGCAGAATCCATTACTCCGGATGAATTAATGACCGTAAAAGAAGCGGTCACTTTGCTGAAAAAAGGAACATTAGAAGATAAAAAGTACACAGTAAAGGAAGGGGATGTGCTTGGCGGCATTGCTGGAGCATATGACCTGACGACTAAAAAGCTTCTCGAATTAAACCCAGTACTAAAAGAGGATTCGATTTTAGATATTGGTCAGCAATTAAATGTAACGGTGTTAAAGCCTTATGTTGATGTTGTGGTAGAGAAAGAAGCCTTGCGCAAAGAGAAGATTGACTATGAAAAAGAAGTCATTGAGGATTCTTCCATGTTCAAAGGCGACACAAAGGTGAAGCAAGAAGGAAAAGAAGGCTCCAGAAATGTTACATATGCTATAACAGAGCAAAATGGCAAACAAACAGCAAAAGAAGAAGTAAGTGAAGAGATTATTACAAAGCCTGTTAAACATATTGTAGTAAAAGGAACCAAGGTCATCCCATCACGCGGTGACGGCAGCTTTGTATGGCCTGCATCAGGCGGCTATGTATCAAGCAAGCTTGGCTACAGATGGGGTAAGCTGCATAAAGGAATCGACATTGCCAGACCAAGCAATCGCACGATTAAAGCCGCAGACAATGGCATTGTCGTATCAGCTGGCTGGGACGGCGGCTATGGCAATAAAATTATCATTGACCATCAAAATGGCTACCGTACAGTTTATGCACACTTAGATTCAATGAGCGTAAGTTCTGGGCAAACAGTCCAAAAGGGATCCGGCATTGGTGTAATGGGCTCTACAGGACATTCAACAGGTATCCATCTGCACTTTGAGCTATACAAAAACGGCAGTCTTCAAGACCCGCTAAATTACGTTCGCTAAGTTTAACTGAAAAAGTCTCTAGTCATTGGCTGCTAGAGACTTTTTCTATTAAACAGACCAATCCGGTGCACTGAAAATGTGGTAAATTAAGTATGAAAGCGGCTAAAAGATGAATTCAAGCCTCTAAAATGATAAAATTTTATATAGGAAAGCGGAAGAACTAAAGCTCCTAGCGCCTGCAGCTGGTCAAAGAAAAGCGGATGATGCAAGAATGGAGCCAAGTAATCGCTTCTCAAATTTGCACCTGAAAACATTAAATGTAAAAATGATATAAACCACAGAAATTGTGCAGAACATACAAATAGAAACTCTCATCATTTTTTCAAGAGAAGGGGACATATATGGATAAGAAAATTCTAGTAGTAGACGATGAAAAACCAATTGCAGATATATTACAATTTAACCTGAAAAAAGAAGGTTTTGATGTACACTGTGCTTATGATGGCAACTCTGCGATTGAAATGGTAGAGGAAATTAAGCCGGATATGATTCTTTTAGATATTATGCTTCCGCAAAGAGACGGTATTGAAGTTTGCCGTGAGGTACGCAAAAAATATGATATGCCGATTATCATGCTGACAGCAAAAGATTCGGAAATCGATAAAGTACTAGGCTTGGAGCTTGGTGCGGATGATTACGTAACAAAACCTTTCAGTACGAGAGAGCTTATCGCACGTGTGAAAGCAAACTTAAGAAGACATCAGCAGATCTCGGATCGTGCGGTTGAAGAAGAGGAAACCAATGAAATTGAAGTTGGTGCATTAACCATTCACCCGGATGCTTATATTGTATCTAAACGCGGGGAGCAAATTGAATTAACACACCGCGAATTTGAACTGCTTCATTACCTGGCAAGACATATTGGACAAGTCATGACGAGAGAGCACCTGCTGCAGACCGTTTGGGGCTATGATTATTATGGGGATGTCAGAACGGTCGATGTAACCGTAAGAAGACTTCGTGAAAAGATCGAGGACAATCCAAGTCATCCAACATGGATCGTTACACGACGAGGAGTGGGGTACTATCTGCGTAATCCCGAACAGGAGTAAAGAAAATTGATGAACAAGGTTGGGTTCTTTCGCTCGATTCATTTAAAGTTCGTAATCATCTATGTATTGCTGATTTTTATTGCCATTCAAACCATTGGGGTCTATTTTGTCCGTCAGCTGGAAACAACCTTGAAGGATAACTTTAAAGCAACGATTGAAGATCGTGTAGACTTGCTAGCTTATTATTTAGAGGAACAGCTGTCTAAGGATCGGAATGTAGAGGATGAAAGCACTCCGACACTGCAGGCTGACATTTATCGCTTATTGCGTGATTACTATTCTGATGATGTGACAGAGGTACGGGTTATTGATGACAATAAGCGAATTCTTGGTTCATCTGATCCTGATAATCAGTATTTAGTGGGACAGACGGCCATTGACACGATCATTAATAAAACACTGGCAACGAGCCAGCCAGCAAATGAAGAACGCATTGATCGGTCAACAGGCAACCGAATCTGGCGACTTGTGACGCCAATTGAAACAAATGGAGAGATCGTTGGAGTAATTTACTTAGAAGGCAAAATTGAAAATGTGTATGAACAAATGAAGCAGATAAATAAAATCTTTGCTTCAGGTACAGCGATCGCATTGGTCATCACCGCTATTCTAGGTGTTTTGCTTTCCCAAACGATTACCAAGCCTATTTCTGATATGCGTAAACAGGCTTTGGCGATGGCGAAGGGGAACTTCTCCCGTAAGGTTAAAATTTATGGTCAAGACGAAATTGGGCAGCTTGCGATGACATTTAACAATTTAACGAAGAAGCTGCAGGAAGCCCATGCGACGACAGAGGGAGAACGCAGAAAACTGTCTTCCGTTCTTTCCTATATGACTGACGGAGTAATCGCAACAGATCGAAAGGGACGAGTTATTTTAATCAATGATCCTGCCGCAAAAATGCTGAATGTTTCACGTGAAACAGTGTTGTCATCCTCTATTGTTTCTCTGCTTGAATTAGAAGATGAATATACATTTGAAGCCCTTCTAGACGAACAGGATTCGGTCATTTTAGACTATAGTGATCAGCCTAATCCATTAATTTTACGTGCTAACTTTTCAGTCATTCAAAAGGAAACTGGCTTTGTAAACGGCTTGATTACGGTACTGCACGATATTACCGAGCAGGAAAAAATTGATATGGAGCGCAGAGAATTTGTGGCCAACGTTTCTCATGAATTGAGAACGCCATTGACGACGATGAGAAGTTATTTAGAAGCACTGGCAGAAGGAGCATGGGAAGACCAAGAAATTGCGCCGCATTTCTTAAATGTCACCCAAACTGAAACAGAGCGAATGATTCGCCTGGTGAATGATCTTCTCCAGCTTTCTAAAATGGACAGTAAGGATTATCGTTTAACGAAGGAATGGATTGATTTTATTCCGTTTTACAACCGAATTATTGATCGCTTTGACTTTACAAAAAGCCAAAATGTGATCTTCGAACGAAACCTGCCAGATCATTCGATATTTGTGGAGATTGATGAAGATAAACTGACACAGGTGCTGGATAATATTATTTCAAATGCCTTAAAGTATTCCCCAGAAGGCGGGAAAGTAGCATTCCAGATTGAAGATCAGGAAGGCTTTATTGTAATCAGTATCTCTGACCAGGGAGTTGGAATTCCGAAAGAAAATCTCAGCAAGATTTTTGAGCGATTCTATAGAGTTGATAAAGCTAGAACAAGAAAGCTTGGCGGCACTGGATTAGGACTTGCCATCGCGAAGGAAATGGTCGAAGCGCATGGAGGGAAAATTTGGGCCGATAGTGTAGAAGGCAAAGGGACGACCGTTTCATTCAGTCTGCCTTATGACCGGACAGAAGAGGATGAGTGGGAATGACATATGAAAATATTAAAAATATCATATTAGTCATTTTAGTTGTCCTTAGTGGAGTTTTAACTTGGACTCTATGGACATATCAGCCTAACTTGGAACTGCTTGAAAATCTAAAAACGCTGAAGGAAGAGCCAATAGGTCCTACTAACGAGTTCAGCAAGCTTGTCTTGCCTGAGAAGGTAGTCTACCATTATCCGAATAATGAACATTACGGAACGGTTGACATCGGGGAAATCAACAAAACAATTAATGAAATAAAAGAATGGAATTTAACCGATTTCGAGGATCGGAGCAGTGAAGCAGATGTATTAATCTCTTCCATGTATGAACCAGGAAATACGGTTATCACTTATCCAGATAATGTACCGATTGAGCAATATCAAAATGTCATTGCCATTGATGAAGAGATTGCGCTCACATTCGATTTTGATCATATTGTCATTAACTCAAATAATCTGGACAGGGAAGATGGGATTGTCTATTTTATTTCGAAAAAGTCCAATACCGTTTATCAGAGTCATGTAAGAGCTTCACTTGTTCAATCATTTAAAGATAAGTATTTTGAGAACTCAATATTCAATGAGAATTTTTCCAAGTATTTTCGCTACCAGCCATCTGCTGGAACGACCATTTTTATTCCTTCAGGTGAAAGGCAGCTTGTTAAATATCAATATTTATCAGAGGAATTCGAATCAGATCGATTTAAGAACCTTCTTTTTAGTGAACCAACGATTGTGCAGAAAAATGTTCAGTCTACAATGGAAGAATTCACGGACAGCTCAAGTCTGCTGAGAGTTATGCATGATTCAAATACGATTTCCTATATTAATTTTGATACAAGTACGGAATGGTCTCCGGTAGACAGCAGTTTATTATCCGAAAGCATTGATTATGTCAATAGTCATGGCGGATGGACAGATAATTACCGCTATGATTCATTTGATCAAGCCAGTAATCGAGTTGTCTTCCGACAGTATGAATTAAACGGATATCCCATTTTTAGTGATAGCTCTAGTAAGTCAACCGTTCAGGTAAGCTGGAGTCAAGGTAAATTCCGCGAATATCGAAGAAGCAATTTTTCTTTCGATGCACCTCTTTCAGATCATATAAAGGTTGATCTTCCATCTGGAGAATCAGTCGTTAATCATTTAGAGAGTCTGGAAGGATTAGAATTAGATCAGCTTGAGGATATTGCAATTGGCTATAAAATGACCAAGGATCCACAAACCAAATTAATTTATCTTGACCCTTCCTGGTACTACTTATATGGCGGGAATTGGATTATGTTTTCCATGGAGGAGACAGGAGGGATCAACCGTGGATTGGAGTAAAATTAAAACGATTTTTATTATCGCGTTTCTCGTACTGGATGTGTATCTCATCTATGAATTCTCAAAGCTGAGGGATGCAAGCCAATTAGCGCTTGAATCGGAAGCTTCTGTAGAAAACAGATTAAGAGCTGATGGCATCGAGTTTCCAGAACTGAAAAATGATAATAATGAAGTGAATTTAATTAATGCTGAACGGGCGGAATTCACAGAGGAAGATCTTGAAGATGCAAAGTTTGATGAACAATCCGCCGAAATTAATAGAGGAAAAGAATTAGTCGTCAGTTTAGATGAACCATATGCAATAGATGAAGATGCTGATCTTGAAGAATTAAACACCTTTTTAGATGCTTATATCATTTATGCGGATCAATATGCATTCTGGGAAAAAGGAGAAACAACAATTACGTTCTATCAGACATTCGAAGGAAAAATGTTTTACAAAAACAATAATGGCCGATTGACGCTGTTTCTGAATCCAGAAGGTGAAATTGTTTCATATACACAAACACTGCTCACCAGCATTGAAGATCGTGTAGAAGTTGAAGATCCGGTTCCTCCGCTAAGTGCAATGGAGACGTTGTATCAAAACGGAAAGCTGCTTCCAAACTCCGTTATTACGGATGTGGAAATCGGTTATTATACGTTCTTAAGTGAAAATACGACTACCTATACACTCACTCCGGTATGGCGTTTTGTAGTAAAAGACCAGGGAAGTTTATATGTAAATGTGAAGTATGGCGATATCATCGATTTAAGTAATATAGAGAATAATTAATGGGGGAGAAATTATGTCCATGCAATTCAGCGTTCTGGCAAGCGGCAGTACGGGGAACGCCATTTATGTGGAAAACGGGGAGCATTCTTTTTTGGTTGACGCAGGACTAAGCGGCAAGCAAATGGAAACCTTATTTCAGCAGATTGACCGAGATATGGGGAAGCTGTCCGGCATCCTCGTGACACATGAACATAGTGATCATATAAAAGGCGTCGGCATTATTGCCCGCAAGTATAAGCTGCCTATTTATGCAAATGAAAAAACATGGCTGGCAATGGACAACTTAATCGGCCAGATTCCAGTGGAGCAAAAATTCACCTTTGGAATGGAAACAGTGAAATCATTCGGAAGCCTGGATATTGAGTCATTTGGCGTTTCACATGATGCGGCAGATCCGATGTTTTATGTATTCCATAGCGGTGAAAAAAAGCTTGTCTTAATTACCGACACAGGCTATGTCAGTGACCGGATGAAAGGGTTAATCTCCAATGCAGATGCCTATGTGTTTGAAAGCAACCATGATGTACAGATGCTGAGAATGGGACGTTATCCTTGGAGCATTAAGCGCCGCATTTTAAGCGACGTTGGCCATGTCTCTAATGAGGATGCAGCGATTGCGATGGGTGAAGTAGCAGGTGATCGCACGAAAAGCATCTACCTTGCTCACTTAAGCCAAGATAACAACATTAAAGATTTAGCACGCATGTCTGTCGCTCAAACACTTGAAACACAGGGTATTATGGTTGGAGAACAGTTTACCCTTTATGACACCGATCCGAAAACACCGACGATTTTAACGGCAGTTTAAAGAATAGAAAGCAGCAGAGGAGCTACTGAATCCTTTGCTGCTTTTTTTATAAAGATGTTCGGTATTTTAATAAAAGGCAAACAAATTATGAACAAACTCGTAAGATTAACAGAAGATAAGTGTTTTTTTTAGAATTTTATTTTAGGCTGAGTATAATAATGGGTATAGAGGTAAAATAAATGATAGCCATCATCTTATACAAAGAAACCTATAATTTAAAAAGGGAAAGGGTGTATGCATATGGGCTATTATGATCAGGATTATGAAAATCGCTCAAGCCGCCAAAAAGGCAAAAAGAGCGGTTATTTTTTAGCGAGCCTGGTGGGGCTTATTCTTGGTGCACTGCTTGTTGTCATAGCACTGCCAAAATTAATTGATTATAATGTTCTTCCATACTCTGCGGAAGAAACGGAACAGCGCACAAATAATAACTCATCAAATGTTGAGACGCAAAATCTCTCCCTTGATGTGGTCACAGATGTAACACAGGCAGTTGATAAAGCCGGTGATGCGGTTGTCAGTATTACAAACCTGCAATCGACCAGCTTCTGGGGAGAGGAAACTGGAAGTGCTCCAGCTGGAAC
Organism: Cytobacillus gottheilii; assembly: GCF_001636345.1. Taxonomy (GTDB): domain Bacteria; phylum Bacillota; class Bacilli; order Bacillales; family Cytobacillaceae; genus Cytobacillus; species Cytobacillus gottheilii. Next base: position 233,543 of record NZ_KV440945.1, read on the forward strand.
AGGATCTGGCGTTATTTATAAAAAAGACGGCAATAAAGCATTTATTGTCACAAATCACCATGTAGTGGACGGAGCACAGCAGCTTGAAGTGAGCCTGGCGAATGGAACAAAAATTCCTGCCACTCTAGTTGGCAGTGATGTGTGGACGGATTTAGCTGTAATTGAAGTAGAAGGTAACGAAATCGATACGGTTGTTGAGTTTGGTGATTCAGATACCCTAAAAACAGGGGAACCTGTCATTGCAATCGGAAATCCGCTCGGTACATTTGAAGGATCTGTCACACAAGGAATCATTTCGGGTTTAGAGCGGACTGTGCCGGTTGATATTGATCAGAATGGAACAGTGGATTGGCAGGCAGAAGTACTGCAGACAGATGCAGCCATTAATCCGGGAAATAGTGGTGGAGCCCTTGTAAACATTGGCGGCCAGCTAATCGGAATCAACTCCATGAAAATTGCTGAGTCAGCGGTAGAGGGAATTGGATTGGCGATACCAATTAACTATGCAAGGCCGATTATTGACGATCTTGAGCAATTTGGCGAAGTAAAACGTCCGTATTTAGGCGTTGGGTTACAGTCCGTTACAGAAATCCCAGGCTATCATCAGCAGCAAACATTACAGCTGCCGCGGGATATTACAACAGGAGTAGCGATTACTCAAGTAGAACCAAATTCACCAGCCGCACAAGCTGGATTGCAGGAATTTGACGTGATCGTTGAAATGGATGGGGAAGTAATAGATGATGTTATTGGCTTGCGAAAGCATTTATATAACCAGAAAAAAGTCGGTGACCAAATGCAAGTCGTCATTTATCGGAACGGTGAGAAGCAAGAAGTAACGGTAAAGCTGAGTGACGCCTCTACTTTTTAGGCAAGGCATTCAGCAATCAAGCAATCTCCATTTGTCTAAAATATGTGGAAGCTAGAAATACTAAACAGGAGAGCATAACGCACTCCTGTTTTTTTATGTGCAAAAATCAAAACACATAAAAGGTGTCAGTATGTTAAGATGTAGTGTGGATAACTGAAGATGCAAGGTTTTACAGAGTTTATCCACATTGTTAATAAATTGATGTAAAAAAGAGGAGCGTTTTAAAAGTGAAAATTTACTGCTGTGAGGAACATGTAGAGCTAGCCATTGATATAATTGTGGATGAGCTGGAAACTTTCCCGCAATTAACACAAATGGAAGACGAACAAAATTTATCAACAGCCTGTGAATATTGTCGAAATACCGCAATATATGTTGTGGCGAACAAGTGATTCCATACCATATGTGGATAGAAAATGTGGACATGTGGATAACTACTGTGGATATCTTGTTTGTACCTGAGGATTGCCTGTGAATATCTAGCTATTTTTAAAAATTAATGGTAGGCCATCTGAATGAATTTACTGAAATCCTATATTCTTTTTCTGGAATTTTTCGATATACTATTATAAATTTCCATAAAGGATGTGAGCTGTGATGATTCAAAGGTTTTACAGATCGAGAGCTTTTCTTGCTGTTTTAGCTTTAATGCTGATCCTGCCATTTACAGTTGGAGAGCATGCTGGAGCAACAAATGATGTGCAAAAAAACTCGACAGCAGCAGAATCGACAGAAACGACATCCACAGAGCAGACATCATTGACAGAAGAATTAAATGCCATTCTTCAAGATGAACGACTTGCCGGTGCATTAACAGGTGTTAGCGTAAGAAATGCTGATAACGGAGAAATAGTGTACTCCCATAACGAGGATATACGACTTCATCCGGCCTCCAACCAAAAAATTCTCACAGGAGCAGCAGCATTAGCAACACTTGGCGGTGACTATCAATTTTCAACGGAGATTTTAACAGATGGAGTAGTAAGAGGGAAAGTACTTCAAGGAAACTTATACATAAAAGGCAAAGGTGATCCAACCCTTTTAAAAAAGGATCTAGATGCATTTGCTAAAGAACTGAAAGCAAAAGGCATTGAAAAAATCAATGGAGATATCATCGGAGACGACAGCTGGTATGATGATGTGCGCCTATCGACTGACTTGAACTGGGATGACGAATCGAACTACACAGGTGCACAGGTCTCAGCTCTTACCTTATCTCCTAATGAAGATTATGATATGGGAACAGTCATCGTAGAAGTGACAGCAGGGAAAAAGGCCGGCGATCAGGCACAGGTCTCCGTTACTCCAGCAACGGACTATGTGAACATCGTAACCGAGGCAGCTACTGTTGCAAAAGGCGAATCAAAAAGCATCTCGATCAGCAGAGAACACGGCACCAATGATATTATCATTAAAGGAAAAATCCCGCTAGAAGGTTCAGCATCGAGATCATGGGTGTCTGTATGGGAACCAACAGGTTATGTGCTGGATGTGTTTGCGAAGTCACTGCAAGAACAAGGAATTAAGCAGATTGGCAAAAACGAAGTAAAACGTGGTGTAACAGCTAAGGATGCAGTACTGCTGGCCACCAAACAATCCATGCCATTAAAAGAATTGTTCCTGCCATTTATGAAGCTCAGCAACAATGGCCATGCGGAAATGATCGTTAAAGCTATGGGCAAAGAGATTCATGGGGAAGGCAGCTGGGAGAAAGGACTCGATGTCGTTGAAAGCCAGCTCACCTCATTTGGACTGGACATGGAATCCATCCTGCTCCGTGACGGATCAGGCATGTCTCATAAAAATCTTATTCCAGCAGAGCAGCTAACAAAGCTGCTTTATGAAATACAAGATGAACCATGGTATCCGCAATTTGAACATTCCCTGCCTGTTGCAGGAATTTCAGACCGGCTAGTAGGAGGCACATTGCGCAACCGACTTAAGGGTGAGAACACACAAGGGAACATCAAAGCGAAAACCGGCTCCCTTACTGGTGCCAACACCCTCTCCGGCTACGTCACAGCAAAAAATGGCGAGAAGTTCATCTTCTCGATTATGATGAACAACTATATCAGCGGATCGATGACGGAAATCCAGGACAGGATTGTGGAGACACTGGCGAAGCAGTGAACTAGCAGAAACCGTCAGTCCATGATCAGATAAATAAATGAACATAGAATCCTGGCGATTGTGTCGCCGGGATTTTTTTGCCTTCAGATGTAAATTTCATTATTTACTCAAAAACAATATTAATAGTTATTGTTATAATAGGATAGATAAATTGAATGAGCGGAGGAACTATAATAATGAGCCAATACCCGAATTGCCCAAAATGCCAATCTGCATATACTTACGATGATGGGACTTTTCTCGTTTGTCCGGAATGCGGATACGAGTGGAGTGCGAATGAGGAAACAGAAGCTGCTGGAGATACGAAGATCGTCAAAGATGCTAACGGAAATATTTTAAATGACGGCGATACTGTGAGTGTGATAAAAGACCTGAAAGTCAAAGGCAGTTCATCTGTACTGAAGCAAGGTACGAAAGTGAAAGGAATCCGCTTAGTGGACGGAGATCATGATATTGATTGCAAAATCACTGGATTTGGTGCTATGAAATTAAAATCCGAATTTGTGAAGAAAATTTAAGAAAATAAACAAGCAGGAGCCACCATGAAAAGACTACTTTTGATTATTGCTGCAGCCGCAGCCATGATCTTTTTCTTACTGAACATGAACGAAACCAAAGAACAAAAACAGGATTTATATGTAGCGACAGATGGAAATGATGAAAATGATGGATCCATAACAAAGCCCTTTCGCACACTGACGAAAGCCGCTTCTGAAGCGGAAGCCGGGACAACTGTACATATCCATGAAGGAATTTACGAAGAGCAGCTGGTCATCCAGCATAGCGGCACAAAATCAAATGGAGTTATTTTTCAGCCCTATCATGATGAAGATGTGATTCTGAGTGGTGAAAACATACCAAGTGAGGAAGGCGATACTGCCCTCATTACGATCGACAGCAAAGACTATGTGACAATTAAGGGCCTCATGATTCAGGATTTAACGACGGAATTAACGGATGAAACCGTCATGGGCATTTTTGTGACAGGCTCCAGCAGCCATATTACATTGGACAGCAACCATATCCAGCGTATTGAAACACATGCAGACGATGGAAATGGCCATGGCATTGCATTTTATGGAACGGAGCCTATGAAGGACATAACGGTGACCAAAAATACTGTACAAGACCTCAAGCTGGGCGCAAGCGAAGCACTTGTCCTCAATGGCAATATTGATGGTTTTAATATTGAAGATAACACAGTAAGCCGCAATGACAATATCGGCATTGATCTGATCGGCTATGAAGGAGTGGCTGCAGATCAAGACGCAGACTATGTGCGCAATGGGTTGGTAGCTCGTAACACAGTTCATGACATCTCTACTTACGGCAATCCAACATATGGCGAGGAATATAACGCTGCCGGGATCTACGTTGATGGCGGAAAAGAGATCACAATCGAAGAAAATACCATCTATGGCAGTGATATCGGCATCGAAGCCACTTCCGAACATGCTGATCAATACGCGGAAAACATTGAAATCATCAATAATAATATATATGAAAACTTTTACACAGGCATCTCCATTGGCGGATACGACGAAGACCGCGGCGGTACAATCAATTCCTATATTGGACACAACATCCTTTTCCGAAATGATACCCTTGATCTCGCCGGCGGACAGCTAATGATCCAGCATGACGTAAAAGACAATACGATTGAAAAGAATACCCTAACAGCAGGTCCATCCAGCATCTATATCGCAAACTTCTTCACGACCAACGAAAATACAACACTAAGCGATAATGTATTTCAAAAAGAAGATGGAGAAGACGGCATTTGGATTTGGAAGGATCAAGAGTATACGTCCTTCGAAGAATTTAAAGCAGCATACCAGGGGGACGGTTCTGTTGGGGGGCTTAAAGTAAAATAGTTTTCTTAAAAGCTCTCCACCCATTTGATACAGTATAAAAAAACGTAAAGAAAAGGAAGCAGCAAACTATGAAAATTACCATCATATCCGTCGGAAAACTAAAAGAAAAATACCTAAAACAAGGCATAGACGAATACCTAAAACGCCTCACAGCCTACGCCAACGTCAATATCATCGAAGTCCCTGACGAAAAAGCACCAGAAAACATGAGCCCAGCCGAAGAAGAAGAAGTCAAAAACAAAGAAGGCAAAAAGATCCTTGCCCACATCAGCCAGGACACCTACGTTATTACCCTGGAAATAGGCGGGAAAATGCTAACCTCCGAACAACTTGCTGAAAAACTTGATAGCCTTGCTACATATGGGAACAGCAAAATTGCCTTTATTATTGGCGGGTCGCTTGGGCTTAGTGATGAAGTAAAGGCTGCCAGCAAGTTTGCATTGTCTTTTTCAAAGATGACGTTTCCTCATCAGCTAATGCGGCTGGTATTGGTGGAGCAGGTTTATCGGAGTTTTCGGATTAATCGGGGGGATGCTTACCACACCAAACCCTAAAACAAGTTTTATCGATATTAATGAGTCAGTGGAATTTGTGTTGTATATGACAGATGGCGTAATAACTCAAATGAAAAGGGCAACATAAAGGGAAAAGGTGACTTTAACAGGTCACCTTTTATTTGTGGTATGGCTCATTATTGAGAATGCGATATGAACGGTAAATCTGCTCAAACATTATGAGTGTTTTAATTCCTAAGTCCATTTCCATTGGACTAATGGCTAATACTTCATCATGGGGTAAATTATCAGCACCAATAATAATAGTTACATCTGATTTGCCTGTTATCCCTAATTGATTTATTTTTTCAGCGAGTTCCTCTGATGTTACCGTTGTTCCCATAACAGAAATCAATATCTTATAGGTCTTATCTGAAATTTTTTTTAAGAGCTGTTCTTTGTTCTTAAAGTGTTGTAATTTTATTTTACAGTATCTGCTCAAACGCTTCTCATATTCCTTTATACCTTCGAGAAATGTCTTTTCAATTTTATCTCCAACAATGTAAATTTTAATATTCATCGTAAAACCTCAGTTACATTATTTTATTTCTACTAATTCATACTACTTTATTTCTAAGATGAAACACAAGCAACGCTAAATTATGAATGAAAACAGTGAAAAAAAGCATGTTTATTTACTTTAACTCATCTTCCTTCCGAGTTATATTACAACAAAGAAAAAATTCATATCTAATTTGGAGAGGGACGGAATGAATAATGCAAATATCACAAGAAGTTATTTTTAATCGTTTTCCTTGGGCAAGACCAGTCGATTTAGAGATTGATGATTCTGTGGAGGGGTGGTATTTCAGTGATGTTATGCCTTGGACCTTCAATCAGGCTCAAATGAAGTTGATACACACAATACTTGAAGAGGTAGAACATTGGTATTTGTTAAGACACAAGCCGATTGAGGTTGTAATAGTCGAATTTAAAGAGGTTCAGGGTCACGTTTTTGTTGAGAAGATTTGTGGGTTTCCTGAGGTGGATGACATATTCGAAAAATATCGAGCTATATATCTTGGAGAGCAATAATATATGCTCAATCTGTCTAGAAAGAGCATTTTAGAGAGGTTCCCTTGGGCAAAGGAAAAATCTTTATTCGACAAAATTGATACTGAACAAGATTTTGATGATTCAATTGAATGGAACTTAAACGAAGCACAACTTCAGCTTGTTGTAATGCTATTCGAAGAACTAGAGGAATGGTTTAAAAGCCGAAATAGAAATATTGACATCAATATTTATTTTGTAGGGGAATCATTGGATGCACTCCATATTGATTTTTCTAGCAATACACGTGAAGTCTTTTTAATCATAGATAAGTATAAACAGTTCTCATTGGATTTATTGGATGAAGTCGATGATGAAGAAGATGATTATGAGGATATATTCTAAGGTGTCATAAAATTGGCACCTTATTTTTATTCTTTGAGTATTTAATGCTCTCGAAAACAATAATTCTAAGTTTTTATTTTTTAAAATGGGAACATACGTTTCGTATCGTATCGGTGTTCAAATAAATAAACGGTGATTTTCGAAAATATGTCTAGGAGAATAAATTCATTCATGAGTGATTGATTGAGCTAATACATAGTAGATAGAGAGAGTCTGAATAGAACAGTAAAAACTGAGTACACAAATAATATTTCACCCACACCAAACGAACTCAAACAACTCAGAATTTGTAACCCTTCTTGAGTCCACTAAATCCATCTCAACCTGCATCCTTCTTCTCCATCCGAGCACCCGAGCACCCAACAATAAATGAATCTAAACTCAACCAAGTCAAATAAGACTTCAGAGAAAAAATGAATTAACAGTTATTTGGTCAGTAGAAATATAAAACTAGACTTAGACTGAGCAATAACATATACAAACCAGAGCACACACAAAAATATCCCCCACATCACACAAACTCAAGCAACTTAGATTTCATTAGCCACTTTGAGTTCTTCTAATGTTTCAGCCTTTTCACAGAGTGTCCGAGCATGCATAAATTTCGTTCTACTATTTCATTAAATGATTCTACACATAGAGTTTCTATTCGGAGATATGGTTCCATTTTATGGAACATAGATATTCATATATGGAGTATGTAAAAATTATTCAACATATTTTAAACCAATCTACAAACATAGACCAAATTGGCAACATTTTTCAAGAGGCTCCCAATATATTTACTAACTTGCTAGGTCGGGTTAGCAAATTAACTATCTATGGGGGCAAGATTTTATGTTAAACAATTTATTTAAACTACCACAAGGTCTGCAAGCAATGGACGAAAGTAACTCAATGAAACCAACAAAATTAAAGGTTGTTGAAGCAACCAATCTTTCCACTCTAACAATTGAAGAAAGAGCAAAAAGAGAGGAAAGATTAAATGAGCTAATAGAAAGCAAACTTGGTAAAAAGGTTTTAGAAGAATGGCAGATTGAGGTTCTCTATGGAAGGTCGAGTTCATTGAATAGACAATCTCATGCAATTAAGTTAACTAATAATATTACAGGAGAAAGTATCGCTTTCCTAAAAAATGAGATTCAAAATATGAAAAATGCAGACCAAATTGTAGATACCTTAAATATCATCGGTGAAGTTGAAAGGAATTACATTAGATTTTTTGGAAACTACATTAATGCAGCGAGAGTACTTCCTGATAGAGTAACGGTCGTTAAGGATTTATCACTTGTAGTGTCCGAACGGAACTTAGCAGTGGGATTTACTGTCCTTGAATATTATCAGTTTTTTGCTCAAGATTATTTCCATAATCAAGGTTTGTATCCTACAAAAAGTAGCAATCAATTTAAAAAGGGTGTAAGTCATGGAATTATTCATGATTCAGAGAGTCAGGGGTATTTTAAAAATGAATATGGTTATTATCCTGTGGCAATTAGGTCAGGTAACCTTGAAAAGTTATTTCCTTATATGAGTGACCAGGAGTTTGGACAAGTTATTAGTAAACTCAATCATCTAGGGGTATTGCATGAATCTACATCAAGAAGGATAGAGAGAAATACAAAACCTAAACGGAGAATAAAAATGGTAGATATGCAATTAGAGAAAAAAGGCGACCCGGACTATCATGAAGATGTATATATTTTCAATATTATTCCACATCTATTAGAAGGGAGCAACTAGTATGGCAAAACCACTAAGAAAATCAGACCCAATGGATTCATTGGGTTCAAAAAGACAGGTTATTCAACAATTGTGTGAGGTGGCAGAGTATGCCATCTCCACTTATAACATTGCAGGGGTTCAAGAGCTATTTGGAGGTGGATTTCGCTTCAGCCTATATCTTGACCACGATGGTAATTTAGAGTTTAGAACTGCAAATGAAATTGATTACGGGGTAGTGAGCCTTTTCCAATGTATGCAAGACCTTAACAAAACTGACCAGTTAATCGAGCAGATTTGGTTACTAGCTGATGAATATAGTACAAAGGGTAAGTTTGAAGAAGCAATGGAAGAGCGAATAGACCCAGAAACTCCACTAATTCGTGCAGCCGCCTTAACTTACATCGTAGTGGAATATTCTCGTTCTGCTGATAGACAAACCTTTTCACAACATGATGCAGATGATGGTATCTCACCTAAGTCATTAAAGAAGTTATACGATGTAGACCTTGACATTGGTGATGTCCAAATCTTCTGTGGCGATTACAGGGAGCAGTTTAACAAATATAAAAACCGTTCAGATGTTTTGATATACCTAGACCCTCCGTACTTAGTCACTGAAAAACCGAAGCAGTTTAAGAAGGTTAGAAAAAAGAAGGACAGTGATGAAAGTAATACTAAGGAAACAACAGGCTATGTGCATCCATTTACCATAGAAGACCACAAGGAACTTGTAAAAAACTTATTAACTACAAACAATAAATATATCTTGTCAGGTTACGAGAATGATGTATACAAGCCCTTAGAGGATAAAAAAAATGGTTTCTACAAATATTTTCTGGGACTTGTAAAAATATCTTCAGGGAAGAAAAAGAAAGAGTTTATATGGACAAATTTCCAACTCCCTGAAGGTTTACTACCAGAAGAGCCCTCAGATGAGGATTTATAGGAGGGGTATCTAGTAACTTATTACCTCTAGGGTATTTATTTGTCTTTTCAAATTCGCTCACAAATTGTTTCTAGGGTCGGTAGGCTATTCATCCCTTACTTTTGTTTACACTCGTCAATTTCGGTGCTTAAAATCGCTTACAGGGGTATTGCTTATTTATTTGTATATAAAATTACTGTTTCGATTAAAGGGATTTATAAAAATCTCTTTTTTTGTGCCTTTAAATCAAACTGTTTTTTTCCATAGGTTTTGACTGACATTTTGCAATAGAACATGGAAAGTTTATACGAAAGGTGAGTTGAGTGTGCATATAAAAATTAATTACTATACCAGCTAATCTACCATATCATCAATAGCCGAGACAATTTTATAAATATCAGGACATCGAACGTTATCTATTAACGGTATAGAAGCTGAGTAAATGTAAAGAGGGTGAGAATAATGGGTAAAACAATCGGATACCTTTGCACGAAAAAGCATAGCGAAGCTCAACTGTACAAAAGCGTAGTTAAAGCTGATAAGTTTTACATCGACTTAGCAACCGATCGAGGCTGTTCTAGTTATGCAGAGTTTAATAACTTAATAGAAGAAGTAGAGGAAAATGATAAAGTCATCCTGCCAAGTCTAGTTATGATAAGTGAAGATTTAGACGAGGTCTATAATCTCCTATGCATTTTTCGTAATAAGGGGGTAAAGCTGAATCTCTTAAATCCAACAAGAGGAGAGGAAATCTTCTTAACCGATGGTGGATTTAAAACATTGGAAGCAATATTCAGTCTCCGCAGGGATGTAACCAAAATTAGAGGTGCAATTGAAATTAAAGCTGAGAACCAAATCAAGCATCGAGAAAATCAAGAAGTATTTCCAGATGGTTTTTATCAGGTATTTATTGATTATAAGAATAATGGTCTAAAGGCGGAAATGGCAGCCAAGAAACTAAAAGTAGATGTTCATAAGTTCTACAGGCTAGTACGGGAATTCAGTTAACTAATAAGGACTTTCATAAAAAATATTTCAAAGAGCTAATTCTAAGGAGGAAAAATAAAATGTACAAAGATATTCATAGTAAATTACAGGAATTTAACCGTTTGCAACGAGAAGGGGTTGACCAGACAGACAATTACATCTTACTTTTCGGTGATAATACTAGAGTAGTCGAGATGGCAAAAATTAATGCTATGAAAGTAAAGGTGCAGAAAGGGAAATTCTACGTAAGCCGAAAGAAAAGTAAAACGACTGATGAATATTTGGTAATAGACATGGTTAATGGACAAGTATATAAAATAAAAAGTAAACTTTACACGGTTAAAGTTGTAGATGATAACATCCTAGTTATTGATAACAATACTGGTGAGAAGCATTTCCTTATTGAAGGTGGTAAATTGGATTTCAGGAATGTAAAGCATCTCGGAATGAACAACTATACGTATTTTTCAGGTGATTCAAGTAGTGACTACAAAGGTGTTCCAGCTGTACGTTTTGAGAACAACTTTGCAGATTCTATACGAGTTCACTGGATAATTGCATTAATGAAATGGGGTATTATAATCCTTAATTTTTGTGTAGGTGATTCACCTACTCATAAACTTCGTCATATTGTTGCCTATGAAAAATCGGAAAACAACTCAGTTCGCAACCTTCAAATACTCAAGGGAACCGATGATAAAAATATTAAATAAAATCAAACTAGCATTTTGTGTTTGATTGTAAAAAACAGCAAGGGTGGTCTACCTATTCCATCCTTGCTATTTTTTATTTGCATTTTTATAATGACCAATCAAGTTAAAAAATCAGAGTTACCATTCAGTAGCTGTATATTTTATAGCTTATTCCCAATATTTCCGTAAAAATTCTAGCAAATATTTGAATACAGAGTTATCATAGCAACATTTCTAAAGGAGGGGTAGTCCAATGTCTTTTAAATCTTTAAGGTTCTATCAAACACCAGGTGTTCAGGCTCTACAAATCGTTCATTTAGATGTTGCAGCATCATTAATTGTAAATCATTTTGCTGAAAAGGAAGATTTCATAGTCTTTAAATATTTTGAAGGAAGAACAATAATCACTGATGGTAATGATTCTATCCTTGCTACCATTGACCAACGATTATTCAGCCATGATGTCTGGGCGGTTTATAGTGAGGAAGTAGAATTTAGTTATTACACATTTATGACCCCAAGTGAGTATTAAAAATAGAAAACAGGGCAATTTTGCTTGCTAACTCTGATTTAGTGAACAAATAACGCAAAGGTGGTCATTATAGGGGGGAATTGATTTGAATTGTGAGTATTGTTTTGGAACAGTCAAAGTCGTTGATAGTTTTCATTCCGTTCAAACAGTCGAATGTTTGAGTTGTGGAGTTCGTTACGATGTAAGGGTAAATCCAAAAATATCTAGTGAGGGGGTAGATGATGCCCTTATAAATACCGAAAACAAGATTTATAATTGTCTAGATATTTTTATAAAAGAAAAAATGGAATTATAACTCTCTTAATATTTTTATAAATGCCGAAAAGGATTCTTATAAAAGGTCTGAAATTCTTATAAAACTAGAAGGGAATTTATAAAAGTCATAAATTTTTTATAAAAAGCGAAAAGACTGGTTATAAATGTCTACACCTTAAACTTCTTCGGATTAGGTTCTAAGTATACAGTATAAAGCGATTTACTCTATCCAAATTTTGCTGTTATATTTAGATTTGCTTTATAGATATAAGAATTAAAATACCTTAGTATCCATCTACTTTGTTATTCCTCAAACAGAAAACTTCAACCAGAGTTAGGTGAAGAAGGCGTAACTTACTTTATGCTCATATATGGTCATTTCCTCAATTAATTCTTCTGATTGGTATTCAATAGCTTAAAAATACCCAAATTCACTCAATATCATTGGTTCTGCATGCATCTTTCTGAAACTCGTTATTAACATTTTGGTTGTATAAAGGAACATTTTTACTCTTCAAGAGAATTCCAGCAACCAAAACTATTTTAAGTAGGGAAATACTTAATTTTTTTCTTAACAAAAATCACTCCTGATTTTTATCTTGCCTTGAGCTTGGAGGTTTTGAACCTTGTTGCTCTAGGGGTTTTTAAAGATTTACAAATCTATAAAAATAATAATAGTGAAAATTTATTAAGTATTTCTGGTGTTTGCTTCATTTTTATTAAGTCTTGTAGTAGTTCTTAAAGTTTCTGCTGATTTTGTAGATTTTACGTTATTTGCATCAAAAGTTATTCAAGTAAAAGGCAAAGGATAGGAGGAAGGAAGTTCATGAAAAAGCTGTTGCTGTGGGAGAAAGTTCAGGCAGGCATAAATGAAATCGAGCAAAGGTTACGGTCACAAGATGTAACTGATGAAGCCAGATGTCTTGAGAATAAGAAACAGCTTTTTTTAGCTGAATTGTTTCTATTAATTCAACACATTGGTAAGTTGACAGAGAAATCATCATTGAAATTTGAAGCTTGGATAAATAGAGGTAAGAACCGAGAGGAAACAGCCGAAAAGTTAGGAATGACTACTGATGGTTTAAGAGCAACCATTTGGTATTTTAACAGTCGCTTAGAGAATATTTTCGGTGAGGACACCGTAACCAAAATTGTAAATTGTAAATCACAACAAGAACTTGATGAAATAAAAAAATGGTTTTGGACTAGAGTTAGTTCGCTTAGTAAGGGATATTTCAGATGAGTATGGATGGAGGTTATCCGGTGGCAAACAAATTGTTCTTTAGAAAATATGTTGAAGCAAGAGAACATATAGAGGCATTACTGCGAAGTAAGGAATACTACGGTGAAGATGATTCAGTGGAAAAGAAGCAGTTATCTGCTCTTAAAGAGATATTTGATTATATAAAGAATGATGAGACCTGGGCAGGCCAAGAAAGGTCTAGACAGAAAGCAATAATTTTCATTAAGAATCACTGTAACTATGCAAAAACAAAAGATAAGCTAGGAGCAAAAAGTAAAAACAGTGTTGAGGCATCCATGAGCTATCTTTCAAAAAAGCTAGAAAGGAAAGTAGGAGCAAGCACCATTGAATTAATACTTGAAGGTAAAGTGGATGAGGCGATGATACAGTTTCGTGCTGGAACGGGTAAGTTAAATCCTTCAGATTATCTAATTGATGGTCTGTTGGATTTGTTACCAAAGGAAGATAAACCACATGCCAATTTAGAAGAATGTGAAAAAGAAATAAAATTCTTACTTACATTTACAAAGTCCAACTTAGCAAGGGTTTCCTCTTTATACAATAAGGAAAATCTGTCCTACTTACTGTATGTATTGACATCGACAGATAGAGTTGTAGCTGATGAACGGAAAATTTTGTATCAATTACTTAAAGGTGATTTCAGCAATGATGTAGATGGGAGTTCTTTAGATTTAAATACTCAAATTACAAAGGCATATGAAGAGTTTTTAACCCAAGGTTTCAGACAGTAAAATAAAACAAGAAGGTGAAATTATGTGCTTTGTAAAAACACTTCAACAAGAGGTTCATTCAGATCCAAACAGAGTTAATCTCCTAAGGGGTATAGAACACCGAAGTTCCTTGACCTTCGAGGAAATCATGGACATAACCAATTCACCGTATTCAAACGAGAATTGGAGCAAACTCTCTTATTTTGTTAGTAAAGGCTCATTTCGACCGTATTCTAATGATGATTTAGGAAGAATTATTGAACGGAAAATTGCTAATGGGGATTGGCTAATTGAAGTGACCTCAGTAAATTGTCTAATTTATGAGACTTACCTACGTATGCCCACAGTTTGTGATTGGACTCGCCAATTTTTATTTTTCACTCCAGATGATTTTGTTGGTTCAATAGGAATCTATGCATTAAATCTATCAACTGATATAAGTGAGCATATGGCTTTAAAGCAGATAGCTAATGTTGCTCAATATCAAATTGTTAGTAACAGTCCATTTAATCGTTTTATGGTGGCGATACAAAAAGAGAATCATTGGGAGTTTGCTTATGGAGAAATACTTCCAACGATTACTCCAAAAAATTATACAAAATCAAGAAGAGTAAAGATTTTCTTATTTAAGGAGCCGAGCAAATTCTTTTATGAGCTATTAAGTGGGGGTGTGGTAAAGAATATTCCTTATGACGAGTATGTAATAAGCGTTAGAATTTGATGCTAGATATTTTCACAGATGAAATTCATATTGAAGTTTCTATTCCTTAGATATTATCAAGGATGGAAGCTTCCTTTTTTTATGATTATTACTTTACTTCAGTGATACTTTGACGTGCTTTGTTAATTTAGCAGCAATTATTTGGGAATTCATTACACAAAAAATATATTGAGAGCTATACTAACAAGTCAAACGAGGAAGTAGGGGTGATAGTTAATGGATAAAGTACACCGTAAATTCTTTATAGCTTATGGTTCTCTGATGAATGTAGATAAGATGGTTCAAGTTTGCTCTGAATCCTATGTCTTTGGGTGGGGTAGTATTAAAGATTTTGAATTGGAAGATAGAGCACTTGAGAATTTAAAGAGTTCTGCTGGATGTAATGTACCTGTCGTTCTATACAGTATTACAGCAGAAGATGAAATGGAGCTAGATTCCTTTTTTGATTTAGAGGTTTATCGTAAGGAGGAGCTTAATGTAATACTTACAGATGTAAATGATATGGTTGCCCCGTATAGTGCTGATTACTATCAAGAAGGTGTAAAAGCATTGGTTTATATTAATGAAAATGTAGACAAAAACCTCTTTTAATTCTAGATTTTTATTCAGTTTCTCTCCAATGTAAATTATCCCCACTTATTATTGAGTCTTGTCCAATTATAAGATAAAATAATAGAAAATTCTAACAGGGACATTTCGGATGCAAGGGGGGAGGAGCTATTATGAAAGTTAAAGTATATTTTTCTGATTTTTTCGATATAGAACCTAGCGTTATTGAGGATTATGGCGCTTTTGATGTATCACTTATAAATGATTTACCATTATTCATTGACCCTTTTCTCCTTTTTAACAGTTCTAAGGCGGAGTACAAGATGTTACACGAGAATATGTTGAAATATCTAAGGTTCTTAAGGGATAAATCTCAGGAAAAGAATATATCAGAGGGACTTTTAAAAGCTTGGTATATGTTTCCCGAAATAAAGCATAATTGGTTTGGATTTTCCAAGACAGGCAACGGTGGAAGTGGTCTTGGAAGAGACTTTGCACTTGCATTACATGAAAATTTAAATTTATTCAGTGACTTTGGCTCAGAGAAGATTACCCAAAGCAGTCATTTAGAAAAGCTCTGCATTGTAAAGGATAAAGTTGGAAGGGACAATATTAGTGATTTTACTACCAGATTAATTCATGATTTCTTATTAAAGTTTACTCAGGATTTTGCACTGAAACATTTGAAGCCTGAATTTGTTAAAAAAGTTCCAGTTAAGAATGTACGTTTTAATTATGATACAGAATCATGGGAAATGGACTATTTTTATTTACCTTATATGAACAATGATTATGTTCTCTTAACTCCAGTTGATATCTTAACCAAGGATGAG
Source organism: Cytobacillus gottheilii (assembly GCF_001636345.1). Lineage (GTDB taxonomy): Bacteria > Bacillota > Bacilli > Bacillales > Cytobacillaceae > Cytobacillus > Cytobacillus gottheilii. Next base: position 249,560 of record NZ_KV440945.1, read on the forward strand.
ACATGGATAAATAAATCTGATATTGTAAGGGATTTTTCATTAATACCAGAAAGTATTGACAATGAACAGTTACGTGCACAAATTAATAATTATTTTTATTCAATTCTTCCTAAGAAAGCATCGCAAAAAGACCGTAATCTAGCGGTGAGCAAAGTGATAGCAGAATTCCCAGAGTTTATAGATTACTATATTAAATATAAAGAGGATAGTGGAGACCAGGCGGAATCCAGCAGCATTGAAAAAGTTAAAGAATCTAGAGCATTGTACGTTGAACAATTAAAACAACTAATTCATTTAATTGAAAAAGAAACAGACTTTTATAATACATCTGATGATACATTTGAAGAATCTATGAGAAGAGTAATGTTTATGAAGCAAGTAATTGAAAATAACGATGGTTACAAACTCTTTTATTCTAAGGGAAGGGCAATCCAAAAAGAGGATGACCTTCAAATACTATACAGATTAACGTGGTTTGCAACTATTTCAGATGTAAATAGAGAAGTTAATAATGGTAGGGGTCCAGTCGATTTCAAAGTTTCTAGGGGTAATAAAGACAAAACATTAATAGAGTTCAAACTTGCGAGCAATTCTCAGCTAAAAAGAAATTTAAGAAATCAAGTTGGAATTTACGAAACGGCAAATGAAACTAAAAAATCAATCAAGGTAATATTATACTTTTCTGAAACAGAGTTAAAAAGAGTAACCAAAATAATGAACGAGTTAGGTCTGGGGGAAAAAGACAATATTATATTAATTGATGCAAGGAATGATAATAAACCTTCAGCGTCAACTGCATAAAAAATAATCATGCATCTATTTCTAAAAGTGTGGCATCATGTTGGTATACTTCTAGATTAGATGTATTTTTATGTGATTTTGATATTAGTATATAAAGATTCGGAAGAAACAAATTGACTTATCTTTGCTTGGAGGAAAATATGGATTTAAATACTTTAATTTCAACTATAATTACTTCTACAGCAGCATTAGTTGCTATTATTGGGGGTTTTCTAGTAAGTAGGGTAATTTCGATTTCTAGTGAACAGAACAGTATCAAACGCAGAATAAGAGAAATTAATAATGACATCATGGCTAAACAGGAAATTAGCAAGGGTATTGAAGATTACTTGTTTGAGGATGACTTAGGCGATTTTGTAACTAGGAAGAATATTAAGAGGATATTTAATGGTCTGACTTTAGATGAAACCATTGAAGAGGATGATTTCACACGTCTTACAAAAGAAGAAATTGAACCATATTTTAATCAGATTAAGGAAATGATTGATGAATTAGAGCACAAATTAATCAGCTCTGAGAATACATATAATTCCTTTAAGGAATTTCATAAGGATAATGAAGAGTTAAAATATCCCAACAGAAAAGATTGGTATGAAAAGATTTTTAAAGTTATTGATGATTCATTAAGGCAACAAAGCATAAATGGGGTATTTGGTATCGGGGTTTCACTTCCTAAATATGATAGTCTAGATGTTGATTTTGCCAGTCTAACACCTAATCATAATTATGGATACTATGTAAAGGAACACGAAAAAATAGAGGATGAAATCAAAGTGCTGGAGCTTCAAAAGAAAGCACAACAAGACTTATTAAATAATTTCGGAAAGCCAGCTTGGATATGGAGTGGGATAGCTGTACTAATATATGCAAGTATAGTTGGTATTGTTTACCCAAGTGTGCTTTTACCCTATCCACTCGATACCTACAATGATAGTCTAACGAAGTGGTTCCTATTAAGCCTTTTCTACAGCCAATTATTTGCACTATTTGCATACCTGAGTTTTGCAATGTACAAGATTACGCATTCGAGTAAAATTTAATCAAATTGGTAACTTAAAGAATATTTTACTAATAGAAGATACTTGTCAAAAAATCCCCATTATCCTTTTTAAAAATGAGTTCACAAAGGTATAGGTTATGATTCTCTCATTAAATGGGGTAATTTGCGGTTCAAAAAGCCCTAAAATTATTTTGTAACGTTCCAACAAATTTGTTGACCTTCTGAGTCACTAGAGCTAAAATCACACAAACTCTAGAAGGAAGGTTTGATGTAAAATGCCAAAAACGGTAGCGTATATTCGTGTTTCAAGTAAAGAACAAAATTTAGCTCGTCAAATTGATGAAATGAAAAAACTAGGCATCGAAGAGAAATACATATATGAAGATAAAGCTAGTGGAAAGGATATGGATAGAATTGGTTACCAATATATGAAAAAGTCCTTAGAAAAAGATGATTTGCTAATTGTGAAGGCAATTGACCGTATTGGTAGAAATAGTAAAGAAATTATGAAAGAGTGGCAGGAAATTACTCATGAACTCGGTGCGGATATTAAGGTAATTGATATGCCATTATTAGATACCACTCAGCATAAAGATTTGCTAGGAACGTTCGTAAGTGATATTGTTCTACAAATTTTAGCCTTTGTATCGGAAAATGAGCGTCAAAATATCCTTAAGCGTCAAGCCGAAGGAATTGCAGCAGCTAAAGCAAGGGGGAAGCACTTAGGAAGACCAAGAAAGGAAATTCCCAATGAGTTCCCTATCCTATATAAGCAGTGGAAGAACGGAGAGCTTATGGCGGTAGAATGTATGAAGATAATGAACATGGGAAAGGGAACCTTCTATCGTAAGGTAAAAGAATACGAGTCCAATCTAAAATAAGGACCTCTAAAGTGTTTGTTTTTTTTTATTGGTTAAGAAGGGAAGGCATCCCTGTTTTAAGGTTCATGGGATATCGAGTATAAAAATTTAACCGTACACTTAGCTTGTACGGTTATTCTTTTGCTTTCAGGGGTAGTCATCTTGAACATCCCTTGCCCGACCCGAGCAACATTGATCAACACAAGCAACTCTAGCTACATATCTTAAATAAATCTATCAGGACATAGAAAAACCAACACTACACATTGAACATAGCCACCTACACCTGAACTGATTTTTACTACACATGAAATTAATTCTTCTACACCTGGATTTACCGTTACTACATATTAAGAAAAAATGACACACATAGAAAAACTTTTTACACATATTCAGTTTTTCTACTACATATTTATCGAGTTCAACACCTGAACTATGAGATACACAATAGTAAATGTAAAGTCGGAAACCTGTTAAAAACAGGTGGCTCAAAACACATATTAAGGGAGCGATTTAAATGACAAGAAAAGTAGTAAAGATTCCAGTGAAAGTAAAAGAAGAGGTAGCCTTAAGCCAGTTGGAAACAGGGACTTCTACCAATACTCCATCAACCAATTATTTAGAAACTTTACGAAATGATTGCTATGAGGAATCAACAGAAGAGGAAATTGAAGATGTGATTACAGCCATAGGAATGGTCGACCCTAAGCAATACCTAAACGACATAGAGATTTGTCATACTATCAACAATCTAGTCTTTTTAATCCCAGACTATTTCCCTAATCAGTACGGTAGGTTCTTCAGTCAATTCGAATCCTTGGTAGACCACCTTTCTTCATTAGCAAACAACAAGAAGTTGAACGAAGTTGAGGAACTAGCATACCATTATATCCGAGCAAATTTAGACATTGCAATATTCAAAAATGAAAACAACCAGTTAAAGTAAGAATGTAATCAAATCATGAACCTACTTAAAAAATAGTAAAGACTTAAAAACCGTACATCCCACACTGTACGGTTTTTACTATACAAGCAATTCGAGGATTTTGTCCATCTTGGGGTAATTCTCTCAAATCCCTGCCCAAATCCCCACACAACGAAAAAACTCCCGATATTTTTCTCAATGTTCTAGCCACATATAATTAAGGGAATATCATAAATTAAAAAACCTTTCTTGAGATAATTTGATTTTAGGAGTAGAGGACAAACATAACTTATATTTAATAGGATAGGACTGAAAAGAAAAGGACCAGCTACATGGAGTACAAACCAATTTCACTTACACCAATCCAATTTATGCAATTCCTAGAATCAAATCCAACTAACAGAGCTTAGTATTGCTCCAAGTAATCTATCACTCGAACATCCAACACCCTCTATAACCGTAGAATATAGCCTTTAAACCATTGGGTATAATACCTAGTGGTTTTTTAATACCACCAATTTCAAAGTAGCGATAAAAATTATTATAGCCATTATCTCCCACTTCCCTTTGTTTTCGGGGTATCGCTTAGGATATCCATTTATTGTGAAAAAATCCCCTAAAAAAGTGCTACCAATTTTCTTAATTAGAGTTATAATAACAATCAATTTTTAGTTTATTGCTATTAGGGGTATTCTGCTCTTTTATTGTTACTTCATAAAAAGGCTCCCCAATTTCCTAAAAGAAAATCTTAGCTTAAGGGGGTTGATGTCATGAAGAAGATTAATATGAACACTCCAAAAGATGAAGCTGAATGCATATTACGTCAATCAGCTAAAAGGGATATTGAGAATAAACATAAACTAGGTTTGCCTACAAGAACAGTCGATGAGTTAGGAGTTTATGATTTATATCCAGATGGTAGAAAAGAGTATGTGAAGTTGTACAAAAAAGGCATTGATGATATTGAGTAAGTAAGTTTCTATAAAGGAGATGTACAAGAATGACAAAGCAAATAGAAAAGGATTTAAGACTATGTGGAAAGGGCAATAGTATTTTACCATTCGCAACCAGAAGTCAGAAACTAGCATTGGATTTAATGAAAACGGTTGGCATGAAGGGCAGCATTATGAAATCGTTCAAAGAAGGGAAAATCTTAAAAACTAATTGTTTAAATCCGTTATCTATTTCTCAAGAAAACCTGACTGAAACAGATGAGGGAATTATCTCGGACTTAGACAAAAATGGGTTATCAGTTTATCATGTATTGCTCTCGTATTTTATGGTAGGAAAGCAAACAGAAATCCAATGTGAGCATGAGGTATCTACATATGAAAAAGTAATTACCACTAAAAGTTATCTCTGTGTTCCGAAAGATATTTTCACTGAGGCAATGTCCTTTGACGAGGATATAACCAATGAAAGTAATAAAGAATCGGTTATCAAGGAATACATCGAGCATGATTTATTTATGGCGAATCAGGGGTATTTATATGCTTATGTAGTAAGTGATGATGGTTCGGCAGACTTCTACAATATCGGGGTCAACGTTTTAAATGGGGATTTGCTGAGGGTAAGTTAAGAACGTCACCTAAAATCAAAAATTAGCATCTATTCATTTAGTGATGATTATTTAATGTCATCTTAAAGGGATAGGTGTTTTTTTATAATAATTAATATCATTTTCTGATAATCCATAAATCCAAAGATTGGTTAGTTGTACTTTCTAAGTTTTTGATATTACTTTTTAGTTAGACTTCATTAAGTGCAATTAGTACCTTTACATACTAACGTCTATTATTCTATAATAGCAGAAGATATATTTGATTAGTGTTGATTAATGTTGATTAGAGTTGGATAGGTTTTCAATAATATGTAAATTAGTATATAAGGAGTTGCAATAAAAATGGTAAATAAAACAGTAATAAAACCTAATGAACTGCTTACTGTAAAAAAAGCAGCAAGTTATTTAGGAGTTAGTACTTCAACAATTTATAGGGCTGAGGAGAAAGGTCTATTGAACGTAATAAAAACACCAGGTGGACAAAGAAGGTTTGAAAAAGAAGAGTTGGACAATTATAAAGAAAAAAGTAAAAACATAATTGCTCCTCAAACGCCATCAATTAGAAATAAACAAACTGAATTTGAACAATTAGAATTGATTGAAGATAATGCATCTGGGGATAAAGTTGGGGAAATTGAAGTAGATGTAAAAGATGAGGTTGATGAGAAAGAAGAAAATTCAGGCGTTTATGACCCACGAAATAAATTAAATAACTTAACAGGTAAAGAATGGCTCCCAGAAACTAAAAGTTTTTGGTTTCAAAAGGGTCTGGGTTCCAAACATCCACATGCACAAATTGAAAAACAACATCCAGCTCCTTTTTCATTCCAGGATGTTGGTAGATTAATAGCCTTTTTTACCAAGGAAGGAGATAAAGTATTAGACCCATTTGTTGGTGTAGGTTCTACGCTTAAAGCTAGTGCATTACTTAATAGGATAGGAACAGGTATTGAATTATCCCCTAAATGGAGTGACTTAGCAAGAGAACGTCTAGACTTTGAAGTGGGTGAAGGGACTTCTGAACAACATACTATTATAACAGGAGATTGCAGAATTGAACTAAAAAATCTAGAGGATAACTCTTTTGATTTTATGGTAACCAGTCCGCCATATTGGGCAATCTTAAATAAAAAGGCCGATCACAAGGTAAAAAAAGAGAGAGTAGAAAATAATCTAGCTACTAATTACTCAGAAGATGAACAAGACCTAGGCAATATCCCAGAATACGGGGAGTTTTTAGAGATACTTGTAGAAGATGTATTTTTAGAATGTGCTCGAGTATTAAACCCTGATAAATACATGGCAATAGTGGTTTCTGACTTTAGAAATAAGTCTGAGTTTATAAGTTTTCACAGTGATTTAATACAACAATTAAGTAAGAAAAGAATAAATGATGATTACACCCTTACATTACAGGGGGTAAAAGCATTAATACAAAACCATAAATCGCTGTTACCTTATGGTTACCCATTTGCCTATGTGGAAAATATTCATCATCAGTATATATTAATATTTAGAAAAACAAAGTCGAAGAGGAAGAATTAAAATGCAATATGAATTCAATAATGTTTATAGAGTAGATTGTGATAAAGCATTACCTCAATTAATTGAAGATGGGGTTCGTTTCGACCTAATTTTAACAGACCCTCCTTATAATTTAAAAAAGGATTTTGGAAATGATAGCGATAAACTAGAATTAAATGAATTCATTGAGGTAAATAAAAGAAGATTAGGTTACTGTAATGAGCTACTAGATAAAAATGCGAGTATAATATGGTTTGGGATACATCATTATATTGGTTTTATTCAAACAATGATGTACGATTTGGGGTTATCATATAAGAGAATGAACATCTGGTTTTATGAAAATGGATTCTCAAGAACAAAAAAAACACCTGCTACTCAGTATGAGCCTTTTTTATGGTTCTCTAAATCTGATAAAAAATGGACTTATAATGCAGACGATGTTAGGGTTCCTTATAAAAGTTCAGAGAGATTAAAAACTCCGGTATATTATAAGAATTCAAAAGGAGAAACAAAGAAATGGGAGCCGAATCCACTAGGGGCATTAAGAGGAGATGTTTGGCAATATCCAACACTAGCTGGGAAAAACGCTCAAAAGGAGAGAACTGAACATCCCACTCAAAAGCCAATTAATCTAATCTTAGATATAATTAAAGCACACTGTCCTAAGAACAAAGATGGTTTTTATGAAGGTAAGATACTTGACCCATTCTTTGGTTCTGGAACTTTAGGCGTTTGTTGTGAAATTCTTAATAAAGAAGGTCATAATATTCAATGGATGGGATTTGAAATAGAAGAAAAGTGGGTAAATGTGGCTAATCAAAGATTGCAAGAAATCAGGGAGACTTTGGTTTAAGTCTCCCCGTTTTTCTATTTTTCCGTTTCTAAAATTGAATAAAACCCTTCAGATAGATTAATTTCCCTTCCTAGTTCTTTTATAACGTAATCCCTAATACTCAGTTGTTCTGAATCTACATAGAAACTCGACTTATTAAAATTAAGTAATACATTATTCCAGACAAAAATAAAGAAAGCTCCAATAGTCAAAGTGTTAATTTTAATATTCAATACATTGTTAATATCATTGATAACTCTATAATATTCAGTCCTAGAGTTAGGAAGAGACATTGAAACAATTAAAGGAGTTAAGTTCTTAGTGTCTGTATTATATCTAGAATGTAGTACGGCAATATTATCTAACATATTTCTTGGGGAGTCTAAAATACCAATTGGTGCAAGTTCGACCTCTAAAACTCCACTTGAAGTTCCAGGTGGGCCTAATACAGCATCCATTCTCAAGTTAACATCCCCCTTTCTACGAATGGAACATGAGATGCCTGTTTGAATTAATAAATTTCTTGTTAATAGATTTGGAAATTGAGCATCGACACTGATATTAGTAATTTTACTATAAATATTTCTAAACAGTTCATCTGTTTCTTGTACAAAAGCTCCTTCACGGGGTAGGGATTTTAGGAGTTTTTTGTTAGAATCTAATTTATTAAGTATATCGTGTTGATTATCATGTTCAATTTCTCTTATATATTTGTTAGATTCAGTGTTGACAATAGCTACTGTTTCTTCTCTTTTTCCGCTAAGGGAAAAAGGTGGAACGACCTGTTCTTTAAAATAGATTGCTCCACTTGGACATCTTGAAACACAAATTCCACAAGCTATACATCTGCTAGGGTCAATAGTCGGTGAACCAGAGTCTGCATCTAAAGTTATAGCTTCTGTTGGACAAACATTCAATGTATTATCCTGTGGAAATAATGGAAATGCATCATTTTTTAATTCATCTTCCTGATATTTTAAACAAGGGGTATCAGGGCAATTTAAGCAACTGCCCCAAACAACCTCATTATTTTCTAGTATGATTTTAGCAGGTTCATTTTGATTATAGACTATTTTTGTAGGAGGAGAATCTGGACAAAATAGTTTGGGTTTAATAATAACTTCTTTTTGTTTAAATATCCGCGACATTAATAATTCCCTCCATTCCTTTTATGATATCAATACTGAGTTCTTTACCTTCAATCACTTTCTTAACTGCTAGAGTGAACAACGTACTTATATCAAGTATTCCAATATTTATATTGTATGTGCTTTTAATATCATTAATTAGTCTGTACACATCTGACCTAGAGTTTGGACACTTATAACCGACTGCTAAAGTGACAGTATCATAATCAGTTATATAAGATTTACGAGATAATAATACTATTTTATTTTCCAATGCTTGTCGTACAGCTTTAACAGATAAGAATTCTTCTTCAGAAGGAGATTTAATTTCAATAGGAATACTGAAGTTATCATCAATGATTATTGCATCCCATCTTTGATAGTTGACCCCATGCCTTGGGTTTTCACAGCGTAGTCCTAAGGTTCTGAATAAACTTGAAACTAGGGGATAAAAATCATCTTTATCTGAAGATGCAAACCTTCCACAGAGTTCATCTACAATTAGTTTTACTGAGTTACTACACTTTACTGCTAATTTTTTTATTTCATCTACAATTTCTTCTTCCGATGAACTAGAACTATTGTTAGAATAAGCATTTTGTAAAAATATTGTACTAGTAAGTGGTTCTTCAGATACAATTTCTTTATCAAAGGAAACTTCAGCAACTTGCTGAACTTCGTCACTAATTTCATTGATTTTACCGATAATAGGTCTTAAAGACTCGTTAACAAATGACTGTGGAAGAGTCTGGTAAGGTGAAAATAATATATCCTTTTTATATTGTTTTTGTATATACTCTTTATCTTCTATGAGCTTTTCTTTGATATGTTCAATATCAAAATCTGCCCGTTCTAACATTTCAAAGAAACCTATTCTACATATCATTGCTATTTCATTTTCTTTATTTGATTTTAAATCTGGATAATATATACTCTCGATGTCATTAAGCCAACTAACAAGATTTTTTCCTTCTTCAGTGAGGCTTAGCATTGTCCTAGTACCTTTGTATACTTTTACTGCTTTATCTTCTACCCATTTTGAATGTCTAAGGGCAGCCATTGGAAACCTTGTATAATTTTGCAAAGTATTTATTTGAATTTTTAATGTACTAGATAAATGCTCTAGTTCATGTTGCAAAGCTTGTTTATTGTCGGAAGCTGTTCTTATTTGTATCAACCTTTTAATCATATTAGAATAGTTTGCATCAGAATAATCAAGGCTGAGTGGTCCAACAATCATTTCATCTCTATTTATTACACCACCCAAATCGTTCATTGTTTTTAGAATGGTGAAAAAGGGTCTATTTTTATTTGGTGATTTTATTTCTAATACCTCATTCGGATAACTAATACCCAATAAACATTGTCGAAAAAGAGGGAGAGGGTTGTTTTTGGCGATTGCCATATGCTCACCCAAGAGAGTAAATCTAAATTGTAACCTACTGGTTTCAGTTGATTGAATCCATCCAAGAGTCCTATAAACTTCAGCATACATTTTCGATTGATTATATAATGGGTCTAAAGAGCGCTTTTTACGAGTTGAACGATTAAGTGCTTCTTCACCCATATAACCAGATGAACTTGCTAGATTTGCTAAAGTTAAAGTTCTTGACATATCATCGAGAGAGAAGGAATATTGTTTATTCAAATAAGAATAAAGGACCTGGAAAATTTTTGTCATAGTAGGGATATTTGAACCAGGATTGGGAAATCTAATCATTGCTTAACCTCCGATACCAGTATTTGTAACTACAATTCTATAATAGGAGAACTTTTATATCTAGGGAACGTATATTCTTATATGTGCATATACCTACTAGATTGATAGTGATGAACCTCTTTAAACTACCATTAATAAAGTAGCAATTTTAGTTGCATGAAACAATCAATTTTAATAGAAAGTAAAGAAAATTTATCAGTTATTCTTTTAACAGTGACTATTTGTAGGTCGGCTGAAAGAGTAGCTGATTTTTTTTAATCGTTTATAGACACATTATAATTTCAGTTTACAGTTTATAGGATTTGTTAGGCATATTTATATCCCTAGGGGTAAAAGTTTTTATTTATTGGAACATGGTTAAATTTCAAGATATTTTTCAAGAGATTCCCTATGTAGACATGGAGTTGAACTCCAAATACCTTATTTCGGAGTGAAATAATTATGTCTACTCATTTTAATAGTTTATTTAAAACGGATGAAGAAATTAAAATGGATATAATCAGTGACTTTGCAAATGAACTTTTATATGAAGCTAAAAAACTTGCTGATAAATATGGGAAAGAAGAGTTCTTAAAAATGGTAAAGTCTGGGAAATAAAACAAATACAATATTATTTAGAAGGAAGCACAAATGCCATTCTGGAATATGTGCTTTTTTATTTGGAGGAATATAGGGTAGAGTTTACTACCATTTTCTTTATATTTACATGTTATATTTAATTTACGAGGTGATGATAGTGACCAAAAGAAAAACAGCTGTTGGATATATTCGGGTTTCAACAGGGGTTCAAGCAAGAGACGGCTTTAGTCTGGATAATCAGATAGAAGAAATTAATAAAGAGTGCAAGAAGCAAGAATGGGAGCTATTAGGGATATTTGATGATAAAGGAATTTCTGGAGCCTTATTAAATGAAAGACCTGGCTTAATTGAAATGATGAGGTTTATTAAGGAAAATAACGTCGATTATTTAGTTATTTTCAAATTTAGTAGATTAAGTAGAAATATTGGTAATCTGTTTCTTATTACTGAACAGTTGAAAGAAACCTCCACGCATCTTATTTCTATTTCAGATAATTTTTCTTCAGAAGCAGGAGCTTCAAAAATAATTTTATCGGTATTAGGTTCTATTGCGGAGATGGAAAGAGATAATATTATCGAACAAGTAAGAGGTGGAATGTCCCAAAAAGCTAGGGAAGGTGAGTGGAACGGTGGAACTGCTCCTCTTGGGTATGATTTAGTTGAGAAGAAACTAGTAATAAATGAAGAGGAATCTAAAACTGTCAAATTCATATATACCGAGTATTTAAAAGGGAACGGTTATAAGACTATTGCAGCACAGTTAAACGATAATGGTGTTAAAACCAAAACTGGTGGAACTTTCAGTGGTAATAGTGTAAAGGATATATTAAGAAACCCAACTTTTTGTGGGAAAATTCGTTGGGGGCATCGCAAAGATTGGGGTAAACGGTATTCTGATGGTAAAAGGAAAAGAGTTTATAATGAAAACCCAATTATTGTTGAAGGTAAACACGAGCCAATTATAGATGAGGAGACCTTCAATAAAGTACAAAATTTAATTGATAACAATCCACGTCATCACATGAAAAGGTTTAATGGAAACCACTTACTAAGTGGTTTGCTTAGATGTCCAGATTGCGGTAATGGTATGTCAATACAACCTGTAAAAAGGGGTAATAAAACATATGAATATTATACATGCAATCAGTATATGAATCATAAAACGTGTAAACCGAATACTATTAACAAAGCAAAGATTGAGCCGGAATTCTTAGATATTTTTGAGAAAAAGGTTAATGAACCTGATTTTCAGAAAAGCATGTTAGCATCAATCAACAATACTGATATACAAGTTAAAGAACTCGAAAGAATTATTGGCAGTAAAGAAAAAGAAATTAAAGAAGCAGAAAAAATGTTGGATAACCTCATTGATGAATTACTAGCTGAAAGCACTGAACGTGTAAAAGAAAAGTTAAGGAATAGAATGGATGAAGTTTCTTTGAAAATTGAAGAATTTCAGGCTGATATAGAAAAGAAAAGAACCAGTATTAAAAACCTTGAAAGCCAAAATCTAAATAAAGATGATATTGTAGAAATCTTTCAGTATGCTGGCAAAGTAATTAAAAAGATAGAAGATAAAGAAAAACAACAAGCCTTAGTTAGAATGCTTGTAGCCGAGATACAGGTTGAGGACAAGCATATTAATGAGGTTCATTTCCGTTTTTCGAAAAAGTTTAGAATAGGGGGTGGTAAGGTGAACCGTACCACAAATAGTGGTAAAGCAAAGAGTTGAAGTTGTGCTTGATAAAGAGTGGCTAGAAAAAATCATTAAACATAATTAAATTACTTTTTGGAAGTGCACATGAAAAAAAAACGCTCCTTTTGGAAGCAAATACAAAAAAGAAGAGGCTGGGACAAATAGTCTCAGTCAATGAAAAAAAGTGAAATCGCTCGTCGATTTCACTTTTTTCTTATGTATTTTGGTCTTAGGTAGGCAAGATCTTACGCTCTTGCCGCAGATTTTCTTATATTCACGGCCATTAACGCGAGGCCGATTTCGTTATCGACTTTTGATTGACCGCGAACCGAAAACCGAGTGAAACCCAAATTAGCCTTCAAGAATCCAAAAACTGGCTCCACGTCTGTTTTGCGTTGACGGTAAATGGCAGCCGTTTCTTCTTCCGAAAGCTTTGTCTTTACATATTCTTTTTGCTGTTCCCATTTCTCGTTGATCATGAGTTTACGATTTGTACCTACTTGTGCTTTTGTACAAAACGATCGCAATGGGCAGTCTGAACAGTCCTCGCATTCATAAACCTTTAATTGTCGCTTGTAACCACTTTTATCGGAACGAGTTGAATGGTATTGAAACATGACCTTTTTGTCATTCGGACAAGTGAACGTATCACTTTCCTTATCATACTCCCAGTTACTTGTTTTGAAGGGATCTTGTTTGAACTTTTTCTTTTGCTCATTTAAGTAGTGATTATACGTAATAAGCGGTGTACAGCTGCGTTTTGTCAAAATGTCATCATAATTTTGTTCGCTTCCATAACCGGCATCTGCCACAATGTATTTCGGCAACGAAAAGAATTCCTGTTCAATTCGGTCAAGAAAGGGGATTAATGTTTTGGTATCCGTCGGGTTTGGAAACACATCATAAGCCAGTGCGTATTGTCCTTCTGTCGCGATTTGTACATTATAGCCAGCCTTTAATTGTCCGTTTTGCATATAGTCATCTTTCATTCGCATGAAAGTTGCATCCTGATCCGTTTTTGAATAGCTGTTTCTTGTGCCAAACATGTTAAAATCCTTTTCATACTTCTGTTTGCGGGCAATCCAATCGTTCAGTTGTTTTACCATTTGTTTTGGTGACTTCCGTTCACTCCGAAGCTGTTTACGCTCTTCTGCATCATCAGAGCTCTCAATTTTTTGTGTATAATCATCGACTACTTCATCTAGTTGTTTGGCGACTTGCTTTAACTCTTCAATCGAAAGCTGTTCTTCATTCTCTCTTTTTATTTCAGGAATGATTTCATTTTCAAGGAGCTGGCTGTATAACTGATTAGACTTTTCAATGAGATTGGCATGGAATTTTTCAATGGCTTTCTTCCATACAAACGTGAATTTATTAGCGTTCGCCTCAATTTTTGTGCCATCAATAAAGATCGCTTCTTGATCAATCAGGTTCTCCTGAACCAGCTGACATCGGAATTGGACGAAACATTGGCGTATTAATTCTTTCATTTCGGGGTGTACACGGAACCGGTTGATCGTGCGGTAGCTTGGCTCATATCCTTGTGCGAGCCACATCATGCGGATACTATCTTTCAATAATCCTTCTATTTTACGACCAGAGAAAGTAGATTGCGTGTAGCCGCATAAAATAATTTTCAGCATCATGCGTGGATGATAGGATGGACAGCCAGTCTGTCGGCTAAAGGAATGAAAAGCTTCTTGAGGAATACTTTCGACTAAATGATGGATGGAAAAGGCGATATCATTTTCTTGTAATTTCACTGCTAAATCTAAAGGCAAAATAATTTGATTCATGTTATAATCTTTAAACATAAGGACCCTTCTTTCTGATTGAATTTGTTGTGGTGACTTTATTTTATCAGAAGTGGTCCTTATTTTTATTTAAAAATGATAAAAGCCGGTGAAATTTTACAATGAGTAAAATTTCACCGGCTTTTTTATCTTGGAGGTAGGTTTTGTCCCAGCCTCTTCTTTTTTATAAATATTTATTTATTCTTTTTATCTCTTTCTTGCATTTTTCTAACATTATCTGAGTGGTAAGGAGAACCATCAACTTCATTAACTACACTAAATGGATTACCGTCCAAGTCAAAGAAATCAAAAAATTTCATTCCACCAAAATCATCGATTTCAGTAGTAACTATGCCATTATTTTTAAAATGTTGATGTGCAGATTCAATATCATCAACGACAAAATTAAAATAGGAATTCTTCTGGTCACCCTCGGTAATAAACTCAGTGGGTTGCGGGGATTTAACTTTTACTAAGGCTAATTGTGTTGACCCAGTTGGTAAATAAAACCCAGCACCATCTCCCCAACTATCGATTATCTTTACACCAAGAAACTTTACATACCAATCTGTAGATTTTTCAATGTCTGTAACTGGAATAAATATACTACCTACTTTAAACATAATATTCCTCCTTGAAATGAAATTCTTACTTATAACGAATATAATAGTGTAAAAGTTACACTTACATAAATAAATTTAAATAAAAAGGTGGAAAAAATGGTTTTTGAGAATTTTGAGTTTGAGATTAAGAAACTTTATAAATATTGCCTAAAGTTGTCAGGGTCACCTTGGATAGCCGAGGATCTAGTACAAGAA
This sequence comes from Cytobacillus gottheilii, assembly GCF_001636345.1. Classification (GTDB taxonomy): domain Bacteria; phylum Bacillota; class Bacilli; order Bacillales; family Cytobacillaceae; genus Cytobacillus; species Cytobacillus gottheilii. The sequence goes on from NZ_KV440945.1 coordinate 264,799, forward strand.
ACGATGCTAAAGGTTTATAGATTAAAAAAGACAGAACCGAATAGAGAGTTCAACTTCTCTTTTCTATGTACTGTGGCTAAAAATCTTTTTATTGACGAAAAAAGAAAAAGTAAAGAAATAATACATTTTAAAGAGGAATTTTATGGAGAAGTATATGATTCAATAGAACACTTTAGTTTAATTGAAATTTTACTTACCACTTTGCCATTGAAACAGTCTATGCTTATTACCTTGAAAGATGTATTTGGCTACACTTCAAAAGAAATAGCGTCAATGTTAAGAGTGAGTAATGAATCTATTAAAACAGCACTTCATCGCTCTAGAAAGAAACTAAAGTTTAAAAACAGTAATATAGATATGGAAGTCCTAACCCCTAATCACGAAATTATTTTAGCACTCACTAAAGCAATACGGGAGTCTAAGCCGATGCAAATATTTTATTTTTATCGACTATTAGAGTCGAAAAATTTTCAGGTAAGAAGAAGTTCTTTGCATTCCGTATTCCATGTTGTAGACCCGGACGGAAATATTTTAGAAATAATATCCTAGTTAACATAAACTATATTCACACCAACACAACATACTATAGGTTTTATAAAAATATAGAACTGAACAGTAATGTTTCACAAATAGGGTAAGCAGAAAGTTAAAGTTTTTCTTGAGTTGTTATTACTAGTCAGCAACACAAACAGGGTATAGAATCGCGTAGGTTCTATACCCTGTTTAATTGTTGATATGCACAAATACGCAAAAGGAATCGGTTTAAACGATAAAGTCTTTGCACGAAGGACAATTATTTATATGAAATAAGTGGCTAAAAAAACCGATTAATATTTCTACTTTATTGGTTGGCAACACAAATTTCCTTTATCTTCTTCAAGAGCGGATTTTAAACTACTTAGAACACCAGCCCAAGCCATTTTATGCCATTCAATTGCATCTTTCCAGTTTTTGTCGTCTTTAAACCCAAAATGTTCTACAACAACTCTTGTGGAGTCAGACTTTACTGATTCGAATTTTACTTTGACAGTAGTTAATTCATTTTCATTATTCATAATAGATTCAAATTGGTCTGGGGCTTTCCAAGTGAATTGCAATTCTTTTTCTTCAACCATTTTAATTATATTGCACCCTTTTGTATTCATTGCAGTTTTATTCCCTGGAATAAAGTAAAGTTCATATGCTCCGCCTTCTCTTGCCTCAATCACAGTTTCAGGTGCGAACCATTCGGAAACTCGTTCAGAGATTGTCCAAGCATACCAAACTAAATTTAAAGATGCATTAATTGTAACCTCATTAGTAATTGCTCCATCGTTTGTAGTTATTGTCAAAATAAATCCCCCTTTTACAATTATTCACAATAATATAATAGCATTTGAGAAAGGTGGAATAAAGAATATTCTAATAAATAAGGGGTTAGTAGCCTCTTCATCATCTGTCGTTACATGGCAAAAACCCTATCTGAGAATTATTCGGATAGATCTTATGTCCTATATTCATAGTACTTATATTCCACTAATTATTAGAAAATCCGTTTTTACAATAGGCAAGCCCCTAAATATCTGAGTTGTTCCAAGTAGTGACATAATTCATACCAGTAAATTCCTAAATTTGACCACTAAATGGCAGGTGTGAATTTAATTAAAATAGGCAACGTTACAATGCCTTTTTGCCTCTTTAATGACTATGGGGAACCATATCACAAATAGTGGTAAAGCAGAGAGTGGAAGTAACTCTGGCTAAAGATTTCTTAAAGAGGCTAATTTAAATTGAAGGAGACCGTTGGTTATTTAAACGGTCTCCTTTTGGTTGTGTGCCCGGCATGGGTGCAGGCTCTAGGGTGCGAGTCCCGAACGGCGAAGGCAGTAGTAGCCGTAGCTTAAGACAAGGATATGCGGGGTGACCCTCCTATCTGAAGGAAGTCGGCGGCAAACTTCCGCTCTGAGGAACACGAATCTCATATGAGGCTAGATGACATTGGGTGAGTCTGCAATACAAGACAAAGTCCATACTGCCAAAGGTGTCACATAGTAAATGAGGCGGAGACATGGAAGGAAAGTCTGTACTCTTACCCGGGGAGAACCTGTCGATATGCCGTACTCATGCGGTAAGCCTATCCGTGAGGATAAGTTGAACGACAGGCGTCAGCAGAAGCCATAGTACTTATTCGCTTAAGAGGATAAGGAAGGGCTGAACCGGTTATGGAAAATAGGAACTAGGCGTATCTTTCCATTCGATGAAACAGAAAACATAGTACCTGTTTAATGAAAGAAACGGTGAATCCGCGGGGGTCATTAAACAGGGTGGAGAATGAAAAGGACACAAACAGAACACCTATTTACGCGGGAGGTTATATCAATGTTAATGGAACGAATCATGTCACGGGAAAACCTACTTAATGCGATTAAAAGAGTAGAAAAGAATAAGGGAAAACATGGAGTGGACGAAATGCCCGTCACTGCTCTTCGTGGACATATTATGCTCAACTGGAGCGAACTGCGAAAATCCCTCTTCGAGGGAACCTATATCCCATCCCCCGTCCGTCGAGTCGAAATCCCGAAACCAGACGGCAAAGGGAAGAGGAAACTGGGAATCCCAACCGTGACAGACCGTTTCATTCAACAAGCAATCACCCAAGTGCTTACCAGAATGTATGACCCTAGTTTCTCTGAATGTAGCTTCGGCTTTCGCCCTAACAGGCGAGCGCACCAGGCTGTTAAATTAGCCCAAAGCTATATAGAAGAGGGTTATCGATGGGTAGTCGACATTGACCTTGAAAAGTTCTTTGACAAGGTTAACCACGATAGATTAATGAGTAAATTAGCCATGAGGATAAAGGATAGTACTCTCCTCAAACTAATAAGACGGTTCTTAACCTCTGGTGTTATGGAAGGCGGACTTGTCAGTCCTAACCTTGAGGGGACACCGCAAGGTGGACCTTTAAGCCCTTTACTTTCGAATATTGTGTTGGATGAACTGGATAAAGAACTGGAGCGCAGAGGACATCGCTTTGTCCGCTACGCCGATGATTGTAATATCTATGTGAAATCTAAAAGAGCTGGAGAAAGAGTTATGAAGGCAATGACCCATTTTATCGAGAGGAATCTTAAACTGAAGGTTAACAAGGATAAAAGTGCTGTAGACCGCCCTTGGAAAAGGAAATTTCTTGGGTTCAGTTTTACAAGTAATCTAAAACCGAAGGTGAGAATATCTCCCCAATCAGTTAAACGGTTTAAAGATAAAATAAGAAAGCTTACAAGCAGACGAAGGTCAATTGCCATGGAAGATAGGATTCATAACCTTAACCAATATCTAGTGGGATGGGTTAATTATTATCATTTAGCAGATACCCGTTCAGTAATCGCAAAACTCGAAGGATGGCTTAATCGAAGGTTAAGAATGATTCGATGGAAGGAATGGAAACTTCCCCAAACGAAGGTCAAGAAACTTATTAAACTAGGTGTTTCGAAAGGGAAAGCATATGAATGGGGAAATACAAGAAAGGCTTATTGGAGGATATCCAAAAGTCCAATTCTTCATAAAACATTAGGGAAAGCCTACTGGCTTTCCCTTGGGTTAAAAAGTATTTCTGCTAGATATGACTTACAGCGTTCGACTTAATCGGAACCGCCGTATACGGAACCGTACGTACGGTGGTGTGAGAGGGATAAATGGAGGTTAATCGCCTCCCCCTATCTCAATTTCTTATACTTGTACTTCACTCATAAATGCATGAGTATTATCTTCTGTATCTTTAAAAAATACCATCCATGTTTCTGTTTGTCCCATTTTCGCTACAACATGTGGTTCATCAATAAAGATAACTTCTTTACCTACTAAGCGCTCATAAGTATCTTTAATATTAGTTACTTGAAAATAAATAACTGAACTTGAATGAGCGAATTCATCTTTTTCTGGTAGTGATAACATTAGTCGCAACCCATCACATTCAAAGAAAGCCATACTATCAGTGTTAAATAAAAGGGAGAGACCTAATTTCTCTTTGTAAAAATCTAATGCCCTATTCAAGTCTTTGACAGGTACACCAATCTGTCCAACCTTTTGAACCATTTTTGTTTCCATAATACAATTCTCCTTTCTAATATCTATTCAAGATAAGCATAAATAATTTCCTCTAATTTTTCTTATCCAATATCACCTTTTTTTCGATATTCTATAGGAGATATACCAACATGCTGTTTAAACACTTTACTAAAGGACACAGGGTTTTGAAATCCAAGTTCAAAGGTTATATCAGTCATATTTTTATCTGCTTTTGATAATAGTTGCTTTGCTTTTTGTATTCTAAATTCTGAAATATGCTGATGGGGTGTTCTACCGTATATTTGATTGTAAGTTCTTAATAAATGGTTAGGTGATAAACATGCGATCCTAGCAATTTTATCTAGTTTTATAGGGTGATTAAAATAAGATCTAATATAATCATGTGCTATACTTACTCTTCTATATAATTCTTCACGTGTAGAATTGCGAATTGCATGTAATGATTCTATTTCTGTATATGTATTTAAGTGTTCATTTAAAATGGAATACATTATCTTATGAAATTGTTCCTCATAACCAACGGAATCAATATCAAGACTAGGTAATATCTGCATGAAATTTTCCAGTTGAGAAGATAAAATACTATTTTTATGATAGGTTTTTTCAAAAAAGCCAATAGAACTTGTATCCTTAAACGGATCGCTTAGAAGACGATCATTTGTTTCTTTTAAGGAATGAAGGACTTCTTCTGCAAACCCATCTTTAAAGAAAAGACAAAAGGATTCTACAACTTTAGGTTCATCAATTGAAATTGTGTATGCACCTTTATTGAGGAGTAGGTATCTACTCTCTTCAACAGCAAAAAAGCCTTTGTTAGTTTTATAATGGGCTTTACCATTAAAGAATGTTTTAATGGACAGTTGACCATTTCCTTCCCAGTAAAACTGTTCACTTTTTGCATGCAATACGAAATTGTTAGATTCATTTTTTGTCATAAAACAAACTCCATAACTTATTTTTCCATAGTATTATTATACATAATAATAGAATTTTAAGTATGTTCATATATGTTACCAATGAATTTGGATGAACCGTACCATAAATAAGTGCGGTTTTGCGTTTTATAAATGACAAGTGTCATCTGTATCTATTGACGCCTGTCGATATTTTCATGGATGCCCTGTATTGTACGATAAAGGTACAGAAATGGAGGGGCATTTATATGAAACGTATAGCATTGATCGATATTTTAAGAGGAATCGCTATTTTGGGGACACTTGGAACGAATATTTGGATTTTTGCCCATTTAGGGGATCTAAAGTATATAACGACTACAGACTTTACCAGTTGGTCGAGTATAAATGATATTTTACGCCTCCTTGTACTGTTCGTATTTAACGGCAAGCTGCTTGGCATGTTAACGATAATGTTCGGAGTAGGAATGGAGATTAAATATCAGCAATCCATTAGGCACAATAAGCCTTGGATCGGTATGTATAAATGGGTAATCGTATTTTTAATGGTGGAAGGTCTTCTGCACTACCTACTAGTAATGGAGTATGATGTGCTCATGAGCTATGCCGTTACTGCAGGAATTATTGCGGTCATACTTAAGCGCGGAGAGAGGGTAATGAAAAGGGCGTTGTGGGTTGCGGGAGCTATTCATTTAGGGCTGCTTGCTCTAATTTTTACTTCCATGCTATTTGGACCGGCGTTTTCAATGGCAAGCTCTCCACAGTTGCTTGCAATATATGCAGAGGGAACATGGCTGGATCAGGTACAGAATCGTCTCATGAATTTTATGTTCTTTAGAGCAGAGGCAATCTTTATTATTCCTTTAAATATTATTTTATTTATTGTTGGTATAAAGCTGATGCGCAGTGGTGTGTTCTCCTTTACTGAGCATGGCATTGCTATTCAAAGGAAATTGCTCATTTGGGGATTAGGTCTAGGTCTGCCTTTGAATATGTTGACTTTTGTACCAGGCGGTCTATTTGATTTACCTGTCCGTTATCTGTTTGCTCCTGTCCTTGCATTAGGCTATATAGGACTGATTGCTTATATTGTACGTAAGTGCAGTACGTGGGGAATGTGGAAGTGGCTTGAGAAAACGGGGCGCATGTCTTTAAGCTGTTACATTCTGCAAAACATTACTGCTTCAGCTATTTTCTACGGATGGGGTTTAGGTCTTGGAGGTAGTCTAAACAGTGTGGAAATTATAGGGATTTTTTGTATGATAGTAGTAGGGCAAATTATACTGTCGAATATGTGGTTAACTAAATTTCCTTATGGACCGGTCGAATGGCTGCGGAAGGGAATGCTGCAGAGGCTGGAAAGATAGGGGTGTTAGATACTGGAATGGTATCCTAAAAGTCAGGCAAGATATTATTTAATTATTGATGTACTGACCGTCCTGCTATTTAGCTATGCGGTTGTCGTCTCGGAGCAGATTCCGTCACTTATTTTTAAGGTTGTATTAATCGTCATTTATATAGGCGTCTATTACACGGCACTATGGTATCAGGATGGTCTGTTGCTTCCTGCTGTTTTGCTTGGTTTTGTTATGACAGCATATTTGGCTTATTTAAGCGGTCCACAGTGGATTTTCTTTCAGTTTGCCTTTGCAGATTTTGTCGGGCGTGCTGTCAACCGGCATATTTTATGGATTGCTACGTGCGTAAATTTTATCCTCCTAGCGAGTCTCGTTTGGCGCTATCAGGAGATACTGTTTTCAAATGCGCAATCAATTGTACTGGCTGTTATGCTTTTTATCCTGCTGTTACCGTGGTTACGCTATTATATTGAAAAATCCAAGCTGCTTCAGCGTGAGGTTGATGAAGCGTCGGTTTACATTGCGATGCAGCAGGAACGTCAGCGGATTGCCCGCGATTTGCATGATACTTTAGGGCATACGCTGACGGTTATAAAGGTAAAAACAGAGCTTGTTTCCAGGCTGGTGCCAAACGACAATCAGAGGATTCATAAAGAACTTGATGATATGGTTCTAACAGTCCGAACAGCACATAAGCAGGTGCGTGAAATTATATCGGAAATAAATTTTTTATCTTTGCAGGAAGAGCTTAAGCATTGTGAGCAGTTGATTAAGAATGCCGGTATCCGTGTGCAGATTGATTATCAGCTTACCAATATTCTGCTGTCTAGTGTGCAGGAAACGATGCTTGCCTACAGTATCCGAGAAGGGGTAACGAATGTTGTAAAGCACAGTCATGCTAATGATTGCAGCATACATCTATATCAGAATGAAGACCGGGTAGTAGCAGCTATTATCGATAACGGAATCGGTTTATCCGAAAAGCAGCATGGCAATGGACTGTTTACAATGAAGGAACGGATGAGGTCATTAAAGGGGAATGCCGAAGTGACGTATGATCAGGAAGGAACAAAGGTGCTTCTGACTATACCACTGGATCCGATTCGGGAGGGCGTGAAATGATTAGACTTAGTATCGCTGAGGATCAGCAACTGCTGAGAGGTGCCTTAATATCCATTATGGAGCTTGAGGATGATTTACATATTGTGGGTGAAGCAGCAGATGGAGCAGAAGCATGGGCTTTAATTGAAAAGGAAAAGCCGGATGTATGCATTTTGGATATTGAAATGCCGCATTTGTCCGGGTTGGAAGTAGCTGCGAGAATACGCCATCACAATTATCCTTGCAAAATTATGATTATGACAACCTTTGCGAGAGCCGGTTATTTGCAGGAAGCAATGGATTTGAATATTGAAGCATATCTTCTGAAAGACGAACCTATCCAATATGTAATTGGTGCAATACGCAAAATTATGCAAGGTGAAAGGGTAATCAGTCAGGATCTTGCCGCTACTTTATTTATGAATGAGAAAAATCCTCTGAATGACCGGGAAATCAACGTACTTAAGCTCGTGAAGCATGGCTATACGACGAATGAAATTAGTAAAAGGTTATTCCTGACTAAAGGCACAATTCGCAACTATTTATCTTTATCCATTCAAAAACTCGAAGTTGAAACAAGGCAGCAGGCTGTACAAAAGGCAACTGAAAAGGGCTGGATATAAATTGTAGTTTAAAAACCTCCTTTATTTATGATGAATTAAAACTATCAGAGACCGTTAGCACATAACGGTCTCTGTCAAACTATATTAAATCTCCACCTCACTCATCAACGCATGCCTATTCCCCTCACCATTCTCAAAAAACACCATCCAAGTCTCGGTTTCTCCCATTTTAGCCACCATATGAGGTTCATCAACAAACCGTACATCTTCCGCTACTAATCGCTCATAAGAATCTCTAATATCACTCACTTGAAAATAAATAACTGAACTCGCATGAGCAAATTCTTCTTTCTCTGGAAGTGATAGCAAAAGTCTCAAACCATTGCTTTCAAAAAACGCCATATTATCCGTGTTAAATAAAAGAGATAGGCCAAGTTTCTGTTTATAAAAATCTATAGCTCTATCTAAATCTTTAACAGGTATACCAATTTGTCCGACTTTTTGGATCATATTCATTCCCCTTTCAATATGCTTTTTAATATTCTTCACGTTCTTCAGCAGCCATGTCTGTCAGGTATAAATTCAAACTGCCGCTTCATAAATAATCAAGTACGTCCAACTTTTAAGAAGTCTTTTATCTATATTTTACCATTTTTAAATAGGTGAATAATAGGGTTCTTAGGCATAGTGATATACAAATCACTTAAAAAAATTGCTAGATTTCTATTATTCAAAAAATAAGCCTATTTATCTATCCAAATAAACCTAAAATACGCATTAATTCATATTGATTAATAGTATTTCGCTATGTGATACTGAATGAAAGCGTTTGCGCAAATATGAAACTCCATGAGAAAGCCATTCACTTATTTTACTTTACCTATTTATGCAAACGTTTCCACTGTTATTAGTTATACAGTTGAAACTACTCAAATAGGAAGGGAGAGAAGAACTTTATGCAAAAAAGTTTAGGCAGGCGGTTTACTGTATTAATCTTGATTTTCATGATGCAGCTAAGTGTTACTTTGCCGTTTGTTCCAAATCAGGAGGTACATGCAGAATCGAGTAGCGATAACCGTACGGTTCGTCTGGCGTATGAACGCGAAGATGGGAATTATGAGGGCTGGGATGTTTGGGTTTGGAATACGGGAGTGAAGGACGATAATATTGATTTTACGAAATTTGAAAACGGTGCGGCTACTGCTTTTATTGAGGTAGCTCCGACTACAAAGGAAATAGGCTTTATCATTCGAAAACAAGATTGGAGTGACCGTGAGCCGAATAATCAGCAGATTGATCGTTTCATCCAGATCAATCAGCAGGAATCAGTCACCAAAGCAACTGTACAGCAGGGGAATGAAGATGTTCATATCGTCCCTGAAATTCCACAAGCACAGATTAATAACGGGGCTGCAGCATTCTATTATCGTGATTCCGATTTGTATGAGAATGACGAGATGGATAGCCTGGAAAAAGTAGAATTAAAGGTTGCAAATGATACGTTTGAGATGGTCTATGATGAAGCAAATGAACGCTATGAATATGTATATGAGGATTTTCCAGAAGGAACCTATCCTTATTCATTCCTTGTAACGAAGGACGGTCAGACGGTAGAAGTCACCGATCCGTATAATGAGGAGTCTGTCATTAAGAATCTGAAAGTGGAGATGGCTGTATCTGGGACCGTAACTCCGAATAGCATTCATTATAACGAAAATGCCGTTCTTTCTCTGAATATCGAAAACGAGAGCGGTGCGGGAATTCGGGAAATTTTTGCTGATGCGTCAGCACTCGGCGGACCAGAAAAATTAGCAATTGATCCTGAATTAAATGAAGGGACGATCGCAGTCAAAGAAGATGTGCCTGCTGGGGTAAAAGAAATTCCGCTCACGATCGTGGATGAATTCGGAAATGAACATAACGGGACAGCGACAGTTGAAGTAAAAACGCGTGAACTTGCTGAAGGAGAAGACTTTGACTGGGACGAAGCCGTTATTTATTTTCTTTTAACAGACAGATTTTTTGATGGAGATACAACAAATAATGATCCCTATAATTTAAATTACGATAAGAGTAAGCCGGGGACCTATCAGGGTGGAGATTTAAAGGGGATTACCGAGAAGCTGAATTATCTCGACAACCTTGGAGTCAATACGATTTGGATCAGCCCGATTGTAGAAAATATCAAATATGATGTCCGGCACAATACCCAGGATGCTTTTCCCAATCAGCCTTTTTATGGATACCACGGATATTGGGGAAGTGATTTCGAGAATTTGAATCCGCATTTTGGGGATATCGAAGACCTGCATGAGCTGATTGATGAAGCAGCAGCTCGTGATATGAAAATTATGGTCGATGTGGTTCTTAATCATGCTGGGTACGGATTGAAGGAGGTCGATGGTGAACTTCCTGAAGCTGAACAGCCTCCGGGATACCCGACGGATGAAGAACGATCTTCATACAGTTCTTTGGTAAGACAGGGAAGTAATGTAGGCAGTGATGAGGTTACTGGGGAGCTTGCAGGTCTTCCGGATTTTATCACAGAAGATCCAGAGGTTCGTGACCAGGTCATACAGTGGCAAAAAGACTGGATCGAAAAATCGCGGACGGATAATGGCAATGCTATCTCTTATTTCCGGGTGGATACGGTTAAGCATGCTGAACATACCACATGGAAAGCATTTAAAAATGCCATGACAAATGCAGATCCTTCTTTCAAGATGATTGGCGAAGCTTGGGGAGCCAATCAGTATGAAGATTTTGATTTCCTGCAGACAGGTGAAATGGATTCATTGCTTGATTTTCAGTTTAAAGAAATTGCCAGAGATTTTGTTAATGGCAATATCGAACATGCGAATGAGCTCCTTGAAAGCAGAAATAGCAGTCTCTCCAATACAGCAACGCTCGGGCAATTCCTTGGCAGTCATGATGAAGATGGTTTCTTATATTCCCTCGGCAATGATGAAGGAAAGTTAAAGGCAGCAGCCTCACTGCAGCTGACAGCAAAGGGACAGCCAGTGATCTATTATGGCGAGGAACTTGGCTTAAGCGGAGCGAATAACTACCCAATCCAGGATAATCGGTACAACATGGACTGGGAACGGGCCAATGACAATGCGATTTTAAATCATTATGAAAAGGTGCTTAATTTCCGAGAGGAATTCTCTGAGACACTTTCCCGCGGTACACGATCTGCTATTGCAGGGTCAGATGCAGAGCAATTTCTGCTGGTTGAACGCAAGCACAAGGATGAATCTGTTTATGTAGGCTTGAATGTCTCAAACGGTGTAAAAGAAGTAACTCTAGCTGTCGACTCAGCTGACACTGTGGTGACGGACCATTATTCGGACAGCGAATATAAAGCGGATGGTGATCAGATTACGATTAAACTTCCATCCATGGCTGAAGGCGGAACTGTCCTGCTGACTGCAGAAAATGGTGCAATCATTGAGAAAGAAAAGCAAGAGGAAGCGGAGATTCCTGAGGATACACTAAGGGTTCATTATGAACGATCAGACAATGATTTTACAGGATTAGGGCTATGGTTCTGGGGAGATGTGGAAAAGCCTTCGGAGCAAAATGGAAGCTGGCCAAATGGAGCAACGGCGTTCACGGATAACCCTCTAACCGACTACGGTGCCTATGTGGATATCAAGCTGACGGAAGCTGCCGAGACAGTCGAGATGCTTGTCAATCATTCCAATGGAGCCAATATAACAGGGGATATTTCGGTCGATATTCTATCACCTGAAATGAATGAAATTTGGCTATCTGAGGATGGAAACGTTTCACTATATGAACCAGCTGATCTTGATCCAAATACACTGCGGATTCATTATTATAGTGAGAGCGGTGCCTATGAACCTTGGGGATTATGGTCATGGGGCGATGTAGCGGAGCCAAGTACGAACTGGCCTATGGGTGCTCAGGCATTTTCCAATGAGCGAGCGGGGAAATATGGTGCATATGTAGATGTAAACCTCGCTGAAAATGCTGAAGAAATGGGCTTCCTATTAGTAGAAAGACAAAATGGAGGCAGTCAGACTGGCGATATGGTTTTCTCCGAATTTGAAGAGCATAACCAAATTTTCATTAGAGAGGGAGACAACACTGTCTATACCAATCCCTATTATCAGTTTGAACAAGGAATTGAGTATGGCGAGCTGGTTGCATTAGACAAGATTGAACTGACATTTTCATCAACAGCAGATTTCACAGAGCAGGAACTCCTCGAAAATATTGAGCTGAAAGACAAAGATGGAAATGCAGTGAAAATAAGCTCAGCTGTAAAGAATGAAGATGGCAAGACTGTTCATTTGAAGGGTTCTTTTGATGTGGAACTTGCGCCATACAGTGCTGCTTTTATGAATCGCTCTGTACAGGTGAATAAAAGCTATAAGCTTACCGATAAGCTATTTAGCTATGATGGCGATGATCTCGGAGCAACATTAAACAAAAATAAATCTGCAACGTTAAAGGTTTGGTCGCCAAGTGCTGATCATGTCTCCGTTATTTTATATGACAAAAAAGATCAGGACAAAGTGATTGGCAAGCCAGTTCCAATGAAGAAAGGTGATCATGGAGTCTGGGAGGTTACGCTAAACAAACGCAATACGGGTGTTTCTAACCTTAAAGGATATTATTATCATTATGAAATAGATCGGGATGGAGAGAAAGTGCTCGCCCTGGATCCGTATGCAAAATCAATGGCAGCATGGAATGTGGAAGAAGCAAGTGAATTTCCAGTTGGAAAAGCAGCAATTGTAGATCCATCGAAAATTGGCCCGAAACTCCGTTATGCAGATATTGACGGATTTGAAGAACGGGAAGATGCCATTATTTATGAGGCGCATGTCCGTGACTTTACATCAGATCCGAGTATTGCAGATGATTTGAAATCCGATTATGGAACATTTTCTGCATTCATTGAGAAGCTGGATTATTTGGAGGATTTAGGCGTTACTCATATTCAGCTGCTTCCGGTCATGAACTTTTACAATGTAAATGAATATGATCGTAAAAGGCTTCTAGAGTATTCATCCAGTGACAACAATTATAACTGGGGTTATGATCCGCATAGCTATTTTTCATTAACAGGCATGTATTCGGAAGATCCGGATGACGCCGAGAAAAGGATAAAGGAATTTAAAAAGTTAATTAAGGAAATTCACAAGCGTGATATGGGCGTCGTCCTTGATGTCGTGTACAACCATACAGCAAAGGTAGAAATTTTTGAAAATCTCGAACCGAATTACTATCACTTTATGGATGCAGATGGGACGCCAAGAGAGAGTTTTGGCGGCGGGCGTTTAGGCACGACACATGAAATGGCCAGAAAAGTCCTTGTTGATTCGATCACTTATTGGGTGGATGAGTTTAAAGTGGATGGATTCCGCTTCGACATGATGGGAGACCATGATGCCGAGACCATCCAAATCGCCTATGACAAAGCAAAAGAACTGAATCCCAACATCATTATGGTTGGAGAAGGATGGAGAACATACGCGGGCGATGAGACTGGCGGAGAGGTGATGCCGGCGGATCAGGATTGGATGCAGCATACAGATAGCGTTGCGTCATTCTCTGATGAAATTAGAAATGAGCTGAAATCTGGTTTCGGTTCAGAAGGGGAACCTCGCTTTTTAACGGGCGGACCAAGGAATATTCAGCAGATTTTCGATAATGTGACTGCCAATCCGCATAATTTCCTGGCAGATGACCCTGGCGATGTTCTAACTTACATTGCTGCACATGACAATTTAACTCTTCATGACGTAATCGCACAGTCGATTAAAAAAGATCCGAAAGCTCATGAAGAAGAAATTCATAAGCGCATTCGACTTGGAAATACCCTGGTGCTGACATCACAGGGAACAGCCTTCCTGCATTCTGGTCAGGAATATGGCCGAACAAAGCAATTCCGGCACGAGGATTTCAAGAATCCTGTAGACAATCCGCCATACAAATCAACGTTTATGACGGATAAAGACGGCAATCCATTTGAATACCCATATTTCATCCATGATTCCTATGATTCAAGTGATGCCGTGAATAAGTTTGATTGGGAAAAAGCCACAAATGCAAAAAAATATCCTGTCCAAACAGAGACAAAGAACTATACAGAGGGACTTATTGAACTGCGCCGCTCCACGGATGCCTTTACATTGGGTACGAGAAATGAAGTAAACAATAACGTAACTCTTATCGACGCCCCAGAAATACAGGAGCAGGATTTAATTATTGGCTATCACGCCAAAGAGTCCGAGAAGGAATCGTATTATGTATTCATTAATGCCGACGATCAAGAACGGACACTTACGCTTGATGACTACGATTTAAGCGGCGGCAAAGTAATAGTAGACAGTGATGAAGCAGGGATTAAAGAAGTGAAAGACCCATCTGGATTTGAATTATCCAAAGATACCATTACAATTGATGCTCTAACTGCCGTGATTATGAAAGTAGGCGGAGAGAAAAAACGCGGAAAGAAAAAGAAACATTAACAAAGCTTGAAAAGGCAGAGGCATATTTATAAACCCGAACTACTAGGCTTATTAGTAGTTTGGGTTTTTCTCTTTGCCTTTCAAAAATTGAAGGAAGACTTGAACCCCAAGCCTCCCACCAATCTACTTCCGATATTCCTTCTCAGCTCCACCGCTAAATTGAATCTCTAACTCAATATTTTGCGCGTCTTCAGGTATGCTGAATGCCTCACTTACTGTAGTTAAAACTTCTTCATCTGGTGTATTTTCATCAAAGTTAAAAGAAGAAAACATACTGTCTAGTTCTTCCATCGCTGCGTCACCATTTAAATCGATATCCTGTGATTGATCACGGTAGGATGCCTCCATTTGGTCATTTGTTTCATTTTCATAGTCAACATCAAGAGCATCATTATGATCTTGATAATCTGCATCAAGATCAAAGTGTGTAAAATTATATCCAGTATTGTCAGTGCTTTCGTTAGCTGTATTATTTTCTTCTGTCTGCTGCTGATTGCTCTCTGCAGCGTTCTCTGGAGGGTTTTCTACTTCATCATTATCACCACAAGCAGCAAGAACGATGGATAAAACCAGTAAAATACCCACCAATAGTATATTTTTTTTCACTGGACATCACTCCTTCATTTTCGTTGTTTTCATTATTGCCAAATGAGATGCAGGGTAAACCATTTACCCTTATACATGTAAGGGACAGGAAAAAATTTTAATCTCCAGATATTTTTTGTTAAAATACATATGACAAACTATACGGTTATTTGGTGCCCAGGAGGTCTATTCATGATAACGATTAAAGAAATAGCTGAAAGGGCAAGTGTTTCGCGCACAACCGTTTCAAGAGTTCTCAATAATAATGGTTACGTGAGTGAAGATGTTAAGAAGAGAGTTTTAAAGGTAATCAAGGAGACAGGGTATATACCCAGCGAAAATGCTAAATCTTTACGGACGAAAAAAACGAAGGTGATTGGTGTTATTCTTCCTAAAATCAGCACTGAAACATCGAGCCGTCTTGTAAAAGGTTTGGACGAAGTGTTTGCAAAAGAAGGCTATCAGATTCTTTTAACCAATACAAATCTTGTTCCTGAAAAGGAGATCGAGTATTTAAGGCTATTGAAAAGCAGGCATGTGGATGGAATTATTTTATCTACGACAATTATTAATCAGCCTTTAGTTGAGGAAATCAGCCAGCTGAAAATCCCATTTGTAACAGTAGGGCAGCAGATATCGAAAATTTCCAATGTGCTTTTTGATGATTATCAGGCCTCTAAAGATTTGGTTAACCTTATGATTAAAAAAGGGTACAAGCATATTGCATTTATAGGCGTACACGAAGAGGACCGCTCGGTTGGCTATTTAAGAAAAGCTGGCTACTTGGATGCAATGAAAGAAATTAACCTGCCGATTGAAGACTGCTGGGTTCAACAGGGGATTTTTGATGTGGACTCTGGCTATCATTCAATGAGAGAAATCGTCAAAAATTCTAAACAAAAGCCTGATGCGGTGCTTGCTGTAACAGACCGGCTTGCTATTGGCGCTATGCAATATATTAAAGAAGCAGGTTTATCCATACCAGATGATATCGCCGTAGCAGGAATGGGGGCATCAGAACTATCCAGATTCGTTTCTCCGTCCTTAACGACCATTGATTTCTCAATGGAAGAAGTGGGACTTGAAGCAGCTGATTTATTATTAGATCAAATAAATGGTAGAAATACTCATGAAAAAATCAGGAAAGTAGAATATAGACTTATTGAACGTTCAAGTATATAATGACGGTGTAATCGATTTCATTATTGCGGATTTTGATTACACTTTATTTTTGTCAAACATGGAATCGATACCATAAAGTTGAATATTCTAAAAAGTTAGTGTACTCTTAGTTATATGGAATCGATTCCACAAACAAACAGGGGTGATTAAAATGTCGGAAAATCGCAAAATTGCACAAGATGTAATGGAGGCTGTTGGCGGCAAGGATAATATTCAATCAGTAGCCCATTGTGCAACAAGATTAAGAATTATGGTCATCGATAAGGAAAAAGTTGATCAGGAACAAGTAGAACAAATCAATAAAGTAAAAGGAGCGTTCTATAACTCTGGTCAATACCAGATTATCTTTGGCACTGGCACAGTTAATCGAATTTATGAAGAGATAACAAGTTTGGGGCTTGATACGACATCTGCTTCCGAACAGAAACAAGAAGCAATCAAAAGCGGATCGAAATTTCAACGGGCAATCCGTACTTTTGGAGATGTTTTTGTACCCATTATTCCTGTGTTAGTCGCAACCGGATTATTTATGGGGATCCGCGGCTTGGTTATGCAAGAACAAATATTAGACCTCTTTGGCATGCAGCCGGATGATATCTCAGAAAACTTTTTGCTGTTCACACAGGTTTTAACAGATACAGCATTTGCTTTCCTGCCAGCACTTGTTGCCTGGTCAACGTTTAGGGTATTTGGAGGAACGCCGATTATTGGTTTGGTTCTTGGTCTTATGCTCGTATCTCCTTCGCTGCCAAATGCCTATGATGTTGCAGGCGGGAATGTGGAAGCACTGCGCTTCTTCGACTTTATTCCAGTCGTTGGTTACCAGGGATCCGTTATTCCAGCATTTATTGCGGGTCTAATTGGAGCAAAGCTTGAAAGAGCGATTAGAAAACGCACACCTGAATCATTAGACTTAATTCTTACACCGTTTCTTACATTGCTTGTGATGATTGCTCTTTCACTATTAGTGATCGGACCTATTTTCCATGCAGTTGAACAAGGAATTTTAGATGTTGCCACACATGTCCTTTCATGGCCATTTGGTCTAGCCGGACTATTAATCGGCGGACTGAATCAGCTAATCGTCATCACAGGTGTCCACCATGTGTTCAATATGCTGGAAATTCAGCTGCTTGCTGAGTTTAATAACAACCCATATAACGCTATTGTAACTGGTGCGGTAGCTGCACAGGGGGGAGCGGCTTTGGCAGTTGGATTAAAAACAAAATCTGCAAAATTAAAGGCATTGGCTCTGCCATCTTCATTATCAGCCTTTTTGGGAATCACCGAGCCAGCTGTTTTCGGGGTAAACCTTCGTTATGGGAAACCATTTATTATGGCACTGATCGGCGGAGCCGCAAGTGGATTTTTAGCTTCAATACTAGGGATAAAGGCAACGGGTATGGCAGTTACCGCACTTCCTGGCATACTGCTTTATTTAGATGGCCAGGTTCTGCAATATATTTTAGTAAACGTTGTTGCCGTTGCTGTTGCGTTTGTTTTGACATGGATGTTCGGCTTCTCTGATAAAGAACAAGAGAAAATAGGCAAGTCTGAGTAATGCTTTGACTACAGCAGGCCTGGATGATCAGCACCCGCCCCGCTGGAAAGCGAGTACCCTGGAGTGGAAATCGCACTAAGAAACTACTTTTTAAATACAACAATTTGCGAAGATCACCATTCCTTTAGAGGAGGTTCTGGAATGACAGAAATCCTTATTCAAAAAGCTTATAAGGAAGTAAAAAAATATAGAAATAAGGTTAAAAATGATCCTTACCGGCTGAACTATCATCTTATGCCGCCGGTTGGACTGCTGAATGATCCGAATGGGTTAATCCAATTTAAAGGTGTATATCATGTTTTCTACCAATGGAATCCGTTTGAAACGGCGCATGGAGCAAAATTTTGGGGTCATTATACGTCGGAAGATATGGTTTATTGGCGGGAGGAGCCAATTGCCTTGGCTCCAGATGAGTGGTATGACAAAAACGGCTGTTACTCTGGCAGTGCGGTAGAAGAGGATGGAAAACTGTACCTCTTTTACACAGGAAATGTGAAGAATGATGATGGAACCCGGGAAACGTATCAATGCCTTGCCGTGTCTGAAAATGGGATTCAATTTGAAAAGCTTGGTCCTGTGTTAAAGCTTCCCGAACAGTATACACCCCATTTTCGCGATCCGAAGGTTTGGAAGAAAGGTGACCACTGGTATATGGTTGTTGGCGCACAGACCTTGGATGAAAAAGGGATAGTAGCCTTGTTTCATTCTAATGACTTGTTTCATTGGGAGGAAGCGGGGACGATTGCCGGATCGGATATGAATGGCCTGAAGGACTTTGGATATATGTGGGAATGTCCGGATCTGATTCATTTAAATGGCAAAGATGTCTTATTGGTTTCGCCTCAGGGACTTAATCCAGACGGTGATTTTTATCAGAATTTATTCCAATCTGGTTATTTTATCGGGGAGCTGGATTATGAGCCATTGAAGTATCAGCATGGGTCATTTACTGAACTTGACCGCGGCTTTGACTTTTATGCACCGCAAACCTTTACAGATGAAATCGGGAGAACTATTTTATACGCCTGGATGGGGATTACCGATGAGATGGAAGCACATCAGCCAACCGTTGAGAATGGCTGGGTTCATGCCCTGACCATTCCAAGAGAATTAGAACTTCAGGGCGGGAAAGTTATTCAAAAACCAGTGGAAGAATTGAAAAAGCTTCGAAAAGATCAAGCTTTGGTGAAAAATAATGAATTTGAAGCTGTTTCAGCAGAATTAGTTATAGACTTCCAAAAAAATGGTCCATTTAAAATTACATTTCGAAATGAAGCATCCTTAAGTTATGATACCGGCAAACTTACGTTAAAAAGGAGAAATTTAAAGACGGGTGAGGCAGAATCAAGAACCTGCAAACTAGCTTCTGTTTCTAAGCTGCACATATTTATGGACCATTCCTCCTTGGAAATTTTTATCAATGGTGGTGAAGAGGTATTTACTGCGCGCTATTTTCCAGATTCCGAAAATGTGATAGTTAGCATTGAAGGAAAAGCAGAATTTACTTTGATTAAGTGGGATCTTGGTTAAGCGGAAGAAATATGGCAGATGAACGGCAAGCATTTGGGCACTATTGCATTATATAGACAAGAAGGATTTAAGCAGGTGGAGGCTCTCGCTTGTTATAACTATTATTTAAACTTTAAATGTCAAAAATCCCCCCTTTTTTTCTCAGAATAAGGGGGGATTTTTAGCAATACTCTATTTAATCGCCTTACTAACTCTCAATTTCTTCCCTTTAACCGTTGAATTCTCCATCGCTTGTAAAACGAGTGAGCCCTTTCCGTTCAGAATATCAACATACGACATTTGATCGTGGATGGTGATAATGCCGATATCTTCTGCGGTTACTCCAGGGATTTTTGCAATGGTTCCAACAAAGTCAACAGCGCGGATTTTCTTCTTTTTGCCGCCGTTGAAATGAAGCTTCATAATGTCTTGGTTGATTCGTGCTGTTTTATTGTTTCTTACAACCCGACGGCCGCTGAGTTTTTCTTCGAAAGCAGCTTTCCCGCCAGCGATTTCCTCTTCACTCGGAGCTTCTATAATAGGAATCTCAAAGCCGATGTATCTTTCAATGGCTTTAATAAACTTTTCTTCATAAGGTGTAGCAAACGTAATGGCTTTTCCTTTATTGCCGGCACGGCCTGTTCTTCCTGTTCGGTGCACATAGCTTTCTTTTTCCATTGGAACATCATAGTTGATGACGAGATTTACATTATCAATATCAATGCCTCTCGCAGCCACATCGGTGGCTACAAGGTAACGGAAGTTCCCCATTTTAAAGCCTTCCATAACAGCAAAACGGTCTTCTTGTTCAAGTCCGCCGTGAAGCTTCTCACAAGGATATCCGGCTTGATCAAGTTCGCTGAATAGCGTATCTACATGTTCTTTTGTCCGGCAGAATATGAGGCAGCTGTCTGGGTTTTCTGCAATCGTGATGTTCTTAAGAAGTGAGATTTTTTCTTCTTCAGTCACTTCAATTAAACCATGTTCAATTGTATCGGCTGTTACCCCATTTGATTCAATTTCAATATGAGCAGGATGATTCATATATTGATGACAAAGCTTCTCAATATCTGCAGGCAATGTAGCAGAAAACACCATAGTTACTCGGTTGGAAGGCAGCTCTTTAATGATCGCCTCCACTTCATCAATGAAACCTCTATTCAGCATCTCATCAGCTTCATCGATAATGAGGTACTTTATTTGATCCAGTTCAAGAGTTTCGCGGTCAATATGATCGAGAACCCGTCCAGGCGTGCCAACAACCACATGTGTTTTTTGCTTCAATTCATCCCTTTGTTTTGAGAAAGGTTCTTTTCCGTATACAGCTACTGCTTTAATGCGTTTAAACCTTCCAATGTTCGTCATGTCTTCGCGGACTTGAACGGCAAGTTCCCTCGTTGGAGTAAGAATAAGGGCTTGTGGTTTCTTTTCTTCCCATTCAACCATTTCGCAAAGAGGAATACCAAAGGAGGCAGTTTTTCCACTTCCAGTTTGGGCTTTTACGACAAGGTCTTGATTTTCTAATGCTAATGGAATGACTTTGCTTTGAACTTCTGTTGGATCTTCGTATTTTAAAACGGCTATTGCTCTATTTATTTCTTCACTCAGCTGATACTCCGCAAAACGGCTATTACTCATTTTTTAACCTCATTTTTTGTATTATTGTCATCTATATCATTCTCTTAAAGCCACAATATAATCTGAATATGATTCATTATACTTGAAAAAAGCAGGACAAAACCAAGAATTGCAGGCTGACAAGCCTAAAAGACGAGGACAGAGGCTTAGCTGCTATATCGTTCTTTCTCCTGTGCTGTGCCCATTGATGCGATGAAAGTAAAAAACGAGCAGAAATCGGACTGCTCGCTTTGCAAATAACGGTTTTTCCGCAGATATCTATTTTTCTCTATTCACAGACAACAACCTGCCGTGAAAATAGCGCCTTAATCCCTTTATTGGCAACACACCGGTCAACGATCGTAAAACCGGCTTTGGAAATCATCTCATCCATGTCTTCAATTGTGAGAATCACAACTCGATCTGCTATTCTTCTAGCGTTCTTGATGATCGTGAACAGTTCTTCCTCTGTCGCTCGGCAATAGAGGTTGTAAGGCATATCAATGATAGCCACATCATAATGACCTTCTTCGTCGGCAATGTCTTTTATCTTCACTGTTCCGTCAAAGTGAAATTGAGCGATATTTTCTCTGGATCCTTTTACGGCTAAAGGATTGCGGTCGGATCCAACAATAGGAATACCCATGGAGAGTGCTTCGACAAGAACCGTTCCAATTCCGCAGCAAGGATCGATTACGCTGACACCTGCTGGATCTGGAACCGCAATATTTACAACAGCTCTGGCTAGACGTGCGCTTATGGCTGTTGAGTATTCTTGAGGCTTCTTAACATGGTGCAGCCAAACATTCTCATTTTCCTGGTAAATGCCGAAATACCACAGCCCTTTAAACGGTACAATGCCGAAAAGGATATCAGGGTTTTTCATTTTCGCATCAGCATTGACATTCCAGCCAATTTCTCTTTCAATTTGCTGGCGTTCTGCGTATTCTATTTTACCCTCATCAGAAAGATCATTTATTTTCATAAAAATAACCTTAAAGGTTTGGCCGCCCAGTTCGAGCTGTGGAACCTGTTCAGAGATCTCTTGAACAGATTGGCCTGAGAAAAGAATGGAAAGTTTGCTTCTGATAAAAGGGCTTCTGTTTGGGTCTATGTTTTTAGTGCTGATTATAAGGTGGTCTGACTCTTCCCCGAAAATGGCTCGCTGCTCCAGTGCACAGAGCGATTTTTCTTCCCGGCCATGTGTATAGGCATATAGAAATTCTGTTGATTGCAAGTTAAATGTTGTCATGTTTGTTTTTAGCCCTTCTTGGTTCACTGATCAAATGCTATAAATCTATTATAGCCTATAAACTCTCTTGAAAACGAAAAAGGTCGTTATATCCTGTTTCCTTCTTTTGTCTGCAGCTGCTCAGCTCAGCCACAGTACGATTATTTTATGTTTTAAAAGGTACTGCTCAATCAAAAAGTTTAGATCAATGAAAAAAAGTGCAATATAGCACTGTACAAGAAATAATAGCGACTGGAGGAAATGGAATGATGAATCGTTTTGATGAAAAAGTAGTTATTATTACAGGTGCAGGGTCAGGCTTAGGCTATTCTTCTGCTTTGCAGATTGCAAAAGAAGGAGCGAAGCTTACGCTTGTTGATTTAAATGAAGCTTCATTAGAAGAAACAAAAAGCAAGATATTAGAAGTTGTGCCAAACGCAGAGATGCTTTTGATTACGGCGGATGTGGCTGATGAGAAAGCAGTTGAAAACTTTGTAAATGAAACCGTTCAAAAGTTTGGGAAGATTGATGGCTTCTTTAATAATGCTGGCATTGAAGGAAAACAAAATCTAACAGAGAATTATGGCAGTGATGAGTTTGAGAAAGTAGTAAGCGTCAACTTAAATGGTGTCTTCTACGGTATGAAATATGTATTAAAAGTCATGAAAGAACAAGGCTTTGGATCTGTTGTAAATACAGCTTCAGTTGGCGGTATTCGCGGAGTTGGAAACCAATCTGGATATGCAGCAAGTAAGCATGGTGTAGTGGGTTTAACTAGAAACTCAGGGATTGAATATGGCCAGTATGGAGTTACGGTCAAGGCGATTGCTCCTGGGGCAATCATGACACCAATGGTGGAAGGGTCATTGAAACAAATGGATCCTGTTAACTGGGAAGAGGTCGGAAAGCAATTTGTTCAGCCAAACCCAATGAAACGATTCGGTAAACCTGAAGAAGTGGGTTATTTAGTGGCATTCCTGCTATCTGATCAGGCTAACTTCATTAATGCAACGGTTATTCCCATTGATGGCGGACAATCTTATAAATATTAAATTGAAAAGTCCTGCTTCTCAAAAGAGAGAGCAGGACTTTTCTTATAAAAATATCAATTTAACCTTTGAAGTTATTATTATTTCAAATTCTCATTAGCAGCAACATCATCTGCCAGCTTTGAAGCTCCGTCTAAAATAGTTGGACCATACCCAAAGAATTGGTTGAAGTCGATTACCATAATCGCTTTGTTTTTGATGGCATTAATGCTCTGCAGTGCTTCATCGTTATAGAAGCTGTCAATTGTAGCTTGCGTATCAGGACCGCCTGCATAATGAGAAAGGATAAAGATGTCCGGATTAATTTCTACTAATTGTTCTACACTCACTGTTCCTTCACTATCAGCTAAAGCATTTGTTAGATTCAAGTTGTCAAGAATGTCAGCAATAAATGTATAGTCTCCACCTGGATCAGGGGAAATCTTGCCTTCACCGCCATCGAATACATATGCATATGTTAATGGCTTTTCACTGGCTTTTTCTTCAATCGCGCTCTGTTCTTCTTTTAGTTCACTGATATATTCTGCAGCAGCATCTTGAACGTTAAAAATTTGACCGATATCTTCAATATCTTTATATAAACTATCAAGCGTTCCACCAGTTAGACTGGCATGCTGTACAAATGTATTAATGCCTAGTTCATTTAAGCCGGTGATTGAACCAACACCCCATTCGGCATCCTGGAATAGTCCTGCACGTCCCATTACAAAGTCAGGGTCTGCGCCGACAACAAGTTCCTTGCTGGCATATCCTTCTGAAATGACAGGAATTTTTGCAAAGTCTTCAGCAATTTCAGGATCTGTTTCTCCATATAGTGCAGAGACCCCAACAATTTTGTCTGTTAATCCTAAGTGAACTAAAATTTCAGCCATTCCTTGTGTATTGGCTACTACTTTACTTGGTGCTTCCTCAAATGTTTGAGAATGTGTTTCATATGTAACGCCATCGGTTGTTAAATAGTTATCAATTGTAAGCGGGTACTGTGTTTCGTTTGAATCGGATGCAGCTGTTTCTTCTGTATTTGTCTCTTCTTCTGTGTTTGAGCTATCAGCTGAATTTGATTGCTCCGGATTTGAGCAGCCAACTAACAGGAATAAAACGAATGCGAACACTAACCATGAGAATTTTTTCATATTTCCTCCACCTTTTGAGTTTTATAGTTTGAAAGGCTAATTGACAATGATAATCTTTCTCGATTAGTATAGAGGAAGAGATTCATTTTGACAATCTTTTCTTTTGGAGGAAATGAAAGTGGACCATCATTCAAGCAAAGGCTTTGTGCAATCAAAAACGTTTTTGGCAATGATCTATTCTGGCGCTATTATCATTCTTTTATTATCTATTGTGATGGGCGTTTCACTAGGACAAGTGGATATCCCTTTCTCAGAATCATTTAGAATATTAGTTCATAAAATGTTTGGCGGTGGAGAAATCGAAAATGGATCCAGTGTTAATATCATATGGAGCATACGGTTTCCGCGTGTTTTAATGGCTTTGCTTGTAGGAGCTGCTCTGGCACTTTGTGGTGCGATTATGCAGGCGACTGTCCAAAATCCTCTAGCTGACCCATATATTCTGGGGATTTCTTCAGGAGCCACTTTAGGTGCAACATTCGCCGTACTGATTGGTTTTGGTGCAGGCACGATCTTTTCTCAGTTTGGTTTAGCATTTGGTGCGTTTGCGGGAGCACTTCTTGCCAGCGTCTTTGTCCTTACCTTCTCGAGCATAGGCGGGAAGATGACTTCCGTTAAATTAGTACTAATGGGAATGGTGATTAATGCTCTATTTTCCGCGTTTTCAAACTTTATTATTTATATTGCCAATAATGCTGAGGGCATCCGGACGATTACTTTTTGGAGCATGGGAAGCCTTGCCAGTGCTCGCTGGAGTGAAATACCGCTTCTCACAATCATCGTACTAATAGGGATTATTTATTTTCTTATTCAATCAAGGAATTTAAATACGATGCTGCTTGGAGATGAAGCAGCCGTTACTCTGGGCATCAATTTAAGTACATACAGAAGAATTTATATGACCATTACGGCGATTTTAACTGGAATTACGGTTGCCTCTGTAGGAATGGTTGGATTTGTCGGACTGATCATTCCACATTTAATTAGAAGTATTGTCGGTTCTGATCATCGAAAACTGCTTCCGGCTGCCATTTTATTTGGATCTATTTTTCTCATCTGGGCAGATATTTTTGCCCGAATCATTTTGCCATCAGTGGAATTGCCGATCGGCGTTGTCACCGCCATGATTGGTGCGCCAATGTTTATGTACATGCTGATTAAAAAAGGATATGGATTCGGAGGGAATTAAATTGAATCTGCAGGTTGAAAACATTTCAATTGAAATTGGGAAAAAGCAAATTGTTGATGACATCTCACTTCGTGTAAACAGCGAGCAATTCGTTGGTATTCTTGGTCCAAATGGGTGCGGTAAATCAACCCTGCTCAAAAGCATCTATAAGGTTTTATCACCAAATAAAGGGTACGTAAAGCTTGGTGAAATGGATGTACTAAAGGAGAAGTCGAAGAAAATTGCTAAACATATAGGCGTAGTAGGTCAATTCAATGAAATCAGCTTTGATTTTACAGTGGAACAAATGGTGATGATGGGCAGGACGCCTCATAAAAAACTATTAGATTCTGAAGCAAAAAAAGATCATGAAATGGTAGAGCAGGCGTTAAAAACAGTAAATCTATTAGCTTATAAGAATCGCAGTTTCTTAACATTATCGGGCGGAGAAAAACAAAGGGTTATCCTGGCACGGGTATTAGCTCAAGAACCAAAGTTTTTAATTTTAGATGAACCGACCAATCATTTAGATGTTAAATATCAGATTGAAATCATCAAAATGGTCAAGCAGATCAATATCGGTACGTTAGCTGCACTGCATGATTTAACGTTAGCTGGATCGTATTGTGATTATTTATATTTACTGAAAAATGGATCGGTCGTCACTTATGGAAAGCCGGAAGAGGTTCTTACAAAGGAGAATATTGAATTTGTTTTTGATGTTAAGTGTGAAATTTATCAAAATCCTGTAACTGGCCATATTGGTATAGCTTATTTATAGGTTTTAGAAAAGGCGAAGCAAGGACAATCATTTCCTTACTTCGCTTTTAAATAGTGCGATCCGTTATTCCTGCCAGTTTGTATGAAAGCTGCCTTCTAAATCATGTCTTTCATAAGTATGAGCACCGAAATAATCACGCTGTGCCTGGATCATGCTTGCATTGGAAGTCCCTGTCCGGTAGCTATCGTAATAGGTGAGGGAGGCACCTAAGCTTGGGAATGAGATGCCAGATTGAATACCCTCACAAACGACTTTTCTCATGTTCCTTTGATACTCTTTTGTTTTCTCAGCAAAATAGGGAGAGATTAATAAATTGGTTAGACTGGAATTCCCTTCATATGCTTCACTTATGATATTTAAAAATTCGGCGCGGATGATGCAGCCGCCGCGGAAAATAAGCGCAATATCCTTTAATGGCAAGTTCCAGCCGTACTGCTCTGAAGTCATTTTATATTGAGTGAACCCTTGGGCGTAAGCACATATTTTTCCCATATATAAAGCTTGTCTGACATGTTCAATCCAAACCTCTTTATCCAGCTCCTGCAGCTCTATGTCAGGAAGAGACAAAATGGTTTCGGCAGTCATTCGTTCTTCTTTTAAAGAAGAGAGGTAACGAGCGAATAGCGATTCTGTAATGATCGAGTTTGGAATTCCATGATCGATCGCTTGAATGCTTGTCCATTTGCCGGTTCCTTTTTGCCCGGCTTTATCAAGGATCACCTGTATTAGCGGCAAGCCGGTCACATCATCTTTTTTTCGTAAAATATCAGCGGTAATTTCAATTAGATAGCTTTTTAGTTCTCCCTCATTCCAGGATTCGAAAATATCAGCAATTTCATCAACAGATAACCCTAACCGATTTTTTAAAAAAGTATAAGCCTCGGTGATGAGCTGCATGTCTGCATACTCAATCCCGTTATGTACCATTTTGACAAAATGGCCGGCCCCTTTAGGGCCCATATAGGCACAGCAAGGTGTACCATCAACCTGTGCAGCGATTTTCGTCAGAATAGGGGCGACTTGTTCATAAGCCTCACGATCTCCGCCAGGCATAATGGAAGGACCTGTTCGAGCTCCTTCTGCGCCGCCTGAAATGCCAATTCCTAAGTATCTGATTCCTTTTCCTTGCAGTTCATCATATCTGCGTTCTGTATCTTCATAATGAGAGTTGCCGCCGTCCATGATGATATCTCCTTCCTCCAGAAAAGGAGTTAAGCTTGCAATGACCTCATCAATCGCTCTGCCTGCTGTTACCATCAAGAAAACCTTCCGCGGTTTTTCTAAAGATTGTACAAAAGCTTCAATGTTATAGAAGGGACGAATGGTTTGTCCTTCTAGCTTTTCCATAAGCTGATCCGTTAGGTCACTTGTATAATTATAAACACCTACTGGTTCTCCCTTATCCGCCATATTCAGGGCAAGATTACCGCCCATAACACCTAAACCGATCACACCAATTGTATTCAACATAGCTACTGCTCCTTTTTCTTGATGACTAGGCAGTAACATCTGCAAATAGTTACTGCCAAAATAAGCTTTATACTAAAATTATTTCTATTTTCACTGTGCACTATGAGGAGGTTATGAAAAAACCTTTTACTGAGGTTTTATTAAGCCTCTCTGATATTGGGCAATACGCGTATAATCCTCTTCTAATACTTTGGACAAGCTGATAAATATCGGAATCAATTGTCTGTATTCCTTTGATGCCTCTTCCATAGGTGTATGTTTAAAGGTGCTGCCAACCATATCAGAAACACGCTCAAATGAGTCAATTTTTCCTGTCGCATATAAGCCTAAAAGACATGCACCAAGACATGAGCTTTCGTAGCTTTCTGGCACCGCTACTTCTGTTCCAAAGATGTCGGCCATCATTTGTCTCCAAACTTCTGAGCGTGCAAATCCGCCTGTTGCCTGAATGCGGGTAACCGGGCTATCCATACATGCTGTGAGTGCCAAAAAGACAGTATATAGATTGTAAACAACCCCTTCTAAGGCTGCTCGAATCATATGTTCTTTTTTATGTGATAGTGTTAAACCGAAGAATGATCCGCGCACATCGGGATTCCATAAGGGAGCACGTTCACCTGCAAGGTATGGATGGAATAAGAGACCATCTGCCCCTGGTCTTACTCGTTCTGCAATCTTCGTTAATACATCGTAAGGATCAATGCCCAGCCTTTTCGCCGTTTCAACTTCTGATGCTGCAAGCTCATCCCGAATCCAGCGCAGAACCATGCCGCCATTATTGACCGGTCCGCCAATGACCCAATGCTTCTCCGTTAAGGCATAACAGAAGATTCGTTCTCTATCATCTGTTTTCGGCTTATCAATAATCGTCCGGATGGCACCGCTTGTCCCAATCGTGACCGCAATTTCCCCTTTTCGGATTGCGTTGACACCGAGATTTGAGAGAACTCCGTCACTGGCCCCAATGACAAAAGGAGTCTCAGGATCAATCCCCATTTGTTTCGCTAGAGCTGGATCACAGCCTTTAAAAATTTTAGTCGTTGGCACGAGTTCTGATAACTGAGCAGATGTGATGCCAGCAACCTCTAATGCTTCTTGATCCCAATCGAGTTTTTCAAGATTCATCAAGCCCATGCACGATGCAATCGAATGATCGACAGCATACTGATCAAAGAGTCTTTTAAAAATATATTCTTTAATGCCGATGTATTTTTTCGTTCCCAGAGCAATTTCAGGATGTTCATGGACCAGCCAGGCTATTTTGCTTAAAGGTGACATAGGGTGAATTGGCGTCCCGGTTCGTTTATAAATGGCATGACCATTTAACTCATTCTTAATTCTATGAGCCCATGCTTCACTGCGGTTGTCTGCCCACGTAATGACAGGCGTAAGGGGCTCGTCATTTTTATCCATTGCGATGACACTGTGCATGGCACTGCTAAAAGAGATAAACGATAGCTTCTTATCATTGTGCTGCTTCATAATATTCGAAACAGCTTGCAGTACAGCTTTAAAGATTTCATCCGGATCCTGTTCAGCTGTTGTTATATCTGGAGTGTATAGTGGGTATCCAATATTTTCAGCTTGAATAACTTGCCCGTATTCACTAAATAAAACGGTTTTGGTGCTAGTGGTGCCGATATCAATTCCTAGCATATAGGTAGTCACCTTTTTGCTCACCTCAATTTCTCTAATTCAATAGAAAAGGCGAAAAATGAACTTACACTTTTTCGCCTTTTCTCAGTTTATTTATTGTTTAGTGTAACTCAGGCCAGTAGCCTTTATTTGCTTCAATTAGATCATCCAGTATTTCTTTTGCTACTTTTGCACTTGGCACTGTTTTTGAAAGTGTTAGAGCCTGCCATAATTTCTGATAGCTGCCTTCAATATACGCTTCAACGACTAATTTTTCAACCGTCACCTGCTGATACATTAAGGCTCTCTGGAATTCAGGAATCTTACCTTGGCTTAGTGGCTCTGGGCCGTTGCTTCCTACGATACATGGAACCTCAACCATTGCGTCATCATCAAAGTTTGCGATGGTTCCATTGTTTTCTACGATCAGAAGCATTCTTTCATGTGTATTGAAGGCAATCGCACGAGCTAGATCGACAACAAAGGTAGCGTGAGCACCCATTTCAAATTCACAGCCTTCAGAAGTTCCATTTTCAATGATTGTTTTTGCCATAGAGAAGACGGTCTTTTCTCTGCCAGCAATGACTTCATTTGCTCTTGTGTGATCTGGGTTTGAATGCTCCACCACATAATCAGGATATAAATAGTATTTTAAATACGTGTTTGGCAAGAATCTTGGATCTACTGCTAATAGATCTTTTGCTTTCTTATGTGTATCCTGCCAGCTTGCATCTGTATGCTGTGTGTCCACTTCTTTTTGCGTCAGATAGCCATGTTCAGCCACATAATCACGAATTGCCGGTAAATATTCATTGCCTTCTTTATCTTTGATGCTTGTCCACCAGCCAAAGTGGTTCAATCCGAAATAGCGGACTTCTAAATCCTGTGGCTCTTTGTCAATGATATGTGAGATTCTGCGCAGTGTTCCTACAGGCATATCACAGATGTTCAATACCTTTGAATTCGGGCGAAGAACGCGGCAAGCTTCTGCTACAATCGCCGCAGGGTTTGAATAGTTCAGCATCCAGCAGTCTGGTGAATATTTCTCCATTAAATCAATCATCTCAATCATATCACCGATGCTTCTCATTCCGTAAGCAATTCCGCCAGGACCGCAAGTTTCTTGGCCAAGAACACCATGTTTTAATGGGATTTTTTCATCTTTCTCTCGCATTTCATATTTTCCAGTGCGAATGTGTGCAAAGCAGAAGTCTACATCCGTGAAGGCTTCCTCTGGATCTGTTGTAAAACTGAACTCAATATCCGGTGCTTTTTCTCTCATCACAATGTCCAGTGCATCCCCAAGCATAGCCTGTCTTTCACCATCATTGTCATATAGTTTTAACGTGCGAAGGGGAAAACGATCCAGATTATCTAATAGCATCATAACAATCCCTGGTGTATAAGTACTTCCTCCGCCTGCGATGACAACTGAAAATTTCTTCATGTATCTCCATTCCCTTCTGATTTTAATAGGTTCTTTTCTGTTTCATGTGAAACATTTTGTTTTATTCGTTTGTTTCTAAACCTAGATAGTTATCAACTGCTTTTCGTACACTTGTTACCTGCAAACCGTAAACAACTTGAACGTTTTTATCTTTAATGATGACACCATTGGCACCTGTTTGACCTTTTAATACAGCTTCATCTACTAATTCAGGCTTATCTACTGTTAAGCGAAGTCTTGTATAGCAATTGGTGACAGTTTGGATATTATCCGCTCCGCCCAAAGCATTGACGATCACGCCTGCAAGTCCGTCATCTCCTTGTACTGCTGGAGATTGAGTTTTGTCTTTTCCTTTGCTATCTTTGTATTCTTGCTTGGAATATAATTTTGTTTCACTGCCTACATCTTCTCTTCCGATCGTTTTGAACTTAAACTTCGTGATTAAGAAGCGGAAGATTACATAGTAAGCAACAAAGAACATTAATCCGACTACAATGTACATCGGCCAGCTTGTTTTTTCGATTCCAAGCGGCAGGTTGAATAAAAGGAAGTCAATCATTCCATTTGGACCGATTGCTCTAACATCAAATAGATTTAACACGACGAAACTTAATCCGCTTAATCCAGCATGCACAACGAATAACAGCGGTGCAACAAACATGAATGAGAATTCAATTGGTTCTGTAACTCCAGCGATAAAAGATGTAACAGCAGCTGGAATTAAGATTGCTTTTACTTTCCCTTTATTTTCAGGTTTAGCTGTGTGGTACATCGCTAGACATGCCCCAAGTAACCCAAACATCTTCGAAATACCGCGTGCATCCCAAATGACACTTTCAGAAAGAACTTTTACAGCCGGGTCAGCGATTTCCGCATAATAGATGTTTCTAGCTCCTTCAAATAATTGTCCGCCAACTTCTACTGCACCGCCTAATGAGGTGTATAAGAAAGGCGTATAAATCAGATGGTGAAGACCTGTTGGAATTAATAGACGCTCCAATGCTCCATATAAGAAGAGACCAAAGTTGCCGCTGTGATTGATCAATGTTCCAAGACTGTTTATTCCAGACTGGAAGAACGGCCAGATAAAGGTGAGTGCAATCGATAATAGAACAACTACAGGAATCAGCACGATAAAGGCAAAGCGAGAGCCTCCATATATTTGAAAAGCACCTTTAAATTCTTTATCTGCAAATTTATTAAAGACGATAGCGGTTACAATTCCGAGAATAATTCCTAGGAAAACACCCATATCCAGGATTTGAACACCTAAGACAAGGGTTTGTCCTGAACCTTGCAGAGAATCACCTTCAAAAAGGACTCCGCTTAATTCCATAAATTTATTCATTGCGTTAACGAATACTAAATAGCCTAAAAGTGCCGTAAAACCAGCAACAGCCTTGTCGCGATTCGCTAAACCGACAGTTATACCAACACAGAAAATGAGTCCAAGGTTACCGAGGATTGAAACCAATGATCCTGTTAAGATCGATCCAAACCCTGTAGTAATCGGGTTATCTAAAAAAGGAATAACTTCTAGAAGCCTTGCATTGGTAAATAAATTTCCAAATGCGATTAATATACCTGCAATCGGCAAAATAAGTACGGGAATGAACATGGCTTTGGAAAAGCGCTGCATTCCTTCCATCATTTTGGCTTTCATCTTGCCGCCTCCTTACCTTTATGTGATTTTTTTGATGTGTTTAGATTACAATGTAAGCGCTTGTAAGTCGATGGTTTTGCCACGATAAAAAACGTGTTTCACATCTAGAAACACGTTTCGTCACTATACTATCAGAAAAAATAATTGAGCATCGGAGAAGAAAATCCAACGTAATGGCTCAGTTTAGGAATGTAGTATAAGTGCAACTAGACCTCTGTCTGCGTCTTTTAAGACTTGCCAATCGGCAAGTTCTCTATTTGTCTTTTGCAGTGAGATGGGAAATATATTGTTTAAAAATAAATTCAAACAATAGCAGCAGGCTTGGAAAGAAGCTGCTTGGCAGCATATTGCGATCATCAAGCTTATTTGGATCTGTTATTTTAAAATTCAAATCAGAAAGCTCGGCGACTCTATTTTCTGTTTCCTTTGTGAAGGAGGCTGTAAAAATATCATGCTCTGTAGCTGCCTGCAGTTTATTGATCACCAGCTGTGTTTCACCGGATTTGCTGATCACTACTAAAGCACCAATATCCTCAAGGTTATTTTCAAAGACACCAATGGAATCTGTACCGCTCGAAAAAATAGTCTTCCTGCCTAATACAAGCAGCTTCTTATAAAAATAATCTGCGGCAATAGCTGAAAAACCGGTCGCATAAATAAAAATATATTTGTGCTTAAGATTCAGCACTTTACTGATAAATATTTCAAAATCCTCTAGTGTGTTATGAGTTAAAAAGTCATTTTGGCTAATATGTAAACAGTCTTCAAGTTCATTGCTCTCAGGACTTTCCACTTTATTGATCATGGGCAGGAGGTGATAATACAGATCGACAAATCCTGTATAGCCCATTTTTTTTGATAGGCGGATAATTGTTGCAGGAGACGTGAAATTTTCTTTGGCAATTTCCCGGACTCCTTTTTGTAAAACGTGGTCAATATTATGAATGATGTATTGAAGGATCTGCACATCTAATTCCGTTAAATTTTTCCCTTGGATCATTTTGCTGATATCAATCAATTGGACTCACTCTTTCTTCGCCTTCTTGGAATCGTTTTATTTTACTTTACCACAAATAGAGAAGAATAACCGATGAAGGAATGATGGTCTTCAGCAAATATAAGTACGTACTTTAGAAAGGCATTTTCTATTTATGCTGCCATAAATGGACCGCGGGAATTAAGCATAATTCTTCGCGATTTCCAGTAAATAATGACGAAATTCTTCAGCATAGGATTTTGGTTCAATAATCGTAAGGTTTGTACCGAAACCTGCTAAAAATTGAAATCCTATCGTATTCTGAGGAACATGAATGGTAGCAAGAAGGCGCTGTGCGGGATCGATTTCAATACTCTCTCGGCCATACCTTTCTATGAAATGATCTTGTATGGCAGGAGAAATGATCGCCTTTATAGTGATTTGCGGATCTTGATAACTCGTATGAGCGTGTTCTGGTGCTAGTTCCCTAGGATGAAAGGTTTGTTCTTCTAAAGCGAGATTGTCGATTCTAGATAATTTAAACGTTCGATAACCCTGCCGCTGGAGACAGAATCCCTTCACATACCAGCTGCTTTCGCTAAAATGAAGCTGATACGGCTCGACCGTTCGAATGGTGCTAAGACCATTCTTATCTATATAGTCAAAAGTGATCAACTTATGTTCTGCTATTGATTTTTGGCATGTCTTTAAGATTTTTGAGACTTCAGTTCGGCCTTCCCACTTATAAAAAGATAGATGGATTGAATTTTGCTTCGCCAATGGATTAACCATCGCTTCCATCTTTTTAATGGTAAGTTCCACTTCCTCGCTCATAAAAATCTGTTCCAATCCTCCAAGCGCAATCAATATATTTTCTAAGTCAGAGGTATTTAAGAGTCGTTTATCGACCTTGTATTCTTCCATGATCCCGTAGCCGCCATTTACTCCGT
The DNA here is from genome assembly GCF_001636345.1 of Cytobacillus gottheilii. Lineage (GTDB taxonomy): Bacteria > Bacillota > Bacilli > Bacillales > Cytobacillaceae > Cytobacillus > Cytobacillus gottheilii. The sequence continues at coordinate 299,263 of NZ_KV440945.1, forward strand.
GAACCGAGTAGATCGGAATGTTTGATAGGCTCAATGTTTCCATATCACGAAGAATCGTTCTTTTGGAGACGTTAAAAATGTGTGAAAATTCTCTTGTGGAAACAACATCCTTTTTCAGCAAAATCATGATAATCGTTATTAATCGCTCAATCTTCCCCATAACATCACCTTTTTTTATTTATTTAGAAAAGGTGACATACGGCTGTCACCACTAATAAATTATACTTCATTTATCAAAAGAAGGAGGTATAACTATATGTCAGCTATTGTTTATGTAAACTTTGATGGAAACGCAGAAGAGGCAATTGAATTTTATTCGGAGGCACTCAATGCAAGCAAGGTAAAGAAAGTGAAATTCAAAGATTTTCCGCAGGATCCCAATTTTCCAATGCCGGAAAATGAACTTAATATGATCATGGAATCATCCATAGAATTTGCAGGCTGTAAAATCATGATGTCAGATCTATTGCCTTCCATGAAGAGTGTAACAGGTGAATTGGTGAAAGGAAGTAATGTCCTGATTAGTCTAGTGATGGATGATAAAAATTTATTAGAGCAATACTTTAAGAATCTATCTAAAGGCGGAATTGTAATCATGCCTTTATCGGAAACGCCTTGGTCTTCCTGCTTTGGAATGCTGGTTGATCAATTCGGATTAACCTGGAAATTTAATCGTGACGCAGATCAGTTTCTGGACAGTGTTATTGCGAACAAACAGTAAATAAGAAAACATGGCCTTGCATGAAAGGCCATGTTTTTATTATTTATTAAAGACCGTCATCATTAAATTCCAGTATCGATTCGATTTTACCGGGTATGAACCTTCTCCCCCTGAACCCAAACCTCACGAATATTCTCCGGCCGAACGTTGTACATGATCTTCTGAAAGATATCATACAAATCTTCATTTGGATTAAAAATAGGCAGCTTTGCCGCAGGAGCTTTTGTGTCAATAATCTGTACATCCCATGTATAGCCTTCTTTCAATCGGCCGACTGGAAGGCTGAGGCTTTCTCCACCGCCAGCGGTTGCGAGATAGAATGCTTCATTAATTGTAATGCGTGAGTTTGCTACTCCTCTTTCATCTGCTGGAAGATTTGCGTTAACTCCGTCTTCCAGCATTCTTGAAGAGACAACAGCCTGTTTGGCATTATCATATAAACTTGGTGTGGCACCAGCAGAAATATCAGTTCCTAGTCCAATGTCGATCCCCATTCTTCTAAAGCGATAGAGAGGAAGGACGCTGTTGGCAAAATAGGCATTTGATAAGGGACAATGAGCAATAGCGGTGCCTGTTTCAGCGAATAAAGCAGCGTCCTCATCACTAAGGAAATTACTATGAGCCATGACCGATTTATCACTTAGTAATCCAAAGTCATGTAACGCAAAGGCATCATGTTTGTTAAATCTTTCTTTTACATGTTGATGTGCCCAATCACTTTCACTGCAATGAGATTGAATATGGGTATCGTATTTAAGAGCCAATTCGCCTAAGCCTTTTAATGCCTCATCGGAACAGCTGGGAATAAAGCGAGGTGTCACAACTGGATACACACCTTGTTTTACTGTTTTGTTCAGTTCTTTTACTGCTAAAATAAACTCTTCTGTCTCTCTAAGTGCGGTTTCGGCATCTTGGTCTCGGTAATAGGATGGGTTTTGTTCAGGGTCGTCCATAACAACCTTTCCTACTAATCCGCGCTGTCCTTTTTGTGCGCATATTTCTGCCAATAATAGACTGGCTTCCTTATGCACGGTCGCGAAGTAAAGAGCAGTAGTTGTGCCATTTGCCAGCAGTGTGTCTACTAAATTTCCATAAACACTTTGGGCAAAGTCTAAATCCGTGTATTTAGCTTCTAAAGGAAACGTGTACGTATTCAGCCAATCATATAAGGGAAGGTCCTGAGCCGTTCCTGATTGAGCCCATTGCGGAGCATGAACATGTAAATCCACAAAACCAGGCAGGAGATAGTGCCCATCATCCAAAACATGAAAGTGATCTTTCTTCTTATGAGTCTCAATCAATTGCTGATATTCTTCATCTAGTGGTGCAACGATCTTATCAATCATGCCATTATGATTAATGCAAAAAAGATAATCTTTTAGAATACTTATTTTCTCTGGTGAATCACTTGTGAAAGCAGTTCCAACAAAAATTCGCGGATAATTATTCATAATTACCTTCCTAATGTTCGTATTTTGTGTTATCATCGTGATTATAGTGAAATAGTAACACTTTTTCTCTATAAAAACACGAATTATATCTATGAAAATTAAATATTGTTTTTCATATAATCGTAGGAATATGGCCTACAAGTTTCTACCTGTTTACCGTAAATAAACAGGCTATGAAAAGCAGAGACAGGATCAATTTCTTTAATGGAATTTGTCCTTCTTTCGTATTTCGCTAAGGCTCGAAGTACATGCTTTTCTATTTCCAGAAGCATGTATTTCGAGCTTTTTTTGTATGTTCAGTTTTGCTGGAAAGAAATCATAATGCCTTTTTAAAAGGCAGCATAAGAAATAGCCTTAATAAAAAAATCAAATCCTAGTAGGAGGATGACAAAATGGAGAGTACTACGAAGCATTTAGAGTCTGCCAGCAATGATGGGCAGCAGAAAAGAGAGGTTACCTTCTCGCAATCATTATTCCTTGGTCTGCAGCAGGTTCTAGCAATGGACCTGTTTATCCCGCCGGTTATTTTAGCTGGAATGTTATCCTTTTCTGTTACAGATAGCACAATGCTGATTCAAATGACCTTCCTTGCCTGCGGAATTGCAACGATTATTCAAGCGGGTTTAGCCATGAAACTGCCTGTTATGCAGGGGCCTTCCTTTGTACCGCTTAGTGCATTGGCTGCCATTGGTACGACTTCAGGAATTGGTGTAATGATCGGCAGCTTAATACCAGGTGCCATATTAATTGCTTTATTGGGTAATCCGCTCAAAGTGTTTAGTAAAGTGGTAAGAAAATTTATTCCGCCAATCGTGGCAGGAACCGTTATTGTGGTGGTTGGGCTATCATTGATGCCAAGTGCCATCAATTCGATTTATAGTGCAGAAGGAAGCTTTGGAACAAATATGTTAGTTGCTTGCATAACAGCAGCCATTCTGATTTTTTGTATGTATGTTGGTGAGAAATCAAAAACCAAACTGAAATATATGAAACTCGTATCCGTTATTTTATCACTGGGAATGGGAACTGTTGTTGCTTCGTTTTTTGGATTAGTTGATTTTTCATCTGTTGGAGCATCTGCATGGTTCCAGATGCCAAGTCTTTTTGCATTTGGAATGCCGGAATTTGAACTTCATGCGATCTTAATCATGCTTGCGATTTACTTTATTGTCATGATTGAAACGACCGGAACATGGTTTACAGTAGGAAATGTGACGGATGAAGAGCTTACGGATAAGCGTTTAAATGGCGGAGCATTTGGTGAAGGAATTGGCTGTTTTGTTGGTTCATTCTTTGGCGGAACGCCAGTAACTGGATATTCGTCTAATGCCGGTATTATTGCCATCACAGGAGTGAGGAGCAGAAAGCCGATTATCATGGGCGGTTTTATACTCGTATTGCTTGGAATGATGCCAAAGCTAATGACCGTTATTGCTTGTATTCCAAGTGTTGTAATCAATAGTGTGTTTGCTATCCTTTGTGTCGTTATTATGATGAATGGTTTCAAAGTCATTAAAAACGTGCCATTTACAGAGCGGAATATGCTGGTCATTGGTGTATCAATTATGCTTGCGATGTTTGCAGTGCTGATTCCAGCCAATATTTCTCAAGGACTTCCAGAAATCGTTACTTATTTTGTTTCTTCAGGAACAGCTGTTGGGGCGGTTACGGCTCTCATTCTGAATTTAGTTCTTCCGCAGAAGCTTGATGACACTGAAGTGACAGGCAAAGTCAACGTAACTATAAACTAACATCGAGAAGGGGGATCTCTTATGCAACAAGATCGATTATGGAATGAATGGCATCCGGTATGTAAGGCAGAAGAATTGCTGGATGATCCGAAGCAGGTATATGTACTAGGTGAACGTGTTGCCATCTTCCGCAACGAAAAAGGTGTACATGCTTTTAAGGACTTATGTATCCATAGAGGAGCAGCTTTATCACTTGGTAAAGTGGTAAATGGAAACTTGAGATGTGCCTACCATGCCTGGGAATTTGGCTGTTCAGGAGCTTGTGTGAACATTCCTGCTCTGCCGAAGGGCCGTCCAATTCCGCCTAAAGCAAAAGCAACGGTTTACAAATGCGAGGAATACCTAGGGCTGATTTGGGTTAATTTGGGTGATGATCCAGCACCGCTCATTTCTTACCCTGAATATCATCAGGATAGCTATCATACAGCCATTTGCGGACCTTATGAAGTAAAAGCTAATGCACCTAGAATCATTGAAAATTTTCTCGATGTTTCTCATCTTATGTTTGTTCACGAAGGATTGCTTGGAGATGAAGATCATGCTGAGGTAGCGGATTATACTGTAGAGTTTAAGGATAATCGTATTATTACTAGTAAAATTCCTGTGTACCAGCCGAACCCTGACGGCCGTTCAAAGGGTGGCTATGCAAACTATGTATATGAAATTCTAAATCCAAAAACAGTGCGCTTTACGAAAACAACAGACGATAATGATGAGGAATTTACCATTTTGCTTGCTGTTAATCAAATGGAAAATGAGAAATCTCAAGCGTTTATGCTATTGACGAGAAACTATGACTTAGATAAGCCGGATGAACCTTTTATCGAGTTTCAGGATATCATTTTTAACCAGGATTTAGACATTGTAGAAAGTCAAAAACCGGAGCTTCTTCCCTTAGACCTGCAAGCTGAAATGCACCTGAAGTCTGATGCACTTACCATTGCCTATCGCAAATGGCTGCAGGAGCTTGGGGTGGAAAACGGTACCTCACTAATGGAAAAAGCACCACAATTATAGTCGATTAAATATATTTATGACTGTAAAACTATAAAAAGAAGCCTATTCAAGAAGCTCAATACTTGAATAGGCTTTTCTTTTACTAAAAGAGTTCTAAGCTAGCCGTGCTCGCTGGAGTAGCGCCGCTAAGAGTTCCGTCTGTCCAAATAGGTATACAAGAAATTCTTTTGGATAAATGCTGGAAAATCAGTAGAAGCGAAGGATCTGATGATATAATTGAGTACAATCTATTGAAAATTTATATACCTATTTCTGAACCGCCAGGAAGGAGTTTTAACAATGAATCCACCACTGCAGATGGGGGCAAACACAGCATTAGCTTCACCAAAAGGGACTGTAACAGTTAGCCATGATGTTTCAAATACTATTGATGTTTCATTGACGGCTTTTCTTTTAACAGGTGCTGACAAGGTACAGGGAGACAGCGGCATTATTTTTTATAATCAGCCAAAAGCTCCTTCTGGTGCTGCGACGTTTATACCAGCTATGATTGCTGGACAAACAAAAGTACATAAAATGGACTTTGACATGAGTAAAGTTCCAGCTGGTATTGTGAAAATAGCCATTACATTGACAGAGGATCATCATACAGGGTTTTCAAATGTAAAAAACTTAAAGGCGGAAATCCGTACCGATCAAGAAGTGATTCAATTGATTCCATCTAGTTTTACAACGGAAAATGGTATTGTCGTACTCGAAATATATGTAAGAAATGGCCAGACAAAGGCAAAATCAATATGGCGGGGGTTTAATTCTGGTCTTGAAGGTTTATGTGAAAACTTCGGCGTAGAAGTTGAAGAGGAGGAGAAAATGATTTCTTCTGAACCTAAAATGGCAGCAACAGAGCTTCAGAGTAAGAGCAGTAAAAGTGCTTTTTCGTCGATCAGCCTGGAAAAGGTAACAGGCAATATCAGTCTCGATAAAGGTCAAAAACCCGTGATTATTGAAAAGACACCAGAAATCACCGCTACAGTTTCTTGGAAAACAGGTACAGATTATGATATTTATGCTTTAGTTTATACAAAGAATGGCAGACAAATAGATGTAGCCATGTTTGGAGCACAAGGCACACCGCCTCTTAGCACCTATGGCAATGGAGCTGTTGAACATATGGGCGATGTTGGGAGAAACAGCGGTTCAACGAAGACAGAGATCATTAAATTAAGACTGACAAATGATATTCTCGCCGTTGTTCCTGTTGTTTACTCTGCACAGTCAAATGGTACAGGCTCATTTTATCGATATAAAGTGTCTATGAGTATCGATAATCATAAAGGGACGTCTGTCACGATATCTTCCAAAAATGCGAATAATAATGACCGGATTTATACGTGTGTACCCGGAATCCTTCATAATACAGATGATGGCATCATCATCAGTCCGCTGGAGTATTATAGTAAGCCGAATTCAGAGAACCGGCCAAGACTTCAAATGGGCCCATTAAATCTAGTAGAAGTATTTATGGACCAAGGGCCAGTAAATGATTACAAGTAGGTAAGCAGCTTGAATAAAATAGGTATAAAAAGAAGTTGGGTCATAAGTATTTGACATACATAGAACCGAGTGGTTAGGAAGGTCATCTTTCTAATCATTCGGTTTTTTATTTTATTAACATGAGTGAAATGGAGCGGACTAGTTTAAATACCCAAGATAAGATGTTGAATATTGTTTTAGAATGATTAATTTCGTTTTGTCCGGGCCTCTTTTTCAAAATTGCGAGTAATCCATTAATTATGCCGTCTCTATTTAATTAAACTTGTTTCATAAAGAAGTAACATATTTAACAATTATTAACAAAACCTTTACAGGAACTGCCTTTTTTGAGTGGGGACAGGTTTGTTACATTGTAAAGTGAATATTTTATTCAAGATCTCTGAATGACTAACAAAATGGTTTAAAGGTTCTTTGTTTTAACTCTGCAATTCAGATTACACTCTTTTTTTTGGCTTTTGATATGCAATCCAAGTTCAGAAAAAGGAGATGGTCTATGGTCTTATAGTCTTTATCATTTAATTCGTTTTTACTTAACTCTTTATAAATAGTGGGGATGTATATGCCCGTTTTAGATAAAAATTAGATGTAGAAATGAAATAGTAAAAAACATGACTAACAGGCACATATTCAAAAATGCGGGGTGGACCATGGTCAAAGATCTATTAGAAATTGTAAGTCAGTTTATTTTCTTTTTGGGAATCGTGTTTACACTGTTATTTTTATATAAAGTTTTCTACATATTTGTTGCGTTTAAAGCAAGAAGGGATCATTCTCAAGAAGAGAAAGAAGTCCCGCTCAATAAATATGCATTTCTAATACCGGCTCGAAATGAAGAACTTGTCATTGGACAACTGATTCAAAGCATTAAAAATCAGAATTACCCGAAAGAATTGTATGATATTTATGTATGTGCCGATAATTGTACAGATCAAACAGCTAAGATTGCCAGACAAGCAGGGGCCATCGTAACGGAACGCTTTAATAAAGAAGTGGTTGGGAAGGGCTATGCACTCAATCATCTGCTGAACATTATTAAAAGGGATTACTCTTCTAAAAGCTATGATGGGTATTTTGTTTTCGATGCTGACAATCTTCTAGATGAGAATTATATCCAAGAAATGAATAAAACCTTTAATCAGGGATACCGAGTCACAACTAGTTACCGGAATTCAAAGAATTATGATGAAAATTGGATTACATCTGGGTACGCACTTTGGTTTTTATATGAAGCAGAATTCCTAAATCGCCCAAGGATGTATCTGAAGACAAGCTGTGCTGTTTCCGGAACAGGTTTTTTAATCCATTCAGATGTGATCAAAGAAAATGGCGGCTGGGTCCACCATCTTTTAACCGAAGATATCGAGTTTACTGTCGCACAGATTATCAAAGGAGAAAAGATCGGCTACTGCGGGAAAGCTGTTTTCTATGATGAGCAGCCATCGATCTTCAGTGAGTCCTGGAAGCAGAGGCTTCGCTGGGCAAAAGGGTTTTACCAAGTATTCATGAGGTATGGCAAGGATCTGATGAATGGAATCATTCGCGGGAAAGGCAACAGAGTTTCCTGTTTCGATATGATGATGACGCTTGCGCCCATCATTATTGTTTCCGTTCTTAGTCTTGCCGGGAATATAGTTGTCCTGCTTCTTGCCTTATTAGAAGGAGAAGGACTATTCAATGAATATATGTTCAGAGGAGCTGGCGGGATCCTGTCAATCTATGTATTTCTATTCTCCTTTGGATTCATTACAACAACTATGGAGTGGAATAAAATACGCTGTTCCAACTGGAAGAAAATCTTCTATATGTTCACATTCCCGCTCTTTATGTTCACCTACCTGCCAATATCCTTAGTAGCATTATTTAAGAAGATTGAATGGAAGCCAATTCAGCACACTGTTGTTAAATCGATAGATGACCTGCGCTAGCATGTCCGCAGCGTATGAATGCATTTTAGGCGGATGGAAGTAAAAAGCGGCTAATATGCCCGAACAAGTAGCAGATACTTTTCATCTGTCTAATTGTTCGGGTTTTTTTTGTAATTGAGAAACTAATTCTGAAAAATCACCACTTCGGTAGAAAATACCTATCTTAATAATGTTATATTCCCCCAAAAGCCTCAGAAACCATATCTTTCCTAAATCGTACATAAACTAGTAGAATTTTCTAGAGGAGGATAAAAGATGGGTTTGATAAAAAGAAGTGGCATATTTGTTTTATTCATTTTATCATTAGCGGTTATGACAGCATGTGCGAACGAACAAGCACAAAATGAGGATACAAAATCTGCTGCTGCACCTGCCGCGGAGGAATCTGAGGAAGAAAAAATTCCTGCTGCCGCAAGAACAGTGGAAGAAATGGTAGAACAAAAAGCTGGCACATTGGTAGAGGAACATATGGATCCAGAGCTGGAAACTCTGCAGAGCTGGGATCGGCAGCAATATCTTGATTTTATTCAAGAAACATTCAAGCCAATTGTCGAGGAAGAACTTCAGACTTATTTTACAGAGAATAAAAGCCTAAGCAGTGAAGAGGTTTATGATTACCTTGTACATACACTTGGTTCAGGAAATTATAAAAAATATTATGAGGAATTAGCTTCGTATGATCACGGATTTAGGATGCCTGAATTGCCGGATGGTGAGGATGAGGTGACAACGAAGCAAAAGAAGGTAAATGCATTAGTATTATTAGATGCGAGCGGCAGTATGAAAGAAGCTTTAGAAGGCAAGACGAAAATGGATTTGGCAAAAGCAGCAATTGAGGGTTTTGTAGAGCAAATTCCTGAGGAAGCAAATGTTTCGCTGATATCATACGGACATGTCGGAACAGAAGCTAATTCCGATCAGGCAAAATCATGTGCAGCTGTAGAAACGGTATACCCGTTAGCAGCATACCAAAAGGAAAATTTCACAAATTCGCTTCGTTCATTTGAGGCAAGCGGCTGGACTCCATTAGCTGGAGCGATTCAAAAAGCCGGAGAAATTTTACAGGCTTACCCATCAGAAGAATATTATAACCTAGTTTATATTGTAAGTGATGGAGTAGAGACATGTAATGGAGATCCTGTTGCAGCAGCAAAAGAGCTTCAGAATCAAAATATTAAAGCAAAGGTCAATATTATTGGATTTAATGTAGATAACGAAGGCCAGCAGCAGCTAAAGCAGGTTGCAGATTCTGGCGGAGGAGAATATGTCACTGTAGATAATCCGGCTGAGCTTGAAATTGAAATGACGAAGAAATGGGAGCCTACTCTAGGGCAAATCTGGTGGACACAAGGTGTGACATTAAATGAAACAGTTGAGGCAATGGAACGAATGAATGACATTTATAATCCACTCTATTTTGCCTCCGAATCAGAAATGAATCGAATTAAAGATGCTATTCGCTTCTTAAGTAATGAAGAACTCATTTCTGTTGAAGTAAAGGATGAAGTTAATGAATTAGCAGATTCTTTATATGATTCAAGGAAAGAGCACTTTTCAGAGATGAAAGAAACCAAAGAAGCAGAGAGAGAACAAGCACATGAAGAAATAACCACAAAGGTTGAGGAATGGCGTAAACAATGGCAGTAAGATGATCTATGAAGATTAGGTCTGGTCGCATTAATAACAGCCAGGCCGTCTTCTCGATAAGATAGGTTGAGGGTGAGGGAAATCGCTTATGGGCACACAGCTAAAAAAGAAAGCAAAAAAACGTACTTCAGGCAGTGATAAAAGAGAAACGATTGCTGGTGGAATTGCGATCATCAGTACTTGTTTCTTTCTTCTCACACTCATTTTATGGGGAGTATCTGAGCTAATAGATGAACATTTTATAGTGTCTGAAATGTTGGGTGCATATAGTGTTGCAAGCTTGTTTCTTTGCTTTAGTATAATGTTTATTGCCCTTTTCGTTGGCATTAAAGGCAGTTGGTTTGGGAGGATTGTCTGTCTGTTAGTTGCAGGTTTTACAGCGTCAGGCGCTTATTCTTTTATGGAAACATCTGCCCTTCTTTATAAAGATAAAGCGGCCTATGAAAACAAGCAGTTTGAAACACTAGTAATGATTCCAACTGGAACAGAATTTGACGACCCAGACTATGGAAGAGAATACCTCATGGAGTTGGAATTCAATGAACTGATCTTAGACGTTTATTCTCTTGATATCTCAAGGACCTATTATCATGAAAACTTATCAGGAAGACAGCTTGAGATTGATTATCTTCCCAATAGCCGGTATGCAGTTAGTGTTAGGGAGTATCAGGAGTAAAGAAGGAGATCCAGCAGGTTTGCCGAGGAGACGTAGCCTGCTCCCTGGGAATGCCCTCTCCCTCATCAGCAATGCTGCCCAACTGCTGAAAGTTTTTCTAATTTTAGAAGTTTTTGTTCGGTAAGCTTTCGATCTGTAATATTTTTAGCAATCCCGTAGACGCCAATTACCTCCTGATCAACGATAATGGACATCGTTACACTTATATAATTTCCTTCTAAAACGAAAAAAATATAGCATTAGGATTAAAATAATAATGAGCTAACCACTTTGAATATGATTAGCTCATCAGGTCTTATATATATATTCAGAAGATCAATAGATTTCTTCTGGACAACATCTTATGCTTGTTTCGGCTGGATAAGACTATTGCCTTTCCCTTTATTCTCCAGCTTTTGGTACACGGCAGCAATAATCATCGCAGGCACACTGCAGAGAATCATCCCGAGGAAGGCGTACTGCGGCTGCACTTCATATAAATAGCCGCCGATAATCGTGAAAACAGAAGTGCTCCAGCTAAGCGCAAGTGCGGAATAGATGCCTTGTGCCTTTGGAATTTGTGCATGTGGAATATGAGCAATTAAGTATTTCATAAAAGCATAATGGCCCATTGCAAAAGAGAATGCATGCAAGGTCTGTGCGATGCTAAATACAATTACGTTTGGAAAAATGAAGACCAGAATCCAGCGAACCGTGGAACCAAGCGCAGATAGCAATAGCAAGGATCCGACTGAAAATTTTCTGAACACTTTATCGGCAGTAGCAAAGAATAGAATCTCAGCTATGACCGCAATATTAATGATCAGACCAATCAGATAGACAGGTGCATGAATATCCTGCAGAAAAACATAGCCATAATTATAATATGTGGCATGTGCTGCCTGAAGCAGAATCACAATAATCAGTACTAAGCCAAAGTTTTTAATGCGGAATAACTGAGCAAGGCTTACTCTTTGTTTAGGATCTGTTTTCGGCTTTTCAGAAAGAATACGAGGCGCATTCATAAAGCTGAGGGCTACAAAGCCAATCATCCCAATTAAAAGTGCCCAGAGGATGACTTCATCTCCCATCATGCCTGTAAAAATGGTTAAAACAATCCCAATAGAAACAAAACCAATTGATCCCCATTGTCGGCTTCGTCCATAATGCTGAAGCTGTTTATTTTGAACTAAAACACTGGCTGCACTATCTAATGCTGGCATTAACGTAGGATAGAATAAATGAAGAACAATTGTAACAATCAATAAACCAGTAAAAGAATCAACAGGAATATAGCATAGAATGGACACCAAGGTGCCAATCCCAGATAATTGCAATAGTGCTTTACTGCTTACTCTTTCTAATAAGTATGGAAATGCAAACAATGTAGACAGGCCTCTGGCAACTAAACCGCAGCTCATAATTAAGCTTGCTTCCGACACGGAAATTCCCTTTGTATAAATCATCCATCCTGACCAATAAGGGAGAAAAATTCCCCAAGTCAAAAAGAAACTAAAAAATTGTGTACTCATCCAGCGTTGTGTATTCATTATGAACCTCCTTACTGAATGCATGATATCATGGAAGGAAAGTTAATGAATATGAGATATCTCATATTTTCGAGGTGAAAGATGGAAGTTTACAAAAATCAGAAGAAGCAGTTTTATGTAGAGAATTATAGTATCGCTCATTTATTTTCTTTTCACGTTGAAATGGAAGTACACGAGTATGGGCGTGATGAATGGATCATTCAAGAGGGGATGAGGCCCCATTATTTATTTTATGTTCTTGAAGGAAAAGCCAAAATCTATGTCACACATCAAAATGGGAAAGTGTCGCTGATCAATTTTATTAATGAGAACGAATATATTGGCGAAATGGAATTATTAAATGATGTGTATTACACAAAAGGAATTCAAGCAACGACAAAAACGATTTGCTTTGCCATACCCTATCATCGCTACCGGAATCAACTGCTGGATGATAATAAATTTCTGCGTGAATTAACCAAGTTTTTAAGTTTAAAAGCCACTTTTATGGCCGCAAAGTATTCTCAAAGTCTTGCTTTTCCACTGGAAAATAGGCTGGCTGATTTTATCCTGCAGACAGCAGATGAAGGACTCTATAAGGAGAAGCACGTAACCGTTTGTGATTATCTTGGCGTATCCTATCGCCACCTTTTACACGTGCTGACACAGTTCTGTGAGAAGCAGTTTTTGCAAAAAGAAGGGAGGAACTACCGGATTATACAGCCTCAATCATTGCATGAATTGGCAGGTGCACTGAGGAATGGATAGGAGAGATAAAGCTTAGGGACATAGAATTAATCCTATGTCCCTTCAAGTCAAGCGATGATTGGATCAGTTGCAGACAGCAATTTAAGCTGTGCCATTGCATAGGAGAACCCATCTTCATCATTCGTTTTTGTCACGATGTCCGCCGCGTTTTGAATGGCAAGCGGAGCGTTCCCCATGGCGATTGAAGTGGTTGCCACTTCAAATTGTGCAAGATCATTTCCGCCATCACCAATGGCGATAATCTCTTCAAATTCGATATTCATTAAATTTTGATATCGAAAGAGAGCCTTCCCCTTATGAGCTTCACCAGAGGTGATTTCTAAGTTATTGGGAAAAGAAGATGCCATTGAAACATCGAAGTGGGGTCCTAACGCTGCCTTCATTTCTTCTATTTTTTCTAATTGCCCATTATAAACAAGAGCAATCATTTTATAAATTTTAACATCCTCTTGCTCTAGAAGTTTATCATAATCGTATTCCTGAAAAAGAGTGTTCAGTTCATCCACGCTTTTTCCATGTAATGGAGGCAATGTGGACGGGTGTCCGCCGGTATTGGTATAAACAAGAATACCTACACCCAGCTTTTTCAGTACAGTAAAAATTTCTTGATATGTTTCAACAGGGATGGTTGCTTCATATAGCAATTCACCTGTTCTGGAATATAAGGTGGAGCCATTTATACAGAATGTAGGCAGTTCTAAGCTTGCAATGCCTGGTACTTTGATGACATCTGCAATAGCGCGGCCGGTATTTAAAATGACACAATGTCCTTGATTTTTAAGATCTTGTAATGTTTTAAGACTTGTTTCAGTGATTTCATGCTGAGAATTTAACAAAGTGCCGTCTAAATCGATTGAGATACATTTCATCGTTAAATCTCCTTTCTGCATTATAAGGTCGATACCTATTATTATTACATAGTTAGACTGAAAAATATATGATGTAGAAGCGACTGGAAAAGAGTGCTTTAAATACAAAATAAGATTGAAAAAAGGCTAGGACAAAACGAAATTAACCTTTCTAAAATACGAACATTCAATAAGTTGGTTAGGTGTTTAAACAAGTCCGTTCCATTGCGCTGCAGACCCTTGCTTTCCGTGGGGAGGAAGCTGAGCCCTCGGAGCAAGCTCCTGCGGGGTCTCACCCTTTCCTCTATTGCCCACAGGAGTCGAGTGTCCTCCGCTCCATTTCACTCATGTTAATAAAATATATATTATAATCATAAAAAAACCGAATGATTAGAAAGATGACTTCCTAACCATACGGTTCTATGAGAGTGTTAAATACTTATGTCCCAGCCTCTAGCTGCTACTTGTGCCTTCTCGATTTGATCAATCGGCAGGATTCACTTAGGCAAATGCATCAAAGCCTAAAGAGGCAAAGAGAAACACAGTCATCACACATCCAGCCGCAATTGCTTTTCCTCTGCGTTCCGGACCTGCGGCTTTAAGTGTGTATCTGAAGTAAAGAATGGCACCAGCTGCAAGTAAGAGAAATTCCAGCAGGAGAGTGGCTGTGACTGATTCCCAAACTCCAAATCCCATCAGCGGGAAATTACCTGCATTTCCGGGGAGGATCGGTAAATCTGGACGGTGGACGATTAAATCGAGTATCCAGTGACTGAAGACAACACTTCCCATAATAAGCCCCGATTTCGTACCCCAAAAGATCTTGGCTAGAAAGGCTGCTATGATTGAGATGAGCAGTGCGCCGATAAATGAGTGTGTGTAAAAGGCGTAAACCATTATGTTGGCGTAGCCTCCATCGCCTATTGGCTCAATAGATTCTAAACCGGCTAATTCAAAAGGAATATATACGAGATCAAGCAATTGTGTGCCAACTAACAAAGACAAAAGCGGTAGTTCAGGTGTTTTGCTTTTAACGGCAGCAGCAACACCAAAATGACCTGCAAACATGCGGACAGCCTCCTTAAGAAATGTACAATTCATGTAATTTCAGTTTAGCTGTTCACTGTAGCAAGTGTTTTAAATGAATATGAAGTTTTGTAAATTTTAAAAATATGAATATTTCAGAAGCATAGTTCATGTATATAGCCTTCACAAAAGAGCAGTGAAGACAAATAAAAAACCCGCTTTACTTAAATAGTAGAGCGGGTTTTTTATTAATTTCGAATCATATAATCAAAGGCACCTAATGCAGCAGTTGCACCTGATCCCATTGAAATAATGATTTGGTTATAAGCGCTGTCTGTGCAATCTCCCGCAGCAAATACGCCAGGGATTGTTGTTGTTCCGCGCTTGTCAACGATGATTTCACCGATGCGGTTGCGCTCAACAGTGCCTTCAAGCCATTCAGTGTTAGGCACAAGACCGATTTGGACAAATACACCTTGAAGTTCAACATGGTGTTCTTCGTTTGTTTCACGGTCTGTGTACGTAATGCCAGTCACATTATCGGTACCAGTAATCTCTTTCGTTGCAGCGTTAGTGACAACTGTCACGTTTGGCAGGCTATTCAAGCGCTCTTGAAGTACGCTGTCTGCTTTTAATTCAGAAGCGAACTCAAGAACTGTGACATGTTTCACAATCCCAGCCAGATCAATAGCTGCTTCAATACCAGAGTTACCGCCGCCGATTACGGCTACGTCTTTACCGGCAAATAATGGTCCATCACAGTGCGGGCAGTAAGCTACACCTTTGTTTTTAAGCTCTTGTTCACCAGGAACATTAATATTGCGCCAGCGGGCACCAGTTGAAATGATCACGGTCTTACTCTTAAGAACAGCTCCGTTTTCAAGTTCAAGTTCAAACAGGTCTTTCTTTTCAAGACGCTTTGCACGCTGTAAGTCCATGATATCAATATCATACTCTTTTACATGCTCTTCAAGCGCTTGTGCAAGCTTTGGACCTTCTGTTGCTTTTACGCTGATGAAGTTTTCGATGCTTAAAGTGTCAAGAATTTGTCCGCCAAAGCGTTCCGCAACAATACCGGTACGGATTCCTTTACGAGCAGAATAAATAGCAGCACTTGAACCAGCTGGTCCGCCGCCAACAACTAAAACATCATATGGATCTTTATCTGCAAAATCTTCAGCACTTAAGCCTTCGCCTAATTTCGCTAAAATTTCCTGCAGTGAAATACGTCCGCCATTCCAGAACTCTCCATTTAAGAAGACAGCTGGTACTGCCATAACGTTTTTGCTTTCAACTTCTTCTTTAAAAGCTGCTCCATCAATCATCGTGTGCGTAATATTTGGATTAAGTACGCTCATAATGTTTAGCGCTTGTACAACATCAGGACAATTGTGGCATGTTAAGCTAACATAAGTTTCAAAGTTATACTTGCCATCAATTTTTTTGATTTGGTCAATGACGCTTTGCTCTACCTTTGGAGCACGGCCGCTGACCTGAAGCAATGCTAATACTAAAGAAGTAAACTCATGTCCTAAAGGAATCCCGGCAAACGTTACGCCAGTGTCCTCGCCAGCACGGTTTATGCTAAAGCTAGGTGTTCTATATAATTCTGCTCTTTCGACAGTGATTTTAGATGACATGGAAGCTAGCTCATCAACAAGAGCTAGCATTTCCTTTGAAACGTCATCTGTACCTGCACTGACTTTAAGCAGAATGTCATTTTCTAAAAGCTGAAGATATTGATTTAATTGTGACTTAATTTCTGCATCCAGTGCCATGTTACGAAGCCTCCTTAGATTTTACCAACAAGGTCAAGGCTTGGCTTAAGTGTATCGCTGCCTTCTTGCCATTTAGCCGGGCAAACTTCGCCTGGGTTGTTGCGAACATATTGTGCCGCTTTAATTTTGTTCACGATTGTACTAGCGTCACGGCCAATGCCATCAGCATTAATTTCAACAGCTTGGATTACGCCGTCAGGATCAATGATGAAAGTACCGCGGTCAGCTTGTCCTAATTCTTCAACTAAAACATCAAATTGACGAGAAAGAACGTGAGCTGGGTCACCGATCATTGTGTAAGTGATTTTGCCAATTGCTTCAGAAGTATCGTGCCAAGCTTTGTGTGTGAAGTGAGAATCTCTAGATGCAGAGAATACTTCTACTCCAAGTTCTTGAAGTGCTGGGTATTGGTTTTGAAGATCTTCAAGCTCAGTTGGGCACACGAAAGTGAAATCTGCAGGGTAGAAGCAAAGAACGCTCCAGTTTCCTTTAAAGTTTTCTTCTGTTACTTCGATGAAATCACCGTTTTTGTAGGCTTGTAATGTGAATGGTTCAACTTGTTTACCGATTAATGGCATAATAAAATTCCTCCTAAGATTTAGTATATAGATTATTATAGAAAACTTAATTCCTATAATAGATACTAATTTGTAATTATTATTATATAGGACTGATTCTCTTTGTCAACAGATTTAAGGTGGTTTTCATTTATATTAATAAAGTTGTAACAAAGATGCGGAAACTAAAAGCTGGGTAATAGATGAATTTTTTCATGCATGTACAGTGAGGATGTCTGGGAAACATACCACGCCGATTAGTATAATCTAATCATTTTTGTTCTATACATTAGAATTCACAAGGTTACAGGAAAGGTTTTAATGAAAAGAGTAATGAGTTGAAGAAAAATTAAGCAGCAATGGACAAGACTGTGCACCAGGATGCTTATGATCTGTGTAAAAAAACCATTTTGTCCGATTGTGCCTCCCTTTCTAATCTATCAATAACAGGTAAAAATGGCAAAAGAAACGATCAAAAATTCTCAATGAAATTAAATACTGCAAATAGATGAACATCCAATCCTCGAATATGCTATTTTCAATTGCACTCTTTCTGTTGAAAATACAATTGCTTCTGAAAAATGCTTTGGACGGACGGTACCCTGCTCTTAGGATTTAAAGTCAGTCAGGTTAAATGAATGTTTCTCGTAAGTGAGAGTCAAGAACATAGTGTAATCGGGATTTCATTAATGCGATGCTGCAGTGATATTATTAAGATAAAAGAATCTAGCACCAAGGAGGCTGTTCGCCTTGTACCTTTCAATTGAACTGCAAATGCTCATTCAATTAATTGAACGAGCAGCACTATTACTGATTACTCTATTTTTTATGACGCGAGTGCCGAGATTTAAAGAAATACTGCAAAGAGATCGGCATTCTCCAACAGAGCTATCAATTATCACGGTGATCTTCTGTCTATTTGCCCTATTTGGAACCTACTCAGGAATAGAAGTAGAAGGCTCTATTGTGAATATCCGGACAATTGCCATCACGGCTGGAGGGATTCTTTTCGGTCCATGGGTGGGGATTATAACAGGGATTGTCTCAGGAGTTCACCGGTATTTAATCGATATTGGGGGAGTAACCTCTATACCCTGTTTGATCACAAGTATCTTGGCTGGGGTTGTATCGGGTTATATCTATCTCTATATGAAAAAAGCCAGAAGGTGGATATATGGCATTGCAGCGGGAATGTTTTGTGAGATCTTAACGATGATCCTCATACTCATGATGGCTGAACCATATGAACTAGGGGTGGATATCGTTTCAAAGATTGCATTTCCAATGATTTTAGGACAGGGGAGCATTGGATTAATTGTGCTGATGATTGCCAGTGTGGAGGGTGAAAAGGAACGTATTGCCGCTCAGCAGTCACAATTAGCTCTTAATATTGCGAATAAAACACTTCCCTATTTTCGATCCATCAACATGGAATCTCTTCATACCATCTGTACCATTATAAAAAAAGATATTAAAGCAGATGCCGTTGCGATAACAGATACAAAAGACGTGCTATCCTATGTGGGCTATGGAGAAGAAAAATATCAGATTGGCCAAGAAATTATTAGTGATTTAACAAAAGAGACGATCCGCAGCGGGAAGATTACGATCCGAAACAATATTGCAGATCATCATACTCCGCAGATCCATTGCCTGCTGATTATTCCTTTAGAGGAAAGGGGTATTATTACAGGAACGCTGAAAATCTATTACCGCAAAGCTTATACGATTACATATACGCTCCAGACAATGGCCATCGGACTTGCGCAGATCATCTCTACCCTGATGGAGGTATCAAGAGTAGAACAGATTAAAGAAGAGGCGAATAAAGCAGAATTAAGAGCGCTGCAGACAAAAATCAATCCTCATTTTTTATTTAACGCACTCAATGCAATAGCTTCTACTACAAGACGTGACCCTGATAAAGCGAGAGAACTGATCATCAGCTTATCGGGCTATATGCGATATAATTTAGAAGTAGATGAAGAACTTATTGATATTGGGACAGCTCTGCAACAAGTAGAAAATTATATCAAAATAGAAAAAGCGAGGTTTGGTGAACGTCTTCAAGTTGAATACGATGTAGATGACATTCATTTAAAATTGCCAAGTTTACTGATCCAGCCATTAGTTGAAAATGCAGTTATTCATGGCATTTTAAAAAGAAAAGGACCTGGGAAAGTGACGATTTCAATTAAAGATACAGGCCGGAAAATTAGAGTGAGTGTTCGCGATACAGGAGTGGGGATTGGGCAGGATGTCATTGATCATTTATACCAAGGGACGGTTTCCTCCAAGCAAATCGGTTTATCCAATGTACATCAGCGTGTGAAATTAATTTATGGAACAGGTCTAGTCATTCAGAGGCTGGAGCCAGGAACGGAAGTTTATTTTGACATAACAAAGGAGATATCATGAGAGCCATCATTGTAGAAGATGAGATTCCGGCGAAGGACGAGCTGGAATATTTAATTGAGACGCATAGCGGGATCGACATTGTTGCTGCATTTGAAGACGGACTTGATGTATTAAAATTTTTACAAGAAGAAGAAGTGGATGCGATCTTTTTAGACATCAATATCCCTTCATTGGATGGCATGCTGCTTGCAGGGAGTATAAGCAAGTTTGCAAAAAAGCCATATATCATTTTTACTACAGCTTATAAGGAACATGCAGCACAAGCATTTGAGTTAGAGGCTTTTGATTACATATTAAAGCCATACGAGGAAAAAAGAATTGCAGCGATGTTAGCGAAGCTGGAATCAGCTTTTAAAAAGAATCAGCAGCCGCATGATGAAGTTCCTTCAGATTCAAATCGCAGAATCAACCTCCGGAAAAATGAAAATATCATCGTAACAGATGTGAATGATATTTATTACGCAGAAGCAAGTGAGAAGACGACTCTTGTTTATACTAAAACAGACGAATACAGCATGCCGATGTCTATAAGCGAATTTCATGATAAACTTCCGCAGGATATTTTCTTTAAATGTCACCGTTCGTATAGCGTAAACCTGTCTAAAATACATGAAATTGTTCCTTGGTTCAACAATACGTATATCGTCCGATTAAAAGATATAAAGGCTGAAATACCGGTCAGCAGAAGCAAATCAAAAACCTTTCGACAGATTATGCATTTGTAAATACCATTCATTCCAGATCTGAGGCATTTCATTCTGATACCGATTTCATAAAGCTTTCCAGCGGTAAAATTCAAGTATAGAAACCGTTAAGAAAGAGGAGATCGGAATGAAAAACCAAAACGTAAATCGCTTTCTTATTATAATAGGCACAGTCATTGTGCAAATGGGACTTGGAACTATTTATACATGGAGTTTATTTAACCAGCCGCTAGTCGATAAATTTGGCTGGGATTTAAGTGCAACAGCCATTACGTTCTCGATCACAAGCTTTGCACTTGCGTTTGCTACCCTTTTCTCAGGAAAGCTGCAGGATAAGTGGGGACTTCGCCGCTTAGTTGCGGCTGCTGGGATTTTATTAGGTGCTGGACTGATCTTAAGCTCCCAAGTATCTTCTTTATGGACGCTTTACATTGTTGCAGGCGTTATTGTCGGTTTTGCTGACGGTACGGCATATATTACCTCATTAAGTAACTTGATTAAGTGGTTCCCGGAGAAAAAAGGATTAATCTCAGGAATTTCAGTAGGTGCATTCGGAACAGGCAGCTTAATTTTCAAATATGTCAACGCAAGCTTCATTTCTTCATTTGGTGTTTCAACAGCCTTCTTATTATGGGGACTCATCGTGTTAGTCATGGTCGTTGGCGGTTCTTTCTTATTAAAAGAAGCGAAGGTCTCTGGAGAGAGCACAGCACAAGCAGCATCAATTCAAAAAGATTATACAGTAAAAGAGATGCTTAAGACGAAACAGGCATACATGCTATTTATCATCTTCTTTACAGCTTGTATGAGCGGTTTATATTTAGTTGGTATTGTTAAGGACATTGGTGTGAGTCTAGCTGGTTTAGATGTAGCCACAGCTGCAAATGCAGTAGCATTAGTAGCAATCTTTAATACCACTGGCCGAATTATTTTAGGGGCTTTGTCAGACAAAGTTGGTCGAATGCAAGTTGTCTGTGGAACACTATTAGCCACAGCTATTGCGGTAGCAGTATTAAGTTTTGTGCCATTGAACTTCCCAATTTTCTTTGCCTGTGTAGCAGCTATCGCCTTCTGCTTCGGAGGAAATATTACCGTTTTTCCAGCCATCGTAGCCGATTTCTTTGGACTTAAAAATCAAGGTAAAAACTATGGTGTCATTTATCAGGGCTTTGGAATAGGTGCTTTAGCAGGATCAATTGTCGCAGCGATTCTTGGAGGCTTCCAGGCAACCTTTACGGTTATTGCCGTTCTATGTATTATTTCTCTCATCATTGCTATGACGATCAAACCTCCGCATGAAGCGGATCAGGTGAAAGAAAGTACAGGTAAGATGAAACGGATGCAGCCTGGAACAAGAGTTGGATAAGAAAATGAAAGGCATTATTGAAGGTATAGGTATACAGCAGAACATCCTATTGTTCATTTCAAAGGAACCCGGCAATTTCTAAAAGATTAAGGTATAAAGCAAAGAGATTGAGACATTAGGTTCAGCTCAAGAAACATCCGAACGATTAGCAGAGGTTAACAGCCTGACTAATTGTTCGGTTTTTTTGTGGCTTTTAAAGAATAAATATAAAATGATGTTATTAGACTCCTGAGTAAACAAATTTATTCACATCATCAAGCAATAAAGTTACAAAAACAGCATATTGAGATTAATTTTAGGATGATTGTTTTGTTGTTCAGCATGATTTTGAAACAATTTATCTAACTTATACGTATGCTAAAAGAAATTTAAAAATTAGGTGAGTACACATAGAACTGAGGTGATAGCATGCCAAGTATGGAAGAAGTTCAGCGGCAGCTTCAAGAACTGCATGTAAGTGATCATCGAAGGAAATTAATGAGAAAAGAGATTGAAGAGCTGCCCAATATTTTAAAGGATAATGAAAAGATTTTACGCTTAATGGGCGGGACTTATCAAACATTTACTGGGATGTTCATCGCAACCAATAGCCGCTTTCTTTTTATTGATAAAGGCTATAAAGGGAAATTAACACTGAATGAATTTAAGTATGATGAGCTTTTAGATATGAAATACAATCTAGGCTGGGTTTATGGAAAAATAGACATGCTGTATTTAGGAAAATGGATTAAATTAGAGATGTTAGAGAAAGAAGAAACAGAGTCTTTTTTTCATTTTATAAACGACCAGAGGGGTAGTTTTAGCTCATCAATTGATGACAGCACTGTGGCAGAAATAAAAATCGAAAAAGAGATGAATCCTCAATCTCATCGCAAATCCGGCCTTTTTTATGAAGTATCTGATCTTCAGATTGAAGAACGTCCAGAGGTAAAGGAGAAGGTGAGCAGATGGCTCGGTTTTAAACCTTTAGATCCCTCTCAGGAGCAATATATAAAGAAGCTGAAAAAACGTTATTTTTGGAGAGTTTTTTTAGCAGCTCTTATCTTAGCAGTTATAGTTATAAGCCTCATTGTACAAAGTTCCTTAATAGAAGTATGGAAGTTTGCAGTCTTCTTAAGTGTTCTTTGGATTGGCGGGGCATGGGTTCTGCAAAAAGAGCTGAATGAAGATATAAATAAAAAGAAAAGTACTTCTTCACTCGTAATCTATAAATATTGCATCAGATATTGGAATAGTTTCTTTGAATACCTTATTCCTAACAGTGGCTATAGAATAAAACCGAATGTCACTGGAATGTTTCTAAAGTATGGTTTTGAGAACCGCAGGAACATGAAAATAACCAGGTTCTTTCATTTTCCGAAGCTGCAAAAAGACCGAATATATTATATCTCTTATAAAACGAAGAAGCATACTGAAAATACTAGAAAGGTGGGGTTATACTTCGAGCTAACTCTGCCAAAAGACGCTGGGAAAAGTTTACATCCTTTTGTGCTAGTCCCTAAAGGGAATAAACTTAAAAGTGAAAAGTATACATTACAGCAATCACTGGTAGCTCATAATCTTTATACAGAGAAGGCAATTCCTCAAGAACAACTCGATGAAATCATTTCCTTTCTTCAGCCGCTTATCAATCGAGACATTGGAGTTGCTGTGAAGTTCCATCATCATTTAGAAATCTATCTTCCTTATTTTCTGGAGACCAAGGAACAGCTAAAGTCAGAAGAACAAATACAGCAGATTATAGATGGTATTCACTTATGGTATGCATTTTATGAAAGAAGTATTATCTGGCGTTATGGACAGTTTCCTGCTGAATGGAAAGAAGGAGAAGAGCAGGCGCTGGAGAATTAAAAAATGATAACGTCCTTTTGGAGGAACTCTTCTTTCCTCTTAAATCCTTTTAATTCTGTTTAGGCAGGCGTACCGTAAAAGGAGTGTAAAAATGGTACAATGATGCCGATAAAGTTAATGTGCCATCGAGTGTGCTAATGATTCATAAATCAGAAATAGGATGTGAGAGGTTGTTTAATCGAGTTATACCTGCGATCCGCAATATGAAGGATTTTGAATATGCGTTAAATAAAGACCATGAATATATCATTTTTTTAGAAACCCGCCTTTCTCAGGCAGAAAGTGTTGTTAAGTATGCTAAGAAGAATGGCAAAAAGGTGTTTATGCATGCGGATCTGATTCAAGGCCTTAAAATGGATGAATACGGGATTGAATATTTAATCAATAACGTGAAGGTGGATGGCATTATCTCTACCAGAGTAAATGTGATTACTTTGGCAAAAAAGCACAATATTATCGCCATTCAAAGGCTCTTTGCATTAGACAGTCATGTGCTTGAGAACAATGTGAAAGTATGCAGAAAAATCCAGCCCGATTATATAGAAGTGCTGCCGGGCATTATTCCAGGCATCATGGAAGAAATTCATGAAAAAACAGGTATTCCGCTGATTGCTGGCGGTTTGATCCGCACGAAAGAGGATGTCGAGAAGTCTATAGAAAACGGCGCTATTGCTGTTACGACTTCAAATAGAGAACTTTGGTAAGATACGTAGAAGACTTTTTTGAAAAAAGTTGTAAACCCTGCCCCGAAATATTTTGTTGACACCGTTTTCATATAGTTATACACTGTATTTAAGTTAATAACTAGTGACCGTGATCAGGAGACACATTAAATGCTTTGGATATTTATTCAAGGGTATTTAGTGTGTCTTTTTTATGCTCTGAAAATGGTCATCGTTATTGGGGATGGAGTTTTAAAGAGAGATCAAAAGGGGGATTAATATGAAAAACATGAAAAAAACAGTCATCTTATTAGTGGTTTCATTATTGCTGATTTTAGTTGGCAGCTTTTCAGCTTCTCAGTTTAATAGTTCGAGTGGGGATGTGGATGTATCACGGATTTACTTTGATACACCAAGAGGAGAGCTTTCTGGTCTCTTATATAAACCAGAAGGAAGTGACGAACAGCCGCGACCAACGATTATTGCAACTCACGGTTATCTGAATTCTGCTGAGATGCAGGATGCACAGACAATTGAAATGTCTAAAAGAGGCTATGTCGTTTTAGCATTAGATCAATATGATCATGGACATTCAACAGGTACAATGGAAAAGCCAGTTCCGTTTTTCTCATTCTGGCCTCAAGCCATTTATGATGCCGTTCAATATATGTATGATCAGGACTTTGTTCTGAAAGATGAAAGCGGCAATGGAATCATTGCAGTTTCTGGGCATTCAATGGGCGGCTTCTCGTCAACTCATGCCGTTATGCTTGATGAAATGGATTTCCAGGAATCAGGCATCAGAAAAATCTTTAGTTCTCTAACAATGGGCTCTGATTATCAGTGGCTGAGATCACTGGAATACACAGATGAAATCATCAACAATTCATATGGTCCAAGAACATCTGGTAAAATTGCAGGTATCTATGATGAATTCTTCTTTGATGCTGACGCAGCAGCGGCCGGCGCACCTGTAGTGAAGAAAAATTACATCGGCACAGCAGAAGGTCAAGGATTTTTAGGCAATCCGGAAAATCCGGAGGCAGGCACTATATATGAAGTCAATGGCGGAAAAAGGGTTATTTATCAGCCAAATGAAACACACCCTTGGAATCATTTTTCAAAAACATCTACAGAATACGCAATTGATTTTTATGATATGACATTTGCTGATTACAGCAATATTGTAACAGTAGATGCGGATGGCCAGACATGGATGTATAAAGAGTGGTTCTCTTTCCTTGCACTGATTGGATTCTTCATGCTATTCATACCAGTTGTATCATTGCTGTCAAAACTGCCTTTCTTGAAAAACGTTTATACTGGCAGACCTGATCTGCTTCCAGAAGCAAAAACAAATGGATCAAAGCTCGCAGGTTTATTCTTAATTGTCATTGGGCTCCTGTTCCCTGCTTTATTCTTCTCTGCATTATATAGTGGAGATCTATATGGAATGAGGCTCTTGAGACAAGTGAGTATGGTCTTTATTGCTATTTCTGCCATTGCTCTAATCTTCTCAATGGTGAAAAAGTCAGAGCGTACAATCACAGTCGTTTCTTCTATTATGCTTGTTTTGAGTGTGGTTCAATATGTTATTTTAAGAAACCAAGATACTCTTATAGCTACAACAGAATTCTTTGGAGCACCAACGGTAAACCCAGTTCTTTATTGGGCTATTAATGTCGCGATTGTCACTTTAATGATTATGGTTGGCTATCACTATATTGCTAAAAAGCCTGAAGGTGCAACGATTAATAGCTATGGAATTAAGGTTTCTATTAAAACGATTCTTGCTGCCTTCGTAACAGCTATTGCAGCAATTGCGATCGGCTTTGGAATTCTATATCTTGTAGATGCTTTATTCAAGGTTGATTTCCGTCTGTGGACACTAGCTGTGAAAACGTTTGAAGATCAGCATCTGGTTGCTTTATTAAAATATGCTCCACTCTTCTTTATTTACTATTTCATCATTGGCTTATCTGTCAATATGAATACAGCTAGTGTAAAATATGATGGATTTAAAGGTTATCTCGTTTCCATCGTTCACTTTATAGGCGGTTTAGTTTTATATTTAGGCTATCAATATGGTTTACTATTTACGACAGGAACGGCAGGTTATACGGGAGAATCGTTATCCTCTATTATCGTCATTGGACTGGTTCCCGTTCTTCTGGTAGCTGCCATCTTCAATCGCTACTTTTATAGAAAAACGGGCAATGTATATGTAGGTGCTATTCTAAATACCGTGTTAATGACACTCATTACACTGGCAAATACTGCGTTGTATACAATTCTCTAATAGAATATAAATGTGAAGAGAGCAAGGAGCAAGGTGTTCCGGGCTCTCTTTTATTCACAATCTAACACGTTAAAGATTACGGCAAGGAATGATGGATGGAAGAGGAGGAATACGGATGGGAAAATATATATTAGCATTGGATCAAGGTACAACAAGCTCCCGTGCTATTCTTTTTAATAAAGAGGGTGAAATTGTTGGGACAGCTCAGCAGGAGTTTGAACAATTTTTTCCGAAACCAGGCTGGGTAGAGCATGATGCAAATGAAATTTGGACTTCCATTCTTGCTTGTATTGCCTCTGTGCTGCGAAAGGCAGATGTGGAGCCTGGGGAAGTAGCAGGAATAGGCATTACAAACCAGCGAGAAACAACCGTTATTTGGGATAAGAACACCGGGAAACCAATACATCATGCGATTGTATGGCAGTCACGCCAAACGGAGGACATTTGCCAGGAACTGCGTGACAAAGGATATAATGAATTATTTAACAGTAAAACGGGTCTGCTTTTAGATCCCTATTTCTCTGGTACGAAAGTAAAATGGATTCTTGATCATGTAGAAGGTGCCAGAGAAAAGGCTAATAATGGTGAGCTTTTATTTGGTACTATTGATACTTGGCTGGTCTATAAGCTTTCAGGCGGCAAGGTGCATGTAACCGATTATTCAAACGCTTCCCGGACACTTATGTTTAATATTTATGACCTGCAATGGGATGATGAGCTGCTTGAGATTTTAGATATACCAAAAAGCATGCTGCCTGAAGTCCGTCAGTCTTCAGAGGTTTATGCACATACAGTAGACTATCATTTCTTTGGCTACAACGTACCTATTGCCGGTATTGCCGGCGATCAGCAAGCAGCATTGTTTGGCCAGGCATGTTTTGAGAAGGGCATGGCTAAAAATACGTATGGAACAGGCTGCTTTATGTTAATGAACACCGGCAGTGAAGGAGTTAAGTCCGAGCATGGACTTCTTACGACGATTGCGTGGAGTGTTGACGGGAAAGTTGAATATGCGCTGGAAGGAAGTATATTTGTCGCTGGATCTGCCATTCAATGGCTGCGGGATGGAATGAGAATGATCGACAGTGCCAAGGCAAGTGAAGAGTATGCAACCAAAGTAGAATCAACTGAAGGCGTATATATGGTACCTGCCTTTGTAGGAATGGGTACCCCTTATTGGGACAGTGATGCTCGCGGAGCCGTATTTGGCCTGACACGCGGTACAACAAAGGAGCATTTTATCCGTGCGACATTGGAGTCTCTTGCCTACCAGACAAGAGATGTATTAGATGCAATGACAGCAGACTCTGGTATTGATTTAAAATCATTGCGCGTGGATGGCGGTGCTGTTCAGAATGACTTTTTAATGCAATTCCAAAGCGATATTTTAGGAGTTCCTGTTGACCGGCCTGTTGTGAATGAAACGACAGCGTTAGGCGCTGCTTTTCTTGCTGGCCTTGCAGTTGATTTCTGGTCCGAAAAGGAAGAAATCGCACAGCAATGGAGAAAGGATCGCACCTTTACAGACAATATGGCTGAGGAAAAGCGTGAATTGCTCTATAATGGCTGGAAAAAAGCGGTCAAAGCAACACGTGAATATAAATAGATTTTTTACAATTGCTGTAACGTTAAACTTTAAAATTAATGCATCAAATGTTATACTAAAAATAAGTTAATACTATTTGGCTGGAGATCTCGAGAGACCACAATCACCCTTTTTTGGCAACGAAAAGCAGGGTCGGTTTGTGGTCTCTTTTTTTGTACCTTCAGAATCAGGAACGAAAACATTGTTTAATAGCTTGTAATGACATAGAAGAAGAACATAAAACGAGAGGATTGACTTGTATGAAATTCACAAACTTAGTAAGACAGGACGTTAAAGATCAAATGCAAAAAGAACCTTTGGATCTCCTTGTGATTGGAGGCGGAATCACTGGAGCGGGTATTGCGCTGGATGCTGTGGCCCGGGGAATGAAAGCAGCTGTTGTAGAAATGCAGGACTTTGCTGCCGGCACATCAAGCAGATCGACGAAACTTGTCCATGGCGGATTGCGCTATTTAAAGCAGTTTGAAGTTGGAGTTGTGGCTGAAGTAGGAAAGGAAAGAGCGATTGTATATGAAAATGGCCCACATGTCACAACGCCAGAGTGGATGCTGCTGCCTTTTTATAAAGGAGGAACTTTTGGTCCTTTTACAACCAATATTGGCTTAAGGGTGTACGATTTTCTAGCGGGAGTTAAGAAAAGCGAAAGAAGAAAAATGTTTACTCCAGATGAAGCGTTAAGACGTGAGCCATTATTGAAAAGAGAGGGAATGAATGGTGCAGGCTATTATGTAGAATACAAGACGGATGATGCCCGCCTGACCCTCGAAGTGATGAAAAAGGCTGTTGAAAAAGGCGCATTGGCTCTCAATTATATGAAGGTCACTGATCTAGTATATGAAAATAGGAAAGTCGTTGGGATTAAAGCAGAGGATTTAACGGATGGATCTGTTCAGGAGATTCGGGCAAAGAAAATTGTGAATGCTGCAGGCCCATGGGTAGATACTCTAAGGGAGATTGACAAGTCAAGAAAAGGCAAATCACTGCAGCTGACAAAAGGTATTCACCTTGTCTTCGATCGCAGCCGTTTTCCATTAAAACAGGCAATATACTTCGATACACCTGATGGGCGCATGGTATTTGCCATTCCAAGAGAAGGCAAGACATATGTGGGCACGACAGATACGGTTTATAAGGGGGATATTGCTCATCCAAAAATGACAGTTGAAGATCGTGATTATGTATTAAAAGCGATTGATTTTATGTTTCCAGAAGTGAAGATTACAGCAGATGATGTGGAATCAAGCTGGGCAGGGCTTAGACCATTGATACATGAGGATGGAAAGTCGCCATCTGAAATATCAAGAAAAGATGAAATTTTTGTTTCAGAATCAGGATTTATCTCTATAGCTGGAGGGAAATTGACAGGCTACCGTAAAATGGCAGAAAACATTGTTGACTTAGTGGCGGGACAGCTCCACAAGGAGGAAGGCAGAGAATTTCCTGGAACAACAACAAAGCATATGGTCATTTCTGGAGGAGATGTAGGCGGTTCGAAAGGATTCATCACATTTGCACAGAACAAGGTAGAAGAAGGAAAGAAGCTTGGCTTAACAGAAGCTGAAGCGGAAAAATTAGTGCAGCGCTATGGATCAAATGTGGATCAAGTGTATTCTATTTATCAGGATGATGCCAACAAAGCAATAGCAGAAAATCTTGACCCAGTCGTTTATGCGTGTTTAACGTATGCTATAAATGATGAGCAGGTCTATAAGCCAGCAGACTTCTTTATTCGAAGAACCAGTGCCCTCTTCTTTGATATTGCCTGGGTTCAAGCACATAAGGAATCAGTCATCCAGTATATGAAAAAAATCTTTAACTGGAGCAATGAGCAGGAAGTGGAATATAAGGAAGAACTGGAACAGTTCATTTATGAAGCATCACATCCAATTGCCAAGGAAGAGTTTTAAATCAATTTAAACCAAACTAAATCCAGCAGAGTATAATCTCTAGCTGGGCTTAGTTTTTATATCCTTGCTCGTGTTAACAGAATAATAATCTTTAAGATCTTCATTAAAACATGCGCAGGAATAAAATACTTTTGAATGAAGGAAACTGTGATAAAAAAATCTTGCTAACAAAATGAAACCTTGATATATTATAGCTTAGTTAATGACGGGATACACTTTGACATGTTACTGGTAAAGCAGGCTAGATCAAATGTACACCAAATAACCATAGAGTATTTTCGCTCTCTAATGGGGTATTTGTGTATATTTGATCTTTTTTTGTTTTAGTGTCTCCTTACCCGTTGGCCAGCGGATTAATCTAGTGAAGGAGCTAAGAGGATGAATATAAAGCAATTGGCCCAAGACATCTTAACGAATGTTGGAGGGAAAGAAAACATATCGCAATTAACACATTGTTATACCCGCTTGCGTTTTGTACTGAAAAGTGTAGAAAAAGCCAATAAAGAAAACTTGGAGAATATGGACGAAATTATCTCGGTTGTAGAGAGTGCAGGCCAATTCCAGGTGGTTATAGGAAATAAAGTAGAAGATGTGTACGCACACATTATGCAGCATTTGGATGACTTAGGCAGTCCTCAAGGAAAGAAAGAAGAGAAAAGTTCTATTGGGAGCCGGATTTTAAATACAGTAACGGCTATTTTTACACCAATCATTCCAGCAATCGCTGCATCCGGAATGATCAAAGGGATTCTAGCTCTTGCG
This sequence comes from Cytobacillus gottheilii, assembly GCF_001636345.1. GTDB lineage: Bacteria > Bacillota > Bacilli > Bacillales > Cytobacillaceae > Cytobacillus > Cytobacillus gottheilii. The sequence continues at coordinate 330,005 of NZ_KV440945.1, forward strand.
GTCATGATCGCTACTCTCTATTACGGCATTGATATTAAAGAGTACAATACGTACATTATCTTGAATGCTGCATCAAGCGCAGTGTTTTACTTCTTCCCAATTGTGATCGGTTATGCCGCATCAAAGGTGTTTAAAGCAAATGAATTTATTGCAATGGTATTAGCAGCAACCCTATGTTACCCTGACATTGTTGCATTAATGACTAGCGAAAATCCTGTTACCTTATTTGGGATTGGCATAACAGAAGCTAACTATACTTCTACCGTAATTCCAATTATCATTGCAATTTTTATCATGGCTTATGTTCAGCGTTTCTTTGAGCGTGTGATACCTGAAGTTCTAAAGATTATCATGGTACCTACTTTTACATTATTGGTCATGGTACCTGCCACTTTAATTGTTTTTGGTCCTATTGGCATTTATTTAGGAGATTTCATTAACTGGCTTTATTATGTCATTATGGACATTAGCCCCATTTTATTAGGAGCATTTATAGGCGGAATCTGGTGTGTGCTGGTGATCTTTGGCGCACATAAAGCAATTGTTCCAATCGGCATCAATGATGTCGCAAAAACCGGCCAGCAGAATCTATTAGCTTTCGCTGGTGCAGCTAACTTTTCTCAAGCAGGAGCAGCAGCAGGGGTGTTCTTAAAGACAAAGAATAAAAAACTTAAAACACTAGCAGCTACTTCCACGATAACAGCTCTATTTGGTATCACTGAACCAGCTATATACGGTGTAAACCTGCGACTGAGAAAGCCAATGATCTACGCAGTCATCAGCGGTGCGTTAGGCGGGGCTTTAATGGGCTGGGGAGGCTCATACGGTACAGCCTTTGCGAACCAAGGGGTTTTAACCATTCCGGTATATATTGAAGCAGGTACAAAGGCTTTCTTATGTTATTTGATCGGGATCGCAATTGCATTTTTTGGTGCTGCTGCAATGACCATAATATTTGGATTTAAAGATGTGCCGGAAGATGCAGAAGTGGATGAAGCACCAAAACATACGGATAAAGTTGTTCCAGGAGCCATTAAAGCAGATGGAGATATTAAAATCCCGTCACCTCTGCAAGGAAAAGTACTTCCTTTATCACAAATAAATGATGAAGTTTTTGCTTCAGGAGCATTAGGTGAAGGAATTGCGATTTATCCTGAGATCGGAGAAGTTGTCGCACCAATGGATTGTAAAGTGACAACCTTATATCCAACTTTGCATGCTATTGGTTTACAGTTTGAAAATGGAGTAGAAATGCTGATACATATTGGCTTGAATACAGTTCAACTTAAGGGCGAGGGATTCAAGGCACATATCCAAGCAGGCGATGAAATTAAAAAGGGGACAAAAATTGTTTCCTTTGATATAAAAGATATGGAAGCTAAAGGCTATGATCTTAGTACTCCGATTATTATAACGAATTCAACACAGTATCAAAGTGTCACATTTACAGAAAATGACATAGCAACACCTGAAGGACAATTATTATTAATTAAAGCATAGGAGTGTTATAGATGAAAAATTATTTTAAAGAGGACTTCTGGTGGGGAGCTTCATCCTCCGCTTTTCAAATCGAAGGTGCATGGGATAAAGATGGAAAAGGGAAAACAGTTGCGGATCATAATTCATTTATGAAATCAGATGTACAAGCCGATACCACGGTTGCAAGTGATTTTTACCATAATTATAAAGAAGACATTTTATTAATGAAAGAACTGGGTTTAAAAACATACCGATTCTCCATTTCCTGGGCAAGAATCATCCCAGATGGAGACGGAGAAGTCAACCAAAAGGGAATTGATTTCTATAATGATGTAATTGATTTCTTACTAGAGAATGACATCATACCATTTGTGACTCTATATCACTTTGACCTTCCTTTTGCTCTAGTTGAAAAGTACAATGGCTGGGAGAGCCGTGAATCTGTATATGCGTTTGAGAAGTATGCAAAGGTTTGTTATGGAGCGTTTGGCGATCGTGTGAAGCATTGGCAAGTGAATAATGAGCAAAACCTTATGGTACGAGTGAATATTCGAATGAATATGTATGATGTTCCGGCTGATCAGGTAGAAAGAATGAGAGCACAGATGGACTACCATATGTTTGTTGCACATGCACTCGCAACAAATGCCTGCCATGAAATGCTGCCAGATGCAAAAATCGGTCCAGCGGTGTCTTCTACGATGACATATCCCAACTCAAACCGTCCGGAAGATGTATGGGCAGCACGCATGAATGACAACTTTAAAACAAACTACGCATTAGAGATGTATTGTTATGGTGATTATCCTGGCTATTATAAAGAGTATCTTAGAAAATGTGATATTTACCCTATCACAAAACCTGAAGATGCTGAAATTCTAAAGGCAGCGAAACCAGATTTTATTGCTTTAAACTACTATCGCACTCTTGTTGCCAGCTATTTGCCGGCAGATGAAGCCAATCCATTTGGAACAAAGGTGAACGATATTGACTTTGACTTATATGGATACTTTAAGATTGAAAAGAATCCAAATTTAGTAGTTACTGATTACGGAATTCAAGTAGATCCAATGGGATTAAGACTAGTGTTAAATGATTATTATGAAAAATATCGCTTACCATTAATTATTACTGAAAATGGCCTGGGAACAGGAGACCAGCTGACAGAAGACGGCAAGGTTCATGACGACTACCGTATTGAATACTTAAAAAGTCATATTGCAGCATGTAATGATGCGATTGCGGATGGTGTAGAACTATTTGGGTATTGCCCATGGTCTGTGATGGATCTATTAAGTTCTCGCCAAGGCTTTATGAAACGTTATGGATTTATTTATGTAGACCGAGATGATTTTAATGAAAAGGAATTGCGCAGAATTAAAAAGGATAGCTTTCACTGGTATCAAGAGGTAATCAAAAACAATGGACTAAACTAATCCATCGAAGAAAAATAGCCAGACAGATTCTAAAAAATGATGAACAACTCATTGATATTGTTGGCAGAGCAGATAAAATCTATTTAATCATCTAAACGAATCACTAATATGATAAAACTCCTCTAAACGATTTAGAGGAGTTTTTTTAATTCGGCAGTGGTTTTCAAAGGCTGAGGAATCTTCCTCAAGTAAGATTCCTGCAACCCATTCTAAGTTTATACTCTATCAGCATGATAGCGTCCGATAGGCACTACATTTGGCGATCCTGAAACAGGATCTTCAATCACAGTTGAGTTAAGACCAAAAATGTCTTTAATTAAGGTGCTTGTGATTACGTCTGATGGTTTCCCCTCCGCTGCCAGCTTTCCGCTGTGCATCGCGAAAATATAATCAGCATAACGGGCCGATAAATTAATATCGTGCAGAACCATCACAATGGTTGTTCCGCGTTTTCGATTTAGATCTGTCAACAGATCAAGAATTTCAACCTGATACGTAATATCTAAGAAGGTGGTTGGTTCATCTAGAAATAAAATATCTGTTTGCTGTGCTAAGGCCATGGCAATCCATACACGCTGTCTTTGACCGCCGGAAAGTTCATCGATATTGCGATTGGCAAGCTCGGTGATATTCATAATATCCATGGCATCTGCGACCGCTTCATAATCTTTTTTTGTCCAGCCGCTAAATAAGGATTGGTGAGGAAACCTGCCTCTGCCAACCAAATCGGCCACTGATATTCCCTCAGGCACAATTGGAGATTGCGGCAGAAGTCCAACAATTCTTGCTAATTCTTTAGCGGGAATCTTACTGATCGGTTTGTCATCAAGCGTGATGCTGCCGGAAGTGGGCTTGATCAGCCGAGCCAATGTTTTTAGAAGCGTCGATTTCCCGCAGGCGTTTGCGCCAATAATAACACTTATTTTGTTGCTGGGAATGGTTAAGCTTACTTCATGTAAAATCTTCTTATTTTCATAGCCAGCTTCGATTTTTTCTGCTTTAAACACATGCGGTGATATCATCATAAGTCTCCCTTTCGATTCATTCGGATGAGCAAGAAGATCAGATATGGCGCTCCGAGTATTCCTGTTATGATTCCTACTGGGAATCTGACTTCAAATGCGAATTGACCGATCAGATCTGCTGCCAAGACGAGATTTGCACCTACAAGGCCTGCAGGGATGATGCTGGAAAAACCAATTCCGACAATTCTTTTCGCAATTGGTCCGGCCAGAAATGAAACAAAGGCAATAGGACCAGTCGTTGCAGTAGCAAGTGCAATCATGCAGACCGAGCTGACAATTAATAATATTCTTGCAAGGTCTGTTCTTACGCCTAAAGTAGTTGCAGCTTGTTCACCAAGCTCTAATATACTTAAATGTTTCCCCAATAAAAGAACAATAGGCGTACAAATCAGTACGGCGATTACAAGAGGAGGAAGTTCATCCATTTGTGATCCATTAAGACTGCCGCTAAGCCATCTGATGGCTGCCGGGATGTCCTGCTGATCCCCTTTTAAAAGAACATATGAAATAAAAGCGTCCAGCATTGCCTGGATTCCAATCCCCACTAAAATAAGACGGCCGATGGAAAACGTTCTTCCTTTAGATAATAAGTAAATGAGTATAACGGTTATAAGTGCAGCAATCACAGAGACAATGGAAACAACCGTATTACTGGTATGAAGTATAACAATGCAAAAGACTGCTGCCGCACTTGAACCAGATGTAATTCCGATAACATTAGGATTTGCAAGTGGATTGCGCAGCATCGTTTGAAAGATGTATCCTGCTATACCGAAAGCAAAGCCGGCAAAAAGACCCGCCAGCATCCGCGGCAGACGGATGGTATTAACAGCAAATGTTACCCCTTTAATTTGTTCGCCGGAAAGAGTGCGAATGACATCGTTTACTGGGTAGATCGTGTTTCCCAGTAAAAGCATGGCACAGCAAAGGGCGATTGCAAGAATAAAGAGGAGGCTAGTGACCAATATCCAGCGGCGGCGTCTAAGACGTCTGCCTTGTTTGATGATTTCAATAGAATTATTTTTCATAGTGAACGCACTTTCGCTTTCATGGCTATAATAATCAGGATTGGAGCGCCAATAAAGGCAGTTACAACTCCAACTTCCAATTCTCCAGGACTGCCGATAAGCCTGCCTGCTACGTCAGAAATGGTTAATATAATGGCTCCTGAAAGGGCGGCCATTGGAATAACGAAACGAAGATCAGGACCAATCATCAGACGGATTACATGCGTAGCCAGTAATCCAACAAAGCCTATTGGACCAGCTAGTGCTGTTGCTGCACCACATAGAAGTACCCCGGCAAAAGCGGCAATAATTCTTAGCGTTCCTGTACGCACGCCTAATCCGGTTGCTACATCATCACCTAGCGCCAAGGCATTTAAGGCTGAAGCTGCCAGGGTTCCAATGACAAGGCCGGTAATGAGAAATGGCAAAAAGAGAGAAATAGACTCCCAATTCCCAGAGCCAACACTTCCTACTTGCCAAAATCTAAATTGATCCATCACGTAAGAGCGTGGAATCATAATAGCACTGACAAGGGATGAAAGGGCTGCACTTGTCGCGGCACCAGCCAAAACAAGCTTAAGAGGCGTGGCACCCCCACGCCCCATAGAGCCAATACCATATACAAATACAGCTGTGACCATCGCCCCAGCTATTGCCAGCCACATATATTCACCCGCAGTACTAATGTTAAAGAATGCGAGTCCGCAAATAACGAAAAGGGATGCACCTGTGTTGACTCCTAAAATGCTTGGATCTGCAATGGGATTACGTGTAACAGCCTGCATAAGCGCTCCGGAAACACCAAGTGCTGCACCGCAAAATAAACTGAAAATGGTCCGGCTTATTCTCTGACGAACGACGCTGGCCCCATAGGAGTCAACGTCGTTGTGAAATAAGCCAGCCATCAGTTCATTCCAGCTCACAGTACGAGAGCCAAGCGCCAGAGAGGCGACTATACATACACCAAGCAGGATCAAACAAGCAGTCAATACGATTATGAAGTTTTTTGGTAAATACGCATTTTTCTGCTTTATAGTTTGATCTGTTAAACTACTCATTTATCTTTTCAATAGCTCCTCCGATTAACTCTAAATATTCATCAATCGTATAGTCAATTGCAAGCGGATTCGGGTTGCCAGCTGCTCCTAATGGAGAGGTACCATTGATGAATACTACAGAACCTCTTTCAATGGCAGGAATCTTCCCTAATAGAGGATCAGCTTTTACTGCCTCATATAAACTATCATCGCCATAGCCAACAATTAAATCAGCATCATGAAGTAAATCAGCATTTTCAGCACTTAAACTTAAAGAGTAACTAGAAGGATCTGTAATCTCGTTTGTAATACTTTCAGGATACTCCATTCCCAGCTCCATTAAGAATTCTCCACGAGGATCTGCAGGTGTGTAAAGGTGAAGTTTGGACATATCATCAGCTGAGAAGTTTACCCACACAACCTTTTTCCCTTCCATTTCAGGATGTTCAGCAGCTTTTTCCTTAATTAAATTCTCCGTGTCTGCAATCAGCTGTTCTCCTTCTTCCTTCATACCCATACCAGTCGCGCTAAGAAGAACTTGCTCACGCCATGTTGTAGCCCAAGGTCCTGTTTGATATGCAACAACTGGAGCAATTTGACTTAATAAATCATAGTCTTCCTGGGTAATGCCTGAGTATGCTGCCAAAATGACATCTGGATCTGAATCAGAAATTGCTTCAAAATCAAGGCCATCTGTATCTTGGAAAACATTCGGGTTTTCTTCCCCAAGTTCTTCAAGCTTTTCTGCTGTCCAAGGCAATAAACCACTGTCATCCTGAACACCAAAGTTTGCAGCTGAAAAACCTACAGGCACAACACCAAGAGCAAGAGCTACATCCTGGTTTGCCCATTGAACAGTAGCAACACGTTCAGGTTTGCTTTCAATAACCGTTTCACCAAAAGCATGCTCAATCGTTATTGGATATTCAGAGTTTTCCTCTTCGGCAGCAGCTGTCTCTTCGGACGAGTCTGAGTTACTCTCATTCTCATTTGAAGCTGTATCAGAATCCTGGCCAGAACATGCAGCAAGCAGGAATAGGGTCATAGCAAAAATAATGAAGGTAATAAATCTTTTGTTCGCTTTCATTCTTTTTCTCATCCTTTTCGTCATTAAGTTAGTAGTACTTGAAATGCCTGCAATCATTTTAAACCTTTGTATTAATGGATTACTTTCTTCATTTATTTGAAAGCGGTTATAAATCTATGTAAACATGCTTAGCTATCAGGAAAATGAAGTGTATTGCAAAACTCTTGAAAAATAGTTGGTAATGAGATTCGTTTTCAATGATAATCGTTATCAGTTAATGTGTCAATCCTAATTTTCATAGAATGCAGTTTTTTCAGAAAGAAATAAACACTACCCTATCAAAATTAAAGAAAATCCACTCAAATAGCAATTCAGATTGGGATTTGTAACAAAATGTTCATAAGATAAGCCCTGTAGTTATAGTTATATTATTTTCTAAAAGTGTAAGTGAAAGAAGCAAATCAGATCTTGAAGATATCTATTTCCCGGCAAAATGATTTCATCTTGCAGATCTGATATGATTATGATGTTAAGCAACACCATAAACTATTGATAGGATGACAAGATGAAAAAAGATGTCACTTTAACTGTTAAGAGTAAATTTGTGAGTAAATTTAAAGGCGGCTATCCGCTGATCTCAAAAGAGTCTGTTCTAAATCTGCATGATGGTATAGAAGAAGGTACCATCCTTAAGCTCGTAGATGAAAAGAACAGATTTATTGCAAGAGGCTATTATGGCAAGCAAAACAAAGGATATGGCTGGGTTTTGACTAGAAATGAGAATGAGCTAATTGACCAGTCCTTTTTTATAAAGCAACTAAAGAAGGCCATTGAGAGCCGGAAGTCATTTTTCAATAACCAGGAAACCACTGCCTTCAGAGTAGTAAACGGCGAGGGTGATGGATTAGGCGGATTAACGATTGAGTATTTTGATGGCTACTATCTAATTCATTGGTACAGCAAAGGAATTTATAGCTTTCGGAAATCTATTATCGGGGCATTGCAGGAATTGGTACAGTACAAAGCAATCTATCAAAAGAAACGATTTGCTGAAAGCGGCAAATATATTGAGGAAGATGATTTTGTTACGGGAGAAAGAGGCACATTCCCGATTATCGTTAAAGAAAATGGAGTTCATTTTGCCGTTTATCTTAATGAAAGTGCAATGGTTGGGGTCTTTTTAGATCAAAGGGAAGTTAGAAAAAGAATCCGTGACGCATATGCTGCAGGAAAGACTGTTTTAAATACTTTTTCCTATACAGGTGCCTTTTCCGTTTTTGCAGCTTTAGGAGATGCTCAAAAAACAACAAGTGTTGATTTAGCTAATAGAAGCTTAAGTAAAACAATCGAACAGTTTAGCATCAATGGAGTTGATTACGAAGCGCAGGATATTATTGTAGAAGATGTATTCCGCTACTTTAAATATGCGGTGAAAAAGCAGCTGAAATTTGATATGGTCATTCTCGATCCTCCTAGCTTTGCAAGATCGAAAAAGATGGTATTCAGTGCCGAAAAAGACTACAAAAATCTTTTAAAAGAAGCAATTTCCATTACAGAAGAGGGCGGGATCATTGTAGCATCAACGAATGCCAGCTCTTTTAATATGGATAAATTTAAAGGGTTTATTGATCAGGCTTATAAAGAATCAAATAAGAAGTATCAGCTTTTGGAGGAATATTCACTGCCTGAGGATTTTAAAACCATTAAGTCATTTCCTGAGGGAGATTACCTGAAGGTTGTGTTTATTAAAAACGCAAAGTAAGGGAGGGGGGAATCCCTTCCCCGCTTTAATTATTTTTTTCCACCGCATGGCCCCCGAATTCATTTCGCAGTGCGGCAACAACTTTACCTGTGAATGTATCGGTCTCCTGTGAGCGATAGCGCATAAGCAGCGACAGCGCAATGACTGGTGTGGCAGCCTGCAAATCCAAGGCTGTTTCAACTGTCCATTTTCCTTCACCAGACGAGTTCATAATGCCTTTAATTTCATCGAGTTCAGCGTCCTTGGAAAAGGCCTGCTGTGTTAATTCCATTAGCCAGGAACGGATGACGGATCCATGATTCCATACCTTTGCCACCTTTTCATAATCATAGTCAAATTGGCTTTTCTCCAATACTTCAAAGCCTTCTCCAATTGCAGCCATCATGCCGTACTCTATGCCATTGTGCACCATTTTTAAGAAATGGCCGCTTCCTGCTTCACCTGTATAAAGATACCCATTATCTACTGCTGTATCCTTAAATATTGGCTCTATGATTTCCCAGGCTTCTTTGTCTCCGCCTATCATATAGCAAGCTCCATTTCGGGCACCGTCTATACCGCCTGAAGTCCCTACATCAACAAAATGGATACCTTGTTCTCTTAACGAGCTGTATCGGGTTAAGGATTCTTTGTAATGAGAATTTCCAGCATCAATGACAATATCTCCTTCATCTAAGTAAGACAAAAGCTCATGGATAACAGTATCTACGACAGGATGAGGCACCATCAGCCAGAGAATGCGCGGTTTAGTTAAAGCTTGAACAAGTTCTTTCAGGCTTTCGGACCCGATGGCACCATATTGACCAAGTTCTTCGACAGCCATGCTGTTTAGGTCAAAGGCAACGACCTCATGTTTATGATCTATTAAATTTTTTCCTAAATGCAAACCCATTTTCCCTAAGCCTATTAATCCAACTTTCATATAACATATACTCCTTAATTATCCCTCGCCACTATGCTTGCTTACTCTTTATCTACCACCATCTATGACCCAATTCATCTAATAGCTGCTGGGCTGCATCAGGTCCCATTGATCCTGAAGGATAATGGTGCAGCGGAATGGAATCTTCTTCAAATGCTTCCAGGATCGGCTCAACCCATTTCCATGAACTTTCAACTTCTTCCCAATGAGCAAAGAAGGTAGGATCCCCGCTAAGAGCATCATAGAGCAATCGTTCGTATGCTTCTGGCAAATCGCGCTGACTGGCAGAAAAATGCACGTTAATCGGCTCAATCTTTCCACTCATTAGACTTTTGCTATTTAACTGCAGCGAAACGCCTTCATTGGGGAAAATACTAATCGTTAATAGGTTTGGTTTTATGTTTTCTATTTCAACAGAATCCAGATCACTGGAATTTCTGAATTCAACAACAATCTTTGTTGTTTTTTCCTGCATTCGTTTTCCTGTTCGAATATAAAAAGGTACACCATTCCAGTACGGATGATCGATCCATACGCGGGCAGCGATAAAAGTGTCATTTTTGGATTGCGCTTGAACGCCTGTTTCTTCGCTATAGGAAACAACCGGCTGTCCGTTTATTTCACCTGCGAGATATTGTCCTCTTACTATTTGTGCTTTGGCACCCTCTTTAGTTAATGGTCTTATTGATTCCATTACCTCTCTTTTTCCATTTCGGATATCATGAGCACTCTTTTTCTCAGGAATGCGCATAGCCGTCATCATAAGCAGCTGGAGCAAATGGTTTTGTACCATATCACGGATGGCTCCAGTATGATCATAATATTCTGCTCGATCTTCAACTCCTACCGTTTCGCTGGCTGTAATTTGGACATTCGAGATAAACTGATTGTTCCAAATGGCTTTTAAGAGCGGATTGGCAAGCACGAAAGCCTCCAGGTTTTGCACCATTGGTTTTCCGAGATAATGGTCGATTCGAAAGATTTCCTCTTCCTCAAAGGTTCTGCTTAGTTTTTCATTTAGAGCTTGTGCAGATGAAACATCATGACCAAATGGCTTCTCTATGATTAATCGCTTCCAGCCATTGGTGCTACCTAAGCCGCTTTTCTTAATATTTAGAGCAATGACATCAAAAAGTTGTGGAGCAACTGATAAATAAAACATTCTATTCTCTGCAATTTGCTGTTCTGCTTCATGTTTTTCTGCTAATTTCAGCAATTTATGATAGCCTTCCGGGTCGGTCACATCTAATTGGCAGTAATGAAATAATTTAACAAATTCCTTTTTTTTAGAAACGTCGTTTAAAAGATGTCTTGAGAACGTATAAAGCGAATCTTTTACTTTAGCCTGAAATTCAGTGTCAGTGCAGTTATTTCTTCCAACTCCTATAATTGAAAAGGATTTCGGTAATTTCTGATCAAGAAATAAGTTGAACAGTGCAGGATAGATTTTTCTTTTTGCTAAATCACCTGTTGCCCCAAATAATACAAAGGTCATAGAATCCATGAACAGCCCTACTTTCTGATAAAATGACAACAAATGATACATAGTTTCAGCTCTTATATATTTCTGAGAGGTTACATCTCTATTTATTGTTGCTTTGCGAAATCAGTATATTATGTATAGTCAGCAGGTGAAAGTACGCACTTTATTTTCATCTAGTTACATAAAAGTGCAATAGTGAATAAAAAGGAACTATAAAAAAGCCTTATCAATGATGCTAATCATTGATAAGGCTTCTTAGATTTATTTTGTTGCTGATTGTTCTTCTGATTCTTTTTCCAGGACATCTTCAATATAATCTTTGCCCCATTCATACATGGATTCCAAAATAGGCATGAGTCTCTGGCCATGTTCTGTTAATGAATACTCCACTTTAGGAGGGACAACCGGATACACTTCACGATGAACAATTAAATGGTCCTCTAATTCACGCAATTGATTGACAAGCATTCTCTGGGTAATGCCGGGCATAAGGGACTTTAACTCTCCAAATCGCTTCGTCCCTTCTTTGCCCAGATACCAAAGTATCAGCATTTTCCACTTGCCACCAATAATCGCAAGTGTTAATTCTTTCTCACAATTAAATGTTCTTTCACCTAAATTTGGCATTGTTCTCACGTCTCCTTTTTCAAATGTTAAGGAAAATATATAGCTGAGTGATTTTGGAGAAATAACGTAGCTTTTGATTCTCCGTCAGCCCAGTTATATCAAATAGTATACTTTTTAGCACTATATGCTTTTAAAGTGCGTACTTTTTCTTTTGATATATGTTCAGTATACTAAGCCGTATATTGATGAGTAAATGTTTTTAACTAAACTTATCAAAATATTCCAGTAGGAGTGAATGTTCATGAAATTACAGCTAGCATTAGATTTAGTCGATATTCCAGGAGCAATTGAAGTTGTTAAAGAAGTTCAAGATCATGTGGATGTTGTAGAAATCGGGACACCGGTTGTCATCAATGAAGGTCTTAAAGCTGTAAAAGAAGTAAAAGCAGCATTTCCTAACATGACGGTTCTTGCTGATTTGAAAATCATGGACGCAGCTGGCTATGAAGTGAGTCAAGCATCAGCAGCAGGTGCTGATATTGTGACGATTCTTGGTGCAGCTGAAGATGAGTCAATTAAAGGTGCAGTAGAAGAAGCAAAGAAACAAGGCAAGCAAATTCTTGCTGACATGATTGCTGTGAAAGATATTGCTGCACGTGCAAAAGAGCTGGATGAGCTTGGTGTCGATTATATTTGTGTCCATACAGGCTACGATCTTCAAGCTGTTGGCAAAGACTCGTTTGAAGACCTTGCAACGATTAAAAGTGTTGTTAAAAATGCGAAAACAGCTGTTGCAGGCGGAATTAAACTAGAAACACTTCCTGATGTTATTAAGCAGCAGCCAGATCTTGTAATCGTTGGCGGAGGCATTACTGGTAAAGATGATAAAAAAGCAGTCGCACAAGAAATGCAAAAGCTAATCCAGCAAGGATAATTAGTGATGAAGACGACGACTGAATACTTAACAGAAATTGTTCAGGAATTAAGTCAAACGGTTCATTTGATCTCTGAATCTGAAGCAGACGCATTGGTCGAACAGATTTTAAAGGCTAAAAAGGTTTTTGTGGCTGGTGCAGGCAGATCTGGATTTATGGGTAAATCCTTTGTAATGCGAATGATGCATATGGGCATTGATGCTTATATAGTAGGTGAAACCGTAACAGCCAATTTAGAAAAAGATGATTTATTGATCATCGGTTCTGGTTCAGGTGAAACGAAAACCCTGGTAGCAATTGCTGAAAAGGCAAAAAGCATTGGCGGTACCATTGCAGCCATTACCATTTCGCCTAACTCAACAATTGGCGAATTGGCTGATATTGTTGTGAAACTGCCTGGCGTAACAAAAGATCAATCTGAAGGGGACTATAAAACCATTCAGCCTATGGGATCTTTATTTGAGCAAACGATGCTGTTATTTTATGATGCCCTTATTTTAAGCTTTATGGATAAAAAGGGTCTGGATTCTAACAAAATGTATGGCAAGCATGCCAATCTTGAATAGAAAGAAGGCCGCGTTCATCGCGGCCTTCTTTGTTTATACTAAGGGCTTATTTTGCAACAGCAGACCTTTCTACTTTCACATTTCCTTCAATAGCACGGGAATATGGGCAGACTGCGTGCGCCTTCTCCATAAGCTCTTCAGCTTCTTCTTGTGTGACACCTTCCATTTCAGCAATCAATTTAACGCTTAAGCCAAAGCCTGCACCTTGTTTTTCAATGCTGACTTCAGCTGTTACAGCAGATGTAATTTTTTTTTTCGCTTGTCCTGCAACTAATTGAAGGGCACTGTCAAAACACGCTGAATAGCCAGCAGAGAATAATTGTTCAGGGTTAGTTGTTCCCTCTTTTTCTGTGCCGCCTAATCCTTTTGGCATGGAAAGAGCCAAATCTAGTGTACCATCAGATGATTTAACGGAACCTTGACGGCCGCCTGAAGCTGTTGATGAAGCAGTATATAATGCTGACATTATGAAACACTCCTTTTGAATTAATTTTTTACTATTAAATTGTACACAATTTAATTATCAGTAGTCAAATCTTATATAATTATTCCCCTTCCTTGATATAATAAACTCAGGAGTGATTACCAATGACGAAGGAAATATTAAAATTAGATAATCAAATTTGTTTCCCGCTTTATGCAGCAACACGGGAAATGACAAAATTATATCGTCCATTACTAACGGAGTTAAACATTACGTATCCGCAATATTTAGTTTTGCTCGTTCTCTGGGAGACAGATCGAATCTCTGTTAAAGCATTAGGTGAAAAACTATATCTTGATTCTGGCACTTTAACACCGATGCTGAAGAGAATGGAGGAGAATGGGTTAATTAAAAGAACACGCTTAAAGGAAGATGAGCGCGTAGTAGAAGTGACATTAACAGAGCAGGGAAAACAAGCAGAAGCACAAGCCGAAAAGATCCCGCTGAAATTCCTTGAGCAAACGAATTTAAATGAAGAAGAGTTTATCCAGCTGAAACGTATTTTAATGAAAATGTTGGATGAAGCTTGACAATATACCTGCTATTTATAAGGAATTGGACGATGTTAAGCAGGTTACAATAACTTTATACAGAATTGTTTCGCTTCTATAAAATAGAGCTTCCTCGACTGAATATTAGACTGTCAATTGAGGGAGCTATTCTTTTAAGCAAGTCTTATCGATTAAAATGAATGTGACAGGCGGATTTTCGTCAATTATGTTGCCATTTCAATCTAATCGCTTTATAGTGAATACGAGTATAAAATGGAACATTTATTATAGAGAAAATAAGGCTTGATGGTTTATAAAAAGGAGAATGACTTTTATGCTAGCATCAATGAATAACTTTCGGATTGAGAAAGATTTTTTAGGGGAAAAGGAAGTTCCTGCTGAGGCGTATTATGGTGTACAAACGCTTCGGGCAGTAGAAAACTTTCCAATTACGGGGTATAGAATTCATCCTGAACTAATTAGAGCCATGGCAATGGTAAAGAAGGCGGCAGCCATGGCAAATATGGATGTTAAACAGTTGTATTCCGGCATTGGAAATGCAATTGTACAAGCAGCAGATGAAATGATTGAAGGACAATGGCATGAGCAGGTCATTGTGGATCCAATTCAAGGCGGAGCTGGAACATCTATTAATATGAACATAAATGAAGTTCTTGCCAATCGTGCCATTGAACTTCTTGGAGAAGAGAAAGGAAATTATTTTCATTGCAGCCCGAATACGCATGTGAATATGTCCCAATCAACAAACGATTCTTTTCCAACAGCTATGCATATTGCCATTTTAAGTCTGCTGGAACAGCTCATTATAACGATGGAGAAAATGCAAACTGTTTTTCTTGAAAAAGGAAAAGAGTTTAATCATGTGATTAAAATGGGCAGAACACATCTGCAGGATGCTGTACCTATTCGGCTTGGACAGGAATTTGAAGCATATAGCCGTGTAATCGGTCGCGATATTAAGCGAATTAAGCAGTCAAGACAGCATTTATATGAATTGAATATGGGTGCTACTGCTGTTGGGACAGGCTTAAACGCTTTGCCTCGCTATATTGAACTGGTTGTACAATATTTGGCTGATATAAGCGGGATGCCCTTTAAAGGTGCTGAACACTTGGTGGACGCCACTCAAAATACGGATTCCTACACAGAAGTGTCTGCTGCGCTAAAAATCTGTATGACCAATATGTCTAAGATTGCCAATGATTTAAGACTTATGGCTTCAGGCCCAAGAGCAGGTTTAGGGGAAATTACACTGCCCGCTAGACAGCCCGGTTCATCCATCATGCCAGGAAAAGTTAATCCCGTTATGCCAGAACTTATTAACCAAGTGGCTTTTCAGGTAATTGGAAATGATCATACAATCTCTCTTGCTTCTGAAGCAGGGCAGCTTGAACTGAATGTAATGGAGCCAGTTTTAATCTTTAATCTTCTGCAGTCAATTAGCATCATGAAAAACGCATTTACCAGTTTTACGGAGTATTGTGTTAAAGGCATTGAAGCAAATGAAGCAAGATTAAAGGAATATGTCGAAAAGAGCGCAGGAATTATCACCGCTGTTAATCCGCATCTTGGCTATGAAGTAGCTGCCAGAATTGCGAGAGAAGCGATCCTGAATGGTACCTCCATAAGAGATTTATGCCTGAAATACGATGTACTTACAGAAGAAGAACTTGATCTCATATTAGACCCATATGAAATGACACACCCTGGCATTGCAGGGGCATCGTTATTGGAAAAAGATTGACATAAAAAGGCCAGGGGAGCGATCTCCTGGCTTTTTTTATATAAGGAGTAAAACGAGCAGCGTGCTAAAAAGATGAAGATATAATTGATTAAACCTTATTTTGCAATCTATTCTTGCTATCAAGATTACTGGAAATGTCCCTGCTATTTACCTGGTACTCCAATTGAGAGTGCCTGGTAGCGCCGGAGTATGGCCGTTATTTGTGAAGTTAAGGACTCAGGGGACTCTATGACGATGATCACTTGCTGACGGCTTTCCTTTAAGGTTTTATGATTCTTGGCTTTATTGAGAAGTTTGGAGACGGATAATCCTGTGATAAAACCTGTAAATGCGCCAATTATGCCGCAAAGAATAGGCCCAAGCATGAGGGTAAACCCAAGGCTTGCTCCTATAACGGCAGCTCCAGTGGCACAGGCAACTCCGACTTCAAAATCATGAGGAGGAGGATGCTGCTTGTTACTGCCTTGCTTGTTTTGATCCATAAACACGATAAGGATTTGTTCGTTTAAAACTGAGAATTCCTCTAACTCCGCAAGTGCCTGTTCTAATTCAATTGACTGCTCAAATAATCCAAAAATCAACATGGTCAAGCACCTGCTTATGAGAAGATTCTTAATTTCGAATTGCTATACCTCTTGGATAGATAAGTTCTTTGTTCCAAGCGGAATAGTTGGTTTTGTTCCATTGTTGCTAAATAAGATTGGTAAATAGATCCAAACAAGACAGAAGGCATAAATAAGAACCAATGAGGGTTTAGCATGCTATTAGAAGCTTCTAGTTGTCCGAGTAAAAGGGTCAATAATGCTTCATGTGCCTTTGAAAGCCAGATGTAGATCCACCACCAGAACATCGCGTAAAAGGCAAGGCCAAATCGATGGTTATATAATTGCCCTAATCCCGGAAAGAAAAAAGAATAAAAAGCACTGAAAAACGGGCTTTTTTCCTCAAGATATTGAATTTCTGCGGCTGTGACTGCCAGACATGGTATGTTTTTGTTTTCTTTTAGGGCCAGATGAGTAAGTTTATTTTGATATAAAGCAATTCGAAAACTATCTCCTATTGTGTATAGGTAGATTACCAAGTATCCAAATGCCCATGTGGGTTCCAATATAGAGGTGGCTAGTTCATATTTTCCGCAAAAAGAATAGACCATTGCTTCATTTATATGAGCTAAAGTATTTATAATAACCTCTGATAATGTCAGTAACGTGGCGCGTATGTACTGATTAAGCAGATAGTGGCCAAAGCCGGGAAAAACGGCTGACCACCATGCAATCATATAAGGATTATGGTCTTTTAAATAAGAGATGCCGAACATGCTAATCTTTAAAAGGCTTCTGCGTGGCTGTGCGTTCATGTTGCCCCTCTTTTTGCTCTATTGTATTGGTAGTGGATAGTTTGCCCAATGGGTGCGCCACTATGTATATTTTCCGCTTTTTAATGGGTTCTTTTACATTTAAAGGAAGCTAAATGCGCAGAAAGAGCATTGAAATGCAC
The DNA here is from genome assembly GCF_001636345.1 of Cytobacillus gottheilii. Taxonomy (GTDB): domain Bacteria; phylum Bacillota; class Bacilli; order Bacillales; family Cytobacillaceae; genus Cytobacillus; species Cytobacillus gottheilii. Next base: position 347,488 of record NZ_KV440945.1, read on the forward strand.
AGCGGTTATCGTATATGCTAATAGCAGGAAATTTCCAAAAGAGGGACTCTATTATGAATTCTGAATTAACAGCGTATATCACCCTTGTGTGCACTTCGGGTGTATTAAATATGTACTTGTTTATAAATGTCTTCCTTAATCGCCACAAATATACAAGTATAGGGAAGGTTTTTAGCTTATACACCTTTTTGATCACTGTATATTGTTTTTCCTCAGCTTTTGGCTTAATGTCTACAAATATTGAGCAAATCAAGCTATGGACCATCATTCAGTACACAGCCATGCCGCTTTCCGCCCCTGTTGGGTTGTTATTCATCATGAATTACTTAGGATTTGAACTAACACGCAAAAAATGGATTGCGCTCTTAACAATCCCGATGATCAGTCTGTTCATGGTAGCAACAAATGACTTTCATCATCTCCATTATCGTGTCTATGAAATCGACCCATTATTAGGTGCTCCGTATGTGCGTCAGGAGATGGGCGTTTGGTACGTGGTTCATGGCATCTATACCTTTGCAAGTATGTTTTTTGCTTTCGTTCTTGTCCTCACTAGATGGAAAGAAACAGAACGAGTGTATCGCCCCCAATTAATATCCTTATTGTTTGGTCAATTCGTTCCAATGGCAACGGCTTTCATCTATTTAATTGGATTAACTCCGCCTGGTCTAGATCCAGTTCCAATCGTTTTATGGCTAACGTCTATCTTATATATTTGGTCAATTAGTTCATCACGAATGTTTACCCTTATGCCAATTGCCAAAGATGCGATCTTTCATAGCATTAATGATGGGGTAATCGTTTTGGATGAAGCGAAACAAATGGTTGAGTTTAATCATGCATGTAAAAATATGTTTCCGAAATTAAATAAAAAGATGTTTGGTCTGCCATTTCATCAAATTTGGAATGATCTGTCAGGTGGTCAGGTTCCTTTTTCAATCGAAACGGCTGCCTCCCGGGAGGTTAATCATGACGATCATATTTATCAGGTTCGCACAACACCGCTGCAGCAGGCTGGTAATACTAAAGGTTTATTAATTATTTTCACGGATATTACAGAGCTAAAAAGATTACAGATTAGATTGCAGCATCAAGCTGACTATGACGAACTCACCCAAATTTATAACCGCAGAGCCTTTTTCCAGATGTCTAAACAAATGCTCTGGGAAGCAAAGAAAAAGGTTCAGCCGCTATCGGTTATCCTAATGGATATTGATTACTTTAAGAAAGTAAATGACACATACGGACACGATGCAGGAGATCAGCTATTAAGACATGTCGTTAAGGTATGTAACTCGTTAGTAAATGAAGACATGCTATTTGCCCGTTACGGAGGCGAGGAATTTGTCTTTGCTCTTAATGGTTCAAATGGAAAAATCATAGCTGAAGAGCTTCGGCAGCTTTTGGCATCAAAGCCCCTTATTATTGAAGGTACAAAGATTTATGTAACGGTGAGTATGGGGATAGCCAAAACAGAATTAAACGAAGAAGAAACCTTACATCAGCTTCTGCAAAAGGCGGATAAAGCCCTGTACAAAGCGAAGCGGGAAGGGCGTAATACTGTAAAAGAGTATAATCATGATGATTTATAAGACTTGGGATCTCCCAGTCTTATTTTTTTTGATTCAAGAATATAACTAAGAGAGGATTACTATAATGAAGAATTTTCTTAATCAAATTATTATACCCTAATACTTTTGAAAGGAAGCTAAATGGGGTTTAGTAGTCATTCCTATTAATACTAGGGGAAATTAAGGGATTAATCCTCTTTTTATTAGAGCGCTTTCAATATAAAGTGATTTTTCCTTTTCATTTCCAAAACCTTTCCCTTTTTTTCAAGCTATAAATAGTTTATAATTATCAGATAATACTAGATATTTTATTGCATAAATTATTATAATAATATTATGATATTGTTTTTTTAGACACGGTGCGGTGTGCTCTTAAGGGGTATGGAAGGGCTTAACCGAATGTTTTGGCAAATTTGGGGATGAGGATGATTGTGATGAGCAGCGTACAGAAAAAAACAGATGTTATTTTAATTGGTGCTGGAATCATGAGTGCGACTTTAGGTGCTTTACTGAAGGAATTAGCTCCAGAATGGGAAATAAAAGTGTTTGAAAAGCTTGCAGAAGCAGGAGAAGAGAGTTCGAACGAATGGAATAATGCAGGCACAGGCCATTCCGCTTTGTGTGAGCTTAATTATACTTCTGAACGTCCGGATGGAACCATCGATATCAGCAAGGCTGTAAAGATCAATGAGCAGTTTCAGCTTTCAAGACAATTTTGGTCTTATTTAGTCAAAAGCAATCTTATACAAAACCCGCAGGAATTTATTATGCCGATTCCTCATATGAGCTTTGTAGAAGGCGAAAAAAATGTCACTTTTCTTAAAAAACGTTTGGAAGCGTTATCAGCCACGGCGTTATTCCAAGGGATGGAATTCTCGAGTGATCCAGAAAAACTGAAGGAATGGATTCCGCTGATGATGGAGGGAAGAACTTCCTCAGAACCGATTGCTGCAACGAAAATTGATTCTGGTACGGATGTTAACTTTGGTGCATTAACACGCATTCTTTTTAATCACTTAAAAAGGCAGAATGTTTATGTGAATTATAAGCATAGTGTAGAAAACATTAAGCGCAGCAGTGACGGCACTTGGGAGTTAAAGGTTCAGGATATGGAAGGCGGCAAAATTGAATATCATACAGCATCCTTTGTTTTTATCGGAGGAGGAGGGGGCAGCTTGCCGCTGCTGCAAAAAACGGGTATTCCGGAATCAAAACAGATCGGGGGATTCCCAGTCAGCGGTTTATTTATGGTGTGCAATAATCCAGAAGTTGCGGCCCAACACCACGCAAAAGTGTATGGAAAGGCAAAGGTTGGAGCACCGCCTATGTCTGTGCCGCACCTTGATACGAGATACATCAACAATAAAAAATCACTATTATTTGGACCGTTTGCAGGATTCTCTCCAAAGTTTTTGAAAACTGGTTCTAATCTGGATCTAATTAAGTCTGTAAAGCCGAATAATGTGCTGACGATGCTGGCTGCAGGGGTAAAAGAAATGGCTTTAACCAAGTATCTGATTGGTCAGGTTTTGCTGTCTAATGAAAAGCGCATGGAAGAATTGCGGGAATTTATCCCCAATGCTAAAGCAGAGGATTGGGACATTGTTGTTGCCGGCCAGCGTGTACAGGTTATCAAGGATACACCTGCAGGTAAAGGAACATTGCAATTCGGGACAGAGGTTGTCAGCTCTTCTGACGGATCGGTTGCTGCTTTGCTTGGTGCCTCTCCAGGGGCGTCAACAGCCGTTCATGTCATGCTTGAAGTATTAGAAAAGTGCTTCCCGCAGCGAATAAATGAATGGGAGCCTAAGATTAAAGAAATGGTTCCATCCTATGGAGTATCATTAGAGGCGAATCCTCGCCTATTCCAGGAATTGCTGCATTCAACAGCGGAAACACTTGGACTTAGTAAAGAACAGCCTGTTCACAGCTAATCGTTATGTTTTTAGTAATAAATGCTCTGCTTAAAATCCGAAAAATGCTTCAAATTCTTTCTGAATTAGGAGCAATTCGGATTTTTTATTTTCACATACATTTCTTTGAACAGCCGATCATCTCATTAAACATACATAAAAGGAACAAGGATTGGCAATGGAATGGTCTCCCCATGACATCCATCCTTTATTAAGCTATAATAAATTGCGTTGCCATTACCCGTTCTTTCTGGATAGGGGGTTTTTTTATGATTACATTACAAAATGTGAGCAAGAGCTTTTCACAGTTTGAAGCGATCAAATCAGTGAATTTAACAATTGAAAAAGGCGAAATTCACGGATTGATCGGTGCGAGCGGAGCAGGGAAGTCTACATTGCTGCGGCTGATGAATTTATTAGAGCTTCCGGATACAGGGGATGTGGAAGTAAACGGGCAGACGCTTACACGCTTGAGTGCCAAAGAACTTCGGCGCGCCCGCAAGTCGATTGGAATGATCTTTCAGCACTTTCATCTTGTCGCCAACAAAACAGTGTTTGATAACGTAGCGGTAGCACTGCAGCTGGCAGGCTCAAGGAAAAGTGATATACGTCTGCGCGTGTTAGAATGCCTGCAGTTTGTTGGACTTGAGAAGATGGCAGAAAAATATCCGGCACAGTTAAGCGGAGGTCAAAAGCAGCGTGTGGCTATTGCGAGAGCACTTGCCAATAATCCGCAGGTTTTGCTTTGTGATGAGCCGACATCTTCACTTGACCCTAACACAACCGCAGAGATCTTAACTGTTTTGAACAATATTAACCAGCAGCTGGGCGTAACAATCGTGTTCGTCAGCCATGAGATGGACGTTGTAAAAAAAATCTGCAGCAGGGTGTCAGTTATGTCAGAAGGAGAGATCTATGAAACCGTCACGATTGAACCTTTAGGAATACAGGCAATAGACAATCGGCCCGAATATTTTGTTCAGCAGCTTAAAAGGGACGGTGAGTAACATATGCAAATCATGCTGCAGTATGAAGCGGAGATTTGGCAGTCCATTGGCGAAACTTTTGTTATGGTCGGTGTGTCCATACTGGCAGCCATCCTAATTGGACTGCCTGTAGGTACCTTTCTTTTTTTATGCAGAAAAGGTCAATTGCTCGAAAATAGATATGTTTTCTCGGTCCTGAATCTTTTGGTCAATGTAATTCGATCTTTTCCATTCTTGTTATTAGTCGTTTTCTTAATCCCGTTTACAAGACTCCTGCTTGGGACAGCGATTGGGACGGCGGCTGCAACAGTACCGTTATCGATTATCGCAATAGCCCATTATTCACGACTAGTGGAACAATCGCTTTTGGATGTGCCTAAAGGCGTATTAGAGGCAGCCGTATCTATGGGTGCTTCTGTCAGAGAAATTATTTTTAAATTCTTATACATTGAAGCGAGATCAGGACTTGTGCTCGGATTAACGACTTCGATCATAAGCTTTATCTCATATTCGACCATTATGGGTGTTGTTGGAGGAGGAGGGATTGGTGATTTCGCCATTAGATATGGCTATCAGCAATTTCAAACTGAACTGATGATGTATATGATTATCATTATGGTTATACTTGTACAACTAATTCAATTTACTGGAACTACGGTGTCCAGAGTAATTGATAAAAGATAAACTTGGAGGATGACAGCATGAAGAAACTATTATTTCTATTAGCAGCTGTACTTTTATTTGTAACAGGCTGCAGTGGTCAAGATGAAGAAACAAAGGAACAAGCAACAGAGACGAAACCGGAGCAAGAAGAAGTCACACTAAAGGTAGCTTCGTTAATTCCGCCGATGACGGAAATCTTAGATTTGGTTAAACCGCAGCTTGAAGAAGAAGGAGTTAACCTTGAGGTTGTTGTGCTTGGTGATAATGTACAGCCCAATAATGCACTTGCAGCAGAAGAAGTTGATGCAAACTTCTTTCAGCATGTTCCTTACATGGAGGAATTTAATCGCAGCAACGATGCTGAACTAGTGCCTGTCACACCAATTTACTTTGCTAACTATGGTGTGTATGCAAAGGAATACGATGAGATTGGCCAGCTGCCAGAGGGAGCAGTGATTGCAATAGCGAATGATGTATCGAACATCGACCGTTCCTTAGCACTGCTTGCTCAGCACGAAGTTATTACACTAAAGGAAAAAACAGGACCCTATTATACAATCGGGGATATCACAGAAAATCCTAAAAACTATCAATTTGAAGAAGTTGATCTGCTTATGCTGGCGAGAATGTATGATGATGCCGATGCAGTCGTGATGACACCTGCTTATGCAGCACCGCTTGGCCTCACTCCGAAAAATGATGCCCTGCTGACCGAAGGAGTAGACAACGACTTCGCGATCACTTTAGTGGCACGTAAAGACAATGCCGAATCAGAAGCGATTCAAAAACTTGCCGAGGCTATGACCAGCCCAGAGGTAAAGCAATTCCTTGAAGAAAACTACGACGAAACAGCTATTCCTGCGTTTTAATTAAGCAGGCGATAAGAGAGTTTAGTACACAAAAAGGCTGTCCAATTAGTCATTTATTTGACGTTTGGACAGCCTTTTAATTTTCAGAACAATCCCAGGTCCGCTGATCAGAGCTATCCTAGTAGGCAGTCCAGCCGCCATCGACAGCAATGACTTGGCCATTGACGAAGCTTGATTCATCTGAACCGAGGAAGAGAGCCATTTGGGCAATTTCTTCCGGCTGTCCGGCACGCGGGTTGATTGGCATGCCGAGTGACTGCCTGCTTGCGCCATATTCGCTCACATTTGTCATAGAAGAGCTGATATTTGTTATGACTGCTCCTGGTGCAATTCCGTTGCAGCGAATGTTTTTATTTGCATACATAAAGGCTGTGTTTTTCGTTAAACCAACTGCTGCATGCTTTGAAGCCGTATAGGCTGCTCCTGCACGAGCACCGTATAGACCACCTGCAGAAATGTTATTAACGATCGTTCCATGTCCTTGTTCTAAAAAGAGATTAATAGCAATACGAGAAGCTTTCATAACAGAGACAGTATTGACCTCGAAGACTTTGTCCCAGCGTTCATCGGAAATCTCGCCAACCGGCTCCATGCCGTCCATAATCCCTGCATTATTGACAAGAATATCAAGCTTCCCAAATGATTTTTTCGTTTCGTTGAACAGCTGCTCCAAATCTGAATCAGACGTCACATTTGTTTGAACGGCAATCGCTTCGCCGCCAGCATTATTAATTTCATCTGCTGCAGCCTTAGCCCCTTCAAAGTTTAAATCTGAAACAACTACTTTTGCTCCTTCTTTTGCATACAATTCGGCAATTGCTTTCCCCATGCCGGATGCTGCACCCGTGATAATCGCTACTTTGTCCTGTAATCGCATTGTGAACATCTCCTTTAAACTCATAGTGACAAGAGCACATCCATTCATAGATGGTAAGAATCTCAAACGAGTTTTATTGTACACTTGTTGAATAAATAATATTATAAAGAATAAAACGCTTTCAATAGATGGTGGAGAGAGATTGTGCTGTTAGTGCACAGATTTTAAAAATTTGTTTATTAAGAGGTAAAAAATGACAAAACAAGATATGAGAATTGTAAAAACCAAAAATGCCCTGCACCATGCCCTGCTTGATTTATTAGATGAAAAGCTGCTTGAAGACATTTCAGTAACGGAAATTTGCCGTACTGCCAATATTAATAGAGGAACTTTTTATTTACACTATGCTCAAATTGAAGACCTCTTCGAAGAATATTTTAAAGAAATTACAGGAGATCTTTCGCGTGCGTATCAAGAACCCTATCGCTTTGTTTCTGTCTTAAAAGTAAGCAGGCTAAACTCTTCAACGATTCGCATCTTTCATCATATTCAAAAGTATGAACACTTTTACCGGATTGTCTTTTCTAAGAAAGTTCCTCTTATGTATTATTATTTGCTGTTCGAAGAAATCAACCGTTTATTGCTGCAAGAAGCGGATCCTAAAATGCCAGAAGACCTAAATGCACAAATTCACTGTGCATATCAAGCCAATGCTATTATCGGCATTATCATTGAGTGGTATAAAAGTGATTTCTCCTACAGCGCAGACTATTTAAATGATCAGCTCGTGAAAATATTAAATCTATCACACAGACCTTCCTGAAAGAGACGAAAATTTCTCCTTTTCGCCTTCTTTTTGTAAATAATTCCTTTTACTCTTTCAGTATCCCTTTAAGGGACAATGTGCGAGGTTAGCAGAAAATTATCTAAAGATCTATTCTTGTTTTAGAATAAAGAGAAGGAAGAGCATCTAAGAGAAGAGCTCTTATTCCTCCTCTTTTTTTCGGCCAAAATACAGCACGCCTAAACACCAAAAGCCAATCATCAGGAGTGTTACTGCAATTAGAACAGGGATAGCGCCAAATTGAATAATAAAGGGGACAGCAGCCGAAGTGATGAGGCCTCCGCCGAGCATAGGCTCAAATAGAATTTGCTTATAGCCGAAGCCAGTCAGCGCAGGTGTCTTATTGTCAGAGTCAGCAATTCGGATCAGCATGATACCTGTTGCAGCCACGCCGACTCCTTGGCCGAAATCTCCAATTCCCCGTTCAAACCAATAATTTGGAATCATTCGGGGAGCAAGATACAAGAATAATAGTAGATTAACCACAATTCCGGCTGCAGCGAAAATAATAAACGGAAGCAAATTCTCTCCAATAACTTGGAGACTGAGAGACGCCATCGCACTAATAATCAAAAAGTCGAGCGCAACACCTTGGATGCGATTAATGGTTTCACGATCTGTCAGTTTATGAGAATCGAATCGTCCAAGTACAAGTTGAAGGAGGATCCCGCCAAGCATGGCAAAGGGAAAAAGCGGCACATACTGAAATAAAAAAACATCATAGGCGCTTCCATATGTAGCTTCCTCCAGCCAGATGAAACCTTCCAAAAGAATGTATCCTATGAAAATTGCAATCCCAATAATGCCCAGATGCAGAGCATACGGTTCAATAGACATAGGTGAAGTCGTCTTAAGACCGGCACCTTCCCTATTTTCTTCCTTAATAATGCCAGAGCGCTGCTCGACTGAGATTTCATCGGGATGATCCAATATTTTTGTTTTTCCTTTTCGTGCTGCCCAATTGATTAAAGCCATCCCAATAATAACTCCAGATAATATCGCTACTGTAGCAAGTCCGATCGCGAGGTCATATCCTTCTGGAAATCCTAACTCTTCAAAAGTGCTTTGCAGACCTGCAGCCGTGCCGTGACCGCCTACAAAACTGATTTCGAGTAAGGCGCCAGCTGCAGGATTTAAACCAAAAAGAGGTGTCATAACTGTAATAGTAAGCAGGATTCCAACAACATATAGAGCTAAAGAAATAGTGTAGCCTAATGCAGTTTGTGGTCCGCCAATTTTCCAGATTTTCTTTGGTTTCGGCAAGGAAAGTCCGATAAATAGGCATGCGAAAACCACATTAATCAGCAGTCCCGGTAAATCTGCCCAGACCTCCACAATTTCCTCTGTAAATAAACCAGACTCTAAACGGCTGAAACCAAGGCTGCTTACGAGCTGGCCGAGCACCTCAGGACCCAGAAGCAAAGCGAGAAAACCGCCGATCAGAGATGCCGGTAAAAACAACTTTTGCAGAATTCTAATCTTCAACCGAACCCACATTGCCAGAACAAGTAAAATGGCCAAAAGAACAAGCGCAAAACCAGCAACTCCTAAAGACATGAAAAAAATCACCCTTTCCCAAATAACTGCTTATAGAGTTAATACCTTTTTCATTAAGGCTGAAACACGTTTGTGAACATGTAATCAAAAGCAGAGTGGTATTCTAGAGAAAAACTCATTATAAAGGATAATATTGTAAAACAGGAACGTTTGTTCTAAAATAAAGTGAAACCGTTATAGGAGGCGAAATCTTTTGAGACCAGTACTAAGGAAGGATATAAAGATTGATACTTTTAAAGAGTACTATTGGCTTAAAGCTGAACTGCAAACATTTTGCAGAGAAAATGGCATCAGTGCATCAGGTTCAAAAATGGAGATTGCTGAGAGAATAGAAATCTATCTTCAGACAGGAGAGATCAGAAAACCTGTTAGAAATTCAAACATTAGAAAGAATGTAGAGGCAAAGGGTGATTTGAGTCTTGATACTGTCATTACAGAAAATCATCGATGCAGTCAGGATGTAAGAGCTTTTTTTAAGAGCGTTATAGCAAATTTTCATTTTTCTACATATATTCAAAACTACTTTAAAAGTAATATTGGAAAAACATATCGTGATGCTTTAGCTGCCTGGCATGAGGAAGAAAAAAGAAAGAAAGATCCTTCTTATAAGAAAGCCATTGCTCCTCAGTTTGAATATAATCAATTTATTCAAGACTATTTTTCTGATTCAAGGAACAAAGGAAGAAGCCGTAATGAAGCAATCGAAGCGTGGAATGAAATCAAAAGGCGTCCTGGAAGCAACAAGTATGAACCTAATTCTTAACTAGTATAGTTGAAGAAGTGCTTATCCTCTCTAAATCAGGTCATATATTATATTGATATAGATATTTTTATAGATGAAGAAACTGGCAATAAAAAAACCCCCAAAAACCTCGGCATATTAGTGAATTTATTTTAAATTTCACCGATATGTAAAGTAAGCTACAGCTTAGAAAATTCAAAGGGGAAAATCAATGAAAAAACGTGCATCAGGATCAGCAAACATTCGCACTAAATTTATTTTATACTTTTTATTAATTGGATTAATTCCTCTTGCAGCTGCTTCTTACCTTATTTATGAAACAAGCAGTAAGGAAGTTGTTTCAAATGAAAAAGAGTGGTTAGGAGCGGAAACAGAGAATACAGTTTCAAGCATGGAAGATTGGATTTTAAAAAGATTAGATGAAATAACAATTATTTCAAAATCAAATGCCATTATCAATGGAGATTTAGAAGAACGCAGTCAGATAATGAGTGTTATAAAAGAACAAGATCCAAATTATGAGACAGTTGTTGTCACTGGGCAGGACGGAATCGTTGAGGCCCATACAACCGCAAGTAATGTCGGAACATTAAATTTATCAGACCGGGATTATTTTATAAACGGGATGAAGGGAGAGCAAACGATTTCAAATGTGATCGTATCGAAAGCAACAGGAAATCGGATCATTGTTGTTGCTACGCCAATTACATCCCAGCAGGGAGATGTAATTGGCGTAGTTTCTGCCTCCGTTAATTTTGAAAGTCTTGTGCAGCAGTTTTTAGAAGATGAAGAAGGAGCAAATAATGGCACATATCCTGTCTTAATTGATCAGGAAAATGTCATTCAATATCATCCTGAAACAGATTTAGTTGGGAAAAAGGTGGATGAAGCCGCGTTTTCTGCTGAGTTAGCGAATCTTTTACAAGAGGGGAAAACAGCTAGCGGGACAAAAACAGTTCAAGAAAATGGAGAAGATCTGTTAGTTTCTTATGCCCCATTGCAAGCTGGAGGATTTGGCATCTACTTATTTACACCTTTAGATGTTGTTTTAGCAGTTACGGATAGCATTAGAAACATAGCGATCATTATTATGATTGCTGCTTTTATCCTAATTACTCTAGCAGCTGTTCTCATTGCGAATGGAATCAGTAAGCCAATTAAACAATTAACAGGACAAGTTCAAACCATTGCAGCAGGTGATTTAACCGGAGAAAAGCTGGCAATACGCTCAAAGGATGAACTTGGAATACTGGCAAAAGATATTAGTACCATGAAAGAGAATTTGCATTCGTTAATATTGCAGGTAAAAGAGGGATCTGAGCAGACTGCCTCCACATCGGCACAATTGGCAGCAAGTGCAGACCAATCCAACCAAACAAGCATGTTAATTGCTGAATCCATGCAAACTGTTGCCGAAGGTGCTTCAGCGCAATCAGAAATGGTTTCTGAAAGTGTGCAGGCACTTGATGAAGTCGCACAGGGCATCCAGCAGATGGCCGAAGCCTCTGCTCTAATCACAGAAAAGTCAAATGTAACACTGGATAAAGCAGGTGCAGGCAGTGGGTCTGTAGAAAAAACAATAGAGCAAATGAACGCAATCCATGAATCGGTGATTGGATCAGATCAACTAACACAATCACTCATCGTTCGTTCACAGGATATTACCAAGATCTTAAATGCAATCACTGCGATAGCTGATCAGACAAACTTACTGGCCCTCAATGCCGCTATCGAAGCGGCTCGTGCTGGAGAGCATGGCAAAGGATTTGCAGTTGTAGCAGACGAAGTCCGTAAGCTTGCTGAGGAATCACAGAGATCTTCAAAAGAAATCTCAAATATCATTACTGAAATACAGTATGATATTGAACAGTCAAGCAAATCGATGAAAAGTGTGATTGATGAAGTCCAAAATGGTGTAAATGTTGCAAAAGATACAAGAGAGCTCTTTATGGAAATTGTCGAGCTTACGAAAGATGTCGCTGATCATATTTCAGAGATGTCGGCCACGTCAGAGGAAATATCAGCTGCGTCAGAGGAGGTTTCTGCTTCCTTTAATGAAATCTCCACTATTACAAAAACAACTACTTCCAGCACCCAGGAAGTGGCTGCTGGAGCCGAGGAACAATTAGCAGCAATTGAAGAGATGTCTTCATCTGCACGAAACTTAAGCGACTTAGCCCTGGAACTGCAAAATGCGGTAACGAAATTCAAATTATAAAACAATTGAAAAAAGCTAATTGTCCGAATGCGGGCAATTAGCTTTTTGTGCATTAAGTAATTTTTCGTATAGCAGAAACCATCATTAGTGAAAGCAGTTAAGTCAATCGCTATCAACTTGTCTACTTTCGAGGCAGCCGATCATGATAATCCTTCCGAATCTGATGAAGTTCATGCAGCTTATCTAAGGCTTGATCTCCCATTTGCTTTCCTACATTTACAACAATGCTTTCAATTAAAGCAATGGGAGCCACCATAGAGTGGAACTCTCCCACATCACCTCTGCTTGTATACAAGGTATAAGTGGCTTGTTCAAGCAATGGAGATACCAGCATATCTGTCATTAAAATGGTGCAGATTTCTTTCTTTTTGGCGTAATCGAGCAAGACATTAATTTCAACAGATGCTTGCACAAAACCAAAAAGAAAGAGCACATCCCCTTTTTTCATATGAATCATATCCTCAAATATCTCATGGCCGCTTGAGTTAAAGGTGTATACATTACTATTAAATCTTTTAAGACGAAAGGCGAATAGCGAAACAAGACTTACTGAAGAGCCTGCTCCAAATAAATGAATGTTCTCCGCATTCGCAATTTTTTCAATCGATTGCTGAAAACTTTGATCTGCTAAGTGCTTTTTTGTGTCCGATAAATAGTGGAGTGCGCTATCAAGCATAAACGGCGTATAGCCGTTTTCATATTTTCTCAGGGACGCCTCTACTTTGCTCGCTGGTGTCACTTGATTTGTCGCCGTTTTAATATATTGTTTAAAATCCTTTAAATTTTGAAAACCAACAGCATTCCAAAAGCGGGATACAGTGGCGACACTTGTCCCGCAAGCTTTTGAAATGTCCAGTTCATTCATAAAAGGTACGTTATCGATGTTTTTTTGGATATAGTCAGCAATAATCTGCTGGCTCTTTGAAAGCTGCTGCTTTGTGAAATCTACCATTCTCTGTGCCCTCCTTCATCTTCATAATCTGAGTATACTACAAAAATGAAATAAAAATTTCATATAAATAAAAAAGATAGTAATTTTACATTATCTTAAAACTATCTTCACAAACCATCTCTATACTGGAGGCAAGATCAAAAAAGGGAGTGAAGAAAATGAGTATTAACAAGGAAAGAAAATTAACACAGTCACAAAAAATGATGGTATTTGTTTTGTCTATGTCTTTATTTGGATTATCGAAAATGATTACGGAGCTGCTTCCATCAAATGAAGTGGGGCCAATTGAATTTTCTATTTCTTATTTTGCTTTTATTCCACTCATCTTAGCAGCTTTATTTCATCCGCTTTATGTTGCAGTCGGTGCTTCAGTAGGAAATATCGTTTTCGCAGGTTTGCTGATGGGCGATTTTGGCGGAATTGGTGAGATTGAAGGATTCATTGAATTTACGCTCGCCATTTATGTTGCGGGTCTCCTTGTCCGCAACCCGTTAAGCAAGGTTCAGCTTGCGATTGCATCCCTTGTTGGAGTGGGAATTGATCAGCTCCTCAGCACAATTGTTGATATCGGGAAGGTCTGGTTTGGAGTAGAAGGCTTTGATGCCGTACCAGGATTGCCTGAAAGTATAGTTGTCTTAGAAGGTGTTAGCTTTTTAAATGAAATGGTCATTACAGGTGTGTTAGTTGGTCTCATTCCTACGTTGATCTTAACACCAAAATTATATGGAAAAATCGAACCTTTACTAGGTATGCGTCCGCGTGATGCGAAAGTGGAAACATCTATCGGTTCTTATATTACGCCTGGGTTAATTGCAACGATTGTTATTTTAACATTTGTTGGTATGATTGCAGAGTTTATTGCTGAGATGGATATGAACTTAGCTTTCTGGTCAGCGGATTTCATTAATCAGTTTGCAGATGATCAAAAATGGATTGGCTATAGTGCTTGGGTAATTTTAGCGGCAGGAGCAATCTTTATCATCTATAAACTGGTTCGCAAAAAAGGAAGCGGAACAGCTGATCTTGATCAGGCAGCATAATAACAAGTCAGATGGGGGCAGGTCCAATGATTCTATTTGAAAATGTTTCATTTCGATATCCTGGGGCAGAAGAATGGGTATTAAAGGATGTTTCTGTCGAAATTAAAAAGCATGAGTTTACGGCAATCATAGGCGGAAATGGGGCAGGTAAATCTACTTTCTGCAAAGTGATAAATGGCCTAATCCCCTATTATTATGTAGGAGATTTTGAAGGGAAAATGTCTATTAATGGAGAGGATGCAGCAGCTTCAAATGTTGCATCCCTTTCTAGCAAAGTTGCTTATGTATATCAGGATTTTGAGAATCAGCTAGTTCGTCCAAAGGTGCTTGATGAAGTCATTTTTTCTCCGTTAAATTACGGATATAAGGACTATATAGAAAGAGGCAAGAGGGCGCTGGAGCTTCTTGATCTCACTCATTTAGCAGATGAATATGTCTGGCAGTTAAGCGGAGGGCAAAAGCATCTTGTGGCTTTAGCAGGTGCACTTGCCCTTACGCCTGAAGTATTAATCATTGATGAACCAGTAGCACAGCTGGATCCTGCGCATGCTATACAATTGTACGAAAAGTTAAAATACCTGCATTCCGAATTAGGTTTAACGATTCTTGTCATTGAGCATCATACTGAATTTATTGCGAATTACTGCAAGGATGTGATGCTGATGGAAAAAGGAAGCGTTAAGTGGAAGAAGCCTGTGAAAGAGGCATTGAACTCAGTTGAGGAGCTCACAGAAAAACATATACATCCTCCTCAAGTAACAATGGCAGCCTTTCATGAACGTCCTCTGTCAGAGCAATTGCCTGTGACACTAGAAGAAGCGGGACGCTGGTTTGAAAACTACACCATTCATGAGAAAGGTATGCCGTTTACTGTCTCTCCTGAAAAACAGCAGTCAATTGTTGAATTCAATGGAGTACATTATGGCTATAAAACCTTATCCCGCAAGATTGTACCTGTTATAAAAGATCTTCAGCTTCAAATTAAGACAGGTGACAGAATTGCCTTAGTAGGAAGTAATGGAGCGGGAAAGTCAACAATACTCAAGCTTATTTCAGGTCTGATTAAACCGCTGCAGGGTGATGTCTTTTATAAAGGGGATTCTCTTAAAAAGGTTTCTCCTGAAAAAAGAGCTGAGAAAATTGCCCATATCTATCAGAATCCAGAAGAGATGTTCATTGAAGATGAAATCCGGAAAGATATATCCTTCTTCCTTAAAGTGCGCAATCATCCTGCTCAAGAGGAGATTACGAATAGAATTGTTCAGCAGTTTAACCTAGAAGTGCTGAAGCATCGGGATGGACGCTTATTGAGCGGGGGACAGCAGAGAAGAGCATCCCTTGCCATTGGACTGGCAATGCAGCCTGAGGTTGTTTTATTAGATGAGCCGACAGCAAGCCTGGACATTGCAACAAGGAAAAAAATGATTGCCATGCTCGGGGAGCTGGACTCTTCGGTCAAGGCCGCTGTGATTGCTACCCACGATATGCAGCTTGTTGCTGAGTGGGCAACGCGGGTGGTTGTTCTTAACCGTGGAGAAGTCATCGCTGATACAACACCGCAGGAGTTATTTTCAAACCAGTTTCTTTTAAGGGAAGCTTCACTGGTTGAGCCTCAAATCGTTTCTTTATGTCATGAATTGAAAATCCACCCGGTTGAACTCACGATTGACGGCTTTTTAAGAAGAATCAAATGGGAGGAATCTGCAAGTGAGTGTTTTTCAAAAGTTCTTTAGCAAGCTGACCGTTGAAAATATTAAAATTGAACTCATGCGAACAGCATATGGAAATGAACCAACTCCGCTTGCTAAGCTGGATCCGCGTATGCTGATTCTGTGGGTGCTCATCTATTCAATCATTCCATGGCTGACACATAATCAGACGATCCTAATTGGGCTGACCTTATTTACGGCAGTACTTGCCTATATGTCGAGAGTAAGCCCGCTGCTTATATTCCTTCTGATTGTTGGTGTTATTTCGCAGTTTACGTATTTGGTTTTTGCGGCCATGTTTTTAGGCAATAGCTTTACAGTCTTAATTGCTGTTATTCCAGTGACGATGAAGGTAGCTACGGTTTCCTTAGCGACAATGGCAGTCTTTACAAGTATGGATCCTGAAAAGTTTAGTGACGCACTTCTTAAATTAGGGGTACCAGGAAAGTTTAGCTTTGGCGTTTCATATGGTTATCGTATGCTGCCCATTTTAATTGAGGAATACCAGAACATTATTCATTCCTTCCGATTAAGAGGGAAGCTGCCGGCTAAACCAGGCTTTCTTTACAGCCGTTATGTCTTTTACTATATCAAAATGTGTATCATGGCCTTTTATCCGATGATGCTGAATACAGCGAAGCGGACCAGAACAACGGTAGAGGTTTTAGAGGTAAGAGGTTTTAGTTACACGCTGGAGAATAATATTGCAAAAGATATCAAACTGAATTATTTAAAAATGACAAAATATGATTATTATTTTATAGGGATTAGTACGCTAATTACAGCATTGATCTACATAGTGGGATATCAATTCCCGCTTTAATAGAAAGGAAGATTCAGCATGATCATAGATTTTCATACACATGTTAAACTGGCAAAAAGAGTGGATTTTGATATTGAATTTTTTAAAGAGGTTATTTTGAATGCACGAGAGGCAGGACTGACTGCAATCGCAATGACGGAGCATTTTAACACGAAAAATTACTATGAAATCTACGAGCAGCTCGATGAGCACTTTGATTATATAGATGATTATTACGATGTTGATGGCTTTAAAGTGTTTACTGGAATGGAAATTGATGTTTACGAAACAGGTCATATTTTATTCATAGGACATAAAGAGAGGCTTCTGCAAATCCGCAGGCTGCTTGATTTCCATACGGATAAGGAATCCTTTATCTCACTTCCGAACTTACTGGACTTAGGTGAGCATCATGACCTGCTGATGATTGGTGCCCATCCGTTAAGAGAAACAACACCATTGCATCATCATGATCCTGCTCTGCTCAAAAGGTTCCATGCTTTTGATTTGAATGGAAAAGATATGCATGAGCATGGGATAGAAGAAATGATGGAAGATGTTCTGTCGTTTGCTGCACAGCTGGACATTCCAGTCGTTTGCGGAAGCGACTCCCATCACCCTATCCACATTGGAGTTGTCAAAAATGTATTTGAAAAAGACTTTAGCACTGCCCAGGAAATCAGAGAAGCCATTAAAGGAAACCAGTATAAACGCTCCATTGCCCCAAATCTGCACACAAAAATTAATGCAGCTAAAATCGTTAAGAAAAAAATGAAAGAGGCATTAACCGTATAAAAAAACGGGAAAACAGATCGTGTTTCGCATTTCGCAACGGAAGCAGCAAAAGCCGGACTAGTCAGTAGGTGACAAGCCGGCTTTTGCTTTTTTAGTGAAATAATTACAGATATAGCCTTCATCCAATATCCAAAATAAAAAAGACCAGGAGAACCATCTACCTGGCCTTATCACAGTATTAATAAACTTTATCACCGTTGAAAATAGAGTTTTTCACGATTACGTAGTCTACAGTGCGAATGGAATCAAGTTTGTTTCCGCCAGCATATGAGATGGAGGATTGCAGATCCTGTTCCATTTCGGTTAATGTGTCCTGCAAAGCACCTTTATGCTCAACAAACATTTTTTTGCCTTCTACGTTTTTCTTTTCTCCCTTTTGGAACTCTGAAGCCGAGCCAAAATATTCTTTAACTAGTTTGCCGTCAATTTCAGTTGTTTCCCCAGGTGATTCCTCATGTCCCGCAAAAAGAGAGCCAATCATAACCATAGAAGCGCCAAAGCGGACTGATTTTGCAATATCGCCATGTGTACGGATACCGCCGTCAGCAATAATTGGCTTGCTTGCTGCTTTTGCACACCAGCGCAATGCTGCAAGCTGCCAGCCGCCAGTGCCAAAACCAGTTTTAATCTTTGTGATGCATACTTTCCCTGGTCCGATTCCGACTTTTGTTGCGTCTGCACCAGCGTGTTCAAGTTCTCTAACCGCTTCAGGTGTTCCAACGTTACCGGCAATGACAAAGCTTTCAGGTAAATGCTTCTTAATATGCTGAATCATACGGATTACGGCATTTGAATGACCATGTGCAATATCAATTGTAATATAGTCCGGCACAAGCTTCTCTGCCGCTAATTGCTCAATGAAGCCGTATTCTTCTTCTTTTACCCCAACACTGATTGAGGCAATTAAACCACGAGACTGCATATCTTTAATAAATGCAATACGTGTTTCCGGTTCAAAGCGGTGCATAATATAAAAATAATTATTTTCAGCTAAATAAGCAGCGATTTTCTCATCAATAATAGTCTGCATATTCGCAGGTACAACAGGCAGCTTAAATGTATGCTTGCCAAATTTAACAGATGTATCACATTCAGAACGGCTATCTACAATGCATTTTGCAGGAATTAACTGAATATCTTCATAATCAAATACATTATCCAAGGTTCAACACTCCTAAAAGCGAATATTATTATTGTGTTAGTTATTAAATGTTCGTACATACGGTAATTTACAGGATTTTTTTGCAGTTGTCAAAGGTTTTTACTTTTATTTAACTTATTCTTTACAGTAGAGTGGAGATAATTCTTCGTGTTTTTTACTAATTGAAGGGAGAATAAAGATGATCACTGTAATCGGCAGTATGAATATGGATCTTGTTACAATTACAAACAGAGAGCCTGCATTAGGCGAAACAGTTCTGGGAGAAAACTTTCTTACAGTGCCAGGAGGAAAGGGTGCTAATCAGGCGGTTGCGGCAGCAAAACTGGGGGCGTCGGTAAAAATGATTGGCTGTGTGGGAGACGATTTATTTGGTGAGCAATATATAAACCATTTAAAAGGCCATCAGATTAATATTGAGCATATTCGCAGTCTAAAGAATGAAAAAACGGGGATCGCCAGTATTACAGTTTGGAATAACGATAATAAAATTATAGTCGTGCCTGGAGCGAATAAGAGAATTACACCAGAAATGGTTGAGTCGCATAGAGAAGAGATATTAAAGAGCAGCTGGCTGCTGCTTCAGTTTGAAATACCGCTTGAATCGGTAGAAAGAGCATTAGAAATAGCTGCTGAAGGTCATGTAAATGTGATCGTCAATCCTGCTCCTTATCATGACATACCAGAAAATTGGATTGATAAAATTACCTATATCACGCCAAATGAAGCGGAGGCTAACCAGCTGTTTTCGGCATTTACAAACAAAGAAGCTCTTCTCTCAAAGCTGGTTATCACGAAAGGAAAAGACGGTGCGGAGTATTTTGATCAAGGAGAAAGAGTCTCGATACCTGCATTAAAAGTGGATGCAATTGATACAACAGGAGCAGGGGATACATTTACTGGTGCTTTAGCAGTTGCCCTTTCTGAGGGCTTGCCTTTAAAAGAATCCTGCCAATTTGCCGTTAAAGCAGCAGGTCTTTCTGTAACAAAACTTGGTGCCCAGGCAGGAATGCCAAGCAGGTCGGACTTGAATAAGTAAGCTCATAGCAGATAGTACAGTCATAGATAAATAAATCTCAGTAACACACTCCATGGACGCTTAAATTGCCTAAAAGACCAATTTAAATTACGCTTATAAGAAGAGGGGAATAATGAGAGAGGATGAAGAGAAATGCAGCAAAGTATTGATGATCTGATCAAAGGAAGACGCTCCATCAAGAAGTTTCAGGAGAAGCCAGTAGATCAAGAGGAAATCATTGACTTACTGGAGATAGCAAAATGGGCGCCAAATCACAAAATGACGGAGCCATGGCGTTTTCTTTTATATAGCGGGGAAGGAAAAGAAAAATTTATAGAAGCTTTTAAAGCAACTCAAGGCACTGGAGAGGAAGCGGCAGAAAAGGCAGCAAAAAAAGCGGCGTATTTCCGTTCAATTCCCATACATCTAGTTGTTATTATGCCGGAAGATCCTCGTCAAAAAACATGGGACGAAGATTATGGGGCTGTATCGGCATTTATTCAAAACTTCCAGCTTGCGGCTTGGGCAAGAGGAATCGGCATGATCTGGCGCACAAATGACTGGATTTACAATCCGGTTTTCCGTGAAAAAGTGGGTGTGCAGCCAGGCGAAAAGATCGTTGGCACATTAATGATCGGATATGCTGAACATGTGCCGGAAGCTAAGCCAAGAACTTCTATTAGAGAGAAGTTAGAAATTATTTCAGAATAATGATCCAAAAGCTGTCAGTTTTTACTAGGTTGACAGAACTACATGCTTTATTGTAGCCTATGAATATATGAAAACTGAATAAACCTCACTTTTCGGTGAGGTAGAGGTGCGGTATTTAATAGTTTTTAGTTGAGCGTGAGCAGCGATGATGCTAAAAAGAAGGAAATCCCGCCGAAGTGTGCAATATGCTCAAGTATTGGATGCTGGGTCTGCAGTTAAGAGCTGCAGGACTGTCTCGGTAAACTTCCCGGTTTACTCGAGGTGTGCTATCTCTTTAAGGGAAAAGTGGAGGATTTAGGCTAACTATGTATACAAAGACCTGAGTTCATCTCAGGTCTTTTTTGTTGTGTGCCCGGCATGGGTGCAGGCTCTAGGGTGCGAGTCCCGAACGGCGAAGGCAGTAGTAGCCGTAGCTTAAGACAAGGATATGCGGGGTGACCCTCCTATCTGAAGGAAGTCGGCGGCAAACTTCCGCTCTGAGGAACACGAATCTCATATGAGGCTAGATGACATTGGGTGAGTCTGCAATACAAGACAAAGTCCATACTGCCAAAGGTGTCACATAGTAAATGAGGCGGAGACATGGAAGGAAAGTCTGTACTCTTACCCGGGGAGAACCTGTCGATATGCCGTACTCATGCGGTAAGCCTATCCGTGAGGATAAGTTGAACGACAGGCGTCAGCAGAAGCCATAGTACTTATTCGCTTAAGAGGATAAGGAAGGGCTGAACCGGTTATGGAAAATAGGAACTAGGCGTATCTTTCCATTCGATGAAACAGAAAACATAGTACCTGTTTAATGAAAGAAACGGTGAATCCGCGGGGGTCATTAAACAGGGTGGAGAATGAAAAGGACACAAACAGAACACCTATTTACGCGGGAGGTTATATCAATGTTAATGGAACGAATCATGTCACGGGAAAACCTACTTAATGCGATTAAAAGAGTAGAAAAGAATAAGGGAAAACATGGAGTGGACGAAATGCCCGTCACTGCTCTTCGTGGACATATTATGCTCAACTGGAGCGAACTGCGAAAATCCCTCTTCGAGGGAACCTATATCCCATCCCCCGTCCGTCGAGTCGAAATCCCGAAACCAGACGGCAAAGGGAAGAGGAAACTGGGAATCCCAACCGTGACAGACCGTTTCATTCAACAAGCAATCACCCAAGTGCTTACCAGAATGTATGACCCTAGTTTCTCTGAATGTAGCTTCGGCTTTCGCCCTAACAGGCGAGCGCACCAGGCTGTTAAATTAGCCCAAAGCTATATAGAAGAGGGTTATCGATGGGTAGTCGACATTGACCTTGAAAAGTTCTTTGACAAGGTTAACCACGATAGATTAATGAGTAAATTAGCCATGAGGATAAAGGATAGTACTCTCCTCAAACTAATAAGACGGTTCTTAACCTCTGGTGTTATGGAAGGCGGACTTGTCAGTCCTAACCTTGAGGGGACACCGCAAGGTGGACCTTTAAGCCCTTTACTTTCGAATATTGTGTTGGATGAACTGGATAAAGAACTGGAGCGCAGAGGACATCGCTTTGTCCGCTACGCCGATGATTGTAATATCTATGTGAAATCTAAAAGAGCTGGAGAAAGAGTTATGAAGGCAATGACCCATTTTATCGAGAGGAATCTTAAACTGAAGGTTAACAAGGATAAAAGTGCTGTAGACCGCCCTTGGAAAAGGAAATTTCTTGGGTTCAGTTTTACAAGTAATCTAAAACCGAAGGTGAGAATATCTCCCCAATCAGTTAAACGGTTTAAAGATAAAATAAGAAAGCTTACAAGCAGACGAAGGTCAATTGCCATGGAAGATAGGATTCATAACCTTAACCAATATCTAGTGGGATGGGTTAATTATTATCATTTAGCAGATACCCGTTCAGTAATCGCAAAACTCGAAGGATGGCTTAATCGAAGGTTAAGAATGATTCGATGGAAGGAATGGAAACTTCCCCAAACGAAGGTCAAGAAACTTATTAAACTAGGTGTTTCGAAAGGGAAAGCATATGAATGGGGAAATACAAGAAAGGCTTATTGGAGGATATCCAAAAGTCCAATTCTTCATAAAACATTAGGGAAAGCCTACTGGCTTTCCCTTGGGTTAAAAAGTATTTCTGCTAGATATGACTTACAGCGTTCGACTTAATCGGAACCGCCGTATACGGAACCGTACGTACGGTGGTGTGAGAGGGATAAATGGAGGTTAATCGCCTCCCCCTATCTCAATTTTTATTAAAAGAAAAAAATGGGGGTCAGAAAAATATGAGAAAAAAATTATCGTTTTTAAGTGTATTGGCACTTGCGGCAGTATTGCTTTTAGCAGGGTGTGGAACTAGCTCAGATGAGGGTTCTGCGGGATCAGGATCAGAGTCTGATACGGAGAAGGATGTATTCCGTGTTGGTCTTGAAGCAGGTTATGCACCATTTAACTGGACACAAATGGATGATGCAAATGGCGGTGTGAAAATTGATGGAAACGCTGAATTTGCAGGCGGCTATGATGTAGAAATTGCGAAAAAAATCGCTGAAGGCTTAGGGAAAGAGCTAGTGATCGTTAAAACGGAGTGGGATGGTCTTGTACCTGCCTTAACTTCTGATAAAATTGATGCAATTATCGCAGGGATGTCACCAACTGAAGAAAGAAAGCAAACAATCGATTTCTCAGACAACTATTATAAATCCGACCTTGTTATGGTAGTGAAAAAAGGCGGAGACTATGAAAATGCCACTTCTATTCAAGATTTCAGCGGTGCAAAAGTAACGGCTCAATTGAATACGTTCCATTACTCAGTTATTGAACAAATTGATGGCGTTGAACAGCAGCCGGCAATGGATAACTTCCCTGCTATGCGTGTTGCGCTAGAATCTGGCGTAATTGACGGCTATGTTTCCGAGCGTCCTGAAGGTGTGAGTGCTTCTTCTGCAAATGAAAACTTTGCAATGGTTGAATTTACAGAAGGCTTTGAAACATCTGAGGACGATACAGCTATTGCTGTAGGTGTTGCAAAAGACAGCGAGCTAACTGAAAAGATCAATGAAATTTTAGCAGGAATCTCTGAAGAAGAGCGTGTAGAAATTATGGATGAGGCGATTAAAAATCAGCCAGCAGCTAACTAATAACGCTGCACGGCCGGCTGCATGACATGACATGTAGCCGGCTTCTTTTTTGACATATTCATTAAAAAAGGAGGATCACCATGAGTCTCGATTGGATGATACAAATCATACAGTCAAACTGGCCGATGTTTTTGCGCGGAGCTGGTTGGACGTTAGTCATCGCTTTAACAGGAACGATTATTGGATCGCTCATTGGTTTGCTGGCAGGAGTAGTTCGAACAATACCTGCTCCTGAAAAAGGAATAAAAAAGAATCTGCTTAAACTGATCAATGCCATTTTAACCATTTATATTGAATTTTTCCGCGGCACACCAATGATTGTACAGGCAATGGTCATTTTTTATGGCTCTGCACTTGCCTTTAATTTTCATATGAACCCGATTATTGCGGGTATTGTGGTAGTAGGAATTAATACAGGTGCATATATGGCTGAAATTGTACGCGGAGGCATTATTTCGGTCGATAAAGGCCAATATGAAGCGGCGCAGGCAATCGGCATGAATCATGTGCAGACCATGATTCATGTAGTTATGCCGCAAGTAATCCGCAATATTTTGCCGGCAACAGGGAACCAGTTCATTATTAATATTAAAGACACGGCTGTATTAAGTGTTATTTCTGTAACAGAATTATTTTTCCAGACGAAAACGGTGGCGGGCAATAATTTCCGCTATTTCGAATCATTCTTTGTCGCGTGTATCATTTACTTTATTATGACGTTTGCGATTACTCTCATCCTGCGCTACTTTGAACGCAAACTCGAGGGACCGGATAACTACACTGTGATCGGCAATAACTTGCATGTTGAAACAGCAGAAGATATGAAAAAGAAAGCCAATAAAGGGATGTAATTTCTTGACTGAGAGGAGGAACATATATGGAAACAATCATTGAAATCCAGCGCTTAAGCAAATCATTTGGTTCGCATGAGGTTTTAAAGGATATTCATTTTTCTGTGGAAAAAGGTGAAGTTGTTACAATTATCGGCTCTTCAGGCTCGGGAAAATCAACACTGTTGCGCTGTGTAAACTTACTTGAAAAACCAAGCGGCGGCCAGATTATTTATAATGGAGAAAATATCTTGGATGACCGTCATGATATCCACCAATACCGCCGAAAGCTGGGGATGGTTTTTCAGCAATTTAACTTGTTCAATAATCATGATGTATTAAATAACTGTATGGTCGGACAAATAAAGGTATTAAAGCGTTCAAAGGAAGAAGCGGAACAAATTGCACGCAAATACTTGCGTGTTGTAGGGATGGAAAATTACATTAATGCCAAGCCGCGCCACTTATCAGGCGGACAAAAGCAGCGTGTTGCTATCGCACGTGCCCTTTCAATGGAACCAGATGTAATGCTTTTCGATGAACCGACATCTGCGTTAGATCCTGAAATGGTTGGCGAAGTATTAAAAATTATGAAAGAGCTCGCTGGAACAGGCTTAACCATGTTAATCGTTACACATGAAATGGAATTCGCAAGAGAAGTCTCTGACCGTGTTGTATTTATGGACAAAGGCGTCATCGCGGAAGAAGGACCTCCAGAAAAAATCTTTAACAATCCTGACCAGGAGCGTACAAGAGAGTTCTTAAAACGGACATTGAAGACTGTATAAGATGTTGGAGAAAAGACTTGGACATAAGTATTAAGCCTTTGTTATACATCCGGATGATTAGAAAACAACATTTTCTAATCATCCGGTTTTTTATTTGTTAATTGATCATATATCATTCAAACATGAGTGAAATGGAGCGGAGGCCCCTCGACTCCTGCGGGCTGAAGAGCAAAGGGTGAGACCCCGCAGGAACGCGGAGTGACGAGGAGGCTCAGCTTGCTCCCCGCGGAAAGCGAGGGTCCGAAGCGCAATGAAACGGGCTTGTATAAATATGCAATTAATTCAATAGTTTCCTATCAAACATAAATATTTTCCTATTAAACTTATTGAATTTCCTATCAAAACCAGTGGATTTCCTATTACTTTTCCCATTGAGCACTTTTTTTGACCACTATAGGGAAAGAATATATATTGGAATTATTAAACATTGACCTATCAAGGATCAAAATAACACACTGCTTGGAGAGTTATCAAACAACGTTTGCAGCCTGGAAATTAAACATAAGGAGAGAATTGTTATGACCCATTTTATGGATGTTTTAAAAGGCAGAAGATCAATTCGAAAATATGATCCTGAGGTAAAAATCAGCCGGGAAGAGATGGAGGAAATTTTAACGGAAGCAAGCTTAGCTCCTTCATCCCTTAATTTGCAGCCTTGGCGCTTTCTTGTAATTGAAAGCCCTGAAGCAAAGGCAAAACTTGCGCCGCTTGCTAAATTTAATCAATCACAAGTGCAAACATCATCTGCGGTGATTGAGGTATTTGCTGATCTGCAGAGTCATACGTATGCAGAAGAAATTTTCACAAAATCAGTTGAACTTGGCATTATGCCTGAGGAAGTAAAAGAGCGCCAAATTCAATCAATCTCAAAAATTTATTCCACATTGCCAGAGCAAATCAATAAAGAGCTTACGCTTGTTGATAGCGGTCTGGTATCGATGCAGCTTATGCTTGCAGCAAAGGCGCATGGGTATGACACGAACCCAATCGGCGGCTTTGAAAAGGATCAAATTGCTGAAGCGTTTGATATGGATAAAGACAGATATGTACCAATTATGCTCATTTCAATTGGTAAAGCAGATGAAGAGGGATACCAATCTTACCGTCTGCCTGTCAATACAATTGCACAATGGAAATAAGAAAATGCCCAAGAATGATCAGACATTCTTGGGCACTTTTTATTTTCGATCACTCTCCTTCATAACCTCCATATAAAAAGCAATTGCATTCAAATAATTATCAATGCTGACATGTTCATTTGTGCCATGCATCCTTGTTAAATCTTCTGAGGTGATGAGAACGGGCAGAAAACGATACGTATTATCAGCGATACGGTCATAATGCTTTGCGTCTGATCCGGCAAACATTAAGTATGGAACCATAACAGCATCGCTGTAGACATTGCGGGCAGCCTGCTGAATGGTTTGGAACTGCCAGCTGTCTGTCGAGGATACACTTGTTGCCTCGCTCCCAGTTACAGACACAGAGATTTCATCGTCATCAATGGTTTCTTCAATAAACTTTTTCACATTCTCAAGCGATTCGCCTGGCATGACACGAAGATTAATAATGGCCGTCGCCTGTTCAGGCAGCGCATTATATTGCTCACCAGCCTGGAAGGCGGTTGGTGCAATGGTTGTTCGAATTAAGGCGGCAGTAGCTGGCTGTTTTAGTAAAATCGATTCAATAATCGGTTCAAAAATAAACTTATTTGCAAACACATATCGCATGCCGAAACTCATTTCTGGTGCGGCAAATTCAAATAAGGTTTCACCTGGACCGCGCAGATCTGCTTTAAATTGAGTATTCTCAAGCTTTGCAATTGCACTGGCGACTCGGCCGATATTGGTATGATCCTTTGGCTGAGAAGAGTGCCCTCCGCTTCCGGAAATGGTCAGTTCAGCAGTAGCCGAACCTTTTTCTGACACACCTACCACACCAACAGGCTGTTCAACGCCAGGAACCATATTTCCCACGATCGCTCCGCCTTCATCAAGAACAAAATCAAATGTCACTCCCCGTTCTTCAAGCAGATCGACAATCGCAGCCGCTCCTTCATCTCCACCTATTTCTTCATCAAAACCAAACATAAAATACACATCTCTTTTCGGTGCATAGCCCTCCTCTAAAAGATGTTCTGCAGCTTCAAGAATTCCAATTACCCCAATTTTATCGTCCAAGGTGCCGCGTCCCCAAATTTCTCCGTCGGTAACAGTACCGCTAAATGGACCTTGCTCCCAGTTTGCTTCGGTTCCTTCAAGAACAGGGGCCACATCATAATGACTGGTTAAACCAATTGGTTTTTTGCCGGATTCGCTTCCAGACCATTTGTAAATTAGCGCATAATCGTTTACTTTCTCTACCTCAAGCTGCTGATGAACAGCCGGATATGTGTCTTCTAAAAATTCAATAAAGCGCTCAAACTCTGGATAATCAAAGGCAGTTCGATCCTGATAGGAAATGGTTTTGAAGGTAAGCGCTTCCGAAAAATGACGTATAGCTTTGTCTTCATCAAGCGCTACTTCAGCTTTATTTGGTTCAGGCTGCCTTGACTCTGTCATAAAGGTACGTGTTACTGTAACAATGGCGAATATAAGCAAAAAGACACCAACTATTAATAAATTCATTTTCCATCTCCCCATACAAAACCCCCGAAACTCTTTTTATATTATTTTATACTATTTTTATAATATTTAGAATTTTATTCTATATTTTTGACATAACTTCTTTCTAGGTTGTTCGAACAACTTATAGTTTGACAACAGTTCGTTTACACTAAGTAATAAATGCTTGAAAAAGCTATTTAGAAAATATATCGGGCAATATAGTATGATAGGTAATAAACAGCAGAAATGGGGAATCTTCATGCATCATGCCATCATTGAAGAAAGAAGAAATGGAAGTGTTGAAAATGTCCATTTTGGGATTATTGCAGGTGTGAACGACAAGAAAGAAACAGTCCGGCAATTTGGAGATATCAAGCAGGATGTTTTCTTTCGATCAGCGGCTAAACCGATTCAAGCACTGCCTTTATTGCTAACAGATATCATTGAAAAATATGGAGTAACGGATGAAGAGGCCGCGCTGTTTGGCGCTTCTCAGCGCGGAGAGCATTACCATATTGCAGCACTGGAGTCATTGCTGAATAAATTGCCTGTTCGTGAAGAAGAACTGCTCTGTCCCCCGTCCTATCCATTAAATAAGGGACCTTATGAGGAAATGCTTCGAGAAGGCAAAGAAAAACGGCGTCTCTATCATAATTGTGCAGGCAAGCATATCGGCTTTGCCGCTGTCTGCAGGGAATTAGGATATGAGGTAAGCGGCTATTGGAGACAGGAGCACCCGCTGCAGAAGCAAATCAATGACATTTTTTCTGAGCTGTCAGAAATTCCTCTTGACCTAATCAAGGCAGGGACGGATGGCTGTGGTGTTCCTGTATTGGCAATCCCTCTGGAAAATATGGCTTTAACTTACTTAAAACTGGCATGTCCAGATATGATTAAAGATTCCGCATTAAGATCAGCTGTTCAAAAGCTTGGAGCAATCATGAACAAGGAGCCAAATATCATTGCTTCACATCATTTTATTTGCTCTATTCTGCTTCGGGACGATAATATCTTTGCTAAAGGGGGAGCACAGGGTGTATACTGCTTTGGGTTAAGAAAAGAGCGCCTTGGCTTTGCTTTAAAGGTGATCAATGGATCCGAAGAAGTGTGGCCAAATATTGTTGCTTCTATCTTAGAGCAGATTGACTATAGCAATAAAGAAACCATTCGGAATTTAAGGGCACTTAAGCCCAATTCAGTGAAAAATGATTCAGGCCATGAAGTAGGCACGATCCATGAAGTTTTTCAATTAAAGGAGTTATAAAACATATGTTGATAGAAGTCATTGCGGATACGCTAAACGATGCAATACTAGCAGAAAAAGCAAGAGCAGATCGAATTGAGTTAATTACAGCTGTTGGAGAAGGCGGGCTTACCCCGAGCTATGGCTTGATTGAGGCGGTTTGCCATGCTGTTTCGATTCCTGTCAGTGTGATGATCCGTCCGCATAGCAGGAGTTTTACATACACACAGCAGGATGTAGCAATCATGAAATCAGACATTAAAGCATGCAGAGATATTGGGGCAGCGGGAATTGTGATCGGAGCAATAACTGCAGAGAATAAAGTCGATGAAGAGGCTCTTTCTGTTCTGCTGGAAGATACAGAAGGCCTGGATGTTACGTATCATCGTGCTTTTGATCAAGTAGAGAATCAATTGGAAGCATTAGAAGTGTTAAAGTCTTACAAACAGATATCCCGTATTTTAACATCTGGAGGAGCAGAAAAAGCTCCACAGGCAAAAGAACAGCTGCAAGAGCTGATAAATTCCTGTGAAGGCAGCCATTTGACGATTATGCCGGGATCAGGCATAACACCAGAGAATATCGAGGCCTTTTTACAAGATGTTTCACCTTATGAAATTCATGTTGGCTCAGGTGTACGGAAAAATAGAAGCCTATTGCATGAAATCGATGTGGAACTGCTTCAAACATTTAAGGAGCTCTGTAAAAGAGCAGGTGCCTAAAAATAAAGGCATAGCGGTATGTTCCGCTATGCCTTTTGTTATATTCCTTTAAATCTATTTAGCGCTGTGTTATTTCGCTAAACTCTCAGAGAACTGCTTTTCCTTCCAGATGACGGTAATGAGAAGTCCAACTACGATTACCACACCTGAGAAGAGATAAGGGTAATGAATATTCACATCGAATAGAATACCGCCAATAGCTGGACCCACAATATTGCCGAGACTCGTATATGTTGAGTTCATGCCGGCCACAAAGCCCTGCTCCTCTCCAGCTGCTTTAGACAGGAATGTCGTTAACGCTGGACGCAAGAGATCGAAAGCAAGAAAAACGAAGCATGTGACAGCTAAAACAGCAAAATAGCCTGAGATAACGGTTGATAAAAATGCAGAAACAGCACCAACGATCAAGCAAAGCTGAATGAGCTTCTTTTCCCCAAACAGATCAATCAATTTCCCAAACAAAAATAACTGAAAGATAACACCAAAGATGGAACTGATCGTAATAATACCCGCAATATCTTTTGGTGTGAATCCAAATTTATGATCTGAGAATAAGCTGAAAACTGTTTCATAGGCAGATAATCCAAATGCAAGTACAAATACAATTAAAAAGGCAATAAAGTATAATGGCCGAATTGATTTTTTAAGATCATAGAAGAAATTAGATTGTGCCTGATTGTTTGCTAATTCAGCAAGCTTCTCCTTAGAAAGCGGCTCTTTTAATATAAAGGCCGATAGAATACAAGCTGCAAAAGCAATGCCAGCTGCAAAAAAGAATGGAAGCCGAACACCATATTCGCCTATAAACCCGCCGATTCCAGGGCCAATAATAAATCCAGTGCTAATAGCCGCAGAGACATATCCCATAGCCTTAGGACGGTCTTTCAGGGACGTGATGTCTGCTACATATGCAGTAACACCTGGCATTATAAAGGCTGCACTAAACCCTCCTAATATTCTGGATAGATAAAGGACAGGCACACTTTTGCCTAAACCGAAGATAAGCTCAGATACCCCAAATAAGAAGAGTCCAAGAATAATGATTTTTTTCCGCCCAAACCGGTCGACCCAGCGCCCGGCGAACGGTGACATCACAAGCTGGGCAACGGCAAACATGGCGACCAGATAGCCCATCGTCGCGCCTGACAAATGCATAATATTCATAAATGACGGCATGACAGGAATAATGAGTCCAATCCCTAAAAAAGCAATGAAAACATTACTAAGAAGGATGACTAATACTGCTTTTTGATTTTTCATAATGAACACCTCTTTTTCTACGATGAAATTCCTCTCCAAAAGATGGACCAGGATGCTTCCAGCTTTTTACATAATCTTTTTTCATCATTTACATATACAAGTTCTAGAAGAATTGAATCGACGACCCCAATAAAGGCGAGAGCAGGTATGGAAGGATCACTATTGTGAATCAGCCCTTTTTCAATCCATTCACTAAATCGTTTTTCAATGACCACTTGCATTTGATCTTCCAAGTCCACAACTTCTTCTGTGATGGCTTCAGCCAAGTGTGCGGGCGGAAAAAAGGACATACGCAGCCAAAACTTCAGATGCTCATTCTTCTGAAACAGATCAATGACAAGCTGAAGATAACCATATAAAGATTGTTCTGGAGCTTCATCCAATGTTGATTGAAAATAAGTTAACTTTGAAGAAAGTTCCGTATCCTTTGCATCGCGCAGCACTTGAAGAAACAAATCATCTTTCCCTTTAAAATGTCCATAAATGGATTGCTTCTTAATGCCAACCTCATCTGCTATTTGTGAAAGAGAAGCCCCTTCATATCCATGAATGGTAAAAAACTTTAAAGCAGCTTCCTTAATTTCCGTACTTTTCAACTCAACCACCTCGAATCTAACGAACGTTCGTCAGTTATCTTACCAAATACTCTGCAAAGAAGCAAGGTGGTTGGATGTTTTTTTCTGTTCCAGCACATTACCTATAAAGAAGATTCTGCTGCTGGAACTCAAAAAGGCAGCAAACCATTAGGAAAATGTAATACAAAAAACCAAGCAGTCTATTTCAACTAGTGAAATAGACTGCTTGGTTTTTAAATTAAAGTGCTTCCCGAATGACACGCTTATAATACATTAGAGAAAGCACCCCAAAGATTGAATACAATCCAGTATAAACGACCATAACAATCAGCATTGGTGTCCACAGATCGTTCCCGAAAAAGAACCAGCCCGATTGCACGGCAAAATAACTATGAGAGAGACCCAGCACAAGCGGAATTCCAAAGCTGAATAATTGCTTTGCTTGTATACCGCGCAGCAGATCCCATTGCGTAAACCCGAGCTTGCGCAGAATGACATAACTTGGCTTCTCATCTTCACTTTCGTCCATCTGTTTAAAATAAAGGATACACCCGGAAGTAATCAGGAAGGTTAGTCCTAAGAAGCCGACAATAAACATCGCAAGACCCATCACAAGCTTTTGCGAAGCACTGCTGTTCATCCTGGACATATTCATGCCCTCAGCATCAGCGAATAGGTCATTAAAAACTTCATTTGCAAGTTCATATTGTGCTTCTTCCTTAATATTCATCCCAATATAAGTAGATGTTTCAAGCTGTATTTCAGGATCCAGATCATTCTGAAGCTGTGTAAAAACAGCTTCATCTACAATCGCGGCAGGGAATCCTCCGCCTGAAAAAAAGTAGGGAACAACCGATTGTTTCTCAAGCCCAATATAGCGCAGATCCATGGAAGAAGATTTTGAAAAAAGAGTAATATTGCCTTCGTCCTCGAAATTATAAAATCTGCCTAAAGCATCATTATATCCAGCAAATAATACTTCGTCAGCTTCAGCATCAATTTCTTCCAATGCTTCATCACTGACAATTCCCATTGAGACATTAGCAGGGTCAAAGTTCATTTCTTCCAAGGCGGAGTCCATAATATCTCCAATATTTAAATTCGCCTGCAAAACTTCAATCTCTTTTTGGCTATAATCAATATTTTCTGCATCAAGTTTTGCTGTAAATGCTGCAGCATCTTCTGAATCAGCTAATGTAAACATATCTGGCTGACTGCTGGCTGCACCGTTATCCACCGAATAATACGAAATATAACTTAAGCTCAAGAGTCCAATTGCCAGGGCTGATACCGTTGTAATGATCGATAACAGCATCGCATTCGACCTCATGCGAAACATGATGGAGGATAGTGAAAGAACTTCATTAATATTTAAGTAACCATTTTTACTTTTCCGTATTAAATTAAAGATAAAGCTGACCGAGCCTTTAAAAAACAAATACGTGCCAATAATCACGGATGCCAGTATAAAGATCATCGCCATGAATAAACGATTCATATTGGTAAAATCACCGCTAAATAACTTAGAAGAAACATAATAGCCAGTTAAAATTAGGGTGATTCCGACAATTCCAATTAGAATTTCAAATATGGATAGCTTCCGGGCACGAGTCTCTGTAGACGATGTCACCTTAAATAGAGATAAGATGCTTTGCCTTTTAATAAACAAATAGTTCATGAGCATGATCAGCAGATAAATAACTGCAAATACAATAGCTGTTTGAAGAAGCGCCTCTGGTGAAAACCGCAGCTCTGCAAGCATATCAATATCAATAATTTTGAAAAGAATCATCAGTATCAGTTTTGAAAAAGCAAAGCCTGCTCCAATACCGATTATGACGGATGCAGAATACAGCAGGAAATTTTCCAAAGTCAAAATCCGAAATATTCTCCCTTTGGTCATCCCGATCAGTTGAAATAATCCAATTTCCTTGCTTCGTCTTTTGATGAAAAGATTATTTGCATAAATTAAGAAGATGGAAACAATAGCGACAAGCAGAACTGATGCAGCCCGCAGTGCCGCGCCGCCTTTTATGGATCCTGTCATTTCATCCATGGAAGGATCGTATTGCAGCGTCACAAAGGAAAAATAGAGAGCCGAGCTAAAAATAAGCGCAAACACATATAAATAATAATTTTTTAGGTTTTTCTTTAAGTTGCGAAAAATTAGCTGGTTAAGACTCATGCTGGACGCCTCCTAAAACGGCCTGTGTTTTCATAATATCCTTGAAAAATGCCTGCCTGTCCTGCTCACCCTTCGTCAGCTGTGTATAAATCTGCCCATCTTTTATGAAAATAACACGCGAGCTGTAGCTTGCGGCGACAGGATCATGTGTCACCATCGCAATGGTAGAACCGCGCTTCATATTTAATTCGCTTAATTTATTCAGCAGGTCTGATGCTGATTTCGAATCAAGTGCACCAGTAGGCTCATCAGCAAAAATAATGCTCGGTTCATGAATAAACGCACGTGCTGCAGAAGTACGCTGCTTTTGCCCGCCTGAGATTTCATTCGGATACTTATGCTCAATCTCACGAATGCCAAGCTCCGATGCAAGGGAATGGAAAAGGGAATCAGCCGCTTTTCTTGATACCTTCGCAATCGAGAGCGGAAGCAGGATATTTTCCTTCACCGTTAAAGTATCGAGCAGGTTATAATCCTGAAAAATAAATCCCAAACTCTTTTTGCGAAATTCAGCAAGCTGTTTTTCCTTTAGAGATGTGATTTCTTTGCCCTCAATTTTGATGCTTCCAGTACTTACGTGATCAATAGAGGAAAGGACATTCAGCAATGTCGTTTTACCGGATCCGGATGCACCCATAATACTAAGGAATTCTCCTTTTCCAATGCTGACATCAATCCCTTTTAAAACCTCTTGTTTGTTAAATTTATTTCCATAGCTTTTATATATTTTTTGAGCCTCTAAAATGACCATATTCGTTCCTTCCTTTCATTCTGTAAATTTGTCTTTATTATAAAATGGGGGAACATTCTTTACCTTCGATCGGACGAACAAATGATAAAAGCATGTGACATTCTTGTCACATGCTTGAAACGTATATATATAGATTAATGCAATGCTTTCATATCTACAAAATCATTCTTTTTAGGAAAGGTTAAAGTAAGGGTAGTACCGCTGCCCATAGCTGATGTTACATCAATATGAATGAGCAGGGAGTCTGCTGCTTTCTTCGCTAAATAGAGGCCCATTCCAGTTGCAGCGCTATTCTGATGCTGTTCAGTTGATGTGAAGCCTTTATCAAATATACGGGGGAGATCTTTTGCACTTATGCCTTTGCCAAAATCCTGCACTTGAAGGATATGCTGATCACCTTTTCTTTCGCTTCTTACAATAATATCCCCTTGTTCACTATACTTAATTGCATTAGACAGGATTTGTCTAAGGATAAAGCCAAGCCATTTCGCATCCGTATATACCTCTTCTTCATGCAGATCAATGTGAAAGCCAAGCCCTTTTTGCATGCACCATGCCCGCAATGTTTGGATCTCTTCAAAAACAATCGGTTCTAACTCTGTTTTCTCGATATATAAATCATTCTGCATAAAAGGCAGCCGTTTCTTATGGAGCTGCTGATCAAGCAGCAAATGAACCCGCAGCCATTCATATGTCATTTGCTTCTTCATCGTTTCATCATCCAGACGATCAATCATAAGCTTCAAGGCAGTTAACGGCGTTTTCACCTCGTGAATCCATGCTAATAAATCGTCCTTCTCTTGTTCAAGCAGGATAAAATTTTGAGCTGCCTCTCGCTTTAGCAGAGCCGTCTGCTCTGTGATGGTTTCCTCAACTAGCTTCTCAAATGGACTTTCAGCTTGAATAATGCCTGTAATATCGAGATTATACTCTCTATCTGCAAGACTTCGGTAAAATTTTGTTTCTTTATGGTAACGAACAGTCAAAAAAATGGCGAACAGAAGGAATGACAGCAAATGTATGTACAGCACAGAGCCAACAGGAATACTTGAATCAATAAAGACTATAAAAAGAATCAAAAACTGTGTTGCGAAAAAAAGAAGGATCCAGCTCAATCTTTCACGTAAATAAGTGCCAATCATCATGAAACTTCCTCTTCCAGCGCCACATAGCCTTGTCCGACCTTTGTCTCAATCTGCTTGCCTAAATCAATTTCATCAAGCTTTTTCCGCAAGCGATTTACATTGACAGTAAGTGTATTGTCGCTGATAAATCGTTTATCGTCCCACAAGCTATTCATTAATGAATCTCGTGTAACAATGGAATTTTTCTTCTCAATCAGCAGTTTTAAAATAAAGATCTCATTCTTGGTCAGTTCAATCGTTCCATGTTCATTAGAAACTGTGTTTTTTTCAAAGTCAACAGCAGCTCCGCACCAGGTTCTAAATTCTGACTGACTTGAACTGTAATTGTAGACGCGTCTTAAAATAGCCTGAATTTTAGCAATGAGAACCTCAAAGTGAAATGGCTTCTGGACAAAATCATCTGCGCCAAGCTGCATGGACATCACCATATCAGTTGGGTGATCACGGGATGACAGAAAAATAATCGGTACGTTTGAAACAGCACGAATCACTCTGCACCAGTGAAAACCATCAAATTTAGGGAGCTGTATATCAATGATGACAAGATCAGGCTTTAATTGTGAAAATTCGGCTAAAACATTGCTGAAATCTTGTACACCATGAACAGTATAAGACCATTGACCAAGCCGTTCTTTTATCTCTGTGTACAAGGAAGTATCATCCTCAATCAGCAAAATAGAAAACATGTTACGCACTCTCCTTTATGATGTTTATTCTAAAGGAAAAAGTTTCTAAATGACAAGCAGCAGCTAGGCAAGCGGGGGAATGATTCGCAATGGAAAAAGCCAGCTGAAATTGAGGCTAAATACTTTCTCTTAGAGAGAATGATTTCTGCGGTCCATGTGAAAAATAACTTGGAATGATGAATTGTAAACTTTCATGGAGGGAAAAGGATGTCAAAGCGAACTGCAATCACTTCTTCTGAAATAGGCATACTCTGGATGACATATAAGCAGAAAACCATGATTACCCGCATTCTGGACTATTTTATTGAGCAAGCTGATGATGAGGAAGCAAAGGAAATAATGACAAGCCTGCAGAGTGAAATTAAGCCGTATATACAACGGATCGCTGATATTTTCAAAGAAGAAGGAATGGCGGTTCCTCTTGGTTTTACAGAAGCAGATGTGAATAAAGAGGTGCCAAAGTTATACGATAATGGCTTTGATATTATGCTTCTTCGCCTCTTAAAACAAATAAGCATGGGCATGCACACCTTAAACTTAACGATGGCGTATCGGGAAGATATTATAAACTTATTTAGAGAATTAACGGTCATCACACAGCGGTATTATGAGATTTGTACAGCATATTTATTGCAGCGAGGGCTATTAACGAGGTCTCCTAGTGTACCAATGCCAGTTAAAGTAGACTTTGTTAAAGACAACAGCTATTTAGGCGGAATCAACCCTCTTGCCACTAAAAGATCTTTAAATACAGTGGAAGTTTCGCATATGTACCATGCAATTGAAGCAAATCTCTTTGGCATGACGCTCATTAAAGGATTTGCACAATGTGCTCATGAGCAAGCGGTGAAGGACTATTTTACAGAAGGCGGTAAAATAGCCCAGGAAATTATAAAGGACTTAACCCAGCTGCTGACTGCAAGTGATTTAAAGATTCCTGTGCCCCCAGGGGGGAATATTACCAAATCTATACTGGCTCCTTTTTCAGATAAGCTGATGATGTATTGTGTCAGTCTGTTCTGCAGCTTTTCATTAGGAGGCAATTCACTCGGCACAGCTTTTAGCTTAAGAAATGATATTGCAGCTACGCTGGCTGGAATCATGAAAGATGTTTTTGAATATGCCCATAAAGGGGCAAAATTGATGATTAAGCATAGCTGGATGGAAGAACCGCCTCCAACAAATTAACTAGCAAAAGGGTTTTCTCAAAGTATTGTGTATGGAGAGCCCTTTTGCTTTTATCGAGATGCTGTATGGCAGCAGGAAAAAATTCTTAATTTCGATTTAACTGAACGATTTCAGCGTCCGGATTAGGCTGGCCAGTTATTAAATCGCGCAGGATATGGGCTCCGAGCATACTGTATACTGTACCGTTTCCTCCATAGCCTAACAGGCAATAGGTCTGTTCTTTCTTTGGAATACGCCCGATAAAAGGAAGACCATCTGCAGACTCTCCAAAAACAGCTCCCCAGGAATAAGCAATCTCAATCGTTAACATAGGAAACAGAGACTGCACTTTTTCTTGCAGTTCTTTAGCATGATCTTCAATGGTGCGATCTTTTTTAGGCGCATTTGGTTTCTCTTCATCAAGCCCGCCAGCTATAATGCGTCCGTCTGCTGTTGTCCGCAAATACAGATACGGCCGTTTGGTTTCCCAAATCATTTCTCTGTCCTTCCAAGGTGATAAATCAGCAATTGGTTCAGTTGCTATGGCATAAGAACGATTGATTTCAGGTTCTGTACCAGGAAATGCAAGTGATTTATTATAACCGGTTGCAAATATTAGGTGATTTGCTTTTAAAACCCCTAAAGACGTCACGAGTTCGATTTCATTATCCTTTTCTCTTGTTTCTGTTACCTCAATATTCTCAAATAAATCAACATTTTCCTTTTTACTCAGCTCTGCTAAAATGTCTCGGTTAAATTTAAAAGGATTCACTTCAGCATCGCCGTGCGTTCTAAGTGCGGCAGGTTTTGTGAAAGGGTATTGCTCCCTGATATCCTCTTCTGATAAGTATTCGACCTCAAAACCATTTTCGGAAAGAGCCTGATATTCTTTCTTCAGCAGCTCAATGTGAGATTCTTCGCTTGCATAATAAAAGCTGCTTCTATCCAGAAAATCAGCTTCTGATCCGATTTCCTCAGCGACCTTTCTCAGCTGATCCATTGCTTCCCGGCAAAGCTGATAGAATCTGACGGCCTTGTCTTTGCCAATCTGCTGTATTAATTCAGAAAGCATGATGTCATTCGAATACTGCAGCAAACCAGTATTAGCCATTGTGCTTCCTGTGCCCATTTTCTGCTTATCAACAATAGCAATTCTTAAATCTTCTTTTGCCAGTATGTAACCACTTAATGCTCCTGACATGCCTCCGCCTATAATAATGACATCATAATGACTTTTTGGCTGTTTTCCTGTTTTTACTTCTATATCTTCAGTGATTTCTTCCCAAAATAATTTACCGTTATGAAGCTCCATATAAAATCCTCCTAATCTTTAACTCTAGGTAAAGATGACAGTATTTTTCCCCGCATCATTGTTTTATTAAACCATGAGTGTTAAGATCCTAATCTTCAATACCAGTGCAATCATAAAAGAGCAGGAAAAAGGCTGACAAACGCTACTTATGCAGAAGCGTTTGTCAGCCGAGTTTCAATGTATCTATTTTATAGGGGAGCTGTGATTAATAGCTGTTCTTGACTTTCTTTTATAGACCTGGAATAGAATCAGCGCCAGCAGGGATAGTAGTATTCCTGAAATATAAGGAAGCCCAATCGCAAAAGCAAAAAGCCAGCCGCCGAGGGGAGGGCCAATAATACGTCCGAACGAATCAAAGGATGATAATAGCCCGGTCATACTTCCGTGACCAGAAACTGATTGCTTGGTCAGCAAAGAAGAGACGCTTGGCCGAATAAAGCCATTTCCAATTCCAAACACGCTTAAAAATAAAGCAGCACTCCAAAAGCTGTCAGTCAGAAGAATAAGTCCAAAACCGATGGCTGAGACAACAATTCCAATTTGAATCGCTGCACCTTCACCCCATTTTTTCGTCAGCCTGCCAACGATTCCACCCTGGACGATGGCTCCTGCCAGTCCCATGATCATAAAGATATAGCCGAGCTGAACAGTGCCTAAGCCTGCCTTTTCAGCAGCAAAATAGGCAAAAGTCGCTTCAAGTCCTGATAGAGATAAAGAAACAAAGAGCTGCAGTAAAAACAGCATGGAGGTGGGTCCATTAAATGCCTGCCGAAGCGGAGCTCTTTTATTTGCAGAGCTTCTTTGATCAGGTGTGAGTGATTCTTTTAAAACCATCCATACGAAAAAGAATGTGATAAAGGAAGAAGCTCCGGCAATAAAGAATGGTATATGCAGGCTTTCGCTGGAAAACACACCGCCAATAGCAGGTCCAAACACAAACCCCATGCCAACGGCAGCTCCAACAATACCCATCCCTTTGCCGCGATCTTCTTCACTTGTAATATCTGCTACATATGCCATAACAGTTGGCATATTGGCACTGGAAAGAAAGCCGCCTAGCACACGCGCTGCAAAGAGCATCCATAGCTCCGTCGAGAGTGCCATCAAAAGAAAGGAAATACCTAAACCAAAAATCCCAATCATAATGACAGGTTTTCGGCCGATTTTATCTGAAATTCTTCCCCACATCGGTGCAAAAAGCAGCTGCATAAGGGAGTAAACAGCCATTAACAGTCCGAGTTGTGTTGGAGAAGCTCCAATCTCTTCTGCGTAAAAGGGCATAACCGGAATAATAATTCCAAAACCAACCATGACCAGAAACATCACGGCAAAAAGTACAGGCAAAGCTTTTTTGGTTTCCACTGATCCGTCACTCCAATTCACTGGCTGTATCTCCAGTGAGATCTAATATGTATACGATTACTCTCTTTCATGATAAGGAATAAAAGAGAAAA
Source organism: Cytobacillus gottheilii (assembly GCF_001636345.1). Lineage (GTDB taxonomy): Bacteria > Bacillota > Bacilli > Bacillales > Cytobacillaceae > Cytobacillus > Cytobacillus gottheilii. Next base: position 387,705 of record NZ_KV440945.1, read on the forward strand.
AAGAAAGGTCAATAAACAAACTTCTGTTAGACAAAAAATAAGCAAGCAGAGATCATTCTCTACTTGCATTCGCTTCAATTATTCAAATTCAATAGACGCTGTGTAGCCAAGACCGCTAAAAAGGCTAGTGAGCGCATTAACTGCACTTTGCTCTGCTTTTGTTAACAGACCTAAATTAACAGCCTGTTCTTTTATATCATCAGAAGCGACAGCTGCTAAATCGAAGCCTTCCTCCCAATCTACATCACTTCGGAAGATTCCTTGGTCGGAGAATGTCTGAACCTTGTCCATTTGAATCGATGGCTCCTGCAGCAGCTCTGCATGCGGAAGTGTCATCGTAATATGCTTCTTTTCTTCGTCTACCGTATAGCTCTCATTGCTGATTGATTGTAAATCCACACCTGCAAGAACGGTTGCTGGAACAACAAGCAGGATCGTTCTTTTCGTACCAGGGAAGTTTACATTTATCTCTTTATTAAAAATCTTATTGTTTTCTTCTTTGATGACAGTAGTAATCACGGCTTCAGCAGTTGCGAGAGAAGAAAGTTCCCGAACTTCCTCAACAATGCTCACGGTTTCACTGGCATAAGTACTGCCTGTAAAAAGCTTTTGGTACATAAAAATCCCTGTACCAATAAGCAGTACGGTGAAAAGCACAGTAAAAAACAACTTCAATTTTAGAGGCTTGAAAAATGGGAATGAAAATCCTGTTTTTCGGCTGCTTCGCATAACTGCAGTTGCAGCTACCTCCTCCTGTGCAGAAGTGAACTCCGTTTTGCGCTGATTTTTTTTCATTAAAAGACCTCCTTTTTTCAGGGGTACATGCAAAAATTACGCATTATGTCCAATATTGTCGAAAAAAGACAATATATTCATAGTATAATAGACTGCTATCACGATAGCAATGGATATGCAAATGTACCTAAAACTGGAAAAGGTTGAGAAAGATTTAAAACATCTGCAGGGGAGCTTATCAGAATGAGTAATGAATGTGAAATCGTTAAGGATGTGTTCAAAAAAATCTCAGAAGTATAAACATATAGACCAGCATATTATAGCTGGAGACAAGTAAAAGGAATCGGAAATCCAATAATGGGTATATAGGTTAGTAGAAATGAAAAAAACGAGACAGGGGATCATGATATATGGTAAGTAGAGAGACTGAAAGAGCTGAAACAGCTGAAACAGGACATATAATCCTATTAAATGGTAAATAAAGAGGCGAAAAGAGCAGAAACAGGACACTAAACCCCAGTAAGTGGAAAATAGAGAGACGGAAAGAGCGGAAACAGGACAGTGAATCCCAGTAAGTGGAAAATAGAGAGACGGAAAGAGCGGAAACAGGACAGTGAACCCCAGTAAATGGGAAATAGAGAGACGAAAAGAGCGGAAACAGGACACTAAACCCCAGTAAGTGGAAAATAGAGAGACGGAAAGAGCGGAAACAGGACACTAAACTCCAGTAAATGGGAAATAGAGAGGCGAAAAGAGCAGCAATAGGACAAGGACACCCAATAAGTGGTATATAAATACAAAAAGAGCAGAAACACAGGTCTGAAATCCGTGACTTGTAAGCAGAGATTAACGAAAAGCTGAATTATAAACACTATAAAAGGGTAATCAACTACATAAATAAAGTTTTAACAGTGCTAATCCCATAAATTAGGAAGAGGTATTAAGTTAGAATCAAACGAAGCCCCGTCTCGCCTCATTACAGAAAAGGAAAAGGTATAAAAAAAGCCGACTGGAAAAGACCCCAGTCAGCTTTCATTTTTACTTATTCTGTTTCTTCATAGCATCTGCAACAAATTCAACGTCTGTACCTACAATGATTTGCAGATTTGTTTTGTTGAGCTTCATAACACCTTTGGCGCCGTGCGCTTTTAATGCAGACTCATTTACTTTATTCATATCATGAACATTTAAACGTAAGCGTGTCGCACAGTTATCAATGACATCGATGTTCTCTGTGCCGCCAATATCTTTGATAAATTGACTAGCCATTTTATCATATTTAGTACCGCCAGTTGTTTCCGTGTCTTCATCTTCAGTAAGAGATTCATCTTCATCCTCGCGGCCAGGTGTTTTTAAGTTAAAGGCCCGAATGAGGAAGTAAAATAGGACAAAGTAGATTGCCGCATAGATGAGACCGATTAGTAAAAGAAGAAGCGGCTTTTCGGCAATATTAAAGTTGAGCAAATAATCAATTGCACCAGCTGAGAAGGTAAAACCATCTCTAATGCCTAACATGGAAGTTAACCACATGGATACCCCAGTTAATAAAGCGTGCACTCCGTAAAGAAGTGGAGCAATAAACATAAATGAGAATTCAATTGGCTCTGTAATTCCCGTTAAGAAGGAAGTTAACGCTAGACCAATAAACATACCAGAGACTGCTTTACGGTTTTCCGGCTTTGCTGTCGCGATAATTGCAAACGCTGCTGCAGGCAAACCAAACATCATAATTGGGAAGAAGCCTGTCATATATCCGCCGGCAGTTGGATCTCCAGCGAAGAAACGGGCAATATCCCCAGCTGCTCCATTAAATTCACCAAACTGGAACCAAAATAAGCTGTTCAGAACATGGTGAAGTCCTAATGGAATCAATAAACGGTTTAAAAATCCAAAGATACCTGAACCAACTGCACCCAGTTCAATAATCCAATTTCCAATTCCATCTATTCCTGCCTGAACAGGCGGCCATGCATAACCTGCAATAAATGCGAGCAAAATCATGGTAACAGATGTTACGATTGGTACGAACCGGCGTCCGCTGAAAAACCCTAACCAATCCGGTAATTTAATATCATGAAATTTATTATATAATAGCCCTGCAATGATCCCGGCAATGATACCGCCAAGAACACCCATATTAATATCCGGATCAATTGCTACTGCACCTTCTGTTAAAACTAAATAGCCGATCGCTCCTGATAAAGCGGCCGCACCGTTGCTATCTTTTGCAAATCCCATGGCAACACCAATAGCAAAAATTAAAGCTAAATTTCCAAAAATAGCGTCCCCTGCATTAGCGATGAAGGGAATATCCAGTAAGTCAGGCTGTCCGAAGCGAAGCAGCAAACCTGCTGCCGGCAGCACTGCGATCGGAAGCATTAGAGCTTTACCAATGCGCTGTAAAAAACCTAACATAAATCTCAACTCCTTAATTATATTTTGGTTGTGCTTGTTAAGCTGAAAGCGCTTTTCATGAAAATAATCATAACAGCTAGTTTATTAGTTGTCTATATGAATTTACGATTAATTGGTATAGACAACTATATGAGTATAATGCTAAAATGACCTTGAAAATGAAAGGATGAAAAATGATGGATAAGCCTATTTTGTTAAAGGGTATGCAAATCTATTCAGAAAAGAATCAATTTTATACAGGATATATTAAAATTACGAACCAAAAAATAAGTGAGATCGGACGATTAGAAGATCTGCAAGATATAACAGATGCTGTCGTCTTTGATTTGCAGGAAAATCTGACAGCAGTACCAGGTTTTATAGATGTGCATATACATGGTGCTGCCGGAGCTGATGTAATGGATGGAACGGAATCTGCTCTTATGACTATGGCGAATACCTTGCCTGCAGAAGGCACGACCAGCTTTTTAGCGACTACCATGACACAAGAGCAGGAAGAAATTGAAAAAGCATTAAAATCCGCAGCAGGCTATATGAGTAAACCGCAGCCTGAGGGAAGAGCTGAAATTTTAGGGGTGCACCTTGAAGGACCATTTGTGAATAAAGAGATGGCTGGAGCACAGCCTTCACAATATATTATTGATCCTGATGTTGAACTTTTTAAAAAATGGGAAAACCTATCTCAAGGGAATATTAAATTAGTAACCCTCGCACCTGAACGGCCGGGCGGCAAGGAATTGGCATCATACTTAAGCAGTAAAAGCATTGTTGCTTCCATTGGTCATTCAAATGCCACGTACGAAGAAGTGAAAGATTCAATCGAGGCGGGATGCACGCATGTTACCCATTTGTTTAACCAAATGCGCGGCCTGCATCATCGTGAGCCAGGTGTTGCAGGAGCAGCTCTTCTGCATGATGAGTTGATGGTTGAAGTTATCGCAGATGGTGTTCATGTCAAACCTGAGATGGTCAAGCTTGCATTTAAGCAAAAGGGTGAAGAAGGATTAATTTTAATCACAGATTCCATGAGAGCCAAATGCCTGAAAAATGGACAATATGATTTAGGCGGGCAGGATGTAACTGTTGCTGATGGGAAAGCAGTACTTCAAGACGGAACATTAGCAGGAAGCATATTGCGCCTTGGACACGCAGTTAAAAATATGATTGAATTTACCGGCTGTTCATTAGAGGATGCGATCCAGATGGCTTCCGTTAATCCAGCAAAACAGCTTGGTGTATTTGACCGCAAGGGAAGCCTCGCAGCAGGAAAGGATGCAGACATCGTTATTTTGAATGAAGAGCATGATGTTGTTATGACCTTATGCCGCGGTGAAGTTGCCTATCGAAAGGAGAATGAATAAAGTGAACATTATTAAAGTAAATGATTATCAGGAAATGAGCGAGAAAGCGTCTCAGTATATTATAGATAAAGTAAAAGCAAATCCAAAAATGGTATTGGGTCTTGCTACTGGAGGAACTCCAGAAGGAACCTATAAACGATTGATTGAGGACCATAATCAAAATGGAACTTCTTACGACGGAATTGCAACCTTTAACCTGGATGAATATGTGGGATTATCAGGAGATCATCCGCAAAGCTATCGTCATTACATGAATGAGCGCTTTTTCAATCATATTGATATTAACAAGGAAAATACCTATGTGCCACGCGGCAACACAGTTGATGCAGAAGCAGAGTGCGAAGCATACGAAGCTCTAATGGCAAGCGTGGGCGGCATTGATCTGCAAATCCTTGGAATCGGCGGAAATGGCCATATCGGATTTAATGAACCGGGAACAAGCTTTCAAAGCCCTACACATATTGTCGATCTTGCGCAATCAACTAAAGAGGCGAACGCGAGATATTTTGCCAATATTGATGAGGTGCCAAACCAAGCGATCACCATGGGCATTGCTTCTATCATGAAAAGCAGAGAAATCCTCCTGCTGATATCCGGGGAAAGCAAGCATGAAGCTTACAAGCAGTTAATAGAAGGAGAAATACAAGAAAACTTCCCAGCATCTATATTAAGAAATCACCCATATGTTACAATAATTGCAGATAAAGCGGCAATTGGTGAATAAGCCAGAGGAACGGTTCTTCTGGCTTTTTTCTTTAAGGTGATAGCTAACTTTAGGCCCGTTTCAGAAATTAAACTGAAAGAATAAACCCAAACCTAGAACTGTAGGCTGCGTACTTCAAACATAAATCCCGATTTTATTATCCTGATAACGAAACTTTATACTAGATCTTAACGTATTTCCTATACAAACGTGAACAGAAGCTTAAAATAGATATATATATCCAGGAAATCTTTATATAGAAAGGAAGCAGTTGAGAGGAGCATGATTAATAAAAATTCCCCAGTCCCGATCTATTATCAGCTAGAGGAAATTATAAAAGAGTTAATTGAAAAGGGTGAGCTTTTGCCAGGTGATGCACTGCCAGCAGAGCGAGAGTACGCTGAACGTTTTCAAATCAGCAGAATGACTGTAAGACAAGCTTTTACTAAACTTGTGAACGATGGCTTTTTATATCGCGTCCAAGGAAAAGGCACATTTGTGGCAGAGCGTAAGCTTGAACAGCCATTACAGGGACTTACTAGTTTTACCGAAGATATGAAAAAAAGAGGAATGATACCCGGAATTCAGCTTGTTCACTTTCAGCTAATCCCGGCTACGAAAAAAATTGCACAGCAGCTTTCCATTCCTGAACATGGTCCAGTATATGAAATAAAAAGAATTCGATTAGCAGATGATGTCCCAATGGCATTAGAAACGAACTATATCTCAGCCAATTTAATGAAGGGGCTTACAGAAGAAATTGTTAATCAATCGTTATATGCATATATGGAAGGGAAGCTTGGCCTGCAGATAGATTATGCCACTCAAACGATAGAATCAGCTATTTCCAGTCAGAATGAAGCCGACTATCTTAGAATTAAATCTGGTGGTCCTGTGCTTCTAATTGAACGAAATACATTTTTACATGACGGCACACCAGTTGAATACGTTAAATCCATTTATCGCGCTGATCGGTATAAATTCATGATTGAAATGAAGCGATAGGGGAGAAGAGAGTTTAATGAGCAAAATAAAAAGACAGGACGTGTGCCGGATGGCGCATGACCTGTCTTTTTTACATATTAGATTATCTGACACCCTTCATAAATGACTGAATCTTAGGGGATAGAGCAAATAAGATAATGGAAAGAAGAATCGATGCTCCTCCGATGACCCCAAAATACAGCATTTCTGTTTCCGGTGTATAAAATTTAACGATCTGCGCATTGATTGCTTGTGCAGCTGCGTTTGATAAAAACCATAAACTCATAGTTTGCGCAGAAAATGCAGCAGGTGCTAATTTTGTTGTTGCAGAAAGACCAACAGGTGATAAGCAAAGTTCACCTAATACGACGATAAAGTAGCTTAAAACGAGCCATAAAGGATTTACAAGTGAATCTGTGCCGCCAAAATATGCTGGCAATAAGATCACTAAGAATGAAATACCTGCAAATAGAAGACCTAAAGAGAATTTCTTAGGAACAGATGGCTGGCGATCTCCAAGCTTTACCCATAGCCAAGCAAATACCGGCGCAAAAATGATAATAAATAATGGGTTTAATGATTGGAACCAAGCTGGTGAAATATCAAAGCCTGCAATCTCAAGCTGTGTTCGCTTATCTGCATAGTTTGCCAAGATCGTAGACCCTTGTTCTTGGATAGCCCAAAACATGACTGACGCAATAAATAAAGGAATATATGCAATGATTCTTGAACGCTCGACTGCAGTTGTTTTTGGACTGCGGTACATGACAATAAAGTAAGCAGTAGGAATCCCAATGCCCAGGATACCAATCAGTGTGATAAAGCTATCAAAAGTTAAAATACCCAGCGGAATTGTAATGGCAACTAGAATGGCTATGACAACTAGACCAATTCCGATAATTGTATATACTTTCTTCTTTTCAGCAGGAGAGAGCGGATTCGCTACATATGTGCCTGCTAAACCTAAGTTTTTCTTTTTTGTAAATAAGAAGACCAATAATCCGATAAACATTCCAACTGCTGCGATGGCAAAACCAAGGTGGAAATCATGCTTCATTCCAACTTCACCAACAATCAGCGGTGCAAGGAAACCACCAAGGTTAATCCCCATATAGAAGATACTAAAGCCGGCATCACGGCGATGATCTTCTTCACTGTAGATATCACCAACAACACTTGAAACATTAGGTTTTAATAAACCTGTACCTAGAACAATTAATACCATAGAAGTAAAGAACATTGCGAGGCTTCCAGGGATCGCTAAAACGATATGTCCCAGCATAATTAAGATTCCGCCATAAAATACGGCTTTTGAGGTGCCAAAGATGCGGTCAGCCAGCCATCCTCCAATAATACCTGACATATAAACGAGGGAGCCATAAATGGACATAATAGCTAAAGCTGTCGGTTCATCTATGCCAAGGCCGCCTTTTGATACTTCATAATACATATAATAGACGAGAATAGCACGCATTCCATAGTAAGAGAATCGTTCCCAGAACTCTGTAAAGAATAGGGTGAATAGCCCCTTAGGATGACCAAAAAAGCCACGTTGAGGGACACTGGCCACAATTTTCTGTTTATTAAAGTCTGACATCTTACAACCTCCTTGTATAATATATTAATATAATACTTTTTTGGTTTTTGTGTCAAAACTTTATTCTGGAAATACTCTGAAATATTTTTAAATATGGAATGTATTTACTATGCTTAATTATTCTCATATTTTTCTAAAATAATAGTTTATTTAGTTTTGCTGAATTTCATTTATTTGCGGTTCATTGCAGATTATATTGCAGCTTAATACTCTTCAAGTTACGTAAGTCGTGCCCTGCTGTCAGCATTAAATGGCGTTATAGAGGATGAAGCAGACCTCAGGGTGATGAAATCTATGAATAAAAGCTAGAAAGGGTTTGTATGCAAATTTGAAAACTTGTATACAATATTGAATACAAATGTAAACAAAAATGTATACATGTATACAAACTCGCACACATATTGATATAACGGTATGTATGCAAATATGTATACGTGTAAACGGAAAGTGCAGACAAATCACAGTTGTTTACACTTTGTTTACGTTTTTACGCTTATATTACGTTTTTACAAGAATAATTGATTAATCTACGAATCTCATTTACTCTTGATGTATTACCTCTTTTTCTATTAAAAGAGTTGAAAGGATTGGATGAAGGATGGTTAATTCAAGGATTGCTGCTGTTGATGTTGGAAATGATTCGGTGAAAGCCATTTTTGGTAAGCTGGAAACAGAGATGAGCATCCCTAATGTAATTGCGCGAGATATTGAGGACAGACCAGTTATTGGTATTGAGGAGCTGGACAGCAAAAACCCTCTAGACGGATTACATATTAGAGTCCACTCCCCTGCTTTAAAAGAAAATAATGCGATATACAGAGTTGGCAGTTTAGCCACTAAAAGTGATAATGCATCAGAATTAGATCCAGGCAGCAGCAAGTCGGAGGAAGATCAGACGCTTATTATGCTTTTTGCTGCACTTGCACTGGATGCAGTAGAAGCTGAAAAAACGGAAAAGTTCAAAAAGTCAGGAAATACCATTGATGCAAGCTATATGCTTGGAACAGGTCTTCCTCTTCGTGAAGTAAAAGAAGGCAAGGATGCCGGCTATCGTTCAAAGCTATTAGGCTCTGTTCATCAGGTGGAATTTTTAATCACACCAAAATATCAAGGGCTTAAAGTGAATATAAAATTTGAAGAAGTAAAGGTTTATCCGGAAGGCTTTGCTGCGTTTATTAATTTGGTCATGGACAATGACTTAAACATTATCAATAAGGATTTAATTGATAAGCGAATTTTAATTCAGGATATTGGCGGGCTTTCCACTGATATTGCTGTCATTAAAGACCGCAATGTAGATGATGATAAGGCGCAGGGCTTTAATCTAGGTGTGTCAGAAGCACTGGAAGCCATCCGCGAAGAGATTCGCAGCAAGCATGGCGTTGAATTAGACAGCCGCAGAGATGTGGTAGAAATTATTACAAAAAAGAATGATCGCAATCATATTATGGTAAAAGGAAGCAGAACGAGCGTTCATGATATTACAGACAGAATCCTGCTTGACCTAGCCAAGAAGCAGTATCGCCTGCTGCGCAATATATGGCAGAAGAATTCACAGACTGAAATTTGCTATTTTGTTGGCGGCGGTTCAACCGTTTTAAAGGATTATCTAAAAGCATTAAATAATAGCTTAGACGGTTATAACATTGACTTTTTTGAGGATGAAAAGGAAAGCATTTGGATGATGTCCAATGCCTACTATAAGCTGATTTCAGATTATAAAAGAAGAGTGGACAAGGATTCTGCTGCGCAGGATAAAAAGCCAGTAGAGGCAAACTAGGTGATGCTGTATGGCTTCTGAAATGAAAAGAGGGCAATCTATTTCCTTTCGTATCCCCTCTGATACACCTGACCATATTATAAAGAGCTTACAAAAGCTCCGTGAAACGGAAAGAAGAAATTTTTCGAGCAAGATGGCGGAATTCGTTATAAACGGCGTCGGCACCATGAGCTCAAGCGGACGGGAAACGATTCGTATTCCAATGCCAAGGAACTTAACGAAGTCACAGAAAGACTGGCTGAAGCATGAGCACTCAGAGGCCTTGTTAGGAAGTATTGTTTATCAGCTCATTAATGACCCGGTCAGAGCAACAACACTGCTAGCGGCCCTTAACAGCAAATCAACTGATATTGAAGAAGCTTTGTATTTACAGGAAGCGGCTGCTTCCGATAAGACAGCTGAAGAAATGCCTGCTCTGCCTGACACCCCAGAGGAAGAACTGTTTCAAGAACAAAATGACATCATGCAAGATGATTCAGATGATGATTTTGCAGATTTTAATTGGGAAGATGCTAAAAAAGATCTTGAACAGGAGCGTTCGGTTAAAAGTGAAGAACAAACAGAGGATTTGGACGAGCTTTTAGGCGGATTTTTAGCTCATATGAATCGCTGATATGTGAAGAGGACATCCTATTTTATTAGGGTGTCCTTTTGTTTTTTATTCTCTATATAGGAAGGGTCTTGAAAATGAACTATGATTGTTTAATTATCGGTGGCGGCATAGCAGGACTGCAGGCAGCTATTCAGTTAGGAAGATATAAACATCGTGTCCTGGTGATTGATGCTGGGGGAGGACGATCAGAAATATGCAAAAGCTATCATAATATTCTTGGGTATCCTGACGGGGTAAGCGGTCAAACTTTAAGAGGTCTTGGCAAAAAACAAGCAGAAAGCCTGGGAATTCAGTTTGTAAAAGGAAAGGCTGTTAAGGCTCGGAAGGAAGCAGACCAGTTTGTTATTACGCTTGAATCAGGAGAGACGTTTCAAAGTGCCCGATTATTGCTTGCTACAGGCGTAATGGACAGAATTCCTCCAATTCCCGGTATCATGCCATGTCTTGGAACATCCATCTATGTATGTCCGGACTGTGATGGCTATGAAGTATTAAATAAAAAAACAATTGTCATTGGTTCTGGTAATGCAGGAGCAAATAAAGCTCTTACAATTGCTTACTGGACCACTGATATTATTATGATTAATCATGAAGAAGGAATGCCGGATGAACTTTTGCAAAAACAAATGCAAAGAAAAGGAATACAGCTTATTCAGGCAGATATATTAGAAGCATTGTCGGAGGGTGATGCTTTTCAAGGCGTTCTTTTAAAAAATGGAGAACGTATATATGCTGAAAAGGCCTTTTTAGGGTTCGGAGGTACGGCTGTCCATTCGAACTTAGCAGAACAGCTTGGGGCTGAAATTATGGAAAATAGGCATATCATTGTCAACCCGCGAACAAAAATGACGAATGTTCCCAATGTATGGGCAATAGGTGATGTAATTGCTCACTCGGAGCAGGTTACCATTGCGATGGGCGATGGCTCACAAGCAGCTATTTGGATTCACAAATCGCTAATGCCAAACCAATAAAAGGATAAGGAATAAAATAACATTTATTAACTTCCTGTTTTTGCATATAATGGTGTAAGATTATATATAGAAAAGGTGAAATTTTGGAAACAGGACTAAAAAATAGGCTTTATTCTTTGCTGGAACGGTCCGGAAGTAAAGCAATCGTTCAATTTGAATCATTTTTCCCTGGAGAGCGTTTTGCTGGAGGCAAATACCATATAGGTACCCATACAATTACTTTGTATTTAGAAGAGATAAAAGGACAATGTTTGCAATTGTTTTCGTCATTAGATTTCTTTAATGAATATATAGAAATTGTTTTTGCACATGAAATTGGTCATGCGGAAGACAAAAATTTACTATGGCTTGCCGATCAGCTTGATCTTGCTGAAACAGAAACAGAAAGGCTTGGCATAGCGCTGCAGATTGAAGAAAATGCCTGGAACTTCGCTGAGAGTGTCATCGGGAGCGACAGCGAACTATTCCAAGTCATCAAGACACATTCACTTCAGCCATATCGAGATCAGCTGCTGGTAGGGGCTTAAAACTTTTATAAAATGCACGGCCGATAATGAGAGGGAGGAATTAATAGTGGACAATTTTATCATACTGCCATTAATCGTGATTATTCTTTCTCTTTCTCATTTATTATTAAGAAAAATCTTTTTTGGCAATGAGAAAGCAGAGAGGGAGTACGGGGCAGTAAAAGCGGATTTAATTGGGAAGCCTCTTCTTTTTCTCATGATGATTATAATCTATTCACTATTTATAGAAGAAAATATGATAGAGTGGTTCTTCATTGCTGTTGTCATAACAATAATGGGGTTTCAAACTTTCATAGACTGGAAATACCTTAAAGGATCCAAACAGTATATCCTTTCGTTGGCAGTGGGTATTTTAGGTGTGGGGCTTGTTGGTGTTTTTATGTAAAATCCTCAAAATAGGCACCTTTTTGTGAAAGTTCCTAAGTCTTTTTTATTATCTAAAAACAGTTGAAAAAATTCTTTGTAAGCGTTACACTGAGCATAGCAATAGTGAATGTTTCACAGCTTTTTTTTGAAGTGAAATGCAAACGTTTGCGCACAAGGGAAAAATACGGATAGAAACTCTATTTAATGGGGGGTTCATATGAAAAAAATATGGTGGAAAGAAGCTATAGGGTACCAAATTTATCCCCGCAGTTTTCAAGATTCAAATGGTGATGGAATCGGTGATCTTCAAGGGATCATACAACGGCTGGATTATATTAAAGATTTAGGAATAGATGTCATTTGGATTTGTCCAATGTATAAATCACCGAACGATGATAACGGATATGATATTTCGGATTATCAGGATATTATGGAAGACTTTGGAACAATGGCGGATTTTGATGAGCTTTTAAAAGAAGTTCATAAACGCGGAATGAAGCTGATTCTTGACCTCGTTTTAAACCATTCAAGTGACGAACACGAATGGTTTATTGAATCAAAGTCTTCAAAGGATAATCCAAAGCGTGACTGGTATATTTGGAGAGATGCCAAAAAAGGCAAAGAGCCAAACAACTGGGAAAGCATCTTTGGAGGCTCTGCATGGCAATACGATGAAACAACAGATCAATATTATCTTCATGTTTTCTCTACAAAACAGCCAGATTTAAACTGGGAAAATGAAGAAGTGCGGGATGCGCTTTATGACGCAGTAAATTGGTGGCTGGAAAAAGGAATTGATGGCTTTAGAATTGATGCGATCAGTCACATAAAGAAACGTCCAGGATTTCCTGATATGCCTAACCCGAAAAAGAAACAATATGTGTCATCTTTTGATATGCATATGAATCAGGAAGGCATTCATCCTTTCTTAGAAGAGTTTAAAGAGCGCACCTATGCCAACTACGATGTCATGACTGTTGGAGAAGCAAATGGTGTATCAGTTGATGAAGCAGATCTATGGGTTGGTGAAAAAGAAGGAAAAATGGATATGATTTTTCAATTCGAGCATTTAGGGCTATGGGATGCTGAAACGAATCCTGTTCTTGATATTGTAGAATTGAAAAAAGTCCTCTCAAGATGGCAAAAAGGGCTTGAAAGTGATGGCTGGAATGCCCTTTTTATTGAAAATCATGATAAGCCACGTATTGTATCAACATGGGGCAATGATGATAAATATTGGTATGAAAGTGCAACGGCCATGGCAACGATGTATTTTCTTATGCAAGGAACACCATTTATTTATCAGGGGCAGGAAATCGGCATGACGAATGTGCACTATCCTTCCATTGATGATTATGATGATGTGGCAACTAAGAATATTTATCGATTTAAAAGTGAAGAAGGAGTGCCTCATGAAGAAATTATGAAGATTCTTTGGGCATCTTCACGCGACAATAGCCGAACTCCGATGCAATGGTCCTCTCAGGATCAAGCTGGATTTACAAATACGCAGCCTTGGATGAAGGTGAACCCAAATTATCTTCAAATTAACGTGGAAGAACAGCTGAAGGATCCACATTCAGTTCTATCATTTTATAAAAAAATGATTCAGCTGAAAAAAAATCATGAGCTCTTTACGTATGGCATTTATGATTTGCTTCTGGAAGAGGATGAACAAATCTATGCGTACACAAGAACTTACGAAAAAGAGCAGGTTGTGGTCATCACTAATTTATCCATGGAGGAAGCCACATTCACCTCTGACTTTACGCTGAACCAAGAAAAGTTACTATTGCACAATTACCGTGACATTCTTCATGAACCAACGAAGAAAATTGCCTTAAAGCCATACGAAGCACGTGTATATCGAATCTAACTTATGATTCCCTCTTTCCTATAAATTGGGGAAAAATGTTATAATGGTTTTAAAATGACATAGGGTGTTTAAAAATGGCCAAAGGAAAAACAAACGCAATGCGCTTTCTGGATTCGCACAAAGTTCCCTATGAATTTATTTCATATGAAATAAATGACGGGAAAATTGATGGAATCTCAGTTGCTGAGAAAATAAAAAAAGATCCAGAAATGGTTTATAAAACCTTGGTGCTAAAAGGCTCCAGCAATAGTGTATATGTTTTTATAGTACCTGTAGAAAAAGAACTGGATCTAAAAAAAGCGGCGAAAGCAGCAGAAGAAAAGAAGATTGAAATGGTGCCAGTCAACGATATCCAAAAGCTGACTGGTTATATACGCGGCGGCTGCTCGCCACTGGGCATGAAAAAGCTGTACCCAACTTTCCTGGCGCAAGAGGCGGACGATCTGCATAGAATTATCGTCAGCGGCGGCCGTATTGGTGCTCAAATAGAATTAGAAACAGAAAAACTAATAAAAGCGATCTCTGCTAAGCTGGCAGAAATCACAACAAACTAAGAGACGGGGAGAATCTGTCTCTTTTTGTTGTGCCGCGAAGAAAGGGGAAGGAGCGGGATTTATAGTGTGTATCTGAAATTGGCTTGGGGATTATTGAGATGGCCGGTTTGCAGGGGATATCGATCATTTCCCAAAGGTTTTCGATCATTTCCTGGAATTATTCAATCATTTTTTAAAGATTTTCGATCAATTTCTTGGTTTTTTCGATGAATTGACCAATCTAAGAGTATTTGGGATTCAAAAATTGGGCTTTCCTTTCAAAAAAGCGGGCTTTCCCTCAAACATTCAGGTTTTCCTATCAAAAAAGCGGACATTCCCATCAAACATTCAGGATTTCCTATCAAAATAATTAAACTTCCTATCAAATCCCGCCGATTTCCTATCAAATCCAATCATCCCACATAAAATGATTTCCCTAAGCATAAGGACCAAACTACAATACAGAAACAAGTCATCAGTTTCCAAGAAATCAAAGTGGTCAAACACCCGCCTTAGCCAGATTGCATAATATAGTCTGAACAAAATTCGAATAAACACAAATATAGACTGTCTTGAGGGGAGATTGAATCATGTATTTTAATCCATATCCATATGGGTACGAAGAAGAGCAAATGAGAATTTTTCCTGGATTCCCATCACAAGGATTTCCGACAGGATTCCCATCACAAGGATTCCAACCGGGGTTCCCGTCACAGCCGCCGGGATTTGGACCAGGCCAAGGTGGCTCTCCTGGATTTAGCGGAGGCGGAGGCCAAGATGGACCTCCATCTTCACCACCACCATCCTTTACACCGCAAATGCAGCAGCAGCAATTCAGCAGCAGCGGTGGTCCATCTGTTTTTGCAGTAGACCCTGGAGCAATTAGAGGATGTCGTTTCCGTTTCACATATGTGTGGCTTGATAATGGTAACAGTTTCTGGTTCTATCCAACATTTGTAGGCAGAACTTCAGTAGCTGGCTGGCGCTGGAGAAGAAACCGCTGGACATATTATGGAACTGATTTAAGAAGAATCAGCAGCTTCCGCTGTTTTTAATTTCTAAAAAAATAAGCCAAAAAATGCACTAATCCGCATTTTTTGGCTTTTAATTATGTGTTCAAATCGTAAATCTCACCTTTGATTAGATAGGCAGCACTTTCAGCTATATTTGTAATATGATCTGCAGCACGTTCTAAGTAACGGTTTACAAATAATAACTGAACTGCTTGATTTGTGTCAGCAGCACTGCTGGACAAGTACATTGTCAATTGTTTGTAGTTTTCACTATAAAAATCATCAACCTGATCATCTAATGAACCGACTTCTTTAGCAAGGAGGATATTCTCATCAATAAATGAACTAACTGCTTTTTGCAGCATATCCATAGAGATTATTTTCATTTCCTCTAATTTTGTTCCTTTAATAAGTGAATTGGCTTTTCCGATTTTTATAGTCGATTTTGCGATATTGACTGCAAAATCAGCTACCCTCTCAATCTCAGCGGAAATCTTTAAAGCACCGATAATTCTTCTGAGATCACGAGCAACAGGCTGTTCTTTTACCATAAGCCATACGATAAATTGGTTAATCTCTGTTTCCAAAACATCAATTTCATTGTCTTCTTCAATTACTCTTAAAGCCAGCTCTACATCTTGGGTTTTAAATGCAGTAAATGCATTCTCAAATGCTTCAAGCGTCAGCGCATTCATTTCAGACATTTTATTTTGAAGTTCCTGCAGATTATTTTCAAAATTTTCACGAACAACCATTCATATCACTCCTGAATTAACCGAAACGGCCGGTTACATAATCTTCTGTTCTTTGATCTTTTGGCATTGAGAAGATGGTCTCTGTGTTAGCATATTCAATAATTTCGCCATTTAAAAAGAAAGCTGTTTTATCAGAAACACGTGCAGCCTGCTGCATATTGTGCGTTACGATAACGATTGTATAATCTTTTTTCATATTGGCGATTAGCTCTTCAACCTTTAAGGTTGAAATAGGATCAAGTGCTGAAGTGGGTTCGTCCATTAAAATAACTTCAGGCTTCATTGCGATCGCTCTGGCAATACATACGCGCTGCTGCTGTCCGCCAGACAGACCAAGAGCAGAACTCTTCAGACGGTCTTTTACCTCATCCCATATAGCTGCGCTTTTCAGGCTATCCTCTACTAGTTGATTGAGGACCTTCTTGCTTTTAATGCCTTGCATACGCGGTCCATACGCAACATTATCGTAGATGCTCATCGGGAATAGGTTTGGTTTTTGGAAAACCATACCAACCTTTGTGCGCAGCTTGATTACGTCATTTGATCGATAAATGTTTTCGTTGTCAATTACAATGTCACCGCTGATTTTTACACCGTCAATTAAGTCATTCATACGATTTAATGTGCGGAGAAAAGTTGATTTCCCGCAGCCAGAAGGTCCGATAAGAGCCGTTACCCCTTTTTCCCGAATATCTATAGAGATACTAAATAGGGCTTGTTTTTCACCGTAAAACAAGTTTAAATCATTTACGCTTATTTTATTCTGTATTTGCTGCTCATTCCCTTTATTTCTATCCATCTTCGTTGTATTCATGATTTAGCACCTCACTAATAGTCGGCCTTGTTTAACTTTTTGGAAATAAAAGTGGCTGAAAGGTTAAGTATCAAAATAATCACGATAAGAACAATGCCTACTGCTGCTGCCAGTTCAATATCTCCAGCTTCCTGTGTCACTAGAAATGAATGAACCGTTAACGTTCTTGCAGAAGAGAAAATGTTCTCCGGCATTGCGGCTACCGTCCCTGCTGTTAGAAAAATAGCGGCAGATTCTCCGACAATCCTTCCGATTGAAAGGATAATTCCTGAAAGAATTCCAGGCATTGCGCTAGGTAAAATAACTTTATATAAGGTTTGAAGCTTAGTTGTTCCCAGGGCAAGTGAACCTTCCCGATAGGTAAGAGGAACCGTTTTTAATGCTTCCTCAGTGGTTCTGATAATAACAGGAAGTACAATAATAGTTAATGTCAGTGATGCGGCAATAATGGACATACCCATTTTCAGGACAGTAACAAAAAATACAGCTCCGAATAATCCGTAGATAATGGATGGAATCCCTGTTAAACTTTCTGTTGCAAACCGGATAATTCTGATCAGCCTGCCTTGTTTTGCATATTCCTGCAAATATACAGCTGCTAATATTCCAATAGGAGTCGCGATTAATAACGAAATCACGATTGTATAAATGGTGGTAACAATCATCGGTAAAATACCGCCTCCGCCAGAAGGAGAATAGTCACCAAAAATAAAATCCAGATTGATTAAATGAATGCCTTTATAGAAGATAAATCCTACAATGATACAAAGTGTTGCAATAGTTATAATGGCTGATAGCCAAAGCAGACTCTGGAAAAAATAATCCTTTGCTTTCCTCAACCTATTTCCCACCTTTTGATCCGATTTTAGCCAAAACAAGGTTTAATATTAAAATAAATGAGAATAGAACAATCCCTGTAGCAAATAGCATTTCCTGATGTGTTCCGAATGCATAGCCCATCTCCAAGGCAATATTCGTTGTTAAAGGGCGTATGCTATCTGTAAGGCTAGTCGGGAGTACGAGGCTATTTCCTGCGACGAGAATAACAGCCATTGTCTCACCGATTGCTCTTCCTAAGCCTAAGAC
This sequence comes from Cytobacillus gottheilii, assembly GCF_001636345.1. Lineage (GTDB taxonomy): Bacteria > Bacillota > Bacilli > Bacillales > Cytobacillaceae > Cytobacillus > Cytobacillus gottheilii. The sequence goes on from NZ_KV440945.1 coordinate 405,837, forward strand.
AATAGCCGCCATAATTCCGGATTTTGCTGCGGGTACGACTACTTTGAAGATCGTGCCGATCGGTGAAGCTCCCAATGCAAGAGAGCCTTCTCTATAGGTTTTTGGAACTGCGCGAATAGATGTTTCTGCAACAGTAACAATGGTTGGCAGCATCATGATTGCCAGTACAAGAATCACGGCAATTAAGCTTTGCCCTTTAGCCAGGCCTAAATGATTTTGTAAGAAAGGTACAATAATCGCTAGTCCAAATACACCGTATAAGACTGAAGGGATCCCTGCCAGCAGCTGGACAGCTGGTGATATGATTCTGGCAATACTCTTAGGGGCAATCTCAGCTAGAAATATGGCTGTAAATAGCCCGATAGGCACCCCAATAATTAAAGCGCCGATTGTAGCGAAGATGGAAGCTACAATCATTGGCAATATGCCAAACTTGTCCTCGCTTGGCACCCAGTCTAATCCAAAGATAAATTCAATAAAGCTATATCCTTCAGCGAAGAAGGGGTGGGTGCCTTTATAAAAGACGAAACCAATAATCAGTAATAAGCTGATAACAGAGAGAAGTGAGCAAAATAGGAAGACCTTTTCAGACAACTTCTCTAAGAAATATTTTCGTTTATTTGAACTCTCGATCTGAGAAACTAACTCCTCATTAGAATGATTTGGCATTCCATTTTCCTCCCAGGTCTTTCGTGTTGAAATAATGTTGAAAAGATATTATTTTACTCTGATAGCTCCCGCCTCAGACACAATTTCCTGTCCCTCAGGACTTAAAATGTAATCAATAAATTTTTGACCTGACTCAGTTAAATTCTCTGGCTTGTTAACAAATAAAAATGGTCTTGATAGCAGGTATTTTTGCTGCAGAACATTTTCTGCTGTTGCTTGAACTCCATTAATTTTAACCGTAGATATCGTATCATCTATGTACTCAAATGAGATAAATCCTACAGCATGCTTATTCATAGCAACGGTTGTTTTAATATTTCCGTTTCCGCTGGCTACAATGGAGCTTCTAATAAGTTCACCTGATGAGTATCCAACAATTTCTTGGAAGGCATCGCGAGAACCTGAACCATCCTCACGAGAGACAACGACAATCTCCATGTCATCCCCGCCTAGTTCCTTCCAATTTGTGACTTCTCCAGTGAATATTTGTTTGACTTGATCAAGTGTTAGATCTTGAACCTTATTGGTAGGATGCGTGACAACGACAATACCATCATAAGCAATGATGGTTTCTGCCAATCCCTCCTGCTTTTCTTCCTCCTTTAAATCGCGAGAGGACATGCCAATTTCAGAAACACCGCTCAGAGAGTTTGTTATACCTGCAGAAGAGCCAATCTGATTGACTTCGATATTGACTTCAGCATTTTTACCTTCGAACTTCTCAGCGAGCTTTTCCGCTAGTGGCCCAACAGATGTAGATCCAGAAATCGCAAGCGTATATTGATTGCCTGATGAAGGCTCAGCTTCCGTGTTATCTTGACTGCAGCCGGAAATGACAAGTATGAGACTAAGCGAAGCAATTCCTGTCATGAGTTTTTTCTTAAAGTTCATGAAATACCTCCAGAGTTATACATTTCGTGGTACCTACCTGTTTTACATAAAAATACAAATTTTGCTGGCGCTGTATATCCTGTGATATGGACAAGATTAGTAAAGATGATGAGAAGCCAGCTCTATTAAAAAGGTGAAACAGTTTTCTGACTTTTTTGTTTTCGAATACCCATTTAAATTGCTTTTTTCTTTTTAATCTACGCTTAATGACTATAAACATTCAGTGTAAATTTATTATTAATATAATGTAAATTTAACGTAAAAATATTTACAAAACCTTTTCTGTTTCCGATTAGAAGCTTGAAATAATGAATGATTGGAAAAATCGAACTTACCGTGATTATTAATTTTTTGTAAATATATTGTAAATTTGGAAGGGTGGGAATCTGGAGGAAATAGAAATACCCGCCATAACGGCGGGTATGTAGTGGTATTAAAAAATAATGTGAGCCGCAATCACAATGATCGGCAATGTAATAAGGGTTCGTTGAATAAAAATAATGACTAGTTCAAGGAATGTAACAGGAATCTTACTGCCAAGCAGCAAGCCGCCCACTTCTGACATGTATATCAATTGTGTAACAGATACACTCGCTACAACAAATCGTGTCATTTCACTTTCAATACCAGAACCGATTACAGATGGCAAGAACATGTCAGCAAAACCGACAACCAAGGTTTCTGAAGCGGCTTTTGCTTCTGGGATCTGCATCAATTCCAATAGAGGAATAAACGGCATTCCAAGAATTTGAAAAACAGGTGTGTATTCCGCAACAATTAAGGCGAGTGTTCCAAGTGCCATGACAATAGGGGCTACACCCATCCACATATCGAGAATATTCTTTGCTCCATCCTTAAAAAATGCTGCCACTCCAGTATGAGTTCTTGCTTTAGCCACAGCTTTTGTAACTCCCCAGCTAAAAGGGGTATACCCTTCTGGAATACTTTCATCAGTCTTACTAGCTTCACCATTATAATACGTATCAGGTTTACGTGATAAAGGCGGGATTCTCGGGCTAATTAAAGCAGCGGCCAGTCCTGCAATTAAGATGGTGATATAAAAGGGGACAAACATGCTGCCAAGACCAACCTGTGAGATGACAACTAAAGAGAATGTAATAGATACGACAGAAAAAGTTGTACCGATGATCGCAGCTTCTCTTTTTGTGTAGAAGCCTTCTTCATATTGCTTGCTTGTTAATAAAACACCAATGGTCCCATCGCCAAGCCATGAAGCAACACAATCGATGGAAGAACGTCCAGGAAGTTTAAAGACAGGACGCATAAACTTCGCTAATAGTGTACCGAAGAATTCCAGCAGACCGAAATTCAGCAGCAGTGGTAAAAATAAACCTGCAAATAAAAAGACCGCAAATAAAACCGGGAGCAGGTCATACAGCAGCAATCCGCCCGTATTTTCAGACCAAACTGCTTCCGGACCTAATTTAAACAATGCTGCAATGGCAAATAAGCTGCCGATTACCCGGGCAATTACCCATATATAGCTAACATCAAATAAGTTTGTAAAAAATGAACTGTTTTGTATAAAAGCCGGCTTTACCCACTTAGCCGCAAGTGTGCCGATTAATGTAATGATGATCAAAACCGTCATGATCGCAGGGATATATCCTGCGAGTATATCCTGTACGAAATTAGATAGAATGGCGATTGGGATCGTAATTTCCCCGTCATAAGAAATAGGCACCATAAAAAAACCAATCCCAATGAGGGAAGGGATGATGAATTTTATTAGATCAGCGGATGCATATTTCTTCTCTGTTGTTTGCTGCAATTCATTCACCTTTTCTATTAATATTTATAAGCAAAAACTAATTTTAATACATTTTAATAAGATTGCCAACTCTTTTATGTATTTGCTTTACTATTTGCTTACCCTCTACCTAAATTCCACCATTGCTGTCTTTTTTAAACCTTTTTTAAAGTAGAAATTGGAACTTCATTAATAAGGCATTAAAAAAACAGGCCCCCTTTTTGGGAGTCTGTTTTAGTTTCATGCTATGCTTCTGTTTTTAACTGCTGCTTTGCAAGCTTTTTATACAACTCATGAGTTTCAAACAGTTCCATATGTGTACCGATTCCTGTAATGCTGCCTTTTTCTAGCACGACAATTTGATCAGCATCAAAAACGGTCGAGAGTCTGTGGGCTATTACTAGTGTTGTTCGATTTTTCATCAGCTGCTGAAGAGCTTCCTGTACAAGCTGTTCAGATGCGCTGTCCAGGTTAGAAGTAGCTTCATCTAATAATAAAATTTTTGGATCGCGAATGACTGCTCTTGCAATCGCGATTCTTTGACGCTGTCCGCCAGATAATTTTATTCCTCGTTCACCTACCTCTGTTTCATATTGATCTGGCAGGTTTTCAATGAACTCAGCTGCATTGGCTACCTTTGCAGCCTGAAGCAATTCATCATCTGAAACAGGACGATCCAAACCGTAGCAGATATTATCACGAATTGAACCGGACATAAGCGGGCTTTCCTGAGATACATAGGCAATTTGACTGCGCCAATTGTGAAGATCAAATTCATCTATATTCTGATCCCCCAGGAAGATGGCTCCGTCTGATGGGGAGTAGAAGCGTTCAAGCAAGGCAAAAAGGGTAGTCTTCCCGCTGCCGCTTGGTCCAACAAAGGCGGTTGTTTTACCAGATGGAACCTGGAGATTTATATTTTGTATAACTGGTTTGTCTCCATAGGAAAAAACAAGCTGATGAAAGGAAATATTTTGAGTGCTGCTATTTTCAGGCACTGCCAAACCAGAAGCTTCACTGTTAAGTTCGAGCATTTCCTGTATTCTTTCAGTCGCTCCAAGTGCTTTCTGATAGGCTGTAAAAAAAGAAGCCATTTGTGTGAATGGAACGATAATCTGAAACAGATAAATAATGATGGCAACTAGTGCGCCTGCTGAGAGAGTGCCTGCTGCGACTTTTACGCCTCCATATCCAATGAGAATAACAAGAACGAGCATCATAATCAGTGTCATAAAAGGAGAAACAATGGCTTGAATTTTAGCTTCTTTTAACCCGAACTGAAAGAGATGAGTAATTCCCTTTTCACCGCGTTCAATTTCAGTTTTTTCAGCATGATAGGCTTTAACAAGGCGAATATCTGCTAAAACCCTGCCTAAATTTCCCGAGAAATGAGCCATTTCATCTTGTGTAGAAAGAGAGATTTTATAAATTTTTTGTCCTAATGGCAGAATGATCAGGACGGAAATAGGAACAGATATCAGCATAATTAACGTCATTTTCCAATCGATTACAAGCAAAATAATAATGGCTCCAATGATGGAAATTAACCCTGTAATAAAGGTGACTAAATGCTGAGTAATCAATGCTTTCACAATATTCGTATCTTGTGTAATCCTGCTCATGGTTTCTCCGGATTCATGCTGGTCAAAATAAGGGATCGGCAAGGTTAACACATGCCGCCAAAGCCGCTGTCTTAGGGAAGCGACAATCTTTTCTCCCATATATGTCATAAAATAATAAGAAAATCCTGAGGAAATGGTCTGTAGAATAAACGCTGCTGCAAAAAAGACAATAAGTGAAGCTTCAAGTGCAGAAGCTGCCATCTGGTCAACAAGTGATTTAGTTAAAAGGGGTACAACCAAACCAGCAGCCGTCTCAACAAGACTTAACAAAATGGCTATGATGAAGAGCCATTTCGGCGGATTGGACATTTTAATTAACTGCCAGAAGGATTTCCAGCCTCCAACAGAGGCGGAAACTTCGGCCTTATTCGCTGTCATACTCATCAGCCCCTCTATTCAGTAAATAGATTTCCATCGCTTTAGCCAGCCATTCCTCTTCCTCCTTTGAGAATGGTGAAGCAAGGGAAAGCGGATCATTATCAAGGTCTTCTTCTGATATCTGCTCATTCTCAATAATCTCTTGAAATAGAACATCTTCTCCGCCTAATAATTCTGCTGTCATCATGAATAACTGACCGACAAGCTCTTGAACAGCTGGGTCCTCTGGTTTACTTCCAGCGGCTTCTTTAAGCTGTATACAAGTTGTAGTCATAGTTCTATTCAGCTCGCGCTGTTTTTCATCAGAAATATTGTAAATTTCTTCTACACGATCACTTGGCAATAAGCTTTTTAGCCAATCTTTAAATTCTTCTTCCATTTGAATATTTTGAATGATCATAAGAAAAATGGAGGAATCTACTTGTCCTTGTGACTCTGTAATATCAATGGCTTGATCTAATGCGCGGATAACCCTTTCAATATGAGCCTTCTTCTTCAGCATTTCGTCCTTTTGAAAAAGAAGGGAGTCCATTAAATTCCAGTCGTTTAAATGCAAAAATTCTTTTATATCTTCTAAAGAATATCCTAGAAATTTTAACGATATTATTTTCTGAAGCTGAACGATATTTTCATCTGCATAATATCGGCGTCCCGATTCTGTAATGATGGATGGCTTAAGCAGTTCAAGTTCATCATAATAATGCAATGTACGAATGGTCGTTCCTGTCTTTTTTGAAAATTGGCCAATTGAGTATGTTTCGCTCATTTATATCCCTCCTGAAATTCTTTCTGTCTTTATCATAAAACCTCACGTAACGTACGAATCAAGCGTTATATAAAAATATTTGCTGTTCTTTTCGTATATGATTAGTGTATAGCAAAAAAAAGAATAAAAATGGCAGCAATGGTAAAAATCTGGTATGATAAAGAGGGGTGATATAAATGTGGATATTAATCCTATGTGCAGCATTACTTGGAATCGGTTTTTTAGTAGACTGGGCAGCTAAGAGAAAGGGTCTTACCAACTATGATCCTGAAGAAAATGCAAAACATGTGTCACCATCAGAACGAGCTTATGCAGAATCATATATGGACCAAATAAAAGATAATAATAATGGCGGAGGCGGATTTTAAGTCTCCATCAGTAAATGAGTTGGAACACACTACAATAGAACTGAATGCTTAGGAAGTTTTTCTTTCTAAACATTCGGTTTTTTATTTGTTATTTTAAAAATTTATCTTTTTTTAACATGAGTGAAATGGAGCGGAGGACCCTCGACTCCTGTGGGCAATAGAGGAAAGGGTGAGACCCCGCAGGAGCGCCAGCGACGAGGAGGCTCAGCTTCCTCCCCACGGAAAGCGAGGGTCCGCAGCGCAAAGAACGGGCTTGTGTAAACTCGCAAACCATAACTATGAATATTCTTGTTATTGGTAAGCTATTTTTGCTAATGGAAGCCTTATGTTTTTTAGAAATATAGTTAAAACTATACAGATAGAATATGATTCATGCTTTGTGTATTATTTTGGTTCATGTCAGGAACATGATAAAATGACAAGATAACAGGTTACTAAATTATGAGGTGAATTGGATGATTAAGTGTATTGCAAGTGATATGGATGGTACATTATTAACCGCAACTCAAACGATCACTGATGAAAATATTGCAGCGATAAAAAAAGCGCAGGAAAAGGGAATAGAAGTGGTTGTAGCTACAGGCAGATCCTATCAGGAAGCGATCTTTGTCTTAGAGGAGGCAGGATTAGAGTGTCCGATCATTTGTGCAAATGGAGCAGAAGTCCGTTCAGCACAAGGGGAAATTGTGTCTAACAGCCCGCTTGATAAAGAATTGGCTACGCGCACAGCAAAGGCTTTAACAGAACTGGAAGTTTATTATGAGGTATACACCAATCAAGGTACATATACAGTAGATGAAAAAAGAGGCATTACCATTATGGCCGACATTTTTCTTAGCGGCAATGAGGAAGCAGATGTTAAAAAGGTTTTGAAAGCGGCTGAAGAAAGGTTTGAAAAAGGCCTCGTACATAAAGTGGACAGCTATGATGTCCTTTTTGAAAGTGAAGATCATCAAATATATAAGCTTTTAGCCTTTACGTTTGATCCAGAGCGTATGGAAGAAGCGAAGGAAGCATTGCAGGACTTCGAAGGTTTAATCATCAGTTCATCCGGGCATGGGAACTTGGAGCTTACGAGCAAAAGTGCACAAAAGGGTGTTGCGCTAGAAGCGTTTGTCAGAGAAAAAGGGATTTCTTTAGAAGAAACGATGGCACTTGGCGATAATTATAATGACCTTTCGATGTTTAACGTTGTAGGAAGAGCGGTTGCTATGGGCAATGCAGATGATTACATTAAGTCGCAATGCCACATGGTGACCCTCACAAATGAAGAGAGCGGTGTAGGAAAGGCGATTCTAGAAGTATTATAAACAAGAGGTGATGGGATGAAAAAAGCAGCTGCACTTGTTTCTATACTATTGATTCTGGCTGGATGTACTGATGAAAATAACAGGCAGCAGGAAGATCAGGAAGTCACAACTGCAACAGTAGAGAATGAGGAATCTTTAGCAGCAAAGCTGAACACACCTTGGCAAATTAACCATCTAGATGGTGATTTTTACTTGTCTGAACGAACAGGCACAATTACAAAAGTGGAAAATGGAGAAAGCATTCGGCAATCTGTTGAACTGCAAAGACCGCTTTCTTCTGCTGCAGAAGCAGGTCTGCTCGGTTTTGTGCTTGTACCTGATTTTAATGAAACAAATGAGGCGTATGCGTATTACACATATGAAGAAGATGGGCAGCCATTTAACGCGATCGCCGTTCTGGAGCTCCAAAATGACCAATGGAGTGAAACGAAGGTACTTATAGATGGAATACCAAGCGGCAGTTTTCATCATGGCGGGAGGCTTGCGTTTGGTCCGGATGAAAAGCTATACGCTACTACAGGAGATGCTTCCAATCCAGAACTGGCACAAGATCTAAATTCACTGGCAGGGAAAATTTTAAGGGTAAATTTAGATGGTTCAATCCCGGATGATAATCCTTTTAAAGACTCGTATGTATACAGTTATGGCCATCGGAATCCGCAAGGGCTCACATGGGCAGAGGACGGTACGATGTATGCAAGTGAACACGGTCCATCTGCGAATGATGAGATCAATAGGATCACAGCTGGCTCAAATTACGGCTGGCCGGAAATAACAGGGAATGAAAGCAAGGATGGAATGGAATCTCCAATTTTCACTTCTGGTGATAACCAGACATGGGCACCGTCAGGGATGGCATACTATGAAAATCAGCTATTCGTTGCTGGATTAAGGGGAGAAGCCGTATTGCGTTTTGATCTGGAAACGGGCGAAAATGATGAACAGATTTCCAACCTTGGCAGAATTCGCGATGTGTATATTATTAACGGACAGCTCTACTTTATCAGCAATAATACAGACGGCCGCGGCACACCAGGTGAAAACGATGACCAGCTATACAGTGTCCCTCTATAACGTTTTATGAAAAGATCAGTATTTTGTTATATACTAAGCATATAATACTGAGACTAATTGAGGTGCAGATAGATGGCAGATTTTCGTTCTAGCGTAGTTATTCATAAGCCGGTAGAAGAAGTATTTCATTATGTCGTGAGCATGGAAAATGTGCACGAGCTCATGCCAAATGTAGTGAAAATGGAGAAACAGACGGAGGGGCCGCTTAAAGCTGGCACCATATTTTTAGAAACAAGGCTAATTAGCGGAAGAAATATTCAGGCAGAGGTCGAAATGACGGAGTATACAGAGAACCGGTCTTTCGCTACAAAAACCAATTCAAACGGCCTGATTACGGAATATCAATACCATTTTCATCCCGTCGAAGAAGGTACTCAAGTTGACCTTGAGGCTACAATTACGACAACAGGATTAAAAATGAGATTAACAAAGCCTATCTTAGTAAAAATGATCAAACGGGAAGACGGCAATCAGCTTGTCTACTTAAAAGAAATGTTTGAGCAGGACAAGAGTGAAAAAGAAGAAGAGTAAATTTGATTAATAAGAAACCCGAACCATCAGCACTAGTGGTTCGGGTTTCTTGTTGTTATAAGATGGTCATTCTTATGGTCTTCACCATCTTTAGTTGTTCCGTTAAAGCGGATAAGTCCAGAATCTTTCATTATGAACTCTTGCCATCACTTGCGGATCTTGCTTTTTCAGCTGTTCTTCCATTTCCTTTGCCATTAGCTGTGTTTGAGAAAGATGTGCTTTGATTGCAGCAATTTTAATATGTGCGACAGCACTAACCTCATTAACGATATCAGCCTGCCCAATTTCCTCTTCACAATTACGCGAAAAGGCAACACATTGCAGCTTTGGTCTATCGTTTGCCGGCATATTTCTCACAGCTCTGACAACTGCAGCCCCTGTTGCATCATGATCTGGGTGAACAGAATAGCCAGGATAAAAGGTAATGATTAAGGACGGTTGAACTTCATCGATAATTGCAGCAAGTTCATTTGTAAGCTTATCATCATCTTCGAACTCGATGGTCTTGTCGCGGTATCCAAGCATGCGTAAGTCCTGAATGCCCATTACTTCCGCAGCATCCTGGAGCTCTTTTTTGCGGATTTTTGATAATGTTTCTCGGTTAGCAAATGGAGGATTCCCCATATTGCGTCCCATTTCTCCTAATGTCAGACAGGCATATGTAACAGGAGTGCCGTTTTGTACATGAGTCGCAATCGTTCCGGAAACACCAAATGCCTCATCGTCAGGATGAGGAAAAATAACTAAAACATGTCTTTCTTTTTCCACGATAAGCTCCTCCTTTCGTTTCCAATATAATTTATTTTCATCTATTCAAAAGGTGTCTCGCTTATTTGCAGGGCAACAGCAAGTTTTCCGCTGAAGTCATGGCCGGCAAGCAAAAGTCTCCCAGTTCCATCTTTTTCAAAATGAGTGATTCCTTCCGCATATACCCACCCAATCGCTGTCTTCAGCCCTACTCGAAAAGGCCCGTTGCCTGTTATCTTTCCATGCTCATATTCAAGCTGTGCATTTCGTATATATGCTCCTGATGAAAAGAACGTTTCATCAAAATGGGAAGCATACGCTCCATTGGTTGTTTCAAGATGAATATAAACCGGCTTTTTCGCATGTCGGTCCAGCTCTGTTTGCACATCTTGGGTTATCACTGGTTCCATCATCTGCTACACCCCCTTATCATAAAGATTCATATCTATATAAAGTGTTGTTACCTTGAGTAAATCAAACCCTATTTTACTAAAAAATCCGAGGAAAAGCTAAAAATGAGATTAAGGAATAAAGAAAACTTGCCGATTGGCAAGTCCTATTAGGACCCAGACAGAGGCTGAGTAGCTTTTATGCTGCAATCTTAAAATGAGCCACTGTGTTGAGTCTTCTTCTGAGCTGTTCATATATACCTTCTGATAGTCTGGGACTAAATCGCCTTCCAAAAACGCAAAATGAGAACTCTCATAAATAAGGGGAGAAATTCCGCTTAAATCGTAAAATCACCAAAAATAGGCTTAAATAAACGGAGAAATTCCCTCTAACAGACCGAAAAACATGTAAATGGGCGATTTTATTCAAGATAACCGGAAAATCTCCGCTTATTTTGCCCCAAAATAGCTCAATTTTAGAAATAAGGGTAAAATCTCCGCTTATTTCACTGGTTCCTTCATCAAAAAATCAGCTCTTACAGTGATTACAAAGGACAATAATCGCTCAGAAAAAAGCTTAAAAAAACAGAACCGTCTCCGGCTCTGTTTCAATTAGCTTATTTTTCTTCTGCTTTTAAATGTCGGCTAGCACCTTGTCTAGTCGGTCCTACATATTCATTCAGTTTAAAACCATGATTAATGGCATCTGAAATAAATTCTTTAGCAGCAGTAACAGCTTCAATAACTGATTTTCCTTTTGCAAGCTGAGCTGTAATGGCAGATGAATAAGTGCATCCTGCTCCATGTGTATAGGTTGTCTGAATTCTTTCACCTTCAAGTACTGTGAAATCAGAGCCATCATACAAAACATCAACTGCTTTTTCATGCTGAAGCTTGCTGCCGCCTTTGATTAAAACGTATTTCGGTCCAAGCTCATGGATTTTAACAGCTGCTTCTTTCATATCTTCAATCGTTTTAAGCGGAGCTGTTTTAGCAAGCTGAGATGCCTCGAAAAGGTTAGGTGTAACTACTGTTGCAAGCGGCGTTAATATCTCTCTCAATGCATCTGCTGTTTCAGGGTGAAGGACTTCATCTTCTCCCTTGCAGACCATAACAGGATCAATTACAACATGCTTAATATCATTTTCAGTAATTGTTTTAGCAGCAAGCTTGATGATATCTACCGAACCAAGCATTCCCGTTTTCATCGCGTCTACGCCAACAGAAAGAATGGTTTCTAATTGTGTTTGAAGTGTTTCTATATCGATAGGGAAGACGTTATGGTGCCAGTCGTTTTTAGGATCCATTGTAACGATTGTTGTCAGAGCAGTCATCCCATATACGCCATGCTCTTGGAAGGTTTTAATATCAGCTTGGATTCCTGCACCGCCGCTCGTATCAGAACCTGCTATTGTTAATACTTTTTTCATTGTCATCTGTCTTTCCTCCCTGAATATATCATTTCATTCTTTTCAGTATATCAATTTCGATTAACGTAATAAAGTGTAAGTTCTCGGAAAAACGACAAACCATAATAAGCAAATATATAGCTTTGTTTTAGATCATATATATCTTCAAGTTATAACATTTACATATTTCGTAAAAAATTGTCGATTTAAAGAAGAAATTATGAATTTTTTGTGACCTATGGCGATAATCTTCATTTTCTCCTTTCGAAAGTGATAAAAGTTACATTTGCTTCTGGAGATGATGTGTAGGATAGAACTATATACAACTTGTGTGTGCTTTTAAAAGGGGGAAAAGCCATGAATTACAAAGGCAGTCCTGAAGAATTCCCTATTACATTGCTTATTAATGGGTTTGAGATTGCGGTGTTTCAGCTGACGAACGAGGACTTAGAGGATTGGGCTTATGGATATTTGTATTCTGAAGGCTTAATTGAAAAGGCAGAAGACATTCGCACCTTTCGATTTGTGGAGGATTCCAACACAATTTATGTAGAGCTGGATAATGACTTTCAGCCTGAATGGATGTTCACAAAGAAAAAGCATTACACCGCTGGCTGTGGAAGAGGGGTCACATTCTTCTCAATGACAGATGTGAAAGCGTTTCCCAAGATTAACAGTATGAGAACGTTCACAATGAGTTTTCTTTTGAAAAAAAGAAGTGAGTTTGCAAAGAATTCCCCATTGTATCTAAAGACAGGCGGTATGCACGGGGCATGCATTGTTCATGTGTCGGGAGAAATTACAGTGCGAGAAGATATTGGCAGGCATAATGCTGTTGATAAAGTGATTGGTTTTGCGTTGCGCAATAGATTAGAGCCTTCAAATTTGCTGCTCCTGACAACAGGAAGAGTATCTTATGAAATGCTTTCTAAAGCAGCAAAATTCGGGTTTCCTGTGATCGGGTCAAGAACGGCAGCAACAAAGCAGGCAGTTCAGCTTGCCAAATTTCTAAACATAGAAGTAATTGGTTATTTGCGAGGGAAAATGGCCATTCCATACACTTCTGCTGGCAGAGTTATCAATGATCTAGAAAATCGGCCGTTTGAAAGTGTTAGAGAAAAATAGAAAAGTGGATGGTGCTTGGAGCTTCAACAATCATAAGACGAATTGGACGAGGGCTGTTCACTAGGCTCATGGTTGATTCGCTTATAACCTCGAGGAGCTAACCGTCGGAACTAGACAATGAACTTCACTGGAAATGAACAAGCTAAAGTTCAATCTTGGAATTGGGGGGAGAAAAAGTGGAACTAAATGTAACACGAAGGAAGTTTCTGAAGATATCAGGTGCTGTAGCTGCTACTTTAGCAGTGGTGGAGCTTGGTTTTGATGATAAAACAGCCAGAGCAAAAGCAAAGGAATTAAAAATTTCAGAGTTAAAACCAACACCAACCATCTGCCCTTATTGCTCTGTGGGCTGTGGGATTTTAGTGTATTCAAACGGAAAAGATGTTGTATACACAGAAGGTGATCCGGATCATCCGATCAATGAAGGATCGCTCTGCAGTAAAGGTACAACCGTAAGGCAAGTATACACAACAGAAAAGCGTATCACAAACCCATTATACCGAGCACCAGGAAGCGGAAAATGGGAAGAAGTCGATTGGGATTTTGCTCTCGATAAAGTAGCGAAAAATATTAAAGATACCCGCGATCGCACATTTGTCCAAAAGGAAAATGGCTATACGGTCAACAAGACAGAGGCGATTGCTTATATGGGTGGAGCGGCACTCGATAATGAAGAAACGTATTTGCTTTCTAAGCTTTTCCGTGCAGGACTGGGCTTAACGTATATCGAGCATCAGGCCCGAATATGACATAGTTCTACGGTTGCCGGTCTGGCACCTACGTATGGAAGAGGAGCAATGACAAATCATTGGAATGATTTGCAATATGCGGATGCCCTAATGGTCATAGGAGCAAATCCTGCTGAAAATCATCCAATCAGCTTTAGATGGATCTCAAAAGCAAAGCAAAAGGGAGCAAAGCTCATTTCAGTGGATCCAAGATATACAAGAACGTCGCAGATGGCTAATATCTACGGTCAGCTTCGTTCAGGAACAGATATTGCTTTTATTGGCGGCATGATTCATTATGCGCTTGAAAATGACATGTATCATAAAGAATATGTAGCAGCCTACACAAATGCGTCATTTATCGTAGATGAACAATACTCCTTTGAAGATGGCATTTTTAACGACTACGATGAAACAACAAGGAATTATGATAAAACAAAATGGGCCTTTAAAAAGGATGAAAATGGCGAGATTGTTAAGGATCCAGCCTTAAAGGATCCCCGCTGCGTTTTTCAGCTAATGAAAAAACATTATGCACGCTATGATGTTGACACAGTAACAGGTGTTACAGGCACAGATAAAGATACGTATCTCGAAATCTGCCAAACATTCACAGGTACTAGTGAAACAGGCAAAGCAGGTACTATCCTATATGCTATGGGCGGTACACAGCATACGGTAGGTACCCAAAATATTCGCGCATATGCGATCTTACAGCTTTTACTCGGAAATATTGGCATTGCCGGCGGTGGTGTCAATGCCCTGCGCGGAGAGTCAAATGTACAAGGATCAACCGATTTCGGACTTCTTTATCATAATGTCAATGGTTATATGGAAGTACCTACAGGATCGGATCAAGACTCAAAGTATAAAGGATTTCTGGAGCGGATTACACCTGAATCCGGGTATTTCTCTAACAAGCCGAAGTTTTACACAAGCATGTTGAAAGCTTACTACGGCAATTCTGCAACTAAGCAAAATGAATTTGGCTATCATCTGATGCCAAAACTGACGCCAGGCAAGGATTATTCACATATGCGCTTATTTGATGCGATGTACCGCGGAGAGCTTGAAGGGCTAATTATGTTTGGAACAAATCCTGTTGTAGGGGGTCCAAATGCAGGGAAAGAAAAAGAGGCATTGAGCAACCTAAAGTGGATGGTTGCAGTTGACCTATTTGAAACAGAGACATCAGCTTTTTGGCAAAAGGAAGCTGGTGCAGACCCGGCTGCGATCCAAACAGAGGTGATTTTCCTGCCTGCCTGCGGATCTTTTGAAAAAGAAGGCTCTGTTACAAACTCAGGACGCTGGATGCAATACCGCTGGCAAGCGATTAAACCAAAGGGTGAATCAAGAGCTGACCTGGAAATCGTTCATATGCTTGCTAGAAAGCTGAAAGGATTATATGAAAATAGTCCAAAGCAGCAGGATATGCCGATGAAGGCTTTAACATGGGATTATGGAGAATCGGATCACCCTGATATCGATATGGTCTGCCGTGAAATTAACGGCTATGATATGAAAACAAAACAGCAGATTAAAGGTTTTGGAGATTTGAAGGATGATGGTTCTACATGCAGCGGCAACTGGATATATAGCGGATTTTACCCAGAATCTGAGAACCTATCAAAACGAAGAGATAATACAAATGAAGGTATGAGTAACTTCTTAAACTGGTCTTTTGCATGGCCGGCAAATAGGAGAATTCTTTATAACCGTGCAAGTGCTGATTTGAATGGAAAGGCATGGAGCAAGGATCGTATCGGAATACAGTGGAATGCAGCAGAGAAAAAATGGAGCGGTTTTGATGTTCCAGACTTTGTTGCCGCGAAAGGTCCGGATGATCCTACATTTAATGACCCATTCATTATGATGGCGGGCGGAAAAGGAGCTTTGTTTTCTGGCGGCGTTAATGAAGGGCCATTCCCAGAGCATTACGAGCCTTATGAAAACCCCATTTCAAATGCATTTTCCAGTATTCAGCTGAATCCGGCTGTGAAGTTTGGCGAGAAGGAAATGAATGCACAAGGAGATGTGTCAGAATATCCGATTGTTGCGACAACCTATCGCGTGTCAGAGCACTGGCAGTCTGGTGCGATGACACGGAATATCCCTTGGCTGGCTGAGCTGATGCCGCATATGTACATTGAAATAAGTGAAGAGCTGGCACAGGAAAAGGGAATATCAAGCAAGGATCGGGTGATCGTAAAAACGGCCCGTGGGGAAATAGAGGCTTTTGCCATGATTACCAAACGCTTTAAACCGTACAAATTAAAGGATAAAACCATTCACCAAATTGGCATGCCATGGCATTTTGGCTATAAGGGGATCGCAACAGGTGCAACAGCTAACCGCTTGACCCCTCATATTGGAGATGCAAATACGACAATTCCTGAGTATAAAGCGTTCCTATGTGATGTTAGGAGGGCGAAATAATGGCAGATTATATTAAATTTGTGGATGTAACGAAATGTGATGGCTGCCGGGCATGTATGGTTGCCTGTAAAAATTGGAACGACCTGCCGGCAGAGCCGGAGGACTTTAATGGAAGTATACAGTCACACAGAGATTTAACGGCAAATACATGGAATGTCATTACGTTTAATGAACATGAAACATCAGATGGAAACTTTGAATGGCTTTTCCGTCATATGTCCTGTCTGCACTGTAATCAGGCTGCCTGTGAAAAGGCTTGTCCAGAGAGTGCGATCAGCTATACAAAATTCAATTCCGTCGTCATTGATGCGGAAAAATGTGTAGGCTGCGGCTATTGTGTTCAGAACTGTTCCTTTGGTGTTGTGCAGCTTGCCACCTATAAAGATAAAAATGGCAGTGAATATCGAAAGGCACAAAAATGTACTCTTTGCACAGACCGGCTTGAGCAAGGCCTGCAGCCGGCCTGTGTGGTTGCCTGCCATACAGACTGCTTAATCTATGAAGAAAAGGATCTTGTCTTAGCTGAGGCAAACAAGCGCCTAGGGGAAGTAAAGGAACGTTTTCCGAATGCAAATATTTATAACCCGCAAGGAATTGAAGGCACCAATACCATTTATCTCCTCGCTGACAAACCATCTGTTTATGGATTGCCTGAGAATCCAAAAGTGGCTTTATCCCAAGTGGTTTGGAAGGACTATGCTCAGCCGCTTGGCAAAATGATGCTTGGAGCTACAACCATGGCTGTTATTGGTGCTGCTATATCAAATGCTGTCAGAAAAGACCGACCGGAAGGGGATCATGACCATGAATAAAAAAGAACCAAAGATGGTTAAGCGATTCTCAAAGCATGTCATATTTGCACACTGGTTAAATGCTTTGGCATTCTTTGTTCTGTACTTGACCGGTCTGCCGCTTTATACAGAATTTTTTGACTGGCTTTATGTTGTATTTGGAAGCCCGGCAGGTGCACGTCTTGTTCATAGAGTGGCAGCTGTGTTTTTCATCCTGCCTGTTGTCTATATTTTGTTTGCGGATCCAAAGAGCTTTATTCACTGGATGAAGCAGATTTTTTCCTGGAAAAAACATGACTTCCAATTCTTTTTACATTTTCCAAAAGAGTTTTTCGGCGGTCACGCGAAGATTCCAAAGCAGGATTTTTACAATGCAGGTGAAAAGTTAAATTCTCTGCTGACGATCCTGACAGCTGTTATGCTCATTGGTTCCGGTCTTGTTATGTGGTTTCCGCAGTACTTTCCGCAAGGGCTTGTGATGTGGGCCTATCCGCTCCATAATATCGGACTTGGGTTATCCACGGCCGTTGTAGTCGGTCATATTTATTTATCGGTTGGCCATCCCGGCTCCCGTGCTTCTTTTAGAGGAATGACAAAAGGAGATATTCCAGAAGAGTATGCCCGTAACCATCACGGCCGCTGGTATGACAAGCTTAAGGAACAGGAAAAAGAACAGGAACAAGAGCAGAAGCGGGCTTAATGGCAAACAAACCTAATTAGATGAAGAAGCTACCCATTATTGGGTAGCTCTTCCCGTTTTTTTAAAAAAGCACATTGGAAGAAGGGATCCTTATGTCGAACACGAATGTAGTAGAAGAAAGCTATGAGAAGCTGCAGGCGGAAATAGAAGAATTAATAAAAGGGTGGCGCAAGTCTATAAATGAAACAGCTGTAGTGAAAGAATCTTCGTTTGAACTTATCTCCTCACCACTTATTCCACAGCTTGACCTTGAAGCGGATATGAATCAATATCATCTTTTTATAATTGAACTGTTTGATTTTTTAGCTGAAAGGCAGCCGGAAAATCATGAGTATTGTGATATCTTAAAAGAGAATTTAACCATTGACATAGTGAGTAAGTGGTTTAAAGAAGTGATTACTGTAAATCGATACTACTTTCATGCAGTTGCAGAACAATATCAGGTTCCGGAATGGCTCCCGCTGTTTGCAGCAGAACAGGCTGCCCGCCCTTTCTTACAAAAGGCTGCAGCAGAGCTGGAGACCGTCCTGACTAAATTTCAGCATGACCCATGCTGCCCGGCATGCGGTGAGCCTGCGCGTTTTGCTGTTGTAGGGAAAAAGGGGAAAAAGGAGCTCACATGCCCGCGCTGTCTGCATAGCAGGGAAGAAAAAAAGCTGTGCTGTGCACATTGCGGCACAGAAGATCATACCCAAATGATTGTTATGAAGGTGGATGGTGAAGAAGGAGCGGAAATTCACGGCTGTCAAACATGCAAAGGGTATACAAAGGTGATTGATATGAGAAAGCTGCTGAAGAAGGAAACACCTGCGCTCATGGATATAAAAACAATTCACCTGGACTATATTGCGCAAGAAAACGGTTTTGGCACGGCTGAGGATGGCAAATACCATTAAGATTGGCTGGTGATAGAAGTGGAGACAACAGGCATTATTTTAGCAGGCGGGAAATCAAGCCGGATGGGTACCAACAAGGCACTGCTGCAAATAGACGGAAAAACGGTCATTGAACGGATTGCAGAAGAGCTTGCAACCATTGTCGACCATGTCATTGTCGTAACGAATACGCCTGATGATTATGCATTTCTGCAATTGCCGATGATTGCAGACCGTTATATAGGAAAAGGGCCGCTTGCTGGAATTGAAGCAGGGCTGTCTTTATCAGCAACGGAAAAAAATTTAATTGTTGCCTGCGATATGCCCTTTATATCTGCATCGCTCGGAAGTTATTTACTAAGCAAGCTGGATGATTACCAAGCTGCCGTTCCAGAGCGGGACGGCCAAAAACACCCTCTATTTGCTGCCTATAGAAGGGAAGCAAGAAATTGTGCGGAAATGTTCTTAAAGGAAGAAAAGCTGGCTATTCGCAATATGCTAAACTATATTCAGACAGTGTATATAAGAGTTGAATCTTTAAAAATACCTATCAATGAGTCAACCCTTTTTAATATGAATCACCCGGAAGAGTATAAAAAAGCAGCACAGATCTCTTCGGAAGGCAAAGAGCAGCTATGAAATTTTTTAATGTAAAAACAGTAGAGGAAACATTCCAGCTAATAAAAGAATATTATTCTCCCATTCAGGAATGGAAGATGGTGCCGCTTGAAGAGGCTGTACAGCACATCCTTGCAAAGGATATACATGCAGCAGAAAATGTGCCTGGCTTCCGCCGGTCGGCTGTTGATGGCTATGCTGTCCTAGCGGCGGATACATTCGGGGCCTCTGAAAACCTTCCTGCTTATTTAAATGTCACAGGTGAAGTGAAAATGGGGGAGCAGCCCTCAAAGCCTCTTTTTAGCGGGGAGGCCATGTATGTCCCTACTGGCGGAATGATTCCAGAGCATAGTAATGCGGTAGTTATGATTGAGCATTGTGAAGATTTAGATGGTCTTCTAAATTTATATAAACATGTCATGCCTGGAGAAAATGTGATTGAAGCAGATGAAGATCTTCGGCAGGGAAGCCTCTTGCTGAAAAAAGGAACCTTGCTTCGGGCCCAGGAACTCGGTGCACTTGCCTCACAAGGAATAGCAGAAGTCCCAGTTGTACGCAAACCCATTATTGCTTACTTATCAACGGGAAATGAAGTGAAAGCACTCGAAACGAAAGAGCTATTGCCCGGCCAGGTTCGTGATATGAACGGTATGACAATTGGAGCCCTTGTAAAGGAATGGGGATATGAATTTAAATACGGCGGTATTGTAAATGATGATTTTGATGATTTAAAAAGAAAAATGCAGCAAATGCTTGCTGAAGCAGACTGTTTGTTTATCTCAGGGGGAAGTTCTGTTGGTATTATGGACTATTCATCTGATGTAATGAACTCACTGGGAAAACCAGGTGTGTTTGTACATGGCATTTCGATTAAACCTGGAAAACCAACAATTATGGCAAGTGCAGAAGGAAAACCTGTGATTGCACTTCCCGGCCATCCAGCTTCAGCTATGGTTATTTTCCATGTTTTCGCCAAAAAAATCTTGAATCAACTGCAAGGATATGAAGGCTTAGACTCTCCGTTTACATTTGCAAAAACCACTAGAAATATCCCTTCTGCTGCGGGACGAACAGATTATGTGAGAACTCGTCTCTTTCAGGAGGGGGAACAATGGCTTGCTGAACCTATTTTCGGAAAATCGGGACTTATTTCAACCCTGGTCAATAGTGATGGGCTGATTGAAATTCCGGCCCGCAGTGAAGGGGTGCAAAAAGGAGAACTTGTCACTGTTAAATTATTTCTTTAAGAAGCATTAACAGCTCCAGCGCTTATCGTCCCTATCTATAGATCGATAAAGCGCCCTGGTATTAAGGAGTGTTAACATGTCACCATACAAACGAAAAATATATTTAGAGAATAAACCCCGCCAAGAGGCACGGCATGAAATGCTCGCAAACTTTCAGCCGAAGAGGAAAGTGGAGTGGATACCAAGTGTGTCTGCTCTTGGGCGAATTACAGCAGAACCTATTTTTGCACAGAGCTCGATGCCTCATTTTCATGCTTCAGCGATGGATGGCATAGCGATTGTGGCAGAAGAGACCTTTTCTGCTCATGAACAAAACCCGCTGCTGCTAAGGAGAAATGAAGATTTTATTCATGTGGATACTGGAAATGAAGTGCCTCCTCCATTTAATGCGGTAATCATGATTGAAAACGTAGAAGAGCGGGATGAAGATAGCGTGGAAATCATTGAACCAGCAGCTCCTTGGCAGCATATCCGTCCGATTGGGGAGGATATTGTACAAGAGGAAATGCTATTCCCGCAAGGCCATGAAATCAGACCAGTTGATATTGGGGCATTAGTTGCCGCTCGAACTCTAACCATTCCAGTCATTAAAAAACCAGCTGTAACGGTCATTCCCACTGGCAATGAGCTAGTTTCCGCAGAAGATGCTGCTTCAGTTGGACAGCTTATTGAGTTTAATGGAAGTGCCTTTGTCAATTATATAAGAGAGTGGGGAGGAGATCCGCTTCTCACACCAGTCGTTAAGGATGATCCGGAGAAAATAAAAGCCGCATTGCTGGAAGCAGCAAATACCTCAGATATTGTAGTTATCAATGCTGGATCATCGGCAGGATCAAAGGATTACACTGTTCATATTTTACAGGAGATAGGCACCGTGTATACGCATGGAATTGCAACAAGACCTGGTAAACCTGTCATTATCGGCAAGGTGAATAGCACAATCGTTGTTGGCATTCCAGGATACCCTGTGTCAGCCTATTTAAGCTTAGAATGGTTTGTGCGTCTGCTTATTTGTGAGTACTTAGGTGTAAATGAGCCCGAACGGCAAAAGCTGAAAGTGAAAATTGGCCGGCGAATGGTCGGGTCAATGGGTGCTGAAGATTTTATTCGAGTGAGTATAGGGTATATTAATGGGGAGTATGTGGCAAACCCCTTATCAAGAGCTGCTGGAGTGACCATGTCGCTTGTACGTGCAGACGGCCTGCTTGTCATTCCTCCTGATATTTTAGGGTATGAGCAAGGAGAATACGCGGAAGCAGAACTTTATAAACCAAAGCATGAAATTGAAAATGCCATTGTGTTCAGCGGCAGTCACGATCTGACAATCGACCTTTTATCATCAAAACTAAAAGCAGAAAATCGATCATTCAGTATACAGGCTTCACATACAGGCAGCATGGCCGGTATGATGGCCATTAAAAAAGGGGAAGCACATTTAGCTGCAGTGCATCTGCTTGACCCTGAAACAAAAGAATATAACACTTCCTATATAAAAAGATTCTTGCAGGGAACGGAAGTTGTTTTATATCCTTTCTTAAGAAGAAAACAAGGCTGGCTATTGCCACAAGGCAACCCACTTAACATACAATCGCTGCTTGATATCGTTGAAAAACAGGCACAGTATGCCAATCGGCAAAAAGGTGCAGGCACAAGAGTTCTTTTTGATATGTTGATGAGAGAAGAAGGGGTTAGTCTTCAGCAGATCACTGGATATGAACGTGAAATGTTTTCACACTTAAGTGTTGCTGCAGAGGTGAAAGGAAACCCTGATGGAGTTGGTCTTGGCATTTACTCTGCTGCTAAGGTGATGAAACTCGATTTTATCCCAGTGGCAGATGAACATTACGATCTGCTTATGACAAAAAGCTTTTTCGAAAGTGAACAGGGACAGACACTTATTAAAGTCATTCAATCTCATGACTTTAAGCAGGCTGTTGAACAAATTGGCGGCTATTCTCTCGTGCAAGAACTTGAACCTTTATTCTTTTAAAAGGTCTAAAGACTAATAAGAGGTGACCAGCAATGAACTTTGAAATTTCAAAAGAACCAATTAACACACAAGCTGTGATCGATAAAGTTGTTCAGCGTGAGGCTGGTGCCATCACAACCTTTATTGGCACCGTCAGAGAGCTGACGCATGGGAAGAAAACATTATTTTTAGTTTATGAAGCGTATGAACCAATGGCTGTGAAGAAACTCGAGCAGATTGGGAATGAAATAAAAGACAAATGGGCTGGTGCTGAAGTTGCCATTACTCATCGTGTCGGAAAACTTGATATTACGGATATCGCTGTTGTCATTGCTGTTTCCACTCCTCACCGCAACGATGCTTATGAAGCGAATCGCTATGCCATTGAGCGCATAAAGGAGATCGTTCCTATTTGGAAGAAAGAACATTGGGAGGATGGAGAAGAGTGGATTGGCAATCAGCTTGAGACGGTAGCCTATCCTTCAGGTAAACCAGAGGAGAGTGATCTAAATGAATAAAATTATGCTTTTTGCTCACTTGCGTGATGAAGCAGGTGCTGAATATATTGAATTACAGGCAGAGGGAAAAACCGTTGCAGATGTTAAAGAGCTAATAGCAGAAAAATATAACCTGACAAAGCTGGATAGTACAATGTCAGCCATTAATGAAGAATTTGCAGAAGACGATGAAGTGATCCAAAAGGGAGATATCATTGCCTTTATTCCGCCTGTCAGTGGAGGGTAAGCTGCTATGAGTGATCGCTATTCACGACAAACACTATTTGCACCAATTGGGTTTGAAGGCCAGAGGATGATCAGCCAAAAGCACGTTTTGCTAATTGGTGCTGGAGCGCTTGGATCTGGGAATGCCGAAGTGCTTGCAAGAGCAGGTGTTGGCAAACTCACCATCATTGACCGTGATTATGTCGAAGAAAGCAATCTCCAGCGGCAGCAGCTTTATACGGAACAGGATGTCATTGAAAAGCTTCCAAAAGCAGCAGCAGCCAAAAAGAGATTACTAGAAATCAACCATGAACTAAACATAAAGGCTGTTATTGGCGATGCAACACCTGAAGTGATTGAGGATTTGTGCAGGGAAGTGGATTTAATCCTTGATTGCACCGATAACTTTGAAACACGGATGCTCATAAATGATGCTTCTCAAAAGCATGGGGTTCCTTGGATTTATGGAGCATGTGTCAGCAGTTATGGCATGAGCCTTACGATCATTCCTGGAAAAACACCTTGCTTAAATTGTCTACTAAAGAAGATTCCGCTTCAGGGAATGACTTGTGATACCGGTGGAATCATTGGTCCGGCTGTACAAATGGTCATTGCCCATCAATCTGCTGAAGCTCTGAAAATTTTAGTGGAAGATTGGGAGCATATAAGGCAAACTTTTGTCAGCTTCGACCTTTGGAACAATCAGTACACAAATATTAAAATTTCAAAAGCAAAGGATGAGGGCTGCCTCTCTTGTGGCACCACCCGAACATACCCGTATCTTCAAAGTGAAAATCGAACCAAAACCGCTGTTCTATGCGGCAGAGATACAGTCCAAATTAGACCGCCGCACGACACGGTCATTAGCCTTGCAACTCTTTCGAAGCAACTAAAATCATTAGGTTATGAGATTAAAGGAAATCCCTATCTGCTCTCTATTGAAATGGCGGAGCAGCGTATGGTTCTTTTTCAGGATGGCAGAGCACTGATCCATGGCACAAAGGATATTACTCATGCTAAATCGGTATATCAGCGTATCCTTGGATAAGCGATTAGTATAGCTAGAAATAAATAGTTCTAAGCAGCCCCTTAGCCTTAGCTTAGAGCTATTTTTTATGCCGCTTTTTTTGCTTCCTCTTAGCAGCTGTTATGATCTGATCTTCTTCCCCTCTTCACGCTGTCATTCTTAGCTATAAAATATGTCCATTCTCCCAATCACTCCCTATTATTCTGCATTCTTTTCTCTTTTCCCCCTTTTTTCGCATCTTCTGTTTCCTTTTTATAACAAATATTTATGGTTGATTAAATTAACAAATGATCGAAAAATTACTATTTAACTTTCTTTTTGTCTGTTCGTTGTCTGCTGTGAATTTATGAAAAATTTTTACTTAGGGTTAAACTAGTGATCTTATAGGGAGGAAAGTAGAGAGGGGCGAGGGGTTATATTATTAAAGCGGGTCAAGAAATTTGAAGCTTTTAATGGAAAAAGGAGTTGACTTTATGTAGCGATTGGAAAAAAGCTTTGTTTTTTCAGAATTGCTCTGCAAGAAAGAGTCATCCCATTTAAAATAAGTCTTTCGGTTTTCTATTTTAAAATCAGAAAAAAACATAGATTTCTGAATATTTATGTTTTATAATCATATTATGTTTAGTGATCATTTGGTAATTAAAAATAAAAAAATGGTTAACAAGTGTTCGTTTTGTTTTTAAAAAATCAATATACTTTGCCGAGGAGGAATACATATGGATTACTTACATCACCCATTTCCATCAAAAAGGAATACGGTTTTTGCTAAAAAAGGGATGGTTGCTACATCACAGCCGCTTGCGGCTCAGGCAGGACTTGAAATTCTGCAAAAAGGCGGGAATGCCATTGATGCAGCGATTGCCACAGCTGCCGCTTTAACAGTTGTTGAGCCAACATCGAACGGAATTGGCGGTGACGCATTTGCTCTTGTTTGGGTAAAAGATGAGCTTCATGGATTAAATGCTTCAGGTCCCGCTCCACAATCCATATCAGCAGAAAAAGTGAAAGAGCTTGGCCATGAAAAAATGCCTGTATTCGGGACTGTTCCTGTGACAGTACCTGGTGTACCTGCTGCTTGGGCAGCTTTATCAGAGCGATTCGGAAAGCTTTCTCTTGCAGAAGCATTAAAGCCTGCCATTCGATATGCGGAAGAAGGATATCCGCTCACACCAATCTTAGGGAAGTATTGGAAAATGGCTTATAACCGTTTTAAAAAGGATTTTACCGCTGAAGAATATGCCTCATGGTTTGAAACGTTTGCGCCGAATGGCAGAGCACCGGAAATTGGCGAAATGTGGAGCTCTAAGGGGCATGCATCAACTTTAAAATCGATCGGAGAAACAAAGGCAAGGTCCTTTTATGAAGGGGACTTAGCGGATCAGATCGATGATTTTATGAAAAAACATAATGGATTTTTAACAAAAGAAGACCTTGCTGCATATAAACCGGAATGGGTTAAGCCTATATCTGCAAATTATAGAGGATATGATGTCTGGGAAATTCCGCCGAATGGCCAGGGAATGGTGGCTTTAATGGCGTTGAATGTATATGCGCAGAAATCTCCAGGTCCTTTATGGCAAAATGCCGAAACTCTGCACGAGCAAATTGAGGCAATGAAGCTGGCTTTTACAGATGGTCAGGCATTTATAACGGAACCGGAACATATGCCGATTTCAGCGGAAGAGCTATTATCAGAGGCGTACGCAAAAGATAGAATCAGGGTAATTGGCGAAGAAGCATCCGATCCGAAGCCTTATGAGCTTCCAAAGGGAGGAACCGTTTATCTGGCTGCAGCGGATGAAGAAGGCAATATGATCTCTTATATTCAAAGTAATTATATGGGCTTTGGATCAGGGATTGTCATTCCTGGAACAGGGATAAGCCTGCAGAATCGCGGTCATGACTTTTCGCTCGAAAGCGATCATCCGAATGTTCTTCAGCCCGGCAAAAGAACCTATCATACAATTATCCCGGGCTTCTTAACAAAAGACGGAAAAGCCGTGGGCCCATTTGGGGTTATGGGCGGCTATATGCAGCCGCAGGGTCATTTTCAAGTCGTAACAAATACGGTTGATTATTTGCTGAATCCACAAGCAGCATTAGACATGCCAAGGTGGCAATGGATGAAAGGCAAATCAGTGCATGTAGAACCCGAGTTTCCAAATTATCTGGTGCAGGCACTGGCTCGAAAAGGTCATCAGATCCATGTAACAGCAGATGGAGGAAGTTTTGGGCGCGGACAAATCATTTGGCGGAATGAGCAAACGGGTGTACTAATGGGCGGAACAGAATCACGAACAGATGGATCGATCGCAGCTTGGTAAATCCAGTTGTAAACACACAGCCTGAAGCTCCACTGCCAAGTCCAGGCAAAAACAGCAAAACACATCTGCATTTAATGATTGCATTCTTTCGGTCCGGCATACTCGGCTTTGGCGGAGGCCCGTCCGCTATTCCGCTAGTACACCAAGAAGTGGTCAAAAAATATAAGTGGATGGATGAAGAAGAGTTCAGTGATACACTTGCTCTTGCCAACACAATGCCAGGACCAATCGCTACGAAGATGGCAGGTTATATTGGCTATCGCGTAGGCGGTATCCTAGGCGGTATTATTGCCCTGCTGGCAACCGTTGCACCGACTGCTCTAATGATGATTTTTCTGCTTCAGCTCCTGCAGGCTTTTAAAGATATACCTTGGGTACAGCATATGTCCGCATCCGTTGTACCGGTTGTTGCAGTGATGCTAGCCGTCATGACTTGGGACTTTATCAAAAAATCCGGCAGTTCCCTCGGATGGAAGAAGGCCATTGCGTTTTTGGCAGGATCTCTTGTCATTATGGAATTTTTAAATATTCATCCGGGCATTTTAATTGTCCTGATGATTCTGATTGCTTTTATCCCGGAACGTAAAAGGGAGGAGGGCACCTCATGATTTATTGGCAGCTTTTTTTGGCCTTTTTTATTCCTGGTATCCTTGGCTATGGCGGGGGACCATCTAGCATTCCGCTTGTAGAAAATGAGGTGGTTGGCCAATATGGCTGGATGACCTCAAGAGAGTTCAGTGAAGTGCTTGCAGCTGGGAACGCTCTGCCTGGACCAATTGCAACAAAAATGGCAGCCTATATTGGGTACACTGAAGGCGGGATCATCGGCAGTTTAGTTGCGCTATTTGCCACAGTAGCACCATCTATTCTGCTAATGCTCCTATTAATGGCAATTCTATTAAAATATAAAGATACCCCGCAGGTGAAAAACATTTCGAACAATGTCAGACCTGTCATCGCCATTTTGCTTGGTGTGCTGACGTATCAGTTTGTTAAGGATTCTATTGTTAGTACGGGAACGCTTTATACATTGATCCTTGTGGTGGGCAGTTATATCTTAATGGAGAAAGTGAAATTGCATCCGGCTCTAGTCATCTTGATTGGTCTTGCAGTAGGAGCGGTCACTGGGATTATTCAATACGGTATTCACTAACGAACAGACAAAAGCCCGAATCAGCAGATTCGGGCTTTAATATGTGAATTTTATTTCTCCGCAGAGTCAGATCCTACAATGACTAATTTGCCTTGGTCAAGAACTTCTTCATATTGCTCAGCTTCAGTAGTTGTTAGACCAAGTGATTCAAATTTTGTGCGAAGCTCATCTCCGCGCTTTTTAAAGACATTACCAACAGAATCAAATAATCCTTGCTCCTTCATGCCGACAGAGCCAGTATCTGTTGCATCTGTTAGATTCTCAGAACGATCTTTGTCGTGAGCGAAAATATAAATATGCTCTTTTGAATAACCTTGGTTATTTAACATATCGATTGTGTTTGTAGCTTGCACACCATTTTCTACAACTTCAACTTTATACATATTTAGCACCTTCCATTCAATTGTTTTTATGATAGTCGGGAGCTTGTCCCTGCTAGTATATATTTATCCGCTATGAAAATTTTAAAACCTATTATTTTTATTTCTGCTTTATACTAGATGAATGAAGGGAACGTAATAACTAGAATGAGAGAGGAGGAGATATGTGCATGTTATTGCATAATGACTGGCAGGAGATCTTGAAAAAAGAGATGGAAAAGCCATATTTTCAGCAGCTGATTGAGTTTATTGAGAAAGAATATGAAAAGGAAACTGTATATCCTCCTAAACAGGATATTTTTAATAGTCTACATGATACAGATTATGCCGAAACGAAAGTGGTTTTATTAGGTCAGGACCCATACCATGGACCAGGGCAGGCTCATGGATTGAGCTTTTCGGTAAAGCCTGGGGTGAAAATTCCCCCATCTCTACGGAATATGTACAAAGAGCTCGAGAATGACTTAGGCATCCCGCCCGCAAATAATGGGTACCTAGTCAAATGGGCAAAGCAAGGTGTATTAATGTTAAATACCGTGTTAACTGTTAGGGAAGGAGAAGCTTATTCTCATCGCGGAAAAGGATGGGAGCAATTTACCGATGAGATCATTAAAAAGTTGAATGAGCGGGAAGAACCCGTTATCTTTATTCTTTGGGGCAAGCCAGCTCAAGAGAAGATGAAACTGTTAAATCTGGAAAAACATCAAGTAATTACGTCTCCACATCCAAGTCCGCTCTCGGCAAGAAGAGGCTTTTTTGGAAGCAGGCCTTTCTCGAAGGTGAATGCCTTTTTAAGAGCACAAGGACAACAGGAAATCGACTGGAAAATAAACGATATTTGACAAAATCTCGTATGTTTCATGTGAAACAGACAAAATTTGCGAAAGGCTGAAAGCAGGATGGACAACAAGAGAGTAGATTGTTTTAAGTGTAAATTCTTCTATATTACTTGGGATCAGCGCTATCCAAAAGGCTGCAGGGCTTTTGAATTTAAGACGAGCCGCCTGCCTTCGCTTGACGTATATAGAGCTTCAGGACAGCGATGTTTGCGTTTTGAAAAGAAAAATTGATAAAATTTATATTAATGATGATCAGAGGTGAAAAACTTGAGTATATCTATTCAGCAGCTTTTAGGGAAAATGGAAAAAGAACTAAAGGAAGCAAAGGGTCTTTCTCAAAGCTCTTTAGTAAGAGAAAGAGTACATGCTATAAAATCAATTTGTGAGCTGATTCTGGAAAATGGCGGAGAAAAAACTCAGCAGCTAAGTTCTATGCCTGTTTCTTATTCAGTGCCAGTATCACAGCCGCAGCCAATGCCCCAGATCCTGCCGCAGAATCCTGCGCCAGCCATTCAGCCGGCAAAACGCTTAGAGATGGAAGATGAAGCAAACGGAGATTCGCTGTTTGATTTTTAATAACTAAAAAAAGGTGCAGCAGCTAATTAAGAATAAAGTATAAGTGCTGAGAAGCCTTTGGCTACGCCTGACAGGCTGCCAATCAGTAAATCTCTTTAATATGTATAGGAGCTTTAATCATATAGAAACGAAATGGGGAATTGGGATGAAATTGTTTATTATTCTTGGAGCAGTGAATGCCTTTTTATCTGTGGCACTAGGTGCATTTGGTGCGCATGGTTTAGAAGGCAGAGTAGAGCCTAAATATTTGGAAACATGGAAGACAGGTGTTACCTATCAAATGTTCCATGCTACTGGCCTGCTTATTATTGGAGTATTGCTTGGGAAATTGCCGGCAAGTTCTCTTTTATCAACTGCGGGATGGCTGATGGTTGGCGGAATAATATTATTCTCGGGAAGCTTATACGTGTTAACACTCACGAAAATTAGTGTGCTTGGAGCGATTACCCCGCTTGGCGGTTTGTCCTTTTTAGCTGCATGGGTATTGCTGATTATTGCAGCAGTGAAATATTTATAATGGTAGAGTCTTTCTGAAAGAAACCATATGTGCTGTTTGAAATATGGTAAACTGATTGTAAGTGAATAGAAACGAAGGAATTGGTGCTGAGCAATCAGCTTAATAGGGAATTCGGTGCAAAACCGAAGCTGTCTCCGCAACTGTAAGTGCTGACGAAATAAGAAGAAAACCACTGTTTGTTTTTCACAAATGGGAAGGTCTTAAACTAGGATGAAGCACAAGCCAGGATATCTGCCAGTTCTGCAAGTATTTTACTCTTCGGAAGTTAAGAGAATTGTACGGTGTTAGTTTGATTGTATTTGGTGTGTAATCAAATATGGATAAATAGCCGGCCAATTTTTTGGGCGGCTTCTTTATATGGAGTAAAAGAACATTCACTTTTTTTTAGGCTGGATGTCTTGGCTAAATTTAAAAGCCAGTCTGCCCAGTAGCATCGAAAGCATTTGCATTTTTTAAAAAAGGGAGGTGGATGAAAATGGAGAGAAAAGATAATCGCTTTTTATGCTATCCGTTTATGCGTGAAGCGGCTTCTACGGTTGATTATGAAATTCGCACAGATTCAATGACAACAAGAATTGGGGAAGCTGCTTCTTTAACTGCAGATATTCCAAAAGTCCATCAGGATTTGATGGGACTGCTGCCGATGGCGTATCATCTGAATGGTTCAGTTCGCGGAAAACTGGCGATTTCAGAGGAAGATGTACAGGCACTCAGCAGTCTTTATGATGAATACGTAGAGGAAGTGAAAGAAGAGATTAAAACTTTTCTCCTTCCTCAAGGAACGCAAGCAGCATGTGTTTTACATGTTTGCCGGAGTGAAGCAAAGAAATCAGTTCGAGCCTTACATAAAGTCAGCCTGGAAAGAAATGTGCCAGAAATCTTGTTTGATTATACGCATTTGCTGGCCAATGTGTTATTTGTGATGGCAGTGTATGTAAATAAGATGAGCGGCGTACAAGAAATAAAATTTACAAGCAAATCATATAAAGTCAGATAGGAGAATAAAAATGAAAAACAAAAAATTCGCAGGATGGTTCGCATCCTTCATGCTGGTTCTTTTCTTAGCTGCGTGTAACACAGCAGAAGAAAACACGGAAAATAATGATCAAACAGAACAGCCGCAGGAAGAAGAATCTGCTGCTTATACTGTAACAGATGATATGGGAACAGAAGTAACGTTTGAAGAAGTGCCAGAAACCGTTGTTTCACTGCAGCCAAGTAATACAGAAATTCTTTTTGCTTTAGATGCCGGAGAAAAAGTCGTCGGTGTAACAGATGTAGATAATTATCCTGAAGAAGTTCAGGAAATCGAAAAGGTTTCCGATTCGATGACCGTTAATGCTGAAAAGGTCATTGAGCTGAACCCTGATGTCGTGATCGCTTATACAGTTGGTGCGGAAGAACAGCTGCAGCCGATTATTGATTCCGGTATCCCTGTTTTTGTCATTCAGTCTGCTTTAACATTTGAAGACGTATATGGTGATATTCAGCAAATCGCTGATGTAATGGGTGTAGGGGAGAAAGGCGAAGAGCTTGTTCAAAGCATTCAGGACCAAATCGCTTCAGTTGGTGAAAAGCTGGCAGGAGTGGAAGAGGAAAAACAGCTTTATTTAGAAATTAGTCCTGCCCCAGACATTTATACAACAGGAAGCAATACATTCCAGCAGGAAATTCTAAAGGCTGCACATGTTGGTAATGTGTTTGGAGATCAAGAAGGATGGATTAAAGTATCAGAAGAAGACATCATCAGCCGTAATCCAGAAGTGATTGCAACTACTGTTAACTATGTTGATAATCCAATTGAAGAAGTAAAGGGCCGTACAGGCTGGGATCAAATTGCTGCTATTTCTGGCGATGCTGTGTACCAGCTTGACAGTGATATTACATCAAGACCAGGACCGCGAATCGGAGAAGCTGTGCAATTGGTGGCAGAAACCGTATATCCTGAAGTTTTTCAATAATCGTCCATGAGAAAAGCGTGAAAGAAGATCCTTTCACGCTTTTTGTATGGATGTATTTTTATCTAGGTGTATATTGAGTTAACCCCTGCACGCCGCCGAATGCTGGATAATCATACTCAATTTCTTCATCAAATGTTACATAATCTAAGTAGATCATTGGGATTAAGTATCGTAAACCAGTTTCCGGATCACTCAAGATGAGATGATCTCTTCCAGCTGCTTCAATTAGACCTTTAAAAACGCGCGCATTCCATTCTGTATTGTTCTCAAATGTAGCGTAAACTGTTGCCAGCTTTCCTTTATTTAAGCGAAGAATGTTCTCAATATACGATTGCTCAATTGGCAGCATGCCAGGAACTTGCGGCGCTTGAGTTGGCGCTTGACCGCCAGTGGCCGGAAGCATAGCTCCAGTAGGGATTTGCGGCGGATAGGCAACAGGCTGCTGAACAGGATAAGCATTTGCTTTCGGTGCTGCTGTGTAAGGCTGTTGTTGCTGCTGCTGGTAACCATAATAAGGATATTGATTAAAATTCGATTGACTCACTTCTTTTCCCCTCCTAATGATTCCTATAATTTCAACATGCTAAAAAACAGTTGGACAATCCTGCTGCGTCGGCTGATAAAAGCAATGTGCCTTAAACCGGCCGGAATTCCATTGGTTATACCACTGAGCCGGGCAATTACCTGCAGGACGGAAAAACCATAAAGAATTACTGGCAGGATGGCTTCGCTCCCCTTTAATGGTTCTTCGGGCTAGATCAATTTCGCCCTGTCTGGCTCTCTGATAAAAATAACCTTTTTGAGTTGCTTCAAAGCCGCCTGGATTTTGAAAAACCATTTGCCTAATAGATCGGATATCACGAAAATCAAGGCAGTCTGCCCGCACCCGGTTCACGCCAACATTGCCAACCATCAGCATGCCAAGATTTCCATCTCCCTCTGCTTCTGCTCTCATCAATCTTGCCAACAGTCTGACATCATCTTCGTTG
This sequence comes from Cytobacillus gottheilii, assembly GCF_001636345.1. Classification (GTDB taxonomy): domain Bacteria; phylum Bacillota; class Bacilli; order Bacillales; family Cytobacillaceae; genus Cytobacillus; species Cytobacillus gottheilii. Next base: position 438,739 of record NZ_KV440945.1, read on the forward strand.
TACGCGATAACACCCATCCATTCACCCCCTAAGATGGTTTTCTGGCTGATTGGTGAAATATAAAACTTGGGCTATCAAAATAAATCAACTCACTATTTCATTCCTATGATGGAGCTTGTTTTTTTATGCCTACAAAATCATAATGCGAAATGTAATGAAGATAAAAAACTCCCCAGGCTTTTTGCCTGGGGAGTTTAATTTAGCTTAATTTACATGTAAAAAGTGGCTGACCTTGTCTTCTTCAAGCAGATTGCCAACAAAGAAAGAACCAAATTCGCCATAGCGGGCACTTACTTCATCAAATCTCATTTCATAAACAAGTTTCTTAAATTGAAGGACATCATCTGAGAATAAGGTAACGCCCCATTCGTAATCATCAAAACCTACAGAACCGGAAATGATTTGTTTTACTTTTCCTGCATATTGACGGCCAATCATGCCGTGGCTTCTCATCATGCTGCGACGATCTTCCATCGGAAGCATGTACCAGTTATCTTCTCCTTGGCGGCGCTTGTCCATTGGGTAAAAGCAAACATATTTTGCCTTTGGAAGAATAGGATACAAGCGTGCCAGGATTTCAGGGCTTTGATAAGGATCCTGATCAGATGGCAGATAATTGCTCAGCTCTACTACTGAAACATAAGAGTGAGCAGGCATTGTAAATTCCGCAAACTTTGTTTTATTGAATTCAGTTTCAAGTTCATTCAGTTCTTCCATTGTAGGACGAAGAAGCATCATCATAAAGTCTGCTTTTTGACCAACAACCGTATATAACGCATGGCTTCCTTTTTTCTCTGCCTGCGTCTTATTCCATTTTTCCACTAACGACAAAAATTCATGGATGGCTTCCTGGCGCTCTTCGCTTGAAAGCATCTTCCAAGTAGTCCAGTCTACAGTACGAAAATCATGCAACACATACCAGCCGTCTAGTGTCTTGGCTGCTTCACTCATGAAAATCACTCCTATATATGTACTTATCACAAAATAACTATAACATAGTTTGGCCATATATCATGTGAATAAAACTTGAAGAAAACACATTGATAATGGATCTTAGAAAAGAGAAAAGAGGCTGCAATAATTCAATGGATATTTTCAACCAAGAAATGAAATATTAACGTAAGAAACGGGTATTGTGAACAATAAATGACAGAAAAGAAAGACATTTTAGGTGTAAGCGATAACAAAATTGTGAAATCCTTGAAATTTATTATGTGTGGGGTATGCTAGAAAATGTAGATCATTTCGATTTGTGTGTTTAGGGTATATACATAAATTTTAATTGCTTGGAGGAATTGAATAATATGAGTGACTTATTCTCAGGGTTAAAAGAAAAAGTAACAGGTAACAATTTAAAAATTGTCTTTCCTGAAGGTCTTGACGAAAGAATTTTAACAGCAGCAGGCCGTCTTGCTGCAGAGAAGTCTATTACACCGATTTTAATCGGAAACATTTCAGAAATTGAAGCAAAAGCGAAAGATTTAAATGTCTCTTTAGAATCAGCTGAAATCTATGATCCAAACAACTTTGCGATGATGGACGAGCTTGTAGCTGCTTTTGTTGAAAGACGTAAAGGAAAAGCAACAGAAGAGGATGCACGCAAAATCCTTCTGGATGAGAATTACTTCGGAACTATGCTTGTATACTTGAATAAAGCAGACGGTCTTGTCAGCGGAGCAGCTCATTCAACAGCTGATACGGTAAGACCGGCATTGCAAATCATTAAAACAAAAGAAGGCGTAGGCAAAACGTCTGGCGTATTCATCATGGTACGCGATGAAGAAAAATATGTATTCGCGGATTGTGCCATCAATATCGCACCAGACAGCAATGACCTTGCTGAGATCGCGATTGAAAGTGCAAAAACGGCAAAAATGTTTGATATTGAACCACGCGTTGCGATGTTAAGCTTCTCAACAAAAGGTTCTGCAAAATCTCCTGAAACAGAAAAGGTTGCAGCTGCTGTTCAAGAAGCACAAAAACGCGATCCTTTATTAATCTTAGACGGAGAATTTCAATTTGACGCAGCATTTGTTCCATCTGTTGCTGAAAAGAAAGCACCAAACTCTCCGCTTCAGGGTGATGCAAATGTATTTGTATTCCCAAGCCTTGAAGCAGGCAACATTGGCTACAAAATTGCTCAGCGTTTAGGCAACTTTGAAGCGGTTGGTCCAATTTTACAAGGATTGAACCGCCCAGTAAATGACCTTTCCCGCGGCTGCAATGCAGAAGATGTTTATAAACTTGCCCTCATTACAGCAGCACAGGCTTTAAATCAATAAAATGGATTCTGGTCAGGCCCAATTGGGCCTGGCCATTTTTTTATGGGGGTGAAGCATGAGGTGGGGCGGGGAGTTTGAGTTTGGCGGATAAATGCGTGTTTTTGGCGGTTAAAAAAATTTAACGGCGGATATATTAAAATAACGGCGGATAAGTTGGCTTTTACGGCGGATAAATTTTCTGCACGGGTGATATCCGTAATTCTTGGGTATTTTAGAGTTGGTTTTTCTTATATTTAGGATAATCCAAACCGTAAAATGGCTCGTTTTGATTAAAATGGACCAAGGTTGTGACCTCATTCTACTTTTTGTGCCTGAAAAAGGTATTCACCCTGCATTTCCCTCTTAGCATTCCCTTTGTACAGTCTTTCACTATTGGCTTCATTCTTGCTATAATACTCTTGTTTACTAGAAATGTTTTTCCGAAAAGGGGATTTATAATATGAGTGCTGTTCAAGATTTATTGCAGCAAAAACAATGGAGAATTATCGATGAATCCGTAACAGGACTTCACTTGAGTGCCTTGCATTCTTTTGGAATGGATGATAGCTTATGCGCTTCCATTGGCGCTGGAATATCACCTCCGACAGCGAGGAGCTGGGTGCACGGGAATACAGTCGTTCTTGGCATTCAGGATACAAAGCTGCCTTACTTAAAAGAGGGAGTGGCATTTTTAAAGGATCAAGGTTATGACGTAATTGTCCGGAATTCGGGCGGTCTTGCTGTTGTTTTGGATGAAGGTGTATTGAATCTATCATTGCTATTTTCCGAGCATGAAAAAAGCATTGACATTAATCGCGGATATGAAGCCATGTGGCAGCTTATTAAGGAAATGTTTTCTGATTTTCATAAAGAGATAGAAGCGCGGGAAATTGTTGGCTCTTATTGCCCTGGCAGCTATGATTTGAGTATTGACGGCAAGAAATTTGCCGGGATATCTCAGCGCAGGCTGCGGGGAGGCATTGCCGTTCAAATCTATCTTTGCGTAAACAAAAGCGGAAGCGAACGTGCCGCACTAATTAAAGAGTTTTATGGAAGAGCAAAAAAGGATGCTGTCACAAAGCTCGTATATCCGGACATTGAACCGGGTGTTATGGCTTCCCTTTCAGAGCTGCTAAATAAAGAGCTGACAGTTAACGATCTAATGTTCCGCATTCTAAATGCTATTAAAAACAGAAGCGAGCATCTGTATTCAGCAGGAATGTCTCCGGAGGAAACGGCGTTATATGAAGGCTACTTAAAAAGAGTCGTTGAACGAAACGCCAAGATTATGGCAGACATTATTTAATATCTGACCATTCAAAAGCCGTGAGCAAACCTGCTCACGGCTCTTTAATTGGTGCTGCTGCCAACTTCTCCATTAAGGCTATCTATTTTATAAAATTTGATGCAGTCAAAGAAATATTTTGCCAGCTCGTCTTATGCTTGTCGGGGCTGAACGAGCCGCCTCCGCTTTTCTTGATGTCTAGTTCCGGGCGCTAGGGGCTCGAGGTCATAAGTCAATCCACCCAGAAGGTTAAAGAACAACCTTCCGGCCGGCTTGCCTTATGCTTGTCGCCCCTGAGCAAGCGCCCTCCACTTTTCGAGATGTCTAGCTCCGGCGGCTAGCTGCTCGAGGTCATAAGCCAATCTGTCCTAAAGGTTAAAGAACAACCTTTATGCCAGCTCGTCTTATGCTTGTCGCAGCTGAACGAGCCGCCTCCGCTTTTCGGGTCACTCAGCGACTTTTTCTAGATTGCCATTCCGGTCCATTTTGAATTTGGTGGCTGGGCGTTCGTCTTCGTCGAGGATGGCGAGTTTTCGGGCTCTGTTCATAATGTTCATGAGTGTTTCGTAGTCCTCTTGAATAGTGACGGTGTTTTGTTCAAGTTTGCTGATTTTGGCTTCCAGCTCTTGGTTCTGTGACCTTAAATCGGCATTTTCGTGTTTGAGTCTTTGATTCTCCGATTTTAATATATCTGTTTGAATATCCGTGTGATTTAAAGTTTTCAAGTAAGCTATTACATCGTCTAATTCAATTCCAGACCGAGTGCTTGGCTGCGGAATAGAAGAATAGCTAGGAACATTGTAAACTGCTTCTTCCTCCAGCTCCATGCCTTCTGCTTCCTCTGTAAGCTCTGCAGTGCCTTCTAGTGCCGGCATTTCAAATTCAAAGGTTTCTTCTTCTGCTGGTGGAATAATAGATTCAATTTCTTGCATACTTGGCACTGGCGGTGAATAGAGCAGTTTCTTTTTGCCGGCTTGTTCTTTGCCTAGCATTCTCTGGCGCTGCTTTCTTTGTTTTTTGGCAAGCTGTAAAGCTTTTTCATAGCGATGTCTAACCACTGCATTCCAGCGGAAACCGCAAGCTGCCGACGTCCGATTCAGTTTATCTCCAACCTCTTCAAACGCATTTAATTGTGTGCTGCCTTCACGAACATGTCTTAATACTGTTTCTGCGAGCAATAAGTCATTTTCATCAGTCCATGCATCTTGACGTATTTTCATATCCTCAACTCCCATATATCTTTTCACTTTTTCTGAAGCTCTATCTAAAGGATTGACAACATTGAAAGTATTTATACATCGATGTTTAACAGGATAGTAGAGTTTTTCAATAGATAGGTATGTTTTCTCACATCCGAATAGAAATTTCACAAAAAGGACAAAAAACAACCTTACGTCAGTAAAAGAAGAAAAATCCTGTCATCATCGGCTTTACTATCCATTAATCTGGTTAAATACGTCTTTCATGCTAATCTCTGCAGCTTGCATTCAGTTTTGAAAAATTGTAAAATACCCTTTAGCTTATGTCGTTTTATGACGAAGAGAGGGTTGTAAAGATGGCAAACGAATTTCGGGTTTGCGACGATTGTCAGGCAGTGAATTTAAAGACGCTGATTCCGAAGCTGAAGGAGATTGATGGAGAGGCAAAGATTGATATTGGCTGTCAATCCTATTGCGGTCCAGGCAGGAAGAAAACATTTGCCTTTGTTAATAATCGTCCGCTTGCAGCACTGACGGAAGAAGAATTAATGGAAAAAATCAATAACAAGCTAAAAAAATAAATCGCCTCCTGACCACTCGTCTTTAGGTGATTTTTTTAATTCGATTATAGATTAGGTATTTAGGAGACAGCTGCTAGTTAGTAGATTCCCTGTTATGGGTAAATGGAAAAAGTCGAAAAATTTTTTTGCTGTGCAGAAGCCTTGTCATGAAGCAGTTTTTCCTATTTTATCGGGAAAATGCCGCGTGAACGGATACTTAATTTTAGCTATAATGGACGAAACACATAAATTAGAGTGGCTGTCTCAATCACAGCCATTAGAACTGATCTTCAAGTTGACGGAGGGAAAGAATGGCTTATTCGTCGGAAAAATTAAGCGAAGAAAAAGTATTTAAAGATCCCGTGCACAGGTATGTTCATGTGAGAGACAGGCTGATTTGGGATTTAATTGGCACGAGGGAATTCCAGAGACTTAGAAGAATTAAACAGCTCGGCACCACCTATTTAACCTTCCATGGAGCAGAACACAGCCGTTTCAACCATTCCCTTGGGGTGTATGAAATTGTACGAAGAATTTCTGACGATGTGTTTAGAGGGAGACCGGAGTGGAACGACGAAAATCGCCTCTTATCTTTATGTGCTGCCTTGCTTCATGATTTAGGGCATGGACCTTTTTCTCATTCCTTTGAAAAGGTGTTTGATTTAGATCATGAATATTTTACACAGGCGATCATTTTAGGAGATACCGAAGTGAATAAAGTGCTTCGCAGAGCTGGAGAAGATTTTCCGAAGAAAGTGCAGGAAGTCATTGCTAAAACCTCAAAAAATAAGCTCGTCATTAGTCTTATTTCCAGTCAGATTGATGCAGACCGGATGGATTACTTGCAGCGTGATGCTTATTTTACCGGTGTAAGCTATGGTCACTTTGATATGGAGAGAATTCTGCGCGTTATGCGGCCGCAGGAAGATCAGGTCGTGATTAAGCATAGCGGCATGCACGCAATTGAAGACTATATCATGAGCCGTTATCAAATGTATTGGCAGGTGTATTTCCATCCTGTTACCCGCAGTGCAGAGGTTATCCTCACCAAAATCCTGCACCGTGCAAAGGATTTATTTCAGCAAAAGTATGCATTTAAGCTGGAGCCTACTCACTTTTATTCCTTCTTTAAAGGCGAAGTAACAGTTGAAGATTATGTTAAGCTCGACGAATCGATTGTTCTTTATTACTTTCAAATGTGGCAGGAAGAGGAAGATTCGATCCTCAGAGATCTCTGCTGCAGATTTATGGATCGCAATCTATTTAAGTATGCCGAATTTGATCCTGCCAAGGAATATAAAAAGCTGGCTGAGCTGTCAAGGCTGTTTGAAAAAGTGGGTCTTGACCCTGAATATTACTTAGTTGTCGACTCGTCGTCTGATTTGCCTTACGATTTTTACCGTCCAGGCGAAGAAGAAGAGCGGCTGCCAATCAATTTACAGATGAAAAATGGGGATATCCGTGAACTGTCGCGTGAGTCTTCTATTGTGGAAGCTGTATCAGGAAAAAGAAGAACAGATCATAAGCTTTATTATCCTGTTGATGTATTAAGAGACAATAGCACGAACCCCAAAATCAAAAAGCAGATTCGAGAGCTTTTGGAAATAAGTGAACGAATGTAATCTGGCCCAGATATGTAATAGACACAGTACTAATTGAAGTAGGAGATGACTTGCCTTGTTGAAAGACCACGCAAAGCTAATGCAGGCCATTGCTGATGCCGATGAAATTATTGGACGCAAAAAGTTGCAGAAAATGATCTATATTGCGAGGAAAATAGATTTTCCATTTCAAGAGCGGTTTCAATTTCATTTTTATGGACCTTATTCAGAAGAACTGACTTTAAGGGTGGAAGAGCTGTGCAATATGGGATTTGTAAATGAAGTGAAAGAGAAAAAAGGCGGCTATTATCAATACCGCTATACATTGACGGAAAGCGGCCGTGAATTTTTGGGCTTGCATGAAACGAATATGCCTTATTTGCAGGAATGTTTAAAAGATATGAACGAGCAGAATGCTAGATTTCTTGAGCTTGTTTCGACGGTTTTATATTTTGATAACCTCCCTAAAGAAGAGGTATCGGAAAAAGTTTTTACTCTCAAAAGCAAGCAGCGTTATACGGATGAGGAAATCGAAGAGGCTTATGCGTATATAGAGTCTCTTAAAAATAAAGCTAGAGTGCAATGAGCAAGCAAATGGAAAGCCGGACTTATATAAAGTCCGGCTTTCATTGGTTATTCCTTGTCGCTTAAACGCACGCCTGCTACACCATAGTGGTTTTTTTGCATTTCTTCAATAAACACAACTACATTTTCTTTTGGAGCTCCAGTTGTTTCACTGACCGCATCTGTTACTTTTTCTACTAGTGCTTTCTTTTGATCTTCGGTACGGCCGCCCAGCATTTTAACTGTTACATAAGGCATATGGAATCCTCCTCTTGAAATAATTTGCATTCTAAAAGTAGTTTTTCATAAAATCGCCTTATATGCAAGCGCTGTTTCTGCCGTGATCTTTTCACTTTAGGGAGTAGATCATGTATAATTTTACTAGATGATTCCATACATATAAAAGAATGATCGAATATATTCAGTGAGGAGCTGGAGCTTTGGATTTTTTGGAGAGTGTGTTGGCGTTTCCTCTCAGTCAACTCCCATTTGTTATCATTACATTGATGATTGCTTTTACGGTGCATGAGTTTGCCCATGCTTACACAGCTTATAAGTTTGGAGATCCAACGGCAAAAAATCAGGGCAGAGTCACATTAAACCCCATCCAGCATTTGGATCCAATCGGAACCATTTTAATTCTAATCGCTGGTTTTGGTTGGGCGAGACCGGTGCCTGTCAATCGTTATCATTTTAAGAACCCGAAATTAGCCGGTGTAACGGTATCCATAGCCGGACCATTGAGCAATCTATTAATGGCCATTTTGGCTTTTATCATCTGGTATGGGCTTGGCGGGCTTGGATTATGGACATCAACACCTATGTTTGTTAATGAATTTTTAAATACGTTCATTCATTTAAATCTGTTGCTGTTTGTTTTTAATTTGCTGCCTCTGCCGCCATTAGATGGCTATCGAATAATAGAAGACTTAGCTCCAGCAAATATTAGAGCGAAAATGACACAATTTGAAGTGTATGGGTCACTCATTTTTATTATTCTCGTGATTACGCCTTTAGGCAATTATACGATTCAGCCGATTTTTAGAACAGTTTTACCTTTCCTTAGTCAAGGATTAGATGAGTTCTTTTATCGGTTATTAATGACTTAATACGGAGGTTTGGAAAATGTCTGAGAAAAAGAAAAGCTTAGAATTTAACATTATTAAAAACGATCCAACGGAAGGGCATGGCGGCTTTGGAGCGGGAAGCTTCAGTTTGGATAATGTTTCACCGGTGATCATTGATGTTGATGCAGGGGAAGCTTCCATTGAAATTGGGGCGATGCATGCAAGAAGCGCAGTGGAGCGCGGCATTAAATTTTTGAAAACAAAAGAAGAAGTGCCAAACGGAAAGCCATACTGGCTGATCTGGGTGACGATTGACAGAAAAGAAGATGGTCCTTATTTTGCAGGTGTTACTGCCTGTGAAATGACGGTTGACCGTTCCATTCGCAGAGGCTATAAGTCACTGCCGGAGCATGTAAACAGAATGGATAAATCAATGAAACATCATATCATCGTCGATCATATGGATGCGAAATCGAAAGAGATTTTAGCTCAATTCTTAAAAAAACATGATGAGTCTATGTGGGAAAGATCTTCAGATCAGCTAAAAAAAGATTTGCAAGGGTAAAAGGTAAAAAAGTCCATAAATTTGTCTAAATTGTGACAGTTTGTTGACGTACTTTTCGAAACACTTGCTCAATGGAAATAAAAAAAGTAAACTAATTTACAGTGCAGATGCACGGTATAGAACTAGGACACGAAAAACCTCAAGGATTATTTCCTTGAGGTTTTTCACATTTTTATCACATGTATACTTCTACCAGCGGAAAAATTTTCGGAACCACGGTACATCTTCCTCTGATCTCTCTTCCTTGTGATCATCTGGTTTCTGTTCAGATTCTTCATATTGAGGCAGGTGGGAAGAGCAATATTCAGTCGGCTCGGTCCCTGATACAAAGTAGGTGAGCCGTTTTACAGGACAATTCTGTGTAGCCAGCAGGCCTGATTCTGGCTCAATATAAACGCCAACTGTGCCTTTTGGCGATTTGAATCCTTTTACTGGCAATCCTTTATGCGCTTCCTCCATAAATTCAGCCCAAATATCTTTTGCATAGACTTTATCGGCCGCAAGCTCTATTTTCTGCCCCTGATCATAGCCTGTCCACACGGCTGTCACAAGCTGGGGTGAAAATCCAGCCATCCAGCTGTCTGTTTCTGTTGACCCTGATTTGCCGGCATAAGGTCGGGTCAGTTCATCACTCAAGGTGCTGCCGGTTACACTGGTATACCCATTTAATCTTCTATCAAATATGCCTGTCATCATATGGGCGGTAACAAAAGCCAGATCTGGCTTTAATATTTGCTCTGTCCTGTTTTTATTTTCATAGATGATTTCGCCCTTATGGTTTTCAACCTTGGTGATTAAAACAGGCGAGACATCTTTGCCGCCGTTTGCAAGCATGCTATAGGCGCCGGCAAGCTCAATTACCCGAATGCCCGAGGTTCCAAGGGCAAGGGATGGAACCTCAGCCATTTCAGATGAGATGCCGAATTTTTTCACGGTGTCTACAAGCGTATCTTCTCCTAAAAATAAGTGAGTTTTAACTGCATATATATTGTCCGAGAGAGCGAGTGCCTGCATCATCGTAATCTCGCCATCCGCATATTTGCTATTAAAATTATGCGGAGAATATTCGGCTCTCCCATCATCAAAACGGAAGGTGGTTGGCTCACTGCGAACCATCGTAGCAGGAGTAAAACCATTTTCTAGAGCTGCATAATAGAGAAGCGGCTTAATGGTAGAACCAGGCTGCCTTACCGCTTGTATGGCTCTGTTAAAAGAACTTTTTTCATAATCCCGGCCGCCAACCAATGCTTTTACATGGCCCGTTTTTGGATCCATCGCAACTAGTCCCGTTTGGATATCACTCTCAGAAGATAGGTTCTTTTCCACGGTATCTTCGGCCATTTTTTGCTGTTTTAGATCAAGTGTCGTATAAACCTTTAATCCACCTGTTTCAATGGTGCGTTCATCCAGCTTCAGCTGATTCTTTAATGCTGAGCGGACGGCATCCTGAAAGTACGGTGCGGTCTCCGTCTGGTTGTGAGGGTGCTCGCCAATAATAGTAATCTGTTCATTAAGTGCTGTTTCAATATCAGCTTTTTGAATGTAACCATCCTCATGCATGGTCGTTAAAATAATCTTTTGTCTCGATTTTGCTTTTTCAAGAGAGGATATGGGCGAATAAATGCTAGGCCCTTTCGGAATGCCTGCCAGCATGGAGGCCTCTGCAAGTGTAAGCTCACCAGTGTCCTTCCCAAAATAAAACTGGCTTGCTGCCTGTGCACCATACGCTCCATTTCCGTAATAAATGGTGTTTAAATAGCCTTCTAATATTTCATCTTTTGTATAATTCATTTCCAGGCGAATCGTATAAAACGCTTCTCTCAGCTTTCGTTTCCATGTTTTTTCATGAGCGAGAAAGAGATTGCGGGCATATTGCTGAGTGATGGTGCTTGCTCCTTGAACCTTTGCCATTGCTTTAAGATCAGCAAGAGCTGCACCGGCAATTCTTTTATAATCAAATCCGTTATGTTCATAAAAACTTTTATCCTCAATGGCAATGGTGGCACTGATCAGCTCTGGGCTCATGTCCTCCAGCCTTGCCCAATATCGCTTCTCTCCATTATGACTTTCGCCGATGACTGTCCCATCATCAGCCATAATTAAAGAAGATTGAGGCACTGTCAGCGGCGGCGGCCCGAGTACCTTTGCGTAGACTAAAATACCGATCACCAAAAGGATTGAAATCCCGAGCATAATGAGCGCCGCAAAAAATAAGGCACGCAAATATTTAAACGTTTTCCGAAACCGCTGATCCGTCATAATCTCCATTCAAGCCACCCCGCTTTCATCTTTGTATAAATTTCCACTTCTACTAGTATTTAAATAACTTTGTTATTTTAAACATGAATGTGTTAAAAATAATGCTTATTCCTGGACAGTCACTCATAAGATTTTTTTCTCTTGCATTTTCGCTAGAATCAACTATACTTTTTCTGATGTTTGTATTTATGCCTTTAGGGAACTATAAAGGTTGAATCTTTGTTTTCTACTAGAAGGAAAATACTTTTTTAATAAGAAAGGGTTGAATAAAATGGGTCTTTGGTTTACTGAGAAACAAACAGATCATTTTGGTATTACAATGAAAGTTAAGCGCACTTTACATACAGAACAGACAGATTTTCAAAAGCTAGATATGGTAGAGACAGAAGAATGGGGCAACATGCTTTTACTTGATGATATGGTCATGACTTCTGTGAAAGATGAATTCGTTTACCATGAGATGGTTGCGCATGTTCCATTATTCACACATCCAAATCCTGAAAACATTCTTGTAGTAGGCGGCGGTGACGGCGGCGTTATTCGTGAAGTGCTTAAGCATCCAAGCGTGAAAAAAGCTACACTTGTTGATATCGATGGAAAAGTAATCGAATACTCTAAAAAGTATCTGCCGGAAATTGCAGGCATGCTTGATGATCCTCGTGTGGATGTTCAAGTCGATGATGGCTTTATGCATATTGCCAATAGCGAAAATGAGTATGATGTCATCATGGTTGATTCAACTGAGCCTGTTGGCCCAGCTGTTAACTTATTTACAAAAGGCTTCTATGCAGGTATTTCAAAGGCATTAAAAGAAGACGGAATTTTTGTTGCACAATCAGATAATCCTTGGTTCAAAGCAGATTTAATCCGCGACGTTCAAAAGGATGTTAAAGAAATTTTCCCAATCACACGCCTTTACACAGCAAACATTCCAACATATCCAAGCGGAATGTGGGCATTTACAGTCGGTTCTAAAAAGCATGATCCATTAGAAGTAAGCGAAGAGCGCTTCCATGAGATTGAAACGAAATATTACACGAAGGAGCTTCATAAAGCTGCATTCGTATTGCCTAAATTTGTACAAGATCTAGTGAAATAATAGAAGGAAGCAGGCTCATGCCTGCTTTTATACATAAAGCGAGGGATTAAAGACATGCGTTTTGATGAAGCTTATTCTGGTAATGTGTTTATTAAAAGTCACCCGAATTACGAGGAAAGCGAAGCGGTATTATACGGAATGCCGATGGATTGGACAGTCAGCTATCGCCCAGGTTCACGCTTTGGCCCAGCGCGCATACGCGAGGTATCAATTGGACTTGAAGAATATAGTGCATACCTTGACCGTGAACTAGAGGAAGTAAAATACTTTGATGCAGGCGATATTCCGCTTCCATTCGGAAATCCGCAAAAAAGCATTGAGATGATCGAGGAATATGTCGATGGACTTTTAAAAGACGGCAAGTTTCCACTTGGCATCGGCGGTGAGCATCTCGTTTCATGGCCTGTTATTAAGGCAATGTATAAAAAGTATCCTGACCTGGCGATTATTCACATGGACGCTCATACTGACCTTCGCGATGATTATGAAGGCGAGCCTTTATCTCACTCAACACCGATCAAAAAGGCAGCACAGTTAATCGGCCCTCAAAATGTATACTCCTTTGGCATCCGTTCCGGAATGAAAGAGGAATTTCAATGGGCAAAGGAAGCTGGCATGCACATTTCAAAATTCGAAGTGCTTGAGCCTTTAAAAGAAATTCTGCCTAAGCTGGCTGGCCGTCCGGTATACGTAACAATCGATATTGACGTGCTTGATCCAGCTCATGCTCCTGGAACAGGAACAGTTGATGCAGGCGGCATCACCTCTCGTGAACTGCTCGCATCCATTCATGAAATTGCCCGTTCTGAAGTAAATGTTGTCGGCGCTGACCTTGTAGAAGTAGCTCCGATTTACGATCACTCAGAACAAACAGCAAATACAGCAAGCAAACTTCTGCGTGAGATGATTCTTGGGTGGATTCAGAAATAAGAAATGAACGGAGGCGATGGTCTCCGTTTTTTTGTACTTTAAAGGATTCAGCATTCTAGAACTAATGAAATAAGTGAAAATAGGGTAAAATGCATTATTAGTAGCAATTCTAGGTGGTGAACGAGCCTTTTTTGTACTATACTAAAAAGGTTATCCAAGAAATATAAGCAAAGGAAGTGTAAGAATGGCGAATCTTCCTGCAGAGCAAATGCTGGTAAAAATAAACGTAAAGACGGTTATCCGAGACCGTGGCGAAAAGCAAACCTTCGATCTGACAGCCTTTGGCCGCTTTCATCAAAAAGGAGAAGCACACTTTTTGCAATATGATGAAAACATGGAAGCTGGCACGGCAAAAACGATTATTAAAATGGGCGATCAAGATGGGGTCATTTTAAGAAGCGGCGCTGTCAAAATGCGCTTGCCATTTCGGCTTAACAAGAAAATGAGAGGCAGCTATGAACTGCCATATGGCACTCTTGAGATGTTAACCACAACGAAGAGATTTGACCATACATATAATGAAACAACAAAACAAGGCTCGATTGAGCTTCTATATGAGTTGAAAACACAAGGTGCGAATACAGGCACTTATCATCTAAAGATTACGTTTGAGGAGGATGCAAAGTGAATATAGTCGAACAAGTTCAAAGTAAGTTAAAAGAAGAAATTGAAGCGGCGGTTGTGAAAGCAGGTCTGGCAGAAAAAGAGCAGATTCCCGCTGTTGTTTTAGAAACACCAAAGGAAAAAGCTCATGGGGATTACTCCACAAATATGGCAATGCAGCTTGCGCGTTTGGCCAAAAAAGCACCGCGTGTGATCGCTGAAGAACTAATCAAAAGCTTTGATCAATCGAAGGCTTCTATTAAAAAGATGGAGATTGCGGGCCCAGGTTTTATCAATTTTTACATGGACAATAGTTATCTAACGAACCTCATTCCAACAGTTTTGGAAGCTGGAAGCAGCTATGGGAAAACAGCAACAGGCAATGGCCAGAAGGTTCAAGTCGAGTTCGTTTCTGCAAACCCGACAGGAGATCTGCATCTTGGACATGCCCGCGGTGCAGCAGTAGGTGACTCTCTAAGCAACATCCTGCAAAAAGCAGGCTATGAAGTATCAAGAGAGTATTATATTAATGATGCCGGCAACCAAATCAACAACCTGGCACTATCTGTTGAAGCACGTTATTTCCAGGCTCTAGGCTTAGAAAAAGAAATGCCGGCGGATGGATATCACGGCGAAGACATCGTTGGCATTGGGAAAAAGCTTGCTGAAGAATATGGCCACAAATATGTTGAGGCAGATGAGAAAGAGCGTTTTGACTTCTTCCGCACATACGGCTTGAAATATGAAATGGAAAAGTTAAAAAATGACCTGGAAGATTTCCGTGTTCCATTTGATGTCTGGTATTCAGAAACATCCTTATACCATAATGGGAAAATTGATGTTGCTCTTGATGCGCTAAAACAGAACGGTCATATTTATGAAGAAGACGGTGCGACATGGTTCCGCTCTACCACTTTTGGTGATGATAAAGACCGCGTTTTAATTAAAAATGACGGCTCTTATACGTATTTAACACCAGATATTGCTTATCACAAAGACAAGCTCGAGCGCGGTTTTGAAAAGCTGATTAATATTTGGGGAGCAGACCACCATGGCTATATCCCTCGTATGAAAGCAGCGATTCAGGCATTAGGCTATGACAAAGATGCTCTGGAAGTAGAAATCATTCAGCTTGTTCATTTATACAAAAACGGCGAAAAAATGAAAATGAGCAAACGTACAGGTAAAGCTGTTACCATGCGTGATCTGGTAGAAGAAGTTGGATTAGATGCAACTCGTTACTTCTTTGCGATGAGAAGTGCTGATACGCACCTTGATTTTGATTTGGATCTTGCTGTTTCACAATCAAATGAAAATCCAGTGTACTATGCGCAATATGCTCACGCACGGATTTCAAGCATTCTGCGTCAAGGCAGTGAGCAAGGTTTCGAATTCGATCACCAAGCTGACTTTTCATTAATTGAAGCCGAAAAAGAAATGGACGTATTGAAAAAGATCGGTGAATTCCCGCAAGCCGTTTCCGAGGCAGCGTTAAGACGCACACCGCACAGAATCACCAACTATATTTTTGACCTAGCTTCTACTTTCCACAGCTTCTATAATGCTGAAAAAGTACTGGATGCTGAACAGCCGGAAAGAACAAAAGCTAGACTGGCACTTATTAAAGCAGTCCAAACCACATTAAAAAATGCACTTGCATTAATCGGTGTTTCTGCACCGGAAAAAATGTAAGTACAGTTTGTCCCCCCTGCGAAAGAGCAGGGGGATTTTTTATATGCTTGCTAAAATAGCGTTTGATAGGAAAGCCGTTCAGTTTGATAGCAAAACCATTATTTTTGATAGGAAAGCTGGAGAATTTGATAGGAAATTGCTTAAATTTGATAGGAAAGTACTTATTTTTGATAGGAACACGATCCAGGCTAAAAGGGAGTAACTTCTGTAATCACTAAAATCCGGGGATTGATCGAAAAAACGGCGTAAATGACTGAAAACTGGTTCAAAAAGACCGAAAAGCAAACCAAATTGGCCGAAAAACTTTGGGGAATGATCGAAAGCATGTCCAATTAATGAATAAGGCAGCAGATTTAAGCGGTAACAGCCCACTTAATGTCGAGAAACAAAAAGTCCAGAATAAAATCGCCGAAATCCCAACTGATATCTAAGGTGGCAATTAGTTTTAATTCTTTACAACCAACCGTGTGACTACGCAAAGTCACCTTCAACTCCTCTTGTCTAAATTCTCTCCATATATTATTTTCATTAAGGGAAATACTATCAAAAATGGATGTTACTAGAGGAGGATTACGATGAAAATTGTCATTTTAGCTACACTTACCGGTTTTTTAGTAGGATTTCTTTTTGCGCTATTAAAGTTGCCGATTCCAGCACCGCCGGCTTTACCGGGGGTTATGGGGATAGTGGGTATTTATTTAGGCTTTAAAGCGTTTGAAGTGATTGCGCCATGGTTTCAGGAATTAATGAAATAGAAAAAGCGGCCGGGGGCCGCTTTTATTTCCATTCTACTGCTCCGCCAGATGTTCTTTTTACCCCTCTAATTTTACTGATATCCTCAATCAGCTTTAATACAGCCTGATCTTTTGCTTTCGCTTCAATCATAAAATCAACATCCACATTCAAATCATGAAGAACGTTCAGCAGCGGTTTTAAAAATTCAACATCAACAAAGTCCGCATGGGAGCGGAAGGCTTTTTCATTTTTAGGGGAGGAAATATGGATTTTGGGAGGCTGTCCGGTATATTCCCAAGTTGCAAAGGTGCGCGGCAGGAACTCTTCTAGCGTCAATTCTCCAAGGTTGGCCATGTGATGATGATAATCAAAGACAAACGGAACGCTTTCTCTTTCACAGGTTAGCAAAGTTTCGTCCGTATTATACGTTTTATCATCGTTTTCCAGCGTCATCTGCTTCTTAATGTGCAGCGGCAGCTCTTTCAGATTTTCATAAAAGCGATCAATCGTTTTTTCTTTGTCACCATAAGAACCGCCAATATGAATATTGATATAGCTCTGCTGTGCCAGTCCCATTGCTTCAAACATCCGATAATGATATTCCATGTCCTTGACCGCATTGGCTGTTACTTCTTCGCGCGGAGAAGTAAAAAGCGTAAACTGATTGGGGTGAAAGCTGACCCGCAATTGATGATCCTTGACAAGCTGTCCGATTTCTAACCAGCTGTCCCGAAAAGGCGTGGTAAAATCCCACATTACCTCAGGATGTGTAGCCAGCGGAACAATCGAACTGGACATTCGGTATATTTCCAGCTGATGAGCAATATTATAATGCAGCATCCGTTTCGTATTGGCTAAATTGGCTGCCGTAACGGAAAGTAATTTTTCCTTTCGTTCTTCCTTGCCGAGCTGTGAATAGCGGGCAAAGGTTAATGCCTTTGAAGGGGAGGAGTCCCATAGGCTAATCGCTGTTGATACATAGCCAAATCTAATTTTCATGTAAAACACCTGCTTTTTCTATACACCTTATGCCATGTGTACCATGGCTTCCGCTTCCTTTAAAGGAAACTGGCAACACTGCGTGCGATTGTTTCTTTAAATAGGGTAGCTGGATTGAGCGTATTTAGTTCTTTTAACGTTACCCGTTTTGAGTTCGAGATATCCTTCTTCAAAACATCCTTAACCATTTTAATAAATGCTTCATCAAAAATATAGCAATTGATTTCTTCGTTTAAAAATAAGCTTCTTTTGTCCAGGTTGGCTGTTCCAATATCGCATATGCTCTCGTCAACGACCATGACTTTTGCATGGTAAAAACCATGTAAATACTCGTAAACATATGCACCTTCTTTAATCAGTTTTCGCAGGTGCTGAAAAGAAGCTTCCTTAACAAGCAGATGGTCTGTTTTTTTAGGCACAAGTATGTGAATATCTACGCCCCTCTTCAAAGCATGGCAAAGATCATCCATCAGTCTTTTGCTTGGAATAAAATAAGGTGTGCCGATGATGATTGAAGATTGAGCCTTTCTGATTAAAGCAGAAAAACTTCCTTCTAAATAAACGCCATCTGTCGGCAGGATCTGATGGTGGATTGGTCCCTTAGACAATTGCGGATAATAGATCGAATTACTTAATAAATTTGTTTTCGTTGCTTTATGCCAATCCTTTAGAAAGCCTTGCTGCAGATCCTGTACACCTTCATTTGTGATTTTTAAATGATAATCACGCCAAGGTGAGAGCTTTGGATCGTTGTTCATGTATTCCTTGCCAATATTAAATCCGCCGATATAGCCTGTTTTTCCATCGATAACGGTAATTTTACGATGGTTGCGTGTTTGAGAGGAGTAAAATAAAAAAGGAGGCTTTGGCGCGTTAGCATATGAAAATTGTATTCCTTGGCTCTTCAGCATTGGAACGACGTTCTTGCGAAGAGGAAAGCTGCCGACCCAATCGAGTAACACCCTAATTTCTACTCCTTCTCTCGCTTTGTCACATAAAATGCCAAAAAACTCCTTGCTGATTTCATCATCTTTTACAATATAAAACATCACATGAATATGTTGTTTCGCTGTTCGCATTCCAGTAAAAAGATCCGTGTAGAGTTCAAGACCTGATGTAAATAATTGAATTTCGCTTTCACGTGTAATTGGATCGAACATCTCCGTCTTTTTTTTATGTGCTTTTTTACCGAGCTGAAAATCAATAACGATCCAGACGATTAAAACTAGGCAAACCAATAAAATCGTTTGAAGTATAGTCAATAGCATCAGCTCCTTAAGCGTTTCTCTATAGTATCTCCGCAAATAACATTTCTATCATAGAGGAATTATTATCGAGAAAATTGCATTTATTTATTGACTGAATGCTCATTCATTATATATGATAGGACTAAGTATAAATTCAGAAAATTAGATATTTAACTGAAAATAGGAAGGAGATTATCATGAACGGTTTGCTTTGGCTCAATCTGATTGCATTTGTTTTTGTAACCGCTTACGCAATAGGGTTGTTTGTGTATGTCATTAGAACAAGGATACAGTATATCAAGCTTGGGAAAAAGGTGGAGTTTGACAACAATATTAAAGAGCGAATGAACAAAATTTGGGTCAATGTGTTTGGTCAGAAGAAATTACTGAAGGATAAGAAAAGCGGCATCATCCATGTCATGTTTTTCTATGGATTTATTCTTGTCCAATTCGGAGCCATTGATTTCATTATAAAAGGAATTAAACCTGGTGCACATTTGCCGCTTGGACCGCTATATCCAGGTTTTACGTTTTTCCAGGAAATCGTGACATTCATGATCCTCATTGCGGTTGTATGGGCATTTTACCGCAGATACATTGAAAAACTCGTTCGTTTAAAAAGAGGATTAAAATCTGGTTTAGTATTAATTTTTATAGGCGGATTAATGCTTTCAGTGCTATTGGGAAATGGGATGAGTTTAATCTGGCATGGACATGATCCAGTATGGACAGAACCAATCGCATCTCTATTTGCCATCGCATTCTCATGGATAGGTGAGACAGCTTCCATTGCAGTTTTCTATGCTGCCTGGTGGATGCATTTGTTATTCTTGCTCGCATTCCTTGTATATGTGCCGCAATCAAAGCATGCTCATTTAATTGCTGGTCCTGTCAATGTTTATTTTAACCGTCTTGAAAACCCTGGCAAGCTGCAGAAGATTGATTTTGAAGATGAATCACAAGAGAGCTTTGGTGTTGGGAAAATTGAAGACTTTACACAGCATCAGATGATTGACTTCTATGCATGTGTAGAATGCGGACGCTGTACGAATATGTGTCCGGCCACAGGAACAGGGAAAATGCTGTCACCGATGGATCTCATTTTGAAGCTGCGTGATCATCTGACAAATCACGGTGCAGCGGTTACACAGAAGCAGCCATGGGTGCCAACATTCGCATTTTCGAATACGAAAGGAAATCAGCTTGCACTTGCTGCTGCAGGACAAGGAGCAGAAGAAGCGGCTGCCGGCCTTGCATATAGCCCGAGCCTAATTGGCGAGGTTATTACAGAGGAAGAAATCTGGGCGTGTACAACATGCCGCAACTGTGAGGATCAATGTCCGGTAATGAATGAGCACGTGGATAAGATCATCGATTTAAGACGTTATTTAGTATTAACTGAAGGAAAAATGGACGCAGATGCACAGCGGGCCATGACGAATATCGAACGTCAGGGCAATCCTTGGGGACTGAACCGCAAGGAAAAAGAAGACTGGAGAGAAGCACGTGAGGATGTACATGTGCCAACAGTCAAGGAAATGAAAAAAGCAGGCGAAGAGTTTGAGTATTTATTCTGGGTTGGATCCATGGGTTCTTATGACAACCGCAGTCAAAAAATTGCGCTATCATTTGCGAAGCTTTTAAACGAAGCAGGCGTCAAATTTGCCATTCTCGGCAACAAGGAAAAGAACTCTGGAGATACACCAAGAAGACTTGGAAATGAATTTCTATTCCAAGAGATGGCTGTAAAAAATATAGAGGAATTTGAGAAAAACGAAGTGAAAAAAATAGTTACAATTGATCCGCATGCCTATAACATTTTTAAAAATGAATATCCAGATTTCGGTTTACAGGCAGAGGTTTATCACCATACAGAACTGCTGGCAAAACTTGTGGAAGAGGGAAGGCTGCAGCCAATCTTCGAGGTGAATGAGACCATTACCTTCCATGATTCCTGTTACTTAGGACGTTATAACGAGGTATACGATCCGCCGCGTGAGATCTTAAAGGCAATCCCCGGTGTTAAGCTCATTGAAATGGAAAGAAATCGTGATACTGGCATGTGCTGCGGTGCAGGAGGAGGTTTGATGTGGATGGAAGAAGAAACAGGCCATCGCGTCAACGTTGCTCGTACCGAACAAGCACTGGCCGTGAACCCTTCAGTCATCAGCTCGGGGTGTCCGTATTGCCTGACGATGCTGTCTGACGGAACAAAAGCGAAGGAAGTAGAAGAACAGGTACACACATATGATGTGGCAGAGATTTTGGAGAAGGCTGTGATCGGTGAAAAAGAGGAGCTTGCTTCTTAAAGAAATAGATACTGAGATCCAGCTAAGATAAATTTCTCTTTGCTGGATCTAACTTTAATTTTATACAGGAACACAAATTCAAGCCTATTTTATATCTGATAGTACAAGCACCCTATCGTTACCTTCTTGGTGGAATATTATGTCATCAAGGAGGTGAATATTATGTGTTTATGCAATTGGTTAAACCCAAAAGATCATTGTAAAGACTGTGCTTGCAAGCTCTTAGCAAAATCAGGACCAGGCTGGTACCGTATTCTTCTAAAAGGGGACGAGTTCCTGACTGTTGGGCTAAATCAGGAATTCTGGTTCTCAGGCGTTATCGACAAAAATGGCTGTGCTTTGTTTTATTATTGGCTGCCGGCAGGTTCAGGATTTGAATTGAACGAGCTTTTCCTAGACTGTGACTGCATTTGCGGACTAAGCAAAGTGGTGCCAATTCCGCCGCCACCGACACCAGGGGATTGCGGTTGTAGAACATCTCGCCAATCGGGTATGAATTTTAATATTACAAGAGGTAATGGTGCCAACTTCACAACGATAATGGTTAATGGAACCACTTTACCAAGAAATAGACATGGTAGGATCAATTATAATGGTCATACATGTGAAGGATGTAGGGATGACAATGAATTTACTTTAACGTATAGTGGATCTCCAGGATTGTCTGTTCCATTTGTATTTGAAGCAACCAACTTTAATGATATCCCTAGTTGTCCTGGTGGAAGTGTAGTAATAACTGGTACAGGGGAAATTACATTTAATGACCCTACTCAGCCTGTGCCTGCAACTTTTACGCTGACTCTAGTAGATGACATGAGTATATCGGTAACAATTACCGCAACTAACTTCTCATTTAGTGCTACCACAACTAATATTGGAAACGGCCAGTTAGTAGTACGCAACTGCTCTTGATAATTAGTAGTGAAAGTTTGGTTTTTGCATTAACCTTCGAATCTTGGACAAAAGCAGCAAGTTTTCTTGGCACGCCGTCATGGCGTGCTTTCTTCATTTACTAACAAAGAACTGAGAAGCTAGGTAAAAACAATAACGCATAATATTAGATGCCTGGTACAAGCAACTTTTAAGGAACTTATGATAGCTATTAGCAGATTGAGGTTTTAACAACAAGAGCGAAAATACTCTTTATATCAGCTGATGATAGTAAACTAATAATTTTCAAGAAAATTAAGTAAAGTATTTCAATTCTAATAACTTTTAAGGTAAAATAGAATAAAATTAAAGCGCTTTCAAAATGTAGGCTATCAACATCCCAAAAAGGCAATAAACATCCTTTTTATCAGAAGCCTTTTTACAGCTATAAATTGAGTGAGCGTTCAGTCATTATGTGGATTCCGATGAATCAGCCAAAATCAAATAAAAAAAGGAGCGAACAAACATGGGGAAAACCGTTATTTTAGCAGGAGTCAGAACACCTTTTGGAAAGTTTGCTGGAGGTTTAAGCAGTTTAACAGCATCAGATTTAGGGGGCGTTGCGATCAGGGAGGCTTTGATACGGGCAGATGTGAGTCCAGCGGATGTCGGTGAGGTGATTCTTGGAACGGTGCTTCAAGGAGGACAGGGGCAGATTCCTTCCCGCCAGGCTGCCAGAAAAGCCGGATTGCCTTGGGATGTAAAGACGGAAACGATTAACAAGGTGTGTGCATCAGGTATGAGAAGTGTGACACTCGGCGACCAGATCATTCGTGCTGGAGATGAAGAGGTCATTGTAGCTGGCGGAATGGAGTCCATGAGCAATGCGCCATATCTCCTGCCAAAAGCGAGATGGGGTTTACGAATGGGGGATGGAACTGTTCAGGATTCGATGATCAGTGATGGACTTAGCTGCAGTTTTACAGGTGCACATATGGGCACGTATGGAAATAGTACAGCGGAAGAATTGGAAATCAGCCGTGAAGAGCAGGATCAGTGGGCATTAAGAAGCCACGAACGGGCAATTGAAGCCATAGCTTCCGGAAAACTTGGCGAGGAAATCATATCGGTCGAGGTTCCGCAGCGTAAAGGCGAACCAGTTATGATGTCAGAGGATGAATCGCCGCGAAAGGATACTTCGCTTGAACGGCTATCTAAGCTTGGATCTGCGTTTGGTCACGGAGGCACGATTACTGCTGGAAATGCACCGGGAGTCAATGACGGAGCAGCCGCTTTAGTGCTCATGAGCGAGGAAAGAGCACAAAAAGAAGGAAAAAAAATCGGCGCATACATTCTTGGACATACAGCATTGGCTGTTGAAGCAAAGGATTTTCCGCAAACACCAGGTCTTGTAATCAATCAATTGCTTCAAAAGACAGGTCATAGTCTGGAAGATATTGATCTGTTTGAAATTAACGAAGCCTTTGCAGCTGTAGCCTTGGCGAGCAAGAAGATCGCAGGTTTGGATGAAAATAAAGTCAATGTTAACGGCGGAGCAGTTGCACTTGGACATCCGATTGGTGCGAGCGGGACGAGAATTATTTTAACACTTTTGCATGAACTGCAGAGAAGGGGCGGCGGCATCGGAATCGCAGCCATTTGCAGCGGCGGCGGCCAAGGAGATGCCATCATGATTGAAGTTCCAAAATCGTAAAAGATGGGGGAGTAATGATGAAGATTGAAAAAATTATGGTCATTGGTGCAGGGCAAATGGGCTCAGGTATTGCACAGGTGTGCGCTGCAGCTGGCTACGAGGTCATTTTAAATGATTTAACCGACGATCACCTTGACCGCGGCATGACAGGAATACAAAAGAACTTATCTCGTCAGGTCAGCAAAGGAAAACTGGCCGAAGAAGAATTGAACACCATTTTAAACAAACTTACCGTATCTACGGATATTGCAGATGCCAAGGAATGTGACCTGATTATTGAAGCGGCTGTTGAAAATATGGAGATTAAATCGCGAATTTTTAAACAGCTGGACGAATGGGCACCATCACATGCCATATTAGCAAGCAATACATCCTCTTTGCCGATTACAGAAATTGCAGCCAGTACAAATCGCCCGGAAAAGGTCATTGGCATGCATTTTATGAATCCCGTACCGGTCATGAAGCTGGTTGAAATTATCCGCGGATTGGCGACAGCGGACGATGTATATGAAGAGATTGAAGCTGTAACACACAGGCTGAAAAAAGTGCCGGTTGAAGTCAATGACTTTCCTGGGTTCGTCTCAAATCGTGTGCTTATGCCGATGATTAATGAAGCCATTTTTACACTGTATGAGGGAGTCGCTGAAAAAGAAGCCATTGATGAGGTGATGAAGCTTGGCATGAATCATCCGATGGGACCGCTCACACTTGCTGATTTTATCGGCTTAGATACTTGCCTGTATATTATGGAAACGCTTCATGAAGGCTTTGGGGATGACAAATACCGGCCATGTCCGCTGCTGAGAAAATATGTGAAGGCAGGCTGGCTCGGCAAAAAAACGGGCCGCGGCTTTTATGAATACAATTAATTCAATGTGAGCATCTGGGAGGAACGAATGATGGATTTAAGATTCTCTGAAGAGCAGGAAATGATGAGGGTGATGGTACGTGACTTTGCGCAAAAGGAAATCGCCCCTTTTGTTGAGCAAATGGAGAGCGGTTTCTTTCCTCGCGATATCCTTAATAAAATGGGTGAGTTAGGCCTAATGGGCATCCCTATTCCTGAAGAATACGGCGGATCAGGAATGGATTTTGTTTCATACATTACTGCGATTCATGAAATTTCTAAGGTGAGTGCAACGGTAGGAGTGATTCTATCTGTCCACACTTCTGTAGGAACGAACCCGATCCTTTATTTTGGAACAGAAGAGCAAAAGCAGAAATATGTCACCAAGCTTGCATCCGGACAATATTTAGGTGCGTTCTGCCTGACAGAGCCAAACGCAGGCTCTGATGCTGCGGCATTAAAATCAAAAGCCATTAGAAACGGAGATCATTATATCGTAAATGGTTCGAAAGTTTTTATAACAAACGGCGGCGAAGCGGATGTTTATATTGTTTTTGCTTCTACTAACCCTGCACTCGGCAGTAAGGGCATTTCGGCTTTTATTGTTGAAAAAAATACTCCTGGCTTTGTGATTGGCAAAGATGAGAAAAAGATGGGGCTTCATGGTTCAAGGACTGTTCAAATAAGCTTTGAAGATATGAAAGTGCCAGTGGAAAATCTGCTCGGGCAAGAAGGAGAAGGATTTAAGATCGCTCTTGCCAACCTCGATGCTGGCCGTATTGGAATTGCTGCGCAATCGCTTGGTATTGCAGAAGCAGCCTTAGAAGCTGCCATAGCATATGCCGCTGAACGCCAGCAATTCGGCAAAACCATTGCAGCACAGCAGGGAATTGGTTTCAAGCTCGCCGATATGTCAACGAGTGTTGAAGCATCTAAACTATTAATCTATCGTGCTGCACAGATGCGCCAGCATGGAGAGAAATGCGGGAAAGAAGCGTCCATGGCAAAGCTGTTTTCATCAAAAACAGCGATGGAAGTGACTACAGAGGCCATCCAAGTTTTCGGAGGCTATGGCTATACAGAGGACTATCCTGTCGAGCGTTATTTCCGGGATGCCAAGATAACAGAAATATATGAAGGTACTAGTGAGATTCAGCGGATTGTGATCAGCAAAAACCTTTAGTGAATGGAGAAGGCAGGGGAGAAAATGAATTTCAAATTATCAGAAGAGCATGAGATGATTCGGAAAATGGTCCGTGATTTTGCCCGCAATGAAGTGGCTCCTACCGCTGCTGAGCGTGATGAAGAGGAGCGCTTTGATCGCGAGCTGTTCGATAAGATGGCTGAGCTTGGATTAACAGGAATTCCTTGGCCTGAAGAGTATGGCGGCATTGGCAGTGATTATTTAGCCTACTGTATTGCAGTCGAGGAATTATCTCGAGTATGTGCCTCTACCGGCGTGACACTGTCCGCGCACACGTCGCTTGCGGGCTGGCCAATTTATACATTTGGAAATGAAGAACAAAAGCAAAAGTACTTAAAGCCTATGGCGCTTGGGGAAAAAATCGGCGCCTACGGATTAACAGAGCCTGGCAGCGGATCAGATGCAGGCGGCATGAAAACGACGGCCCGTTTAGAAGGCGATCATTATGTTCTAAATGGTTCAAAGATCTTTATTACGAATGGCGGAATTGCTGATATTTATGTGGTGTTTGCACTAACCAGCCCTGAGGAAAAACAAAGAGGAACAACCGCATTCATTGTAGAAGCTGGCTTTGAAGGCTTTTCTGTGGGCAAAAAAGAGAAGAAATTAGGCATACGCTCATCACCGACAACTGAAATTATGTTTGAGGACTGCAAAGTGCCTATTGAAAATGTGTTAGGAAATGTGGGAGAAGGCTTTAAGATTGCGATGAAAACCCTCGACGGAGGAAGAAATGGCATAGCAGCACAAGCGGTTGGCATTGCTCAAGGTGCGCTCGATGCGGCTAGTGATTACGCCAAGGAACGCCAG
Organism: Cytobacillus gottheilii; assembly: GCF_001636345.1. Taxonomy (GTDB): domain Bacteria; phylum Bacillota; class Bacilli; order Bacillales; family Cytobacillaceae; genus Cytobacillus; species Cytobacillus gottheilii. The sequence continues at coordinate 465,159 of NZ_KV440945.1, forward strand.
CAATTCGGGAAGCCAATTGCGTCCCAGCAAGGCATCGGCTTTAAGCTGGCTGATATGGCAACAGGCATTGAGGCAGCTAGACTGCTGACCTACCAGGCGGCATGGCTAGAATCCGCTGGTCTCCCATATGGCAAAGAATCTGCGATGTCCAAACTGTTTGCAGGAGACACGGCCATGAAAGTGACTACAGATGCTGTCCAGATCTTCGGTGGCTACGGCTACATCAAAGACTATCCAGCAGAACGCTACATGCGCGACGCCAAAATCACCCAAATCTACGAAGGCACTCAAGAGATCCAGCGACTCGTCATCTCAAGAATGCTCACCCAATCCTGATAAACTTATGAAACAGGTTTTATTAAGATTCAACAAAAGTAGTGGTACAGCCAAGATTTTATCCTGCACAATTAATTAGCAATGGATGAAATAAAAGGTGTTGATAAAATGAAAAAAAGACAAGTGCAGGCTTCTGTTAAAGATGAGCGTCTCGTTAAAAAACGGCGTGATCAGATGATTAAAGGGGCGGTTACTCTTTTTATCCAGAAAGGATTTCATCGGACAACAACACGGGAAATTGCGAAAGCGGCTGGGTTTAGCATTGGCACTTTATATGAATACATCCGCACAAAAGAGGATGTCCTCTATCTTGTCTGCGACAGCATATATGATCAAGTGCGAGAGAGGCTGTATGAAGGACTGGATACCAAAAAAGGGACAATTGAAAGTTTAAAGCAGGGAATTTCTGATTATTTCAAAGTGGTAGATGAAATGCAGGATGAAGTACTTGTCATGTATCAGGAAGTAAAGTCCTTATCTAAAGATGCCTTGCCATATGTTTTGAAAAAAGAGCTTGAGATGGTTGCTATGTTTGAGCATGTGGTTACGCTCTGTGTGGAGAATGGGGAACTGGAGCTGTCCATGGAAGAAGTAAAAATGATCGCTCATAATATTTTCGTTCAAGGACAAATGTGGGCTTTCCGCCGTTGGACACTGCAAAAAATGTATAGCTTAGAACAATATATACAGCTGCAGACCGATCTGCTTTTTCAGGGGATCCAAGGAAGTGCCGCGGCTGTGGAGTTTCAGCCAGATACCTGAGTCACACAAGTAATGGCAGTATCATACGAACTTAAATATTATAAAAATTCAAAAGGTCTGCGCTAGTCTAACGCAGACCTTTTCTACTTAGTAGTGACTTTTCTGACATTAATATTATACAATGGCATACAAAATCCTTTATAATAAATTTGATTGTATTCTGGCTTGAACTTCACAGATATTGATATTCAGGATGTGAGTAATTGAGACGGATTATTTGGTTTAGCGCGATTTCATGTTTTATCATATTTTTTTATCTATTATATCGATGGCAGCTTGGCGCCATTCCATTTTTTATGTTAGCGATCTACTTTAGCCGGCTTGCCTATAAACAAATGAAAGAGACAGGCGGAAATAGATGAATCCTATCCTGCCCTGTCTTATGTTTTCATGCGCTGTAAATCTGCCGAATGGTCAGCAGGCCAAAACTTGAAAGTACTCTTATTGCAGAATCTGTTTTTCATATGCAAATTGGCCGCTGCTAAAGTAAAGCTTTTGGCTGATTTGTGTTTTTTTGTCGTCTAAAAAAAGAATAATCCTAAAAGATATAACTAGCATAAACCCTTAAAATTTGTTTATAATGAAGAATATGCCTTCACTGCCTATAAATGCAGTGGATAAAAGGGTTTACTGATATGATTAATCGGCTTGCATAAAGCCTTACATAGTGAAAGGACGTGCGAAGATGGCTTTACAGGGATTCACAAAAGAAGATTTGCAGGAAATGTCTTTAATTGAAATCGCATATGAAATTTTAAAAGGAAAGAAAGAACCTGCTGCATTCAATGATATTATGAATGAAGTGAAGGATCTTTTAGAAATGACGGATGAGCAAGTGAGAGCGAAAATCTCACAATTTTATACGGATATGAATATCGATGGCCGCTTTATTGGCCTTGGAGATAATCGCTGGGGACTTCGTACATGGTATCCTGTTGATCAGTATGAAGAGGAAGTTGTTACAGTCATTAAGCCTAAAAAGAAAAAGGCGAAGAAAACGGCTGATGATGATCTTGAACTGGAAGATTATGACGAGCTTGATGAAGAAGAAATCGATTACGACGACATTGAAGATTACGATGATATTGATGAAGATGACGATGAAGACGATGATCTTCTTGATGATGATCTTGATGAGTTTGAAGAAGAAGACGACGATCTAATCGAAGATATTGATGAAGAAGACGATGAAGATGACCTCGACGAAGACCTGGATGAAGATGAGGACGAAGAGGATTTATAATCTTGACTTTTTTATATAAGGCTTGTAGAATCATTTTTGGGCTCCTTAAAAAAGGAACGATAAATGATACGCTTACAGCGCTCCCTTACTTGAAAAATAGTAAGTGGAGCGCTTTTTGTTTTTTCTGCGGAAGTGTCCAATTCATTTTTAAGGTATGGCTGGAGATGAGTGAGGTACATGACCACGCGTAAACACATGCAGATCGGGGCAGTAAAATCTATAAAAGTCATCTCCCTCTAAAAGCAACAAAGTTTACAAAAACAGCCTTAAAGAAAGAAAAAATTGCACAAACTGTATTGAAGGGGGAATAGTAAATGACAAAATATATTTTTGTTACAGGCGGTGTTGTATCGTCATTAGGAAAGGGAATTGTAGCTGCTTCACTTGGCCGTCTATTAAAAAATAGGGGCATGAGCGTTACCATTCAAAAGTTTGATCCATACATTAATGTTGACCCGGGAACGATGAGTCCATATCAGCACGGAGAAGTATATGTAACAGGTGATGGAGCGGAAACAGATCTGGATTTAGGACACTATGAGCGTTTTGTAGATATCAATTTAACAAAGTACAGCTCTGTTACTACAGGGAAAATTTATTCCACTGTAATAAGAAAAGAGAGACGTGGAGATTACAATGGCGGCACTGTACAGGTAATTCCGCACATTACAAATGAAATTAAGGATAAAGTGTTCCGCGCTGGTCATGAAACAAATTCAGATGTAGTGATCACTGAAATCGGCGGAACGGTAGGAGATATTGAGTCTCTTCCTTTCCTTGAAGCGATTCGCCAAATTAAGAGCGATATCGGCCGTGATAACGTGATGTATATTCACTGTACGCTTGTTCCTTATATTAAAGCTGCTGGTGAAATGAAAACAAAACCTACACAGCATAGTGTTAAGGAACTAAGAAGCCTTGGCATTCAGCCGAATGTAGTAGTTGTCAGAACAGAAATGCCAATTTCCCAAGAAATGAAGGACAAGCTTGCATTATTCTGTGATATTGATAAAGAGGCAGTTATTGAGTGCCAGGATGCGGAAACATTATATTCAGTACCGCTGGCATTGCAAGAACAAAATCTTGACCAAATCGCCTGTCAGCACCTTAAGCTTGACTGCAAGGAAGCAGATATGACTGAATGGAAGCAATTGGTTGATAAAGTTCTGCATTTATCGAAGAAAACAAAGATTGCACTTGTTGGAAAGTATGTTGAACTGCAGGATGCGTATATTTCCGTTGTTGAAGCATTAAAGCATGCAGGTTACGCTCATGATGCAGATATTGATGTAAAGTGGATTAACTCAGAGAATGTAACAGCTGAAAATGTTTCTGAGCTTTTAAGTGATGCTGACGGTATTTTGGTGCCAGGCGGATTTGGAGATCGGGGAATTGAAGGGAAGATTCTTGCGATTCAATATGCCCGTGAACAAAAGAAACCATTCTTAGGCATTTGTCTTGGCATGCAGCTGGCATCTATTGAGTTTGCCCGTAACGTCTTAGGACTTGATGGAGCTCATTCTGCTGAGATTAACCCAGATACGAAACACCCAATTATTGATTTATTGCCAGAACAGAAAGATATTGAAGATCTTGGCGGTACACTGCGTCTTGGTCTGCAGGCATGTAAGCTTGTGGAAGATACGCTTGCTTTTGATGCATATCAGGATGAAGTTGTTTATGAGCGTCATCGCCACCGTTATGAATTTAACAATCATTATCGTCAAGATATGGAAAAGGCAGGATTTGTCTTCTCTGGTACTAGTCCAGACGGAAGACTTGTAGAAATCATTGAAGTAAAAGATCACCCTTGGTTTGTTGCTTCACAATTCCACCCAGAATTCATTTCAAGACCAACACGCCCGCAGCCGCTATTCCGCGACTTTATAGGTGCGTCACTTAAACAAGGTGAATAATATTAAAAAGCGGAGAAAACATTGTGTTTTCTCCGCTTTTTTCTCTAATAAAAGGAATAAATTAATAATCCGCCATGATTTCATCTAAAGTAAATTTAATGCCATGATAGGCAAATAAAGCAGCAATAGCGGATGGATAACCAAAACGGTTCCCAACATCATCCGGCAGAAGTCCTTTTGTCAGCTTTAGCGATATGCAGACATCTGCAAGAGCCTCAAGCGTTTCTCCTGCATCATCTTGGCTATTAGCACAAATCGCAACAAAAGGAATATACCGATCGGATAACGCCCGTCCAAGCTCTAGAGCTTCTTTATCATTTCCGCTGCGCGCTGCGATTAAGAAACGATCAGTATCATGAATCTCGCTAAGCGGCATCTCCTCATTCCAGATTTTTGCATTCTGCAAAGGCTCTGCCCCTTCTGTCGCCTCATAAGCAATGGCCTTCATTTCGTTTGTGCTATATATATAGATGGTACCTGCTCCTGCAGCCGCTTGAGCCAGCAGTCGTGCACCGTCTTCAATGGTCTCAGATTCTTTTTCCTGCAGGGTGTTAAAGACACCTGTCAGCTGTGTAGAAAACATTTTTAACAAACGAATTTCCTCCTTCTTAAGCATGTATGAATTTTAATTATAGTAAAACAAGTGGAAAAGGTGAAATTAAAAACGCGAAATTAAGAATAAGGCAGGAATTATCATTGGGTAAGGAGAATTTTACAAGATGAGACTGGGCGAAAGCTACATTTTTACATAGTATTTACAAGCTCTTCGAAAAAATATAATCAATGAGGTGGCTATTTTGAAAGGGAAGATATTAATTGTCGATGACCAGTTTGGCATCCGTATATTGCTGAACGAAGTATTGCAGAAAGAAGGCTACGAAACATTTCAAGCTGCTAATGGAGTTCAAGCTCTTGATATTGTCGCAAAGCATACACCGGACCTGGTCCTATTAGATATGAAGATCCCCGGGATGGATGGGATTGAAATTTTAAAAAGAATGCGCGTCGATAACAAAGAAATCCGCGTCATTATTATGACAGCGTATGGCGAATTAGATATGATTCAAGAAGCAAAAGATCTAGGTGCTTTAACACATTTTGCCAAACCGTTTGATATTGATGACATTAGAGCTGCCGTTAAAAAGTACTTGCCTGTCCCGCAATAAGCATGATTTTCCAATGGTAGCGCTTGCTTTATGACAGTTTATAAAATTGCAATGGAATAATAGCAATTCCTTGTCCATTTTGGTATGATACAAATGAATTCCATAGGTCGCTTCAGGTTTCTCTGCTACATAATCAGCAGCATGATAGGGTAAACTTAAATGCAGACAACCTGTATCAACAAGCGATCATTATTAAGGAGGAAGTATAATGCCTTTAGTTTCTATGACTGACATGCTGAATAAAGCAAAAGCAGAAGGTTATGCAGTAGGTCAATTTAATTTAAACAACCTTGAGTTTACTCAAGCGATTCTTCAAGCAGCAGAAGAAGAAAAATCTCCTGTTATCTTAGGAGTATCAGAAGGTGCAGCTCGTTATATGGGCGGCTTCAAAACAGTTGTAAAAATGGTAGAAGGACTTCTTGAAGATTATAAAATCACTGTCCCAGTTGCCATTCATTTAGATCACGGTTCAAGCTTCGACAAATGTAAAGAAGCAATTGATGCTGGTTTCACATCTGTTATGATTGATGCTTCTCACCACCCGTTTGAGGAAAACATCGAAACAACTACTAAAGTTGTTGAATATGCTCACTCAAAAGGTGTTTCTGTAGAAGCTGAGCTTGGAACTGTAGGCGGACAGGAAGATGATGTCATTGCTGATGGCGTTATCTATGCGGACGCTAAAGAATGTGACGAGCTTGTAAAACGCACAGGCATTGATTGCCTTGCTCCAGCATTAGGCTCTGTTCACGGTCCTTACAAGGGTGAACCAAACCTAGGATTTGTAGAGATGGAAGAGATTGGGAACCTAACTGGTGTGCCACTTGTACTTCATGGCGGAACTGGAATTCCAACTAACGATATCAAAAAATCAATTTCTCTAGGTACTGCAAAAATCAACGTAAATACAGAAAACCAAATTGCATCTGCAAAACGCGTTCGCGAAGTGCTTGCAGCGGATAGTGAAGTATATGATCCACGCAAATACTTAGGACCTGCACGTGAGGCGATTAAAGAAACAGTTATCGGCAAAATGCGTGAGTTTGGTTCATCTGCAAAAGCATAATTGAACGTGAAAAGGAACCGCCTTTACCAAAAGGCGGTTTCCCTTCATTATAAAAAGGTAATCTTCCTTAATGTTTACTAGTTTAGAACAGATATGTTCCCCTGGTTCTTTTTTCTTAGCCTCTTGGATCATTATTGTTTTCTTTCATTGACATACATAAGAGATAAACTGGATTTTTGACATTCAACGATCTTTGTTCATAAAAATGTACGGTTCGAAAATAGGGAGGAATTAAAATGAAATTTTTCATTGATACAGCTAATATGGAAGAAATTAAAGAAGCGCACGCTCTAGGAATTATCGCAGGGGTAACAACAAACCCATCACTGGTTGCAAAAGAAAAAGACGTATCCTTTCATGATCGCTTAAAGGAAATTACAGAACTGGTAGACGGGTCAGTAAGTGCCGAAGTTATCGCTCTTGATGCAGAAGGAATGATTAGAGAAGGAAAAGAGCTTGCCGCCATTGCTCCAAATATTACAATTAAAGTACCAATGACACCAGAAGGACTAAAAGCAGTCCATGTTTTTACAAAAGAAGGCATTAAAACAAACGTTACGCTTATTTTCAGTGCTAATCAAGCATTGCTTGCTGCCAGAGCAGGTGCTACATATGTTTCCCCATTCCTTGGAAGATTAGATGATATCGGTCATAATGGTCTTGATATAGTTTCAACCATTGCTGAGATTTTTGCCATCCATGATATTGACACTGAAATTATAGCAGCTTCTATTAGACATCCTCAGCATGTAACGGACGCGGCTTTGCGGGGAGCGCATATTGCCACGATTCCATACAAAGTCATTCAGCAGCTTTTCAAACATCCATTAACAGACAAAGGCATTGAAGCCTTTCTAGCAGACTGGAACTCTCGGTCTTAATAAAAAAGATTTTCATATTTTCATCGTTTTTGTCAGCGTTTGCTTTGCTGAAAGTGAGTACTCTGAGTGGAAGGACAAAACCTTCTCAAAAGCTTAAAAATGCTGATTTTGATGACATAGAAAATTTTTAATAATAAATAACAATTAACTCACTATTCAAAATATAACCACTTTTTTTATATCAGTATATGACTGGTAAATTTTCGTGTACACTGTAGTGTAAGGATAGACCGGATTCAGTATGGTGTTATCAAAATTATGGTTTAGACGAGGACATGCCTGTCCGCAGGAAAGACTGCAATTGCAACTCTTGCATTGACATACCAGGCAAAAGAAGGGAGATCATAATGGAAAAGCTTATGATTGCAGGCGGCAGTCCATTAAAAGGGACGGTCAGAATCAGCGGTGCAAAAAACAGCGCCGTCGCCTTAATACCCGCAACGATATTAGCAGAGTCGCCTGTGACGATTGAAGGTTTGCCGGATATTTCTGATGTTCAGATTTTAAAAGGACTTCTTGAAGAAATTGGCGGGGTAGTCAGTTTCGAGAATAATGATATGACTGTTGATCCATCTTCAATGATTTCCATGCCTTTGCCAAATGGAAAGGTAAAAAAATTACGGGCTTCCTATTATTTAATGGGTGCGATGCTCGGTCGTTTTAAAAAGGCTGTAATTGGTTTGCCCGGAGGATGCCATCTCGGTCCTCGCCCAATTGATCAGCATATCAAAGGATTTGAAGCATTAGGTGCACATGTGACAAACGAGCAGGGTGCGATCTATTTACGGGCAGATGAACTGCGCGGTGCAAGAATCTATTTGGACGTAGTAAGTGTAGGAGCGACTATTAATATTATGCTTGCTGCCGTTCGTGCAAAGGGAAGAACGATTATTGAAAACGCAGCAAAAGAGCCTGAAATTATTGATGTAGCCACACTTTTAACCAATATGGGTGCTAAAATTAAGGGAGCAGGAACAGATGTTATTCGCATCGAGGGTGTTGATAGCCTTGATGGCTGCAGACATACTATTATTCCTGACCGTATTGAAGCAGGTACCTATATGATTCTTGGTGCAGCAGCTGGAGATGGTGTGCTGATCGACAATGTGATTCCTCATCACTTAGAATCTTTGATCGCAAAACTCAGAGAAATGGGCGTTCAGATTGAAGCAAATGATGATCAGGTGTTTGTGGGACCGGCAGAGAAAATGAAAGCGGTTGATATAAAAACGCTTGTATATCCCGGTTTTCCAACAGATCTCCAGCAGCCATTTACATCACTTTTAACAGCTGCTGAAGGAACAAGCATGGTGACAGATACGATTTATGGTGCTCGTTTTAAGCATATTGATGAACTAAGAAGAATGAATGCCAATATAAAGGTAGAAGGACGTTCAGCCATCATAAATGGCACAGTTAAGCTGCAGGGAGCAAAAGTGAAGGCAAGTGACCTTAGAGCGGGTGCATCTCTTGTCATAGCCGGACTTATGGCTGAAGGTGTTACAGAGGTAACCGGATTAGAGCATATTGACCGCGGTTATAGTCATCTTGTGGACAAGCTTTGCGGACTTGGTGCGACCATCTGGCGCGAGAAGCTGACGAAAGAAGAGATTGAGCAATTAAATAATGCGTAAATAATAGAGAGAAATGTCGTTATCTGGGGAGGAACAACGGATGGAAAGAAGCTTATCAATGGAACTTATCCGAGTAACTGAAGGAGCTGCGCTTGCTTCAGCACGCTGGATGGGCAGAGGTAAAAAGGATGAAGCCGATGATGCTGCTACATCTGCAATGAGAGACGTTTTTGACACTGTACCTATGAAGGGGACGGTTGTCATTGGAGAGGGCGAAATGGATGAAGCCCCAATGCTTTATATTGGTGAGAAGCTTGGAACTGGCTATGGTCCGCGTGTAGATGTTGCAGTCGATCCGTTGGAAGGAACAAATATTGTCGCTTCTGGTGGCTGGAATGCCCTTGCAGTTTTAGCAGTAGCAGATCATGGGAATTTGCTTCATGCACCTGATATGTATATGGATAAAATTGCAGTTGGCCCTGAAGCGGTTGGCCAAATTGATATAAATGCATCTGTTTTAGATAACTTAAAGGCTGTTGCCAAGGCAAAAAATAAAGATATCGAGGATGTTGTGGCAACCGTTTTAAACAGAGAGCGACATGCTCATATTATTAACGAGCTTCGCGAAGCTGGTGCAAGAATAAAGCTAATCAATGATGGAGATGTGGCAGGAGCCATTAATACTGCGTTTGATCATACAGGTGTTGATATTTTATTCGGATCAGGCGGAGCGCCAGAAGGCGTTTTAGCAGCGGTGGCTCTGAAAAGCTTAGGCGGAGAGATTCAAGGGAAATTGCTTCCTCAAAATGATGCAGAATTAGCACGCTGTTTAAAAATGGGTCTCGATGTGAATAATGTACTTTTAATGGAAGACCTCGTAAAAGGAGATGACGCCATTTTTGCTGCTACAGGTGTAACAGATGGCGAATTGCTTAGAGGGGTTCAATTTAAAGGCTCATATGGTTCTACCCATTCTGTTGTTATGAGAGCAAAGTCAGGAACAGTCCGCTTCATTGAAGGCCGTCATAGCTTGAAAAAGAAACCAAATCTTGTTATGAGATAATTGCATATATCACAATATTGGGGAACTGGGAAAGATGCAGTTTCCCCTGCTTTTTCTAACCTAATAAACCTGAACAGTTTAAAAAGAAGCGTAGCCTCTGTTTTTAAACATTAGCTGGATCGCTGCTTAGCTCCAATCCTTCCATTCCTTCAATAATAATTACAAAAAAATACAGTTGATTAACACTGAACGTAAAGGGTAAAATAGAGATTGTTTTACGGGACCCCTCAATACAATCCGTGCTGCGGTGATCTCTCAAACATAAATCAAGGATTCTTCAATAACTTCTAGAAACCTCATGCTTATTTATCTTTCCTTATTTAAATTGATTCAGTTTATAAAACCGTATAGGGATATTGATTGAAAATTCAAAAGAGTGGTGTTGTTTGATATGGGATTAAATATATCGAGTTTAGAAAATATGAAATTAAAGGAGCTTTATGAGCTTGCACGCGAATATAAAGTTTCTTATTATAGCAAATTATCAAAGAAAGAACTTATTTTTGCCATTCTGAAAGCAAGAGCAGAGCAGGAAGGCTATTTCTTTATGGAAGGAATCCTGGAAATTATTCAATCGGAAGGTTTTGGATTCTTAAGACCAATTAATTACTCCCCGAGCTCAGAGGATATCTACATTTCTGCATCGCAAATCCGCCGATTTGACTTAAGAAACGGAGATAAAGTTTCAGGAAAAGTGCGTCCTCCAAAAGAAAATGAACGCTATTTTGGCTTACTGCAAGTTGAGGCTGTTAATGATGATGATCCAGAAACGGCTAAGGAACGTGTTCACTTTCCTGGTTTGACGCCATTATATCCAAATCGTCTGATGAACCTTGAAACGACAACAAGGCATATTTCTACACGTATAATGGACCTTTTGGCGCCAGTCGGATTTGGACAGCGTGGCTTAATCGTAGCCCCTCCTAAAGCTGGGAAAACAATGCTGTTAAAGGAAATTGCCAATAGCATTACAACAAACCACCCGGAAGCAGAATTAATTGTTCTTTTAATAGACGAGCGTCCGGAAGAGGTAACTGATATTGAAAGGTCTGTAGCAGGTGACGTTGTCAGTTCAACCTTCGATGAAGTTCCTGAAAATCATATCAAAGTGGCAGAGCTGGTGCTTGAGCGAGCAATGCGTCTTGTTGAGCATAAGCGTGATGTTGTCATCCTTATGGACAGTATTACTAGACTTGCCCGTGCTTATAACCTGGTCATTCCGCCAAGCGGAAGAACCTTATCAGGCGGTATTGATCCGGCTGCTTTCCATCGTCCAAAACGCTTTTTCGGTGCTGCCCGTAATATTGAAGAAGGCGGCAGCTTAACGATCTTAGCAACTGCGCTAGTAGACACAGGCTCACGTATGGATGATGTGATTTATGAGGAGTTCAAAGGTACAGGAAATATGGAACTGCATCTTGATCGTGCTCTTGCTGAAAGAAGAATCTTCCCTGCAATTGATATTCGCCGTTCAGGCACAAGAAAAGAAGAGCTTCTTATTAAGAAGGAACATCTTGATATGCTTTGGGCGATTCGCAAGTCCATGTCAGATTCACCAGATTTTGCCGATAAATTCTTGCGCAAGTTAAAGCAGACAAAATCAAATGAAGAATTTTATGCTAATCTTGCTGAAGAAATGAAGTCTAAGCGTTCGCAGTCATAAAATTTGTTTTATATGTAAATGTTAAAATCATTTATGTTTCGACAATAGATGAAAAATGATATTTGCAAAAAATGTTTGTACTTGTTATAATGATTCCAGTGCGTTTTTAATTTACGGTTTATCCGTAACATATAACTCTGTCTCAGCATGATTCAGGGCGGAAGGAGATGAAAAGAATGAAAGCAGGAATTCATCCTAACTACAAAAAAGCAATGGTGAAATGTGCATGCGGTAATGAATTCGAAACGGGTTCTGTACTAGAAGAAATCCGCGTAGAAACTTGCTCTGAGTGCCACCCATTCTATACTGGACGTCAAAAATTCGCTGAAGCTGGCGGACGTGTTGATCGTTTCAATAAAAAATACGGCATTAAGAAATAATAAACATAAACAACACAAAAACAGGCAAGTTTTCTCTCTTGCCTGTTTTTTATTGCAATAATACTACTTATAAACCTGATTTTTCCCTTATCATCGCTGCATTTTGCATGCAGATGAGGCTGTAGGAAGGAGATGCCGTTTGTGTATGTAATGAAACATCATGGGTGGGTGGAAGTAATTTGCGGCAGTATGTTTTCTGGTAAATCTGAGGAATTAATCAGTCGTGTCAGACGATCTCAGTTTGCAAAGCAAAAGATTGCTGTTTTCAAACCGCAAATAGATAACAGATATAGCGAGGAAGCTGTTGTGTCACATGACGGCTCATCCGTTATGGCAAAACCGATTGCTCATTCCACTGAAATTTTTCAAAATATCACTTCTGACATTGAAGTGATTGCTATAGATGAAGTTCAATTTTTTGATGATGAGATTGTGAATGTTATTCAGCATCTGGCTGATAGCGGACATCGTGTGGTTGCAGCAGGTTTAGACCAGGATTTCCGCGGCGAGCCTTTTGGAGTTATGCCGCGCTTGATGGCTATTGCTGAGCTAGTGACGAAGCTTCAAGCTGTCTGTGCTGTTTGCGGGTCACCAGCCAGCAGAACACAGCGGCTAATCAACGGTGAACCAGCTTCATATGATGACCCAATTATCCTTGTTGGCGCATCCGAAGCGTACGAGCCTCGCTGCAGACATCACCATCAGGTACCGAAATCGCCTAATACATTAAAGAATACAACTGAAACAGAAACATTATCTTAAGCTAAGCTGTCTGGATTTTACCAGACAGCTTTTTTCACTTCCTATATTTGGACTGAGAAACGTTCGTCTCAGCGGATATCCTAATAACAGGAGGTGTTAGCATGAAATTGTTCTTTATTATGCTTTCTGCGGCATTTTTTATGGCAGGATGTGCGCAAAATGGAACCCAAAACGAAGTTCAAAATACGCGTAGTCTTTATGGTCAAAACGAGACCTCAAATGGAACCACGTTTCTTTCGAATTCCAATAGTGAGCGGGACGAGCAAATCCAACGTACACGGGAGCATACGATGGACGAACAAAATCCCAACTTCTTAAATTTAGACGGCAATGCAGTTGATCAATCTGATGATATCAATCATGCGAAAGAAACGGTGCGTATAGCTGGCTTTGAAACGGACCAGGTGTGGATTAATGGGGAAAAGCTGTGGGTAACTGCTTTTCACAATGACAGGATGAACCAGGAAGAAAAAATTGATGCGGAAGCAAAATTGCATAAAGCACTTGTGAAGGCGCTGCCTCGTTATGACATAGAAGTACGAGTAAATGAAGAGCGGTAAAAACAAAACGGCAGCAGCTGCTGCCGTTTCTTTATAGCCCGATCAAGCGGCTTTCTTTTTTAGAGAGGGTTTTGAAACAGATACATAGCTTTGCAAAGCCATTCCAATCATAACAAGTAACAGGCCGGTAAGCGAGATCGGTGTTGGGAAGGCGGCAGATAAAAAGAGGATCTCACCTGCAAGGGCGAAAAGGACCTCCATTGACTGCGTGGCTTCAACGGCACCGAGCTTCTGCATATCATTTTTCACAAGATCAGTTGCTGCAAAAAATAACACCGTTGCGAATACTCCTGATAAAAGAGCGACAAGACCTGATTGCGTTAATTGAGCAGTGCTTGGCACACCAGATGTGACAAAGCCGACAATCGCCAGAATGATCCAAAGCGGTAAACTTGCGATCGTCATGCCAAGCACGCGCTGATAGGCGTTCAATCTGTCCGCACTGACCTCCATCATTTTGCGATTTCCGAGCGGATATGCAAACGACGCTATTACAATGGGAATTATGCATAGCAGCATTTCTTGAATAGAAATACTTGAAGCGTGATCCCACTGCATAATAGCGACACCTGCCAAAATGATCAGACTCATGGATAGGGCGCGATAGGGAATTTTGCCCTGCACCTGTATCGTTCCATTGGGTGTTGTGATTTTTTCATAAAATAGTGGTGCAAGCAGGGAACCCGATATAATTGTAATTTGCCATGTACTTGCAATGAGCCAGCCAGGACCGTAGGCGGCCGCAAAACAGAGGGGAGCATAAAAAAGTCCAAAGCCGATGGTGCTCCAGAGCATCCATTTTCTCGGGGCATTCTTCAATTCAGTGAAAACGGGTTTTAGTTTCCCTCGAAACGAAACAATAATAATTAGAAGCGGAATCATAAAAAAGTAGCGGAGCGATGCACTCCAGAGCCAGCTGCCGCCTGACATCTCCATTGAGCGGTTCAGCACAAACGTAAAAGCAAAGAAAAAAGCAGACAAGACTCCGAGCAGGATAGCCTTCATTGTAAAACCTCCTTAACCATTTACAGCGATAAAGTATAAGAGAGCAGGAAACCTTGTTTTAACGAAGCAGCAGGGTGAGTATAACGTATGAAGTATAATAAACTTCCCATTCTTTCCATTTACTATAAGGGATATAGGTAGAGGGAGCAAGACCTTATTTTGATTTCATTTTGACTGTGGAATACGGCTATACTATAATTAGAATGTTATCCATACGGCTTGATCTGCTGGCTGGTTGTAAATGTTTCAAGATAGCTAGATATCAGCCATGCATTTTTTAATAAAAAATTACATAAAGTTTATCTTCCTATGGAGTCAAGCAACTCCTATGAAGCGTAACTTTTCTTAATAACAATTGAGGTGAAGAACTGTGTTTGATCGTCTTCAAGCAGTCGAAGACCGCTATGAGCGGCTGAATGAGCTTTTAAGTGATCCGGAAATCGTCAACGATCCGAAAAAGCTCCGTGAATATTCTAAAGAACAATCAGGCATTCAAGAAACAGTAGAAGTTTATAGAGAGTACAAAAGTGTAAAAGAACAGCTTCAGGATGCAAAAGCCATGCTGGAAGAAAAGCTGGATGCAGACATGCGTGAAATGGTAAAGGAAGAGCTATCTGAGCTCGAAGAAACCATTGAAGAGCTGCAAGCGCGCTTAAAAATTCTCTTAATACCGAAGGATCCGAATGACGATAAAAACGTTATCATGGAAATTCGCGGAGCAGCAGGCGGAGATGAAGCCGCTCTATTTGCTGGAGATCTATACCGGATGTACAGCCGCTATGCAGAAGTGCAAGGCTGGAAAATTGATGTCATTGAAGCAAGTTCAACTGGTGTTGGCGGCTACAAGGAAATCATTTTTATGATAAACGGAAACGGAGCTTTCTCAAAGCTTAAATTTGAAAACGGTGCACACCGTGTACAGCGTGTCCCTGAAACAGAATCAGGCGGCCGTATCCATACTTCAACAGCAACCGTTGCTGTCCTTCCAGAGGCAGAAGAAGTAGAAATCGACATCCATGATAAGGATATCCGTGTGGATACATTCGCATCAAGCGGTCCAGGCGGGCAAAGTGTTAATACAACGATGTCAGCTGTCCGTTTGACTCACTTGCCGACTGGTGTTGTTGTATCGTGTCAGGATGAAAAATCACAAATCAAAAACAAAGAAAAAGCAATGAAAGTTCTTCGCGCGCGTGTTTATGATAAATTCCAGCAAGAAGCTCAAGCGGAATACGATCAGCAGCGTAAATCTGCGGTAGGTACAGGCGATCGTTCAGAACGTATCCGTACGTACAATTTCCCGCAAAACCGCGTAACCGATCACCGCATCGGCTTAACGATTCAAAAGCTGGATCAAATCCTGCAAGGAAAGCTTGATGAAGTGATTGATACACTTATTATGGAAGAGCAATCCGCTAAGCTGGAAGCGGCTTCGAATGAGTAATAGCATGCGAGTGTTTGAAGCCCTTAATTGGGCTTCTTCCTTTTTAAAGGATAAAGGAAGAGACGAAAATGCGGGAGACATTTTGCTGAGGCATTTCTTAGAGATGAATTATGCTCAAATGCTTGCTTCCCTTCAGGATGAACTGGAGGAAGAGAAGCTTGCGCAATTCCAAAACGCCGTGGTGCTTCATGGTGAAGGAAGACCGGTTCAGTACATTATGGGATATGAGTATTTTTATGGCCGTATGTTTCGAGTGAATGAGGATACACTTATTCCAAGGCCGGAAACAGAAGAACTGGTTTTAGAAGCGATTAAAAGGATAGAGCGCAAATTTAATCAGCCTGAGATCGCTGCGGCGGATATTGGCACAGGCAGCGGAGCTATTGCCGTAACCTTAAAGCTTGAAATGCCCAAACTTCGAGTAACAGCAACAGATATATATGCACCGACACTGCAAATGGCTGCACATAATGCTGGGGAACTTCATGCTGATATTGAATTCATCGAAGGGAATCTGCTTGAACCTTTCATTAGTGAAGGCCGAACCTTTGATGTTATTCTTTCGAACCCTCCTTATATTCCAGATAGTGATAAAAGCTGGATGTCCGAAGTTGTTACAGCACATGAACCGCATCGGGCTTTGTTTGCAGGCGTAGATGGACTGACGATCTATCGTGATCTCATAAAGCAGCTGCCCGCTGTCTTAAATCCATCAGCCATTGTGGGCTTCGAAGTCGGAGCAGGACAAAGTGAAGCAGTCAAGCAGCTGCTGCAGAATACTTTTCCAAAAGCATCTATTCAAGTTGTATATGATATCAATGGCAAAGATCGTATGGTCTTTGCGGAAATGTAAGAAACTATCTCCGGGCGGGGGTAGTTTTTTGTATAAAGTGTGGGTGGATTCCTCGCGCTATGCGGAAATTCAAGAGGAAAAAGACAGTTTGATAGGAAAAGTTGATATTTTGAAAGGAAAAACGAAAAGTTTGATAGGAAAACCAGAAAATTTGATAGGAAAACCGTTTAGTTTGATAGGAAAATTAAAAATTTTGATAGGAAAGACAGAAAATGAATTGGAAAGCATCATAAAAAGAGCGGAAACCTGTTCGAATGATCGAAAAACCCAGCAAAAAGACCGAAAACCCAATCCAATTGATCGAAGTGACCTGGGAAATGATCGAAAAACCATTGGAAATAACCGAAATCCACACTTCTCCATGCAAAAGAGATCCCTAAACAAGGTCCCAATGCGAGTTTGACCGAAAACCGATCCAATTTATTGAAATGATCCGGGAACCGATCAAAAAACCCATGAACATAACCCAAATCACTCACTCTCCATCCAACCCCTCCAAACCACATCAAACCAACTCGCCTCATCCACTCATACAATCAATCATTCAAGGAAATAATCTTAAAGGTACATACATTGACATATAACCAAAAGGTGTTATATTATTCAAAGTGAAACCAAATGGTTCTATATAAGGAGGACTTTCAATGGAAGCTTTACAAGATATTAAACAAACAGTGATGATTGAGGCGCCAATTCAGAAAGTGTGGGATAAAGTTTCAACTCCAAAAGGAATTGAATTATGGTTTATGCCTAATGATTTTAAACTTGAGGAGGGCTATGAGTTTCATGTTCAATCTCCTTTCGGTCCATCACCATGCAAAGTTTTAGAAATTGATGAGCCTAACAAAATTTCTTTTTCATGGGATACAGATGGTTGGGTAGTTACCTTTCTATTAAAAGAGGTAGGGAATCAAACAGAATTCACTCTTGTCCATGGCGGATGGAAGGCTCCGGATGAAATTCTTCCAAAGCCGAATGAAAAAAGTTCTGTTATACGAGATCGAATGGATCATGGCTGGGCTGGCATCGTTCAAAACCTTCGCAAGGTTGTTGAAGGGTAAATGTCAGCAGTTAAACATGATGTCTTTCAGGCTATTGCAGACCCTACGAGAAGAGAAGTGCTTCGTCTGCTGGCTAACGAGGAACTGCCGATTTCAAAGATATCCGATCACTTTCCGATTAGCCGCACAGCGGTTGCCAAACATCTTCATATCCTGTCAGAGGCACAATTGGTGACCGGAAAAAGGGTTGGAAGAGAAAAAATATACACGCTTCACCCTGAGCCGCTGACAGAGGTCCAGCAATGGCTTTCTTATTACGAATAATTCTGGCATAACAAACTGTCAATCCTAAAACACATCGTTGAAAGCGACGACGACCAAAAATAGATGACTTCCTAAAACTGCTTATTATTAAGCAGTTTTTCTATTGTGTGCCCGGCATGGGTGCAGGCTCTAGGGTGCGAGTCCCGAACGGCGAAGGCAGTAGTAGTCGTAGCTTAAGACAAGGATATGCGGGGTGACCCTCCTATCTGAAGGAAGTCGGCGGCAAACTTCCGCTCTGAGGAACACGAATCTCATATGAGGCTAGATGACATTGGGTGAGTCTGCAATACAAGACAAAGTCCATACTGCCAAAGGTGTCACAGAGTAAATGAGGCGGAGACATGGAAGGAAAGTCTGTACTCTTACCCGGGGAGAACCTGTCGATATGCCGTACTCATGCGGTAAGCCTATCCGTGAGGATAAGTTGAACGACAGGCGTCAGCAGAAGCCATAGTACTTATTCGCTTAAGAGGATAAGGAAGGGCTGAACCGGTTATGGAAAATAGGAACTAGGCGTATCTTTCCATTCGATGAAACAGAAAACATAGTACCTGTTTAATGAAAGAAACGGTGAATCCGCGGGGGTCATTAAACAGGGTGGAGAATGAAAAGGACACAAACAGAACACCTATTTACGCGGGAGGTTATATCAATGTTAATGGAACGAATCATGTCACGGGAAAACCTACTTAATGCGATTAAAAGAGTAGAAAAGAATAAGGGAAAACATGGAGTGGACGAAATGCCCGTCACTGCTCTTCGTGGACATATTATGCTCAACTGGAGCGAACTGCGAAAATCCCTCTTCGAGGGAACCTATATCCCATCCCCCGTCCGTCGAGTCGAAATCCCGAAACCAGACGGCAAAGGGAAGAGGAAACTGGGAATCCCAACCGTGACAGACCGTTTCATTCAACAAGCAATCACCCAAGTGCTTACCAGAATGTATGACCCTAGTTTCTCTGAATGTAGCTTCGGCTTTCGCCCTAACAGGCGAGCGCACCAGGCTGTTAAATTAGCCCAAAGCTATATAGAAGAGGGTTATCGATGGGTAGTCGACATTGACCTTGAAAAGTTCTTTGACAAGGTTAACCACGATAGATTAATGAGTAAATTAGCCATGAGGATAAAGGATAGTACTCTCCTCAAACTAATAAGACGGTTCTTAACCTCTGGTGTTATGGAAGGCGGACTTGTCAGTCCTAACCTTGAGGGGACACCGCAAGGTGGACCTTTAAGCCCTTTACTTTCGAATATTGTGTTGGATGAACTGGATAAAGAACTGGAGCGCAGAGGACATCGCTTTGTCCGCTACGCCGATGATTGTAATATCTATGTGAAATCTAAAAGAGCTGGAGAAAGAGTTATGAAGGCAATGACCCATTTTATCGAGAGGAATCTTAAACTGAAGGTTAACAAGGATAAAAGTGCTGTAGACCGCCCTTGGAAAAGGAAATTTCTTGGGTTCAGTTTTACAAGTAATCTAAAACCGAAGGTGAGAATATCTCCCCAATCAGTTAAACGGTTTAAAGATAAAATAAGAAAGCTTACAAGCAGACGAAGGTCAATTGCCATGGAAGATAGGATTCATAACCTTAACCAATATCTAGTGGGATGGGTTAATTATTATCATTTAGCAGATACCCGTTCAGTAATCGCAAAACTCGAAGGATGGCTTAATCGAAGGTTAAGAATGATTCGATGGAAGGAATGGAAACTTCCCCAAACGAAGGTCAAGAAACTTATTAAACTAGGTGTTTCGAAAGGGAAAGCATATGAATGGGGAAATACAAGAAAGGCTTATTGGAGGATATCCAAAAGTCCAATTCTTCATAAAACATTAGGGAAAGCCTACTGGCTTTCCCTTGGGTTAAAAAGTATTTCTGCTAGATATGACTTACAGCGTTCGACTTAATCGGAACCGCCGTATACGGAACCGTACGTACGGTGGTGTGAGAGGGATAAATGGAGGTTAATCGCCTCCCCCTATCTCAATTAAAAAGAACAAATAATTTTTTTCCATTTTACTAGTTTAAGAATTTCCGAATCTGTCCACAATGAGGATATCGAAAGGGTGGTGCCGGAAATGAAAACAAAATGGACTGTGAACTTATACATTTTATTATTATCGATTGGAACAATTTTTAGTTTATATATACCGCAAACAGAGGTAACGGCTGATGAAGAATTGGTGATTCCTAATGAAGCCATTCGACTGCGGATTCTAGCTAATAGTGATTCAGAAGCAGATCAAAATGTGAAAAGATTGGTCAGAGATGCGGTCAATGAAAAAATTACAGAATGGGTGTCTGATTTAACATCTGTTGAAGAATCTCGCAAACTGCTTCAGTCACGACTGCCGGAGATCCAAGCAATTGCCGAGAGTGTGGTAGAAGAACAAAATGTCCCGCAGTCAGTCAAAGCAGAGTTTGGGAAGGTAGAGTTCCCTACCAAGCTATATGGTCAGTTTTTATATCCAGCGGGTGAATATGAGGCCATTTTAATCACACTTGGAGATGG
The DNA here is from genome assembly GCF_001636345.1 of Cytobacillus gottheilii. Lineage (GTDB taxonomy): Bacteria > Bacillota > Bacilli > Bacillales > Cytobacillaceae > Cytobacillus > Cytobacillus gottheilii. The sequence goes on from NZ_KV440945.1 coordinate 485,678, forward strand.
CGACGGAGCTAACTGGTGGTGTGTCCTGTTTCCTCCCCTGTGCTTCCTTGATTTTTCAAATGGAGTAGCTGTAGGTGAAGGTTTTGAGGAAGATGGGAAAAAGGCTTCTGCTGAAGAAGTGGATACGGAGCAAAAAATTGAAAAGGAAGAAAAGATAGAACAGGAAGAACAGGAAGAACCGATATACACAGGGGAACAGGATGAAGAAGAGGTAGAGGTTAAGTTTTTCCTAGTGGAAATTTGGAATAAGATTTTTGGATAAGCATTTGTGGCGCAGGGATGACTTTTTTCTCTGCGTCTTTTCTTTTAAAAGTCTAGAGGAAAATTATAGTAACTTTCTTTAAGGTGTTTCAATCTATCAAAATCGGATATTTATATGAATGTAACATCAAACAACAAAGGAGATGGATACAATGGCTAACAACAACAACAATAACGGTAAAATGTCTCGTGAGGAAAGAGGCCGTAAAGGCGGAGAGGCAACTAGCAATAACCACGATAAAGAATTCTACCAAGAAATCGGCCGCAAAGGCGGAGAGGCAACTAGCAATAACCACGATAAAGATTTCTACCAGGAAATTGGCCGCAAAGGCGGAGAAGCAACTAGCGAAAATCATGACAAAGAATTCTATCAGGAAATTGGCAGCAAGGGCGGAGAAGCAACAAGTGAAAATCATGATAAAGAATTCTATCAGGAAATTGGCCGCAAAGGCGGGGAAGCAACAAGTGAAAATCATGATAAAGACTTTTATCGTGAGATCGGCCGCAAAGGCGGAAACTCTAACGATTAATAGATTTGATTTCCTGAAGGATATCGATATGCGTCCAGCATAGCACGGCAGTCAACGAGTGGCTGCCGTGTTTTTTTGTACTTTGAGTGTTTAATTGTGCTTTGATACTATCGGGTTTGTATAGCTTTTAGTTTTCCCCAACATATATTTCATCTTTTCTATCATTTTCTGTTCTATTTGTCTTCCTATCAATCATATTCATAGATTAAGTTCATTATTTGAAGATGGGGTGAGAGGAATGAATAACGCAGAAGTTCGTTGTGCTGGTATTGAGGATGTTGAAAAGTTATCATTATTTTTACAGAATGCAAAGGTAAGTTCTGAAGGGATTAAAGATTCCATTGATTATTTCTTACTGAGTGAGAATGAGTTAGGCCAGATTCAGGCATCATTAGGGATAGAGCCTCATGGGCAGGTTGGTTTGCTGCGATCTCTGGTGCTTAGCCCGAACTCTACTGAAAAGGATATGTTTATATTACTGGAACAAATTTTAATGTTGGCTAGAGATAAGGGGTTAACGGAGCTGTACATGGCTTCAAACAAACAAAGTGCTGCCCTCTTCTTTACGCTAATGGGCTTTCAGCCTCATGATTCCACGAAGCTGCCTGCGGACTTATACGAATCAGAGCATGTTAAACACATCCTTTCTGTGGATAACTCGTATTTCTTGAAGTTTTCCATATGAAATGTGGATAAAATGACAAAGTTATACACAAAAAGGCCATTTTTATACACAATTTGTGGATAAAAGCTTGAGTTATCCTCTAACTTCTTTTATACTTTCAAAAGTGATTCGTAGAAAAGTGAGTAATATAGGCATTCATAAGAAGAAATATTGAAGGTGAATTTAGATGGATACAAAAAGATGGTCAGTGGATAAAAATGTGGATAATTTAACTGGTTACCCACAAATAACACAGGCAGCAGATCTTTTATTAAATAATGAAGTTGTTGCATTCCCGACAGAAACGGTATATGGCTTGGGCGCAAATGCTTTAAATGACCAGGCGGTAGCGAAAATTTTTGAAGCAAAAGGCAGGCCAGCGGATAATCCACTTATTATCCACATTGCGGATGAAGCGGTGGTTTCGGACTTTGTGGAGGAAATCCCTGAAAAGGCTAAGCAATTGATGAAGGCGTATTGGCCAGGACCGCTTACAATTATCTTAAAAATGAAAGAGGGGGTGTTGTCTGAAAAGGCAACGGTTGGGTTATCCACAGTGGGAATCCGCATGCCAGATCATCCAGTAGCTCTTGCTTTATTACAGAAAACTAATCTTCCTATTGCCGCACCTAGCGCCAATTCTTCCGGAAGGCCAAGTCCCACAACCGCTGAACATGTGTGGGACGACCTGCAGGGGAAAATTTCTGGAATTGTAGATGGCGGACCAACTGGAGTAGGGCTGGAATCTACCGTTCTGGATTGTACAGAAGAGGTGCCAGTCATATTGCGCCCAGGCGGGATTACTGCCCAGCAAATTGAAGAAGTTATTGGGAAAATTACGGTTGATCCTGCATTGCTTGATAGCGGGCAAAAACCAAAGTCGCCTGGGATGAAGTATCGCCATTATGCTCCAGATGCCGCACTTGTTCTGGTTAAAGGGGAACGGGAGGATATTCAGCGGCTTATACTTGAAAAGCAGCAGGAGGGACTAAAGGTTGGTGTCCTGACAACTGAGGAAAACGAAAACTTTTATCAGGCAGACAAGGTTATTGCATGCGGAAGCAGAAAAAATCTGGATTCAGTTGCTGGCTCCTTATATGATACGTTAAGGAATTTTAACAGCGCGGATCTCGACCTTATTCTAAGTGAAATGTTTCCGGATGAAGGAGTTGGACAGGCGATTATGAATCGTCTAGTTAAAGCGGCCGGATATCGTATTATATCCATTTAATTTCTTTAGCCGTCTCGGTGTGAGGCGGTTTTTGTGTTTCCTGTAGCTTGAAAAAATAGATCATTGTGAAAAACATCGTCTAAATGACTTTGGACTTGCATATCTTGAATTAGCAAGTCCAAGGGGGCGATATACAACATGGCAGAAATATTTGGCGAATTACTCACAATCGGCTTAATGGCATTCGCGCTGGGAATGGATGCCTTCTCAATAGGATTGGGAATGGGAATGTTTAAGCTTCGTTTGCGGCAAATTGTGAAGATTGGACTGACCGTGGGACTGTTCCACGTCCTCATGCCGATGCTAGGCATGATCACCGGCAGGTTCCTGTCGGACAAGTTTGGGGAAATTGCCGCTTATATTGGCGGCGGGTTGCTGATTTTACTCGGAATTCAAATGGTGTTATCAAGCTTTAAAAAGGAAGAAAACAGCTTAATTTCACCTGTAGGATTTGGCTTGCTATTATTCGCGGTGAGTGTGAGTCTGGATAGTTTTTCAGTCGGCTTATCGCTGGGAATATTCGGAGCTAAAACAGCGGTAGTTTTAACTATGTTCGGCGCTGCAACAGCTATTTTAACATGGGTCGGACTTTTTATTGGCCGGAAAGTGCAAGGCTGGCTGGGCTCATACAGTGTAACTCTAGGTGGAGCGATCTTGCTTGCCTTTGGTATTAAATTGCTGTTTATGTAAAAATATATAGAAAAAGTTGGGGGAGAAGGTGTGACTTTTCTCTCTTTTTTTTGCAATCTAGTCTATGGGATTTAGGTGTTTTGTCTTATAATGTAATAGAGGGGGCAGCAAATATGAAGAATATACTATTTGTTTGTACAGGCAATACTTGTAGAAGCCCGATGGCTGAAGCCATTTTAAAAAGCAAAGGGATTCCTGGGCTCCAGGTGAAATCTGCTGGTGTTTATGCAGGTGCTGGAAACAAAGCCTCCCTGCATGCGCAGCAAGTTCTGCAAGAGCAGGGCATTCCATTTAACCATGAATCATCACCATTAACAGCTGAGCTTCTGCAGTGGTCCGATTATGTGTTTACCATGACTTCTGATCATAAGCGGCTCATTTTAGACCGTTTTAATGGGGTTGAAGGAAAGGTTTTTACGCTGAAGGAATTTGCAGGGGATGCAGCAATAGATATTATTGACCCTTACGGAGGATCTCTTGAGATTTACAGAGCCACCTTCAATGATTTAAAAGAAACTATTGATCAGGTAGAGAAATCTTGGAAAAAGCAGGAACGCAACTAAATCGGCTTTGCAGGGGGAAGTTATGGAAGAGAAAACGAAGTATAAGTTTGGTCTGCGCAAAAAGCTTGTTGTATTTATAATGACTCTGGCCATTATTACATACACGACAAGCGCCTTGTTTTTATATGTGGTTTATCCGTTTATTAAAGATCTAGTTCCAGTTGGACAAGTTATTTTTACGATTATTACGCTGAGCCTCGGTGCAATCTGGTCTGGTATTCTGGCTTATTTTGCAGCTGGATTTCTCATTAACCCGCTGAAAAAGCTGGAAAAAACGGCTTTAAAAGCAGCACATGGCGATATCAATGCGGAAGTGGAGCTATCTAAGTCTGATGATGAAATCCGTTCATTAGGATTAGCTTTTAATCACATGCTCTACAACTTGAAGGATATGGTTCAGAAAATAGAAGAGAATTTTCAAGAAACCAATGATAAGGTAATCTCTATTTCACGCGAATCAACAGCAGCAGCTGAGCAGGCAGAGGTCATTTCCAGAACAATTGCAGAAATTTCAGCGGGTGCAGATCATTCTGCAGTTTCTATTCAGTCAACGGCTGAGTCAGTGGAGAGTGTTATACAGATTGCCCAAATTGTACAGAAAAAAGCGATAGATTCTGAAAGCGTTTCAAAGGAGTTAATCGATGACCTTGTTGATTCCAAGAAGGTGATTCATTCTTTGATCTCTGGAATTGAAAAGCTTGCAGCTGGAAATGAACAGTCATTAGAGACGGTTAAGAGATTAGAAGACAATGCCTCCAAGGTCGAACAGATTATCAAGCTTGTTGGCGATATTGCAGCTCAAACCAATCTCCTTGCATTAAATGCTTCCATTGAGGCGGCGCGTGCGGGCGAGCACGGGAAAGGTTTTGCAGTTGTTGCGGATGAAGTGCGCAAGCTTGCGGATGAAAGTGCGACGGCAGTGCAGGGCATTTCCGAATTGATTAAAAACATCCAGCAAGAAGTAAAAAATGTTGTAAGTCAAATCAGTCAGCAAGTTCAATCGGCGAATATGGAAGCGAAAAAAGGTACTGAAACAAATGCAGTGATCGAAGAAATGACGAAAACGGTCAATGAAATGGCTGAATCTGTTTCTGAAATTACAGGACTCGTTGGCCAACAGATGGAGAGCATTCATCACACATCTCAGCAATCCCAAGAAGTTGCAGCCATCGCAGAAGAAACCTCTGCCGGTGCAGAAGAAGTGGCGGCTTCTTCTCAACAGCAAACGAACGTCATTGAAAACGTTGAAGTCCTTGCCAACGAACTAAAAACACAAGCAGAAAAACTTAAAAACACCATCACCAGATTTCATACTTCATAAGGGCCTGCGGGCTCTTTTTTTGTGGAGTGGGAGATTGGGTGCGGGATTCGACACATTTCGGGGCGTTTCGGGGCGTCACAGTGACGCCCCGAAAACGCCCCATATGCACCCTGAACCACGCCCCGATTCTAAACTTTATAATTAAGCGCTTTTATGTAAAAATAAGAGTAGAAAATAGAGGAGGCTGTTAACATGAAGGTAGCGATTGCATCAGATCACGGCGGAATTAACATTAGAGAAGAAATAAAAAACTTAATGGATGAAATGGGTATACAGTATGAAGATTTTGGCTGTGAGTGTGATACATCTGTTGACTATCCGGATTATGCTTTGCCAGTTGCTGAAAAGGTAGCCAGCGGAGAATTTGACCGCGGCATCTTAATATGCGGGACAGGCATTGGCATGAGTATTGCAGCTAATAAGGTGAAAGGCATTCGCTGTGCGCTTGTACACGATACGTTTAGTGCAAAAGCGACGCGGGCACATAATGACAGTAATATGCTGGCAATGGGCGAGCGTGTAATCGGACCTGGTCTTGCACGGGAAATCGCAAGCATCTGGCTTGGTACAGATTTTGAAGGCGGCCGTCATGAAACACGCGTAGGCAAAGTTACGGCTTATGAAAATAAATAATCTACCTGTCTCAGGAGTGTGAAGACAATGGCGGAAGAATTGCAGACATGGAAAAAAGAGCTCGATGAGATTGTTGAGCAATTTTTACAAACAGTTTCTCTAAATGAAAAAAGTGTGGTTGTCATCGGCTGCAGCACAAGTGAGGTTGCTGGAAGCAGGATCGGTACGGCTGGAACAGAGCAGGTGGCAGAGATGATTTATCATTCACTGCAGAAATTGATCAGTGAGACGGGAGCTTCCCTGGCATTTCAATGCTGTGAACACTTGAACCGGGCAATTGTGATCGAGAGGCAGGCTGCTGAGTTTAAAGGGTGGGAAGAAGTCAGCGTCGTTCCCGTTCGAACAGCTGGAGGTGCCATGGCGACCTATGCTTACGGCTCAATGAACGACCCTGTAGTTGTGGAACATATAAAAGCTGATGCAGGCATTGACATAGGTGACACATTCATTGGCATGCATTTAAAACATGTAGCGGTTCCTATTCGAACCATGCAGAAAAATGTTGGTGCAGCACATGTCACACTGGCAACAACACGGCCTAAATTAATCGGCGGAGTACGAGCTGTCTATGAAAAAAAGACAGAAAATGAATCATGCTAACCTTTGCGTATGCAAAGGTTTTTTTATGAGCTGAAGTTAGGCTTGGTTGGCGAATATATTTCTATTACGGCGAAAAAAATGTAATAACGGCGAAAAAACCCATTTTACGGCGAAAAAAACGTAATAACGGCGAAAAAACCTATTTAACGGCGAATAAAACATAATAACGGCGAATAAAACTATTTGACGGCGAAAAAAACGTAATAACGGCGAAAAAACCCATTTTACGGCGAAAAAAACGTAATAACGGCGAAAAAACCCATTTAACGGCGAATATCTAGCCTGCGCCCCTTTGGGCAGACAGTCACATCAGCCGCAATGCTTGAAACAGCCCCAATCATTGCTTCAATCATCTTATAAGTGGCACATCCTCCTGGAAAACAGGTTGCTCCCCGAATAGACGATAGCCCCAGAAATGATTCGTATTTTTTAAAGATTAAAACAGAAAAACATGTTAAAATGAAAGAGATTTTTGGTACATAGGATGCGTTTTAACAAGCAGAACAAGGTTTTCATGGCCTCACGGCGGGATGACTTGCCTTTTTATGAATAAGTCTGTTTGTGAAGAACGCGATAATAAGCTGTTGGACAAGGGGAGGATTATAAATGAAGCATTTAGCACAGCAGGATGAGCAGGTTTTTCAGTCGATTCAAGATGAGCTTAAGAGACAGAGAACAAAAATTGAGTTAATTGCGTCCGAAAACTTTGTCAGCGAAGCCGTAATGGAAGCACAGGGCTCTGTACTGACCAATAAATACGCAGAAGGCTACCCGGGACGCCGATATTATGGCGGCTGTGAGCATGTGGATGTAGCTGAGGATCTTGCCCGTGACCGCGCGAAGCAAATTTTCGGAGCGGAGCATGCCAATGTGCAGCCGCATTCTGGTGCACAGGCAAACATGGCTGTTTATTATACAGTACTTCAGCATGGTGATACCGTTCTTGGTATGAATCTTTCACATGGCGGACATTTAACACATGGAAGTCCAGTAAACTTCAGTGGAATTCAATATAACTTTGTTGAATATGGTGTTGATGAGCAAACGCAATACATTAACTATGATGATGTCCTTGAAAAAGCGCGTGAGCATAAGCCGAAGCTGATTGTTGCGGGTGCAAGTGCATATCCTCGTGCGATCGACTTCAAGCGATTCCGTGAAATTGCTGATGAAGTGGGCGCTTATCTAATGGTAGACATGGCTCATATCGCAGGTTTAGTTGCTGCGGGCCTTCACGAAAATCCAGTGCCTTATGCTGACTTTGTCACAACAACAACACATAAAACATTACGCGGACCGCGCGGCGGCATGATTCTTTGCAAAGAAGAGTTTGCTAAAAAGATTGATAAATCCATCTTCCCTGGTCTTCAAGGCGGACCCCTTATGCATGTGATTGCTGCTAAAGCAGTTGCCTTTGGTGAGGCGCTGCAGGAAAGCTTCAAGGACTACGCGGGCAGCATTATTCAAAATGCTCAGCGTCTTGCGGCGGCACTTGCGAAAGAAGAAATCAACCTAGTTTCTGGCGGAACTGATAATCACCTTTTACTTATTGATTTGCGCTCTTTAGATTTAACTGGAAAAGTAGCGGAAAAAGTCTTGGATGAGATCGGTATTACCGTCAATAAAAACACAATTCCATTTGATCCGCAAAGCCCGTTTGTCACTAGCGGTGTTCGTATTGGAACGGCTGCTGTTACATCACGCGGTTTTGGTGAAAAAGAAATGGATGAAATTGCTTCTATTATTGCATTAACGCTGAAAAATCATGAAAATGAAGAAAAGCTTTCAGAAGCAAAACAGCGTGTAGAAGCTTTAACAAGCCAATTTACACTTTATCCTGAGAGATAATAGAAAATAAATCGAAATCCCGGTCAGATTCATCTGGCCGGGATTTTATTGTGTGCCCGGCATGGGTGCAGGCTCTAGGGTGCGAGTCCCGAACGGCGAAGGCAGTAGTAGCCGTAGCTTAAGACAAGGATATGCGGGGTGACCCTCCTATCTGAAGGAAGTCGGCGGCAAACTTCCGCTCTGAGGAACACGAATCTCATATGAGGCTAGATGACATTGGGTGAGTCTGCAATACAAGACAAAGTCCATACTGCCAAAGGTGTCACATAGTAAATGAGGCGGAGACATGGAAGGAAAGTCTGTACTCTTACCCGGGGAGAACCTGTCGATATGCCGTACTCATGCGGTAAGCCTATCCGTGAGGATAAGTTGAACGACAGGCGTCAGCAGAAGCCATAGTACTTATTCGCTTAAGAGGATAAGGAAGGGCTGAACCGGTTATGGAAAATAGGAACTAGGCGTATCTTTCCATTCGATGAAACAGAAAACATAGTACCTGTTTAATGAAAGAAACGGTGAATCCGCGGGGGTCATTAAACAGGGTGGAGAATGAAAAGGACACAAACAGAACACCTATTTACGCGGGAGGTTATATCAATGTTAATGGAACGAATCATGTCACGGGAAAACCTACTTAATGCGATTAAAAGAGTAGAAAAGAATAAGGGAAAACATGGAGTGGACGAAATGCCCGTCACTGCTCTTCGTGGACATATTATGCTCAACTGGAGCGAACTGCGAAAATCCCTCTTCGAGGGAACCTATATCCCATCCCCCGTCCGTCGAGTCGAAATCCCGAAACCAGACGGCAAAGGGAAGAGGAAACTGGGAATCCCAACCGTGACAGACCGTTTCATTCAACAAGCAATCACCCAAGTGCTTACCAGAATGTATGACCCTAGTTTCTCTGAATGTAGCTTCGGCTTTCGCCCTAACAGGCGAGCGCACCAGGCTGTTAAATTAGCCCAAAGCTATATAGAAGAGGGTTATCGATGGGTAGTCGACATTGACCTTGAAAAGTTCTTTGACAAGGTTAACCACGATAGATTAATGAGTAAATTAGCCATGAGGATAAAGGATAGTACTCTCCTCAAACTAATAAGACGGTTCTTAACCTCTGGTGTTATGGAAGGCGGACTTGTCAGTCCTAACCTTGAGGGGACACCGCAAGGTGGACCTTTAAGCCCTTTACTTTCGAATATTGTGTTGGATGAACTGGATAAAGAACTGGAGCGCAGAGGACATCGCTTTGTCCGCTACGCCGATGATTGTAATATCTATGTGAAATCTAAAAGAGCTGGAGAAAGAGTTATGAAGGCAATGACCCATTTTATCGAGAGGAATCTTAAACTGAAGGTTAACAAGGATAAAAGTGCTGTAGACCGCCCTTGGAAAAGGAAATTTCTTGGGTTCAGTTTTACAAGTAATCTAAAACCGAAGGTGAGAATATCTCCCCAATCAGTTAAACGGTTTAAAGATAAAATAAGAAAGCTTACAAGCAGACGAAGGTCAATTGCCATGGAAGATAGGATTCATAACCTTAACCAATATCTAGTGGGATGGGTTAATTATTATCATTTAGCAGATACCCGTTCAGTAATCGCAAAACTCGAAGGATGGCTTAATCGAAGGTTAAGAATGATTCGATGGAAGGAATGGAAACTTCCCCAAACGAAGGTCAAGAAACTTATTAAACTAGGTGTTTCGAAAGGGAAAGCATATGAATGGGGAAATACAAGAAAGGCTTATTGGAGGATATCCAAAAGTCCAATTCTTCATAAAACATTAGGGAAAGCCTACTGGCTTTCCCTTGGGTTAAAAAGTATTTCTGCTAGATATGACTTACAGCGTTCGACTTAATCGGAACCGCCGTATACGGAACCGTACGTACGGTGGTGTGAGAGGGATAAATGGAGGTTAATCGCCTCCCCCTATCTCAATTGCTGCTGAGAAACAGACATCAGTTGTGCGTCTTCCTTCACTTATATTCTTACTTTCATGACACTTCCTTAACAATTTGCTTTGATAGTTGCCCTCGTATTTATTTTTCTGTAAAATTAGACGAAGTGCAAACAGAACCATTTTAAACAAAAAAGGAGAGATTTCGATGGCAAAGGTATATGTATTTGATCATCCATTAATTCAGCATAAACTAACATACATACGTGAAAAGAATACGGGTACAAAAGAATTTAGGGAGCTTGTTGATGAGGTTGCGACGTTAATGGCATTTGAAATAACGAGAGACATGCCTTTGGAAGAAATCGAAATTGAAACACCAGTAAAATCCACGAAGTCAAAAGTGCTTTCCGGTAAAAAATTGGGGATCATTCCGATTTTGCGTGCGGGCATTGGAATGGTAGATGGAATTCTGAAGCTGATCCCGGCTGCAAAGGTTGGGCATATCGGACTTTATCGTGATCCTGAAACATTAATGCCGGTTGAATATTATGCAAAGCTTCCAAGTGATGTGGAAGAAAGAGATTTTATCGTTGTGGATCCGATGCTTGCAACAGGAGGATCTGCGATTGAAGCGATTAATTCCCTGAAAAAACGCGGCGGTAAACATATTAAATTTATGTGCTTAATTGCTGCTCCAGAAGGGGTAGAAGCGGTGAAGGAAGCACATCCGGATGTTGATATCTATATTGCTGCACTTGATGAAAAGTTAAATGACCATGGTTATATTGTTCCAGGTCTTGGCGATGCCGGCGACCGTTTATTTGGCACAAAATAAGGGAGGAGAAGATGATCATGAAAAGTCCAATAAAAGTAATGACGATTTTTGGGACAAGACCAGAAGCGATTAAGATGGCGCCGCTTGTTCTTGAACTGCAAAAATATCCTGAGCAATTTGAATCTATTGTTACTGTTACGGCTCAGCACCGTGAAATGCTTGACCAAGTGCTGACGATCTTTGGAATTACACCTGACCATGATTTAAATATTATGAAGAATCGCCAAACCCTAATTGATGTTACAACAAGAGGGTTGGAAGGCTTGGATGCTATTATGAAGGAAGTTAAGCCTGACATAGTTCTAGTGCATGGTGATACAACAACGACATTTATTGCAGGACTTGCTGCATTTTACAATCAGATTCCTGTAGGACATGTTGAAGCGGGACTGCGGACATGGAATAAGTACTCGCCATTCCCGGAAGAAATGAATCGTCAGCTTACAGGTGTGATGGCTGATCTGCATTTCTCTCCAACTCTGCAGTCATCACAGAATTTAGTTCGTGAAAATAAAAAGGAAGAAAGCATTTTTGTAACTGGCAACACCGCAATTGATGCTTTGAAAACAACAGTTAAAGATGAATATCATCATGAAGTGCTCGACAAGGTTGGATCTGATCGCCTTGTATTACTAACGGCACACCGCCGTGAAAATCTCGGTGAGCCGATGCGCAATATGTTTAAAGCGATTAAACGGCTTGTAGACGAGCAGTCAGATATTCAAGTTGTATATCCTGTTCATATGAATCCGGCTGTTCGGGAAATTGCCGGGGAAATTTTAGGGAATGATGATCGCATTCACTTAATTGAACCGCTTGATGTGATTGATTTCCATAATTTTGCTTCCCGTGCCTATTTAATTTTGACAGATTCTGGCGGTGTTCAAGAGGAGGCTCCTTCTCTTGGTGTACCGGTTCTTGTTCTTCGTGATACAACAGAACGTCCAGAAGGAATCCAAGCAGGCACATTAAAGTTAGCAGGAATTGAAGAACAGCCAATTTATGAGATGGCAACGGAACTATTGACTGATGAAGAGGCCTACAAAAAAATGGCTCATGCTGTTAACCCGTATGGCGATGGACATGCTTCTTATCGTATTTGCGAGGCAATCCGCTATCATTTTAAACAGCTGGAAAACCGTCCGGAAGAATATAATCCGCAATAAAATAAACTTGGCCTTACCGTGGTATCACTTCGGTTAGTAAAGCAGCAGAAGCAGTCTGATTCTTATTGAATTGGACTGCTTTTTTTTGTAAATTCTTATGAAATTTAAGGATTTGCTTAAATTAAAGATATCAAAAAGGCAGCCTAATAGGACCGTTTTTACACGTTCCCACCACCCAATCAGGCATTTCAGCAAAAGATGCATACTCCCATCTCAAAAAGAAAACGCTAAGCAGTAAAAAGAGGTGCATCGCTATGAGATATTTTCTTCTATTGTTTCTTGTTTTTATCCTTATTTTCCCCTTATCTGCATATAGCACCCCACTGGAGACACCGCCGATTCCTGGCATAGAGGACGGTGAAGAGGTAGCAATCATTGTACTAAAGGACGGGCAAAATGTTCAAAGCGTGAAAAAGCGTGCCATTGAGGCAGGGCTTGAGGTCCGCCGTACTTATCATATTGCCTTAAACGCAATCTCTGTTAAAGGGAATTCATCTGCAATTCAAGAACTGAAGGAGGAGGCAGCCGTTTCCTTTATCTCTTCTGTTAACACGTATACTGTACACTCAGAAAATAATATTGAATTGATTGGCGGGGATTTAATCCGTGGTTATTTTGATGAAGCAGATCATCGGTTAACTGGGAAAGGAGTGAAAGTAGGTATTATTGATACGGGTGTTGATTATCATCATCCGGATCTGGCCAGGAATTATGGAGGCGGTCATGATGTTGTTGACGAGGATGATGATCCGATGGAAACAAGGGCTGCTGGAGGGAAATCCACTCTGCATGGTACTCATGTTGCGGGTATTATCGCTGCGAACGGCAGATTAAAGGGGGTTGCGCCAGAAGCAACGATTATTGCCTATCGTGCATTAGGGCCAGGAGGCAGCGGCACAACGGAGCAAGTTATTGCAGCGGTCGAAGAAGCCATTAAAGATAAGGTCGATGTATTAAATTTATCACTAGGCAACAATGTTAACGGGCCAGACCTGCCGATTAGCATGGCATTAAATAAGGCGGTTGACGAAGGAATTACAGCTGTCGCATCATCAGGCAATTCGGGTCCTAATATTTGGAGTGTCGGTTCGCCAGGTACTGCTGCGAAAGCTATCTCTGTAGGTGCATCCACTCCCTCTCTCATGATTCCGTATCTAAAAGTAGAAGGAAGAAACACGCGCCTGCAGCTATTACAGGGTTCTCCTGCATGGAAGCTTGATAAATCATATCCCCTTGCAGACGGAGGGATCGGCACAAAAAGGGATTTAAAGAATGTGAAGGGGAAAATCGTGCTTATTGAACGAGGCGAGCTGACTTTTTCGGAAAAAAGTCAAAATGCGTATGAAGCAGGCGCTGAAGCAGTTGTGATTTATAACAATACAAATGGTCATTTCCAAGAAAATCTTGAAGGCAAACATCATATTCCTGCAGCATCGCTTTCAAAAAAAGATGGAAACCGTCTTATTAAAAAATTGAAAAACAACCCCTTGTTAGCTCAGACCAATATAATAGAAGAAAAAGATTTATTAGCTGATTTCAGTTCACGCGGCCCTGTGACTTCTACATGGGAAATTAAGCCGGATGTAGTTGCTCCGGGAGTAGCAATTAAAAGCACTATCCCAGGCGGCTATCTCCCGCTTCAGGGAACGAGTATGGCAGCGCCGCATGTAGCAGGAGCATGTGCACTTTTAAAACAGGCCCATCCTGATTGGGGACCTGAACAGATTAAGTCAGCTTTAATGAATACGGCGAAACAGCTTGTGAATCCAACGGGACTTCCGTACAAAACTTACGAACAAGGTGCAGGAAGGATTCAGCTGGAAAAAGCCTTAAAAACAGAGTCGCTGGTGATGCCGGGTTCTCTGCAGTTTGGGAAGTTTAAGCTTGCCGATCAGCAGCATATGCATACAACATCTATTGAAATAGAGAATACAGGCAGATCAGAAAAAACCTATTCATTTAACATTCCGCACAAAGTTGAAGGGATTCAGTGGGAACTGCCGCTTTCTTTTCAAATCGCACCAGGTAAAAGAAAGAAAGTTGAAATCAAAATGTCAGCCGACCCGAGAAAACTTACCGAAAAAATATATGATGGAAGCCTAACGTTAAACGCCGGAGCAGACAAGATTAAGATTCCTTACTTATATGTACTAGAGGAACCTAATTATCCACGAGTGATGGGCTTTGCAATTGGAAAAGGCGATAAACCTGGTGTATACCGTTACGAAGCATATCTTCCTGGCGGTGCAGAAGAATTCGGAATCGCTCTGTTTGATCCGGAAAGTCTTCGATTTATTGGTTTTCTTGATTGGAAACGGAAAGTGAAGAAAGGACAGCTGGAAGAGGAAATTGAAGAATCTAAGCTGCCGGCCACTGGCCTTTACTTAACGAAGATATTTGCAAAAAAATCAGGCAAAGAGGACTGGATTGAAACCTATTTAGTTGTTGGCCCGCATGGTGAATTAACACAGCAGAACGAGAAGGCTGAGTCCAAGAATCTAAACTGACCATTGTGCAATTAACGGATCTTTAGAAATCCACTATCCAGAGCAAATGGACAGTGGATTTCTTTTTGGAAACCAAAGAGCAGCAGCCGCTCTTTAAATAGTTTTATTCAATAATCCTTCTCTTATAAACTGCATTTTAAAACAGAATTTACATAAGAATCATAGCTGTAAAAAGCTTTCAAGAGGTAAAAAAGAAAAAATATGAACAATATGTGAACTCTTATTTTTCCAGGTTTAGGTTGTGAACTTTTTGACCTGAAACGCATTGACATTGACAAGCCCCTATTGTATGCTTACAAAGGGTATAATTGATAGGGTTTACAAAGCAATATTGGCATGTTGTTAAGGTTTTAAACCTCCCTTTGCATTTGGTTTTTAATACATAAAATCGTGTAGTTTTGAAAGGGAAGAATTCGAACCTGCTGTATAAATCCGATCAATTAATACGCTTTTTCTGTTGCTCTTTTCTTGTTGTTTTTGGCGCAGGCACTTCTCCCTCTTTTAAAAAGAAATCCATACATACTATTAATAAGAGGATGAATACGGCCGTTGGTAAATGGTTCTCTACGGCAGACAGGAGAAAAGGGATATGCCAGAATTTAAATTAATGTTTATTAGGCAAAGAAAGTATATGTTTTATCTTCTAGCGATCTATGTTCTTGGCTGGGGATTCACGTCACATCAGCATATATACTTAGGTTTAATCATTGGAACAGCCTTGAGTATGTATATTTTATGGTCAATGGTCAGAAAAATAGATCAATTTGGAGAAGCGGTTGCCACTGGCCGAAAAGTGTATTCAATCGGAATGATCTCTAGAATGGCAGTAGCTGCATTAGCAGTGCTGATTGCCACGAGATATCCTGATCAAGTGCATTTTATCAGTGTAATTATAGGATTAATGACAGCTTATATTGTCATTATGATAGATTTTGCCATCCAGACATTACAATCAGCACTCAGCAAGGGAGAGAGGTGAAAAATTTGAATCATGGTGCTCCTACTGTAGATATCATGGGTTTGCATTTTAATTTATCTAATATACTCATGATAACTGTAGCTAGTATTATCGTATTTATTATAGCGTACGTCTGTACCCGCAACCTTTCTATGAAACCAACGGGCAAGCAGAATTTCATTGAGTGGGTTATGGACTTCGTTAAAAACATTATTAACAGTTCAATGGATTGGAAAACAGGTGGAAGATTCCATGTGTTAGGAATCACACTTATTATGTTCATATTCGTTTCCAATATGTTAGGTCTGCCATTCGCTGTAGTCCTCGACCATGAACTATGGTGGAAATCACCTACCGCTGATCCAATCATAACATTAACCCTTGCGGCGATGGTGATCGCGCTATCACACTACTATGGTGTGAAAATGAAAGGGTTAAAAGAATATGGTAAAGACTTCTTTAGGCCAAAGGCGTTTATGTTCCCGCTGAAGCTTGTAGAAGAATTTTCAAACACATTAACACTAGGTCTTCGTTTATATGGAAATATTTACGCGGGTGAAATTTTACTTTCTCTACTCTCTACTTCCCTCGCATACTCAACCTGGTGGGGAACCATACTAGCAATTCCATTAACGGTAGTATGGCAAGGATTCTCCGTATTTATCGGTTCTATCCAAGCATTTATCTTTACTCTGTTAGCAATGGTCTACATGTCTCATAAAGTAAATCATGACCATTAATATATTATATGTTCAGCTTATTGAACAAAACAAAAATAAACTATATACAATTCAAGGAGGAAATACAAAATGGGTGCAATAGCAGCAGCAATCGCAATTGGTTTAGCAGCATTAGGTGCAGGTTTAGGTAACGGTATGATCGTTTCTCGTACAGTGGAAGGAATCGCTCGTCAGCCAGAAGCTCGTGGTATGCTTCAATCTACAATGTTCATCGGGGTAGCTTTCGTAGAGGCGATTCCAATCATGGCGGTTGTTATCGCGTTTATGGTAATGGGTCAATAATCGGTATATAAAATTAGAAATGGCGAAGTCGATCGATAAGAACCTTCGCCATTCCTTTATGCCTAATATTTGGATTAGTGAATCAATTATCGAATGAAATATGGATACTATCTTAGATTCCAGATGAAGATTTCTGAAGGGAGTGAACTCGTCCGTGCTATTAAATGGTTTTGCCTTAGGGGCATCTTCTGGTGTATTTACCGGTGGAGATATCATTTTTACAATCTTCACATTTATTATATTGCTATTTTTAATAAAAAAGTTTGCATGGGGTCCATTAATGGGCATGATGCAGCAGCGTGAAGAATACATTGCAAACGAAATTACAGCAGCTGAAACTAGCAGAGTTGAGGCGAAAAAGTATCTGGACGAACAGCGTCAGTTATTAACAGAAGCTCGTACAGAAGCACAAACATTAATTGACAATGCAAAGAAACAAGCAGACATCCAAGGCCAGGAAATTACTGAGTTGGCACAAAAAGAAGCACAGCGTCTGAAAGAATCTGCTGTACTCGAAATTGAACAGCAGAAGGAACAGGCTGTAGCGGCAATTCGTGATCAAGTAGCATCACTTTCCGTTTTAATTGCGTCTAAAGTTATCGAAAAAGAATTAACTGCAGAAGACCAACAGCAGTTAATTGATGAATATATTAAAGAGGCAGGGGAAAAACGATGAAGAGCGCTGCGGTTTCAAAACGCTATGCAATTGCTCTTTTTGACCTTGCCAAAGAACACCAGCTGATCGACAGCATGGAGCAAGAGTTACTCGTAGTAAAAGATGTCATTCAAAATAGCGAAGGATTCCAAATGCTATTTCAATCTCCGAAAATTTCTATTCAAAAGAAGAAAGAGATTGTAAAGGATGCTTTTGCTTCGTTAAACGCTTTCGTTGTAAATACATTAATGATATTAATTGAACGCCACCGCGAGGATATTATTGCTGAAGTGGCAGATCAATTTATCGGACTTGCAAATGAAGCTAGAGGAATTGCTGAAGCAAAGGTTTATACAACAAGACCATTGACTGACGCTGAAAAACAAGCTTTATCAGCAACATTTGCAGCAAAGATTGGAAAAACATCACTTCGTATTGACAATATTATAGACACTAACCTACTGGGCGGTATTAAGCTTCGAATTGGGAATACTATTTTCGATGGAAGCCTGCGCGGTAAGTTAGATCGTCTTGAGCGTCAATTGTTAGGATAAGATTCGTAGATAGGGGTGAAACTCATGAGCATCAAAGCTGAAGAAATCAGTGCACTGATAAAGAAGCAAATTGAAAACTATCAGTCGGAAATTCAATTAAGTGAAGTGGGTACTGTAATCTCTGTTGGAGATGGTATTGCCCGTGTTCATGGCCTCGACAATGTCATGGCTGGAGAACTTGTTGAATTTTCAAACGGCGTTATGGGTATGGCACAAAACCTGGAAGAAAATAACGTTGGTATTATCATTTTAGGACCATTCACAGAAATCCGTGAAGGTGGCGAAGTGCGCCGCACAGGCCGCATCATGGAAGTACCGGTTGGTGAAGAACTGATTGGCCGCGTAGTGAATCCTCTTGGACAGCCTGTTGATGGAATGGGTCCAATCAACACAACTAAATCACGTCCAATTGAAAGCCCGGCTCCTGGTGTTATGGATCGTAAATCTGTTCATGAACCATTGCAGACAGGTATTAAAGCAATCGATGCTCTTGTGCCAATTGGCCGCGGACAGCGTGAGCTTATTATCGGTGACCGTCAAACAGGTAAAACATCCGTTGCAATTGATACTATTTTGAACCAGGCGGATCAAAATATGGTATGTATCTATGTTGCGATTGGACAAAAAGAATCTACAGTTCGTAACGCAGTTGAAACATTGCGTAAAAATGGTGCTTTAGAATATACAATTGTTGTTACTGCATCTGCTTCACAGCCTGCACCATTGCTTTATTTAGCACCTTATGCTGGTGTATCAATGGCTGAGGAGTTCATGTATAACGGCAAGCATGTGCTTATTGTGTATGATGACTTAACGAAGCAAGCATCTGCATATCGTGAGCTTTCCCTATTATTGCGTCGTCCTCCGGGCCGTGAAGCATATCCAGGGGATGTTTTCTACCTGCATAGCCGTCTATTAGAGCGTGCAGCTAAATTGAGCGATGCAAAGGGCGCAGGTTCTATTACAGCATTGCCATTTATTGAAACACAAGCAGGTGACGTATCTGCTTACATTCCTACAAACGTTATTTCCATTACTGATGGACAAATCTTCCTTCAGTCTGACCTTTTCTTCTCCGGTGTTCGTCCGGCGATTAATGCAGGTCTTTCTGTATCACGTGTAGGTGGATCTGCACAGATCAAAGCAATGAGAAAGGTTGCAGGTACTCTGCGTCTTGACCTTGCTTCTTACCGTGAACTTGAATCATTTGCTCAGTTTGGATCTGATCTTGATAAAGCTACACAAGCAAAATTAAATCGTGGTGCTCGTACGGTTGAAGTGTTGAAGCAAGACTTGAACAAACCTTTAAAGGTTGAAAAACAAGTTGCGATTCTTTATGCACTTACACGCGGCTTCCTGGATGATATCCCTGTAAATGATATCCTCCGCTTCGAAGATGAATATTTAACATGGTTAGACCACAACCGCAAAGAGTTGCTTGATCATATCGTAACAACGAAAGAGCTTCCTTCTGATGACGATATGGCTGCTGCGATCAATGATTTCAAGAAAACGTTCGCAGTATCTGAATAATAGAAGTCTTTCGAGTATTGGAGAGGGAAGCCTCTCCTAAAATCCTATCAGGCTCCTATTTTAGTCAACAAACTTTGAATGAGGGTGGTGAGAACCTGTGGCATCATTACGCGATATAAAATCTCGTATTACTTCTACAAAGAAGACGAGTCAAATAACAAAAGCCATGCAGATGGTATCTGCAGCTAAGATGAACCGTGCAGAAATGAATGCTAAGTCATTTGTTCCTTACATGGAAAAGATTCAAGAGGTTACTGCCTCAATCGCACTTGGCAGCCAGGATGCAAATCATCCGATGCTTACTAGCCGGCCGGTTAAGAAAACTGGTTATTTAGTAATAACATCTGATCGTGGCTTAGCTGGTGCATACAATAGCAATATTATCCGAACTGTATATCAAACAATCCAAAAACGCCATAAATCAACTGATGAATATGCGATCATCGCAATCGGCAGAACTGGCCGTGATTTCTTCAAGAAGCGTGGCATGAATGTGATTCTTGATATTGTTGCAGTATCTGATCAGCCGTCATTTACGGAAATTAAAGATATTGCCAGCAAAACAGTCGGAATGTACTTAGATGAAACATTTGATGAACTTAATTTATACTACAGTCATTATGTCAGCGCGATTCAGCAGGATGTAACGGAGAGAAAACTTCTTCCGCTTACAGATATCTCATCTACTGGCACTTTGACTTCATATGAATTCGAACCAAATGCTGAAGAGATCTTGGAAGTGCTTCTTCCTCAATATGCTGAAAGCCTCATATATGGCTCACTGCTGGACAGCAAAGCAAGTGAACATGCTGCCCGGATGACAGCTATGAAGAATGCAACTGATAATGCAAGTGATCTGATCAGCTCTCTTAGTCTGGTATACAACCGTGCTCGACAAGCAGCGATTACCCAGGAAATTACGGAAATCGTTGGCGGAGCAGCTGCATTAGAATAAAGAGATGACGAATGAAACGGGGAAGCTGGAGATGTTGCTCTGGCTTCTATGTTTGAAAGCATGCCGTTTTTGCGGCTGCCCGCGTCATTTTTTATGAATAAGAAAATTATGAAATAGATGTATAATTAAATTAATGATTAGCTTCAGCATCTATAAAGGCGCTTACGCTTTTCTAGTAGGAGGGAAAAAGATGAATAAAGGACGCGTTCTTCAGGTTATGGGTCCAGTTGTTGACGTTAAGTTCGAAAGCGGTCAGCTTCCTGAGATCTATAATGCTTTGACTATTTCCAATTCAGCGAGTGAGTCTGGAGCTGGAATCAGCTTAACCCTTGAAGTTGCCCTTCATTTAGGTGACGATACTGTACGTACAATCGCAATGTCTTCAACTGATGGTCTAACAAGAGGAAGCGAAGTTGTTGATACTGGTTCAGCAATCTCTGTTCCTGTAGGTGATGTTACACTTGGGCGTGTATTTAACGTACTTGGTGAAACAATTGACTTGGATCCTGTCATTGCTGGCGATATTCGCCGTGACTCAATCCACAGAGAAGCACC
The DNA here is from genome assembly GCF_001636345.1 of Cytobacillus gottheilii. Classification (GTDB taxonomy): domain Bacteria; phylum Bacillota; class Bacilli; order Bacillales; family Cytobacillaceae; genus Cytobacillus; species Cytobacillus gottheilii. Next base: position 506,661 of record NZ_KV440945.1, read on the forward strand.
TAAATTTGAACAGCTTTCAACTGAAGTAGAAATTTTAGAAACTGGTATTAAAGTTGTAGACTTGCTTGCACCATATATTAAAGGTGGTAAGATCGGTCTATTCGGTGGTGCCGGAGTAGGTAAAACCGTTTTAATTCAGGAATTAATTAATAATATCGCACAAGAGCACGGTGGTATCTCTGTATTTGCCGGTGTTGGTGAGCGTACACGTGAAGGTAATGACCTTTACCATGAAATGACTGATTCTGGTGTTATTAAGAAAACAGCGATGGTATTCGGACAAATGAACGAGCCGCCTGGAGCACGTATGCGTGTTGCTCTAACGGGTCTGACAATGGCTGAATTCTTCCGTGATGATCAAGGACAAGACGTTCTTTTCTTCATGGATAACATCTTCCGTTTCACACAAGCAGGTTCTGAGGTTTCTGCCCTATTAGGCCGTATGCCTTCAGCGGTAGGTTACCAGCCAACACTTGCTACAGAAATGGGTAAACTACAAGAGCGTATCACATCTACTAACGTAGGTTCTGTTACATCTATCCAAGCAATTTACGTACCTGCCGATGACTATACGGATCCGGCTCCAGCTACAACATTTGCTCACTTAGATGCAACAACAAACCTTGAGCGTAAGCTTTCTGAGATGGGAATTTACCCAGCGGTAGATCCGTTGGCATCTACTTCCCGTGCTCTATCACCTGAAATCGTAGGGGAAGAGCATTACTCTATTGCTCGTCAAGTACAGCAAACATTACAGCGTTACAGAGAACTTCAAGATATCATTGCGATTCTTGGTATGGACGAGCTTTCTGACGATGATAAATTAGTCGTTGCACGTGCTCGCCGTATCCAGTTCTTCTTATCACAAAACTTCCACGTTGCTGAGCAGTTTACTGGCCAGCCGGGATCATATGTACCTGTTAAAGAAACTGTAAAAGGCTTCAAGGAAATTCTTGAAGGCAAATACGATCACTTACCAGAAGATGCTTTCCGTCTTGTAGGAAGAATTGAAGAAGTGATCGAAAGTGCAAAGAAAATGGGCGTAGAGGTCTAAATCTGGACCAGGAGGGTAAAAAATGAAGACAATCAATGTCAATATTGTTACTCCCGACGGCCCGGTGTATGAATCAGACGTAGAAATGGTGAGTACAAAGGCCGCAAGCGGTGAGCTCGGGATCTTGCCTGGCCATATTCCAATGGTAGCACCGTTACAAATTGGAGCTGTCCGTCTAAAAAACGGCGGAAAAACGGATTTAGTCGCTGTTAGTGGCGGATTCATTGAAGTAAAGCCTGAAAAGGTGACGATCTTGGCGCAATCAGCTGAGCAGTCTGAAGAAATCGATGTAGAACGAGCTAAAAGTGCAAAACTTCGAGCTGAAGAACGTCTTCACCAACAGAAGCGTGAGAATATCGATTTCCGCAGAGCAGAACTTGCTCTTCAGCGTGCCATGAATCGAATTAACGTATCTGAGAGACATTTTTAATGAATGTTAAAGGCACCTCACAGAACTAACTGTGAGGTGTTTTTTAGTATACTGCTGATTTAGCTCATTACTCCGTATCCATTCGTTATAAAAACCTCTCAATGTATAACAACCACTTTTGTCTCAAATCCCTAGTGCAAGAACAGATAGAGCGCAAGCTTACAGCAGACCGCTCAATTCGGTGCAAGAATAATACAAGTTTAAATGCAGTTAAAAGCATTCATTAAGGAAAGTTATTGATGAATGTAAAATTTTTTTAAATAAAGTGTAACTTACTAGCTTGAATATACGTCGAATGATAGGATGGATTTGGAGTGTCTATTATGGATGTCTTTAAACTGGAGGAGGAGTTAGGATGATTACAGGAGACTTTGGGCAGCAGGCGCTCATCAGCATCATGTCACATCTTGTATTTATTGCCCTTGCCTGGTGGGCATTGCAGGCTATTCGTCTAGACCAATTATTAAAGCCAAATCGGGTTGTACAGGCAAGAGTTCTGTATATCCTTTTATCCATCATAATTGGTTCTGCTGCTAGTAATTTTTTCCTTGACTACTTATTATGGTCACAGCAGCTGCCTCTGATTTTACAAACAATAGGCTTATCTAAAATATAGGTCTTCGTGCATGTTTTCTTTTATGCCATTTTTCAGTATGATTCTCTTGTTGTGAAAAAATATTACGCGTTTTTATACTCTTGTGAAGCATTTTTCAAAGTTGGACAAAAGACAGAGTACATTCTGATTTTGATGAGTACATATTGGATGATTGTCAAAAAGTGACGAGAGTTTTTAAGTATGTCGTGCTTCTCCTTGGTAACAATGATACTAAGGGGAGGAGATTCAAAATGAAAGATAAAAAAGCGATTTTATTAGCAATTATTACCGTAATTGGTTTTATGGGCTTAACGATTGGGAATAAGACGATTGTAGCATATGAAGAGCTTGACCTATCAAAGTTTGCTTCTGTAATGGAAGACGAGAATATTATCATATCTGAGTGGTCTTTACATGCAAGAGAAAAAATGGAAAGTTTTGAAACACTTGATCAAGCTGAAGGATACACAAATCAGCTAAAAAAGGCATATGCTGATTGGGAATGGACAGTAAAGTCAGAGTCTGATCAATGGGAAGCAACTGCTTCAAAAACAGATGATGAAGGCATAGCTGAAAGCATTAAAATGATGTCTGCAGAAGCTGGCGGAAAGATCCAATCCTACTTGACATATGAGATGAAAGGCAGCTTGTGGAACAGCGATACAGAGCAGTTGGCTGAAAATAAGCTGAAAAGCAGACTTTCCGACTTATTTCGCGGAAATACCACAATTTTCTCTTGTATGAAAGGCGAATTCAATGATAAGATTAATGGGTCTTTGTCAAATACTGCAAGTCATTTACTAGAAGTATTTGATGCAGAAGAAATTGAAACGTTAGAAGAAGAAAATTTTGTTTCTACAACTGCTAGTTCACCGATGTTCCATGAATCGGTTGCAGCTGGCGGAAAGAAAATGAATGTACAAATTGGATTAAGAACTGAAGGGATGGGCGCTAATACAACCATAGTTATTGGCACACCCATCATTACGATTGAATATTAATATAGAGATAATGGACGCGGAGGGGAATACACTTTGGAAAAAATCATCGTCCGCGGCGGGAATCGGCTAAGCGGAACTGTTAAAGTTGAAGGCGCAAAAAATGCTGTTTTGCCGGTTATCGCTGCTACACTGTTAGCAAGTGATGGAAAAAGCATAATTCGTGATGTCCCTACTCTCTCCGATGTATTTACAATTAATGAAGTATTACGCTATTTAAACGCCGAAGTGGAGTTTGATAATAATACAGTAATCGTTAATGCATCAAGAGAGTTAAGAGAAGAAGCACCTTTTGAATATGTTCGTAAAATGCGGGCGTCTTCATTAGTAATGGGACCGCTTCTTGCTAGAAATGGCCGTGCACGAGTGGCATTGCCTGGGGGCTGTGCAATCGGCTCTCGCCCAATTGATCAGCATTTAAAGGGCTTCGAAGCAATGGGAGCGACAGTAAAGGTTGGAAATGGATTTGTTGAAGCAGAAGCAGCAGATGGCCGTCTGCGCGGAGCAAAAATATATTTAGATTTCCCAAGCGTAGGCGCAACGGAAAACATTATGATGGCAGCAACACTTGCAACTGGTACAACAGTTATTGAGAACGTTGCAAAAGAACCTGAAATTGTAGACCTTGCTAATTTCCTAAACAGCATGGGAGCAAAAGTTAGAGGCGCAGGTACAGGAACGATCCGCATTGAGGGAGTGGAAATGCTTTTCGGAGCAGACCACAACATAATTCCAGATCGCATTGAAGCAGGAACATTTATGGTTGCTGCAGCGATTACAGGTGGAGATGTACTCATTAAAGGAGCAGTTCCAGAGCATTCTACATCCTTAATCGCAAAAATGGAAGAGATGGGTGTTGTATTTATTGAAGAGGCAGAAGGTGTGCGTGTATTAGCACCTGAAAAGCTGAAAGCAGTAGATATTAAAACAATGCCTCATCCTGGATTCCCGACTGATATGCAAGCACAAATGATGGCGTTATTGCTTCATGCAAACGGCACTAGTGTGATCACAGAAACTGTGTTCGAAAACCGTTTTATGCATGTGGAAGAATTCCGCCGCATGAATGCTGAAATTAAAATTGAAGGCCGCTCGGTTATCATGAATGGTCCTTCTAATCTGCAGGGAGCAGAAGTAGCTGCAACGGATCTTCGTGCTGCTGCTGCGTTAATTTTAACAGGTCTTGTTGCTGATGGAATTACACGCGTTACAGAACTAAAGCATCTTGATCGCGGATATGTAAGCTTCCATGAAAAACTGGCTGCGTTAGGTGCAGATATTGAACGTATTACGGAAGTTGAAGAGCAGCAAGCTGAAAAGTTTGTAACAGATTTAAACGCTTAATCAACTGGAATATATTGAAAAACCGCAACACCGAATTGTCTGTAAGGACAGAACGGTATGCGGTTTTTTTATTTATGTATAATTGTACCGTTGCTTATTTGGGCAGCTAAACTCATTCTTGTCAGTGACCAAATGCTCTCTAGCTATAAGAGTTATGCTAAACTCTTAAAACAGCGGCAGAAACAGCCACCCAAAATTTCTTCGAATACTTGTCATATTAGCTTGTCCAATCCCATATGAATGGAATGAGACTGAAACTACGGAGGCTTACATATGACAAAAATCAAACCATTCATTCTACTAGCGTCGATTCTCTTTGCCGTCACGATCATTGTTCCGTCTCTTCTGGTTATCCCATTTTCAAATAATGAAGAGACAGGAAAGCTGGATGAAGAACTGGAAGAAACAGTGGCTGAACCAGCAGGCACTGAACCTGCCATTGAAGTGGCTGTGTTCCGAACAGCGACAAAAAAGGTTGAAAACCTGGCAATGGAAGATTATTTAGTTGGAGTCGTATCAGCTGAGATGCCTGCAGAGTTTGAAGATGAAGCTTTAAAAGCACAGGCGCTGACAGCACGAACCTATATTGTTCAGCATCTAATGAAGGATCAAGATCTGAATATTCCTGGAGATGCACAAGTGTATGATACGGTCGATCATCAGGTATATAAAAATAAAGAAGAGCTAAAGAAGCAGTGGAAAGAAGAATATGACTCTAATATTAAGAAGGTGACTGAAGCTGTTCGTGCTACAGCAGGTCAGATCCTTACTTATGAAGGGAATCCTATACAGGCACAATTCTTTTCAACGAGCAATGGCTTTACCGAAAATTCAGAGTCGGTATGGACAAATGCCATTCCCTACTTAAAAAGTGTTGAGAGCCCATGGGATCAGAAATCACCAGAGTTTACAGATCAACTGGTCATAGCAGTGCCCGATTTTGAAGCAAAGCTGGGCGTGTCATTGCCGGAAGGTCCAGCAATCGGAAGTGTAACAGAACGAACAGCAGGAAAAAGAGTCTCCAAGGTGAATATTAATGGTAAGGAATTAAAAGGTGTCGATATCCGTGAAAAACTAGGATTAAGATCAACCGATTTTACATGGGAAAGAAAAGGCGATAATGTGGTCATTCAAACAAAGGGCTATGGACATGGTGTTGGCATGAGCCAATACGGAGCCAATGGCATGGCTGCAGAAGGAAAAACATATAAAGAAATCGTCAATCATTATTATAAGGGAGTCGAGATCTCAACGTCTGATACGATGCTCGCTAAAGTGATGGCGAAAAAATAGACAGAAACAAAAGAGCCGCCGAAGGCATTCGGCGGCTCTTGCTGGTGCGCCCGGCATGGGTGCAATCTATAGGGTGCAAGTCCCGAGCCACGAAGGCAGTAGTAGTGGTTAGCTTAACGCAAGGGTGTCCGCGGCGACGCGGAATCTGAAGGAAGCGAGCGGCAAACCTCCGGTCTGAGGAACACGAACTTCATACAAGGCTAGGTATCATTGGATGAGTTTGCCAGACAAAACAAAGTCCTTACTGCCGAAGGTGGTACAGAGTAAATGGAGCAGATAGATGGAGGGAAAGATTGTACTCTTACCCGGGGAGGTCTGGTTGGTACGCCAAGTACACTTGGTAACCTATCTAGAAATAGATAGCTGAACAACCAGAAGTCAGCAGAGGTCATAGTACCTTACCTACTCGAGACGGTAAGGGAAGGACTGAACAATTAGGAAGAACGAGAACTAGGCATACAATTCCTGTGTAGAAGCAGACAATCCGAAAGGACTTACTTGAAGGAGGAAGTGGTGAATCCACAGGGGACTTCATGAGGGTGGAGCAGGAATAACATAATTAGACTTCTACGTTCACGTCGAAAGGAAATATCACATGTTAATGAATCTGATTCTGTCACGGGAAAACTTAATAGAAGCACTTAAACGTGTGGAGAAGAACAAAGGAAGTCACGGCATAGATGGAATGTCCGTAAAATCCCTACGAAGACATCTCTATGAAAACTGGGACACCCTATGTGACTCTTTAAGGAAGGGTACCTATCAGCCTACCCCAGTCCGTCGAGTCGAAATCCCGAAACCGAACGGTGGAGTAAGATTACTAGGAATACCGACCGTGACAGACCGGTTCATTCAACAGGCAATTGCCCAAGTTTTAACCCCACTTTTTGACCCAATCTTCTCAGAACATAGTTATGGGTTCAGGCCAAGCCGAAGAGGCCATGACGCTGTTCGTAAAGCAAGGGGATACATAAGTGAAGGTTATAGGTGGGTGATTGATATGGACTTGGAGAAGTTCTTTGACAAAGTGAATCATGATAAGTTGATGGGGATATTGGCAAGCAGAATCCAAGACCGATTGGTCTTGAAATTAATACGGAAATATCTCCAAGCAGGAATCATGATAAATGGTGTAGTCTACGATGCAGAAGAAGGAACACCACAAGGAGGCCCCCTGAGCCCTCTTCTTTCGAATATCCTTTTGGATAAGCTTGATAAAGAGTTAGAAAGGAGAGGTCACAAGTTTGTCCGCTACGCCGATGATTGTAATATCTACATGAAATCGAAGAAAGCTGGAGAACGTGTGATGAACTCGATTACATGTTTTATTGAGCAGAAATTAAAGCTCAAAGTGAACAGGGATAAATCAGCGGTTGACCGCCCGTGGAAACGAAAGTTCCTTGGCTTTAGCTTTACGATTAATAAGAAACCGAAGGTTCGAATAGCCAACGAAAGTATTAAAAGGCTTAAAGCTAAAATACGAGAGTTAACCTCCCGTTCCAAATCCATTTCCATGGAAGGTAGAATTGAGAAACTAAATCAATATCTAACGGGATGGTGTGGATATTTTGCATTAGCCGATACACCTAGCAAATTTAAAGAATTTGATGAGTGGATTAGGAGAAGACTTCGTATGATTGAATGGAAACAATGGAAGAATCCGGGGACAAGAGTAAGAAAACTCAAGGGCTTAGGTGTTCCAGACCAAAAGGCATACGAATGGGGAAACTCCAGAAAGAGATATTGGAGAATAGCCTCTAGTCCGGTTCTAAACAAAACCCTCAATAACTCTTATTGGAGTAATCGAGGGCTCAAAAGTCTATATCAAAGATATGAATTTCTACGTCAAACTTAATTGAACCGCCGTATACCGAACGGTACGTACGGTGGTGTGAGAGGTCGGGGGTTAGTCACCCCCTCCTACTCGATCGGTAAAGTTGGGTTTGGCGAATATATTATTATTTTGGGCGAAAAACTGGAGATAACGGCGAAAATAATGTTTTAACAGCGAATAAGTTTATGCTAACGGCGAATATATTTCCAGGACAGCGAATATCCACATGCCGAACTCCGCTATATTGCAATCACTGCTCTATTTTACAGCAGCGAACCACGTACATAGTTTTTTCAACCCAAATACCACAATTACTTCCCTGCAGTCGTCACCCTTTTAATACTTTCCAGAAAGCGGCCGATTTTTTGAAATCTTTTTCCAAAAACAGCTTGAGAAATTACCCAATAGGCAACTGCCACACCTATAACATCCTTCACAACGTCAATAAGGGTTGCAGAACGGTACGGCACAAAGTACTGATGTATTTCATCTACAACGCCATAGAGACAGGCTAGAGCGGCCAGGAGCAGGTTGATTTTAAACGTAAAGGGTTGTTTAAAAGTGAAAGCAGCTCCAACGAGCAGAAGATAGAGGATGCCAAATTCAACAAGGTGCATCGATTCTTTAAAGAATCGATCAAAAGCGGAGTCTGGCAACTCTACTACTGCATTATGCGGGAGACTTGATAGAATCCAAATAAGAATCATATAAGAAATAGGAAGGAGGCGAAGCAGCCATTTTAACATGATAAAAACTCCTTTGAAAAAAAGTTATAAGAAATATGAATAATTCAATCAGCTTTGTCGAAAAATAACATCTAAAAAAATATTTTTAAAAAGGTATATAATCCTTGCAATCTGTTCAGACTGATTGCTGAGGTGATGATAATGAGAGAGGAAGAAAAGAAACGATCTTCTCAAGATTCAAGTTTTAAGCGTTTTTTAAAGAAGCGTTGGGCATTCCCAGCAATCTACATTGCAAGTGCAGCTATTATTTTATCGGCGGTTCTATGGTATCAAAATAGCAGTGATAGCGCGATAGAGTCAGATGAATTTGATCATGAAGCTACCGATATTACTGGCAAAACAGAAGAACCGGCAATTGAAGTAACAAATTCACTAGAAGACTTCAAAATGCCTGTAGCTGATGAAGATACTGCTGTTATTCAAACACAGTTCTATGATCATAGTGCTGACACTGCAGATCAAGAGGCTGCGCTCATCGTTTATAATAACATCTACCACCCTAGCACTGGTATAGATATCGCTATGAAGGATGGGGAGACATTTGATGTCCTTGCATCACTAAGCGGTACAGTGACAAAGGTCGAGGAAGATAGAACGCTTGGAAACAAAATTGAAATCGAACATACAGAAGGTATTGTAACACAATATCAATCTGTTACTGAGATGAATGTTGAGGTTGGCGATCAAGTTAAGCAAGGCGATGTTTTAGCTAAAGCAGGACAAAGCCTATTTAATGAAGATGCAGGTGTACATGTCCACTTTGAAATTCGCAAGGATGGACAGGCAGTTAATCCGCATGAGTACTTTAACAAATCTCTAAGTGCATTACAGGAAGCTGATTTATCTGGAGACACAGAGGCAGCTGACAATGAAGATGGCTCTGAAGAAAGTTCTGCTCCAGAAGGTGATGAGGAAGCAAAACCTGAAGATGGCGAAAAAACAGCGCCTGAAGATGGCTCTGCTCCAGAAGAAGGCACTGAAACAGCACCTGGTGAAGACAGCACAACAAATCCAAATGACCAAGCTGAAGATGAAGGCACTTCTGATGAAGAAACTGATACAGAAGGCGGCTCTGAAGAAGAAGGGGACCATACTGGTGACCATTCTGAAGAGGACTCAGCTAACGCATAAGATGATAAAAACGAAAACCCGACATAATGTCCGGGTTTTTGTTCTTGTTTAGGAAATAGATTCAGCCCTATGCATGGCACTCAAGAATTTGAGGTGAAAAGCAGCAGCTTTACATTCACCACGATAAACTTAATTTCTCTTCTATTTCTGAATATTAATAACAGAACCGTTTTTATGTGTCACAATGACCGTTTTTCCCGCAAGGCGCTGATATTCCTGTGCCGTGCCATAAGGAACTTTTAAGGCGAAATGGCGGCCGCCTGCTTGAAATTCAACGGTAAAATTATCAGCAGCTCCGATAATTTTAGCGGATTGAACAGCGATATCCTCCATAATGATCAGGCGCTGGTGGATGAGCACCATATCATTTTGAAGATGATTCAAGCTTTTTAATTCAGATACTGGCACGCCATAACGGTCTGCAATGCTCCACAATGTATCACCGGGGACTACTGTGTAAATAGCTGCGTGCTGAAGGAAGGTTTCTGTTGTGTGATATTCAGTTGGCACCTCCAGTTTCTGTCCGGGGAAAATTTTATCCGAGTGTAAGTCGTTCATTTCCTTGAGCTGCTGGACGGTTAAATCAAAATCCTTCGAAATTCGGTACAACGTATCGCCTTTCTCCACTTCATACGTGCCTGCAGATGCCTTTGCTTCTTTTCCGCCAAGGCCAATAGCAGAAGCTGTGACAGCGGCTGCCACCGTGACTGTCGCAAGCTTTGTATTTCTTATCCTCATTTTCTTCTTTCGCGTTTCATCAATTCGTGCCTTCCTAGGTCTTAAAACAGCTTTTTCCATCTTAAATCTCCTTTAATTAACTTTATATATGTTTGGGTGAATCTGGCTGTATACCCATATTTATGAACGTTTTGGTCAGCATAAGTGTATGTGAATAGTCCCGAAGCGACAATAGGCAAGAAATCATAGTGGTTTTTGTTACTATATACACGAAAACAGTGAATACAAAACTCATCAATAGACGAATGGAACTGTAAATTTGGAAAGGGATTATTGAATTGATAGGCAGATGGATACGGGGAGAATAAGGTTTGTTATTTTTTATGATGCAAATGGGAGAATGGCTGCAGAAATTTAAGAGATATTGTCCTAAGTGGATTTTTTAATCAGCTGAAAGAAATGGGTCATAGTACACGAATCTATAGAACTAATACGGATGATATAGCCGGATTTTTTAAAAAATTGCCGAAAGAAATAAGCAAATTTGTAAGTTTTCTGAAAAAAATAAGCAATGACTTGTCCCGATTCATGAAATTGTGCATATATCTTCATCCAAGCTAATAAAATGTTACAAACCTTACAAAGAGAATGTTTGAGGTGGGTATCGTTTTAATGCTATCAGTGAATGAGCAGGAGCAGATGATTATTTACAGCAGGTAAATGGAGAGGTTTTGCCTTTCTGCCGCAGGTAAATTGTGCGGACTATCGTATAGGACAAAGATAAAAGCGAGTCTCATTTCACACTTCTCACATCCAATTTAGGGAGGGCGAGTGGTGTGCACGATTACATCAAAGAGAGAACTATCAAGATTGGAAAGTATATCGTGGAGACGAAAAAAACAGTTCGCGTGATTGCGAAGGAGTTTGGCGTATCCAAAAGTACAGTCCATAAAGATTTAACAGAAAGACTTCCTGAAATTAATCCCGATCTTGCAAATGAAGTAAAGGAAATTTTAGATTATCATAAATCCATCAGACATCTCCGTGGGGGAGAAGCCACTAAAATGAAGTACAAAAAGGAAGAGCTAGAGGGGGAGCCCATCAATTAATAAGGGAACCACACAAAACAAGACGTAACACAAACGGTATGCAAAGAATGTTTTCTGGATTCTATGTATACCGTTTGTGTTTTTTATATGATGGACAAGGGACCTAGGTTCTTCCAGAAATTAGGTCGATAAACTGGATAGGAACGAATTCGACAAATTCTTTAATTTGTTCTATATAATTTGACAAAAAGTTACTTTATTATAGATAGATGTGCTAAAATATACAATTAGGATAATAACTTAGTTTAGCTAATAGATGTGGGAAAAAAGGCTCTTTTTTGTCTGTCTTTTTCTGCTCGCAATTTTTCATAAAGACATCGTTTGCTGAGAATGATTTGCGCTAATTGTGAAGAACTTCTCAGAGGGAAATTAAAGATATGTACTGTACTAAAACTGATATAGGCCACCTCAGGCTTTGAAGTGATCATCAATGTCTGTGTCTTACTGCTTAAGCCGCTGCGGACAGTGCGGGCCAAAATTTCAAGGAGGAAAGAAAGAGAATGTTTGCTAGGGATATTGGAATTGATTTAGGGACGGCCAATGTGCTCATACATGTGAAAGGCCGCGGAATAGTTTTGAACGAGCCTTCAGTTGTGGCAATTGATAAAAATACAAACAAGGTACTTGCCGTTGGAGAAGAAGCCCGCCGCATGGTTGGCCGTACACCGGGAAATATTGTGGCAATTCGTCCTTTAAAAGATGGCGTAATTGCTGATTTTGATGTAACAGAAGCAATGTTAAAATATTTTATCAACAAACTTGATGTAAAAGGATTTTTATCAAAACCGCGCATTTTAATTTGCTGTCCGACCAATGTTACCAGCGTTGAGCAAAAAGCCATTAAAGAAGCAGCAGAAAAGAGCGGCGGCAAAAAGGTATATCTTGAAGAAGAACCAAAAGTCGCTGCAATTGGTGCGGGGATGGATATTTTCCTTCCAAGCGGAAACATGGTAGTTGATATCGGCGGCGGTACTACAGACGTAGCAGTTCTTTCAATGGGCGACATCGTCACTTCTTCATCCATTAAAATGGCTGGTGACAAATTTGATAATGAAATTCTTCAATATATCAAAAGAAAATATAAACTCTTAATCGGGGAAAGAACGGCAGAGGATATTAAAACAACGATCGCAACCGTTTTCCCTGGTTCAAGAAGTGAGCAAATGGATATTCGCGGCCGTGATATGGTTTCAGGACTGCCAAGAACCATTACTGTGTATTCAGAAGAGATCGAGCAGGCGTTAAGAGAATCGGTATCTGTTATTGTTCAGGCAGCTAAGAGCGTACTTGAACGTACACCGCCTGAGCTTTCAGCAGACATTATTGACCGCGGTGTTATTTTAACAGGCGGCGGCGCTTTGCTACACGGCATTGATATGCTCTTAGCAGAAGAGCTGAAGGTTCCTGTGCTTATTGCCGAAAATCCAATGGATTGTGTAGCAATTGGAACAGGCATTATGCTTGATAATATTGACAAGCTGCCTAAGCGGAAATTTAGTTAATTAAAAAGCTGCCAGTGAGAAATTCTGGCAGCTTTTTTTCAGTAACATAGTGAAACATGCAGACATGCTTTATCGGCAATTCATAATAGCTTGCACATGCTTCGCCAATTTTTTTCAAAATATGACTTTTTCCTTTATTTTTTTAATGTATATTGTTGATTTTTTTTTTATAATAAAAGTAAGACGTAAATAGCTTTTATTTTTTCTGCGTTTTTGATCCGCTGCTTCGTCTTTTCAGGAGACGTTCAGTATTTTAAGAGGTGAGAATTTTGTTTAAAGGATTTTATACAGTGGCTTCCGGAATGCTTGCTCAGCAGCGGAGAACAGAAATGCTTTCAAATAACATGGCGAATGCGAATACACCAGGATTTAAAGCAGATCAGTCTGCTATTAGAAGCTTCCCGGAAATGCTGCTTCAGCGTATGGATCAGCAATCTATTCCGACAGAGAAGGGTTTAAATATACCTGGAAACACAACAATCGGCAGCATAAGCACAGGTGTGTATATGCAGGAAGTGATTCCTAATTTCCTTCAAGGTGATATAAAAGAAACAGGTTTAAATACAGATGTATCCTTAATCAATGTGAATGTCCCTGACAATGGGGAGGAAGATGCAGTTGGTTCAGTATTCTTCACTGTTACTGGACCTTCTGGAGAAGAGCGTTATACCCGTAACGGAAACTTCACTCTCGATGGAGCAGGATATTTAACAACGGCCAGCGGCTTGTATGTATTGGATGATGCAGGGCAGCAGATTCAGCTGACAAGTGATGACTTCTCTATTAATGAGGAAGGCATCCTGACAGGTGCAAATGGCGAAGTGGCTCGTCTTGGAGTTGCTTATACAGACAATGCCAACAGACTGATTAAAGAAGGAGATGGCCTTTACCGGACAGAAGATGGCAACAATTTGCCTAGTGCCTATCTGGCCGGCGGTGTGCAGTTTAACCTTCAGCAGGGATTCCTTGAGCGCTCAAATGTAGATGTCAGTCGCACGATGACCGACATGATGACAGCTTATCGCGCGTTTGAAGCGAATCAGAAGGTTCTGCAGGCATATGACCGCAGCATGGAAAAGGCTGCAAATGAAGTTGGGCGCATCGGATAATCATGTCTATACTTTCTAAGGGAGAAAAACAATGAATAGAACGATGATCACGGCAACCAATACATTGGCACAGCTGCAGAAGCAAATGGACATTGTCAGCAACAATGTAGCCAACATTGATACAAATGGATTCAAAAGAAGAGAAGCGAACTTCACTGATCTGCTGTTTCAGCAATTTAACAATGGACCAGGTGCTCCAGGGGCAGGGGATGCTGGGAGGCTGACACCGAATGGCATTCGTCAGGGTACAGGTGCAAAGCTTGCGATTTCAAAAATTGTAATGGCGCAGGGCAACCTGAAAACAACGGATCGCCCGCTTGATATGGCGCTAACAGCAGAAGGACAGGTTTTCAGAGTGCTTGAACAGAATGATAATGGTTCTGCCATTCGTTATACAAGAGACGGTGCCTTTTATTTAACGCCGATCTCTCAAAACGAAACAATGCTTGTAACGGGAAATGGCTATCCTGTCCTGGATGAAAATGATAATCCAATCACCATTAACGCACAAGCTTCTAACTTTGCTCTTTCGGAAACAGGCAGACTAACCGTTGATGTCCCTGGCGGAGGAACGGCAAGTTATGATTTGGGAATTTCATATGTGAATAAGCCACAGTTTTTAGAACAAAAGGGCGGAAACCTATTAGGTCTGCCTGAAAATATGGCTGATTTGGGAGTAGAAGCAGAGGAGATTTTAACAGAGCTGAATGGGCCTCTTCGTAATCAGATTGGAATCGCTCAAGGAAGGTTAGAGCAATCCAATGTTGATCTATCAAAAGAGATGACCGAGCTGATCAATCTTCAGCGTTCCTACCAGTTTCAGTCCAGATCGATTTCGATGGCAGACCAAATGATGGGTCTAGTCAACGGAATTCGCTAAAGGAGCTTAGAACATGTCAGTAAACAGTCATAATCAAGAAGCGGCGAAAACGCGCGAACAAGTGAAAAAAGAACGAAAAGTAAATGAAGAAAAACCGCGTGCAAGACGAATCCGCATTCGTCTTATTCCGATCTGGCTTCGGATTATAATTGTCGCTGTCTTGATTGCAATCAGTGCCATTGCTGGTGCTGCAGTCGGGTATGGAGTTATGGGGGATGGCGATGCAAAGGACATCTTTAAAAAGTCAACCTGGACTCATATTATCGATCTTGTTGAAAAAGAATAAATGGTTTAGCAGACTTTATTAGGAGGTCTGCTTTTTTTATGTTCGGAGGGTGAGTTGGAGTTTGGCGGATATATTGAAATAACGGCAAAAATAATTTTTTTACGGTGGATATATTTTCTGGACGGCGGATATCAGCTATAAATAGCTCGACTAACTTACTATTTGTAATTTTTTACACGTGAAAAGACCATTCAATAGGGGAAAACAATAAAAACTTGTACCAAACGTGCTAGTTTTAACAAAAACGGCTCTGTTCCTTGTTCTTTCCCCATTTAACTTTGCGGTTCAACGGGTTTTTTAGTACAATAATACCTAATAATAGGAGGAGGTACTAAAAATGCTCGATATTACACAAATTAAAGAAATCATTCCGCATCGTTATCCGTTTTTGCTTATTGATAAAATGTTAGAGGTCGTGGAAGGACAAAAAGCGATTGGTCTTAAAAATGTAACAGCAAACGAAGAGTTTTTTAACGGCCATTTCCCTGATTACCCAGTGATGCCTGGTGTCCTAATCGTTGAGGCACTTGCACAAGTTGGAGCAGTTGCCATGCTAAAGAAAGAAGAGAATAGAGGCCGCCTTGCCTTCTTTACAGGCATTGATAACTGCCGCTTTAAGCGCCAAGTAAAACCAGGAGACCAGCTTCGACTTGAAGTTGAAATTATTCGTGTGAAAGGTCCAATCGGCAAAGGCAAAGGCACTGCAACCGTAGACGAAGAAATCGTTTGCGAAGCAGAAATCATGTTTGCGTTAAAATAATAATTAGGTTATGCTGGCTTAAATTTAAAATCAACTATAAACCCGAGTGATGAAAGAATAACCTTTCTGATCACTCGGGTTTTTTATTGCTGCTGTTTCGCATTACTGTTACACATGGTTGAAATGTAGTAATTGAAACCCTGCTGCTTAAAAAGAAAAAGCTGAGATCCTGCAGACTTGCTGGAGAGGATTTTCTTCCTCCTTTTTTAGATGGGAAAAGTTAAATCATATAAATTAACCGCTTTCTTCACCAGATAAACTGGATATTATTGGACAACCAACCAGCGTTTATAACCTCTCCAATAAGTGTATGTATTAATATGCAAGGGCAAGATCAGAAATTGACTGCTTTTAAAATATTTCATGCAAGTTGTTTGTTGTTTTGGGAAACATAAAAAAAGACCGAATAACAGGTCGACAATAAACAACGAAGAAAGGAGCTAACATTATGAATAACAAGCTTTTAAAGATCGTTGGAGGTTCTTTACTTTCAGCCATGCTTCTTACAGGCTGCGGAAATGACGAGCAGGACCCGCCGCCAGAGGATAACAATGTGGAGGACCCAGCTGGTGACGAAGACATGGACATGGATATGGACATGAACGAAGGTGACAACGGCGATATGGATATGAATGAAGGTAACGATGATGTTACTGATCCAAATGCTAATGACACTGGCGATCCTAGCATGAATACAGAGACTGAAGGCGAAGACAATCCTGGCGAAGATATGATTGAAGATGAAATGAAAGATAACGAAGAAGATAATCAGTAATTCTAATTAGGGACAGGCTTTGGAGCCTGTCCTTTCTTCAAATAAGCTACTTAACACGACCTCCTCAAGTGACCTAAACACACCAATATTCCTTTAAACAAAATTCAATACATGTTAAGCTAAAAATAGAGTATGACCTAAAGATGAAAAGTAAGACATATTTTCTCTAATTATGTAAAAAACTATATAGGAATCGACTATTTATGACATTTACTGTTTACTAATTACAATATTTTTATGGTATGATTACAAATAGACTTTATTCATTTGCAGAGCTTAGATTGGGGGTACTTTTAAAAGCATGGCGTTTAAAGATCTTTCGCAAGGAATCAAAATAAGTGTATCTCGTTCCATTACAACTTCTTTTGAACGGTATATGAGCAATATTCAATGGGACGAAGAGCAATTTGATATTCAGCGCTTTGTTTCTGAGTGGCAAGAGTATATACAGAATCATTCTTCCTGGTATAGCCAAGTCAGTGACGAAATGAAAGCTGACCCTGAATTTCATCAAGAACTTGCTGCGAAAATTAACGAAATAATCGAGAAAATCTTCTCAGAAAAGCCAACAGATGAACAAATGGAGGAGATCGAATCTCTCCAAAAGCAGACGGGCAAGGAAATGGACTATTCCTGTAAAATGGAAGCGAAATATGTAATTGAGCAATTGAAAAATGCATAATAATGTCACACTGCCAAATAAGGCATGATCGACTAAAAGTGACAACACAATAAAAAAACAATCCTCATAATGGATTGTTTTTTTGTATTTAGTAAAGCTTTTATAGAAATCGTGCGGGTCATAGGAACGTTATTTTGCAGCTAACTTCGGACGGCTCCGCATTTTTAGTTTAAATTCATTCATGAGGTCTTCGCCGGTTAAACCTTGTGTTAATAGATCTTGAAGAAGAATCTCAGCAAAATCACTTTTTGTGCGCTTTAATTGACCTTTAAATAAAATGCTAATATGGTCATCAAATTCGTTCATCGATAAAATGGTTGTTAAGAAAGCAGCCGGATCGTTCTCCTTCTTAGAAATGACTACTTGAACAACAAGTTCTTGATCTGACTTCTGCTGAAAATAGCTTTTATACTGACTGTTTATATATGCTTCCAAAAGCCATGTGCTGTTCTCGTCTTCTTTATTAATGATCAAACCGTCATCAAGCACAATATCCGTGAGCTTATCCTCTTCGACCACCTGCATCGAAACTAACTTAAACGTCTTCATGCACGCTGCCTCCATTCGATCCTATTTATTAGTAAAAGTATAACACATTGCCGAATGAAAACGAATTTTCCTAAAAGAATCGACATAACGATTTTTTTGTCTGAAATTGTAAAATTGAATTATAAAAAACAAAAAAGCTATTTCCTTTTAGAAAAAATATAAATATTTTTAAATGATTATGTTCAAAAATTGAATTTTGGCGATTTTACATATGCTATCGATTTCCATTAAGCTGGGATCATCAAAAGAAAGGAGCTGGAAATACAATGATTAATCAAGTCACCCTCGTCGGGCGTCTTACAAAGGATCCTGAGCTGAAGAGAACGCAGGATGGCAAGCCGGTCACAAATGTGGTGCTGGCCGTCAATCGTCAATACAAAAACCAGCAGGGAGAAATTGACGCTGATTTTGTTCAATGCACACTATGGAAGAAAACGGCTGAGAATACAGCGTCCTATTGCCAAAAAGGCTCACTGATTGGCATTACAGGCAGAATCCAAACGAGGCACTATGAAAACAATGAACAAAAACGAGTTTATGTAACCGAGGTGGTTGCAGAGAGCGTCCGTTTCCTTGATAAACGGAAAGAACCAGTTGAAGTACCAGCAGGAAGGGAGTTTTAACAATTATGTATGATAGAGCTGCTTCAGATAACACGGTCGAATGCATGCTTGAGAGTTTGATTAGAATGCTGGGAAAATCGAATCAAAGAGTAGAAGAGCTGTCAAAAAGAGTGGGACAGCTTGAGCTCATCATCCTCTCGCAAAGCAAAAATGAGCATGCCCGCCAGCTGGTTGACTTAGAGGAAGAAAGGAGAGTGTTGACACACCAGGGAGCACAAAGCCAGCAAGCTCAGTAATATAATATCTAATACTGCTAAAAGGAATTCCCCAAACACAGCCTCATTAGAGAAAATCAAATAACGTCCCCTAATCCCCATTTTCCAGTGCAGCTGCACTGGTTTTTTTCTAACTGATTTTAAAAGGATATAACTTGCAAATTCACAGGATTGACACAAAAAGTGGAGAAAAAAGAAGAAAAAAGGAGGATTATGGAAAGTTATAGGAGAAAAGAACTGAGAGTAAATACTTAGTATTTATTTGTTGTAAAAATCTAGGTAAGAGGAGGTGAAACCATGGAAGAGAAATTTCTTTTCTATAAGGGAATCTGTAATGAAATCGACATGATGCATCGTCCAAGTTTTGGGGATGCTGTACTTCTTAGTAAGCGTCCAAAGATCAAATCCTATCAAAGGCTCCCGCTAATCGAAAACATGCCGCTGACACTTCAATATAATACAAATCACCCAAAGAATCAGGTTCAATACCAACTACATAACAATCATTTAGAAATCTGTTTCCCTGAGCCAGATGGAAAGGAATTTTTCTATAGTATTTTAATAAAAGAGGGAAATTGGGTCAGTTATGTTTTGAATCCAGCAGCAAGAAAAAAACCACTGGCGAAAGGGAACATAGGTCGATTGCAATAAAAAAAGCAGGCGGGAATATGGAATATTTCCCGCTTGCTTCAAACATGATGAAAGATAAATTAACTCAAATAAACAAGATCGTGCAATTCATCATTTGAAAGCTCCGTAATCCAGCTTTCACTTTGGATAATCTGATCGTTTAAGGACTGTTTCTTCTCAAGCATCACATCTATTTTTTCCTCAAGAGTTCCGGTGCTGATCAGCTTATGAACATGAACAAATCGTTTTTGGCCAATCCGATAAGCACGGTCAGTAGCTTGGTTCTCTACAGCTGGGTTCCACCAGCGGTCAAAATGGATGACATGACTTGCTGCTGTTAAGTTCAGCCCAGTTCCTCCGGCTTTTAGAGACAGAAGAAAGACAGGGAACTCCTCGTTTTGAAAACGCGTGATCATGTTGTCGCGCTCCTGTTTTGGCACACTTCCATTTAAGAATGGCACATCAAGCTGGAATTCACTTTTCAGCATCTGCTGAATAATCCTGCCCATCTCAATATACTGAGTAAAAATAAGACAGCTTTCCCCTTGTTCCCGAACAGCGCTAATCAGCTCGTGCAGCTTTTCGAGCTTCGAAGAGCGCGAAAGGATGGATTTTGGCTTTTCTTCTTTTAAATACAGTCCAGGATGGTTGCATAATTGTTTTAAGCGGCCCAGCAGCTGCAGGACCATGCCTCGGCGTTCGAGTCCGGTTAATGTTTCAATTTGCGCAAATGTATCGCGAACAAGCTGTTCATATAGGGAAGCTTGCTCGGCTGTCAGCGGGCAATATTCCTTTTGCTCGAGCTTATCCGGTAAATTCAGAGCAACTTCTTCATCCTGTTTCGTCCTTCTTAAAAGGAAGGGACGTATATAGGCTTGAAGCTGACGAACCTTGTCTTTATCGTCATCCTTTTCGATGGGAAGGACATATTTATTCTGAAACTGTCCAAGACTGCCAAGATAGCCATGGTTGGTGAAGTCAAAAATGGACCATAGCTCCGACAAACGGTTTTCCATCGGTGTTCCTGTAAGAGCAATATGATGTTTGCCCTTTAGTTTGCGCACTGCTCTTGATTGCTTTGTCCCGGCATTTTTAATATTTTGGGCTTCATCAATGGAAATAGAGCTCCAATCCATCGCTTCAAACTCATCAAGATCTAAGTGTGTCAAACCATAAGAGGTAAGGACCACATCTGCGCCTTGACAGATCTCAGCAAATGCCTCGCCTTTTGGACGATTTGGACCGTAATGCAAATAAACGTTCATGTCTGGTGCGAATCGTTCGATCTCTTTTTGCCAGTTGCCAAGCACGGAGGTCGGACAAATAATCAATGCCGGCCCTTCTTCCATCTCCCGTACTTTTAATAGGTAAGAAATAAGCTGAATTGTTTTTCCTAACCCCATATCATCAGCAAGAATCGCGCCAAATCCATAACGGCGCAGAAACAGAAGCCAGCTCATTCCAAGCTGCTGATATGGACGAAGCTCGCCGTAGAAGCCTTCAGC
Organism: Cytobacillus gottheilii; assembly: GCF_001636345.1. Lineage (GTDB taxonomy): Bacteria > Bacillota > Bacilli > Bacillales > Cytobacillaceae > Cytobacillus > Cytobacillus gottheilii. The sequence continues at coordinate 527,389 of NZ_KV440945.1, forward strand.
ACTATCAGCTAAAGGAATCTCTTTCAGATTTCTCAGCTGCTTGATCATCTGCTTCCATTGACGATTTAATTCAATTTGAATACGTGCAAAGCTTTGCGGGTTTTCAAGCTCTTCATCATGTCCAGCTTCCTCCGCTAAAAGCTCCTGTTCAATAAGATCCCGTACATGCAAGCCTTCCTTTTCCGCTCTTTTCATCATATCTTGAATATGGCGAATAAACTGCGGATCGAGCTTGATCCAGCGGCCGCGAATGTATACAAGCTTTCTTTTTTCTTCGACCATGCCGTGAAATTCTTCCTCGGTCAAATCGACTCCATTCATTGAAATACGCCAGTCATAATCAAGCATCGACTGCAGGCCAACAAAGGATGGGCGATGACTTTGCGAGCTCTTTACCCGTGCCTTTACCTTCATGCTCGCATTTTTCATGGCTTGCCACCAGGAAGGAAGCAGAATGTCAACACCTAGTGCAAGCAATGTTTCACTTGCTTCTGTTAGGAACATCCAAGCCTCATCTTCAGTCAGAAACGTGGTAATCCCATTTTTGCCATTACTAAGCCATGGAAACAGCTTTAGCCATCTCTGGAGCTCAAGCTCTACTTTATCTTCATGATCATGCCAATCTGTTTGATAATTAGAGTAATCTTTATAATCAGCAAAAAGTTCAGGGTCAGCCTTTCCGCGCAGAAAAACCGTCACATTCCAATGAAGTTCTGCTTCACCAGGCTCCTCAAGCTTAAGACCAATCGTAAAAGGCGTATCGTCTTCTTTGATCCCCATCCAGCGCTGAAAGCTTTCTTCATCAAAATAGGCAGCAAGATGCGCTGCGGATAAATGTTCACTGTTCAGCTTCTCAAGTTTTTCGCCAAAGCTTGCTCTTGCTTCCCGGTTGCGGTTTAAATATTCTCCGAGTGCATAATGGAACATGTCACCGATGAAGGTTTGTACAGGGATATCCTCCACATTCTGCTCCCAAAAGGATGGATCAAATTCATGCAATACATTCTTAGGAAGCTCCCAGCGGAACTCATCTTGTTCCCAGACGGAAAAGTCGGGAATCCAATCCTTATGAATAATCGAATCATATAAGGCTGGAGCAGCTGCCAGACAAAGCTGTGTATATTCATCCCAATCCCATTCAATCAGCCTATTGAACTGTTCTGCGGAAAAAAGCGACACAAGCTCCCATCCGTTTAACATGACACCGCTGACGCCGTTTCGGCTCTCCTCCGTCAGCATGGTTCCATAAAAGCTGCCTGCATGACGGCCAAAGAGCAGCTGTTTCCAGTGATGAGGATCATATGGAGCACCATATTCGTCCACGGCATAAAGGAAGTAACGGCCGTCAGCGTCTCTATCCAATTTAATATGAAGATATCTTGTTTTAAGCATCAATCAGCTTACCCCTTTTGCACTCTTCCTGAAAGGCGCGAAGGCGCTTTGTTTTAAGTAAAATCTCATCCAGATAAAGCGACCAGTCATCCATACGCTTTAGCTTTTTGTATAGCGTGCGCAGTTTCTTCATCTTTCTGACAGCCGCTTTGTAATGATCACGGTTTTTCATATTAATATCACTTTGAATTCCATGATGATATAGAGGAAGAAGGACGATTGGATCGGCCTTTTCTAGTGTTTTAATCCGGTCGTTTTGCAGGATTCCCATATCAAAACCAATATACGCCTGCAAATCGCCCCATTTTTCGTATTCCTTATTTTCAAAAAGAAGATATTCATACTCGCTATAACTATATGGCAGAGTTTCTTCAAGTGCACGCTCGAAAAGGTCCATGCTGCCGGTTTCTGTGCAGAATGGAGAAATAACCTTAATGGCAAATCTGGTGAAATCCCGGCATGTATAGTAATCAGGCTGCTGCTGCAAGTAATCGTGCAGCTTACTGATAAACACTTCTAGATATAAGCCTGCCCGCTTCCAATCCTTTTGCGAATTCAGCGTCTCGATCCAATAAAGCATATAGGTGGTAAGGCTTGAATCCCTTTCGCTAAGGGCACGTAAGGCATCCTCATCCTGCCGCAGCAGAAAATCAATATGAATTGCTGCTGCACTTAGAGAGAAGGAGTGATCTGTGTTGATTTTCTGCAGCCTTTCACGTTCATCCTGACGCCAGTTTTTTTTCGTAAAGAAGGTCGTCCAGAGAATTCGATACAGATGAATCCGTTCATACTCTAATGGAGCATCTCCCTTTAAAATCTCTATGGAATCATCCTTCATTCGCTCAATAAAGTCATCAAAGGCAAATGGAAAAGACTGTGCGGATAGAGTCCTCATTCGTTCGAAAACATCGTCCATGATCGACTGAAACACATGGCCATAATAACGGTGAATGACAGCTTCTTCATATTCTAATCGCTGTGATAAATCTGCGAGCTTCCGGAACGTGTAGATAGAGCCGATCAGCTCGTATAGAAGGCGCCATTCCCGCTCAGTAGGCGCTCCTGCTCGTAAGCGGCGTATATAAATAGAATAGATTTCAGGAATAATGTAAGGTTTAATAATTCCTTTGCTATAAAAAAGCTCCTCAAAACTAACTTCAAACGTTTCAATCCATCTATCATAAGAGGGCTTCATCATGCCTGCTGTTTTCAGCAAGTCGCGTGCTTTCTGCAGACTCCAGCCTTTAGCATCCTGCATTTCCTTCAGCGGTTTGCGCCATTCTTCAACCCATTCGGAAACACTGTGTGCCCGTGAAAGCAGCTGAAGAAACACAGCCATTTGATGCCGGCAAAAACCATCGGCAGGACAGGAGCATTCACTCATTGAAAAAAAATCAAGATCGAGCAATACATTCGCTGGCGTCACATCCTGAACTACGGCCGAAATGATTTCGCCCTGTACACTAAGGCTGCCGACAAGCCCTTGCCGATAAAGCATAAGACCTTTATGGACAAGCTTTACATCATCCTCGGCATCTGCATGAAGCATGCCCTTAAGTTCTTGAGAAGCAAGCTGCAATGGCTCCTCTAAATGCTCTGGAATTCCTCTCATCCTGCCAAGCCTCCTTTTAATTCCACGTTCAATAATGAAAACTGAAGGTGACGGTCACCTCATTTTCTGCATTTCTTTATTATAACATTTCAAAGTGGGAGGTAGAAGGGAAGACAAAAAACCATTGACCAAACGCAAAAAAAGCTGCCTTACTAAAGGCAGCAAAGACTGTTTTATTCAATAAAAACGTTTAAACCCATCGAAGTGTTTTTGATAATAAGCATTATTAATGTTTGATATGGTGACTCCTAGTGTTGAATCTGCATGAATAAATTCATCATTTCCTAAGTATATGCCCATATGAGATATTCCTTTGCGATACGTATTTTCGAAAAAGACAATATCGCCAGGCTGCGGCGTGGATACATAGTAGGAGCGGCTATAATAGCCATCCGTTGAATACCGGCCCATTTGTGACCCAGTTTGTTTTAGTACGTAATAGATGAATCCGCTGCAGTCAAACCCTGTTAATGTTGATCCACCCCAAATATAAGGTTTGCCTAGAAGGTTTTTAGCAGCTGAGATGATATCCTGTACATCCTTTGGAACTTGAACAGCAGGACCTTCAGGAGCAATTGCCTCATTTTTCTGAAGCATCAGCACTTGTCCAACAAAAATATAATCGCCGCTTAAGCCATTCCACTTTCTCAAGTCGCTTACACTTGTTTTTGTCTGTGCAGCAATTTTACTTAATGTATCACCCTTTTTTACCATGTACTGTGTAAGAGCAGGTGCTGGCTGTGAAGGCTGAGCAGGCTTCACTTCTTCTTTTGGTCCCTGGCTGGATGAAGATGTGACTTTCAATGTTTGTCCTGGGAAAATAAGATGTGTCGTCAGACCATTTAAATTCATCAATGTTTGCAGACTAATATTATGTTTTATAGCAATTTTTGATAGAGTGTCGCCTGATGCAACGGTGTATGTATGTGTTACGGGTTTACTGCTTGGCTTGCTTGGCTCTTTTACAGCGGGAGGAGCTGGTTTTGTGGCAGGAGCTGTTACAGTTTTAGCGATTTTAATAGGCTGATTGATTTTTAAAAAATCTGAAGATAATCCGTTTATACTCTTAAGCTCTGCAACAGAAACACTATATTTCTTTGATAACTGCCAAAGTGTATCTCCTTTTTGAACCACATGTGTATCGGCGGAAGCATGGGCAGCATAAGCAGAAGAGATGATCGCTATTGCAGCAATAGATACGATTTCCTTTTTCACTTCTCTTAATCTCTCCTTCTATTAGATCGGGTGTTTTCTCCTAATATCGGCATAAAAGTGGAAAGTTTTACTGAAAATAGGTTTATTTTCATAAAAAATTTCATTCTTTTTGTACTATCGAATAATAATCTATTGGGAAAAAGATCACAAATCTGCTTATTTTAGAAGAAAATAGGGGTGCAGCTAAACCTTTGGCTGCAGCTTTCTGGCTTGCTGACGCTTGCGTATTCTTTAACCATTACTGTTAAATGTGGGTTATGGGGAGCCATTGATGGCTGGAATGGGTGGCATAAATTACTTGGAGTGTAATCTGGCGCACTTATATACACTTTTGTTATACTGTAAAACGTAAGAATTGTGTTTAAAACCTATTGAATACAAATATATCTTGCAAATATACAATTGATAGGTGGAAAAAAGAATGAGTGAAAAGAATTATCGAGTATTACTGTATTACATGTATGTCCCAATTGAAAATGCTGAAGAGTATGCGCAAGAGCATCTTGCTTTTTGCCAGGAGCTTGGTTTAAAAGGAAGAATTCTAATCGCTGATGAGGGCATTAACGGAACAGTTTCAGGTACAATTGAACAGACAGATCAATATATGGCTGCGATGAAAGCTGATCCTCGCTTTGCTGAAATGATATTCAAAATTGATGAAGCAGAGGAACATGCCTTCAAGAAAATGAAGGTTCGCCATCGCAAGGAGCTTGTTACACTTCGTCTTGAAGATGATGTGAATCCGAATGAATTGACTGGGCAATATTTAAGCCCAAAAGAGTTTTACGAGCGTTTAAATGATGAAGACACTGTGGTCTTAGATGCGCGCAATGACTATGAGTATGATCTTGGTCATTTCCGCGGTGCGATCAGACCGGATATCATAAACTTCCGTGACCTTCCACAATGGGTGCGTGAAAATAAAGAATTGCTTGGAGATAAGAAGATTGTTACGTATTGCACAGGCGGAATCCGCTGTGAAAAATTCTCAGGCTGGCTGTTGAAGGAAGGCTTTAAAGACGTTGCTCAGCTTCACGGCGGCATCGTCACATACGGCCAAGATCCGGAAGTCCAAGGTGAGCTTTGGGATGGTCAGCTGTATGTATTCGATGAAAGAATTGGCGTACCTGTTAATCAGAAAGAGCATGTGGTCGTCGGCCGCGATTATTTTTCAGGCGAACCTTGCGAGCGCTATGTAAACTGTGCAAACCCTGCCTGCAACAAAAAAATCTTATGCTCTGAAGAAAATGAGCATAAATATATGCGCAGCTGCTCAGATGAATGCCGTACAAATCCGCGCAACCGCTATATTATTCAGCATGAATTGAGCGAGGAAGAAGTACAGAATCGTTTAGAAACAATTGAAGCGTAAATCAATGAATAGAAAGGGGCATCCAGATTGGGTGCCCTTTTTTCTGCTATTATTTATTGGAAAGCTGATCAATAACCTTTTCAAGCTTTTCGTCTACAACACTTGCATCGTCAATATGCTGCTTCAGCAAAGCGTTTACCTCATCAAAAATATGTTTAGTCTTGCTGATTTCGTCTGCTGTTTCCTGAGATTGATATGTCTGCTTGCCGATTTGCTGCATGACTTCACCAACTTCTTTTTGTACGGTACTAATGATGCTGCTGATAGAATCAATCGCTGTAGTTGAACCGCTGCTGATCTCCATTCCTTCTTGAATGAGATGGGAGCTTTGCAGGGTTGATTGTAGAGTTGCCCCAATATCCTGCTGAATGTTTTTAGTCAAACTGCTAATATTGGCTGTACTCTCAGCTGTATTTTCCGCCAGTTTCCTAACTTCCTCTGCAACAACAGCAAACCCCTTCCCTTGTTCTCCTGCACGAGCAGCTTCTATTGAAGCATTCAAGGCAAGCAGATTGGTTTGATCAGCAATCTCTTTAATTACTTTTACAATCATTTCAATTTCCTTCGATCGCTCATTGAGCTGCTCCATTTTACGGGAATTTTCCTCCAATTGAGCGCCAAGCTGCTTCATCAGTTCTTCAGATTTTAAGATTGAAGCTCTGCCATCGTTTGACCGCGACACCATTTCCCCAGCAGAATGAATGAGAACCTCTCCTTTTTGTGAAAGGTCTTTTGAATTCAGAACTGAATCTTCACTTAATGACTTAACGTGATCAAAGTGAGTTTTAATGCTGCCAACTAATGAGCCAAGTGTATGATGCTGTCCATTTACCATTTCGTGCTGATGCAGGGTGTGCTGTAAGTCATGGAGAAAATCGAAAATAGTCTCTTGCAGTGCGGCTTCCTTATGTGCCATTTCTTCCTCAACTTGCTTTCGAATAGAATCTTCTAACTCTTTCCGTTCTAACTCTAGCTTTTTTGTATTCTTCTTTCCTATCAGCAGCATGTTATTACCCCAATCCCTATGATTTATGGTCGTCCTTTCTATTATATCGGCACTATTTCCTATCTTTTGTGCATCATATCACTCTTTTTAAATATTTCCGGGGAAATTGTTGAAGATGGTTGAAAGTTGTTGTAATAATGAGAATAAAGACTTAAGATAAAAGTAACAGATGTTTAAAGGCAAACTTATTGAAAAATAAGGACGCAAAGCCGCGAATCTAAGGTCTGATAGACATTCTTTACCTTTGGCATGAAAGTAAAGGCTATTAGTCTTTCTGCCGAAAAGAAGGAGTATCTCTAATTATATTGGACTATGATGGTCGGGCTGCCAGCATGAACGGGTGTTAAAAAAATAGACAAGGAGAGAGGACGATGGAGGTACTATTTGGAACAGTAGCTTACTTTGAACAGGAAATTCAGCGTCATGTTTTAAAAGAAGAGAAAAATAAAATTGCTCAGATTGCTGAAAATCTGGAATTAGATCTTAAGTTTAACTTCGTGTGCCATGAAGACTTAAGAAAAGAATGCCTGCAAAATCTTTCACATGCTTCAGAGAAACTGCTTCAAGCCACGGATCAAAAGCTAGAAAAGATTCCCTGCTAGAAACGTAAATTTACTGAACTTATACTTTTCCTATTTTTCATTAATAAGAATGCCATTAGCGCATATATATAATAGCTGAACTTGCCCAGACATCTAGTATTTGCCTGTGCAGGTTCAGCTTTTTTCATTAGTGAAAACTTTTCATCATACGTTCATTTTCAGCATGAGCAACTTGTAGAAATTTGTCTAATGAGAATGATAAAATAGAATACAGTAGGAGGGGGATTCATGAGAAAAAGATGGTTACTGGCTACTTCTTTCCTGATTTTTATCGTTTTAGCAGGCTGTTCAAAAGAACCTATGCCTCAAGATCAGTTTTCGCAATATATTAAACATTGGAATAACCAAGAATTTACCGATATGTATCGTTTACTCTCTGCAAAAGCAAAGGAAACCATATCAGAGGATGACTTTGTAGATCGATATGAAAAAGTGTATAATGACCTGCAAATCTCTGATATAGAGGTTACATCGAATGCAGACGAAGAACAGGAATTTGAGGAAGAAAGCTCAGCACTTCCCTTTTCAGCGTCAATGAATAGTGCTGCAGGAAAAATAGAATTCACACATGATGCAACACTTATAAAGGAAGAGCATGAGAATGAGGAAAATTGGTTTGTAGAGTGGGATACGACCCTTATTTTTCCAGAGCTCGGCGCTAATGACAAAATAAACTATACCTCTATCCCTGCCCAGCGCGGTGATATAATTGATCGCACCGGCGATATGCTTGCTTTTAATGGCACGCTATATGAAATCGGCATCGTGCCGGAGGAAATGGGAAATGATGAGGAAACAACCATTAAAGGACTATCTCAGAGCTTAGGAATTTCCGAGGAGAGTATTGAAAATGCCTTGAATGCAGATTGGGTGCAGCCTGGTCATTTTGTACCGATCAAAAGGGTTTCTCCTGATAATGAAGGGCTTCTAAATGAAGTATTTTCTCTGCCTGGTGTTTTAAAACAGGATGTGAAAGGCAGAGTCTACCCAGCTGGAGAATCAGCAGCACATTTGATTGGGTATGTTGGTCCAATTACTGCTGAAGAACTGGAGAAAAATGAAGACAAAGGCTACTCCAGTACAGATCTAATTGGAAAACGGGGCCTTGAACAAGTACTGGAAACGCAGCTAAAAGGAACAAATGGCATTAAAATCAGCATTACGAAAGAAGACGGATCAGAGGCAGTGCTGGCGGAGAAGCCGGTTGAAAATGGAGAAAAGATTCAGCTGACAATAGATTTAACTGTCCAAGAAGATCTATATGAGGAATTGAAGGGCAGTGCCGGCACTGCATCCGCCATTGACCCAGTTACAGGTGCGACAATGGCGTTAGTGAGCAGTCCAAGCTTTGACCCAAATGCTGCTTCATTAGGATTAACAGTACAAGAGTGGAAGACGCTCGAAGAAAATGAGCAGCAGCCGCTCCTTAACCGTTTCAGTCATAACTATGTGCCAGGCTCAGTTATGAAACCAATCACAGGAGCGATTGGCCTTGAAGAGGGAATCACAACAGCAGACGAAACAAAGGATATTAAAGGTCTGCGCTGGCAAAAGGACACCTCATGGGGAAGTTATCGAGTCACACGGGTAAAAGATCCGGGTTCACCAGTCAATTTCGACCAGGCTATGATGTACTCTGACAACATTTATTTTGCTCAAGAAGCATTGCAGTTAGGCAAGGATTCTTTCATGGAAGGGTTAAAAGCATTTGGCTTTGAAGAAGAAATCCCATATGTGTATCCGCTTCAATCTTCACATACAGGCAACATGGACACTGAAATAAAACTGGCAGATTCCGGTTATGGTCAAGGTGAAGTGGAAATGAATATCCTCCACCTTGCTGCCAGCTACACACCATTCATAAATAAAGGTTCACTCATTAAGCCGGTTTTGTTAGAAAACGAAGAAAAAAACCAAGTTTGGAAAGAAAATATCATTAGTGAAGAAACCGTAGCTATAATGAATTCGGCTTTACGAAAAGTCATCCAAGAGCCAGGCGGAACAGGCCGTGCTGCCAAAATGGACGATTACCCGCTCGCCGGAAAAACCGGCACAGCCGAGCTTAAGTTAAATGTAGGCATGAAAGGTCAGGAAAATGGGATGTTTGTTGCCTACAATCCAGATTCGCCAAAGCTGCTCATTGCCATGATGATTGAAAGTGTAGAAGACGCAGGCGGATCCGGAATCGTTGTGGAAAAAGTGAAAAATGTATTTGAGAAGAATATGGAGCGGTTCTAAACGGATAGGCCAAGAGGAAAACTCTTGGCTTGTTTTTTTGTTGGGGGATAAATGGATGAGGATGTTTTTGCGTTTGGTTGGGGGGATTTTTGCAGTTTGATAGGAAAAATGAAAAATTTGATAGGAAACGGCTGCGAATTGATAGGAAAGCCAAAAATTTTGATAGGAAAACCGAAAATTTTGATGGAAAAACCTAAAATATTGATAGAAACCGAGTCCCGCCCTTCCTTAAAAAGGAGTATCCTCCCGCTTTTTTAAGAGAAGAATAATAAAATTGAGCCCTATCGCTTTTAAATTAGCCAAAAAAGGCGTAAAACTGTTAAAATGATCGAAAAATCTCTAAAAATGATCGAAAAACAAACGGAAATGATCTAGAAGTTCTCCTGAATGATTGAAATACAAATCAAAATGATCGAAAAGCTCTCCAGAATGATCGAAATACAAACCAAAATGACCGAAAAGCACATACAAATGACCGAAACCCATCGATACGCGCTTTTCTGTCATTTAAAAGCCAAAGTACCATCAAAAACTTTCCATTCAACTCAGTAAAAAACACAAAATTTCCACCCAAGGAGGGGAATACATACATGCTCGACCAATATTTCCAAAAAGCAATCCAACGAATTCAGCTAGTCCAGGAAAATGAAAAGGAAAAGATGATCAAGGCTGCTGAAAAGGTAGCGGCTTCTATCCAAAACGGCGGAATCGTCCAGCTGTTTGGATGTGGGCATTCGCATATTTTAACTGAAGAAGTATTTTATCGCGCAGGCGGTCTTGTGCCAATCAATCCGATCCTCATTGAGCCGCTCATGCTTCATGAGGGAGCGCTAAGATCTTCTCAGTTAGAGCGTAAAAACGATTATGTTGCCCCCATTCTAGAACAGTTTGAAATCCGGCCAGAGGATATCGTATTTGTATTATCAACTTCAGGCAGAAACCCTGTACCCGTCGACGTTGCATTGCAAGCGAAAAAGAATGGAGCGTATGTCATCGCTCTCACATCGATGGAATATTCTAAGAGCCAGCCGTCCAGACATAATAGTGGCAAGCATCTTTATAATTCTGTCGATTTAGCCATCGACAACTACTCTGTAAAAGGAGACGCGATCCTTTCCTATGAAAAAGTAAAGGTGCCTTTTGCTCCAACTTCAACCGCAGTTGGATCTGTCATTCTAAATGCCATCTTTGCCGAAGCCATCAAACTCATGGCCGACAATGGCTTCGAGCCGCCCATCTTCCTAAGCGGCAACATCGACGGATCCGATGAACATAACGAAAAACTCATCCAAAAATATCATGATAGAATCCCTTTATTGAAATAACTCTGGCAACGAAAAAGCCACAACTAGCACTATGCTAGCTGTGGCTTCATTCATTGATTCAATTCACTTTGATTCAAGTAAACAAGATTCTTTCTGTTCTGGGATTCTGATAGAAAGAGATGGCGTGATCATACACACTCTCAACATGCTTGGCAAACGCAACAGAAGAGTAATGATCAAAAGCCTTCTTTTCAGCGTTAGCGGACAGCTTTTTGTATTCATTAGAATCGATAAAAATATCATTTATATAGCGTTCAAACTCACTGAATGTCTCGAACAGCCAGCCATTTACTCCGTTTTCCACTACATTTTCCAGACAAGCATCCTTCTTGCAGAGTGCAGGCAGCCCGCTCGCCAGCGCTTCAATATACGTCAAGCCCTGTGTCTCACTATTTGATGCACTCACAAAAAGATCAGCTGCCTGATAATAAGCTGGAACATCCTTTGGGGCCACCATCCCTGTAAAGATCACCTTATGCTCAATGTTTAGATTCCTTACATATTTTTCAAGGAACTGCCTATGCGGTCCATCGCCCACAATGAGTAAAGACAAATTCTGATTGTCAATTTGTGAAAAATAGGACAAGATTTCTTCCAGGTTCTTTTCTTTAGCTAAACGGCCAACAAACACCAGTAAGCGATTCTGCTCGGGAATTTGCAGAGTTTCCCTAATTTTATTTCTGTTTTCTATGGATTTGTTTTGCGTGTAGCTCGATAAGTCAATGCCAGTTGGAATGACTTTAATTGGCTGTGTTACCCGATAACCCTTTAATAAAGTGCTGACTTTTTCAGTTGGTGCGATCACATAAGAGGCGTTTTTCAGAACCTTTCTGGAAAAAAGGGCAACCATCGCTTTGCCCCATTTTTGGTTTGGTGAAAAATAATGGGTGTAATCTTCGTAAACGGTATGATACGTGTGCACAATGGGAATACGAAGGCACTTTGCGATATATTTTGCTAAACGAAAGGTGCTGAATTCACATTGCGTATGAATAACATCCGGTCTCCAATTGATTACTTCCTGAAGGTGTTTATAATTCTTAAAGAGCGTGATGCGTGCACCAGGGTAAATCTTGTCAATCCCTAAAGAACTTATATAAGTGACGTCGTCTGCTATGTATGATTTTGCTTCATCTGATAATGTGAGAACTCTGACTTCATGCCCTGCTTTTTCTAATTCCTTCTTCAGGTTCACAATCGAAGTAACCACTCCATTAATGACAGGAGAATAACATTCAGTCGTAATCAAAATTTTCATTTTGTAGTCCCCCAGTTTTAATGCTTAAAAAATACAGATAATCCATAGAAAGTATAGTTCAGTATCATTAACACTGTATTAAATTAATATGAAGTTTTCTTAATATTTTGAGAAGGGATTCTAATCCAATATCATGCAAAGTTTACAGCACGAAAAAAAATCATAATCATCGGCAGTGAGCCTTCCTTTTTTAACAATTACTTCCTATATATACAACGAAACTCAAAAATAAAAAGTTTCAGGAACCAAGCAGCGGTTCTGCCGGTTCGCTATCGATTAAGTTGGCTGAAAGGTAAATAAAACGCCAATCACAATTTGAAATATTTTTTCACAGCTATTATGCTGATAGTGAAATATTTGTTTAAATTTATGCATACATCATATTAAATGGACAGAGCAGATCGGAAGGTGGAGAGGTAATGAATTATCATGTATTAGCAATTGATATGGACGGCACTCTTTTAGACGAGAGCAGAGAGATTAGCAGAAAAAATGTAGAAGCCATTCAGGAGTATCGGAACAAAGGCGGGCATGTCATTGTGTGCAGCGGCCGGTCCCCTCTATCAACACGCTGGCTGGCAGAATATATCGGCTTAGCAGAACCCATCATTGCCTATAACGGTGCCGTCATTCAAAACTATGATGGAGAAATTCGCAGCACCCTCCATTTCAAACAGAATGACCTGATGAGAATAGCATCCTATTGTGAGGAAAACGGGTTATACTTACAGCTTTACGAAGGTGATCAGCTGATTGTTTCGGAGAAAAACAACCGGAATGAGCACTGGGTTGAACACAACATCTTAGCACTGGAGCAGTCTGGCGCCAGCAAAGAAAGATGCGATTATTACCGCAGCCAATGTTTAGTGCAGCATACGGAGAACCTTCGCACATACTTAGAGAAAAACACACCAAACATCAGCAAAGCCGCCATTTTTGCTGAAAGAGAGAAAACAATGAAGTGTGCCGGAGATCTGCACGAGGAAAAACTCAATATACACATCAGCAGCAGCTTAAATTATGCCAATCTAGAAATCTCACCGCTAAACGGCACAAAAGAATACGCACTTCAAACCGTCGTAGAAGAACTGGGCTTCACCTTAAACGAAGCGGCCGCCATTGGGGATAATTATAATGATCTTGGCATGCTGAAAGCAGCAGGACTGGGAATCGCCATGGGCAATGCACCAGAAGAGGTGAAAGAAGCCGCCAATTTCACCACTGTAACAAACGAAGAGGCAGGAGTTGCCTATGCCATTCAAAACTATATATTGAAATAAAATTTTAAAATATAATAAAATATATTGAATTAATATTTCAATCACGTTAAAATAACATCAAGAACAGAAACAGCTAGAAAGAACAATTGGAGGCGTTTACATTGGATCGTGAACTAGTTTCTCTTACGACTGAATCGCGTAATGAGTTATCAATGGAAATAGATACAGCCAGCGCTGGGGAGATTTTACGTATATTTAATGAAGAAGATCAAAAGGTTGCACTTGCTGTAAAAGAAGTGACAGCAGATATTGAAAAAGCGGTTGAGCAGGTTGTTCAGTCATTCAAGCAGGGAGGCAGACTCATCTATATCGGTGCAGGAACGAGCGGCAGACTTGGCGTCCTTGATGCGGTTGAATGTCCGCCAACATTCAGCACAGATCCTGAACTTGTTCAAGGCATCATTGCAGGCGGTGAAAGAGCCTTTACAAAAGCGGTTGAAGGAGCAGAGGATAAGCCGGAGTTAGGTGAAGCAGACCTGAAAGAAATTGGACTTACTGCAAACGATACAGTTATCGGAATTGCGGCTAGCGGCAGAACGCCTTACGTGATTGGGGCATTAAAATACGCCCGTGCACTTGGGGCCGGCACAGTCGCATTGTCCTGCAACAAAGGATCCCTTATCGGGAAGGAAGCAGAAATTAATATAGAAGTCATTGTCGGTCCCGAAGTCTTAACAGGCTCAACCCGCCTGAAGTCAGCGACGGCTCATAAAATGATTTTAAATATGATTTCGACATCCTCCATGATCCTTATGGGCAAAGCATATGAAAATTTAATGGTTGATGTGCATGTGAGCAACCACAAACTCAAAGAACGTGCCATTGGCATTATTCAAAAAATCACGAAGGCAGATAGGGAAATAGCAGAGCAGGCGCTGACAGAATCGGATCTGCAGGTGAAAATAGCGATCATTATGATCACAGCAGACGTAAGCAAAGCAGAAGCGCAAAGCTTGCTCGCTGAAGCTGGCGGCTATGTGCGCAAAGCGATCCAGCTATCCTCAAAATAAACCTGAAGAACAGGAAAAAGGAGTTACCAAATGGCAAGCGGAGGTTTAAAGATTATACGAAACACACTGGAGCAGCTGCCGGCTTCAGAACGGAAAATTGCAGAATATATTTTAGCGCATCCGCAGGCTGTGATTGACCGCACTGTCAGCGAACTTGGCCAAGAAGCCAATACAAGCGGTGCAGCCGTCATTCGATTATGCAAATCCCTTGGTTTAAAAGGCTATCAGGAATTAAAGATGCGCATAGCAGGCGACCTTATGAAACCTGAGGAGCAGGGCTATCGTGATATCGAGCCTGGTGAATCGTATTACTCCATCGTTCAAAAGACGATGAGCAACAGTATACAGAGCATGAAGGATACGACTGAGCTGCTTCATCATGATGAATTGGAAACTGCAATAGAGGTGCTCCTAAAGGCAAAAAATGTTCACTTTTTTGGCATTGGCGCTTCCCATATTATCGCAGTTGATGCTCAGCAGAAACTGCTGAGAATTAACAGGAGGGCAACTGCTTTTACGGATGTTCATCTCGTAGCAACACTTATTGCCAACGCTGATCAAGACGATGTACTTTTCGCCATTTCTTATTCTGGCGAAACACCAGAGGCAGTCAGCATCGTTTCACTGGCAAAGAAACAAAACATGAAAACGATCAGCTTAACAAAATACGGACAAAACACAGTCAGCTCTTTGGCGGATATTCATCTATATACTTCTGACTCAACAGAAGCGCCATTCCGGAGCGCAGCCACTACATCAAGACTTTCCCAGCTTCTGATCATTGATTTTATTTTCTTATGCATGGCCACCGCTGAATACGGTGAAACCATTGAGCACATTGATAAAACTAGAGAAGCGATTCGATTTCTTAAGGATCATCAATAAGGGGGGTGGTGTAAGCAAATAATCAGTTGTTTACACAGATGAAGGACAAATCAAAAAGGGGGAAAAGAAAAAATGGCAGGAGAAAACCAGAAATTAGCCAAAGAAATACTAGAACAACTTGGCGGAGCATCGAATATTTCAAGCTATACACATTGTATGACTCGTTTGCGTGTTCAGCCATCTGATGAAAGTCTCGTCAATAAAGAGGCATTAAGAAAAATAGACGGAGTACTGGGCTTAGTTGAAGAAGAAACACTGCAAATTATCATCGGCCCTGGAAAAGTCAATTCTGTAACAGAAGAGTTTGGTAAATTAGTAGAATCAGAGGGCGGAATTGATCTAAAAGATCGCGCTGCCAGTGTGAAATCTGAGATAAATAAAAAGAATGCAACACCTTTTAAACTTTTCCTAAGAAAAATTGCAAGCATTTTCATCCCGCTGATTCCGGCCCTTGTTGCCTCCGGATTAATTACCGGTATTTCAAAAGCGTTGATTCAGGCAGAGTGGCTGGCGGCAGATTCACAGATTGCGATTATTTTAACCGTTATCGGCGGCGGACTATTTACGTATCTGGGCATTTTAGTCGGTATAAATGCAGCGAAAGAATTTGGCGGATCACCGGCATTGGGCGGTTTGGCCGGCATTCTCATCATTAACCCCGCTGCAGCAACGATCACTCTATTTGGCGAAGAACTTCTGCCTGGACGCGGCGGTTTAATTGGGGTCCTCATGGCAGCGATTTTCATTGCGATTGTTGAGAAAAATGTACGTAAATTCGTTCCGCAATCTGTTGATATTATTGTAACGCCAACCATTGCTTTATTGATTACTGGTATTGTAACTTATATTGTATTTATGCCAATTGGCGGCTTTATCTCTGATAGCATTACGAACGGTCTTTTAGCTGTTTTAGATATCGGAGGAGCAGTTGCTGGTTTTGTTCTTGGCGCAACATTCCTTCCGCTAGTAGTTACAGGCCTGCACCAAGGTTTAACACCAGTTCACCTTGAGTTAATCAACTCGATTGGTGATGACCCGCTGCTTCCAATCCTTGCAATGGGTGGAGCAGGTCAAGTTGGTGCTGCGTTCGCAATCTATTTCAAAACAAAGAAAAAGCGTTTGAAGCGTGCAATTGGCGGGGCGCTTCCATCCGGAATCCTTGGAATCGGGGAGCCGCTGATTTTCGGTGTTACCTTGCCGCTTGGACGTCCATTCTTAACAGCGTGTCTTGGTGCCGGTGTCGGCGGAGCTTTCCAGGCGATTTATAATGTCGCAACCGTTGCTGTAGGGGTTTCCGGGCTGCCGCTTGCCTTTATCGTTGTGCCAGGAGAAGTCATTTACTATCTAATCGGATTAGTGATTGCGTATGTAGCAGGCTTCATTTTCACTTACCTATTCGGCTTTAAAGACGAAATGGCTGGTGAATTTGATTGATCGGCATTTCCTTCTACCTGAACGATGAGAAGGCAGAGAAACGCATTGCTGAAGCTGGAAAGCTCGGCGTCAAGCAGGCGTTTACCTCGCTTCACATCCCAGAAGAAACCGGAAACCTGGCAGAACGGGCAAAAGCACTGCTCGCCGCTGCGAAAGAAGCTGGAATGGAAGTATATGCAGATGTTTCGAAACATACATTAAAGCATTTAGGCATTTCCGATTTTAGTAAGCTTCAGAACCTGGGTGTCGCTGGATTGCGGCTTGATGAATTCTTCGACACTGATTTTGTTCTCAGTCTTGCACAGCAGTATAAGCTGGCAATTAATGCGAGTACAGTGACGGAAAGAGAACTGATCGATCTGCTTGAAAGAGGACTAAAAGCAGAGCAGCTCATCGCCTGGCATAACTTTTACCCGAAAAAAGAAACAGGCTTGGATGAGAACTTTTTTATAAAGCAAAATCAATTGTTTCAAGCTTATGGAATTAAAATCAGTGCCTTCATCCCAGGTATTGGAGAAAAGCGCGGTCCTCTATTTGACGGCCTGCCAACACTTGAAAAGCATCGCCAGCACAATCCAATGTCAGCAGTATTGGAATTGATGGATTCTGGTGTGGATGATATTTATATCGGTGACCCTGATAGTGGAGAAGGTTTACTGGAGAACTTAATTGCTTTAGAAGTTGAAAACATTGTTACGCTGCATATGGAGGATTCTTCCTTCGCGGCAGACGTTTATTCACCAAGACCGGATTTTGCCCGTGATGTGCTGCGTTTCATGAACACACGAACAGCACAGCCAATACCAGCTGCTAATACGATCGAACGGAAAACAGGCTGTATTACAGCTGATAATGAGAAGTATGGACGATACAATGGGGAAGTCTCGATTACATTGCGGGACCTGCCTGCAGATGAACGTGTGAACATCATCGGGAGAATAAGAGAGTCAGATATCGAGGTGCTGAGGTTCATCAAGCCGAAGCATAAGATAAAACTGATTTAGAGGAGGGGGTTCTCTCCTCTTTTTTTTGCGAAAAAACCCCTATTTTTATAGAAAATTAAGGAAATTTTTCATAAGAATATAGTATAATAGTAGAAAATGAGAATGATTCTCGGCGGGAGGAGAAGAAATGAAAGCATTCATAATAGATGATGAAACGTATGCTGTTAAAATGCTTGAAAAAATGCTGAAATCCTATAAAGAGATAGATAGTATAGGCAGTTTTACTGATCCAGCTGCCGCTTTTTCTGAAATGCGGAAGAACCCGCCGGATGTCATTTTCCTCGATATGGAGTTAGGCGGAGAACATGGCCTGCAATTCGCTGAAAAATTACTGGAGAAGCAATTGCCAATAGAAATTATATTTGTTTCTGCACATCCTCAGTTCGCGTTAGAAGCCTTTGAGGTGAATGCTGCTGATTATCTATTAAAGCCTGTCTCAAAAGCACGCTTAGAAAAGGCAATTTCAAGAGTAAAAGAAAAAATACAAATCTACAAAGAATTTATAAAAACAAAGCCTCAAAGTCAAAGAATGTATATCTCCTCTTTTGGATCCTTGCGTTTAGTGAACAATAGCGGAATGGAGATTAAATGGCGGACTAAAAAAGTGAAAGAGCTTTTTGCTTATCTATGGTCAAATAGCGGGAATCCAGTTCATAAAGCAAAAATAATCGATCAGTTTTGGCCTGATATCCATGCTGATAAGGCGATGACATTGCTGCATACCACTGTTTATCAGCTTCGCAAAACACTTAAAGAAGCAGGTCTTGAAACAAACCCCATCATATTGGCTAATGATACATATTCCTTGGCTGCTGATTTTCAAAGCGACAGGCAGGAGCTTCAGGAACTGCTGAATGATTCTGAACCTGCAGAAAAGAATATGCTAAAAATCCTAGATTTATATAAGTCTGATTATCTTGAAGAGGAAGATTATTTTTGGGCAAGTCAAATAAGGCAAAATCTAAAGCAGACTGTGCAAGCAATTTTAGAGAAATTTGTTCAGATGAACTGGGAACATACATTATTTGCTGACAGTGTTGAAAAATGTCTAGAAAAACTGCAGCAGCTTGATCTGCACTGCCCCCCTATTGTTGGACACTCCAACAATAGGAGGCGAACTCATAAATGACTCATCTTACCAAGGAAAAGAAACTTCAAATTGCTAAACGTTATTTAAACGAAATGATTAGTTATCGAGAACTAGCGAATCAGGTGGGCGTAGATCATTCCACTCTCCGTTACTGGGTGCTGCTCGTTCGTTACCATGGGGATCAGGCTTTTTCCTTTCCCTATACAAACTATCCTTCTGCCTTTAAAATGAGGGTAATTCAATTTATCACGGAAAAGAATTACTCCATTCGAGAGGCATCCGCGATTTTCCATCTCCCTGATCCATCTATGCTTCGCAAGTGGAAGAAAACGTGGGAGACAGCTGGAGTAGGTGCCCTTGAACCAAAAGAAAAGGGGCTTTCTATTATGACATCTAATCAGAGGAAAAATAAGGACAAGAGTAACTCTCAGAATCCATCGGTAGAAGAGCTGATAGAAGAACTGGAATACCTTCGTATGGAGAACGCGTATTTAAAAAAGCTGAAAGCCTTAGTTCAGAAAGAACAATCACCAACCAATATAAAGCGAAAGTAATATATGAACTAAGGAAGGACTTCCCGGTGATTAAAATGATCAAAATAGCCAAGATGCCTAGAAGCACTTACTACAGCTTCATAAAAAAGTGGAATCAACCAGATCCTGACCGCAAATGGAAAAGAAGAATTTCATTCATTTACCGCAAACACTCAGGTCGGTTTGGATATCGCCGCATTACGGACGTGCTTCAGGAAAAAGGATATCAGATCAACAAAAAGAAAGTACTTCGAATAATGAGAGATCTAGGGCTTAAATGCATGGTGCGTATGAAAAAGTATAAATCGTATAAAGGGGAAGTTGGAAAAGCAGCTCCAAACATCCTTAACCGTGACTTCCGTGCCCAGAAACCGAACCAAAAGTGGGTGACGGACATTACAGAATTTAAAGTGTTTGGAGAGAAGCTTTATCTTTCTCCCATTTTAGATCTATTTAATAGCGAGGTCATCACCTATACACTCCAATCAAGGCCGACGTTTGATTTGGTCGATAGGATGTTGGCCCAAGGATTAAAATACGTAAAAGAAGGCGATGAGCTCTTACTACATTCCGACCAGGGATGGCACTATCGAATGCCCAAATACCGAAGGACGCTAAAAGAACATAAGATTACACAAAGCATGTCTAGAAAAGGAAACTGTCTTGACAATTCTGTCATGGAAAACTTTTTTGGGATCTTAAAATCAGAGTTTCTTTATTTACAAGAGTTTGAAAGTATCGAGCATTTTAAAGCCGAGTTAGAAAAATACATCTATTACTACAACCACTTGAGAATTAAATCAAGATTAAATCGGAAAAGTCCAGTAGCTTATCGGGTTAGTACTGAAGTAGTAGCTGCTTAAGCTTAAATATAAGTGTCCAATTTTATGGGTCCAGTGCACGTGCTCCGAGGAGGCTCAGCTTCCTCCCCTCGGAAAGCGAGTGTCCGCAGCGCAATGCAACGGACTTGTTGCCCAAACCATAACTTTGAATGTTTAGATTATAAAAATATTATTTTAAGATTTATCACAGTCACTTTTTTTACCTGTCATATATTTAGAGGGAAATGAAGATGGAAAATATTACATATGGAAATAACTCTACTTATTTCCACTATACCTATAAATTTCTTAAAAACAATGTCGATATAGATAGAGACTGAATTAGACAAATTTCTACTAAAACTAGCCAATTTGTGTGATTCAAAATATCATAATAGTATGATAGTATGTAGGAAAATGCCGAAAGGAGTAAGCTAATGAGGAAAATTGTTCTCGCGGTTGTGCTAGCTTTGCTGTTTCTACCTTTGTCAGAAACCGTGTCCAAAGCAGCTTCATCCTTCAATGATGTGAGCACTGGCCACCGTGCTTACAAAGAAATTAAGTATCTGTTCGATGGTAAAATTGTCACTGGATCGCTTGATGGCTACTTTAACCCTGGGAAGGTTGTAACAAGAGGTGAGGCGGCAGCAATGATCGGCCGTGCCCTTAATCTGAACGGGACCAAAAGAAGCACACAGTTTTCGGATGTGGGTTCACAATATTTTGCTTCTGGTTACATACAAGCAGCAGCAGATGCCAAAGTCATTACTGGATACAAAGATGGAAGCTTTAAGCCCAATAATCCAGTAAACCGCGGTGAAATGGCCGTCATCCTAAGCAAAGCGTTTAACTATAACTTTGGAGGCACCTTATCTGGAGCAGCTAAGGCCTTAATGACCCGCGGAATTTCAGGAGGTATGGCTGATGGTACGTTTGGATCAGAATTAGCAACGATTCGTGCAGACTTTTCTGTATTTCTTGCCAGAGCCATCAATTACAAGCTGAGACTGAACCCGACTGAAAATTTCAGTCTTGAGAGAACAGTTACAGCATCATCTTTAAATGTACGCTCTGGTCCTTCAACTGCCTATCCTGCAGTTGGCAGCCTAGTAAAAGGAACGAAAGTTGAAGTGGCTTATTCAGTTGGCCAATGGGTATATGTTCGCTCGGGCAGTACGGAAGGATTAGTACATTCAGCTTACTTGGATGCCGACATTGATACAGGAAATGAAGGAAATGATCCGGCTGATAACATATTAAGTCAGCAAATGATCGTCATTGACGCTGGTCATGGCGGGCACGATCCTGGAGCGATAGGATATGGATTGAAAGAGAAAGATGTTGTCCTGAACACGGCTCTTAAGGTAAAAGCATTGTTAGCAAAATCTCCGTTCCAATATAAGCTGACGAGAGATACCGACGTGTACCTTACTCTAGATGAGCGTGTTGATATTGCTGAAGATGCCGACGCAGATGTATTTGTCAGCATTCATGCGAATGCATTCAACGGTTCAGCTAAAGGTTCTGAGACATATTATTATGCGGCGAAAAACACGAACTCTGCAGACAGCAAACTGCTTGCTACAAAAATTCAAGAGAGACTTATTGCTGCCGGCAAGCTAAGTGATAGAGGAGTGAAGAACGGCAACTTCCATGTTCTTCGCGAAAACGGCATGCCAGCTGTTCTGACAGAATTAGGTTTCATTGATAATAAGGGAGATAACGCCAAGCTTGCATCTCCTTCGTGGAGAGATGCAGCAGCAAAAGCGATCTATTATGGGATCCTAGATTACTATAAAGCAAAAGGCTTCGACGTTTCTAATTTATATTAATCTACCCTTTATAAAAGTGAATAAACGTTTCTAAATAAAGGCTATCCACTGGGGTCTATTCTAGGCAACTGGATAGCCTTTTGTTTTTTTTCATATCAGGCAGCAGCGATTTGGCAAATGGAAATCAAAATCATCGCCTGATAGACCAATGCAGTGATACAAATATGCTATTATTATAAATTATAAGCGTAATAGAAAAGGGGGCACTGGACTTTGAAGAAAAAATGGGTAGGAATGCTGGCTGGCTTGCTGCTGGCAGTATGGTTTGCTTCAAGCACGGCTGCTGTGTCTGCCGAGACCAGCTATGAAAATTATATTGTTTTCTTATCTGCTGATATAGAAGAATCCCAACTTGAGGCAGAAGGTCTTACCGTAATTAGATCTTTTGAGAACATACATGCTGCAGCGGTTAAAGCAACGTCGGAGCAAATCCAGGAACTAACAGATAAAAATATGATTACGAAAGCGGAACCCGATCAGCCTGTTCAAACGAGTGCCCAAGTAACACCATGGGGACATGAAACAATGCAGATCCCAGAAAGACAGTCCACTGTTTTAACAGGGAAAAACATTAAGATTGCAATTCTTGATACAGGTGTGGATCTAAATCATCCGGATCTAAATATTACGGATGGCGTATGTGTTCTATCTCAATGTACGGATTCCTATAACGATGATAATGGACATGGCACACATGTAGCTGGCATTATCGGAGCAAAGGACAATTACATTGGTATTGTGGGGGTTGCCCCTGATGCAGAGCTTTATACGATTAAAGCATTGAACTCTAGAGGGAGAGGAACGACATCGACCTTTATGGCTGGGCTTGACTGGGCAATATCCAAAGATGTAGACATTATCAATTTAAGCTTAACAACAGATGTGGAAGACCTGGGAATTAAGGCAATGATTGATAAGGCTTACCAGAAGGGAATTCTAGTAATTGCAGCAGCAGGGAACGAAGGAACAGAATCAGGGACAAGTGAAACGGTCATGTATCCGGCTAAATTCTCCAATGTCATTGCTGTATCAGCGATCGGCAAAAATCAGACGAGAATCCCAACCTCTTCCACCGGAATGGAAGTGGAATTGACGGCTCCGGGAGATTATATTTATAGTACATATCCAACAGCGCTTAAGGCAGATGGATATGCAGAAATGACAGGAACTTCAATGGCTGCTCCGTTTGTAACGGGGTTAGCTGCATTATATAAAGAAAAATATCCGCTTCTTACACATATTGAAATGAGACAGCTGCTTCAAGAAACAGCAAAAGATCTCGGACCTACAGGGCGTGACCGTTTTTATGGTTTTGGTTTAGCACAATTAGAGCAAGATAACAGCGGAATTGATTCGATCTCTTATAATGTCGATCAAAAAGGAAAAGTGACATTAGAGATGGGCGAAATTCTTAAGCAATATAGTCAATATAAAGTGCAGCGCTTTGATAAAGTCATTAATGCTGCAGCATCTCATCACACATTCGAAGACTATGGTTTAAAAGGAAGCATTGAATACACCATTATTCCGCTGCAAAACGGTGTTGAGCAAAGAAAAGCGGGCATTGTTGTGAATGTCGATGTAGCAAAGCCGACATATAGAGATATTGATAATTCTGTCTGGTATAGCAGGTATATGATGTATTTAAATCATCAGTCGATTCTATTAGGATACGATCAGAATGAACTGCGTCCATCACAGCTTGTAAAAAGATCGGAAGCTGTTGCCATGATTGGCCGTGCTTTAGGCTACGATGGTGAGAAAAGATCAACAAGATTTAAAGATGTGGCGAGCGGCAATTCTGCTTCAGGATATATAGAAGCAGCAGCACAAAATAATATTCTGCGAGGTTATCCTGATGGCACATTCCGTCCGGATGAGCCGGTTTCAAGAGCGGAAATGGCTATCCTCATTGCCAATGCTTACGACCTGCAAGACTCAGTCTCTATGAACTTTAAAGACGTAAATGAAAAAGTAACAGGCTATGAGGCGATTGACCGCTTAGCTGCCGCCAGCATTACAGAAGGATACAGCGACGGCACATTCAGACCTTACGAAAAAATGGCAAGATCCACATTCTCCGTCTTTATCGCGAGAGCAGAAGGACTCTACTAAAATAGAAAGATGCTGCAGAACTTTGGCAGCATCTTTTTTCATGTATGATCTTTCTGTAACACAATTGTAATATAAATTCAGAAAATAAATCCTCTAAATCCGCTTATCCCTTATCCTAACGGGTATTTACCCACTCGCCATACAAAAAAACACCTCTACTACAATTGTAATAGAATAGTAAAGTAAATTACCTTCCTCATTTGGTAGAATGTAACTACATACTCCAAGATTTGATATTTTACGAGTAAATATGAAATGAAATGAGCAGAGGTGGCAAGATGAGACAAAAGTTTTCGAAGGTGATCCTTCTAGTATTGATATTTTCGGTTCTTCCATTCACGACAGCTTTCGCACAATCATCCCAAGAAGAAATCATTAAAACTGCTAAAGCACAGCTGGGAGTTCCGTACCTATATGGAGGAACAACACCACGAGGCTTTGATTGCTCAGGATTCGTTACATATGTATTCGGCAAAGCAGGCTATGATCTGCCTCGTACTTCATCAAGTCAGTATCATGCAGGTACAAAAGTAGCGAAGAAAAACCTGCAGCCTGGTGATTTAGTATTTTTTGAACGTACATATAGCAAAGCAGGCATCACACATGCCGGCATATACATAGGAAATAATGAATTTATCAGCGCAACTTCAAGCAGCGGCATTAAGATTGATTCTTTAAGCAGCTCATACTGGGGACCAAAGTATTACGGTGCAACAAGAATTTTAGCTGATGAAGGATTCTCTGATGTTAGTGAAAAGGATCTTGCTTTTGAAGCAATCTATGCATTAAGCGACAGCGAAATCATCCAAGGGTTTGAAGATGGCACTTTCCGTCCAGACCAAGCTGTAACAAGAGGACAAGCTGCAGCAATCATTAACCGCGTACTGAAGAAGACTCCAAAGAATATTAGCGCATTTAAGGATGTTCCAAAAGGTTCACGCTTTGCAAAAGATATTGCAGCTATAAAAGAATTAGGCATTATCAATGGATTTAAAGATGGTACTTTCCGTCCGGATGCTTACATGACTAGAGCGGAAATGGCTGTCATTCTTGAAGGCGCATTTAAATTGAATGAAATGAAAATTGCTGAAGCAAATACGAGTTCATATAGTGACATCACTCCAGCATATTGGGCTCATGATGCAATCGTAACGATGAGCAGTATCGATAGCACGACAATCTTTGATACAGATCGTTATTATGCAACACATCGTGCGACAAGAGCTTTCTTTACAGCAGCGATCTTCAATTCTATGAATGTTAAAAAATAATTATTTGTAAGCTGGCTCGGGCAGTGCAACTGCTAAGGTCAGCTTTTTTCTTTTAAAAAGTTCACTTGATTGTTTCTTATTATATTAGACGTATGAAGAAGCAAAAAAGTTTCAAAATAGAATAGGATATTTTCCCTATAAAAAAATAGCCGAAAACGACCATGAA
This sequence comes from Cytobacillus gottheilii, assembly GCF_001636345.1. Lineage (GTDB taxonomy): Bacteria > Bacillota > Bacilli > Bacillales > Cytobacillaceae > Cytobacillus > Cytobacillus gottheilii. Next base: position 552,850 of record NZ_KV440945.1, read on the forward strand.
ACGGAAATTTTCTGGTAGAATGATAGTTAGTGATTTTTAGATTGCCACTTTACAACGGAAAAGAGAGGGGAAATACTTTTGAAAAAAGCAAAGATTCTGTTGCTTGCCGTCGCTCTTATATTGTCGTTATTGCCAGCAGGAATTGGACAGGCTGCCACGGATGACATCACGGGTATCAAGCTCGAAACTGAATTGAGAGAAGCGATTCAAAAAGGAATTCTGACTGGATATAGTGAAGGTGTATATAAACCGGGCAACAAAGTAACGAGAGGCGAGTTTGCTACTTTCCTTGCACGTGCTTTAAAGCTTCCGGAAGCACCACATAAATTCTCCGATGTTGCTGTAACATCCAAACTGGCACCTGGGATCAACGCGGCTGCAGAAGCTGGAATCATTGCAGGCGGTACAGATGGAAACTTTAAGCCAGACAACCAAATCACACGTGAGCAAATGGTCATCATGATCAAAAATGCTCTTGATTATAAAAATATAGACGTGCCTTTTGAAAAACCATCTATTTTGACTGATTTTGATGCTGTTACATCATCAGCTTCACGTCTTGCGATTGCATCAAGCGTAAAACTTAACATTACAATTGGTTTTCCGAACAGTGATGGTAAAACATATCGTTTTGAGCAATCAAGACAAGCTTCCAGAGCAGAAGCAGCTGCATTTATCATTCGTATGATTCATGCAATGGAAGACTTTGAAAATCAGCTGCCTGGCGAACCTGGACAGCCTATTGAAGAAAAACCTTATGTGATTTCTACTATTGATCAAAATGGAGAATTAGTAGAATCAGCTAAAAAATATAAAACCTTTGCAGAAGCTGAAGCAAGCTGGAATTCTTCTTCAGAGGTTATTACCCTCAAAGGCAAAGTTATAAAAATGGCTTCAGGCTTGGCATATGCGAGTCCTTCAATCGGAAATGCTACGACAAGCTTATACAGCGGATCAGATTTGAGATCTGTTCAAGCTGCGGTGCCAGCTCAGGAAGAGTTAAAATATATTGAGTCAACTGAAGAAGCTGTTAAAGTATATATTGGCGGCCGAACAGCTTACGTGAAACACTCGGATATCCATCTTGTCCCTGCCAAAATGATTAAGAATCAAAACTACTATACTGTCAATGCAAGAGTTGAGCTTGTTCACAGCATTTATAATCCTGGAACAAACCAGTATGGTTCTTATGAAATTGGCAAAGCTCCTTCAGCGCTAAAGCAAGGAGTCAGATATTATAGCTGGGATGGCACAAAGTTCTATACCAACAATTTAGGCACATCTACTTCTTATGTAGGAAAAGAACTTTACCCATACTATCAGTATTTATCTGCACGTACAAAAACACCTTATACGGCAGCAGAGTTAGATCGTTTCATTGATAATAAACTAGCAGAACTAGAAGCTACGGGATTATCAGTCTATAAAGATGCTACAGTAAAAAGCAAAGTTAAAGGACTTGGCTCATATCTGAAAAAGGTTGAAGCTGAATCGAATATTAATGCACTTTTAGTTCTTGGATGGGCAATGCATGAAAGCCAGTACGGAATGAGTAATAATGCATTAAGATTAAATAATCTCTTTGGAATTGAAGCGTATGACAGCGATCCATCCGGAGCGAAGGCTTATCCAAAGGCGACTGACAGTGTGGATGCGCTTGTTAGCAAATATTTAAACAAAGCATATGCAGTCCAAGGCGATTGGAGAAGCAACGGTGCTGCACCAGGAAACAAAGGAATGGGCTTTAACGTAAGATACGCAACAGATGCTTACTGGGGCTCTAAGTTAGCTGGCCATATGTACCGAATCGACAAAGCGTTAGGCTTTAAAGATTACAATAACAAGCAAGTAGTGGCGCTGACAAATACACCTGGTACAAATATTCGCAGCACACCATCATCAGCTGTAGGTACAGCAAACTTAGTATATACGTACAAAGCGGCAAAAATGCCAATTGTGATCGTTGATGAAGAAAAAGCAGCTGACGGCTATGTCTGGTATAAAATTTTATCTGATGCAGATACGACTGGAAAAAATCCATACGCGTATATCCGCTCTGACTTAGCAGATAAAATTGAAACGTACTAAAATGAAAAGAACCAGATCCCAATAAAGGGAATCTGGTTCTTTTTTGTCTATAGAGGGAAATTTCTAAATCCCCAGTTCTGCGGCAAATCCCTGCTCTTCTAAAAGCTCCTGCACCTCATCAATCAGCACAACATCATTTTCTAATAAGTACGCTGTTTTTGATGTGATAAAGTCATCAATGACAGCACTTTTTGTATCGCCGGAAGCTTCCCATTTGTTTTGGTGTTTCAGCAAATCCAGTAAAGTAAGCTGTTCATAGTCATTGCCGGAAAAGGTTAGATCCGGATTAACCTGATACCAGAGGTCGCCTGTATCACGTATCCATTCATCCGCAAGATCCTCAATCGCTGTACGGATTTTTTTTGCGGCCTCTAAATATTTTTCATCATTTGTGGCTATATAACTATCAAGCAGCAGATTGGCTCCGCCAAGCACATGATTCATGGAAGCATGTGTTTTCTGCTTCATATCATACGGCGAAAAATAATCAGCAATATAGAAGCCGTTTTCTGTTTGAATCACATTGTCAATCGCGATTTGCTCCAGCAGGTAATCGGCATAATCCAATTGAGCCTGTTTTAAATCCGGTAAATCCGCATAATCACCAATCATTGCTAAATATAGACCGATGAATTCATTATGTCTTGTATCAATATAAGGCGCTGTCAGACCGTATGCATCCTTTAGCCACGTGCTCGTGTATTCAGTTTCCCATACGTCTGTGCCTTTTTCTTTCCGGTATTCATAAAGGTCTGCAGCGCTATTAATCATCAAATTATAATAATAGCGTTCGCCTGTTTCACCAAAGCGGTCAATGGCTTCCCGGTCGACCATGACTCCAAGATTGCGGCCATAACCTTCCTTTGTATAAGGCTCTATGGACCAAGGCAATTTTTTCATCGGTCCTCCAAGCGTAAGCCAGCCGTTTGCCTCTTTATAATCTTCAAGCATATAGGTGATCCAGCTTTCTTCCTCTTCTGCATTGGAAAAGAATGATTCGTCAGACACCATAAACCAGCTCTCTGCGATCTCACCAGGCTCCGCTTTCAACTCGATTTCTACCGCAACTGATTCATCAGTCTGCTGTACTTGGTAATTCTTAGTTTCGTTCTCTAACACCCGAACCGTACTTTTATGATCATTCTCATAATCCGTGATTAAGGCAGTAGAGACATATTGTTTGCCCAGCACAATTTGACTGCGCTGTTCTTCAAAAGAACTGGAAGTAAATAAACCAATCGGCTGGGTGGTTAGATCCTCGCCCGTATTTTTATCATGAGGACGGTCAATAAAGGTTTGATCCCAATCATTCAGTTCAATCCGATTGGCTTCGTCTACTGATAGCTTTAGGCTCGCGGCCGCTTTCTCGGATTCATCACCTGTTAGCTGGGCCGTGACGAGAAAGTCACCGTTATCGATACGGCGTGTTTTTAAAACGAGTGTTCCAGCCTCTTCAAGCTGGAGTGTATAGGTTTGATCATCATAAACCGGAAGCAGGCTGGAATCCTCTACTTGTTCTTTTACAACAGATGCTACCGTTAAATCTGTATTTCCAAGTGAAAGACGAAAATCTTCCAGTTCCTCTGGCTGTTCACACCCAGAAAGAACAATCAGGAGGATAAGAGCTGCTATTAATTTTCTCATCTGTTATGCCTCCTTTTACGCTTTTTTCCTTTTCTTCACAATCGCAAGCAGCTGTCTGAAGCCGTCCTTATAAAATACATATAATCCGCCCGTATATAAAATAGCTCCTAATGGAATTAAGATCATTAATTGTACAAGCGAATATAACTCCGTAATAGCCGTGAATTTCTGCAGCAGATAGAGGGGAACGGCCATAATCACGGTTGGAATTAAGACACGGACAATCAGATTCAGCAGTTTGAACAGTTCAGAACGATCAAAGTCTTTATACACGACAAAGCCTGAAACCACTAAATAATAAACCGATACAAAGGAACTGGATAAAGCAAGGCCGGTATAGCCGTATGGTTTTAATAATAGCCAGTTTAAAAAAGCATTTAAGATGATAGTCGTTACACTGATGCGGAAAATGATGGCTGTTTTGCCGCGGGCATACATCGATCTTGAAACGATATACTGTAAGCCTTGTGTGACAATCATAGGCACATAAAAAACTAAAGCCAGATAGGCATTGTGTGTATCTTCTGCAGTATATTTTCCTCTTTCAAATATAAAGGAAAGGGTCTGTTCACCAACAAGCAGTAATCCCACAGCGATAGGCATTAATGTGACAAACGAAATTTGCATGCCGGTAAAAAAGGTCGATTGAAATTTCTTTGGATTATCAAGCTGCTCAGATAAAAGGGTAAAGATAATGACAGCAATCGTTGTTCCATAAATCGCATGAGGAATGGTCACAAGCATCGAAGCGTTATTTAAATAGGTGACAACTCCATCTAGCCCTGTACTGGCAGCAAAGGATTTATTGACGAACATATTAATCTGGCCTACAACTGAATTCAGCAAAGAAGGAACAAGCAGCACGAGCAATGTCTTGCCGAATTCCTTTTCAATCTTTAGTGTAGGCCGCCAGTGATAGCCGCTTTTCCGCAGATAATAAAATTGAATGGCTGAACCTAAGAGTGTTCCTGCGATAAATCCGTAAGCGAGACTGTTGATGCCCCATTGTTCAGAAAAGAGCAGGACAAACACAACACCCATGATGGTAGCGACAAGCTTTGATACTTGCGAAGGAACAAAAATTCGTCTTCCCTGCAAATAGGAGTCCAGTATTCCATTTAACGCAATTGCACTGATAAAAAGAATAAAGAATTGCGTAATACTGATTGCAATTGCTTCTGTATCAGCTGGCGCACTTGGGAAGATAAGCGGAACAAGATAAGGAGCAATAAAATAGCCGATCACAGACAGAGCAAGGAAAATCAGGACCGTAGCATTCATAATGCCATTGGCGCTTTGTTCTGCTTTTTTCGGATCTTCTTTTTTATTTTTAACGTATAGGGGCAGAAACACATTGTTGAATCCGCCCGAGATCATAGCAAGGGCAAGGGTAATAAAAGAAAAGGCCATAATATAGCCGTCTGTATAATGACTGGCGCCGAATTGGCTTGTCATGATACTTTCGCGCAAAAAGCCTGAGAGCTTAACGACAATTGCTAATAACGTGAGTAAAATAGCAGATTTTTTTAATGAAGCCATACGTTTTTCACTTCCTGACGATTTCATAAAAGGACGTGCAGAGCATATTCTCTGCACGTCTCAGTTGATAAAAAGATCTGTGAATTAGTTTTTCTCTAATGCTGATAAATAGATGCTTTCGTATTTTTCTGCTGCTGCCAAATGAGAGTATTCGTCTTCAATCTTTTGGCGGGCATTTTTCGCAAGCTGTGCACCCGTTTCCGGATTTTCCAGCAGAAACAGCATCGCATCTTCTAGCTCTGCCACATTTTTCTCTTCTACCAATAAGCCGTCATGCTCATGGTTGACGATTTCCTTCAAACCGCCAACTGCACAGGCAATAAGCGGAATCCCTGAACCCATCGCTTCAAGCGCGGAAATAGAGGTCGCTTCCTCTACACCAGCAGAGTGCACACTTGGCACTAGAACAACATCCGATAACGCGAAGAATTCTTTTACCTTCGCATGCGGAACGGCGCCAAGCAGCTGTACTTGATTTTCAAGTCCTTTTTCAGCGATTAGAGCCTTCAGCTCTTCAAACGCTTCGCCCATTCCTGCATAAACAAGCTTTGCATTCGGGAATTTCTCCAATACTTTTGGGAAAGCAAGGGTCGGATAGATGACGCCATTTTTCTTTGTTAAACGGCGCGGTACAAAGAAAACCAGGTCATCATTAGAAAAGCCGTGCTTTTTGCGGAGCTCAGCTTTCTTATCAGTTGCCGGTTGAAAGTCGTGAATATCAATGAAGTTGCGGATCGCGGTGCCGTCCACTCCTGCCTGCTTTTTCACATAGTCTTTAATGCGCTGATCAACCGTAATGACTTTGCGAGTAGAGCTATATGCCTTTTTTTCCATCTCCTGCAATAGCTTCGCTTCTTCGCTGCCTTCCACAACAGAACCGGCGCTGACAGCTTCAAAAGCCATATAGCCATGAACAGTAGAAACCGTCGGAATGCCAGATTCCAATGAAGCAAAGGTAGCAAATGCGTCTTGGGCATTGATAATGTCGTAGTTTTTCGATTTATTTTCCACAATCAGCTTGTGAAGCATATTTTGACGTGCTTTTCGGCTCCAAATGATGCCTTTGCCTTTTTTCATTTTGTTTAACACAAAACTTGGTCCGCGCGCATAAAATTTCTTTTGCCAGCCTGGCGCGTCACTGATGGAAAGAACATCGACTTCATGTCCTCTTGCTTCAAGGCCTGCTTTTAATGTCGTTACATGTGTCGATAATCCCCCAGCATGAGGGTAATCGAAGACAGTCGTAATTAGGATTTTCATAATGCCCTCTCCCTTGCGTTATTTCAAAAATCGTTCCTTCATCAAGTCAATATTTTCAAGAGCATCCCTGCGCATGCCCTGTGCATTTGTTTCAATCATTGCCTTCAGTTCTGCATGATTGGCAAGAACCTTTTTGCTGTTATCTACAAGTTGTGCAGCATCCAATGTTTCAAGCGGAAAAGAGTATGTCCACATGCCAGAACGCTTTAACAAGCTTTCCACCTTTTTATCATAGCTGATCCCGATATGCGGAACAGCAACAAGAGCGGAGAAGATAAGCGAATGCAAACGCAGCCCGATTGTAAGGTCGCAATTGCTGATAAAGTTTAAGTATTGATTTGGCGAGAAGTCTGGTCCTAATACATAGCAGTGGTCGCCATGCTGCATATGCTCCAATACAAAATTGGAAGCTTTCACATCATGATGACCTTCCATCGGCACAAATACCGGTGTGATGTCTTCTTCCTCAATCAGCTGATCAAGTGCGATGCCGATCTGTTTGTAATGGTCTGTATGCTGGAACCATGGACGGACAGAGACAGCAACAAGCTTTTCATCTCCCTTTAATGGAAGAGAATCGATGCAGGCTGTATCCTCCTTTTTCTGAAACGCAAACACGATATCAGCTGTCACGACTGATTCAGGACGATTCACGCCGAGCTTATAGAGAAGGTCCTTAGAGTGCTGGTCACGAACCGTAATAAAGTTTGCCATATTGGCAAATACTTTCATTAATAATTTCCCCCAAGTTGAGTTCACGGGACCAATACCTTGCGAGAAGAACATGACTTTAGTGCCGCAAAGCTTGGCAAGAAACACAATTAATAAATAATAAGGAAGGGGGCCGAACAAAAACTTCGTTGGGTACGTATCTTGAAGAAGACCGCCGCCGCCGCTGATTAGTAAGTCAGCTTCGCGGAGCGCTTTCACTTTTCCTTTAAAATCATGGCGCCATCCTCTATAAACGCTTTTAACACCATACGTTTCAGCCGTTTTTTTCGGAGATAGAGAGAAGACGGTTAAATCAGGGTGGTCGAGCTCATCCTTTAAATTATCAACAATTGATTCAAGAATCGCTTCATCACCTGTGTTGCCAAGTCCATAAAATCCAGAGATCACTATTTTCAAAGAAGTATTTCCTCCTTGTGTCATTTTATCCATGCGGAAATAGCTTTCCTTTACCTTCATTCTAATTTCTTCCTTATTGATTAGGTTAGAATGCTTGTTAGTATAAAAAAGCTAAACTTTATTTTAACATTAGCATGGTGGACATTCAATGTAATTGGTGCAACGTTTGGTTGAATTTGTTATACTATGTTAGGATTATGTCGAACTTCGGCATAGCTTCGCTGTTTTTTTGCTGGAATGCAGGCATGATGTACATTCTGCGTATTGCAGCACGCAAAAACTATAGCAGGCTGAGAGTGATTTGGAACTAAGTCCACCTTCACTTGTGTCGAACTATGACATGTTTTACTATGTTCATTAGCTAACAAAATTAATTCCTATAATGTAGAAATTTTCATATTAAAGAGAGGTCCTTATAAATGGAGAAAATTTGTGTTGTCGGTTTAGGGTACATCGGTCTTCCAACTTCTGCGATTTTTGCACGCGCAGGCTACAATGTGCTTGGTGTAGATGTCAGCGAACGCGTTATCGAAAAGCTGAACCGTGGTGAAATTCATATTGAAGAAGTTGGGCTGCCGGAAATCGTGAAACAGGTGGTAAATGAAGGCAAACTTCGTGCATCGGTTACACCGGAAGAAGCGGATGTCTTCATCATTGCTGTGCCGACACCAATTCATGAGGATTTAACAGCCAATGTAGATTATGTGATCAGCGCAACAAAAGCGATCGCGCCATTCTTGAAAAAAGGCAATATTGTCATCGTAGAATCAACCATTCCTCCGCGCACAATGGATGATGTCGTTGCTCCAATCCTAAGGGAACAAGGCTTTGATACAGAGAAAGATCTATACTTAGCTCACTGTCCTGAGCGCGTATTGCCTGGCCGCATTTTAATTGAGCTTGTTGAAAATACAAGAATCGTTGGTGGTACAACACCAGAAGCGGCGAAGCAAGCTGCTGATGTATACCGCAAAATTGTCACTGGTGATGTAATTGAAACGGAAGCTGTGACAGCAGAAATGTCAAAGCTAATGGAAAATACGTTCCGTGATGTAAATATTGCCCTGGCAAATGAGCTGGCAAAAATTTCACAGCGTCTTGGCGTTGATGCCCATAAAGTCATCGAGCTTGCCAACAAGCATCCTCGAGTGAATATTCACCACCCAGGACCAGGAGTCGGCGGACACTGTCTGGCAGTAGATCCGTACTTTATCGTGGAAAAAGCGACAGAGGAAGCGAAGCTGATTAAGCTTTCCCGCGATATTAACAACTCAATGCCGCATTTTGTGACAACACAAGTGCATCGCTTAACAGCAGAACTGGATCAGCCAAGAGTGGCTGTATTCGGATTAACGTATAAAGGCAATATTGATGATGTCCGTGAAAGCCCGGCACTCGAGATTGTTGAAATGCTATTAGACAATAAACGCTATGATTTGAAGGTTTATGATCCGCACGTGCAGCAGGAACAAGTAGAATTCCCTCTAGCTTCTTTTGAAGAAGCCGTGAAAGATGCGCATCTGGTTGTTGTTTTAGCCGATCATAATGAATTTAAGTCATTGAACAGCGAAGAATTAGCTTCCTTAATGAAGACACCAGTTGTTTTTGATACGAAGAATTGCACGAACTTAAACGAAGAACAGTTAACGGTTTATCGAATTGGTAATTTAATGAACCTTAAATCGATCCAAGAATAGAAAGCTAGGAATACGTGATGAAAAAAGAACAATATTTAGGCGTTAACGTTTCAGTTATGACGTACAGCGAAATATTAGACGACTTGCGCATGCGTATCAAAGATGGAAAACAGTCAACGGTGATTGCTGTAAACCCTGAAAAGGTCATCACAGCCAATCAAAATCCGCTTGTCAAAGAACTGATCAATGATTCCACCTATCAAATTCCCGATGGCATCGGCATGATCCTCGCCTCTAAAATCAAAGGCGGAGACCTATCTGAACGGGTAACGGGCATTGATATGATGGAACAGCTATTGCGTTTTGCTGCAGAAGAGGACCTTGGGGTCTTCTTCTATGGAGCAAAAGAAGAGATTGTTTCAGAGGCAAAAACAAAGATTGAAGATCGTTTTCCTTCATTAAATGTAGCCGGCTATGAAAATGGTTATGTGAAGGATAACGAAGCACTTGTCAAAAAAATCAATGATTCAGGTGCACAGCTTTTGTTTGTTGCTCTGGGCAGTCCGAAACAGGAGCTGTGGATCAAAGAACATATGAGCTCTTTAAACGTAAAGGTTTTTCAGGGAGTCGGCGGAAGCTTTGATGTTTTTTCCGGCAAGACGAAAAGAGCTCCAGCATTTTTCCGCAAGTTTGGAATCGAATGGCTGTATCGTTTGCTGAAAGAGCCGAAAAGGCTTAAGCGCCAAATGAATTTGCCAATCTTTTTATTAAAGGTGTTAAGAAGCCGTTAAGGAGTTGTTTTTTAGGATGATTCGTCCATACAAACAACATGATGAGCAAGAAATCAATAAACTGTTCCATGAAGTGTTTGGGAAAGAGCGCAGTGCCCATCACTGGGAATGGAAATATAAGCATAACCCGGCAGGAGAATCTGTCATGAAAATTGCTGATGAAGACGGTGAGGTGGCAGGACATGTCGCCCTTATGCCGGCAAAAGCAATGTGGCATGGCAGGGAAGTTCTCTTTGGAGCAAGAACAGACACAATGGTTTCTCCCAGACACCAGGGGAAAGGTTTGTACAAGCAGCTGAACAAGCAGATGCTTGTTCAAGCCAATGAAAGAGGAATGAACTATTTATATGGATACCCAGCTGAAAAAGCGAAGCAGTTATTTATTCGCTACACTGGTGCAAAGGAGATCGCGAGAATACCGCGCTTAATGAAATTTAATCGCCCCTCAAGCTTAGCGCTTGGGAAATTCCCGTTTCTTTCCTTCGTGAAACCTCTCCTCTCAATTGTGGACCTTCCATTTAAACATCGTCCTGCAAAGAGAAAAGACAGTTCATATACCGTAAAACAAATCACAAACTGCTCAGAAGAATTCGATATGCTCTGGGAAAAAGCAAAAACCATTGCACCGATTATTTTAAAAAGGGATGCAGCTTATCTGAACTGGAGATTCCATCATCATCCGGACAAGCAGTATAACATGATTGCCCTTTATGATAATGAAGAACTCGTCGGCTATGCCGTTACTTCTATTGAAGAAAAGTCTTTTGGCCGCGGCACCGTGAAAAACGGAACGATTGTAGATTTTCTCAGTGTAAACAGTGAGGAAGTCCAAACAGCTTTACTGGATGCCGCTTTAGAGCAGCTGAAGGAAGCCGGGATTATCCAAACTTGGGCTTTAGAGCATACGAATTATTTTAAACAATTAAGAGAACTTCGTTTTATTCATAAGGACAACCCGATGCCACTCGTCGGCAAACCAGCGGATGACTCGATGAATGAAGATGATTCAATCGAAAACTGGTACATTACGCCCGCAGATGTAGATTCATTTTAGAGGTGACATTATGGCTTCGAATATAAAAAGGACTGTTTTGAATGCGGCAAAGCCGCTTGTCCTTCCCTATACACGCAAAAAACTGAATAGCTTTTATCAGAACAGCCTGAAACCTGCCGAACTTGGCGACGGAAATGTACTTGTGCTTGCTCCGCATGTGGATGATGAAACGATTGGTCTTGGCGGCACGATTTTAAAGCATGTGAAAAACGGCCAGCAAGTAACGGTTGCTTATATCACAGATGGAGCTGGTAGTGTTTCCTCCCTTTCCAAAAGCGAACTGATGCAGAAGCGAAAAGATGAAGCCCGTGAAGTTCAGAAATTGCTGGGCTTTCAAAACCTTGTTTTTCTTGATTTTCCGGATGGAGCGATTGAAAGCAATGCGCAGACAAGAGCGGCATTTGAGAAGCTCATAGATGAGACAAAACCAGGCATCATTTATTGTACAACCTTTATTGACTGTCACCGGGACCATGTCGCAACAGGCAGAATTCTGGCTGATGTGATTGCAGACACCTCCTATGAAGGGGTCATCCGCTTATACGAAATCAATTGCCCGATCTCGCCAAATGCGATTAATACGGTGATTGATATTTCTTCTGAATCAGCTGTGAAGGAAAAAGCAGTTGATATTTTTCAATCGCAGGCAATCGACTTTGATGGATTTATCGAGCTGAGCAAAATAAAAACGAACATGCTGGAAGATTCTGGGGTGGCGGCGGTGGAAACCTTTCTTGAGATTCCAGCGCAGCACTTCCCGGCTCAATACAGGGTCATTGACTCAGAAGGCCATTCATATAGCAGTATCTTTAAACAGGTCAATAAAGCCGCAACCTTACTGTGGGGCATTATGAAGAATGCAGATCTGAAAAAAGAATGGTATCAGAAAAGCCGGAATGCAGAAGGGGTGAAGCAAAGTTGAAGATACTTCACTTTATTAGCGGAGGAGAAACAGGCGGTTCAAGAAAGCACGTGATTACGCTGCTTTCCAAGCTTCCTAAAGACTCTGTCTCACTCGTCGTTTTGCAGGAAGGTGCACTGTCAAAGGAAGCTGAGGAAGCTGGCATCGATGTGCATGTGTTTAAGCAATCCTCCCGGTATGACCTCAGTGTTCTAAATAAACTGATCCGTTTTATCAAGGACAACTCTTTTGACATCCTGCATACCCATGGACCGCGCGCCAACCTCTTTGGAACGTATTTAAAAAGCAGGCTGGATATTATCTGGGTAACAACGGTGCACAGTGATCCGAAGCTTGATTTTATGAAGACGGGTATGAAAGGAAGGGCCTTTACGAAGCTGAATATGTTTGCACTAAAGAAAATGGACGGATATTTTGCTGTTTCTGAAACGTTTAAGCAAAATCTAGTAAGTCTTGGCATTCCTGCTGCTAAAGTTCAGACCGTTTATAACGGCATTGAGTTTACAGCAGACAAGGCAGCACCGCTTACTAGAGAAAGCTTGGGCGTCAATGAAAATGACTTCGTGATGACAATGGTAGCCCGACTGCATCCGATTAAAGGACATGAAGTGGTGTTTAGGGCGATCAAAACTCTTAATAACCCGGACATGAAGCTGATTTTAGTAGGAGACGGACCCATCAAAGCAGAATTGGAAGAGCTGGCAGCAAAAGAGGGGCTTCAGGATCAAGTAACATTCCTGGGCTTCCGCCAAGATGTAGATAGCATTTACGCAGCATCAGACGTCGCTTTGCTCGCATCATACAGTGAAAGCTTTCCGCTTGCCCTGCTGGAGGCAGCCAATCAGCATGTCCCATTGATCACAACCGACGTTGGCGGCGTTAAAGAATTGGTGGAACCAGGGCATACTGGCTGGATTGTACCGATTAAAGACGACAAGTCGCTTGCGACCGCCTTTGCATCTGCCTGTGAAAAAAAGGAAAGCGGCGAGCTGAAGCAGATGGGCACGAAGCTTTATTCCTTTGCATCAAGCCATTTTTCCCTGCAGCAGCTGGCAGATTCAACGATGAATTATTATAAAAAACTAGCAGCAGGAAAAAATTAAAATTGTCACATGCCGCAGAATATTGTAACCTTATACAGGAAAAGCGTGATTTAAGATGAAAAAGGAGCTTTAAAATGGCTAATAAAAATACACTGACATATTACCTCGTGATAGCGTGCCTGTTTTTTATTCCTATATTATATTTCAAAACGTATATTGGTCCGCTGCCGTTATCAGCTGAGGTTATTCTCGTTCCGCTTGTTACACTTGCGGCTATATATGAATTTTTCAAAGGCAAAATCAGACTGAATGATCTTAAAATCTGGCCTCTTACGGCTGCTTTTGCACTATTTTTACTTGTATCGCTGATCTCCATTGTCAATGCGATCGATTTAAAATCTGCGATTATGGAGACTGCCCGTTATCTATCGTACGTCGTGCTGTTTCTAATTGTGGCGAAAGTAGACTTTACAAAGAAGCAATATTTGAGCTTTGCTAAGTGGTTTGGTGCCGCAGTTGTTATTGTTGGGGTATTTGGTGTCCTGCAATATGTATTTAACTTCTCCCTGAACAAGGCAGGGTTGTATGCACTGCAGGAAGCAAAGGGCCGTGTTGATTCTACCCTTGTCAATCCAAACTATTATTCTGCTTACTTAAACTATCTAATTCCGACCATTCTGCTGGTTGCGGTTGTTTACTTCAAAAACCGCACAGCACAGCTGCTTATGTTTGCATTGTTTGCCATCTACGTTGCGAACGTTGTTTTAACCTATACACGTGCAGCTTGGGTCACAATGGCTTGTGCATTAATCTTACTGATTATCTTAATGCCAAAATTATTTATTAAAAATGCGATCAAACCGCATATTTTATTATCATTCTTAATCCTATTTACTGTCGTATACTTTATGCCGGATGTGCAGTCCCGTACTAGCTCAGCGCTTTACGCGATTGAACAGCTTCTTCCAAAAGGTTCAAACATCAGCTTAGGAGGCGATCCAGCTGATCCCGAAACGGGTGATGTGGACGATGTTGTCGATGAAGAGGTAAAAGAAGAGGACGCCACAACAAGCCGTGCTGTTGTCTCACGTACTACTCTATGGAAAACAGGCTGGTATATGCTGAGAGACAACCCTGTTCTAGGACTTGGTGTCGGAAACTACACAGCGAACTACAAGGAATATGTAGAAAAATACCCGGAGCTATACATCGGGCATGACAGCTACTCTGTCCATAACTCCTACTTAAAGGTTGGAGCAGAAACAGGCTTTATTGGCCTAATCTCATTCCTTCTTATCTATATCGTGTACTTCTTAACGATCATTAAGCTATACCTTGATCAAAAACAAAATGTATTAGGTAAAGTCATGGCAGTCGGCCTCTTCGTCGGAAGCGTCTGCTATATGGTCCAAAACTTATCCAACAACCTAATCTTCATTCCGCAGCTGAACATGATCTTCTGGCTCACAGCAGGTCTTGTCCTGGCATTCTTAGCTAAGAATCGGAAGGAAGTTGCTTAAGGTAGATGCCCAGCACATGGTGTGCTGGGTTTTTTTTTATTGTTTTTAAACTACTGTGCAGAAGAGTGCCTTTTGTAACACTTCCTAATGATTAAATAATCATTAACGTAAAAATGATACCCGTGTTAATCGAGCTTAAAACAGATAATGATCCGCGTTTATGTATATTTAAACAAAAATAGCCAAATTATTCGGATTTGGAAGCATAATAGTGCCTCCCCGTTTCCATGATGTTACAATTCAATATAAGCTATTTGCCCCTATGATTTTTATAAGATATTCAGAGAATAGGGAAAGAAGCGTCTTCTTAACAGAAAATTTACAAATAGCTGTGGCTATTAACCTACCTGAATGTTAATGAACGGGTATTGTGAATCCGTTAACTTTTTTATAAAAAAACTTCCAATTTATGAACCTAGTATGTATAATGAAAAAGGTGGAATCAAATAGGAAACTATTTGAATATTTAACTCCATGATTCGCCAAGATACATATGGTAATAATTTCAACCGCAAAGGTTGTAAAAAATGGTTGAAATATAGTACTAATTTGGTAGAATAAAGACAAGTTTAATTTTCCAAGTCTGCCAGATTGTTCTTATAATGAATTTATTACCTATAAAAGAGCGGATAGGAGTTAAACATTAATTACATTACTAAGCGATGAATTCTCATCGATTTAGAAAAATCAAACTTTTTTCACAAAACGGGGAGGAAATATTACAATGGCTTACCAACCAAAGTCTTACCGTAAGTTCGTAGCTACAGCTGCGACAGCTACTTTAGTAGCAGGTGTTCTAGCTCCAGCTGTATCAGCTGCTAGCTTCACAGATGTACCAGAAAGATACCAAGATGCAGTAGATTTCGTAGTATCAAAAGGAATCCAAGGATTCTCTGATACTCAATTCGGAACTGGCGAAAACATCAAGCGTGTTGACGCTGCTGTTATGGTTGCTAAAGTTGTCGGTTTAGACACTGAAAGCGCTCCTGCTGCAGGCTTCACAGATGTACCAGCTCGTGCTCAAGGTGCTGTTAACGCACTTAAAGCTGCTGGAATCACTTCTGGTAAATCAACTACTTCATTCGGTGCGCAAGATCTTATCACTCGTGGAGAACTTGCTATCTGGATCGACCGTGCATTCAACCTAGAAGGTTCTGCTGACCACAACTTCACTGACGTTGCTGATCGTTATGCAGAAGCTGTTGAAGCATTAGTTGCTAACGAAATCACTAATGGTGTTTCTGCAACTTCATTCGGAGTAACTCAAAACGCTAAGCGTGGCGATTTCGCTATCTTCTTACACAGAGCTAGCAACGTTGATGCTGAGCTAGAAGTAGTAGAAGTTAGTGCAATCAACGCTAAAACAATCGAAGTTGACTTCAACACTGCTGTAGAAGATACTTCTAAAGCTTCAGTTGAATTACTACGTGGCGCTTTCAAGCAAAACGCAACAATCAACTGGTCTGAAGATAAGAAATCAGTTCAATTAGTTGGAGCTTCAAACTTCCAAGCTGCTGATTACACAGTTAATATCTCAGGTTTAACTGAAAAAACATTAACAGGTTCAGTAAAGATCGAAGCTCAAAAAGTAGCTTCTATTGAAATCCTTGATGAAGTAGCAGTTGTTTCAGCTTCTAATTCTGCTGGAGCTTTACCAGATGGTGCAACAGCAACTGTTGGCTACCAAGTTAAAGACCAATACGGCACTGATATTTCTGATAACATCTCTTTAACAACTAACGATAGTAAGACTGTTGGAGCTTCTAAGGGTGTTGTAACTCTAAGCGGCCTTAACGGCAAAAAAGTTGGAGATATTGTACCAGTGGTATTAATCGATACTGCAACAGGTACATCTGCTTCTAAAACTGTTAAACTATCAGCTGAATCTACAGTATCTTCTATTGAAGTAGCTGGAATCTACAACGCTAAAGGTGAAGAAGTAGCACTAAACGATGCTTCTAAAGCTAGCGAAGCATTCATCGTATTAAACCTTAAAGATCAATACGGCAAAGAAATCACAGATGCTGCTAAAGCTTCTGGATTAGTAATCACTAATACGAACCCAACTAACTTAACAGTTGCTAATGCAGTTGAAAAAGTTAAAATTGGTGACAAAGATAAATTAGTTATTAAAATCGCTGATATCAAAAAAGCAGGCAGCACTGACGTATTATTAATTTCTACAACTAATGGTCAATCTGCTAAGTATACAGTTAACGTTGCAGAAACTGCTACGTCTGATGCAATTTCTGTATCTCAACCAGAAATCGCTGTAGCTGGAGAAGAAACATTAATTCCTGTAACAGTTACTGATAAATCTGGTAATGTTATCACAGATAAAAAATTATTATCTAACCCTACAAAAGGTATCAAAGTTGGCTCTAATCCAGTAGCTGAAGATAAACTTGTAGTAAAAGACGGTCAAGTATTCTACAAAGCTACTCTTGCTGAAGGTACTCAAGCATTAGTATTCCAATCTTCAACTTACAAAGTAGCTACAGTTACAATTAGCGTGAAAGCAGCTGCTGTGCCAACTCTTGTTCGCGGACTTGAGAAGCCATTAGTACTTTCAACTGTTAAAGGTGATGTAACTGTTACTGCTAAAGATCACTTAGTGATTGAAGACCAATATGGCCGTGTAATTAAAGATTCAGCTGCACCTGTAAAGGTTGAACTTGTTGGAGAATCTGATGTAGTTAATGTTTTAGCAGGCAACGTAGTATCACCTGAAAAGAATGGTACAGCTACATTGAAAATCTCTCTTGTTACAGAAAAAGACAACGTTAATTCTGCTGTTGAAGTAAAAGTACAAGTTACTGATGGTACTCAATACAGCGATTACGAAGTTGCTGAAATTGGTTTAACTAAAGCAGGTAGCGAAAAATCTATCACTGTTAATGGATTATTAAACGGTGGTAAAGTTGCTCTAGATGATAGCGAGTATACTGCTACTGTAACTGGTGGAAAAGGAAATGTAACTGTAACAGACGGTAAGTTCACTGTTGCAGAAACTAGCTTAAACACTACTGATGGCAAACCAGTCGATACTGAATTCACTTTAAAAGTAACTGTTGAAGCTACTGGTAAAGTTTACGAGCAAAAATTCGTAGTATCTAACAAAGATAAAGCTGTACAAGATTTCTTCTTCACAGCTGCAGAAACTACTGATAAATATGCAGATGCAAAAGCTATTACTGAAGCTACACTTGCTTCTGGTAGCGCAATTGCAACTTCACTAAAATCAGGAGAAGATACAGTTAACGTAGCAACTGTTGACCAATACGGTAACAAAGTAGTTGCAGCTATCTCTGCAGATACAGTTACTGTAGTACCTGAAAAAGCTGGAGAAGTTAAAATCACTGGTAATGGTACAGCTACTCCAACAGTAGAATTACGTGATGGTGTTAAAGAATCAGTTGTTACTTTGAAAATCAAAGTTGGTTCTGCAACTAAAGATCTTAAAGTAAAAGTTGTTACTCCTCAATAAAACTAAACGAAACGTTACTTTATAAGCATAGTCTCTTGATTATGTGAAAAAAGTCAAAACAGTTACCTTATGTTCCATCTGGGGCATGGGGTAACCTTTGAACTGTTACTGTTAATACAAAGGTGAAATTCCCATGCATGTTAAATAGTCAGGAACATGTGCCTAATCCTCCTGCATCCATCGAGGCTCTAACAAGCTGAAGGGGTGAAGTCAGGTGAAGTCGTACTCATGAAGTTGAGGCGGGGCTCCATAAAAAGTGGCTATGGTTAGGAGACGAACCCATGTTTAGGCAGGGTGAGGTAGAAGGTATTAAGAATTGCTAGGAGTTTAATGCCTTTCCATTAATCCGAAATGATTAATTGGAGATCAGAGAATTGACTATTAACCTGATCTTTCTCACACCTGAATAGTGGGGACCTAAGGCCATTAAAATAAGGGATAACAGTAATGGAACGTTTGAAGTCTTGTTATAAGAGGTGAGTTAGCACTTATGAGGATAACAAGATGGCTGCGGGTTTGTAGTAGTGTTGATCGCTAGCCGTATACACCTTCATGGTAACATGTTGGGAGGAGAAAACTAGCAGGAGCGAAGAAACCCAGTCAATAGTAGTATCTTAAACAACTTATTTCCCCAAAATAAGTTTGATAATGACCTATCGTTTGATAGGTCATTTTTTTATGGGGAATTATTGGGATAAAAGCACTAGGTCTAAGGACTAGTTAACTATTATTGACAGATCGCCGTGTGCGATGAAAGTCGCTCGCACGGTGAAGGCTTATCCGAAAGACCATTATGGTTATAAGGTGAGAATAGCATTGAAGAGATTATAAGCGCTGGGGGAATTTATAGGGGGAACTTAAATCTTAATCCCCAAGGCACAGACCCTATTAATTACGGACCAGAAAATAACACTCGCACCATTGTTGGAAATGTCGCCATAAATGGAGAAATTTCATCAACAATACAACTCAGGAATTTCACGATCAATGGAGATTTAATTATAAATACACCAAATGCTTCAGTTGTATTAGATTCATCTGTAAACGTTACTGGGACTACCATTATAGAAGATGTAGCAGCTTCTACATTTACGAATAACGGTGTAATAGGCAAGGTCAGAATTGTTGATTCAAATGGTACCAGATTTATCAATAATGGAACTAGTGGATTGCTAACAATTGATACTATTGGCAAAGTGACAGTAGGAGGAACTATTGATGAAGTAGTGGTAACAAAATCTACTACTCTTAATGTTCAGGGAACGATTAAGAAATTAGAAGTTTCACAAGGCCAAGTCGTAGATATAAGCGGTAGTGGAAGAGTCTTAGAAATCCCGATTGACAGTCAGGTAGCTTTTGAAGGCCAAAAAGAACTTGAAGAAATCATGAAAAGTGCATATGCTCTATCACCCGAAGACTATACAACAGAAAGCTATAACTGGCTAAAGACAGCTCTAGAGTTTCCAGTAACATCAAATGCAGAAGTTAAAGCAAAGACGGAAGCAATCAAACAAGTACTATCAATTTTAGAATTTGCCGGTCAGTCAGCATTAGATACAAAAAAAGCACAAGCTGAGAAAAAGAAAGAAGCTGATTATACATCTGAAAGCTATAGCCCATTAAAATTAGCATTAGAACTGCCAGAAACAACAAATGCAGAAGTAATAGCGAAAACAGAAGCGATCCAGGAAGCACTAACGGGCTTAGAATTCGCAGGCCAATCAGCCTTAAATACAGCAAAAGCAATAGCTGAGGAAAAGCAAGAATCTGATTATACATTTGAAAGCTATAGCCCATTAAAAGCAGCATTAGAACTGCCAGAAACAACGAATGCTGAAGTAGTAGCAAAAACGGAAGCGATCCAGGAAGCCCTAGCAGGCTTAGAGTTTACCGGCCAAACAGCTTTAAATGCAGCAAAAGCAAAAGCTGAGGAAAAAGAAGAATCCGATTTTACATCCGAAAGCTATGGCCCGTTAAAAGCAGCATTAGAACTGCCAGAAACAACAAATGCAGAAGTAGTAGCAAAAACGGAAGCTATTGAAGAAGCGTTAGCAGGCTTAGAGTTTGCGGGCCAAACAACCTTAAATGCCGCAAAAGCAAAAGCTGAGGAAAAGGAAGAAGCCGATTACACATCCGAAAGCTATAGCCTATTAAAAGCAGCATTAGAACTGCCAGAAACAACGAATGGTGAAGTAGTAGCAAAAACAGAAGCCATCCAAAATGCACTAGCAAATTTAGAATTTGCAGGTCAATCAGCCTTAAATGCAGCAAAAACAAAAGCTAACGAAAAGCAAGAAGCTGACTACACTTCTGAGAGTTATAATGCACTAAAGTCAACGTTAGAACTTACAGAAACAACAAATGGTGAAGTAGTAGCAAAAACAGAAGCCATCCAAAGTGCACTAGCAAATTTAGAATTTGCAGGTCAATCAGCCTTAAATGCAGCAAAAACAAAAGCTGACGAAAAGCAAGAAGCTGACTACACTTCTGAGAGTTTTAATGCACTAAAGTCAGCGTTAGAACTTACAGAAACAACAAATGGTGAAGTAGTAGCAAAAACAGAAGCCATCCAAAGTGCATTAGCAGGCTTAGAATTTATCGGCCAAACAGCTTTAAATGCAGCAAAAGCAAAAGCTGAGAAAAAGAAAGAAGCCGACTATACATCTGAAAGCTATAGCCCATTGAAAGCAGCATTAGAACTGCCAGAAACAACAAATGCAGAAGTAGTAGCAAAAACGGAAGCGATCCAGGAAGCCCTAGCAGGCTTAGAATTTGCAGGCCAATCAGCCCTATACGCAGCAAAAGCTAAAGCTAAGGAAAAGGAAGAAGCTGACTACACAACTGAGAGCTTTAACGCCTTAAAGTTAGCAATGGAAATGTCAGAAGCAACCAATGCGGAAATGGTTGCAAAAACAGAGGCAATTAATGAAGCTATAGCAGAATTAATTTTTGCAGATCAATCATTATTGGATTCTGTGAAAAGCCAAGTAGATCAACTGATTAAAGAGCACTACTCTCAAGAAAGTTTTAATTCAATAATAAATGCGCTAAATTTACCTGAAACAACGAATGATGAAGTGATCGTAAAAACGCAGGCTATTCAGGATGCATTAAATAATTTAAAAGTTCTTGTTTCATCTGTAGGCAGCTCAAATACTATTATAGTGGGCAAAGCCGGAAATGCACCTGAAGATGTTAAAGGTTCATTGCCTGCTCAAGCGCAGGTAACCTTGGCAAATGGATTAACACGTATGATTGATATTACTTCATGGACTGATAATGATCAATATGATCCTGCAGCGAGTGGATCTTATACGTTTACTGCGATTGTCGCAGTACCAGCTGATGTAGATTTAAATGGTCACTCTATTACGATAGAGGTAGTAGTAGAAGAAGCGCCAGTACACTCATCAGTAGAAAGTCAAATGTTAACAAGTCTTGATTTTTCGACTGTAGCAGCAACAACAGCAAAACTTGATAGTAAGCCAGTTACTGTAGATAATTTTACCAATAATGCAAAAAGTTTTACGATTGTGTATGGACAAGATAGAATACCAGTGAATGTGTATTGGCAGCTTTCTACCGATTTTTCTAGAGGGGCAGCAATGGGTTCTGTTGTAGAAAGCGCTATACAAGATTACTATTTCAAAAAAGGCGGCAGTAATGGAATCATGACTAGACCGCTTTATGCTATGGGGTTTGGTGATACATTCTTTATTCAATCATTTAAGACGGGTTCCGCATCCTCTATTATCTTAGAAGGAAATGATTGGGATTACTTTTTCGATGAAAATAGAAGCATTGGTAAAGATCAGGATACATCTAAAAACCGCAGCTTTACGGTGAGTGTTGGAGAAAAAACATCAACTATTCAATTGACAGGAAACTTTACCAGCATAGACCAAATCATAACTCTAATAAACTCAAAATTAAGCACAGACGGAGTACAAGCTACAGCAGAGAAAATGAACATAACTCAATTTAAAATTACCTCTCAAGTATCAGGAAGTGATATTTTTATTGGTGGTAATGATAAAGATAAGCTGTTTCAATAAATTTTTATAGTGATAGATAAAAGGGGCTTCCATTGCTGGGAGTCCTTTTTTTAAATCTTATTTATGATATTTAAAAACCTCCTTAATCGCAGTATATTAATAATTTTACATAATATTTACACTACTTTAACTCCACGTCCAAAATACATCAGTTGCAAAGTGGTAATATAATCCTGGGGAAATAAGAGATAGTACAATTGACGGCACGCCGTATGCGATGAAAGTCGCCTGTATGGTGTAGGCCCGAAACGAAAGCCAGGTAGTAGACTGGTATAAGACGGGAATAGCAAAGGACCAGCTTTAAAACTTACTTTACAGCATGGCAACCTTTTAAAAGTATCTCAAATTGCTAGATACGATAGCGGAAAAGGTGCAGCTGGAACAGAAATTATGGCTTATGATGCAAAAACACAAAAAGCATTTGTAACAAACGGAGCAGTCAGCGGATTTGATATTCTATCATTTGCTGATTTAGAATCTGGTAAATTTACAGAAGTGGAATCACAAAAACGATTACTATTAGCAGATTTTGGAGTAGAAGATGTTAAAGATATCACAAGCATCGCTGTACATCCTACAAAGGATATCGTAGCGATCTCTGCCGCAAGAAACGATAAGACAGACAAAGGCTATATCGTTTTTGTAAACAAGAATGGCGGATTCCTTTCAAGTGTACAAGTAGGCTCTTTACCTGACATGGTTACATTTACTCCAGATGGTACAAAAGCACTTGTAGCGAATGAAGGTGAACCAAGTCAAGATTACAGTGTAGACCCAGAAGGATCTATCTCAGTGATTGATGTAACAGGTGCTCCTGCTGAATTTACAGCAAAAGAATTAACTTTTTCAGAAGATTTAATTGATGACAAAGTTCGTGTTTCTTCAAGAGGAACAAAGCTAGAGCAATTAGAGCCTGAATATATCACAGTTTCAGCAGACAGCAAGACAGCTTATGTTGCAATGCAAGAAAACAATGCAATTGCTACAATTGATTTAGTAGAAGAAAAGATTGTAAGTGTGAAAGGGCTAGGTTTCATTGATCACTCGGTCGAAGGAAATGAAATGGACGCAATCAAAGACGGTGAGATTAAAATTGAAAAACAACCGATCTTAACATACCATTTACCAGATGCCATTAGCACGTTTACGATTGGTGGAACTGAGTATATCATCACTCCAAACGAAGGCGATACTCGCGATTGGGATGCATACTCAGAGGAAAAGAAAGTTGGCAAATTAGGGGAAATTGAATTAAAAGCAGAAAACTATGCTGGTTATACACAAGAAGAATTGGATACATTTGATGTAGATCTATTAGAAGACTTTAAAGTAACAACTGAAAGTGGATACAATGAGGAAACTGGTAAGTATGAAGCATTATATGGCTTTGGCGGACGAAGCTTCTCCATTTTCAATGCAGAAACAATGGAATTGGTATATGACAGCGGCAATGAATTTGAAACAATCACAAAAGAAGCTGCTCCAGAATACTTCAACTCTGACAATGAAGAAGTAGCGAAAGATGACCGAAGCAACAGTAAAGGTCCTGAGCCGGAAACAGCTGTTACAGGCGTCATTAATGGTAAAACTTATGCATTTATCGCATTAGAGCGTTTCGGCGGAATTATGGTTTATGATGTATCAAACCCAGCTACACCTAACTTTGTATCATTGCTTTCCAGCCGTGATTTCTCAGTAACAGAATTTGCTGGAGATCTTGAAGGCGATGATGCCGGAAAATTTGCTGGAGATGTTTCTCCTGAAGGATTGCAGTTTATCCCTGCGAACCAAAGTCCAACAGGCAAAGCTTTACTCGCTGCAACACATGAAGTTTCAGGTACAGTAGCAGTTTACGAGTTTGAGTAAGTTTTATAAATGAAGAGAGCAGAGAGGACAGCGATGTCCCTCTGTTCTTTTTTTTATCTTGGAGAGTAACTATATATACTCTCAAAAATTGGATTGTAAACTACAATTAACCAAACTTTAACCAACTATTAACAAAGAGTTAATATTAAAAACATTTCAAAAATATATGAAATACATTACAATAGTCAGTGGGGAAATAAGTAGAAAGATGTCTGCTGTTGGCGGATCGCCGTATGCGGTGAAAGCCGCCTGTATGGTGAAGGCTCGGTATAAGTCAGAGCGAATGGCTCTGTATAAAACGAGAATAGCGGACCAAAGCGTTTTACATTGTCATTGATGCATAACAATGACTCACATGCACATTTAGATGATGTTGCAAAATTTGTAACAGCTGTGAAGGGGGTTAGAGCTGATAAGCCAGAAGCATTATTGCTAAATGCTGGGGACGTATTCTCTGGTACATTATATTTCAATGAATTCGAAGGACAAGCTGACTTGAAATTCTTGAATCTATTGAAATATGACGCAATGACGTTTGGAAACCATGAATTTGATCTTGGTTCAAATGGAGAAGGTCATAAAGCGTTAGCTGACTTTATCAAGGGTGCTCAATTCCCATTTGTCTCTTCTAATATTGATTTCTCAGCTGATGATAATCTTAAAGGATTGTTCTCAGACCTAGAATCAAGTGATCCAGAGAACGGAAAAATCTACAACGGAATCATTAAAGAAGTGAATGGAGAGAAAGTTGGGATTTTCGGATTAACAACGGCTGAAACGGCTGATATCTCTTCACCTGGCGATGTGAAATTTGAGGATTATTTAGAAGAAGCCGAAAAAGCTGTTAAAGCTTTTGAAGACAAAGGCGTAGACAAAATTATCGCTCTTACACACATTGGGTATGATGATAATCCAGCATATGATAACGATTTAACTTTGGCAGAATCTGTTGAAGGTATCGACGTGATCGTAGGCGGGCACAGCCATACAAAATTAGAAAAGCCTGTTGTTATTTCTGAAAATGGAAGTGGACAAGCTAAAGAACCAACTGTCATTGTACAAGGTCAAGAGTATCATAAATACCTAGGTACTTTAGATGTAACATTTGATGAAAATGGGGTAGTAGTTGAACACCAAGGTGAGTTAATTGAAGTTGGTGATCTCCCTGAAGATGCACAAGCATTAGAAATGTTAAAGCCTTATAAAGATCGAGTAGATGAAGTATCTAACACTCAAATTGGTGCAACTGCAACGGAAGCTTTAGCTAACCCGCGTACTGATGGAGATAACACAAAAGAGAGCGTTCGTAAAAATGAAACGGTTCTAGGTAATTTAATTACAGATGGTATGCTGTCAAAAGCAAAACAGTATGAAGAAAATGTAATTATGGCGCTGCAAAATGGCGGCGGTATCCGTGCTGGCATTGAAGCTGGTCCTATCACAAATGGTGAAGTGATCACAGTTCTTCCATTCGGAAACACACTAGCAACGATGGATATCACAGGTGCTGAGTTAAAACAAGCATTTGAAATCAGCTTAGGAAATCTGCCAAGAGAAAATGGAGGATTCCTTCATGTTTCGGGCGGAAAAGTAGAATATGATTCTTCGAAACCAGCAGGCGAGCGTGTTGTAAGTGTATCTTACAAGAATGAACAAGGTGAATACGTTGAAGTTCAAGATGGTGAAGAATATGTAGTGGCTACAAATGCCTTTACTGCTAAAGGCGGAGACGGCTATGATGTATTCGAGAAAATCTATAAAGAAGGACGCGTAACAGACCTTGGCTTATCTGACTGGGAAAACTTCGCAGAGCACTTGAAATCTCTTGGAACAGTTACAGGTGAAATTGAAGGCAGAATCGTTGATGTTTTAGTTAAAGAAGTTCCAGCTGCAGATTTCTCTGGTACAACTGAAGAGCCAAAAGAATATAAGGGGAACGTTACTGTTGATACGACAAACGTCGATTCCTTAAGTAATGCTATTGTAAATGGTGACTTAGTTTTAACAGGTACACCATCTGAAGAAGCAACATTCTCAAATATTACAGTAACAGGTGATCTAGATCTAACTGACTTTGGCGGCGATGTCATTCTTGATGGAATCAATGTTGAAGGTGACACAATTTTATAATCAATAGTTTAGCAGAGGCCTTCAGCTTAAGGTTGAGGGCCTTCTTCCTTTAAAGTAGATAGACATAATAGCAGAAAAGGAGATTTGACTTAATGGGCACAAAATATATTAGAAGCAAAGTAAATGCTCTATTGGCATCTGCATTGCTAGTCAGTGCAGCAGTTCCGGCATTACCGATTAGTGCTAAAGCAGAAACAGTGGCTTCGGATTTGATTATTTCGGAGTATATTGAGGGCAGCGGATACAATAAAGCAGTTGAATTATACAATGGGACTGGTAAGTCGGTTGACTTGAGTCAGTACACACTGAAACTATATTCAAATGGTAATACAACAACAACTACTAGCGAAAAACTATCTGGTGCCTTAGAAAATGGTGAGACATATGTCATTTATAATGACCATAACCAGATAAGTGCAGATCTAAAGAGTAAGGGAGACTTAGCTAGTGGGGCAGTTAACTTTAATGGTGATGATGCCTTAGAATTAGTAAAGGATTCAGAGGTGATTGATTCCTTTGGACAAGTTGGAGTCAAGGCAAATTACGGAACAGATGTAACTTTAGTTCGTAAAAGCAATATTCTAACCGGTGATAAAAATTCTACTGATAGCTTTGACGCTGCAACAGAGTGGAATACAAACCCGAAAGATGACTTCAGCAACCTAGGCACACATGAAATGTCCGGTGGAGATGTAAACCCACCAGTAGATCCAGATCCGGAACAGCCAGCAGATCCTGAAACAATCACGATTGAAGCAGCTCGTGGAATGAGTTTAGGTGAAACCGTTACGGTAAAAGGTGTAGTAGCAGCTGGATTGAAAAATACAATCTCGATTCAAGATGAAACTGGCGGAATTGCAGTACGCCCAACAAGCTTAGGCTTATCTGTTGGGGATGAAGTAACGTTAACAGGTAAATTAGCGGATTACCGTGGACTTCTGCAATTAGATAGTGCAACAGTTGTAGAAAAAACGGCTGGTGATGCCCCAACAGCTAAAAAAGTGACAGGTGCAGAGGTTAATGAAGATAATGAATCTCAGCTTGTTACTGTAGAAAATGTTGAATTGACTGCTGTAAATTCAGGCGGCGGCTGGGCAAACTATACAGCTGATGATGGCAGCACCTTCATTGTTCGCGATGAAAATGGCTCACTTGATCTAGCAGTTGGAACAACATATGAGTCTATTACGGGTATTGTGCAGCAGTTCGATAATGATTACCAAGTTATTCCTCGTTCCCAAGAAGATATTGTGGCTGACAGCACGATTTTAAAAGAAGCAACTGCTTCTCCAGGAACAGGAACATATGTTGATGGGACTACAGTTACACTCAGCACGACGACTGCTGATGCTGAAATCTACTATACGTTAGATGGGACAAATCCAACTGATGAGAGCACTAAGTATGAAACTCCAATTGAAATTACTGAAGATACTGTTTTAAAAGCAATCGTTAAAGCAGCAACAGGTGAGTTCAGCGAAGTTGCTACTTATGAGTATACGATCACAGATGCACTGCAAATTCATGATTTACAAGGTGAGGGACATGATTCACCATTCATGAATGAAACAGTAAGCGGGATCCAAGGTATTGTAACAAATTCATTTACATTAAGCGGCAGCTACTATTATACGATCCAGACACCAGATGAGCTAGCAGATGATAACCCGAATACTTCAGAAGGAATCTTGCTTTATAGTGGTACAAGAAATTGGCCGATCGAAGTGGGGAATTTAGTTTCTGTTACTGGCAGAGTATCTGAGTATGCTTACGATGGGTATAGCGACAGACAAACTACAGATTTAAAGTCTACTCAAATCAATGTTCGCAATGATCAGGGCGGAGTAGTAGAAGTTATTGATGAGAATGTTGAACTGCCAAAACCAATTAAGCTTGATGAGTCAAATATCAACTTTGATCACATTGACAGCGACCAATTTGAAATCTTTAACCCTGAAGTAGATGCAATCGATTTCTGGGAAAGCATTGAAAGCATGCGCGTTGAACTGGATACGGTTAAAGCAGTATCACCACAAGAGCACGGCGACCTTATTACAGTTCTTGAAAGCGAAGAAACAAATTCTCTTCACGGCGGCGTATTATATGAAGAAGATAATGCAAATCCAAACCGCATTCATTTCCGTATGGAGCCAAATGGAGCTGCTCGTGATTTCGAAGTAGCAACTGGCGATACGTTTGAAGGGCCGATCACTGGTGTTGTTGGCTACTCATACCAAAACTATAAGATTTATGTACCATTAAATGAGATGGAAGCTGCACATAGAAAAGGAACAGTAGTACCTGAAAAAACAAAGATTGTAAAAGATGACGCCAAGTTAACAGTTGCTTCTTATAATCTGGAAAACTTCTCAAATAACAGATCATCTTCTTCAGATGATAAAGCCCGCAAACTAGCAAGAGCGATCGGTACAGATATGGAAACACCTGATATTGTTGGTGTTACAGAAGTACAAGACAACAATGGAGAATCTGCAGGAAATTCAGCTGCAAATGAAAGTTATGAGAGATTAATTGCAGCAATTAAAGCTGAAAGTGGCGTAGAGTACGAATACGCAAATATCGACCCTGTAAACAATCAGGATGGCGGAGCACCGAATGCAAATATTCGTGTTGGTTTCCTTTACAATCCTGAGCGTGTCCAAATGAAGGAAGGTAAGCCAGCGGGAGATGCTACTACTGCAGTAGGATACGAAGATGGTTCTTTAACACTTAACCCAGGCAGAATCGATCCAAACAATGCAGCATTTGATGATAGCCGTAAACCATTAGCAGCAGAATTTGTTTTTGATGGTGAAGATGTAATTGTTATTGCTAACCACTGGAATTCTAAATCGGGTGATACACCATTATTTGGTGCGATTCAACCGCCAGTATACGATAGTGAAATCCAGCGTAAACAAATTGCTAATGTGATTTATGACTTTATTGAAGATGTGAAAACAAAGAATCCATCAGCAAATATTGTTTCTCTTGGAGATTTTAATGACTACCAATTTGCAGATGCTCTTAAAATTCATGAAGGTGAACTAATGACCAACATGATTAACGAGGTAGAAACATCTGATCGTTACACATATCTATACCAAGGTAACTCTCAAGTATTAGATCATATTTTAGTATCTAATAACCTAGCAGCAAACACAGAAGTGGATATTCTGCACATCAATGCAGACTTTACAGATATGGCTGGCCGTGCAAGTGACCATGACCCGGTAATGGTTCAAATTGATTTGAAAAATCAAGATGAGGAACAGCCAGGGCTAGAGCCAATCAAAGCAGAAAAAGAATACAACTTCAAAAACTTTAAAACAAGCAAACTGACAATCACAAAACCAAGTGTTTCTCTAACATTAGATGCTGCTTCCGCTATTAAAAATGGCATCTTCTTTACAGGGGAATATGCGGAATTCCATGGTGAAGGCTTCCAGACAAATAATGTGACGATTAACCCTGCAAAAGCTGGAGCAATCGTTGACTTCAAAGGTAATGGAGTACAGAAGCTAATCATTGACGGAACAAATGTAAGTGAAATCAGAGGCGCAGACAACTTAGATATCGAGAGCATTGAATATATCAACGGTGCCGATCCTGAACAAATTGATTTCTATAATTTAGAGGGGGACCTTATTCAAGGTCCTTCTTTTCCTTTACCGAGTGAGAACCATGCTCCGGTAGTATCGAAAGAAATTACGAACAAAACAGCAGCAGCAGGAGAAACGGTTACAATTGATTTATCAGAGCATTTCTCTGATCCAGACAAAGATAAACTCTCTTTTACTTCGACACTTGGTAAAGTAAACGGGAATACTTTAACCTTAGAGTTGGCAGAAGGAACACATCTAGTTGCAGTCACTGCAACTGATGGGAAATTAAGTGTAACAGAAAGATTTAGTGTAACAATAACAGCAGCTAGTAACGATGAAAATAACGATTACTATCAAGCCGCTATGGGCAAAGAAGGCCAAGCTCTGAAATCAGCTCTTCATGATATTATTTCAGATCAAAAAGTTCTTTCTTATTCTCAAGTCTGGGATGCTTTAAAAGTAACGGATGAACACCCTGATAGTCCTAATGATGTATTGTTATTCTATTCTGGTAAAGCACGTTCTAAATCCAGCAATGGCGGAAACGTAGGGGACTGGAACCGTGAACACGTTTGGGCAAAATCTCACGGAAATTTCGGAACAAGCAATGGTCCTGGTACTGATATTCACCACCTGCGCCCAACGGATGTGCAAGTGAATAGCTCAAGAGGAAATCTAGATTTCGATTATGGCGGAAATCCTGTGAACAATTGTGATGGCTGCAAAAGAAGTTCAAACTCATTTGAGCCGCCAGATCGCGTAAAAGGTGACGTAGCAAGAATGTTATTTTACATGGCAACACGCTACGAAGCTGGAGACCGAGTCGACTTAGAATTAAACGAAAAACTAAATAACGGAAGTGCGCCATACCACGGAAAACTTTCCGTACTTCTTGAATGGCACAAGCAAGACCCAGTTGACGAAATCGAACAGCGCAGAAACGACAAAATCCACGAAATCCAAGGCAACCGCAACCCATTTATTGACCACCCAGAATGGGCGGAATCTATTTGGGATTGAGTTGATTTTAGGTGGGTCATAGGGACAGGTTCTTTGACCCAATTGGGTAATGAGGGACAGGTTCCATAACCCAACAACAGATCAATCTGATAATAAAGATAGACCCGCCTAATGGCGGGTTTATTTAATTTCAGCAAAGCAACTTTGTAGCTGCAGTTTCTAACAGTATTAGATCAGCAATAAGGAGCATTGAAAAGGAGGTATGTAATTAAAGAAAAAACCTCACCGCTTTAAGGGTGAGGCCAGAACTTTGCATTTCTAAGTCGTAATGCTAATGCTCAATTAGAGAATGTTTCTGTTTCTTATTGGTTACTCTCCAATATGAAGTAAATCAGTGGAAACATTTCCTGCTGCATCAGTCACATATAGGTGAGAAGTAGTCTGTGAAATTAAGAATCTTACTTGATTTGCATAAACATCATCAGCATCTAGACCAGGGTTTAGAAAAACAATGGAGATAGAGTTGTCAATTCCCGCTTTTAATCTTAATTCATAGAAAGTGCCATCATTTCGCATAAATGAATAATTATAAGCCTGGTAATGATCATCGAATGTTCTAGTAAATAATGATGTAGTATTTTCTTTTGTCTCACCCGGATTTACCCATGTATAACTACCTGTTCCAGTTGCTAAGTCAGTAATATGAATATCATTTTTAGCACCGTTAGGAGATACATACTGCAGTCTAAATCCATTAACCTTCTCATCAAAAGCTGCAATGATCTCAGCAGCTCCACCATAAGCTGGTACACTCACAGATATTGCATTCGTTAAACTTGGTGCTTCTTTATCGCTATTCTCGCTTTATACCAGAAGGGCTTATCACGAGTATTCACCGGACAGGCGACTTTCATTGCATACGGCGATCCGTCAACATTAGTTCTATTTACTTAATTCCCCTAATTATAAATAATTTAGGAGGAATGTCACTAAAATTATTACAGTGGGAGCAGGGGATAGGTTCTTTAAAACCTAGTAATATTAACAGTCCCAATAATTTGCAAAAAAAAATAAACCTACTTAAATTGTGGGTTTATTCTCTTATTAACATTGTTAACTAAAAGCCTCACGGATATAATCCCTCCGTGTAGGCTTTTAGTTTTTATTACTATCAAACTTATTTACTGCCCAACGACTTCAAAAGCTCCTGCAATAACAAGCTAAAGCTCGATAAATGCTCCTGCACTCTTCCTGGGAATGCACTTTCAAGAAAATCTAAATTGTCGCGTTCTGTATGGAAGATAGGGCCGTACTCAACCGTTTGAATATATCCATCTTTGTCTCCAAGTGCCCAATTGGTTGCTTCAAAATAACCATAAGGAATTCCCTTAGCTTTAAATGGAGCGTGGTCACTCCAATCACCAGTAGTTCCTTCAGGATATGCAGGGTTATCTCCTGGGTTAGTACCGATATTAAGATCTTTTTCCTCAACGATCTCTAAAGCCAAGTCACGAATAAATCCAGCGTCGCCAGCTCCGCCATACACATACATATGGTCACCTGCTGCAAGACTATCCAAATTGATCATTCCAACTGTATTGCTGATTTCAGATTCATCCATTTGATTTGCATAGTATTTAGAGCCCTGAAGTCCAACTTCTTCAGCACCAAAAGATACAAATCTAATGGAATAAGGAGTTTCAATATCTTTAAGTGCTTTTGCTGCTTCCAATAAAACACCTACTCCGGAAGCATTATCGTCGATTCCTTTTCCAGCTGACACTGCGTCATAATGAGCTCCTACAATGATTTCCTTAGAGGATTTCCCTTGTTTAAACCCAATTACATTTGCTGAGTTAATGGTTGTGCCGCCTCTTGTAAAGCTGAAAGGCTGAACACTTGTCTCTAAACCAATCTTTTCAAATTCACTCTTAATATAACTTTCCGCAGCTCTTTCATCTTCGGTACCCGCTACTCTTGAACCGAACGCATTTAACTGTTTTAAATGTTCATAAGCAGTTTCACCATAAACAATCTCGCTATTCTCGCCTTATACCATGATCACATGGCTTTCGCATCGAGCCTTCACCATACAGGCAGCTTTCACTGCATACGGCGATCCGTCAACAATCGTATCTTTTTATTTCCCCAAACACATTATATAACATAAGTATAAATGTATAAATATAAATATTTGAAAATTTTATATTTAATTAGTGTCATAATGGATTTATGGTTATAACCCCTAGATATTATGATCTATTTGAAGGGGGTGAATTGCATATGGATTCATGAAATATAAAAAAGCCATTTGTTTAGCATTTGATGCTAATAAATATTCAAAATGTGGAATAAATGGACAGGGTCTTTGACCCAATGGTTTTGTATACTGGGGAACGATTATATTCTGTTCCTAAACAGAAAAAAGAGAGCTCCCAACTGAGAGCTCTCTCCTAATGAAATGGGTAAGGGAACCTGTCCCCATGACCCACAAATGACCCATCAATCACTTATTTACATATAGCTTAATTTCCTTAAAATCGACAATATAGCTGCCAGCTCGTTTTTGTATTATTTTAAGGAGCGGTGTGTTTTCTCCATGTACTGTAAACGTTAGGTATCTGATGTTGGATTCTTCAGATTGAATTTTTAAGGAGCTTCCAAAAAGGGAAATACTTCTCCCTAAGTTCCAAAATTCTTTTCTGACGAATAAGCAATCATACATAAGCAAATTGCTGCAGGAAATATATGTGATGCACCAGCCGATCACGCGGCCTTTGTATCTCATTACAAGGCTGTTTTTTCCAATTGACCTGTATTGAAAAGGGTACACTCTATCCGGATACCAAACATTTTTTCCTTTTTCGATTTCTTCCTTTTCTTGCTTTGTAATAGTACTAATACTATCAATAGTGAAATCGGTAGTTAAATGCTCCTTGTTTAACCAACTATCCTGAGCCATTTCCTTACAATCAAGAATGAAGATATTTTGGTGATCACTCATCGACCAACTCATGCTAAGGAGTAGCTTTTCCAGATAAGTTTGTTCTCCTATGTTTTTCAAGTTTGATTGAGAAATATTTGAATGAATTAGAGATAAGTGTTTCTCTTTACTGATCCTTTCAATTTCCTCGAACAATACTTGATAAACCGGCTCATTTCCTTCTTCTAATACATGTAGATCGCAAACTTCTGCCTCGTTTTTATCTATGAGGAGAGTACAAGAACATTTTACTGCTTTACTAGAATCCGTTACCTCAAGTAAGAGAGTTTCTTCATTATCATTTGTTTTTAAAACAGTTTGTTTAACAAATAACCTGTTGTGTTCAACCACACTTTTCAGTCCTTATAATTAGTTAACAGGATCTAATTCCATTTCTTGTGACATCAGTTTATTCCCCGCTAAATCAGTCACATCAGGATTTTCATTGTTCTCAACATATTTAAATTTTGTAATAGCTTCCTTAGAATTGAAAGATAAAGTAACATATTCATCATCTGCATCTGTATCAATCGTTCCGTCAGATCTCTCAGTGGAAAATCCATCTACAGATAACCAAAAAGGGTCATTTTCAACTTGGAAATTCCCTAGCCCAGCTTCTACTGTACTATCCTTAATATTTTCAGAAAACTTTACTTGGATTTTATTGAGATACCCAGTGGAGGAATCTCTAATTAGTTTAGCCTCAACAATCGTTGGCGGTGTTGTATCTGGTAAAACGCTATTCTCGTCTTATAACCTATCGGCCTTATAACGAGCCTTCACCGTACAGGCAACTTTCATTGCATACGGCGATCCGTCAATCTAGTACTTTTTTCTTACTTCCCCAATCTAATTATAGAACATGAACCTTAAGTTTAGTTAAAGTTGAGAAAATTTTTTTCGGGGTGTCGGGGACAGGTTCCTTGACCCATTTCTTATTCTAATGGGGTGTGAGCTGTTAAAGAAAAAAGCGAGCTTTCAATCTAGAATCTTCCTTAATAAAAATCTAGATAGTTGGTCAGTGAGCCTATCCCTATGCTCTCACCATGTAACAAATCAAAGCCTATAATCGTCTATATGATTAATAACAAAAGCCAAGGAGGAATCCCCCCTGAAAAAGTTATATTCGCTTACGGTGTTAATGCTTCTTATACTAGGCTGCGGGCAACAAGAGGTTAAACAACTTAATATAGATGCGGATATTTCAAGCATAGCTGTTACCACTATAATAAATGGCAGTGACTTTGTCATTGACGATGAAATTAAGCTAAATGAGATCTTAAAAATTTTTAAAGAGGCAAATAAAGAAGAGGGAATCGTTGACATGGCAGACCCAGAATATCAGCTATTGGTTACCTTGGAAGACGGGAACAAGAAGATCTTATATTTGTGGTTAGGAGAAGAGGGTGAGGGAAGTTCTCTTATGAAAGCGGAGGATACACACACAATATATAGTATTTCAAGTGAAATGACATCTAAGCTGAAAGCGTTGATGGCAGTTTAATTTATAATAAAAAGGGGCACTTGGCCCCTTTTTGCTATATTACTTAATATATTGTTGAGATGATATTTGAGTCCCCTGCATGATCTCCGCCAGTTACAACAATTTTAAACTCGTAATACCTGCCGGCAGTTAATTCGGAAACTCGTACTCCTGTGTTCGTTTCAGATAAAGTTGATGTGCCGATATAACTTCCGTTTGGACCATCATATACAGACACAACAACAGAGTCAGTCCAGGTTTGTCCGCCATCAATTGATTGAAGGACTTTCATGTTGCTTGCACCTGCAGCAGCGCTAAATCTGAAAGTTAAATATCCTTCGCCTTTATAACCGTTTATTGAGAAGTCAGTTATTGGTTGTGTTTGCACTTCTGCTGGTGCTTCCTCATCGGATACAGGAATTTCTTCATTAACAGGAGGAACAACTTCCCCATTTCCAATCTCTTTGCTTATATTAGCAAACATAATTTCATTGATTTCCAACGGCGTTAGGTCTACACCTTTATATTCTGCTTCAAGAGCAGCTCTTACTTCAGGAGCTACAATTAAACCATCAAACTCATCCCATGGTGAAAAA
The DNA here is from genome assembly GCF_001636345.1 of Cytobacillus gottheilii. GTDB lineage: Bacteria > Bacillota > Bacilli > Bacillales > Cytobacillaceae > Cytobacillus > Cytobacillus gottheilii. The sequence goes on from NZ_KV440945.1 coordinate 588,641, forward strand.
GGAAATCCTGAAGTTGCAAAGCTGACTTTTACAGGTTCAGACGCTGCTGCAACACTTAACATTGACTTTGGCTATACGAATGTTGATGTTGAGGTAGAAGCAGGAGATTCTAACATAACAGTTGCGAATAAAGCCTTTGAAAAGATCTCAACAGAAGCAATATTTGGTTATGTAGCTAGCAATAATGGGGACGGCTCTATTACGTTCACTTCTTCCTTTAATAGCGATATGGAAGATATGGAAGTAAATGTTAAAGTAAAAGAATAATAATTGTAAACCTCACCTTTTGGTGGGGTTTATTTTTATTGTGTGCCCGGCATGGGTGCAGGCTCTAGGGTGCGAGTCCCGAACGGCGAAGGCAGTAGTAGTCGTAGCTTAAGACAAGGATATGCGGGGTGACCCTCCTATCTGAAGGAAGTCGGCGGCAAACTTCCGCTCTGAGGAACACGAATCTCATATGAGGCTAGATGACATTGGGTGAGTCTGCAATACAAGACAAAGTCCATACTGCCAAAGGTGTCACAGAGTAAATGAGGCGGAGACATGGAAGGAAAGTCTGTACTCTTACCCGGGGAGAACCTGTCGATATGCCGTACTCATGCGGTAAGCCTATCCGTGAGGATAAGTTGAACGACAGGCGTCAGCAGAAGCCATAGTACTTATTCGCTTAAGAGGATAAGGAAGGGCTGAACCGGTTATGGAAAATAGGAACTAGGCGTATCTTTCCATTCGATGAAACAGAAAACATAGTACCTGTTTAATGAAAGAAACGGTGAATCCGCGGGGGTCATTAAACAGGGTGGAGAATGAAAAGGACACAAACAGAACACCTATTTACGCGGGAGGTTATATCAATGTTAATGGAACGAATCATGTCACGGGAAAACCTACTTAATGCGATTAAAAGAGTAGAAAAGAATAAGGGAAAACATGGAGTGGACGAAATGCCCGTCACTGCTCTTCGTGGACATATTATGCTCAACTGGAGCGAACTGCGAAAATCCCTCTTCGAGGGAACCTATATCCCATCCCCCGTCCGTCGAGTCGAAATCCCGAAACCAGACGGCAAAGGGAAGAGGAAACTGGGAATCCCAACCGTGACAGACCGTTTCATTCAACAAGCAATCACCCAAGTGCTTACCAGAATGTATGACCCTAGTTTCTCTGAATGTAGCTTCGGCTTTCGCCCTAACAGGCGAGCGCACCAGGCTGTTAAATTAGCCCAAAGCTATATAGAAGAGGGTTATCGATGGGTAGTCGACATTGACCTTGAAAAGTTCTTTGACAAGGTTAACCACGATAGATTAATGAGTAAATTAGCCATGAGGATAAAGGATAGTACTCTCCTCAAACTAATAAGACGGTTCTTAACCTCTGGTGTTATGGAAGGCGGACTTGTCAGTCCTAACCTTGAGGGGACACCGCAAGGTGGACCTTTAAGCCCTTTACTTTCGAATATTGTGTTGGATGAACTGGATAAAGAACTGGAGCGCAGAGGACATCGCTTTGTCCGCTACGCCGATGATTGTAATATCTATGTGAAATCTAAAAGAGCTGGAGAAAGAGTTATGAAGGCAATGACCCATTTTATCGAGAGGAATCTTAAACTGAAGGTTAACAAGGATAAAAGTGCTGTAGACCGCCCTTGGAAAAGGAAATTTCTTGGGTTCAGTTTTACAAGTAATCTAAAACCGAAGGTGAGAATATCTCCCCAATCAGTTAAACGGTTTAAAGATAAAATAAGAAAGCTTACAAGCAGACGAAGGTCAATTGCCATGGAAGATAGGATTCATAACCTTAACCAATATCTAGTGGGATGGGTTAATTATTATCATTTAGCAGATACCCGTTCAGTAATCGCAAAACTCGAAGGATGGCTTAATCGAAGGTTAAGAATGATTCGATGGAAGGAATGGAAACTTCCCCAAACGAAGGTCAAGAAACTTATTAAACTAGGTGTTTCGAAAGGGAAAGCATATGAATGGGGAAATACAAGAAAGGCTTATTGGAGGATATCCAAAAGTCCAATTCTTCATAAAACATTAGGGAAAGCCTACTGGCTTTCCCTTGGGTTAAAAAGTATTTCTGCTAGATATGACTTACTGCGTTCGACTTAATCGGAACCGCCGTATACGGAACCGCCGTATACGGAACCGTACGTACGGTGGTGTGAGAGGGATAAATGGAGGTTAATCGCCTCCCCCTATCTCAATTAATAAGACCATTGTTGTTGTAACTTAATCCCAATTTGTACGTCTTTATTTATGAGGTGATCATTTTGAAAAAAATTACTTTTGTATCGTTCATGTTGACAGTTCTTTTGATTGCAGGTTGTGGCAATACAGACAAAAAGAACTCCAAATCAGACGGTTACGATGTTGAAAAAAGTCATTCAAAGTTAAATGAATACGAGGTTGTAAATACGGAAAGTGAAGTAAAAGAGGGCGACTTTATCTACCGACTTGTTACGGAAAAATCAGAGTACACAACAGATGAACCGGTAAACATCTATGCTGAACTCGAGTATGTAGGGGATCAGGAAGAAGTAATGATTTACCATGCAATGACGCCATTTTATTTCCCTATGACTGAAAAAATAAGAAATTATGAAATTGATTACCCCATGCCAGAACCATTAGGGGGGACAACGCTTAAAAAAGGGGAACCTATTCGGCAAGATTATACGAGAACTGGAAGTTACTCACCGGATAAGCAAGATGACTATACGGAATTTATGAAGAGCTTCATTAAAGATGGATTTCTTGAGGGGTATTATGTCCTAAACGGATCTGCTGGTTTCTATACCGGTGACCCGGAAGGTGATGAAGGAGATAGAAAGAACTACAAGATGGAAGGGAAGATTGACTTCAAAGTCTTTGAAGAGTCCGACGGGGCGTCACAGTGACGCCCCGAAACACCCCGAAAATCATCGGAATTTGTCGAACTAAAAAGGAGTTGGTGCACAACCAACTCCTTTATTTCCTTTGAGTCTTTGAAATCCAATAAACAAGCGGTATAAAAACAATAAGGAACAAAGCAAATACGATTAAGAATGTTTCCAGTCCATAAAAATATAATATAAATCCTAATCCAATAATAATCGTTAAAAGATAAAGAAACTTCGCCATATATTCACCACTTTCTAAGAGTCCAATAGGGGATTAAAGTAAGGGGTTGGTGAACCTGACCCTTTAATATCCATCGGGATCACACCATGGATGAGAGACTGGGTCAGGGAACCTGTCCCTCAAAACCCAAAGTGGGCCAAGGAACCTGTCCCCCAACCCACCCAAAAGCACAACCCACTCATTATCCCACGAAAAAGAGAGACAGTAACCTGTCCCTCTTCAACTCTTATAGATTTCCAAGTAATTCAGAAACAACTTTAGCGGCTTGGTCGCGTTTAGCTGTTTTTAGTGGTTCGAATGTGCCTGCGCTCGTACCGTTCATGATGCCTAGTGCAGCTGCTTTTTGTACTTCAGTATAAAGAGAAGCACTGATTTTGTTGTTATCTTTGAATTTCAAAGTAGTTGTTGGCGCTTTTTTGTCTGTTTTGTACTCGTATGCGCGTACAGCGATTGCTGCCATTTGGTCACGTGTGATTTCTTTGTTTGGCTCGAATTTAGTTGAAGATGTACCGTAGATGATACCAGCTTCATATGCTGCTGCAATCTCGTTTTCTAGTGAACCTTTAGAATCTGTGAATGGCGCTTTTTTCGTGCTTTCCAGATCAAATGCACGTGCGATGAATGCAGTGAATTGACCGCGTGTTACGTTTGCAGAAGGTGAGAAAGTTGTTTCAGTTGTACCGTTGATCACACCTTTTCCTGCTAGTTCTGCAATATAATCGTATGCCCAGAAGCCAGCAGGAACATCTGTAAATGTTTTGCCGCCTTCGCCATACCCTTCGCTGCTAAGAACTGTTTCGAATAAAGCAAAGCCTGAATCTTGTGTTTCAACATAAGAAATTGGAGATCCGCTTGCGATATAGTCTCTAGCTTTTGGAGAAGATTCGAATGAAACTTTTGTATCCTTCGCTACAGGAGCGAATGTCCAGTTGCCGTCTGCAGCTGGGTTAATTGTTTTTGTTTCAGTAATATAGTTGATGATGATCTGGCGATTTTCATCTGGAGATGCTAGAATCGTATTTTTGCTGTCAGCGTTCATAATGCTGTTTGTAGAAGCACGGTAGTTGTTTGTCGCAACGATGAACTCCATGTCAGTTGTTACAGCTTCGCCATTGAATTCTAGGTTTTTAATACGGTTTGCATTTTCGTTAAGAACTTTTTGACCGTTATCGTATTTTGCTGGCTCTGTTACATCAATTTCATAAGTAACGCCGTCAATAACATCAAAATTGTAAGAACGGAAATCAGCGTTTACTAAAGATTGAACGTCTGATTTGTTCGGATCGATCTGGTTGAATTGGCCAGCAGACCACTCTAACCATTCTTTTAATTCAGAACCGTTGATTTTTACAGCATACAATGTGTTTGGATATAAGTATAAATCTGCTACGTTTTTAATCGCGATTTCACCTTCTGGAAGGTCAGTGAAATACTCAACGCCGTTGCGTCCGCCTGCTTTAAATGGTGCAGCAGCTGAAAGAACAGGAATATCCTTGTATTCAGGATTTTGCTTTGCCCAGTTTTCTACATACCATTTTTGAGCGTTTGAAACGATTTGTACAGATGGATCATCTTGTACTAATGAGAAGTAGCTGTTGATTGGAGCTGTTGTTGTTCCAACCGCTTCGCGAATATAGTTTAAAGTTGTTTCGTGTTCAGTCTTTAATAATTCGTTTACAGAATCATCGTTTTGAACACCCTCGATTGACTTCAATGTTGCAGTAGAAGCTTCCTCTTGAACAACCCAATCATTGTTTTCTTGCTTCAATTCTAAATCGATAACCCCTAGGTGGTCACCAAAAGAACCTGGCATTGTAACAGGAACACCGTTGATTGTTCCTGTTGCATTGTCAATACCGTGGCCATCTGGATAATCTGCAGATGCCGGATCAGCAGCAGGGAACGTACCGTGCTCATGTCCTGTTAAAACAGCATCAATACCTTCAACTTGTGTTAAGTGGTAAGAAGCGTTTTCTGCAAACTCCTGATACGGAGCAGGTGCGCCATTTTCGAATTCGCCAAGACCTGCGTGTGAAAGAACGACAACAACGTCAGCGCCTTTTTCTTTCATTTCAGGAACAAACTTTTCTGCTTCTTTCACGATATCATTTGCAATTACTTTTCCTTCTAAGTGTGCTTTATCCCAGCTCATGATCTTAGGAGCTACAAATCCAACCACACCAACTTGGATCGTTTGATCTTGACCATTAGAATCTTTCACTGTTTTATCCATAATTGTGTACGGAGTAAAATAGTTTTCATCTTGCTGATCATGTTTATAAATATTAGCACTCAATACAGCGAAATCCGCATCATTGATTGCTTCATTCAAGAAATCCAATCCATAGTTGAACTCGTGATTTCCTAGAGTCATAGCATCATAATCTAATTCGTTTAGAACCTTGATTGCAGGGTGAACCTCGCCAGGCTGTAAGTCCTTGCCTGTTGCAAAGTAGTCACCAAACGGATTTCCTTGAAGAAGATCTCCATTGTCTAAAAGAATAGAGTTTGGTTCTTCCTCACGTGCTTGCTTAATTAATGCTGCTGTCTTTGACAAACCAAGCGACTCACTTGGCTGATCTACGAAATAATCGTAGTTTAAGAGGTTCATATGGATATCAGACGTTTCAAGAATTCTGAGATCAATCGTGGCCTCCTCCGCAGCTTGTACTTCTGGTGTTGACGCAAATGCAGGCAAAAAGAAGCCAGCAGCTACCGTCGCACTGACTAAAGACTTTAGAACGAATGGTTTCATTCTAGATCCTCCTAATATGGTATAGGTTTTAAAACAATACTAGTTTACCAACTTATTTCGACAGAAACAACAGAACAATGTAAATTTAGAGTTAATAAGGAAGATTCTGATACTTTTGGTATGGGTGGGACAGAGGTGGGTCATGGGGACAGGTTCCTTGATCCAGAATCGACAAAAATCGGGGCGTCACTGTGACAGCCTCCCAACGCCCCTCATCTATTAAGCAAAAGAAAAACCCCACCAAAAAGGTGAGGTTGAACTTCATTTCTACTTTTTTATAGTGAAATTAAATGTTACATCGCTATAACCATCTGCTTTAACAATAAATTCCACAGGTGTAATATCTCCCTTAATCACATCTTTACCGGCTTGGAATAAATAGAAGGCAATGATATTGTCGGCATCAATACTAGTTTCCTCTGTATCTTTAGGAAGTGGAAAGATGAGATAATCTGGTTTTTCAGCTCCAACTTCATTAAATTTTATATCGTTTAAGTCTTTAGCGTGAATTCCTGCAAGTGGAATGCCATTTGCTGTCACGTGTGTAATTGATTTAATCCAATCTTCTCCCCCGTCAAAAGCATAAGCAGGAAGATCCATTGACAAATCAGTCAAAGTTTTAAAATTTGGTGCTATTTTCAATTCGCTATTCTCGTCTTATTCTTATAACAATCAAGTTTTATAACGAGCCTTCACCGTACAGGCAGCTTTCACTGCATACGGCGATCCGTCAAAACTAGTTCTTTCTTCTTATATCCCCGAAATGATTATAGTTTATAAAGGTTGGGTTGGGAAGTGGGAAATGGTGGGTTATGGGGACAGGTTCCTCAACCCGCATTCGACAAAATCAGAGTTTTTTCGGGGCGTCACAGTGACGGCCAAAAACCGCCCAAAAACCGCCCAAAAACCGCCCAAAAACCGCCCAAAAACCGCCCAAAAACCGCCCAAAAACCGCCCAAAAACCGCCCAAAAACCGCCTAAACGCCCAAGACACCCAATCGACGCCTAAACCGCCCGCCCAATCGCCCCAAAAAGCAGGAACACCAAATCCTCCTGTCGAACACTAAAAGAATACAATTAAAAGGAGGGCAATCCCTTTGACCACTAAAATTTCAAGTGTAGGTTTACGCGGATTAGAAGGGTATCACGTGCAAGTTGAGGTCCAAATGTCTCCAGGTATAGGCAATATGATCATAGTGGGTCTTCCTGATGCATCCGTTAAAGAATCAAAAGAGCGCGTTCTTTCCGCAATTCGATCTCTCGGCATGACGGAAATACAGCGTAGAATTATCATTAATCTATCTCCACCAGTACAAAAAAAAGAATGGTCCATTCTTAGATTTAGCAATGGCAATAGGAATTTTAAAGGAAGCAAATCTACTTAAAGCGGAAATCCCCCCTGATGCAGTATTTATAGGAGCAATCTCGCTGGACGGTTCAATTGAGAAAGTCGACGGAATGCTTCCAGCAGTCATCGCAGCAAAAGAACTAGGTTTTAAAAGAATCTTTCTCCCGAATGATCCCCTAATCCCTATAAATATGCTGGAAGAAATTGAATGTACCATTGTTCAAAACCTGCAAGATGTTATTCAGTACCTCCACGGTCATCCGATTCAAGCAATGATCCATCCACAAACACCTCTACCATTAACAAACATTCCTTATCACAAAAATTCCGCTGAAATAATCGGACATGAGCAGGCAAAGGAGGCATTAGTTATTGCCGCTGCCGGCGGTCATAATGTTCTCATGAGCGGACCTCCAGGCTGCGGAAAAAGCCTTTTGGCGGAAGCTTTTCCATCCATACTTCCACCATTAACTAACCAGCAACAACTTGAAGTACTTAGTTTATACCAGCTTGCTAATGAAAAGCTTCCTCACTCGCAAAATGCTCCATATAGACATCGGCACCATTCAGCCTCATCCATTTCCATAATTGGAGGAGGTACATATCCAAAACCAGGAGAAATTTCATTAGCACACCACGGCGTTCTTTTCCTTGACGAAATGGCGGAATTTACAAAGAAAACGTTAGATATGCTGAGACAGCCGCTTGAAAGTGGAAAAGTGACCATCAGCCGTGTCTATTCAACTGTAACTTACCCAGCTTCGTTTATTCTTATAGGGGCAATGAACCCATGCCCTTGTGGCTTTCTTGGATCCAATACCCATTACTGTACATGTGGCATAAAACAAATACAGTCATACCGCAATCGAGTATCAGGTCCCATCTTTGATCGAATGGATATATTACTATCCCTAACAAGTGTTAACCTCGATCAGCCAAACTCTGTAAGTACTTCTTCCTCCGACATGCAGAAGAGGGTTAAACGTGCTATAGAACTGCAATACGAACGCTATCAACAACCCATCAATAATGCCAATGTTTCTTATGAAAAATTAAAAGAGTCAAGCCCGCTCACAGAACAGCAGCAAAAAATAATCACAAAATTAGCCTACACACACAGTTGGAGCAATCGGGTACAAATCAAAATCATCCGTCTCGCAAGGACCATTTCCGATCTGCAAGGAGAGCGGCGCATCACAGACGAATCCATCCTGCTAGCACAGCAGTTGAGGGAAAACTTCAACTCCACCTCAATTAAATAGGAGGACCCCCCATGCCAAGACTCCCCCGCAAAAAAAGCAAAACCGGAATCTACCATATCATTATCCGTGGAGTAAACCGCCAGCTAATCTTTGAGGACAACGAAGACAAAACAACCCTTCTGGGCATTCTCCTCCGATTCATCAAAGCAAACAAATTCGAGCTGTACTGCTACTGCCTAATGGACAATCACGTCCACCTATTAGTAAAAGAAAAAGACGATCCAGTATCTCAAATCGTAAAAAGGATTAGCGCCAGCTATGTCCATTGGTACAACAAAAAGTACGAACGCTGCGGACACCTATTCCAAGAACGATTCAAAAGCGAGCCCGTAGAAAATAGAGACTACTTCATGAGAGTGATTCGCTACATTCATCAAAATCCCTTAAAAGCAGGCTTGGCCCAGTCCGTTTTCGAATGCAAATGGACAAGCATCCACGAATACACCAAAAAAGAACAGCTTATTAATACTGCCCGCGTGTTTAACTTGTTTTCCAAAAAACGTACTGAAGCCATCTCACTATTCAAGGAATACATGCAGCAGAGCAACGAGGACAACTGCCTCGACGACTATGCCAAAAAACTCATCCCCGACAGCGAGGTAATCAGCATCCTAAAAGAATGGGGCTGCCCAAACGCCGCCATCCTGCAGCGAATGGAAAAAGAAAATCGTAACAGCATCCTGGCTAAACTCAAAACCCTAGAAGGCGTCACAATCCAGCAAATATCAAGAGTCACCGGGATCTCGAAAAGTGTGATACAGCGAGCATAGGGACAGGTTCCTCGACCCACAATGGGTCAAGGAACCTGTCCCCATAAACCCACTTGCCCCCATCAAAAATATCTATATAATAAAACAAGGGGATATAAGAAAAAAGTACTACCGTTGATCGATCGCCGTATGCGATGAAAATCGCTTGTCCGGTGAAGGCTCGTCATAAACACCACTAGGTATAAAGCGAGAATAGCATTCCAACAGAAATCTCAAGCAATACACATTCAGTACCACAGGCACCAATGGATGGATACAGTCGGTCAACTGGCTATGATAATGGGGTCGTATATTATGACACCAAAGGTTTTACCTGGAACGGTCATACGTACTGGCCTTATGATGACAACAGCAATAACTACAAACTTATGGTCATTGCATATGATTCGAACGGAGTAGAAAAGAAGCGTTTCCATTTTGATGGCTACCGTTATGTGAGTGCAATTGAAGTTGATGAAGAAAACGAAAAAGTCATATTTACAACTCAAGGAGACACGCTTTCTGTAAATTGGGAAGACCTTATGATTGACTAAGACAAACAAAAAAGAGAGGGGCACAAGTTCTGCTCCTCTCCTATCCATTTCGCTTCACTATATTCCTCACCAAATACCGAAGATCCTCTTCAAACCTCTTTTTCTTCTTCGAATCCGCTAAAATACTCTCTACATCACTTACTCCAATAAAAAAACGCAAATCTTTATTCGATAAAAACAACTCCATATGTTCCGAAAACAAAGGCTGAAACCATTCCTCGTTCCTAAGCACCCTCAAATGCTGATCCTGTTTCTCCTCAGTAGGAAAAGCATCTTTACTGCCCCAAAGCGTCAATAACGTTTGTAAAATGTCACCAAGCATGCAATCAACTCCTCTATATTGGATAATATTAACATAAAGATGCACAGCCTGTTAAAAGAAGGGACCTTGAATGAAAGCAAAAATGTTATATTTAAAATACCAACTAAAACTAAGACAAAGGAGGCTGGACCGAGGAACCTGTCCCCATCACCCATGAAAAAATACAAACTAAAAAACAACTTCCAAGGCCTAAAAAAAGGCACTCATTTCTACTTAATAGCCGAATCCGAATTCATCGGCATTAAAGAATACGTTCTTCGGCCAATCGACCTATCCACCAGAATCGCCATCAGCGAAAAAGAACTGCAAAAAAACTTTGTCTTATTAGATCGCTTCCGACAATAAAAAAAGCACCTCAATGGTCAGATTGCCCAACCATTCAAGGTACTTCTTCATTTAAGTACACATTGGGAGAGGGACACATCCCCTCAATCCAAATCGAACTGGGTTAAGGAACCTGTCCCCATAACCCAAACCCACCTATCACTCCCCAACAAAAACCCCATTCACAAACTCACTCCAAACCCGCGCCCCTTCCTCATTCGGCAGGTTCTCATCCGTCAAGTAGCCCAGCAGTGCATCTTCCTGCGTCCCCGGCCATGCTGTCCAGTGATCCATATACACAATCTCCCGCTCATTCGCAAACTGCTCCAAAGCATCCAACTGTGTAAGATAATAACCAGCCAGGTGAATAGGCTGTGAGGGCTGCAGCATAAACACAGTATCCGAATTCTCAGCCTGAACAGCATCGATCCAATTAGAAATATGGAGCAGTGAATCTTCTATTCGAATCACACCATTATCCGCAAGGGTGAACGGCTCCAGCAAAACAAGATCCGCATTCAGATCAGCCAATTCCGCTGCTTTGTTCTCATTCGTATAATCTGCTGTAGTACCATCAAATCCCTGCAGAGTAACACTCACGACTTCTTCACCATAAGCTTCTTCAATCGCCGCCTTGGATAAAGGTGCCCAGCTATCCAGCGCATTTGAGCCAACAAAAGCAATCTTATAAGAAACACCCTCAGCAATCCGCTCCTCCAGACGTAATCGAGCATCCTCCGGCCAATTCTTCGCAAGCTCCAGGATTGCTTCTGCATCTGCATTTGATTTTGTTTCCTGCTCAACAGGTGCGCCGCTTTCTGCCGCCTGCGCTCCACCATTGCTGCTCTCAACATCCTCCACAGACACAGCAGTCTCTTCCTTCCAATGCATATTCCCTAAGAAAAGAACCACCGCACAGCCAACGGCAAGCATAGTTAATAAAAAATTCTTCATACAAACTTCCTCCTATATTCTAAATGGGTTGAGGAACCTGTCCCCAAACACCCAGGCCAAAAGACCTGCCAACTCTGCCAAACTCACCCAACTTTCTTAGTAAATTACTTCCAATATGCTATTTAGACTATCATTTGCTTACAAATTATTGTTAAATGAAAAAGGACAAAATGATACATTGCTTACATTTTTAATCAAATTATGACAATAAATCATAATATTAGCAATATATTATGGTATAATACTTTATGTTTTAGCACTTTACCAGAACTAGGAGGATATGATGGAAGAAACGATTAGTTTAAAAGAACTATTTCAAACGTTAAAAAAGAGAATGGCTCTTATTATAATTATTACTTTAGTAGCAGTAATGGCAAGTGGTGCCATCAGTTACTTTGTTTTAACCCCGGTTTACCAATCATCAACACAAATTCTCGTTAACCAGACAGCAGAAGAAGGTCAATATAATACAAATGAAGTGCAAACCAATTTGCAGCTGATTAACACGTATAACATCATATTAAAAAGTCCCGTAATCTTAGAAAAAGTAATCGATGAATTAAATCTTAATATGACAGCAGGTCAGTTGAATGAAAAATTAACCGTTCAAAACGAGCAAAACTCTCAAGTTGTTAATCTTTCTGTTCAAGATGAAGATGCAGCAACAGCAGCAGAGATTGCCAATACAACTGCAGAAGTGTTCCGAAATGAAATTGCAACGATCATGAGCATAGACGTCAACGACGTAACGATCTTATCTCCGGCTGTTGTCACTGAGAATCAGTCTCCTATTAAACCACAGCCACTATTAAACATTGCAATTGCCTTAGTAGTTGGAGCAATGGCTGGTGTCGGACTGGCATTCCTACTAGAATACATGGACAACACTGTCAAAACAGAGCAGGATATCGAAAAGATCGCTGAACTTCCAGTCATCGGTGTCATCGCAACGATTGACAATACAGCTGAAACAGCAAGCCGCGCAGAGCGCAATACAAGATTAAGAGGTGAAACAATTGGCTCTTAAGAAAAAAGATAAAAAGCAATTAATGAATAGTAAGCGTAAGCTTATCACAAAAAATGATCCGAAATCACCAATCGCAGAGCAATACCGTACAATTCGTACAAATATTCAATTTTCAGCAATTGATGAAGAAATTCGTACGATTCTTGTCACATCTTCAGGTCCTGGTGAAGGGAAATCAACAACAGTAGCCAATCTGGCAGTCGTTTTTGCACAGCAAGGCAAAAGAGTTCTTCTTGTTGACGCGGACTTGAGAAAGCCGACTGTGCACTACACTTTTAACACATTAAACACAACTGGGCTAACTAATGTCCTAACCAATCAGATGTCATTAATGGAAGCTGTAAAAGCAAACGATGAAAAGAACCTTTATATCCTGCCATGCGGACCAATCCCGCCAAATCCATCCGAATTGCTTGGATCAAAGGCAATGACACGCGTAATTGCCGAAGCATTAAACGAATTCGACATTATCCTTTTTGATACACCACCAGTACTAGCAGTAACAGACGCACAAATCCTTGCTAACAAATGTGAAGGAACAATCATAGTGGTCGGAAGCGGCAAGACAGAAAAAGAACAGCTGCTGAAATCAAAAGAGCTTCTGACAGCTGCCCAAGCAAAGATCTTAGGGGTAGTATTAAACAACAAGAAGATGAAAGATACCGACAATTATTATTATTACGGTGCGAATTGACAAATATCGACAAATTAAACCCTTTACCGCACAAAAGTAAGGTGGTACTATGACAATAGCTTTTTAAATCTGGTAATTTAGTGGGAGAGAAGGTGAAGAGATTGATAGATATCCATAGTCATATCTTATCAGGTGTAGATGACGGTGCCCAAACGATGGAAGATAGTCTAGCAATGGCGAGAGCAGCAGTTCAGGAAGGTATTACCACCATCATTGCCACTCCCCACTTAAATGCATCCTATCAGAATTACAAGGATGACATTAGAGCAAGTGTAGAGCAGCTGCAAGATCGTCTTAATAAGGAACAAATCCCGCTGACTGTACTGCCAGGCCAGGAGGTCAGAATTTACGGGGAACTTCTAGAAGACTTGCAGAATGGCAAAATCTTATCTCTAAATCATACACAATATCTATTTATTGAACTGCCTTCAAACCATGTTCCTAGATACACCGAGAGACTATTATATGACATTCAGTTGCAGGAACTTACTCCTATCATTGTCCATCCAGAACGAAACAAAAAGCTTCTGGAGCAGCCGGACTTGTTATACCAATTTGTAAAGAATGGGGCGCTTACACAAGTAACAGCCTCAAGTCTAAACGGACACTTTGGTAAGAACATACAAAAATTCACAAACCAATTACTTGATGCGAACTTAACGCATTTTATAGCATCTGATGCTCATAACACGATCAACCGCAACTTTCAAATGGCAGACGCCTTTGCGGAAATACAGTCGCAATATGGTTCAGATCTGGTCTACTTGTTAACGGAAAATGCCCAGCTGCTATTAAATGGGCAAAACGTGTACAAAGAAATACCAGAAAAGGTTAAAAGAAAGAAGTTATTTGGAATCTTCTAGGAGCTTACTTTCCAACACCAACACAGTAACAAGTATCTAATGAAATACGCGACAACGTTCTCGTTAGATACTTCTTTTTTCTAATTTTAAATAGGTCAAAAAGCATATAAATTTCCAAAATTTTCTCTTGCTTTTTTAGGAACTGGGGGCTTAAGAGTTGACGTATCAAAAAAGAATGGCTCTATTAATCATGCTCGATTCATTAATCGTTTTATCCGCTATTTATGTAAGCTACCTGACCCTGCACCCGACACTGAAAATATTCACTCTTGAGACATTACTTGTTTCATCCATTACCTTACTGCTTAGCCATCATATCTTTGCTTCTGTTTATCGACTGTATAGTAAGGCATGGGAGTATGCAAGTGTAGGAGAGCTAATGGTCATAGTTAAGGCAGTTAGCCTATCAATTGCCATGACTGCCATTGTGCAGCAATTCGCATTCCAGGATATTTACTTCCGTGCGTTAATGCTGACATGGATGATGCATGTACTCCTGATCGGAGGGTCACGCTTTTCATGGCGCATGTATCGCGATCGTATCATCAAACCGGAGATTGAACCTGAGCGAGCGCTCATTATCGGTGCTGGTGCTGCCGGAACCATGCTTGCGCGTCAGCTGCTGAACAACCCTGATGCAGGAATGAAGCCAGTTGCGTTTATCGATGATGACCGTTCAAAATACCGTCTCCAAATCCATGGAGTATCGGTTGTGGGCAATAGTGAAGCGATTAAAGAAACAGTGGAAAAATTAGAAGTACAAAAAATCATTATCGCTATACCATCACTGAACAAAATAGAAATGCAGCGCATCTTCGAAAAATGCGTCGGCTTAAAAGCAAAAACAGTAATCATGCCAATGATCGAAGACGTCATGCTAGGCAAAGTATCTGTTAATCAATTCCGCGATGTACAGGTCGAGGACTTACTTGGACGCGATCCAGTCGTTCTTAATACCGAAAGTATTTCGAAAAAATTGACCGGTAAAACGATCATGATCACAGGAGCAGGCGGCTCCATTGGTTCTGAAATCTGCCGCCAAGTCTGCAAGTTTAAACCGAAAAAAATGATCTTACTTGGACACGGAGAAAATTCCATCTACACAATAGATATGGAACTGCGGAACTTAAAGAAAAATGACATCGAAATCGTCCCAGTCATTGCCGATGTGCAGGACCGTGACCGCATCTTTGAAGTAATGGAAACTCATAGTCCAGATGTGGTCTACCATGCAGCGGCACACAAACATGTTCCACTTATGGAATATAACCCAAGAGAAGCGGTCAAAAACAATGTTCTTGGCACTAAAAATGTCGCTGAAGCAGCAGACACCTTCTCTGTGAAAACATTTGTCCTAGTCTCAACCGATAAAGCCGTTAACCCGACAAACGTCATGGGTTCAACCAAACGAATCGCCGAAATGGTGATTCAAGAGCTGGACAAGCACAGCACAACCAAATTCGTTGCTGTCCGATTTGGAAACGTCCTCGGCAGCCGCGGCAGTGTGATTCCGCTGTTCAAAAAGCAAATACAAGCGGGTGGCCCAGTAACCGTTACACACCCGGAAATGACAAGATATTTCATGACCATCCCAGAAGCATCAAGACTGGTTATGCAGGCAGGAGCTCTTGCAGACGGCGGTGAAATCTTTGTATTGGATATGGGTGAACCCGTCAAAATCGTCGACCTAGCGAAAAACTTGATCCAACTCTCCGGCTATACAATAGAAGAAATCGGAATTAAATACTCTGGAATCCGTCCGGGAGAAAAAATGTTTGAAGAACTGCTTGGTGAAAACGAAGTACATCCAGAAGCTATTTACCCAAAAATCTTTATTGGCAAAACCGCTAACTTATATGTAGATGAAGTAAAAGAACTCATTAATAATCTTGATATGAATGATGTTGAGCTAAGCAAAGCGGTACTTGATATTGCCAATAACAGAGTAAAAGCCAAGGAAGCCGTACTAGTAGCTAACTAAGGAGGCCACTTAACATGAAGTTAAGAAAAGCGATCATCCCAGCTGCAGGACTCGGAACCAGATTCCTGCCAGCAACAAAAGCGATGCCAAAGGAAATGCTGCCAATTGTGGATAAACCAACGATTCAATACATTGTGGAAGAAGCAATCGAAGCAGGCATTGAAGACATCATTATCGTAACAGGCAAAGGCAAAAGAGCGATTGAAGACCACTTCGACAACTCATTTGAACTGGAGCAAAACTTGATTGAAAAAGGAAAGCTTGAATTATTAAACGAAGTTCAAAAATCATCAAAAGTAGACATTCACTATATTCGTCAAAAAGAACCAAAAGGATTAGGACATGCTGTCTGGTGTGCACATAAGTTTAG
The DNA here is from genome assembly GCF_001636345.1 of Cytobacillus gottheilii. GTDB lineage: Bacteria > Bacillota > Bacilli > Bacillales > Cytobacillaceae > Cytobacillus > Cytobacillus gottheilii. Next base: position 604,972 of record NZ_KV440945.1, read on the forward strand.
TGGTGACGAGCCATTTGCTGTTCTACTTGGAGATGATATTGTCCAAGCTGAAACACCATGCTTAAAGCAATTAATGAACGAATATGACCAAACATTTTCATCTGTCATCGGAGTTCAGAACAGTGCCAGAAAACGAAACACATCGCTACGGTATTATTGACCCAGCAAGTCAAAATGGCCGCCGTTACCAAGTGAACCAGTTCGTTGAAAAACCAAAACAAGGAACGGCACCTTCCAATTTGGCGATCATGGGACGTTATATCTTAACGCCTGAGATCTTTATATTCCTGGACAAGCAAGAAAAAGGAGCAGGCGGAGAAATCCAGCTTACAGACGCGATCCAGCAGCTAAACGAAATTCAGCGCGTATTTGCCTACGACTTTGAAGGAACACGCTATGACGTCGGCGAAAAGTTCGGTTTCATCAAAACAACACTCGAATTCGCTTTGCAAAATGAAGAAATTAAGGACGATTTAGTGAAATACATGGAAACGAAACTAAATGAATTAAAAGTATTAAACTTGTAAATTCACTGACATTCTAGATAGGCTGTTCCTCAACAAAACAGTTTATCTAGATCTTTTTTTGTCCAAAACATGTGCGAATATGTAACATATTGTTGGAAAGAACCAATGGTGATGTCTCCTAACCACTATCAATGGAGGCACTCGGCTGCGCTGTGGGTGGAGAGCCTTAGACATTTTTGTCGGGGGTGTGGTGTGAGGTGGGGTTGGATGCCCTATATATATTTTGAAATTGTATAGCTATGATCTGTTTTTTCCAAAATGAGATGATCTGAGTGTATACAATAGTAAGAAAAAATAAAAAGGGTTTGATATTAATTGGAGTAATAGTTGTAAGAGCTATTTTGTTCATAATAGCAGCGAGTGCAACTCCGTCTATTGTGAAAATAATGAGCAATGCTAATAGGGATGTTTGTCTTGTTAATCAGGAAGAAGTTAAACAGAGGTATGAGACGCATCTTGCTTTAAATGGAGTTGTTCATTCTGATGTTTTGTTTGCAGAATTTCTCCAATACACAGAAGGTGAAATATGCCCAGATAATGGAGAGTTTCGCTATGTTGATGGTAAAGTTATATGCAACATTCATTTGGATGAGGATGATGATGAGGAAAAAAATGATGGAGAAGTTCCGTTTTTGTGATTGAAGAGATTATTGAAAACATTGGTTTGTTAGGTCTTGCGATCTTGGAGGATGATGGGGTGTTGAATGGTAATTAGGAACTGACTATCGTAATCAGATAAGATACCGGAAGCCTTGTGGGATAAGGGGTTGAGGCATTTTTAGTGAGATTTATAGATTGATTGAATGGTATATATAATACGCAGAAACTCGGTTTGAAGTACTAAAACAGTAAATATCTATTTCGTATTTTTTAGATAGATTGAATGGATATTACGAGTTGAGTATCGGAAGTGGATTGATTTAGTGGGTTAGTAGTTAGTTGGAATGGATATTTCAAGATTCTAATTAAGTCCTAATCTACTAAAGAACAAATATTAAGGAGTGTTACAGGTATGTATATTAAGATTAAAAGATTGATAGATATCATTCTTTCTTTTATTGGACTTATTGTTTTATCACCAATATTCTTAATTCTTATTATCGCTATTAAGATTGATTCAAAAGGTCCGGTACTGTTTAAGCAAAAGCGTGTTGGAATCAATAAGATACACTTCAATATATTGAAATTCCGTACTATGAGAATAGATACGCCGAAGGACACTCCAACTCACTTATTGGATAATCCAGAACAGTATATCACAAAGATGGGCAAGTTTCTGAGAAAAACTTCACTTGATGAACTCCCGCAAATCTGGAATATCTTTGTTGGACATATGAGTATTATTGGTCCGAGACCAGCGCTATGGAATCAGTATGATCTGATTGCTGAACGGGATAAGTATGGTGCTAATGATGTACCACCTGGGTTGACAGGTTGGGCACAGATTAATGGAAGAGATGAACTTTCAATTGAAATGAAAGCCAAGTTGGATGGGGAGTATGTTAAGAGGATTAATCTTTGGATGGATGTTAAGTGTTTCTTTGGGAGCATCGTTAGTGTTTTAAAGAGTGACGGGGTTGTTGAAGGTAGAACTGGAGCTAAAGCTAGAGGGAAGAAAGAAATTGCTAGTACTAAGGAGAATTGAAACATGAAAAAAGCCTATTTAAGTATAGATATAGAAGAGTGGTATCATTTGGATTATTTAAAAAAATATGAAGTTGATAAGAATGAAGTCGAAACAATCCCACAAATTTTTAATTTTCTAGATATGCTAGATAGATTAAATATTAAGGCAACATTCTTTATTCTTGCTGAAATAGCATATAATCATGCAGATATAATACGGGAAATAAAAGATAGAGGCCATGCGATAGGGTGCCATGGGTTAGATCATGAACTTCTATATAATAAAACAGACGAAGAATTTAAGGAGCAAATTATTGAGGCAAAAAACATACTAGATTCTGTTATAGGTGAAGATGTTGTTAAGGGTTATAGGGCATCATGTTTTTCAATGGACAGAAAAAAACTTGATATTTTAAAGGACTGTGGATATAGCTATGATTCTAGTTATATATGCTTTGCAGAGCACCCATTGTATGGAAGCTTAGATTTAAGTGGTTATGAAAAGATTGAGGATCTAGTATATAAATTAGATGACTTCTTAGAGTTTGAAATTCCTACTCATCCAATTGGGAAATTCAATATACCAATATCTGGAGGCGGGTATTTAAGGTTATTGCCGTACCCAGTTATAAGAAATTTAATTAAGAGTTACTTAAGCAAACAAGATAATTTTATATTATATATACACCCATATGAATTAACAGATATTAAAATACCTTTTTCTGGTGACGTACCATTTAAAGATAAATTCAGGGCGTCAGTCGGTAGAAAAGGTAACCTTAATAAGCTAGAAAAAGTATTATTATTATTACGAAAAGAAGGCTTAGAGTTTAGGACCTTTGAACAGGAACTGGTGAAATCTAACAGTGAGGGATTGTAATGGGTTATGTATTAGTAACGGGTTGTAATGGTTTTGTAGGAAGCAGACTTATAGATGTGCTGTTAGAAAAGGGATATAAAGTTTTAGGTTTATCTACAGGTAAAAGTAATCGAGCAATAAATGAACAATTTAATTATATAAGTGTAGACATTACTGACTCTATTGCTATAGAAAAAATATTTCACGAACATGATATATCTGAAGTTATACACTTAGCGGCAATAGCTCATCGAAAAAATCGTAAAAATTTAGACTGGAATAAATATTATAGAGTAAATACATTAGCCTGTAAAACAATCTTTCAATGTGCAACAAGATCTAATACTAAGATTTTTTATGCAAGTAGTGTAGATGTTTATGGAAATATTAATTCTCCTATCTTAACAGAAGACCTTTTATCGAATCCAATCTCAGATTATGCTAAATCTAAGTATCTTGCTGAGATTATGTTGGAAGAAATTTCAAAAAGAAATTCATATAATAATTATGTTATAGCTAGGTTTGCCCCTGTTTATGCAAAGGGATATATGAAAGACGCTTATAAAAGGATATATATAAAATATCCTAACATTGCATTCACTGTTGGAAAAGGATATAGCTATCACTTTGTATCTGTTAATAATGTAATTGATTTTGCAGTAAAGTGGCTTGAATCTAATGAAAAAATGACAGGTACTTACAACGTTTGTGACAGTAAATTGATTAATTCAAAAGATTTTGTATCTCTAGAAAAGAAGATTGGTAATTCAAAAAATGTTCTTTACTTACCGAATCAAATTTTCACATTAGTAAAATTAATATTAGATATATCCTGTAAGATTTTAAAAAAATCAAAGCTTATTAAACTTCGTACGAATATATATAAGTTAATAAATCCTGCAAGATATTCTACAGATAAAATGGAAAAAATATTAAAACCAAACTGGGATTTGGAGAAAACAGTTTATCAAGAAAATGATTGAAAGTAATTTTAAAAAGTTTGTCTTAATTTTTTAAATAAAAATATACTTGCATGTATTTATAATTTATAAGTTTTAAATTTATTGTAGTCTAAAGTAGGGAGTTAGCAATGATAAATGAAATAAATATAAGAACATATGAAAACAAAGATAAAGATCAAGTACTTGATCTGCTAAATAGGAACTTCCAAATACAAGAACACATGAAGTTAAATAGAGATAGTGAATGGTGGGAATGGAAATACGAACGGAGCATATTTGGAAAGCCAATAATTTATGTTGCAGAACATAATGATAAGATAATTGGCGTAAGACCATTTTGGCCATGGCAATTAAGTAACGGTGGACAAGTGCTTACTTGCTATCAACCAATAGATTCAGTGGTAGATAAAGAGTATAGAGGACTCGGGTTATTCACAATGCTCACTAAAAACGCCTTAGTTGAAAATAAAGAGAAAATGGATCTAGTATTCAATTTTCCAAATGAACAGAGTATTCGTGGGAATTTAAAATTAGGTTGGACCTTTGTTAATAAACTCAATTGGTATGTAAAAATAAACAAATTTTATACATTTTATAAATTAATTAAGAACTATAGTGGCTTTGAAAGTTGCTCGCTGCAAGCTGAAGATTTAATATCTGAAGATAAAATAAAGAAAATAGATTACAGTTTTGATGCAGGAAATATATTTAGAACAATAAAGTCAGAGGAATTTTTAAAATGGAGATTTTTAGAGCATCCAAAGATAAGGTATGGGTTAAACATAATAAACAGGAATGGTAAAGAGTTTATTTATATATTTGCATTAAATAAAAACAATTATGGAAGAGAATTAATTATCTTAGATTATTTTGGGGACTTAGAAATATTCGAACACTTCATCAAAGAAGTGGATTATATCTCAAGGAAATACCATGCAACTTATACATTAATAATAAAAAAATACAATTTATCGAACACATTATTTTTTAAACATTTTTATATTCCTCAAAACAAGAAAAATTTTGTTGTCTTGCCTATTAACCAAGAATATGAATACTTATCAAAACAATATGAAAATTGGGAGATTTGCTTAGGTATGCACGACTCAGTGTAAATGTCAAATGAACTATATTTTATATTTGAAATTAGAATACTAAAGGAGATAATATGAATAATTTTAGGATAAGTGCTTCAATAGTTACTTATAATAATGAAAGAGAAATCAGAGGAGTACTAAATTCACTACTAGATAGTAGTGTGAAAGATTTAATTGATATATATGTGGTAGACAATTGCTCTACTGACAGAACAATTAAAATTTTACAAAACACTTACAAGAATATAAATTTAATAAACATGAAAAGTAATGTTGGTTACGGTAGGGGGCATAACGCCGCAATACAAGTAGCAAAATCTAAATATCACTTAGTTATTAACCCGGATATAAATTTTGACATTAATTTAATTGAAAATCTCATTAGCTATCTCGAGAGTAATGAAGATATTGTATTATGTATTCCAAATGTACATGACAATGATAACAATTTGAAACACCCTCCTAAGAAAGACCCGACTATAAGGTATTTAATTGGTAGATACTTTGCATCAAGGGGAGGAATATTTAAAAAATGGGCTGATGAATATGAGTGTAAAAATACAAACCTGGTTCGCCCTTTTGAAATTGAATTTTGTTCAGGCAGTTTTATGGCGGCTAGAACAGAGACTTTGCAAAAACTAGATGGATTTGATAGTAGATATTTTCTGTATTTCGAAGATGCTGACCTGTCACGTAAAATGAGGAAAATGGGAAAAGTAGTTTGTAATCCTAATTATTATGTGCAGCACGAAGGTAAGAGGGAAAGTCATAAATCGATTAAGGGATTGCAAATGATGTTAAGTTCAATGTTCAAGTATTTTAATAAATGGGGATGGAAGTATTGAATAAATTGAAATAATTTAAATTATTCGGTGAATGAAATGTGAGGGATGATCTTGAAAATATGTGTAGTACTACCTTGTAATATTTATACAGCTCCTTATTATAAAAGATATGAACAAATGATAACTAATTCTTATACAGAATTTGATTTTATTTGTTGGAATCGAGCGTTAATAAATGAAGAATCTGAGGGGAATATTATTAATTATAATTTACAAGATAAAGTGATGTCAGGAAAACCTTTTAAGTTATTAAAATATATTGGTTTTGCAAACTTTGTAAGAAAGAAATTAAGAGAGAAAAAATATGATAAGGTTATTATCCTTGGATCGTATGCTGGAATTATGGCACAGTTATCTTATTTCTTAAAAAATGAATATCCAGGAAAATATTGGTTGGATATACGTGACTATACATTTGAGAATATTAAACTCTATTCAAAAGGTATGAAAACCGCAATAAATTATTCATACCAGACTGCTATATCATCTCCCGGATATAGAGAGTTTTTGCCACAGCATGATTATGTTATAGCACACAATATAGACCATATTAACATAAAAAAAGCTTTAGATTTGAAAAAAGAACAAAAAAGAAACGGACCAATTAGAATAAGTTTTATTGGTCTCATAAGATATTTCGAAGAAAATAAAAAACTATTAAGTGTTTTAGGAAATGATAGCCGTTTTAAGCTTCAATACTATGGTATGAATGTGGAAAAAGTAGAACAATATTGTAAAAATAATAATATAAATAATGTTGATTTCCATGGAAGATTCCTTCCAACTGAAACTGCAAGTTTTTATGAAAAAACTGACATAATAAATAATTTGTATGGTAATGAAAAAATTGCTTTAACAACAGCGTTGTCAAATAAGCTATATTTTTCTGCAGGTTTAAAGATTCCTATTTTAGTAAGTCCGAATACGTATATGGAAAAAGCAACCGTAACCAAAGGATTTGGATTTAAAGTAGACTACGATGATCAAAGAATAGCGGATAATCTTTATAACTGGTATTTAGATTTGGAAGAAGGCAATATTTTACCTGAGTATGATGAATTTTTTAATAAAGTAAAAGAAGAAGATCAAGCATTCATTAATAGTTTCAAGATGTTTATAGAATCGAAACTTTAAAATGAAATGATAATTGGAGTAGATGTTATTAATTAATATCAACTCAACAATATTTAAAACTCTAATTTAACAACTATATAGCGCTGAATTAAGCTATATAACAAGTGACATAATTAATAGCAGAATAAATTTTAATGTCATGATAGAGAATTGAAAAGATCAATGCAATTCAGTTAATGGTGAGTTTGTGAACAGATAAATTATATATTGACAGCTGTGAAGTTAAGGGTTAAAGGTTATTTTCTAATACCTTGACCATAAATTTCATTTTTTATTAACTTTTAAGGTAATTTTAAATTATATTAAATTTCTTAATCAAATAAAATCAATTTAAAAGAAATTCTGCTAGTTTAACGTAAATTCAGTATAAAATATTTATTGTTTGAATTGTGAGGGAAGGTTATTTGGAAAAGGATTCAATAAAGAAGAATTCAGATGTTATTTTAAGCTATGCTTTTTTAAGCGTAATTATAGTTCCAATTGTAATATATATATTTTCAATATTATTTGATTACTTAGGAATATCAACTTTAATTATTTCCATTCTCTATAATTTGGGTTTTCTCTTTTTAATGTTATTGCTTTTAAAATACTCTAGTTCTACAGCAAAGATACTAATAATAGTATCTTTTATAATATTATTTTTTATGTTGGTTTTTACAAAGTTAATTTTTTATGCAAATGGAGACTATATAAAAAGTAATATGGAGTATATGTTAAGGTTTGCATACCCTTATTTTTGTGTTGCAATTTGTATTAAAGATTTTAATATACTTTTTTCAATAATTAAATCTGCATCTAGAATTCTTGGAGTCTTGTCGATTTTAATTGGAATTCTCGCTGTAACTGGTATTGCAGCGGAAAGTGGATATTCTTATATGTCCGTGGGATATCAAATGTTAATAGGTACAATTTTCATCTCTTTTACAGCACTTGAAAGTGGAAGAAAGGTTGATATCATTTTAGCTTTAGTTAATTTAATTCTAATTTTTATAGGAGGTACTAGGGGAGCGTTAATATGCATAATTGTTTTTCTTATACTTTATCTATTAATAAACATTAAAAGACAGTCTGTAAAACTTATATCTCTGATTTTTCTAGGCATCAATATTCTTATTTTAACTTATTTAACCATGATAATAAATTTAAATAAAATAGTACTTATGCTAACCCATTTTGGATTAGATAGTAAAATTATCACAAAATTATTAAACGGAGATTTTGCGGATGATAGCTATAGAGGCATTATCTATTCTAACATGCTTAAGTCTATTACAAATAGTCCGTTATTTGGACATGGATTATTTGGCGATAGGGTTGAAAATAAATCTTTATTAATTTTCAATGATAGAGAGTTATACGCACACAATATATTTTTAGAAATACTAGTACAATTCGGAATAATAGTAGGAAGTTTGATTTGTTTGATTTTACTAGTTCTTTGTATAAAGTCTCTTCTCAGTAGAAAGTATTATGTGCAAAATATTTTCTCCATACTTATTTCTTTAAGTATAATTAAACTCTTATTTTCGAATAGTTACTTGGTGGAACCTTATTTTTATATGTTAGTTGGACTATTAGTAGCTTATGAATTGTCCCTTTTAGCAAAAAAAACTAATAAGGAAATACTTAGATAAAAGAGTGTTACAAAGAAAATGCAAAATAAATCTAAAAGTTGCTTGTATAGAGGGGGGAAATGAGTGGCTACTGCGTGTGTAATTTTAAATTTTAATGATTATGAAAATACTTTTGCATTAATACAAAAAATATCAAACTATCAAGTGTTTGATCATATAGTTGTAGTCGATAATTGTTCAACAGATGATTCACCAGATAAGTTGTTAAAACATAGAAATGAAAAAATTCATATAATTAAGTCTGAACGCAACGGTGGATATGGTTATGGTAATAATTTTGGTATTAGTTTTGCATATAATAAATTGCAATCTAGATATATACTAATTGCTAACCCAGATGTGGAATTTGAAGAAGTATTTATTAAAGAACTAAAAAATACTATTTCTTCTAATTCTAACTGTGCGGTGGTTTCCGGAATTCCATTAACAATTGATGGAAAACCTCAAGATATTATTGGGTGGTCTGTTCCAAAGGGTTACCAATATATGTTAACAGCCAGTGGAACCATATCTAGATACTTACTAATGAATAGAATGTTCTATGGTATAAAATATTTTACAAAGAAAAAATCATTAAAAACAATAGAAGTAGGATGTGTTGCTGGAGCTTTATTATTAATAGATGCAAATATAATTTATAATAACGCAATGTATGATGAAGAGATTTTCTTGTATGGAGAAGAAACAATATTAGGTCTTAAATTAAGGGAATTAGGATTCAAAACCCTAATAAGAACTGATCAAAGGTATATTCACAAACACTCAGCAACTATAAATAAAACTTTCTCTTCATCTCTAAAAAAGCATAAAATTATGTTAGATAGCCACAGAACAATATTAAGTAAATATTACAAATACCGTGGGTTGAAGTTTGTATTAGTTGATTCTTTTTTTAAGTTAACTATAGCTGAAGTCGGTCTTAAACAGTTAATAAGAAGAATACTTAAAGTAAGGTGAAAAGATTTTAGTCATTTTTGATATGATAGTAATGCTCTCTTATTATAAAGAATTTTTTATAAAACATCTGAAGGAATTTTTTCATTAATAAAAAATATTAGCGAATGCACTCTTAAAAATGAAGTTAATTTACTAATTGAAGTTTATTTTGCTATAGGAACCAGAATATGAATATTAAATTTTAAGGTGTTTCAATAGGTGAAAAATAAGAGACAATTATAAATATGTAATTTGTTGTCTTCACAAAAGGAAGTAATTAAATGAACAATACTAACAAAGAAGTATTAATAATCACTTATGACATGATACCTTACTCCTATAGCTGGGGTGGTTGTCAAAGAATGTATTACCTTGCTAGTCATTTATCACAAAAGGGTTACTCTGTATCAGTCTTTTCATGTAAAAAGAGAGATTTTAACAATTATGGAAAAGTGGTTAGATTTAATAATAAAAGCTTGGAAATTAGGAATAAAAGGTTAAATAATATCCTTTTATCTATGGGGAAAAAGAAAACTGGTAAATCTTTAGTGAATAACAAAGAAACTAAAATAAAGCTATATTGTAAAGCAAAACAAATAGGAAGAAACCAGTTAGTAAATTTATTAAAAAAAATTGATAATATTCTTTTTAATGAACCCAGTGTATTTGCTGCTATTTTTTCAAGAGGTTGGTCACGAACAAATTATAAAGTTATAAAAGAATATATTGAGGTAAACCAGATTTCAAATGTAATAATCTCAGTACCACCCTTTGGAATGCTTGAAATTGGAAAAATGCTTAAAAAAGAAGATGAAAATTTAAACATTATTTATGATTATCGTGATCCATGGAATTTGTGGAACAACGGTAATTTCTTTACTAGAAGATTAGAAAAAGATTATTTAAAATATGCTTCATATTTAATATGTACCAACCAGAACTTAAAAAGGGACATGGAAGAAAAGTTTAATCTCCCTAAAGAAATGTGTAAAGTTGTTGCAAATGGTTATAGTTTCGAATCATGGGAAGATGTTAACGAACTAAACAATAAACAGTCTAATTATCCTGAAATGATAATAACATATGTTGGATCAATCAATCTTGTTCCATATGGGTATAGAAATATATCTAATCTACTAGGTGCATATAGAAGAATTTTAAAAGAAGGAAAAAAAATAAAACTTAAATTTGTCGGGGTATCAAATATTAACACCAGTTATGCACTGGATATAAAGAGGGAATTTGGAGATTCTATTGAGTTGATAGAGAATGTAGATAATAACATTTCATACGAATATATGATGGAATCTAACCTTTTATTACTTCTTCATACTGCAGAAGACAACTCATCCAGATATATTATTAGTGGTAAATTATATGATTATATTAAGGCTGGCAAGCCTATCCTATCAATAGGAACTAACTTTGGAATACATTCAGAAATAATTAATAGTGAGAAATTAGGGATATCAGTGGAAAATAACCCCGATAGTATATATTCAAATATAAACTATTTATATCAATTATGGTTAAAAAATGAATTGGGGAAAGCTAGGTTATTCTCTTCTAATGAAACACCAAAATTTTCACGAGAGGAACAATATAAAACATACTTGGAAATATTAGAATAAATTAAACTTTGAAAGTACTGATCTAGGGTGAACAAGTGGATAAATTAAAAGTGGTATTAAAAAATAATTTTGTACAAGGTATCATAGTTATTGCTGGAGGAACCGCAGCTGCCCAAATAATTAACGCATTATTTGCTCCGATTATCACTAGGGTTTATTCTCCTGAGGACTTTGGTATTTTAACATTATTTGCTGCGATTTTAGGCATTTTAGCGATAATTAGTTCTTTTAAGTATGAATCTGGAGTTGCTATTGCTGATGATGAAAAAAAGGCCATTAATGTATTGGTATTAAGTGTAATTATATTAGTGTTTTTTGTACTGACTACTTTCTTTATTTTACATTTTGTTGGCGACTATATTTTTAAGCTTTTTACAGATATATCAATCCCTATGTACCAGATTTTAATACCGTTAGGGGTATTTCTAACAGGGTTGTACACTATCTTTACACAATGGGCGTTAAGAACAAAAAATTACAAAACACTGTCTAAAACAAAGTTGACTCAGAGTTTAGTACAAAATTTAACGAAAATCGTATTAGGAACTCTTTCTTTTGGACCTGTGGGTCTTATCTTTGGTAATATACTAGGCCAAAGTTTAGGTATAACAAAGTTATCTTCCCCATTAACTAGAAATAAAAAAACCTTTTTCTCTTTAATAGATAGGAAGATTATATATTGGTGTGCAAAGAGGTATATAAGATTTCCTTTATATTCTGCTCCAAGTCAATTATTAAATAATCTTGGTTTACAACTTCCTATTCTTTTTATGACAACCTTATACGGTAGTGCAACCATTGGATATTATGGATTGGCAAACACCATTGTTAATCTTCCGATGAATTTGATTGGTCGTTCTGTTGCAGATGTTTTTTACGCTGAAGCTGCGAGCGCAGGTAGAGAAGACCCTATGAAATTAAAAAAATTAGCGAGAAAAGTATTTCATAAACTTTTTCTAATTGGAATAATTCCCTCAGTAATTCTTTTATTTTTAGGACCATATTTATTTTCAGTGGTTTTTGGTGACATATGGTATGAGTCAGGAGTTTACTCAAGAATAATAGCAATATTAGTTTTCTCACGATTAGTCTTTACTCCTATAACTAAAGTGTTTTCTGTTTTTGAGAAGCAAAAAGATGAATTGGTTTTTGATATCTTGAAGGTTATATTAATACTATTGGTTTATCTAATAGTTCTATTCTTTTCTCTTAATTCATATTGGTTTGTTGGCCTATACTCTGGTATTATGTCAATTATTTATTGTTTAACTTTCCAGCGAGCAATGAAAATAATAAATAAAGAGATAGAGAAGCGACAAGTTATTAATATTTAGATTTAAAGGAAGTGGTCAGAAGAATGAAGTTACTTATAGGCAGAGGGATTTCTTGCTTATATAGCCGATTGATAGCACCTATGAAATATAAAAATATAAAAATAAAGTCAATCGTCCCATTCAATACAACACTAGGGGATGGTGTAGTTATAAGTGAAGATGTAATTATACCTCATAACATTTCAATAGGAAGTTATACATTTATTGGTGATTTCACAAGAATAGAGTTTGTGAAATCTATTGGAAAATATTGCTCTATATCACATAATGTTAGAATTGGTTTAGGCTCCCATCCAAAAGACTTTTTATCTACGAGTCCTGCTCTTTATTCTAAAAGTAGAGGTTATACTAAAAGAGACTATTACAATAATATTGAAGTTGATGGTCTAACTGTAATAGACAATGATGTATTAATTAGTTCCAATGTGTCTATCCTTGCAGGGGTAAAAATAGGAACTGGGGCTATAATAGGTGCTGGAAGTGTGGTTACTAAGGATATACCACCATATGCTATTGCGGTGGGAGCACCTGCAAAAGTAATTAAATATAGGTTTGATGAAAGTACTATAGAAAGGCTTTTGAATAGTAGATGGTGGGAAAAAGATATTAGTGAAATTGTAAATTTTAACGAATTAGTGAAAGAGCCAATCAAACTTATCGATAAAATAAAGATATAATTCGAATCTCCAAGGAAAGAATAAAAAAATATTTAAAATAAAGGAGTTTTCTTATGAAAGGGATTATATTAGCCGGAGGAAGTGGCACTAGGCTTTACCCATTAACAAAGACAATATCTAAACAGCTCTTACCGATATATGATAAGCCAATGATTTATTATCCACTATCTACATTGATGCTTGCAGGTATTCGTGAAATATTAATTATCTCTACACCAGAAGATACTCCACGCTTTGAGTTGTTACTAGGAGACGGTTCCCAGTTCGGGGTAAATCTATATTATGAAATTCAATCTAGTCCTGATGGTTTGGCTCAGGCTTTTTTAATTGGTGAAAAATTCATTGGTGAAGACTCGGTTGCTATGATTTTAGGGGATAATATTTACTATGGAAGTGGTATGAGGAAAATACTTCAACGTGCGGCAAAAAAAAAATCTGGAGCAACTGTTTTCGGTTATCATGTCCAAGACCCAGAACGTTTTGGGGTGGTAGAATTTAGTGAAGAAGGCAAAGTAATTAGTGTAGAAGAAAAGCCGAAAGTTCCAAAATCGAATTATGCAATAACTGGGCTATATTTTTATGATAACCATGTAGTGGAAATAGCCAAAGGGATTAAACCTTCTGAACGAGGTGAATTAGAAATCACATCAGTTAATGAGGCATATCTAAATGCCGGAAAACTTGAAGTTGAGCTTTTGGGTCGTGGATATACATGGTTGGATACAGGTACTCATCAAAGTCTTGTTGCAGCAACTAACTTTGTTAAAACTGTAGAAGAACATCAAGGGGTAAAAATATCAGCACCTGAGGAAATTGCTTATATTAATGGCTGGATTGGTAAGGATCAGTTAATTGAATCTGGTAAATTATTTGATAAAACTGGCTATGGTCAATATTTATTAAAAGTTGCAAACGGAGATGTTAAGTATTAATTGTACGAGGTGAAGTATGAAAATTATTGAGACAAATTTAAAGGATGTATTAGTTATTGAACCAAATGTATTTGGAGACCACCGTGGTTGGTTTATGGAAACATACAGTTATGCAAAGTTTTCAGAGTTCGGAATTAATTTAAATTTTGTTCAGGATAATCAATCATTCTCTGCAGTTAAAGGTACATTAAGAGGGTTGCATTATCAACTAAATCCCAAGGCACAGACAAAATTGGTGCGTTGTACAAAAGGTTCAATTTTTGATGTAGCTGTAGATATTCGAGGAAATAGCCCTACTTTTGGGAAATGGTTTGGAATTGAATTATCTGATAAAAATAAAAAACAATTATTAGTACCAAAAGGGTTTGCGCATGCGTTTATAACTTTATCAGATAACGTTGAGGTTCAGTATAAAGTCGATGAGCTTTATTCACCAGAAAATGACCGAGGTATTATTTGGAATGATCCAGTAATTAATATTGAGTGGCCAAATGATATAACTCCTATTCTTTCAGAAAAAGATCAAAAAGCACCTCTTTTAAAAGATGCTGAAAATAACTTTAATTATGGAGAGTAGTGTATTATGAATGTTTTAGTAACTGGTTACACAGGTCAACTCGGTTATGATGTTGTACGCGAAGGCAAAAAGCGTGGAATTAGTATGATTGGAATTGGCAGAGAAGATTTAGATATTACTAATGAGGAAGAAGTATATAAATATGTTCAATATGTGAATCCAGATGTTATCATCCATTGTGCAGCATATACAGCCGTTGATAAAGCTGAAGATGAGAAAGAATCATGTTGGAAAGTAAATGTACTAGGAACAAAGTTTATAGCTACTGCAGCTAAGAAAGTAAAAGCAAAGCTGATGTATATCAGTACTGATTATGTATTTGATGGTAAAGGTGAGGAGCCATTTAAAGAGGAAGATAAACCCGTTCCAGTAGGCTATTATGGACTAACAAAATATGAGGGAGAAAAGATTGTAAGAGATTTATATGAAGATTATTTTATTGTTCGTATTTCTTGGGTATTCGGAACCAACGGACATAATTTTATAAAAACTATGATTCAATTATCTGAAACTCGTAATGAATTAAATGTTGTCGGAGATCAGTGTGGTTCACCAACATATACATTTGATTTAGCTCGGTTATTAATCGATATGATACAAACTGAAAAGTATGGAGTCTATCACGCGTCAAACGAAGGCTTTTGTACATGGGCAGAGTTTGCTACAGAAATATTCACCCAAACCAACAAAGCTGTTACGATAAACTCTATTTCAACAGAAGAATATCCAACACGTGCTGTTAGACCAAAAAACTCACGAATGTCAAAGCAAAAGCTAGTTGAAAATGGGTTCGAACCATTACCGAAGTGGCAGGATGCTTTAAAACATTATTTAAATGAATTAGCACAAGAGGTGAAATGATGGCCGGAAAAAAAATTCTTGTTACAGGTGGTGCCGGATTTATCGGTGGTAACTTTGTTCAATATATGGTAGCCAAGTATCCTAATTATGATATTTATAATTTAGATTTATTAACCTATGCAGGGGATTTAACAAAGCACAAACATATTGAAAAAAGCGATAATTATCACTTTATTAGAGCAGATATTTCTAACCGTGAAACAGTTATGGCACTTTTTATAAAAGAAAAATTTGATTGCGTTGTTCATTTTGCTGCAGAAAGCCATGTTGATCGTTCTATTACAGATCCAGGAGTTTTTGTACAAACGAATGTTGTTGGCACACAAGTATTATTAGATGCGTCAAGAGCAGTTGGTGTTACAAAATTTGTTCATGTATCAACAGATGAAGTATACGGCGAATTAGAATTTGATCCTACAACATTTTTCACAGAAGAAACGCCGCTACAGCCTAATAGTCCATATAGTGCTAGTAAGGCATCATCAGATTTATTAGTACGTGCATATAATGAAACTTATGGCCTGCCAGTAAATATTACACGCTGTTCAAATAATTATGGGCCATACCATTTTCCTGAAAAATTGATTCCTTTAACAATTTCACGTGTTCTAAATGAGCAAAAGGTACCTGTTTATGGAGACGGGAAAAACATTCGTGATTGGCTACATGTAGAGGATCATTGTGCAGCAATTGATTTAGTTTTACATGAAGGTACCAACGGTGAGGTTTACAACGTAGGTGGCCATAATGAGCGAACAAATTTAGAAGTGGTTAAAACAATTATAGAAACTTTAGGTAAATCAGAAGAGTTAATTGAATTTGTAAAAGATAGACTAGGACATGATAAGCGTTATGCTATTGACCCAACAAAACTAGAAAAATTGGGTTGGAAACCTACTTACACGTTCGATACTGGAATTGCTCACACCATAAAATGGTACGTAGATAATCAGGATTGGTGGGAACAAATTATTAGTGGTGAATATAACAACTTTTTTAAGAAGCAATATTATTTAAAGTCCAAGTAAATCTTTAATATCATATGGAAAATTGGATATAATAATTGTTTTTGATTTAGGTAAGAAAGGAATGGAAACAGTGTCAATTATTAATATAGTTGGTTTAGGTTATATTGGGCTCCCGACGGCACTTATGTTTGCTAAAAGTGGACTTAAGGTAGTTGGTACAGACATAAATAATAAATTAGTAGCTTCTTTAAAAGAAGGAAATCTCACTTTTGAGGAAACTGGTTTACAAGAATTATTTAAAGAAGCCTTGTCTAATGGAATAGAATTTTCAACAGAATATCAGAAAACACATACTTATATACTTGCAGTGCCAACACCTTATAAAAAGAAAAGTAAAAAGCTTGATCCAAAGTATGTTATTTCAGCATTAAATAGTGTTCTTGACGTCTGCGAGAAAGGTGCATCTATAATAATAGAATCAACTGTTTCCCCTGGTACAGTTGATAAATATATTCGTCCAGAGATTGAAAAAAGAGGATATGTTAATGGGGACGATATTCATTTGTTACATGCTCCTGAAAGAATCATACCTGGAAATATGATCTATGAACTTGAGCACAATTCAAGAACTATAGGGGCAGATAGTTTAGAGGTAGGTAATAAGGTTAAGGGATTATATTCAAGTTTTTGCAAGGCTGAAATTGTTGTAACTGACATTAGATCAGCGGAAATGTCTAAGGTTGTAGAGAATACCTATAGAGACATTAATATTGCATTTGCTAATGAATTAGCTAAGATTTGCCATACGGACAATATGGATGTTTATGAGATTATTAGAATTGCCAATATGCACCCAAGAGTTAATATAATGAAACCTGGTCCAGGTGTTGGAGGTCATTGTATTTCCGTAGATCCATGGTTCTTGGTAGGGGATTATCCAGACCTAACTAACCTTATCTTAACTGCAAGAAAAATAAATGATTCTATGCCAAGACATGTGTTAGGAAGAATTAGAGATATAATGCGGGAGCATAACATTATGGATATAACGAAAGTTGGCATATATGGATTAGCATATAAAGAAAATGTTGATGATACAAGAGAAAGTCCTACATTTCAATTATTAGAAAGAATGGACGAGCATTTAGCATTTGGAGTAAAAGTTTTTGACCCTTATGTAAAAGAAAGAATTGTTGATCATCAATTTATGAATTTTGAGGATTTCTTAAATGAGATAGAAATCCTTGTTATTATGGTTGGACATGATCATATAAAAAGTAATATGGATTTCATAAAAGATAAGCTTGTTCTTGATACAAAAAATATCTGCACATTTGAAGGATCATATAAATTGTAAGATAAAGTTGGTAGATATAATGAATAAAAAAGTTATGGTGGTATTTGGCACAAGACCGGAAGCCATTAAGATGTGTCTCTAGTTAAAGAATTAAATACAAGAGAAAGATTAGATACAGTAGTTTGTGTTACAGGTCAGCACAGAGAGATGTTAACCCAAGTACTTAACGCATTCAATATTGTCCCAAATTATAACTTATCTATAATGAAAGAAAAACAGACAATATTTGATGTAACTATAAATATATTGGAAAAAATGAAAGCTGTTCTTCAAGAAGTAAAACCTGATGTGGTGTTAGTTCACGGTGATACTTCTACAACTTTTGTCACGTCTTTGGCTTGCTTTTACTTGCAAATTCCTGTTGGACATGTTGAGGCTGGACTAAGGACTTATAATATCTATTCCCCGTATCCAGAAGAATTTAATCGTCAAGCTGTAGGAATTGTAGCCAAGTATAATTTTGCTCCAACGGAAATGTCGAAAGATATTTATTAAAAGAAGGAAAAGATCCATCCTCTATATATGTAACAGGTAATACTGCTATTGATGCACTTAATACTACGGTAAGAGAAGATTATTCTCATGGTCAAATTGAATGGGCGTCGGATAGTAGACTTATTATGATTACTGCTCATAGAAGAGAAAATCTCGGTGAGCCAATGAAAAATATGTTGAAAGCAATCAAAAGGATTGTTGATGAATATCCAGATATTAAGGCAGTATACCCATCCACATGAATCCTGTTGTTAGAGATGCTGCTAATGAGATATTAGGGAATACTGATAGAGTAAGAATTATTGAGCCCTTGGAAGTGTTAGACTTCCATAATTTCCTTTCAAGATCATATTTAATATTAACTGATAATGGTGGAATCCAAGAGGAAGCACCAAGTTTAGGGAAGCCAGTTTTAGTTATGCGGGATAACAAGCGACCTGAAGGTATAGAGGCTAGAACACTGAAATTAGTTGGTACAGATGAAGAAAATATCTATAAAAATTTCAAACTACTCCTTGAAGATAAGAATGAGTATGAAAAAATGAGTAAAGCAAGTAATCCTTATGGTGATGGATTTGCAAGTAAAAGAATTGCAGATGTGTTAGAAGGTAAAATGTAACGAATAAACGCTCGCTAAGCTAAAGTTAAGCTTAGCGGGTGTGTATTTATGCACTTGTACTTTTGTGCGTTAATTCGGTTGATTGATTATAATAGAAATACTAAATTACTATTTATGCCCTCTGAGCTATAAAAAGCTAGGAGGGTTTATTTTTTTACCTCATACAGAACATACGTTCTTGTGTAAAATATTAGTATTGAAATATCAATTAAAATTAAAAAGCTTCAACACAGTTGGGAGGTTTATTGCAAAATAAAAGTGCAGAGTGATTATTGCAGTTGAAATGAGCCACTTATGCGGAGCTTTGAGCCAGTCTGTAAACGCTAGAATAAAGTTGACAGTTTTCGCTTGATAAGATTTTACACTTTTGCTCAATTAACATACTACTTTAGTAAAATAGATATTGATGTTATTTTACTGGAGGTTAGAATTTTGGAGGAGAAGTTAGTGTATATGTAAAGATTCATGAACTACGCAAAAGAAAATTTAAAGTAGCACAAATCGCTAAGGAGCTTAAAATCTCAAGACCAACTGTCTATAAGTATTTAGAAATGACTTTTGAGGAGGCAAGAGCTTACACTGAACAGCCTTTGGGGAAGAAGAAAAAACTAAATCACTATAAAGACTGGATACTTGCCTGGCTAGAGGAGTATCCTCACCTGAGTAGTGCTCAGATTCATGATTGGCTTTTGGAGAGATATCCCGACCTATCGGTCGGTGGAAGTACTGTGAGATCTTATGTGAAAGATATTCGTGAAGTCTATCAGATTAAGAAAAAGGTCATTGTCCGTCAATACGAAGCAGTTCCTGAACAACCAATGGGCAAACAACTTCAGGTGGACTGGGGTGAAACAAAACAGAAAACGACAGACAACAAAGAAATCAAACTGTATTTTATTGCCTTTGTACTCGCTCACTCCAGACATAAATATATGGAATGGCAGGCACGTCCATTTACTACAAGAGATGCGGTCAGATGTCATGAAAATCCATTTCAGTTCTATGGAGGACGAACAGAAGAAATTGTCTATGATCAGGACCACTTAATCACAGTGAGTGAAAATGCAGGCCAGCTGCTTTTAACAGCTGAATTTCAAAGCTATTTAAATGAGCGTAAATTCAAAGTTCACTTGTGTAGAAGAGCTGATCCAGAATCTAAAGGCATGATTGAAAATGTAGTGAAATACATAAAAGGCAATTTCGCTGATAGTCGGGTGTTTAGCGACATAGAAGATTGGAATAATCGAGCATTACAGTGGCTAGATCGTACTGGAAACCATTAGGTTCACCAGACCACGAAAAAAAGACCAGCAGAAGTGTTTCTCCTCGAAAAGCAACACTTACAGCCAGTCTCTTCGTTACTTTCATTTGAAAGTACCAATAACCAAAGTATAACAATAAGTGTAAGTGATTACGGCCAATGAAATGTACCATTAATGACATTCTATTTACCACCTAATGCCACGATATGTACCAGCAAATGACAAGCTGTTTACCACTACATTGCCTTCTGTATAATTATTGAGCACACCTATTGGTGTGTCATTATTATTTAGGAGGTTTTTTGTATGATTCATTATCGTAAGATACTGGAATTACAGGATGAGGGTATTAGCCTTAGAGGTATTGCCTCAAGTACTGGCCATTCTCGTCAAAAAGTAACAGAGATCATCACCCTTGCCGAAAAGAAGGGCCTAGTCTGTCCGTTAGAGGAGGAAATGACGGATAGGTGGATTGAGGAATTTATTTTTACTCAGAAAACATTGGAGGCTTCAGGTCGGCATCCCTTGAATTTCGACTATATTCATGAAGAGCTGGCGAAGCCCAATGTGACACTGTCACTTCTCCACCATGAATATGAAGCTGAATGTAGAGCGAATCAAAAGATCCCATACTCTTATCGAAGTTTCTTACGTCATTACAGTAATTATGCAGATAAATACAAAGCTACTTTGCGCATTCGCAGAAAACCAGGTGAAATAATGGAAGTCGATTGGGCGGGCTCCACAGCGTTCATCATTAATAGAGATACTGGAGAAAAGGTAAAAGCCTATGTGTTCGTTGCGACCTTCCCGTGCAGCCAATTTTCATACGCAGAAGCAAGCTTGTCTATGGATTCTCATTCATGGATCACACTTCACAATAATGCCTATAGCTATTTCGGTGGTACGACTCAAATTGTCGTTCCAGACAACCTAAAAACATGCGTTACGAAGCACACAACTCGCGAATTGATCTTAAATTCTGCTTATAAAGAGATGGCGGACTACTACAATACTGTTGTCATGCCAGCGAGGGTTCGTACCCCTAAAGATAAAGCCAATGTAGAAGGTTCGGTTGGAGTGATCTCTACTTGGATAATCGCAGCATTAAGAAACATGCATTGCTTTACTGTTTTTGACACCATTAAATTACCGAAAGTTGACGGTATTGCATGTCCAGAATTAGTCGATTATAATGTCCATATATATATTCGAAACATTTCGACATTTTTAATTCTGTAGAAAGGAAAAGACGCCTCCCATAACGTATAACTGCGCCAACAGTTATACGGGAGACGTCCCACCAAAAAGTATATGATTATTGTATCAGATTATCAGCTGATTGAAAACATGCTTACTGGAGTTTTTAGTTAGGGGTGCAGGTAGGATTCCGTCTCCATGTTGTGGGAAAGTCATGTTGGTTATAGGTACTAAGAACCGAAAAGCTATGGATCATTCAGGACAGAGTAAGACCTATAACATTAGGAGGTTAAGGTGCACAAACTGCCTTACCATTCACCATGAACTTCCGGATTTATTGGTCCCTTACAAACGGTATGAATCTGAATGTATTGAAAGCGTTCTTACGAGCCCATCCAACCACACTATTCCAGCCGATGATTCTACTATTTCGAGGTGGAGTGGCTGGTTTCATGAGTATGTGGACTATTGGGTTGGTTGCTTAACCTCTATCATGATTAGAACCCGTCAAGGAACCATCCCCCAAGATCTTACGTCCAAAGGTTCAGGGACTGCACTTCAAAGGCTAGGACGCTTGGCAGGAGATGCCAATGGATGGCTGACAAGAATTGTCCGCCCTATAGTAAATATTAATTTTTGGATACATACCCGTTCTGCATTCATTGTCCAATAACCTCTGATTTACACTCATGATAGAAACAAAAAGGAGAGTGTATGCATGAGAAATCATAAGAAATCAGAGGAGTTGGCAGTGCAGCGTTTCCAACTGATATCCCCTTTATTGGCAGAAGGGCTTGATGCTGGAAAAATAAAGGAGCTAAAAAACCAGATAGTGCAGGTAAGCGGTCTTTCTGAAAGAACTATTAGGCGATATCTGGCTCAATTTCGTGAAGATGGATTTGGAGGATTGAAACCACAAGGGAGAAAAGTTTCTCGGAAGTCAGAAGCTATTCCTTCTCATATATTGGAACAGGCAATCCTTCTTCGAAAGGAAGTGCCAAACCGTAGTGTGGCGCAAATCATCCAGATTCTAGAATGGGAAGGATTAACTGATCCAGGACAAATTAAAAGGTCTACTCTTCAAGAAAAACTAACGGAAAAAGGTTACAGTACCCGACATATGCGTCTCTATTCTCAATCCGGTGTAGCTGCCCGAAGATTTCAAAAACAGCACCGGAACCAACTTTGGCAATCAGATATTAAATACGGTCCTTATCTGCCTATTGGGCCAAAAGGGATCAATAAACAGGTTTACCTTGTCGCTTTTATTGATGATGCAACCAGGTTAGTGGTTCATGCAGCCTTCTATCCGACTCTAGACTCAAGAATCATTGAAGATGCCTTTCGGCAAGCAATCCAAAAGTACGGTGTTCCAGAAGCCGTTTATTTTGATAATGGAAAGCAGTATCGAACCAAATGGATGTCCCGTACATGTTCTAAAATAGGCACCCGCCTTTCTTACACTAAGCCGTATGCAGCTGAATCCAAGGGCAAAATTGAAAGGTTTAATAGAGTTATAGATTCATTTATAAGTGAAGCTATCATTGAGAAACCAAAAACTTTAGATCATCTGAATGAACTTTTTCAGGTGTGGCTGACAGAGTGCTATCAGAATAAACCTCACTCTGCCCTTGAAGAGAAAATTAGTCCGGAAACGGCTTTCCGTTCCGATAGAAAAGCAATTCGCTTTATTGATGAGGAAACGTTAAGCACTGCATTTCTACACTGTGAAACAAGGAAGGTTGATAAATCAGGGTGTATCATTTTAATGGATCAAAAATATGAAGTGGGCTTGGCATTCATTGGGCGAAAGGTGGATGTAGTTTATGACCCTGCGAATATAGAGGATCTTACCATTGAGTTCGAGGATTATACTCCTTGGAAGGCCAGGAAGCTTATCATTGGGGAAAGAGCTGGGAAACGTCCTGAATTACCTGAGCACCTGCAGGTGCAAAGTGTTGAATCTTCGAGACTACTAAGGGCAGCTGAACGAAGGAACCAGGATCGTCAAATTGAACAGAAACCTGCCGTAACCTTCCGTGCAGTCTGGAAGGAGGATGACTCTCGTGTTTGAAGCATTCTATGAAATGGAAAATACTCCGTTCACACGTGATTTGCCAACGAATGAACTTTACGATTCTTCCATGATGCAAGAAATCCTTGGAAGGCTTAAATATGCAGCTGAGAGACAGCTTTTTGCGGTCTTGAGTGGAGATAGTGGTACCGGAAAGACGACGACAATCCGTAAGTTTGTAGATAGATTAGATAAAGGAAAGTTCCACATCCTTTATCTATCCGACTCCAAATTAACGCCTCGTCATTTTTACAAAGGTCTGTTGGAACAACTAGGCTCAGAAGCAAAGTTTTATCGGGGGGATGCAAAACGACAGCTTCATCGAGAAATTGAATTAATGAAAGGTATTCGAGGACTACAGCCTGTCGTGGTAGTGGATGAAGCTCACCTTTTGGACCGAGAAATGTTAGAAGAAGTTAGATTCCTACTAAACTTCAAGATGGATTCACAGAGTCCGATGGCGCTGATTCTAGTCGGTCAAAGTGAATTGTGGGATCGACTACGCCTCCAATCATACGCAGCGATACGCCAAAGAATTGATATCCAATTCCAGTTAGGACATCTCGACCGTGCTCAGGTTGAAGAGTATGTTTCTAGGCATCTCCGTTATGCAGGTGTTGAACAACCGATCTTTTCTGATGGGGCGCTTGACGAAATCCACCGGTTCTCTGGTGGTGCCGCAAGGCTCATTAATAAACTCTGTACACATAGTCTCCTGTATGGCTCACAAAATGGTCGGAGAATCATTGATGATCATATGATTAAGCAAGTTATCCAGGGGGAACTTTCATAAAAAAACCGCTAAAAAGAATACATTGAAGTACTGGAATGTTGGAATTGTTGGGTTGCACTGTGATGAATGATTTGAATTTCCATTTAGGAAATGGAAAATATCTTCCTGCCACTTCGAACTAGGCAGAGACTGATACATTCTTACTGGTCAAAAGGATGTTAGGTTTTACCTTAAGAAAAATAAAACCATATGGTTGATTTGTAAAATAATTGGGGAAGCAAAGGGTTGCTTCCCCTTCATATTGGACAGTGAATCCGTCAGTTTTAGGACAATTAATAACGTCAATTTCAGGACAGTATAGAACGTCATTAACACTTTACTATTGATGAATTGAACGAAGAGGTTATGAAGAAATTAGATGAATTTAATAAAAGACCCTTTACTCGGAAAAAAGGGTCTCGTTTGTCTGCATTTGAAGAAGAAGAGAAATTCGCCCTTTCTCCCCTTCCGATAGAACCTTATAAAATGTCTGAATGGAAAAAGACAACTGTAGCACCTGACTATCACGTTTCCTTCGATAGCATGTTTTATTCCGTACCTGTTTATTGCAAAATAGAAGTGCAGAGCTTTGCAAGGTAAAAAATGCAGAGTCCTGCACTATTTTTATAGGCAAATAAAAAAAAGACTTGCCAGTCACCCCAAGTCCCTCTACTGTAATTGGTGTCGAATCAATTTTAGAGTGGAGGAAGAGAAAGGATGCTAGCAATGTCTGATATTAATTGTATCAAACACTTGAGAAACAACAAAGGATTATCTATTACCAAGATACAGCAAACATTAAAGATAAACTGGAGAACAGCTAAGAAATATGCCGATGAGGATCAAATCCCAACAACAAAGATCTCTCCAAAAAAGGGGATGATGTATGAAGAAAAATGGGGAGAGATTGTCTCAGACTGGTTGTTTGAGGATTCGAAACTACGAAGAAAGGATAGAAGATCTAAGAAGAAATTGTTTGAAGAACTACAAGAGTTAGGCTTCAAGGGGTCCTATCGGACTCTCTGTTATTTCATTCAAGATTGGATTAATACACATAACGTGGAAAGTGATAAAGGGTACGAACGGCTTGATCACCCACCGGGGGAAGCACAAGTAGATTTTGGAGTAATGGAAGCCGTACAAGATGGAGAGTTGGTGGACGTACGAGCATTAATCATGTCCTATCCAAATAGTAATGCTGGATTTGCAGTACCTCTTCCATCTGAAAACCAAGAGTGCTTCCTTCATGGACTTCAGATGTTATTCAAACAATCTGGAGGTGTTCCAATGAGCTTGAGGATTGATAATCTAACACCTGCCGTAAAAAAGGTACGCACAAAAACAGAAGAAGCCTGAGTATTGCGGACAGATTGAGTCATCAGTGCGGAGATTTGAGCCACTTTTTGCGGTCAACTGAGCCATTAAGTGCGGGGGGGGGAGAGCCATTCTTATTAATGACCTAATAATATAAACAACCATTGGAACTTCACTCGCTCCAATGGTTGTTTATATTATTATTTGAATCTCTTATCTCTTAATTCCTGATCAATAATCTCAATAGCCCAACGAACTAATTCATCCTGATCTTTATCCTCTTCATCGTTCCAAATGCAGGAGGGTAATAGTTTTTCCTCTACAGCCTGCTGTACCTTATCAGGTAAATACATATTCAGAAAATATTTTAGCTATACGGTTTTCAACTGCTGGAGGAATCATTTAAATACCCGCAATCCATGGCGTTCCCTCATCGAAACTTCACCATCAACTAGAATCTTATATGAATCATGAACGATTCTGTCAAGAATCGCATCTGCTATTTGTGCCTGTCCCAGTTTGGAATGCCATCGCTCTGGTGAAAATTGAGAACAGAATATAGTTGAGGCTCTTTTGAGCCTTGCTTCAATAATCTCCAACACATGAAGTACATTTTCCTCTGAGAGCTCTGTTAGTAGCCACTCATCTAGGATTAATAAATCAATCCTTTTGTACTTCTGTATTAACTTACGGAAGCTGCCATCTGCTTCATACTTTGCTACAGCTAATTCATCTAGTAATTCTGGTAACCTTATATATTTCACTTTATAAAATTGGCGACAGGCATGTACCCAAAAGGCATTGGATATCCACGTCTTTCCGTTCCCAGAGGCGCCAATTAAAATGATGTTATGGTGATTTTGAAGGTAATTTCCTGTTGCTAACTCTAGTATTTGATTCTTATCTAAATTACGATCCGGATGATATTCGATATCTTCAATAGCTGCTGTAGGTTCGCTGAGTGTAGCCTGTTTTATTAGTCGTTCAAGTCGATTCGGTTTACGTCTATCATATTCATAATCTACCAGGAGATTGAATCTATCATCAAAGTCCATGTCCCTATAATCATTATTCTGCTTTTGCTGCTGATATAATTCCGCCATCGCACCCATTTTCATTTCTACTAGTTTACGTAAAGTTTCTTGGTTCATTATTTTGTATCCCTCCCAAAGTATTTAGCTCCTCGGACAAATCCATAGTCGGCAGATGTAGTGCGAGGTCTGTTAATATCCGTTTTTTTAGTTTGTTTTTTCTTCTTATTTCTTTCTACTACACTTTTAAAGACAGAAACCGTTGGGTTTGTTGAAATTTTAAGTAAGGTTTCTGTTGCTTTCTCTATTTCTTCATTTGGGTATTTCTTAGCTATATTCCTCAGTGTGCTAAGGCTATTTAATGCTTTTTTCTCTACGTTCATTTCTAATATATGAGAGACAATTTGAGTCATAGATGGTCCAATTGTTTCTGCCCACTTTCGGTTATTTTCTGGATTATGATCTAAATATAATCGGTGATTGTCAGGCAAATGGTCTGGATTGGTCTCTAACTGGCCAATTTCACCATGTTGTCGTTTATGTGATGCAAACCGGACTTCTTTGAAGTAAACTTCAATTAAATCCGTGGTCAGTCGAACATCGACATTCTCCCGGACATAATCATATGGAACCGGAATAATACATTCGATCAACTTGGATGTGGTAGTTCAGTTGAACTTTTGCTGTTTTCCATTCCGCAAGTTTATACCTGGTTTGAGGAAGCGGTTGAAGGTAGGATTTCTCTTCTTCCTCAAACACCTTTTTACGCGAACCTGGTCGCTTTTGAAATTCAGTGGTGTTAGTTTCTTCTAACTTTTCAAAGATTTTCTGATTTAAATCTTGAAGATGAAAACACTGATCGTTTCTTAGTGGAGCGATAATCTGCCTTGAAATATATCCAACAGTGCCTTCGACACTTGCTTTATCTTTTGGCCTTCGAACACGGCTTGGAACAATGACAGTACTGTAGTAATCTGCCATTTCACGATAGGCTTCATTTAGAAGAGGATCTTCACGATGTGCTTTCGTAACCCCTGTTTTCAAATTATCGGGAACCATTGTTTCAGGAACTCCTTCAAAATACTCCAATGCATGAATATGAGCGATAACCCAATTAGCTGATTTCATATCTAAAAATGCTTCAACATAACTGAACTGACTATAAGGTAAGGTTGCAATAAAAACATACGCAGGAAGCATTTCTCCTGTTGAACGGTCATTAATCTTCAATGTAGTACCAGCCCAATCCACTTCCATCACTTCACCTGGTTTTCTGCGAATAGGTATCGTTAGTTTATACTTTTTCGCATATTTCACATAGTTCTCACAAAAAGTACGGTAGGCATAGGGGATCTTTCCACCATTACGTGCCTCTGTCGAATACTCGTGATGCAATAGGGACAGGGTAACATTCTTCTTTTGTAGTTCCTTATGCACTCTTTCCCAATCAATTGGGAAGTACCCTTTCTCAACAGCCTGTTTCTCTGGGGAGAGAAACGCTTCTAGCCATGGGTTGTTCATGGTGTCATTCAAGTTTTCCACGCCAAGTTTTTTGGCACGTTGAATGACATCTGAAACTGTATTCCTTGAATGCCCAGTGCTTGAACTAATCGTTCTTTGACTGACTTTTTCAAAGTGAAGTTCCAAAATCTTACGGTAATTAACCATAAAAAAGCCTCCTGTATAACAATGTCATGCTTGCTGGCATGCATGGTTATTATACAGGAGGCTCTTCTTTATTCTATTAAAAATGGCCCTGCATTCCGCAAAGGGTGGCTCTTTCCTCCGCAATGACTGGCTCAAAACTCCGCATAAGCGGCTCATTTTCACTGCAATAATCATCTGGACAGGCAATAACGTCAACTTTCGGTAATTTAGGGGTGTCAAAACAAGGGGTGTCAAAACACTAATGTCACTTTGACAAAAATGTTTTTTATAAAAGTTTGTTTATTAGGTTAATCACTTCCTTGTTGTGAGTTATATTTTTACAAATACCTTATTGGATTAATGCCAGTAATTCCTGTTCGGTGACTTCTTTAATCGATAACAATTTTTTATTTTTAATTCTTTGAATATGAAAACAGCCATCCATTATGATTTTAAACTTCCAGCGAAACTGTTTGGAATGAGTGTAATAAGGTGCTTAATAATTCTCGTGCCTGTCACCACCCGAATGGTATCTATCACCACCCGAGCGTCCTTCAATGATTAGCCTAGTAAAATCTAATCAGTCAATATCATCTGTCTGATCATACATCTTTACTTTCATTTGAAAACCTTCGTAAGCCATGATTAGTCTGCCGACTTCTTCCCAGGTGTAGGCTCTTCCATCAATAATTATGAGAGGCAGCCCTTCTGAAGATTCATCATACTCAATGTGGCCAACGAAATGATCTTTTGCAAATGACTCATATAGCTGACCATCTAGAAAAACTTTGGACTCAATATATTTATCTTTGATTCCTTTTTTTGTTTTAGCAATTAATCTGTTGAGCAATTGCTGCTGATCATCCTCTAGTTCACCATGAACAGCAAACGTATAACCGAACTCTATACTCTCCTTTGCCTCTAAGAAAATGCCATTATAATATAAACGACTTTCTACATGAAAGGTTCGTATAGCTCCGTCAGCATCCTTTAGCGAAAAAGATTCCAGCAAATCTTCTAGCTCGACCCCCACTTCACCAGCCATGTATTCGTTATAACAATCATTACATAAGTTCATCTGCCCGTCTTCCACTGACATATGAGCTTTAACTTCATTTGAACGACAGGAATCACACTTTGCCATCCCATTCACCTGCTTTTTTCTTTATATTATCACAATCTGTGTCTAGGATTTAGGGGGACAGGTTCCTCGACCCAGTATTCCAAGTGCCTGTCCCCACCCCAAGATCACAAAACCTCTCCCCGCACACTCTTCTTTTTAACTAAAAATTCTGATATCATAAGTATAATTTAAGCGCTTACTAACTAATGGGACAAGAAACCAGTCCCCAAGAATGGATGGTAGTAGATGAGGAACATAATTTTGTTGTCCTTGATGATTTTAGTAGTGGCTGCTTGTTCAATTGAGCCCAACATCACCCAAGAAAAGAGAATGAAAAAGTTGGAGTTCTTTAGTGTGAAGGAAGAGACTCGGCCTATTTTTGAACAACTAATCTTGGAGTTTGAGGCTAGATATCAGGATATTCAGATAGAGCAGGTGATTGTACCCAATGGGATGGCTGTTCTTAAGAATCGGATGGCGCGTGGGGATGCACCAGATTTATTTATCTCTTATCCATTGGAGCAGGATTATATCATTCGTGTGAAAAATGGATATTTACTAGACATCACTCGTGAATTGTTTTTGGATAGAGTCCAGCCGACCATTCAGCAAAGATATAGTGTAGATGGACGTATGTACGGGGCTGCTTTCACTCAAAATTCGGTTGGGGTGCTTTACAACAAGCAACTTTTTAGAGAATTAAATCTGCCTATTCCTGTGACCTGGGATGAGTGGGTTAAGACCTTAGAGACTCTTCAGGCATCAGGGGTAAATCCGCTGCTTATGCCAAATGAAGAACCAGAACAAACGAGTATAGTGACCTTGAATTTTGTAGCGAACAGGTTCCCCCCTGCTTTTTGGACAGGAGATTTGCATCTGAAAGATCAGCAGGAATGGGTAGAAATAAACGAAAAAATTAAAACACTTCTCTCATACACATCAAGGAGTTCCTTCGTCATGGGATATGATGAAGCAAACAAAGCTTTTGCTCAGGGGAAGGGGGCCATGTATATTATGGGGACCTGGTCGCTGCCTATGATTGAAAAGTTGAATCCTGATTTGGAATATGGGATATTCCCAGTTCCTGTTTCTAATCTTCCTGCTGAAAATCGTGTGTTGGGAGGTGTGGACATTGGGATTAGCATTTCTTCGGCTACAGAATTTCCAATTGAAGCAAAGTTGTTTCTAGCGTTTCTAACTGAACAGGAAAATGCTCAAAGGCTCTCCTTGTATGAAGGCTCAGTCAGCACGATTATAGGGAGCCAAGAGACAAAAGAAGTGCTAAGTTTAATATCAAAAAAAGTGCAGGATGGAGATACCGTAAACTGGCCTAATCACTACTGGCTGGGAGGTACGCGTGCAGAAACAGAGTATCGGCTGCACACTCTTCAGTATTTTAAAGACTTAGATGGTAGAGGATATTTAAGCCGGTTAGAAGAGATGTTTCGAACCTATTCGAATGAGGAGCAGACACCATGACATTTCAGCGCAAGATTATTGTCTTTTTCTTAGTATTCGTATTAGTGCCGATCACGATTCTGGGTTACATCTCTTATCGAATTTCTGCCGTGACTCTTCAGGAAACGATTTCTAATCAGACCGTACAGACCTTACATGTATTAGATCGAAATCTAATGGAGGCGGTGGAGGAGGTGAATCACTTTTCAGACTATCTCATTTCTTCAGGAGATTTACACTCTTTCCTATTGAGTCAGAATGAAGAAAGCCTGATTGATTTATACCACCAGCGTCAGGCAATTGTAGGGGTCATGCACGCAAATGCACAGATTCAGCAGATGAACTTATATAACAAGGAAGGCAAACTGCTCTATCAATCTAGTGATGAGTTCCATTGGAATATCCCTGAAGTAGTATTAAATGAAATGAAAGAGAAAAAGGGTGGAACCACCTGGGGGAATCCAGCCAATATACAAAAATCTCTTTTCGAAAAACAGGAGGATGATTTTCTAGCACAAGGGCGTTATATCCATGATATTGATACGCTAGAACCATTAGGATATATGATGGTTTATATGAGGCTCAACTTATTCGATGAAGTATTTACTTCTGAATCAAAGATAGCTTCTGCAGAGTTGCTTATTAATAAAAAGGGGACCATTCTTTATGCTCCAGATCATGAGTTGATTGGGCGGAGATTAGATATTGATTCCTTACATCAGTTACATTCTGGTGAGACAGGTTATCTGCTGGATCAATGGAATAAAGAGAAGCAATTGATTACCTATAAACCTTCATCCATGACATTTGCTGGAGAAGAGGATATATGGATGGTATCCCTTAAGCCCTGGAACGAAATTTCAAAGGGAATTGTGTATATTCGTGTTATAACATTCCTTTTAAGTGGATTGGCCCTTTTGATGGCTTTTTGTTTTAATTGGTTTTATTTGCGTAGAATTGCCGGATTTATTGGATCTCTTCAATGGAGTATGAAAAGTGTAGAAAAGGGTGTATTGGAGACAAAAATGAAGGATTACCCATTAAGAGAGCTGAACGACTTATCCACTCGATTTAATTCCATGGTTCAAAGAATCAAAGACTTGATTTATCAAATTCGAGAAGAAGAAGAAAAGAACAGACAGGCAGAGTTCAAGGTACTGCAGCAACAAATTAACCCGCATTTTTTATACAATACATTGGAATCCATCAATGCGCTAGCTGCTTCAAGTG
The DNA here is from genome assembly GCF_001636345.1 of Cytobacillus gottheilii. Lineage (GTDB taxonomy): Bacteria > Bacillota > Bacilli > Bacillales > Cytobacillaceae > Cytobacillus > Cytobacillus gottheilii. The sequence goes on from NZ_KV440945.1 coordinate 637,157, forward strand.
GTCAAAAGAAAATTAGTAAAATGACGTTAAATCTCGGGCGTCTCCTTAGAATCTCCATTAATGGAAGTTATGAGGTGACTGTTCAGCAAGAAATTTCTCATGTGGTCAGTTATTTGGAAATACAGAAAATTCGATTTGAGCACCTTTTCCATTACAAGGTGGAAATCGATCCAGCATTACAAGTTGAACCTGTTCTAAAGCTGATCCTCCAGCCGCTAGTGGAAAATATCCTCGCTCATGCATTTGCACAGGAGGAAAATGGATTGATTGCGATACGAGGGACAAAAACAGAGAAAGACGGGTGCTTTTGGATCGAAGACAATGGAAGAGGAATTCCTCCCCGCATTCTTGAAGAACTTCATCAAAAACGGGCCGGCCAAGCGAAGAATGGGCATGGAATTAGAAATGTGCATGAACGCTTAAAACTATATTATGGTGAGAAATATGGATTAATGGTTTGTTCTAGCGAGCAAGGGACAATCATTCGTATTTCTTTTCCAATAAAAGAGGGTGGTTCTGGTGTTTAAGGTTGTTATTGCAGATGATGAATCATTAATCCTTAAAAACTTAAAGATTATTATCCCTTGGAGAGAGTTAGATTGTGAAGTAATAGGTACCGCAAAAAATGGAACAGAAGCGTATGCCCTTTGTAAAGAAAAAGAAGCGGATATTCTTTTAACGGATATATCAATGCCAGGAATGACAGGAATAGACCTGCTTAAGCAATTGGCTGCCCTTCCGAAAAGCCCGCTAACCATCATGATCAGCGGGTATGATTACTTTGAATATGCGAAAGAGGCAATTAAACATAATGCATTTGACTATATTCTTAAGCCTGTGGATTATGAGGAGCTTGAGGGGTGCATCAGGAGGGGAGTTATACATTTAAAGAATCAAATTGACCGGGAATATAGGGTGTTTAAGCAGCATTTATATGAGGCTTTTACGTCGGAATCCGCTCCATCAGTAATCCTGGACCCTTTCCCGTCTCTTATCCCAGTGGTGGTCGAGAGAGAAGGAGGAGTATTAGATATTCCACCGTTTGAGGATCATACATATTGCTATTCACTCTCAAACACAATGATGGTCGTGCTGGTGGAATGGCCATCGAATGACCTCTCATTACTTAAGAGAACATGGGAAGATTGGGATGAGAATCAACACAAAGTATTAATTGGGGGATTCATACATTCCGAAATAGAGCTAAATGAAGAGATCAAGGAACTGCAAAACTGGTTAGCTGTTCAGAGGTTGACAGAAGAAAGAGTCCAGATTCTAAAGGAGTTTAGGGAAGAACAATATAGTAAAAAAACAGTAGTTGATACTATTGAGGAGGCAATTAGTTATATCAAAGAGCAATATAATAAAGATATTTCTGCCGAACAAACTGCAGCTCAAGTCCAAATGAGTGTCAGCTACTTTAGTTCCCACTTTAAGCAAGTTACAGGTGTGACATTCCTTGAGTACTTGACCAGTTATCGAATAGAAAAGGCTTGTTTTCTCTTAGAAAATACCGATTTGAAAACCTATCAGATTGCTGAAAAGGTGGGGTACACGGATTCCCGGTATTTTAGCCAGGTGTTCCGAAAACGAGTGAAAGTGACTCCAAGTGAATATCGAAAAAAATAATTGTAAATTTTAGGGACCCATAGTGGTCCTTTTTTATATGTGATAAATCGTACGTTCACAAGAGAAATTTCAACATGAAAAAGAGAAATGCCACATTTTGAAAGCGCTTAACTTTTTGTATGATTAAGATGTGAAAACGCTTTATATAAAAGGGGGAAATCAAATGTTTAAGAAGCTTTTGGTTTTGAGTGCAGCTGCTATGCTATCCATTGGGTCATTGGCTGCCTGTAGTAACGAGGAAGCGGGTGGATCAGAAAGTGGAGAGGTTCAATTGACTCTCTGGCATCCAGAGGGTGACAAGTCGGTGGCTTATGATGAAATCCTTAAAGAGTTCAATAAAGAACATGAGGGAGAAATTGAAGCGAAAATTGAGTACATTCCAAGAGGAAATAAATATGCCTATGAAGATAAGATTTCTGCTGCAGCAACAAGTAATACCTTGCCAGACTTAGTGGCAATGGATGGTCCGAATGTTGCTAACTACGCAGATGCAGGAATTATCCAGCCGATTGATGATGTAGTAAAAGAAAAAGATAAATTTGTAGATTCTGCGATTAAACAAGGTACATTTAATGATAAGCTCTACGCTATTGGACCAACAGAGTCTACAGTTGCCCTTTTTTACAATAAGAAAATGTTAGCTGATGCAGGAATCTCTCCGCCAACTAAGCTTGAGGATGCTTGGACGTGGGATGAATTCTACGAAGCTGCTAAGAAGTTAACGGATAAGGAAAAGGGAATCTATGGGGTGAACTGGACACTTGATTACGGTGAATGGATCATCTACTTTACAGGACCCGCTGTCTGGAGTAATGGAGGCAGTTTCATAGCAGAAGATGGATCGACTTCAGAGGGATATGTGAATGGTCCTGAAACAGTTGAAGCAATTAAGTTTTTACAAAAATTCACGAATGAAGGGCTAGTGAATCTTCAGCCAACACCTACTGAGTTCGAAGATGGAAATGCAGCGATGATGCTAATGGGCTCATGGCAGTGGGCGAAACTGCAAGGGTATCCTGAAACTGAATGGGGAATTACTTACTATCCGAAAAGTCCAAACGGGGACCAGGTTTCACCATCCGGTGACTGGACATGGGGAATTTCCACAAGTACAAAAAATAAAGAAGCAGCGGGAGAGTTACTAAACTTCATTAATACGAAGGATAATGTAAACAAAATTGCTGCTGTTGAAAGTACACCGCCATCTCGAACCGATTCTATGGCTGATTTAACAGAGTGGGATCAAGAGCCAATGAACGTGTTAAAAGAACAAGTGTTAAATACAGCACATGCACGACCTGCGACCACTTCTTACCCGGTATTGTCTACTAAGTACGGGCAGGCGGTTCAAAATATCTTCCTTGGTGGAGATGTTCAGGATGAGCTGGATAAAGTCGCAAAAGAAGTCGATGCAGATATCGCTCGAAAATAAAACAGGGAAACAGACAGTCATCGGTTGATGGTTGTCTGTTTCTGAACAAAGGGTGGATTTTGATGGAAGTTAAAACAACGGTCGTACCTGTCAGTCAGAAAAAACCCATGACGTACGAGAAGCAAAAACGGTTGTTGGGTGTGGTATTTTCACTGCCTGCATTGATTCTCTTATTTACCTTTTTAATCCTGCCGGTTATTCTGGCATTTGTCTACAGTTTTATGAATTACAACATGCTGAACCCTGATGGGAAAGTATTCACGGGATTAGATAACTATATCAGACTCTTTCAAGACTCTATTTTTCTCACAAGCTTAAAAAATACGCTTTATTTTACTATCCTGGTTGTTCCTATTCAATGTTCAGTGGCTTTAGGCCTTGCTCTGCTTGTAAATAAAAAGGTCAAGGTAGCTGGGATCGGAAGAGTGTTCTTCTTTAGTCCTGTTGTTACCTCTATGGTGGTTGTAGCCATTCTCTGGACGTTCTTATACAACGTTGATAGCGGAATTATTAACAATGCACTTAATTTCTTTGGAATTGAAAATCAGCCATTCCTGTTGAGTGCAGACCAAGCGATGAACTCAATCATCTTTATGAGTGTCTGGCAAGCGGCCGGATTTCAGATGATGATATTTTTAGCAGGACTAAAGGATGTTCCTGAAGAGCTGTATGAGGCTGCAGAAATGGACGGAGCCAATGTATGGCAGAAGTTTAAGCATGTTACGCTGCCTAGTATTTCTCATGTGACAGGGTTTGTTCTAATCATTACAACGATTCAGGCCTTCCGTTTGTTTATTCAGCCTTTTGTGATGACAAATGGAGGACCCAGTGATTCGACCAAGACCTTGGTATTCATGTTATATGAAAATGGATTCCAGTTCAGGGATGTTGGTTATTCTTCCGCAATCGCAGTTGTATTTTTTGTTATTGTGTTAGTTTCATCCTTTATTTTAAAGAAAGTATTAAAGCAGTAAAGGAGGGATATGTATGAGTTATCAAACAAAAGAAAAAATGAAAAAAGTCTTCTTATCCATTGTTATTCTCGTCCTTGGCTTTCTATTTATAGCCCCCCTTCTTTGGATGATTATTGCTTCGATAAAACCAGAAACAATGATATTTAAGGATATGGGATTCTCCGCCTTTTTTCCGAAGGAGGTCACATTTGATAATTATATGGCCATCTTATTTTCAGAGCGGGTAAACTTCTTTCATTACATGTGGAATAGCATACTTACTGTGTCCTTAACCGTCCTTTTTGGATTATTTGTTAATTCCCTTTGTGCCTATGCGCTTGTAAAGTTGAAATTCCCTTTTAGCAACTTTATCCTGTTAGTGATTATCGCTCTCTATGTAGTGCCATTTGAAAGTATGTTAATTCCTCTATATATCGTTGTTAACTCGTTAGGCTGGATTAATGAGTATCCTGCTCTCATTGTTCCTTTTATTGCTTCGGCATTTAATATTTTCTTGTTCCGTCAGTTCTTTATGGGTTTCCCCAAGGAACTGGAAGAAGCAGCAATGCTCGATGGAGCGAGTCCGTGGCAGACCTTCTGGCGTGTAGTCGTACCTAATTCGAAACCGGTATTTGCAACAGCGGCTATTTTAACATTTGTCAGCCAGTGGAGTGATTTTATGTGGCCGCTGATCGTTGCAACTGACAAAAAAATTCAGACGGTTCAAGTAGGAATTCAGTATTTATTTGCCGATCGAACGATTGAGTATGGGCAGATTATGGCAGCTCTTACTCTGACCACCATACCGGTTATACTAATCTTTATCTTTTTCCAGCGTTATTACGTTCAGGGAATTACCTCAAGTGGAGTGAAAGGGTGATAAAAATGAATAAAGTAGAGAAGTTTCGTCCTGAGATTCATTTTAGTCCGGAAAAACATTGGATCAATGACCCAAACGGATTGGTTTTTTACAAAGGAGAATATCATTTGTTCTACCAGTATCATCCTCAAAGTACCGTCTGGGGACCGATGCACTGGGGGCATGCGATTTCAAAGGATCTAGTAACTTGGGAAGAAAAGCCAATTGCCTTATATCCAGATGAATTGGGAGCGATATTCTCTGGCAGTGCTGTAGTTGATTGGAATAATACTAGCGGCTTGCAGACGGGAGAAGAAAAGGTTCTAGTCGCCATTTTTACTCACCATGGAGAGGACAATGAAAAGCAGAGTATTGCTTATTCGAATGACTGTGGCCGGACCTGGGTGAAGTATAGCGGGAACCCAGTGATCGTTAATCCGGGACTGAAGGATTTCAGAGATCCGAAGGTGTTCTGGCATGAAGGAACATCTCAATGGATCATGAGTTTAGCTTGCGGAGATCACATTCGGTTCTATGGATCGCCGAATCTGTTGGAATGGAAGCATCTATCTTCTTTTGGTGAAACATATGGAACTCATGACGGGGTTTGGGAGTGCCCGGACTTACTTCATCTTCAAGTAGAAGGGGAAGAAGAAAAGAAGTGGGTACTGATAGTGTCATTAAACCCAGGTGGACCAAATGGCGGATCTGCTATTCAGTATTTCACCGGGGAGTTTGATGGACGTACGTTTGTAACCGATCAAAAGGAGTCAGATGTTAAGTGGGCTGACTGGGGTCGAGATTTTTATGCAGCAGTGACCTGGAGTGGTGTAGAGGAACCAACCTGGGTGGGGTGGATGTCAAATTGGCAATATGCAAATCAGACTCCTACTGATGAGTTCAGGGGTGCCATGTCCATTCCAAGAACACTTTCTTTAATAAAAAGAGAGGCTGAGTATGTTTTAATACAAAGACCTATTGAGTTAAAGGGAGAAAATGTACTTGAACGAGCGAATGAGTGCCTTGAAGAGATTAAGGTGGATGTGCCGTCAGGGGCTTATACCTTTGAAATGAACCTGGAAAATGCACCTTCGTTTACGATTGAATTAGGTGGTTTAAAACTTGCGTTTGATAAGAGAGCGAAGGAATTTCGGATTGATCGAACCAATAGTGGATTCATAGATTTCTCTGAACACTTTGCAAGTGTAGATGTAATGCCTCTTGAAAAGGTTGAAGATATGACAATAATTGCTGATCGAACATCTATTGAGGTATTTATTAACGGGGGAAGTGCAGTGATGACAGAAACCTTCTATCCAGTCAATGCTATAAGTGAGATGACGATAAGAAGTGGAATGGGTGAACCTATTAACGCCAAACAAATAAAAGTGAAACGTATTTCGCTATAGAGGAAAGGTTGAGGTGTAATGGGGATTTGGAATGGGAAAACGGGGAGATTTCTTAGTCAAATAGCCAATGTTCTTATACTGGCTGGTATATGGGTGGTTGGATGTCTTCCGATTATCACCATTGGACCGACTTGCTTGACGGTCCTAGCGGTGATTAGGGAATGGCAGCTAAATAAAAATGATAGTGTATTACGCAGCTTTCTTCAGTTGTACCCTTGTTATTTTAAACAGGGACTACTCGTGGTAAATGGATGGCTCGTTGCAGGAATCATTTTAGCCATTGATTTATATGTTATAAGTCAAATCGATTCAAATTGGAATATTCTTTTTCTCTCAGTCATAACAACCGGAGTTATTTTCTGGTTATTACTCGGAACTGCCCTTTTTCCCTGTTTAATCCAAAATCAGAGTAAGGGGTGGAAACTTTTCAAAGTTGCCCTTTACCTAGCGATGAAGGACCTCAAAACTTCCTTCGCCACCATTATGTTCTGGCTTGCAGGCCTTTTAGTCAGCTGGCAATTTCCGATTTTCATAATGTTTGCCTACATTCTCGTATCCTGTATTGTCGTAAGACTTGGGGACAGGTACACAGCAAACATGGAGAGGGAAATGCCCCAAACGCAGAAAACGAACGAGGCCATGTTCGTATCCAGATAGAGAAGAGGTGAATCATGAAAGGGAAGGTTTATTGTATAGGAGAAGCTTTAATAGATTTTATTGCCACCCAAAAAGGGACAGCATTAAAAAATTCTACTGCGTTTGAAAAAGTGGCAGGCGGTGCTCCGGCCAATGTGTCAGCTTCAATTGCCAAATTAGGAGGAAAAAGTTCTCTAATTACAAAGCTGGGTAATGATGCTTTTGGCGATTATCTAATAAGTATATTAGAAAACAGCAAGGTCGAGGTCGATAAAATCTATAGAACAGACGAAGCGAACACAGCCCTTGCTTTCGTATCTCTGAAAAATGATGGAGATCGTGATTTTTCCTTTTACCGAAATCCTTCAGCAGATCTATTATTAACTGAACAAGAAATAAAAGAAGAATGGTTTACAGAAGAGGATTATCTCCATTTTGGTTCTGTTGATTTAGTAGAAAGCCCTATGAAATACGCCCATAAGAAAGCAATCCAAGCGATAAAGGAACGAGGTGGGCTAGTCAGCTTTGATCCCAATGTCCGCTTGTCATTATGGAAAGAACCAACCAGCTGCCGTAATGCCATACACGAGTTCTTACCCCTCACTCATCTATTAAAGATTTCAGACGAAGAGCTGGAATTTATCACTGAGATACCCGATAAAGAAGAAGCCATCCGCTCTCTTTTTGTAGGGGATGTACAGGTGGTGCTTTATACAAAAGGAGCCAATGGCGCAGAGCTTTATACAAAACAGGGGCACTATGACTCACCAGGCTTTACTGTTCAGGTAGCCGATACAACTGGTGCTGGAGATGCCTTTATGGGAGCATGCTTGTATAAATTAATGGAGAACGGTGTAACTGTTGACCGATCGGTAGAGTATATTCAATCAAACCATCAAGACATGCTGATGTTTGCTAATGCGTGCGGTGCTTACACCGCATCTGTTATGGGGGCGATTCCGTCTTTGCCAGGGATGGGGGATATAGTGAGGTTTTTAGGGGGCCAGACCCCCGCTGGTTTAAAGTAGTATTGTGTTAAAGTACTTGCTGCTTAATGAGTCCAACACCCGCTGGTTCTATTTACCACCTAATGACAAGGTATGTAACAGTGGGTTTTGGGGACAGGTTCATCAACCCAAAAGGATGCGCAATTAGGATTTGAATGGACCTCACCTTTTTGGTGGGGTTTTTTCATGTGTATATGGAGAAGTTGCGCTTTGCCTAATTTGTGTTTTGCTTTTTTGTGACAAGTGTCCAATTATATGCTAATTTACTCATTTTAATGGTAAAATTATCAAGAATTAAAATTTGAAAGGAGTGTTTATCATGAAAAAAGCATTAGTTATCATTCTAGCCATCATTTTTCTTTTACCGATTCTAATCATCTTAGCTCCCTTTGCTATTCCGTTCTTGCTGTTAGCCGGCATCCTCGTATTGAAAAGGCAGTATCCGGCTATTAAAGGGGCAGTAGGGGAGCGCTATGTGAATAAAGAGCTGATTAAACTCGGCGAGGGCTATAGAATCTATTATGATCTGTATGTGCCAAATGGAGAAGGCGGGACCTCGCAGGTGGATCATATTGTGACGTCACCATATGGGATCTTTGTCATTGAAACAAAGCATTATGAAGGCTGGATTTTTGGCGGGGAGAAACAGAAGCAATGGACACAGACCATTTATAAACGAAAAGAGAAATTCCTCAATCCTATCTGGCAAAACTATGGTCATATCCAAACCATAAAAAAATACATCGATCAAGGAGACTTTCCCTATATTTACTCAATCATTGCTTTCTCTCAGAATTCAACTTTCAAATTTAAAGAAGACTTTCACTCTGCAAAAGTGATTCAATTTCCGCAATTAGTACAAGCCATCAAGGAATGGGATGCTGCGGTTCTGAATGAAACGCAGCTAAAAAAGATTGATGCAGCACTTGAAAGATTAATCATTACGGATCAGAACGCAAAGAAAGAGATGAAGAGAAAGCATGTAGAAGATATTAAACATAACCGCAAAGCAAAGATGCAGAAAGAAAAAGAAGAAACTAAACAGCATAAATGCCCGAAATGTGGTGGAAGTTTAACAATGAAAAAAGGGAAATATGGCGCCTTTTACGGATGCAGCAGCTATCCGAAATGCAGGTATACCTCGAAGGTTTCTTGAGAATAACGAAAAATGACCATCCTTATGTGATGGTCGAAGACGCTTATCCTGAATAGTTGTACTGTTTTCTATGCTTTTCTTTCACCTTAGCAGAGGCCAATGTATATGGTTTTAACATGTCATAAAGTGCATCAATCTCTTTCTTGTTCAAATGCTTCGGACTATTGGCATCTTCGTATCTCATAAACGTTGGCAATACATCTCTGTTAATAACAGAGGTGTTGAGATTGTCATATGTAATACTTTTAAGCTCACACCGTTCGCTGAAAACAACGATATTAAAGATGAATTTATCTGTTAACGCATATAACACCTTCATCACGGCCTTTATATGTGTTTGGTTCTGCTTAATCGGGTTATAGAACTTATTTTTCTTCCCATTCTTCAAAACCTGTGTCCAATATTGATCCTTCTCATGACCGAAAATCCATCCGCTATAATTCTTTGACTCCATAATATAAATACCGGTCTCATGAATAAAAACAAGATCGATTTCACTAATATAACCGTTATCTATCTCAATATATAAATTGCATAATGTTCGTGAATACCCAGGCGTATCATTCAAATACTCATACGTTAAATATTCACCATAAATTCCATCATCCTCATCCAAATCCCTCTTTGTATAACCTGTCTCCTGAAAATAGTTAGCCATGATTTCGGGATTGCCTAGACTTTGATACCTTAAAGTTTCTAGAATTTTGTCGATATCCATTTTCATAGAATTTCACACCGTTTCTATTGAATTTTGGTTGGGGGGAAGTAAGAATGCATAGATTACTATTAACAGTGAAACCTTCTTTCCAGCTTTTGTTTTTTCTACTACTGTAATTATCCAATCTATTTTTTTAGATCCTTCATAGAAATTTTATGTATTGGTATATATACTTATTTTCCTTTATGAAGGTTTCGTATTAGGAGGGGTTTTGGAAAATTTTTTCTATCGATTGCGCTCATGACCTTAATGAGTGATGAGTTTTTTTTGAGGGGTTGATGCTCCACAAACAAAGTAACTAGTCATTGGCCTTCTTAGAATAGCACCAAAGAATTAGGTGAATTTACCAATGATCATTCCATTCATTTGGTATTAGAGAATGCTATTATTATATCGGACAGTCTCTTAATCTGGAGAAGTAAAAACCAGTACATTTGTTAACTCTATAAATGAAAATTGGAAAGGTTATTTAACGAATGAGCAGTAACTCCTAGATCAACAAACAGCTAAACAACATCAAGAATAACTTATAGGAGGAAATGTAAATGGATGATGAATCATATGATGGATCTGACGGTGGGATGTACACCGGTGGCAGTTCTAAAGGATATAAAGGCAAGACTATGATACCCCGTTTTAAAATAGTAGGATATCGAAAAAAGCGTTCAAGAAGAAATATGGGTGTCAAAAAGCTTGAGCCAGTAGACATTTTTGCAATTTGTGTGGTATTTACTATGCTTGTGACTTTAATTTTTCATATGGAATGGTTATTCGCGTCATTTTATGCGGTATTTGTTTTTTATACAATGCTCACTAAGAATGTTAAGCCAATTAGATTTGTATCAAAGGTACTGGGAATAATGGGTATGTTATTCTTTGCGGCAATTACCTTCGTATTCTTAATTGATATTATGGATGCAAATATAGATCCAGCTATACTGATTGCCTATGGATATATTATTAGAATCCCTTTGTTAAGCTGGAGCATAGTTTGGTTACTAGAGGGATGGACCCATTTGGTTAAAACAAGGAAAATGGCAAAAGAGCACTTTATAGAAAAAGAGAAGTCAACCAGACTCTTATTACTAAACATAGCTAAGATTAGTTACATTGCTTCGGCAGTCGTTATAATAGTAGCAGCAGGTAAATTTCTTTATCTTTTATTTTCTTGGGGTTCTGTAGTGTTTGGTATGCTCCGTTATTTTGATTATTGGAATGTTGATTTAATAATAGGATTCACTTTGTTAGGGAAATTTTTACAATGGTTAGCAAATAAAAAGTAGACTATTTGTGATTGATCCGCTGAAAAGTTGTCGATTGAGATGTTTAGATGTTGCAGGCATCTCTTTTTTTCATTTAAATACCTTCTTTTAATGATCTACATATCCTTTTTGTAAGTAACACTTCACCTCTCTCTAAAAAATCTTCGATCGTCCTACCAAGTCGCAAAACCCTATTATACCAATGTTTTTCCACCCGCACCCAATAGTTGCATCAGCTCGCAACGACAACGATCTTTACTTTTTATAAAATTTTCACCAATATGGAATCATAGATGTTAAAAGGGTGGTTAATGAAATGGTGTTTGGTGAAAAATTAAAAATGGAGAGAAAGAATAAAGGCTGGTCTCAGGAGGAGTTAGCGGAGCAACTGTTTGTGAGTCGGCAATCAGTTTCTAAATGGGAGAATGGCCAGAATTATCCGAGCATTGAAATCATCATTCGTTTGAGTGATCTCTTTGAAATAAGCATTGATGAGTTATTGCGGAGCGATGAGGAATTAACAGAAAAGGTCATTAAAGATAGTAAACAGCTAGCTCATCCGAAGCTAAAATTTTTGTTTGATGTTGTATTCTTAATTGGGTTTGTTTTTTTAATTCTAAAGATAGGGATCATACTATTAAACAAATTTACCGCTTTAGAACTCACATTCATGAACGGTTCATTTTTCTGGAATTTTGGACCGCTTTTACTGATGGTTGGAGGAGGAATTGGATCCGGGGTGGTGAAAGATAAATATAAAGAGGATTAATATGAATGGGTTTTGGGGACAGGTTCCTTAACCCATTGATAACTTTTCAATGTAACGCCTCAACAAATAAAAACCGCAGATCCTGAATTCAATCAGAATCTGCGGTACTCAATGTCCGCCTACAACGTCAATAAAACCCCAGACTTATCATCATGCTGCTTCAACCGTGGATAGTAAATACATGCCGGGTCTTCTGTTTCCGTTTCGATAATCTCTTGTTCCAGTGCTTCAAGCCCATTGGCAAAGGCTTTATCAGCCGACTGAATCCAGGTGTTTTTGCTAGGATAGTTTCTATGATCATGGACTTTTAAACCATCGGAAAGTAATAGAATCTGTTTAACGGCGATTAAAGGAATTTTCCCGGATTCTAAGAACTCAATGGCGTCTTCATCTCCATCAATGATTCCATAGCCTTCATATGTATTGAGCTTATTGCGGTTTGAACGAAGGAGTTCTTCTTCTTCCTGTCTGAATTCAGTTTGTTTCTGTTTTATTTTTTCAGGAGAAAGGGTTTCAATTGGTTCTGTCTCTTCAAGTTTTCTCCATTTGGCTTCAATTTTGCTGATGGCTGTAAGGTCTAAGCGGTCGAGATGGTCGTAGGTGACTTGACGAATGGAATCATCTGAGAACTGCAAGAACAGCATACAGTCACCTGCTGAAACATATTCAAGGAAGGCTGGGTTTCCCTTCGAATCTCTATGAATTTGAATGGCGCTGATTCCGCAAGAGCTTCTTTTGTATTTAGGGATTTCTTCAAAAGAAATGTCCTTGTATTGCTGTTCAACAGCCTGATGAAGCTTGGTATTTCCGTCTATTACCCTCTCAAGCAGGGAAAGATCAGACTCTTGTTCCAGGCTTTCTTTTATAATATTTGCAGCAATCGCTCCTGAAAGTCCACCGAGACCTGTTGCTCCATCTATAACGGCGAAAATATCCTCGCCCTTGTTAACGACTATGGCATCTTCATTTACTTCGCCAATTCCTTTTGTATACACTGTGCTAATCTTCATGTTCCCGTCACCTGCCTATTTTATGAAATAGTATGCTAGAAATGAACCAATTATAGTGATCACCGCTGCTAGGCTAACCCAAATGGTGCTTCGCCGATTTGTTTTTTTGACTGGAAAAAGGAATCCGAATCCGACGAACGCTAATACGAGTGAACTGGAGAGAATCAGGATTAACAACGCACTCTCTAGAAAAGTTCGATTTTCTAATAGATTCATGGACCCGATGGTAAAACTAATGATCGCTGTAAAGAAACCAAGCATCTGAAGGTTCTCGGATTTAAGCTTCGAGATTGATTCTTCTACTTCAACCTTTGATTCCTCTAAGCTTTTTTCCGTAACAGTGATTTTCTCAGAAAACATATCTGTAAACTCATTAGTCTGAATGCGATTTAAATGGTATAGGTAATCATTAATTCGGATCGCATAATCCTTTTTCGTAGATTCTTCCATATCGATAGCTTTTCGGATAGCATCTTTGGCCTCCGGGTATTTCCCTAGTGCTGCCAGTACCCTTCCTTTTGTGGAGTGAAACTTTGCATAACGAGGAGAAAGGTGAACCACACGGTTGATCGTCTGGTAGGCTTCTTCTAGATCTTGCGTGCTAACAGCTAGACCTTGTTCTCTTGAATTGACCACTGCTTCAGCATAATGATGAAGGACCCCGACTTGATTTGGAAGCTTCTGTGTCGCTTCTCTGGCAAAAGCCATTTCCTGCTCAATGGCCTCATTTGTTCCAATTTCTTTATATAACAGAGATAGGATATGAGGATAGAGCGGATAATCAACAAAGTGCTCTCCATAAACCTCAACTAAATCCTTGAACTGACTGATATTCTTCATTCTCCGTGCATAAGTGGCCAGCAACACAAAAATAGAAAAGAGAATATCTTTACTCTCAGTGGTTGTATAAATATTTTGGCTGAGGAAGGTGTGTAATTCGTGATATTCACTGTCCTCCAGCCCTTCAGCCATCTTTGTTAACTTAAGTTCAAAGTCCCTTGTCTTATGATCCGGAAGAACTTCCATCTCCTGCATCAGTGGCGGTCTTGCCAACGTTTCCATGTTCTCACCCTTTTATGGCTCTTCTTAAAGGCCGGTTTCTTTCTATTTATTTTATGATGAAAAATTCTCCATTTTTACACATATTTTATCGTAGAAGTGGGGAAGGGGCAAGGTGGGTTAAGGGGACAGGTTCCTTAACCCAAAGTAAGAACTAAATACGCGATAAGGGATTGTAAGAGAAGAACTTGGGAAATAGTATTTGGGCTATCCGGAAATTGTCGAAAATTGCAGTGACAATCTATTAACGTTATATATAATAGATATAGGGGAAATGAGAAAAAAGTACTAATGTTGGCGGATCGCCGTATGCAGTGAAAGCTGCCCGTGCGGTGAAGGCTCGTTATAATGCATAAGACGAGAATAGCGAAGAAGAAACACCTGTAGTTGGAGATATGAGTCTTGGCGAAACGGCTGCTCAAGTTTATTTTGATGGCTTTATTTTAAATAGTATTGTCCCATCAGGTTTAACTGATATTAAAGTTCAACTATCGACTGATGACGGCGAAACTTGGGTAGACGGGATTGTATTGTCAACAAGTAACAACAATAATGTAATTGAACATGGAGATACTACGATCACAGTTTATCAATTGGATGATAACACGACTTATAGAGTGAAATTATCCGGATTAAATGCTGATACACCAGTAGAATCAAATGTTGTTGAAGTTACAACAGCTATAAATCCATACTAATTATTGAATGAGCCTCACCTTTAAGGTGGGGTTTTTTCATGCATATTTGGAGAGGATTGTACGGTAACGGCGATGTGTGATGTGAAATAAGATTGTTGATTTTGTGACACCTACCTCCAGAATTGTAGAAATATGTCAGTGACTTTTCTTCAATAATCAATATAATAAAGCTAGGGGAATAAGAAGAAAGTACTACGGTTGATGGATCGCCGTATGCGATGAAAGTCGCCTGTATGGTGAAGGCTCGTTATAAAGCAATATAGAAAATGTATAAGACGAGAATAGCGGTCCAAATGTAACAGGTATCATGACAGTAGCACAGCAAGGTGTAAAAGCTGAAAATGAGACTTACATGCTTACTTCGAATAGCATAAAACTTGTTAAAGGGAATGCGACTTTTAATGTAATCACTGCGAATCCAGCAACAACACAAACATTTGATGTTGCCAATGGCATGTCTACTGTGATGGCATCTGAATTCGCAAATCAACTTGTGTTGGATAATTATGTTGTGACTAGCAAATACAACAGTTCAACTGCTAAGAGTGATATTATGATCACATCAACACTTAGCGGAGATCAATCGGATCTGTCTTTCTCTTGGACAGAATCAGGTACAACAGCACTTGATGGTGTAACACCACAAGCTATTTTAGATCCTGCTTCTTTTAGGGGTCCTACCAACAAAACGCGGAAAACATACGCTAAGCAAAATTCGACATGAATAAAGTCGATTTTTCCTACGCTAAGGAATCATCGGCCTATATTTTATCGGATAAGGGGACGGAGTGAATTTAAACTTGCTACTTTGTTCATATCAAACGTGTATTCCCCAAGAAAATTAATATGTTCCCATCCCAATGGGGAAATATGTTTTAGTAAGTCTTCTTCTCGTAAAGCTCCTTTTTCTTTCAGAAATTTTGCGGCTTCAGTAAGATATACAGTGTTCCATATGCTAATGGCGTTAATTAAAATGTTTAATGCACTGGCGCGTTGAAGCTGATCTTGCAATCCTCTTTTCCGTAATTCGCCTCGTTTCCTAAAGAATAAAGCTCTTGCAAGAGCGTTCATCGCTTCACCTTTATTTAATCCTCGTTGAATGCGACGACGTAGGGCTTCGTTAGATATGTAATCCAAAATAAAAATGGTCTTTTCAATTCTTCCCATTTCTCGTAAAGCAGTAGCTAATTTATTTTGTCTTGCATATGACCCTAATTTCCCCATAAAAGAAAAGAATCAAGGGACATTCTTGATCAAACTTTTTTCAAAGCTACAACTAAACAAGTTGTTCTAACCGTAGTGTGAAAATATAAGATTATGGTTTAAAATGTACAGTTAGACTGATTAAAACATTTAAGAGTCGTATCAAAAAAATACGGAAAATGCATGTTATCTGGGCTAAAAGGGAAAATTCATTTGGCATGTTAAATGTGTAAATTAAAAAAAGTATAGAGGTTTTGTTTGACAATAAAAAAGTATCTATATATATTGTAATTAGCTATCTTGTAATGCAAATTAGCTATAAAACGCTATCTTGTATTACAAAGTAATGGGGGGAAGAGCTTGACGATAAGAAGTCAATTGTTAAAAGGAATTCTAGATGCATGTGTTATGGCGATCGTAGAAGAGCAGGCCATTTATGGATATGAATTATCACAAAAGCTACAAAAAGCTGGACTGCCTGATATAAGTGATGGGACGATTTATCCAGTGTTACTGAGATTGCAGAAAAACGGATTTATTCGTAGTGAAATGAGGCCTTCTGATTCAGGTCCTAACCGAAAATACTATTTTTTAACGGATAATGGAACAGAGGAGCTTGAACGGATTGCAAAAGAGTGGATGCTGATTGCAAGTCCAGTTAGCAATTTATTAAAAAGAGGTGAAAACAATGCGAAGCACAAAACAATTAATCAATGAAAATAATGAAAAACGTAAGCTATTAAATGCCGAGAATGAATTATTATATGAGGATTTTTCACTATATATCAGAACCGATTTACGAGTAGCCGAGCACGAAAGTGAGGAACTTCTAATGGATTTACTTGATCATCTTTTAGAAGGACAGGAAGACGGAAAGACAGCGACTAACTTATTTGGGTCTCACCCACGAAAATACGCAGATGAGCTAATAGCAGGACTTCCGCACGAGAAGAAACGAAATGTCATTCCTTATGTGTTTTCTCTAGTGTTCAATTTACTAGGGTGGTTCAGTTTAATTTATGGAATGGTAAACCTTGTTTTACAAAGGTTTACAAAAGTAGATGAAACTATTTCACTTGGTAATAGTATTGTGCTATTAACTGTAATTATGATTGTTACTGCTTTCGGAGTGTTCGTTATTTTCAAACTTATTCGTTCGACACTTTTCGTTAATAAAAAGCAAAGAAGACGAGCCTTCTGGAAGGCCGGTTTTTTTGGAGCAGGTTCGTTTGCACTTATTATGTTCTTAACTAGGATAATGCCTGACTTTGGACCAGAGGTTAATTTTGAATGGTGGGTTTATCTAGTTATAGGTGCCGTGTTGGTTATTATTAGTAAATTGGTTAGAAGCATAACTACATAAAATACGTTTTATCTAGTACTTTTCAAGCAAAGAAAAAGGTGGGCTTTTTTTGTTAATTAATTGGATTAAATGGAAATTAAAAATTAGATGGAAAAGTCAAATGAACAATTTCATTTTTTTTAAAAAAATAAAACAGGTAGAAAATATTTGGGTTTGGGTAGTATTATGGAGTTTGATAAGCTTTAGTACCCTTCTAGGAGGGAGTTACTTACTTTTTAAAACAACTATCCTAAATGAAAAATTAACTGTAAGTGATCAACCATCAGGAATCTTATCAACCCTTGCTCTTCAAATTCTGTATTCTTTAAGGGAAAATCATTATCTATTATGGTCATTACTTTTTTTCATTATATTTATAAATGCAATAATTTCCGGAATCGCTTCATCTAAATGGCAGCTACAGGCTGTAGATAGAGACTGGTTAATGATAAATCTAAAGACTAGCGAACATAAATCTAATATCTATATTTATTTAGAATCTTTAACTTGGAATTCAAAAGTTTTTCTAATGGCATACGTTCCAATCATATTATCACTTGGGTATTTACTAAATCTAACACCAATAAAAATAATCTTAATTTTGTTCATTACTTTTTTGCTTTTTATAGTTTTGGGAATAATAAGTTCTATTTTCCATAATAAATATATGTGTTTACAAAGGAAGCGAAATCATTTTTTATTACGACTAGTTACAAATATTCTGATAAGGTGCTTTCTATTTGTTCTAGCCTTAAATATGAGTAATCGATTAGTGCCTTGGATTAAAAACTTCCCACTAACATCAAATGAAATTGATATTGAAAAATATTACCAATGGATGCAACTTGGCACCAGTTCTCTAGCAAAATTATTTGAACCGATAAAAGATGTAATTACATTCTCTCTATTACCGAATAGTATCTTAGCAACTTATGCCATGGGGGAACTGGATTTAAAGGACTTACTAATTTTCAGTGTAATATTGACTATATTTGTTGGATTTACAGTCCTTCTTGCCTTTTCTAAAAGTAAGCCATCTAAAGGTATTTATTATCCATTTTCTTTTTATGAAAAGTGGATTGTTTCTCTAAGTGCTATTGTGAATAGACAATCATATATAACCTTTTTAATTAGAAATGATATTCGTACTACCTATTTCTTTCATAGATTTCCTATACTTCTAGGGCCATTGTCTTTCTGGATTCAATTGGGCATATTTACGAGTTTTATTCAAGTCTTTGAGCCATTCGATAAAATGTATCATTTTATTCTAGCTTTTTATTTCTTCTTTTTTGTATTTTTTTATGTATTTACAATGTTCTGGGGCTTAAATGGAATGTTCTCAATGGATAGTGTTGGCAAACATATCATTTTGCATCTTTTGTCTAAAAAAAATGCTTGGTCAATTTTTCTTTATAAATTTCGATTATTTTTAATTACTACACTTCCGTTATTTATTGTGTGTGACATTCTTTTTATGATTATCAATCAAGTTCCTTTAAATATTTCGATTATAGTTGGGGTATCTCACCTATTATTTTATTTTTTATTAACTATCATAATATTTTTACCATCAGTGATTAGTCCGCATTACAACTTTTTAAATATTGAACAATTAGAAGATTATCCAGATCAAAAAGCAGTACGGAACCTTATCAGGTACTTAACAGTAGGTATTTTTATCCCTTGTTTAATGTTACCTATAGCACTTTTAATGTCCGATTTCATTAGTATCTCACAGTATTTACATATAAACGCAATTGGAATCACTGTATTGTTTTTAATACTTTCGGGAAGCTTAGTTACAATTATTAAGCATAAATTAGTAAGGCTTAAGTGTTTGGATGACTTTTCTTTATAGGAGGGATTATATTGAATAGTATTTTGGAGTTTCAAAACGTAAAAAAAATAATTGAAGGGAAACCAATCTTAAAAAATATAAGTTTTGTAGTACCGGAAAGGAAAATTGTTGCCTTTTTAGGACCAAATGGAGCAGGTAAGACTACTACACTTAAAATAGCTGCGGGTCTATTAGAACATGAATCAGGTCAAATCATTATAAATGAAAATGAAAAATCACTTTATAAGTCAACCAATCCAGTTATGTTTATCCCTGACTATCCCTTGCTATATGAAGAATTAACAGGTTTTGAGTATGTAGAGATGATGATTGACATGTTTCAAATAAAGAAGAAAAATCCATATGAAAGCCTCTATCGTTACGATATGGATGACGAGCTGCACAAAAAAGTGAAGGATTTATCTTTGGGGAATAAGAAAAAGATTGCTTTATTTACAACCTTATTAAGTAATCCATCACTTTTATTGCTGGATGAATTTACTTCAGGTATTGATCCTATTAATATGAAGATAATCAAAGCAATTCTTCTGGATTACGTTAATAATGGGAATGCCATTCTTTTATCTACGCATCAATTAGAAGTAGCCCAGCATTTTTGCGATACGCTCATATTGATTAATAATGGTGAAATACTAGAAGATAATCTATCAATCACTTCGGTAACTGAAAATCATTCTACTTTAGAAGATTATTTTATATCTACATTGAAGACTAATGGGGGGAAATAATGAAAAAAATTTTTATTTTAGGAACTATAGTATTTTCTTTATTTGCCATTATTCCATTAATTTTCTCAATTTATAATGGTAATGCTAAAGATTCTATTGTTATTTCTTGTATTCTTATTGGCGTATTAGCTTTCACATTTATTGAATATAAGGGTTCAAAAAACAAGAGAGTAAAATAATCTTTATATTTAGGGGTAGCGTCACATGCCCATCAAGGTAAGAGATCATAATACCCCAGAACGAAAATTTTGTGTATCTTACTCGTTTTTATCGTTTTGGGGTAACTCGTTATTGTTAGCTTGATGGCGATGGGGTCCTACCAGCAAAACGCGGAAAACATACGCTAAGACAATTCATGGAAATGAAAAGCCGACTTTTCCTACGCTAAGGAATCATCGGCTTTTTTATTTTGCGATTAATACAGAATATTTAACTTTCACTTTCCAAATATCTATATAACGTAGATTTACTAATTCCTGTTTCATCTTTTATTTCAGTCAGACTATAGTTCTTACTTTGATACATAACAATTGCACGTTTTACATTTTCGTCAGGTTTTCTTGGTCGTCCTGAAATGATTCCTTTTTGTTTTGCTTCATACAATCCTTTTTTTGTTTTTTCGCTTATTACATCGCTTTGAAAATCAACAAGGTGTTTCACGATGTCACTGAAATAATATCCAGCCCTATTACTTGTATCGATTCCCTCAGATAAAGAAAAAATAAAGGCACCTTTACTATCGATTATTTCTAATAACTCCACTAGATGACGTGTTGAATCAGCTAGTGTAAAAAGTTTTGTAACAACTATTTTATCACCTTGGCTGAGATTACTTATCATATTTTTAAGCTGTATTCTTTTTTTGGCGGATGAATGGTCTTCTTTAATGATCGTTTCACAATTCATTTTTGTTAAATTTCCGAGCTGAATTTTACAGTTGAGATCGTCCTGATAAGGTCTCATATAACCAATTAACATTACATGCTCTCCTAACTATTCCTGCTTTTACTTATGATACCATAAATTTTCTTAACAAAAATAGTCCCAAAAAGGTTCATTTTTGGGACGAATGGTGTTACACTCTTTTTATTGAATATCGCCCCGACTTTTATGAGAGTTAAAAGTCAAAAAATAACTTAGATGAGGTGTAGACATAGTGGTAGAAAAGTTAAAAAAAGAATGGTTTTCAAACGTAAGGGCAGATGTCCTTGCTGGAATTGTTGTAGCACTGGCCTTAATCCCTGAAGCAATTGCCTTTTCCATCATTGCAGGAGTAGACCCAATGGTCGGCCTATATGCATCTTTTTGTATAGCCGTGTTATTATTTCATTTGTAGGTGGTCGCCCAGGGATGATTTCAGCTGCAACGGGTGCCATGGCGTAACTTATGGTTCCTTTAGTGAAAGAACATGGATTGAATTATTTATTGGCAGCAACCATATTAACAGGTGTATTCCAAGTGATTTTTGGTGTATTTAAAGTAGCAAAAGTAATGAAATTTATCCCGAGAGCAGTCATGATTGGCTTTGTTAACGCATTAGCCATTATGATTTTCATGGCTCAGGTGCCTCACTTTATCGGAATTTCTAACATGACGTATATTTTTGTCGCAATTACACTGGTCATTCTTTTTGTAGTACCTAAATTTATTAAGTCTATCCCTTCACCATTGATAGCAATTGTTGTGCTAACAGCTATTGCGATATATTCAGGTGTTGAATTAGGTACAGTTGGAGACTTGGGAGCTATTACACAGTCATTGCCAGCATTTTTTATTCCAGACGTTCCATTTACGTTTGAAACGCTTGCCATTATTTTTCCATATTCGTTTGCCTTAGCCATTGTAGGTCTATTAGAAAGCTTACTAACAGCATCCATTGTGGATGATATGACAGGGACTGAAAGTGATAAAAATAAAGAGTCGAGAGGACAAGGAATCGCGAATATGATTACAGGTTTCTTTGGAGGAATGGCTGGTTGTGCAATGATTGGACAGTCTGTGATTAATGTAAAATCAGGAAGACGCGGGAGATTGTCTACCTTAGTTGCAGGTGTATTTTTGATGTTCCTTATTATTGTATTAGGTGATTTAGTTGTTCAGATCCCGATGCCTGTTCTTGTGGGTATTATGATCATGGTATCCATTGGTACATTTGATTGGTCTTCCTTCACTTATTTAAGAAAAGCACCAAAAAGTGATGCAGTCGTTATGTTGGTGTCAGTTGGTATTGTTGTTGCAACGCATGATTTATCGCAAGGAGTTATTGCAGGTGTCATATTAAGCGCATTATTCTTTGTTGCTAAAACTTCAAAGATACAAGTTACTGAACGAAAAGAAAATCAAAATATGATATTTAATGTAAAAGGTCCATTATTCTTTGCATCTGTTGAAGGCTTTGTAGAATCATTTGATTTCACTTTAAAAAATACAAATATTATTATTGATTTCTCCAATACAAATGTTTGGGATGATTCAGCTGTGGGAGCTATTGATAAAGTAGTCATTAAATTTTATGAGAATAATAATAAAGTAACGATTCAAGGTTTAAATTCTTCTAGTAAAAAACTCGTGGAAAGATTAGCTATATATAATGATGCAAATGCAAAATTATCGACACATTAATTTTTCAGGAGGAGTGAAAAATTGTGTATAAAAATATCCTATTAGCTGTCGATGGATCGGAACATTCATTACGAGCAACGCAAGAAGTAATAAAAATCGCTTCATTAGTCAACGAATGTAGGATTGAGGTTGTATATGTAGCTGATTTTTCAAAATCGAAAAACGAAGTTCTTCATTCTCAAGGAAAAGAAGAAATAGAACTGTCACGGCGAAAAAAACTCCTTCCTATTGAAGAAAAATTGATAAACTTATAGATCCCTTTGTAGACAATAGAAAAACCCCTTTTGCATGGCTGAGGGAACTTCCCGGCCAATCTTCACCTGAAGCCTTTTTAAAAGTAATAAAGCGCTTAGAATATATTCGAGATTTAAAATTAGAAATAAATACAGAACAAATCCATCCCAATCGGTTACTTCAATTATCTCGAATTGGAGCACGGTA
Source organism: Cytobacillus gottheilii (assembly GCF_001636345.1). Classification (GTDB taxonomy): domain Bacteria; phylum Bacillota; class Bacilli; order Bacillales; family Cytobacillaceae; genus Cytobacillus; species Cytobacillus gottheilii. The sequence goes on from NZ_KV440945.1 coordinate 659,951, forward strand.
TGAACCACACTCATTTCGAAGGTTTAAAGAAAAGAAGAAATATGCAATTCTAGTTGCCTATCTAGTAACACTAAGCCAAGATCTAATTGACCAAGCAATTGAAATTCACGATCGACAAATGATGATTTTACAATCAAAGGGCCGTAAAACACAAGAGGAAATGCAAAAAGAAAATGGAAAAGCAGTGAATGAAAAAGTCGTGCATTTTGCAGATATTGGTGCAGCACTTATTCAAGCAAGAAATGAAGGGCTTGATCCATTTAATGCTATTGAAATGATTATGCCATGGGATAAAATTGTTTCTTCCGTCGAAGAAGCACAAAAATTAGCCCGACCGATGGATTACGATTATCTAGATTTGTTAGAAAATCGTTTTTCTTACCTAAGAAAATATACTCCTACTTTTCTTAAATCTTTTGAATTTCGTTCTACACAAGGTACAGATCCACTATTGCAAGCCTTGAAGACCCTAAATGAAATAAATGAATCTGGTAAAAGGAAAATTCCAAATGATGCCCCAGTAGATTTTATTCCTAAACGTTGGAAGAAGCATGTTTATGGTGAAGATGGAGTAATTAATCGACACTATTATGAGATGGCTGCACTAACAGAGCTAAAAAATCATATTCGATCCGGCGATATATCTGTAGTCGGTAGTAGACTTCATAAAGATTTTGAAGAGTATCTTGTTCCTAAAGAAGAGTGGACAACAACTCGTCTCACGGAAACTAAACTAGCCGTTCATTCATCGGCAGATGAATATCTTGAAGAAAGAAGAAAGTCACTAGCTCAACGCCTTACATGGGTTTCAAATAATCTTGATTCTCTGGAAGGAGTAAATATCGAAAAGGCTAAGATCCGAGTGGACCGTTTGGAGAAGAATACACCCGAAGAAGCAAGAGCGTTTAGCCTGTCTTTATATAATATGTTGCCGAGAATAAAGCTCACTGATCTTTTAATGGAGGTAGCACACTGGACAGGATTTGACGAAATGTTGATACATGCCTCAACCAATGGTCCACCAAAGGGAGAGGAAAAAGTAGTTCTCATGGCTGCTCTCATGGCAATGGGAACTAACATAGGACTTACTAAAATGGCAGAAGCCACACCAGGAGTTACCTATCATCAAATGGCTAATGCAGCGCAGTGGCGTTTATTCGATGATGCTATAAGTCGTGCACAAGCTACATTAGTAAATTTTCAACATAAGCTTAAACTAGCTTCATATTGGGGAGATGGAAGTACCTCTTCTTCTGATGGAATGCGTGTACAGGTTGTTGTTTCATCGTTACATGCCGATGCCAATCCACACTATGGGTCTGGAAAAGGAGCAACAATTTATCGATTTACTAGTGATCAATTTTCAAGTTTTTATACGAAAGTCATTAATACCAATGCTCGTGATGCTGTACACGTTATTGATGGATTACTTCATCATGAGACAGATTTAAATATTGAAGAGCATTTTACAGACACAGCTGGCTACGCCGACTCAGTATTTGGATTGAGTCATTTACTAGGATTTCGTTTTGCACCAAGGCTACGTGATTTAGCTGACTCTAAGCTATTCACCATCCAAACGCCAAATGAATTCCCCAAATTAGAAAATATACTCCGTGGTCGTATTAATACTAAAATGATTCAAGAGAATTTCGATGACGTATTACGTGTAGCTCATTCTATTCGAGAAGGAAAAGTGTCCGGTTCACTTATTATGGGAAAATTAGGGTCGTATGCGAGACAAAATAAACTTGCAACTACTTTGCGAGAAATGGGGAGAATCGAAAAGACCATTTTTATTTTGGATTACATATCTAACGAAACACTACGCCGTCGAATTCAACGAGGACTAAATAAAGGGGAAGCTATGAATGGTTTAGCGAGAGCCTTATTCTTTGGAAAACGTGGTGAATTACGGGAACGAGGAATACAAGACCAGCTACAACGTGCAAGTGCTTTAAACATTCTAATAAACGCTATAAGCGTATGGAATACCGTTTATCTTACAGAGGCAACAAAATTATTGAAGGAAAAGGGAAATTTGAGAGAAGATTTACTTAAACATATTTCTCCGTTAGGATGGGAACACATTAATTTTCTTGGTGAATACAACTTTGATGCGAGTAAAGTAGCAAGTTTAAATTCACTCCGTCCCCTTATCCGATAAAATAAAGGCCGATGATTCCTTAGCGTAGGAAAAATCGGCTTTATTCATGTCGAATTTTGCTTAGCGTATGTTTTCCGCGTTTTGTTGGTAGGACCCCTTTTAAGAAAGTGCATGATGGCAGCAACGGCAACGTTGAAATGGCAACCCTTGAATTAAGTGGAACGACTGGAACAGGTACCATTTATGTTCAAGTTGGATTCCGAACATTCATTGTTGCAGTTGAAGGTGGAGATACAGCTGAAGAAGTGGCTGACAAAGTATTTGGAGAAATTGGTGTGAACGGTGTTAATGGTTATACGCAGTAAATAACGGTAATGGGACTATTACATTTACATCAACTGTTCAAGATAATGTAGAAGATTTAACAGTATTAGTTACAAACTGAGTTCAATTGACCTCACCTTTTGGTGGGGTTTTTTTATGCGGGTTTGGCACCAATTGTGTGGTATGGTTAAATCAAAAGTCAGCAGGGAGCTGGATTCTTTATCACAGGGAGTCATAACTATGGATTCTTCAATTCACCTTAATTTTGGTAATCATTCAAGAAATTAGAATAGAACCGTCACTAAGGAGTTAAAAATATGCTGATCCAATGCACAAAAAAATTATTAGACCAACTGAATATTAAAGCAGAAGCAGCAGTTGAAGAAGAGCCGTTTTTTTCCTGGCATGCCAATTTGCTAACCATTAATCGCAAGAAAACGATTGTATTGGTCAATAATTTAACAAGGTATACAGTTGTTTTATATGGATTAAAGAGTAAGGATTTTAAAAGAATAGACGAACTGATGAAAGAAGCCATTTCTGACGCCCTTCATGAAGAAGGAATTAAAGAAGAGGTGATTGAGCGGTATTTCAATCATGCTCGGAAGGTTACGTATACGAAGACAAAGGACCGTACTCACGTAGCACGTCTGAATAAAGGGTGCGAGTATGTCCAGGTTTATGAGGATGAATTGGATGATCAGAAGATCTCTAATCCAAAAGCGGGGAAACTGGCTAGTATGTTTCTAGTGAGTGATGGAAAAAATGGTTACCTTTATCCACACGAAGAATTGTTTCAACACCTTGCGACTTTTGCAGGAGAATCGATCTTTCGACTAAGAGCGGTTCAATTAAAAGTCAGCCTGCAGCTAGAGGGACACACCGTTTGGCGTCGGTTGGTTGTTCCGTTGCATCGGACATTTCCCGACTTGCATGAGATTCTTCAAGCCGCCTTCGGATGGAAGGACTATCACCTTCATGAATTTACTTTTTATGAGGGAGGGAAGTCGGGCCAAGCGTCACCTTTTCCAAAACCTGTCCTGACGCTTGCTTGTGATGAAGTGGCATTTTATAACCCCAGTCAGCATGAAATGAAGATGGAAACAGACATCAAGCTGTCAGAGTACCTGCCTGAGCATCAATTCCATACCTACACTTATGACTTCGGTGATGATTGGAAGCATGAAATAGAGGTGGAGAAGACGATTGAAGACTATGATGCACCATATCCAATCTGTCTTGATGGGCAAGGCAACACTCCGCCAGAAGATGTCGGCGGATCATTTGGATATGAACATTTCCTATCTATCTTAGCGAATCCCGACGATCCTGATTATCAGCATATGCTTCAGTGGGGGAGAGAGCAGGGATATGGGGAGTTTGAGTTGGAGCGGGTGAATTGGTTGTTGCGGAGGAGATGAGAGAGGGCACTATCAGATATCTTGCGATGGAAGATTTTTTGAATGTCATTCGATAGAGGTTTTCTAATAGTTTTATTAACAGGCTAGTTAAACTTTGTGAACAAAATTAAGACGAGAAAAAAATACTCCCGTAATTTGTCGAAATTTGTAGTGACTTTTCTCTCAAAGTGAATATAATTAGCTTAGGGGAATAAGGAAAAAGAACTACAGTTGACGGATCGCCGTATGCGATAAAAGTCGCCCGTGCGGTGAAGGCTCGTTATAATTCATAAAGCGAGAATAGTGTTCCTGAATTAACACCGATATTATTAGATGCGCCAAACGTTACCATAGTGGATCCAAATCTAGGCAGCAGATGTCTTTTTACATTTACAGATGATGAAACTTGGAGAAATGCTCTTACATCAATCACACTAGTTGTAGATGATGAAGAACTAGAAGAAAACTTCCTTAACAGCAGCATAGTTACTCCTGGTCAAATAGATCTGGGAGGAACATGGCCAATTGAAAGTGTTAAATATACAATTACCATCTCTGCTGAAGGCTACGAAGATGTAGTGTTAACTAGATAAGCAGTCTTAAGAAAGAACCTCACTTTTTTGGTGGGGTTTTTCTTTTTGACAAACTAGTGTTAATGAGTGAAGCGTGGAGCATAAAGCATGCTACGTCTAATGTAGGCTTCAGTCTTTTTCCCTTAGTGATTTTTCGGTGTGATATGCTGCACTCCAGCCATTGATTTTTCAATTTTAAGGAAAATCAAAACACTGCTGATCCCAACAAAATCAGCACCTAAATCATACCAATCCGCTCCCCGGCCAAAAAAAGGCTGCAGTAACTCTGTGATGAGCGCAAAAAGAATTGCGAAACCAAAAGTTAATGTGAATCGCGGGATATTTTTGAATAATAGATATGTAAAAGTTGCAAACATTAGCGCATGCCCAGTAAGCTCAAAAGCGCTCGCTTGCATAAAAGGGTAAACAGGGAAATACAGATCGGCGGAGGGATTGGGGTTGATATGAAATGAGAGGTGCCCCTCTAAAAAGAATGCTGCTACGTTATTTATGAAAAGTCCTATGCACATCACGATTATCCAAAGTGCTAAACCTAGTTGTTTCATCTTAATCCGTCAACTCCTGCCTTTTTATAAATACCCATTATGAACATAATTGAACGGATTTAGACGTATTAGTCGCAAGTGCAGTTTTTATCTTAAACCAAAAAGTGAACCGATAACTGGTTCACTTTTTGCTTATAAATTATTTATCGTCTTCGTTGTCATCCATTTTCTTAAACACGTCGAAATTATACTTGCCGCTTTTTTCACGAATAATTGGGTACTGTTTAGTTTTTTCGTCAGTGCTGATATCTCTTACTTTAATGCCATTCTTTTTGGTGGAATCCAATAAGATAAATCCATCATACCTTCTGTTTTTAAGAGAATTATAATTAACTTCCACCAGAATTGTGAAATGGTAGTTGAGTATGACATTGGCATTGTTTCCGCTATTCTCAATGTCGATAATTTGCTTAGGGTTAAACCACATGCAGTGTTCGCTTTTTGGCGAGTGAGTAGGAAACATACAAACTTCCTGGTATGCGTTCACGATGATGGGTGTCATATACCCTTTTCCAAGAATGATGCGGGCACTCTTTGTTGCGCCTTTCAAATCTGAGCCGACAGAGGTGAGGGTGTATTCGAGGACTTCTAAAGGTGTCATACGAACTAAGAAGGTCTGATTACCTTCTATCACTCGAGTGTATAAATGTCCGTACATGTAGTGCTCACCTTTAATTAAGCTAGTAAGGTGATTAACTGCGTAACGATCAAGAATGTTCATTTTTCACTCTCCTATTTAGTATAAAACCTTTGAAAAGTCTCTAAAGGCTTGTAAGCCAACTACATCCTAGGCTGCGGTCATCAACTGCGTTTTCATGATTGGATCATTTCTTGTATACATTCCACCACCTTATTAACTGCATTGCATCTGGACTAGCTTTCTTTTGTTCTATGAATGGATAAGGCAAATATATGTAAGATTGTGTTCCTTGCTATATGAATAAGCTAGTCTAAATGTCTTATGTCTAACATACCAAATTTTACCTCGTTAATTAGTTACAATTTTGTGAAAATATAGACGGATTGAGAGGGGGATTGTGCGGTTTGTTTGGGGATGTTGTGGTTGTGTAGTGTTGTGCGGTCTGACTGGTCACAGTGACGCCCCGGAATTGCTCGAAGTTTGTCGATTATGTGCAAACTTTATATAGAGCCGTGGGCGCCTATTTTTATTTAAACTTAGGCAATAGTATTCAATCAATAAGAAGTGTCGAATTATGTCTAGAAGATATAGGGAATTGATTGAATTGATATAGTAAAATAGAAATAGGTAAATATGTTTAAATTGGTATTTTATAGAAGTGAAAATGTAATATTTAACTGTAAAGGAGAGAAGAAATGGATCTGAATTTTTTTGATGGATTTAAAATGGGCTTAGAGTTCATGTGGGCTATGCTTACTGCTGAACCTTTGTTATCAATTGGACTAGCCGTATTATTTGGAGGCTTGTTTATCTTTGCTCTACTCGTTAACTTCCTTAGAGAACAAAAGTTAAGAAAGTCAGGTATTTTAGATGTTGATACTATGTCAGGAAGAATGTTTGAAGAATATCTTCAAACGCTGCTAAGGACAAAAGGATATCAGGTGCAACTAACACCTGCCACTGGAGACTATGGTGCAGACCTAGTGTTAACAACAAAAGAGAAGAGAATTATAGTTCAAGCTAAAAGGTATAAGAAAAATGTGGGTGTTAAAGCTGTACAAGAAATTGCTTCCGCCAAATCACACTATAGAGCAGATGAATGCTGGGTTATGACGAATAGCTTCTTTACCGAGCAAGCTAAAAAACTGGCAAACTCTAATCAGGTTAAATTGATAGACCGGAAAGAGTTGATGGGGTGGATGCTAGAGATGAAGAAGGGTGCGTAATAGCGGTCACAGTGACGCCCCGGAATTTGGTGATTTTTGTCGAATGAATAATGGGAATGGAGGTACATCAATGCAGCAAACCAAATGTCCAAGATGTAATGCGGATTTAATGGAAGGTTCATGGGAAGATATACAGGAAAACAACGACGGCGGTGTTACGGTGGATGTACTGCCGGTTATGGTCTGTCAACAGAAGTGTGGCTATATGCGTGAAGCGGTGGACGGTCCCACTATAATCGCTCAGCAAGGGGAAGATCGATTACTGCTTTTGTATCCCAATGAACAGGGGAGAATATTGGAAGTAATTGACTCTGTTTTGTGGCCGCCGATGCATTATATGTCTTTATTGTCGCGTGGCGGCTGGGAAGACTATGCTGGTAATCACGATGTTCAGTCACTGCTTGAAAAGGCAAGGGACACCCGGGCAGCTCATTTAGAACAGCCGAATTTATTTCAGTTTGCAACAAGTGAGCTTTCTCAGGATGCTTTTTTATGCTGGCTGATGAGCTGGTGTGAACAGCCTTATAGAACATTGGATCATGCTCTGCACAAAGCATCTTTAGACTTTATGACCGCCATTTTTAACCTGCATGGTCTTCCTGTGCCAGTCATAGACTCGGTTAAACTTGAACGTCAATTTAAATCGCTCGATATTCTTGCGATTGTAAACAATAAGTTTGCGATTTTAATAGAAGATAAAACATATACTAAAGATCACTCTAATCAGCTTTTGCGCTATCGGGAGGCTGTTAAAGCAGCATACCCTGAGCTGATACAGCTGCCGATTTATTTTAAAATAGCGGATCAAAGTCACTATCGTTCACCTGAAGGGGCAGGGTATAAGTCATTTACAAGAAGTATGATGCTGGAAGTTTTAAATAGAGGAATCGCTAATAGGGTGAGCAATTCTATTTTTACAGACTATCAAATACACCTGCAGCATATCGAAAACAGTGTGGCTGCATTTAGAACAAAACGGATAGAAGAGTGGGACGCTTTTGCCTGGCAAGGATTTTACCAAGAGCTTCAAAAAGAAATAAATGGGAATTGGGGATATGTCTCAAATAAGCAAGGCGGATTCTGGGGATTCTGGTGGAGATCAGCATCCTTTGCACCTTATCTGTTGCAGCTTGAACAAAAGCGACTATGTGTAAAATTGAAAGCAACAGAAGAAGAAGGCCGAGTTTCACATCCAACAGCTAAGAAGGCATTAAAAGGCATTCTTGAAAAATCAGAAGAAAGCTGTTTACAGTTGCGGAAACCAGCTAGATTAGGGGTTGGTAAAACAGTAACGGTGGCTGAGCGGAATGACTATCTCTGGACTAAAAGCGATGGAACGATTGACTTGGAGAGAACGATTGGAGAGTTGAAGCGATTTTAAGCAATCTGTCCATTGGGTTCGGGGCGTCGCAGTGACGCCCCGAAACATGTCGAAAAAACAGCCTTCCCATCTATTGGGAAGGCTGTTTTTCAACGAAAAGAGAAAAGTGGGCGAGAACCCACCCAAACCCCACCCCAAAAATGGGACAAAGAACCTGTCCCCAAAAACCCACCCAATATTCCAAATAATCTGTTCATTGTAAAGAGATTGTTATACTATAGGGTTAAGATTAATATTTTGAAAACGTTTACCATATAAGTATATAAAAAGAGTATTTGTACCTAAATTTTTATACTTCCATAACAGTTGTAAATTAGAAATAGTAAGGAGGGTCAATATGTTAAGGATTTTTATCACTGTTCTTGTAGTTATGATTAGTGCTGGCTGCAGTGGGAAGCAGCAATTTGAGGTCATCTATAGTAGTGATAATAAACTGTTAGAAGAAGAACAGGAAAAGGAGCAGCACGGGTCTTATACAATCGGAATTGTTTCAAAAATTAGTGGAATTTCCTATTATCATGCTGTACGGGAAGGGGTGCAGGAAGCGGCAGATGACTTGGGGATAGAGGTCATGATCGAGGCGCCTGTGGATGCTACCTGGGAAGGGCAGGAAAAGATCATTGAGGAAATGATTTTGAGTGAAGTGGATGTGCTGGCCATTTCAGCAAATGATCCCGAAAAGCTTGGTCCTGTCTTACAAAAAGCAAAGGAAAAGGGCATTCGGGTGATTACATGGGATTCAGATACCAATCCTGAATTTAGAGAGTTCTATATTAATATGCTGGATCCTGAAATTTTGGGGAGGCATCTTATGGATTCATTAGCTTTGAGAACAAATGAGTCAGGAAATTATATCATCCTGACAGGATCCGAAACATCAGCCAATTTAAATGACTGGATTAAATGGATAAAGGTTCAGAATGAAGAGTATTACCCTAACCTGCATCTATTAGAAACGATTGCGACTGATGAAAATTATGAAAAGGCTTACAACTCGTCCGTTCAGATGATCGAAAAATACCCCGATTTAGCAGGGATCCTTGCTATTTCAACGCTTAATCCTCCCGCTGCAGCAGAAGCAGTAAAAACGCTGAATAAAAAAGGGGAAATTGTGATCATCGGAACAACAACACCCAATTTAATTAAAGAGGATATTAAAGATGGAACCGTGCAGGTGAATACCTTATGGAGTCCTCAAAAACTTGGCTATTTAACGGTTAGCTTAGCCAAGGACCTGTGTGAAGATATCCTTCCATATGATGGGCAGGTTATTCCAGATGTAGGCACAATAAAGGTGAATGAAGAGATGATTATTATGGGGCTTCCAATTGACTTTACAAAGGAAAATATCGATCAATATGACTTTTAAACGATTTAGCCATTTTAAATTTAAAAATTTTCACTTATCCACCAAACTGCTCATTACTTACATATTGCTTACTGTATTGCCAATGGCATTTTTAGGATCCATTGCGTATGTGCAGTATACGGAGTCTATTGAGGAGCAGATCGGCGAATATATTCCTAGATTATTGCATCAGTCGAATGAGAACATCGAAAATAATTTCAAAGAGTTAGCCTCACTTCCTGACTTGATTTACAACTCAGATAATGTAATGGGCATTCTTAGAAAAGAAAATTATGAAAGTCAGGCAGAGTTAAATAGAGACAGCTATATTATTCGAAGTTTCTTTTCAAGAACCTTTTTGGGCAATAACAGCAATGAAATTTTAGGTGTTTTTTTAGTCTCAAATCATCATATATTTGAACATTCTCGTACGTCTTACAAAGGATTCGATATTGAAAATATAAACGAACAGGACGGGATCATGTTCCAAGGGGATATGGAGATCCTGCTTCCCTATCAAAGTAATTTAGTTTTTCAGGACAATACACCCTATTTTTTATTAAAAAAAGACATCATTGATGTTGATAATCGCAGGACGATTGGAACTTTAGTATTTGCGGTTGAAACTGCTTTTATAGAGCGGGTATTTGCAAACTTGGATCATGAAGATAAAGCGGATATTTGGCTGATGAACAGCGAAGGCAGGATTATTTACCATACCGATATAGATAGAATTGGACAAACATATAATGAGATTAAAGGATTTCCAACTTTGAGTGGGAGTTTTCATACCGACTACGGTGATAACACATTAACCAGCGTAGATGAATCAGCCAATATGGGCTGGATTCTTGCTCACAGTATTGAGACGAAATTTTTAACGGAGAGAACCGATATTGTAACAAATGTGATTATTGTTATGTTTATCATTCTCGTTCTAGTCGCTACCTTAATCTCCATATATTTAGCATTAACAGTAGTACGGCCTATAAAGACCTTGGGAAACTTGATGAAAGAGGTTGAAAAGGGAAACTTTCAGGTTCAGATTCCCATTAACTCTCATGATGAAGTAGGCTACTTAGCGCAAAGCTTTGATTCGATGATCACACAAGTAAGAGAACTGATTCAGAAGAACTATGAAAAAGAGATCCGGCAGAAGAATGCGGAGCTTTATGCGCTGCAGTCCCAAATCAATCCCCATTTTATGTACAACACCTTAGAGACGATCGGTATGGCCGTTGAGGATGGAGATTCAGAGGTTGTGGTTGATATGGTAACCATCTTAGGAAGAATGCTGCGCTTTTCTTTAAGCAATAAAGAACGAATTATTCCCATTACAAAAGAGGTTGCCCATATCCGAGACTATTTAAGTCTGCAGACATTTCGGTTTGAAGAGCGCCTGTCTTTTCAAATTAACGAAACTATCGATAGTGAGAGGTATTATACACCTAAATTTATCCTGCAGCCTATTGTGGAAAACGCCATAAAGTATGGATTAGAGAAACGCAGAGAATTGACCATTGAGCTGAGTGTTAGGAAGGAATCTATTCATCATAATGAAGAAGGTATTGTCTATGTAATAAGGGATAATGGACCAGGAATGAGTCATGAAGAATTGACTCGAATTCGAAAACTGCTGCAATCTGAACCGATGATTAAGCGTGATTCTGGATTTGGCATTACCAATGTTCACGCAAGACTTGTAACCATGTTTGGTGATCCATATGGTGTCAGTATAAATAGTACCGAGGGAAATGGGACAGAAGTGATGATACGTACAAAGGTAGTGGAGCAACGTGAGGTTGCGGAGTATTCGGATAGCGGGGAGGTATACGGAGATGCAAAACATTAGAACCATTGTTGTTGATGATGAGGCACGGATTCGCCGGGGAATTGAACGTTTAGTAAAGTCATTTGGCGAGGAATGGGAAATTGTTGGAACTTATTCAGATGGAAGAGAAGCCTATGAAAATATTATCAATAATCACATTCATGTAGACCTTGTGATTACGGACGTGAAAATGCCTGAAATGGATGGGTTATCTTTTATCAGAGAATTAAAGAAATCACATTCTTTCTTTGCTTTTTTTATTAGCGGTTTTGATGATTTTCAATACTTGCAGAGTGCCATTCGTGAAGGTGCTGTGAATTATATCTTAAAGCCCATTGACCGAAAGCAATTCCGTTCTGAATTAGATAAGGTAAAAGAGAAAATCATGAACAAAAGAAAAGAGCAGCATGAACTGGAAGTTGTATATAAAAAGGCATCACTCGTCACCTATACGAAGCAGGTGCAATTATTAAGTGAGATGACGTGGATGGATCATACCGATGTCTCGATGCTGAATTGGGATAATGAGTTTCCGAATGGAAAATATAGATTAGCTTATATAAGTGTGGACCAAGCTGAAGCGAAAAATAAACAGTTACAATCAAGGGAATATGATGTGTGGAATTTTGCGATTGAAAATATAATTGAAGAAACGTTAATGCATCAACTGCAGGATGATCAAGTGCGAAGATGGTGGTGGCATAATGGCAAGTATAATTACTGGCTGTTGCTCAATGAAAATAGCAAAGAAAGTGATTTTTCTTTCTCGGAAACAGCTTATCAAGTATTGAACATTGTGCAGGAAAATATAAATATTTATACACCATATACTGTTTCAATAGCAGTGGGAAATGAGTTTGAGGATATAAGGCAACTATTGAGCAATAAAAATAAATTGCTGTCCCTATTACAATTTCGCATCATCCAGGGCGGAAATCATATCTTCAGATCAGACTTAATAAAAAATGAGTTAGAAAAAAGCTCAAAAGGAATACCTCCATCTATTTATATACGCGCCCAGCAAATTATGCACTGGATCGAGCAGGAGAATAACAAAAAAGCTGACGAAGCATTGCAGACATTTTTTGATGAACTGGATCATCTCTCTTCACCTAGCTTGGTGGAAGAAGCGCTTCACTATTTATTTATTAAAATTACAAACTTGTGGATGGATAAGGACGGGTACTGTGTAGAACCTTATATTCTCACAGAAGCAATGAATATGATGAAATATGCCACAAGTTTTGATCACCTTAAAGAAGAAACAGCATGCTGGATTATTGGCATGATGAATAAAATTCAATCATTATCGAATAAGCAGCCTGATTCCATCCAGCAGGTTAAAAAGTGGATTGATGAGCATCTTGGAGAAAATATTACGGTTAAAAGAATTGCAGATCTGGTTTATATGAATCCTACTTATTTCTGTGAATATTTTAAGAATAATACAGGAATCACCGTATTGGATTATGTAACACAAAAGCGTCTTGAAAAGGCGAAGGAATTGCTGGAGATTCCTGATCTGAAGATCTATGATATTTCAGATGCAGTCGGATATCATGATACGAAATATTTCAGCAAACTATTCAAAAAGTGGCATGGCAATACACCATCACAATACCGTGAAGCATTTTTTAAACGCATCTCCACGATGAAGGAGATTATCTAATAGTAAGGATGATTTGAAGGGAGTACCCAGCCTTTGAATCATCCTTTTTTTATTGAAACCTTGCCGATCGGCAAGGTTTTTTTCACTCCCGAAGAATGACCTCCCAATCTGACGTTTATCTCCTACAAAATAAACTCTGCGGCTTATATAGTGTAAGTATCGAAAGCAGATAAAGCTCTGAAGCGGAAGGAGAGGGTGAAATGGGAACAGGCAAATTGGAGGCAGTTGCAGCTGAGCTGGCTACTGTTATCAGAAGCATCAAAGATGATGAATTGAAGGCAGTTCTTCAGTGTATTGTTAAAGCACCTCGGATTTATGTCAAAGGGGTCGGCCGATCCGGTTTTATGATGGAAGCATTTGCGATGAGGCTGATGCATTTAGGGTTTGAAGTACATGTAATTGGAAACGCTACCACACCAGGAGCGAGCGAAGGAGATCTACTCATGGTGGGTACTGGTTCTGGGGAGACGGGCAGTCTGATTACATATGCGCAAAAAGCCAAAAAGATTGGCTTAAAAATGATAACGCTAACATCTTTTGTGGACTCTACTTTAGGTGAAATGGCTGATGAAGTCATTCAGATTTCGAGTCCTACACCTAAATCAGAAAAGACGAGTGAGGTCACATCGATTCAGCCAATGGGCACACTTTTTGAACAATCCTTATTGATCTGTCTGGATATTTTAATACTCGAGCTTATGGAATATAAATCAGCTCATTCGGATCAGATGTTTGGCAATCATGCCAATCTTGAATAGCCTTCACGGGCAGCTGTTTTGTTTTTTCACAGCTGAATTCATATATAAACCAAGTATCAGGAGGGGTTAAGGGTGAAGAGAAAGTATTTTGCATTATTTGTGATTATGAGTTTATTTCTGGCAGCTTGTTCGACAGAAAGCGGCGGATCAGGTGATTCAGGATCAGGCGGAGCGGCAAATGAAAACCTTCTGAATCCTGCAAGCTATAAGTCTGACAAAGAGCAATCTGAGTGGACAATTGGTGTTGTTACAAAAGATAATACGGCGGCATGGTTCAAGCGAATGGAAGTTGGCGTAAATGAGTTTGGCGAAGAAATGAATATCAATGTGATTCAAAAAGGACCAGCAAATGCTGATGCTGCTTCACAAGTACAAGTAATTGAAGATTTAATCGCTCAAGGTGTAGATGCTCTTGCAGTAGTGCCAATCGATCCTGGTGCAATCGAAGCTTCTTTGCAGAATGCTTTATCACAAGGGATTGCAGTAGTAACACATGAAGCATCGAACCAAAAGAACACATTGTTTGATATCGAAGCCTTTACATCAGAAGATTTTGGTGCAAGCATGATGGATTCACTTGCAGCTGCAATGGGTGAAGAAGGGAAATATGCCATGATGGTTGGCTACACGACAAGTACAACGCACATGGAATATGCTGAAGCTCAAAAAGCACGCCAGGAAGAATCCTATCCCAATATGGAATTAATCAATGGCGGAGAAGTGCCGAGTGCTGAATCAGAAGAAAGTGTAGACGTAGCCTATGAAAAAGCGAAAGAGCTTTTAAAAGCATACCCAGATTTGAAAGGGTTTACAGGAGTAGCGTCAACGGATAGCCCGGGAATCGCAAACGCGGTTCAAGAGCTGGGGCTATCTGGAAAAGTAAGCATTGTTGGGGTAGGTACTCCTAACGAATTCTCTGATTATATCAAAGCTGGAACTATCAATGAGCTTCAGCTATGGGATCCTGCTGCTGCCGGTTATGCGATGGTTTCAGTCGCAGCTAAGATCTTAGCTGGTGAAGAAGTTGCTGAAGGCACTGACCTGGGAATTGATGGATATGAAAGTATTCAGGTTATAGAAGGAACAAATAAAATGCTAGTTGGTAATGCTCCACTGAAACTGGATGATAGCAATATTGATGATTACGATTTCTAAAATTTTCTGGCATTAACCTAATTGAAAACTATGGAATACCGTATCGCAAAATTCTAATAGAGGACAGTGATGCGGTATTTCTTTCATTCATTAAATTTTATAAAAATATTCAAGCTCAGATTCGAGGAGGGATTACATTGTCTGAAAATATGATCTCTGTTAAAGGAATACATAAATATTTTGGAGGAGTCCATGCCTTAAAAGGGGTAGAACTGCAGATTAAAAAAGGCGAAGTGCATTGTTTAGCCGGCGAAAATGGCTGCGGTAAATCGACCATTATTAAGGTGATATCTGGTGTGCATAAGCCGGATGGCGGAGAGATTGAAGTAAATGGAGTAAAAGTGGACCACATGACCCCGTCAGAATCGATTAAACAAGGCATTCAAATCATCTACCAGGATTTTTCTGTTTTTCCTAATCTTACTGTCATTGAAAACCTGGCTTTTAATAAAGTGCTGGCAAGTAAAAAGAAGTTCGTGAACAGGAAAGAGTTTAGAAGAATTGCTGAGGAGGCCATCAAGAAAATTAACTTTGATGTGGATCTGGATGCTTTAGTAGAAACGCTGCCAGTTGCAGATAAGCAGTTAATCGCCATTTCAAGAGCCCTTTTGGATAATGCGAAGTTAATTATTATGGATGAGCCCACAACCGCATTAACTAAAAAAGAAGTAAAAAGAATGTTTGAAATCATTAACAAACTGAAAGATGAAGGTGTAACGATTCTTTTTGTATCACACAAATTGGAAGAGGTTTTTGAGATATGTGATACGGTTACCATTTTCCGAAACGGAGAGAATGTTATTTCTTGTCCTGTATCAGAGATGGATGAGAAGAAGTTTAGTTTTCATATGACAGGGCGCCATTTTGCAGAGGTGACAGAAGGCAAGAAGAGGAACCTGGGTGAAACAGTCCTGGAGACTAAACAATTATCTGCACGAGGCTTTAATGATGTGAGTTTTACATTAAGAAAAGGCGAGATTCTAGGGATTACCGGTCAGCTTGGATCTGGACGGACGGAGTTATCACTTGCGCTATTTGGCCTATTAAGACCAGATGAAGGTGAGATATTAATAGAAGATCAGAAAGTAAATATTCCTAATCCGACAAAAGCACAGGAGTTAGGCATTGCGCTTGTGCCGGAGGATCGACTAACAGAGGGGTTGTTCCTGCCACAGTCCATCAAAAGAAATATTGCGATTACCAGATTAGATGAATTATCGAACAAGCTTGGAGTCGTCAACAGTGAGCTGCTGGATGATGAATCTGCCAAATGGGTTCGGGATATTGGGGTTGCTACAAAGAATGATGAGTTTCCAGTATCAACTCTTTCGGGCGGAAATCAGCAGAAGGTTCTTTTGGCCAGATGGATTGCTTCCAACCCAAAGGTTTTGATACTAAATGGACCAACTGTTGGGGTCGATATCGGTGCTAAATATGATATTCACAATCTATTGCGTAAGCTTGCGAGTGCAGGGATGGGCATTATCATCGAATCAGATGATGCAACTGAAATCGTGAATACTTGTGACCGCGTGCTTGTGATGCAAAAGGGTCAAATTACAGCTGAAGTGAAAGAAGAAGATCTGAATGTAAAGACTTTAGCGAACTATGTTTAAAAGATAGGGGTGTGAAGGATGAATCTATTAACAGCAAAGTCATTTAAAAAGCTGGCTGTGCGTCCTGAGTTTTATGTTTTCATCATCATTTTGCTGCTGAGCCTTTTTATTCAGGCGAAGTCAGGACTTTTCTTTACGAATAATAACATCGTGGATTTGTTGCGTTCGATGACAGTTCCGCTGATTTATGCCATCTGTGCCTACTTAGGTTTCATCAGTACTGGGCCAGATGTTTCCTTTCCGTTGATCGCTGCCTTAAGCGGGTATTTAGCAACACAATTCGTGATGGTAACAGGCTATTCCGGATCCATTATTGTCGTATTTTTAGTTGCCATTGCCTGCGGGCTCGTCATGGGTGCCATTAATGGTTTTATTATTGCTAAATATAACTTTCCAAGTTTGATTGTGACCCTGGGAACGACCTCGATTTTCAGCGGCATCCTCCTTGGTGTTTTTGAAGCAGGCCGTATTAAGCTTCCGGAATCTATGATCGAATTTGGCCAGCAATCACTCATTAAAGTAACGAATGCAGAAACAGGCTTAGGATCTTCTCTGCCGATGACCTTCTTAATTGCCATCGGTTTGTATATTCTGACTTACTTATTCCTTAACTTTACGATGGCTGGACGCGGAGTATTTGCAGTAGGCGGAGATGAAACCTCAGCCGAAAGAGCAGGTTTTAATGTAAAGAAAATCCGCTTTGGTGTATTTACGGTAAACGGCGGTTTGGCAGCCATTGCTGGTGTATGTTATTCCGTTGAATCGACGTATTTCCTGCCGACTGAATTTGCAGGCATGGAAATGATCGTCATTGCTGCAGTTATTCTCGGTGGTACTCGATTAATGGGCGGTGTGGGCACCCTGACAGGATGCGTATTAGGGACATTGCTCTTAACGATCGTAACAAATAGTTTAATTCTCGTTGGTGTTCCGATCTATTGGCAAAAATTCATTATTGGAGCCATCATCATCGTCGGTACAGCCATATCTGTGATCCAGATTGCCGAATTAAAAGGGTTCAGAAGAAGTAAGCGGAAAAAGGTGGAGGTGGCCTAAATGAAGACTGCGCTAAAGACAAATGAACCAGCTGCTCCAAAAACCAGACTTTCTTTTATCAAAATGGATGGCAATATCCTGCGTTTATTAATCATCATGCTGACCATCTTCATCATCGCGAGTATCACCAAGCCGAGTACCTTTTTGTCGGTCGCTAACTTTCTTTCGATGGAAAAGCAGATGGTGGAATATGGACTGATGGCGATTGGCGTAGGAATTGCCATGATTGCAGGCGGAATTGATCTTTCCGTTGTGTATATCGCCAACCTCAGTGCCATTGTTGCAGGTTTGTTTATGCAGAAGTTTGCTGTAGCAGTGTCAGGTCCTGAACAAATCTTCTTTATTGTACTTGGTATTTTACTAGGGTTATTAACAGGAATTGTTTGTGGTCTGTTTAACGGTTTTTTAATTGCAAAATTGCGTATTCCTGCGATGCTGGCAACACTGGGAACGATGCAGCTGTATATGGGAATCGCCATTATTGTGACAGGGGGAAGCATCGTAAGCGGACTGCCGGAGCCATTTGCGATAATCGGCCGTACAAATGTATTTGGAATCTTCACTATGTCCTTCATCGTTTATATCGTAATTGTTGCCATTGTTGCCTATTACATTGGTAAAACGAAATATGGCTTGAAATTATATTTGTTAGGCACAAATGAAAAGGCATCTAAATTTGCAGGCATAAAAAATAATCAGATTATCATTAGAGCCTATATGCTGTCGGGCGTTATTGCAGCATCTGCTGGATTATTAAGCCTTGCGCGCATTAACTCGGCAAAAGCAGACTTTGGTTCAAGCTTTGTCATGCTGACCATTCTGATCGCTGTATTAGGAGGAATTAACCCAGATGGCGGTGCAGGTAAGATATTAGGTATCTTCTTAGCTACTATTACCGTCCAGCTTATGTCATCCTACTTAAATATGTTTCCGGAGATTAGTAACTTCTATCGCGATATGATTTGGGGAATTGCTCTTATTCTAGTACTGATTGTTAACCATGTATTAAATAAGAAAAGCGAAGCTAAATTAATGCGGCTGACATCGCAATAGCTGGGGGGATATCCACTTGAAGCAACCTAATATTTTAGTAGTTGGAAGCATGAATATGGATTTAAATTTGTATGGCATTCCGAGGATTTCTCAATTTGGAGAGTCCGTAGGCTGTGAAGCTTACAAATATGCAACTGGCGGCAAAGGTGCGAATCAGGCCTATGCGGCCGCCCTGCAGGGAGCGAATGTCACGATGGTTGGCAGAGTCGGCAATGATCATAATGGTCATTCCCTTATTACAGAGCTAGAAAGAGTCGGAATTCACACCGGCTATGTTGTAGCAGACAAGAATGATCAAACAGGTTTAGCGACCATTATGGTTGATGACCTTGGGCGATATTTCTCATATGTATCGCTTGGCGCAAATAACAAACTGAGTCCCGAGGACGTTGAAAAAGCACTCAGCGAGATGAGTTTTGACATGGCCCTTATGCAGTTGGAGATGCCGTTAGAAACAGTCTATAGAACGTATGAACTAGCAAGTGAACGCAATATTCCTGTATTTTTAGATGCCGGTCCGGCTATGAACATTTCATTGGATCGACTAAAAGGAATTTATATCATTTCACCAAATGAAGCGGAAACAGAAGCTTTGACAGGCATAGCTGTCGAAAATGAGGCAGATGCAATGGAAGCAGCAAAACAATTATATGAAAGAGCAAATCCTCAGTATGTCATTTTGAAAATGGGAAGCCGCGGTGCTTTTTTATATGATGGGAAAACGGCCAGAATGTATCCGGCTTATAAAGTGAACGCCATTGATTCCACAGGTGCAGGCGATACATTCAATGCTGCATTAGTGAACAAAATCTGTCTGGGAGAAAGTCTTGATGAGGCGATTCAGTATGCGTCCGCGGCAGCCGCTTTTTGTGTAACACGAAAAGGAGCACAGATCTCGATTCCAACAGCAGAAGAAGTGGAGAAATTTTTACAAAACCAACTCATTACAGATTAATAGAATGGGAGGAAACCAAATGGTGGGCAAAATAGCACCTTCACTCATGTGTGTGGATCTTTTGAATGTTGAAAGAGATATAAAACTGCTTGAAGAAGCAGGGGTCGATTATTTACACGTTGATATTATGGATAACCACTTTGTGCCGAATATTACACTGAGCTTCGATTTTATCAAGTCGATAAAAAGGATTACAGACATTCCTCTGGATGTTCATCTGATGATTAATCAGCCAGAAGAAAGTCTTCAATATTTGGATATGCTGACAGCCGGGGATATTGTATGTATTCATTACGAATCTACTATCCACATTCATCGTGCGATTGGAATGATCAAAGATTTAGGCGTGAAAGTAGGCTTAGCGCTGAATCCGGGCACACCTATTGGTGTTATTGAGAACTTGCTTCCTGATCTGGATATGGTGTTAATCATGACCGTTAACCCAGGGTTTGCTGGCCAGAAGCTAATTCCAAGCATGCTAGATAAAATTGAAAAATTGAGAGCACTTTTGAACGAAAAGGGTTACTCGGAAATTGAAATAGAGGTTGATGGCAATGTGAGCTTTGATCATGCCAAGCTCATGTATGAAAAAGGTGCAGATATTTATGTAGGCGGCTCATCAAGCGTGTTTAGTAAAGAGAACTCGATTGTGGAGAATTGTAAGAGGTTTCGGGAGATCATAAGATCTTAATTTTAATTAGGGAAATGCATTTTTTAAAAAGTATAGTGAAACAAAGGAGGTAAGTTATGAAGCTGCAGCTGGCATTAGATACATGTAATACAGAAGAGGCATTGCAAATAGTAAGGGAAGTGGAAAGCTTCATAGACATCGTTGAAATCGGTACACCAATGATTATGCACTACGGAATGGAGCCGGTTCAAAAAGTGTCAGAGCAATACCCTGACAAGAGGATTATTGCTGATCTAAAAATTATGGATGCCGGGGAGTTTGAAGCGGATATTGCTTTTAATGCGGGAGCATCCATTGTATCTGTAATGGGCATTACCCATAATGAAACGATTCAAGGTGCGGTCAGATCTGCCAGAAAAGCGAATGGAAAAGTGTTAGCCGATATGATGTGTGTGGTCAATTTAGAAGAGCGGGCAAAAGAATTGGTCGAACTTGGTGTTGATTATATTTGTGTCCATACGGCACATGATGTTCAAGGTACACAAAGCCCGTTCGCTTCGTTGGCTAAGGTTCAAGACAGTGTGGGTTCGGAGCGATGTGCCATTGCCGGCGGACTTAATAAGGAATCTGTTCATAGGGTGCTGGAATACAGCCCCGAAATTATCATTGTCGGAAATGGTATAACAGGTCAGGAAAATAAATCACAAGCAGCAAAACAAATCAAAGATTTATTACGGGGATAAAGGAGGGGATATTTATGAATCACTCTGTTTACTACGATAAGTGTAATATTGTGCTGGGCGAATGTACAAAAGCTTTACAGGCGGTTGACCCCGTTATTGTCTCGGATTATATCGAACTATTGAAAAACGCGGAAAAAGTATTTTTTGTCGGAGTAGGTCGCGTCCTTCTTTCCTTAAAGGCCATCTGTAAACGATATGCACATCTCGGCATTCATGCTGTGGTGGTCGGTGATATTACAGAGCCCGCCATGACAGATAAAGATGTTTTGATTGTTGGATCAGGGAGCGGCAACACCTTATTTCCTGTAGCCATTGCGAAAAAAGCCAAACAAATCGGGGCGACCGTTATCCATATCGGAAGCAACCCGGAAAGTAGCATGACGGAATGTACAGAATTATTTGTCCGAATCCCTGTTGCCAGCAAGTTGAAAAGAGCGGACGAAATTCAGTCTCTTCAACCGATGACATCCTTATTTGAACAAACCTTATTGCTGTTTGGAGATATAACAGCCATGATGCTGCTCGAAGAAGGAAACAGTGAAATCGAAGACTTATGGCAATATCATGCCAATTTAGAATAGAACTATGAGTGCTTTTGAAAAGAGGGATATGATGCAGCCAGCGTTCTCCGCATCTCTTATGTGTATGGATTTTTTACAGGTGGAAAATCAGTTAAAGGTATTAAACAATGCTGTGGATTATTACCATATCGATATTATTGATGGCCACTACAGCAAGAATCTCTCTCTTTCACCTGATCTCATGAAGGCTTTCAGAAAAGTAGTGACAAAACCGATGGATGTACATTTAGCAACAACAAATCCTGAAGATTGGATTGAGGTTTGTGCAAATGCCGGGGCAGCCTATATTTCTCCGCAGGCGGAAACCATTAATCATCATGCTTTCCGGATCCTGAATATGATTCAGCAGGCTGGCTGTAAGATCGGCATTGTTCTTAACCCGGCAACCCCACTTCAGTATATCGAATCCTATTTAGGAAGAGTCGACTTATTAACCATTATGACGGTGGATCCCGGTTTTCCCGGACAGCCATTCATTCATGAGATGATCGGAAAAATAAAAGAAGCAGCAAAATTAAGAGAAGAAAAAGGCTATAAATACAAGATACAAGTAGATGGAGCAGTAAACAAAAGCACCTTTAAAGAGTTAAACAGAGCGGGTGCCGATGTATATGTTCTCGGATCCTCCGGGTTATTCAATTTGGACGAAAATATTGAACTAGCCTGTGAAAAAATGCACCAAAACTTTGCTGAAGCAACTCAGCGATAGAAATGGGGGTATTTCCAATGGAATTGATGTTTGATACAGCCAATCTAGATAACATCCGCTATTTTAACGGAATCTTTCCCTATGTTGGAATTACTTCTAATCCCAGCATTCTGAAAAAGGAAGGCAAACGTGACCTGGTTCAACATTTTAAGGAGATTCAGAGCATTATTGGCGAGGAACGCTCTCTGCATATTCAATTAACAGCAAGGACGTCCGAAAAAATGATCGAGGAAGCCAATAAAATAACGGAAAAACTGAACAAAGAAGTTTATATTAAAATTCCAATCAATGAAGAGGGATTAAAAGCGATTAAACAGTTAAAACAAGATCAGTTTAAAATAACAGCAACTGCGATCTATACTATGGCACAAGGGGACTACGCGATCATGGCGGGCGCAGACTATCTTGCACCGTATTACAATCGAATGGAAAATACAAATATAAATGCTGAAAATGTAATTAGCCATTTTGCTGACAGAATCGAAAAGGGCGGCTATCAGACGAAGATATTGGCGGCCAGTTTTAAAAATATCGGGCAAGTTATGAAAGCGTTTAACTGTGGAGCGCATTGTGCAACTGTTGACCCTATGCTTCTCGGAGATTCTCTTAAACTACCATTTATTGAAACAGCAGTAAGTGACTTCAAAAAGGACTGGGAAGCAGTTTACGGACAGGGAAATACTTTTCTGAATTTGCTGGACTAGAGAGGAGTGTGTTTAGGTTGTTTGCTAATGTGATAGATTCAGTTAATGATACGTTAACAAAAGAAGCCGAAGCGATTCTTGAAGTGAAAAATACATTTGATCATAAACAGGTTGAAACGGTTTTTGAACTGATCAAGAATTGCCAAGGGAAAATCATTACAACAGGCTGCGGGACCTCAGGGGCAGCTGCGAAAAAAATTGCACATACACTTAGCTGTGTAGAGTGCCCATCATTATTTTTAACACCATCAGATGCCGTACATGGTGCACTTGGTGTTGTCCAAAAAGAGGACATTGTTATTGCCTTTTCTAAAGGCGGCGCAACCCATGAGATCAACAATCTGATTCCAGGATGCCTAACAAAAGGTGCGACGATAATTGCTGTAACGGAAGTGGAAGACTCGTACATTGCCCGGCAATCTCACTACCTATTAAAAGTAAAGGTCTCAAAGGAACCGGATGATTTTAACATGCTGGCCACTTCAAGTACGATTGCAACTATTGCCCTTTTTGACGCAATCGCTATTGCAATGACACGGTTTAGAGGCTTTACGAAAGAGCAGTTTGCAGTCATCCATCCTGGCGGAAAAGTGGGAGAAGCTCTCACCCAGAAGGGGGAATAAGGATGTCAAAGTATACAATTGGACTGGATTTCGGCACCCTTTCAGGACGTGCTGTTTTAGTAGATGTAGTAACAGGTGAAGAATTAGCGTCAGTTTCACATGACTATGCGCATGGAGTGATCGACCGAGAACTTCCGAGCGGGAAAAAATTGCCGTTAGATTGGGCCCTTCAGCATCCGCAGGATTATTTAGAGGTCCTGTCAACCGTTATTCCAGCAGTTCTGAAGCAATCTGGCGTTTCAGCGGTGGATGTTATCGGCGTTGGTTTAGACTTTACTGCTTGTTCTGTTTTACCAATTAAAGCAGATGGCACTCCGTTATGTTTTATGGATAAATATAAAGATGAGCCACATGCTTATTTAAAGCTATGGAAGCATCATGCCGCACAGGATAAAGCAAATAAATTAAATGAAATGGCTGAACAAAGAGGAGAAAAATGGCTCAGCCGCTATGGCGGAAAGATATCCTCTGAGTGGATTTTCCCGAAGATTTGGCAGGTATTAGATGAAGCGCCGCATATTTATGACGAAGCTGATTACTTCATTGAAGCGTCTGACTGGACGGTGTGGCAGCTAACTGGTGTTCATACGAGAAATGCCTGTACTGCCGGATTTAAGGCAATTTGGCATAAACAAGACGGATATCCGGATCAGGAATTTTTTAAATCGTTAGATCCTCGTTTGGAAAATGTAGTAGAAGATAAACTGAGCACGGATATTACGCCAATTGGACAAAAAGCAGGAGAAATAACGAAAAAAGCGGCAGAATTAACGGGCTTAAAAGAAGGAACTGCTGTTGCAATCGCGCATGCTGATGCCCATGTGTGCTTTCCAGCGGTGAAAATTGATGGTCCCGGAAAAATGCTCGATATCATTGGAACATCCAGCTGTCATTTAATTTTAAGTGAAGAAGAACACCAAGTGCCAGGCATTTGCGGTGTTGTAGAGGATGGAATTGTTCCTGGCTTCTTCAGTTATGAAGCAGGGCAAAATTGTGTCGGTGATATTTTCGGATGGTTTATAGACCACTGTGTTCCTGCAGAGTACCATGAACAAGCGAAGAATGAAGGAGTTAGTATCCATGAGTTCTTAACCAAGAAGGCTGAAAAGCTGAGAGCGGGTGAAAATGGGCTAATCGCTCTTGACTGGTGGAATGGCAACCGTTCGACACTTGTTGATGTTGATTTAACAGGCATGATTGTTGGTCTGACTCTTCAAACAAGACCAGAGGATATCTACCGTGCGCTTATTGAAGGCACCGCCTATGGAACAAGAAAAATCATTGAAACATTTAGAAACAATGGCGTTCCTGTTAATGAATTTTTTGCTTCAGGAGGAATTGCACAGAAAAATCCGCTTGTTATGCAAGTATACGCTGATGTCATTAATATGCCAGTTAAAGTGGGAGGCGGCTCACAGGGACCCGCTCTAGCAAGCGCGATTTTTGGCGCGGTAGCTGCCGGATCAGAACGCGGGGGATATGACGATGTTTTCGAAGCCGGCCAGGCAATGGGCAAACTAAATGACAAAGTATACTATCCTATCCCAGAAAACACAAAAGTCTATGACAGCTTATACAGGGAATATGAAACTCTCTATCATTATTTTGGAGTTGAGTTTAAGGGGATTATGAAGAGATTGAAGGGACTGCGTTCCAATGAAGCTGCAGGGGTTGTTTAAACCTTTGATATTGCCATAAATAAGAAAAAACTAGCATTAACAGCACAAACCAAACAGTGGTTTGTGCTGTTTCTATATAGTAGATACAGATTCATCGACAAATTTCGGGGCGTTTCGGGGCGTCACTGTGACGCCCCGGATTTAAGATCCTTATTATGCTCCACCCAATATTCAATAAACGCACTAGCCGGCAATGGTCTGCTATAGAAAAAGCCTTGAATTTCATCGCACTCCCACTCACGAAGACATTGCAGTTGATCTTCGTTTTCTACTCCTTCTGCTGTTACTTGGATTCCAAGGTTTCTTGCTATTGATATCAAAGATTGGACAATAGCTGCATGCCTTTGATGGTTTGGCAGGTCTCGAATAAAGGATTGATCAATCTTAATTCGATCTAATGGGAATTTTGATAAGATCGTTAAGGATGTATAGCCTGTGCCAAAGTCATCCATCGTAATTTGCACACCTAGATCTTTGAGAATTTTGATTTTTTCAATCGTGAGTTCAGTGTTCTCAATCGCCAAACTTTCGGTGATCTCGATATCTATTTTGCATGGAGAAACAGAGAATTCTTTCAAGCTTTTCATAAGATAAGGAACAAAGTTAGGATCAAGGAATTGCTTGGGAGATATATTTATGGATATATGACACTCGGTTGCAGCTCCTTTTACCCAATCACTATATTGCTTAAGCGCTTGTCTGATAATCCATTTGCCTAATTGAATGATTAAGTCTGTTTCTTCTGCTAATGGGATAAAGTCGCCAGGACTGATGAAGCCTTTAGTAGGATGCTGCCAGCGTATCAATGCTTCTGCACCAACGATTTTCTTATCTTTAGCACTGTGTTTAGGCTGATAATATAGTTCAAATTGTTCTTCTTCAATCGCAACTTTCAATTCCTCATACATTGTAATTTTGGAGAGCATATTTTTCTCTAGAGATTCTTTATACTCTGAGTAATTATTGCGGCCAGCTCTTTTTGCAGCATACATGGCCATATCTGCATGTTTTATTAATTTATGATAGTCTTGTCCATCTTTCGGATAATAGGAAATGCCCATACTTAACGTAATTTCCTTCTGCTGTCCTTCTAGATAAAAGGTTTTCTGCATCTCTAGCTGAATCTCTTCTATTATTTTTTTTACTTCGTTAGCATTTGTGACCTCGGTTAAGCAGACTAGAAATTCGTCCCCGCCAAGTCTGGCAATTAGACCATTTTTCTGGACGGCATATTTTAATCTCATGGTAATTAATTTCAATAACGTATCCCCGGCAGCATGACCGAGATGGTCGTTAATATCTTTGAACAAATCAACATCAATTAGGATGGTCGCAAAAAAGCTGTCTTTTTTAATCTGCTCGTCTACTTCTTTATATATTGCCCGCCGGTTCAGTAGACCGGTGAGTTCATCATGGTACGCCAAGAAGTTCACCCTTTTTTGAACTTTATTTTGTTCTGTAACATCCTGGGCAATGACATATATGCCTGTAACAGAATCATCTATGTTGATTTGTGTTGCTGTCGCTTTGAGATTTACGATCTCTCTATTTTTAGCAATGATAAAGGTCTCAAAACCAATGCTGCTTCCTTTTTTTATCTCATGAAGGAGTGTTCTTATTCTCTCTGTTTCATCTTTATACAATATCTCACTTATTTTGAACTGCAGAATTTCCTCTGAGGTGTAGCCTGTTAAAGAGAAAACAGAGGGGTTCACATCTTTCAGATTCCCTTCCAAATCTAAAATGAAAATAGCATCAGGATTGTATTGAAATAATGATCGATATTGCTGTTCCTTTATTTTTAATTTCATATTTTGTTTCTCTACAAGGCCATGCTGATAGATCATCTGGTTTTCAATATAATTGATGGTGATAATAAACAATATAAGCAAGCTGCTTAAAGAAATGATTGTCATAGAGTAGTTTAATCCATAAACTAGACTTTCTATAAAAAGATAAATAATAGAAGAGTAAGAAATACTAAATATGATAAAGAAAACAGAACTCTTTGCATAAGTGTTTGTTCGATTGAGCATTAATCTGTCTATATGAAGGTGCTCGAAAATCCTTGCAATATTATAAATTGCTGCTGATAAGAGTACCAAAGAGTAAGTAATTATTTTGCCGTTCATATGAATGGAGATAGAATAAACGCTCCCCAGCAAATAATGTATATAAAGTAAAATAAAAGAGGCAACCATCCCACTTAATAAAAGATAGCCGAGGATTCCCTTCCTTTGATTGGTTACGACTCTTGATGGATATATCGTAAATTTTCCAAGTGTATTCAATAGCAAGAAGATAATGAAGCTAGAAGTATATGTATAAATACTACTCTGTAAAGTAAGAAATATACTTTCTTCTGATAATTTAATGACTTTCATACTTAAAAGAGATATGTATGGAATAAAGGAAATAATTACGCTGCATTGGAGAGCTAAAAATAGCATATAAAATACCTCTTGCAACTTCTTCCCAGCACTCGCACTTGCTACATATATATTTATATTCAATATAGAAACACAAATCACACAGCAAACAAGTAAATAAAATAGTAAATTCACCATGGACGATCCTCCTGATCTTAGATGCGTAAGTGGTACTTTTGTCCTTAGCACATTATATAATTAATTTAGTAGAATATGGGGTGGAAGATTGTTCCTGTTTGGTTTGGGCGTCACAGTGACGCCCCGGAATTTGTCGAACGGTGTTGGGGTCTAAATGGTATGAATAAAAGAAAAGAAATGCAAGACCGAATGGATTGAGGAACCAACCTGTCCCTAAAAAACCACCGCAAACTGGGCCAAGGAACCTGGCCCGAAACCCACCTTCAAAATAAAAAAGCTAACATCTGTTAGCTTTTTTAAGATTCAACCTTATCCTTCATAAAAGACTTGGAAAGAGTTTTTAAGATTTCGGCATTCAGTTCAATGTCATGTTCATACGCATATTTAATGGCATATCCTAATCCGAGTGTCATACTGCCGGCTATGCCTGCACCTGCCACAGAGCCTGCGCCAGGAACAAATTTCACTGCTTGTCTGAATAAGCTTTTGCCAATATTGCCTGCGAATGTTGCGATGGCCAGTTCTTTTGCCCGATCTTTAGAGAGGGGCTTTTCGTATAATGTTGCTAATTTTACCATTAGCCCCACTTGAATACTGGTGAGCGGAATAATATCTGACCCAGGAAGTGGCACCGCACCTACAGCGGCGGCAGATGAAGCAGCTGCTAGAATCCATTTGTTCGCAGTCGAAGACTTTTCTTTGATTTGCCTGGCAAAGAGAATGTCTTTATTTTTCTCTTTGAGGATGTCCAAAATAGCATTTCTGAGCATATCCACGTTTTGCCCAGTTCTTGAGGAAATCGGTGTCACTTTAAAATCGTAGTTTGTTTTATCTTGTACATATTTTACAAGATTAGGAATATCCTCAGCAGCATCTATTTTATTCAAAACAAAGATGATGTTCTTGTTAACTTTTCTTATATTGTCAAAATGCTTCTTTTCACCTTCGGAAAATACCGTTCCTGCAGCATTTAGGAAAAATAAGATGACATCTGCCTCTTTATAAAACTTCAAAGTTTCTTCGGAATTTTTATGATTTATATCATCAAGTCCAGGTGTGTCCGCAAATATGATTTTGTCTTTGTATGGATACTTCTTCACAATGACAGTTTCTCCTGGCTCGGCACCAACAGAAGCGACTTCTTCCCCAATTAATCGGTTTAATGTAGAAGATTTCCCTGCATTAACATCACCAATCATGGCAAAAACAATTTCTTTCTCAAGCTGTTCATTTACTTTTTTCATCTCATCATCATAGGCTTTATTGAAATCATTTTCATTGAATTTAAAATCTGTCATATTCGTCACTCCTTTTACAAAATTTTAGCAAATTTGCTCGGAATTTGCACTTGTCACAGTGACGCCCCGGAATTTGTCGAAAAAACAGCCCTTCCATCTAGTGGGAAGGCTGTTTTTCAACCATGCGAGAAATTTGGGTCAAGGAACCTGTCCCTTAAACCCACAGAGAAAATGGGTCGAGGAACCTGTCCCCAAAACCCACCCAAAACCCACTTATTCCTGCTTCGAATCCAACACTCTCCTGCCCCAAACCCCAGCTCGTTTATGAACTACAACAATTATAGCTGCGGTAATCAGAAGGACAATCGGTGTGACCCATGGCAAGCCAGAGAATGCCAGTATTGGTGCAAAGGTGATGATGGCGACTTCTACCGGAACCATGCCGATATAGGCCAAGGCATAATCATCAATGGTTTTGCTTTTTAATTCAGGATCAACGATGCGCAATAATGCTAAGCCCATTGCGACCGTTCCCGTGCTCCAGCCCCATCCAAATAAAGATTTCTCAAACCAGTAGTTTCTAAAAATGTTCGGTCCAAGAAAGCGGAACATGAGGTAAGCCCAAATGATACCGAATACAAAAAGTAAAATCAGTGGAACAGCATAATCAAGAACGACCGTTAAATTAATTGAAGCAATACCGCTCACAACTAAATAATCTGTAGCACTTCCGCCGATCCGATCCATCACTCGCTGGTCGATGTAGGAATCTGCTTTTGTTTTACGCATAATAAATTGGAAGATGAGCCCGACCACAAAGGCAACACTTAGCAATGGAATCGAAATGACCGGAATAAGCTCGCCCAGTCTTTCTGTCAGCCAGTAAGCTGCCCCAACTACAAAAAACATGATCGAAATATGCAGAACTAAAGGATCAATAGCACTAGGAGAAATGGTTTCTGTACCCATATGTACGCGTTTTGAAGCGGGGATTAGCCCTGTACGCAGTTCAGTTGGAAGGTCTTTGAAGCTGGATATAAATTGTGTATGTCCTTTTTGAGTTCCTCTTTTAACAAGAATAAGTCCGCCGATGACAGCTACTAATAGACCGATCGTTGCAGATGTCATGCCAAGCGTCATGGCTTCGTCCCAGCCATATTGTGCAAAGCCATCTCCAATGGCTGCGGCTGTTCCGTGCCCGCCCACAAAGCCGGCTCCTAAAATAATCCCAAATCCGCTAGGCAAGTCTTGGAATACTTGATTAATGACAACTAGACCAAATAGAGCACCGCCGCCCCACATTAATGTAGTCAGAAGCATGGAGTAAGACCACATTTCCCGAACCCGATGGATAATCTCTCTAATTTGTACTTTCGCTGCGCCAATTGGAATGGCTGCAAAAATAAAGGCAATTAATAATCCTGGGTATGAAGAAAATTGATCGGAAAATGGCAGAAGATCTGCGCCGAATGGACCAAGAGCTAGCCCGATAAATCCTCCAATAATACTGGCTGGCAAGAACAACGCCTGCAGGAATTTAACCTTCGCTCTTAAAATTGTTCCAAGTAAAATCAACCCGGACATCAAACTGAAATCAACCAAAAAACCCCAAATTGTGAATTCTGTCAACCTGACTCCCCCTTTTATGTAAACTAGATTCACTTTTAAGTATACATTATTTTATTCGGGGCGTCACAGTGACCACCCGAAAAATCGTGGTTTTTGTCGATATTCCTCCATGTAATGAAGATTTATGCAAAGCAATAGAGGAGTTAAAACGTTGCTGTTGAATGTATAAGCTATGCTCCCCAATTAGTTGTTTCCTCTTTAATATGTTTCATGCTAAAAAAATTCCCAGCAAGTTAATCAAATTTAACATTTCAAAAAGGATGTGGAAACAGTTTAATGCCGTACAAAAAAAGAATATACGTACCAGAATGTCATTATCATGTTGTGAGCAGAGGAAACCGCCGGGATCCTTTGTTTATGGACTGGGAAGATTATGATGTCTTTTTTTACAATCTGGAAGACATTTACGACAAATACCCCTTCGAAATCACCTCTTATTGCCTCATGAACAACCACTACCACCTGCAGCTCCGTTCTCAAATCATTTCCATCAGCAAATTAATGGCCCTGATTAATAAAAAATACGCAAACTACTACAATACGAAATATAAACTGACTGGTCATGTCTATGAAAAAAGATTTTTTGATGACATCCTGGTTGACCAAAGATCGCTGTTAGCGGTTAGCCGCTATATTCACCTGAATCCAGTAGAAGCCCTTATGGTGAAAAGTCCTGATCAATACCCATGGAGCAGCATGCAATACTTTATAACTGATATGGAAACACCACGCTACCTAAACATTGACTGCATTCTAGATTGTTTTGAGGGAACAAAAGAAGAAAGGCGGGAGCAGTATTTTCAGTTTTTGAAAGAAAAACCTTGGCCGGCGTCACAGTGACGCCCCGAAATTCCTCGAACCATGTCGAAAATAGATAAATGACATATATGATAAAATGTAGTTAAAAAAAGCAGGTGAATTCCATGGCTAAGTGTGATGCTTGTGGATTGAGAGAGGCTAAAATACATCTATCAATAGAAGATGATCAGTTGAGTTTATGTAATGATTGTTATAACGAATACATGGCTGGTGAACTGGAGGTTGAGCTAGAGGAGTTGCTGGAATCCTTTTCGTTAAAGGATTCTGAAGGAGTTGTTCGAACTTTTCTTGTAGAGACTCGATTATACCCCATTGGAATCTTCATGGAGGCAAAGGAGAATATTGAGTTTGGTTATACTTTTGCTGTCCACGGTGAACTGGAGGATGATCAGCAGCAATTGCTCAATAGATTAATTGAGAAAACAAAAAAAGGAATCAAAGAGAAATATATTGAATCTAAGGTTTTTCTAAGCGGTCAGCCATATGAATCATTGACCAACGATCATTTTGCTGGACGAATTGAGTATGATGAATTCGCAGAAGGTCTTCCGCTCATTATAATTGATGGGAGAGCCTACACATGGGAAGAAGTGGGCAGACTAATTATGTCTTACGAAGGATTTCAGATAAAAGTAAAAATGTATGATCAGACAGATGAGATTGACTAGTATTTTGTTGGGGAGTATGACTAAACAAAAAAACTAGCAGTAGCATATGCTATACTGCTAGTTTTTTTGTTTGCGAAAATTCGACAAAACTCGGGGCGTCACTGTGACACGTCGTATTCTGCATCAATATAAAATTTAACTCGTTCTCCAATTAGGTAGTATCTGGAGTAGTGCACAGGTGTTCCGTAGGTTCCGTAGATGACTTTTTTTACTAGGATGACGGGGGTGGTTTTGCTTATGCCCAGGTATGTGCATATTTCTTGGGTGGGCAGGTTGTATTCTATTTCTTTTTCTACTTTGGTGAATTTGATGTGATAATGTTCTCTGATGATAGCAAAGGTGGATGTATCGTCTGTGATTTTGCTTTCTATGCCAGGGTATAGGTTGGTGGGGAAGTAGGCGAAATCAACACTGAAAGGGCCGTGGGAATCCTTTACCACCCGAATCAGTTTTAAGAAGGAAGTGTGTCCAGTGCCGAATGCTTTGGCAATCTCCGACGTATCTTCAATGATTTCTTTATATTTTATCTCTTTTTGAATATTGTTCTCCTTTTCCCCGGTTGATAATCCTTCTGTAAATCCTTTAAGGTTTAAAAGATGAAGATCCTTTTTTGCAATTTTAACAAAGGTGCCCTTGCCGCGAATAATCTCAATAAATCCTTCTTCAACGAGTTCTTTGATCGCTCTTCGAATGGTAATGCGGCTAACGTCGAATAGGTCACAAAGCTCTGCTTCATTCGGTATTTTTTGTCCGGCCTTAAGGTCGTGTTTTTTCACATATTCTTTAATTCCAGCCTTAATTTGCTCGTATAGGGGGACTGGGCCGTCTATTTGTACATCCGGTTTTTCATGGCTCATTTCATACTCTCCTATAGCTGTTTTTTCTTCTATTACTTTGTAATTTTACTCTACATGAGGAGAGGATTGAATACAATAATTTTACATTTTTTTAGGGTATCCGAATCCGCCATACATCCCGCACGTCTTCTCAGCAGAAAGAGTGGCTTTATCAATAGCAGATGCCATACTGTCTCCGTTGATATAGTTTACAAGAAAGCCTGCAATGAGACTATCACCTGCACCCATCGTATCCACAATTGAAATAGGGTTTATCTTCTGTTCATATTGAACTCCATTTTGAAAAAATAATGCCGGCTCACTGCCTCGCGTTATTGCAAAAATCTCAAATGGCAACGCTGTTAATTCCTCGATAAAAACAGTTAACTCTGCTTCCGTTAATTCTGCTGCTGAAAAGAAGGCGTATTGTATATAGGGAGCGATCGAACGTATATAATCTAATTCCTTTCGACTGGAAAAGTCATATGAGATCTTAATAACCTTTGAAAGCTTTTCAAGCTCACTTTCCATCGAAGAATAACAGCTCACATGGCAAAGATCAAATTTCGAAATATAATCTAATTCATCATCTGTAAGCTGAAGCTTAAACATCCGCTGTACCGTGTTTTTTGGACCGCCGATAAAAATACGGTCTCCATGCTTGAGTGTAACCCGAGGCTGGCCGCTAATGCCCATTACGGTTCTGGCATGCTGAAAATCTACTTCCTCCTGTTTCAAGGCATATTTTATATGGTCTGCTTTCTCATCATTCCCGAAAATTCCAATATAGGAAACCTGTTCTGCGCCATTACGCCGGGCATTGACAGCTACATTCACACAATTTCCGCCAGGATAATAAATATCCTGGTCCAAATAACAATCTACTACATTATCACCAATCGCAATCAGTTTCATCGTGTTTCCTCCTATTATATGTGTGTGCTATCCTTTAACAGATTATATGTGTGTGCTATCCTTTAACAGACCCCTCAGACAAACCTCTAACCAAATACTTCTGCAGAAAAATCAGCAGAATGATCATCGGGATCGATGCGATCACCATGCCCGAAAGGAGTACGCCCCAATCTGTGCGGAGAGCATCTCTGAAGTTCATCAGCCCAGAAGGAATTGTTTTTAAATCATTTGAATCAATAAAAACGGTTGCAAATAAAAACTCATTCCAAGCAAAGTAAGCTGTTAAAACGACTGTCGTAATAAGAATTGGAATGGATAATGGAAGATAAATTTTCGTATAAATTTTAAATTCACTGCATCCATCGATAATCGCCGATTCCTCAAGCTCTCGCGGAATGCTTAAGAAGAAGGCGCGAATTAAGATAATTGTTAGCGGCAAACGATAAGCTACATAGATTAAAATCAGCGCCCATCTTGTATTAATCAAGTCCATCCATGTCAGCAGTTCGAATAGGGGAATCAATGCAACCTGCGGATTCATCATTAATCCGCCGATAATCATATATAAGGAGACATCAATCCATTTGGATCTATATCTTGATAACGCAAATGCAGCCATAGAACCAATTAGTACGACTAAAATGATCGTTGCACCTGTTACAAATACACTGTTGAGAAAATAGCTTGAAATTCCTAAAGACCAAGCGGTAGCATAATTTTCGAAATGCCATACATCAGGCAATCCCCATACATTGTTATAAATCTCGTCATAACTTTTTAAAGAAGAGATCACCATCCAGTAAAGAGGATAGAGTATGATTATCGAGAATATGATAAGACCTAGAAATGTGATGTTCCGGGAAAAGGATGAGGCAGCATTGCCAAAATGATTTCTCCGTTTAAACATCATTATTCCTCCTTTCCGGTGCCAGAGACTTTGATTTGAATGACAGCAAAAATAGCTGTTAAGATGAAAATGAGTGTTGCAATTGCTGAGGCATAGCCCATATTATCCTTTACAAAGCCTTCCTGATACATATGAACTGCTAGAGTCATAGAACTAAAGCCAGGTCCGCCATTTGTTAAAATATACGGCTCATTAAAAACGAGCATAGAGCCGGTTACGGTTATGAGCAGGTTAACAAACATCGTTTCTTTTACTTGTGGAACCGTAATGTTGAAAAACTTTCTGATTTTGCCTGCACCATCAATATCGGCTGCTTCATATAATTCTTTTGGAATTTTCTGAATCGCAACGATAAAGAGCATTGTAATGAAGCCGATGCTTTGCCATTGCGACATCGCTATGACGGCATAAATAGAAGTGGTGCTATTGCCTAGCCACGGCTTGGCCAAATTCTCAAGACCAATTAATTCCAAGAAGCTATTCAAGATTCCGATCTGCGGGTTATATATGAAACCAAACAAAAGGGCGATAACAGAAATGGAAATCATAACAGGGACAAAGTAAATAATCCGCAATACTGGAGCTGCTCTACGAAAGAGTTTATCTTCTAGTATAGCTGCTAATACTAGTGCAAAAAAGACTTGAAACAGCACGGAGATGACAGCATATTTAATGTTGTTGATAAACGCGGTTGTTACAATCTGATCTTCGAAAAGGTTTTTAAAAGCCTTCAATCCGACAAATTCCTTTGTTTGAGAAAAAACGCTAAATTCAAAGAGACTATTATAGAAATTTTGAATAAGTGGGATATAGATGAAAATTCCTAAAAATAAGAGGCTTGGTAAAAGAAATAGGAAAGGAATCCATTTGTTTTTTCTGCTGACCACCCTTTACACCTACTTTCGGATATAATGTAATATTTGAGGAAGAGCTCCAATCTTCCGGAGAAGAAAGGAGCTTGTTTGAATTTTTAAGATATTATATATGTGTGTATCTCTATCGATCAAGCTAAATTTTCTATTTCATGCCTTCTACAGTCTGCTGCACCTCGCTCAAGATATCAGCTGGAGTCGATTGGCCTGTGGCAAGGCCTTGACTGCCTCGCATAAATACATCTGCTACATTGATATCTAGAGCATTATCGAACCACGGTGAAACCGATGTGGCATTTAGAACTAGATCATAAGCTTCCAAACTCGTTTCATTTGCATTTTCAGCTGTTACTGATCCTTCAATTGCATTAAGCTGTCCGTCCGTTTCAGTAAAGTCGAAAGCGGTTTCATCAGAAGTTAAGAATTTCAAGAATTCAACTGCTTCCTCAGGGGCATTTTTACTTAACATCCAGCCTTCAGGTGCACCAGTTAAAGCGGTTTGATCGCCTTTGCCATCTTTAAAAGAAGGGAAGTCGAAGAAACCAAACTCTACATCTCCAATTTCTTCTACAAGTTTAATCTCAGCAAATTGCATGTACAGGATCGGAACCTCACCGCTGCCGAACATATTTCGGGCAGCTTCATGATCGATTGCAGTCGAGACATCGCCCATATAAGTGGTTAATTCTTGGAATACCTCAAGTCCTTTGATATAACCTTCATCTGTAAATTCGGCATTTTCCAAGCTGTAATCTTTTGCTAGCACTTCAGGGTCTACTAATCTTTGAAAGATCGTGCCTAAGTAATGGGAGATGGCCCATGTATTTGTTAGTCCTTCTACTAATGGCTGCTCATAGCCAGCCTTTTGTAAGTCATCTAAAACAGCAATAAATTCATCATAAGTTTTTGGAATCTCAATGCCATGCTCTTCAAAAACCTTCTTATTATAGAAGAAAGCTTTTCCGTCAACTGTAAATGGAACACCGTATGTTACATCATCAAAAGTAAATCCTTCAAACTGGGACTCTACAATTTTGGATGACCATTCGGTATCTTCTTTTAAAATATCATCGACAGACAAGATTTTCCCTGAGGATACCAGGTTCTTCGCAAATGAATCAGACCAGGATGAAAAGATGTCAGGCAGGTTGTCGTTGGAGACAAGCACTTTAATTTTTTCTTTGTAGGAATCATTTAACACATAATCAACGTTAATATGGACATCAGGATTTTGCTCCATAAACTCTTCAATTTTTTGATCGTAAAAGGACTTTCTAGGTTCATTTGGCCACCGGTGGAAAAAGTCAATTTCCGTTTTTCCTTCACTTGAACTGGCTCCATCGCTGGAATTGCAGGCGGACAATATTGATACGATTACGAGCAGTAAGACCCAATATTTTCTCCCTCTCATGATAAGCCTCCCCCAAATATGGCGGTTTTCGGCAGCGAGTGACTGTCTAGATCTCATAGGCGGATTCCGTGATGTTTTCCCTGCCTATTACGCACTTTTTTTAAAAAAACCCTTCATCCATGAAGTTTTAAGAGATTAATAGTCCATTTTCCACATATACCGTCTGACCGACAGCGGGTGGCCTGTATGCTCTGCTAAAGCATCCGCATATAAACGGAGCACAACACCGATGATCGCTGGACCAAAATATTCTTTAAGGTCCTCGTCAATTCCTTCATATATTAACGTTTCTACATCCACAACCTCGACTTTTTCACTGAACTTCTTCGCAAAGCTTAAAGCGCGCTCATCGAGTGGACGGCTTGGTCCTTCACCTAGTATTAAAAGGAATGGCACATCAAAATCTGTCACTTCAAAAGGACCGTGGAAATATTCACCGGAATGAATGGCGTTGGAATGAATCCAAAGCATTTCCATCAACAGGCAGCTTGTAAACGAATATGCCTGGTGGATGTAGGCTCCGCTGGCCATTGTGTAGATGATATTTTCACGCTTGTTCTTTTTACCAAAGGTATCTGCTACTTCGGCGAATTTTTCTCTGTTTTTTGTGTATAGGTCTTCGAGGAGGGCTAATTTTTCAACAACACGAGCAAATTTTTCATTTGGTGCAAATACATTTAAAAGCTGGAAGATTAGGCTATAGAACATTCCTGTTTCTCCGTCGATCGCATCTGAGCCATCCTTATAGTTGTAGTGAACAATGTATTCAGAAGACTGACAAAGAGGAGAATCTGTTTCCATTGAGATGGCAACCGTTAAGGCACCTTTTTGTCTGGCAAAGCTTGCAGCCTTCACGGTTTCAGGAGTTGTTCCAGAATGAGATCTGAGAATAACTAGGCTGTTCTGGCCTAAAGACTTTGGATTACGATGGATGAATTCATTTGATGTGTAGACAAAGGATGCGACACTTGTTTCTTTCGTAAAAAAGTAATCACCCAGTGACAGAGAAGCCATCGAACCTCCACAAGCGATAAAGAAAACATTCTTAATCTGTCTGCTCTTCACAGCCTCAATCACATTCTCGAGCTGCTCCACATGTTCCGGCTTCATAGACTTATTACTCACCAATACTCCACTTTCTTGTTTCATCATTCCACCTCCGAAAATTTATAACATCATATGACGTTATATTAATTAGTATCATAAAACTGAATATTGTTAATTGTCAATATCTTTATTCGTCACAGTGACGCCCCGCATTTTGGCGATAATTGTCGATCTTTATGACGCCATCCGCAAGACAAAGGTCAGGGTTTTAGGTTTCAATATAGAGTCAGCAGGCAATTTTAATAAAAATTCAATGGAATCACATACGTTTTAAAACGATAATTAACAAAATAAATATATCTCCTTTTTCATCATTTTTTGTCGATAATTAATGTTTAATTTTAACCCATAACTTCTTTGCGGCCTTCTTCGTCTAGGGGCGTCACAGTGACGACCCGAAATTCATCGAATTATGTCGGAATTAGATAAATGCATATATGATAAAATGTAGTTAAAAAAAGCAGGTGAATTCTATGGCTAAGTGTGATGCTTGTGGATTGAGAGAGGTTAAAATACATCTATCAATAGAAGATGATCAGTTGAGTTTATGTAATGATTGTTATAACGAATACATGGCTGGTGAACTGGAGGTTGAGCTAGAGGAGTTGCTGGAATCATTTTCGTTAAAGGATTCTGAAGGATTTGTTCGAACTTTTCTTGTAGAGACTCGATTACACCCCATTGGAATCTTCATGGAGGCAAAGGAGAATATTGAGTTTGGTTATACATTTGCTGTCCACGGTGAACTGGAGGATGATCAGCAGCAATTGCTCAATAGATTAATTGAGAAAACAAAAAAAGGAATTAAAGAGAAATATATTGTATCTAAAGTTTTTCTAAGCGGCCAGCCATATGAGACATTGACGAAAGATCATTTTGCTGGAAGAATTGAGTATGATGAAATCGCAGAAGGTCTTCCGCTCATTATTATTGATGGAAGAGCCTACACATGGGAAGAAGTGGGCAGACTAATTATGTCTTACGAAGGATTTCAGATAAAAGTAAAAATGTATGATCAGACAGATGAAATTGACTAGTATTCTGTTTGGAAATATGACTAAGATAAACATTTATATAGAAGAAACTAGCAATAGCGCATGCTATTATGCTAGTTTCTTTTTTTTGTTCTTGAATAAATCGACAAAAATCGGGATTTTTCGGGGCGTCACAGTGACGCTCCGCAACGCCCCGCACAACGCCCCGAACAGGCCCCCGAACCAACCCCCGCCCAAAGTCCCGACTAAACAAAACCTTTACGATTTATCCACAAACGCTTACAATTCTGAAATCTATTATTTACAAATAATTGCTAGGATTGGAATGTATAACTAATACATAGTAGGGAGTGTTGAGAAATGAAGAAGAACTTTTCTTGGAAGAAAGCGGTAGGAGCTTTAGTAGCAACATCTGTTGTTCTTTCAGCAGGCATCCCAACATCAGCAGCAAGTGCTGCAGAGAAAGGTACAGCTAAGAATGTTATTTTAATGATCCCGGATGGAATGGGTGCGAGCTATTTGACAGCATCTCGTATTTTCAAAGGGGAAGAGCTTAGCTTTGAACGTTATATGAAAGGTATGATGAAAACGTACTCTGCAGATACAAGTGTAACGGATTCAGCTGCAGCAGGTACGGCAATGGCAACAGGATATAAGACAGATAACGGCAAGATTGCGGTAACTCCAGATGGAAAAGAGCCGGATTCCATTTTAGATGCTGCCCGCAATAAAGATAAAGCGACTGGGTTAATAGCAACTTCACGTATTACTCATGCAACTCCGGCGGTTTTCACTTCTCATGATCCATCAAGAGGAAACGAAGCAGTTCTTGCACAGCAGTATATTAATAATGTAGATGTGATCCTTGGCGGCGGACGCGACATGTTTACGCTTGAAAAAGACGGCGGCAATCAAACAGATCGCGATTTAGTAGCAGAAGCAAAAGAAGCTGGTTATGAATATGTAACAAAAAAATCCGAATTAGATTCTGTGACTGGCAACAAAGTTCTAGGTTTATTTGCAGATGCAGCACTAACTTACGATATTGATAGAGTTAATCAAGAAGAGCCTAGTTTAACCGATATGACTGAGTTTGCGATTGATACACTAAGCAAAGATCAAGATGGGTTTTTCTTAATGGTAGAAGGAAGCCAAATTGACTGGGCTGGACATGCGAACGACCCAGTAGCAACAGTGACTGATATGCTTGAATTCGATCGTGCCGTTGAAGAGGCGCTAGATTTCGCTAAGAAAGATAAAAACACACTTGTTGTCGTGGTTGGAGATCATGAAACAGGCGGAATGAACATTGGAACAACTGAGGGCGGTTATGCGGATAATATCGATGTTTTGAAAAATATCAAAATGAGCAACAACGTTTTAGCTGCGAAACTAGCAGAAGAAGCTGACGTAATCTCGATTGCAAATGCGAAAGAATCTGAAGGTAATTACTACTTGCCAATTCGTGAGGCTGCAAAAGAACTAGGAGCTAAATTCTCTTTTAACTCTAAATCAGGAAAAGCAACGGTTACTTTAGATGGCACAAAAGCGACAATCGATTTATTGAAGAGAACAACTGCAGTAAAAGGTGAAAATGGCCGTATTGGCATCGTGAAAACACCTGGTGTAAACCATGTAGATTTCCAAGACTTCACAGAGTTATTTGATTTACAAGCTGGTTATCAAATCGGTGACAACAAAGCTGACAACAAAGCATATGTAGTTGATGCTGAAAGTGTTTTAGAAAAGCACACGAAGCTTGATATC
Organism: Cytobacillus gottheilii; assembly: GCF_001636345.1. Lineage (GTDB taxonomy): Bacteria > Bacillota > Bacilli > Bacillales > Cytobacillaceae > Cytobacillus > Cytobacillus gottheilii. The sequence goes on from NZ_KV440945.1 coordinate 701,009, forward strand.
AATGATGAGGATTTAGAATTATTAACATCTCAGCCATGGAACGGAAGCACTTTGGTTAACACACTTGGAACAATCATTTCCAACCATGCTTATATTAGCTGGGGAACACGCAACCACTCTGGTGTTGAAATCCCTCTATATGCATACGGAAAAGGTTCTGACCAATTTGTTGGGCTAATCAATAACACGGACCTGCCGCGCATTATTTCTTACCTGCAAGGCACAGAGCTATTTGAAGATGAGCAAGCGTTTATCGATGAAATGGAAGAAAGAAGAAATCAATAATTCTGTGAAAAGAAAAACGGTGCAGCGTTCTGTGCCGTTTTTTTCTATAAGAAAACACTTCTTTGTTAACTGGTTCTTAGTAAAACGTATTAATTTGAAACAAATGTTTTACCTGCAAATCCTAGTTTTTTTGTACAGGTGAGTACACATAAAAAAAGACAAGTATGCAACTTTTGTAGCATTCTTGTCTTTTATTTATTATCCATAGATATTGCAGTAAAAATAAAAAATGTTTTTATGTATGTTCTTAGAAGCAGTGTGTTCTTCAAGACTATAATCTTCTTTTCTTTCCACAACGAACACAGGTATCTGTATAGTAATTATATTTATGTTTCCTCTGAAAAAAACAAATTATCCCTTTCAAACTCATTTGTCAATCTCCTTTACGGAAAAAAATCGCTACTATTTACCCCTTTTTCCTATCTAATGTCATTATACTAGGGAAATTCGTTCGAAAGAACATATTTTGTAGAAAAATCAGATTTTTTACACAAAATTAATATTATAACTTTAGTTTAAAGATATAAAAGGAATATTAAATTAAAGTTTAGGCTTATTATTTTGAAAAAATCACATGATATAAAAATGTTCAATGTACTTTTTTCCAAATATCAGATTCATAATCTGAGTTTCGTCCCACCACTCTCCTGCATATCCTAAAAAGGGGGTGAGTATTTATGGTGAAAATCTTTATTGACCCAGGCCACGGAGGCGGTGATTCAGGAGCAGTAGGAAATGGACTGCTGGAGAAGAATCTAACTTTACAGATTTCACGAGTCATTCGTGATTTGCTTTTGCAATATGAGAATGTTTCGGTTCAGATGAGCCGTGAAGGTGATCAGACGTTAACGTTAAATCAGCGGACCAATATGGCTAATGCATGGGGAGCGGATTTTGTTTTATCAGTTCATATAAATGCTGGAGGCGGTACAGGGTATGAGGATTTCAGGCACAGCAATCAAGCCGCATCCTCTGTCTCTGGGAGAATTCAGTGGGAGATCCATGCAGCGGTTATGACGTCGTTATCATCTTTCCGCGTAGCGGACCGAGGCGTGAAAACAGCCAATTTTCATATGCTCCGTGAGTCAGATAGCCCAGCAGTGTTAACCGAAAATTTGTTTATTGATAATGCCACGGATGCTAATTTGTTGAAACAATCGGAGGTCATAACCGCGATTGCAGTCGGTCATGTTCAAGGGATTGTTTCATTTTATAATTTGCAAGGAAAACCCAATACTTTTACACCGGAGGAGGATGATCTTATGGCACAGCCATTCAATCCAACAACGCCAACTATTCGAAATTCAGTTGCAACAGTTCTGGCAAGATTTGAGCAAAAAGACCCAGCCCTCGCCAGACAATGGAGAGAACAATTTTTAAACGGACAACTAACCATCTCAGACGCGATCGGTTTACTATATGTAGCAATAGAGCGTGGGTATATAGAAGGAAATGAATAATAGGTTAAGAGGGTGAGGAAGAGAAATCTTTTACACTCTCTTTTTTTGGTCCTTTTTTAACTAGTTTGTTTGAGGGAAATCTCGCAATTTTGGCGGAATAGTGCTGGAGACCTGTGGGCAAGCGAGTGCTATACAGCGGAAATCGAACTGCTCATTTCTTACTAAATAGTGTTAACGCTTACAGCTAAAATGACACCTCTCTACAACATCCAGCACTCTTTTTACCCACAAAATGACACAATTAAACAAATATTTTGATTATAAAAAAATATTACAAATTTCATTTACTTATCGAAATACCTATGATTATAATCAGATTATCACAAATATTTCAACATCCAGAATATTATTAAAAATAGAGGAGGGCAGATGTCAGGAATATTAAAAACAACTATAGGGGGAATTGCCTTGATCAGAAAGGTGTCTTTAGCACTGCTTATTTTTCTGATGGTATTTTCAAGCGCAGCTTATGGTGCAGTACCGCCTAAAGCTGAAAGAGAAAAGCCGGTTACATCAGGAGAAAAATTAGAATCACCAGAACATGAATATAATGATGAAGATGAAGTTCGTATTATCGTAGAATTGGACGGAGAAGCTGCAGTCCAAAAAGCACAGCAGCAAGGTAAAATTTATAGCGAATTAACTGAAACAGAGAAAGAAAGTGTAGAAAAAGATCTGATTGAACAGCAAAATCAAGTAGTTAATGAATTAAATGCAGACAAGCTTGGAATTGAAGTAATTAATAACTTTACAACAGTTGTTAATGGCTTTAGTACTGAAGTACAATACGGAAAAATTAAATTTATTGAGCAAGCGGACCGTGTGGCGACTGTACATATTGCGCACGAATACACACGGCCAGAAGTGAAGCCCGAAATGCTATACAGTAAGGAATTAGTCGAAGCGCAGCGTGCGTGGGACGAGTATGGCTTTAAAGGTGAAGGCATGGTTGTTGGTGTTATTGATACCGGCATTGATACTGAACATAGAGACATGGTTCTTTCTGAAGAAACAGAAGAAACACTTACAAAAGACGTTGTAGACGGAATCGTCGCTGAAAAAGGTCTTCCTGGTAAGTACTATACTGAGAAAGTTCCATATGCTTATAACTATATGGATCAAAACGATACGATTCTTGACCTTGGTGCAGAAGCATCTGAGCATGGAATGCACGTATCAGGTACTGTTGGTGCCAACGGGGATGAAGAAAATGGCGGTTTAAAAGGCGTCGCTCCTGAAGCACAAATTTTAGGATTGAAAGTTTTTGGCAATGATCCTGAAATGCCTTCTACATACAGTGATATTTATGTAAAGGCAATCGATGATGCTATCAAACTTGGCGTTGATGTTATTAACATGAGCTTAGGTTCCACGGCTGCATTTGTATTGCCGGAAGATCCTGAGCAAAAAGCAGTTGAGCGCGCAGTTGAAAGTGGCGTATTAATGGCTATTTCTGCTGGTAACTCTGCTCACTTTGGTAATGGATTTGCTAATCCATGGCCACAAAATCCGGATATCGGAGTTTCTGGTTCACCGGGTATTTCATATGATTCTTTACAAGTAGCATCATATGAAAATAGCTATATGAATTTAGATGCGGTTGAATACGTAATTGGCGAAGGAACAGCTGATGCAGCTCCATTCCTTTCAGCTGGAAGTGTGCATCCGAACTCTTTAGAAACAAAAGAATATGAACTTGCTTATGGCGGATTAGGGAAGCCTGAAGAGCTTGGAGATGTTGAAGGGAAATTCGCGTTGATCCGACGTGGTGAGCTTGATTTCGTTACAAAAGCTCTTAACGCACAGGCAGCAGGTGCGCTAGGTGTAATTGTTTATAATAATGCAGATGGCTATGTCAATATGGCATCCGATGCAGCAATTACAATCCCTCAGTTATTCATGCTTAAATCTGATGGAGACACGTTAGCAGCTGCTTTACAAGCTGGTGAAAGTGTTACGATTGCATTTAACGGTGAAACAACACAAGCGCCAAACCCAACTGCTGGTGCAATGAGTGATTTCACTTCATGGGGAGTTACACCAAACCTTGACTTTAAGCCTGAAATCACAGCTCCAGGCGGACAAATTTTATCTACACTTCAAAATAATGAATATGGAATGATGAGCGGTACATCAATGGCTGCACCACATGTAGCTGGCGGATCTGCTCTTGTTCTTGAGCGTGTTGATAATGAATTTGGCTTAGAAAACGCTGAACGCGTCAATATGGCGAAAAATATTTTAATGAACACAGCTAAAACATTAGAGGACAAAGGACAAGCTAATGATATTTTAGGACAAGTAAATCCTTACTCTCCTCGCCGACAAGGTGCTGGATTAATGCAGCTTCATGCAGCATTGGCTACACCTGTTGTAGTAGCTGAACAAGCAACAAATGAAGCGAAAGTTTCTCTGAAAGAAGTAGGCGATCATGTTGAATTTACGTTAGTCGCTAAAAACTACTCTGACGATGCTGTTAGCTATGATGTTGGTGTAAATGTTCAGACTGATCTTGCTTTATTCGGTGAACTTGGTTATGCAGCAAACGTACTAGAAGCACAAGCATTACAAAATGTTGGTGTGTCAGTAAATGGCTCTGAAACAGCTGTTGTTGAATTAGCTGCAGGCGAAGAGAAAACGATTAAAGTTGAACTAGATCTTACAAACGCTTCAGTCTATAACGAAAATGCATCTGCTCTAGTACCAGCAGCTGACATCTTCACTAACGGCTACTTCGTTGAAGGTTTCGTAACGTTAACGGACACTGCCGATGTTAACCCTGAGCTTTCTGTTCCTTATGTTGGCTTTAAAGGCGAATGGGACCAAGCACAAATCGTTGACGATGCACGCTGGACAGATACTACATTCTACGGAATGACAAGCTTAGTTGATGAAAGCTTAAGTTTCTTAGGCTACAGTGCATTTGAAGCGGGAATTAATCCAGATAATATCGCATTCTCTCCAAATGGAGATGGCGTACAGGATCAGGCAATTCCAGTTGTTTCTTTCTTAAGAAATGCGAAGAAAGTGGAATACAATATTTTAGATAGCGAAGGCAATAAGCTCAGAACAATCCGTACTGAGAATCATGCCCGCAAGAATTACTATGATGGCGGAAGAGCGCAAGAGTACTCCCTAAGCACAGTTCGCGGCTGGGATGGTCAAATTGATTTAAAACCTGCTGCAGAAGGCGATTATCAGTATGAAATCCGTGCAGTTGTTGATTACCCTGATGCAGAATGGCAGTCATTTAAAATGCCAATCAAAGTCGACGTGACGGCTCCAGAAATTGAAGCAAGCTATGATGCAGAATCAAAAGAAATTAGATTTGCTAATGTTGCTGATAATGAAGGCGGCAGCGGTGTTTATTACATTGATGTATTAGTAGATGGTTCTACTGTCCTTTCAGGTCCATTAAGTCCTGATACGGAAACATATGCAGTAAATGGTCTAACAGCAGATAACAATCTGGAAGTTGTAGTTTATGACTTTGCTGGAAACAGCACAACAGAAAAATTACAAGTTGCAGAAGATACAGTTATTCCGGATGTGCATGTCTTAACTCCAGAAGCATTTGGAACAGTTGGTTCGAAGGATGTTGTCGTTTCTGGTTATGTTAACGATAAGTCTGGTATTAAAGAGCTTGAAATCAATGGGGAATTAGTTGAAGTAGTAGTGAATCCAACTACAGGAGAGCATGAATTCTCAACAACTATTTCTTATGAAACAGATGGCGTTAAGAAGTTTGATGTGAAGACTGTTGACAACCGTGATAATGAAATTGCCTTCCAGCGCACGGTATTTGTTGATAGCACAGCTCCAACAATTGATGTAAAAGGCGCTCCAGCATCAACTGGAAAAGATAGTGTAGAAGTTTCCCTAGAAGTTGCTGATAACTTTGATGAAATCAGAGTATACAACAACGGAAGCGAAATCTTTACAAATGAATTCCTAGAGCCATATGAAATGCGCGGCTACGAAAAGACGATTGAAGATGTAGAGCTTGCTTTGAAAGACGGAAAGAATACTTTTGTCTTTGAAGTAACAGACCTTGCTGGTCATAAGGCATCTAAAACTGTTACAATCGAAAAATTAGAAGAAACACCTCCTGGTAATGGCGGCGGCACAGGTCCGATTATTCCTCCAACACCACCGGTAACACCACCGCCAACAACTGATGACGGGGAAGCTGTACTTGATGTAACAGAAGGAAAAGTGATTGATCAAATCAACGATTCTTCTAAATCTGAGGTTACAGTTGATCTATCATCCTTAGTAACTGGCGATGTATCTAAGCTGACTGCAAAAGTAGGCAAAGATACGTTCAAGAAAGTGGCTGACAGCAAAAAAGGACTTGTCGTGAAGGCGGGAACTGAAACTGTTGCATTACCAGCTGCTGTTGTTGCTGATATTGCTGAGCAAGGCAGTGACAATGTTCAAGTAACAATTGAAACACTTGAAGCGAAAAATGTACCAGCTTCAAAAGGCAAAAACCTTGTATCTGAGCTTTATGATTTCTCTATCACATTAAACAAAGACGGCAAGAGCACTGACTACAGCGCATTTGCTGAGCCAGTTGAAGTAACTGTTTCTGTTGATGCTGACGAAATCGATGATGCAAGAAAAACTGCTGCTTACTACTTAAATGAAGACGATGCAGCTTGGGAATATGTTGGCGGTAAAGTGTCAGGCGACAGCTTCACATTTACGGTTAACCACTTCTCAACTTACGCTGTTATTGAAAACAACGTTACATTCAAGGATGTAGCTAAGCACTGGGCAAAGGATGAAGTAGAAGTATTAGCTTCACGCTCCATCATTAATGGTAAAACTTCTGGATCGTTTGCTCCTGAAGAAGATATCACTCGTGCTCAATTCGCAGCATTGCTTGTTCGTTCCTTAAATCTTCCTGTATCTGAAGAGCAAGGATCATTTAAGGATGTAAGTGCTAATCACTGGGCTGCTTCTGATATTGAAGCTGCGTATGCTGCAGGCATCATCAGCGGTAAGCTTGACGGTTCATTTGCTCCAAGTGAAAACATCACTCGTGAACAAATGGCTGCTATGCTCATCCGTGCAGTTGAGTACAAAGATGCTTCACTTTTAGAAGGATTGAAGCCATCAGCTCCATTCAAAGATGCTGACAGAATCAATTCGTATGCGAAGGAAGCAATTGACCAAGCTGTTGCTCTGAAATTACTAAACGGTAATTCAAATGGCACATTCGGTCCTAAGAAAAACACAACTCGTGCTCAAGCGGCTGTAGTACTTTACAGAATGCTTGATGCTCTAGATGAGTTGAAATAAGCATAAAGAAGGGGCATCCATTACGGATGCCCCTTTTGATTTTATAAGACTGCCAGTTTACTAGATTGAAAACAAGCGACTCTCCTTATAATGGCACAAAAAAATCATACCTAATGTAACCCCATTCGGACCTTAAAAGGTAGGATTCTATAGATGAAAATTACCTCCCCAACACGTTCTAACATTCATTCTTTCAACCTATCTGACTATAAGAGGATTTTTTTAAAAAAAAGAGTGAAAACGTAAACTTTTTTCTCACGCTCCTCGTCTAAAAAAGTGAAGTCAAAATTTAAAAATCCTTATTTTAGGTATTTTGTAACAAAATTGAAATTTTATTGTAATAAAAGTAACTTTCTTTCAGTCGGCATCGTCTAATGAATAGAGAAAAAGGGGGTGAGCATAGTGAAGGTAAAGAAGAAATGGCATGTTGCAATCTTAGCAGCCTTGATGCTATCTGCCGCTGGTGCCTTTTATTATGAAGGAAAACCTGAAACTGCAGAGGCAAGCGAGGAACAACAGAAACAGCCTGTGATTGAAAGCTCAAATGAAGAAGAAATAAAGAACCAGCCTGAAGCAGACAAATCGCCGGAAACAGATTCAACAACAAATGAACCTGCTGAAGTAACAGAGAAACAGCAGCCTGAACAGAATGTACAGGAAGAAGAAATGGTAATCCGTGGTTATACCTATTTCAGACTAATGGATAAAGAGAAATACCCAAAACATGCTTACAAGATTGAAGCTGCTGAAGCAATCGGTGCTGAGGTGTTTGCCATCCCATATTCAGATGTCTACGCCTTGGTAAAGGATGGAAAAGAAATTGGCGCAATGACGGTCGGCAATATTCAGACTCATCCTGCATATTTAGACTATACAAAAGAAGTTCTAGAATTCTACAATCAAACAGGACTTTATCATAACCTTGATGTTGTACTAGAAACTGGTGCTACGGTAACCGTAGAAGCAGATAATGGTGTTTATTATGAAATATCATTAATGGAAGATGGCTGGATATCTGTACAATATAGATAAAATAGATAATATAGATAATCATGCTGTTAAGTCCACAACCATCGCCCTTAAATAATGCGGTTCATGAGAATATAAAAAAATGAATAAAACCGCACTGGACTTTAGCAGACAGCCACTTATCATAAAAATAGCTCCGCAATTTGCGGAGCTATTTTTCATTGTGTGCCCGGCATGGGTGCAGGCTCTAGGGTGCGAGTCCCGAACGGCGAAGGCAGTAGTAGCCGTAGCTTAAGACAAGGATATGCGGGGTGACCCTCCTATCTGAAGGAAGTCGGCGGCAAACTTCCGCTCTGAGGAACACGAATCTCATATGAGGCTAGATGACATTGGGTGAGTCTGCAATACAAGACAAAGTCCATACTGCCAAAGGTGTCACATAGTAAATGAGGCGGAGACATGGAAGGAAAGTCTGTACTCTTACCCGGGGAGAACCTGTCGATATGCCGTACTCATGCGGTAAGCCTATCCGTGAGGATAAGTTGAACGACAGGCGTCAGCAGAAGCCATAGTACTTATTCGCTTAAGAGGATAAGGAAGGGCTGAACCGGTTATGGAAAATAGGAACTAGGCGTATCTTTCCATTCGATGAAACAGAAAACATAGTACCTGTTTAATGAAAGAAACGGTGAATCCGCGGGGGTCATTAAACAGGGTGGAGAATGAAAAGGACACAAACAGAACACCTATTTACGCGGGAGGTTATATCAATGTTAATGGAACGAATCATGTCACGGGAAAACCTACTTAATGCGATTAAAAGAGTAGAAAAGAATAAGGGAAAACATGGAGTGGACGAAATGCCCGTCACTGCTCTTCGTGGACATATTATGCTCAACTGGAGCGAACTGCGAAAATCCCTCTTCGAGGGAACCTATATCCCATCCCCCGTCCGTCGAGTCGAAATCCCGAAACCAGACGGCAAAGGGAAGAGGAAACTGGGAATCCCAACCGTGACAGACCGTTTCATTCAACAAGCAATCACCCAAGTGCTTACCAGAATGTATGACCCTAGTTTCTCTGAATGTAGCTTCGGCTTTCGCCCTAACAGGCGAGCGCACCAGGCTGTTAAATTAGCCCAAAGCTATATAGAAGAGGGTTATCGATGGGTAGTCGACATTGACCTTGAAAAGTTCTTTGACAAGGTTAACCACGATAGATTAATGAGTAAATTAGCCATGAGGATAAAGGATAGTACTCTCCTCAAACTAATAAGACGGTTCTTAACCTCTGGTGTTATGGAAGGCGGACTTGTCAGTCCTAACCTTGAGGGGACACCGCAAGGTGGACCTTTAAGCCCTTTACTTTCGAATATTGTGTTGGATGAACTGGATAAAGAACTGGAGCGCAGAGGACATCGCTTTGTCCGCTACGCCGATGATTGTAATATCTATGTGAAATCTAAAAGAGCTGGAGAAAGAGTTATGAAGGCAATGACCCATTTTATCGAGAGGAATCTTAAACTGAAGGTTAACAAGGATAAAAGTGCTGTAGACCGCCCTTGGAAAAGGAAATTTCTTGGGTTCAGTTTTACAAGTAATCTAAAACCGAAGGTGAGAATATCTCCCCAATCAGTTAAACGGTTTAAAGATAAAATAAGAAAGCTTACAAGCAGACGAAGGTCAATTGCCATGGAAGATAGGATTCATAACCTTAACCAATATCTAGTGGGATGGGTTAATTATTATCATTTAGCAGATACCCGTTCAGTAATCGCAAAACTCGAAGGATGGCTTAATCGAAGGTTAAGAATGATTCGATGGAAGGAATGGAAACTTCCCCAAACGAAGGTCAAGAAACTTATTAAACTAGGTGTTTCGAAAGGGAAAGCATATGAATGGGGAAATACAAGAAAGGCTTATTGGAGGATATCCAAAAGTCCAATTCTTCATAAAACATTAGGGAAAGCCTACTGGCTTTCCCTTGGGTTAAAAAGTATTTCTGCTAGATATGACTTACAGCGTTCGACTTAATCGGAACCGCCGTATACGGAACCGTACGTACGGTGGTGTGAGAGGGATAAATGGAGGTTAATCGCCTCCCCCTATCTCAATAACTAATTGCTTAGAATTTGCCTCAATTTCTCTGTTGCACCCTTTCTCCATAGTTTTACCGCGGAAGGCGAAACACCTTCCTGCTTGGCGATATCGGTAATGCTCATGCCATTAAAAACCGTATAGAATACCCAGCTTTTTTGTTTGTCTGTTAATGGCTGACAAAGACCTAAAATCGTATCGAACTCTAAAGGATCCAATGTATTTTGATCTTCAATTAATGCCCAGTATTCATCTTTAGCAAACTGCGTACGCTCCTCTCTGGAATTATTTTTTGTTAATTCATTCAGAATTCTTCCTTTTACACTGGTATAAGCAAAATTGAGAAACTTGCCTTTTTCCGGATTGAATTGCTTCCATGCTTCCCATAAGCTAATGACACCAATCTGAAAATAGTCATCTTTGTTTTGATAGATCTTTAAGGTATGGATAATTTTATGGATCATTGGTTCATATTGATTAAGAATGTCTTCAAAGCTTTCCATCATAACGTCCTTCGGAAAGCGCGCTTTCAATGATTCCCGGGTATGTTAAACATAAAAGATCAGAGTAAATACTGCGAATAGGCAAATCGGGCTTTTCAATATAGAGTCAATGAAAAGAGAGGGGGGAAACGAACTTTTATAGAATAAGTATTTGACGGAAAGAGGGGCAAAATGAGTTTCTGTTTCGTTTTCTGAAAAATTCATTAAAAAGTAATTTTAATAGCATTCTATCAGCTGAAAAACAGCAGTTTAATGGGCAATTCTATGATTTTCTAATAATTTTTCTGCGCAGTTTTATGCGTTTCATACTGCATAAAAAAAGACGCTCAGCTTAAGCTGGCGCCTCTGATTCTTCTAATTCAAGATGTTCCTTCAATTCGTTTTGCACACGAGTTTTTTCTTCTTCAGGTACAATTAAATACCAAATAGAGCCAATATATTCGCCAGATCCGCTTATCTGGAGCTGATCAATCGTTCCAGCAGCATCACGGTAGTTCTTTTGAATATCTCTCATTTCAGCAAAAGTCATGTTTGTACGTACATTTCTTCCTAAAGCATCGAAGATATCATCAAAATTAGTAAGAGAATTAAAGCTGATTCCTTTTCTAATTACACCTTGGATGATTTGGCGCTGGCGTTCCTGGCGTCCAAAGTCACCGTTTGGGTCTTGCTTTCTCATGCGAATATACGCTAATGCCTCATCACCGTTAAGGTCAATATTTCCTTCTTCAAATTGCTTGCCGCTTTGAGAAAAAGCCATCTGATTGTTAACGTTAATGCCGCCAACTGCATCAACAATATCCTTAAAACCTTCCATATTGACCTTAATATAATAATCAAGCGGAATATCAAGGAAGTTTTCAACTGTAGCCATCGACATTTCTTCATTTCCAAACGCATAGGCATGATTGATTTTATCTTCTGTTCCGTGGCCGACAATCTCTGTCCGAGTATCACGCGGAATACTCAGCATTTTAATCGATTGCGTGTTTGGATTGACCGTTAAAACAATCATCGTATCTGAACGGCCTTTATCTCCTTCACGCTCATCCACACCAAGCATTAAAACGGAAAAAGGTTCTCTTTCCTCAAGCGTAATTTGTTCAATCCGTTTATCTGACTTTTCCCGATTTTCTATTGGCTGGTGCATCGTATCTACTGCTTCATTTAGTGATTTATATACAAGATAAGCATATCCGCCTAAAGCAACAATTAAAAGGACGCTAATGATCCCAATAATCTTTAGCCATTTTCTGCGCTTTGATGTTCCTTTTCTCGTCATTCAGCTACCTCCGATTTTACCCCATTCACAATCTTTCTCATCTATTGTACCTATTTTCTACATAATTTGTCATCTTAATTCTTTTTTTTGCAGAAACAAAATTGATAATAGCTATCAATTAAAGGCTATTTTCTGGATGATATTTTTTTAATGTTTTTTATCTATAAACTCATTGATTGAAACGGAATGGTGCGAGACTCCAGCGGGAGGAGTGGGAAGGTGAGACCCCGCAGGAGCGTGTGACGAGGAGGCTCACCACCAGCCCCGCCGGAAAGCGAGTACCATGGAGTGGAAATCAACAATAACTTTTTTAAAAAACTTATTTACCCTATAAACTCAATGATTTTAGCTTAATTTATCTATAATGTAGAAATTTATTTAAAAAATAGGTAAAATTATGAAACTATTTTTCATCTCATTCGTCTAATATATTATGCGAAAAGTCTCGGTCTAGCAGAATGATCACTTATCGCACAAACTGCATGTAGGAGGCAATAAGATGAAGAAGTCTATGAAAAAGAAAGGATTAGCCGTTGGTTTGGCTGCAACTTTAGCGGTCAGCACAATGATGCCGGGTCTTTCTTTCGCTGCTGAAAAAGGTATAGGCGAAAAGACTTACGAACAGCTTGAGCGTTTTAACTTAAAGCTAGGAGATGTGAAAACAAGCCAGCTGACAAAAGGCGAGGAGAAAGCATTCGCAGAAAATCAGTTAGTGGTCAAGTACACATCGCCGATTACATCGAGTGAACACCGAAAAGCAGGAGGAAAACTGCTTAAGAGATTTTCAACATTAGGCTATGATGTCATTGAAGTTCAAGGAAAGCGCGAGCTGCAGGAAGTAGCACAAGCTTATGCAGCCTTGCCAAATGTAACTTCCATTTCACGCAGTGCTTATGTTAAGCGTCTTGGTGCGATCGATCCTAAAACATCAGATATGTATCACCTGAAAAATCTGAATGTTGCTAAAGCACAGTCTTTAGCAGGCAAGAATAAAGTAAAGGTTGCTGTTATTGACACGGGTGTTGATGCGAGCCACCCTGAATTAAAGAACCAGATCATTGCTAATAAAAATGCAATGGACCCAGTGAAAAAAGGACTGGCAGATGCGCATGGAACACATGTAGCGGGTATTATTGCTGCTGAAAAGAACAATGGAATTGGCGGTTATGGAATTGCTCCTAACGCAGATATTATTTCCATTGATGTCTTTAATCGTGCTATGACGGTTACAGATTATACGATTGCAGAAGGAATTTTGGAAGCGATTCGTCAAAAGGCTGACGTTATTAACATGAGTTTAGGCTCGTATGCTTCCTCTCCTCTTTTAAAAGAAGCAGTGAAAAAGGCAGTGGATAGCGGGATTGTTGTGGTTGCAGCAGCTGGTAATGATGGAGCGGATATTCTAAATTACCCGGCTTCCTATGAGGGCGTTATTAGTGTAGGTGCAACAAATGCATCCAACCAGCTTGCTTATTTTTCTACATACGGACCGTCTGTTGATGTAGTGGCTCCAGGAGATCAGGTTTATTCTTCTGTTTTTGATGCCGGGAAAGGTTCTTCTTTTGTGAACATGAGCGGAACGTCAATGGCATCACCTGTTGTGGCGGGAGCTGCTGCATTACTATTATCTAAGCATCCTGATCTGACACCTTATCAAGTCAACTACATTTTAACAAAAACGGCTAAAGATTTAGGCAATAAAGGATATGACACGAAATACGGTCATGGCCAAATCGATCTAGAAAAAATGCTTGCTTTCGATCCGAAGAAAATTCCTGCCGATCCAGCTGTAAAAGGAGCAGATATTCTTTCGAAAGCCAAAGATCTTGGATCATTTGAAACAGCAACAGAGGCTTCTGGAAAATTTGTCAAACTAAATCAGGAAGACTTATACAAGGTCAAGCTGAATAAGGACGAGTACCTCGATGTCACTCTTGAGGGCAGCAGCAAATATGATCTTAAATTTGAACTGCAATTCTTCAAAGACGGGGCAAAGACTCCGGATTCTGTCTTAGAAGTGAATGATGCAGCTCAAGGAAGCACAGAAGGCACATTATTTAAAGCACCGGAGAACGGTACGCTTGTTGTAAAAGTAAAAGATAGTTATGGAAATTACAATGAAGCAGGGCAATCTGCATACAAGCTTTCATTAGGTAAGAGTTTAGCACTGCCTGAAGATACCAATACGTACGAAACACCAGAAGTAATTGAAAGTCTTCCATTTGAAAGCGGACTGGTAAACTATTATACAGATGAAAGTTTACTAGCTGGAGAAGATAGTGAATCAGCAGATGAAGAGATGGAGTATGCAGAAGAAGCAATGCCTGGAGATTCTGATTATTTCCGCTTCACAATTCCAGGAAATGAAGAAGACGGCATGAAGATGGTGAAAATTGACCTGTCTGATGTTCCGGGTATTGATCCAACGATTATTCTTCACACCATTGAAAATATGGACGGAGAAGAGTATCAGTATGAGATGGATTCAGCTATGGACAACGGCTTTGGCAAAGGTGAAACATTGTCGTTCAGTGCTTATCCTGGCCAGGAGTTTGTTGCTGAAGTAACGAATAAATCTTATTATTTTGATCCGATCATGATTTTATTAGGCGGCGGAATGGAAATGGATTTGAATCGCAGCTTCTCTTCCCAAACTCCATACGAGCTTTCGCTTGATATTCAGGATGTAACAGCTGATGAAGATGGCATTCCAGACTTAATTGGCATGTCCCCAGAAGATATGCTGTTTGAAGGAGACTTTGCAGGCTTTGAGGAAGCTAAGAAAGAGCTTCGTTCAAAAGCGTTATCATCTTCCTATAAAATTGCTAGTGAAGAAGAGGCTGAGGTTGATGAGTATTCGCAAATGATTATGGATGCAGCCATTCCGTTTGTAGAGAACGAAGCGAATACAGGTTACTTGCAGACAATGGGTGATGAAGATTGGTATGCCTTTACACCTGAACAAAGCGGTCTTTTTGACGTGAAAATGGACACAACGAATGGTTATGCGCCAACTGGAATGGACATTGTGAAATATGATAAAGAGTCACAAGGGTTCACGTATGTATATTCTAATGCATCATTCTCTTTGACATCTATGAGTATTAATGATCAGTTCTCTGTAGGGTTACAAGCAGGAGAAACGTATTACTTTGTTGCAATTGATCAAAATTACAGAGCAAAATTTGATCCTTACCGCTTTACTGTCAAACCACTAGTGAAAAACGTGGCTGATCAGTTTGAGACAAATGATACATTTGAAGATGCAGTAAAGGTAACAACTAAAGCAATTACTGGGAACTATGCTTCGGTTGGTGACATCGATATGTATTATTTCAAACCTGGAAAAGAAAGCGTATATAACGTGAGTGTGAAACCAGGTACGATCCCAGCGAAATATAAAAATGTTCCTACAATTCATAAGTCTGATATTGATCCAATTCTTGCGGTCATTGAAGACACGAACGGAAATGGAAAGATGGATTTAGAGGAACAGGCGAATATGACTCTCGTTGACAGCGCAATGTACAACGAAGAAGAACGCATCAGCTTCCGTTCCAAAAAGAATGCAGGCTACTTCTTCCTGACAGCTGATTATACAGGAACAAATTCACCAGTGGTTCCTTACGTATTTAATATTGATGAAGTCAAACAAAAAGATGAAGACAGTACATCTGTAGTCAAAAATAATATTCCATCCAAGCCGATAGCGCTAAATCGCCCAGCGAAAGACCGCTACTATGCATATGGATATATGAATATGACAGCCAACAAGCCTGACACAGATTATTACAAACTATCTTTAAGCAAAAACAGCAAACTAACACTATCTCTTGAACTTCCTTCAGACCTTGATGGAAAAGTGACGGTTTATAACGCAAAAGGCCAATCTGTTGCCACAGCCGACTACTATGGCAAAGGCGATGCAGAATCCCTACCGTTAAACCTGAAAAAAGGAACATACTACATCAAAGTTGAAGACGTTCAAGGCGGAGCCAGCAGCCAACCATACAAGCTTATTTTAAAATAAACCATATGAAAGAGATAATGCCCTTGTTGGGTGTTATCTCTTTTTTGTTTGCGTCTTTGTAAGTTGGGTTTGGCGGATATCCAGGATAAAGAGTCAATTACACGACGTTAAAGATTGATTTCTTAGTAGAATTTAGTATAAACGGTGATATTTTAACGATTTTTAATAGAAAAATAGGGTTCTACTGTTTAAAAAAACAGCAATTGCGAACCGTGCATCCGACCTGCTGAAAACCAATACAATACAGCGCTTTAAAAATCAACAAATCTGGCGTAATTTACCTGTATTTCAAATTAATTAAATTTGCTACTATAAGATTACATTCAAGGATATTTGCGCCTTAAATGCAGGGCAGACTCTGATCTGTACCATTTTAATAGATAGCCATCTTAGGAGGAAAAGAAACGAATGAACAAGCAATTATCCAAGTTTTTAGCAGCTGGAACGACAGCGGCAGTAGCAGTATCTGTTGTAGCACCTGCAGTATCTGCAGAAGAAGTAACAGAAGAGGACTTTGAATTTGACTTTGGATTTGAGCATCCATTTACAGATGTAAAAGCAAGCTATGAAGAAGCAGTTAGCTTTTTATATTTTATTGAAGTGATTTCAGGTGTTTCTGAAACATCGTTTGGAACGGATCTTCAGTTAAAGCGCGGAGATGCTGCTGTGATTTTAGCAAATACGCTTGGTTTGGATACGGAAAACGCACCAGATGCAGGTTTTACAGATTTAAACAATCGTGTAAAAGGTGCTGTTAATGCTTTATATGCAGAAGGTATTATATCTGGGGTTTCAGCTACAAAGTTTGCACCAGACGATAAGCTTTCACGCGGTGCGATGGCTAAGCTATTAGTAAATGCATTTGAGCTGGAAGAGTACGCAATTGAAACACCATTTACAGATGTTGGCGGAACATTTGCTCCTTACGTAGAAGCTTTATATGGAGCTGAAATTACAAATGGAAAAAGTGCAACACAGTATGGAATTCATGACAACATCAAACGCGGCGATTTTGCTAATCTTTTATATAGTTCATTGATGTTTACCGGAGATCTATTTGAATCTCCTGTGACAGATGTAAAACTAGTTGACTCCAAAACAGTTACCGTAACTTTTGCTGAAGCAATGCCAGAGGACATTACAGCTGAAGAAGTGGCTGAGTATATGATCATGGGCGTTGACTACAAAAATGAAGAATTTGTTATGCTAATGCCTTACACAGCTAAGTTCTCTGCAGATCGTAAGGAATTAACGATGACACATCTTGATCTTCAAGGACAAGAAGGTATTTTCTATCTGGATGAATTCGAAATCCCGTATGACTATTCAGCTCCTGTTGCTGGAAAAGGCGATATCATCGTAGAAGGTCAAGATTCAGCTGTGACATTCGATTTTGCTGGAGGAACAACAGCGTCCGTTACACTTGAGAGCGGAGAAGCAGACTTTGTTAACTTAAACAGCATGAGCATGGAAGTGCTTGATCAAAATACGGATGAAACAAATGTCAATTTAATTCTTAAAGATACAGACGTACCTTCATATGCACCAGGAATTGGCCTAAACTGGGGAACTCTAGAGTACAAGGATGGTCAATGGCAGTTAGTGGATCCAACAAATTATGTTATCATTCCAGTTGGCCATTACACACTGGAAGCAGAGTTTAAAGATACAGCTAATCATGCAACAACGGTTAGCCTTAAGATTGAAGTAAAATAAGATTAAAGTAGTTAGAGAGTGTCCTTATTTGAGGACACTCTCTTTTTGTTTTAGTATAAAAAAAGCCGGCAAGCGCCGGCTTCTCTTTCTTACATTACTCAGCAGAAAGGTCTGTAATACGACCTTCTGTTACAGGTTCAATTGTTTCAAAGCCTGTTAGATAGTCTGTGAAAACTTGGAAGTCTACAAATCCTGGCTCACTCACACGTCCATCAGCATAGGCTTTTGCAAATACGTCATAGCCGTCGCCGCCCTTAGCGGTGAAAGTGTTTGTTGCAACAGCATAAGTTTGATCTGCCGCAAGCTCTGCGAAATTGCCGTCAGTGCCTTTTACTTCTACAGAAACAACGCGATCACCTGCTGGCTTCGAGCTGTCATAAGAGAATTTAAGACCAGATACTTGCAGGAATCCGCCGTTTTGTTCTGGAGCTTGGCTTACGCTGTGCTCAAGAGCTTCAACGATTTCTTCTCCAGTTAATTGCATGATTCCAAGAGCATTACCGAAGGGCATAACTGTTAGGATTTCGCCCAGTGTGATATCGCCTTGGTCAATGGAAGCACGGATTCCGCCGCCATTTGTCAGCGCGATCACTGTATTTGGGTTAATGGATTGAGCTTTTTTCAGCATCCCATCCGTAATTAAGTTACCAAGATTCGTTTCTACTGTACGTACATTTGCACGCTCACCATCAAGTGCTACTGCAGTTTCAACACCAATTGATTCTTGCTGCATTGCGTCGATTGTCTCTTTATAAGGCTTAAGGATCTTCACTGCTTCAGCATCTTCCGCCACTTCACCAAGATCAACTAGTTCGCCATCAAGAGTTGTTACAACACCTTCACTGTCAAAGTTTACACTTAATGTTCCAAGATATTTATTGTACTCATTTGCTTGAACAATGACAGTAGGTTCTGTTTTATTCTCGCTAATCACAACTGCTTCTTCCAGTTTTGTATGTGTATGTCCGCCAACGATGATATCGATGCCGTCTACTTGCTTAGCAAGCTCTAAATCGTTGTCGAATTCGATGTTATCATCATAGCCAATATGTGTAAGAGCAATGATTTTGTTTACACCTTGCTCTTGCAACTCTTTAACGGAAGCTTTTGCTTCTTCAATGTAGTTTTTAAATTCAACTTGATCAGGGCTTGAGATTTCAGCTGTTTCAGAAGTTGTTAATCCGAAAATACCTACTTTTTCTCCATCTACTTCCTGGATGATCGCATTATAGATTTTACCGTCTTCAGCATCTGCTGCCACAGTGCCTTCTACTAATCCATCAAACAAGGAATCTTTTGAGAAATCTACGTTTGCAGTAACAAATGGGAATTTAGCAGCTTTCACAAATTCCGCAAGTGCTTTATGGCCATCTTCGCTTGAACCTAGGTCAAATTCGTGGTTTCCGAACGTCATGGCATCGTACTCAAGGTAGTTCATGAATTGAAGATCTGCTTGTCCTTCAAATTCATTGAAATAAAGTGTGCCTGAGAAAACATCCCCAGCATCAAGAAGAAGTGCTTCAGGGTTAGCTGCACGGAATTCCTTTACAGCTGTCGCAAGCTTAGGTGCGTTTTGTGCATTTCCGTGCTGGTCGTTTGTATGCATAAGAGATAATTCAAAAGCAGGTTTTACTGCATCTGCTTTATGAAGGAAAATAGCAAAGTCACCGCGTTTTGCTTGCTGGCCGACACCATATTTTGTTGCAGAAACACCATTTGTGATTTCATTTGCAACAAGTGCTTCTACCGCTTTGGCATAACGATCGCTAATATCCGTAAATGCGCTGTCAGCAGAACCTTTAAGTTTAAAGCCTCTTTGAAGCCAAATCGCAAGCTCTCCTCTAGTAATCTCACTGGAAGAACCAAAAGATGTAGCAGTTTTACCAGATGTAATGCCAGCAGCTTTAAGAGCATTTACAGCACCTGCAGCGCGATCTGGTACATCAGTGAAACCTGAAGCTGGTGCATTATCTGTATCTAAACCTAATACATTTGCTACAAATACAGCTGCATCAACACGTTTAATGGATTGGTTTGTGCCAAAAGATGTAGCAGAAACTCCCTTTGCTCCTTTTTCTACTAAGAAGTCAACGGCATCCTTATAACGATCCGGTACATCTGTAAAATCCTTTGCTGCAGCAGAAGCGGCAGGCGCGATAGCAGAAGCAACTAATGCTGCCGTTGCAGCTGTTGCAATAAACTTGCGGTTACCCTTTGTCATGTTTCTCTTCCCCCTTGATTGTTATGTAAATGGTTCGTATTTTCCTAAAATGAAGAAAAATAGAATAATAGACCCGAAAATATTATAGCAAAGATTACAACCTTTGTAGGAGAATATTTAAAAAAGAATGACAAAATTTTAATTATTTTTACAATAAATTTAAGAGGGAAGTAGAGAATGCTGTCGAAGGGCGGGGCACTTAGTACTTCTTTGATGCTCGTCGGCACACTTTTTACGGCGTGAAGGGCACATAGCGGTAACTTAAGTGCCCGCCAGCCCACTTTTTAGGGCGTGAAGGGCACATAGCAGCTACTTAAGTGCCCGCCGCCACACTTTCTCCAACCTAACGGGCACTTAGCTGCGCCCCTCTCTGCCATCGGCTCTCTTTATAACCAAAGAAAAAGACAGCTTGCATAAGCTGTCCGGCACCCGTTTATCTTTGAATAAAACCTGTAAAAATATATTTAGCGATTTGTTTTGTTCCAAGGTTTTCAATCGCTGTTTTTGAAGTGTATTTCGTCCAGATCGGGGTGTTGAATGATGTAATCTCATTTTCACTGTGAATATCCGGCTGGATAGCGACAAGCTGCTCAGATGAAAGTCCTTCTACTACTTCTTGTGTTTGTCCCATTTTCAATCCCACTGTTAATGGCGTTTTCTGCAATGTCCCGTCCTGGCCAATAACAAATGCGTTCTTTGCGATGCCAGTTGTGCTTAATGCTTTAACTGGAATGGTTACGGCATCAAGTATTTCATTTGTGACCACATTTACATTTACATGCTTGCCTGTTAATAATGACTCTTGTTCTTCTTCAAGCTGAAGTTCAACGGAGAAGGGATAAGTACTCTCCTTGTTAAGGGATGGTTCGGATTCAGGATATGTGTTGATCTTGCTGACGATTCCATTTATTTTTCCTTCATCAGCTGCAAAAACATGAGCAGGCATGCCCACCTCAATTTTGTCCACTTCTTCTTCTGTTAAACTGCCTTTGATCGAAGGAGTATCAGAATGGATGGTGATGACCGGGTTACCCAGACTGGTGTTAATATCTGTAACCGTTCCAGCATAGGTGCTGAGGGTGGTCAGCATATTGTTTTGCTGATCTATATTGGAAATTTGCTTTTGGATGACACTTGCTTCAGCCATTAATAACTCTCGCTCAAGCTCTTTTTGATAAATTTCTTTTTCAACATCAACAACGGAATTATAGATGAAGTTAGTGGAATCTTCGTCTGCAGTTTCCGTGCTTTCTTTTGCCTCAATGACAATAATAAAGCTGCGCAGCTCATCAATATGATCTTCAATGCTTTCGATTTGTTCTTCTAATTTATCTGCTTCAAATTCCAGCATTCGCTGATCTTCCTCAATATTGAAGGATTCATATTCAAATAAAGGATCACCAGGATTCACAGTATCGCCTTCTGCAACGGTGAACTGGCTGAAAGCCCCGATTTGTTCGTTAAAATAAACCTTGTGCTCTTCCAAAGGAACGACGACACCTTCTGTATGGAAGGCTTCCTGCAGATCGCCCCGTTTGGTTTCTTCATACTGACTCACATAAGAGATTCTATCAATCTCACTATCTTTCTTAAGGAGCAAGTAACTGTTTACACTGATCAGGAGAACGGATGCAGCTGTTCCAGCAATGATCTGCCATTTCTTCATCATTTTCAACACCTTTTATAGAAGCTTTTCAAATTTTATATATGAAAGTAAAGCGGAAATCAGCCAGTAAAGGAGATGAATGGAAAGAACCATCAGAAATAGTACCCTAGGCTTCCGTTCTGAGAGATATACTAACCCTTTATACTGCAGCCAGATCACGAAGATCGCAATCAGGCTGATTTGTCCAAAGAATGATGTAACAAATAGATTGTCAGTTAAACTTTGCGCTATAATTCCTAATGATAATGGAGATGAATCTTTATCAAGTCCAAGCTGGAACGCGAGGAACATAAAGATCGCTTTCTCAGCAATCAGAATACTTACCGCAAAAAATTGCAATGTAAGAACTTTTTTATACGGAATATCTGTCAGTGACCAGAAATAAAGCGCTGGAATAAACAGAAGAAGGGCAGGATAGCAAACACCCCATAAAATCTGACCTAACGCGAAAAATAGTTTCTTTGCTTCAAATTCACCTGCAGACACACTCGTTAATTCGTTTGAAATAATGTCATTGCCCATTCCAAAGTACGCACCGATTGTAAAAATAAGGATGCTGGCAATAAAAAGGAACACTATTCGATTTGTTAGATTTCGTACTTCCTCCGCTTTTTGAAGCTGATAGAAAAAATCATAAGGGTGGAGTAGCCCTTTTATGAGCCGAACTTCATAAATCATATAAATCCTCCAGTGATTAGGTATCATTCATTTTTATTACACTAAATCCTATTTTAACTTAAAATGTGACAAAAAGGCAGTAATTACCTCTAAAAACGCATGTAATATTTTACAAAATGAATAAAATTAACTAGATTGAGCGGGGATTTTAGACGCAACGGAGGAAAGGGTTATTTTTACTGCAATATGCACTCGCTTTCCGGCGGGGAGGGTGTTGTTCCCTCCTTGTCGCGCGCTCCAATCCGTTTCAATCACTATACATAATGCTGCTATGATCCTGGTGATAATCTACCAGTTCTTAATCTTCTCCGTAATAAATTGAATGTATTTAGTATCAAGCTGCAATTCAAAGATAATGAGAGCTCTCTCCATAAACGATTTGGCTTCTTTCAGATTGCCGATCAGTTCGAAGTTGTAGCCAACATGGTAATGAAGCTCGCCAAGCAGATACAAATGGTCTCGTTCAATACAGTAGGCGATCGCCTGTTTACAGTATAATGTTGATTGCCGATATTGCCCGAGGCGAGTGAGTGTCCGAGCGAGATTATAATATAAACGTGTTTGGATCGTATCATCCTGTATATATGGAAGCTGTTTAAGATGTTCTTTTGCATACTCATAGATTTCGAGCGCTTTTGGAAGGTCGCCTTGCTCAAAAAGGATGATGCCTTTGCTTTGAAGAATTTCAACTTCTCGCTCAGACCACACTTTGTCATGAGTCATTTCAATTGCTTCGTCCAAATATTTCAGTGCTGTATTCACTTTATTATCTAGGTGGTAGGTATAAATGCCTTTATGCCAAAGAAGGAGTTGGGCATTTTTCCGATTTTGATGAAAAAGCGGGTTTTTTTCCTCGGCTTTAACGATCAACTGCATTTCTTCATATTTTAATTCACGCCGGGCTGTAATAAGCTGCCGGCTTACTTCCCGCACATAATCAATTCTGGGAGTTGTTCCGATATCAAAAAAGTAGTTGACATCAACTCCTAATTTTTGTGAAATAAGATAGAGTGTCGAAGCATACGGGTAGACATCGCCCTTTTCGATTTTACTTATTTGCGCCTGCGTACAAATGCCATCAGCCAGCTCTTTTTGAGAAAGCTTCAGTTGTTTTCGCAGCTCCTTGATTTTTTCCCCGATCACAATAAAATTCATGTTGACCACATCCTAAATATTCCTATAATTATATTTCTGATTGTACCACTGAAAAATTAAGAGATATAGACTGAAAACCTCCTACTAAATCCTTATAATAGAGAATTTGCATTTTTTCAAATTATGGTTAAATGAAACTGTAAAGATTAATCAAGCTTTTGTCAAAGGTCAGTTAATTACTAATTGAAGGAGGCAGTTATATGAAAAAGAAATTTTTTGTATTATTCACAGCTGTATTAATCGCACTTAGCTTGTCTGGAGGAGCGATCAGCGCCAGTGGTCCAGATGGAGGAGCAACAACTTTAGAATTACCATCCGTACATTAAGTCTTAAGCTAGTGTAACTAGGCCTCAACGTTTATACATCATAATCTCCTTTGATCACTTCGTTTTGAAGTGATTTTTTTTGCCTTTTTCTTTATGTATGGAGAGGATGCGAGAACCAGTAACTAATTAATACATAATAAGAAGCGATATTAATAGAAGAAGTTTGTTTTAACAGCATGCGTAATTAGCTTGTATGGAATAAAAATGGTATAAAATATGCTTATAGTTATATTTATACTCAAAAACATGATCTTTCTAGATATATTAGAGTTGAAGCATACATTCAAGCAACCTCAATGGTTTTCTGAATATTTACTAAATTTGCTATGATAGAGTTATCCTGAAGAATAATGAGGTGATCGTATGAACGCATTAGAAATGAAAGTGATGCCATCCTTTCAAGAGGGAAGCTGCTCGATCCTGTTTTCGTTTTATTTTCAAGAAGAAGAGAAGAAGATTGGAGAGGCCGTCATTTGTACATGTTCAGAAGCCTTTTTTACAGATGGAAACCAGACAGAAATGGAAATGTCGGTTGCATTTATGAGTGAAAATATCCATTGTGAAAAAAAGATTGCCTACCTCAAGGAGTTCCAAGTGATGGATGAATACAAACAGGATTCCATGGGCCGAATTCAGGATTTTCTTCGCATTATTGGCATTAGCGAATTTAAAGAACCATATGTCCTTTAAAAGACCTATGTCCATTTTAGGATGAAACACTGTAATCGTATTAGCCTTGGTTAGGAAATAGTCTATAGGAGATTCTGGGGTACAAACCACTAAATACTTATTAGCTATAATTTAACCAAAATAAGAAAAATCTTCATATTCCTTCTTGTATATAAGCCTGTATATGTTAAAATAAAAATGTAATACAACTCCGTTTTGGTATACTGATAAATTGTGGGCGATGGTTGGCCTAAGGCTGGAAAGATATCCGTTTTTAATAAACGGATATCTTTTTTTTATGCTTTTTTATAGAAGAATGGTGAACTACTAAATTATACAAACAAGTTGATTGCTCATTTGAAATATAACTTGACTCCGGTAAATTGTCCATTAGTTTTGGTTTGGTGTAGAACTTTTATAAATCTTAGAAACTAATAAGTTTAAAAACAGGTGCAATGGAGCGGAGGACCCTCGACTCCTGCGGGCTATAGAGGAAAGGGTGAGACACCGCAGGCTTGCCGAGGAGGCTCAGCTTCCTCCCCGCGGAAAGCGAGGGTCCGCAGCGCAATGGAACAAACAGCCTATTAAGATTAATTAAGTTATGTACCGCTATTTCATTTTAACTAACTAATTGGACAAAATTACCTGCATTTCCACAAGGATAATTTTACATATTGTGTTGGATTTTATAGGAAATCATATATACTAGAATGGTAGATTTTATAAAAAGAGTGAAAGTTAGGGGATGTAAAAGAAGAATGAAAAAAGCGTTTTTGTTGGTGTTGTCACTGTTCCTGGTTACTTGGCATTTTAGCGGCATTACAGCTTTTGCAGACACTGTGACGAATGTAACGCCAGGCGTTAAACTGGAAAAACGAAATACAACCATTTCCAGTAAAAAGCAGGCAGTAAATATTTTAAATGTTAATTTACTAGATCCATATACAACAATAAATTATGGAATCTCCAGTCCAATCAATCAGCGTTCGACTGTAACCGCACTTGCGAAAGCAAATACACGCGAGAAACATCATGTTGTTGGTGCAGTAAATGCTTCTTTATTTCATATGGACAGCGGGTACCCTACATACTTGCTTGCTCGTAATAATAAAATTGATTTTCTCGGAGCGGTATCTGCTTTAAGTAATGGATTTATGCATACACCGGCAGCTTTTGGTATTGATAAAGCCGGGAAAGGATTAGTAAGTAAATTTAATTTAGATATTACGTTATCACATCATAACAAAAGCTTTAAGATTGATTCTTTTAATAGACAAAGAGATCCGAATGAAAGCATCCTCTTTACGAGCAGTAATCGTTATGATAAAACTCGGACAAACCAAACAGGGTTAGAAATTGTTGTTCAAAAATTGAATAAGAACCTAGATCCGGGCGCGAGCTTTGGAGATACCATTACAGGTGAGGTAACTTCCATCCGGCCATATGGACAGCTTACAAGTGCGACAATCCCTAAAGATGGGTATGTTATTTCAGCGCACGGAACACAAGTAGATCAAGTAAGAGATCTAAAAATTGGAGATCCTGTATCTCTTAAAGTAGATATTGATGATAAATGGAAAGACGCTTCCTTTATGCTTGCAAGCGGTCCGCTTCTTGTACAAGCAGGCAAGGTGAATATGTCAATTGATCCTACAAGTCCTCGTGCGACTTCCAGAACATCAAGAACAGCTGTTGCGGTTGATAAAACGGGTACTAAAGTATTCCTTGTAACAGTAGATAAAGGAACGGCTGGCTATAGCCAGGGAATGACGCTGAAGGAATTTTCTTCTTACTTAGTTGGACTTGGAGCCTATCAAGCTCTGAATCTCGATGGTGGCGGGTCAACAACATTGGCAGCGAGAATGCCAGGAAACCGCTATGCAGGCTTAATCAATAGGCCATCGGATGGAACGCAAAGACGGGTTTCTGCGATCTTGCAGGCTGTCAGCACCGCTCCATATAGTGAAGCTGTTTCGTTTAAAGCAGCACAGGCTGAAGTTGGAAAAGTAGCGGTTGGCGCTTCTGTTTCTTTTAAAATATCAGATGCCCTTGATGGGTATAACAACTTAATTCCGTATAATGAGAGTCAAGTAGAATATATTGCTGATAATAACATTGGCAAAATTGAAAACGGCCGTTTTGTAGGCTTAAAAGAAGGCACAACAAATGTCACTGTTAAATATGGAAAAGCTCAAGTGAAAGTGCCTGTTACTGTTGTAGCAACTCCATCTCAATTCAAAGTGACACCTGGTGAGGTTTATCTGCAAAAAGGCGGAGAACAGACACTATCTGTTACGGCAACAGATGCAGACGGCAAGCCAATTATTATGAATAAGGATTCTGTTTCATGGTCTGTAATTGGAAATGCTGGAACGATCGATGATAATGGAAAGTTTACGGCTGGAAAAGCGGAAGCGAAGGGAACGATCGTTGCACAAATGGGCAGCAAAAAAGTTTCGATTCCTGTAACTGTAAGCAACAAGCCAAGACTTCTGAATGGGTTTAATTCAAAAGCAGAGTGGAAGGCTGAGAGCATTCGCGCCAGTACGACACTTAGCTCCATAGCGGATGGCACTCAATATGAAGGAAATGGGGCCCTGCGCTTAAATTATGATTTTACTGGCAACAAAAGCGGTACAACAGCATCATACGCGGTCGCTTCCAAAAGAATTGCGATTCCAGGCAAACCTAAAGCAATTGGCGCGTGGGTATATGGCGACGGAAAATCGCATTGGCTGAGAGGACGCGTTTATGATGCGCAAGGCAAGGAAGTTACAATTGACTTCACGAAAGAAGCCGGTCTGAATTGGAAGGGCTGGAAATACGTACAGGCACAGCTTCCATCTACTGTTCGTTATCCATTATCCTTTGACCGAATTTACTTAGCAGAGCCGACCATTTCTAAACAAAATAAAGGCAGCATTGTATTTGATCAGCTCCAGGCTGTATATGATCTGCCACATGCCGAGACTTATTTTAAAACGGGATCTGATACAAGGACTGCACCGGCTAACAAGCAATGGAAAGTTGAATTTAATATTCCATTAAGTCCATTATCCATCACGAAAGAAAACATCTATGTGGAAAATAGCAAAGGTGAGCGGATGCCGATTTCGGTCAAGCTGTCTAATGACCTTAAAACAGTGCTCGTAAATGCACCTTCTGCAGGCTATCAATCTGGTGAAAACTATCGCCTGACAGTTACGAAGTATGTAACATCAACAAAGGGCATGGGATTGAGAAAAGATTTTTATATGACCTTTAAAGCTCAATAAAGGATAACAAAAAAGATCAGCTTTGATGGCTGATCTTTTTTGACGTGTAATTTCTTAATATAGCAGGATACCGCTGTTTTTTATTGAATCGGATATGCTCTCCATTTAGATAAATCCGGATTCTCTTTTTTAACTAATGAGGCTGGGAAGATAAAAGTCCAAGGTCTGGATGTGTTGGCCTTTAATTCGAAATCTTCAAGTTTAAAGCTTCCTTCTGCTACTTTTTCACCTGCAGCATCTTCAACGATTAGTGGCAGCTGGTGGAATGCAACGTTTTTCTCATGGCCATTGCGAAGCAGCATCGTCACTTGAAGATCTTTATTTTCGGCAATTTGAGCATTTAATCCATAGAAGTTTACTTCTCCTGGCTTAGGAGCCTCAAGAGAGGAAACGAGTTTTTCAAGATTTTCGCGCTGTTCAGTTGAAATAGCTTTTACCCAGGTTTCATGTAAATCAAGCTTATGCTTTTCTTTTAATTCAATTGCAAGAGTCCAATCTTTATGGCTGAATTCCCGATTTACAATTGAATCAACTGGGAATATGAATGTCCATGGACGGCTGCTTCTGCCTGGAACTTCGCCAAGAGCGCCTAAATCAAATGTATGTCTGGCGGCCAGCTTTTTATCCGCATCTAAAAGAACCAAAGTTAGCTCATGAAACTTAATGCCTTTTGCAAGACTGTTTCGAACGAATGCTGTTACTTCAATTCCATGGTCCTCATCATTTAACTCAATTCCAGCTAGAGAAATTTGATTCGGCTTCAAAGGTGCTAAGTCATTGTTTAAGAACCTTAGTACATAAAGCTGTTCGTTTTCAACATTCCAGCTAGGATGAAGTGACAGTTCCGTATGGATTTGATCCTCTTGGCTTTTTTCATCAGTTTCATTTAAAAGCTCAGTTGATGATACGCTGCTGTCCAGACCAGTCATTTTGATGTCTTCTTTATTTTTGCGGCGAAAGATTGATAAGATCCCCATTTCTCCATACCTCCATGTTTATACGTTTTGTTCTTCTATGGCTTTTAATACATTGGCAAGCTCAATGGCTGTGTGTCTTCTGATTTTATTAAAAGAATGAGTGAAGAGCTCAAGGCCTTCCTTCTGATAAAGGCGCATTGGATCTTCCTGCTGGTAATGCCTTAATCCAATTCCTTCTTTTAGCCTTGTCATTCCTTCAATATGTTCAATCCAAAACTTATCAATAATACTTAACATTAAGTATTTCAATGTTGTCTGAAATTGTACATGGTCAGAATAAGCCTCGAGACTGGCCAGGTATTCTTTTACCTTCGGATGAACGGTTTCTTCTATATCTGAAATATCATTAATCACATTAGGCAGTGTGACGTCAAATTGAGCTGGGAGCATACCTTTTAACCTTGCCTCAATTTGTTTTACGTCCACATCTTCCGGCACCATATCTTCTAATTGAGTCGATTCAATTTCATTTTGAACGGCATCTTCTACAAGGTTTGAAACAGTGCCTATATGATTGTCTTCGTTTATAATGCGGTTTCGCAGTGTATAAATAATTTCACGCTGCTCGTTGATGACGTCATCGAGTTTTAAGTTGTATTCACGCATCGAGTAGTTGGCACCTTCAACGATTCTTTGAACGCGGTCAACAAATTCGTGAATATTTTTATTTTGCACGATTCCATTTTCCACTTTTAGGTTCTTATTTAACTTTTCAAGGTCATCTTTGGCGAATCTTCTAAACATATCATCTTCAAGCGAGATGAAGAATTGGCTGCATCCTGGATCGCCTTGTCTGCCTGAACGGCCCTTAAGCTGATTATCGACTCGGCGGCTTTCGTGTTTTTCGGTCCCAAGGACGAATAGACCGCCTAATTCGTGAACACCTTCACCTAATAAGATATCCGTACCTCTTCCGGCCATATTGGTCGCAATGGTAATCGTATTTTTTTGCCCTGCCGCGGCGATCAGTTCTACCTCTTGCTCCACGCTTTTGGCATTTAAAATTTCGTAGGATAGACCAGCTTCAACAAAAAATTTCGCAACTTTTTCTGATTGAAGAATAGATGTGGTTCCAACGAGAACAGGCTGTCCTTTTGAATGAATCTCTTTTACCTTTGCAGTAACAGCCTTATATTTATCTTCTGTTGTCTGGAAGACAATATCAGGCAAGTCTTCGCGCTGGCGCGGCTTGTTGGTTGGAATTTGAATCACTTGCATATTGTAAACTTGCTGAAATTCTTTTTCCTCTGTTTTCGCTGTACCGGTCATGCCTGATAAATATTTATACATTCTAAAATAGTTCTGAATCGTGATTGAAGCTTGCGTTTTATTTTCGTCTGTAATTTCCAGGCCTTCTTTAGCTTCAATTGCCTGGTGAAGACCATCACTTAATGTCCGGCCTTCCATAATCCGTCCTGTGAACATGTCAACAAGCATGATTTTACCGTCATGCACAATATAGTCCACATCACGCTCAAACATAACGTGTGCCCGTACAGCCTGAATCACATAATGGTATAACGTCTGATGCTCGAGCTCATACAAATTATCGACACCAAAAGCCTTCTCCACCTGCTCAATTCCTTTTTCGGTTAAGCTAGTCGCTTTGGTTTCTTCATCAAAGGAATATTCTTCGTCCTTTTTAAACCGTTTGGCCAATTTAGCAGCAATATGATGAAGGTTTGAGCTGGAAGCCATTTTACCGGCAATAATCAATGGTGTTTTGGCTTCATCAATCAACACGCTGTCCACTTCGTCAATGATGGCAAAATGATAAGGTCTTTGCGTTTTTTCTGCAGCCTCTCTTGCCATATTGTCACGCAGATAGTCGAAGCCGAATTCTGTTCCGACTCCGTACGTGATGTCCGCAGAGTAAGCAGCTTTCTTTTCTTCCGGATCTAATTGGGCGATATTCAGCCCAACCGTTAATCCAAGGAATTCGTGAATCTTGCCGATCTTTTCTTTGTCGCGTGTTGCTAAGTAATCGTTAACCGTAATAACGTGAACGCCTTTGCCTTCGAGTGCACGCAAATAGCTCGGAAGGGAAGCCACTAATGTTTTTCCTTCACCAGTTGGCATTTCCGCAATGTTTCCTTCTGTTAATACTAACCCGCCGATCAACTGCACATCATAGTGACGCAAGCCTAATACACGCTTCGAAACTTCACGCACGACAGCAAAGGCATCCGCTGTAATATCACGAATACTTTTGCCGTTTTGGAGTTCTTCTTTAAACTGATTTGTCATATTCTGAAGCTGTTCATTATCATAAGCTTCATATTTGCTTTCCAGCATATTAATTTCTTCGACCAATTTATAATATTTTTTCAAACGCTTTTCGTTTGTATTAGTTATTTTATTCTTTAGAAACGTAAACATTAATGACGCCCCTTAATCTCTAGTAAACTACATAAGTCTTGACATTAATTAATATTACCAAAAGAAGAATGGATTTACTATTAATATTCATGATATGGAAATAAATGTTTCTATTAAAATTTAATTGCAATTTTATTGCAAAATGTGTAACTAAATGACGACTAAGCTCGTCTATGTATTGGGACAGTAGGCATGTGTTTAACTTATTTAAAAATTGGGCATGTAATATGGGAAATTAATTATAAAAATTTCTGTAGATATATTGATCGGAACTAGATATAATGAAAAAAGTTGAGATATGCCCATTTGGAATATTTTACTTACGAGATTGCTAGAAGCCTTTTTCCGCTGCCGGGGAAAAGCACTTCCATTAAAATGTAACAAAAGACTAAGTTGTTAAATTAAAATTGATATCAATTGGATATGCTAATCATTGAGGAGGTACTTCATGGTTTACCTTACCTTGTTAATATGCTTTATCGCTTCAATTATTATTACTCCTTTCGTTAAAAAGCTGGCCATCAGAATTGGGGCAGTTGACAAGCCCAACCAGCGAAAGGTCCATCAGAAAATTATGCCGCGTTTAGGCGGATTGGCAATATATATAAGCTTCATTATTGGCCTTTTGGTATTAAGACCGGATGATGCATTAACCTGGCCCATTGTGATCGGGAGTTTAATCATTATTATTACAGGAGTTCTGGATGATCTCGTTGAGCTTTCTGCCAAGTATAAGCTGCTGGGCCAAATCGCTGCTGCTGTTGTCGTTGTTTTAGGCGGCGTTCAGCTTGAATATATTACTGTTCCGTTGATAGGCGAGCTTAACTTTGGCATATTCAGCATTCCATTGACACTGATTTGGATTGTCGGAATCACCAATGCGATTAACCTGATTGACGGCCTGGACGGATTAGCTGCAGGGGTATCTTCAATCGCGTTAATCACGATTTCTGGAATGGCAATCATTAAAGGTGATCCATTCGTTGTAAGCATCGGATTTATTGTGCTCGGAAGCACATTAGGTTTTCTGCTTTACAACTTTCATCCAGCGAAGATTTTCATGGGTGATACTGGAGCATTGTTCTTAGGCTATATGATCGCAGTGCTTTCCTTATTAGGATTTAAAAACATTACAATGATTTCATTGATTATCCCAGTTATTATTCTCGGTGTGCCGATCTCTGATACATTCTTTGCGATTATCAGACGAATCGTCAATAAGCAGCCGTTATCAGCACCGGATAAATCACATTTGCATCACTGTTTATTGCGACTTGGTTTCTCCCATAGCCAGACAGTGTTATTGATTTATGCAATGGCGGCAATGTTTGGATTAGCAGCAATCATCCTTTCACAGGCAACTGTCTGGGGCGCAATCCTGCTGATCGGCCTGCTGATCGTCGGAATTGAACTTGTTGTTGAAAAAATTGGTTTAGTGAATAATGACTACAAACCTTTGCTGAAAATGGTGAAGGCTCCGAAGAAGATGTAAGATATGAAAAACGGCCCTTTGATTAGGGCCGTTTTTTTTTGTTGTGTGCCCGGCATGGGTGCAGGCTCTAGGGTGCGAGTCCCGAACGGCGAAGGCAGTAGTAGCCGTAGCTTAAGACAAGGATATGCGGGGTGACCCTCCTATCTGAAGGAAGTCGGCGGCAAACTTCCGCTCTGAGGAACACGAATCTCATATGAGGCTAGATGACATTGGGTGAGTCTGCAATACAAGACAAAGTCCATACTGCCAAAGGTGTCACATAGTAAATGAGGCGGAGACATGGAAGGAAAGTCTGTACTCTTACCCGGGGAGAACCTGTCGATATGCCGTACTCATGCGGTAAGCCTATCCGTGAGGATAAGTTGAACGACAGGCGTCAGCAGAAGCCATAGTACTTATTCGCTTAAGAGGATAAGGAAGGGCTGAACCGGTTATGGAAAATAGGAACTAGGCGTATCTTTCCATTCGATGAAACAGAAAACATAGTACCTGTTTAATGAAAGAAACGGTGAATCCGCGGGGGTCATTAAACAGGGTGGAGAATGAAAAGGACACAAACAGAACACCTATTTACGCGGGAGGTTATATCAATGTTAATGGAACGAATCATGTCACGGGAAAACCTACTTAATGCGATTAAAAGAGTAGAAAAGAATAAGGGAAAACATGGAGTGGACGAAATGCCCGTCACTGCTCTTCGTGGACATATTATGCTCAACTGGAGCGAACTGCGAAAATCCCTCTTCGAGGGAACCTATATCCCATCCCCCGTCCGTCGAGTCGAAATCCCGAAACCAGACGGCAAAGGGAAGAGGAAACTGGGAATCCCAACCGTGACAGACCGTTTCATTCAACAAGCAATCACCCAAGTGCTTACCAGAATGTATGACCCTAGTTTCTCTGAATGTAGCTTCGGCTTTCGCCCTAACAGGCGAGCGCACCAGGCTGTTAAATTAGCCCAAAGCTATATAGAAGAGGGTTATCGATGGGTAGTCGACATTGACCTTGAAAAGTTCTTTGACAAGGTTAACCACGATAGATTAATGAGTAAATTAGCCATGAGGATAAAGGATAGTACTCTCCTCAAACTAATAAGACGGTTCTTAACCTCTGGTGTTATGGAAGGCGGACTTGTCAGTCCTAACCTTGAGGGGACACCGCAAGGTGGACCTTTAAGCCCTTTACTTTCGAATATTGTGTTGGATGAACTGGATAAAGAACTGGAGCGCAGAGGACATCGCTTTGTCCGCTACGCCGATGATTGTAATATCTATGTGAAATCTAAAAGAGCTGGAGAAAGAGTTATGAAGGCAATGACCCATTTTATCGAGAGGAATCTTAAACTGAAGGTTAACAAGGATAAAAGTGCTGTAGACCGCCCTTGGAAAAGGAAATTTCTTGGGTTCAGTTTTACAAGTAATCTAAAACCGAAGGTGAGAATATCTCCCCAATCAGTTAAACGGTTTAAAGATAAAATAAGAAAGCTTACAAGCAGACGAAGGTCAATTGCCATGGAAGATAGGATTCATAACCTTAACCAATATCTAGTGGGATGGGTTAATTATTATCATTTAGCAGATACCCGTTCAGTAATCGCAAAACTCGAAGGATGGCTTAATCGAAGGTTAAGAATGATTCGATGGAAGGAATGGAAACTTCCCCAAACGAAGGTCAAGAAACTTATTAAACTAGGTGTTTCGAAAGGGAAAGCATATGAATGGGGAAATACAAGAAAGGCTTATTGGAGGATATCCAAAAGTCCAATTCTTCATAAAACATTAGGGAAAGCCTACTGGCTTTCCCTTGGGTTAAAAAGTATTTCTGCTAGATATGACTTACAGCGTTCGACTTAATCGGAACCGCCGTATACGGAACCGTACGTACGGTGGTGTGAGAGGGATAAATGGAGGTTAATCGCCTCCCCCTATCTCAATTCTATATATCTTAATACGTAGTATGTTCCATTGCGCTGCGGACCTCACTTTTCGAGGGGAGGAAGCTTGAGCCTCTTCGGCGAGCCTGTGGGGTCTCAGCTTTTCCTCTATTTCCCTTCGGAGTGGAGGTCCTCCGCTCCATTCCACCCGTCTTGAAAGGGTTGGTATTTAAAAGAAAAAGACCCGAGACATTAGACAGATACAATCTGCTAATTTCATCGGGTCTAATTTTTGACCGAGAATAAGTATTTTCAGCCTCTGTTTAGCGTATTACTCATATCCAGTTGTTTCATTGCCTTCAAGCTGCTCAGTCTCTGATTCAGGTGAGTTCAAATCCGTTTCACCGTTGTCCAGGTTCATATGAGCTTTTAAGATATTTTTTGCGTTTTCTAATTCAGTTTCGTCTAATTGATAATAATAGACGGAATTGATATAGGAGTCACTTCCAGCTAAGTTAAGTGTATCGATGTTTAAACTGCTTCCTGCTGTGGCAAAGTCAAAGAACGATTTCATTTCGCCAAAAGGAAGATCTGTTGTCATATTATCGCCAACTGCTTCCATTAAATCACCATACTTGGTCATGCCTGAAACAGATATCGTCTTTTTAACAATGGCTTTAATAATTTCCTGCTGGCGCTTGCCGCGTTCAATGTCATTGTCCTGTTTTCTTGTCCGGGCAAGTGCCAATGCTTCTTCACCGTTTAATTCCTGAATGCCAGGCTCAAGATTGATGGAGCCTTTTTGGTCCAGCGAATTCATTTCAGAAATAGCATAAGGGACTTCTGCTTCAATGCCGCCTAATGTATCAACAACATCGATAAAGGCATTAAAGTTCATTTTTACATAATACTCGATCGGGATATCAAGCATTTCTTCAACGGTTTCGAGTGTAGCAGACACACCGCCAAAGGCATGTGCATGTGTAATTTTATCTTCATATCCTACATCAGGTATATAAACGTAGGAGTCGCGGGGAATACTCAGCAATTTGACTGATTTTTCCTCGGCGTTGAATGTAGCAAGAATCAGGGCATCTGAACGGGACCCCGTGTTATAGCTGCGAAGCTCACTATCGTCGACACCAATAAACAGAATCGAAGTATCCTCGCTTTCAGGCATTGAATCGGTTCTCTTTGTATCTCGTTCTACTGGCTCATAAGACTTATCCATTACAGATTCGGCTTTGTTAAATAAAAATGCACCATATGCAGTTGCGCTTAAGGTTAGGACGAGCAGCGGAAGAAGGATCAGCATTAATACTTTCTTTCGTTTGCTTCGTTTCTTTTGGCGCTTGATTGATTGTCTATCAAGAGACATAGAGCTTTTCTCCTTTAAATTAGATTCATTTATCTATTTTACAATTTTCGCTATAATTCGTACAATACTTTTTCGATATTCGAAGGTGTTCTTATTGAACAAGTTCCTCCATATAAAGACTTTCGCCTTTGCGGATCTTACCTTGTCCGTTTGTCAGTTCGGTCATCCATTCCGTGAAAGCGGAAGTTTGATTTTCTTCTACATAAACTTCTATTTCGACATTGTCTAAGTAATGAATGTCTTTAATACTATATACGGAAGAGCGCAGCTCATTTTCAAGCTTGCCAAGCCATGTATAATCTACAGTTGTATGCATAACAGCCATCAGCTTTCTTTCAACGATTCCAGTCGCTGTTAATCCTTCAGATGTCGCTTTTCCATATGCGCGGATTAAACCGCCTGCTCCTAGTTTTATACCCCCAAAGTACCGGGTAATAACAGCTACGGTATCTTTCAGCTGTCTTTTTTTCAAAACTTCTAAGATGGGTACACCAGCCGTTCCGCTTGGTTCTCCGTCGTCATTTGCCTTTTGAATTTGGTCGTTCTCACCAATTAAATAGGCAGAACAATTATGGGTTGCGTTCCAGTGTTCTTTTTTAATTTTTTGAATGAATTCCTGTGCTTCTTCCTCTGTTTCAGCTCTTGAGATAAAGGCAATGAAACGGGATTTCTGGATCACGATTTCGTGTTCTCCAGATCCTTTTACGGTCAAATAGCTCGGCAGCATAAAGTGTCGCTCCTAACGGTTGTTTTCAATGTTCGTCAATTGGACGGCTCACAGCAGTGAACCTGTCTAGTTAAACATATGACATTGGAATGCCTTACATTCGATGTGTATTCCTATTATAAATCGACATAATCCAACATGTCTTCTTTTATACTATCATAATTTATATATGAAAGAAGGCAGCTGAGAGTACGATTATATAAATGTAATATAAGCCTTGTCTCCGGCTGGCTTGCTTGTTGATTAGTAAGTTTACTTTAAAGGGATTGTAATAAAACTTTAATATGGTTGTCTTAGGACCATGTTATAATAAAAAATATTCTTCCAGTGACAACGTTTTCTGTGATTCATCGTACAGAATATAGGATAAATGACATGATATCTGAATTCAACCATGAGTCTATTTAACGAATTTGGCGGAATTTCGCACATTTTGCGGTCTTCTTATATAGTAACGAGCATTTTTTCGAGTTAAAATAGGGAATAGCAACAAGGAGATTATGATGGGAATAGGTCTGACAGGCTATTCTGACAAAAAGAGAGACACAATAGATGGTAGCGTCAAGTACCTTATGACTGAGCTTTTCTTTCCCTTGGAGGACTGTAAATGAGTTTAAAGAAATTTGATACTAAAGCACTTGATTTAATATTGCAGAAAATGATTGATACAGTCGGAACAAGCAAAGATGAAATCTTTCGGATTGGCGAGCAGTGCCGTAAGGATTATGAAACACTAACGGACGAGCTCAAAGAGGTCAAGCTGAATGTAGCTAAGATCATCTCTACTGGTGACGACCTTGAAGTAAAGACAAGGTTTGCCCGTAAACGGCTGTCTGAGGTCAGTATGCATTTCAAGGATTACACAGAAGTGGAAGTGCGCGAGGCATACGAAAAGGCTCATCAGCTTCAAATGGATCTTTCCATGAACCGGCAAACGGAAAAACAGCTGAGAGACAAGCGTGATGATATTGAAAGAAGGCTTGTAACCGTTCATGATACGATTGAACGAGCTGAGCACCTGATTTCGCAGATTACGGTCGTGATGAACTATTTGACGAGTGATCTCAAGCAAATGGGCGAGGTGTTGGAGGATGCAAGGCTAAAGCAGGAATTTGGCTTGAAAATCATCGAAGCACAGGAGGAAGAAAGAAAACGCCTGTCGCGTGAAATTCATGATGGACCAGCCCAAATGATGGCGAATGTCATGATGCGCTCTGATTTAATTGAACGAGTATACAAAGAGCGCGGCGGGGAAGAGGCCATTCTGGAAATCAAGAGTCTGAAGAAAATGGTCAGAAGTGCCTTATATGAAGTGCGGAGGATTATATATGATCTGCGGCCAATGGCGCTTGATGATTTAGGGCTTGTTCCAACTTTGAAAAAATACCTGCAAACGATAGAAGAATATCATCAAAACGTTCAAATAAATTTCCAAAATATTGGAGCAGAGCTGCGTTTGCCTCCTCAATATGAGGTTGCGTTATTCCGGCTTATTCAAGAGTCAGTGCAAAACGCATTGAAGCATGCACAGTGCTCGGATATTTCGGTCAAGCTGGAAATCCGCAGCGACAGAGTGGCAGCGGTGATCCGCGACAATGGTAAAGGATTTAATATAAAAGAGAAAAAAGGGGATTCCTTTGGTATTATGGGAATGCGGGAACGTGTTGAACTTGTTGAGGGTCAGCTTTCCATTGATTCAAAACAAGGAAAAGGCACAGTCGTTATTATACAGATCCCTTTAAGTTTATAAAGCAAGCGATATAAAAGAGAGAGACCTTGGGAGGCGGAGAATTTGACAACAAAAATCGTAATCATCGATGATCATCAGTTATTTAGAGAAGGGGTAAAAAGAATTTTAGACTTCGAAAATTCTTTTGATGTAGTAGCAGAAGGAGATGACGGCAGCGAGGCAATGGATCTTGTTGAGAAGTATCGCCCGGATGTAGTCATTATGGATATTAATATGCCAAATACAAATGGGGTAGAAGCAACTCGTTTGCTGACTGAAAAATATCCAGAATCAAAAGTGATCATCTTATCGATTCACGATGATGAAAACTATGTAACACACGCATTAAAAACAGGTGCAAGCGGCTATTTGCTAAAAGAAATGGACGCGGACGCTTTAGTAGAAGCTGTTAAGGTTGTGGCTGATGGCGGATCCTATCTGCATCCAAAAGTAACGCATAACCTTGTTAATGAATACCGCCGTTTGGCTTCTGAAGGGACAAACAATCGCAGTACGTATGTTCAAGTGGAAATTCGCAGACCACTTCATTTGCTGACGCGCCGTGAATGCGAAGTCCTTCAGCTGTTGGCTGACGGAAAAAGCAACCGCGGAATTGGCGAAGCTTTATACATTAGCGAAAAAACTGTTAAAAACCATGTGAGTAATATTCTGCAAAAAATGAATGTAAATGACCGTACACAAGCTGTTGTTGTTGCGATTAAAAACGGCTGGGTTGAGGTTCGATAAAAAAATCTGCACGTAAAGGGGGACGCCCTTTACGTGTTTTTTTGTGTAAATGAAATATTGGGATGTGTAGAGTTATAAAGCTTCTTTTTTATATGTGAGAGTATCCATGGTGAGAGCTGACACAATCATTTCGATCGTAGCTTTCGTGTCAGAATTGTGTTTGCGTGCTTTTTGAATCATCAACACGAGCGTATCTATATCTTGAGGAGAGGAATTTTCTATAAGCCAATCTGCTAACTCGGAACCGCTGATCTGTTCCTGTAGAGCAGGAATTATGATTTTATCGTGTTTTTGTAATTCATACCGTAGAATTTTGTGATTAAAAACGACTCTACTTTCAAAATCTGCTTCATAATGCTTGTGCAGAAATTGAGAGTGAAAAAAGTCTGCCACCTGCCTTTAGACCACCTTTCTTATAAAATATGTCAATTAACAAATATAGAGTTTAACACATTTGTTAGAAATTAGAAGATGTTCACAGATTCACGTAATTTTAAAATTTTTCTATATATATTGGCTATTCTATTTAAGACCTGATCTTTATTAAATATTTTCAAAGGGATCTGTAAGAATCTGCTTGTAAGTAATGCAATTTTCCATTCATTCATATAAAATAATAGAAGAACATATAGTAGAGAAAAAAGGATAAGGATGGTAGCTCTATTTATGAAAACAGCTGTTGTTACAGATAGTACGGCATACATACCTCTAGAAATACGGGAAAAATTGAACATACATATGATTCCTCTAAGTGTGATTTTCGGCAACGAAACGTATCAGGAGGAAGTAGAAATTACTGCAGATAGCTTCTACGAAGAAGTTAAAACGAAAGAATTGCCAACCACATCACAGCCCCCAGTTGGTCAGTTTATGGAGCTGTTCGAAAAGCTATCAAAAGAATACGATGAAGTTATTTCAATTCACCTTTCAAGCGGCATAAGCGGCACATTCCAAGGAGCCGTGTCCGCTGGAAGTCTGGTAGAAGATATTAAAGTATTTCCGTTTGATTCAGAAATCAGCTGCATGGTTCAAGGCTTTTATGTCTTAGAAGCGGCAGAAATGGCAGCTGCAGGCAAAAATGCGGCAGAAATCATGGAACGCCTCGAAGAAATGCGCAAAACCCTAAAGGCCTATTTCATGGTAGATGACCTTTCCCACCTGCAGCGCGGCGGTCGCCTATCAAGTGCCCAGGCACTCATCGGCAGCCTACTTCAAGTAAAGCCACTATTGCATTTTGAAAACAAACTAATTGTGCCATTTGAAAAAATCCGCACAAGAAAAAAAGCAATGAAACGCATTGTTGAATTGCTCGGCGAAGCAGTCAAAGGCGGAGAACCGCACCGCGCAGTTATTATCCATGCAAATCGTGAGCAGGAAGCGATTGAGTGGAAAGCAGAGCTTGAAGAACAATACCCGCATGTTGAATTCGTAATCAGTTACTTTGGACCGGTTATTGGCACTCATCTTGGCGAAGGATCAATGGGACTTGGCTGGGTGAAGAAATAGAAGTTGAGAAAGCACCATTTCCGCTGGGCGGGGGTGGTGTTTTTTTGTTGTTTTTGGGCTGGCGGTAAATTCTTGTGGTTGGCAGTGACGAATCAGAGGTTTGGCGAATAAAAGTATGTTTAAAGCGAATATATGAATTTAAAGGCGAATAAAATTTTTTCACGGCGAATAAACCAAATGAACAGCGAATAAATCCCCTGGACGGCGAATACGACCCATATTCCACCTCTTAAAAACTGACCCCCACCCAAATTCATGTTAAAATAACCATAAAAAGAGAGGTGGTCCCATTTGCGCTTTATCCTGCAGGAAAACAAACTAAAGCTTGCAGCCCCCACAGACCCAGACAACAAACCTATCACAGCCCTCACCCAAATCCCGCACCCAGAAACAAACCCCAATTACTCTTTCAGCCAAGACCTTCAACACTTTCTCCAAGGCCGTATGCTCCTTCACGACGAACTCCCTTTTCCAAAAGAACAACTCCAAGAGCACTATGAAAATGGCTATATCCACTATCATAAAGGAATCAGCATCGAGAAAAGCAAACCCATATGCACACGCTGCGGAAACAGCAGCAGGCATCAATTTGCAGCGTTTCCTTGTGCTCGCTGCGGCGAAAAAGAATGTTTATATTGCCGGCAATGCATCATTATGGGCAGAGTCAGCAGCTGCACACCCCTTTTAACATGGACAGGTCCTGAAG
This sequence comes from Cytobacillus gottheilii, assembly GCF_001636345.1. Lineage (GTDB taxonomy): Bacteria > Bacillota > Bacilli > Bacillales > Cytobacillaceae > Cytobacillus > Cytobacillus gottheilii. Next base: position 742,161 of record NZ_KV440945.1, read on the forward strand.
TTCAAACAAAAGAATCAGTGCCACTGAAATGGGAAGGAACCCTTTCGCAAGGACAGGCGCATGCTTCAAAAAAAGTCACCGAGGCAATCAAAGCGAACGGGGAGCTGCTCGTTTGGGCGGTATGCGGAGCTGGGAAAACGGAAGTGCTTTTTGCTGGCATCGAGGCGGCACTAGCACAAGGAAAACGTGTTTGTATCGCAACGCCGCGTACAGATGTTGTCCTCGAGCTCAGCCCGCGTCTCCAAGCTGTTTTCCCTGATATCAAAGTGGCGGCTCTTTATGGAGGGAGCGAAGACCGCAATGAAAACAGTGTATTAACGATCTCAACCACACACCAATTATTCCGCTTCCATGACGCGTTTGACACGATCATCATCGATGAAGTCGATGCCTTTCCATTTTCTGCTGACGCATCCTTACAGCGTGCTGCTCAAAAGGCGCGCAAAAACGTTTCGTCCCTCATCTACCTATCAGCAACCCCAAACGAAAAATGGCAAAATGAATGCAAGCGAGGAACCCGCCCTTTCGTAACAATCCCGGGCCGCTACCATCGTCATCCACTGCCCGTGCCTGAACTGAAGTGGTGCGGCAATTGGGAGAAAACCTTAAAACGCGGAAAGCTTCCCCGAAATGTAGAAGCATGGATTACAAAAAGACTTACAGATCAAACACCTGCTCTCCTTTTTCTGCCTAAAATTGAATTAATGGAAACACTGCTTCCTTACATGAAAACCTTTGATGAACGTATTGAAGGTGTCCATGCGGAAGATCCGCAAAGAAAAGAAAAAGTACAGCGGATGCGGAGCAAGGTAACACCGCTGCTTGTGACAACAACGATTTTAGAAAGAGGAGTCACTTTTCCTGGTGTTGATGTTGCAGTGCTTGGCGCAGAGGATCGCATTTTTACTGAAAGTGCTCTAGTGCAGATTGCTGGCAGGGCAGGCAGAAGTGCGAGCCAGCCGAACGGAAATATTACTTTTTTTCATTATGGAAAAACAAACGCGATGAACAAGGCAACCAGGCAAATCACCAATATGAATAAAGAAGCGTTTGAGAAAGGGCTGATTGATTATGTTTTGCCTGGGATGCGGAACTGAATTAAAGAAAGTGGTGAGCTGGCACAGTTTGTTTGCAAAGGAGGAAGGTCCTTTGTTATGCCAGGAGTGTTTAGAAAAATTAGAACTTATCAGTGGCGAGGTTTGCCGACTCTGCTCGAGACCGCTCGGGCAAAACCCATACCAGCAGGATGGAATGTGTCTGGATTGTCTGCGATGGGAGGAAAACGAAGCTTGGTCCGGTGTTTTGGATCGTAATATTTCGGTGCTGATGTATAATGATTATTGTAAGGAACTGATCGCACTTTTTAAATATAGAGGTGATTATGCTGTGGCAGCAGCGTTTGCAAGCTTGCTGAAACACCAGCTTGGAACCCTAACATACGACCTTATTGTACCTGTCCCGCTTAGTCCGGAGCGCCTTTATGAGCGGGGATTTAATCAATCCGAAGCGCTCATTCTTTCATTAGGAAAAGAACCCGCCCACCTCCTCGCCAGAAAACACTCTGAAAAACAGTCAAAAAAATCCCGACATGACCGCATTCATTTACCGCAGGTTTTTCAGATAACTCAACAGACAAATTTATCCGGTAAACAAATTGTCTTAATTGACGATATATATACAACAGGATCTACATTGCGGCATGCAGCTATTCTTTTAAAGGAAGCTGGTGCGAAGACGGTAATTTCACTGACCGTCGCGCGCGGGTAGAGTCCATAACTGATCTAGTGGAGATAAGAAAATTAGAGGTGGAAACAATGGCTGAACTATCAAATTGCCCTAAATGTGATGCACTTTTTGTTATGAATCAATTCCGAAATATTTGTCAAAAATGCTATAACGAAGAAGAAAAAGCATATGAAACGGTTTACCAATACATTCGCAAACGTGAAAATCGCACAGCCATGATGAACCAAGTTGTCGAAGCAACTGGTGTTGAGGAAACACTGATCCTCAAATTTATTAAAACTGGGCGTCTGAAACTGGCACAGTTCCCGAACCTTGGCTACCCTTGTGAAAAATGCGGGACATCCATCCGCGAAGGGAAAATTTGCGCAACCTGTGCAGTCTCCCTGCGCAAAGAACTGCAAAATCACGCAACCGAAGAAGAACGCAAAAAAGACATCGAAAAACGCGACAAACAAGGCGCCTATTTTGTCTTTGATGACAAATAGAAATAACAACAAGTTAAAAGCAAGTAGGGAAAAAGTCATATATTTCTTACTTGCTTTTCTATTGAAAAATAATTTGTTCTTTTGCTTTGTTGTTTGGAGCGGAAGGGTACGAGACTCCTGCGGGAGAAGTGAGAAGGATGAGATTACGCAGGCGCAAGGCGCCGAGGAAGCTCAGCTCTCACCCGCGGAAAGCGAGTACCCTGCAGCGGAAAACAACACGCAGAAACTTAATAAAATCAGCATGCATAGATAAGTAAATTTTACTAAATGCTAAGAAATATTTAAAAATCTGCGTTTTTCACCGATAATAGAAGTAAGAATCATTTTGCACGGAAACGAAAGTGAGTGATAAGCAATGAAAATCAATAATATTGGAACTTCAGGAATGAATCCTTATAAACGCCAGATGAACAAAATTGATCAAACGAGCAAAAGTGCGGCATCTGCGTCTGATAAAATTGAAATCTCTTCTGCAGCAAAAGAAATGCAGCAGGCGTCTTCAACAACACAGGCCCGCCAAGCGAAGATTGACGATTTGAAAGTTCAAATCGAAAACGGCAACTACAAGCCAAATCCAAAAGATATTGCGAAAAGCATCGTCAGCTATTACACAAAACATTAAGGAGGGAAGCGCATGTCTGCCACTGCTCTTATAACAGCAATGGAAAATCTTCTGAAGCTGCACAAAAGTCTTAATGAGCTTGCAATTAAAAAGACTGACATTATTAAGGCTGGCGACATGCCTGCCCTTGATCAAATGCTGAAGGACGAGCAGTCCCATGTTGCCGCGATTGAAAAGATGGAACAGCTGCGGCAAGCTACCTGCAGTAAGGTTGTTCAGCAGGAAAAACCAACGCTTGAAGATTGTCTTCCTTTCTTAGAGGAAGATATCAAAAATAAAGCCTTAACCTTGAAGGACAGTCTGGTAAAAGAAGTGGAAGCACTGCAGGAGCGCAATCAGCTTAATCAGCAGCTCATTTACCAATCACTGCAATTCGTCAATATGTCTATGAGTCTTCTGCAGCCGCAATCGGTGCAGAACTTTAATTATACAAATCCAAAGAGTAACCAGTCTAAACCGCAAAAGGGCATGTTCAATTCACGTGCGTAGCCATACAGCGATCGGAGGATAACGATGAGATCATCATTTATGGGGTTAGAAACAGCACGCCGCGCGCTTTTCACGCAGCAGGGTGCTTTATATACAACTGCACATAATATTTCAAATGCAAATACACCAGGCTACTCCCGTCAGCGTGTTAACTTCAATCAGACGGAAGCCTACCCATCCATCGGCATGAACAGTCCGCTTCTGCCTGGCCAAATGGGAACAGGTGTTGAAGCAGGGTCTGTTCAGCGCATTCGCGAAGGATTCCTAGATTCGCAGTTTCGTAATGAAAACAATAAATTCGGTTACTGGAGCTCCCGCAGTGAGGCTTTAACACGAATGGAAGACGTGATGAACGAGCCTTCCGAGGATGGACTGGCTCAAACGCTTGATCGCTTCTGGAACTCTCTGCAGGACCTTTCCGTTCAGCCGGAAGACTCTGGAGCACGATCGGTTGTAAGACAGCGCGGAATTGCAGTGGCTGAAACGTTTAACTATCTATCAGGTCAAATTCAAGCGCAAAAAACAGACTTGGGTAATCAAATTGATCACTCAGTGAAAGAAATTAACTCGCTTATTAGACAAATCCAAAACATCAATAATCAAATCGGCGATGTTGAACCGCACGGCTACCTGCCAAACGACCTGTACGATGCAAGAGATGCCCTTGTTGATCAGCTGTCCGGGTTAGTGAATATTAAAGTTACTCCATCACCGAGCGGCGGCATGGCCAGCAGTATGGCTGAAGGCAAGTATACGATTGAAATTTTAAACAGTAATGGCAAATCAGTTGGCACACTTGTAGATGGGAAAAATAATCTCATTAACGAAATGACCGTTAAAAAGGATCAAGAATCTGGAGCAGTGACTGGCTTCACAGTCGGCAACAAAGAAATAGCTGCTGCAGATTTCACTTCAAACGGACAGCTGCTATCACAGATGCAATCATATGGATATATGGATGCAACTGGCGCTCAAGTTGGCGAATATCCGCAAATGCTTGCAAACCTTGACCTAATGGCTTTCCGTTTTGCCAATTCGTTTAATGCTGTTCACAACAGCGGCTGGAGCATCACTGAAATTCAAAATGGTGAAAAACAAGGCTTTGACTTCTTCTCTTTTGAAGGCGGCGAGCTGCGTTCACCTGAAGGTGCGGCTTCCAAGCTAAAACTCTCTGATGATATTAAAAACGAACTGAATAATATTGCCGCATCATCAAGCGGAAAAATGTTTAGCGGCGGCATTAGTGCTGGCGGAGCAAACACTGCGAGTGGCAATCCAACAGTACTAGGCGCTTTTGCTGGTGTTACTTCTACGGATACACCACCGGTAATCCATGACCAGGTAAAAATAGAAGTTTCCTATAATGGTGGACAGTGGACATATACAGCTACTGATATGAATACCGGCAACCCAATTACTGGGCATGAAAATCAAAATGTACCAGAGAACATGGAATTATTCGGTCTTAAATTAGATACCTCAACGATTAAAAATCTCAGCGCAGGCGACAGCTGGTCATTTGACCTTGAAGGAACAGGAGTGAATCCTTCCAATCAATCCTTTGTCGGAGACGGATCAAATGCATTAGCTCTTGCGAACGTGAAAGACAGCAACATGGAATTCAATGGCTCAACATCGAGCATTATGAGCTTCTATCAAGGAATCATCGGCCAAATGGGTGTTGATACAGAAGAAGCCAACCGCATGGTCCGTAATACAGGAAACCTAGTAGACACAGTCCAATATAATCGTTCATCTGTCAGCTCGGTTTCACTTGATGAAGAAATGACCAATATGATTCAATACCAGCACGCCTACAACGCTGCCGCACGGCAAATGACTGCCATCGACGAAATGCTTGATACAGTAATCAACGGCATGGGCAGAGTCGGCAGATAAGGAGGAAACTAAATGCGCGTAACACAATCCATGCTCTCAGCCAACTCGCTGCGGCATATACAAAACAGCTATAAAAACCTAGGTAAGCTTGAAGAGCAGCTTACAACTGGTAAAAAAGTAAGCCGCCCTTCAGACGACCCTGTTGTCGCTATGAAAGGCATGCGCTACCGCTCTCAAGTAGTTGAAGTCGAGCAGTTTAACCGTAATCTTTCAGAAGTGTATAACTGGATGGATAATGGGGATGCGGCTTTGGATGAAGTAAATTCTGTGATGCAGAGGATTCGGGAGCTGACTAGTCAAGCGTCTAATGATTCTTATGAAACATCTCAGCGTCAGGCGATTGCAAGTGAAGTGAAGCAGCTTCGTGATCACCTTGAATCTATTGCTAATACAAAAGTTAATAATAAGTATATCTTTAATGGTTCTGATACATCCGGTAAACCGGTTGATTTAAGTAAGGTTGATCAAGAAATCGATATAGCAACAATCAATGAAGGTAACGCAAAAGATTACACGCTTTTTGCGGAAGATGGTACACAGCTTCTTTGGAATGATACTAGCGGAGCATTCATTGACTCTAAGGGATCAAAGGTAGAAGTTCCAGTTACAGGCGAGTACGTGGCAAAGGAAGTTGGAGCTGTTTCGGTGAACCAAAGAGATGTTGATATTGAAGTAACAAAAGGTGTTAATCTGAATGTTAACATTACACCTCAAAATGTATTTTCTTTAGATTTCTTTTCGGACATAGGTAAACTTGTTACTGCATTAGAATCTCCTGAAACAAAGGGTGAGGATCTTAGTAATTTTCTTGGAGTTCTTGATGGCCATGTAGATAATATCATTTCAGAACGAGCTGAGCTTGGAGCCCGGTATAACAGAGTTGAAATGGTAGAAAGCAGACTATCATCCCAGGAGATCATTGCAAAGTCCACTATGTCAGAAAATGAAGATATTGACGCAGAAAAGACCATCATTGAACTGACATCACAAGAAACGTTACATCGTGCCTCTTTAGCGGTTGGCTCGCGAATTATACAGCCTTCTTTAATTGACTTTTTACGTTAAGCTATCAAATCTTGATAGCTTTTCTTTCTATTTTTAGATAAAAGTGGTGAAACTATGAACATGCCTTCTTTGCAGGTGCATCAAATAAGTGCACAATTAGGTATTAATATTTATCAGCCGACAATGAAAATGCAGCAGCCTCAAGCAGATATGCGCATTGAACAGCCTGCTGCTACATTAGAAATCAACTATAAAAAGTCTAAGCTGAATATTGATCAAACAGAAGCATTTGCGGATATTGATCAGAAAAGCGCTGCAAGAAGAACACGAGAGTGGGCAGAGCAAGGGAAACAAATGCTCGCACAAGGTGTGGCAAGAAGAGCGCGTGAAGGAGATCAAATGATGATGATTGAGAATGGCAGCGATGCTATTGCTCGGATCTCTAAGCAAAATACTAGCCCTCCTCTGAAAGAAATAGGGCTCGGTTTTTTGCCGAAAACACCATTTCGAGTAAAGATCGATTATGATCCAGGAAACGTCGATGTAAACTTTACTTCATCTAAGCCAAGAATCGATGTTACAGCAAATAAACCAATCATGCAGCATGAAAATTGGAAAGCAGATCCTTATCTAAGACAAAAAGATTCATTTGAAATTGAAGTCGTTAACTTCCGCATGGACCAGTATGTTTAAGAGGTGAAAAAGATGAAATTAGCCACGAAATATCAAGGAGAACAAGAAATTGATGAAAAACACGTTATTAATTTTAAGAATGGGATCCCTGGGTTTCAGGATGAAACAGAATTTGCCTTGCTGCCATTTTTAAATGAATTACCTTATTTTATACTGCAATCAACACAAACTCCAGAACTAGCCTTTGTGGTTGTGGATCCATATCCTTTTTTTCCGGAATATCAATATGAGCTTCCAGCAGCAATGATTGAATCCTTAAAAATAGAAAGTCACGAAAATGTTGCAACTTTTGTCATACTAACATTAAAAGAACCATTTTCAGCTTCTACTGCCAATTTAAAAGGCCCAGTGGTTATTAATGTGAAAGAGAAAGAGGGTAAACAGCTTATCCTAAATGAATCAACTTATGAGACCAAACATCCTCTTTTCCAAGCTGATCCTAAGGGGGATTTCTGATGTTAGTGCTGACTAGAAAAAAGAATGAATCAATTATCATCAATGACACAATCGAACTTACAATCCTAGCGATTGATGGCGACCAAATCAAACTCGGTATAAATGCGCCAAGAGAAGTCGACATACACAGAAAAGAAGTCTATCTGCAAATTCAAAAAGCAAACAGTGAAGCTTCCAATCTTCCTGCAAATTTGCTTGAGCTTTTGAAAAATAAAAAATAAAAAAGTAAAAATAACTCTAAAACTATTAAACAATATGCCGATATAATTTATAGAAGCTGAAGGGACGGCCGCTCTTCAGCCAAGCTAAACTAAAACTACCACATGGATGTGGGACACTCAAAATCAGGGAGGAAACAAACAATGATTATCAACAACAATATTTCAGCATTAAACACTTACCGTCAAATGGGCGTAAATAACAATGCTGGTGCAAAAGCAATGGAAAAACTATCTTCAGGTCTTCGTATCAACCGTGCAGGAGACGATGCTGCAGGTCTAGCGATTTCTGAAAAAATGCGTGCTCAAGTACGTGGATTAGACCAAGCTAGCCGTAACGCTCAAGACGGTATCTCTATGATTCAAACTGCTGAGGGTGCTCTTGGAGAAACTCACAACATTCTACAACGTATGCGTGAACTTGCTACACAAGCAGCAAACGACACAAACGTAACTGTAGACCGTAACGAGATCCAAAAAGAAATCAACCAGCTTACTTCTGAAATCAACCGTATTTCAAATACAACTGAGTTTAACACTCAGAAATTGCTAAGTGGTGGCGCTGGAACTGCTAATGGTGGAACTGGTACATCATTTACTGCAACTTTCCAAATTGGTGCTAACCAAGGCCAAAGCATGGAAATTGAAATTATGAACATGAGTGCAGCTGCTTTAGGATTAGAAGGAGATAAAGGTGCTGATGCAACAGTTGGTACTTCTGTTGAGGCTTTAACAGAGAATGATACTGTAGCGGGTGCAAAGTTCAGTGGTAATGGTGTTACTAACGGCACTAGCAGTGCTAAAACAGCTTCTGCATTAAGCGTTCAAAGCCATGATGATGCAACTGCAGCAATCAAAGTAATCAACAACGCAATTGAAACAGTTTCTGCACAGCGTTCTGATCTTGGTTCATTCCAAAACCGTTTAGAGCACACTATTTCTAACCTAAACAACTCTTCTGAAAACCTATCTGCAGCTGAATCTCGTATTCGTGACGTAGACATGGCTAAAGAGGTAATGGAAATGACTCGTGCAAACATCTTAGGACAAGCTTCACAAGCTATGCTTGCTCAAGCAAACCAAAAACCTCAATCAGTACTACAATTATTAGGATAATTTTCAATGAAAAGACGAGAAGACCTTGGATATTCAAGGTCTTCTTTTTTGTGTATTTTATTTTATGGATCCCCACATAATAAATGAAAGATTCTCTAAATTTCCTATAAAATAACTCTCTAGGTCCTTATAGCTATTCCTTTATAGAGATTGTTAACATTTGTAGAAGAATGTCGATATAAAACATATTGAAGAATCGGAGGAGTTAATTATGAAATTATTCGCCATGAATATGGAATTTACTTTTGAGAATAGTGAAATAGGCACAACAAAACTTATAGAGAAAATCAACGAACTCATAGCTGATAGCGATCAATTTTTTAGTCACTTAAATATAGATGGTAATGAAATTTATTCGGAACATATTGATTATATCTTGGACAACATATCTGAAATTAAAGAAATCACTCTAAAATTAAGCACGGTTGAAGAATTTGTCTCAAACCTGCTGGTATCTTTATACGATTATACTAATGGAGGAATTCCAGAAATAAAAAAAATGGTTGAAGAGTTATATCAAGACCCAACAGATCAAACATGGGAAACGTTAACCCTTCTATTAGAAGGTATTGGATGGATTTATCAGACAGTCAAAAGTATTGATGGTATAGAACATAATATAGTAGGCTGGGAAGAAGTTTTAAAGAGTATCGCGACTTTCGATACAGAGTTGCCTAATTTAATGGAAGCGATGGAAAATAAAGACTCAACTCTTATTGCAGATATTATTTTATACGAGATTTTACCACAATTTGAAATAATTAACGGAGAAACAGAGAGGAACTTTGAAGTAAAATGAAACTAACGAAGTGGGTATTTTGATGCAAAAAACAATGTATACGAATAAAAAAATCCTTATTATTGGCGGTACCGGGACTATAGGTCAGTATTTAACAAAAGAATTGCTTTTGCAAGGTCCAAATGTTATCCGAATTTTTAGCAGAGATGAATATAAACAATTTGAGATGCAGCAAGAATTACAGGAACATCAAAATATCCGGTATTTAATAGGTGATATAAGAGATGAGAAAAGGCTCTCTCGTGCAATGGAGGATATTGATTATGTTTTCCATCTTGCTGCTATGAAACATGTTCCAGCTTGTGAATATAACCCATTTGAAGCAGTCCAAACTAATGTGTTAGGCACGCAAAATGTTATACAGGCTGCATTAGAAGCAGGTGTGAAGAAAGTATTATTTACTAGTACGGACAAAGCTATAGCTCCAACAAATACCTATGGAGCAACTAAATTAACGGCTGAAAAATTAATTTCTGCTACTGAATATCAAAAGGGACCAAAGGATACAGTTTTTTGTTCTGTAAGATTTGGGAACGTAATGGGTTCACGTGGATCTGTTATTCCGCTTTTTATGAAGCAAATCCTAATTGACAAAAAAGTTAATGTCACAGATTTGGAAATGTTAAGGTACATGATGACCCCGTCGCAAGCGATTTCTCTTATTTTAAAAGCAAATGAGATGGCTTTTGGAGGAGAAGTATTTGTTTTAAAAATGCCTGTCATAAAATTGAAGGATTTAGTAGAGGTTTTAATTGAGGGAGTTAGCAAGAAACATAATCTGAATGACAAAGTGCAAATTAAAGAAATTGGTCTTCGTCCTGGGGAAAAAATGTATGAACAGTTAATGACTGAAGATGAGGCGAAGATAGCGTTAGAGACAGAAGAACTATTTATATTGCTACCTTCATTTGGAGGTAAAGGACCTAACTATAGAACATTAAAAAAATATAATGGTGAACCTCCATCTCCTTTTAATGAAGCTACAATTAAAAAGGATACTTTAAGACAGTGGCTGCTGAAAGAGGAGCTATTTTAAATGAAATTGCAAGAAATAACGGAACGGGGTGAATGTGTATGTATAAAGAAAGTTTAAACTACCTTAAATTACATTATCCAAGTGTTTTAAATATAGTAAAGAATGAATTTTTAGGTAATGACCTATTAGAGCCAATAATAGAAGAAACAAGAAGTCATGAATTAACGATAAAAGCTGTTACTCAAAATCAATCCATATACATTCATAGTAAGTATAACCCGTTAAAGGAAGCGGAAAGGATAATTCAAAATTATTCTAGTAACATTAGCAATGATACTCATGTCATGTTTTATGGGATTGGGCTTGGTTATCAGATTGAATACTTTACAAAAGTTTTTCCTGATACTAAATTTTCTATCTATGAACCGAGTATTACTTTGTTTAAAGAGTTATTAAATAATCGTATTTTTCCCAATTTTAATACACGTAATTTGGAAAAAATCTATTTAGAAAAAAATGCCAACTCCTTAGAAGGATATTTAAACGATTTCTCTTCATCAATATTCGGGGATGTTGTTTTGATTCCCTTGCCTAGTTATGAAAAAATATTTCCCAATCAATTTAGCAGTTTTGCAAAGAGGATAAAAATTGCTATAGAAGCAAGAGTTTATAACCTTGGTGTAGATTATCATTTTGCTAGGAGATGGACTCTAAATTCTTTAATGAATTTACCAACAACATTAAGTACTCCAAATTTTATTGAAGAGAAAAAAGATTATTTTAAGGACAAACCTGTATTAATTGTTTCAGCTGGTCCTTCATTACAAGATGAATATGATAACTTAAGATATATCAAAGAGAAGGGCTTAGCTTATATTTTTGCAGTAGGTTCGGCGAACAAAGCACTAATTGCAAATGATATCCTGCCAGATGCAGTATTAACATATGATCCACAAGAGCATAACTTTTCTGTTTTTAGTGTTTTTGAGAAAGAAGGAATTACTTCTGTACCAATGATATACGGTACTAGTGTTGGTTATGAGACAATTCAAAGATACCCTGGCCCTAAATTTCATTTTATAACATCACAGGACACAGTGTCTCCTTTTTATCTTGAGAATAAAAACAATAGTTATATAATAAATGATGCCTTTTCAATTGCAATTGTCACTATTGATATCCTATCAAGGTTAGAAGTAGGAATGATCATTTTAGTTGGGCAAAACCTCGCCTTTAAGGACAATTTATTCTATTCCAAAGATATTAACCGTGGGAGAAACAAAAATGCTGAAATTCAAAAAAAAGATATTATTGACTTAGTTGAAGTTGAGGATGTCTTTGGGAACAAAATAAACTCAAATTCTGCATTTAACCAAATGCGTTTTCTAATGCAGCAGTATATAGGAAAAAACAAGCATGTAGAGTTTATTAATACCACAAATGGTGGAGCAAAAATTGAAGGAGCTCCCTTCCAGCAACTAGAAGATGTAATAAATAGTAGACTACAAACTAAGGTTGTCTTAAAAGAAGCATTTTCTAACAACGTAATTGATTCAGGTCTTAAATACGTCACTGATAAAGTAAGAAAAATGCACAATTCAATGAGGGATTTTGTTAAGCTAATTATCGAAATCGATGACCAGATAAATACGTTAGAAGAAGTAGTATTAAATAATAGATTGACTAAGATTCAATCAGTTTATGTGAATTTTGATAAAAAGATTAGTAAGCTTCTAGAAAATGAATTTTATAATGTCTATATAAGACCAATTACTAGGGTACAATTTGAATTACTAGAGAAAAGTATACAAAAGGTTAAAAACGAAGAAAATCCGAAAGTTAAAGCTATACAGATTAAGAATTTATTTGGAGCATATTTGGATATATGTAAGCAAACATATAATGATCTTGCACCGACAATAAAGAACTATGTTCATAAGTATATTGAAAACAAAGATAAATACAAGGAATATAGAAGATACGAGAGTGATTCAGTAGAATTTCACTATACTGGGAATTGGTTGAAGCAAGAAACTAATCTTAAAAATAATAAATTCAAAGATCATACCGTCTATCGTTGTATGAAGACAACAAATAAAAATGAAGAAATAAAATTCAAATTCAGAGGTTCATTTATAAGAATTATCGGTGGGAAACATATTAATAATTCTTCGAAAATATCTATAAAAATTGATGGGATTCCATATATCTTCTCATCAAGTGACAAACTATATGATGAATGTTTTGTAATGGATTATGAAAATGTTCTTTTTGAAAAGCGAAAGCTGTCTAACGATATACATGAGATTGAAATTACAAACCTAGATGATAATTTTTTTGTTTTTCAAGCTATTGAAATAGATTCGGATGGACGTTTAATGCATAAGGATGAGGCTCTGAACATAAAAGAAATGATGATCGGGCAAAGGATTAGATGTAATATAAAAGATCAGATTATAGATGGGGTTGCTTCAATATCTAATATTGGCCAAGAAACTAAACCTCTAATATCTTATGAAAAACAAACACTCATAGGTGACTTTTATCTTATTAAATCTAACCAAGACATCTATGGAAATGACATATTTGTTAGTGACATTAGCCTTCCAGCAGTTAGATTAAAGTATAAATTAAATGATATATACGAAGAAATAGTTATAAATAAAATACCTATTATATGTAATGAGAAAGAATCAATTGAAATCGTAAAAAGTAGTTCTTATTTTAAGGAAGGGAGATATCCTTGCCATCCTTTTCAAGCATTTAATAAGGATTTAACAGATCAATACCAGACGTGGGCAACTGAAAAGGGAGAAACAAGTGGTTGGATAGAATTTTCATTTCCAGAACCGACATTAATAAGTGTTTACACTATATCTCTTCAAAAACCACATTTAAATTATGATACAGCACTGCGAATGCCTCAAAATTGGGTGTTTCAAGCATGGGGTGGAGATAGTTGGATATTGTTAGATGAGAGAGAAAATGTAACTGATTGGGTAATGTATGGACCAAAGAGATTTTTTGTGATTAACAATAAAAGTTTGTATAAAAAGTTTCGTATTAAGGTTATAAAAAATAATGGAGATCCTGAGTTTTTAGCTATTGGAGAAATAGAATATAATTAAAAGAAATGAGTGAAAATATGAACAATAAATTAAGGATATATATATTTGGAACAGGTAGCGGAGCGGAAGATTTATTAAGTTATTTAGACTTAAATAAGGTAGTAATTTTAGGTTTTTTAGACAATGATTTAAGAAAACATGGAGAAACTTTTAATGATAGCAAAATTATGGGGTTTAATGAATTAGAATTAACAGATTATGACAAAATATTAATAGCTAGTGAAAGTTATGCTCAAGAGATGAGAAGACAATTAATTGGACTAGGAATTCCCAAAAATAAAATATTTTCACCATTAGTTCATTTGCCAAAGTCAGGGATTGAAATGATCCGAAAAACTTTTAACATATACAAGGAATTTAATAAATACTGTAGTACAGCAAAAATACAAGCTCTATATAATGATTATGCAATAAGCACGATAGATAAGAGTGTTTCCAGGAGTGACATATCAATATATGATTACCCGGATTATCCAATAAAGGGGATTGATTTTGTCCGTATATCTACAATGGAATTTTTAGCTAAAGAAATAAATGAAAAAAAATTATCAGGGGCAGTTGCTGAATTAGGAGTATATAGAGGGGATTTCAGTAAATTGATCAGTAAGTTATTTCCTGAAAACAAATTATATCTATTTGATACATTTGAAGGCTTTAATGAAGAAGATATTAAAATAGAAGAAGATTTTTTACTTTCTAATGCTACTGAAGGAAGATATGGAAACACGAGTATTAACTTGGTTTTAGAGAAAATTTCTCGAACAAATGTAGAAGTGAAAAAAGGTTATTTCCCAGATACCACTAAAGGGTTAGAGGATGAAAAGTTTTCATTTGTAAGTTTAGATGTAGATCTATATAAACCCACATATGAGGGACTGTCTTTCTTTTATCCCCGTCTAGAAAAAGGGGGCTATATTATGATTCACGACTACAACTTAGATTACTACAAAGGAGTTAAAAAAGCTGTCAGAGAATTTTGCGAGGAAAAGAATATTAACATTGTACCAATAAGTGATTATTTTGGAAGTGCAATAATAACAAAATGAGGTGACTTCTTTGAAGATAATAATCTTTGGTACTGGAAGCTGCTGTATAGAAACATTAACTAAAATTGACCATAACAAAGTAGAGATTATCGGTTTTATGGATAATGACAAACAAAAACAGCATCGGACCTTTAATGGAAAATATGTATATAATCCTGAAAGTATAACTAGTCTAAATTATGATCTTATACTAATTGCAAGTGAGTATAGTGCAGAAATTATTAATCAATTGCTAGATTTGAAGGTTGATATTAGAAAAGTTATTCCTGTCTTACATCCCCAATTCACAAAGCAATTAGATGAAAAATATAAAGAAAAATTAAAAGACGTACAAAAAGTTGATTATATTAATCCAAGATTAAAGAAAAAAGTAGCATTATTAAACCTGAATAATTCGGGAAGTAATACATTTGCACTCTATAAGAATATGCCTAAATCTATAGAAGAAAAATATGATGTACAACTCATTAATAAAGAGGAATTGAGGGATGATTCAGATTTTGATTTAATTTGTTCCACTAGTATTTATAGTGTTTACAAACCATCAATAATAAATGTTCAACTATGGCATGGTTTTCCTTTGAAAAAAATCGGAACTAGAACCGATTTGTTTTTCAACTCTTATAGTGAAGATGTCAAAGTTAATACTGATAAAATAATTTCCTATTCTGAGACATACAGTACCTTATTTAATGCTAGTTTCCCAAATAGTCCAAATAAATATGAAATTTGTGGTATGCCGCGTAATGATTTCTTATTTGATAAAAATCCAGCACTAATGAAAGAGATTTTTGGGGAAAACATATTTGCAAAAAAAATCATCATGTACCTTCCCACTTATAGAAAATGGAAGGTTGATTTGAGAGAAAATGGCGACAGAAACTGGAATAATTTCTTTGGATTTAAGAAATTTTCTAAAGATAATTTTGTGAGTTATTTAAGAAAAAATAAACTATATTTTATTTGTAAACTTCATCATATGGAGTACAATCAATTAGATATCAACTTATATAAAGATTGCTCAGATGTAATTAAGTTTATTGAAGATGATGAGTTAGTAAATAGGAATATAGATCTATACGAAATAATTGCTAATATAGATTTATTGATTACAGATTACTCATCAGTTTATTTTGATTTATTGCTTACAAATATTCCTTTAATTTTTACACCTGTCGATATAGATTTTTATCAAAATAATAGAGGTTTTAATTTAGAGCCTTATGACTTTTGGACTCCGGGGCCGAAGGTTTTCAATCAGGAAGGTCTATTAACTGAAATTGAGAAAGCATTGAATCATGACTCATATAAACAAATTAGAGGAGTATTAACAAATATTGTTCATCAATTTAAAGATAATAAGTCAAGTGAACGAGTTTGGACATTATTAGATACTCTATTAAAGGGAAAGAGTTGAAAAATGATAAAAGATATATGGCAATTAGATGAAAATCTAAAAATAAGAAAGGAACATATTGATGAATACGAAGTCATTAGTATAGATATCTTTGATACATTACTTTTCCGGACAGTTAAAAAGCCAAATGATGTTTTTCATTTAGTTGGACTTGAAGCCTTAGAAAAGGGTCTTTTAAGAAAAGGAATAACGCCTTTACAATTTAAACATCTAAGGGAAATGGCACAAAGAAAAGTGAAAAGCGAGAAGCTCAAAACGAACCATGAATATACTATTGATGATGTTTATAGAACATTTCATTCGAATATATGTGATCTTAATGAAGTGAAGGCAATTGAAATTGAAAAGGAAAAAGAATGTACCTATATTAATCACAGTATATATTCATTTTTAAGGTATCTTAAGCAGCAACGGAAAAAGATAGTATTACTATCTGATATGTATCTGAATAAAAATCAAATCCAGAGTATATTAGAATTTCATAATTTTGACTTCACTTTAATAGATGAAATTATTGTATCTTGTGATATGAATTTTTCAAAAGCCACGGGAACTCTATATGAATATTTATTAACAAAGTATGAAGTACGCCCATCAAAAGTTCTTCATATTGGAGATAACTTTATTTCTGATTATAAAAATGCGCTTATTAAGGGCATTAATTCTATATATTATGATATTAATGCAATAGAACATAATAATGGTCTAGCATTTGAAAATATTTATCTGCAAAATAACCTACCTGAATTAGAATCATTCAGAAAGCTTGTTGGAAATTTAACATGCAACCTTAGTAAAAAGGATAAATTTTATTTTAATTTAGGTTCAACTATTATCGGCCCTTTTCTAACTATTTTTATAGAATGGGTAATGGATGTCCTAGAGGAAGAAGACATTGAAAGTATTTATCCAATAATGAGTGAGGGTAAGTTTTTCCAAAAGCTTTTAAAGAACTCTATGAGATTTAGAAATTATGCTATTAATATTGATCTACTTTACCTATCAAGACAGTCTACTTTTTTAGCTACCCTTACCAACTTGGATGAAAGTACAGTTGATAATTTAATTGATTCAAGAAAAAAATTCACTGTGAAAAGTGTTATTGAGCTGTTAGAGTTGAAAATAGACTTAAATGATACGATGGAAAAAATTTATGAACTTAAGATAGGGGATTTAGAGAAAAGCGAAGTCAATAATTTGAAAATGTTCCTATTAAACGATAATACGAATTCTTTAGTAATCAAAAATATTAATAGGAAGAAAAAATTACTTCAAAAGTTATTGATGGATACTTTGTCTGGTGATAAAATTGCAACTTTAGATTTTGGTTATAGAGGCACTACTGCCTCAAATATCGAGAAGATAATGAAAGAGACGGATTCAAATAGTAAATACACTCACATATTAGCTATGGTGACTAAAAATATTAAATTCAACTTGTTTAGTGGGACAAGATACTTGAGTTTTATTTCAGATGAGAATGAAGAAGATCAATATATCAAGAAATTCTTTGAACACTGTCAGATTATTGAATCAATAATAAATAATAATGTCTTAAGTACAATTGATTATAAAGTTGTTGGGAACAAAATAGAACCCATTTTTGAAGAAAAATACGATAGTGATGAAAATATAAATAACAAAGAAATTATACAACAAGGAATTTTATTTTTTCAAACAATATTTTTAGAATTCTTCGGAAACAATAAGGATTTTAAGAAGAAAATTTACAATAAGCCACATGAATTAATCGAGGTAATAAATAGACTCTTTTATTTACCGACTACAAAGGAAGCCAAAGAATTAGGGAAATTAGTATTTAAAAATGGTTATTTTGAATTAAATAAACACAAGTTTATTCCAGAAGACAGCTTAAAACAGTTTAACAATGCAGAATATATTTTAAAGAAAAATAACCTAAAAGATGACTTATACTGGATTCATGGAGCAGTTACATTAAAAGATTCTAAGTTGTTATTAAAACAACATTTATCTCAAGAACAATATTTAACGAGTAATTATTCTAAGACATTGAGAATATTGGAAAATTTATTAGATGAGAATATCCAAACGGTTTCTATTTATGGCGCTGGTGAATCTGGAAGATTAGTAATGAGATTTCTTGAAATGTTTAATATAAAGATAGACTTTTTTATAGATAGTAATACATCAATTCAGGGTCACTATATTAACAAGATAAAAGTTGTTCCGCTTGATAGCGCATTGGAGAAAGGTTCAACTAACATTGTAATAGGTTCATTTGCTTTTATAAATGAAATAGAAGAGACTATTATAGAAAATGCAAACCAGAAAAATATTATTGTTAATATTTATAAGTTTGCATAAGAATAATCCTTGTGCATTTAAAAACTTTCTTCAAGCATAAAATATTTTATAAGGAGAGCAAAATGGAGAAATTAGATAATACACTCTTTAAATATTGGTGGATGCAAGATACTTACTTAAGCAAAGTAAGTAAGACTCTCCACGATAAGAAAATTTTAATCATTGATCAAGAGGCTCTCCTTTTAAAAATGTATGCAGATAATGAAGAATTTTACCTTGCAGTAGCTGAGAATGCTAAGCGTAGAGGTTTGCTAAGAGATGATCTAAGTCCAAATGAATTCAAAAATATAAGGATCACAGCTCAAGCGTCAGCTGCAAAGAATGCTAGTGGCAAAACTAAAGATTCTAGTCAATTAGATAATTTATATAAAATGATTCCGACTAAAATTGGTGATCTAAGTGGTATACAGGTACTGGAAAAGGAATTAAAAGCAGAAAAATATTTTGTTAATCCTTATATATATTCCCTTATTGAATTTGCGCATATGAAGGGAATCAGGATAATTTTAGTATCGAATTCGGATTACTCAATAAATTATAATGAAATACTGTTAAAAAATTCCGGAATGGATGTAAGTCTGTTAGACACAATTTATAAAATAGATTCTTACGAAGTTGATAAATTGGAGAATCTAATTTTGCAGAAGTATTCAACCTTAGACAAAAACCAGTTAATTTTTATAAGGTATATAGCTTCTTCTAATCCTTTGGAAAAAAATGAAAATGTTATTGATTATTCTACTGCTCTATCTAGCATTAACAGTATATATGGCTGGGAAAAGATCAATAGTGGTAGAACCCTTGTTCCGCAACTTCAATCACTTAGAATGCTATTCTCAAATACAAACCAAGCACAAAATGATTTTTGGTTCGATTTTGGAGGAAGAGTACTAGGTCCAATATTAGTTGTTTTTTGTGACTGGCTTCTTGATTTGTGTCAAAAAGAAGGAAGAAATGAAATATATCCATTAATGAGAGAGGGGAGTCTGTTAAGTTTACTATTAAAAGAAGCAGCAAGACAGAGAGGTATAAATATTGTAATTAAGCCTCTTTTTGTATCCAGGCAAGCAACCTTCCTGCCTTCTATTAAAAGTTTGAATAGAGAACTTATAGAGGGGTTATTTGACAGAAGGCATTTCACTGTTGGTAATTTACTGAATATATTTGGTTTAAAGCAATTCAAAGAACAATTTTTAAAGTTTTTAAAAGTTCCTTTATCAGAGGCTTATGATACAAAGTATATTAACTCAGAAAGCTTGAAAGAGGTACTTATTACCTTTCTACTGTCGAAAGAAATAAGACATTTAATTGAAAGAAACGCTGTGGAACAAAGAGAAATGTTCATAAAGTATCTTCGACAGACATGTACTTCCCTTGAAAATATAGTGACTGTAGATCTGGGGTTTGAGGGTACAATTCAGAACTCAATTGAAAGTGTATTGAATTATGAAGGCATTAACTCGAATATTGCCCATGTTTTAGTATACGGCGGAGAAAAAAATAAATATCATATTCTAAATAATATAGATATTCGAGGTTTTGCTGGAAATGCTGGGGAAAATATTGAATTAATCAAACCTATCATTCGTAGCTCTGAAATGATAGAACAGTTATTAATGGGTGATTTAGGGAGTGTAAAAGAATATACTAAAACGCCTGATGAAAAGATTATACCTGTACTTGGCACTGTTTCTATTAATAGTATTGAGAAAGCCTCATGTCAGGGAGGAATACAGTATTTCCAGCAACTATGGTATTACTTGAAAAGAATAAAACCTAATATCAAAGATGTATTATATTCACAAAAAGAAGATTATAGCGAAATATTAAACCGTGTTATTAAAATGCCATTTTATAAAGAGGCTGTGAATTTAGGGAATTTAAAATATGATGAAAACTTTGGCAGTGAATTTGTTTCGACTATTTGTAAATCTAAAGATATTGATCTTCTAAATAATAAAGGTATAGAGAGGTTTTTAAATGACTGTACAGTAGGATATAGAAGATACTTTGTTAATTGGCCTGAAGGTGTCATAACATTAAGTGATCCTTATTATATTTTTGAGCATAAGTTGAAGCATAGTTCCCCTCTTTATTTAATTCAAATGATTGATATTGCAAAACAAATAAAATCAAAAAATATAGATGAAATAATTATTTATGGAGCTGGAGAAGCAGGAAAGGTTTTATTCGAAGCAGCACAGCTATATAATATAAATGTTTTATGTTTTGTAGACAGAAATAGTCAGTTATGGGGAAACACAGTGCAGGGAACTAAAATTATATCTTTAAAGGAAACTTTTTTATTAGAAGATCCTGTTTTTGCTATCGGGTCATTTTCATTTGTTAAACAGATAAAAGATGAGATACGGGTAAAATATGAAGACCTAGGCAGAGCTCCTAAGGTTTTTACTATAGAAGATTAAGACAGGTATTATTTTTAAGGAGAGAATTCATGTCTCTACTATTCAATAAAATAAAAATAAACTACACGAACTTTCAAAAGAAATATGTCACTGATAAAAGAAGGCCACAAGAATATTTTATCAATCGTTACTATGCACATATCATAGACCCTTTTTTCACTAAGGTAGCATATGATTTAAAGATGTCACCTAATATGGTTACTGTTATAGCAGGTCTAATGGGAATTGGAGCATCTATTGCATTTTTATTTGATTATTTGGTAATAGGTGCAATACTTTTGCAGTTACACCATTTCATAGATGGCGCTGATGGAAATTTGGCTAGAATGTTAAACAAATGTACTCCATTTGGTGCAAAATTGGATAAATATTTTGACCAGATTGTTAGGCTGTTTTTATTTTTTTCTCTATCTTTTGTGACTGATGTTTCGGTTTGGGCGAAGATAGCGCTGATTGCAACTATTTATATAGATTTATTTGTTATTCAATATGTAGTAGTCCCTTATATGAAAAGAAATAAATTATATAGGGCAAGATGGAAGATGTGGTTTCTTAATAGAGGGATCATCCCTGCTTTTGATATTTTTACTATATATTTTCTGATTTCAATTTTTGCTATTTTTCATAATTTAGAATCAGTCGTTTATATAATCATCATAGGAAAAAATATTGATTGGATATATCGGGTTTGGGAAGTAGTAAAAACTAAAAAGTATAGCAAAACGGTTTTATAAGAGGGTTGGAAATGATAGAAAAAGTATATATATTTGACCTAGATGATACCTTGTTTGAAGAACATAGCTATGTACGATCTGGATTCTTTGCGGTTGCTAGTGAGATTTCTAAACAACATCCAGTATCTGAGGAAAAGATATATGACCTCTTGGTGGAAACTTGGTTGAAGCTAGGAAGAGGTAGAGTTTTTAACATAGTATGCGCTAAGTTGAAAATTGACTTAGATATTCAAAAACTTGTGTATTTATATAGAAATCATAAGCCGCAAATAAAACTTTATGAAGATGCAGAAACTGTTATAACTCAATTATCAAGAAATTATAAATTAGGCTTAATTACGGACGGTAACTCTCAAATGCAATGGTCAAAAATCAAAGCCCTCAATTTAGAGGAGCGTTTTGATTGTATTGTAGTGACAGGAGATTTAGGAAGAGATTTTTGGAAACCGCACGAGTTGCCATACAAGAAAGTTGTGGAAAGTCTGAATATGAGCTACGACCAATGTGTTTACATCGGCGACAATCCTAATAAAGATTTTATTACAGCAAGTAAATTAGGTATGGGAACAGTACGTATAATTCGAGATGTTGGAGATCATATGAAATTAACATTATCTAAAGAGTATGAAGCTGATAGGAATATTTATTCTTTATTGGAGCTTATAGATAAGTAAGGAGACAACTATGAAAAGAGTAATCACTTATGGGACGTTTGATCTGTTGCATTACGGCCATATCAACATTTTACAGCGTGCTAAGGAGTTAGGGGATTATTTGATTGTCGGTTTATCAACGAATGAATTTAATGTATCGAAGGGGAAAGAAAGTTACTTCTCATATACTGAACGTAAGCAATTACTCGAATCCATTCGCTACGTTGATTTAGTAATTCCTGAATATCATTGGGATCAAAAAATTAATGATATTAAAGAGTACAAAGCAGATTTATTTGTTATGGGTGACGACTGGAGAGGGAATTTTGATTATCTGAAAGACTATTGTGATGTGAAATATCTGAGCAGAACTCCAGAAATCTCTACAACGAAAATAAAGAGTGATTTAAATCTGGTTACAATAAAGTGAGTATGGCTAGTTTTGAAAGTCCGTCTAATGTGTTAATAACAAGCATCTCTCGTAAAGTTCCATTGTTACAATCGATTAAAGCAGCTATGGCTAAAATCGGTTTAAACATGAAGCTATATGGGGGAGATATCGATAGATCTGTTATAGCAAAGCATTTTGTGGATACCTTCTGGGAGATGCCTCGCATATCTAATTTGGATATTGAAGAATTAATCTCATACTGTAAAAAAAATGAAATTCGGTTTATTATTCCTACCAGAGATGGTGAGTTAAAGTACTTCTCATCAAATAGAGACAAACTTAAACGTTTGGGAATTCATGTAATGATTTCTCCGTTATCTAATGTTGAAATTTGTCTGGACAAATTAAAATTTTTTTCATATTCAAGAGAGCATGGTATACCGGTAATTCCGACTTTCCTGTGCATAGAAGATAGCAGAGAGAACATGAAATACGTTGTTAAAGAGAGATTTGGAGCAGGTTCCCAAACACTAGGAAAGAGTCTTACCTCTACACAAGCTCTAAACCATGCAAAAAATCTTAAAGAACCTATTTTTCAGCCAATGATAGAAGGTACAGAGTATAGTATTGACATATATGTTGATATAAATGGCAGATCGAAAGGTGTAATTTCTAGGACAAGGGATAAAATTGTAGATGGAGAATCTCAAATAACGACTATAAGAGACATGCCGGAACTAGAAAAACTATGTTCTAATGCTGCAGAAAAATTAGGCCTGTATGGACATGTCATCTTTCAAGTTATAATTGATCAGAATAATGAATTTCATATTATTGAATGTAACCCTCGTTTCGGAGGTGCATCTACTCTGAGTGTTGCTGCTGGCCTTGATAGTTTTTATTGGTTCTTTCTAGAATCCATTGGTGAAAATCTAGATCAATATTCTTTTACTCAAAATGAAAAAGTATCAACAATGGTTCGCCATTCGCAAGACTATATTTATTAGTAAGGTGATCGTATGAATGTAATTATCATAATCCAAGCCAGAATGGGCTCCTCACGTCTCCCAGGGAAGGTGCTAATGCCGCTTGGTAATTCAGTTGTATTGGATTATGTCATTGCGAGATGTCAGCAGATTCCTAAAGCTAAGGAAGTTATCATAGCTACTTCCACTTTGAACCAAGATGACCCGATAGAAGAATGGTGTCAGCAAAATGATGTAATTTGCTTTAGAGGTTCTGAGGATGATGTTCTATCTCGGTATTATGAATGTTCAAAACAATATCAGCCAGACTATGTGATTAGAGTTACAGCGGACTGTCCATTTGTCGACTATCATTTGGCCGAAGATATTATGAATAAAATGGAGTCTCAGCCAACTGATATAATGGATTTTAGGGGGGAATTACCTAGAGGCCTTGTGGTTGAAATGGTCTCTTATAATGCATTAAGATATATGTTCCAACATGGCAAAGAGGATAGACATCGTGAACATGTGACATACTATGCAAAAGAAGAGAAACATATCAATGAATTTAAACGGACACTCTATACTATTCCCGATAATATGCAGCATTCTCATCTAAGAATAACCTTAGACACTGAAGAAGACTATGAACTCTGTAAAAGTATTGCCAATCACTTTGAGGGAGATGTATTAATTCCTTCTGAAGAGGTAGTGCGTTTTCTTCTGGAACATCCTGAAATTGCCCAAATAAATGCCCATATTGAGCAGAAACCGGTTGTGTAGCTAATGAATATTTTCTTTCGTGTTGATGCTTCAACGACAATAGGAACAGGACATATTATGCGCTGTCTTACCTTGGCAAACTTCTTGAAAGAGAACGGAGCCAAGGTTACTTTTATTTGTGCTGACTTAAAAGGAAATATGATTGAACATTTAAAATCCAAAGGCTTTAAAGTTTTTACAGTTGCGGACGATCTAGAAGTCGATGCTCAATGTACTATCTCTATTTTAAAAAATATAAAAGTTGATCTGATAATTATAGATCATTATCAGATTGATATCATTTGGGAAAGAACCGTAAGAAAAGCTTTTCCTTCCATAAAAATCATGGTAATTGATGACTTAGCTAATCGTGAGCATGATTGTGATATACTTCTTGATCAGAATTATCAAGATAACTTTCAATTCCGGTATGATCAATTAGTTCCAAAAGCGTGTAAAAAACTGCTTGGACCAGGGTATCTTCTGCTTAGACCGGAATTTTATAAAGAAGAAGCAGCACGGCAAAGTAATTTAATAAGTAGTATATTAATTTTTTATGGTGGTTCAGATCCTACAGGGGAAACTTTAAAGTTGGTAAACGCGTTGAATCAGCTGGAACCTTCTGAAATAATAATACATGTTGTCGTTGGGTTATCAAATCCCCAAAAAGATATTATTAAGGAGACATGTATCGAAAAAGGTTACAAATATCATGAACAAATTGACTACCTTGCAGATTTGATGGCGGAATGTGATTTAGCTTTCGGAGCGGGTGGGGTAACGATGTGGGAACGCTGTTATCTTGGGCTTCCTTCTATTGTGACCATTGTAGCCGAGAATCAAAGGGAATCAACTATTGCTACGGCAGAATATGGGGCCATTTGGAATCTTGGCTGGTATGAGGGTGTAAAACAAACAGATCTTGTCGATATAATTAAAAGAGCAATAAAATGCCCAAGTAAACTGAAAGAACTATCTTTAAGATCAAGTATATTAATGCAAAAAAGACAAAGAGAGCATATACATCCTGTTGTAAAAGCAATTATGGAGGGTAAAAAATGACAATTAATATTGAAGGGCGATTAATAGGCTCTCAACAAAAGCCTTTTATTATAGCTGAGATGTCTGGTAATCATAATCAGTCATTAGAGAAGGCCTTGCAAATTGTAGAAGAAGCTGCAAAGGCTGGAGTAGATGCATTAAAACTTCAGACATATACAGCTGATACCATGACTTTAGATATAAATGAGGGCGAGTTTTATATAGATAATCCAGATAGTTTATGGAAGGGAACTTCTTATTATGATTTGTATAAAGAAGCCTATACACCTTGGGAGTGGCATGAACCAATCTTTAAAAGATGCCGTGAACTTGGATTAATTGCATTCAGCTCACCATTCGATGAGACTGCAGTCGATTTTCTTGAAACGTTAAATGTACCATGTTACAAAATTGCTTCCTTTGAAAATACTGATATTCCGCTCATTGAAAAAGTGGCATCTACAGGTAAGCCGCTGATCATATCCTCAGGTATGGCGACTGCTGCTGAATTAGATGATTCTATAAGAGCCGCTCGCAAAGCAGGATGCAAAGAAATCATTCTTCTAAAATGTACAAGTACATATCCTTCTTCTCCAGAAAATACTAATCTTCAAACACTTGCACATATGAGAGAATTATTTCAATGTGAAGTCGGTTTATCCGATCATACAATGGGAATTGGAGTGGGGGTAGCAAGTGTTGCATTAGGAGCGAGTGTAATTGAAAAGCATTTTACCACTTCAAGAGCTGAAGGCGGAACGGATGCTGCATTTTCCATGGAACCTGCAGAAATGAAGTCTCTTGTAGAAGAGACTGAAAGAGCTTGGTTAAGTCTTGGCAGTATTACATATGGCCCGACAAAAGCAGAAGAGCCATCTCTTAAGGATCGTCGTTCATTATATGTGGTAAAGGATATACAAGCCGGAGAAATATTAACAAAAGAAAATATTCGAGCCATTCGTCCAGGTTTTGGACTTCCACCAAAACATTTAAAAAGTGTACTAGGAAAAGTGGCAAAAACCAGTGTGAAAAAAGGAACTCCATTATCATGGGAGTTGTTATAGGGGGTAAATAAATGAATGTTTTGCTTACTGGAGGAGCTGGTTTCATTGGTCGCGCTGTTGCCAAGAAACTTCTCTCTGACGGCCATAAAGTTTGGATACTAGATGATCTATCAAATGGAAGAGAAGAAAACATCGAGGAATTTAGGAATGAACTTGAAGATTTTATTATCGGTGATATAAAAAATGAAGAGTTATTAAATACTATCTTCAAAGAAATACCATTTGATATGTGCTACCATCTTGGTGCATCTATAAATGTACAGGATTCTATTGATGATCCAAGAACCACCTTTAATAATGATACAGTTGGTACTTTTTATATTCTTGAACAATGCCGAAAGCATAACGTAAAGGTTGTGTTTATGAGTACATGTATGGTGTATGACCGCTGTTTAGATGCAAGTGGAATTACTGAACAGCATCCGATTAAACCAGCCTCACCCTATGCTGGATCAAAAATTGCAGCAGAGAATATGGTTCTGTCCTACTATCATGCATATGGTCTTCCTACAGTGGTCATACGACCTTTCAATACTTACGGGCCTTATCAGAAAACCGGTGGAGAAGGCGGCGTTGTAGCCATCTTTATAAAGAAAAAGCTATCTGAGGAAGCTGTAAGTATTTACGGAGAAGGAACCCAGACACGAGATCTGCTATATGTGGATGATTGCGCTGATTTTGTTGTTCAAGCTGGATATTCAGATCAGGTTAATGGCGAGATTGTAAATGCAGGACTTGGAAAAGACATATCTGTAAATGATTTAGCTATGTTAATTGTGGAAGATCCTGCAAGAATTGAACATGTAGAGCATATTCATCCACAAAGTGAAATTAAGAAACTATTATGTAATTATGATAAGGCGAAGAACCTTCTTGGCTGGGAACCTAAGATTTCCCTTGAAGAAGGAATTAGAAGAACGGAACAATGGATAAAATCAAGTCACCTTATTTAAAAGGTGACTTTTTTTGGAGGGATATTTATGACTTTGGCAATTATGGGAGGAAAACCTGTAAGAGATACATTTTTATCTTATGGTCAACAGTGGATAGATGAAGATGATATACAGATCGTAGTAAATACCTTGAAAAGTTCATTTTTAACTCAAGGACCTATGATAAGAGAATTTGAACAATCAATAGCCAAGTATGTGGGAGCCAAGCATGCAGTAGCATTTTCAAATGGCACTGCTGCTTTGCATGGTGCTTGTTTTGCCGCAGGCATAAGTGACGGTGATGAAGTGATTACTTCTCCTATTACATTTGCGGCAAGTAGCAATTGTGTTTTGTATTGTGGCGGCAAACCAGTTTTTACCGATATTGATCAAAAAACATACAATATTGATCCACTAAAAGTCAAAGAAGCTATCACTGAGAGAACAAAGGCAATCATTCCAGTTGATTTTACTGGTCAGCCGGTTGATTTGGATTCTATAAGTTCAATAGCGAAGGAACATAATCTAGTTGTGATTGAAGATGCTGCACATTCTATAGGAGCAAGTTATAAAGGAGTAAAGATCGGATCCCAAGCGGATATGACAATGTTTAGCTTTCATCCAGTAAAGCATATTACAACGGCTGAGGGCGGAATCATTGTAACTAACTCTGATGAATATGCGGAAAAGCTTCGATTATTTCGTTCGCATGGTATTAAAAACACAGATTTATTGAAAGAAGAGGGACCCTGGTATTATGAAATGGTAGCTCTAGGATACAACTATCGTATGACAGATATTAATGCGTCCCTAGGAATTTCACAATTAAATAAGCTAGATTATTTTATTGAAAAGAGAAGAAGTATCGCAGCCCGCTATGATAATGAATTTTCTAAAATAAGTGGGGTGAAAACTCCCTATCAGTCAAAGGATACAAATTCTAGCTATCATTTATATATGTTACAACTGGATTTAGATAAGTTTAAGGTAGGCAGAAGGGAAATATTTGAGGCATTAAGAGCGGAGAATATAGGGGTTCATGTACATTATCTGCCTGTTTATCTGCATCCATATTATCGAGAGTTGGGATATGAAAAAGGGTTATGCCCAATTGCCGAAGATTGGTATGAGTCAGCACTAACAATTCCCTTATTTCCAAAAATGAGTGAAACAGATGTTGCCTCTGTTATCGAGGCAATAAGCAAAGTTGTTAAATATTATCTTAAATAAACGACTTTCAAAATCACTTTTCGGCTTAAAATTTCAAAGATCATTTAAGAATCCTTATGTTTTGTCCGATATAATATGTAGGTTAATATAAGGAGTTGCTCATTATGAGTATTAATGGGGTATCAAATAGCGTTCAGAGCAATAATACTAACAAATATGCAGTTAAATCTGAAATGAATTCTTCACCTGCAGATTTTATGGAATCTAATGAACTGAAACCTGTTCAAGAATTCAGTAGTCAATTAATCGGGAAGAGCAGTGAAGATAACATTAATAAAGAAGAAGTTGAACATATTGTTAAAGGAATGAATGAATTTTTAAAACCTCATTATAGCTCTGTGAGCTTTAAATTGCATGAGGGATTAGAAAAATATTATGTTGAATTGATAGACAAAGAAACAAAAGAAGTCATTCGTGAAATCCCTAATAAAGAAATTTTAGACATGTATGCTAAGATGAAAGAATACTTAGGACTATTTATAGATGAAAAACTCTAAATATTAGAGGAGGTAGAAAAGATGGTAAATTCAATACGTTTTTCAGGTATTGCAAGTGGGATGGATACTCAATCAATTGTTGATTCTATGATGAAAGCTCAGAGAATACCATTAGATAAAATTCACCAAAAAAAGCAGTTGCTAGAATGGAAACGTGATGATTATAGAAATGTTAATCTAATGTTAAAAGAACTTGATGACTTTACTTTTAATGGTATCTACAGACAAGCAAATTTACTTAAGAAATCTGTTTCGTCATCTAATACTGAATTTGTAACTGCAACGGCAAGTCCGAATGCTGCTAATGTCAATTATACAATTAAGGATGTTAAGTTAGCCACAGCAGCAAGACAACAGGGGCAAAATATAAGTTCATCTAAATTAGACCCAGATAAAAGTTTAAGGTCACAGCAAAATATATTTTCTTCTGCATCAGGTATTGATTGGCAAGAGGAGACGAAAACAGAAACTCTTACAGTACCTGAAGGGGGTAATGGTGAGTTCCAGCTTTCGAAAAAAGAGATATCTATTACTGCTGGCGCAAATATTTCGGTTGGTGGACAAGATTTTACAGTAAGAACGGATGCAATTACTGACGGAAATCCACTAAAGGAAAATGAAGTGTACGTTAATCAAACTACAGGTAAGGTGAAATTCGGAGCTGAATTGGCTGCGGGGACAACTTTTGATGTTAGCTATACGAATCATTATCTGGAGTTTGATATTAAAACATATAATGAGCAAGGAGAAGCACAGTATAAGAACTTTAAGTTTGATGGCAGTACTTCATTAAATAATATGTTCAATACGATAAATAAATCTTCTGCTGGAGTTAACCTGTTTTATGATAGCAGTTCTGATCAAGTTTCTGCTATGAGGACTGCGACTGGTGAATTTAACAAAAACGGAAACGAAATTGAATTCCTTAGTGTAACAAAGGATGCTAATGGCGATCCAATAAGGACCAATAGCAGCTTCTTCAATAATGTCTTAGGTCTGGGAAATGACATAGCAGGAACTGGAACAGATGCTGAATTTTCAATTAATGGACTTAAAACGACTAGAAAGTCTAATACATTTACATTGGATGGAGTTACATTCACATTAAAAAAAGATTCTGTTGTTAATGGGGTAAGCACAGGAGAATCTGCAGCAATCAATATCCAATCGGATACTGATAGCATAATGACAACTATTAAAGATTTTGTTAATAAATATAATGAAATAATCGGTAAGGTTAATGGTGAATTGACTGAAGAACGTTATAGAGATTACTCTCCATTAACAGATGAAGAAAAAGAAGCTTTGAGTGAAAAAGAAGTGGAAAGATGGGAGGAACAAGCGAGAAGCGGAATGCTTCGACGTGATTCGATACTATCTGGAGCTTTAGATCAAATGCGCAACAATATGTATTCTGAAGTATCCGCTAACGGTTCTAATGGAGTGAATTCTAATTATAATCAATTGGCTGAAATAGGTATTACAACTACTAGAAACTACTTAGATCGTGGAAAGCTTGAGATTGATGAAGATAAGTTGAGAGCTGCTATAGAGGATGACCCAGAAGCTGTATATCAATTATTTATGGCAGATGGGAACTCATCTAGTGAGAAAGGACTAGCAAGAAGGCTGCGCGACAGTATCTCATCTACAATTCAAACAGTAGAACAGCGAGCGGGAAATAGTTTTAAAACACCTCAGTCTTATACAATGGGGAAACAACTGTTAGACTATGAAGAACAGATAGACAGATTTGAAACAAAACTTGTGACAATAGAAGATCGTTATTGGAAACAATTTAATGCAATGGAAAAAGCTATGCAAAATTTAAACAACCAATCTAATCAGCTATTATCGTATTTAGGAATGGGTAACCAATAAAATAAGTAGGTGAAAAAAATGGCAATACCACAGCCACATCAAGCATACAAGCAAAACTCCATTAACACGGCTTTGCCAGAAGAGTTAACATTACTTTTGTATAACGGCTGTTTAAAATTTATAAAACTGGCTAAAAGAGCAATGGACGATAATAATATTAGCGAACGTAACGTTAACCTAATCAAAGCCCAAAAGATTATACAAGAACTAATGATCACATTAAATATGGATATTGAACTGTCACAAAATTTAATGAGAATGTATGATTACCTCTACAATAGGCTAATAGAGGCAAATACGAAAAATGACGTTGAAATTATTAACGAAGTTGAAGGCTATATAGTAGAGTTTAGAGATACATGGAAGTCAGCCATTCAACAAGTAAAAAAACAACAGCTTGAGAGCAGTCAGGTATAATGGAAATACTCAAACAATATCTGCAAACTTCTATGGAATTAAAAAGTATTCTTGAAGAAGAAATCAGATTTACAGAACAAGATCGTTATTTAGAAAAGGTTGAGTTTCTGATAGAAAAACGTCAGTCCTATCTGAATGGTTTCCCGGATTTATCTTCATTAGAACCTTCTGTGAAAGAAGACATAATTAAATTAGAGAGAGACATCAAAACTCTAATTGATACTAAGAAAAATAAGATTCAAAACAATATAAAGATATTGCAAGTAAAGAAAAAGAAGAAAAATCAATATTCTAATCCTTACGGTGATGTATCTATAGACGGAATGTTTCTTGATAAAAAAAAATAGACCTATTTGGTCTGTTTTTTTTCTTTTCGGATTAATAGTTTTAGCAAAAAAAAGTTATTTTGATATAATTATTAATTGCTTGTTTTTATTCCGGTTTGTATAGATAATAAAAGAAATGCTTACATAGGCATATTATGAAATATATGACCAAGCCTATCTTTGCTGAACCTCATCTAATTGGGCTTTAGCTGTTAAAGTTTAGAAGCTTATATCATAGAGTTAGACATTATATACTTTAAAAAATCAGAAATTATTGCTAACAGTAACGAATATAACCATACTTTAAGAATCTGATTAAACAGATTTTTACACTAATCATTCTTTTTAAGAATATATATTCAAATATGAAGGAGAAAGATTTAATGTTATTATAACTTGAATATTATTAATGATTATTTTATTGTTATAATATTTACTTCCTTTTTCTTTAATTATGTAATCAACATATTTCCCCGCACTATTTCTTTTTATAAGTAATTTTCATATAATACTGTTAATTACAGGTAAACAAAGGTGGTACATTATGGATGCAGTTGATAAGAGAATACTAGAGTTGCTGGTTCACAACGGGCGGCTTTCTTATGTGGATATTGGGAAGGAATTAGGTCTTTCTCGGGTAGCGGTTAGAGAACGGGTGAATAAATTAATAGACGATGAAGTGATTGAGCAGTTTACAGTTGTGATTAATAGCGGGAAATTCGGAAAAGGTGTATCAGCTTTTTTTAATATCGACTGTGAACCTAATTCTTTAGTGAAGGTAGCAGAAGCGTTAGCAGAAAACCCAAGTGTTGCGAGTTGCTATCAAATGACGGGACCCTCTACCTTGCACACACACGTCCTGGTAGATGATTTTGATGCATTAGAAAGATTTATTAACGAAGAACTCTATGCATTAAAAGGTATTACAAGAGTAGACAGTCAAATACTGCTGCGCAGATTTAAAAGCAGAAGAGGATTAAAACTCTAACGGATAAACCCATTACACTAAATGGGTTTATTTTTTTGGTCAAGAAGTACTGTTGTTTTATTGTTTTCAGCACTATGCAAAGTTGATCGAAACGGAATGGTGCGAGACTCCTGCGGGAGAAGGGAGAAGGCTGAGATCCCGCAGGTGCGCAGCGCCGAGGAAGCTCAGCTCTCACCCGCGGAAAGCGAGTACCATGCAGTGAAGATCACTAACTAACTTGGCCTTTACCACACCAAACCCTCTCCTATTCTACAAAAAGAAACCAAAGTAATATGTTTTCCACCTTTCTGTAACCATAAAAAGGAATGTAACCGCTTTATATTTTGCCTATCGAAACATAAGTAAATTTGACTATTTACAACCTTTTAGAAATCAAAAAATGAATTATTATACCTTAAAGAAAATAAATATGACAAAATTGTTTAAAAAATTCGTATTTTATGTAGATTTTTCGTTTTGTATGTCATATAATCACTTTTATACAATTCTAAACATTAAGTAATTGAAAATTAGAAATCAATTAACAAATGGTAAAAAGGGGGGGGCTGAAATTGATTTCAATGATCGTCAGAAGGTTTTTTCAACTGGTATTTCTATTATTCGGGATTTCGTTTTTGGTCTTTTCATCTATGTATCTAGCTCCTGGAGATCCAGCTTCCATGATTGGCGGGCCAACAGCCACAGAATCAGATTTAGAAGCCATTCGGGATAATCTTGGTTTGAATGATTCGTTTCTCACTCAATATGGCAACTACCTGGCTGGTATTTTTCAAGGGGACTTAGGTTATTCATACCAAACAAAGCAGTCTGTTGCGGAAGCCATTTCGATTCGATTCCCAAATACCTTTAAATTGGCAGTAGCCAGTATGATCGTAGCGGTCATAATCGGTATTTTTGCAGGGTTAATCTCGGCACTGAAGCATAACAGCTGGCTGGATGTTACATCCACAACATTTGCTTTAGGCGGAATCTCCATTCCGAACTTCTGGCTTGGTTCATTATTAATCCTTGTGTTTTCCGTTAATCTTCAGTGGCTGCCAGTCGCAGGGCTAGCAGATCCATGGTATACGGTTGAAGGGATGAAGCAGTTAATTTTGCCGGCTATCACGTTAGGAACTGGATCAGCAGCGATGATTGCCAGAATGGTTAGGTCCTCAATGCTTGAAGTGGTTCGAGCAGATTATGTTCGTACAGCTCGGGCGAAAGGGGTAAAAGAGGGTCAGGTTATTTGGATACATACGTTAAAGAATGCAATGATTCCTGTTATTACTGTCATTGGTTTGAACTTTGGAGCTCTTTTGGGCGGAACCATTATTACTGAAAAAGTGTTCGCCATTAACGGGGTAGGGCGTTTAATGATTGATGCGATTGCAGCCCGTGATTTCCCGATGGTGCAAGGCTCCGTTCTTCTTGTAGCTACATTATTTGTTTTAGTAAACCTGATTGTTGACATTGTTTATACATACGTCGATCCAAGAATTAAATTTCAATAAGAAAGGGGGATGACGATGGCTGAATTAGCAACAGCGCCGGGTGCGGGTGTCAATAAGGAAATCAAAAGAGAGCGAACCTTTGTGGTAACGATGAAGCGGCTATTAAAAAACAAATTAGCGGTCGCAGGCTTAATCATTATTATCCTTCAGATTGGAATGGCCATTTTTGCTCCGCTGATTACCTTTCATGACCCAGTGAAACAGGATATCAATGCCAGTGAGCTTCCTGTCTTTAGTGAAAATCATTGGTTAGGTACCGATAACTATGGTCGTGATGTATGGAGCCGAATTGTATACGGCGCACGCATTTCCTTAGTCGTAGGATTAATCGCTGTAACATTGGGACTTATTGGGGGAACGATCCTAGGAATGCTTGGCGGCTATTACAAAAAGCTGGATGGGATTATTATGCGAATTGTCGATTTGCTATTCTCATTCCCAGGTATTCTGCTTGCAATGTTAATTATCGCAATATTGGGAACGAGCTTGGTCAATGTGGCCATTGCGATTAGTATTTGGTCGATTCCGACTTGTGCAAGAATTGTCAGAGGTTCTGTTCTTTCTATTAAAGAGAAGGAATATGTCATGGCCATGAAATCTCTTGGAGCATCTGACCTTCGGATTATGTTTAAGCATATCCTGCCGAACGCTTTTGCACCGATTATTGTCTTTGCCACCATGAGGATGGCTACAGCGATTTTATCAACAGCATCATTAAGTTATCTTGGGCTAGGAGCCCAGCCGCCCACACCTGAATGGGGAGCGATGATTTCGCAGGGACAAGCGTTCATGTGGAGTTCGCCGCACTTAACCATCATCCCGGGTATTGCGATTATGTTAACCGTATTCGCTTTTAACGTGGTAGGGGACGGTTTACGAGATGCAATTGATCCAAATATGGATATTTAAAAAATAAGGGGGATTTACAATGAAGAAAAAGAATTGGTTGCTTGTATTTACAATCATGGCAGCACTTTTATTAGCAGCATGTTCCGGTGGCGAGTCATCTTCATCATCAGGAGATGAATCTGGCGGCGGATCAGAGGAAGTTGAATCTTTAACATATGCTTCTTTAACAGATGCAGTTGGTTTAAGCCCAATTATGACAAATGATTCAGCGTCTTCCAATGTAAATGAACATGTATATGAAACACTATTTAAAAGAGATTCAGAAACAAAAGATTTTACACCAGTATTAGCAGAGTCATATGAAAATCCAGATGAACTGACTTGGGTGATCAATTTAAAAGAAGGAATTAAATTCCACGACGGAACAGATTTTAATGCTGAAGCTGTGAAATATACATTTGATAAATTACGCGATCCGGCAACAGCTGCTCCTCGTGCAAGTTTATTAGAGCCGGTTGATACGATCACGGTTGTAGATGATTACACAGTCGAAATCAAAACGAAATATCCATATGGACCATTTTTAGCAGCTCTATCTCACTCAAATGCAGCGATTGTAAGTCCAACAGCTGATCAAAACCAAGATCTAATGAAAGAACCCGTTGGTACAGGACCATTCAAGTTTGTCAGCTGGACTCCTGGTGACCAAGTTGTATTAGAAGCTAACCCTGATTACCGTGACGGAGCACCAAAAGTAAAGCAATTCATTTTAAAAGTTGTACCTGAAGTTTCAACCGCTATTTCCATGCTGCAGGCTGGAGAAGTTCAATTTATCGACAAGCTTCCAACAGAGCAGTTAAGCCGAATTGAGAGCATGAACAATGTAAATATTGAAAAAGTAAATGGCACAGGACAATACTATTTAACTTTTAATTTCTCCAATGAAGAAAATCAAGATCCGGAATTTAGAAAAGCCGTTGCAAGTGCGATTGACCGTGATGCGATTATTCAAAAGCTGAATGGCCTAGGTGTAAGAAGTGACAGTGTCATCGGACCAGAGGTATTTGGCTATAATGAGTCTGCTGATTCTGCAGGAACTGCATTTGACCTTGAAGCAGCTAAGGAACTAGTAGAGAAAAATGGTTATGGTGATCGTCCAATTAAATTACTGGCTGCCAATAGAGGGAATTTTGTCTTAATGGCTGAAGTTGTACAGGCACAATTAGCTGAAGCTGGATTTGATGTTCAAATTGAGACAATGGAATGGGCAGCATTCTTAGATACTGCACGTGCAGGTGACTATGATCTGACATTCTTAAGCTGGTCTAATGTGACAGCTGATGGTTCAGAATTGTTATACCCTAACTTCCATAGCGATAATATTGGCTCATCTAACCGTGCGCAATATAATAACCCGGAATTTGATCAGTTAGTAGAAGCTTCAAGAACAACTACAGATCAAGATGAACGTTTAGATATTTTAAATCAGGCGAATGAATTAATGCTTCAAGACGATGCAGTTGTGATTATGTACCATGATGTGGTTACAGCGGCACTTAGCGATAACCTGGAAGGATTAATTCTTGATCCAACTGGACAATGGGACGTTTCGAAAGTTACAGGAAAGTAGGTTGCTAGTATGGGAGAGACATTACTTGAAGTCAAAAACATCGTGACTGAATTTCGCACAGCAGACGGGCAGCTGCCTGCTGTGCGTGATGTCTCCTTTTCACTGAAAAAGGGAGAAACACTTTGTATTGTTGGAGAATCAGGCTGCGGCAAAAGTATTACCTCCCTCTCGGTAATAGGTCTATTGCCGAGCAATGGAAAAATTACAAGCGGGGAAATTCTTTATGAAGGAGCACCGATTCATAATTTGCCTGCCGAAAAAATGCGCCAGATTCGCGGGAATAAAATCTCAATGATTTTCCAGGAGCCAATGACCGCTTTAAATCCAGTGCTGACGATCGGCTTCCAAATACGCGAACCGCTCATGCTTCATCACAAACTATCAAAAAGCGAAGCAACAAAACAAGGAATTGAACTTTTAAAACAAGTAGGGATTCCATATCCAGAAAAGAGAATAGACCAATATCCGCATGAATTGAGCGGAGGGATGAGGCAGCGTGTGATGATTGCCATTGCCTTATCATGTAATCCGGGTCTCCTTATTGCGGATGAACCCACGACTGCTTTGGATGTGACGATTCAGGCACAAATATTAGATCTCATTAATGACTTAAAAGACAAACTGAACATGGGGGTCATGATGATTACCCATGATATGGGTGTTGTGGCGGAAGTAGCAGACCGTGTGATGGTTATGTATGCAGGAAAGAAAGTCGAAGAGGGATTGGTTGAAGAAATTTTCAATAATCCTAAACATCCATATACGATCGGATTGCTGAATTCAGTACCAAACGTGGATGACCCTGATTTCGAATTAGAGCCGATTCCCGGCTCACTCCCGAGTTTAAATGAACAGATAACAGGATGCAGATTCCATGCCAGATGCAAATTTGCATCTGATATCTGCAGAAACAAAGAGCCGCAGGTAGTGAGTGTATCTGATACGCATAAGGTTAGCTGCTGGTTAGAGACGGAGGTGCACTAATGGCGGTCGCTGAACAGAAAAAGACAACAAATGCTAAACATGAGCCAAAGGTGCTCCTGGAGCTCGAAGGAATCAAAAAATATTATCCGATTAAGGGCGGAATTCTACAGCGGAAACAGGGTGATGTGAAAGCTGTAGAAAATGTCTCTCTAAAGCTGTTTGAAGGTGAAAGTTTAGGTGTAGTAGGTGAATCCGGCTGCGGCAAATCAACATTAGGAAAAGCCGTATTAGGCTTAGAAGAGCTGACAGAAGGTAAAATTGTTTTCCAGGACACTGAAATCCAGGATTTAAAAAGAAAAGAAAAGTTAAAGTTTGTAAAAGAAATGCAGATGATCTTTCAGGATCCTTTTGCTTCATTAAATCCTCGGCAGCGGATTGGGCACGCACTTGAAGAAGTATTTACGATGCACACTGACATGTCTGCAAAGGAAAAACGCAAAGCGGTTATTGATTTGCTTGTAGAGGTGGGCTTAAAGGAAGAGCACTTCTACAAATATCCGCATGAATTCAGCGGCGGACAGCGCCAGCGTATTGGAATCGCACGAGCAATTGCTCTGAACCCATCCTTTGTCATTTGCGATGAAGCTGTTTCAGCACTGGATGTATCTGTGCAGGCCCAAGTATTAAAGCTGCTTAAAACCTTACAGGAAAAATATCAGCTTTCGTATTTATTCATCTCCCATGACTTAGGGGTCGTTCGCTATTTTTGCGATCGGGTACTGGTGATGTATTTAGGAAATACAGTTGAATTAGGCACTGTAGCTGATCTATTCAATAAGCCTTTGCATCCTTATACACAAGCATTGCTATCGGCTATTCCAAGGCCATCCGTTAATGCCAAGCGCAAGCGGGTCCGTTTGCAGGGCGACTTGCCAAACCCTGCAAAT
This sequence comes from Cytobacillus gottheilii, assembly GCF_001636345.1. GTDB lineage: Bacteria > Bacillota > Bacilli > Bacillales > Cytobacillaceae > Cytobacillus > Cytobacillus gottheilii. Next base: position 780,755 of record NZ_KV440945.1, read on the forward strand.
CCGCCAAGCGGCTGCCCATTTCATACAAGATGTCCCATTGCAGCAGAAAAATGCTCATCCGAAAAACCAGCATGGGTTGAATACGAACCGAACCACTTCGCTGCGTGTCATTTTGCGGGGCAGCCTATACAGTAAGCAAAGTGGGTTAGGGGGACAGGTTCCTTGACCCAGAACTTGGGACGGAGGCAGTGGGTTAGGGGGACAGGTTCTTTAACCCAAAACAGTGGGATAGAGGGGACAGGTTCTTTAACCCAAAACATTCGGACGAAGGGTCAAGGTCTTTAACCCGCCACATTCCAGATGTTTTTTGCCTGGGTCCGTCAATAACAATTACACCCCTCTGCTGTCTAGCAGGGGGTGTCTTTACTCTAGCTCGTCTAGTAGTACATAGTACATCATTTGCAAGTTTGTATTTTAAAAAATCAATCGAGGAGGAACCAACATGGATTATTTACATCACCCCTTTGCTTCAAAGCGCCATACGGTGTTTGCTAAAAAAGGTATGGTTGCGACATCACAGCCTCTTGCTGCACAAGCAGGTTTAGAAATTCTGCAAAAGGGAGGAAATGCGATTGATGCAGCGATTGCAGCAGCAGCTGCGTTAACAGTAGTAGAACCAACATCTAATGGAATCGGCGGAGATGCCTTTGCTCTTGTATGGGTAAAAGACAAGCTGCATGGCTTAAATGCATCCGGTCCGGCTCCCGATTCGATCTCTGTTGAGGCAGTAAAAGAACTGGGGCATGATAAAATGCCTGTACACGGGGTTGTCCCAGTTACGGTACCGGGAGTTCCGGCGGCATGGGCAGAACTGTCAAAGAAATTTGGCCGTCTGCCATTAGGCGAAAGTCTGGAACCAGCTATTCGCTATGCGGAAGAAGGATATCCTCTTACACCAATTTTAGGGAAGTATTGGAAGCTAGCATATAATCGATTTAAAGAAAAATTTACAACACAGGAATTTGAAGAATGGTTTAACACATTTGCACCTGATGGAAAAGCCCCAGAGATCGGGGAAGTCTGGAAATCTCCAGGCCACGCTTCTACTTTGAGATCAATCGGTGAAACGGATGCCCGTTCTTTTTATGAAGGGGAACTGGCAGATAAAATAGAAGCCTTCATGAAAAAACATGGCGGATTTTTATCGAAAAATGATCTGAGCAAGTTTCAGCCAGAATGGGTTACACCTATTTCAACGAATTATAAAGGCTATGATGTGTGGGAAATCCCGCCGAATGGTCAGGGAATGGTAGCTCTAATGGCTTTAAATGTATTTAAAAAGTTATCGCCTCCAGCTTGGCAAAATGCAGAAACACTGCATCAGCAGATCGAAGCAATGAAACTGGCATTTACGGATGGCCAGGCGTTTATCACGGAACCGGATGAAATGCCAATCTCCGCTGAAGAATTATTATCCGATACATATGCAGAGAAGAGAAGTAAAGTGATCTCAGATACTGCGGCAGATCCAAAACCATATGAGCTTCCAAAGGGCGGCACGGTTTATTTAGCGGCAGCAGATGAAGAAGGGAATATGATTTCATATATCCAAAGTAACTATATGGGCTTTGGTTCAGGCATTGTCATTCCAGGTACGGGAATTGCCCTGCAAAATCGCGGTCATGATTTTAGCTTAGACGAGACCCATCCGAATGTGCTAAAGCCTGGCAAGAGAACCTATCATACCATCATTCCTGGGTTCTTAACAAAAGATGGGCAGGCAGTTGGTCCGTTTGGTGTAATGGGCGGATACATGCAGCCCCAAGGACATTTTCAGGTTGTCACGAACACAGTCGACTACTTGCTAAATCCGCAGGCAGCTTTGGATATGCCAAGGTGGCAGTGGATGAAGGGAAAATCTGTCCATGTGGAACCGGAATTCCCGAACTACTTAGTGCAGGCCCTTTCCCGAAAAGGACATGAAGTGCATGTAACACCAGACGGAGGCAGCTTTGGGCGAGGCCAAATCATCTGGAGAGATCCGAAAACAGGAGTGCTTCAGGGTGGAACAGAATCACGTACTGATGGAGCAATAGCGGCTTGGTAAATGCACTAGCAAAAGAGCAGCCGCTAGAATCACCATCTCCCGCTCCACGCCCATATTGGAGAAGAAACTGGGATATCATGGCTGCCTTTTTCCGTGTTGGAATATTGGGATTTGGCGGTGGCCCATCGTCGATCCCCTTAGTCCATCAAGAAACGGTTAAAAAATATCAGTGGATGAATGAAGAGGAATTTGCGGATGCGCTTGCGATTGCCAATACGATGCCAGGTCCCATTGCGACAAAGATGGCCGGTTACATTGGCTACCGTGTAACTGGCATCGTGGGCTGTCTGGCAGCCCTGCTTGCAACCGTCGGACCAACAGCCATTGCTATTATTTTTTTGCTGCAGCTGCTGCAGGAATTTAAAGATATTCCGTGGGTTCAGTTTATGTCACTATCTGTTGTTCCAGTGGTAGGAGTTATGCTGGCTGTTATGACCTGGGATTTCGCGAAAAAGTCTGGGGAATCATTGGGATGGGTTAAAGGGTTAATCCTTATTTTTCTTGCTCTTCTGCTGATGGAAGTGCTAAATTTGCATCCGGCCATTCTTATTTTAATGCTTATTGTTTATGTCTTCCTTCCAAAAAGGAGGTCATAGAATGAACTATTGGGAAATTTTCCTTGCTTTTTTCATTCCCGGAATATTAGGCTACGGCGGAGGTCCGGCATCTATTCCATTGATCGAAAATGAAGTGGTTGAGAAATACGGCTGGATGACTACACAGGAATTTAGTGAGGTATTAGCCGTCGGAAACTCCTTGCCAGGTCCGATTGCGACAAAAATGGCTGCCTATATTGGGTATACAGAAGGCGGCATTCTAGGCAGTTTAATCGGCTTATTTGCAACCATTGCCCCTTCCATCATCCTGATGCTGGTTTTAATGGCCATTCTATTGAAATACAAAGACACACCACAAGTGAAAAGCATCTCTGTTATAGTACGACCGGTTATCGCCGTTCTTTTAGGCGTGATGACCTTTGATTTTGTGAAAGATTCGGTGATCGGTTTAGGCGCACTTTATACCGTCATTCTTATTGCTGGAAGCTACTTCCTTTTAGAGAAATTAAAAGTTCACCCTGCCTTAGTTATCCTGTTATCTCTTGTCGTTGGAGCTGGAATGGGCATTTATCAATTTGGGGTTCATTGACTGAGTGGGTCAGGGGGACAGGTTCCTTGACCCATTCCTTTATGGAAATATTGTGAACACGCACGCAGTGGATTGATAGAAAATGCTGTGAAAGGTATACTATTTTTAAAGGTGGTGTGAACATGGATCAGGAAACAATGTTAAAGGAAATTTTAAATGCCTTAAATTTACATTCTCGTAAAATGGATGAGAAATTTGAAAGAGTGGATGCCCGATTTGAGCAAGTAGATGCTCGGTTCGAGCAAGTAGATACTCGATTTAAGCAAGTTGATGCCAGATTCGAACAAATGGAAGTACGGTTTAACCAAGTAGATACCCGCTTCGATCGCATTGAAGAACGACTAGACCGAGTGGAGAAAAAAATGGGCGGCTTTCGCGCAGAAATGTCTGAAATGCAGGAAACCGTTGACTTTATCTCCGCAAAGACAGTTCAACATGAAAAAAAGCTCCGTGAATTCAATCGTCAGTAATTTTACCATCAGATCAGAAGTTACTGTCATTCTACGACAAAAATACTTCAAGTAAAAAACCTCATTATTATAGATTGATTGTTTAGAATCCCTCTCATATAGCTATACTAATAGAAAAGGCTGTAGAGGAGCTGTACATATGATCTACCAATTAAAAATCCTATTAAAACAAACCAAACCGCCGCGTTGGAGAAGAGTGCTTGTAAAGAAAGATATGACATTTGCGGACCTTCATGAAGTTATTCAAATTGCTTTTAATTGGGAAGGTTTATTTTTGCATGGATTTGAGCCTAAAAAGGTCAATGGAAAAGATCTAAGCAGTTTACCCATTTTAATACGACCGCAAGAATATGACGGTGAGGTTTTCAAGCGGAAAAACAATGAATATAATGACAATGAAGAACTCCTCTCAAAGTGGCTTGTTTGTGAAAATGATAAATTGACGTATGTTTATGACTATGGCAATTATTTTCAGCATGATATTATCTTGGAGAAAATAGTGCCGTATAATAGCGATTTACATTATCCCTACTGTGTAAAAGCAACTTTGGGAAACCTTCCAGAAGTGGAAGAGGATTGGGGTTTTACAGATCCTGAACAATTAAAAGATGATATTAATTCTTATTATAAGGACTTCTCCCTTACGCAAACTTAAATGACTTCAAGAAAATTAGAACGCATTTAATGGATAGCTTTCCCTTCTTCTCCCATAATCTTCACGAATTCGACAAAATTCTTCTAATTCTTTTTCCGTTTTAGCAGGAATATGTTGGGGTAAAATAGAAATGTAATACATAGTCTTTTTTAAAGGGAAAATGTTCTTCAAAAAGAAGAAGTTTTCTCATAAGACGAGGCTGTTTGGGAAAGCTATTATGGTGTTTTTTACGGGGATCCCCCAGAACCCAGCAGTCATTATTGCCCATTGAAAAGGAGGAGTTCACATATGAATTACAACATTCGTGGTGAAAACATTGAGGTAACTCCAGCAATTCGAGAGTATGTTGAGAAGAAAATTGCTAAATTGGAAAGGTATTTTACTGAAACTCCTAACGCAAATGTAAATGTCAATTTAAAAACGTATAATGATAAATCATCAAAGGTAGAAGTAACCATTCCAATGCAAAATCTTGTGCTCCGTGCCGAGGAAGTACATGTGGACATGTATGCAGCCATTGATTTAATCACAGATAAGCTTGAACGCCAAATCCGTAAACATAAAACAAAAGTAAACCGTAAATTCCGTGAAAAAGGCAACATCAACGCACTATTTGCTGCAACGGATGACGGCGGTGCACCAGCCATTGAAGAGGACGATACAGAAGAATTAGAAGTTGTCCGCCAAAAGAGCTTCGACTTGAAGCCAATGGACAGCGAAGAAGCCATCCTGCAAATGAACATGCTTGGCCATAGCTTCTACGTCTTCACGAACGCAGAAACTAATCTAACAAACGTAGTATACAAACGAAAAGATGGCCGTTACGGTTTAATCGAAGCTCAATAAAATATGGGGAAAAGAGGGCCGACGTGGAGTTGGCCTCTTTTTTTGTTCCTGTTACAAAAAAGAATCTTAAACGTATCAGCTGAAAAGGACAAATGATCGAAAACTGGGGAAGATTGATTTAGAACATTGATGAATAGACTGAAAAGCTTTTTAGAATGATCGAAAAAATTGGGAAATATTGATAAGTTTCGGGGAATGATCGATTCCCATGGAGGAAGGAATAAATAATAAGACGGAACCTGAGTGAAATAGGCGGTTTGATAGGAAAAAGCAGAATTTTGATAGGAAAAAGCAAAAATTTGATAGGAAAGGAGAAGTTGGACCGGGGAAATCATAGATTGGATAGGAAACTAAACAGAATTAATGAGTAAATTCCTATTTCAGGTTAAAAACCAACCAAGTCTAATAAGAAAAATCCATAATCTGATAGTAAAACTGCCTAGTTTGATAAAAAAATCCCTCATCCTGATAAGCGTCCAACCAGTTTGATAAAAAATCTACTATACTGATGGGAAAACCAAAAATCGATCAGGAAACCATATTAGTTTGCCATATAAATCCCCAATCTAATAGCAAAAAAGAGCCCGGCACCCGCCGGACTCTTTCCTCATTAAATCGTAAATTTCTCTAATTCTGACGTCAATACGTTTGTCATTTCCTGCAGTTCAGCGACTTTTTCGCTTACTTGCTGGAAGGCGTGAAGCTGTTCTTCCGTGGAGGCGGAGATTTCTTCGGTTCCTGCAGCAGTTTCTTCTGTGACGGCGGATATGTTTTCAATGGCTGAGTTTACTTGCTGGCTCATGGCATTGGTTTGTTCCATATCTTCGTTTAAGCGCTGCAGCTGGGTGTTGATGCCGGACACGTGAGCAGAAATTGCTTCAAAAGATTGTTCTGTTTCGGACATGGATTGGGATTGTTGTGTTGAAAGTCCGTGTCCATGTTCGGTTGCATCGTAGATCACGGTAATTCCGTTTTGAATATTGCTGACCATGGAAGTGATCAGGCTTGTGGCTTTCGCCGTTTCATCTGCTAGTTTTCGAACTTCATCTGCTACAACAGCAAAGCCTTTTCCTGCCTCACCGGCACGAGCTGCTTCAATGGCTGCGTTCAATGCGAGCAGGTTCGTTTGTTCAGCAATGGCATTAACCGTTTTGGCTGCACCATCTATCTCAGTTGTAAATCTTGAAAACTCACTAACTGATTCTTTGATTTCTCTGGAAGAGGCAGAGATTTTATCTGCGATCTCAACTTGTTTCTGAAGTGAGCTGCGTCCGGATTGAACCGCTGTTAATGCTTCTTTGCTGCTTTCAGCAGACTGTTCACTCGTCTGTTTGACCATTTCGAATTGGTCGGTCATGGAGCTCATAAGTGATGCGGTTGCTTGAATATCCTCGGAAATGGTTGCACTTCCTTTCGCGAGTTCATCAGTAGAGACCGCAACTTGTTTGCTGCCTTCGTTTAAACTTTGCATATAGCTTGTTACATCTTCGGTAAAGCTGCCGACATTTTTCCCAACCGAATCAATGGATTGCACGGTTCCTTTTAAGCTGCTGACCATACTTGAAAAAGCTTCTGTCAGCTGGTGCAATTCATTGTGGCTGTTCTCTTTATAAGTAAGGCTTGAAGCATCGATCGTTAAGTCTCCCGCAGCAACCATTTTCGCTGATTTTACAAGGCGATGAATTGGTCTGGTGATATTACGCGCTGCTACCCACGAGTAAATCGATGTAAGGATAATTAAAAGTACTGCACCAATCAATGCAGTTGTTGCAATCATGGAAACCTTCTGTGTTGTTTCAGCAGTCATTTGTTTGTACCACTCATTTGTTTCCTTTTTTAGAAGGTACATATCGTTCAAAATACCTGAAATTCGGATCGACTGCTTTTTAATTTCGGCGCCATTATTGGCAGCAAAGCCGGCATCTGCCGCTTCATCTAATGCAATAAATTTTGTTTCGATTTTTGCGATAATCTCCTGATGGCTCTTTACATTTGCCATGGATGATAGTTCGGCTAAGTTTGCACCGGTTTCCTCCAGCATAGAGAGGGATTCATTTTTATTCCCCTCGCTGCTTAAAAATGTGTAGTTGTTTAATGACTGGCTTGTGACCACTAAGCTTTGCTCCAGCTCTTTTACAGAGAGAAGCAGGGCAGTATCGTCTTCAGCTGCCGTCTGGATATCGACTGTTTGGTAAATGATAAAACCGATCATAGCGATCGAAAGGATAATCGGAATTAATATATTGATTAATAGGCGGTTTAGTAATGTCATTGGCTGTTCTCCTTTTCGGAAGTGACGGTGATTTTACCTGAGACGATCTCTTCCTGCGCCTTCTCAATGGCAACCTGTTGTTCCGCCGTTAAAGTGATGTTGCGGATTGGTGCCAATCCCACGCCCTCTTCTGATAAGCCAAATAAGTAGCTTTTCTCAGAGATGCTGCCTTCTTCCTGCAATGTCTGAGCAATCTGGAAAACTGCTGTATTCACATTTTTCAGCATGGAAGTCACAACTGCTTTCTCAGCGATGAAAAATTGATCAGAGTCCACACCAGCTGCAAAAACTCCTGCTTCCTCCGCTTTTTTTATCATGCCAAAGCCTGAGAAGCCAGCCGCATGGTAAAGAAAATCAACATCATTTTTAATAAAATCGGCAGCGATGGCAGAGCCTGCCTCGGCATCATCAAATGAACCGACATATTCGGTAACAATCTCAATTTCTGGATTATAATGCTTTGCACCGTCAATATAGCCCATTTCAAAATGGTGAATGAGCGGGGTATCGACTCCGCCGACAAACCCGATTTTCCCTGTTTTGCTGGCCATTGCTGCTACCATTCCTACTAAAAAGCTGCCTTCTTGCTCTTTAAATGTTAAGGAAATGATATTTTCAAGCTCAGACTGTTCGTCAATTAGTAAAAACTGCTGCTCTGGATATTGTTTTGCAACACTCTCCAATGCATCCTTTACGGAAAATCCAAGTCCGATGATTAAATCGTATTTTTCTTTTACAAGTTCTGTAATCTTTTCTTCGTAATTTCCATCGGCAGCTTCTTTATAGTCAAAAAGAACACCAAGTTCATCACGCGCTTGTTCCAGCCCTTGAAAAGCGGAGTCATTAAAAGATTCATCTCCCAGACCAGCATCGGATAGCATGATTCCAATCTTATATTCTTTTTCAGCTTGCTCTGTTGACTGTCCTGAACAGCCTGCAAGGAATATTGCTATTATCATGATTGCAATAGTAATTTTTTTCAAGTTCATCCTCCTGATGTGTAATGAGACGTAGACGTTTTACTTAGATGATATCGGCAGAATGACTGGGTTGTTTAATAGATTTCCTGACTTCGAGTAACATTTTTTGCTGGGGGTGGAGATAGATTTTGGAAGTTAGGGGGAGGGGATTTAGTATGCAGAATGGTTGGAAAATTCGGGATGGGAAATTGACTTCGTTAGGGTGTGGATTCTGGCATAGGATAGCGAGAGTCGTAAAATTTTTTGAAGTGATTGAATAAACCAAGGGATTGACCGGGAAATTGAGCAAATCATTTTGTGGAATGATTGAATAGTCAATGGTAAGGTCGGTAAATGGCTACAGATAACTATTGTTTTTTGATACTAGTGTATAGTTGTGTATTTCACACTTTATCGCGACTCTTATTACCAAATCTGGATTATAGAGGTGTGTTTCGCACTTTATCGCGACTCTTATTACCAAAAGCTGGATTATAGAGGTGTGTTTCGCACTTTATCGGGAATCTATTTACCAAAAGCTGGATTACAGAGGTATGTTTCTCGCATTATCGGGACTCCGATTACCAAAAGCTGAGTCAAGTCCTTATTATTGTGTAAATTCCTTTTCACAATGTTACCACCTATTAATAGCTGTTAGTTGATTTTGCTTAGGAGAAGGGGGTACCCCCTTCTCCTAAGCAAAATTTCGCTCCGCGGTAAGGTATACTTTCTTATTTAATTCTAAATTTTCATTCTCCATTAACAATGCACCAATTAATCGAAATGCAGACTGATTATTAGGAAAGATACGGATCACACTCACTCGTTTTCTAATTTCTTGGTTGAGCCTTTCCAATGAGTTATTGCTTAAAATGTGTATTTGATACTTTTCTGGTTCATTTAGAAATTGGATCGTGTCTTCGTAACCTTCTTCGAGAATTTCGATTGCCTTTCTTACTTTCTTATTTTCTGCATATAGTTCAATAAATTTGTCCCTATATTTTCTTGACTCTTCAACTGATACTACTTGGTATATTTTTCTTAGATCAGAAATGATTTGTCGTGATCCTGTTTTTGGAAGTGTGTTAACAATATTTCGTTTGAAATGAACAGTGCACCTTTGCCATGCCGTACCTATAAATACTCTTTCTATTGCTTTCTTTAATCCAGCATGTGCATCTGAAATCACTAATTTTGGTGATTGTAACCCTCGAGATTTTAAATCTTGAAAGAACTCTTGCCATGCTTGAAAGCTCTCGACGTGATCTATTTTAAAGCCAAGTACTTTACGCTTTTTGTCCTCACCCATACCAGTAATTAAATAAGCTGCTTTTGAAATGACCTTGTTATTCTCTCGAACTTTTATATAGGTGGCATCAGCGTAGAGATACGGATAATATTCGACATTAAGTGGGCGATTAGCCCAGGCTTTTACTACAGGATCCAGTTTCTCTGTTAGGGAGGAAACAAAAGATTTTGATACACTCTGGCCACATAATTGTTTTACGATATTCTTTACTTTTCTAGTGGAAACTCCATTGATGACCATTTCTAACATAGATAATATAAGTGTCTGATCAACACGCGAAAATTTCTCAAAGATAGAAGGCGAAAATTCACCTCCTCTTGTTCGGGGAACTTTTATTCTTAACTTTCCGATACTCATGATGAGTTCACGTTCATAATATCCATTTCGATAATCACGACGATCTAAAGAACGTTCATAGGCAGCTGCATTTAAATAGTCATCTCGTTCTTTTTCCATGTATTCGTTCAAGACTAATACTAAGGTAGATTTCACAATAAGCTCAAGATTAGAATTCATAATCGATTCTTTTAAAACGTCCATATCTAGGTTAAACTGTAACTGAGTCATTTTTATCCCTCTTTCCAATGTTTTCTTGGTCGTTAACATTGTGGACAAATAGGAATAAAATGACTCTTTCTTTTTACACAATTATATGGACTTAATCAAAAGCTGGATTATAGAGGTATGTTTCGCGCTTTATCGGGACTCCGATTACCAAAAGCTGGATTATAGAGGTGTATTTCTCGCATTATCGGGACTCTGTTTACCGAAATCTGGATTATAGAGGTGTGTTTCGCACTTTATCGGGACTTCAATTACCAAAATCTGGATTAAAGAGGTGTGTTTCTCGCTTTACCACCTCATTGTTTCCCATATACTAGAGTATAGAGGTATGTTTTTCACCTTACCACGCTGGATTATAAAAGTGTATTACCACTCTAACCACTCCCAAAAATCTAAATCTCACCCCACCCCCCTCACTCAAAAATCCACCCCACCCCAAATAAAAGAGAGCCTGCATTCCGCAGGCTCTCCCAAACTATTAATCATTCAACACTTTATACTTTTCTTTCAGCCTTTCCGGTGCCATTTTAATCATTTGCTGCAGGAGAAAGGTGGTTAAGACGATGTCGTCGGTTACGCCGAAGATCGTCAGGAAATCGGGAATGATGTCGAAGGGCAGAAGGATATAGGCAACTACTCCAGCGACGGGCAGTACTTTCTTTGCCATGGAAACTTCCCGTGATAGAAAGTACTCTTTTAAGAAAGGGATAAACTTCCAAAATTTAAAGATGAATTTTACTCGTTTCATCCACCTCATAAGTATCCCCCTTTAGATGTATTTAAGAAATAGTTCTTTTTAATTTATCCGGACTGGCGAATTGTAAACCTCTGATCAGTCGTTTTTAATGACGATATTATCGGTATCAGCACTTTTTAGGCCTTCATGGAAGATGAGTCTTGTCCGAAATTTGAATTGCGGGTTAACAGAGGTTTCGGGCAATTCTTCCGGCAGCTGGTAGCTGAAGGTGATCGATTGGGTTTGTTTAGGTTTAATAATTTTTGAAGTCAGAATGGTTGAGCTGCCAATGACTTCATCTATTTCTCGTTTTTCACAATGCATAATCAGGTCGCATTCAATTCGTTTGAGCGGCTGCGAGATAAAGCCGCCGGCGATGTTAAATTGTCCTTCGATGTTTTCTCCAACTGTGAATTCATATTTGGGTAAAACTAAGTCAATTTTGGCCGATCCGATACCAAGCATGCACATGTATTTTTGTAGCATCAAAGTGTACTCTCTCTCCTGAAATATTATTTTGAATTGCTGTAGCGTTCATCAATTTTCTTTTCAATTTTATCAAGCTCTACTTGATTTTTTAACAGTTCTTCTTTGTTTTTCTTTGTTAGTTCCTCAAGTGAAAATCTAATTTTCTTTTTCATCGTTTCTCCACCTCATTGTAAAGTTCTAGTTTGTTGTTGTCCACTATCCATTAGCAAATTTTGTTGTCAATTTTGTGTAAAGAACATGCAGCTTGCAACAAGTAAAAGACCTTTGCCATAGACGGCAAAGGTCATAAATAAAGACCTCTACCATCTGGTAAAGGTCTGGCTAACAATTTTTGAAATTGCCAACAGAACCGAGAGCGTATGCTCTGAAATGACGACTCTGCTGTAAAAGCTACTCCCCTTTAGGAGAACAACTATTAAATTTATACTTTTATTTTATTAGATTTACGCGAAATTGTCAAATATTTAGCGGTATGAAAAAGGGTTTCCAGAACAATTTAAAGGTAAAAGACGGTGGAAGTGGTGACATATGAAAATACAGCTGCAATTGTTTTTGGCTTTTTTAAAAGTGGGGCTATTAGGGTATGGCGGCGGGCCGTCCTCGATTCCTCTTGTGCACGTGGAGGCAGTTGAACGCTATAAGTGGATGGACCGTGATGAGTTTGCAGATGTGTTAGCGCTTGGGAATGCTCTGCCCGGACCGATTGCTACGAAAATGGCTGGGTATATCGGTTATCGCATGGGCGGCTGGCTCGGAATGCTAAATGCTGTTGCAGCTACAACTGTACCAACGATTATTCTCATGATTGTTGTTCTTACCGTGTTAAACGCTTACAAAAACAACCCAATGGTCGCTGGAATGTCGCAGGCCGTGGTTCCGATCGTTGCTGTCATGCTCGGAAGTTTGACATGGGATTTTATAAAGAGTGCGGGAAAATCGGCATTAGGATGGAGGGGAACCATTCTGCTGCTTGCATTAGGGATCGTTTGCATGCAGCTGTTGCATATACATCCGGCCATTCTGATTGGAGTGCTCATCGCGGCCGCATTTTTAAAAAAGGAAGGTGAAGGAAGATGAGTATTTATATACAGCTGTTTCTCGCTTTTTTCATTCCTGGGATTTTAGGCTATGGCGGGGGACCAGCCTCCATTCCATTGATTGAAAAGGAAGTGGTCGACCGCTATCAGTGGCTGACAGTTAGTGAGTTCAGTGAGATGCTGGCTCTTGGCAATACACTTCCTGGTCCAATCGCAACGAAGATGGCCGGTTATATCGGATATGAGCAGGCTGGGATATTAGGCGCCTTGATCACGGTCTTTGCCACAGTTGCACCATCGCTGATCCTCATGCTGACTCTGCTGAGTTTATTGATGAAACATAAGGAGTCTCCGAAAGTGCGGCGCCTGACCATCTATATTCGGCCAGTTATTGCCGTTCTTTTAGGTGTGATGACACTTGAGTTTTTCTATTCCTCGTGGGAGGGGGCGGGTCTATGGCAAACTCTTCTGATTGGCGGTGCAGCCTTTCTTTTATTAGAAGTACTGAAGGTACATCCAGCTTATGTTATTGGCATTGGTCTTATTTATGGCTTGTTCTTTTTAGCAGCTTAAGGCAGGTGGAGAGTTTCTTTAACCCTTATATACTTGTCCATCGCTGCTTTGATCGGGTTCTTCAAGACTAGTATCATTTTTCTCCTCATCTTCTTGAGTAAGTCTCCTTATATTAATATGACGAAACACCCGAATGATAGGGCGGACGATCATGGCCAAACTGCCGATGAGGTATGCTGAGTTAGGGTAAACAGAAGGTACATTTAGCAAGTTTAAGATACTTCCGGTGATAAAAAAACAGCCGATTACGGTATCCGCAATCCATTGAATGATATAGGTGTATTGAGCAAACTGAATTTTAAATCTTCCCTGGTCGATTTCTATATCAATTCCGCCTTCATACTCTTTTCGTTTAACATTTTTAAGCATGTATTCACCTGAATTCCTTTATATTGTTTTTTGCGATTTTGAATCCTCATTTATCCTATCTATATCACCTCCACATGGTTTAAAACGCATTCAGCTGCAAAAGAGACTATTTATTCATACAATGTCCAAAGGTGTAACCGTGAACATTTCTTCAGCCTTCTTGCATAAGTTGTCACTGCCTAGTGTAAGTGGTAATATTAATAGGGAAAGAAATCGTATTTATAGTAAAATGTTCATTGGCGGAGCTATTTTTTTATCTGCCGTGGTCTTATTGCCTATTACAGGCAGATTTACTCAGCTTATACGCTTCATCCTCGCATTCTTAAAATGATTGACATAAGAGAAGGATAATTGTATTCGCTCACTTCACAGCAGACAAGCTGCGGAGGTTTATTTCGATCTTACTTTTCTATTAAAGGAGCGTTTTTAATGCTTGGAATTTTAAATAAAGTGTTTGACCAAAACAAACGTGAAATAAAACGTCTTGAAAAAACGGCTGATCAGGTAGAAGCACTGGCAGCAAGTATGGAAAAGCTTTCTGATGAGGAATTAAAGGCAAAAACTGAAGAATTTAAAGGCCGCTATCAAAAAGGGGAAACCCTAGATGATTTATTAATAGAAGCTTTTGCTGTTGTCCGTGAGGCAGCAAAACGCGTGCTGGGCCTATATCCATATAAGGTACAGCTTATGGGGGGCGCGTCCCTTCATGATGGCAATATTTCTGAGATGAAAACAGGGGAAGGTAAAACACTTACTTCTACATTGCCTGTTTATTTAAATGCGCTTGCCGGCAAAGGTGTCCACGTGGTGACAGTCAATGAATATTTGGCAAGCCGTGATGCGACTGAGATGGGACAGCTTTATGAATTCCTGGGGCTCTCGGTTGGATTAAACTTAAATGGCATTACAAAGGAAGAAAAACAGGCTGCTTATTTAGCAGATATTACGTACAGCACGAACAATGAGCTTGGCTTCGATTACTTGCGTGATAACATGGTGCTTTATAAAGAGCAGAAGGTACAGCGTCCGCTTTTTTATGCTGTTATTGACGAAGTCGACTCCATTTTAATTGACGAAGCGCGTACACCGCTTATTATTTCTGGTTCTGCGCAAAAATCTACTCAGCTGTATATCCAGGCAAATGCGTTTGTCAGCAGATTGAAGGCAGAGGAAGACTACACGTATGACGAAAAAACAAAAGGTGTTCAGCTGACAGAAGAAGGGATGACAAAGGCGGAAAAAGCGTTTGGAATCGATAACTTATTCGATATCTCTCATGTTTCACTGAACCATCATATTACACAGGCGTTAAAAGCTCATTCCAGCATGCATATTGATGTGGATTATGTTGTGCAGGAAGGCGAAATTGTCATTGTTGACCAATTCACTGGCCGTCTAATGAAAGGGCGCCGCTACAGTGACGGGCTTCACCAGGCAATTGAAGCGAAGGAAGGATTGGAAATTCAGAATGAGAGCATGACACTTGCGACCATCACTTTCCAAAACTACTTCCGTATGTACGAAAAGCTTGCCGGTATGACTGGTACGGCGAAAACAGAGGAAGAAGAATTCCGCAATATTTATAATATGAACGTAGTCGTCATTCCAACAAACCGTCCGATCGCTCGTGATGACCGTGCCGATTTAATTTATGCATCAATGGAAGGCAAGTATCGTGCGGTGGGTGAAGATATTGCCGAACGCCATAAAAATGGACAGCCTGTGCTTGTTGGTACGGTTGCGATAGAAACATCTGAAATCATTTCTAGATACTTATCGAAAAAAGGCATTCCGCATAATGTCCTGAATGCGAAAAACCATGGAAGAGAAGCAGAAATCATTGCTGATGCCGGAAAGCAAGGCGCGGTCACAATTGCGACGAACATGGCGGGCCGTGGTACCGACATCAAGCTTGGTGAAGGCGTAAAAGAACTTGGCGGACTTGCGGTACTTGGAACAGAGCGCCACGAAAGCAGACGGATTGACAACCAGCTCCGCGGACGTTCAGGACGTCAGGGAGATCCGGGGGTCACACAATTCTATTTATCAATGGAAGATGAGTTAATGCGCCGCTTTGGTTCTGACAATATGAAGTCAATGATGGCTCGTCTTGGCATGGATGATACACAGCCGATTCAGAGTAAAATGGTGTCAAGAGCAGTAGAATCAGCGCAAAAACGAGTAGAAGGTAATAACTTTGATGCTCGTAAACAGCTTCTTTCTTATGATGATGTGCTTCGCCAGCAGCGTGAAATCCTCTATACACAAAGAAACGAAGTGCTTGAGGCTGAGAGCTTAAGAGAAATCATTGAGAGAATGATGTCGACGTCCATTCAGCGCAATGTTGAAGCTTTTACTCCTGCTCATGAAGAAGAGGAAAAGTGGAACCTGCAAGGTTTAATCGACTATGTGAATGGAAATCTTTTAAATGAAGGAGATTTAACAATTGCTGAGCTGCAGGGCAAGGACAGCGAAGAAATTGTAAAACTTCTTCTAGATAAAGTAAAAGTGAAATATGACGAAAAAGAAGTTCATCTTGCCGATCAAATGCGCGAATTCGAAAAGGTTATCGTGCTGAGAACCGTTGATACAAAATGGATGGACCATATCGATGCGATGGACCAGCTTCGCCAGGGAATTCACCTTCGTGCTTATGGACAAATCGATCCGCTTCGTGAGTATCAGCAAGAAGGCTTTGCGATGTTTGAGCATATGATTACATCGATTGAGGATGAAGTTTCAAGATTAGTCATGAAAGCTGAAATCCGCAATAACCTGGAGCGTCAGGAAGTAGCGAAAGGCCAAGCAGTCAATCCGAAAGAGGATGGTGGCGAAAAGCTGAAGAAAAAACCAGTTGTGAAGCAGATGGATGTGGGCCGTAATGACCCATGTATCTGCGGAAGCGGCAAAAAATATAAAAACTGCTGCGGTGCAGGAAAATAAAGAATTCAGAAGCCGGCATAACCTTTGCCGGCTTATCGTTTTGAAATCACCGTGTACCATTTTGTTTCTGGTAGGATATAATGTATGATGGAAAAAAATAATGAGGTGACGTAAATGGAATTAGCAGATATTCGGAATGAACTTGAAAAAACAGCTAAGATTTTAGCGGACTTTAGGGGGTCTCTTTGACTTAGAAAACAAAGAGGCACGTATTGCAGAACTGGATGATGTTATGCTTCAGCCTAATTTCTGGGATGACCAGCAGCAGGCGCAAACAGTCATCAGTGAATCCAATGCATTAAAAGATGCAGTCAATGAATTCCACGATTTAAATGAGACATATGAAAATCTTGAATTAACATATGAGCTTGTTCGTGAAGAAAGCGATGAAGAGCTGCAGGCAGAACTTGAAAGCGAAATGAAGGATTTAATGAAGCGTTTAAGCGACTTTGAATTGCAGCTGCTTTTAAGCGAAGAATATGATAAAAACAATGCCATCCTTGAACTTCACCCAGGGGCAGGCGGAACCGAATCACAAGACTGGGGCTCCATGCTTCTTCGTATGTATACACGCTGGGCAGAGAAAAAAGGCTTCAAGGTGGAAACGCTCGATTACCTGCCTGGAGATGAAGCGGGCATCAAGAGCGTAACTCTTGCGATTAAAGGCCACAACGCTTACGGCTACTTGAAAGCAGAAAAAGGTGTACACCGTCTTGTCCGTATTTCACCATTCGATTCATCTGGACGCCGCCATACATCTTTCGTATCATGCGAAGTTATGCCGGAATTCAATGATGAAATTGAAATCGATATCCGCACAGAGGATTTAAAAGTTGATACGTATCGTGCGAGCGGTGCCGGCGGGCAGCATATCAATACAACTGACTCAGCCGTTCGGATTACGCATACGCCAACAGGCGTGGTTGTTACATGCCAAACGGAACGCTCGCAAATCAAAAACCGTGAACGTGCAATGAAAATGCTCCAAGCTAAGCTATATCAGCGTAAAATTGAGGAGCAGGAGCAAGAGCTTGCCGAAATCCGCGGCGAGCAAAAAGAAATCGGCTGGGGCAGCCAAATCCGCTCATACGTCTTCCACCCATATTCCATGGTAAAGGACCACCGTACGAGCACAGAATCAGGAAATGTCCAAGGCGTCATGGACGGAGACCTCGACAGCTTTATCAATGCTTACCTGCGTTCGCGCTTGAGCTAAGAAATATGAAAAAAGACCTTTGCTTATGGAACAGCAGAGGTCTTTTTTGATGAGTTATGAAAATTGAAGGCGGTAAATGTGGTTTTTGTTGGAGAGTAGACTTGGTGAGGGAGTGAGAGCTTTCAGGGGATGAGTTGAGTACTCGGAATAGGCGGAGAAATTCCGGTTAAAGTGTAAAAAAGGGCTAAAACAGCCAAAATAAGCGGAAAAATTCCACTAGCATTGCATATGTATCCACAGGCCAAAAATTACCTCCTATTAATTGAAAAAATAGGAGGCTATTTTATGGACGCAAACAAAAAAGTCTCCTAAAGTAGAAGCTGAACCCACGTTATCCGTGACTGCTACTAAAGGAGACTTTCATGGATAACATTATATCAGATCAGAACGTATTTAGTAAATTCCTATCTTTCTTACCGTTTGAAACATTTAAGTGTTCATTTTTAGACAATGGTGTAAAAAAACTGACCACCGCAAATTTAATGAAGATTTGTGTCACCATGCAATTGGGAAATTGGAAATCCTATGAGGAAACAGAAGAACGTATTCGTGCCATGGAAGGGACAGAGGAACTGTTTGGTCTCACTAGTATTAGTGCTTCTCAACTATGTCGACGAGTCAATGCTTTACCTTCCATACTTCCACGGCAGTTATTTCTTGCCGCTGTTAGCCAATTGAGTAAGCTAACAAGTAACGGCAAAGGGATCCCTTCTTTGGGACGTCTTCATCTTGTAGATTCTTCTTCTCTACTTCTTGGACCTACACTCGGAAAATGGACGTATTTTACAAAGCACAGTAATTGTGTGAAGCTCCATACTCGGATTGTCATAACGGATCCTGGTACAGCTTATCCTGACATGGTCATTCCTTCTACAGGTAATGTGGATGATCGTGAAGTTATGCTTGAGCTCGTGACAGATGCTCATGCGACCCATGTGATGGACCGCGGGTATGTGGATTACAAAAAAATGGACTATTGGGTGGAAAACCAGATTCCGTTCGCGATGCGTATCCAAGCTAAGCATAAGGCTAACGTGATAAAATCCTATGAAGCCCCCGATGGGGGCAGGGTTAAGCTAGACGCCTTAGTCGTCATGGGGAGTAACTTCAGATCCATGGAACAACCCCTTCGTCTCGTTGAATTTACGGATGAAGAGGGGAAAGAATACCGTGTTGTAACCAATCGATGGGATTTGACATCAGAAGAAGTAACCGAATTGTACCGGCATCGTTGGATCATTGAACTGTTTTTCAAGTGGATGAAACAGCATTTGCGTCTAGTTAAACTACAAAGTACCCAACCACAAGGAATTTGGAATCAGATTTTCTTTGCGATGACGGCGTACTGTGTCACTTTATATATTCGGTTAGTTGAGAAAACGAAAAAGACTACCTGGAAAGTACTTACCTTACTCCGCATCCATTCCGATAGGACATGGAAAAGTTTTCTCCAAGAGTTACACCGTATACCAAAAAGAACATCGAAAGGAAGACAAAAGAGCCAGCACCCACCAAATGAAATTGAACTTGATGATGCAGGTGTGGCCATTGTAAAACCAGTGGGGGTAAGTACTAGCTCGATGGCAAAATATAAGAAAAAAAGAAAATAATATCCAAATTTTGGGTAACTGGGTTCAATTACAACCCCCCTTGACTTTTTGGCTCAGAACCAAGAAATCAGAATGGGAAAATCATACATAAAAGTAATATAAAACAATCCCGGTGCGCCATTGTGGATATTTTTGCAATGCTAGTGGAAAAATTCCGGTTAAAGGCTATATTTGGATCAAAATTTAATGATTTTGTTCAAATAGTCGGAAATCCTCCCCTTATTTTACACGAAATAAGGCGATTTCTCGGAATAAGCGGAATTTCTCCCTTTATTTTCTGAAGTCGATACGTTCTCCCGGCCAATACCTATCCATAAGCGGAGAAATTCCGGTTAATATGTAAAAAAGGGCTAAAACAGCCAAAATAAGCGGAGAAATTCCGGTTAACAGCTATATTAGTACTGAAATTTAATGATTTTGTTCAAATAGTCGGAAATCCTCCCCTTATTTAACAGGAAATGAGGCGATTTCTCGGAATAAGCGGAATTTCTCCCTTTATTTTTCTCAAAGTCGATACATTCTCCCTGGATTATACCTACTAATCAGCAGAAACCCTCTACTTATAAATCCCCCAAAAAGAATCTTTCAACGCAACCCCCGCTCATATTTTCCCAAAGAAAACAAAAGCTATAAAAAGACACAAGTTCCGATCATACTGAGTTCATTCACCTCTTTACCACAGTAGTCCGCTGGCATTCACAAAGTAGGAAGGTGCATGCTAAAATGAGGCCTGGTGCAGGTTTCCTGTATTGGAAGTCATATCAAAAGGAGCACTTAAAAGAGGTTAGAGGGAGACGAATATGGGAAGAAAAAATAGAGCAGCTTTGAACGGAAAAAAATCACCCTTAGCCTGGGTGATGGAATATGCATTTGTATTATTGGGATCTGCTATTGTGGCGATTTCATTTAATGTTTTTTTACTGCCAAACCGGGTTGCATCTGGCGGAGTTAGCGGGATCAGTACGATTCTCGATACTGTTGTCGGCTGGGAACCTGCTTATGTGCAGTGGGCTTTTAATATTCCGCTGTTTATTGCAGGAGTTATTTTGCTCGGCAGGCAGTTTGGGGCGAAAACACTTGCGGGGACGATCTTCTTGCCGTTTGTTGTTTTTTTAACGAATGATTGGGGTGCTTGGACAAGTGATCCATTGCTCGCTTCTTTATTTGGCGGAATTGGCGTGGGGCTTGGTTTAGGCATTGTTTTTAGAGGAAAAGCATCTACTGGCGGAACGGATCTTGCCGCACAAATTATTAATAAGTATACGGGTCTATCTTTAGGAACCTGTGTTGCCTTAATTGACGGACTGATTGTTTTATCAGCTGCCATTGTCTTTAATATTGAGCAGGGGTTATATGCACTCATCGGTCTGTATGTTACAAGTAAAACGATCGATCTGGTTCAGGTAGGCTTCGGCAGATCGAAAATGGCTCTTATTATTACAGAAAAACAAGACGAAGTTCGTGAAGGGATTCTGAATAAAATAGACCGTGGTGTGACAAAACTATCTGCATACGGTGGTTATACCGATCATGAGCGTCCTGTTCTCTTATGTGTAGTTGATCAGACGGAGTTCACAAAATTGAAACAACTGGTGAAAACGATTGATCCGTCTGCGTTTATCATTGTAACGGATGCTGCAGAGGTACTTGGCGAGGGTTTCAAAAGGGACTAGTATTGGTATAATATAACTGTATTATGGATTCATTTCCTGAGGGGGAGTTTAAGGTGAAAAAGAAGCTATTGGCATTATTATTAGGATCGGCTCTTGTACTTGCTGCATGCGGCGGCGGTGACGACGCTTCTGAGAACACAGGCGGTACCGACACATCTGGTGGAGAAACAACAACAGCAGATGCCGGCAATGCAGAAAAGCTATACAATCAAAAATGTTCTCAATGCCACGCGCAGGATCTTTCAGGCGGAGCTGGACCTGGTTTGCAGACAGTCGGGTCTAAACTATCGCAAGAAGAAATTGAAAACATTATTATTAACGGTCAAGGCGCGATGCCTAAAGGCCAGCTGACTGGTGAAGATGCTACCACAGTTGCAGAATGGCTTGCTGCTAAAAAGTAATAATAGAAGAAAAACGTCCAGCAGGGCGTTTTTTTTATTGGTTTCTTCTTAATTTTATGTAGTAGCAGCTAACTATCAATCATTCCCAAAGATGATCGATAGTACTAATATCGATCATTTTAATGACCTATTCAATCATTTCATCGCGTTTTTCAGGCAATTTTAACAGACAAAATTAAATTTTCCGATGCATTAAATATCAATTTCCCCATAATATGCTTTTCCACTCTACAAAACTCCCATATCTCTATTCCCTTCTCCCTTATAGATATCTCAATTATTTACACCTTTCATCAAAAAATTAAAGAAAAAAGAGGAAGAAAGAAGGAGAATACCGTCGATTTATTGAATCTTTTATTATTAATTTAGGAAAATAGTAGGAATCCAGGATATAAATGAAAAGAAAATGTAATAATTTTTTCCGTTATTTTGACAAAGTATGATGTTATAATGAAGTCTGTGAGAAATAGAACAAGGAATGTGTTCTTTTTTCTCTCATTATGTCGATAGATGTCGTATTTTGGTGAATTATCTGCAAGAATAATAAAACTAAGACATATTTTAGGTGATATAGATGATTGAAATGCAAGACGTATATAAGAGGTATCCTAATGGTGTAACAGCAGCCAATGGAATAGATGTTCATATAAAGCAAGGCGAATTTGTTTATGTAGTTGGACCGAGCGGAGCTGGGAAATCAACTTTTATAAAAATGATGTATAGAGAAGAAAAGCCAACAAGCGGGAAAATTTTTATGAATGGCGTGAACCTTGGTGAGCTGAAAAATAGTAAGGTTCCGAATTTGCGCAGAGATATAGGAGTTGTTTTCCAGGATTTCAAACTGCTTCCTACATTAACCGTTTATGAAAATGTTGCGTTTGCATTGGAAGTAATTGAAGAACAGCCGAAAAACATTAAGAAACGTGTAATGGACACGCTGGATCTTGTGAATTTAAAACATAAAGTTAGAATGCTGCCAACTGAGCTTTCAGGGGGAGAACAGCAGCGTGTGTCAATTGCCCGATCAATTGTGAACGCACCAAAGCTAGTAATCGCAGATGAGCCGACTGGAAACCTTGACCCTGATACATCTTGGGAAATCATGAACATTTTTGAGGAGATCAACACGAGGGGAACGACAGTGGTCATGGCAACTCATAACAAAGATATTGTAAATACGATTAAACATCGTGTCATCGCAATTGAGGGCGGAAAAATTGTCCGCGATGAGCAAAGAGGTGATTACGGCTATGAAGTCTAGAACATTGCGCCGTCACTTCCGTGAAAGTTTTAAAAGTCTTGCCCGCAATGGGTGGATGACCTTTGCTTCAGCTAGTGCGGTAACAGTCACTTTAATTTTAGTAGGCGTATTTTTCGTCATTATGATGAACCTTAATAATGTAGCAACTTCAATTGAAGAAGATGTAGAAATTCGTGTTCATATTGATGTTGCAGCTACAGAAGAAGATCAGCAGATTTTAAGGGAACAAATTGAACAAATATCAGAAGTGGGCTCTATTGCTTTTATTCCAAAAGAAGAAGAGCTAGATAACATGATCAATAGTCTTGGAGAAGACGGGGAAGCTTTTAAACTGTTTGAACAAGACAATCCATTGAATGATATTTTTGTCGTAAAGACGAAAAATCCGACAGATACGATGACAGTTGCTGAAGAACTTCAAGAACTGCCATATGCATCAAAAGTAAAATATGGACAAGGCGAAGTGGAAAAACTATTCTCGTTCATTAATGTGAGCCGAAATGTCGGCTTAGTGCTGATTATTGGGCTCTTATTCACAGCAATGTTTTTAATCTCAAACACAATTAAAATTACGATCGTGTCAAGACGACGGGAAATCGAAATTATGAAGCTTGTCGGTGCAACAAACGCATTTATTCGCTGGCCGTTCTTCCTTGAAGGCTTATGGCTTGGAATACTGGGATCGATCCTTCCGATCGCGTTGATCGCAACATCCTATTCCTATGCGTATGACTATATTGCACCAAGGCTGGACGGTCACTTTATCCAGCTCTTAGAATTTAACCCATTTGTATTCCAAGTTTCAGCCCTTCTAATCTTAATGGGTGCTTTAATTGGTATTTGGGGAAGCTTAATGTCTGTCCGTAAATTCTTAAAAGTTTAATAGTGAAGAAGGGATGCGGTTTGTTTAGAATCGCACTCTTCCGTTTTTTACTTTCTGATAGTAAGTGCAGCTAAGTCACTGACAGGCTGCCTTTACATAGAACACTAAAATTCTATGAACATTTTTCTGGGCTTTTCTAAGAGTATTTGAATCTAGACAAAGACAAATTGTATCTAACTGGCGCGGGACCGATATCATCAGTATTTGTACGAGGGGAGAAAAGAAAAGTGAAGAAAAAACGTCTACTAGTTCTATCAATGGCTGCAATGTTAGGTGCAGGCGGCTTGGCGATAGGCACTCCAGCCAATCAAGCATTTGCAGAAAGCAAAATTAATAATTTGCAAAAAGAGCAGGAAAAGCTACAGCAGGAACGTTCGGGTGTAGAAACTGACATAAATAAAGCAGGCTCTGAAATTGAACAGTTACAAAAGGAACAAAAGGATGTTCAGGCAGAGATTAAACGATTAGATCTTGCCATCAGTGATGCTCAAACAAAAATCACTGAAAAAAATGAACAGATTACGAAGACAAAAGAAGAGATTGTAAAGCTTCAGGAAGAAATTAAAGTTTTGAAAGAACGGATTGAAAAACGAAATGAACTTCTGAAGGATCGTGCTCGTTCATTCCAGGAAACGGGCGGTGCTGTCAGCTATATCGATGTTCTCATGGGGGCGCAAAGCTTTAGTGACTTCATTGATCGTGTTGGTGCAGTAGCAACTATCATGGAAGCTGATCAAAGTATTTTAGAAGAGCATCAGGCAGATAAAGAGCTTTTAGAAGAAAAGCAAAATGCTGTAGAAGAGGAACTTGCTTCACTTGAAAAAATGCTTGCAGATCTTAAGCAGCTCCAAAAGGAATTGAACAGCCAAAAAGGTGAAAAGGACAAGCTAATGGCTTCTTTAGAAAAGAAAGAGGAGCAAAAGCATGCTGAAATCACTGATCTTGAAGAGCAGAAAGAAATTTTAGCTGCTCAAACGGCAGCTGTTCAAAAAGCAATTAAGCTTGAAAAGCAGCGTCAGGCGGAAGCGGCAAGAAAAGCAGCTCAGGCCGCTGCTGCAGCTGCTGCTGCTAAAAAGAATAATAGCGGATCTTCTTCATCATCTTCAGGTGGCGGGCAGCAAGTATCTGCACCACCGGTAGCAGGCGGTGCGTTCACACGTCCATCTGCTGGCCGTTTGTCTTCTGGATTTGGTCCGCGCTGGGGTACATTCCACTACGGAATTGACCTTGCTGCAAAAGGAAGTGTTCCAGTTGTAGCAGCAGCTGATGGTGTGGTTATTCGTTCTTATTATTCTTCCAGCTACGGAAATGCAATTTTCGTTGCCCATTCGATTGATGGTGTTGTTTATACAACAGTTTACGCTCATTTAAGCAGCAGATCAGTTGGCTCAGGTGCTGTTGTTTCCAAAGGACAGCAGCTTGGATATATGGGTAATACAGGCCAATCTTATGGCCAGCATTTGCATTTTGAACTTCACCGCGGTGAGTGGAATGCGTCAAAATCAAACGCTATTAATCCAGTTGGAATTGTTCCATTGTAAAAAATACGTTTTAACGGAAGAGGCGATGCTTCTTCCGTTTTTATTTTTTAGAGAACTGCTAAAGTCTTAAAACCGCTTTGTATTTCTACTATTCATTTACCCCCTCTCATCTTTAATAATCATAACTCGTCCTTCTTGTTCATATATTTGGTTGTAGAAAATGCTGCAGAATTACTACTGGCTGAGTGGCAGCTATTGGACAAGAGAGAGGACGATTACATGAGAAAAAGATGGGTTGCAGCTATTGTAGCCAGTTCTATGCTTGCTGGTGCAGGAGGAACATATATAGGGATTTCTTATTACGCTGGAGAAGAAATCGATACTGAAAAGTCTAAGACTCATTCCGGAGAAAATGAAAATAGTGCGGTAACGTTTGATATTGAAAAAATGGAATCTGCTTATCAGTTAATCTTAAATAGCTATGTAGAAGAGGTTGAAAGTGAAGAGCTCGCAGAGGGAGCGATTCAAGGAATGCTCGCTACCTTAGATGATCCGTATTCTGTCTATATGGACGAGGAAAGTGCACGGCAATTCAATGAAGCCTTAGAATCCTCTTTTGAAGGAATTGGAGCAGAAGTCAGCAAGGTAGACGGAAAGATCGTCATTGTTTCTCCTTTTAAAGACTCGCCTGCAGAAAAAGCAGGGTTAAAGCCAGATGATGAGATTTTAAAAGTAGATGGCGATAGTGTTGAAGGCTTAGATCTGAATGAAGCAACATTAAAAATTCGTGGTGAAAAAGGCACAAAAGTGAAGCTCGAAATTGCCCGAACAGGTTTGAACAAGCCGTTGCAGATTGAAGTGAAAAGAGACGAGATTCCGCAGATCACCGTTTACTCAGAAGTGAAAAAAGAGAATGGAAAAAAGATTGGTTATATGGAGATTACCTCTTTTTCAGAGGATACAGCCAGTGAGTTTTCCGATCAGCTGAAAAAGCTGGAAAAAGAGGGCGTAGAAGGCCTATTAATTGATGTGCGAGGAAATCCAGGTGGCTTTTTAACGTCAGTGGAAGAAATATTGGGTGAGCTTGTTACGAAGGAAAAACCATTCGTTCAAATTGAACAGCGCAATGGTGAGCGCTCCACTTACTTTTCAGAAAGAGAAGAGGAAAAAGATTACCCGATCGCTGTGTTAATTGATAAAGGCAGTGCTTCTGCTTCTGAGATCCTGGCTGGCGCATTAAAGGAAGCAGGAGGATACACGCTCATCGGAGAAAAAACATTTGGAAAGGGAACCGTTCAGCAGCCGATGGCAATGGGTGACGGCAGCAACATTAAGCTTACTCTTTTCAAGTGGCTGACACCAGATGGCAATTGGATTCATAAAAAAGGGATTGAACCAACACTCGAGGTAACTCAGCCTGATTTATACCGGACCCATCCGCTTCAGCTGGAAGAAACCTTAAAAAAGGATATGAATGCCGAAGAGGTTCAGTTCGCTCAGGAAATTTTAACAGCATTAGGGTTCGAACCAGGCAGAGCGGACGGCTATTTCAGCACTGAAACAGAGGTTGCTGTCCGGGCCTTTCAGCGTCTGCATGATCTTGAAACGAGTGGAGAGGTCGATGGAAAAACAGCACAAGCCTTACAGCAGGCTGTTTTAGAAGAGATTAAAAACGAAAATAATGATCTCCAGCTTCAGGCTGGACTGAAATATTTAGCGCAATAACAACGCGACAGGCCTCGCTGCTTTCCGATATGGGAATGGCGAGGCCTGTCGTATTTTATACTATCAACAAGAATAAATGAGCAATGCGGAAGAAAATTCGAAGTAGTGGCTCATTCTAGGAATGTAGTATATGCCTCTTACTGCGTCCTTTCAGGAGCTTGTCAGTCGGGAAGTATTCTTTAATTGCAGATCCATAGAATTATCAATAGGTTTTGTCGCAGCAATTTGGTAGAATATAATACATATAGAAAAAGATGAAACGTTGAAAAATGTAATGAATAAGCAGTTTATTAAGAATATAGAGGTTGGTGGAACAATGGCTGAATTATGGCTGATTGAAATAGCAAAAGGAGCGGCCAAGCTGCTATTGAATCCGGTATTTTATTTGCTCTTCTTTTATGCGGCATGGCTTGGGGTTTCTCGTGTCAAAAAAGAAAGAAGAGATTTTTCAGTCCGTGCCGAAAATGCCTATTTTGAACTGAGGCAGTTATTGCCGCTTGGTTTACTGCTGGGCCTGATCTTTTCGATCGTTATGGTAGGAGCTGGATTGGCTGTACCTTTTGAAACGATTGTGTTCGCAGCTGCTTTAACCGTACTGCTTTCATTAACAGGGAAGGTAAGATGGTTATCGCCGGTTTATACACTGGGCTTTGCGTTCTTTCTGACAACGATTGCCGTCCAGCAGGAATGGCCGCTTCCTTCTTGGCTTCAATCCGTTATTGAAGGAGATGCTATTATTTTTCCAGCGGTGGCTGTTTTGGCTGGTTTGCTGTTGATCGGAGAAGGAATCTTAATTGCGAGAAACGGCAGCAAAGGCACATCACCACGGTTGATGAAGAGTAAGCGCGGTCAGATTGTTGGTGCTCATGAAGTAAAGAGAGTATGGATGGTGCCGTTATTCCTTCTGATTCCAGGAGATGCCCTGCAGACTTCGTTTGAATGGTGGCCAGTCTTTTCAATCGGAGATAATGTCTATTCTCTGATTCTAGTGCCATTTGCCGTTGGTTTTTACCAGCATATCCAAAGCTCACTGCCAAAATTGGCAGTAAAAAATGTTGGCAGAAGAATTACGGTTCTTGGTGCACTTGTGCTGTTAACTTCGATTGCGGCCTATTGGTATCCAATTGTGGCGGTAGCGGCTATTACAGGGGCGATCCTTGGCCGAGAAATCCTGGCGCTCCGCAACCGAGTTCACGAAGACAATGCCACATTCTATTTCTCCAAGCAAAATCATGCGCTCATGATTTTAGGGATCATTCCCAACACTCCAGCAAGCAAAATGGCTCTGCAGGTTGGCGAGATGATCACAAAGGTGAATGGCGTAAAGGTCTCAAATGAAAATGGCTTTTACGAAGCACTGCAAAAAAACCGTGCCCACTGCAAACTCGAAGTTCTAGACGTCAACGGCGAAGTGCGCTTCGTCCAGCGCGCCCTCTATGAAGGTGATCACCATGAACTAGGCATTCTGTTTGTGCAGAATGAGAAGAAGTGGGGAAATGAAGCAGTTTGATGGTGTGATTTTTTAATTAATAATCGGAAAAGTTTTTAACCTCTCGGAATTACAAACATAATAGAAATTTTTGAGCCCCTTCAATTATTGAGGGGGTTCTTTATTTTAGAATATGGGTAGTTGCTGCATCACTTCCAACAAAATAACTACTGAAATAAAGTCAATCTTGGAATATACTATTATTAACGGGTTAATGTTAAAAACATTAATTTATCTTATCATTTCAATATTTTTAGAATGAACAACATGAAACTCATAGGAGAATACTAAAAATGAAAACGAATTATTTTATCTTACTTTTAACGGCCATCATCATGGTTGGCTGTACGAACCATGATCATGCAGCCACCACAGATATAGAAACAGATCCACAAGAAGTAACAACAGTTGAGACAAATAAACATAGTGAAAAAGAAGAAATGGTCACTACGGTTGAGGATAAAACAGCAGCAGAAGAAACAGTAACCCAAGTAAATCATGAACAATTCGCAGGTTACGAACTCATGGAAGTAGATGGGGGGGATTTGTCTGGAAATCGCAAATCGAACGTCGTCGTTGACATTGGTTACGGGGACCGTGAATATTGGGCATTTACGAATGAATATGGACAATTAGTGCGTGTAATTGCTGACGAAATCATTCTACAAGATGACAGTAAGGAGCCTGTATTATCGTCTGGCCGCTACTATTCGGATGAAGCAAAGGTTCCTGGCGTCGAAAGTGACATTTTAGATGAAGGACATGTCATTGCTGATTCTCTCGGAGGGGTATCGAATGCTTATAATATTACACCACAAGACAGTACGCTCAACCGACATGGTGACCAAGCTTATTTAGAAGATACGATCCGCAAGGCAGGCGGTGCCACTGATTTCGAAGCGATTATTACCTACCAGGATACAGAAACACAGATTCCTTCGAGCTATCAGTATACCTATACAATAAACGGAAATGTCATTACGGATTCATTTGACAATGTGAACCCTGATAAAGTAAACGAATCACTTGGACTATCTGGAAATAAAGACACCGAGTCCGACTCAGCAAGTTCTTCCGCAAATGAAGGAGATCTTTCTAAGATTGATACAAACGGGAATGGGCAGGTGACAATCGCAGAAGCAAAAGCAGCAGGTTTCAGCATGCCAATAATGAGTGATCATTGGTTGTACAAATATATGGATGATCGTGATGGTGACGGTATGGTAGGCGAGTAAGCCAATAGAACTTGACATTCTCCTTGATGATCAATTCATAACAATTTACCATTGGCAGTCTGTACAGAAATGACTGCAGTATCAAATCATCTGAATTCGTATGGTGAAAATATAATACTTCTCACGAATAGGGCTTTCCTTAAAAAGGGATGCTCTTTTTTTCATATGTAGAAATAGGGGCAGTGAGTTTAATAAGAAGGGGATATGTAAATACATGACGAATTAAAATTATAACGAGATTTGGAGGTAATCTATGAATCCCATATTAAATCAAGTTGGTACAGTTTTTATTCCTGTAAGTAACATTGAAGAGGCTCGTAATTGGTATTGTGACATATTAGGACTCTCAGCAGATGGAGAAATATTATTCGGCCATTTATATATTGTACCAACGAAAGGAACAGGCATTGTATTAGATAGCAAGATTTTTTCAGAGGATAATATTTTTAATACTCCACCGTTTCATCTAAATACTAATAATATAGAACAAGCATATGAGTTTATGAAAGGTAAGGGTGTCGAATTAACAACAAAAATTGAGAATAATCATTGGTTTAATTTCAAAGATCCTGATGGTAATCATCTAATGGTCTGCATGTGTTAAAGCATTATTAAGCGAAGTTGTAGATTGAAAAAAATCAATTGAATAAAAGGTGACATAATGGATAGAGAACTATTAAAGATTTTTGATGTGACAGGAAAATACATAGGAACATCTACTAGAGAGGAGGTTCATAGTAAAGGCTTGTGGCATGAGACATTCCATTGTTGGTTAGTGAGTAAATTAGATCATAAATATTTTATTCATTTTCAGTTAAGAAGTAATCAAAAGAAAGATTATCCTAATATGTTAGATATATCTACAGCTGGACATTTAAAAGCAGATGAAAGTGTTTCTGATGGTATTAGAGAAGTGCATGAAGAGTTAGGTGTAAATGTAACAATAGAGGATTTAATTTCTATCGGAAACATACCTGGTGAAATCATTCAGGATCATATAATTGATAGGGAATTTGGACATGTGTTCTTATATATAATCCCAGATGAGTCAGAAATTAAGTATAAATTCCAAATGGAAGAAGTATCCGGAATAATGATGATTGAATTAGATTTATTTGAGCAATTATGGTTAGAAAAAATAGATAGTGTTCAAGCTAAAGGTATAGTATTAAATGAAAAAATGGAAAAAGTTGAAGTAGATCGATACGTGAGTAAAGATGATTTCGTACCTCATGATAGTACCTATATTTCCAAGGTTTTAAAGGAACTAAAAATTTTTCTTACATGAAGTCTTATTAATTGATAGTAAAGAGTTGATCTTCGAACGTGTTAAGAATAAATCTAGGATATACAATGAGTCAATTTCTTATAAGCAGCCTATGGGTGAGGCTATTTAGATTTTTCTGAGTTGGTTTAAAAAGAGATTAAATTTATCGAGATTGTATTGGAAATGAAATTGCACACAGTGCTGCCACACTAAAGAAGGAGAAACGAAATATTTGTAAAATATATACAGTGTTAGAAGGGTTAAATATCAATATATAAAATAAGTAGTGTGGTGTGCGTATGACATTAAAGTCTGAACTATCAAATCTAGAAAAAACTTTACAATCCAGCAATATAGATGATCTTATCGAGAGAATGTTGAATAATATAGGTTCAATCGATGGAGAACTTAGAGATAATCTAATTTATACTTCATTTGGAAAACTTATTCTTGAAGACTATTTAACAATAAAACAAATGAATCATATTCTTGAGGTTTGTCTTCACAACCTTTTATTAAATATTGGTCAAAAAGGAAATGACTCAGTATTTACACGCTCCTTCTCCTCTTTAGTAATTGTATTGGTGTTAAAGAAAGATAGGGAAAAACATTTTTTGTCAGATGAGATTTTAAAACAAACTATTGTGGATAGTATTAAATATTTGAAACTTGAAGAGGATATTCGTGGCTATGTGACCGGAAAAGGATGGGCACATAGTATAGCACATGGTGCGGATTTACTAACAGAAGCCATAAGTCACCCTAAATTTAATATTAATCTATCTGACTTGTGCTTGGAAACAGTCAAACTATGTTTGTTTAAAGATTGCACAATAGAATTTCCATTTGTTGATGAGGAAGAGGAAAGGCTCATTTTTGCAGTAGAAGCACTTCAAGAGAAAGGCGTTACTGAGAGTAAAATGGAAACTTGGGTAATGAAAATTTCTGATGAACTAAATAATTTATTTGAAGAAGACGGATATAGTTTAGAGTTTTTTAGAAAAAAATCCAATGTAATAAATTTTTTGCGAGGGTATTATTTCAGATTATTGTACAAAAATAATTGTTTAAAATTACGGGGGAAAATAACATGTATTCTAGAACAGTGGCATAAGAAAATATACAACTAACTGATGAGAGTTAAAAGATAGATTCTTAAGCTATAGGTGCATATATTTAAGACCAGCTGCCCATTCAGGCAGCTTTTGTTATGTAACAAAAGGGGCAACCTTGTTGAAAAAGGAATTCTTACAATGAAACAGAATATTTATAATAAATAAAAGGCTAGCACATTAGGGAGGTTTCTCATTGAATAAGGAAAATAAGAATGATGAAAAAAGCAAAATAGAGACAAATGACGGTTGGAATAGGACTGTTTATGGCAGCCCTACAATAGGTGGTCTCATTGTAATTGGTTCAATTATTGCATTTATACTTTATAACATTTTCTCCAATTAACTTGTGTGATTTTGCAATGTGAATGCCCTTTACAAAGCTAATAACAGGGGATTTTTATTGAATAAAACTCTACTATCACATTAATTATTGTACAGGAACTTGTCCTAACAAGCCCCTTTTATTATATCTTTTAATAAGTTGGTCCATATTAAGGATTTGTGTATACGGCAATGATGAAAACTGTAGAGTTTTTACATCTCAGGCCTTAGCTTAAAATGTACCTCAAGTCTAATAACAAAAATTCAAGGGAACTGTATGATGGAAATATTAGGAATGAACAAAACTTAAAAAGGAAGAAATGAGGTGATTTTATTTTAGAAAAACTCAGGAAGATGAATATGAAAAATGCTGTAATTATGGGGATTATTTTTTACTTTTTGACGATCTTAATCCATTTTCTTATTATTAGCAAAAGCATACCCTTCACATGGGTTAATGGTGGAAGGTCTGAATCATTTGCTGAACAGCTTCCTATATCTGTTATAAATACCGTTGTTTCGATTATTGGAATGGTTTTTACGTTGTCTGTTGGTGAATTTAAACAATATAAATATAAAAGAGGAATAACCATTATATGTTGGTTTTTTGTTGCACTTTGGTCTTTTGGATTTATACAGCAATTGTTTGGAACACCTTTTGAAAGAATGGTTATTTCGTTAGTATTGCTTCTTGGAGTTATCTCACACTTGCGAATGGCGATTGAAAAAAAGTAGTTATAACTATTTAATTTACAAGTTTGCGAATAATACACTTAAACTATAGAGTGCTAGTATTTTATCAAAAAAATTAGTCATCTGTACAACAACATTAGATGGAAGCCTGCTAATACTTCAAATTTACTAAAATAGTATCCAAGTCCCCTCAAATGATAAGCTTAAAGGGCTTTTTTTATGGATCTTTTTGGGCTTGTTCTTGTTATTTGATACAATATAGGCATCAATACAGCTGCTATTTTTGTAAATAGAAGGAGGAGTCAATATGAGTGAAAATGGAACATTTCATGAGTCAAACGGACGTTATTCTTTAAGGTTTGAACGTTCTTTTTCTCAAAAAGCAGAAGAGGTTTTTGCCGTTCTAACTGATCCTGATTCATTCACACAGTGGTACCCTTTTGCAACTGGTGAGATGGATGTTAGGCTTGGCGGTGAAATAGCTTTTGATGATGGAGAAGGAACAGCATATAAGGGAAGTATTACCGAGTTTGAAGAGCCCTTCCTTTTTGCTTTTCATGAGGGCGGTGCTGATTTAATACGAATCTCATTGCAGGAAGAAAATAACGGATGCCGAATGACTTTTGTTCATACATTTGAGGATCCTTCATGGGCGGTTCCGACCGCAGCAGGATGGCATCGCTGTCTTGATGCTTTTGGGCAGATCGTTAACGGAGAGCAGATTAAATGGGAAGAGAATGCAGCTGAGCTCCGTGAAATGTATAGTGAAGCGTTTAAAATGGAGCGATAAAGGAGAACGGGATTATCCTTAAGGCGCTTTCAGAACAACCATTATCAAAAAAGCACAACATCCTAAAGCAGCTAATACTTTAGAATGTTGTGCTTCTTGTATTTTAAGCTGCCATATTACGGCAGACTTCCGCACACTTAAAGCATGCCTCCGCACATTTTTGGCAGTGGTCATGATCATGTTTTTTACATTCGTTTCCGCATCTCTCGCAGATTTCTGCGCAAAGAGCAAGAATCTGTTTTGCGGCTGGGCTGTTGGTTTGCATTGCTTTCACAGCTAAACCGCATAGATCTGCACAATCACGGTCTAACCGGATGCAATCGGCCATCATTTTAACGTTATCTTCCTCTAAACAAGCGTCAAAGCACACATTACATGCTTCCATACATTCTAAACAGGCTTTGATGCATTCCTCATATTGCTGCTGGGTCATAGCGAATACTCCTAACTTTACGTTTTAGTAGTATTGATACCCTGTCTTCTTTGGACAAAACACAATCTTTCTAAAAGCAGCAAAAAGACCCGAACAATTAGACAGATCATCTACATATCTGCTAATTGTTCGGGTTTATTTCCCCAGCCTATAAATATTAAAATGTATATGCCTCACCGTCATTAGGAACAAATACTCGATCAGAGAAACCTTTCTCTTTTACAAAGCTTTTTAACTCTTCTCTTGATAGTGTCCAGTGGTTAACGGCTTCCATATGGCTTGCAATAATTTTTGCAGTTGGTGCTGCCTTTTGCACTTCATACACGTCTTCTTTACTCATGACGAGTGATCCGCCCTGAAGGAATTGATTGTCCCCAGCGTTTACTACAATAATTTCAGGTTTGTGTGTATCAATGGTCTCCTGGACTCCTTCATACCAAACAGTGTCTCCAGCTACATATAATGTTTTTTCACTTTCGTGGCTAAATACAACTCCGCATACAAGGCCGGCCATTTTTAAAATCTCGTCTCGGCCATGTTCCCCTTTTGTTTTAATTAATGAAATGCCTTCAAATGTTGTGCTTTCTGTTAATACTTCTACATTTTGAAAGCCGTCACTTTTCATTACTTCTGCATC
Organism: Cytobacillus gottheilii; assembly: GCF_001636345.1. Classification (GTDB taxonomy): domain Bacteria; phylum Bacillota; class Bacilli; order Bacillales; family Cytobacillaceae; genus Cytobacillus; species Cytobacillus gottheilii. The sequence continues at coordinate 815,400 of NZ_KV440945.1, forward strand.
TTCTTCATTTTGTACAAACATTTTAATGTCCTTTGGCAAAGCTTCTTTTGCAGCAGGGTCATAGTGATCCAGGTGTAAATGAGTTACAATAACAGCATCTGTCTGATCCAGCAATTCTTCAATAGAAACAGGTAAGTCCACTAACGGATTATTCTGATCCTGTCTCGCCGAATTTGGGAACGGCGGGTATGCCCCTTTTTCGCCTAAAAATGGATCGATTAAAAATTTCTTGCCAGCATATTCAACAACAATGGTTGCATTTCGAATTTGTTTTATATTCATGATCATGCTCCTTTTTATATAATGTACTTATAGTTTATAATGTGGACACTTCTGACATACAGAGATAAAATCAAGTCTTTTTGCCATTTCACTTGATTATTGAAAGGATTTGAATAGATGTTAGATCACACGGATTTTAAAATCATTGAGGAACTAGCTAAGAATAGCCGAATTAAAATGAAAGAGTTAGGGGAGAAAGTCCACTTAACGGGTCAGGCTGCCTCTGCCAGGGTTGCAAAGCTGGAGGATCTTGGCGTGATTGAAGGTTATACGATTAAAATAAATGAAGAGAAGCTGGGAAATTCAGTACATGCAATGATAAATATTTTTATGAGCAGTCCTCACCATCAGGCATATCTTGACTTCTTGAAAGAACAGAAACGCTCGGTCATAAACAACTACAAAACAAGTGGAGAAAGCTGCTATATTCTAGAATGCAAATTTTCATCTAACACTGCTCTTGATGCGTTTTTAGTAACCTTGAGCAAATATGCGGGATATAAAGTATCGATTGTTATTAATAAATAGGAAGTCAAATATTTTGGAGGAGATAAGGATGGAAACGAAAATGATCACGTACCAATCACCACTTGGATTGATTGAAATTACTGGAACAGAGCAGGGGATTGTCTCCATTTTATTCTCTGAAGAGCAAGCAGGAGATCGTGTCCCTTTGGATTCAGACATTGTTCCAGCAGCAATGAAACAATGTCTGCAGCAGCTGGATGAATATTTTAAAGGAGAAAGAATGGAATTCTCATTTCCATTTGATTTTGCCGGTACTGAATTTCAAAAGAAGGTGTGGCATGCACTGACAACAATACCTTATGGTAAGACAGGTTCCTATAAACAAATTGCGGTTGCAATCGGCAACGAAAAAGCTGTGCGAGCGGTAGGGATGGCTAACAGCAAAAACCCAATCAGCATCGCAGTTCCTTGCCATCGAATCATCGGCAGCAGCGGAAAACTCACAGGCTATGCAGGCGGCTTGTGGAGAAAAGAATGGCTATTGAAACATGAACAGACGATGGCTGAAAAACGGAAAGAGAAAGCTGGTATTCTTGAGTAGAGTACTAGCTTTTTTCTTTTTATTCCTTGTCCTAAAAGATTGATTAAAAAGTGGACATTTAAGCACTATGCCTGCTGATTGAAACGGAAGGGTGGTGCGAGACTCCCGCCCTGCCGGAAAGCGAGTACCCTGGAGTGGAAATCTAACATATCTCCTCATCTTTTTAAAAGTCTTCAAGATAACTTCATTATTTCTTCACTTTTCCAGATTATAATGGGAAAAAATCATGTTTTGATAAGGATTCTCTTGTCAATAATGCAATAGAATTGAAAAGGGGGTTATGAATGAAGATCACCTACATACTTTTCTTATCACTATGTTTATTACTTTTCCCAAATTCAATCTCAGCAGAAAGGCCCTCTTTACAAGCAATGATTAATGAAGCGGAAGCTGGCGGCACAGTGATGATTCCACCAGGGTATTATGAAGAAAACATTACCATTGATAAACCTTTGAGTTTAATCGGTGAGCGGGATGTCACGATTAACTCGTGCGAAAATGCTCCGGTTGTAAAAATAAAAAGTGAGGGAGTCCAATTAAGCAACGTCTTGGTTGAACAATGCAATGAAGATAATGGAGATCTGGCTGCTGTATATGTAACGGGAGATCAGCATCATTTGAGCAATTTGGAGATTCAGTCATCCCAAATGGGCTTGCAGCTGTTTGAAGCAAATCAGATTGTTGTTGAAGAAAGTACAATCATGGGCACCAGAAAGGAAAACGGCGTTGACCTTTGGAAAACGAATGATACTACCATCAAAGAAGTGAAAATCGATACTATTTTAGATGGTATTTATATGGAGCAAAGTCATCGAAATACCATTGTACAAAATGTCATTGAGAATGCGCGTTACGGCATTCATTTAATGTTCACGAATGATACAGTCATTGAACAGAATCAATCGCAGCATAACTTTACAGGTGCCATGGTGATGGAGGCTCAGAATGTGCTGATCAAGAACAATGATTTCTCCTTTAATAACCAAAATGTCAATTCGCAGGGATTATTGCTGTACTTAACTTCGGATGTAGTGGCAGAGAATAACCTATTTGCTTCGAATCGGGTAGGAGTTTTCATAGAGGATTCCTCAGATGCAGCTATAGCGAATAACATCTTTCAATCTAATACGATAGGCGCGCAATGGAAGAATTCCAGCGACAATTCATTAGTGGGTAATACTTTTAATGGAAATGTGAATGATACCCAAGCGAATGAAAGCGCTAATAATATCATCAAAAATAATTACTGGGATGCTGCCCTCAAACTCGATATAGACGGAGATGGGGTGAGTGAACTTCCCCATGCGGCAGACCCATACTTCATGGCGCTTGTTCAAAGAATTCCTGAGTACCAATTGTTTTTCCAGCATCCAGGCATTACTTTGTTAAAACAAGTTTTCAATGGACCAGAAGATGAATTATTAAGAGATTTAGAGCCTTCTATGGTTTATGCAAGCTCTGAAAATGGTCAAAAAAATGATAAACAAATCATTTTGTGGTTTGTCGATGTTGTCTTTATCCTAGTTAGTTTCATATTCATTCAAAAATGGAGGAGAAGTTTATGAAGAAAGTAATCTATTTTTCACTGTTAAGTGTTGTTATTGGCGTGCTGCTGATGGGCTGCGGCAGTGATGAGGTTCAGCCTAGAGCCATTAATGAGGAAACAGATAAATGTCCAGTCTGCAATATGTCAGTCATGGATAACCAATTTGCGACACAAGTTGTTTTGGAAGATGGTTTATCCCATGTATTTGATGACTTAGGCTGTATGTATGTGTGGCTGGATGAAAACCCAGATGAAGAAATTGCAGCAACATTTGTAAGAGATTATAACAATGAGGAATGGATTCGCTCTGAAGATGCTTTCTATGTGTACAACATGGATGTGAAGACGCCAATGGCTTATAATATGATCTCCTTTGAAGATCAAGCTTCTGCAGATGAATTTATCGCTGAAAATGAAGGAGAATTAATTGCAGCAGATGCACTTGCTGATCATGATTGGGAGATGAATCATGAAATGATGGAAGGCCATGGTCACGAAGGTGATCACGGACATGGTGAAATGGATTCAGAAAGCCATACGGAAGAGGGAGAATCCACTCATTAATCTTTCCCGGTTACCCTAAACAAAGGATGGTCTTGATGCAGAATTTCTGTTTATCCGAAATCTATACGACAATCAGGCAGCGTTCCTATTATTCTTTTAGTATCTTGTGGATTGCTGTTTTGACGTTATTATTTATGCTGCAGAAAAGTGTGCCTGCCCTCACGTTATATACGAATATGACGGGCACGGTCATGAATATAGCACTATATATTATTCCGCTGTTTATGCTATTAGCCGGCTCATTTTCCATTTCAGCTGAGATGGAAAACGGGCAGTGGCGCTTGCTTAGCACCTATCCTATTAATACGCTGGAATATGTACTCGGGAAAATTGCCGGACAGTTTATCTCTCAGATCACTGTTTTTACGTTCAGTTTTGGCGTCAGTATTGTCATCTCGCTGCTGACGGGCGGGGGAATTACGCTAAAGTGGGTTATGCTGCTCTATGTATTTTCCGCTCTATTAATGTATATCTTTCTAGTCATTGGATTTACGGTCGGTTCCTTTGTTTCAACAAGGTGGCAATCATTATCGATATCTGTTGGGATTTGGTTTTTCCTGATCATGGTGTGGCCCATCGCTTGGATCAACGTATTAAGCTTATTTCCCTATCCATGGATTTCGCCGCTGATGAAGATTTCACTGTTTCTTAATCCGGCCGAATTGCTCCGCGTCATCTATGTGATTACTTTAGATGGCGGCGCTGTATTTGGGCAGCCATATGACGGTCTCGTGAAATTTTGGGAATCTCCGTTTTCGCTTTTTATGTTATTCAACTACTTAATTGTTTTATCTGCAGCGTGTATTTTTACATCTGCATTTGTTTTGAAGCGGAGGAGACAGGTATGAGTCAGTTCATTGTGGATGGCATCAGCAAAGTGTATAAAGAAAAAGTGGCACTTCATACAACCTCTTTCAAGGCTGAACCAGGAAGCTGTATCGTCTTATGCGGAGGCAATGGGGCTGGAAAAAGCACGATGATTAATGTCCTGGCAGGGATTTCAGTCCCTGACGAAGGAAATGTGTATCTGGGGGATGTGAATCCCAATTCGAAGAGAAAAGAATATTTACAGCAAATCGGTTTTATGCCGGATGATTATCGGGCACAAGATACACTTTCTGTAAAAGAATTTCTCCTGTTTTATGCCTCCATCCGGCGCATTCATAAGGATCGGGTTGGTGAGGTGCTTGATCAGATTGGATTATCCGATAAAAGTTCCATGCTTGTTAAGAGCCTCTCAAAAGGAATGAAGCAAAGACTTCTATTTGGCCAGTCATTGCTTTCCAATCCTAAATTACTCATCATGGATGAACCAACAAATGGGCTTGACCCATATTGGGTTGATCAATTTTTAGCTGTCCTCACTGAGCTTAAAAGTAACGGTACGATTATTATCTTTTCGACACATATGATGGATGTAGCTGCAGAGATCGGCAGTGAAATTCATTTTATGAAAGAAGGAAAAGTTATTGAAGTTTTGAACTCAGAGCAGCCGGTGAAGGATAATATTAGTCGTCTGATGCAGCTGCATAGATCATAGATTGCCGTTTGCTTGCCGGGCTAGTATTCATTCAAGAATACTAGCTTTTTTGTTTTAGAATGGAAGCTATTCTGTTCCTTGAAAAAATTCCTGCCACTTCAAAATATTACTCAATTGTTTCCGCTTTCTGCCGATAATAAAGATGGAGAAATTTATTCATTTTTCATTAAAGGAGAAACTATGAAAACGATACGCGGGAAGTTAATACTAGGATTTTTAGTTGTTATTGTGCTGAGTATCGCACAGTCTGTTTATAATTTTTGGACCGTATCTTCTATGAATGATCGAACTGAAGAGGTCGTTTCAGAAGAGCTTCCGTTATTAATTGCTGATGAGAATCTTTTAACAAATATTGCGCAAGGTGTTTCAGCCGTAAGAGGGTATGTGCTATATGGAGATAGTGTGCATAAGGAGGAGTTTTCTTCTTATCACTACAATAGTATGGAGGAGTTTGATAAAATTCTTAAAATCTCAAATAATCCAAAGGTTGATGAGTTAAGGACAGATTATCAAAATTGGTCAACACTCGTTGAAAATGAAGTGTTTGCTACATACGATTCTGGTGACAGAGATGGTGCAACACAATTATTAGTGGGGGAAGTTCAGCCTGCAGCCCGTGAACTAACTGAGCAGCTGACTGAATTGGCTGCACTCAGAGAAGCGGAAATTGTAGAAAGTGGAGATACTCTCCTCTCATATGGAGAAACCATTAATCTGATTGGCTTAGGTGTATCTGCACTTATTATCATATTAGGTCTTGTTATTGCGATCGTAACTGCTCAGAATATTTCCAACCCAATCAAACGTGTGGCAGCTCGAATGAAGGCGATTGCAAGCGGAGAGCTTTCAACGGAGCCTATGTTGACAAGAGACAAAGGCGAGATCGGTCAGCTTGTGGCGTCGATTAATGAAATGAATAACAATCTTAGCTCGATTGTTGGAAATATAGCATCTGTTTCTGATCAGGTGACAAGTCAAAGTGAAGATCTGCGCCGTTATTCGGAGGAAGTTAAAGCTGGTGGCCAGCAGATAGCGATGACGATGGAGGAGCTTTCAAAAGGAGCTGAGGAACAGGCGAACTCTTCAAGCACTCTTAGTGAGAGCATGAATCATTTTGCAACACAGCTGATGGATGCTGCTTTAAAAGGCGAGGACGCAAGGATCATGACGGACGAAACCATTAAAAGCACAGATAAAAGCAGTGAATATATGGATGATTCTATTAACAAAATGAATGCAATTAATGAAAAAATGCTAAATTCTTTGGCGATGGTACAAGGCTTGGATCAGCGCACAAGGGAAATATCGCAAATTGTTCATGTGATTCAGGGAATTGCAGAGCAGACGAATCTGTTGGCATTAAATGCTGCCATTGAAGCGGCACGGGCTGGGGAAAGTGGCCGCGGCTTTGCGGTGGTTGCTGATGAAGTGCGCAAGCTGGCGGAACAGGTTTCGCATTCCATTGCCGATATTACCGAAATCGTTGCAGGCATACAGACTGAATCAGAGCTTGTTGTTTCATCTCTGCAGGAAGGCTATGACCTTGTAACAGACGGCACAAGCGGCATTGTTGAAACAGGCAAATCCTTTACAGCTGTTCAAGAATCCATTAAAAACACGGGTGTCCAAATTGCGGAAATGTCCGCTGTTTTATATGATATCCTTGACCATTCCAGAGGCATAAACGAAGCGATTGAAACGGTCGCGTCGATTTCAGAAGAATCGGCTGCCGGCATTGAACAGGTTGCCGCTACAGCACAGCAATCCAGCAGTACGATTGAACAAGTAGCTGGAAGCATCGCTACTTTAGAAGGAAACACGGCTAAGTTAAATAATCTGATTTTGGCATTTAAAGTGAAATAAAGTGGGTTTGGTGAAGGACGGCTGAGAGGCCGTCCTTTTTTTTGCAATCGTGGCTGGCGTTTGGGGGATAAAATGCTGTTTTTGGCGGATTTATGAAAATAACGGCGGATAAAAATTTGTAACGGCGGATATATTTTCTGGACGGCGGATATCATCACCTTACAGGATAAAATCAGTGAGGTTTCCAACAGGAATCGCAGCAAATTTCCACTTTTGAAGACAATTCTTCAAAACACACTTTTTTAGAACGAATTCCAAAAAAATTAGCTTTACCCATGAAAAATCACCAAGCAACATTATACAAACCGACGATATTGACAGCTTCAACTATCTGCAATATAATTATCTCATATTCAAGATATTTTAATTAAGTGTAATAAAGGAGGCAAGCTTAATGAATGAAGTTTTTGTCTCGATTTTAAAAACATCTAAAGCGATTCAGGATTTTCTAAAGCAATTTTTGCGGGAATTCGCGCTTACCACGACTGAATTTGCCGTTCTTGAGGTATTATACGAGCATGGAAAACAGACCGTACACCAAATTGCAGGCAAAGTGTATCTTGCTACAGGCTCAATGACCTACGTGATCGATAAGCTTGTTGAAAAAGGATATGTCATGCGAAGTGATTGCAAAGAGGATCGCAGAGTCGTTCATGTTGAGATGGCAGCAGAAGGGCAGCGTCTCATGAATGATTTATATCCTTCCTATAAAAATGCAATAGAGGCGTTATTTGAAGAAGTGACAAAAAGTGAAATGAACAGCACCGCTTCTGCTTTAGCTAAAATACAATTAAAAACAAAATAAAAAAAAGAGTTGTACAGAAAAAGGAGGGAGCAGTTTTGAAAAAAGCAACAGCAGGTATTCACCATATTACTGCCATTGTGGGGCATCCACAGGAAAATGTAGATTTCTATCATGGTGTATTAGGGCTTAGACTTGTTAAAAAGACGATTAATTTTGATGATCCGGGCACATATCATTTATATTTTGGTGATCAAAACGGCAATCCGGGCACCATCATTACTTTTTTTCCATGGGCAAATGCATATCCGGGGAAAATTGGCGACGGACAAGTTGGCGTAACCAGCTATGCTGTTCCAGCTGGAGCACTGCCATTTTGGGAAGAAAGATTTGCCCGTTTGGGAATTTCCTTTGAAAAGACAGAGCGTTTTGGCGAAGAGATATTAGCGTTTACGGACCCGCATGGGCTGAAGCTCGAGCTGGTTGAACGTGCAAGCGGTGAACTGAATCAATGGGGAGAGTCTGGCGTTCCGGCAGATAAAGCTATTAAAGGCTTTGCAGGTGCAATACTTTTTTCAGCATATCCTTTAAAAACAGCTGAGGTGCTTGAAGAAGTCATGGGACTGGAAAAGGTCGCTGAAAATGATGAATATATCCGTTTTCAATCAAGTGCGGAGATCGGAAATATTGTCGATGTTAAGAAGGTATCCACTGGTAAAGGGCGAATAGGTGTAGGGATGGTCCACCATATTGCCTGGCGTGCGCAGGATGACGAAGATCAATTAGACTGGAAACAATATATTGAGAATAAAGGCTTAGGAGTGACACCTGTTCAGGATCGCAACTATTTTAATGCCATCTATTTCCGTGAGTATGGAGAGATTCTTTTTGAAATTGCTACAGATCCGCCTGGTTTTGCACACGATGAATCTTTAGAAACAATGGGAACAGAACTGAAGCTACCTGAGCAATATGAACAATATAGAAGCAAACTAGAGCAATCACTTATTCCGATTGAAGTAAGAGATCTTAATCAATAGAATGGGGGAGAATTTTATGAAGCATATTTTTGAAAAAGGCACCAATCCTAATAAACCAGTTTTACTGCTATTGCATGGCACTGGTGGGAATGAATTAGATTTATTACCGCTTGCTGAAAAAATTGATGGAGAAGCTTCAGTGTTAAGTGTACGGGGGAATGTCCTGGAGAATGGCATGCCGCGCTTTTTTAGACGCCTGGCTGAAGGGGTATTTGATGAAGAGGATCTGCAATTCCGAACAAAAGAATTATATGAATTTCTGGATGAAGCCTCACAAAAATACGGATTCGACCGCAAAAATATTATTGCAGTAGGCTATTCAAACGGAGCCAATATTGCCGCTAGTTTAATGTTCCATTATGCTGACAGCTTGAAGGGAGCCATTCTGCATCACCCAATGGTGCCAAGAAGAGGCATTCAGCTTCCTGATTTAACAGGAACTTCTGTTTTCATTGCAGCAGGAACAAATGACCCGATCTGCCCATCAAGCGAATCAGAAGATCTTAAATCATTGCTTGAAGGAGCTAATGCCTCTGTTGAACTGCATTGGGAAAATAGAGGCCATCAGCTTACATTAGATGAAGTGCTGGCGGCTGCGAAGTGGTATGAGGAGAAGAACTACTAAGTGTTCAGGGGATAAGGCCTTTTAAAAAGGGCCTTATTTTTATTGTTAAACCAGTTCTTTACACCAAATCTATATTTACAGCTTTTCTTCATACAGCTTTAATGTGCCTTCTCACTGGCATTTTGGTATAATAGTTCAAAATGCTGCAGAAAAAGGTGAGAATGTGCCAAAGAAGAAGTTTCAGTTTTGGGCTTTACAGTTTTTAATTGTTTTAACCATTATCTATGTTTCAACTAAGATTTCTTTTTTATTTCAGCCAGTAGGAATCTTTGTATCTACCTTGTTTTTCCCAATCATCATCTCTGGTTTTCTATTTTTTATGCTCAACCCGCTCGTGCAAAGACTACATAAGTGGAAAGTTCCAAAGGTTGTTGCAATTCTCCTTATCTATGCAGCGGTGATCGGTGTTGTCGTGCTCGCAGTTGGCAACCTCGTTCCAATGATCTCCAATCAGATCGCTGCACTTGTTAATGATATGCCAACCTATGTGGAAAAAACGGAGGGATTCTTTGATTCATTATCCGAAACACAAGAATTCCAATGGATTACAACACAGCAATATGTCACACAGGAAGAAATCATTAGAAGAATTACAGAGTATGCTAATACGCTTCCTGACCGAATCACTTCAGGGATATCCGGCATCTTCAGTGTAGTTACGAATATAGCGATTACCATTGTGACTGTTCCATTCCTTCTATTTTATATGATGAAGGACGGAGATAAGTTTCCTGCGGCAATTGCAAAATTCTTTCCTGCCGGCTACCGTGAAGAAGGAATTAAAACGTTAAAAGAAACAGCTAACACACTGTCTTCTTATATCCAAGGTCAGATTACGGTCGCACTGTTTGTCGGTACACTTTCTCTAATCGGTTATTGGATTATTGATTTGCCTTATATGCTAGTCATGGCCTTAATTGTGGCAGTAACAAATATTATTCCTTACGTTGGGCCGTTTTTAGGCGGAGCTCCAGCTGTTATTGTCGCCCTGTTTGACTCGCCTGGAAAAGCATTTCTGGTGGTGGTCGTGATTGTGGTTGCGCAGCAAATTGAGGGAAATGTACTTTCTCCTTTAATTCTAGGAAAGAGCTTAAATACACATCCAGCTACAATTATTATCTTGTTGCTTGTTGCAGGTAATTTAGCGGGAATCCTCGGTATGATTCTTGCGGTGCCAACGTATGCTGTCGCTAAAACCATTTTCGTTAATACAGTGAAATTTTTCCGGACCAGAAAATTGGCCCAATCGGAAATACCGCCTATTTGATCGAAGGAGCCTCTGCATGATTGCAGGGCTCTTTTTTTTTCAGAGTTTTAAACGATGTCAATAAAAAGATATGTAAAAAAACAGTGTCATAACCAATTGTTCACAAAATGTTCACTTACGAAGAGGATTTCCTTATAAGTATAATCAGAAAGTGTTAAAAAGAAGGGATGATGGAATTGCCAACAACGAAAAAAGAAAGTGTACAATTTGGTTTAATGATGTGTTTTGGAATGGTATTGGTTATGACGTTTTATAACTTTTATCTGAATGGCACATTAGGAAAAATGACGTTTATGGATACTGCTGTTAACTTTGCCATCGGATTTATCATTGCACTAATCCTTGATTTATATTTAGTAGGTCCAATGGCGAAAAGAATTGCGATGAAGCTGACAGCCAATACAAACAAAGTCATTTTTAAAGTTCTGGCCATATCGGTTTGTATGGTTTTAGGAATGGCGTTTTTCATGTCCATTTATGGTATCATCATGTCCAGTCTGCATAACGGCATTACAGATCATATCTTTATGTCATATCTGGCTGTGTTCGGTAAAAATCTGCTGATGGCATTGCCGCTTCAGATTCTAATAATGGGGCCGCTGGTTCGTCTAATCTTTGTAAAATTTGTAAAAGCTGAGCCTGCGGTTAGGTCAGTGTAATTGCCAATTTAACATAGGAAAGCTGCTGAGGAGATTCAGCAGCTTTATTATTAAAAGTTTCTCATTGCTTTTTCTTCAGTTCCTCCTGCGCCAACCGGACGAGTTCTTTTACCATGCTGCCGCCCAGTCTGCCGCCGACCTGTCCGGCTTCAACAGATGTAAGCCTTCCGTTATAGCCCTTTTGAAGAGGAACACCTACTTCCTTCGCGGCTTCAAATTTTGCTTCTTCTTCGGTTTGTGTACCCATCAATTTGCTCTTCAGTCCATCAAGTCCAGACCTCGCTTCAGGTACGAGCGGGCGTCGTCGTCTTCGTGCCATAGATAACCCTCCATCTGAAAGTTCTTCATTAGTAGCATCTCCAACACCACCATAAAATACTTGTTTTCAAAGAGAACAAGAGCTATTGTAAGAGAGTGTACATTTTGTGAACAAAGAAGGTGTAGATATATGGCATTAAAATACTTATCAGCATTTATCCTGCCGGGCTTATTGGTCATATTTTTTACAAGAGTGACATATAATCGCGTCATCGGACTAGTCTTGACTGTGGCGTTAATTGCAGCTTCTGTGTACAAAGGGTATACAGACTCTTATTGGCTGATTGTCATTGATGCATTTTCACTGACCGTTGGATTTTGGTATGCTCAAGTGATGAAAAATAAGTTAAAAAAGTCAACGACCTGAACACTTCATGCGAACAGAGTGCCTAATCAATCATTTGATTAAGAGCTCTGTTCGTATTTTTATTGGCTCAAGAGTCAAAAGAACATAAGAATTATAAAAAAACGAATATCCGTTCGCATATTATTGGTTTGTATATGAGAGTTTGTGGTAGAATGATGTTATGGGTATGGAAGTTAAATACTGACAAATGCAGCAGCGTGGTCCTTGTGCAAACAGAAAGCATGTGCATTTGTAAAGTAGATGATTTCAATTACGGATTTGAACGGGAGGATTTTGAGTGAAGGACCAATTTGAATTAGTATCCAAGTATTCTCCACAAGGAGACCAGCCAGCAGCCATTCAAAAGATCGTTGAAGGAATCCGTGCTGGCAAGAAACATCAAACACTGCTTGGAGCAACAGGTACAGGAAAGACATTTACGATTTCAAACGTCATTAAAGAAGTAAATAAACCGACGCTTGTCATCGCTCATAATAAAACATTAGCAGGACAGCTTTACAGCGAATTTAAAGACTTTTTCCCGAATAACGCGGTAGAATATTTTGTCAGCTATTATGACTATTATCAGCCGGAAGCATATGTTCCGCAAACCGATACATTTATTGAAAAAGATGCAAGCATTAATGATGAAATAGATAAACTCCGGCACTCTGCAACCTCATCCCTATTTGAAAGGCAGGATGTCATTATTATTGCGAGTGTATCATGTATATATGGCTTAGGTTCCCCGGAAGAGTATAGGGAGCTTGTTTTGTCTTTGCGAACAGGAATGGAAATCGAAAGAAATCAGCTTCTTCATCGATTAGTGGATATTCAATACGAACGTAATGATATCGACTTTAAGCGCGGTACATTCCGTGTGCGCGGTGACGTAGTTGAAATTTTCCCAGCATCAAAGGATGAACATTGTATTCGCGTTGAATTCTTTGGCGATGAGATTGACCGGATTCGTGAAGTGGATGCGCTAACCGGAGAAATTATCGGTGAACGCGAGCATGTTGCCATCTTCCCGGCATCTCACTTCGTAACGCGTGAAGAAAAAATGCGCGTAGCGATAGAAAATATTGAGAAAGAACTTGAGGAGCGCCTAAAAGTCTTAAGAGAAGATGACCGTTTGCTTGAAGCGCAGCGTCTCGAACAGAGAACTCGTTATGACTTAGAAATGATGAGAGAAATGGGCTTTTGCTCAGGAATTGAAAACTATTCCCGTCATCTGACTTTAAGACCCCCTGGCTCAACACCATATACATTAATAGATTACTTCCCGAAGGATTTTCTTCTGGTTGTCGATGAATCTCATGTTACCATTCCTCAAGTGCGCGGGATGTTTAATGGTGACCAGGCCCGTAAAAACGTGTTGGTTGAGCATGGCTTCCGTCTGCCTTCTGCGATGGATAACAGGCCGCTTACGTTTCCTGAATTTGAAGAGCATATAAATCAGATCGTCTATGTATCGGCAACACCTGGGCAGTATGAAATGGAACATACACCAGAGATGATTGAACAGATTATCCGTCCAACCGGTTTGCTTGATCCTACGATTGATATCCGTCCGATTGAAGGGCAGATTGATGATCTGATTGGTGAGATTCATGAACGAGTCGAGCGCAATGAACGCGTCTTAATCACAACACTGACGAAAAAAATGTCCGAGGATTTAACCGATTATTTAAAGGAAATAGGCATTAAAGTGCAATATCTGCATTCTGAAATTAAAACACTTGAACGAATTGAAATTATCCGTGAACTTCGCCTTGGTAAATACGATGTTCTTGTGGGAATCAACCTTTTAAGAGAAGGACTGGATATTCCGGAAGTTTCATTAGTGACGATTTTAGATGCAGACAAAGAAGGATTCCTTCGTTCAGAAAGATCCCTTATTCAAACGATTGGCCGTGCAGCGAGAAATTCAGCAGGCCATGTTATTATGTATGCTGATAAAATCACGAAATCAATGGATATAGCTATAAATGAAACGAAGCGCCGCCGTTCTATACAGGAAGAATACAACGAAAAGCATGGCATTACTCCGCAGACGATCCAGAAGGATATCCGCGATGTCATTCGAGCTACACATGCGGCAGAAGAAACAGAAGAATACAATGCACCGGCAAAGCTTGGCAAAATGAACAAGAAAGAACGCGACAAGCTGTTAAGCGAAATGGAGAAAGAGATGAAGGATGCAGCAAAGAACCTCAATTTCGAGCGTGCAGCTGAACTTCGCGATCTAATACTTGAACTAAAGGCGGAAGGATGATGACCCTATGGCAATGGATAAACTGATTGTAAAAGGTGCCCGAGCACATAACTTAAAAAATATTGATGTCACCATCCCGCGAGATAAGCTTGTTGTCTTAACAGGGCTTTCAGGTTCCGGAAAGTCGTCGCTCGCCTTTGATACGATTTATGCGGAAGGACAGCGCCGCTATGTAGAGTCGCTGTCTGCTTACGCCCGTCAGTTTTTAGGGCAAATGGATAAACCGGATGTTGATGCCATTGATGGTTTATCACCGGCCATCTCAATTGATCAGAAAACCACCAGCCGCAACCCGCGTTCAACGGTTGGTACGGTTACAGAAATTTACGATTACTTGCGGCTTCTGTTCGCTCGTGTTGGCCGTCCGACGTGTCCAATCCACGGAATCGAAATTTCTTCACAAACCATTGAACAGATGGTTGACCGCATTATGGAGTATCCGGAGAGAACGAAGCTCCAAGTTCTGGCACCACTTGTATCTGGCAGAAAAGGCACACATGTAAAAATTTTAGAAGAAGTGAAAAAGCAAGGATTTGTCCGTGTTCGTGTTGATGGTGAAATGCGCGACCTTGGGGAAGAGATCGAGCTTGAAAAGAACAAGAAGCACTCCATTGAGGTTGTAATCGACCGTATCGTGGTGAAGGATGGCGTAACAGCCCGTTTAACCGATTCAATGGAGACTGCATTAAAGCTTGGTTCTGGAAAAGTACTTGTGGATGTTATTGGAGAAGAGGAATTGCTTTTCAGTGAAAACCATGCTTGTCCGCATTGCGGCTTTTCCATCGACGAACTTGAGCCGCGGATGTTTTCTTTTAACAGTCCCTTTGGCGCTTGTCCGAAATGTGATGGATTAGGATCTAAGCTTGAGGTCGATCCAGAACTAGTCATCCCGAATTGGGACCTTCCTTTAAATAAAGGAGCAATTGCCCCTTGGGAGCCGACAAGCTCACAATACTATCCGCAGCTGTTAGAAGCAGTGTGCAATCATTATGGAATTGATATGGGTATTCCTGTTAAAGATTTGCCTAAAGATCAGCTTGAACGGGTTTTATATGGTTCTGGGAAAGATAAAATCTATTTTCGCTATGAAAATGACTTTGGACAAATCCGCGAAGGCTATATCAATTTTGAAGGAGTCATTCCCAATATTGAGCGCCGCTACAAAGAAACAAGCTCTGATTTCATCCGGGAGCAGATGGAAAAGTATATGGCTCAGCATTCATGTCCTTCATGTCAAGGCTATCGCTTAAAGCCGGAAAGTCTGGCTGTCTTAATTAATGGAGAACATGTCGGAAAGGTAACAGCTCTTTCCATTCAAGAAGCTTTTTATTTCTTTGAACAACTATCATTAACAGAAAAAGAGATGGCCATTGCCAATCTAATTTTGAGAGAAATTAAAGAGCGTATTGGCTTTTTAATCAATGTTGGACTAGACTACCTGACTCTCAGCAGAGCGGCCGGAACACTATCGGGCGGTGAAGCTCAGCGGATTCGTCTCGCTACTCAAATCGGTTCGAGATTGACAGGAGTACTATATATATTGGACGAGCCATCAATTGGGCTGCATCAGCGTGATAATGATCGTCTAATTGAAACCTTAAAAAATATGCGTGACATTGGGAACACCCTTATTGTTGTGGAGCATGATGAGGATACAATGATGGCAGCCGACTATTTAATCGATGTTGGCCCTGGTGCTGGCGTTCACGGCGGTCAAATTGTCTCAGCCGGCACACCGCAAGAAGTCATGGATGATCCAAATTCACTGACAGGTCAATATTTAGCAGGGAAAAAGTTCATTCCGCTGCCTGCCGAAAGACGAAAAAGTGATGGAAGATACATTGAGGTAAAGGGTGCGAAGGCGAATAATCTTAATAACGTAAACTTTAAGTTTCCACTCGGCTCATTTGTGGCGGTTACTGGGGTTTCAGGGTCAGGTAAGAGTACACTGATCAATGAAATTCTTCATAAGAGTCTTGCTCAGAAGCTTCATAATGCGAAAAGCAAACCAGGTGAGCATAAAGAGATTAATGGTGTTGAATATTTGGATAAGGTCATTGATATTGATCAGTCGCCAATCGGCCGGACACCAAGATCCAATCCAGCTACCTATACGGGTGTGTTTGATGATATTCGTGATGTCTTTGCCACAACAAATGAAGCGAAAGTGCGCGGATATAAAAAAGGCCGCTTCAGTTTCAATGTCAAAGGCGGCCGCTGTGAAGCATGCCGCGGAGATGGAATTATTAAAATTGAAATGCACTTCCTGCCTGATGTGTATGTACCATGTGAAGTGTGCCACGGCAAACGATATAATCGTGAAACGCTTGATGTCACATATAAAGGCAAAAACATTGCAGACATTCTAGATATGACAGTGGAAAACGCACTAGAATTCTTTGAAAATATCCCGAAAATCAGCCGTAAGCTGCAAACCATTTTTGATGTCGGCTTAGGGTACGTCAAACTTGGCCAGCCGGCAACAACCCTTTCAGGAGGGGAAGCACAGCGTGTCAAGCTTGCATCAGAACTGCATCGCCGCTCAACTGGAAGGTCGCTCTATATTTTAGATGAACCAACAACAGGTTTACATGTTGATGATATTTCCAGATTGCTAGTAGTCCTTCAGCGTCTTGTGGAAAATGGCGATACCGTTTTAGTCATTGAACACAATCTTGATGTTATTAAAGCAACTGATTATATCATTGACCTAGGACCAGAAGGCGGAGACAAAGGCGGTACAATTGTTGCTGCCGGAACGCCGGAAAAAGTAGCAGAAGCTCCTGGTTCCTATACAGGCAAATATTTAAAGCCAATTCTCGAACGTGATCGGGAACGAATGAAAAAAGAAATTCAAGAAAAAGAAGCAAGTGCAGCAAATGCATAAAAAAATCAGCTAGGCGATTATCGCCTAGCTGATTTGGGTTTACCGCCAAAGCTTTTCTTTCTTATGCTCTCTTTTGGAAAGGAACCTTTCCAAAGTTCATTTTTGAGAATACAACCGTTAAAATGAATGGAATCACGATTGCGACAACCATTGCGACAGCAAACATCACCATGTGGAGAGGCTGGATGGAAAGAATTCCAGGCAATCCGCCGACACCGATCGAGTTTGCCATTACGCCGCTACCAACGGAAATAACTGCTGCTACCATGGAACCAATCATCGCTGCTAGGAACGGGAAGCCATATTTCAAGTTAATACCGAACATGGCCGGTTCTGTTACTCCTAAATAACAGGAAATGGCTGCTGGTACGGAAACCTGTCTTTCTTCTTTGTTTTTACGGTTAATATAAATGATCGCCAATACAGCTGAACCTTGCGCAATATTAGATAGAGCAATCATAGGCCATAATGGTGTACCGTCTAACGCATTCATAAGCTGAAGGTCGATCGCATTTGTCATATGATGCAAGCCTGTGATAACTAATGGTGCATAAACAAATCCAAATAGTGCTGCAAACAGCCAGCCAAATGCCGATGTTAATCCACCGTACACAACATCAGAAATAAAGGTACCGATCTGCCAGCCGATAGGACCTAAAACGGTATGTGCCAATAATACAGTCGGCACTAAAGATAAAAATGGTACAAAAATCATTGAAATGGCATTTGGTATAACTTTTCTTAAATTAATTTCCAATACGGAAAATAGAAGTCCGGCTAAGATCGCAGGAATTACCTGAGCCTGATAACCGATCATTTCAATTTGGATGAAGCCGAAATCCCATACAGGAATATCCCCGGACTCTGCACCTGCCACACCGTAGGCATTAAGAAGCTGCGGAGAAACGAGCGTAATCCCCAGCACAATCCCGAGAATTTGGGATGCCCCCATTTTACGGGCAACAGCCCATGTGATACCGACAGGAAGGAAATGAAAGATTGCTTCACCAATTAACCAAAGGAATGAGTGCACGCCTGCCCAAAATTGGGAAGACTCAACGAGAGTCATTGTTCCATCTTCGAGTAAATCAATTTCCATAAGATTACGGAAACCTAAGATTAATCCCCCTACAACAAGTGCGGGAATTAAAGGAGTGAAAATATCAGCTAGATGAGCAATCATGCGCTGCAGGAAATTCATATTCTTTTTCGCAGCATCCTTCGCATCATCTTTTGAAGTGTCACTTACACCGGCCATTTTCACAAACTCATTGTAAAACGTCGAAACTTCATTACCTACGATAACTTGGAACTGACCAGCTTGTGTAAAAGTACCTTTTACAATTGGGATTGCTTCAATTTTTTCAACATCCGCTTTCTTTGGATCAACGAGCACAAATCTCATCCGAGTTGCGCAGTGGGTAACAGCTGAAATGTTTTCGCTTCCGCCGATTTCGTCTAACAGCCGTTTAGCAGGTTCGCTGTACTTGCTCATTTTTTCTCCCCCTAACTTTTTATAAAAATGTTTTCCTCTTAAAAAACTAAACTTGTATATACAAATTATGATTACGGTTTCATTCTAACTTGTATATACAGATTTGTCAACGAGAAATAAATCGCTTTCAGATCCCTGTCCCAATAGGCCATTACACCTTTTTACCCTACCCTGTTTTTAAGAAATTCACTCGTAAAAAACAGGAAAAATGTCATGGAAATGAAAAAGCCTGAAACTTTTTTGAACCTATGCCGTACAAAGAGATAAAGGGAGTTGAACGTAATGGATACCGATAAAATTCTTTCAGCCTTAGGCTATTTTAGTATTTTCTTTGCTGGATTTATTTTTCCGCTCATTTTATTTTTTGCAACAGACAGCGAAAGTGTAAAAGAGCATGCCAAAAAAGCGTTTATATCACATATCATTCCGCTTCTCTCATTGCCGCTTTTAATCTTTGCAGTATTCATGGAGCCGACGTTTATATCAGGTACTAATGAAATTCCGTTCTTTTTTCTAGGAGCACTGCTGCTAAGTCTTCTATTATCTTTTATTGTAGTTATTTGGAATATCATTAAAGGAATTAAAGTCTTTACTGTTTAATAATATAGAAGATTGTTGTCTAAATTAGCGTATTTATAAAAGCTCATATCAGAGAAATGTGATTGAAATACATGACTTCACACTGAGAGAGAGTACCATGAAGTTGAAACCACACTAACCTTATTTAAAGAATAAAAGTTTATAAAATATGGAGGGATTCCTATGCAAGAAGAAAGAAAACGTATATTAAAAATGGTTGAGGATGGAAAATTAAAGGTTGATGAAGCACTTATTCTTCTTGAAGAGCTTGAAAAATCAAGCAAAACAGCACAAGAAAAAGAACAGAACATGTTCCCGGAATTAAGCAATAAAGTCCATTTTGAAGAAGCAAAAAAAGAAGACCCATTAAATGAAAAGTTTAATAGCGCGAAAGTGAAAATCATTGATTTTGTCGATTCAGCTCTAAAGAAAATTAAGGATGCAGATTTTGATTTGAATTTTGGCCAGTCCGTTGATATTACGCATATTTTCCAATATTCGAATGTATATTTAAAGAACATAGACATCGATGTAGCGAACGGGGGTATTAAGTTAATTCCTTGGGAGCAGCAGGATGTTAGGATCGAGTGTAACGCAAAGGTTTATCGAGTTGAAACACAGGAAGAGGCCCGCCAGAAATTCTTAAAAGACGTACTATTTGCTGTTGAAGGAGAGAAGCTTCGCTTTTCAGCGCAGCAAAAATGGATGAAGCTTGAAGCTTCCATTTATGTTCCTCAATCACAATATGAAAACATTAAAGTGCGCATGTTTAATGGACCGATAGATGGTGAAAACTTATATGCGGAAAGCTTTAAAGCAAAATCAGCGAATGGTAAAATTAATGTAGCAGGTCTGCAGGGGAAATATGCAGAGGTTGAAACAGCAAATGGCCAAATCAATATTTCGAATAGTACAGTAGACGAATTTGAAATTGAAACGATTAATGGAGTGGTTCATGTTGAAGGAAGCTGCAAAAAAGCAGATATTCAAACCTTCCATGGAGATATTCATTGCACAATAAAAGGAACAGGCTGTGAGCAGCTTGAAGCAAAAGTTACGACAGGAAATATTGAGTTATTTGTTCCAGAATTTACTGCTGTAAATGGAGAATTAAAGACAAATCTGGGCAGCTTTAATGTAGAGCTGGATGGCATTGAAGTCATTGAAGAGAAGAGCGAAGTCATTCAAAAGAATCTGCGCTTTCGCTCATTGAAGGATCCTGTCAGCGGATTAAGGCTACTTGCTGATTCAAAAACAGGTTCTATATCTGTAAAAAAATCCGCGATTATATAAAATAGACAGCTGCGAAGAGTGCTGTCTGCAGCAATGCTGTTAAAAGAGGTGTAGCGAATGAAATGGTTAGTAGGAATTCTCATAAATGCTGTTCTATTTATCGCGTTGGGTGGCTTTTTTGGAGACTCCTTTTATTTATCGGGATTTGGAGCAGCGGTCATTGCAAGTGTGGTGCTATCGATTCTAAACATTCTGGTCAGACCGATTTTAATTATCCTGACACTGCCGATTACGTTTCTCACACTTGGATTATTCCTATTTGTCATCAATGCGGTTACACTGCTTATAACGGATGGCATTATGGGCAGCTCATTTGAACTGGCAGGCTTCGGAACCGCCTTTATCGTCAGCATCATCATGTCCATCGCAAATATTATCATCCAAAGCACATTTGCAAAAGACTAACAAACGAAGCATTTCAACCAAAAAAAACCCGGACTGTTAGCAGAGTTACATGAATCTGCCTGATGGTTCGGGTTTTTGTGTTTTTAAAATCTCTTGCCGCGGAAAGCGACTGCCATGGAGTGGAAACACACTCTCTTCTTTAATAAGGCAACAAAGTATGCAAAAACACCCAAAAAACAATCTCAGCGATTTGGTTCTTGTGAAAAAAATGCTAAAATAGATTGATGCATAATAACCGTTAAGAACGTGTTAAAGGCTAGCGAGATAAAAGGAGGCGTTTTTATGCCAAAGGTTCGCACGAAAGAAGTTATTGAAAAATTCAATTTAGAATTAATTAGTGGTGAGGAAGGCATTAACAGACCCATCACGACGACTGATATTTCAAGACCAGGAATTGAACTTGCCGGATTTTTCGACTATTATCCAGCTGAGAGAATCCAGCTGATCGGAAAAACGGAATTGACGTTTGCTAAAAAACTAAATAAGTCAGAACGTGCAGGCAGACTGGAAAGACTATGTTCAGATATAACTCCGGCGATCATTGTAACAAGAGAAATGGAAATTCCGGAAGAATTAATAGAGGCATCTGAAAGAGAAGCAGTTCCTTTATTGCGGACAAAGCAAAAAACCACACGTTTCTCCAGTATGCTGACAAACTTCTTAGAAAGTAAACTTGCTCCAACCACGGCCATTCACGGAGTACTAGTGGATATATATGGTGTGGGTGTTCTAATTACGGGGAAAAGTGGTGTTGGAAAAAGTGAAACCGCCCTGGAGCTTGTGAAGAGAGGGCATCGCCTTGTGGCGGATGACTGCGTGGAAATTCGCCAGGAGGATGAAGATACACTTGTCGGCAGTTCCCCGGAGCTTATTGAACATTTACTCGAGATTCGCGGACTTGGCATTATCAATGTCATGACCTTATTTGGAGCAGGTGCGGTTCGCAGCTATAAAAAAATTGCCCTTGTGATGGACTTAGAAATATGGGATCCGAAAAAACAATACGACCGTTTAGGGCTCGATGAAGAAAAAATGAAAATCATCGATACCGAAGTGACAAGATTAACAGTCCCAGTTCGACCAGGGCGAAATTTAGCTGTTATTATCGAAGTGGCAGCCATGAATTTCCGTCTGAAAAAAATGGGGGTAAATGCTGCACAGCAATTTACGGATAAACTGTCAGATGTTATAGAAGACGGAGACCATGAAGATCGTTAAGGGTCTCTTTACATAAAAAGCAGGAACAGATAAGAGGAGGAGAATACAGAGTGGAGCGAAATATAGAACCGCTTAATCGAGTGGCCTTTGAAATAGGGCCGCTCACGGTCAATTGGTATGGCTTAATTATTGGTATTGGAATTGCCCTTGCGTTAGTGATCGCAATGCGCGAATCCGACCGCCGCGGATTGGATAAAGAGATCTTCGCTGACTTAATGTTATGGGCGATTCCAATTGCGATTATTTCAGCAAGAATTTATTATGTTATTTTTCAATGGGACTATTATTCACAAAATCCAGGTGACATTATTAAGATCTGGAATGGCGGTATTGCCATTCACGGAGCCCTCATTGGAGCCGTCATTACAGCGTACATCTTTACAAGAATAAAGAAAGTTTCTTTCTGGAAAATTGCTGATATTGCTGCTCCAAGCATCATCCTTGGGCAAGCCATTGGCCGCTGGGGGAACTTTATGAACCAGGAAGCACATGGCGAAGAGGTTACACGTCAATTCTTGGAAAATCTTTATTTGCCTGATTTTATTGTAAATCAAATGTATATCAATGGAACTTATTATCATCCAACATTTTTATATGAATCGCTCTGGAATTTTGCGGGCTTTATCCTTTTAATTTTGCTCAGAAGGGTAAATCTTCGCCGCGGTGAACTGTTCTTAACCTATGTCATTTGGTATTCCATCGGAAGATTCTTTATTGAAGGAATGCGTACAGACAGCCTAATGGTTACCGATTTCTTGCGTGCTGCCCAATTGCTTTCGGTTGCTCTCATTGTTGGTGCAATTGCGCTGATCATTTTTAGAAGAGTTAAAGGCTATGCAAACGCGCGCTATCTCGACAAAGGTGTGTAAAATCGTATGCTGCAATCTGTACAAAAAGGTTTTCTTGTTGGTTTAAAGACAACATGGACATTAGGAAAGGTCATCTTTCCAGTCACATTAATTGTTTCACTGCTGCAATACACCCCGGTGCTTCCATGGGTGATTTCCTTGATCACCCCGCTGATGAATATCATCGGATTATCAGGTGATGCAGCCATTCCGATCGTATTAGGAAATTTGCTGAATTTATATGCTGGAATCGGTGCGATCTTAACATTGGATCTCACGGTAAAAGAAGTATTTATTATTGCCGTGATGCTGTCCTTTTCACATAATCTTCTGATTGAATCAGGAGTAGCATTAAAGGTTGGTGTTAAGCTGTGGGTCATTCTTGCTGTCCGGATTGGTCTCGCGTTTTTCTCAGCACTGATTATCAATCTTGTTTGGAAGGGCGGCTCGGAAATGGCCCGTTATGGGTTTATTCCCCAAAATGAGACCGAATTAACCGGCTGGGGCGCCATGTTACTGGACGGTCTGCAAAAGGCTGCTTTAGGGATTTTTCAGCTGGCGTTAATCGTTATTCCGTTAATGATTGCCATTCAGATTTTAAAAGATTTAAAGTGGCTTGCTGTCTTTTCAAAATGGATGGCACCTGTGACAAGAATGTTAGGGATGAAAGAGAATACATCGACAACTCTTGCAGCAGGTCTGCTGTTTGGTCTGGCATTCGGTGCAGGTGTAATGATTCAAGCTGTAAAAGAGGATGGCGTCAGCAAAAAGGATGTCACCCTTGCGTTTATATTCCTAGTTGCGTGCCACGCAGTTGTTGAGGATACATTGATTTTTATTCCGCTTGGAATCCCTGTGCTGCCGCTCTTGCTTATCCGGCTTGGGGTCGCCATTGTGCTTACACTCGCTGTAGCGTATTTTTGGAGAAGGGCGGACTTGTCAAAAAGAAAGGAAGCAACTTATGAACACTAAGATAAATACCATTCTATTTGATTTAGATGGAACACTCATTAATACAAATGAACTGATTATTTCTACCTTTTTGCATACATTGGAACAATATTATCCGGGAAAATATAGCCGTGAAGATGTTCTGCCATTCTTAGGGCCGACTTTGCATGAAACGTTTCATAAATTGAATCCTGAGAAGACGGACGAAATGATTGCTGTCTATAGAAGCTTTAACATCGCCAATCATGATCTGCTCGTAACAGAGTTTGAAGGTGTTTTTGAAACAGTTAGGACCTTGAAGGAGTCAGGCTATAAGCTGGCGATCGTAACAACGAAGATCTTAGATGTTGTAAAAAAAGGACTTGTTTTAACCAATCTGGATCAATTTTTTGATGTTGTGGTAGCTTTGGATCATGTTGAAAATGCCAAACCAAATCCAGAGCCGCTGCTGAAAGCATTAGATCAGCTGAATTCAAAGCCGGAAGAGGCAATCATGGTGGGAGATAATCATCATGATATTTTAGGCGGCAAAAATGCAGGCACAAAAACAGCTGCCGTTGCCTGGTCTGTGAAAGGCAAAGATCATCTCATGACTTATCAACCTGACTATATGTTAGAAAATATGGCGGACTTACTGGATGTTTTAGAGGCAGAAAACAAATGAGAAGAACGACAAGGTATCCTGTAACAGGAGGCAATTCACTTTGGCATGTATACAAAACCGTGCCATTTCTCAAGGTTGTGAAAAACTTTGTCGTCATTCAGCTTGCTCGATATACACCGATATTAGGTTTGAAAAACTGGCTTTACCGTACATTTTTAAGAATGAAGGTTGGCGACCAGACCTCATTTGCGTTAATGGTCATGCTTGATGTGATGTTTCCGGAAAAAATAAGCGTCGGCCGAAACACCGTGATTGGCTATAATACAACCATTCTTGCACATGAGTATTTAATCAAAGAGTACAGATTGGGAGAAGTCGTCATTGGTGATGAAGTGATGATTGGCGCCAACACAACTATTCTTCCTGGAGTGAAAATTGGGGATGGCGCTATCGTCTCAGCCGGTACGCTTGTTCATAAGGATGTGCCAGATGGCGTTTTTGTCGGCGGCAATCCGATGCGGATTATTTACACAAAAGAACAGCTGGCAGAACGCTGGGCAAACGATGAGATTTATGGAAATGGATCTTGATTGAAACCCTCTTCCTTTTGGGAGAGGGTTCTTTTGCGTATTCTAATAGATTACTCACACTCCTAGTCTTATTTTTCCGAAAACAAAGAGTTTTTCATTGACGCTTCACACTTTCAGATGTAAACTAACTAATAACTTCACTTTATTAGCATGGTAGCGAACTAAAGGATTTGACAGAGGTGACGAACAGAATGAGTCCATTATATATGTTTGAAAAGCCATTAGGCATGAGAGATACCTTGCCTGAGCTTTATGAAATAAAACGAAATGTCCGTGCATCAGTTGAAAATGAAATGAGAAGCTGGGGCTATCAATTTATTGCTACACCAGCACTGGAATATGATGAAACCGTAGGAGCTGCATCGGCGATTATGGAGCAGCAGCTGTTTAAACTTCTTGATCAGCAGGGGCGCACCTTGGTGCTGCGTCCGGATATGACCGCTCCAATTGCGAGAGTAGCAGCTTCGAAACTGTTAAAAAGAAATATCCCGATTCGGCTGGCATACTCGGAAAATGTTTACCGCGCACAGCAAAGAGAGGGCGGCAGACCGGCTGAATTTGAACAAATCGGGGTTGAGTGTATAGGAGACTCTACCATTAGTGCGGATGGAGAAGGAATCGCCCTTATGATTTCTGCTCTTAAAGCAGCGGGATTGCAGGAATTCCAATTATCTGTTGGGCACATCGGATTTGTCCGTAAGCTGTTTCAGCAAATAGTAGGTACAGATGAAAGAGTTGAGGCACTGACCAGGTTCCTATATGAGAAAAACTATGTGGGCTTTAAGATGCATGTTGAAAATCTATCTCTATCATCCATCGATAAGCAGCGCCTTCTTCGTTTTCTTCATCTAAAAGGGCAGGATGAAACCATTCCTGCAGCTTTTGACATCCTCGAAAACGGGCAGGGAGCAGAAGAAGTTGAGGAATTGCGACAGCTTTGGGATATCATAGCCGATTATGGCTATGAGGATATCGTGAAGTTCGATTTAACGCAAGTCAGTCATATGAGCTATTATACAGGGATTGTCTATGAAGCGTACGCCGAAAAGGTGGGCTTCCCGATTGGCAATGGCGGCAGATACGATGGACTGCTGGGTAAGTTCGGCAAAAATACGGGTGCAACAGGGTTTGCGATTCGTTTCGATCGGCTGCTCGAAGCGTTAGAAGAGACAAAAGCGGCTGAACCTCTTTACGCCATCTTTTTTAGTGCAGAAAGAAGAAAAGAAGCCTTTCAGCTTGCAGGTGAACAAAGAGCATCCGGGAAAAAGGTCGTGCTGCAGGATATAAGCGGTGTTCACGATCTGGATGCCAACACAAAGCAATATGAAGATATAGTGTATTTATTAGGAAAGAGCGGAAAGGAGTCAATGCAATGAATAATCTGCTGACGATTGCGATGCCAAAAGGGAGAATCTTCACAGAAGCGGCAGAGCTCCTCAGAAAAGCAGGCTTCCCTTTGCCGCCAGAGTTTGATGATTCCAGGAAACTCATTATTGATGTTCCTGAGGCTCAATTCCGCTTTATTTTAGCAAAGCCAATGGATGTGGCGACATATGTGGAGCATGGAGTAGCTGACCTTGGGATTGCAGGTAAAGATGTTATGCTCGAAGAAGAGCGTGATGTATATGAGCTGCTGGATTTGAAAATAAGCGCCTGCTACCTGGCTGTAGCCGGTCTTCCGAATACCAAAATGAACGAAGTGGCGCCAAAGGTGGCAACAAAATATCCGCATGTAGCGGCAGCCTATTTCCGTCAGCAGGGAGAGCAGGTTGAAATCATTAAGCTGAACGGCTCGATTGAACTTGCACCATTGATTGGTCTTGCAGACAGAATTGTGGATATCGTTTCCACAGGCAGAACGTTAGTTGAGAATGGTCTAGTTGAGTATGAAGTGATAGAACATATTACATCGAGATTAATTGTCAACCGCGTAAGCTATCGGGTGAAGGACGAGCGCATTACAGAAATCGTTGAAAAGCTAAGCGAGGTTATTAAGCAAAAAGGAGAGCTCGCATGATGAAACTATTAAAAGCAACGGCAAACCTTTCTATTCAGCGTTCTGTTGATGGCGGAACGGACGAGCAGCGTGCTGCCGTTCAGAGCATCATAGCTGATGTACGGAAAAATGGCGATGCAGCTGTCCTAAAGTATACAGAAAAATTTGATGGCATAACGCTGTCCTCTATTATGGCAACAGCTGAAGAGATTGAAGAGGCCTACACTCTTCTGGAGGAAGAGCAAAAGGAGATCATCCAGCGGGCTGCAGCTAATATTCGTGCTTTCCACGAGAAGCAGCAAACTCAATCTTGGATCACAACAGATGCCGATGGAACGACACTTGGACAAAAGGTAACACCGCTCGATTCAGCTGGCTTATACGTGCCAGGCGGAACAGCAGCCTACCCGTCATCAGTGCTGATGAATGTGATTCCTGCCCAGGTTGCCGGTGTCAGTAAAATCGTGATCACTTCTCCTCCTGATCGCACGACAGGCAAGCTGCCTCCTGCTGTTTTAGTCGCAGCCAATGAAGCAGGTGTCACGGAAATATACAAAGTTGGCGGAGCACAGGCCATTGCAGCACTTGCGTACGGAACAGAGACCATTCCTAGTGTTGATAAAATCACAGGACCAGGCAATATATATGTCGCTCTTGCCAAGCGGGAAGTGTACGGAGATGTGGATATTGATATGATTGCCGGACCGAGTGAAATTGTTGTTCTTGCAGATGAAACAGCCCTTCCCAATGAGGTGGCTGCAGATCTTTTATCACAGGCTGAGCACGATGAACGCGCCTGTGCCATTCTCGTTACAGACAGCATGATGTTAGCGGAAAACGTAAAGCTGGAAGTAGAAAAGCAGCTCAAAACCCTGCCGCGCAAAGAAATCGCCGCATCATCGATTGAAAACTACGGTGCCATTTATGTTACAGATTCAATGGATGAAGCAGTAGATTTGGTGAATCAGCTTGCTCCTGAGCATCTGGAACTGCTGACGGCAGAGCCGATGACACTATTGGGGAGCATTCGCCATGCTGGTGCCATTTTTATGGGACGATACAGCTCAGAGCCTGTGGGTGATTATTTTGCCGGACCCAATCATGTACTGCCGACAAATGGAACAGCGCGATTCTCTAGTCCATTAAGTGTCGATGACTTTGTGAAAAAATCGAGTATTATCTACTACAGTGAAAAAGCATTGCGGAAGAATGCGGAAGATATTGCTGCTTTTGCCAGAATGGAAGGCCTTGAAGCACATGCTCGTGCCGTTGAATCGCGGTTTAAATAGGAGGAAAATAACATGACTCGTACAGCAGAAATCACTAGAAATACAAACGAAACCAAAATTCAATTGTCATTAAATATAGATGGAGAAGGCAAAAGTGATTTACAAACAGGCGTGCCTTTTTTAACCCACATGCTGGACCTTTTTGCCAAACACGGCCAATTTGACTTGACTGTTAATGCTGATGGCGATACCGAAGTAGACGATCACCATACGACAGAGGACATTGGAATCTGCCTTGGTCATGTACTGAAGGAAGCTTTAGGTGATAAAAAAGGAATTAAGCGCTATGGAAATGCTTTTGTGCCAATGGACGAAGCGTTAGCGCAGGTAGTGGTTGACTTGAGCAACCGCCCACACTTAGAAATGCGAGCAGAATTTCCGAGCCAGAAGGTTGGCACATTTGATACCGAACTGGTTCATGAATTTCTCTGGAAGCTTGCATTAGAGGCAAGAATGAATTTGCATGTGATCGTACATTACGGACAAAACACGCATCATATTATAGAAGCTATTTTTAAAGCACTGGCACGTGCTCTTGATGAGGCAACGACCATTGATCCTCGTATAAAAGGAGTTCCATCCACGAAAGGAATGTTGTAAATGATCGGCATCATTGATTATGGCATGGGCAATTTGTTCAGCGTTGAAAAAGCGCTGGAACGGTTAGGTGTTGAAGCTTTTATTTCAGACGATCATGAGAGATTAAGGCAGGCTGATGGCCTCATTTTACCTGGTGTCGGTGCATTTAAAGATGCGATGGATCTCCTGAACGAAAACGGATTAACGAAAATGATTCACGAGTATGTACAAACAGGTAAGCCGTTTCTGGGCATATGCCTTGGCATGCAGCTGCTGTTTGAGAGCAGCGAGGAGAACGGATTAACGAATGGTCTTTCACTGCTGCCGGGAAAAGTCATCCGTTTCTCAGGTGTAGATCGCAAAGGAGAATCTTATAAAGTGCCTCACATGGGCTGGAATAAGCTTCGTTTTGATCAAGATTCTCCGCTTTTGCAAGGTGTAGATGAAGACTATGTTTATTTTGTGCATTCCTTTTATGTGGATGCTGATCAGTCGGATGTTGTGCTTGCTGAAGCAAACTACGATGTGAATGTTGCCGCAGTAGTGGGCAAGGAAAATGTATTCGGCATGCAGTTCCATCCGGAGAAAAGCAGTGTGATGGGCATGCAGTTATTGCGTAATTTTACAAAGCTGACAGAGAAGGGAAGTACCGCAGATGAGTTTTACAATTTATCCCGCAATTGATATGCGTGCCGGCAAATGTGTGCGCCTGCTGCAAGGAGACTACGATCAGGAAACGGTATACGGTGATTCACCCTTTGACATGGCGAAAGCATTTGCTGATGCTGGGGCAGAGTGGATTCACATGGTTGATCTTGATGGAGCAAAAGACGGCAAAAGAATCAATGATCGTTTTGTTGTAGAAGCGGCACAGAATCTGCACGCAAAAGTGCAAATTGGCGGTGGAATCCGTACAGAGGAAGACATCGTTCATTACCTGGATCGCGGAATTTCCCGCGTCATTATCGGGAGCATTGCTGTCAGCAACCCTGAGTTTGCGGTTGAAATGATCCGTAAATATGGAGAAAAGATTGCTGTCGGACTTGATGCGAAAAATGGCTATGTAGCTACACATGGCTGGCTGCAAACTTCAGAAGTAAGAGCAGTTGAGCTTGGAAAAACCTTCGCTGAAGCCGGAGCGGAAACATTTATATTTACTGATATTGCTACTGACGGCATGCTGTCTGGACCAAATGTGGAAGCTGTTGTTGAACTGGCAGCGGAAACCGGCAAAAATGTAATTGCTTCAGGCGGAGTCAGCAGTCTTGCAGATCTTGCTGCTTTAAAGAAGCATGCAGATCAGGGAGTCGCGGGTGCTATCGTTGGGAAAGCGATATATGAAGGGCGGTTCTCAGTGAAAGAGGCGGTGGCGTTATGCTGACAAAAAGAATCATTCCCTGTCTTGATGTAAAGGAA
Organism: Cytobacillus gottheilii; assembly: GCF_001636345.1. Classification (GTDB taxonomy): domain Bacteria; phylum Bacillota; class Bacilli; order Bacillales; family Cytobacillaceae; genus Cytobacillus; species Cytobacillus gottheilii. The sequence continues at coordinate 845,689 of NZ_KV440945.1, forward strand.
GGAAGAGTCGTAAAGGGAATTCAATTTGTGGAGCTCCGCGATGCTGGCGATTCAGTTGAACTCGCTCGTTTTTACGATGAACAGGGAGCCGATGAGCTTGTCTTTTTAGATATTTCAGCTTCACATGAAGGGCGTAAAACAATGGTGGAGGTAGTAAAAGCTGTTGCTTCTGAGCTTGCCATTCCGTTTACCGTCGGGGGCGGCATCAACTCGCTTGAAGATATGAAGCGCATTTTACGAGCAGGAGCTGACAAGGTTTCATTAAATACAGCAGCTGTTCTGCGTCCAGAGCTGATTACAGAAGGAGCCAACTTTTACGGTTCACAATGCATCGTCGTTGCCATTGATGCCAAGTATGATGAAGAGATTGGCACTTGGCGGGTGTACACACACGGCGGCCGCAAAGCGACAGAGCGGGATGTCATCTCATGGGCAAAAGAAGCGGTCGAAAGAGGTGCCGGCGAACTGCTGCTGACAAGCATGGATGCAGACGGTGAAAAGAAGGGCTTTAACATTGCTTTAACTAAAGCAGTCAGTGAGGCCGTTTCCGTGCCGGTTATCGCTTCAGGCGGTGCAGGAAACGCTGACCATTTTGCGGAAGCATTCCTGGACGGCAAGGCAGATGCCGCTCTGGCAGCTTCTATTTTTCACTATAAAGAAACCTCTGTAGCAGAAGTGAAGGAAAGTGTGAAACAAAGAGGAGTGTGTATCCGATGAATATTGAATTTGATGGCAATGGACTCATCCCGGCAATCGTTCAGCATGCCGAGACAAAAGAAGTGCTGACCCTCGCATATATGAATGAAGAATCCTACGGGAAATCGCTTGAAACAGGTGAAACCTGGTTCTATAGCCGCTCCAGACAAGAGCTTTGGCACAAAGGCGCAACAAGCGGAAATACTCAAAAAATCGTAGAAATAAAACTCGATTGCGACAGGGATGCAATAGTCGTACTCGTTCAGCCTGCTGGACCTGCTTGTCATAAAGGGACAGAAAGCTGCTTTGAGGAGAGTGTTTATAAGGGAGAAGCTTTGGGAGATGCCCCCGCAGATTACAGCATTTTAGGAAAACTTGAAAAAGTGATTCGTGATCGCGAAGCTGAACGCCCAGAAGGCGCTTATACCACGTATTTATTTGAAAAAGGCGTCGATAAGATCTTGAAAAAAGTGGGCGAAGAAGCCTCCGAAGTCATTATCGCTGCTAAAAACCGTGACAAGGAAGAATTAAAATGGGAATCAGCAGATCTGCTGTACCACCTGCTTGTCCTATTGCGTGAACAAGACCTTCCATTTGGAGACGTATTGAAGGTATTGGAGAAAAGACACGAGAAACCGGCCGCTGAGTAGAGTGGGCGGTTTTTTTATTGTTGAGGGGAGCTGCTGTTTGATCGGAAAGAGCGGGATTTTAAACTAGAATAGGTAGTTTTGCGTCTGTAAATTCGATTTGATAGGAAAAGCGGAAATTTTGATAGGAAACTTAAAAAATTTGATAGGAAACCATGCAATTTTGATAGGAAAAAGAGATATTTTGATAGGAACCGCAGAAAATTTGATAGATATCCCCCATCTGAAGAGAAAAACGGACTAAATAAAGGGGCAAAAAGTCCGAAATTATGCAGATACCAGGTGAAAAGGCAGAAATCAGAACTAAAAAAGGTAATTTTGTATTTGTAAATTCGATTTGATAGGAAAAGCGGAAATTTTGATAGGAAACTTCAAAAGTTTGATAGGAAACCATGCACTTTTGATAGGAAAGAGAGATATTTTGATAGAAACCGCAGAAAATTTGATAGATATCCCCCACCTGAAGAGAAAAACGGACTAAATAAAGGAGCAAAAAGTCCGAAATTATGCAGATACCAGGTGGGAAGGCAGATATCTGAACTAAAAAAGGTAATTTTGCGTCTGTAAATTCGATTTGATAGGAAAACCCGAAATTTTGATAGGAAACTTCAGAAATTTGATAGGAAACCAAGCAATTTTGATAGGAAAAAGAAATATTTTGATAGGAACCGCAGAAAATTTGATAGAAATCCCCCATCCCAAGAAAGAAATAGACTAAATAAAGGAGCCAAAAGCTCGAAAAAGTGCAGATTTCAAGCAAAGAAGCATAAATCTAGTTCATGAAAAACCATTCCAGAGCTCGAAAAAGGGTTAAAAGATGAAATCACACGTATTTTGATCAGTTTTACAAATAAACGAATCAGGAAATCAAAATATGAGTTAAAAAAACAGTCTCCCACCCAAGACTAACTCATTTTTGAACTTTCTGTGAGGATTTATCCCAAAGGAAGGATACTTCAAGCCAATAAGCAAATATAACCTTAAAGGAAGTGATGATTTGATTATAAAAGAACGGGAAATACCCATTCGGATTCTTAAAATTCAAGCCTTATTAGACAGAGTAACCCTGCCTCCTGAAAAAAGAGCAATATTAGATGGGGAGTTAAAATCGAGGCTAGCTGGTTATTATGGAGAAAAGGCGATTGATTATTATTTGAGGAAATTACCCGAAAATGATTACTGCATTCTCCACAGTTTAAGATTGAAAATGAACTCCGATTACTTTCAGATTGACACGCTGTTATTAACAGATAAGTATGCCTTAATTATTGAAGTGAAAAATCTGGCAGGTGAACTTTTTATCGATGTTAATTGTAATCAGCTGATTCAAACAACACCGGAAGGAGAAGTGAAAGGCTATCAAAATCCAGTACAGCAGGCGAAGTATCAAAAGCAAGATTTAGATAAAGTATTTCAAACTAAAGCAATCCACCTTCCCATTGAGTACCTCGTAATAATCAGCAAGCCCTCTACCATTCTGAAAACCAATTCCAAATATGCGATCTCCAAAATAATTCATGCACAATATCTAATTGAAGAGATTGAACGCCTAAATAAGAAGTATCACATGGTCATTCATGAACAGAAAGCAGTGAAGAAAATGGCAAAAATGCTGTCAAAATTTCATTGTCGGGAAACATATGATGTTTTAAAGGCCAATCAGTTCACCCATGAGGATGTACAGAAGGGCGTACGCTGTTCTGATTGTGGTCACACGCCAATGCAGCGCAAGCATGGAACATGGAAATGCACGAATTGCTGCAAGATAGATCTAAACGCGCATGTCAAAGCAGTGGAGAGTTATTTCCTTTTATTCGATTCACCACTGACAAATCAAAAATTTCGTGACTTTACTTACATGGATTCTGAGCAGACAGCAAGTAGACTTCTGAAAAAGATGAATCTTCCTCATTCTGGTAATGGGAGAAGTCGTGTGTACTATAGTTTACACTGAATTGAATCAGTTATTATTCTTTTCTGATCCCCCAAACCAAATTACATCCCCACAAGCCCTTCTCCTAATGCTTGTACATATGATATACTACTACAGTTAATATGTATGATGGAGGATTTCATGAGTAAAGACTCTAAAGCGAGACATCAGATGGGAAAGTTATTGTCGTTTAATCCTTCGGGTGAGTATTACTTTTCAAAAGGAGTAAAGGCTTATCATCGCAGGGATTTTTATAAAGCAACAAAGTATTTACAGCGTGCCATGCAGCTGGAGCCGGGTGAGCCGATGATTGTGTGTCAGCTTGCGATTGTTTATTCAGAGATGGGTGAGCATCAGCAGTCGAATCGTCTGCTTCATATGATTCTGGAAGAGCTGGATGAGGACATGAGTGAGTGTCATTATTTTTTAGCTAACAATTATGCTCATATGGGCTTTTTTAAGGATGCGTATCAGCATGCGAATCTTTATCTGGAGTTAAATGATGATGGGGAGTTTTCTGATGATACAGAGGATTTGCTTGATTTATTAACACTGGAGGCTGAGGAGAATGATGAGGATCTCTATGAGCAGGATGACCTGATTATTAAGCAGGAGCAGGCTAGGGAATTGCTCGAATCGGGCCATTTTCCAAAGGCGGTAGAAATCTTAACGTCTGTTATTGAAGATTATCCGGAATATTGGTCGGCTTACAATAATTTGGCGCTTGCGTATTTTTATTTAGGGGAAGTGCAGAAGGCTTCCGAAATTTTAAATAAAGTGCTGGAAGAGAATCCAGGGAATTTGCATGCGTTATGCAACAGGCTTGTTTTTGCCTTTTATCAGCGCAGTTTTGCAGAGATCAAGCTGTTAAAAGAAACATTAAAGAAAATTAAGCCGATGTCTGCTGAGCATCAGTTTAAGCTTGGTGCAACGTTTGCGTTGACTGGGGAGTATGAAGCGGCGTTTCAATGGCTTCGGAAGCTGCAGAAATCAGGATTTGACGGTGATGGGCCATTCTATTATTGGCTGTCGTATGCGGCTTATTTTACCGGGAGAGAGGATATTGCCCGCTCTACTTGGAAAAAAGCAGTCGAAATGAATCCTGATAAAGAGGGCTTCGAGCCGTGGAACGAAGAGAAACAGGAGCAAAATGGTTTTGAAGATCATCCTTCTTCTATTCTAAAAAAGCTGAAGAGTGATTATAAAGAGGAAAGAATGTTTGCTCTATTCCTGATTTCGGTTTCGAGTAAGCAGGATGAACTGCTTTTATCGGAAGGCATTAAGAAAAACCATAAATTATCTGCGCTTGAACAAGAGTATGTGTCCTACATTACAACAGGTTCAGCGAAGAGCACAGCAGTAGGCGCGCATGAAATTGCCCAGCTTTTATATGAAAATCATCATCCGATTGGCACAACGGAAGCTGGTCTTTATCTGCTGTGGTTTACTGTATTTATTGAAATGGAAAAGAACAGTGTGCTTATTAAAAATAAGTTAGCCTGGGCAGCTGCGCTTGAGTATGTTTGGAAAAAGATGCGCAGTGAAAAGGTTCCACAAGCACAATTGGCTGGACAGTACGGCATTTCCGTTTCTACTTTAGGAAAATACATTAAATTGGTAAATAATTTCCTTTAATGAGCAGATTTTTGGACGAAATCTGCTCTTTTTTATATGATTAAGAAAAATAATCAGCAGTGAAATTTACTGCCGAAATGCTTGATATCAGCCATTTGGACTGATTAAGAAATGTGCAAACTGATTTTTTATAGGATCATGTTAGATGGAGAAGATAATAAATGGGTATGGAAATAAGAAGCGCAGCATAAACTGCGGCTGGGTAATCTCCTGCACATTTTATATAAGGAGGAAGTATTGTGGCGGAAGAAAAAATTTATGATGTCATTATAGCTGGAGCTGGCCCTGCGGGAATGACGGCAGCTGTTTATACATCTCGTGCAAACTTGACGACTTTAATGTTAGAGCGCGGCGTTCCTGGCGGGCAAATGGCAAACACAGAAGAAGTTGAAAACTATCCTGGATTTGAGCATATTCTTGGACCTGAGCTTTCTACGAAGATGTTTGATCATGCGAAGAAATTTGGCGCGGAATACGCATATGGCGATATTAAAGAAATTATTGACGGACGCGAATATAAAACAGTCATTGCAGGTTCAAAGCAATACAAAGCTCGTGCTGTAATTATTACAACTGGAGCGGAGTATAAAAAACTTGGCATTCCTGGAGAAAAAGAGCTTGGCGGACGCGGCGTTTCTTATTGCGCAGTATGTGACGGGGCATTCTTTAAAAACAAAGAGCTAGTTGTTGTCGGAGGAGGAGACTCTGCTGTTGAAGAAGGAGTTTATTTAACTCGTTTCGCAAGCAAAGTGACAATTGTTCACCGCCGTGATGAGCTTCGTGCACAAGCGATCTTGCAGCAGCGTGCGTTTGACAATGAGAAGATTGATTTCATCTGGAATCATACGGTAAAAGAAATCAATGAAAAAGACGGTAAAGTAGGCAGCGCAACACTTGTTTCCACTGTGAATGGCGAAGAACAAGAATTTAAAGCAGACGGTGTTTTCGTTTATATCGGTATGGTGCCTTTATCAAAGCCATTTGAAAGCCTCGGCATTACAAATGAAAATGGCTATATCGAAACAAACGAGCGCATGGAAACAAAAGTGCCTGGCATTTTTGCAGCAGGAGATATTCGTGAGAAAACATTGCGTCAAATCGTAACTGCGACAGGTGATGGAAGCATCGCTGCTCAAAGTGTTCAGCATTATGTTGAAGAACTGCAGGAGAGTTTTAAAGCAGAAGCAAAATAATCTGTGTAATTTTGCTCAGCACGTTAATAAGCATAAATTCAAATGTTAGATTAGACTTTACAAAAAGTCATTATGTTTTAACTGTGCTGTAACGTTAGTGAAACAAATTTCGGGTAATATAAGAATAGAAATTGACCCCCTTTTTAAGATATAAATCTTGTTGAGCACAGTGAGAGCTGGGCTCCTTTTTTTTGCGTTCAAATGATTTGGTATAAAATACAAATAAAAAGAAACCTTTGTCTAGAGCTGTCTGTTTTAGGACAAGACCGATTAGCTGAAATTGGATAAAAGCTGTGGCAGCGGCAGTCAATCGTTGTCGCTGTCCTGCAAACATAGTATAATATAAGGAATATAAAAACGGCATAACGTGGGCTTCGGGTAATGCGGCCCGGTCATAAAGGTCAGGTGAAAGTAGTGCAAAGAGTCACCAATTGTGTATTGTTAAAAGAGAATAAAGTGTTGCTTCTTCAAAAACCGAGACGCGGCTGGTGGGTTGCGCCTGGCGGAAAAATGGAGCCGGGAGAATCGGTTAGAGATTCTTGCATTAGAGAATTTCGGGAGGAAACAGGTATTTACTTGCGCAATCCGAATATAAAAGGCATTTTCACTTTTATTATGAAGGATGGCGATAAGGTGCTGTCTGAATGGATGATGTTCACCTTTATGGCGCAGGAATCTGATGGACTTAATGTGGATGAGTCTGAGGAAGGAAAGCTTTCATGGCATAAGCTTGAGGAGATAAAAGATTTGCCGATGGCAGCTGGTGATTATCACATTTTGGACTACATGATTCATGGAAATGGTATGATTTACGGCACATTTACGTATACACCAGATTTTGAACTGATCAGTTATAGGCTCGATCCTAGTTAATGTTCTATAAAAATCGAAGCAGTTTCGGGGGGAAATAATGATGAGTACGGGTTCAATAAATGAAACACAAATGGTTATTATTACAGGTATGTCTGGAGCAGGAAAAACAGTAGCAATTCAAAGCTTCGAAGATCTCGGGTTTTTCTGTGTTGATAACTTGCCCCCAACTCTTCTGCCAAAATTTCTTGAACTGATGAAGGAATCCGGGAATAAGATGAATAAGGTTGCGCTGGTAATGGACCTTCGCGGCCGTGAGTTTTTTGATCACCTTTTTAAAGCGTTAGACGAGCTGGCTGAAAAATCATGGGTCACACCCAAGATTCTTTTTTTAGACGCTGATGATTCGACGCTCGTAAGCAGGTATAAGGAAACGAGAAGGTCTCACCCATTGGCGCCATCAGGGCTGCCTCTTGAAGGCATTAAGCTTGAGCGCGAGCTGCTTGAAGAACTGAAGGGAAGAGCACAGCTTATTTATAAAACCTCTTCTATGAAGCCAAGGGAACTTCGTGAAAAAATACTAATGGAATTTTCAGTGAATAAAAAAACCATTTTTACTGTCAATGTCATGTCTTTTGGCTTTAAATATGGCCTTCCAATCGATGCGGATCTTGTGTTTGATGTTCGCTTTTTGCCTAACCCGCACTATATCGACCATATGCGTCCTAAAACAGGGTTAGATGAAGAGGTTTCAAGCTATGTGCTTAAATGGACTGAAACAACGAAATTTCTTGAAAAAGTGACTGAATTGCTGAGTTTTATGCTTCCTCATTATAAAAGAGAAGGAAAATCACAGCTTGTCATTGCCATTGGCTGTACAGGCGGCCAGCACCGTTCTGTTGCGCTTGCTGAATATTTGGGGCACTTCTTTCAAGAGGATTATCATACGAAAATTACGCATCGTGACATTGAGAGGAGAAAGGAAAAGACAAAATGAACAGACAGCCGAGGATTGTCATCATTGGCGGCGGCACAGGACTGCCAGTCCTCTTAAGAGGATTGAAAAAGTATCCTGTTGATATTACAGCCATTGTAACCGTAGCTGATGATGGCGGCAGTTCAGGCAGGCTTAGAGATGATTTAAATATTCCGCCTCCTGGTGATATTCGCAATGTGTTAGCGGCGCTTTCTGATGTTGAACCGCTGATTGAAGAAATGTTTCAGCACCGATTTTCAACGAGCAATGAACTTGCAGGTCATTCATTAGGGAATTTAATATTGGCTGCCATGACATCGATTACAGGAAATTTTGTTCATGCCATACAAGAGATGAGTAAAGTTTTAAATGTACGAGGCAAAGTGCTTCCGGCGGCCAATCAGAGTGTAGTTTTGAAAGCGGAGATGGAGGACGGCACGATTGTGACAGGTGAGTCCAAAATTCCGTACTCTGGAAAAAAGATTAAGCGGGTTTTTCTTGAACCTAAGCAAATCCAGCCTTTGCCTGAATCGGTTCATGCTATAAGACAGGCAGATATGATTATTATTGGTCCAGGCAGTTTATATACAAGCATCCTGCCTAATCTGCTTGTGCCGAAGCTTGGCAATGAGGTGCGCCGTTCACGAGCAAAAAAAGTTTATATATGCAACTTAATGACTCAGGCTGGTGAAACTCATAATTACACGGCAAGTGATCATGTTAAAGCCATATATGATCATATGAATGCAGCATTTATGAATACCATTCTCGTTAACAAGGAGAATATACCGGCACACGTGCAGGAAAAATATATTGAAGAAATGGCGAAGCCTGTTTTTTACGATGTAGATCGGCTTCATGAGTTGGGACTTGAGGTAATACCAGGTGAGATCGTCAGCTATGAAGGCGGAATCATCCGCCATGATACACAGGAAGTGGCAGATATTCTTTATCATTTGCTTTTAGCTGAAACCAAAAAGCGTTTTGAAGCGTAGTATATACAGTGCCAATGTTTATATCTAGAACATTGTGCCAGGTAGGGGGTGAAGGAATGTCTTTCGCTTCAGAAACAAAAAAAGAACTTACCAATATTGAAACAAAGGGCTGCTGCAGTATATCTGAACTCTCTGCCTTAATCCGGATGAATGGTTCCTTATCCTTTTCCAATCGTAAATTGGTTGTTGACATACAGACGGAAAATGCAGCGATTGCCAGAAGAATCTATACGCTAATTAAAAAGAATTATAGTGTTCAGGTAGAGCTGCTTGTTCGTAAAAAAATGAGATTAAAGAAAAACAATGTCTATATTGTCCGTCTTGCTGAAGGGGCAAGTACAATTCTTGATGATTTAAAAATCCTAAGTGAAGGCTTTGTTTTTACACATGATATCGCCCAGGAGCTTGTAAAAAAGAAATGCTGTAAGCGTTCTTATCTTCGCGGAGCTTTTCTTGCCGGCGGTTCTGTCAATAATCCGGAAACATCGTCGTATCACCTTGAAATTGCTTCTTTATATAAGGAACACAATGATGCATTATGCGAGCTTATGAACACATTTGGCTTAAACAGCAAAACACTGGAACGAAAAAAAGGGTTTATAACGTATTTAAAAGAAGCAGAAAAAATAACCGAATTCTTAAATATTATTGGCGCTCATGCTGCTTTGCTGCGGTTTGAGGATATCAGGATTGTCCGTGATATGCGAAACTCGGTTAACCGTCTTGTAAATTGTGAAACTGCGAACTTGAACAAAACGATTGGTGCAGCACTGCGCCAAGTCGAAAACATAAAATATATTGAACAAACGGTAGGGCTGCAAATTCTTCCAGATAAATTACGGGAAATTGCAGAACTGCGTGTAGCTTATCAGGATGTAACTTTAAAAGAGCTTGGGGAAATGGTGTCTGGTGGAAATATCAGCAAATCAGGCATTAATCACCGACTTCGTAAAATTGATGAAATTGCAGAAAAGCTAAAAGCGGGTGATATTACAATCCCCCAGTAGCGAGCAATAGGAGGATTGATTTTTATGGTGGAGAAACAGGTTGAGGTAAAATTAAAAACAGGCTTACAGGCACGGCCAGCGGCATTATTCGTTCAAGAAGCAAATCGTTTTTCATCTGATATTTTCTTAGAACGAGATGGAAAAAAGGTAAACGCGAAAAGTATAATGGGCTTAATGAGCCTGGCTGTCAGCACGGGTGCCACAATCACATTAATGGCAAGCGGCAGTGATGAACAAGAAGCGCTAGAACAATTGGCTAAATACATTCAACAAGAACAATAGAAAGAAAGGGCACATTTTTAGGAATGTGTCCTTTTTTCTTGGGGAGCTATGCGAACTAGAAGCTGAGGAGTAGTCTCAGTACAACTGCCAAGTTATGAATTTAATTTCAGGAACAAAAAAAGCGAGGCACATGTTAGTGCCTCACTCTGAACCATTATTTTGCTTCGTTTGGATTGCGGGAAATGATTTTGTCGATTAAGCCGTACTCTAATGCTCTTTCAGCTGTCATAAAGTTATCGCGATCTGTATCCTTTGCAATCACTTCAAGCGGCTGACCAGTGCGCTCAGCAAGAATCGTATTTAATTTTTCGCGAAGGAAAAGAATACGTTTTGCAGCAATTTCAATTTCAGTTGCCTGCCCTTGAGCACCGCCAAGTGGCTGGTGAATCATCACTTCACTGTTTGGAAGTGCGAAGCGTTTTCCTTTTTCACCGGCAGCTAGAAGGAATGCCCCCATAGAAGCAGCCATACCTGTGCAGATTGTAGAAACGCTAGGCTTGATGTATTGCATTGTATCGTAAATCGCCATACCAGCCGTGATGCTTCCGCCTGGAGAGTTGATGTATAATGTAATATCTTTCTCAGGATTTTCAGCCTCTAAAAATAGCAATTGAGCTACAATTGAGTTGGCAACATTATCATCAATTGCACTGCCAAGCATAATAATACGGTCTTTTAAAAGGCGGGAGTAAATATCATAAGCACGTTCCCCGCGGTTTGTTTGTTCGATAACTGTAGGGATTAAATTCATTCTAATTCCTCCTTTAAAATTAAGGGATAGTGCAGACTTCATTCTGTAAGACATACACCATTTTTATGTAGTTTTATCATACACTAATGGTCAATAAAGGTCAAAAGAATCGCACCTTTAGGAAAGCGAAATCGTTCGACAGATTTTGATTGACCTATTTCTAAATACTTTTTGTGAACATTCCACTTTATATTTTACCCAACCTGCATATTTTTAACACCTTGTGGGAAAATAAAAAATTGCTTGCCTGCTTTCAGAGGAGTAAAGCAGAAAATGGAACGAACCTTCTAAACAAGAAAAGGCCATTGCTTCAATCAGCAATGGCCTTTTCATACACCCTCGGAGGGAATCGAACCCCCATCTCAAGAACCGGAATCTTACGTGCTATCCGTTGCACCACGAGGGCAGAATATCAAGTGCTGTAAACGCTCCAATTCCTTAAGCGTTACGAATACTAATTATAGGATAATATGAACAACAATGCAACAATCTTTTAACTTGTCTACGAGTTTGCTGGAATTGAGCCGAAAGAAAATGGCAGGAAGCAAAAATGCCGGCCCATCATTCAATGATGGATCGGCATGCTCGACAGGTGATAACTTCATTCTTTCTGAACTGAATCTTCTTGAAATCGTTCTTGGTGAAAGTCGTAAAGACATTGTACTTGTGTCCGCATAAGCATGTGTGCTGGTCCTTGACGACGTGTCTAGTTTCTTTGTCTTTGCTGAGTACTGTTGGAAAAATCATTGTTCACCCTTCTTAAAGTTGTATTAGGCAAATTAAAAAGGAATGATCGACTTATATGCAACCCGGCTGCCATGGCATGTGTACAAGCACATACTTTAGGCCCGTGGCTTTGCGTCTTTTACTTTCGTAAAATTTGCCCAATGGAATAATACCATAAAATGAAAGATATATCATTGTAAAATTTTGATTTGTAACAAAATAGAAATAAAGGCATCTATTTCAGATTTAGAATTAAACCGTTTTCATGTGCTTTTCCGCTGACAGAATTTCTCCATACAATAATCATTCATATTACGGTAAAATAGGAATGAAGGGGGAAGCAGAATGGATTTAAAAGCAGGTTTATGGCAGCAGCAAACCTTGAAGTTAGCAATGACTCAGGAGCTAAAGCAGTCTATTGAGCTATTGCAGTTTAACTCCCAGGAGCTCACTGCCTTTCTGGAAGAAAAGGCTCTGGAAAATCCCCTGATGGAGCTAAACTCAAACTTTGTGAAAACAATGGATCCCCGTGCACAGCGAATTAAAAAATCAAAGCTTAAACAAAATCAAGATAAAGAGAATTGGATTGAACAGCTTGCTGTAAGTGTTCAGCAATTGGATGATTATCTGATTCAGCAGCTTCCGGCCGATCTGACAGAACCGGAGAAAAAAATCATTCTTCATTTTATATATAGCCTTGATGAAAACGGTTACTTATATAATATCGATTTGCGGCAGGTCGCACAGCTTTATGGAGCTGATGAAGAAACTGTGGAAGAGCAGCTCGACGTCCTGCAGCATTTAGAACCAGCAGGGATTGGTGCGCGCAGTTTGCAGGAATGTTTATTATTGCAGCTGGAGCGTCTTGTGCCAGCCAACGAAAGGGCTGAAGAAATTATCCGCCAGCACTTTCAGTTGTTTGCGGATAAAAAGTGGAAACCGTTAGCGAGGGAAATCAGAGCAGATGTAAAAGAAATTCAAGCAGTCTATGATCTGGTGCAAACGTTAAATCCGAAACCGGGAGCAAGCTTTGCCTCCGAAAAGCCAGCATATATCATACCTGATGTCATCGTGTATACAGAACAAAACGGCCTTCATATCCAGCTTTATGATGAAAGCGTACCTAGTATTTCCTATAATGAAGGATATGCAAAGAAACTTCACAGTGCAGGTGATCAGCAGGTGGAACGTTACCTGCAGAACCGGCAGCAGGATTACCAATGGATTAAACGCTCAATTGAACAAAGGAAAGAAACAATTTTAAAAGTTACAAAAAAGATCGCAGAGCGCCAGCCGCAATTTTTTCAAAAGGGACCAGCATTTATAAAGCCAATGACGATGAAGGAAATTGCGGATGAACTTGAAATCCATGAATCAACCGTGAGCAGGGCGGTTAGAGGGAAATATATGCAGACTCCGTTTGGAACATATGAACTGCGTACCTTTTTTGTCAGTATGATTAAGACGGCAGGCAATGCTGATGCGTCATCTGAAGAGGCAAAAGCGGCGATTCACAAGCTTATCTCCTCAGAAAATAAACAAAAACCACTTTCAGATCAGGAGATTGCCAATTTGCTGAAAACAGAGTCTGGCTTTGTCATTTCACGAAGGACAGCAGCTAAATATCGAGAACAGCTTGGGATTCCTTCCTCTTCTAAACGAAAAAGATATGATTGAAAGGAGGCTATCCATGAATAAGACGTTAACCTTATATACTCGAAATAAATGTCCACTATGCGATAAAGCGAAACAAATCATTATGGAATTAAAAGAAGAATTCAACTTTCAATATATTGAATATGATATTGATGATCGTGATGAGCTGACCGAACGATACGGCCTAATGATTCCAGTTGTCCATGTCGATGGAGAAGAGATTCAGTATGGCCAAGTGGATCGTTTTACAGTAGAGGAAGCTCTAGTTAAATAGGCAGAAGCTGCAGCTGCTACAACAAAAATAGCCACTGAATTTATTTCTAAAAAAATAGGCTTGAAAATAAGACAATATTAGTTGCATTCAAGAATCATTCTTGCTAAAATTCAAATTATAGCAAGCGTGATTTTTTTTTTCAGTCGGTGGGACATAATATGTCTATGCGGGACTAAAATTGACCAACAGGTGATTGTAAGGAGCTGCGAGATGTACTCACTAATTGATATCCAGAAAAAATTATTGCCAGATTTGCTTGCTGTTATGCAGAAACGCTACCACATTCTTGAGTACATAAACCAAATGCAGCCTGTGGGCAGAAGGAGCTTGGCAGTGAGTCTTGGGCTTACTGAACGAGTACTTCGCAGTGAAGTAGATTTTCTGAAAACACAGGACTTGATTACCGTTGCCAGCTTAGGAATGAGCGTTACGGAAGATGGTCGAAAATTACTTGTCGAACTTCGCAGCATAATGAGAGAAATTTCGGGTATAGTGAAAATGGAACAGCAGCTGGCCGATAAATTGGGCATTCAAAGAGCCATTATCGTTTCCGGAAACGCGGACGAGGCTCCTTGGGTTAAAAATGAACTCGGCAGAGCAACGGCACAATGGATGAAATCCTCCTTGCATGGAGAGAATATCATCGGTGTGACTGGTGGAACAACCATGTCAACTGTGGCAAAAATGCTGACGCCAACGAAACCTGATCAGGATTGGCTGTTTGTACCTGCCAGAGGCGGTATTGGGGAGGATGTCAAAAATCAGGCGAATACGATTTGTTCACAAATGGCAGAAAATACAGATTCAAAACATCGAGTCTTGTACGCGCCAGACGAAGTGAGCAAGGAAATGTATGAGTCTATGATTAAGGATCCAAACTTTACTGAAGTTCTTCATTTGATTAAGTCTGCATGCATGGTTCTCCACGGAATTGGAGATGCTATTACAATGGCGGAACGCCGTAAAACCAGCAGTGAGAATGTGGAAAAGCTTATTGCAGCAAATGCAGTGGGCGAAGCGTTTGGTTATTATTTTAATGAAGCCGGTGAGATCGTTCATAAAATTCAAACGGTCGGCCTGCAGCTCGCAGACTTGACTGCTATTCAGCATGTCCTAGCTGTTGCCGGTGGAGGCTCAAAGGCAAAAGCCATTGCTGCTTATATGAAAAGAGCTCCGAAATCCACTATTTTGATCACGGATGAAGGTGCAGCAAATCAGTTGTTAAAAGGGTAAAACCTTTAAATAAAAAAATGATCCTTTCAAAGGAGGAAGTTATTCATGGCAGTAAAAGTTGGTATTAATGGTTTTGGTAGAATCGGGCGTGTGGTTTTCCGTGCAGCTTTAAAAAATCCTAATGTAGAGGTTGTTGCAGTAAATGACCTTACAGATGCAAACATGCTTGCACACCTTTTAAAATATGATACTGTTCACGGAACATTAAACGAAGAAGTTACAGTTGATGGTGAATACCTAGTAGTTGGCGGACAACGTGTAAAAGTTATCGCAGAGCGCGATCCTGCTCAACTTGGATGGGGAGATCTTGGCGTAGAAGTAGTAGTAGAATCTACTGGACGTTTCACTAAGCGTTCTGACGCTGCTAAACACTTAGAAGCTGGCGCTAAAAAAGTAATCATCTCTGCTCCTGCAACTGACGAAGATATCACAGTTGTTATGGGTGTTAACCATGATAAATATGATCCAGCACAACATGATGTTATCTCTAACGCTTCTTGTACGACAAACTGCTTAGCTCCTTTTGCTAAAGTATTAAACGACAAGTTCGGAATCAAACGCGGTATGATGACAACAGTTCACTCATACACAAATGATCAGCAAATCCTTGACTTGCCGCACAAAGACTATCGCCGTGCACGTGCAGCAGCTGAAAACATCATTCCTACAACAACTGGTGCTGCAAAAGCAGTTTCTCTAGTATTACCTGAACTTAAAGGTAAATTAAACGGTGGAGCAATGCGTGTTCCAACTCCTAACGTTTCACTAGTTGACTTAGTTGCTGAGCTTGATCAAAACGTTACAGCTGAAGAAGTAAATGCTGCACTTAAAGAAGCTGCTGAAGGTGATCTTAAAGGCATTCTTGCATTCAGCGAAGAGCCATTAGTATCTAGCGACTACAACGGTAACCCAGCTTCTTCTACAATCGATGCATTATCTACAATGGTTCTAGAAGACAGCATGGTAAAAGTTATCTCTTGGTATGACAACGAATCTGGCTACTCTAACCGTGTAGTTGACCTAGTTGATTATATCGCTCAAAAAGGTCTTTAATTTTACCGATATTAACGCTAATTTAACCTCATCATAATGGATATAACATATGTGAATGTCTATAATGATAAATGGGAACGGGGGAGCAGGGAACATATCCCTCTCCCCCGTTGTCTTTTCATGGGCATATGGCTTATGAAAAGCAGTTAGCGCAAACTGCGTCCCAGGCATGCTTTTTTAGGCTTGCCAGTGTACGAGTTTCTTATTGGCAAAGCAAATATTATATTTAGAAGATCAGCAAATCTTCTAATAGGAGGTTCTTTTGCTATGAACAAGAAAAGCGTCAAAGATGTTGATTTAAAAGGCAAACGTGTATTTTGCCGTGTAGACTTTAACGTTCCAATGAAGGACGGTCAAGTTACAGACGAAACACGTATACGTGCAGCATTGTCTACGATTAATTATTTAACAGAGCAAGGAGCAAAAGTTATTCTTGCAAGCCACCTTGGCCGTCCAAAAGGAGCTGTTGTTGAAGAACTTCGTTTAACTCCTGTTGCAAAACGTCTTTCAGAGCTTCTTGGCAAAGAAGTGAAAAAGGCAGATGAGGCATATGGTGATTCTGTTAAAGAATTAGTAGGAACAATGAATGAAGGCGATGTTTTATTATTAGAAAACGTTCGTTTTTATGCTGGTGAAGAAAAGAATGATCCTGAATTAGCGAAAGCTTTTGCTGAACTTGCAGATGTTTATGTGAATGATGCATTTGGAGCAGCACACCGTGCGCATGCTTCAACAGAAGGAATTGCACACCATCTTCCAGCTGTTTCCGGATTGCTAATGGAGAAAGAATTAGCTGTACTTGGAAAAGCAATGTCCAATCCTGAGCGTCCTTTCACTGCAATCATTGGCGGAGCAAAAGTAAAAGATAAAATCGGTGTTATTGAAAACCTTCTTGATAAAGTAGATAACCTAATCATCGGCGGCGGACTTGCTTACACATTTGTAAAAGCTCAAGGCCATGAGATCGGAAAATCTCTTCTAGAAGAAGACAAAATGGATTTAGCTCTTTCTTTCATTGAAAAAGCGAAAGAAAAAGGCGTTAAATTCTATATGCCAGTTGATGTAATTGTTTCTGATGATTTCTCAGAAGATGCAAATACAAAAGTAGTATCCATTGAAGAAATCCCTGCAGATTGGGAAGCATTAGATATTGGACCGAAAACAGCTGAAATTTACAGCGAAGTTATTCAAAATTCTAAGCTTGTGATCTGGAACGGACCAATGGGTGTATTTGAACTAAACAAATTCGCTGGCGGAACAAAAGCTGTTGCAGAAGCACTTGCTGAAGCAAACGATACATATTCAGTCATCGGCGGCGGAGACTCTGCAGCTGCAGTTGAAAAGTTCCACTTAGCAGACAGAATGAGCCACATCTCTACAGGCGGCGGTGCTTCCCTTGAATTTATCGAAGGAAAAGAACTTCCTGGAGTAGTAGCGTTAAACGATAAATAAGGTTGGAAACTGATTGTTGTTTATTAACTTTTGAACAGAATTATTTTGAGTATTCTAGTTGATTGGAGCGGAATGGCGCGAGACTCCTGCGGGAGAAGTGAGAAAGCTGAGACCCCGCAGGTGCGAAAGCGCCGAGGAGGCTCAGCTCTCACCCGCGGAAAGCGAGTGCCATGCAGTGGAAATCACGCTACTCTTGTTTGAAATAAGATGGCAATAAGATCTGTGAAACAGCCTAAATGAAAGAACGAATGAAAGGATGTGCCCACCATGCGTAAACCTATTATCGCAGGAAACTGGAAAATGCATAAAACACTTTCCGAGGCAAAATCATTTATTGAAGAAGTAAACGGACTAGTTCCTGATCAAGAAAAGGTTGAAACAGTTGTTTGTGCACCTGCACTATTTTTAGAGCGTTTAGTTGCAAGCACTGAAGGTACAGCTGTACAAATCGGTGCACAAAACATGCACTTTGAAAACTCAGGTGCTTTTACTGGTGAAACAAGCCCAGTTGCACTTGCAGATCTTGGTGTGAAATATGTCATTTTAGGCCACTCTGAGCGCCGTGAAATGTTTAACGAAACAGACGAGTCTGTTAACAAAAAGACATTGGCAGCATTTGCTCACGGTCTAACTCCAATTGTTTGTGTTGGTGAATCGCTTGAACAGCGTGAAAACGGCGAAACAAACCAGCTTGTTGCTGATCAAGTTGAAAAAGCTCTTGCTGGATTAACTGAAGATCAAGTAAAAGAAACAGTTATTGCTTACGAACCAATCTGGGCAATCGGCACTGGTAAATCTTCTACAGCAGCAGATGCTAATGAAGTATGTGCACACATTCGCCAAGTAGTAGCAAAACAATTCTCTCAAACAGCTGCTGATGCAGTCCGCATTCAATATGGAGGCAGTGTAAAGCCTGCTAACATTAAAGAATACATGAGCGAATCTGATATTGATGGTGCTCTTGTTGGCGGTGCTAGCTTAGAAGCACAATCATTCCTGCAATTATTGGAGGCAGGCAAGAATGACTAAATCACCAGTAGCACTGATTATCCTGGATGGATTCGCGTTAAGAGGCGAAACAATGGGTAATGCGGTTGCTCAAGCTAAAAAGCCAAACTTTGACCGGTTTTGGAATCAATATCCGCATGCACAGCTTGTTGCAAGCGGTGAAGCGGTAGGATTGCCAGAAGGACAAATGGGTAACTCTGAAGTTGGGCATTTAAATATTGGTGCCGGACGTGTTGTTTACCAAAGCTTAACAAGAGTGAACGTTGCGATTCGTGAAGGGAATTTTGAGAAAAACGAAACATTCCTTTCCGCAATTGAACATGTTAAGAAGACGGGCAAGAACCTTCACTTAATGGGCTTGCTTTCTGACGGCGGTGTTCATAGCCATATCGAACATTTATATGCACTTCTTCGTTTAGCTGCTGAAGAAGGCGTAAAAAATGTATATGTGCACGCCTTCCTTGATGGACGTGATGTAGGACCAAAAACAGCTGAGAAGTACATCAAAGCTGCTGAGGAAAAGATGAAGGAATATGGTGTCGGCCAATTCGCGACCATTTCTGGACGCTATTACTCTATGGACCGCGACAAACGCTGGGAGCGTGTGGAAAAGTCTTATCGCTCGATGGTATACGGTGAAGGTCCTTCTTATTCTTCTGCCCTTGATTTAGTAGAGGATAATTATCGCAACGGGATCTTTGATGAGTTCGTGATTCCGTCTGTTATTACAAAAGAAGACGGTACACCTGTAGGAGCAATCGAAGACGAGGATGCAGTTATTTTCTATAACTTCCGTCCTGACCGTGCGATCCAAATTTCCAATACATTTACGAACAAGGATTTCAGATCTTTCGACAGAGGTCCAAAGCATCCGAATAGCCTATATTTCGTTTGTTTGACACATTTTAGTGAAACAGTTGACGGATTTGTTGCGTTTAAACCAACAAACTTGGATAATACTTTAGGAGAGGTATTATCGCAAAACAAATTAAGACAGCTTCGAATTGCTGAAACAGAGAAATATCCACATGTTACCTTCTTTATGAGTGGTGGACGTGAGGAGAAGTTCCCTGGTGAAGAAAGAATTCTGATCAATTCTCCAAAAGTTGCAACGTACGATTTACAGCCGGAAATGAGTGCATACGAATTAACGGATGCTCTTTTAAAAGAGATTGAAGCCGACAATTTCGATGCAATCATTTTAAACTTTGCCAATCCGGATATGGTTGGACACTCTGGCATGCTGGAGCCGACAATCAAAGCGGTAGAAACAGTTGATGAATGTCTTGGCAAGATTATTGATGCTCTTGTAGCTAAGGGCGGACATGCAATCATTACTGCTGACCACGGAAATGCTGATGAAGTTGTGACATTGGACGGCAATCCAATGACCGCTCATACGACAAATCCGGTTCCGGTCATTGTGACAAAAGAAGGCGTGACTTTGCGTGAGGATGGAATTCTTGGTGATCTTGCTCCAACAGTTTTGGATCTATTAGGTCTTGAGAAGCCAACAGAAATGACAGGCACATCCATTCTGAAGTAATAACTTGTTTTTTAAACTATTTTTTATATAAAAAGGAGAGAATTATTATGCCATTTATCCAACATGTATATGCTCGTGAAGTATTAGACTCTCGCGGTAACCCAACAATCGAAGTAGAAGTGTTAACAGAATCAGGCTTTTTCGGCCGTGCAATGGTGCCATCTGGTGCATCAACTGGTGAGCACGAAGCTGTAGAACTTCGCGATGGCGACAAGTCTCGCTACCTTGGAAAAGGTGTTCAAAAAGCAGTAGATAACGTAAACAACCTTATCGCTGAAGCAGTAATCGGCTTAGATGTAACAGATCAAGTGGGCATCGATCGCACAATGATCGAATTAGACGGTACTGAAAACAAAGGCAAACTAGGCGCTAACGCTATCCTAGGTGTTTCTATGGCTGCTGCACATGCTGCTGCTGAGTCTGTAGGACTTCCTTTATACCGTTACCTTGGCGGTTTCAACGCGAAGCAGCTTCCAACTCCAATGATGAACATCATCAACGGCGGTTCTCATGCTGATAACAACGTTGACTTCCAAGAATTCATGATCATGCCTGTTGGAGCTCCAACATTCAAAGAAGCAATCCGTATGGGTGCTGAAGTATTCCACAGCCTGAAAAAAGTTCTTTCTGGCAAAGGCTTAAACACTGCTGTTGGTGACGAAGGCGGATTTGCTCCAAACCTTGGTTCTAACCGTGAAGCTCTTGAAGTAATCATCGAAGCAATCACAAACGCTGGCTACGAAGCTGGTAAAGACATCTACCTTGCAATGGACGTTGCTTCTTCTGAGTTCTATAACAAAGAAACAAGCAAATACGATCTTGCAGGCGAAGGACGCACAGGCTTAACTTCTGAAGATATGGTTAACTTCTACGAAGAGCTTGTTAACGAATTCCCAATCATCTCAATTGAAGATGGTCTTGACGAAAACGACTGGGATGGCCACAAACTATTAACTGAGCGTATTGGCGGCAAAGTTCAACTTGTTGGTGACGACCTATTCGTTACTAACACGAAGAAACTTGCACAAGGTATTGAGCAAGGCGTTGGTAACTCAATCCTAATCAAAGTAAACCAAATCGGTACACTTACAGAAACATTCGAAGCAATCGAAATGGCGAAGCGCGCTGGCTACACAGCAGTAGTTTCTCACCGTTCTGGTGAAACAGAAGACGCAACAATCGCTGACATCGCTGTTGCAACAAACGCTGGCCAAATCAAAACTGGTTCTATGTCCCGTACAGACCGTATCGCGAAATACAACCAACTTCTTCGCATCGAAGACGAACTTGGCGATTTAGCTGTTTATGATGGTTTGAAATCTTTTTATAACTTGAGCAAGTAAGTTTTGAGTGAGGAGCGGCCTGTGGGGGCCGCTCTTTTTTTTGTGTGTTTGGTTTTTTGAGTGGCGTTTTGGCGAATAATATGGTGTTTATGGCGAATAAAAAATTTTAACGGCGAATGTATCGGAATAACGGCGAATATATTCATTTTACAGCGAATATATTCTTAGGACGGCGAATATATCAAATTACATATTCAAACTCACTGGAGTTTATAATGTTTTTTTGGTATGGAACTAACCGAAAGAGACAAACTGAGTCTTTTGACAAGTATTTAACTGAAAATTGGTCATATTAGGGAGCTATTTTGCAGCCGTCATTAAAGGTGTATATGAATTGGCTCTCACATTGCAGATCTTAGGGAATGAAAATGTTAATTTAGAATTTAGCGAATAAAATGATGTTTATGGCGAATAAAAAATTTTAACGGCGAATATATCGGAATAACGGCGAATATATTCATTTTTTCAGCGAATAAATTCTCAGGACGGCGAATATCCAAGCTAAGTGATCTCTCTCACTCTCGTTTAAAGTAGATTCTTCCCTTTTTATCACCTGAGAAAGGCAAATCCATTGCTTTTAACAACTTTTGAGCTGCATGAACGGACTCCAAATGCACAAAATCCCTAAATTGTTTATTTGTTATAGACGGACCCATCAAATAAAAATAGTCCTGTAACGCTTTAACATGTGCTTGCCTGTCCTTTGCACCACACTTAGGACACAACCATGTTCTTTTCGTTCGCATCATAGGAAGGGGACCGCAATTTGGACATCTCACTCCAGTTACAATCTCCTCTGGCCTGATGCCATACCGATCCAAAGCATTAAATGACTCTGGAGTATGACTTTTCAGCAGCTGCTTATTTAGTTTGCGTACTCCCTTCATATCCAAGTGCTCTTTATTATAGCGCTGATTCACCTCCTCTATTTTTTCAAGCAAACTGTGGCCATGAATTACTTTTTTCAAAGCATGCTGGTTTTGGGGATTTGTTTTTAGAATGGTAGAAGGATTGCTGATTACAACGAAAAATTCAATTGGCATCTGAATATCATGTTTGTACAGCCATTGCCGAAGCTGCTGCTGATGCCACTTTGCTTGGGAGATTGGATCTTGAAAGCCTTCTTCTTTATCATTGGCTGTGCGGATTAGCTGGTTGAAGGATTGATCGAAAAATAATGTACCAAAGAAGTTTTTGCATTCGAGGATTAAGGCATATCGCTGTGTGAGAATTAGATAATCAATTTGAAAGTAGTGTTTTCCGCTGGGTAAGCGGGGAGAGTGAAAGATGAAGGCATCATTTGGGGGCAGGAAATCCAAGTAATAGGAAACGGCTTTTTCGCCCTTGTACCCAGCCGAAACCTTGATTAAATCCTGTTGAATAAGCGGCACTTTCGGATGGCTGATAAGCAGCCTTTCAGATAAAACTTCTAAACTAAAGATCCTTGCAGGAATGGATTGTTCTTTAACAATCAAAGTATCGCCTCCCTCTATAAATGTTGATTTATCAACGGTTTGACCCGTTGGTGGGGTGTCAAAAAAATATTTTTCGACACGTCTTCTAACAAAATTTTAATAATATGTGAAACTATTCCAACGTATGGGTACGCTACGCGGTCACTACTGGATAATGATGGTAAGTAGTGCTAGGAAAATATGTGATGCACAATGGATCTCTGCGTAGCTTATGATGACGTACCCTCCCATGTCTCTGGGCATCTAAGTGCCTACATTCCTTCGTTCGGTCTAGTCATAAGGCAGAGGCTAGCGAAGCTCCTTTAGGGACTCGAGGTCGAATGGAAAAAATAATGCCAGCTTCTCCGTGTCATCCTGTTGTCTAGGTCTGTTAAGGGGATGTAGAACTTTACATAGCCTCTGCGAGACTAGGAATATCCTTCATCATTCGCTGTGCGTCAAATGCTTTGTGCTTGGTACTGATCCCATGTAACACTTTTAATAGTTTTCCGCATAGAACCACGATGGATTGCTTCTTACGTAACGGATTAACCTTACGGTTTGTGTAATACTCATGTAGCTTTCGAAAGGCTTCATTATGGCGAATCATTGGCATCATCACTCGGAAAAGGAGGGCGCGTAGCTTTCTTCTGCCCCGTTTGGAGATGCGTTTTTGTCCTTTGTGCTGACCGGAGGAATTTTCACGTAATGTTAATCCCGCGAGTTTAATGATTTGGCGTGGATCTTCATAGTGTGAAAAGCTACCGATTTCAGCTAACAAATCGACAATTGTGGTATCACCAAGTCCTTGAACCGTTGAGAGCCATTCGTACTCTACAGATGTTTGAACGAGCTCAACTAAGTGCTGTGTAATACTTTCAATTTCTTGTTCCAATTGGTTGTAACGACGAACGAGTGTGGCGATTTCAATACGGGCCATTTCACGTCCCTCTGTTACTCCGATGGAATTAGCAGCGACTTCAATAAGGCGAATTGCTTTCGGTCGTTGGGGAGATTTGAGCCCATCAACCTGGCGGTAAAGTGCTAATACTTCATCGGGATGTTTCTGGTGAAGATCACTAGGAAATGGGGTACACTCTAGTACTGCCATTGCCATCTTTCCGAATGACGGAAAGACCTGGGTGAACTCAGGAAAATAGCGATCTAACCAGCGAATCATCATGTTTTTAACAGCTCCAAGTTCCTCTGTCAACTTACTTTTAAACGTTGACCCAACACGAAGTTCTGCCTCCACGTCTTTCAAGATTCGCGGATAACTAAAGCGTCCATCTTTAACAAGACGAGCGATCACTAAAGCATCTTTGCGGTCATGTTTGGTTGGTAAATTGTCATCCAACTCCTTTGACCGTTTGACGTGCATAGGGTTGGTCATAGCCAGGGGAATCCCCCGATCCTCGAGGAAATAGGCTAAATTAAGCCAGTAATGGCCTGTAGGTTCAATCCCGACAATGACTTCCGTTTTTTCGTATTCTTTCATTGCAGCCAAAATACGTTGATAAAAACTCAAGAAACCATCACTAGATTGTAATACCGAGAAAGATTTTTGTAGTACCCGTCCACGATCATCTACAAAGCAAGCAAAATGTTTTCGCTTGGCAATGTCGATTCCGACTACGAGTGTTTTTTCGGTGACTTGATTTATTTTCTGATTTTGTTTAAAATCCATTTTGGAGTCCTCCTTGGTTACCTAAGTTAGGGGTCATTTCGCCACACGATTTGACACCCCGAATCATACCAAGAGGGCTCTTTTTTGTTCAAGTCCCCGAAAATCCTTCTAACAGGAATGCTCCTTTTCTAAAATAATTCCCTTCTTTTTATAAAATTCCTTTCGTAAATGTGAATAGAGTCCTAAAATATAAGTTAATAAGGAGGCAATCCCCTCATGAAATGGACCAAATTGAAAAAACAACTCGAAAATCGCTTATGCGAGTCTCTTAAAGGGCGGTTGGAAATCCGCACAACTGCTTACCGAAAAGCGCATGACCAGCCAAGCAGAATGTGGATTACATTGGATAAAAAGAAGATTTATTGTGCAGCTGATCAAGTCTTTGAAATGAACGTAGAGGAGCAATATCAGTTGTTAAAAGAAGAACAGCTGCTAGAGCCGATTTCATATGATTCTGATTGGACAACTATGTTTCAGTCAAAGGAAAGAGCAGCCCTGCTTGATGCTTATGAGGAGGCAGAACAGATTGTAATAAAGAAGAATGTGATAGCAGAATACAGTATGTATCATTCTTTGCTTGAATATATACATCTGTCTATTGATGAAGCGCTCCAATCGCAGGACCCTGTCATCAAGGCGTTTGCTATGCTCGACCGCAGATTAGGTAAAAGGCGTCTGGAAAATATGAAAGAAGAAAACAAGCAGTCACACCCTTTCATTCAGTTGTTTTTTCAAATACGGTGTGAGGCAGAAGGGCTAATCAACAAAAAATCAACACATCTTTCCCAAGATATTGTCCAATTCCAATAAATATGATAAAATTTAAAATACTGTAAGTGTACGTTTCAGTTTCAGGAGGTGGGCTTAATGCATACATTATTCATTACATTACTGGTCATTGTTTCGATTGGACTTATTGTTGTTGTACTTCTTCAATCTGGTAAGAGTGCAGGACTTTCGGGTGCAATTTCCGGAGGAGCAGAGCAGCTTTTCGGAAAACAAAAGGCACGTGGAATTGACTTAATTCTTCACCGTGTAACGATTGTGCTTTCTGTACTATTTTTCCTATTAACGATTGCTGTATCTTATTTTGCTCTATAAGCCTTTCCTGCCTGGCCGAAAAAGGTCAGGCTTTTATTATGCTTCAAAATAATGGAATGATATTCCTGCTGTAAGACTTCTAAATGGATTGTTTTGTTGTGGTCTGTTAAAAATAGAACATACACATTAATCAAACGTTTGATTGGAAAGGGGTAAGAAGAATGAAAGTTGTTGCACCAAAGCCGTTTACGTTCGGAAATGGAAAGAGAGCTGTATTGCTTCTACACGGATTTACGGGGAATACTGCAGATGTCAGAATGCTGGCTCGCCATCTTGAAGGAAAAGGCTATACGTGTCATGCACCGTTATTTAAAGGTCATGGAGTTCCGCCAGAAGAGCTAGTCCATACAGGGCCAGAGGATTGGTGGAAGGATGTAATGGAAGGATATGAGCTTTTAAAAGAGATGGGGCATCAGGAGATCGCTGTTGCTGGACTGTCACTTGGGGGCGTATTTTCACTTAAATTGGGTTACACTGTTCCTGTAAAGGGAATAGTTCCAATGTGCGCGCCGATGTATATTAAGAGCGAAGAGACGATGTACAAGGGCATATTGGCGTATGCCAGAGAATATAAAAAACTTGAAGGGAAATCTGCGGAACAAATTGATTCTGAAATGGCGGAATTTGAAAAAACGCCAATGAATACCCTAAAAGCCCTTCAAGAGCTGATTGCGGATGTAAGAAACCATGTGGATATGATCTATTCGCCAACATTTGTGGCACAAGCAAGACATGATCACATGATTAATACAGACAGTGCAAATATTATCTTTAATGAAGTAGAAAACGATTTAAAGAAACTAAAATGGTATGAAGAATCTGGACATGTCATTACACTTGATAAACAGCGTGATGAGCTTCACGAGGATGTTTATCAGTTTTTAGAACAGTTAAATTGGGAAGACTAAAACAAATAGATATAAAGGAGGGAATTCTTTGGAGAATAAGTCAGCAGAGATCATTGAACAGCTTTTGAGCCATATGAAAGATGAAGCGTATAAGCCTTTAACCGTTCAGGAGCTGGAAGAAGCATTTGGAATTGAAGATTCCGCTGATTTTAAGGATTTTGTGAAGGCGCTCGTTGTAATGGAGGAAAAAGGGTTAGTCGTTAGAACCCGCAGCAATCGTTATGGACTGCCGGAAAAAATGAATTTAATCCGCGGAAAAATGATAGGCCATGCAAAAGGCTTTGCGTTTGTTGTTCCGGATGAGCAGGGCATGGATGATATTTTTATCCCGCCGAATGAAACCAATAATGCGATGCATGGGGATATCGTGCTTGCTCGTGTAACAGCTGAATCGTCAGGTCAGCGCAGAGAAGGAACGATCGTCCGTATTCTAGAGCGCGGCATTCAGCAAATTGTCGGTACGTATACGGAAAGCAAGCATTTTGGATTTGTGATCCCTGATGATAAAAAGTTTGCCAGTGATATTTTTATCCCAAAAGCAAGCTCAAAAGGGGCAATTGAAGGCCATAAAGTGGTTGTAAAACTGACAACCTACCCAGAAGGGCGAAAAAGTGCAGAAGGCGAAGTTATTGAGATCCTTGGTCATAAAAATGATCCGGGTGTTGATATTCTTTCCGTTATCCATAAGCATGGTCTGCCAATGGAGTTTCCAGATGATGTGCTCAAGCAGGCATCTGATACACCTGAAACCATTGATGAAAGTGAACTGAAAAACCGCCGTGACCTCAGAAACGAAACGATCGTGACGATTGATGGCGCAGATGCGAAGGACTTGGATGACGCTGTTACGGTTACTAAGCTTGAGAACGGAAACTACAGACTTGGTGTACATATTGCCGATGTTACCTATTATGTTACGGAGGATTCTTCAATTGACCGCGAAGCTGCAGACCGTGCGACAAGTGTATATCTCGTTGATCGCGTGATTCCGATGATTCCGCATCGTCTTTCAAATGGAATTTGTTCACTTAACCCGCAGGTTGATCGTTTAACGTTATCTTGTAATATGGAGATTACAGAAGACGGTGAAGTGGTCAATCATGAGATCTATCAAAGTGTGATTAAAACGGCAGAGCGGATGACCTATCATGATGTGAATAAAATTCTCGAGGATGAAGATGAAGAACTGATCAAGCGCTATGAACCATTAGTGCCGATGTTTAAAATGATGGAAGAGCTTGCTGCAATCTTACGCAAAAAGCGGATGCAGCGTGGAGCAATCGACTTTGATTTTAAAGAAGCAAAGGTGCTTGTTGATGATGAAGGTGCTCCAAAGGAAGTTGTCATTCGTGAACGCTCAGTAGCTGAACGGTTAATTGAAGAGTTCATGCTTGCAGCCAATGAAACCGTCGCTGAACATTTTCACTGGATGGAAGTGCCGTTCATTTATCGTATTCACGAAGATCCAAAAGAAGACAAGCTGCGCCGATTCTTTGAATTTATCACGAACTTCGGCTATATCGTAAAAGGAACAGCCAATGCTGTACATCCGCGTGCACTTCAGGAAATCATTGAAGAAGTACAAGGAAAACCGGAGGAAATGGTCGTTTCAACTGTTATGCTCCGTTCGATGCAGCAGGCAAAATACGATCCGGAAAGCTTAGGACACTTTGGGTTATCAACAGAGTTCTATACGCATTTTACCTCTCCGATTCGCCGTTATCCGGATTTAATCGTGCATCGTCTCATCCACACATATTTAATTGAAGGCAAGATAGACCAAGCAACGAGAGAGAAGTGGAATATGCTTCTGCCTGATATTGCTGAGCATTCTTCTAATATGGAGCGCCGGGCAGTAGAAGCAGAACGTGAAACGGACGAGCTGAAAAAAGCAGAATATATGGCAGATAAAATTGGCGAAGAGTACGATGGGATTATTAGTTCTGTTACGAATTTCGGAATGTTCGTCGAGCTGCCAAATACGATTGAAGGTCTTGTTCATGTCAGCTATATGACCGATGATTATTATCGTTATGAAGAACGCCATTTGGCAATGATCGGAGAACGTACAGGCAAGGTTTTCCGCATTGGTGATGAGATTACCGTTCGAGTTGTCAATGTCAATAAAGATGAACGTTCAATTGACTTTGAAATTGTCGGCATGAAGGGCACCCGCCGCCGTGAAACAAATGATGCACCAAAAGTATTTAAAACAGGCAGCTCAGACCGTAAACCGCGCCGTGGCAAAAGTGGTGAAGGTGAGAGAAAAGGCAGTGCTGCTGAAGGTTCAAAACGCAAACATAAAAAGAATAAAAAGCATTTTGAGAATGCTCCAAAAGCAAAGCGTAAGAAAAAACGATAAGCTATTGCTCCAAGTGTGAATTCACTTGGAGCAGTCAATATTCCGTTTTGAGCCCCTTTTTGCTACAATAGAAGGAAACGCTTTGTACGCGAGCTGCAACACAAGGGGGAAGTCAGTATGCCAAAGGGTAGTGGAAAGGTTATTGCGCAAAATAAAAAAGCCTTTCATGATTATGCAATAGAAGAAACATATGAAGCAGGTCTTGTTTTACAGGGTACAGAGATTAAGTCCATTCGAAATGGCCGCGTTAATTTAAAAGATTCTTATGCACGCATCATTAACGGTGAAATGTTCTTGATTGGCATGCATGTAAGTCCATATGAGCAAGGAAATCGATATAACCATGATCCGTTAAGAACAAGAAAACTGCTGCTTCACCGCAAGGAGATCAACAAGCTGATCGGTGAAACAAAGCAGTCCGGTTATGCACTTGTACCTCTAAAACTTTATTTGAAAAATGGGTATGCTAAAGTGGCAATTGGATTGGCAAGAGGGAAAAAGAAATATGACAAGCGTGAAGATCTGAAGAAAAAAGAAGCGAAACGCGAGGTTGAACGTGCTTTCCGTGAACGGCAGAAGATGTAGTTCCAAAACCTTACAATTGAAATTCTCTGTCACTATGTTATAATAATTTATGTCACCAAGTGGTGATAAACTTTAGCTCATCTATTTCGAGCTTCCGAAACGTCAGCATGATATCATGTTTGACTCATTTATAAAGCGGGAATAGGTTAAATGCCGACGCTTTTCTTATAATGGGGACGCTACGGATTCGACAGGGATAGTTCGAGCTTAGGTTGCGAGTCGAGGGGATCGACCTCGTTAAAACGTCAACGCCTATAACTGGCAAACAACAAAACAACTTCGCTTTAGCTGCTTAATAGCGCTTTAGTGGTTCCTCCCTCCATTGCCCATGTGGTAGGGTAAGGGACTCAAACTTAGTGGGCTACGCCGGATTCCACCGTCTGAGGATGAAGGAAGAGAACAACCAGACTAGTTGACCGGGCGCCAGTCGATAGGCAGATGGCTCAGCGAAATACGAATATATCGACTACACTCGTAGAAGCTTAAGTGCCGATATCTTTGGACGAGGGTTCGACTCCCTCCGTCTCCACCAAATACATATTTGGTGGTTTTTTATTTTTTTGTGACTTCAACCATATATTTTCCTAAAACGAAAGCTTATGCTTGAAAATACTTAACGAAATTTTATGCTTGAAATTTACTTGGATTTAGTATTTAAAGTAACTTAGAACTTAATTATTGAAATGGATTAATGCACACAAGTTATTGTGTGCACTTTTATTATTGCTTATTTTATATCTTTCTTTAGAGTAATAACCTTAGTACACTAATTATAAAGCATTATATTTAATATTCGAATATGAGAAAAATGATTTGGAATTTTTCACTTCTTTCTTACGAATCTATAAATAAAAAAAACGTTCATATTACTAAATTATTATTACATTTCATCCTAATATTAAGTTAAAGGTGGATAATGTTGAAGACGAAAAACGAAAGAACAACAGATTATTTGCTGAACAGTAGACTCTTACTGCGCAATAAACGCTAGTAGTATTAGAACACCTAGTGATGTGATTGTTATTGAAGATAATGGTATAACTAGAAGGCTATAGGAATTTAAACTAGATATGCAATGATGGAGTTCCGGCTTGATATTTTCAGCCGAAATGTTGAAAAGTGAGTAATTCATCCGGACAGAAGGATTTTCTACATTTGAAGTTTGACATGTATCAGACCACTACTGTATATGAAGGAAGGCGTGGAGGTTGCGGAAGAAAGGCAAGCCTCGAAAAAGGAATAAGTGAATAGCGGTAATAAAATAACCCACTGAGTTAGCGAATTGTTTTTGAGAAAGCTACTTGGTGGTGTTTTTTATTCAAGAGAAGTATCGGAAACCCTCTTGTAATTAGTATTCTTAGAGAATGGGTAGTTTAAATTTAATCTTTGAAGAGGGGATCATTATGATTGATATGATATCAGATGATCAATCTTATTACTTTGTAGATAAAGAAATAGTGATTGTAAATCATAAAAATCTTTTAAATCTAGCAATCGTTAGATACATAGATTCAGATAAAGAATTTGTCGTAGATATTAATTTTATTGAAACAAAGCCAAGTAAAGAAAAGTTTATTTCTATTAATGATATAGCCAGGGAGAGAAACAAATGATTCTTGATTTTTTAGATTCTTCATTAGATGGGGATAGTTGGGAAGTTCTATGTATATCTTGTTATAAAATGAGATATCAAAGGGAGCATTTTATAGAGGTACCAGCACAACACAAGGGTGATGGCGGTATTGAAGGATTTACACGTTCTGGAGTTGCCATTCAATGTTATTGCCCAGAAGATATGAATTATTCGAATGATGATTTATATTCACACCAACGAACTAAGGTTACCAATGATATAGCGAAATTTATAGATAAAAAAAACGCTAAAGTGTTAAAGAGTTTAGGACTACCTCCCATTAAAGAATGGCATTTTGTTATTCCAGAATATAAAGATAAAAGAATTGTTCAACATATCACCACAAAAACTGAACTTGTAAGACAAACCAGGGAAAGTAATCCAGAATTCTATGATTATATTTCTGATGATTTTGTAATAATCATAAAAACAGCAGAGGATTTTAAAATTGAACTTACAAGAATTTTAAGGAGTAATTTAACAGATACAAAACTAAGTTTTGCTATTTTGCAAGATGCATCGGCTGATTGGTCTGGCTGTCCAAGTGAAAAGGTTGAAAATGTTAAAAGAAAACTAATTGCGATAAACCCAGAGTTTAAAACCGATAATGATAATTTGAATTTATTATTGGATATGTATATGTCAGCGTATATATCAGGGATCGAGCTCATGGAACGATTAGGAGAAGGATTTCCTGATATCAGAAAGGATATCCTAGACTTAGCAAGCCAATATAAAAGACATGTTGCTTCAAGAACACTGTTGAATAGAGACAGGTCAATAAATGCTGAATTATTTAATGAAATATCCGATGATTTTGAAAAGAAGCTCACAACAGAGTTTAAACATATAAGTAGTGCTTCCATTATGAATTTAAAAATGGATTTAATTGCAGGATGGCTTGCAGATTGTTCAATGGAATTTAAAGGAGAAATAAAAAATGGGTAATGAAGATTACATCTTAACGGATTATATCGTTTTCGAATCGAAGCCTGATGCAGTCCCCTATCACTATAGGTTGAGCTATAAAATAGCACTTGCTTGTTTAATTTTAGGATTGTCATGTGGTAGAAGTGGCTGTTCACTGTCAAAACTACACCTAATTATAGTGTCAATGTATTCTGAAAAGGAAAAGGACAACTTGTTAAAGTATGTAAATGGGGAAAGTAATCGATATTTAGTACTAAGATATGATCCTACAATTAATAAAACAGTTGTTTTCATGTTAGCTGACAAAATAATGTTTCAACAAGGGAATGGATTGTTTCGGTTAACAGTTTCAGGAAAAAGTCTTCTCGAAAAAATATTGGACGATGAAAGCCTATTAGTGAATGAAAAGGAATTTTTAAATAAATTATCAAATAAGCTTACGGAAGATTTAATAGATAAGTTAAAAAGCACATTATTGGGGTGAAATAGTTGATACGTATTGGGAGAGTAAGAGTTGAAATAATTACGAAAAATAATGTTATAGGCTTTGATGATACATTTGATCAACAAATGAATATTATTTGTAGTGAAAAGAACACTTCTGGAAAAAGCTCAATTATTTCAAGTGTATATTATGGCTTAGGTTTAGAGGAAATCATTGGCGGAAAAGGCCATAATGTATTAAGTTCAGCTTTTAAAACCAAAGTTGAATATGAAGGAGAGCTGGATGTTTTAGAGTCAAAAGTATTTCTTGAGATATCAAATGGTAGCGAGGATGTTACTATTTTAAGATCAGCAAAAATGAAAAACAGGAATTCTAATTTAATGACTATCTTTTATTCAAAGATGGATCGAATTCATGATAAAGTAACTATTAGTGAAGATATGTATGTCCATTCACAAAATTCAGCTACAAGTAATAAAGGTTTCTTTACATTTTTGGAAGCCTTTTTAGGGTTAGATTTACCTAGTGTTGCAAGTACAGATGATAAAGAAAGAAAGTTGTATTTACAACTAATTTTTTCTAGTATGTTAATAGAACAAAAGAGAGGTTGGTCTGATCTTTTTTCTGGGATGCCGCACTTTGGAATTCGGGAACCCAAGAAACGAGTAATTGAATATCTATTAAATATGGATACTCTAAAAAATGAAAAGATAAGGCATAGGTTAAAAATAAAAGAAAGTAGAATTGTTGAAAAGTGGAAGCAAGTTTTTCATGAAACAGATAAAAACATAAGGAATATGGGCCTAATGCTTAAGGGAGTAAATGAGAACGTTGAGATTTTAGAAGATCCTGATCAGCTTATTAAGGTTATTTATCAAGATGATGAACGGACTCTGACACTAGATGAATACATTGAAATGAAAAGAAATGAGCTTCAAAGCCTGATTAAAGTAAAGCCTAAAGAAATTGATAATTTCCATGAATTAAAAAAGGAACTTAGACAAATAGAAGAAGATGTTATAGAGCATGAAGAAAAAATTAAACAATTGAAAATTAACGTAAATAATGAAAGAACAAGTTTAGATAGATTATTAAATAGCCTGAATTTAATTCAAACAGACATTACTAACAACCACGATGCTAAAAAACTGCGGAACCTAGGATCAAAAGAAGGCTTTAATTCTTTTAAAGACATTTGTCCAACTTGTAATCAACCAATATCGGATACATTGCTAGTAAGTCAGAATGTAGCAGATGTAATGAGTATTGATGAT
Source organism: Cytobacillus gottheilii (assembly GCF_001636345.1). Taxonomy (GTDB): domain Bacteria; phylum Bacillota; class Bacilli; order Bacillales; family Cytobacillaceae; genus Cytobacillus; species Cytobacillus gottheilii. The sequence continues at coordinate 879,284 of NZ_KV440945.1, forward strand.
AACATTAAACATTTAAAATCTCAGGAAAAACTATTTGAGTTTGCTATAGAGCAGAAGAAAACAAATATAAAAAATATTGAAAGTAACATTAGTATTTTAGAAAATACAGTATCAAAACTGTATCGACTTTCAAGAGTTACTAGAAATGATATCTTTGCCATTGATGGTTCGGTTTCAGAAAGTACTATTTATAAAAAGGTAGAGTTAAATAAAACAATAGAGGAATTAGAAAAAGTAAAAACAGATATAGAGGAGACCAAAGAGGAATTTAAGCAATTGTCAGATGTTTGGAAACAATATCTTGCAGATTTAAATAAATTGCCTGAAAATAAGTTTACTAATTTAGACGAAAGAAAAATTAAATCGCTAAGAGATAACTTTGTTTCAAACCTTAAAGTATTTGGGTATAGGAGTTCTTCTGATATTAATAAAGTAATGATATCGAAGGATACATTTATGCCTACAATAGAGAACTTCGATTTAAAATTTGATTCATCGGCTAGTGACCATATTAGAAGGATTTGGGCATTTACTATAGCACTAGTACAGACTTCTAATGAGATGAACGGGAATCATCCGGGAATTCTAATATTTGATGAACCGGGTCAGCATAGTATAGTAGTTGAGGATATGGAAGCTTTCTTAGATAGTTTAAAAATATTGGCAGCTAAGACTCAAGTAATTGTAGGAATAACGATCAAGGAAACTGATACCCGAGAGGTGATATTCAAGAAAATTTCAGAGGGTTGTAAAGGAATTATAATTAAAGATAGAGCATTTAATAAATTGAGCTAACTTTTTCAACATCAATCTCCCGCAGTTGGACACATATTGCGAATAAGAACAAAACAAAGTCATTTGCTACGCAGTACTAATAAACTTTGCAGAAAACTTTCATATGAGGCGGTCACTCTTTTAGGGTGATCGTTTTGTCGTATTAGACTCATACTACGCAGCAAATGTTTTCATTTATGAAAGAATGTACTTTTTCTTAGAGGTTTTATTTATAGGAACTAGGTATTCAACAAACGGGCCAGATTATGGAGTAACATTTAATTAGGAAATTGGATTTGTGAAGAATTATACTAAAAGTAGCTTGGTAGTTAAGTTCAATAAATATCTTGTTTTATTTATTATAATAAGATTTATTATAATAAGATAATCAATTTAAACCCTGAAAGTATCCTTTCAGGGTTAGGAAAAAACTTAATTTTCTGTTGGAATTCTATCTGCTAAATTGTTTCTTAAATTAGTAAATTTTTCTCTCATTTTCTTTTTCAGTTCATTAAGTTTGTCTTCATTTTGACAATTATTGCAGATTAAATGCAAACTAGATAATTTATCCAAGTCTTCGAAAGTTTCAATCTGAACTTGTCCATTACCAAGACCGAAAAAATCGTCTGTGACTTTTCCTAAATCCGTATTTAATTGTTCTCGATGATTTCTATTTGTAAAATCATCGATATTAGATAAAGGTCTACCACAGTGTTGTTCGCTGCATCTAATTTTAATACCTATCATAAAAAACCCCCTTATTAATATAAGTACTTAATAATTATAAAGACTTTAGGGAAAATATGGAACTGAAACTGTTAAATCAAAAGAAAGTTTTAAAGCTATTATTCCTTACGTCATATTTCAAAGATAACAATGGGTATTTATTTCTAAATTTACAAAAAATAGATACTAAACAAAAGAAAAGATTTATAATATCCTCAAATAAGGAGGTGGTATAAAATGGCTTATAAGATATATATGAAAAATAAATTTGATGGAAACCTTGAAGAAGCTGACGATGAAATATATCACAGTAAAGAAGATGCTGAATACGCAAAAGACGAAGCAATAAATAATTTTATGACCGGAGCAGACGAACTTGAACTGGCTGGAGAAAGCTATGCAGAACCAAATGAGTATGAATTTATAATAAAGAAAATTTAATAATGGCTAAAAGTGTAAGATATATTTTCTTAATGGGTTCGGTTGAGAGGTTTAAAACGCTAATTCACAAGTGAATTCGCAGTACAAAGCACATATGTTTTAACAATACGATAACAAATAGAGCAGCGGAATGGGTTCCACTTCTTTTTTAATTCATCTTAGTTATTTTATGTGCATAGTGTTATTCAACAATCGGGCGCTTTCCTAGAAAAAGGATGCGTCCAGTTTCATTTAATGGCCAGATTGTATAGCAACTTTGATATTATGTAGTAGACTATTACTACGCAATTTTAAGTAATTTTGAGGCAGAATGTTCTAAAGTAAATGGTCGATATGTATAAATGGAGGATTGTAAATTAAGGTTTATATCCTCAAATGTATTATACTGGTAAAACGAACGGATGATTCGCAAATTGGTTTCCTTGGAAGGTATTAGTTCATTATCTTGTTAATCAGTTTGGTAGCGATTTATTGTTAAAATTTAACTTAGAGTAGATGGACAATAGTAGATAAAAGCAACGGTTGTTGGTAGGGAGAAGAAGTTTATTGGAGACTAAAAAGAAAAAATATAATTACGGTGCTATTGCAAAAGCAGCCAAACCATTTATGACTTTTGAGCAAATCTTCGGTAGAGAACCAATTAAAGAACAAGTAATTGACTCAATAAAGTCCCTTAACTTAGAGAAGACGTTAATTTTAGTATCACAATTTGCTGCAATGGAAAAAAACGCTGCAGAGTATGTGAAAAATTCTTATCTTGGCTCAATTAGTAACATATTAGGAATAAATACAGAAAAAAATAAAGACGAAGTATTATTTGCTTCGCAGGCAATATTAAATTTCTATAAATGGTTATTAGCATATGGGCAAGAATCAACACTGAAAGAAGAAATCAAAGAGGAAGATTTTTTTAATACAATAAATTTGTTCTTGAAAGTATCAGATTTTTTACCAAAACACATAGAACCAGATGATTTTTTATTACAAGTACTTTCTTTTTCAAAACATACCAATTTAGGAAATGAAATAGCGAGAGCTTTCTTTATCTACTCTGAATTATCAAAACAGCAGGAGTTATACAAAGAAAAAGAGTTTTTGGATATAAATAGTGATTTCGTTAATTTCTATGGTTATTCAATTGAACAGTATTTAGCTGTTAATTTTGCCTTGTTGACTTTGGTGCTGCCACAGAGGGTTCCTTTTTCAACAAATTGGGTGAAAAATAAAAATGAGTTTTTTAAAAATACAGAGTTAAAGCATATCGCACCAAAAATTATTGATGATTTATCCATAAATATTACTGAGGCACAAAAATGGGCTAGCTCTACTATAGATAACAGCTGGAATTATCTAAAACTCCAAGAGCTTCCTTTACTAAAATTAAATTCGGTTGAATTTATTCCTTTTAACTATGATATTATTTCAAATGGGATCTTTGATGGTTTATATCACAGAATAAGAGGGTGTTACCCTGAAAAAGATAGAAGATTTCTTACCTTTTTTGGACGTCCCTTCGAAAAATATATCGAACTTATATTGAAAGAAGCTATTCAAAATTCTAGGTTTGATTATGAGTATATTGAGGAGTTTGATTATGGAACAAAAAGTCCGTCCCTTTCTTCTGATTTTTATTTGAGGTTGAATGAGGATTTAATTATTATTGAAGCAAAAGGTGCGAGACCTACAGTGAATTCAAGCATTAATGCTGACAAAGAATCTATCAGAAAAGACCTTAAAAAGTTATTTATTGATCCAATTATACAAGCGGATACAGCATATCAGAATATACTAAATTCGAGTTTCTCCTATAAGTTTAATGGTGTACAAAATATTTATATAATATCTGTTAACATAAATAACTTCCCTTCTGTTCCATCCTTTTACGAGGAAGTAGATGAAGCATTAAAAGAATCTCTTAGTGATAATGTAAAAGGTTATTTCAACTTTAGCATCACAGATATTGAAACAATGTGTTATTTAATATCCCGTAAAGGAAAGAAACCACCAATTTTTAGATACTTGAAAAATAAGTTCGAATCATCAGATGTTCAATCATTCACATGGTTTCTTGAACATTCTAATATTCCTATAAAAAGAAGTAAATGGATTAATGAACAATTGTATAACAGTTATAAGAAAATATACGAGATTTCATTTGAAAATCCGGAAAAGTCTTTGATGTCTTTAGAGAAAAAGTTACTGAAGAAAAAATAATTTATTAATGTGGCCTTTTAGTAAATTTATAATTTAGTTCGTTTATTTATAATAAGTAAGACAAAAAAACAACAGTATATTTGCTGCATAGAACAAATATACTGTTCAATAGAAAACAATATTTCTCAATTTGGAGCGATTACGTAACGTCTGGTGTTTCTGGCATTTAAATAATGCATTTTTTGGCAGTATGTTCATTGATCATTTTGAATCATTACTCAAGGCAGAACTGTATAGATGTTTATATTTATACATAATTGTCTAGCTATGCTTATTGTATTAACGGGGCAGGTTAGTTAAAAGGAGGGTTCCAAAACAAATTGTCGAATTTAAAAATATACAAATATTTACAAGGAGCTGTAATTATGACAACTGCACTTTTTAAAGGTATGGAAGGAGTATTTATTCCTGTTACAGATCCCGAATTATCTGCAAAATGGTATGGTGAAATACTTGGATTTAAACTTATTTATATTGAAGAAGAGGCAGCCGTGATGCGGATTGGAGATCAATCCCAAACAGTAGTTTGTTTGGTTAAAACCCAAAATCATCAACCAATGAAGTTTCCAGAAAATAATTTTGGGGTCGGGAAATACTATAATTTTATTCCTAACAACATAGAAGAAACCCACAAACTTCTATTGAAAAAAGAAGTAAAAGTAAATCCTATAAGTGGAGATGGAACAACTAAATTCTTTACTTTCTATGATCCAGATAATAATCCTTTAGGCGTTTGCCAATAGGGGTTTTATAAGTGAATTTTCGAGGTGCCGACAGCACTTTTTTGTTTGTTAAACAAACGGGTGTGTTCCTTTAAGATTAGTCTGCAAAAAAAAGCAGGTTCTTTATTCGACTAACAGGGCAATTTAGTGAAAGAAGAAATTCAAAGAAATGGGAGATGTATTGTGGGAATTCCTAAATATCCTGAAGTTCCAAGTCTAACACAGAAACAAATTATTGATATAACGGAAATAGTTTTTTACAAAGAGGTTGAATCGAAAAAGTGTGATGCAATATTTGTCTTTGGTGGTTCGCACCCTGGTAATTGGCTGACACCTTTAGATGCTTATAAAAAAGGTTTGGGAGATTTTGTTATTGTAACAGGTGGTGGTAGTTTATCAAATATGCGTCACCCTGAATGGAATTATGGAAGTATGACTGAAGCCGAGGTAATTGTTAAAAACTTAGTTGAAAATGGTGTTCCAAAAGAAGAAATAAGTTATGAAACTTCATCGATGTACTCAATAGCAAATGTAATTGAGGCAAAGAAAATATTTGATTTTACCAAAATAAGCAGCTTGTTATTCGTTTGTAAAAGTATTGCCGCAGGAAGGCAGTATCGTACCTTAACAAAACAACTTCCAACTAATATTGAATTTATTCCTTATCCATTTGATACAAGTTTTGATGGTCAAACAATCATAACGAGAGATAACTGGATGGTAAATGAAAAAAAGCAAATCACTTGTCTTCGGTGAGTTTTTAAGGAATATGGCATATGGAATAAAAGGTGGAATAACAGCTCCTGATAAGCAAGTAGAAGGTCTTGAAGACATTGTTTTGCATAACTGCAAACTATTAGATTAATTTCCTTTATTCAAAGATTTATGTGTTTGTGAAGGCTTGTACTGAATGCTTATGTTCAAAATTAGGTGCCAAAAAAGGCGGCTTTTGTTATGTAACAAACGGGGCAGGTTTGTTGAAGAAAGTGACGCGACTAACTTTTGATATTAAGGGTGCTAACTGACTTATCATATTAAAGCTGTTACTACCTCCCAACATTCAATCGTAAGCCATGCATCTAAGGAAAATCTCACTAGAAGGCATCAAAGGGAGATGTTCTTATATCGGATTGTATCGTTAATGAAAAGCCAAAGGTTAACAGAACAATTCCTATTACATAAAAAAATATTTAATCCTAATCAACCTCTTAATTATTTTTATTGCAAATGCAATAAAAATAATTTAAATTAAATTTAGACCTTTATTATTACGGCAACAAAAAACTACTGAGGTGTTAATTGTGAAAGAAATTTTGCGTGAAATCGGCATGATCGCAAGGGCATTGGATTCGATAAGTAATATAGAATTCAAGGAGCTTGAACTAACAAAAGGCCAGTATTTGTATCTGGTGCGAATATGTGAAAACCCGGGAATTATCCAGGAACAGTTAGTCGATTTGATTAAAGTGGACAGATCCACTGCAACTCGGGCTATCCAAAAACTAGTATTGAATGGGTTTATAGAGAAGAAAGATGATCAACACAACAAAAAAATAAAAAAAATTTATCCAACTGAGAAAGGAATTTCGGTCTACCCTTTCATTAAAAGAGAAAATGAATATTCCAATTTAGTTGCATTAGCAGGATTTACTGAAAATGAAGCAGAAAATACGTTTGATTATCTGCAGCGAATTAGAAAAAATATTGAAAAAGACTGGGATTTTGTTAAAAAGGGAAACAGGAGAAACTACTAACCCCACCTAAAGGAGCTGCTTTAATAACGATGACAATAAAGGAATGTACCATTGAAGATTTACGTGAACTTCAGTCAATCAGTGTGGAAACATTTATTGAGACTTTTAAAGATCATAATTCCGCAGAACACCTAAATGCCTATTTGGAAAAGGCATACAACTTGAACCAACTAGAACAAGAGTTAGCCAATCCATCTTCGCAATTCTTTTTTGTTTATATTAATCAGGAAGTAGCTGGATATCTGAAAATCAATACTGGTGATGCCCAATCTGAAGTGATGGGCGATGACTCACTTGAAGTCGAGCGCATTTATGTGAAGAAGAAATTCCAAAAGCATGGTTTTGGAAAGGACCTGATGAATAAAGCAGTGGAAGTAGCGAAAGAACAGAAGAAAGAGAAAATTTGGCTTGGGGTATGGGAAGAAAATGAGAATGCCATAGAATTCTATAAGAAAAAAGGATTTTTCCAAACGGGTGCTCACTCTTTTTATATGGGTGATGATGAGCAAGTAGACTTGATTATGACCAAAATACTCTATTAGTTTTTAGTGAAAGGTGGATCATCATGTATATTCCAAAATATTTTAAGGTCACCAATGAAGACGAAATCCGGGAATTCATTCAGCTAAATTCGTTTGGGACGCTTGTTACAACAAAAAAAGGGAGACCAATTGCGACTCATTTGCCGATGCAACTGGTACAAAAGGAAGCATTATATATAACGGGGCATATGGCTTATGGGAATCCCCAGTGGCGCACATTTGAAACCGCTGAAGAAGTATTGGTAATGTTTCAGGGGCCTCACGCCTACGTTTCTTCCTCGTGGTATGAACACGAAAATGTCCCGACATGGAATTATCAAGCAGTCCATATATACGGAAAGGCCAGTATTTTGTCCGATAAAGAGTTGGAACAGGACCTGCAAAGGTTACTGCATAAATACGAAAATCATCGTGAAAACCCCATACTATGGGAAAAGCTTTCTCCTGTATTGCTGGAAAAAGAACTAAAAGGTATTGTTGGTTTCAAAATTAAGGTGCAAGAAATTCAGGCTGCCTATAAACTGAGTCAGAATCGTAATGAAAAGGACTACCAAAACATAATTGAGGAACTGCATAATGAGAAAGATATAAACGCAAAGGCATTAGCCGAAATTATGAAGAATAGAGAAAAATAAAGGTTGGCAATGTTAATGAAGCATTCCATAGCTTTTGAGTGAAAAGACTAAAAGAGAATTTCACTTTGTATTTATTCAACAAAACCAGCTAATAGTTTGTCAATAAATATATTTTAAATTTATAATCACTAAATGCTATACTAAAAATGCACAACTCAAATAACCCTCCTGATTCATTTTGGAAGGTTTTAGTTGTATAGGAAAATGCTGTTACTAAATAGTTTCTTGGAATGGAGTTTTCGTTTTTAACATCGCATAAATCCAGTGTAAAAGCTTATTAGCACATGCAATAATGGCTACCTTATAAGGCTTACCTTCTTCACGTTTTAAATCGTAGAAGGCACGTAATCGCTTATTTCGTGCAATGGTTTCTTCAGTTGTTTTCTTTTTACGACTATCTCGAATGGAACACCGAACTGCTGTGAAAAGCATGTGGCGAAGCCTTGCAGAGCCTCGTTTAGTAATATGATTCTTCGTGCCTTTAAAGCGACCTGATTCAAATACACTAGGATCAAGTCCTGCAAAGGCAACTAACTTTTTGGGATGACTAAACCGATCAATTTCCCCAATTTCAGAAATAATCGTTGCAGCGATTTTTTCACCTACACCGGGAATTGTTTGGAGTAGTTCATATTCTTCGAGTTGTACTGCTAACTGATCAATCTCACGCTCCAACGTAGAAAGCTGTTGGTGGTACACTTGAAGTAAATCAATATACATATTCAGACTGACAAGAAGGCTTTGATAAAGCGTTGACTGATATGGGTTGCGTTCTGCGGCTGCGATTAATCCCTCTGCTTTTTCAAGCGCCCAATTAAACGATCGTGCTTTACAATGCCTATCAATAAATTGTGCAATTTCCTCCACACAAGCTTTTAAGACAGTCTCCGAGGTAGGGAAAGTTTGTAAAGTTCTTAATGAAACCTCGGCATACAGATCGCCAAAAACGCCTTTATACTCTGGAAATACTTGATCTAACACAGATTGAAATTGAAGCTTTGTTTGAACCATAATTCCCGTCATATTTTCATGTTGTCTTGTCAGATACCGAAGGTTTAATAACTGAACACCACGCTTTTTCTGCGGCTCTAAATCCTCTTTGTAATACAGTTCGCCTAAGTGATAAGCATCAATGGCATCTGTTTTGGTTTTTCTTAAACTAGAACTTTTTGCTCGGTAAGATACCAATGGATTTACGATAATGACAATGTACTCTCTTGCTTCTAAAAACTGTACAACTGGGGCATGATAGTGACCCGTTGATTCCAAGACAACTGGTGGTTTCATCCCTGTTTGATGCTCTAAATCTAGTAAATAAGAGTATAACTCTTTTAAACCATCCACCGTATGTTCAACTTTCACACTGTTTTTATAGGGTATTTTTTTATCCAAGAACATTTGAACCTGACTTTCACCTTTAGCTACATCCAGACCAACAACTGGATTCATAAATTATCTCCTCCTAGTGTAGTGGATTGACCGGTAACCTCTATCTAGCTTGTCATTCATATCTTCGCTTGTTATACGGGATCATCATGTCCCAACCAGCCTAATCATGTGTTAACAAGTAGAGGGCGAACAGTTTAGTTGTCGGGATCAAGTCCCACGGGTGCTTCCGTTCTACCCCGGCTACTATCAATCTATAAATTGAATAAAAAATAGTCAACCAGGTTTCTCTGGCTGACCTTATAATACGACGGGTGCTTTCCTTAAGTAAAAGGGAAGCCTTTTTCTTATGTCGCTAAAGGGGCAGTATTGTTTAATAAGAGATATAGAATAGCAGTACTCTAGATAGTTAATAAAGGAAAAATCCTACCTTATGTTTGATACCTTAAATAGAGCACAATTAAAAAGGTGGATTTAAAAGGCATTGCAGAATTAATATATACGTGATTACGGCCATTGAAATGTACCACCAATGACATTCTATTTACCACCTAGTGACAAGAAATGTACCAGCAAATGACAAGCTGTTTACCACTACATTGCCTTCTGTATAATTATTGAGCACACCTATTGGTGTGTCATTATTATTCAGGAGGTTTTTTGTATGATTCATTATCGAAAGATATTGGAATTACAGGATGAGGGTATTAGCCTTAGAGGTATTGCCTCAAGTACTGGCCATTCTCGTCAAAAAGTAACAGAGATCATCACCCTTGCCGAAAAGAAGGGCCTAGTCTGTCCGTTAGAGGAGGAAATGACGGATAAATGGATTGAAGAATTTCTTTTTCCTCAGAAAACATTGGAGGCTTCAGGTCGGCATCCCTTGAATTTTGACTATATTCATGAGGAGTTGGCAAAGCCCAATGTAACACTTTCACTTCTCCACCATGAATATGAAGCTGAATGTAGAGCGAATCAAAAGATCCCATACTCTTATCGAAGTTTCTTACGTCATTACAGTAATTATGCAGATAAATACAAAGCTACTTTGCGCATTCGCAGAAAACCAGGTGAAATCATGGAAGTCGATTGGGCGGGCTCCACAGCATTCATCATTGATAGAGATACTGGAGAAAAGGTAAAAGCCTATGTGTTCGTTGCGACCTTGCCGTGCAGCCAGTTATCATACGCAGAAGCAAGCCTGTCTATGGACTCTCATTCATGGATCACACTTCACAATAATGCCTATAGGTATTTCGGTGGTACGACTCAAATTGTCGTTCCAGACAACCTAAAAACAAGCGTTACTAAGCATACAACCCGCGAATTGATCTTAAATCCTGCTTATAAAGAGATGGCGGACTACTACAATACTGTTGTCATGCCAGCGAGGGTTCGTACCCCTAAAGATAAAGCCAGTGTAGAAGGGTCGGTTGGAGTGATTTCTACTTGGATAATCGCAGCATTAAGAAACATGCATTGCTTTACTATTGATGAATTGAACGAAGAGGTTAGGAAGAGATTAGACGAATTTAATAAAAGACCCTTTACTCGAAAAAAAGGGTCGCGTTTGTCTGCATTTGAAGAAGAAGAGAAATTTGCCCTTTCTCCCCTTCCGATAGAACCTTATAAAATGTCTGAATGGAAAAAGACAACTGTAGCACCTGACTATCATGTTTCCTTCGATAGCATGTTTTATTCCGTACCATACGAATATATCAATCGAGAAGTCGAAGTGAGAGTGTCTGATAAACTCTTAGAGGTGTTTTTTAACCATATGAGAATAGCCTCTCATAAACGATTATATGGTAAATTTGGTCAAACTACCACTGTTCACGATCATATGCCAGATAATCACAAGTTATTCGTTGATCAAACCCCAGAAGCTGCGATTGAATGGGCAGAAAATATTGGAGAATCAACGTTAAGTGTAATTCAATATCTTCTAGATACTTCACAAACAGAGAAGCTAGCCCTACAATCTATATTTTCTTTGAAGAAGTTTGAGCGTCGATACACGAAATATGAGATTGAACGTGCTTGTAAGATGGTAATCTCAATGACTAAAAGACCAACGGTCAAAAGTATTCAAACGCTACTGAAGACTAACAAGAAGAATGACGCAGAGCAAGAATTAAAACGGAAAACAGAAATCAACACAAATAATTTTGGCTTTACACGTGGAGCTTCTTACTATGGGGGAACGGATAAATGATGAATGAACAAACATTAACCAAATTAATCGAGATGAAATTAAGTGGAATGGCAGAAGCCTATAAGGAACAAGCAGCGAATAAAGAATTTCAAAAAATGACTTTTGAAGATCGATTTAGTTTACTTGTCGATTTAGAACATGCCCGCCGAAAGAGTAATAAACTTCAACGGTTAATCAAAATGGCGACTTTTTTTAATTCCAATGCATGTATTGAAGACCTTGAATATCATGAAGATCGAAGGCTAAACAAAGAACTGATTTTGAAGTTGGCTAGTTGTAATTATATACTTGATAGTCACAACATTATATTAAAAGGACCTACTGGTTCAGGAAAGTCATTCTTAGCTACTGCCTTCGGAGTATCTGCCTGTCGCCAGTTTTTCAACGTTAAATATATTCGATTACCAGAATTACTGGATGAGCTGTCACTCGCTAAATTAGCAGCCGACGGAAGTTATCGGAAGAGCATAAAAAAATATACAAAAGTCGACCTCCTTATCCTAGATGAGTGGCTATTAACAGATTTAACAACGGATGAAGCAGCAATCCTCTTGGAAATTACAGAAGCTCGTCATAAGGTTGGCTCCACTATATTCTGTTCACAGATTGATCCTAGTGGATGGCATTTAAAGCTAGGAAATGAAACGATTGCGGAAGCAATCTTAGATCGTATTATTCATGACTCCTATCAAATTCTACTAGATGGAGAAGTTTCTATGCGTGAGCGTCATGGGTTAGGCAGGTAACCTTAATATGGCCACATAAACCACTAGGGAGATTCAGAAGATTGAAGAATACTATTATTGGGTGGGTTACAAAACCTGGATTCCTTTCCCAAAGGAACTAAATGAAATGCTTTTAGAGGTATACGTCGAGGAACCTATTCCTTATAGCTGGACTGAGGAAGATATATTTGAAGGGACTAGAATGATAATCTTCGATTACTTCAGTAACCAATCTAAATAGTTAATTAATAATAAAAGCCCTATCAGATTACTAGAATGTTAATCTGTAGGGCTTATTGCGTACTGGTAAATACGTTGGCGTAGCCTGGTAAATTCCTTGGCGAAGAGTGGTAAAAAAGATGGCAAGGGTGGTAAAATCCCTTGGCTGTAATCAATACGGATATTTTAAATGATTCCTGGAATAAAGAGAAGAGAAGCTTACTAAAAGAAATTTTTGTTCTTTAACCTAGGCTCTTTTCGTATGGATTGTTCCTTTTTTAAAAAAAATACGAATTTACTTTTTATGGTATTATGTTTATGAAAGTTTATTCCGAATAAGTAGAAAAAGTAATAGAAGTTATAGAATAAAGAAAAAAATAAAGGATGTGGAGAAAAGTGAAAATGCCGGATATAAATCATAAAACCTACATTAAAGTACCAGTAGAAGAAGTATATAAAACTGTTTCAACATCTCAAGGTTGGAATGCTTGGTTTACAGATGACACATCTTTAGAAATAAACTCAGATGGAACTGGTGAAATACGATTGATATGGACAAATTACGGTAGTGAAAATGTAAATATTGAAGATGGGGGGAAAATACTTGAGGCAATTCCAAATAAAAAATTTGTTTTTCAATGGTCACCAGGAGAACAAAATTCAACAGTAAATTTTATATTTGAGCCTCATGAGGAGGGTACATTAGTAATTCTTAATGAAACGGGCTATACAAATTCGGAAAAAGACTTAAAAGCCTGCATTGGATGTGCAGTAGGCTGGGGTGAAGCATTAACACTATTAAAGATATACTTAGAGTATGGAATTGTATATAAACAGGATTTATAATTCTGAAGTGGTGCTTTTATGTTCTAGAAGTCTTATATAACTAAAGTGTGTTTATATTGAAGTTCTAGAGCTGCCATTATGGTAGCTTCTTTAATTTCACTAAAGGGGCAGCATTCCTGTAATAAGTGAAACCTTTCTTATGGTAGAAAAGGGGCAGGATTATTGAAATGAAGGGAAAACGAATTATATCTAGAATCTTTTGATACATGATAAAAATTTTGATTTATTTATGGAGGAGTTATAATAAACGTCTTCTATTAGGAGTATAGGTGAAATGTATTTTAGACTACAAACGTGGACTAGATACTAATTACCTAATTGTACAACAAGGAAAGATAGTTGTATGAATTACACATATAGTGTCATTAGGATTACTAAATGGAAGTATGGGTGCATTAATGGATATAAAAACATTATGGGGTTTAAGATTTCAGGAATATTATGGAAAAATGTTCAGGTACTATTCAATAATTGGTGCGAATGTTGTTTATTTTTTTCTGATAATTAGTAGTATCTTTATTTATTATTTTAATTTATTTCTTCAATGGATACCCCCTCAAATATCTGTTGAAGTAATCTTGTCATTATTTGTGACTTTTATTTTAAAACAGACAAAAGTCCGTTCATTTGTTAAAAGAGCGGATATAGTTTTTTTGTTGCCATTAGAATGGGGATTAAAGCAGTATTTTATTAAATCGCTTCTATATAGTTTTGTTATTGATGTTTTAAAATTGCTTAGTTTCATTACTGTTTTCTTATCAATATTTTTAAAAACAACTAATATAAGTTTTTCCATCCTTTTTTTTATGGTGGGGATTGTTGCTTATAATATTTTAATGAAGTGGGGTGAACAATGGCTAGAGAACCATGTACAATTTGTGTTACATAGGTTAAGTAGGTTTTTTTCAATATATTTAATGTGTTATTTTTTGTTAAAAAGTGACTGGATTTTTATGCTTGTTTTAATGTGTGCAAATTTCATCTATTTAATTTTTTATAGAAAAAAAAGAAGTCTGAATTGGCAGTGGTTAATAGATGAAGAAGAAAGTGCCTTATTAAGTAACTATAAATTTATTAATATTTTCATGGATGTCCTTAATCTTAAACGTTCTTTTCGGAATAGACGTTTGCTTATTATGATACTGAAAAGGTGTATTCCCTATAGCCAAAATAATACATTCCTATATTTATACTCACATTTGTTTGTAAGGTATAATGACTTCTTTTACCTTTATTTAAGACTTACTTTAATCGGTTTATTTCTTAATTATGCTATGCCAACAAGTGCTTGGGTTTTTAATCTTCTAATTTTATTTATGACTGGATTTCAAGTAATTCCTTTACAACATGAAATTAAACGAAGTGTATTACTTTATCCTATTCCTAAATCACAGATAAAAAATTCTTTCTTAAAGTTTATCTTGGCTATCTTGTGTGCACAATTTTTTATACTATATTTCGCTATGTTCATCCATACTTCTACTGCCAAAATATCTCCTCTTGTACTTGGAAGTTTATTTGTTTATGTATTTGTAAATTTCTTTTTATCAAAAAGAATCAATGTCTCAGAAAGTGCCATTAAAGAATAGTGTGGTATTCAGCAAACGGGGCAGCATTCCTGTAATAAGTGAAAATGAGATTTGATAGAAAAAAGACCTCTTGATAAGATAAATGTGTCCTAAGCCGGCTAGCTAAAAGGGACAAAATATCTACTCGGAGGTCTCAAAATGAATTATAACCAAAATCATAAAATAGCTCAAATTACACCAAAAACCTTAATCATTGGTATTGATATTGCCAAACATCATCATGTAGCTAGAGCACAGGATTATCGTGGAATAGAATTAGGTTCTACTTGCTTTTTTGATAATACTCAAGAGGGAGTCAGGACATTTATTAATTGGATTAATCAAATAAAAGATTCATACGAAATGGAGTCTGTCATTACTGGAATGGAGCCAACAGGCCATTATTGGCTCAATTTAGCTCATATTTTAAAGGAAGAACAGATTAAGTTCGTCACGGTCAACCCCTTACACGTCAAGCACAGTAAGGAGCTAGACGATAATTCTCCAACTAAGAATGATGTGAAAGACGCAAAAGTCATTGCACAACTAGTCAAAGATGGTAGATACTCCGAACCAACGATACCACAAGGAGTTTTTGCAGAACTGCGTGTGGCTAAGAAATTACGTGATCTATTAAATGTAGACTTACAAATAGTGCAAGGACAGGTACACAACTGGATTGATCGATATTTTCCAGAGTTCTTTACCGTCTTTAAAAGTTGGGAAGGGAAGGCAGCTCTTCATTTATTAAAGCTTGAAGCATTACCGGAAGAACTGGTGAGATATACAGAAGAAGAATTGCTTGAATATCTTAGGCAAGCAGTGAAACGAAGTATAGGGATTAAGAAGATTCGTGCTTTAAAAGAAGCAGCCAATCGCTCGATTGGCATCCGTCAGGGTGCCATGATGGCTAAAATGGAGTTAA
>NZ_KV440945.1:895924-896964 GCF_001636345.1 Cytobacillus gottheilii
TGTGACTGCTAGAATAAAGTGTACAGTTTTTGCTTGATAAGATGAAACGCTTATTTACCCAAATATACCAGCAAAAAATATCAACCTATCACTGTAAAATGATCATAGTTCATACTTGCAGTGGAGGTTAGCGAAGGTGGATAAGTGGGAAATGTACATGGAGATAAAGCAATTATTAAAGCAAGGATTTAGTCAGATAAAGATAGCTGAAAAGTTAGGGGTTTCTCGAACAACTGTTTACAGGCACTTAAAGAGATCTCCTTCGGAGATGGCGGAATGGGTTGATTCTCTTCAGTATAAAAAGAAAAAATTAGATCCATATAAAGAACTGATTTTATCTTGGTTGAGAATGCATCCGGATATGTCAGCAGCACAAGTTTATGATTGGCTTTTAGAGAAATATAAAGATCTAACTGTTGGAGAAAGTACAGTAAGAACATATGTAAAAGCATTAAGAGAAGAATACAAAATAAATAAGGAAACATCTCCTCGAATGTATGAGGCAATTCCTGATCCCCCAATGGGAGAACAAATGCAAGTAGATTTTGGTCATACGAGACAAAAAACTGTTGATAATAAGGAAGCCAAACTCAACTTTATAGCTTTTGTCTTATCACATTCTAGACAAAAGTATAAAGAGTGGTTGGATAGACCATTTACAACACGGGATGTTATACAAGCCCATGAGAACGCGTTTAAATGGTATGGAGGAATGACCAATGAGATCGTTTATGACCAAGATAGTTTAATTGTTGTTAGCGAAAATGGTGGAGATCTAATTTTAACTAAAGAATTTCAGCAGTATAGAGAATCCAGAGGAATAAACCTTCGGGTTTGTAGAAAAGCTGACCCTGAGAGTAAGGGAAGAATAGAAAATGTAGTTGGATTTATCAAACAAAACTATGCCAAACATAGAGTGTTTCATAACATCGACTCTTGGAATGAGCAAGGGTGGGAATGGCTGAACAGAACGGGTAACTATAAAATACACAATACAACAAAAAAGAGACCATTCGAAGTGTTCCTCCTGGAAAAGCAAC
>NZ_KV440945.1:896974-1144474 GCF_001636345.1 Cytobacillus gottheilii
GGGTATAAAGCGATATTCACATCAATGGGAGATTTAATTCATAACCTGAAAACAGAAGAAATCACACGAAAGTCAAAAGCAAGAATGAAAAGAATTAGAGAGGCTGATTTAGTCATAATAGATGACTTAATGTTTATGGCAATGGATCAACAAGAAGCTAATATGTTCTTTCATTTAATTAATGACTTGTATAATCAGTCTTCCATTATCTTGACCTCTAATAAGGCACCAAAAGAATGGGGAGAATTATTGGGTGATCAAGCTATAACAACAGCAATTCTAGATAGGATTCTTCACCGAGTAGAAATCATTCATTTAAATGAAGATAGTTATCGTATGAAGCATCGTTCTACCATATTTGGGGAACAAAGTGTTTCAAAATAACGAGCAAAAATTGTTTCATTCTACTTGACGGTCACAGTTCTTTGTATAAAGACATCTTTTAATATTGATGACAGCCAAAAGATAGATTACCAAGAAGGGAAGGAATATCATGCAGAAATTTTAGCAGAAGATCTTCATGTTGAAGACGAATCAGGTAAAATGTCCTTAGCTGGAATAACTGCAAAGGAAGCTGTACGATTGGGAATTCAAGAAAAAGAAAATGGTTACTGGGATGACTGGATTAACAAACATTTTAAAATACAACAATATGATTAGTTGAGGGAGAATTTACTTCTTATACAACTACCGGGGCAGGTTTGTTGAATAAAAATTTATTTAACGATAGGGTGTCCTATGTTTTTAGTTAGAAATTCCTTTGTTTTGATTTTGATGTTTTTATTGATAGGTTGTAATGGCATTCAAGAAAATGAAACAGGTTATTTAACTAAAGAACAAGTCTTAAAAGAAAACCCAAAGGCAGATTATTTTGAACTAAATGATAAAGTTTACGTAACGGGTATTGACTGGATAGAGGGAGTCAAGTTAACAAAAGGCGAGGTAATTGGAGAAATTAAAGATGGAATGGCAAGTGAATTATCTGTTGGAACCCAAATCATCGCACCGAGGGAAAGAAGGGATATTCTCATAGTTTAAGATAATGGGATTGAAACAAGATATTTACTAATGTTGGGTGAATAGTACACAAACTCTTGAATTAACTGGTGCTTATTTTCAAGTTCAGCTGCCAAATTAGGCGGCTTTTCTTATGTAACAAACGGGCGGGGCAGTTTAGTGAAAAGTTTGCATTTCTTAAAAATAAAAGAACCGTTCAGATATCTGAACGGAGAAAGTTGAATTTGAAAAGATTAAAGATGAAAATTAAATAGCTGGTTGAATACCAAAACTACCTATTACTAAATTTTGCACAAAAAATTTTAATTACTAAATTAAGCCGGTGAGTCCTTTTTTTTACTCTTTCCGACAACTGTTTATTTAACCACTCTAAACACTGGTTCATAGTCAGATAGAACTTCTAACACTTCATCACCTGATAAATACATATGATGTTCCAGATTAGGATTTGTTTTACTATTAATTATTGGGTTTTTATCCATCCAATTTACATAATTTGAGTTCTCTACCTTAAAAAAGTACGGTGAATTTTTGTTTTTTCTCCCACTAGCTTCTTGAGTAAGTGTATGGAGATCTGGTCTACCATATTCAGTGCTAAATCGAAACGACCAAACGAAATACTCTACAGGAGAACTTAGTTGATCATAGATAATTTCAACTTTTTTATCATCAAAATCTTTAAGTGTTATTTTAAAGAAATCATTATGTCTAATAACTTCCTCAAATACAATTTCTGCGGCATTTTTAGCATTAAGATTTTCTAGTTCCTTAGGTTGCCACATATGAAGTATCTCTTTTTTTGTATCCATTCGCACACCTACTTAAAATTATTCAATTAATCTTACTTTATCCCATACTTGGGTAGTCCCACTAGAAGCAGGATACTGTAAACTCGGATATCCTGTAGATGTACTTTTCGGATATAGACTTACAGTTCTTCCTTCATATGTTTTGAGTTTAACACCATCATCAGTTGTTCTAGTGGTACCAGGCATTGAATTGAAATCTCTCAATCCTTGATTATAACCTCCACTTTTAGTGTAGTTGTTAACTTTATTAGTACGATTTGTTAAAGTTGCATTTCTTAAAATTAATGCCCATGCTGCACCTCCTGCTCCACATTCTATAACCGGATGATCATCAGATGCGATAACTATTGTACCAGTGTTACACGTTGGGGGAGCTGCAGATACCTCATCTGCAAAAGGCAAAATCATTAATAAAAGGGTACTTACTAAGAATAAAGATAATAGTTTTTTCATTGTTACACTTCTTATTATTTTGTCATTAATTACAGTACTTTAAACAGTTATTTAAAATTAGCAGCATAGATAAACCTCCTAGTTTTTGTTAATTATTTTATATCACATTTACTAATCTATTGATTTTTGTTGTTTTAATAGAAATCTAGATGAATCACATTGTATTTATACATATACTCCGGTACATATATAACAATATTCATTTAAGAATATTTTGAAATATTAGATTCTATTAATTATTATTAATTAAAAATTTATGTTATTTTCACAGACCTGACACACCAGGACTATACCATACTCTTATTAGTCTAATTTATTTGTTAAGTACAAGAGTAGAAACTCTAAATTGGGAAGAGGATAAATACGCCTTAATAATCAGTTTTACTGTTGAATATCAAAGTCATTATGAAGTTTATTTATCATATGAAAACGAGGGTCTCTTAGTATCCAGACTTGCTGAATCAAAGGAAGCAGCAAAAAAATTGGCCTTAATTGATCTAAAACAAAAAAATTCAAATAGTATTCCTTTAAATTAATAAAGTCCCTCTCAATAAGGTAGAAGGGTTTTGCTATTACAGTGTGTCATTAAACTCGTCTAACTTATCTTGTGAAGGTTTTATATTTTATATCTCTAGCACATTGCACGACGAATTTACCACAATATTGACAACAGAAGAATTTATAAGAGATTTTATAAAATAACCTTATTGAAATAACAGTGTTTATTTTTTAAAAAAACAGCTCAAATTCAGGGGGATTTTTTTATGTAACGAACGGGGCAGGTTACTTTAAAAAGGGGTAATCTGGAACTTTTCATATTAGATAATCGTCTAATTAATAAAAAGGGGGTTTCCAATGAGAAATTTATGTTACATATTATTATTTGCAAGCTTCTTTTTATCAATAGTGATTATAAACAATACAGTTTCTGCTACAAGTTGGGTTGAATTAAAACCACAAGAGATCCTTAATCGAGCTGAAGTTATTGTTACTGGTAAATATGACTTTTCAAGCAAGCCGAAACCAAGTGATTTTGTTTTTCAGGGATTAGATTTCAACGTTATAAATGTTTATAAAGGGGATATTTCTAAACAATTGACGGCAGGCATTGACTATAATGATGTTGGATGGGTAGAGGAATTCCAAAATAAAGGTGGCGAATTCCTCTTATTTTTAGAAAAAAGTGAGGATGCTGATTTCCTAATACCAATTGGAGGTCCAAACGGTATGGTTCAAGTTTCCGATGGTAAAATTGAAGACCCAAATGATGAAAGAAGGACTTTTTTCGAAGATTTTCTAAAAGTACAACCAGAAAAAATAAGTGTTACCAAACTTGAAAAACATAATCAAGGTCAGAATGATAAGTCTAATATACTCTTATATGTTAGTACAGGTGTTTTAGTTGGTATAGCAGTAGTTTTCCTACTATATCGCTACATAAGGAAAAAATAATTTTTCACTAACGGGTGCTTTCCTTAAATAAATGGGAAGCCTTTTCTTATAGTGCTAAAGGGGCAGTTTTATAAAAGATAAAAGGACAAAAAGTTATCATGCTACTCATTTGAGTAGTTTTTTTATTGTTAAAGTATAAAAAATGAAACCAAAGCAGATTTCAGTCGTCTTAGCATAAAGAGGTGGGAAAAGAGGTGGGAATAAATTGTGAGTAAATCAAATGTGGATGAAATTTTAAATATAGAAAGTAAGGATGAATGGTTTGAAAAGATTATGGATGTTTATGGTGAAAGGCTAACTAAGCTTTGCTTTAATTATACAAAGGATTGGAATGTATCAGAAGATATTGTCCAAGAAGTGTTCATTACTTGTTATAGGGAGTATGAAAACATTGATAAAATCGACTTTTTTAAGGCATGGATTTATAGGATTACAATAAATAAATGTAAAGATTTACTAAAGAGTTCTTTCTTTAAAAGGGTTGTTATGAGTTCCACACTTGTCACCCATATAAGAACGTTAGAGTTATCTCCTGAAATGTCCATAATGAAAAATAGTGAGGAGGAATTCCTTTCTACTTGTGTATTAGCACTTCCAATCAAGTATAGAGAAGTAATTACACTGTATTATTATGACGAACTGTCGATTGAAGAAATTAGTAGGATCTTAAAAATAAATAATAATACGGTCAAAACTAGACTGAATAGGGCAAGGATAAAACTAAAAGTCTTAATGGAAAGGTGGAGGTAAAATGGAAAAGAAGCTTAGTAATTTACGTGCTGCTATGAATTCATCAACTCATAAAGGTAAGCACTTTACGGAGATACAGAAAAGAAAGATTATGTCCTCTCTTAATCAAATACAAACAAAAGAAATTAGGAAACCAAATGTCTCTATATATTTAATATCGACTATTGCAGCAACCTTGTTTTTCTTTGTAGTTTATACAGGGTTATTTACTAATCTATCTTTAAGCGGGGATATAAATCAGAACGATAAACAGACTGTTGAAAATCAATGGGAGATTCGGGAGGAATACTCAAAGAATAATAAGGTACTATTCAACGTATCTCCCGATCCTTATCTTACTGCTGGTAAATCATATGGGTATATCTTTAGTTTTAAGGAGTCTTTCAATACCTATAGAGGAAAAGAAATTGAAATATACGCAATTCATAAAGAAACCGGGGATCGCATTAATGTATTAACTCCATTTAAAATTTCCGAACCAACCCCAGGGTATTCAAGTTTAGGTAGATTTACTGCTTCACTTACAGTACCTGAAAGTGGAATTTGGAAATACGAAGTGTACTTTGATAAGAAATTATACGGGGATGTCGTATTACTGGTTGGATCAGAAAATAACCAAACAAAAATAATATTACCTAAAAATACACCTTCCTTTATTTTGACTAGAGATTTTGAAAACGTTGAATGGAGCAAAGAGGCAGTGGATTTAGGTAATAATATTATAGGGAATGATAACAAATCAGGTGTTATTGGTGCTGATATGCCTAGTTTAAATATTAATCAAAAGTGGATGTGGCATCTGTGGGGAATTGATAATACCACTGAAAACAACTTAACAGTTGTTGGGCTGCATAAAGAATCGGATACAGTCCATCAAATCCTGACAACAGGCTGGTCAATTGAACTTGGTGGAGAGAATAATGGAGCGGATGCACATGCACCTTCAAGCGTAAATATTCCTTTAAAAGGTGAATGGGCAGTGTTACTCTATGTTAATGATGAATTATTCGATATATTAGTTTATAACATAACCGATTAAGCAATATCTTATGAATATTAACTATTAAAAAGGTTCTAGCAGAACCTTTTCGGAGATATGGTTTTAATACTATAAACGGGAACACTTTTTCATATAAGATGAAAGCAAACTGTATTTTGTGTAAAGTACACTTAAAGTAAAGTGTGCTAATAATTAATAATCAAGATCTGCTGCCAATTCAGGTGGCTTTTCTAATTCCATAAAAGGGGCAGATTATTATAATAAGGGAATATTAAAATTTTTTTATGAGGAGGAAAAATTTTTGATCTTAATACCTTTTGCTATTTTCCTTATTATTGTAGGTTTTGGTATGTCAATAAAATACAAAAACAGGAAACATCTAAGATTTTTCTTCGTACTGGGCCTCGCCGTGTCAACTTATGATATAGCCAAGTATATATTAGGTTTTTCATCAATAAATGAAAACTTGAATAGCGTCATATCTGCTGTAATTGTATTTTCAAGTATGTTTTTTGCAATTAAGAAAACTAAGAACTATCCTTAGATTTGCAAATAGCCTACTAATGATTTGGCCACAGTTGAATGTAATTCTAAAATCAATCATTGGGGAAACGGACCAATTATCATTCCTCAAAGGGGAATATGGTTTAGATTATCTTTTTATAATTGTAATTCAAGCGGAGATTCATTTTGATTTATATATATTTAGTTAATAAAGGTTGTAGGTAGAGATTTGCTTATTCAGCAAATGGGTAGCCTTCCTTTAATAATATAAATTTTGTGAAGATATGTACTTAAACTAACGGGTGCGTTTGTTCAATATCTCCAATTTTAAATAAGCCGAAAACATGCAAGTTTTTATTCATTTCCTGCATAATTTCGGCTTATTTATATTCAAAAAACATACCGCCACAAACAGCATTATTTAATTGCCAAATACACGTCTGGAGTCTTCAAAAATTATAAAAGGGTTGTTAGTCATGAACAATAGACTAATGACCTTTTTTGTTTTTACTAATAAATATCATTTTAATTGCTAAAAATATCCTTAAAATCAGAATAGGGGATAAATATAGCAATGTTTACTGAACTATACGCAAATTTTTCACGTAGTAGTTTATACAGTTTGGAACCAATTGGTGTTGGTACACCTTATGTTGAATCATTAAGTGGTTATTTTTCTCGACTGGCCAGCCATCATTCAAACAGTACAGGAGATCTATTAGCAAAAAAACTCGTACCACTTTTAAATAAGTTGTATTTATCAAATCAAGCCTATAAAGGAGGTGAAGGTCTTTATAAATCATCAAATGGTATAAATGGTCTCGGGACACTTGCTGAAGATTTTTCAAATATCCTGCAAAGTCTAACTTTAAGGGATGATTTAAAATCGCTGACATTGTTAAAGTGGTCAAACATAGTTCCAACAAGAGGGTTGTTAAGAGTACATAGGGCTTGGTGTCCAACTTGCTATTTAGAAGATAAGGAAAATCATTTTGAAATATATGAACGTTTAGTTTGGAATTTCCAACTTGTGGAAGTTTGTTCAAAGCATAATCAACATTTATCATTTATATGTCCTTATTGTGATAAAACCAATCCGATTCTATCTAGGAAATCTAGACCAGGATATTGCTCAATCTGCGAAAATTGGTTAGGTGAAAAATTACAGACTGGAAACCAGTTAATTGAAATGCAACAGAAAGATATTTTTATTAGATTGATTAATGACTTGTTATCTAAAAATCATGTTATTGAAGATAAACCAAACAGGTCTCTTATATCAGAATCACTGAATTTTTATTTGAAAGAATGCTTTGAAGATTCAAATTCATTGATGTGTAGAGACTTAAATGTGCCAAAATCAACACTCAAGGGTTGGTGTATTGGAGGAAGTTTACCTCAAATTAAATCACTTTTAGAAATATGTATTTATCTAGGTGTTAACATTTCCGAGTTTTTATTAAGGACAGAGGTGCGCATAAATCAGGAAAGCAATGATGATATAAAAGTAAAAAGTAAAAGCGAAAGGAAAAGATATGATCACAAAAAAATCACGAAATATCTTTCTGACATAATTGATAATGAAGAATCAATTTCAATAAACAAAGTAGCAGAAGCCATAGGTTGTGACAGAAAGCTCCTTTACCGTCTGTATCAAATAGAATGTAAAAAAATCAAGGAAATCAATGATAGATTTTTAATTAATGAGAAAAGTAAAAGAGATAAGAAGAAGTTAAAAGAAGTTGAAGACGCATTTAATCAATTGATAACAAATAACGAATACCCAAGTAGAAGGAAAATGGAAAACATTGTTGGTGAGGGTGTACTTCGAGAAAAGTTACTACAAGAAAAATGGAGAGCTTTAAAGAAAAATTGTTTTATTAATTCTTGTTAATTTAATGTTTACGAACTTCTCTCAGAGAATTAGCTTTATCTATATATTGATTAACAGCCAATAAAAATTATCCATATATTGAAGGTGGATTCGAGTTTGTTGTCGAAATATGCAGTTGACAAACAAATGCATGTTCTTGGAGGAGATGACGAATTGATTAGAAATATAGAATCTTTTTTAAAGTCAAAAGGATTTGAAGAAGAGACAATTACCTATTTGAAAAGAATTCGTGAATCAGAGCCAGCTAGGCGCGTTAAAAGTAACGGTAAAAATGTTTCAGGTACATATCCAAGTAAGAAAATGGGGTTATCAATTCAGTTTGAAAGTCGGACATTAGAATTCCCAGCTATTTTTGAAAAAGAACACAATCCAAACGTTTTAGAATATTATGACCAACCGCCTTCATTTAAAATATCATATATGCTAAACGGGAAAAACCAAGCACATCTTTACACCGCAGATTTTTTTGTGATTCGTGAGGATTGGATAGGTTGGGAAGAATGGAAAACAGAAGATGATATATTAAAATTATCTATTAAGTCTCCTGAAAGATATCAACTTGATGAAAATGGATTGTGGAGATGTCCCCCCGCTGAAGAACATGCAGAGAAGTATGGTTTGTCATTTAAAGTTAAAATCTCGAAAGATCTTAATTTGAACTTTGTACGGAATATTAGGTTTTTAGAGGACTATTTATTAAGCAGTAACTTATCTGTTGATGAAAATATCAAAGAAAATATATGTAATAACATTAGTGAGAGACCAGGAATTACAATTAGAGATTTTTTAAATCAAAAAAATGAATTTAAGGCTGATGATTTATACACTTCTTTAATATTAGGAAATATTTATACAGATATTGAAAATGAGACTATACCAGATCTTTCTGCGAAACTTTACATTAGTAAAGAGTATAAACAAGCATTAAAGAATATTGTTTCATCATCAACGTTACCCAATACAGAAATGTCTATTTCTTTTAAAGTATGTCATGGTGAAAAAATGTTATGGGATGGAATAGTTTGGAAGATATTAAATGTAGGTGAGACATCAGTTAACCTGATAAATGAAGTTAAAGAAACAATTGATGTACCAGTTGCTACATTTGAATATTTGCTAAAAGAGGGGAAAGTAAGTGGCATTTCTAAAACTGAGTCTGATAATAACGAACTAGAAATATTGAAAAACGCAAGTTCATTTCAATTGGAAAATGCCAATTTCAAATATAGTCTTATTCGTGCTTATCGAAATGGAGATACGGAAAAATATAAGGATGAAGTTACAGAAAGAACTATACAAAATTGGTTAAGAAAATACAAAGCAGCAGAGAAAAAGTATGGGAATGGGTTCATCGGATTGATATCCGAAGTAAATAAAAAAGGAAATAGAGTAAAAAGAATTAATGATGATGTGCAAATTATAATGGATACATTTATAAAAGAAAAGTATGAAAATATAAAGCAAACAAGTATGATGAAAGTTTTTCTTCAATTCCAACAAGAATGTAAGCAGCAAGGTTATGAGCCACCTAGTATTATACTTTTACAAAAAACGTGAAAAAAACTCCCAAATACGATCGAGTTAAAAGTAGAAAAGGTTCTAAAGCTGCTTATGCAAGCGGTGAATTTATTTATGAATTATGGGAAGAAACTCCAAGACACGGGGATAGGATTTTTGAAATCTGTCATTTAGATCATACTGAATTAGATATAGAGCTAAGATGTTCCATTACAGATAAAAACCTAGGGCGACCTTGGGGGACATTTTTAGTAGATGCCTTTTCAAGGAGGTTATTAGCTATATATATTTCATTCGATCCTCCAAGTTACCGTAGTTGTATGATGGTTTTAAGGGAATGTGTAAAAAGATACTCTAGATTTCCTAGTACAATTGTTGTTGATGGTGGGAAGGAGTTTGAAAGTGTATATTTTGAAACGCTTCTTACTAGAAATCGTTGTTTAAAAGTAAGAAGACCAAGTGCAAAAGCAAGGTTTGGAAATGTTGTCGAGAGATTATTTGGGACAACAAATAAAATGTTTATTAATAACTTAACTGGTAATACACAAATTATGAAAAATGTAAGACAAGTTACCAAAGAAGTTAATCCTAAAAACAATTCGATATGGAAATTAGAAAATTTCGGTGAGTTATTAAATGAATGGGCGTATAAAATTTATGATCAAACTGATCATACAGGCTTAGGGGTTTCACCATATGATATGTATGAACAAAGTATCAAGACTGGTGGAGCTAGAGAAGTAACGAGAGTAGTATACGACGAAACTTTTAAAATTTTAACATTACCGACAACTAAAAAAGGTGAAGCAAAAGTTTTGCCTGGTTATGGAGTAAAGATAAATAGAATTTATTATTGGTCTCCTGTTTTTAGGAATGGGTTAGTTGAGAACAGTAAAGTTTTTGTTAGATACGATCCATTTAATATGGGAATAGCATATGCCTTCGTGAACAAAAGGTGGGTAGAACTTCAGTCAGAAAAATATAACATTTTAAAGAGCCGTTCAGAAAAAGAAGTTAATATTGCATTTGAAGAATTAAAAAGAAGAGCAAAGCTGAGTGAAAAGAAACAAGATGTAACTATTAAGATGTTAACAGATTTTATAAACTCTATTGAAAGCGAAGAGTTGTTGTTAATACAACGACTTAAGGATAAAGCGCTGAGAAACCTTTATGTTATTGAGGGTGGGAAAACATCACCAGAAAGAATTGAACAGAAATCTACATCAAACGAGTCAATCGATAATGATAACATTAAGTTAGTTGTTAATAATCAGAGTAAGGAGCTTGTAAATAAACAGAAGAAAAAAGTCGATATCTCAGAGCTAAAATTTGAGTCATATGAAGGGTTGTGAATAGATGGATAAGTTCCCCATGGAGTTACTTGATGAGCCGCCAGTTGAACGTATACACTATTTTAATGATTATACTGTTGCTCATCCTTTTTTTCTGGTGGCTTACAAAACCCTATTACAAAGAATCCACAATCCTTCTACTAAAAGCATTTTTTTTGGTATACGGACCAAGTGGTGTTGGAAAATCAACATTGATTAAGAAAGTTGCTGAGAAAATAATAAATGATTTAATGGATCAAATCATTAGTAACCCTGGATTTATTCCTGTTACGGGAATAGAAGCTAGAGCACCAGATAAAGGCTACTATGATTGGAGAGATCATTATATTCGGTCTCTGTTAGCATTAAAGGAACCACTAGTTGAACATAAAGTAGATATAAAGAAGAAGCCTGATATAGAGATTAAAGTAAATGATGTAAACAGGAAATTAAGAAGTTCCTTAGAAACAGCATTAAAATATAGAGAGACTTTAGCATTTTTCATTGATGAAGCACAACATATCTCTTTTAATTCATCTTCTAAATCATCAAATAATCAAATGAACATGATAAAGTCACTAGCTTCAACCACAAAGACACCACATATTTTATTTGGTACATATGAAATTTTAGATTTTAGAGACTCGCTAGGACAATTATCAAGGCGGGGGCTAGATATCCATCTTAGAAGATATGATATTCAAAAGAGTAATGAGCAAAAGATGTTTATACAAACTTTGTGGAATATTCAAAGGCAAATCCCCATTCAAATTGAGCCAGAGTTAATAGAGCATTGGGAATATTTTTATCAAGTAAGTTTAGGATGTATAGGGATTCTTAAAGATTTGATATCAACCACTTTAGAATATAAACTACTTGAAAATCCGGATGCTAGTGAGTTGACACTTGGGGATTTTAAAGAGTATGCATTGACTCCAAACCAAGCCTTTAAATTGGCACAAGAGGCGCTTGATGGAGAAGCTAATGTTAAAGTTAATAACAGGAGTAGAGATGATGTGTTAAATTTGCTACTAGGCAATAATAGCAATACTGATGAAGAAGAAGAAATTGCAACTGATGAAGAAAAAGTACAAGAGAACAAAACTAAAAAGAAACGCAAAGTTGGGGAAAGAAATCCAAAAAGGGATGCTGTTGGTGAGTAGGAGGTTAAAGGAATATGTTAATACAACATAAATTATTTGAAAGTCGCAGTACCCTTTATAATTTAAAGCCTATCGGTATAAATACAGATGAGATAGAGAGCTTAACAAGTTACGTAACTAGATTGAGTACAGCACATAATGTTACTCTAGGTGTACTTTTTAATGAGCTAATATATCCAATTTTAAGAAAAGAGAGCCGACCAAGGGATGGGGTTACTGTTTTTGACACCATTAAATTACCGAAAGTTGACGGTATTGCCTGTCCAG
The DNA here is from genome assembly GCF_001636345.1 of Cytobacillus gottheilii. Taxonomy (GTDB): domain Bacteria; phylum Bacillota; class Bacilli; order Bacillales; family Cytobacillaceae; genus Cytobacillus; species Cytobacillus gottheilii. The sequence goes on from NZ_KV440945.1 coordinate 909,133, forward strand.
AATTAGTCGATTATAATGTCCATATATATATTCGAAACATTTCGACATTTTTAATTCTGTAGAAAGGAAAAGACGCCTCCCATAACGTATAACTGCGCCAACAGTTATACGGGAGACGTCCCACCAAAAAGTATATGATTATTGTATCAGATTATCAGCTGATTGAAAACATGCTTACTGGAGTTTTTAGTTAGGGGTGCAGGTAGGATTCCGTCTCCATGTTGTGGGAAAGTCATGTTGGTTATAGGTACTAAGAACCGAAAAGCTATGGATCATTCAGGACAGAGTAAGACCTATAACATTAGGAGGTTAAGGTGCACAAACTGCCTTACCATTCACCATGAACTTCCGGATTTATTGGTCCCTTACAAACGGTATGAATCTGAATGTATTGAAAGCGTTCTTACGAACCCATCCAACCACACTATTCCAGCCGATGATTCTACTATTTCGAGGTGGAGTGGCTGGTTTCATGAGTATGTGGACTATTGGGTTGGTTGCTTAATCTCTATCATGATTAGAACCCGTCAAGGAACCATCCCCCAAGATCTTACGTCCAAAGGTTCAGGGACTGCACTTCAAAGGCTAGGACGCTTGGCAGGAGATGCCAATGGATGGCTGACAAGAATTGTCCGCCCTATAGTAAATATTAATTTTTGGATACATACCCGTTCTGCATTCATTGTCCAATAACCTCTGATTTACACTCATGATAGAAACAAAAAGGAGAGTGTATGCATGAGAAATCATAAGAAATCAGAGGAGTTGGCAGTGCAGCGTTTCCAACTGATATCCCCTTTATTGGCAGAAGGGCTTGATGCTGGAAAAATAAAGGAGCTAAAAAACCAGATAGTGCAGGTAAGCGGTCTTTCTGAAAGAACTATTAGGCGATATCTGGCTCAATTTCGTGAAGATGGATTTGGAGGATTGAAACCACAAGGGAGAAAAGTTTCTCGGAAGTCAGAAGCTATTCCTTCTCATATATTGGAACAGGCAATCCTTCTTCGAAAGGAAGTGCCAAACCGTAGTGTGGCGCAAATCATCCAGATTCTAGAATGGGAAGGATTAACTGATCCAGGACAAATTAAAAGGTCTACTCTTCAAGAAAAACTAACGGAAAAAGGTTACAGTACCCGACATATGCGTCTCTATTCTCAATCCGGTGTAGCTGCCCGAAGATTTCAAAAACAGCACCGGAACCAACTTTGGCAATCAGATATTAAATACGGTCCTTATCTGCCTATTGGGCCAAAAGGGATCAATAAACAGGTTTACCTTGTCGCTTTTATTGATGATGCAACCAGGTTAGTGGTTCATGCAGCCTTCTATCCGACTCTAGACTCAAGAATCATTGAAGATGCCTTTCGGCAAGCAATCCAAAAGTACGGTGTTCCAGAAGCCGTTTATTTTGATAATGGAAAGCAGTATCGAACCAAATGGATGTCCCGTACATGTTCTAAAATAGGCACCCGCCTTTCTTACACTAAGCCGTATGCAGCTGAATCCAAGGGTAAAATTGAAAGGTTTAATAGAGTTATAGATTCATTTATAAGTGAAGCTGTCATTGAGAAACCAAAAACTTTAGATCATCTGAATGAACTTTTTCAGGTGTGGCTGACAGAGTGCTATCAGAATAAACCTCACTCTGCCCTTGAAGAGAAAATTAGTCCGGAAATGGCTTTCCGTTCCGATAGAAAAGCAATTCGCTTTATTGATGAGGAAACGTTAAGCACTGCATTTCTACACTGTGAAACAAGGAAGGTTGATAAATCAGGGTGTATCAGTTTCATGGATCAAAAATATGAAGTGGGCTTGGCATTCATTGGGCGAAAGGTGGATGTAGTTTATGACCCTGCGAATATAGAGGATCTTACCATTGAGTTCGAGGATTATACTCCTTGGAAGGCCAGGAAGCTTATCATTGGGGAAAGAGCTGGGAAACGTCCTGAATTACCTGAGCACCTGCAGGTGCAAAGTGTTGAATCTTCGAGACTACTAAGGGCAGCTGAACGAAGGAACCAGGATCGTCAAATTGAACAGAAACCTGCCGTAACCTTCCGTGCAGTCTGGAAGGAGGATGACTCTCGTGTTTGAAGCATTCTATGAAATGGAAAATACTCCGTTCACACGTGATTTGCCAACGAATGAATTTTACGATTCTTCCATGATGCAAGAAATCCTTGGAAGGCTTAAATATGCAGCTGAGAGACAGCTTTTTGCGGTCTTGAGTGGAGATAGTGGTACTGGAAAGACGACGACAATCCGTAAGTTTGTAGATAGATTAGATAAAGGAAAGTTCCACATCCTTTATCTATCCGACTCCAAATTAACGCCTCGTCATTTTTACAAAGGTCTGTTGGAACAACTAGGCTCAGAAGCAAAGTTTTATCGGGGGGATGCAAAACGACAGCTTCATCGAGAAATTGAATTAATGAAAGGTATTCGAGGACTACAGCCTGTCGTGGTAGTGGATGAAGCTCACCTTTTGGACCGAGAAATGTTAGAAGAAGTTAGATTCCTATTAAACTTCAAAATGGATTCACAGAGTCCGATGGCGCTGATTCTAGTCGGTCAAAGTGAATTGTGGGATCGACTACGCCTCCAATCATACGCAGCGATACGCCAAAGAATTGATATCCAATTCCAGTTAGGACATCTCGACCGTGCTCAGGTTGAAGAGTATGTTTCTAGGCATCTCCGTTATGCAGGTGTTGAACAACCGATCTTTTCTGATGGGGCGCTTGACGAAATCCACCGGTTCTCTGGTGGTGCCGCAAGGCTCATTAATAAACTCTGTACACATAGTCTCCTGTATGGCTCACAAAATGGTCGGAGAATCATTGATGATCATATGATTAAGCAAGTTATCCAGGGGGAACTTTCATAAAAAAACTGCTAAAAAGAATACATTAAAGTACTGGAATGTTGGATTTGTTGGGTTGCACTGTGATGAATGATTTGAATTTCCATTTAGGAAATGGAAAATATCTTCCTGCCACTTCGAACTAGGCAGAGACTGATACATTCTTACTGGTCAAAAGGATGTTAGATTTTACCTTAAGAAAAATAAAACCATATGGTTGATTTGTAAAATAATTGGGGAAGCAAAGGGTTGCTTCCCCTTCATATTGGACAGTGAATCCGTCACTTTTAGGACAATTAATAACGTCAATTTCAGGACAGTAAAGAACGTCATTAACACTATCCTTTAAATTGAGATTCTATCATCTGATAAAAATATTTATTAATGTAACATAAGATTTTATATGACTCTATACATGTGTGCCAAAATACTTTCTTTAAGTATTCAGCTCTTGTATAGAGTCTTTTTTGTTATAGTATTAAAAAAACAGTGTATTGAAAAAAGTTTTGAATTCAACCATAAGAATTCTTTTGGTATTTTTTAAAGCCATAAATCTTCATAAAGTATTGTTAAATTATCATAAAATATCTATTATAAGGTCTTCTTACTATAGTAGATAGAAAAAGTCAGTTATAAAAAATTTGATAAATATTTATTATATAAGGGTTTGGAAAGCTTATGGTTGAATTTATTAAAACATATGGTTGAAGTCACATTTTGCTGGATCTTAGTTAATGATTTTGGCTATCTCTCTTATCTTCCTCATTTTCCGCTTTTTATAAAACAATAGAGAAAGAAACTCCTCCTAGTTTCCAGGGCATTAATAATTTTGAAAAGGAAAGAAACTCCTGTTTGAAAGTATGTTAATTCTTAATATAATTCAGTTATTTAGTCGAATTATATTGCTCTTTCACTATAATTTAAATAACATATAATTCAAAAAGCCCTCTGAGCAGATAAAGAGTCTGCCGCACAGAGGGTTTTATTATGATCACATTATTCTGGTTTAATATAGTCATACTCCACTTCATCACTTTTTTCATTATAATCTACATATAGATCATGACCATTAAAAAACCATAGATCAGCATCTTCAACAAAGAATGTGATGCCGTCTGATACGGTTTCGACAACCGCATTTCTCGAATCATTATCGATCGTAAAGGCAAGAGCATATCCCTCTTGGACTGGACTTGTTCCATAAATTTGCGAGTAAAAGCGAACCTTTTTTCCCGGCTCTAAACCAACCTCATCCTTAAACCACTGCAATGCTTTATCACTAATTTGGATTTTCAAGAAGTACAGCTCCTTTTTCATTTTAATATTATAGCTTTTCCTCATAGAATAAAAATACATATACTGACTGGATCAGTCTTTTACGAAAACATATATATCATATTAATGATAACATTTTCGCGGTATATAGTAATACGACAATTCTAAGACACTTTTAAGCTATATAGCTCACTTTTTAGGGACGTATATCCAATATAATCTCAGAAAAAAGACCCGTAGAGAGGGTCTTTTTTCTATAACTTATAATCATCTTTTGTTTCTTTTAGTTCACTGCGATGGATTAATTCAATATAGTTCAGATTTGATTTTTTTATTTCGCAATATCCTGACTCGTTTGTTTTAATGAGATAATAGATTTCATCGTTATACCAAATTTTTCTGCACCTTTTTTCCACGTTTCACCTTCTTCTTAACTCCTGTTTTATAAACAGGCATAGTTTTATTAAATACTAAAATGTTTATATAATTCAATTTTTCACCTTTTTACTATTATTTAAAAGTAAAACAAAGAAACTTTTCTATTTTTGTACATGGAAGGATATCAATATAAGGAAGAGACACAAAATAAGTATTTACATATATAAGCATATTATTATATATTGATGTAGAGAAAAGGGAGGCGGAAATGTTGGAATCAACGCTTGATATCGGAACAGCAGCACAGATCCTTAAATTGTTAGGTGATAAAACACGTTTAACAATGGTGAAAATTCTTGATCATCATGATTGTTGTGTGTGTGAGTTTGTCGGGATTTTTAACATGAGCCAGCCTGCAATCAGCCAGCATCTCAGAAAACTGAAGGATGCAGGGGTTGTGGGGGAAACACGCAGAGGCCAGTGGATTTTTTATTCGCTGAATAAAAACAGTGAATACTACCAACTGGTACAGAACCTGCTGAGTCACCTTCCAAGTCAGGATGATAAATTAGCACAACTTGAAGAACAGGGATTAAGAATTTCCTGTGAGTAAAAGGAGGAAGTAAGATGACTCAAATTATACTGGCATCCGTAATTTTTTTAGCCACACTGATCCTTGTCATCTGGCAGCCTAAAGGGCTATCAATCGGGTGGTCAGCCTGTGGAGGTGCAATTCTTGCACTTCTTGCGGGTGTAGTCGATTTTAATGATGTATTGGATGTCACATCAATTGTTTGGAATGCGACTTTGACATTCGTTGCTATTATTATTATTTCTCTTATTTTAGATGAAATTGGTTTCTTTGAATGGGCGGCACTGCATATGGCGAGAGCGGCAAAAGGGAATGGAGTCAGAATGTTTGTCTATGTCTCCATTTTGGGAGCATTGGTTGCAGCCTTTTTTGCAAATGATGGTGCGGCTTTGATTTTGACGCCAATTGTACTCGCGATGGTCAGAAATCTTAAATTTGAGGAAAAGATGGTTTTTCCGTTTATCATTGCAAGTGGATTTATTGCGGATACAACTTCACTTCCATTAGTCGTCAGTAATCTCGTAAACATTGTGTCTGCTGACTTTTTCGACATTGGATTTGTAGAATTTGCATCCAGAATGATTATTCCAAATTTCTTCTCATTAGCGGCCAGTATTATTGTTTTGTATTTATATTTTCGAAAAAGCATTCCAAAACAATATGATTCAAACCATTTGAAGAATCCAGCTGAAGCGGTTAAAGACGGAAAAATGTTTCGTCTCTCCTGGATTGTTTTAGGGATCTTATTAATTGGTTATTTTGTTAGTGAGTTTATAAAGGTTCCTGTTTCCATCATTGCTGGTCTTATTGCTATTTTCTTTTTAATCATGGCAAAAAGAAGTCCAGCGGTAAATACAGGTACAGTCATTAAAGGAGCTCCATGGGCAATTGTATTTTTTTCGATTGGAATGTATGTCGTGGTGTATGGTTTGCGTAATGCAGGTTTAACTAGCGTTTTAGCAGATGTGATTCAAGCGACAGCAGATCAGGGTCTTTTTGCGGCAACCATCGGGATGGGTTTTATTGCTGCGATCCTTTCGTCGGTTATGAATAACATGCCGACTGTGATGATTGATGCGCTCGCGATCGCAGATACAAATACAACGGGGGCTATTCGTGAAGCGCTCATTTATGCAAATGTGATTGGCTCTGATTTAGGGCCGAAAATTACACCAATTGGCTCACTCGCAACCTTGCTGTGGCTTCATGTTTTATCCCTTAAAGGAGTAAAGATTTCGTGGGGCACCTATTTTAAGACGGGAATCATCTTAACGATTCCAACATTATTTATCACATTGGTTGGATTATATATATGGTTATTGATTATTTAAATGGAGGAATAAAATATGTCTAAAAAAACGATTTATTTTCTATGTACAGGAAATTCCTGCCGCAGCCAAATGGCTGAAGGATGGGGAAAGAAATATTTAGGTGATGCCTGGAACGTGTACAGTGCAGGTATTGAGGCACATGGTTTAAACCCGAATGCTGTTAAAGCGATGAAGGAAGCTGGTATGGATATAACATCACAAACTTCCGATATTATTGATCCTGAAATCTTGAATCATGCCGATTTAGTTATCACACTTTGCGGTGATGCGGCTGATAAGTGTCCAGTGACACCTCCTCATTTGAAACGCGAACACTGGGGATTTGATGATCCTGCCAAAGCGGAAGGAACAGAAGAAGAGAAGTGGGCATTTTTCCAGCGTGTCAGAGATGAAATCAGCGAGCGGATTAAAACGTTTGCGGAAACAGGGAAATAGAGAAAGCAGATATCTAGTAAGTATAAATAATAGCCAGGAGAACATTTCTCCTGGCTATTTGATCTGTATTATTAATATTTTCATGTTTGTTAGAATGTATCCATTTATATCATAATGGCTTCTGTAAATAATATAGTAAATTTTTTATACAAACATATATTATACACAATTTTCCTTTTTTTATCTTGAATGAATCAATTAGAAGAAATATGATTGATGAAAGATTGTAAATCAGAGGTGAAGGGTATGTTTAATAAAATTCTGATTGCGGCTGACGGTTCTGATCATTCGATTCGCTGTGCTGAAAAAGCATTGCATCTGGGGGAACAAAATCCACAGGCCCGCTTTACCGTTGTATATGCTATTGACGGTCAAACTTCAAAGGAAGATATACTTCATCATTATGATAAAACTATCGTGAATGAAAAGAGAAGACAGCGATTAGAGCCCATAATAAATCTCCTCGAGCAAAAGGGTGTAACATATGTGGTTGAGTTTATACATGGTGAGCCTGGACCAGCGATAGTGGAGTTTGCCAATAAAGGAGAATACGACCTTATTGTCGTCGGCAGCCGCGGGTTGAACGCATTGCAAGAGATGGTATTAGGGAGTGTCAGTCATAAGATAGCAAAGCGGGTATTAGCACCTGTTATGATTGTTAAATAAGGCGTTACGATACTTTATTCCATTTCCGCCTTTCTTAAAGAATGGAAGTGCCCAAACGATTAGATAGGGAACATCTTCTAATCGTTTGGGTTTTTCCCTGTACCTTCAGAAAGCACCAAAGGAGAAAAGGTTATTATGCTTGTCATCACTGAGGCATGAAAGTCCGAGCTCCCCCTATTTGCCTTTTATGAATCCTGTGATTTCCCAAGATACCTGTACAGGGTAGTCTTACTGATCCCTGTTGTATTTTTAATATCAGCCAAGCTGTACTTCTTGCTTTCATACATTTGAATGGCTTTTTTGACATTTTCATCTGGGATTCGCGGCCTTCCTGGGATACTGCCTTTTTGTTTAGCTTCGTGAATTCCTTCTTTGGTTTTTTCGCTCAGTAGGTCTGATTCAAAATCAATAATATGTTTAACGATCTTCTTAAACGAGTTATGGTCTTCCTTACTTGTATCAATATCCTCTTGTACAGAATGGAAGAATGCTTCCTTCCATTCAATTTCTTGAAGGAGTTCAAAAAGATTCCGGGTAGAATCTGCGAATGTGAGCAGGTTGCTGACTACAATTTTATCTCCCGGCTGTACGCTTTTGATCATATTCATCAGTTCAGGACGCTGGCCAGATGAAAAATGAATTTCATTGATAAAGGTATCGCAGCCAGCTTCTTGCAGAATCTGCTTCTGCTTCTCTCTATCGGGATCGCTGGGATATGGTCTGGCATAGCCAATTTGCATAACTAGCACCTCTAACTTTCTCTATCTTCTTAGATGTAATAACTATTTTTTGGTTGAATATACATATAATGACCTGTACCAAAATAGTTCATTTTTGGGACGATCCATGGTACACTTTTGTTAATCTTTTATTACAGTAATGTTTATATTTGTAAATATATAGGATAAATATAGATGTTGTTCTCGCAGAAGGAAGGAGAAAAATGAACCTAACGCTTAATAAAAATAAAACTCATCAGTTTACGTTCTATTATATAGCAGCTGTTTTGATGCTCTGGTTAAAAACGTATATAGTTCAATTAACACAATTTGAACTGGGAATTGAGAGTGTGCTTCAGCAGTTTTTGCTGCTTTTAAATCCTTTGGGATCATCGCTATTATTTCTTGGGCTGGCTTTTTTGTTTAAAGGCAAGAAAAAGTTTATAGCCTTGATTGTTATTGACTTTTTTATGTCAGCATTGTTGTTTGCCAATGTCATGTTTTATCGTTTTTTTAATGACTTTATCACGTTGCCTACTTTAACACAAACGCAAAATTTTGGTGATGTCAGCGGGAGCATCGGCACGTTACTTAGTCCTTCAGATTTACTATTTTTTGCTGATGTCGTCCTGTTGGTATTTCTATTAACATTTAATTTTAAAAGTTTAGAAGTTAAAAAGACAGCTCCAAGGAAAGTCTCTGCTTTAATGTTTTTAGCCTTAAGTATATCTTGTATAAACCTGGCTATTGCCGAAATGGATCGCCCGCAGCTATTAACAAGAGGGTTTGATAGAAACTATATCGTAAAATATCTCGGGATGTATAATTATACGATTTATGATGCAGTTCAGAGCACGAGAGCAACTGCTCAAAGAGTATTTGCTGACAGCAATGATTTGACCGAGGTTCGAAACTTTACTCAGACAAGCCGTGCAGAGCCGAAGCCCGAATATTTTGGAGCAGCTGAAGGGATGAATGTCATTTATGTGCACATGGAGTCTATTCAGAACTTCCTGATTGATTATAGATTGCATGGAGAGGAAGTTACTCCGTTCCTGAACTCTTTAACAGAGGAAGAGAATACACTTTATTTTAATAACTTCTTCCACCAAACAGCACAAGGAAAAACAGCTGATGCTGAATTTATGGTAGCAAACTCACTTTATGGGCTTCCGCAAGGTTCGGCATTTACAACAAAAGGGCTTAATACGTATCAGGCTGCACCAGCGATTTTAAGTCAGCAGCAAGGATATACGTCTGCTGTTTTTCATGGAAATACGGGAAGCTTCTGGAATAGAGATGAAATTTATAAATCTTTCGGCTACAATGAGTTTTTTGATTTAAGCTACTATGAAATGAGCGCTGACCAGCAGGCTGAATATGGTTTGATGGACAAGCCGTTTTTTGAACAATCGATGCCGTATTTAAAGGCACTGCCTGAACCATTTTATGCGAATTTTATTACCGTTACTCATCACTTTCCTTTTACAATTAATGAAGAGGAAGCAACTATTGATAAGCATACAACGGGCAATAAAACGGTTGATAATTACTTTCAAACTGCCAGATATGCAGATGAGGCGCTTCAGCAATTTTTTGATGATTTAAAGGAAAACGGTTTATACGATAACTCCATCATTATTATGTATGGCGATCACTATGGTATTTCGAATAACCACAACAAGGCGATGGAGCAGGTTATTGGAAAAGAGGTCACACCATTTGAAAGTGCAGGTCTGCAGCGTACGCCATTATTTATTCGTGTACCAGGCATGGAAGGCGGCATGAATGAAGAGTATACGGGCCAGATTGATCTGCTGCCGACACTGCTTCACTTGCTGGGGATTGAGACGGACGAATATATTCATTTAGGTACGGATCTCCTGTCAGAACAGCATGATGATATAATTCCATTCAGGAATGGAGATTTCGTGAGTTCGGTGTTTACTTATGCTGATGGCAAATTTTACGATTCCACAACTGGTGAACTGCTGGACGAAAGCCGGTTAGATGAAGCGAGGGAATATCAGACAATCGCAGAACAAAAGCTTGGGATGTCTGATAAAGTGGTAAATGGAGATCTTCTGCGGTTTTATACACCAGATAGCTTCCTCCCCGTAGATCGTTCACAGTATAATTATTTGAACAAAGAAGATCGCGAATAATAGATGTTGAAATAGGGCTGCTGCAGATCTATCTGTGGCAGTCTTTTTCAATTTAGGCATCGGAATAATAGTTTGAATAAATAATTAATTGTAAAACGTAATCATTTCGATTTATAATGATATCTATTAAAAAGATTGAGGGGAGAAGATTACCAATGACACAAAGAAAAATTCCGGTTACTGTATTAAGCGGCTATTTAGGTGCTGGAAAAACAACATTGCTTAATCATATTTTATCAAACAGAGATAACAAGAAAGTGGCTGTGATCGTCAATGACATGAGTGAGGTCAATATTGATGCAGCACTTGTAAAGCAGGGCGGCTTCAGCAGAACGGATGAAAAATTAGTAGAAATGCAAAACGGCTGTATCTGCTGTACCTTAAGAGAAGACTTAATTATTGAGGTTAATAAACTGGTAGAAAGCGGTGATATCGATTATATCGTCATTGAATCAAGCGGAATTAGTGAACCTATTCCAGTTGCACAGACCTTTACTTATATGGATGAGACATTAGATATTGATCTGTCCAGCATGTGTCAGCTTGATGCCATGATTACCGTTGTTGATGCAAATCGATTTTGGCATGATTATGCTTCAGGTGAATCATTGCTTGACCGTAAACAAGGTACAGATGAAAACGATGATCGAGAAGTAGTTGACCTGTTAATTGATCAAATTGAGTTTGCTAATATACTAATCCTAAACAAAACAGATCTTGTAGAGGAAGAAGATAAAAACGAATTAAAAGCAACTCTGAGACAATTAAACCCTGATGCCAAAATAATTGAAAGTACCATGTCAAAAGTAGATATGAACGACATTTTCGATACAGGCTTGTTTGATTTTGATGCAGTGAGTTCAGGTGCAGGCTGGATTAAAGAGCTAAATGGTGAACATACCCCTGAAACCGAAGAGTATGGGATTAGTTCTTTCGTATATAGAAGTAAAAAGCCGCTTAACCCCGAGCGCTTTTATGCATGGTTAGAAGATTTTCCAGTGGAGGTTATTCGTATGAAGGGCTTTATATGGCTGGCTTCAAGAAACGTTGAAAGCTGTCTTATTTCTCAGGCAGGTCCATCCATTGTTTTTCAATCCGGGGGAAGCTGGATTGCGGCACTGCCTGAAGAAGAGCAGGCTGTTATGTTCGAAGAGGATCCAGAACTAAAGGATCGATGGGATGAAGTTAATGGTGATCGCCTGACAGAACTCGTCTTTATTGGTATTGACATGAATCAAAATGAAATTGTACAGTCTCTTAAAAATGGTGAGTTAACAGAAACGGAAATGCAGGGAGACTGGAACTCACTTCCTGACCCGCTGCCTTCCTTTACCGTTCCAACCGCACAAACTGTGATGATTGGTACTGAAGAATAAGAGGAAGATGGAGATAAAACGAGTTAAAACAGAACTAAGAAGGTTATTATTAAAAACAGACATAAAACAAACGTTATAAAAATCAAGCACAATTCATAGAGGTTGCATTTCATAAAAAAATATGATTAAATGACTTTATCCCGAAAATAAATCGTAACAGTTACGATTTAGTTAATCAAAGGAGTGAAATTTTTGGCGAAGAAATCAAAGGTTGTAAAAGAACAGAAGAGACAAGAGCTTGTCTTAAAATATGCAGAGTTACGCAGAGAATTAAAGGAAAAAGGTGATTACGAGGCATTAAGGAAACTGCCAAGAGATTCATCGCAGACCCGTCTGAAAAGCCGCTGTCAGGTAACAGGCAGACCGCGCGGATATTTGCGTAAATTTAAAATGTCGAGGATTGCATTCAGAGAGTATGCTCATAAAGGTCAAATTCCGGGTGTGAAAAAAGCCAGCTGGTAAATATAAAAGGAGGAATTTAAAATGAGAGAAAATATTCACCCAGAGTATCATAAAGTGGTATTCATGGACACAAATAGCGGTTTTAAATTTTTAACAGGCTCAACGAAAACATCAAACGAAACGATTACTTGGGAAGATGGAAACACCTATCCGCTGCTTAAACTAGAGGTTACATCAGATACACATCCGTTCTATACAGGTGTTCAAAAGTTTGCTGAACGCGGTGGCCGTGCAGATCGCTTTATGCAAAAATATAATATGAAAAATAAGTAAAATGTTGCTATTAGCAAGATGGTTGGGGGTATTAGCATGAATACTCATTTAATGGAAACTCTCTCAAGAGAGATTATTAAATCACTTCCTTCGAGGCAAAAGGATATTTATGAATATGTTGTTAATCTGGAAGATGAACTGGCCAGTCAAGCTTCAACCTCGGATGAATTCATGTCACTGCTTGTCAAACATTCACCTCATCGGCAAGCTGCCGAACACTTTAATCTTTCCTTTGGGCAGCTGATGATGACAATGCACAAAATTGAAGACACTATTAGTATGCAGCTTGAGCAGAAAATGGAGCATGCACAATGGCTTGATTTAACAGAAAAAGTTCGCTTGCAAAATAAAAATATAGATGATCATGTTAAATATTTTTATTTTTCCCTTCATGAAGCTTGAAAATTAAATCGTAATAATTTCGTTTTAAAGGCAGGAGATAGACATGATCTACGAATGGATTGTAGTAGGTGGCGGTATTCAAGGCTGTACAATTGCAGCGTTTCTAATGAAAAATAACAAAGTATCAGCATCTCAGCTGCTCATCATTGACCCCATGAAACACCGCTATACCGTTGGACCAAGACAACAGAAATGATTGAGATGAAATTTTTAAGATCACCGTCTGTACATCATCTGGATGTTGAGCCTTTCTCTTTGAGAAAATATGCTGACGACCAGAATCGAAAGAAAAGTGATTTTTATGGAGTATATAAACGGCCTTCATTGGAGCTTTTCAATGAGCATAGCCAAGCTCTGTTTCGAAATCTCAACATGAAATCCTGCTGGCATCAAGGCTTTGTTAATGGAGTTGACCGGGAAGATGCTAGCTGGACCATCAGCACTGTGGCAGGGAATCGTTTTAAAACGAAAAACGTGGTACTGGCACTAAGTGTGAATGGCCAGCTGAATATTCCTGAGTGGGCGAGTAACCTTGAAGCTCACTCACATCAGCTTTTCCATATTTACGATGAAGCTGCCGATTTAACGAAAATGAAGCCTTCTATTGCTGTTGTGGGAGGCGGCATCTCAGCTGCCCATTTAGTCATCAGTCCGTCAAGCGGCTGAAAGAATTGTTTTTAGTGTTTAAACCAAACGAAAAGGAGTTTTGATCATGAGAGTAAACATTACACTTGCTTGTACAGAAACAGGAGACCGTAATTATATTACGACGAAAAATAAGCGCAACAACCCGGACAGAATTGAATTAATGAAGTACTGCCCGCGCTTGAAGAAACGTACATTGCATAGAGAGACGAAGTAATTTTATTTTATAGGCCGGTTGGCGCCACTATTGGTGCTGCCGGCTTTTTACGTATTGTATAACTTGAACGGGGTTTGGCGGATAAAACGTTGTTTTTGGCGGATATATTTTTTTTACGGCGGATAAAAAATTTTTACGGTGGATAAATCCCATTTAACGGCGGATATTTTACTCGCGACGGCGGATATCCCGGTTCAAAGGTCTATCATTTATATTTTTTAAAAGGTTTTGCAGTATTTTTTATAAAATTCTCCGTTTAATCCAGCATTTGTTCCTCAAAATGAGCTCTAATAATCGGATTGTGATGTAAATAGAACGCAGAGAAGTCCCAACAGCGGCGCTTTCCTCACCAATACAAATGCTTTCTAGTGATGAAAATCCTATAAAAAATCACATTGTTCAACAATCCGTCACATCTTTATTACAACATTGTGAAGTTTATCACAATGTTGATGTGGAGTATCCTCCACCATGGTATATTCTAAGTGTAAGAAGCAATCATAAAATAATCTTTCAAAATAGAAAGGGAGATGCAAGATGATTAACACTTGGTTAAGAGAAAACAAAATTGCAGCAGCACTATTAACAGTTATACGTGTTTATTGGGGATATTTATGGATCACAGCTGGATGGGGGAAAATCACAGGAGGATTTGATTCAAAAGGATTCCTGGCTAACGCAGCCGCAAACCCGGTAATGGGACCAGATGGAGCACCTGTTTTTGGCTGGTATAACAGCTTCCTTCAAAGCTTTGCATTGCCGAATGCCGATCTATTTAACTTCATTATTCCATGGGGCGAATTCTTAGTTGGACTTGGATTAATTCTTGGATGCTTAACAACAGCAGCAGCATTCTTCGGAATTTTGATGAACTTCTCTTTCTTGCTTACAGGTACTGTATCTCATAACCCGACAGACATTCTAATGGGTGTATTCATTTTAGTTGCTGGCTACAACGCTGGAAGATTCGGTCTTGACTATTATGTAATGCCTTTTATCCGCAAGCAATTAAATAAAGGCAAAGAAGAAGAGAGTGGAGCGAACGTAAACAGAGTTTAATGTGAATCATCATTAATAATCTATAGTAAAAAAAATTATATAGTATGGAGGTTGAATTAGGCTGACTAGTTCAACCTTTTTTTAGTTCAGTTTCTGAAGTTATAACTAGCAATCTTAAAAATCTACTATATAACTTCCGCTCTGTATCAGTGCAGGTAATGTCATCATTTTAAGATTCCCAGAATCAACGTTCTTTCGTCCTATTTTTCAATAAATTCTAAAATATCCTTTTATTTACTGTTTGTATGTATTAAACTAAAAGCACAATTGAATAGTTATAACTGGGGGAGTCCAATAAGCTGGGCTGAGAGGGAAACGCTATAAAGTTTCTTGACCCTTTGGACCTGATCTGGATCATGCCAGCGTAGGGAAGTTAGTGAATACTTGCTATGTATACTTCTGCATATTCTGAAGCTGGGTCTGTTTATTTTACAATGGACCCAGCTTCTTTTTGTGCACTTCACTGAAGGATGTCTTTGCATTTCCCGAGATCAAGTCCTTAACAATATGTTAAAGGAGAGATAAAATGATCAACCCCACTGTAAACGGTAAAATGATTTCTATTATGTCCAGCTTTCCCGGCAGCAAAAAAGTGTATGTAGAAGGTACTAGGTCTGATATCCAGGTGCCAATGAGAGAAATTGAACTTAGTGCCACCACAGGATCTTTTGGAGATGAGAAGAACGAGCCCGTGCGTATTTATGATACAAGCGGGCCGTATACGGATCAGAATTATGCAGTGGATCTGACAAAAGGACTGCCGCCCATTCGCCAGAAATGGATGTATGAACGCGGCGATATTGAAAGCTATGAAGGTCGCAGGATAAAACCAGAAGATAATGGTTACCGCAATGAAGACGACCAGCGTACCCAGCACGGTGTGTTTCCCGGGCTAAAAAGAAAGCCTCTGCGGGCAAAACGAGGAAAAAATGTTACACAACTTCATTATGCAAGGAAAGGGATCATCACACCTGAAATGGAATTCATCGCCATCCGGGAAAATATGAATCCTGAATATATCCGTGAGGAAGTCGCCCGCGGACGAGCCATCATTCCAGCAAATATTAATCACCCTGAAAGTGAACCAATGATTATTGGCCGCAACTTTCATGTGAAAATCAATGCCAATATCGGCAATTCCGCTGTATCCTCGTCGATTGAAGAGGAGATTGAAAAAATGACCTGGGCAACGCGCTGGGGTGCTGATACCATTATGGATTTATCGACCGGGAAAAATATACACAAAACACGGGAATGGATTATCCGAAATTCTGCTGTTCCTGTAGGCACAGTTCCAATCTATCAGGCACTTGAAAAAGTAAATGGGATTGCGGAAAATCTTAATTGGGACGTATTTCGCGATACTCTGATTGAGCAAGCCGAACAAGGGGTAGATTATTTTACAATCCATGCTGGTGTGCGGCTGCATTATGTTCCATTAACAGCTAAGCGAATGACTGGGATCGTATCTCGCGGCGGTTCCATTATGGCTCAGTGGTGTTTATATCATCATCAAGAAAGTTTTCTTTATACTCACTTTGAAGAAATATGTGAAATCATGAAGACGTATGATGTGGCTTTTTCATTAGGCGATGGTCTCCGTCCCGGCTCAATTGCAGATGCAAATGATGAAGCCCAGTTTGCAGAGCTTGAAACATTAGGTGAGTTGACTAAAATTGCCTGGAAGCACGATGTACAGGTAATGATTGAAGGTCCTGGGCATGTCCCAATGCACCTGATTAAAGAAAACATGGATAAACAGCTTGAAGTCTGTCAAGAAGCGCCTTTCTATACATTAGGTCCGCTAACAACCGATATTGCACCAGGCTATGATCATATAACCTCTGCAATCGGCGCAGCCATGATCGGCTGGTATGGAACAGCCATGCTCTGCTATGTGACGCCGAAGGAGCATTTAGGACTGCCAAATAAAGATGATGTCCGGGAAGGTGTGATCACCTATAAAATCGCTGCCCATGCAGCCGATTTGGCTAAAGGCCATCCTGGTGCCCAAATAAGAGATGACGCTTTATCAAAAGCGCGCTTTGAATTTCGCTGGAAGGACCAGTTTAATCTCTCCCTTGATCCAGAACGGGCACTGCAATTTCATGATGAAACCTTGCCTGCAGAAGGTGCTAAGACAGCTCACTTCTGTTCCATGTGCGGTCCCAAATTTTGCTCAATGAGAATTTCTCAGGATATTCGAAACTATGCAAAAGAGAATATACATGTTACAACAGCAGATATAGAACAGGGGTTAAAGCAGAAAGCAGAAGAATTTAAAGAAGGCGGAAGTCAAATCTATAAATAGAACCAATTTGATATGTTGGTGATATTGCAGTTTATTTTCGCTTAATTGCTGGATAAATACTGAAGCACAGCTGAGTGAGAAAACAGTAAAAACGGGAGCACCTTATCCTAAAGGATCAACACATATGAAAAGCCAAAGAGCTCATGATCAAATGAGCTCTTTAGTTTATGAAAGTGATATAACAAAAAGTTTCCATGCTATGGAACTTCAAAGGCTCGCCATTTAATCAGTCTTCTATTTATTCTATCGTAAATGATGCGGATATTCGGTCATCCTCTGTCAAAGTTTCAATCACACGATAGGTTCCTTTTTCAAGCTGAGAAAGCTCGACATCCTGCGAAAAAGTGTCTCCATTTCTTAATAAAATTCCTATGCAGGTGCCATTTGTTCAAACTCAAACTGTTCCCAACTTTCTCCGTTCCATTTATCCAAAATCACACCATAACCAGTATTTAATTCAATCGTACCCAAGTTTGTCAGCGTAACGGTCATCTTTTCTTCAGGGGAATAGTGTGTCTTGTCTAAATCAATTCTTGCATTTATTTCGTTATAGGGTACAAAGATTTGATGATATTCCTGTTTCCGAATTTCATCATTTTCACCTATTGCTACTTGCTCAATATAATAAGCAACATTCTCTTCATCTGGAATGGTGATAAAATAACTTGGATCCTGGCGCTCAACTGTTTTTTCTATGATCGTTTCAAACTTTCTTTCTTCATAATTAAATTTCAAGAATTCAACTTCATATCTTGCTGTGGGTGATAATCCATCGGGGTCGATTTCAAATTGGTCCCCAGCCTTATATACACGATGTGTTGTGCGCTGATAACCTTCCTGATCACGATTTTCAAAAAAGACTGAATCCATTAAATCCAAAAATGATTTACTCTCAAATTGAATAGCTGTGTTTACTTTTGATTTGTCGATCTCTTTTAATTGCTGTGGAAGATCATTAGGTATCGTGATATCTTGTTCTTCAATTCCCTTTTTTACTTGGTCTGTGCCGGCCATACCTGAATCACATCCAGTTACAAAAAGGGCAAATAAAGCGAGTAAGATGATTTTTTTCATTTTTTTCCCTCCTAAAACAATAGACGGAATAAGTGGGGGAAAGTTACTCTGTGGAAGTTCAGCTGTAAAACTATTTATAGAAGTTTAAACTGTATAAGGAATTCTGCTATACAAAATTCCTTCACATCTTATATACTTACTATGTTCAAGATTGATCAATTTTAGCTTGAATAAAAAGCTGCATCTTAGAATACGCCTCAATGAATAGTATCTGCAAAATGATTAAACAAACGGAGAGGTTCTATATGTTGTTTTCTAGTAGTCTGCAAAGGCAACTATCGATTATTTTTGGCATTATTATGGTATTTTTAGTCATTATACTAAGTTTTTTAATTGGACAGCGATCCATTCAGGAAGTACAAACGGAAATTGGTGATTCATTAGCAGATATGGCCTATTTAATGGGGGACAAGCTTGATCGTTACATGTGGTCAAGAAATGGCGAAGTTGAGATTATCAGTGAAATGCAGACCATTAAAGAGCAGGAAGACCTTAACGAAATCGATCAATTGCTGAATCAGGTCAAAGAAAGCTTTCCTGCTTTCAGCTGGATTGGATTAACCAATGAAGCAGGCGAAGTTGTTTCATCTACAGATGATATTTTAAAAGAAGTAGATATTTCAGAGAGGCCAGTTTATCAGGAAGCATTGGAAAGGCCATTTATTGGTGATGTTCATGAAGCGGTGCTGCTGGCTGAGTTATTGCCAAATCCTACTGGGGAACCGATGAGATTCGTGGATATTAGTATGCCTATTACAACCGATGGTGGTGTTTTTACTGGAGTATTGGCGGCACACTTAAGCTGGGAATGGGCAAAAGAGGTTGAAATGTCCATGCTGAATACATTAAAAGGCAGAGAGAATCTTGAAATTTTCATTGTGGGCAAAAATCAAGATGTTCTCCTAGGACCGCAAGAAATGCTGGGTCATACGCTGAATTTTGATGAGTTAAAGCATGCCGAACCAGATCAGGTTGCTTGGGCTGTAGAGAAATGGGACGATGGAAAGGAATATTTAACAGGTTTTGCTTTAACGGATGGCTATAGAGACTATGAAGGTCTGGGATGGACTGTCATTGTTAGACAGACGGTGGACGAGGCATATGCTCCAACGAAAGAGATGTTGAGCTATTTTATTGTCTGCGGCATCATTTTGGCAGTTCTTTCTTCCCTTTTAGCTTCCTTAGTGGCCAGAAGAATGGCTGCACCGTTGAAGGAAATATCAAACATTGCGGACCGGCTGCGCGGAGGGGAAAAAATTGATATTCCAATCTACAGAGGAATAGAGGAGATTGAATCTCTTTCCATTTCATTGCGAAAACTAATAAAACAGTTAACCAAAACGGAAACTGATTTAGTAGAGATGGAAAATGTAGCTTCAAGGGATCATTTGACCGGACTTGCGAACCGCAATGGTCTTGAACGTTATCTGGATCGGGTTACACATGAAAATATCCCATTAACGGTATTGTATCTAGACTTAGATGGATTTAAAAAAGTAAATGATACGTTAGGTCACGATGCAGGTGATCAGCTCCTGATTGAAACAGGAAGGCGCCTCAAGCAGAATATCGAGAATGGCGAGTTCGTTGCAAGACTTGGTGGAGATGAATTTGTCCTTGTTTTGAAATCGCCAGAAGATCCAGTTCAACGAGGAATCGATATCGGAAATCGGATTGTGTCTATGCTTGGTGATGCCTTTGTCATTGATGAACATATTGTTCATGTCGGCTGCAGTGTAGGCGGAGCAGTATATCACCCTGAAATCAACAACATCACGTCGGTCATCCGTCTAGCTGATGAAGCGCTATATAAGGTGAAAAGAACAGGGAAAAATAGAGTGTATATGTCGGAAGCACATTAAGGTGCTCTGACATTTGAAAAGGGTGATCCGAAGTCAGGATCACCCTTTTGCTTTATTTTTTGATGCGCATCATGAACAGTAAAACAATAATTAGTGTAAATGCCGTTAAGGCCAGGAAAGGAATGGTTACAAACCCAAACCAATCGATATACTTGGCATTGCAGGGAACGCCATTTGCACATGGTTTGATTTGTGCAAAACCAGGAACCATTTGCAGCAAGTAGTGATAGATGGAAATGCACCAGCCAATCACAGCCATTGGCAATGCAATTCTTTTCACCGTATGATCCTGATAAAAAGCGCCAATTCCTAAAACGAAAACAAGCGGATACATGAAAATACGCTGATACCAGCAAAGTTCACAAGGGATAAAGCCGCGGATTTCACTAAAATAAAGGCTGCCAAGTGCAGCAATCATGGAGATGACCCAAGCAAGATATAAAAAGAGCTGACTCTTCTTCTGTGCCTCCATTATTCCTGATCCTCTAATGCTTCATCAATTACACTTTTTATTTTTTCATAATCAAAAGGATCTTCTATCATCACTTCATTAACCATAATGGTTGGTGTTAATTGTATTTCATACTCTTCAACAAGGGATGTATCTTTATTTACCTCTTCCACAACCGCTTCCGTTTGCATTGCTGCTTCTAGATCCTCAGCAGCAATGCCAGTTGTTTCAGCTGCCACTTCGTGTATTTTATCCACCGTTAGCCATACAGTATCATGATCATTTTCAGGCTGCTCTGCAAATAGCTTCTTATGGAAGTCCCAATAGGATTCAGGCTCTAGCTTTAGCACGGCTTCTGCAGCAGCAGAGCCTAATGTGGATTCCTCGCCATGAAATAAGACATTGATATAACCAAACTCAACTTGTCCACTTTCTACATAATCATCCACAAGCTGCGGGTAAATGCTTTCTCCCCATGCTTTACATGCTGGGCACTTAAAGTCGCCAAACTCAACGACTTTCACTGGTGCATCCTCTTCTCCTAATCTAGGCTGTTTTTCCAGTGATGGCTGCTCTGAAAATTCAGTACCGGGTTC
The DNA here is from genome assembly GCF_001636345.1 of Cytobacillus gottheilii. GTDB lineage: Bacteria > Bacillota > Bacilli > Bacillales > Cytobacillaceae > Cytobacillus > Cytobacillus gottheilii. The sequence continues at coordinate 930,285 of NZ_KV440945.1, forward strand.
ATTTTCTTTTTGGTTATTGCTGTTGAGCACAACAAACACCGCAATGGAAGCAAAGACTAAAAGAGTCAAAACAATAATAAATGTATTAGATGATTTCTTTTTCTGTGACATGTAGGGAATCTCCTTTTCTATTAGTAGCTTTCTTATTTTATCAAATAGGTAGTAACTATTCAAAATGCCATTGGGAGGATCCCTATGTGAGGTACAAAAGCGGAAAATGCGTCATACCATAGTAGCAGCGTCTTATCAGGAGGGATGGCATGGATCATGCAGGCGAAGAATTACTCATAACAGGGGCATGGCTTCTTGGACTGGGCACATTATCAGCAGCCATAGGTCAGACTCATGCCACCGTCACACGGACAAAGAAGGGAAAAGAACTGGTCCTTAAGGGAAATGGGATCGAGGCATTGGGCAACTCATTACAGGCAGTCGGAAGGTCAAAAGATCTCAATCCGGCAAGTGCTGAATCAACTTACTATTATATCTTGGGCTGCTGGATTGAAGCGGCAGGCAATACCACAAACTCAGTTGGGATACATGTCGAATTAAATGAATCAGAAGAAGATGGCAGGCGAATTGATGCACTGGGAAGTTCCGTGCAAGGACTTGGTGCAGCATTTGAAGCAGTGGGAGCTTACCTTGCCGCCGACACACCTGCAAGGGAGTTGGATATGACGGGAAATAGTCTAGTTTCACTGGGCTCCATCGTTGAGGCAATTGGAACTGTTTTCTTACTGCAGGAACTGGAGGAAGCGGGAGAACACATCCTAATGATTGGGAGCTGGATTCAAGTAATTGGAGCGTTTATTTTGATTAGAGCCTTTTCGATGGAAGCGGAAAATGAGGAGGGTGGGGAGAGGCGTACGTTTTCTTCTTATAATAGAGGGAGATGAGGGTGTTTTAGATGGATTTTGGGAGAGGTGAGTTGTGAAAGAGGGGGGAAACCGTGCGATAAACATAAATATGGAGAATGGTGTGGTGAAAAGGGGAGTAATAAACCTGAGTAATCCAGAATGTAGAAAGTGGTGTCGCGGAAAAGAGAGAAACACCCCTTTAAAATCTAGAATCTGGAAAATAGTGTCGTGAAAAGGGGAGAAATACCCCTCTATAATCTAAAATCTGGAAACTAGCGTCGTGAAAAGAGAAGAAACACCCCTCTATAATCCACAATCTGGAAAGTGGTGTCGTGAAAAAGGGAGAAACACTCCTCTGTAATCCACAATATGGAAAATGGTGTCGTAAAAAAGGGAGAAACACCCTCTAGAATCTAGAATCTGGAAAATGGAGTCGCGAAAAGAGAAGAAACACCCCTCTATAATCCACAATATGGAAAATGGAGTCGCGAAAAGAGAAGAAACACCCCTCTATAATCTAGAATCTGGAAAATGGAGTCGCGAAAAAGGGAGAAACACCCCTCTATAATCCGGAATCTGGAAAATGGTGTCGCGAAAAGAGAAGAAACACCCCTCTATAATCCATAATCTGGAAAACGGTGTCGTGAAAAGGGGAGAAACACCCCTCTATAATCTAGAATCTGGAAAATGGAGTCGCGAAAAGAGAAGAAACACCCCTCTATAATCCACAATCTGGAAAAAGGTGTCGTAAAAAAGGGAGAAACACCCCTCTGAAATCCACAATCTGGAAAACGGTGTCGTGAAAAGGTAAGAAACATCCCTCTTAAATCCGAAATTTGGAAAATGGTGTCGTGAAAAGGTAAGAAACATCCCTCTTAAATCCGAAATTTGGAAAATGGTGTCGTGAAAAGAGAAAAAACACCCCTCTAAAATCCACAATCTGGAAAACGTTGTCGCGAAAAGGGAAGAAACCCTCCTATAATCCAGAATCTAAAAAATGGTGTCACCAAAAGAAGAAAAACCCCCAACCTAAATCTAGTAAACCAAAAATAACGCATAAAAAGCCTTCAACTATTCACTAACAAAAACAATATAGCAAAAAAGCCCGTGCAATCACAATATGGATGCACGAGCAAATGACATAATCCAAAGCATACTAGAAGACGAACCATTTAAGCATCAAACATAAAAGGATCCTCTTCCACTGCCAGTCAAGCGATAATGCCTCTTGAGTACTCTTTGTACTGTCTTTACAGTCAGGCCTCCAGTCCAATTAGAAATTCCAGCAACAGTGATTTTTTCTTCAGGAAATAGAATTTTAAACTCTTGAACGCACCGTAGTATTGCAGCGCCCAATTTCTCAACAAATCCGCACTGATCACATACCATTTTAGAGTTAGAAGGAAGCATAAACGTTCGGCATACAGGACAAGGTACTCCCTTTTTGAGCGTGTCATAGGAATAGGCAGGAAAACGTGAGTAGGGAGATTTTTCTAGCTTGTAAGAGTTTAATGCAGCAGCGAGTTTATGATGCTGGGCTTTAAGTTTAGTGGAGTGGTTATTAATCTTTTGGAGGAATCTCTTAATCTGCGCAGGGAAAATGAGTGGTTGCTGAGGGGTGCAGCCAAATAAATGAAATTCGGGATTTATAAATACACAATAAGATTCTATTGGTATTTTATAGCCAAGCTCGCGGCAAAATTGGTTGAGCAGAAGCTCGCTTCGTTTGAGCTGCTGTAATGGTGATTTGATTTCCGTACCTGTGATGGAATGCCACTTTTCTCCATCGATTGAAAAATCACCTTCATAATTCTTCACCTCAAATAAGTAGAGTGTCTTTTCAGAGATAAGGAGCGTATCAATTTGAAGTGCATTGGATGAGTGGACATCCAGCGTTATATCTTTAAGTACAATGAAAGAGCATGATAGCTCCGTTTCAAGCCAGTGATCAAAGCGTTTTTCCCCGGCATATCCTTTTTCTAAATGATGCTTTTTCTTGAGATCAGGTAAATTCATTCTGCCCTCTAATGATTGCAGAATGATCAGCTCAATTGGTTTATGGCGGTAACAACTAATAATTTTCAACTCCTATCTGATGATTCCCCAGGTTCCCCCTTTATTAATTCTACATTAAAATCCACCTTTCCTTTTCCTTATTCCTCCAACAACATGAAGATCTGCTGACATCAGGTGATTTACATCACTTTTCACCCCATTTTCTATTGTCACACTGTACAAAAATTCATTTCTATTTTCGTATCACGGTCCATATTTTTCTGTGTGAGAAAATAATATACTTCAATTAAGTTAGTGATTAAGTTCACAATCTTAGACAGGAGTTGATGTGAAAATGATCCAAGCGGGATTGATGGGTGCGGATAAAATTGAATGGATGAACGCCAGAAAATATATGTATCAATTGCTAATAGTTATGTTTTCAACTCCAATGAGTCAGGAATCCTACAGTCTGATTAAGGATAACGTCCAAACCAATGGTTTCCCTGAAGAAATATCAGACGGTGATTTTTTAAAATCCTTTTTTCAAGAAGAAGAGTCTTTCGCGATTCAAAAAGCAAGAGAGGATTATTTTCGGCTTTTTGTCGGACCGGATTCTTTACCTTGTCCTCCATGGGAGTCTGTCTATAGAGGAAAGGATCGAGCGCTGTTCGACTATCCAACTTTTGAAGTGAGAGATTTATACAGCTCTTTTGGCTTAGAAATGAAGAAGCAAGAAGGACAGCATGATGAAGCAGACGATCATTTAATCTATGAGCTTGAATTTATGAGTATTTTAATTGATAAAGTGCTTGATGCAGATAGTCCTGCTGAACAAACAGCAGCACTGCTTGGTCAGAAAAAAATGCTGGATGAGCATTTGAAAAAATGGATACCCGATTTGGCTCAAGATATTTTGACTAATGCCAGTTCTCTCTATTTTCAAGGCTCTGCTAATATACTAAATTCATTTATTCAGTTTGACAGTGAATTAGTAAATGAACTGCTTTAATACGATTTTTTTATATGGGAGGTTACAGACATGAGTAATGGATTCTTCAATGAACTAAATGAAAAAAAGATTTCAAGAAGAAAATTTATTAAATGGTCGGGTGCCGTATCAGCGCCAGTTGTTTTAGGAGGAATTGCAACAACTGGAAACATGGTGAAAAAAGCTGGAGCGGAATTAGCTGCAAAAAAGGCAGATGAACTCGTGCTCACAACTTGTTCTACGGTTAACTGCGGTGGCCGATGCCTGATTAAAGCCCATATCAATAATGGCGTGGTTACAAGGTTAACAACAGATACAAAAGCCGATACCTTCGAATTGCCGCAGCTGCGGGCTTGTATTCGGGGAAGAGGATATCGCCAATTTGTGTATAATCCTGACCGTTTAAAATATCCAATGAAGCGTGTAGGCAAGCGGGGAGAAGGGAAATTTGAACGTATTTCCTGGGAGGAAGCGATTGATTATATTGCAAAAGAGTTAACGAGAATAACAGAAAAGTATGGACCTGCCAGCCGTTACAGCAACTATGCGAGTGGACACTCAGGCAGTATTATCGGTGCAGGTAACATGATTCAGAGATTATTTGGGCTAACAGGCGGATACTTAGGATTTCACAATTCTTATAGTTCTGCGCAAACAACAAATGCAACTCCATTTACGTATGGAACAACCCAAACAGGAAGCACTCTGGATAACCTATCACATTCTAAAATGATTATCCTTTGGGGTCATAATCCGGTTGAAACGAGATTTGGTGTAACAGATTTTTATGTGCGAAAGGCGAAAGAAAATGGAGTAAAGATTGTTGTTATTGATCCGCGCCAATCTGATACGGCTGTAGCACTGGCTGATGAATGGATTCCGATTGCGCCTACAACAGACGCAGCGATGATGGATGCCATGACACATGTCATCATTACAGAAAATTTATATGATAAGAGCTTTGTAGATCAATATTGTGTCGGTTTTGATGAAAACCATATGCCTGATGGTGTGCCAGAGGGAGAGTCTTTAAAAAGTTACATCCTTGGCGAAAAAGATGGTGTTCCTAAAACTCCAGAATGGGCTGAAAAAATTACAAGAGTACCTGCTTCAACCATCCGCAGACTTGCCAGAGAATACGCAACCAATAAACCATCAGCGCTTATGCAGGGGTGGGGACCGCAGCGGCAAGCATATGGTGAACAATTTGTGCGCGGCGGCACAGTGCTTGCAGCCATCACCGGAAATGTTGGTGTGAAAGGCGGATGGGCATCTGGTGCCGGTTATATCAGTCTTGTTAAAACAACAGCTGTGCCTAAAGGCGATAATCCAGTTGGTCTAACCATTCCATGCTTCTTGTGGACAGATGCGATTGTACGCGGAACGGAAATGGATGCTAAAGATGGCGTGAAAGGATTAGCTGAGGAACAGGATACATTACCAGTGAATATGAAAGCCATGTTTAATTTAGCAGGTAATACACTGATCAATCAGCATTCTGATTGTAATAAAACAGCAGAGATATTAAGTGATGAAAGCTTGCTTGAATTAATTGTTGTCAGTGAAATCTTTATGACACCAAGCGCAAAATTTGCTGATATTTTACTTCCTTCCAATACATTTATGGAAAGATGGGATGTCGGTACAACTTGGGCTCCTTCTCAGCAGGCGATTTTGTCACAAAAATGTATTGAAAACATGTATGAATCGAAATCAGATTATGAGTGGATGACAATGCTGGCTAAAAAGCTCGGTGTTGAGCAGAAATTTACTGAAGGAAGAGATGAGCTGGCTTGGATTAAATGGTCTATAGAAGAATCTAGAAAAACTGATCCGAACTTCCCAACATTTGAAGAATTCAAGAAAGAGGGCATTTATCAAGTCTCATTAGAAGGCAATTCAGTGGTCGCGTTCGAACAGCAGATTAAAGATCCTAAAAACAATAAATTCGAAACGCCATCAGGAAAAATTGAGATTTTCTCTAAAGCATTGTGGGACATGAATGACCATGAAGAGATTCCAGCGATCCCAAAATATATCTCATCCTGGGAAGGGCCGGAAGATCCGTTAACAGAGAAATATCCGCTGCAGCTAATTGGCTGGCATTATAAGCGTCGCTGTCACTCTACGTTTGACAACAATAAGTGGCTGGAGGAAGCAGGTCCGCAAGTGATGTGGATGAATGAGCGGGATGCAGCTACTCGAAACATAAAAGATGGAGATCGTGTGAAGATCTTTAATGACCGCGGTGAAGTGCATATGCCGGTGAAAATGACCAATCGTGTTATTCCGGGAACGATTGCGATTCCGCAAGGGGCATGGTGGAGTCCGGATAAAGATGGGGTTGATCAGCGTGGAAACGTCAATACGTTAACAAGTCAGCGTCCGTCGCCATTGGCTAAAGGAAATCCTCAGCATACAAACTTAGTTGAAGTAGCAAGAGTGTAGAAGAATGAAAGGTGGGAGAGCAAGTGGCTCAGCTAGGCTTTTATATAAATAATGATTATTGTACAGGCTGTAAAGCATGTGTGGTAGCGTGTAAAGATAAAAATGATAATGAGGTTGGTGTCAACTTTCGCCGTGTTTATGAGCATTCCGAAGGTGACTATGTAGAAAGAGATCATGCTGTTATTCAAAATATCCAAACCTTTTTCACATCTATTTCTTGCAACCATTGTGAAAATCCAAAGTGTGTGGAAGGATGTCCAACTGGTGCAATGTATAAAAGAGAAGAAGACGGCGTTGTATTAGTAGACCATGATAAGTGTGTCGGCTGTAAATATTGTGTATGGAACTGTCCTTATGGCGCTCCGCAATACAATGAAGTGCTTGGTAAGATGACAAAATGTGATTTCTGTATTGATTTAATCTCTGCTGGTGAAAATCCAGCTTGTGTAGGATCTTGTCCAATGCGCGCTATTGAATACGGTCCAATTGAAGAACTGCGAGCTAAATATGGAAATGTCAGTGATATAAAAGGGTTGCCTAATTCATCTATTACGAAGCCAAATCTTGTTATTACTGCACATAGAAACGCTAAATAAAGGAGGTTTAAAAGATGCATGAATGGTCTTTACTGATCTTTACTCTTTGCATGCAGGCTGCCATTGGCGGTACTGTGATGCTCCTGATTTTTTATAAAAAGTTATCAAAACTGGATCCAGAACAACAGTTTCACGTGATGAAACTGCCGCTGGTTGTCATTGCCGGATTATCACTTATTGGTCTGGCGGCTTCCTTTACACATTTGGGTTCTCCAGAAAATGCACTGAACACTATTCGGCACTTAGGGTCATCTTGGATGAGCCGAGAGATCCTTGTAACAGGAATGTTTATTGCTGTTGCTTGCGGAGCGGCAGGGCTTGCATTTATTCAGAAAAAGGTGAATGTATGGCTGTTAGCTGCCGGAGCTGTCATTGGACTTTTTGACATCTATTGTATGGGTGCGATTTATTACAACACACTGGTTAGCGGCTGGAATTCTATTAATACGTATACATCTTTTTATGGAACAGCCTTTGTATTAGGTCCAATTTTAATTGTGAGTTTACTTGTTCCTTTCTTAAAGGCAAAAAATGAAGAACTTGCGCAAGCTTTTGTGAAAAATGCATTCTACATTGCACTAGGCGGAATAGCCATTCAGCTGATCGGTGTTGCAATCTTCGGGATTACTGCTCCTGAAGTGAACCAAATTGCAGGTGTGAATGTGATGGATGCACTAGAAGGTTATCAAACAACAGTTGCAATTAGGTGGATGATTGAAATTATTGGCATATTCTTCATTGGCTATTTGTCCATTGCAATGAATAAAAAAATCCCAATCTACTTTGCTTATGGAGCACTCGCTGTCTTGATCTTTGCAGAAGGCATGAGCCGGTATGTGTTTTATGTAATGGGAGCATAAGATAATGGAAGAAAGCTGTCACTTAGTGTGGCAGCTTTCTGGCGTTATCGCAGCACAGCAAAAAGTGAAAAGTTTGATTGGCATGTTCACTATAGGATTATATAGATTAATAAGGTTACCTTGCACACAAATTAAATCATACTCAAACGATCTAATAATCAATCCCCATAGTTGACCATTTACCCCCATGGGTATAAAATGAAATATAAGATAACCAAAGGAGTGACAAATATGGGGAAAAAGATCGTAATTGTCGGTGGAGTTGCTGGAGGAGCGTCTGTTGCTGCAAGAGCTAGGAGACTGGACGAGCATGCAGAGATCATCATGTTTGAAAAAGGGCCGCATGTTTCTTTTTCAAATTGTTCACTTCCGTACCATTTAAGCGGCATTGTAGAAGATAGTCAGAAGCTCGTGTTAATGAATCCTGAAATATTTAAAAAGAGATACAATATCGAAGCGAGAGTAAGTCAAGAAGTGGTGAAAATCAATCGTAAAGAAAAAAGCATTTCAGTGAAGAATTTAGCAACAAGTGAATATTACGAGGAAACTTATGATCATTTAGTTCTTTCACCAGGAGCAAAGCCAATTCGGCCAAATCTTGATGGTGTAAACAATGCCAATGTCTTTACAGTAAGAAATGTGGTGGATATTGAAAAAATGCATCGCTTTATAAAAACTGAAAATGTTCAAAAGGCGGCTGTTATAGGCGGAGGTTTCATTGGTGTAGAAGTCGCTGAAAACTTAAAATTAGCTGGTCTAGACGTTTCGTTAATTGAGTTTGCTGATCAAGTTATGACACCTTTTGACTATGATATGGCTCAAATTCTTCATAAAGAGCTAGTGGGTCATGGTGTGGAGCTTATTTTAAATGATGGCTTAGCAAAAATTTCTGATACCTTTATAGAAACGAATTCAGGCCGAAAAATAGAAGCGGACGTCGTTGTTTTGGCAATTGGAGTTAGACCAGAAACGACTTTAGCGGAAGATGCTGGTCTAGAAATTGGTGAGACAGGTGCGATTAAGGTTAACCATCACTATCAAACAAGCGACCAGCATATTTATGCTGTTGGTGATGCTATTGAGGTATATCATCGTTTATTAAACAAACCAACCAGATTGGCGCTGGCAGGTCCGGCCTTAAAGCAGGCGAGAGCAGCTGCAGACCATATGTATGAGATTCCAAACAGAAATGAAGGCGTGATTGGTTCTTCGTCTATTCACCTTTTTGATCTTAATGCCGCAGCAACCGGATTGAATGCAAGAACTGCTAAAAATGCGGGGATTTCTCACGATTCTGTTTATGTTATACCAGGAGATAAAGTGGGATTGATGCCAAATAGCAACCCTATGCATTTTAAATTAGTATACGAATATCCGTCTGGCAGAATTTTAGGTGCACAGGCGATTGGAAAAGGAAATGTCGACAAGCGAATTGATGTTATCGCAGCCATCATCAAGCTGAATGGAACAATAGAGGATTTAAAAGACCTTGAATTAACCTATTCACCGATGCTTGGGACGGCTAGGGATGTCGTAAATCATGCTGCATTAGTAGCAGAGAACCAGCTTCATGGACTATATAAGGAAGTTAAGGTTTCGCAGGTTCGTGATTTAGTAGAAGGTAATGCCTTTATTATTGATGCCCGTGAAAAGGGAGAATATCAGGCAGGGCATTTAAAAAATGCAGTTAACATTCCGCTTAGCGAATTTAGAGACAGACTGGATGAGATTCCAACAGATCAGCCAGTGTATATTCATTGCCGTTCAGGTCAGCGCAGTTACAATATGGTCATGGCATTAAATAACTTAAGCTATGAAAATATATATAATATTTCCGGGTCTTATTTAGGCATTAATATTTATGAGTATTTTAACGATCTCGTGAGCGGAAGAGAAAAGATCGTTACGCAATATAATTTTAAGTAAGGATGGTTAAAAGTGACGTCTATAAAAGTATCTCCATTTATCCCTTTTAGGGTACAATAGGGGAAAAAGGGGGGAAGTAGGATGGAATATGATAAATCCGTTGTAAACCGTTTAAAGCGTATTGAAGGTCAGCTTAAGGGAGTTTTGCAGATGATCGAACAAAATAAGGATTGCCGTGACGTCATCACCCAATTATCAGCTTCCCGCAGTGGCATTGACCGAACGATTGGCCTTATTGTCAGTATGAACTTAGAACAATGTATTCGGGAGAACCTGGAAAAAGGGGAAAGCACAGAGGATTTAGTGAAAGAAGCAGTCAATTTACTGGTGAAAAGCAGATAAAGTTCAATACCATAAGAAAAAGTATTGGACTTTTTCTTTTCATAATAATATACGTATGCGGGTATTCGTCAGAAAAGGCCCTTACTGGTAGGGTTAAGTGTCATCATTTAATTATTAAAAACAAGACTTTGAGCAAATAAGCAATGTTACTGGCGGTATGAGTGCTTGGATGTAATGAGGTAACATTACACATGAGGACAGTGAAGTTATAGCACTTTACTGTCTTTGTTTTATGCTCATAAAAGGGACTCCCTATGCCTTGAATTTTTTATGAGTTTTCACGGATTCTTCATACTTCCAGTGTATTGTTTTGGTATAGAGTGAACGGAGGAAATCCAATATGGCGATAACCAGTAAATTACTGTTTTTTGGAATCGTTGCATTTAGCTTTTTGGCTGGCGTCATAGCTTTTTGTTTTTTAAGTGAGCAGCCGAAGGAGCAAAAGAAAAGAGAAATTGATGAAGTTATAACAGCACTATTGAATTTTGTTATCTTCATGATTATAGGAAAGGTACTGGTCAATTGGCGAATATTTATTGATGACCCATTGGCAGTGTTAGCTTATCCAAGTAATTCTTCAGCGTTTTACTTGGCAGTTCTGTTCAGTATTGTACTGCTTGTATATAAATCTAAATATAAACAGCTTCATTTTATCGGTTTAAGTGCTGCTTTTCTGCCTATTTTCTTATTAGCAATTTTTTTATATGAGTTTATTCAATTGGTGTGGAAGAATAACTCTTTGAGTCTTGGAAACATGCTCATAGCTGGCCTGATTCTTGTTTTGTATCTTTATCTTCGTGAGCGGTTGAAATCTGTCAATCTTGTTTTGGCACTCCTTACTGGCTGGTCAGCTGGAATGCTTATATTATCTTACTTTCAGCCATTCATCACGATTTTCGGATTTATTGTAGCCAGGTGGTTTGTATTGGCATTTATGGTGCTCGGTATAGTGGTTATGATGAAAAGAAATCTAATCCTTAAACGTTAATAAAGCAGTTAATCTTGTTACAGGATTTTATTTTCTCAGATTTATTAATGAGGATGTTAATTAGGAGAAGGAGGGCAGGTTATGAAAAATACAATTGTTGTTGGAGTTATTTTAGGTATGCTGGCTTGGGCCATTTACGATTTCACAAATACGAACAACACAGCCAAACAGCTTAATGAAAGTGAGAATGAGGTTGGTCTAGACGTTGGGGATATAGCACCTGATTTCGAACTTGAATTGTTAAACAAAGAGGTACGTGTAAAATTATCTGATTTTCGGGGACAGCGTGTTATGGTGAATTTCTGGGCAACCTGGTGTCCGCCATGCCGGGCAGAGATGCCAGATATGGAAAAGTTTCATCAAGATCGTGATGTAGCAATATTAGCTGTAAACATGACCGACACTGAAATGAATAATGAGCAGGTTGAGAATTTTGCTAATACATACGAATTAACATTTCCGATTTTATTAGATGAAGAAGCTGAAATGGCTGATTTGTATAATATCCAGCCCCTTCCGACTACATATATGATAGATTCGAATGGCGTTATTCAATATAGAACTTTAGGGGCTATGAATTACGAATTGATGATTCAGGAGTTTGAAAAAATGGATTAAAAAAACGTTCAAAGCTTTCGCTATATTTAGCGTAACTTTGCACGTTTTTTTATTGTACTTTCATTCTGCTGTCAATTTCTCAGTTCAGTATATCCGCTCATACTTTTTCACCTTTCTTTGTAAAATTCTTTAATTAAATTCATCTTATACCACAAGGGGTATATTTTAACGAAAAGAATCGCTAATGTTTCCCACTTTTCTTTACTCATCAACATAATTTTTTTCTTATTGGCAAAACTACTCCCAATTATAAGATGAAAGGATACCACATATGAATTCTTTTATTGGAAAGATAAAAGATGCTTTTCAGGGAAATGACGATTTCTTCTGTAAAAAACAAATAATCTGCGGCGAGTCCGTTTTTGTAATAGGTTTAGACAGCTTGGTTGAATTAGATAAAACACTTGGAGAACTGAAAGAATATAAGGTAATCGAAGAGATTGAGCAGCACGGAGAGGAGTTGGCGGATATTGAAACAGCTGAAGCCTCTCTTTTAGAAGGCAAACTGCTGCTTGCAAGAACGAATAAGGATCTTGCTATTAGTCTTGTACCAGCTCCTGTTTCTTTAAATCGTTCGATTGAAAGCTCTTCAAATGAAAATGTTGTGTTAGGTTCGCCCATTTCTTTCAATGAGGATATTAAACTCAATATTGGACTGGTCAGGAAGAATATGAAATCACAGCATTTAAAGGTTAAAACCTATGAAATGGGTAAACAGTATAAGAAGGAAATAGCTCTGCTCTATAATCAGGAAATGGTTCATTCAGAACTGCTGTCCAAAATACAAGATCAAATTGCAAAATTTATGAATCAAGCCGAACTTGAATGTATTCAGGATGCCTATAAGATGCTTGGATTAAAAAAGTGGAGTTTCGTTACGCAAATCAATACAACTGAAATCCCAGATGAAGCACTGCGGGCAATCGGAAAAGGAAGAGTGGTTCTATTTATAGATAGACTATCCTTAGCACTTATCCTGCCTGGTGTATTAAGAGATATGATTTTTTTGTATAACGACCATAATTACCCCTACCCGCTTATGCTCTCTGTACGGCTGCTCCGAATAATGGGCATTCTTCTTGCGTTAATTATTCCGGGACTATATGTTGCTTTAGTTGCCGTAAACCCCGAAGTACTAAGAATAGAGATTGCATTGTCAGTTGCACAAAGCAGGGAGGGTGTTCCCTATCCGGCGATTATTGAGATTCTTATTATGCTTCTGATCCTAGAATTAATCTTAGAGGCAAGTATTCGGCTGCCAAGCAGTATTGGTCCGACGATCACAATGGTAGGGGGCATTATTTTAGGGCAGGCGGTTGTAGAAGCAAAGCTGGTCAGTAACCTGCTCATCATTATTTTAGCTGCAGCTACAATTGCCAACTCGACCATAGTAGGATTTCAAAATTCCATTTCTATAAGGATCTTTAAGTATCTTATCGTTTTCCTGGCATCCCTTTATGGGATTCTTGGCATTTTGGTAGGATTGTTTATCATATGTACCTATTTAGCCAGTATTGAAACATTTGGCATTCCTTATTTGTATTTTAACTTAAATAAAGGAGAAAAAAGCAGTGGATAAAAGCTGGCAGATTGTAGTGATGTACATACTGACACACTTAGGACTTTTATTCTTTCTATACCCTGCAAATATCATTGAAAGTTCAAGTGAAGCTCAATGGATTCCAATAGTCATAGGAGTTATCTTGCATTTTGTAATAGTCTTAATTTACTTAAAAGGATTAAGTTACTTTAAAAATAAAAATATTATTGACATATATTCTTCTTTTGGAAAGCTATGGACCATTCTTTTATTAATACCTACAGGATTATACTTATTAATGATCAATATTATTATGGTCAGAGCTTATTCAGAGATCATTAATATCATTTTTCTTACAAAGACCCCGCTCTGGGCTGTAATGCTCCTTATTCTGTCTATTTCCTGTTATTTGTCCATGCAGGAGCTTTCAGCCATTTTTAAGACAGGCTTTCTCTTGTCTTTTCTTTTCCTGCCATTAGTTTTATTTGTTATAGCGATTTCTTTTCAGAATGTAGATTGGCGCTATGTGATTCCTATATGGAGCAGTGACTTCTCTTTTATCAAGAAGCAATCTTATCTTAATAGTTACTTTGCTATTGGGGGAGGGTTCCTATTTTTGGGTTTTATACAGCCAGTGCTATCTTTTCGGAACACCCGGATCCTCATTGGCCTGGCAGCAATCGTACCTGCTTATTTATTATCTGTTTATGTGCCAGTGTTAACATTTGGTCAGGCTACAGCTGAGACCTTTATATTTCCATATGTTGCTGCTGTAGATGGCATCAATATATCTTGGCTTATGTTTGATCGTATCACCATGTTTTTTCTATTATGCTTAATCACATTTATTATGTTATTTATTGCCCTTGTTTTATGGAAAACAGTGCGAATTACAAAATATTATATTCCTATTTTATCAGAGAAATGGGCAGCGATTGGCCTGGCATTCTTCATCTATTGCATCTGTCTGCGTATCCCTAATTGGAGTGATGCAGAGAGGTTGTTTCAGATTAATACGCCTTTACGTTTTTATGTCATTTTATTTGTTCCGCTTTCCATATTTGGTTTAGGTCTTTGGAAGAAACGTAAAGAAGGTGTGAATGGGTGAAAAGATATTTGCTTCTTATTCTATTGCTTACATCCATGTTTATCCTCAGCGGCTGCTGGGATAATAAAGACATTAATCATCGTGTGATGCCTGTTGTCCTCGGTGTGACACAGCAGGACGAAAACTATGAAGTGTACCTGCAGATTCCGCAGCCGGCTGGGGGACAGATTGAAAGCATCGTAGTGTCTGGAACTGGGAAAACCGTAAATGAGATCATTGACCACATTAGTGCAAATATGGAAAGAAGTGTGGATCTTTTGCATGTAAAAGTCATTGTGGTAGATCGGGAGCTAGCTGAAAAGGGAGTAAAGGATTTGATTTCCGGTTTTATCCGATCAAGGGATATATCCTCCAAAGCTTTATTTGCTGTTATTGATCAGGATTTATCCACATTTTTTGGTGCCATGAGCAGTGAACCAAAAGCTGAAGGAACCATTTTATTAGATTTCTTTGAAAAAAGTGCAGGCTGGGATCCGCAAATAGCATTAACAAGAATATGGGAAGTATACAGAAGCATCTATTCTTACACAAATGACGTTGCTGTGCCTTTAATGAAGCTTGGAAAAACAACATTGGTTGAGCATACAGGATCTGCGGTTATTAAAAATGGCGTCATGATGGGAGATATTTCAGCCAATAAAACTTTATTGTATAATGCCTTCAATGGAGAGAGCACACTGGGGAAAATAGAAGTGCTGGATGATGCAAGTGTCATGATCCTAGGTGAGAAAATGAAGTTCAAAAGCAAGCTGGAAGAGGATATACCGGTTTTTTCGCTGTTCTTAAAACTAAAAGTGACTATCTTGGAAACGATCAATGATCCTTCTGAAAACGAGATTAAAAAGGAATTAGAAAAGCTGCTGACTGAAAGATACCAAAGCCTTTTTGAGCAGATGAAAGAAAGCGAGTCAGACATTCTAGGAATTGGCCAATACTTTAGGCGCGAAATCCCTCGTGATCAACTAAAAGAATGGCGCAGTGTTTATTTTCCAGAACTGAAAGTGGACTTTAATATAGAAATAGATATTCAAAACACAGGGAATCTAAAGATTCGTAAAGGATAAAAAGGGAGTTGTAGTGCTGAAAAATAAAGGCTATCGGATAGCGGCCGACAGCCTTTATTTAAGAGATAATCCATTCTAACCCAAAAATCTCCGGATCCATTTCAACCCATCCTTACTGTTTGGATAACGAAATGGCATATCAAAAACAGTAGACTGTTTTAAAACACTTTTTTCATGAGAGAAGGCATCAAAGCTGCTTTTGCCATGATAGGAACCCATGCCGCTTGTTCCGACACCTCCAAAGGGCAGGTGGGGAGTGGCCAAGTGATATAGCGTGTCATTAATACAGCCGCCGCCAAATGAAATGCTCTCAAGGACATGATGTTCAATCTGTTTATCACTTGTAAATAAATAGAGGGCAAGCGGGTTGGGAAAGTTTAAAACACCTGCTATTACATCATCAATGTCCTTGTATTCCATAATAGGAAGAAGAGGACCAAAAATTTCATCCTCCATAATAGAGGATCCCCAATTTACATCTGTGATGACAGTTGGTTCAATGGAGAGTTTTTCTTTATTCGTTTTTCCGCCGTATGCAATTTGACCGCTTGTCAGAAACGCCTCAAGGCGATTAAAGTGTTTTTCGCTGACAATGCGGGTATAGTCACGATTTTCGAGAGGCTGTTTGCCATACAGTTCGGCAATGGCCTCTTTTAGATACGATAAAAATGAGTCTCTTACCTTTTCATGTACATATACATAATCTGGTGCGATGCACGTTTGACCTGCATTGATAAACTTGCCCCAGGCAATGCGCTTAGCTGCAAGTTTTAAGTCTGCATCATGATGTACAATGGCAGGGCTTTTTCCGCCAAGCTCAAGTGTAAGAGGAGTCAGATGCTTTGAGGCTGCTTCCATTACAATCTTTCCAACAGGGACACTCCCAGTGAAGAATAAATAGTCAAAAGGCTCGTTCAGCAAGGCTTGACTTGTTTCAACGGCACCTTCCACGACGGCAATGTACTCTTCAGGGAATGCAGATTCAATCATCTTCTTAATGAGAGCAGAGATGGTTGGCGTGAGCTCTGACGGTTTTATAATGGCACAATTTCCAGCACTGATTGCGCCTATTAACGGAGCGATCGCCAGCTGGAACGGGTAATTCCAAGGTGCAATAATTAAGGCGCTCCCATATGGCTGCGGATAAATATAGCCTTTTGTTCCTGTATGGCTTAAAGCAGTCTTCACTTTTCGAGGTTTGGCCCATTTGTGTAAATGCTTTTTTGTAAACTTAATTTCTTCTAATAGAATACCGATTTCCGTTGTATATGCTTCAAATTCTGACTTGTTTAAGTCTTTGCGGAGCGCATCTATAATCTCTTGTTCATGAGCTTTAATAATGGAGCGCAATTGATCCAATGCTTCTAATCGAAAAGAAATGCTTTTGGTTTGATTGCTTCGAAAATATTCTTGTTGCTTTTGCCGTAATGGCTTGTAGTTTTCCATCTAATCCGCACTCCTTCTTTTGGAGAGTAAATTGAACCTTTCATTTGCGTGTAAGCAGCAGATAAGTTCTCTATATCATACCATGTAACACTTATGAGATCATGAATAAGCACCTGCAATAATCATCTTTTGTGAGGGTTTTGTTCGAAGTGATGTTCAGATTATACTTGGAATAGTTAACTTCTAAGAATTGTTTATGGTAAAATTCAACTAACCATTTTTCTTTAAAGAGGGGCCCATACAGTGAACAAAACAGTGTTAGACAAATTAAAAACATACATATATGGATTTGATGTTTTGGAAATTGATGTTTTCCCGGCAGAGGGCGATCCTAATTCCTTTGACTTTATTGATCGTGAGGAAGATGAGGTGATTGCTTCAGCAAATTTTGATGAAGAAGGTCTGGCTAACTTTTCCACCTATAATGATGAAGAATCTCAAACAGGATCCTTAAAGAGGGATGTACTTATTAATAAAGCTTACACCTTTATTGATGAATTTTATCCAAGGGATTTCAGCGAAACGCTCTGTTTATCTGCATTAATTGATATGGATGATTTCACGATGATTGTCTTTAATCAGAAGGACAAAAAGTTTGGACTTGAACTTCCTAATTCTGGGGTAAGCTTTTCCATTATGCCAAATGGAGTTATCAGTCATGTGGAGAGAGATTATCATAAAGTTGAGGTCATTTATCCGAAAAGCTGTATCACTGCTGAAAAAGCAAAGAAACTATTTTTGAAAGAGCTTCGGTTAGTGCCTGTCATAGCTAAATATGATAAGGATACATATGTCAACGGAGATAACCGTTATTACTTTGTCTATGAAATAGAAGATTACGTGATGGAGGTAGGAGCTGACGGAAAGCTTCAGACAATCGAAATGTTTGGAGTCGAGCGCCAGCAATATGCTGGGGAAGTCTGTCTGTCGGATCCTGCTGATTTATATACACTAGCAGGATTAACGGAAGATCACATGAAGATTTACGAAAGCAAAACAAAGAAGGGCCGCATCGAGGTTTGGAGCAAAAAAACCAAACAAGAGCTTGCTGTTGAGAATGCGGAGCTGGCAGAAATCCAATTAGCGATTCCAGATACGGTTAAGCTGCTATTTAATCAGGATGGAGGATTACTGCGCTTATTAAGTGAAGATCATAATTCAAATGCATCAGTGATTACAGCAGAACAAGCACTGAAAAAGGCGAATGAAGTGATCTCTGGTGAATATACAAAAAATAAAAGTACGTTTCAATTACTTCAAGGTGATGCCGAATTGCACCATTATACCAATGAAGGTCAATCAGAAATATATGCTTATCGTTTTTGTTATCACCGTTTTGAACAGGGCATAAAAGTTCAAAATGCTGAAATTGCCATCGAAATCTGCGCCAAAACAGGCTCCCTGCTTAGAGTTGAAACAGATCAGGTTATTTTTGCTGATCTTAGTATGCTAAATATTCAGCAGTCTATTACGATAGAAGAAGCAGCGGAAACGTATAAAAAGGGTCTGTCCATGGAGCTATCATGGGTAAAAGATCTGGAAAACGGCATGTATTCATTAGCTTTTGTCCCTTCTTTTCCACAAACAAGAGGACATATCCGCTGCATCAATGCAACCAGCGGGGAACCCTGGATTATCGATACATCCTGCATGGAAGAATTTGAATAAGAAACATGAGGCTGGGACATCAGTATTTAACATGGCCATAGAACCGAGTGGTTAGGAAGATCATCTTTCTAGTCATTCGGTTTTTTATTTATGATTATAAAATATCTTATTTTAACAAGAGTGAAATGGAGCGGAGGACACTCGACTCCTGTGGGCAATAGAGGAAAGGGTGAGACCCCGCAGGAGCGCGCGACGAGGAGGCTCAGCTTCCTCCCCACGGAAAGCGAGGGTCCGCAGCGCAATGGAACGGGCTTGTTTATCTACTTAAGCCAAATCTGAGTATTGACATAAAACAAACATAATTCTATAATGTCTATAAATAAACAAACATATGTAAGAGGTGTCTATTAATGAAAGCGGAGGAATTGTTCTGGGATGCAACCATAGAGGAATTAAAAAAAGGTTATATAGAGAAAGGGCAGCATTTTGTGTGCTTATTATGCGGCAGATCATCAGAAAGAGGAATTGTGTATGAGCAGCAGGGCGTCTTTTACGAAGCGGAAAAATTTATGCAGCTTCATCTAAAAGAAGAGCATCAGACTGTTTTTCATCACTTGATGGGATTAGATAAGAAGCTGACAGGTTTAACAGAACATCAAAACCGGCTGCTGCGTTTATTTTATGAGGGGAAAAGTGATGGGGAAATTCGCGAGGAAATGGGAATTGGCAGTGCCTCGACGATACGAAATCATCGGTTTGTTCTGAAAGAAAAGGAGCGTCAGGCAAAGCTGTTTTTAACACTGATGGAGCTGCTGAAGGAACATGACCATGATGAGCCGGACTTTATCCCAATCCACCCTCACGCCCGAATGATTGATGACCGCTACAATGTGACAGAAGAAGAGAGTGTAAAGATACTGAATAAGTATTTTCCTCAAGGAGTGGAAGGGAAACTGGCATCCTTTCCTCCAAAGGAAAAGCAAAGACTCATTATATTAAGAGCCGCAGCAGAAAGAATCAGCCCAGAGAAAAAGTATGATGAGAAAGAAATGAACACAGTATTAGCTGTCGTGTTTGATGATTATGTATTACTGAGACGGTATTTAATAGAGTATGGATTTCTCGCACGTGAAAAAGACGGCAGCGCATATTGGCTGAAAAAATAACCGAGAGGCAGGCTGAATATTTTGGAACGAAGAAAAGAATTAAAGCAATTATATAAGGAAACAAAAGTGGAAGCCGGTGTTTATAAAATTACGAACAAAGAAAATGGACGGATTTTTATTGGAAGCACTCCTAATCTAAAAACATTAAATGGAGTTAAGTTCACACTAAATAATGGAACAAGTTTTCATAAAGAGCTTCAGGAGGACTGGAGCCGATTGGGAAGCGATTCGTTTCAAATAGAAGTTGCAGAAGTGTTAAAACAGCCTGAACAAGGCTATTTTGACAGCAAAAAGGAACTTGAAAAATTAGAACAAAAATGGCTGGATGAGCTTATGCCCTTTGGAGAAAATGGGTATAACTAGGATTGTTTAAAGTGAAAATGGGTCTAAAAAAACAGGAAAAGTGCTGTGTTGAGATCCAGAGATGCCGCTTTTGTCTTATCTGAAAGCAGGAAAATGGGCATATTGTTCTCACTAAAAGAAGATCCACTGAAGCCAAATATGCTTATGGATTTTAACTTGTTTTTATAATAATTAACTTGATTAACTGGAAAAAACCATGTAAGATTTAAAGATAAAATTTGAAGAGGTGACCATAGAAAAATGATCTGCTAATCCTGTTTTAATAAATTTTCGTTTTTTGAAGAACTCTTTTAAATAGGATTAGTCTAAAATTGGATAGAAAATGATCATTTATGCTTAGTGTGACAGCACTATGCCTTTTTCTACGGTTAGACTGGATCCTATCCCATTATGACGGATAGGATCTTTTATTTTTCGCATTCAATAAATTTTATCAACTATACAGTATGAAAGTGAGGTTTTACGATGTCTCCTGATCAAAGGAAGAAATTAACGATTTTAATGGTCAATATGTTTATTGCCATAGGAAGTTTTGGGATTGTCATCCCGATCCTCCCTCAA
Organism: Cytobacillus gottheilii; assembly: GCF_001636345.1. Classification (GTDB taxonomy): domain Bacteria; phylum Bacillota; class Bacilli; order Bacillales; family Cytobacillaceae; genus Cytobacillus; species Cytobacillus gottheilii. Next base: position 950,762 of record NZ_KV440945.1, read on the forward strand.
TATCTAGAATCAATTAATCAGGGGGGAACTGCAGCTGGGCTCATGATTGCGATTTTTGCTGGAGCACAGCTGATCATGTCCCCTATTGCTGGTAAATGGACCGATCAATATGGCCGCAGGAAAATGATTATATTTGGTTTATCTGGTTTAACCGCATCTATGTTTGTTTTTTATGCCGTTGATTCCATTTACCTGCTGTATGTCTCCCGCGTAATTGGAGGAGTTGGTGCAGCCTTGATGATCCCAGCGATCTTTGCCTATGTTGCTGATATTACAACGATGGATCAGCGTGCAAAAGGAAATAGCCTTGTATCTGCAGCTATGTCCTTAGGGATTGTAATCGGTCCCGGTGTCGGTGGATTTTTAGCGGAATATGGATTAAAGGTGCCTTTCCTTGTTTCTGCCCTTGTCTCCCTTGTTGCTGTTATTTTCTCTGTTATTGTATTAAAAGAAAGTATGTCTGAGCAGGCTGCAGCAGCTGCAAAAAATGTACAGGAAGAGTCAATGGCAAGCAAAATGGTTCGCTCTGTAAAAATGCCTTATTTTGTCCCGCTTATTATTACGCTTGTGATGAGCTTTGGCTTAATGGCTTATGAATCCGTTTTGGGACTTTTTGTAGATAATCAATTTGGTGCCACGCCTCAGGATATTGCTCTTATGATTACAGCCACTGGTATTATTAGTGTGGTTGTTCAATTGTTTATTGTTGATCGTCTTGTTTCAAAAATTGGTGAAGGTAAAGTATTAAACATCTTCTTAGGCGTTGCAGCTTTTGGTTTCTTATTAACCTTATTTGCTTCAAGCTATGCTGTTTTCTTTGCCATCACATTATTAATCTTTTTAGCTACATCGATTCTCCGCCCGGTATTAAACACGCTTATTTCAAAATTAGCGGGAAATGAGCAAGGCTTTGCGATGGGCATGAATAACTCTTATATGAGTATCGGAAATATTTTAGGGCCAACGATTGCCGGAATGCTTTATGATGTTAATATTATTTATCCATTTATTCTAGGACTGGTATTCCTTTCTGTTACAATGACGGTGACCATGATCTGGCAGAAGAAACTGAAACAAAAAAATGCTGCAGTTAAGCTTCAGCAGTCATAAATTAGGCTAATGTCACCTTGCTTTATATTCCAGCGAATGATATGATGTTGCTAACTTAAATGAACGGAGGCTTCCACTAATGCAATCAATCAGACTACGTTTTCCCACTTTGAACCAGTAACTGAATATGTTCAAAAACTCTGCGCCTTGCAGGGTAAACGGGATTGGTCTGCCTTCATTAGAGGAAGTTACATTTGCATATAACGGCAAAGAAGAGGGGATGAATCGTTCTCTCTTTTTTGCTGTCTTTTTTTATACCTTCATAAAGTCTAATTGAGCAGCAAAGGAGAAAATTCTGCTCAGGCTCCGACTTCAAATGAAAGTATAAATGCAGTTAAGCCTCTGGCTACACCTTTTTAGGCTTGCCGGTCGGCAATTAACTTTATCGTTATTTCCTTTATTTCAAAAGGACTACTCCCGATTACACAATGCAGGCATGAAGTTTGTAATGAAAGGGAGGAATCATTTTATGAAGAGAAAAGTCATATTAGCTGGAGTAAATGTAAACAGCAATCAACAGGAAAATTTTAAAAGTTCGATGGAGGAGCTTTCCAATTTAGCTGAAGCATGCGATTTAGAGGTGGCTGGTGCGCTTACGCAAAATGTAAAGCATATTCATAAAGGCTACTATATGGGTCCTGGCAAGGTGGAGGAGCTGCGAATGCTGATTGAACACGAGGATTCTGAGCTTGTCGTGTTTGATGATGAGCTTTCACCTTCGCAAATCCGCAATCTTGAAGAAGAGCTAAAGTGTGAGGTAATCGACAGAACGACTCTTATTTTAAATATTTTTGCAAGCAGAGCGAAAACAAGAGAGGCACAGCTGCAGGTTGAAATGGCTCGGCTTAAATATTTGCTTCCCAGGCTAATTGGCACTCGTGAAGATTTAGGTCGTCAAGGCGGCGGCTCCGGATTAAAAAATAGAGGTGCAGGTGAAACCAAGCTAGAATTGGATCGCCGCAAAATCGAAGAAAAGATCAGTAAGTTATCCACAGAACTGGAACAATTAACGCTGCAAAGAAAAACGCAAAGAAAGCAGCGCAATAAAAAAGACGTGCCTGTTGCGGCTCTTGTTGGCTATACAAATGCAGGTAAATCTACGCTGATGAATGCAATGCTTGAAAAATATGGCGACAAAGATGAAAAGCTTGTGTTTGAAAAGGATATGCTCTTTGCCACACTGGAAACGGCTGTGCGCAGACTCGAGCTCGAGAATAATCGTGTCTTCTTATTAACAGATACAGTTGGATTTATTCACAAACTTCCACATCATCTCGTCAGGGCATTTCGATCAACATTGGAGGAAGTGACAGAAGCAGACCTGCTTATCCATGTTCTTGATGCATCAGATCCGAACCATGAACAGCATAAGTTGCTAACCGAAAAAGTATTGCATGAAATTGGTGTAAAGGGTATACCTATGATTTATGCATACAATAAAGTCGACTTAACAGATATGGAGTCTCCTTCTGTCAGCAATAGCAGAGTCTATCTGTCTGCGAAAAAGAGGCAGGGTCTAGAGGAATTGACCAATAAAATCAGCACAGAAATTCTAAACGATTATTCACAGCAAACAATGCTTATCCCTTATACAGACGGCGAAATTGTTTCGTATTTTAACAACAATGCCGATGTAATATCAACAGAATATGATGAAAAAGGCACAATCCTGCATGTCATCTGTAAAAATAGTGATGCTGAGAAATATAGTCAATACGTGATTCAAGAATAACAGGGTTAAGTTGTGGATAAGTGTGCATTTTTCTAATTTATCCACAAGTTCTCCGCAAACTATTATGTTGATAATGTGGATAAATTCGTCATTATCAACAGGCTCTTAGAGAATAGCACTAATGTGTATGGGGATAGTTCTGTTGATAAGTAAGGTTAATTGTGAATAAGATGTGGGTAAGTTCTGTTGATTGTGAATTTTGCCATGTGGGTAAATTTTCGGAATAAAAAAATAAGCACATCATTGTTAATAGAGATCCTGCTTTCCACCTATATGGTTTAATGTTAGAAAGAGGCAGGAATTCTGCCCTTCAGTCTTGAAAAAGAGTGATCAAGACAAGTACCCACCAACTGACCAATCGCAAACTGACTAACTCAATAATTGTAGCAGACGAAAAAACAAAGCAAGCACAATAACCACGAACTGCGAATCCAATATGGATCCGCGGTCCGTGGTTATTCGTTCTTGTCAGTTCGCTGATTCCCCAAGATCCCATAAAACATCAGTTTAGTGATTTCTTCTGCGAACGGAAGAATTTTGTTAGAGATTTCTCCTTTTTTCATGCCTTCCTTCATAATGTGGATAAAAGCTAATATAGCTTCATTTGAAATAGAAGGATCAATATACCCTTTTTGCCGTCCTTCTTCGAATAAGTGCATAAAGCCTTTCAATGACTTTTCGGCATATACCTTTTCGAGATAACTTACTCCAGAAGCATGCTCTTTCATTAGATATTGATAGAAATCTTCATGAATCTCATTGGCTTGTTCACTTTTATTAAAAATAATTTGATGAATCTTTTCGGGAAATGGTGCATTGCCGTAAATGATCTCGTCAAAATAATCAGAAATTTGGTCAACATAGAAAATGATTACTTCTTGTATTAGATTATGTTTGCTTTCGAAATAATTATAGATGGTTACTTGGGAGACATCTGCTTTTTGTGCAATCTCAGATATTGATACCTTTTCGGTGCCATATTCAATAAATAAGTTTAAAGCGGCCTCTAAGATATTTTGTTTCTTCTGTTCTTTACGGCGAGTAAACCCGTCCATTTCTTTCACCTCTGTTTTAGTGTAATAAAAATTTTGAAATAAAACAAATGTAATAGTTCATAACTTGTTGTAAAATATTACAATTTTATATATTATGAAATATATAGATTAAAATATTTCAAAACTTTAACTTGGAATAGGTGAGGTGGAGAAACATGGCAGTTGTAGAAACAAGGAATCTGACAAAAAAATTTGGGACGTTTTCGGCATTATCTGGTGTAGATCTATCTGTGGATAAAGGAGAGGTCTATGGCTTTATCGGACCAAATGGTGCGGGGAAATCCACGACCATCCGCATTTTGTTAGGTTTGTTAAAAGCCAGTTCTGGAGATGCTGCGATTTTTGGAATGGATGCATGGAGAGATGCCGTAGAAATCCACAAGCGATTAGCATATGTTCCGGGAGATGTGAACCTCTGGCCCAATCTAACAGGCGGAGAAGTAATTGACTTATTTTTAAAGCTTCGAGGAAGCGAAAAGAACAGTAAAAGAGATGAAATGATTGAAAGATTTCAATTAGATCCCACTAAAAAGTGCCGGACATACTCAAAAGGAAACCGGCAAAAGGTAGCACTTGTTTCAGCCTTTTCAGCCCAAGCTGATCTATATATTCTTGATGAACCTACATCAGGATTAGATCCTCTGATGGAAAAGGTCTTTCAGGAGTGTGTTATGGATGTGAAAGAAGCTGGGGGAAGTGTCATCCTGTCCAGTCATATTTTATCCGAGGTAGAAAAGCTTTGTGACCGAGTCGGAATTATTCGCGAGGGCACGATGATTGAAACGGGAACCTTAAAAGAGCTTCGGCATTTAACTCGAACAAGTCTGCTGGTTGAAACGGCTGAAAAAATGGGTGACCTTGAAATGTTAAAAGGTGTGCATGGCAGTGAATGGAAAGGAAACATTGTGCAGTTTCAGGCAGATTCCGAAGAGATCGGAAGCATTATGGAATATGTCAGCAGGTTTGGTGTGATCAGAATTGAAAGTGCCCCTCCGACTTTAGAGGATTTGTTTATGCGGCATTATGAGACTCAGCCTTCTCAGCCAAGGGGGAAATAAGGTGAAAAATCGACTGTTTCAGCATACCGGGCAGCTTGTTTTATTCCTTTTAAAGCGAGACCGTTTTGTCATTCCGATTTGGATCATGGGAATTTTATTTTTCACCTATTCGGTTGCTGCTGTTTTTCCTGATTTGTATCAAACAGCGGAAGAGAGGCAAAGTATTGCAGCGACCATGAATAATCCAGCTATTATTGCAATGGTGGGACCTGGCTATGGACTGGATAACTATACTCCTGGAGCCATGATGGCCCACCAAATGCTGTTATTTACTGCTATCGCTGCTGCCATTATGTCGATTTTGCTTGTGACAAGACATTTACGAGCAGATGAGGAAGAAGGAAGAATAGAGCTAATCCGTTCATTTCCAGTAGGCAGATTAGCAAACATTTCTGCTTCCTTTATTGTTCTTACTTTTGTAAATGTAGCGCTGGCTCTGATCATTGGGTTTGGGTTGGCGGTTATGAAGATTGAGAGTATGGATTTAGAAGGCTCCTTGCTATATGGCGCTGCTATTGGTGCAGGAGGATTCATATTTACGGGGCTTACTGCTATTTTTAATCAGCTCACACAGAATGCAAGAAGTGCTTTGGGGCTTTCTTTTTCTGCACTTGGCGGGTTCTATTTGCTTCGTGCTCTTGGAGATATTGATCAATCTGGTCTATCCTGGTTCTCCCCTTTTGGGTATGTGACAGGCACAAAGGTTTATGTGGAGAATGATTGGCTGCCGATTTTTGCCGCAGCAGGAATTGGACTATTCTTTGCTGCAGCTGCTTTTTATTTACAGTCCATTAGAGACTTGGATACTGGTTTTTTACCTGCTGGAAAAGGGCGTGAAAAGGCAAATAAAACGTTACTGAGTCCCATTGGATTAACTTTTAGACTGCAGCGAACAGGTTTCATCTGCTGGACAGCAGGGATGTTCATCCTGGGGATTTCATATGGTGCAGTTCTAGGAGATTTAGAGTCCTTTTTTCAAGATGTTGACCTAATGAAGAATATGCTGGTTCCTGTTGAAGGCTATACATTGACAGAGCAATTTCTGCCAATGCTGCTATCCGTTATGGCGATGATGGGAACAATTCCTGTCTTGATGTCCGTTTTGAAGCTGGCTGGGGAAGAAAAAAAGGGCAGGGCAGAAAATATATACAGTCTAGCAATCTCTCGAAACCGATATTTGTGGAGCCATATTTTTTTGGCCCTTATTTCAGCGTTATTTATGCTATTAGCGATGGCAATTGGATTGTGGTTCGCTGCAGCCGCTGTAATGGAAGAGCCATTTCAATTGAGTACAATCTTTAGAGGAGCATTTGCTTTTCTTCCTGCTTTATTACTGATGATCAGTATTTCAGTTTTATTGGTGGGGATTTCAGCAAAGTATGGAGCTTTAACTTGGATTTACTTGCTTTATTCTTTTATTGTTGTTTATTTAGGAAACTTACTGCAGTTTCCTGACTGGATGAGCAAACTCTCGCCATACGGATATATTCCGCAAATTCCTGTAGAAAGCATGGATTATCCGGCAGCGATCATGATGACCATAATCGCTGCATTGATTATGGTTACAGGTACATTCTTTTATAATAAACGTGATATTTCCGGCTAGTGTGCTGGAAATCTGATAGAACATGATCAAACAGAGAAATGCGTTAGTTCAGTTCTTTTAAATACCAGGCATCCATTGCCGAATGTTCCGATCCCAGTATCGGTTCAGATAACAGCTTAAAACCATATTTCTGATACAAACCACCCGCCGCCTTTAGTTCATGGCGCGTCTCAAGATAGCAAGAGTTATAGTGCTGAGATGCGTATGCTAAGGCGGTTTTCATTAACAGATTGGCATATCCTTTTCCCTGCACTTTATCCTTTAAATAAAGCTTTTGCAGTTCACATATTCCTTTATCCTCATCAAAAACACCGATTCCAATCCCGCCAACCACTTCATGATCAAGCTCCGCCACCCAATACTTAGAATTCTTCAGTGACTGGTAATGCTCAAATAACGTTCCTAACTGCGGATCAAAGTAAGCCGTTCCTTGTATGTTTAACTGAACGGACTCTAGTGACTCTTTTATAATTGCTTCTATCACTTTATTATCCTTTTTTTCTATTTCCCTGATGATCATTTCATTCTCCTTAAATTTATTTTGTGCGGGAATGCCGCTTAATCTGCAGATAAAATTTAGAATAACTTTACTATATATAGGGTTTAGAGTAAATAGCCACTTATTTGCAAGTTTACAATAAGTGACAAAAATTATACTATTATTTGTAAGAATAGTGAAAAAATAACGGGGAGGGAAAAGAAATGAATCATCTAATTCAAGCTGCTGTAAAAGTTGATAAGGACATCATTCTGCAAACCTTTAAGAATCTTCAGGATGATATATGCCAAAAGATAGAATTGCTAGATGGAAGTGCACGTTTTCATGAGGATCAGTGGGATCGCCCAGGCGGTGGCGGCGGAAGAGCTAGAGTCATTGAAAATGGACAGGTCTTTGAAAAGGGAGGCGTTAACTTTTCTCATGTTTATGGAGCACTACCTGAAACCATGTCTGCAGGACTTAAATTGCCTAGCGGGCATGAATTTTTAGCTACTGGTGTTTCTATTATTATGCATCCTGTCAATCCCTATGTACCGATCATTCACATGAATGTCCGTTATTTTGAAATGTCGAATGGAGATAAGTGGTTTGGTGGCGGAATTGACCTAACACCTATATATATTGACGAACAGCAAGCGAATTATTTTCATCGCAGCATAAAGCGTCTATGTGATCAACATGATCCAAATTATTACCCGGCATTCAAAGAGTGGGCAGACCGTTATTTCTATATAAAGCATCGCCAGGAAACGCGAGGAATCGGCGGTATTTTCTTTGATCGATTAAGAGTAGATGAGAACACAACGATTGAAAAGCTTTTTGATTTTGTAAAAGATGTCGGTGACTCGTTTGTGCCCATTTACAGTCAGCTTGTAGAAGAAAATAAACATAAAACATATGGTGAAGCGGAAAAAGAATGGCAGTATGTGCGCAGAAGCAGGTATGCAGAATTCAACCTCGTATACGACCGCGGAACAAAATTTGGTCTCGACACGAATGGCAGAATAGAATCGATCTTTATGAGCCTGCCCCCTCAAGCGAAATGGCTCTACAATTATCAAGTACAGCCTGACAGTATGGAAGCGAGAACCTTGAGTTTGCTGAAAAAGGATGTAGATTGGATTAAAGAATAAAAACATTTATTCTCGTGAAGATTAGATGCTCAAGAAGAACAAGGTATATAAACTCTTGCTTTTACAAAAGTATCAATTAATTTTTGAATTTTAACACTTTGAGATTATAGTTATTCAAAGTCTAGATTCAGTCAAAAAATCTTTTCACATCTAACGGAAAGTGCCAATTCAGGAACCCTTTTGTAAAAAGCAACCTCTTAAAAAGATACAGTAATCTATGTTATCATAAGAACTAGTTTCCTAGGGTGAAGTTAGTAATTGCTATTAAAAATTGCTGCTAATAACGAATAGTATACAAATAGATTACTATTTTAGGAAAACAGTTTTAGGAGGTATTTGATGAATTGGGCTTTATTTTATGATGTTGAAATGTGGACGCAAATAGGAATATCTATAGGGATTTTCCTGTTATTTTTAGTGTTTAGGAAGTTATTTTCTAAATATGTTTACTCGTTAATTCTTCGGTTGAGCAGAAAAGCTCCAACGGACATCCTGACACATATTTTTGTGTCGTTTGAGAAGCCGCTGCAATGGTTATTTATTATTATTGGAATTGAGCTTGCGGCGGGTTATTTCCCTTACGCAGAACCAGGGATTCTATTTGATCGTATTATACGTGCATCAGTAATCGTATTGATCACATGGGGATTATACAACTTAGCTTCGGCGTCATCCATTTTCTTTGCTCAGGTAAAGAGTCGCTTTAAATTAGAAATTGATGATATTTTAATCCCGTTTATGTCCAAGGCTATTCGCTTAATCATAGTTGCCATTAGTTTTACGATCATTGCACAAGAGTTTGGTTATAATGTAACAGGATTTATCGCTGGGCTTGGCCTGGGTGGTGTGGCAATTGCGTTTGCTGCAAAGGATGCAATCGGAAACCTGTTCGGCGGTTTTATTATAATTACTGAAAAGCCGTTTACGATCGGTGACTGGATCATGACGCCAAGTGTGGAAGGAACCGTAGAGGATATTACTTTCCGGAGTACCAAGGTCCGTACATTTGCAGATGCGATCGTAACTGTTCCGAATAATACGTTAGCAAATGAGTCGATCACCAATTGGAGTAAAATGGGGAAACGCCAAGTAAGCTTTAATATTAAAATTTCTTATGAAACACCGAAAGCCAAACTATTAAAAGTCGTGCGGCAAATGGAAGAGGAAATTAAAGGTCATAGCGAAGTGCACCCTGACTCAATCCTTGTCCGCTTTGACAAATATCAGGAAAATGGCTATGAAGTTTTCATCTATTTCTTTACAAAATCAACGGCTTGGGATGAGCATTTACGAGTGAAAGAAGAGATTAATTTTAGATTGATTGAGATTCTTGAAAATGAAGATGTGTCTATTGCGTTACCAAGCAGAAAGCTGTATGCAAGTGAGCCAGATGATGATAAGGGTAGCTTGCCGGCACCACAGGAGTCATAAGCTAAGAAAAAAGCTGCCGTCAAGGCAGCTTTTTGTTCTATTAGTAACCAAATTTATAAGATTCATTTTTCACTATTAAGCTCCAGAAAGGCTGGCTCTGTCTTTCCTTTTTCTAACGGATATAATTGATATCCGCCTGTTTCAGAATCAAAGCTCCTCAAAACGGTCATATTTTTGATTTCCTTTAAAACGAGATCAACGGTTAACACTTTATTTTCGCCTTTGATTAAATGACCGCCAAAGACGGCACCGTTGTGGTCACACATGGTTCCGTGTATATGGGTTTCAAATTGATCATCTCTTTGACAGACAATTCCCGTTCCATTCAGAAATTCAATTGGACCATTCCGGCTGATAAGCTCTCCGTAGCCAGCACCGATATTTGTCTCGGGCTTTTCCACCAAGTATACATAACCAGCTTTTTTAAGACTGCCAAAACAGCTGCTGATTGTAGCATATTTCATCTGATTTGCTCTGCAGACCTCTTCAATTCCAGAAAGTAAATCTGTACCAGGCAGCAGCCGGGCAACAACCGTTTTTCCCTCAAAACCTTCAGCAAAATGTGCACGTACAGTATGAGTCATACTTTTCTCCCTCTCGCATATATTTCTAACTAGTATATATTAAGTTTTAATTTTTTGAAAAAAAGATATTGACATTCATTAATGGTTCATGTAGATTTTACCAATAAGGTTACCAAAAATTAAATATACTTGATTGTTCTCTTATCAAGAGTAGCTGAGGGACTGGCCCTGTGAAGCTCGGCAACCGTTCATTTAACAGAATGAATTGGTGCTAAATCCTGCAAAACACGTTTGTGTTTTGGAAGATAAGAGAGGAAGCGTATCTTTGTATGCTTATGCCTCTCTTTCTTTTGAAAGAGAGGCATTTTTATTTAAAAAAATTTCTTTAGGAGGAACGAACATGAAAAAATGGGCAATCATCTTATCATCAATTTTATTAACTGGATTTTTAGCAGGCTGTGGGAGTGACAGTGCCTCTGGAGATGAGGCTGAGCCGCTAAGTGAAGAAAAGCTTCTGATTGGCGTTACCGCTGGGCCGCATGAACAAATTGTTGAAAAGGTTAAAGAGGTTGCTGCGAAGGATGGCTTAGAGCTTGAATTAAAAGTATTCACGGATTATGTGCTGCCTAATACATCGCTTGCAGAAGGTGATTTGGATGTAAACAGCTATCAGCACGAACCGTTTTTAGATCAATTTAATGAGGATCATAATACAGATCTAGTGCCTGTAGGAAAAACGATTCTGAATCCAATGGCCGTTTATTCAGATGAATTTGGAAGTATTGAAGATCTGCCAAATGGAGCTAAAATTGGTTTGCCAAATGATCCGACAAACGGTTCACGTGCATTGTTTATCTTAGAAGAAGCTGGACTTATTAAACTGATTGACGAGAAGAGAGAAACGGCCTCTATTTATGATTTAGAAGAGAATCCAAAAGAATTTGAGTTTATTGAACTGGATGCAGCGCAAATTCCAAAGCAATTAAGTGAGCTGGATGCTGCTGCCATTAACACGAATTTTGCTTTAGAAGCCGGACTTAATCCAAAAGAAGATTCAATTCTCCTTGAGTCAACGAATTCTCCATATGTTAACTACATCGTTGTCCGGGCAGAGAATGAAAATGATCCTGTGCTTGAAAAGCTCAGAAATGCGTATCAGTCTGAAGAAGTGAAGAAATTTATTGAAGATGAATTCAAAGGATCTGTCATTCCGAGCTGGGATGAATAATCTTTTAATCTAGATTCCGATGAAAGAAGAATGCTCGCTCCAGCTGCAAGGGACGCGAGCACCATTCTGCTATCATATTCGGTCACACATTATTTCTATTGAATGGCTGATCAGACTTGAAGGAGGTACAGCATGATTGTATTGGAAAATATATCGAAAACTTTTTCAGGAAAAAAAGGAGATATTGAAGCAGTTCGGAATGCCAATATTGAAGTGAAGACAGGAGAAATCCATGGAGTCATCGGCTATAGCGGTGCTGGTAAAAGTACATTAATCCGCTGTGTAAATCTGCTCGAAAACCCAACCTCGGGCAGGGTGATTATTGGAGGAGAAGATCTCACTTCCTTATCAGAGCAGAATCTACGTGAAAAAAGAAAGAAAATCGGCATGATTTTTCAAGGGTTCAATTTATTAAAAACGGCAACTGTCTATGATAATATTGCCATTCCTTTAAGATTAATTGGCATCCAGAAGAAAGAAGTCGGCGATCGAGTAAAAAAATATTTAGAGATTGTGGGTTTAGCAGATAAAGTGAATGCTTATCCAAGTCAGTTATCAGGAGGACAAAAGCAGCGGGTCGCCATAGCCAGAGCCCTGGCCCAAGAACCTGAGCTGCTGCTAAGCGATGAAGCAACAAGTGCGCTTGATCCGGAAACAACAGATTCGATTCTCGAGCTGCTTTTAAAAATCAATAAAGAGCTGGGCATTACCATTCTGCTCATTACACATGAAATGAACGTCATTCAAAAAATATGTGATTATGTATATGTGATGGAACAAGGCAGTATTATCGAGCAGGGAACAGCCATTGAATTGTTTTCCAATCCGCAATATCCAACGACCAAAAAGTTTTTAAACACGATCGCACAGCGCAAGCTTTCATCCTCGCTTATTCAGCAGTTAAAGTTATCAGGAAATGTGCTCAGACTTACTTTTTTAGGCGAATCGACGGGACAGCCGCTGCTGGCGCTCGTGAGTCAAAAATTTAATGTAAAACCCAATATACTAACCGCTAATATCATTGAATTGAAAAACGGAATTGTCGGGAATATAAGTATCCACTTGCTCGGTGAAAAGCAGGATATTGCCGCTGCTCTCAGCTATTTAGAAGAGCATGGAGTAAATGTAGAGGAATTGGAGGGATAACAAAATGGATCGATTTCAGCAATTTACAGATCAGTGGCTGCCGATTATCGGCAAGGCAGTCGTAGAGACTTTCCAAATGGTCGGTGTTTCACTTTTATTTTCCATTTTAATTGGTGTGCCCCTCGGCATTCTCGTTGTTCTAACAAGGCCTGGCCAATCGCTGCATAACAAATGGGTGTATGGCGGCTTAAATTTAATCATTAACATTATTCGTTCTGTGCCCTTTATTATTTTACTATTCTTTATTCTGCCTTTTACCAAATTTATCGTCGGGACAACGATCGGAGTCCAAGGAGTTATTGTTCCGCTTGTTATTTATACAGCACCGTATATTTCCAGGCTCATAGAAACAGCTTTATTGGAAGTGGATAATGGGGTGCTGGAGGCCTATAAAGCAATGGGCATCAAGACACGTCAAATTATTTGGAATGTGATGCTGCGTGAAGCACGCCCTTCTCTTATCTTAGGGTTAACGATTGCTACGGTCGGCTTAATTGGAGCAACCGCAATGGCTGGACTTGTTGGAGCAGGTGGTTTAGGGGACTTGGCTTATAGGTTCGGGCATCTACGTTATGAAGTTGACGTGATGTATGCAACGGTTCTAATTTTAATCATCTTAGTGCAAACCATTCAAACCATTGGCAACAGATTGGCCGCCCGTTTGAAAAAGGACTAGTGTATTTTGCGAGATAAGAATCATAGAAAGGAGGATGAACATTGGAAGAACTCTATTGGAAGAAGGAAGGGCGGATTGCGAGCATCATTATCAACCGCTCTCATAAAAAAAATGCATTCAATTTACACATGTTTCAGAAGCTTTCCGTTCTGCTGGATGAGATTGAAAATGATGATGAAGTAAAAGTACTCGTACTGTGCGGTGCAGATGAGTCTGCTTTTAGTGCCGGTGCGGATATCAGTGAATTTTTACAGAATCGGACTTCGGCAGAGAAAGCGAAACAGTATAATAACATTGCTCTGGAGACGGTTGAAAAGCTTTACCATTTCCCAAAACCCACTATTGCAGCCATACGAGGTTTAGCGATTGGCGGCGGATTAGAATTGGCACTTTCTTGTGATTTCAGATTTGCCTCACAAGAAAGCCTCCTTGGCATAACGGCTGCAAAATTAGCGATTATCTATAATCTGGCAAGCACGAAAAGGCTTATTGATGCTGTTGGAACATCAATTGCTAAAGACATGCTTTATACAGGAAAGCTTGTGAAAGCGCCGGAAGGAAAAGAGATTGGACTTGTGCACCATATACTCCCGAAAGATGAACTTTTAACAACAGCATATGATTACGCTAAAGAGCTTTCTGAGAAGTCTTCACTGGCGTTAATCGGAACAAAGAAAGTCATTCATGCCGTTTTAAACGGTGCCATTGAAGAAGATGAAAAAATCGAGCAGCTCATCCTGGCCTCTTTTGAAAGTGAAGATTACCAGGAAGGCATTCAAGCGTTTCTAGAAAAGCGAAAACCAAATTTTAAGTAAGGATGGTGACGTAAATGGCTGTTCCTGTAAATAGTAAGGATGCCTTATTGCAAAATATGAATGCAGGCGATTATTTTCCCATTTCATACGAAGAGCTGGAAGAGCGTGCACAGACGGTGATGTCAGCAGGTGCTTTTGGATATGTACGCTCTGGAGCCGGTGGTGAAGAAACATTAAGAAGCAATCGGACAGATTTTCAAAAACATTCCATTGTGCCAAGAGTATTAACAGATGTATCTAGTATTAATACAAGCATCACACTTTTTGGAAAACAATATGACCATCCCTTCCTGCTTGCACCAGTTGGCATGCTAAAGCTTGCTCATGAGGGTGCTGATTTAGCTGTCGCTCAGGCAGCTGCACGCTATGGAATTCCATTTGTGCAAAGTACGGTTTCAAGTTATTCCATTGAGGAAGTAGCAGAAGTTTCCTCCCTAAGTCCAAAATGGTTTCAGCTTTATTGGTCAAATAATCGCAGTGTTTCCTTCCATATGGCTGAACGAGCTGAAAAGGCAGGCTTTGAAGCAATCGTTTTAACAGTAGATACCGTGATGCTTGGCTGGAGAGAAGAGGACTTGCGGAACCGATTTTCCCCTCTTAAGCTTGGCTATGGCAAAGCTAATTATGAAAGTGACCAGGTATTTCTCCAATCTCTTCCTGATGAAAGTGAAGAAAGCATCATTCAAGGTATACTAAATAATATCCATCATCCGTCTTTAAATTGGGAAGATGTGGCTGAGCTTAAAAAACGAACGAAGCTGCCGATTCTTTTGAAGGGAATTCTGCATCCCGAAGATGCCAAATTAGCGGTTGAGAATGGAATTGATGGCATCATTGTCTCAAATCATGGCGGCAGGCAGCTGGATGGTATCATTTCTGCAATTTCAGCATTGCCAGCGATCGCCGAGATAGTTAATAAACAAATTCCCGTGCTGTTTGACAGCGGCATCCGCCGTGGAGCAGACGTAGTGAAAGCAATTGCGCTTGGAGCAGACGCGGTGTGCATCGGCAGACCTTTTGTATATGCGCTGGCAGCTGGGGGACAAAAAGGAGTAGAAAAGCTGCTCGAGAATTTTATTCAGGAAACAAAGGTGTCCATCTCATTAGCTGGTGCCTCCAGTATTGCCGGGCTTTCCTCTGTGAAATTGGTTCAAACAACTTAAAGGGAGGTGCAGATGATGACACAGGCACTAAGCGGAATGAGAGTGATTGATGCAACCCAAATCTTAGCAGGCCCTTACTGTACTATGGTTCTAGGTGACATGGGGGCAGAAGTGATCAAAGTGGAAAAATCTCCTGGCGGCGACGATACAAGACGAATGGGCCCTTACATTGACGGAGAGAGCCATATGTTTATGATGGTCAACCGCAACAAAAGAGGAATTTGCCTTAACTTGAAGGAAGAGGAAGACAAACAAGTCCTCTATGAACTTGTGAAAACAGCAGATGTGTTTATTGAAAACTTTCGCCCTGGTGTGGCAGCAAAACTGAAGATCGATTATGAGACATTAAAAGAGCTTAACCCCGGCATCATTTATTGTTCAATTTCTGGTTATGGGCAAACAGGTCCATACAGAAATAAAGGCGGCTTCGATATTATGGCACAAGGCTTGTCTGGCATCATGGATATGACAGGAGAAAAGGATGGAAAGCCTGTTAAGGTCGGCATTGCCATTCATGATATCGCAGCAGCACAAACGGCTATTCAGTCGGTGCTGACAGCCTATATCCATAAGCTGAAATCAGGTGAAGGACAATATATTGATGTCTCTCTTGTCGATTCAGCTTTAGCATGGACCGTATGGGAGGCGGCAGCCTATTTTGGAGAAGGACAGCTTCCGAAACGAAATGGAACAGCTCACCGTGCCGCGGCTCCGTATCAAGGTTATGCAACTGGAGATGGCTTTATTTTAATCGGTGCTGCCAATCAAAAACTTTGGGAAAAGTTTTGTCTGTATGTAGTGGATCAACCCCAATGGCTTGAAGATGAGCGCTATGCAACCAATTCTTTAAGAAATGAGCATGCCCTGCAGCTTGAAGTGGATATCGAGAATGTGCTGCGAACACATTCATCCGCTCATTGGCTTGCATTACTTGAAGACAACGGCATTCCTTCTGGACCAATTTATTCCTATGATCAAACGATGAATGATCAGCATATCCAGGAACGTGAAATGATCCTCGAATACGAACACCATCAATTTGGGACTTTGAAAACATTGGGTTTTCCCGCAAAATACTCACAAACTCCTGCCAAACTATCAAAACCTGCTCCAAGATTAGGAGAACATAACGAAGAGATTCGCGCCGAGCTTGGTTTATAGGATTGGGGGAAGTGGTTTGTCATATGGCAAGCCGCTTTTTTATGTGGGTCGGCAGATTGGATATGTGGGGAGAATGGGGGTTTGATAGGAAAGAGCGGATGTTTGATGGGAAAGTCGTGAAAATTGATAGGAAAGAGCGGAAATTTGATAGGAAACTCAAACATTTTGATAGGAAACCCAGAAATTTTGATAGGAACCCCAAAAAATCTTTTAGGAAACTCATAATTAGCAGGGTAAATCAACTTTGGCGGGCAGGAACATGGTTAGGGTTTTCGTGAAAAGAGAGTAATTGCGTGATTAATCGTTATTTTTAGGATCAAAAAAGCGGTTTGATAGGAAAAAGCGGTTTTTTGATAGGAAAACTGAAAAAATTGATAGGAAAGAGCGGAATTTTGATAGGAAACCCAAACATTTTGATAGGAAACACAGAAATTTTGATAGGAACCCCAAAAAATCTCTTAGGAAACTCAGAATTAGCAGGTAAATCTATTTTGGCGGGCAGGAACATGGTTAGGGTTTTCGTGAAAAGAGAATAATTGCGTGATTAATCGTTATTTTTAGGATCAAAAAAGCGGTTTGATAGGAAAAACCGAATTTTTGATAGAAAAACTGAAAAAATTGATAGGAAAGAGCGGAAATTTGATAGGAAACCCAAACATTTTGATAGGAAACGCAGAAATTTTGATAGGAACCCCAAAAAATCTCTTAGGAAACTCATAATTAGCAGGTAAATCTATTTTGGCGGGCAGGAACATGGTTAGGGTTTTCGTGAAAAGAGAATAATTGCGTGGTTAATCGTTAATTTTAGGCTCAAAAAAGTGGTTTGATAGGAAAAAACGGATTTTTGATAGGAAAACCGGAAAAATTGATAGGAAAAAGCGAATTTTTGATAGGAAACTTGATAAGTTTGATAGGATAAAACAAAAATTTGATAGGAACCCCAGAACTTTTGATAGAAACCCCAAACAGTTTGATAGAAACCCCAAATATCTTATCAGCAATCCAAAAATAAGCTAGTTCTATAAACCATTTTTTCTCTAAAAAGCAAAAACCAATCCATTATTAAGCCGTTTTCTTCTGTTAATTAGTTCATCTAAGAGTCAAAAACCGGAATTTTGATAAGAAACTCAAAAAAACTAACAAACCAACAACCCCTTCACAGTACTTTTCCAGCTGTTCCATCAAAAAATCAGTGAGAAAGGAAAGCCTCCCACTGATTCAAGCTGCCGTTTTGTCTATTCATCCTCATCTTCTTCAAACACTTCTTCCTTCCGTTTTCTCAAGCGGTATATATAATAAGAAGGAACTAGGCCACAGATAAAAATAATGCCGCCGATGATCGCACCATCCCATATTCCATAGCCAGGTGTATTGGCTGTAAGGATGCCTACAATCAGACTAATCATTAAAGTAACTATCGCACTAATCTGAAGTGACCGATTGGACTGAGTTAAAGTGCGCTCACTGTCAACACTAATGTTCATCGATAAGTAGGCAAGCACGACCGTGGTCACCATAAACACTAGCCAAATCGGGTTATTACGCATTTGATCTATTCCGCCTTGTAAAAATTCATAGAAAAGAATGGCGAAAATGCCTAGTGACTGGACAGCAAAGGCAATTCTAATGTTTTTTAAATTCTTCATGATTAGACGTTCATCAGTTATTTTCTTCACTGTTAAATTCCTCCTCGCTAATCCAAAAAATTTCATCCAATTGAGCGTTTACTCTGTAGCAAATTTGCAGGCACAATTTCAGGGAAGGGTTATATTTTCCTTTTTCAATCAAACTGATCGTTTGCCTTGTAATGCCCACACCGTCCGCCAGCTGCTGCTGAGTTAGATTTGCTTTTATTCGAGCCAATTTCACATTGTTTTTCATAGCAGCCCTCCATATTGAAAATGTAAAATATAAATTACATAACAAAAAAGAACCTGAAATGATCAGGTTCTTTTCAACAGCAAATCAATAATTTTATTCCTGCTTTTCCTTCTCTGCATGCTCATCCTTCTCCAGCATGACAATCAGTCCAGGCAGGAGCACGCCGCGGATCAGGAAGGTATCTAGTAAAATCCCAACGGCAACAATGAAGCCAAAGACGAAGAGCAGCTGAATCGGCTGTGTCATTAAGACAGCAAAGGTTGCGGCAAGAATAATCCCCGCAGAGGAAATGACTCCGCCTGTACTAGAGACAGCCAGTTCAATAGCTTTTTTAACAGGATATTTTTTGCGTTCTTCCTGAAAGCGGGACACAAGAATGATATTGTAATCAATGCCGAGTGCCACAAGAAAAACAAAGGCATATAAGGGCACGCGATTGCTGATGGCACTAATATCAAAGAATAGGTCGGATAAAAATAACCCTAATCCTAAAGCAGACAGCAGTGATACTAAAATGGTTCCAATCATATAGATTGGCATTTTAATCGATCTTGTTAAGAAGATCAGCATCACAAAAATAAGAATCGTCTCAAGTGCGACTATTACAATAATATCGCGATTGTTCACATTGCGGTCATCCACTAGACTTGCCGTTTCGCCTGCAAAGTATAAATTGCCTTCTAGATTTGTTGTTTCGATTATATTATCCGATTCTTCAATTGTCTGTTCCATAGCATCAATGACTTCTTCTGAATAGGGATTTTCATCATATGTGACTGAATAGGAGATCACCTTAGAATCATCGGTTGTTTCTGAGATTGAAACACTTCTTACTAATAATTGATCTTCCAGGGCTAATCTTAGATTTTCAGCATCATCTGGTGTGATCGCTTCTTCTGCTTCATAGAGAACCGTTGCAGGAGCTATATCCCCTTTGGCAAACTTCTCAGATAGCAGTTCATAGCCTTGTCTTGAAGGCATATCCTCTGGAAAAGACTTAATGGTATCAAACTCATAATGAAGGTTGAATAGATTTAAGGATGATACAATTAAGAAAACAGCAATGATCGATACTGCCGTGCCTGGTTTCTTCACAACGATTCGAGCGACTTTACTCCAAAATGAGTTCTTATTAAGTTGTTCATCGCCCACCTTAGGCACCTTCGGCCAGAATGCTTTGCGTCCAAAAAGGGTGAACAATGCTGGCACTAATGTGACTGAAGCAAGCATAATAATCACCATTGCGGTTGCAAAGGTTGGGGCAAAATTACGATAATCGCCTGACTGAGCGAAAAATAAGACAAGCATGGCTGCGAGCACGGTTCCCCCTGAGAAAAAGACAGGCAAGCCCGTTTCGCGCATGGCTGATTTCATGGAATCGAAGCGGTCTTCATATCTCTTTAATTCTTCACGATAGCGAGAAAAGACGAAAAGTGAATAATCAATAACAGCTGCAAACAATAAGATCGACATGATGGATATGGTTTGCTGGCTGAGATCTAATCCCGAGGCTCCAAGGAATCCGAGTGATTTCATTACAACCTGGTATACAAAACCAGCTGCGAGTAATGGAATAAGTGCAAGCAATGGTGAGCGGTAGATGACAATTAAAAGAATTAAGATTAAGCCAACTGTAGAGAACAGCAATACTAAATCGGCCCTTGAGAATAAATCTACAGAATCAGATGAAATGCCTGCAGGTCCAGTAATAAATAATTCAAGATCGGATTCTTCAGCAATAATGTCACTGATCTGATGGTTTGCATCCTGGATTTCCTTCGTTTCCATTGAATCCTGATAAATTAATGGAAGAGATGCAGTTGTTTGATCTTCAGAAACAAAGGATTCAACTGCAGCTGGAGGAAGCGCGGCGAGAGGAATTAGTTCCTTGATTCCATCTATTTGTTCATTTTCTATAGCTTGAAAGGCAGAAACGAGTTCTTCAGTACTTAGATCCCCGCTATCTCTATGAAACACGAGTATAGCTGGAATTCCGTTTTCGCCTTCGAAATATTGGTTTTGCTTACTTTCTGCAATAACTGATTGTGCATCATCAGGCAAGGAAGCGATATTTGAAACCTCATAATCCTTATGATTAGGCCCGAAAATCGTAAATAAGACAGTGACAGCGAGCCATGCGGATAATGTAATCCACATTCCTTTTTTCGTGGAAACCCAGTCTGTGACTGCTCGCAGAAAACCTTTCATTTCTTCTTCTCCTCTCAAAGTGACAGTTGTGTCATTTTAACTATATAGAGGTCTGTAATAGACCTGCTGTAATCATTATCTTTATAAATGACACTTCTGTCAATTATTATGTGCAAACATTCCGGATTGAAGCATTTCTTTAATTGAGCTTACCCAGACTGATTGGGGGATGCCAAAATGGTTTGGAATAGCGATGGATTGAAAAATATAGCCCAAAATGAGCGTATCAGGCAAATGGGGTTTTAACATGTTTTCCTGCTTGCCGAGGCTAATAAAATCCTGCAAATGCTTATACATATCAATTTGCATTTCCATCAATCTTTGCTTATTTTTTTTCACAACCTCAGTAGAGGATTGCACTTGTTTGCCGATCTCTATTAATCGGTGCAAGTTGGAATTCTGAAACATAAACGTAATCAGAAAATCAAATTGTCCGTTAAAGTCACTGATATGACTGATTTGCTGCAGCTCTTTATGGGACTGTTCCATTTCAAAGATCATATAAGCAGTAATTAATTCATCTTTATTTTCAAAGTATTTATATATGGTGCCTCTGGCCACATTTAAGGCGTCTGCCAGATGACTGAATGTAAATCCTTCATACCCATTATTTAATAGTAAAGGCTTCACCTGTTTGTATAATTCCTCAAGTGAAAATTTGCGTTCCCGTGCCATAAAAAACTCACCTCATTCCTTATTATAGGGTATTTTGCCGGCTCATACTAAACGAAAAATGAAATTAACTTTATATGGAAAAATTTTGTTGGGATTATAAAATATTCTTTGCAATACACGCTGAAAACAATTACACTTTTTCTGAGAAAATATCGCAGCTATGAACAAGTGTAAGGTTGTCTTATAATAAAAAAATAAGAGTTTATATTAGATTTGGAGGATATAGCATGGCTAAAATAAAATCTATACAGATCGACGGGGAAAATATAGTTTATTTTAATAGTGCCATCTATTTGTTCCATGCTAATTCCGGCTGTACCCTGCAATTAGATATAATTGTCAGTGAAATTACCATTAAAAAGTATACTGATAGAGAAAGTCATATTATAGAAGTGGAATTGGAGAATGGCAGTCTGGTTACTTCATTTATGACCGTGAATATATTGCCTGGAAGGATTCCTCACTTAAATTTTGTCAGTGAAGTGGAGGATGCTGATGAATATAGTGAACTGCCGGCAGTTCACGAAAACGATCTTAATTTTCCAGATATAGAACAAGGCATTACGTTAGAAGAAATTCGTAAAGTAGAGATGCCATATGAAAAGGTTGCCTTAAAATTGACCTTGCCTATAGATCAGGCTGAATGGCTGCAGCAGAAAACCAAAAAAGAATTGAATGCTATTTTTAAAGAACTGTTAGAGGGAAGAATGAAATAAGAATCTCTTTTAACTAATTACACATTCTACTTGCATCGCATAAATATATGCGATGTTTTTTTGCCTGAAAATGAAAGTGCACTATGGAAAATTTTTATTGACAAGAGATATCATTTTTCATAAAGTTAACTATATTAATAGTTCATGTGTTGAATAATTAAAGTAGAGAATAATTTTATAAAGAGGTGAATATATACATGGGGGAACATTCGATAAAAGATCTTATTGATCGTTATATTGAAATTTCATTTATTGTAAACCGCTGTGGACAGAGCCTGGTGAAAAGTCAGGTTGGCAGTGACTTAACGTATGATCAGCATTATACGTTGCGTCATATTTATAAATCCGGTTCATGTACATCGTCAGAGCTTGCAGAAGTGTTTGATGTGAAAAAAAGCGCAATTACAGCCATTATTACAAGGCTGTGGGAAAAAGGACTTATACTGCGGACACGGGATGAGAGTGATCGCAGGGTGGTCTATTTGACGCTGACAGACAAAGCAAAGGCGTTATTCGAAGATACAGAAGAACGTATTCAGAAGTTAGTAGAGTCACTGATTAATAACTTTGAAGAAGATGAAATCAATCAATTTATGGATTCATTTGAGAAGCTTAAGAACTTTATGCTGCAAAGCAAAGAAAATATTCAGACGGAGGAGACAAAGTGAGTACAATCATCAAACGAAAATGGCTTGTCATCATTGCATGGATTGCTATTGTTGCTGGACTTTTTCTTGCCGCTCCGAGCATGGGAGACCTTGTTCGTGAAAAAGGTCAAATTACCGTGCCAGATGAATACTCTTCAGCACTTGCAGGTGAAATTATGTCTGAGGTGCAAGAAGATGAAGGCGGCGGCAATGATACAGGAGTCGCTTTGGTATTTCACAATGAAAATAAGCTGAATGAAGAAGATATTCAAGAGGCTGAAAGAGCGATTCGGTTACTGGAGGACCAGCAAGAAGAGCTTGGAATTACAGAGATTCTAACTCATTTTAATGAAGAATCACTAAGAGATCAGCTTGTATCAGAAGACGGAAAAGCAATACTGGCTCAAGTTACCGTGAACTGGAACGACCGTGAAGCAAAGGAGCTAAGTGATGCTTTATATACAGCGGTTGAAGATGTAAAGGTTGACCATTATTACACAAGTGAATGGATGATCAGTGAGGACGTGATGACGAGCTCACAGGAAGGACTGAAGAAAACAGAGGGCATTACAGTAGTATTTATAATAGCTGTTTTATTGCTTGTTTTCAGATCGGTCATAGCACCGTTAATCCCGCTTGTCACAGTTGGACTTACCTATTTGGCATCGCAGTCAATTGTCGGTTTTCTTGTTGATCATTTCGACTTTCCGATTTCAAGCTATACACAGATTTTCCTTGTTGCCGTTCTTTTTGGTATAGGGACAGATTATTGTATTTTGCTTTTAAGTCGTTATAAGGAAGAGTTGAGTCATTCAGAGAGTATCACCGACGCCATCATAGCTACTTATAAAAATGCTGGAAGAACGGTATTTTTTAGTGGTGTAGCAGTGATGATTGGATTTGCAGCGATTGGTTTCTCGCAATTTATTCTTTATCAGTCCGCGGCCGCTGTGGCGATTGGGGTAGCGATTTTGCTTATTGCCCTTTTTACCATCGTTCCATTCTTTATGGCAGTCCTGGGCAAAAAGCTGTTTTGGCCATCAAAAGGATCGGCAGAGCATGCAGACAGCAAGCTATGGGGAACGGTTGGCAAGTTCTCTTTAGCAAGGCCGTTTATTGCCTTGCTGATTGTTGCTGCCGTATGTGTACCTTTCTTAGCCACATATGATGGAGAGCTTTCATTTAACTCGCTTGAAGAAATTAGCGGAGATGTGAATTCCATCAAAGCATTTAATGCGATTTCTGACAGCTTTAGTCCTGGTGAATCCATGCCAACACAGGTTGTTATCCGAAATGACGAAGAAATGGATTCAACTGAATATATCAGTCTGGCAGAGAAAATCAGCGATGAGCTATCACACATTGACTTAGTTCAAAGTGTCCGCTCGGTTTCAAGGCCAACGGGAGAAGTGATGGATGATTTATATGTCGGATCTCAGGCGGAAACACTCGGAGATGGAATTGGAGATGGCCGTGACGGAGTTGAACAAATTCGGGACGGCTTGAATGAAGCAAACACAATGCTTACAGATCAAGCTCCACAGCTGGAACAATCAACAGCTGGAATTAACCAATTAATAGATGGAACAAATCAGGCGAAAACAGGCCTTGAAATAATTCAGACAAACCTATCAACGATTGAGCAGGGGTTACGGGAAACTTCAATGGGCTCAACTGAGATTATTGCAGGATTAGAAAGAGCGAAAGCTGGCGTTCAGCAGCTGGCAGGTGTATATGAACAGTTGGGCATCGGTTATCAAGATGCTGCTGAAAATTTAGCTCAAGTATCGGATGGACTATCAAAAGCAAATTCAGCTTTGTTTAGTCACTTAGAAGGAAAGTATACAGATTTAAGTGAAGATGCTGTTTACAATCAGCTGAAGAATCAAATTAATGCATTACAGGGAAGTCTGCCGGATATTGTAAATGGAATTAATCAAGGAAACAATGCATTCCAAAATGCAAATAAAGAGCAAAACAATATAGTTGCAGGATTCGACCAACTGCTTGCAGGACTTGAAAAGCAGCAGGCTGGCTTAGAGCAAATGGCAAATGGCCAAGGGCAGATTGTCGGCAGGATGCCTGAATTAACCGATGGTTTAGCTGGTATTGCGACTGGGCAGGAACAATTGCTTGCAGGCTTTGGAGATCTTGATGGACAGATCGGCGAATTAACAGATGGACTCGGCCAAAGTGTTGATGGCTTAACAGAAGTGTCTGACGGACTTGGGTCTGCGCAAGACTATTTAACGGGTTTAGCAAATAGCTCAGACGCGTTTTATTTACCTGAGGATGTGCTTGGCAGTGACGATTTTGCTCAAGTCCTAGATGTCTATTTATCTGAGGATCGCAAAGTAATGACACTGGATGTTATTTTCGAAGCAAATCCGTATTCAAATGATGCAATCAGCCAAATTCCTGAAATTAAGGACACTGTTGAAAAAGCAACTAAAGGAACAAAGCTTGAAAATGCAGTTGTTGCTGTTGGCGGACCAACAAGCATGAATGCTGATTTAGGAACAATGAGTGATCAGGATTACACCCGCACAGTTATTTTAATGCTTGCTGGTATAGCGATTATTCTTGTTTTCTTGTTCCGATCACTTATCATGCCGCTGTATTTAATCGGCTCACTGATTCTGACATATTATACTTCTATGGCGATCAATGAAGTAATTTTTGTCAACATTCTTGGCTACTCAGGCATTAGCTGGGCTGTTCCATTCTTTGCTTTCGTTATTCTTGTTGCACTTGGTGTGGATTACAGTATCTTCCTGATGGATCGTTTCAATGAGTATCGGGACTTGTCTGTATCTGAAGCAATGCTGTTATCGATGAAAAAGATGGGTACAGTAATCATTTCGGCTGCTGTCATCCTAGGCGGGACTTTTGCGGCGATGATGCCTTCTGGAATGCTGTCGCTTCTGCAAATTGCAGCGATCGTCATTGTAGGATTATTCCTCTATGCACTTGTCATTCTGCCATTGTTTATCCCGGTCATGGTGAAAAACTTTGGTGCTGCCAACTGGTGGCCGTTTAAACGATAAATAATTTGAAAGGCAGCGATTTCCTGTTATGGAGTTGCTGCCTTTTATATTTTTGTACATGGTCAAATAAAAAAAGCACCATTTTATGATGAAAAAGGTGCTCCTTTTTAAAAATATTAATTAATCTCAGCTGAACCGCTTGTTACTCGAACATTGACTTCATGTGTCCCAGCTCCGCTTTTACCAGTAAAGCCATCATCGCTTTCGGATTTGTTTTCTAATGGAAGGTTCGCAGATATATGCCCGCTATTATATTCGCCTTTTATGGTATAGTCTCCATCATCTGGTAAATCAAGCTGAAGTCGTCCAGAGCTTGCACGAAGATCAATATCATCTGTAACTTCTTTAAAGGAAGCTGTTAATCGGCCGGAGGATAACTCTCCTGTTAATCCGCCAGTCATGTTATCTAGTGAGAAATCTCCTGAACTTAGATTTGCCTTAATATCATCCGCTGTTATGCTGTCCCCATCAATTCTTCCGGAAGATGCTTTAAGAGATACAGATTCTGCAGTAACATTGTTAATATCAGCTTTTCCGGAACTTATGGAAAAATCACTTACTTTGGCTTCAATACCATCAACGCTCATCACGCCAGAAGTAGCCTCAAGTGAAACCGTTTCTGCTAGGATGTTTTGGACATTTATTTTTCCTGAACCTAATTTAACATCCATCTCGTCAAGCTGCCAATCATTTTCACCATTTACGTCAATCGTGCCAGATCCGCCTCTAATGGATAAAGTGCGGTCAAATGTCTCAGGAACATGAATGACAATCGTTGCTGTTCTATTAAAGGGGCTGCTGAACCAAAACTTACGTTCATACTTTATTTTCAATGTGTCGCCTTCCTCTGTGACATTAACTTCCCCTTTTCCTTCAAGCTCTGTTTCTAAATCATCACCGCTCGTTCTTTGAATTGTCGCATTTGCACCTTCTAATTCAATTGCGATTTCTTCAATATTGGAACCAACTTTGCCATTAGATGCACTGCTTCCAAGCGGCAGCCATTGGTAGGCAGTAGTAGCAATAACATATAAGCTCACTAATACTAAAAATATGATAAAAATTCTTTTCATAAATCCTCCTTGTTGTACTCTGTTTTCCTTATTTTACTATAAAATAAGGAAAGCGGTATTGAGCCATAGCAGGATTCTGATATAAGACTTGAGGAGTATAAGTACTGAGTATATTTAAAAGCAGGTCTTTTCTCTGCGCCTTTCAAAAATTTGAGTATAAATAGGTATCTTTCTAAAAAAGTGAAAACCTTTTGCTTATTCAGCGGTCTAATACATATAGAAATTAGGGCAGGGGGGAACGGTGTGGAGCTCGAAAAGGCTGTCGTCCGAAAAGCTCGGCGAGGAAATGATGAGGCATTCCTTTTCATCATTAACACCATTAAATTAGATTTATATAAAACAGCATATGCTTATCTGCACAATCGGGAGGATGCCCTTGAAGCTGTCCAGGAAGTCACAGTCCGAATTTATCAAGAGATAAAAAAATTACGGAAAGAGGCTTTCTTTAAAACTTGGGCAATCAAAATTATGATCAATTATTGCAATGACGTGCTGCGAAAAAGAAAGCACACAGTGCTGAATGATGAACTTGTGCATGTGAGCGGTAAAGCGGATAGCTATACATTGTTAGAGATAGAAGATGCCATGAACCAGTTAGATCAGCGTTCTCGAGAAATTCTGACACTGAAATATTTTCATGATATGAAACTCAAAGATATCGCCATTACTTTGGAATGCCCGGAAGGAACAGTAAAAACCTGGCTGAACAAAGCCTTAAAATCATTGCGGAAACTGCTGGATGAGAAAGGCGGAATGTCACATGTTTGAGAAAGAAGAAAAAAATTTAATCGGATGGAAAAAGGCGTATGATGAATTACTATATCCTGCAGAAGATATAGATGCTGCAATTCAAGCAGGTTTTCAGAAAGGCAGGCAGCAAAAGAAGAAGGTTATGCGAAAAAGATGGCTATATAGTTCTGCGGCTGCTGCGGTATTCTTCATCACCTTCTTTGTCAGCATCCGCTACTCAAATGTATTGGCAAATTATATAGCGGTTATTCCAGGCATGGAAAAGGTCGTCGAGAAGATCCGCTATGATAAAGGGCTATTGGCTGCCGTGGAGAATGACTATGTGCAGGAGGTTGGCGTTTCTCAGGAAAGGAATGGCTTGAAGGTAAATATAGATCATGTCATTGCAGATGAATATGGAATGGTTCTTTTTTATTCCATCGAGTCAAATGAAAACCAAACGAACTATCAGATCCATGACTTAGAGCTGAAAAGTGCTAAAGGGAAAGACCCAGTGATGGCTACGAGCGGATATGGTGTTGATTTTCCAAGTGATACTCCAAGAAATAAAGTAGATACGACTGCAGAGCTGTTTTTCAGTGAACCATTAGAAACAACTGATTTTATATTAGATTTAGAAGTAGGAACAGGCACGCAAAAAGAGCAATTCGAGATTCCTTTTTCTTTAAATAAATCGCTGGAACAAAAGAAAACTTACGAAGTCAATAAGACTGTATCAATTGAGCAGCAGAACATTACTATAAAACAAGTGGAAATCTATCCGCTTAGGGTAGCAGTTACCTTAGAAATGGATGAAAGCAATAGTAAAAAAATACTTTCATTTGATGATTTAAGACTTGTTGACGAACATGGGGAAGCCTGGACAAAAATATCCAATGGTGTTACCGCTAATTATATAAATGAGCATGAACAAATTTTATATTTGCAAAGTAATTATTTTAAAGAACCAGAAGAGTTATATATTGTTCTAAATCGCTTGCAGGCCATTGATCGTGAGGATGATACGGTAGTTGTTGACACAAGCACAGAGGAAATTGTAAAACAGCCTAAAGGAGACCTTCTTTCAGATTTGGAGGTTATCGGAAATGATGTGTGGTTTAAGTTGAAAACAGAGAAAGAGTTTAATTACTCTTTATTCAGTTCTGCGAAGGACGCAAACGGGAATGATTACTATCATGGCAATATGGTTGAGGGAACTGTTGAAAATGGAAAGCAAAGAATGGGTGTTCATTTGGAATCCGCTAAGGTTGCCAATCCCTTAACATTAGAACTTTCCTTTTACCCAGAATGGGTTAGGGGAGGAGCAAAAGTAAAAGTAAAGTAACAGTAACATTTAGTAGGCCGATGGTACTCTCATTTACCATCGGCTTTTTCTGTGATTAAAATGGTTAAGAATCTAAATCTGTTTTATCCTTTTGATCTTTATTCCGCTTGTTTCCTTTACTGTTATCGCCGCTAACGATATGAGCCGTATCATTGCTTGGTGAGTTTTGATTTTTGCTGCCTTTGTTAGGTGTTCTAGTCATGAAAATTTCCTCCTGTCTTTGTTGAAGACATTAAATTTGTACATTCATGGTTTTCCCAGTTAAGGAAAAGATCATGAGTGGAAATCCGTGTAAAAATGTTCCGTTTGGTAAAGATAAGAACAGGGAAAATACTCATCATTACAATTGGCAAAGCTATATAAAATGCTCATTGTTGCAGGAGTTGCTTTTGGATTATAAGAAAGAAAGAGCAATTCTCTTTACAGCAAGGTGGGCATGTAATATGATAGCTAATGCTGACAAAACTAATCGGGATTAGGGGGTTTGTAACATGAAAAAGAATTCTATTCTATTGATCGTAATGTTAAGCTTTGCCTTGCTTCTTGCAGCCTGCGGAAATAACAATGAAGCAGAGCCGGAAAATACGGGCGGAGCAGATGAAAATACAAATGAAGAAGATTTACTGGCTAAAGTTAAGGAAGAGGGAGAATTGCTGATTGGAACAGAGGGAACTTATCCTCCATTCACATTCCATGACGATAGCGGAGAATTAACAGGTTTTGATGTTGAAGTTGCGAAAGAGGTTGCAGAACGTCTTGGTGTTGAACCTGTATTTATGGAAACACAATGGGATGCTATGTTTGCCGGATTAGACTCAAAACGTTTTGATATGATTGCCAACCAAGTTGGGATTAGACCAGATCGTCAGGAGAAATATGACTTCTCAGAGCATTATATTACTTCTTCTGGTGTATTAATTACCCATAATGATAACGATACAATTAAAGATTTTGAGCATATTGAAGGATTAAAAGCGGCACAATCCATGACAAGCAACTATGCTGATATTGCCCGTGAATATGGTGCAGAAATCGTGGGGGTGGAAGGGTTTAACCAGGCAATTGAACTAATCAACTCTCAGCGCGCTGATGTCACAATAAACGATAATTTATCTTTCCTTGATTTTAAAAAGCAAAAACCAGATGCTCCAGTGAAAATGGTAGCAACAATGGATGATGCGTCTCAAAGCGGATTTATGTTCCGTAAAGGAAACGAGCCATTTATCGAGGAAGTAAACAAAGCATTAGAAGAAATGATTGAAGACGGAACATATTTAGAAATCTCTGAGAAATGGTTTGGTGAAGATGTACTTAACTAATATTTTTACAGATCCAGAACGGATTGACCGTCTGATTAGTATCGCTAAAAGCTCCCTTCTGCCTTTGCTGGAGGGAGCCATTTCCTATACAATTCCATTGGCTCTGATTTCTTTTGTAATCGGACTTACATTGGCTGTTTTAACAGCATTAGCTCGAATTTCAACGATAAGAGTACTGCAGATTATTGCTAGAGTTTACGTTTCAGCTATTCGAGGAACACCGCTATTAGTGCAATTATTTCTTATTTTTTACCTGCTGCCAGCGCTAAATATTATTATTGATCCATTTCCTTCGGCGGTGATTGGATTTTCCTTAAATGTAGGAGCGTATGCATCGGAAGTAATTCGGGCCGCTATTCTATCGATCCCAAAAGGTCAATGGGAAGCTGGCTATTCTATGGGGATGTCTTATCAGCAGCTGTTAAAAAGAATCATTTTGCCCCAGGCGTCAAGGGTATCAATTCCTCCGCTTTCAAATACATTCATAAGCCTGGTAAAGGATACATCATTGGCTTCCATGATTCTCGTTACAGAAATGTTTAGAAGGGCACAAGAAATAGCAGCAACTAATTATGAATTCATACTGCTTTATTCAATGGCTGCTTTAATCTATTGGGTGATTTGCTTCGTACTTTCCGTTTTACAAGGATTTATGGAAAAGAGACTTAATCGATATGTGTCATAAGCATTCCTGTATATAGGAGAAGGAGTTTAGATCAATGATTACACTAAAAGGACTGCATAAGAAGTTCGATGAATTGGAAGTGCTCAAAGGGATTGACCTGCAAGTGGATCGAGGCAAGGTTGTTGTGGTTATTGGTCCTTCAGGATCAGGTAAAACAACATTGCTGCGCTGCATAAACGTGCTGGAAACACCTACAGCAGGTGAAATTTCAATTGATAATCAAACATTAGATTTTACTGACTCTGTTTCAAAAAAAGCCATTTCTTCTTTTAGAAGATTGACAGGGATGGTATTTCAAAGCTACAACTTATTTCCGCATATGACAGCACTCGGCAACGTAATGGAAGGTCCATTAACTGTTAAAGGCGAAAACAAAGAAGCTGTCAGAAAAAGAGCAGAGGAATTATTATCAAAAGTTGGTCTTGGCGATAAACTTGATTACTATCCGTTTCAATTATCCGGCGGTCAGCAGCAGCGTGTGGGAATAGCACGTGCTCTGGCAATGGAACCAAAGGTAATGCTCTTTGATGAGCCTACCTCTGCACTTGACCCGGAACTTGTCGGAGAAGTGCTAAAGGTCATGAAAAACCTTGCTTCTGAAGGGATGACGATGGTTGTGGTTACCCATGAAATGAGATTTGCCGAAGAAGCGGCTGACGAAGTGATCTTTATGGACGGCGGCCACATTATCGAACGCGGAGCTCCAAGCCAAATCTTTACGAATCCAAAAGAAGAACGAACAAAGCAATTTCTCAATATGATTCAATGAGCATGACCCCGTGGATGGAAACGGGGTTTTTTGTTTTTTAATAGAAAGGGAGAAAGTAATAAAAAGATACATTGAATGATCGAAAAAAGGAGGGAAATGATCGAAAGTGTCTGGGAAATGATTAAGGAATTTCGGGAAATGATCGATATGGTCTTTAGATTGATTGAAAAAGTCTTAAGATTGACCGAAAACACCATATACAAGCAGGGGGATTTAGCAATATACCTTTCAATTGAAACGAAAAGCCCGCCGGAAAGCGATTATTCTGGGGGTGATATCAAAATCACTAAAAAAAAAATGCTCCCAAAATGGAAGCAATTAAAAGGGGGATTTACACTTGTACAAATAGTATGAGCAAATCTTTTTCATTCTATACATAAATTTTTGAAAATTTTTAAAAGGGAGAATACTAAGCGTGATTTAGTTCAAAAAATCATTAATCTGATAGATGACTCCACTCTTGGTTTCTGTGTCTAGAAGAAGGGAGACAAAAATATTTGCGACCGTTTCCGGTGCACGGAGAAGACCGTCTTCCTTATAACCTTGAAATTTAGCAATGTCAGTGAATTGTTCTTCGCTGGAGGTGCGGATCTCTCCTTGCATATCTGTATCCATAATGCCTGGATTAAAGGCAAAAATCTTATGGGATGTGCCAGCGGTTTCTTGTTCCAGCGCGACCGTTTGTGTAAACATATTCAGAGCAGCTTTTGTACTGCAGTACACACTCCAGCCTTCAATCGGACGCTGGGCGGCACCAGAAGTAATATTTGCTATAGTCACTTTTTTATCTGTTATTTTAAGCAGCATATTCGTCATGATGATAGGAGATATCAGATTGATTTGGGTGCTATCAGTAACAGTTTGAGGATGTAAATGACCAACTGTATGTATGGGCGCAACTGTTCCGGCATTATGGATCAGAAAAACTTCTTCCATGTCAGGCTGGTTCACCTTTTCATACACCTTTGTAAATGTGTCTTCCACTTCCGATCCGTCTGCGAGATTACAAGGGAAGTGATAATAGCTTTGTCCATTTTCAGCAGCAATGTTGTGTAGTGTGCTATTCTCTGAACGGGAAATCGATATAATCGAATACCCTTCTTCCGCAAGTTTTTGAGAGATCGCTGCACCGAGACCCCTTGAAGCTCCTGTTACAATTGCAATCTTTTTCATGAAATCACTCCGTTCTTTTCTTTTATCTGCAAGTATTAGTCTACTTCATTAAAACAAAGAAGCAGATGATGTGAAAGTAAATCAGCTTGATTTAGGTTTATTGTTAGTGTGATTATATAAATCTGCATGTATAGCCAGGACAGCAAAAAAGCATAGATTGGAAAATCCATGCTTCTTCACTCATTCTTCTTAATTTAAGACCATACCATTTAAAAAGTGTTTTGTGTTTTCTGCGGGGGAGTTTAAGACATCTTCCGTGCATCCGATCTGACCTAGTTTGCCATCTATTAAAACAGCGAGCCGGTCTGTCAGGAATTTAATCTCTTCTAAATCATGGCTGACAAATACGGCTGTGGTTTCTGTTTCTTGCAGTAATGGCTTCAAGTCTTTTAGTAGTTTTACCTTAGAAGGATAGTCAATAGCAGAAAAGGGTTCATCCATAAATAAAATTTTTGGCTGTAAAACAAGTGCTCTGGCCAAGTTAACCCGCTGTGCTTCGCCGCCTGAAAGAAAGCGGGCATTTCTGTTGGCGAGATGAGAAATGGATAGCTGCTCAAGCCAATACTCGGTGCGCTCTTTTATAATAGATCTAGGAATCTTTCTTAATTTTAAGCCGCTGGAGACGTTCTTGGCTGCCGTTGTATCCAGGAGAAGGCTTTGCTGCATAACCACAGCAAGTTCTCTTCTGATTGCAAGTGGTATAGATGCAGCTGTATATGGTGCTCCTTCAAATTGAATCGTTCCGCTGCTCTGTGACTCAAGGAAGGACATCAGTTTAATGAGTGTACTTTTTCCGGCACCGTTTGGGCCGATGATGCCGAGAATTTCACTTTTATATAAGGAAAGATCCTGTACTTCTAGATAGGTTTTAGCTGCTCTCTGGTAAAGAAGATTGTGAACAGATAAGATCGTTTTTTTCATTGTATCTGCTTCCTTTGCTGGAGAATTGTAAGCAGGAATGTTATCGCAAAAGCTAGTCCCATTAAGATGAAGGAGAGGGCAAGAGCCACATCAAAATTTCCTTTTGAAACTTCCATCACTATGGACGTTGTTAAGATTCTTGTCTCGCCAAGAATGTTGCCGCCTACCATCATGGCTGCTCCCACCTCTGCAATCACACGGCCAAAGCCCGCCATAACAGCAGCCATAATGGCAATTTTGGTTTCCTTCATTAAGAGAAAAATCATTTGTACTTTAGAAGCACCAAGCGCTTTAATCTGCAGAAGAAGTTTTTTGTCTATTTGCTGAAAGGCGCTTGACGTTAAACCAATAACAATAGGCAGTGAAACGAGTATTTGAGCGAGTATTATCGCAAATGGGCTATATAATAAGGAAAAAGAGCCGAGCGGGCCATTTCGCCACAGCAGCATCGTAATCCACAGTCCAGCAACCACAGGCGGCAATCCCATCCCAATGTTAATGAGGGATAGAAGAAGACGCCTGCCTCGAAATGATGAGAGGCCAAGCGCTACTCCGAGCGGAATGCCGACAATCGTGCTGAAGATGACTGCTGATAAGGACACGCGGAGGGTGAGCAGTGTAATTTCTACTAATTGCATATCACCTGTTGCCAGCATGCTAAACGCTTGTTTTAGACCCTCTATCAGCAGTTCCATCTGTATCCTCCCCAGCCTGTATCTTTATTCTGTATATTTGAAGAATAATGCTTCACCATATTCGTCTTTTCCAAACTCTTCTATTACTTTTTGTGTCTCATGACTGACCATAAAATCCCCAAAGGCTTCTGCGCCTTCTGCATATACTTTGTTGTGCTTCTCAGGGTTTACTTGCATAACGTGGTAAATATTTAATAGGTCTTCATCGCCTTCAACCAGGATACTTAAGCCCAATGTATCCTGGTGTGCTAAAAATGTAGCACGGTCCGTTAATACATAGCCGCCTCTGTCAGCAGCAATTTGCAGAGTGTCGCCCATTCCTTGTCCTGTCTCCGTATATCCGCTGTTTTCAGATGGCGTAATACCTGCGGCTTCCCAAATGCCAAGTTCTTTCTTATGTGTGCCTGAATCATCTCCACGAGAAATAAACACTGCGTTTTCTTCAGAAATTTTCACAAATGCTTCTTGAACAGGAAGTCCTGAAACTCCAGCTGGGTCTTCTTTTGGACCGATCATTATAAAATCATTGTACATAACTCGTTTACGATTAATGGCATCTCCGCTGTCAGCAATCTCCTGTTCGGCTGCAGGTGCATGAACTAAAAGGACATCTGCTTCACCTTGTGTTCCCATTTCAAGTGCTTGGCCGGTGCCAACAGCAATTGTTTTTACATTGATGTTTTCTTCTTCTTCAAAAATGGGGATTAATTCGTCAAGTAAGCCGCTATCTTGTGTGCTAGTAGTGGTCGCTAAGATTAAGTCTTTGGGTTCTTCAGCACTTTGAACATTGCCATTTGATTCAGCTGGTGAGCCTTGGCATCCTGCTGCGAATAAAAGTAATGCTGTCAGAATAGTTAATAATAATAAACGAGAATGTTTCAAGTTCATTCCTCCAATTATCTGCTGTCATATGTAATACGTCCAAACTGACTGCCATCATATCCTGCAAGAGCATCTATATGTTCTCGAAAGCTGGTCAGTTCGAGCACATCCATAATATGCTGCAGAGCGTTTTCATTTTTTTGAGTCCACTTAAAAACCAAATCAAACTGTTCTACTGCCACGGGAATGAAGTCGAGGTTCAGTCTGCTTGCTGCTGTTTTAATGCCAAAGGTGGCATCGGCATTTCCGCTGCTGATATGAGATGCGGCAGATAAATGAGTCCATTCCTCATGTTCATAACCATTGATCACAAGCGGATTTATCTTTTTTTCTGAGAGAATCGTATCAAATAAGAATCGAGTGCCAGATCCTTTTTGACGGTTAACGAATATAAGGTCATTTCTCTCCAGGTCTTTTATTCCTTCAATGTTTTGTGGATTTCCTGCTGCGGCAATAAGTCCTTGCTCACGGGCAGCCAGCCGCATAACAGTAATCTTTTCATGAACGAATAACTGATGAATAAAAGGGAGGTTATACATTTTAGAAATTGGATCAAGCAGGTGAACAGCAGCAATATCACATCGGCATTTATATAACTCCATTAAACCTTCGAGACTGCCAATATAGGAAGGCTGAATGCTGATATCTAAGTCTTCTTTAGAAACATATTGAACAAGTGACTCTACTAAAAAATCATGGCTGCCCGCTAAGCGAAGCTGACTGGATTGCGATTGTTTAACTGGCGCTGACATTTTCCCAGCTTTTAATCGATTCAGTTCCCGTTCTTCAATCCTCATTTTCTTGCCAACTTTAAATGAAGCAAGTTCACCTCTTTTAATGAGTTCATATACCGTATGTTTTGAAATCTTTAATAAGGCAGCTACTTCATCTGGTGTATAGATCTTATTATGCAAACATCATCCCCTCTTTCGGACTACATAACAAAATTACTATGGATAATGAAGCAAAGATGTGACTTTTGTTATGTTTGGTGAAGGTATGTTGTGAAAATATAGATTTTGTCACAGAACGTTCAAAACTAACGAGATGACGGAATCATGTTGAACATGTATACTTTTCGGTGCAAAGGGAATTATGGGATTTATTCATTGAAGAAGTAAAGATCGAGAGAAAAGAAATGAATGACAGTATGATTTTAAATTTTCAATACAGATAAATAAATCCCTGAATTAATTAAGAATATTAGAGAAATTTCATGGATTTTTCACATTTGGAATGTATCTTCAAACCATACCGACTAGCAGAAAGAGGGAAATGAGTTGAAAAAGTGGATAGTAAGCTTAGGTTTAATTTCAATTGTCTTAGCTGGATGTGGAAATAACGGAGATGATTCAAATAATAACGAAGAGGTTCCGGTATTTGTTGAAGCAAGCTTAGATGTTCCGGAAAGTGCTGAGTTAGGGGAGGAAGTATCATTTACGGTTACGGTAATGCAAGGAAGTGAACCGGTCGATGATGCCGATGAAGTCGTTTTTGAAATTTGGCAGGGAGAAGATAGAGAGCAGAGCGAAGAAATAGAAGCTGTCTCAGAAGGCGATGGGAAATATACAGTCCAAAAAGCATTTGCTGAAGATGGCGTTTATTCTGTTCAATCACATGTAACAGCAAGAGATTTGCACACAATGCCGAAGAAAACGATTACGGTAGGAAATGCTGCTGATGCTGATCAAACTGAACAGGAAGAAGACAATTCATAAGAGCTCATAAATAATATGCTCAGTCACAAGTGCTGTTTCATACGAACAAATAGGAACTTAACTAACTGCAGCAATGTCTGCAAAAACAAAAGCACATAGGTAATCCTAGTGCTTTTTATTCTGCGTTCAATCCGCAAATCCCCGCTTAATGAGTTTTCAATTTATAATAGAAGAAACAGAGGGAAATTGGGGAGAGATTATGATGACTTGTACACACCTGCATTTTCTTACATCAGTAGGGGTAAAGAAACCAAATAGCATTCGTAACAAAGATGTAATGTGTCCGTTCTGTGCAAGAGACCTTCTAACCGATATTATTGATACTGACGGTCCCATTATGTTATTAAAAAATAAGTTTCCTGTTTTACAAAAATCTTATCAAACCGTATTAATTGAAACAGATGATTGCCATTCTGAGCTATCGATCTATCAAAAAGATCATTTATATCGTCTATTTCGCTTTGCCATTAATCATTGGATAAAGATGGAGGAATCAGGGAAATATGAGTCTGTCTTGTTATTCAAGAATCATGGCCCACTTTCTGGAGGAAGCATTGCCCATCCGCATATGCAAATCATCGGTCTTGAAGATGTTGATTATACATTACATATAAAAGCTGAGGATTTTATTGGTTTAGAAATAGACAGCTATAAAGGTGCAGAATTTACTTTATCCACATTACCAAAAATTGGATTTTATGAATTTAATGTAAAACTTGATGAACGAAAAGAGATTGAGCCATTTGCGCGTTATGTGCAAACAGCAGTACACTATATCCTTACGAATTTTCCGTTTCATTGTAATAGCTATAACCTTTTCTTCTATAAACTAGGGCAAGAGAGATATGCCAAAATTGTGCCGCGATTCGTTACAAGCCCATTATATGTTGGATTTTCAATTCCGCAGATTCCGGATAATCTAGAATGGATGAAAGAGGATATACAAAAGCACTATTTTACAAATACAGAGCACTTCCATAATTGAAAATATAACCATTCACATTTAGAAGTTGTGATTTGTTCACTTTAAAAATATAATGAAATATTGAGTGCAAACGAAATTTGATTGCATGTTGATGTTCATTTTATATTGTAAATCACAGATTATGAAATTGTGCAGATTGTATTTGGTTTAAAGGAGAATCAACATGACTTCTAATAGAAATACACCCTCTAGGCTGGATTTTAGCCTTGTTCTTATATTAATGCTTTTATTTCTTGTTTCTTGTGTGTCTATTTATAGCGCCCAGACAACAGGTCAATATTTAGAAAATTTCCTGCTGAAGCAAATTGTCTGGTACGTCGTTGGTACATGCATCATTGCGGCAGTGATTACACTTGATTCTGATCAATTGCAAAAAATTTCTT
The DNA here is from genome assembly GCF_001636345.1 of Cytobacillus gottheilii. Taxonomy (GTDB): domain Bacteria; phylum Bacillota; class Bacilli; order Bacillales; family Cytobacillaceae; genus Cytobacillus; species Cytobacillus gottheilii. The sequence continues at coordinate 988,950 of NZ_KV440945.1, forward strand.
GGTATACATACGGTCTGGGGCTAGCGCTGCTCGGCTTTTTAATAGTTGCTCCGGCTTCCATTGCGCCTGTTATTAATGGTGCTAAGGCATGGTATGTACTTCCAGGCTTAGGCTCTATTCAGCCGGCGGAGCTTGTAAAAGTCTTTCTAATCGTAATGCTGGCAAAAATAATTGAGCACCATCATCAAAAAAACATCGTCAAGACCATATCAACAGATCTTTGGCTGCTGATTAAGATTATAGGCATTACTGCAGCACCACTTCTTCTTGTCATGATGCAGCCTGACCTGGGAACAGCCCTGGTTCTTATAGCTATAATGCTTGGTTTAATATTTATCTCAGGTATTACGTGGAAACTGTTGCTTCCTATATTTGGAATAGGTATAACTCTTGTAGGGACAATCTTTTACTTTGTACTTTGGCATCCAGAAATATTAGAAAAGTACTTAGGTGTGAAAGAATATCAATTTGGCAGGATCTATTCCTGGATTGATCCTTATAATTATCAAAGTTCGACAGGCTTCCAGCTGACACGTTCTCTTCTCGCCATCGGTTCAGGTGAAACAACTGGAAAAGGCTATGGTACGAGAGAAGTCTATTTGCCTGAGAGTCATACCGATTTTATTTTTAGTATTATTGGAGAAGAATTTGGGTTTATTGGAGCAAGTGTTGTTATAAGCTTATTCTTCCTGCTTATTTATCATCTGACAAAAATCGGCATGGAAACCAAGAATAAGTTTTATACATACATCTGCGTGGGTGTCATTAGTATGATCACCTTTCATGTTTTTCAAAATATCGGCATGACTATTGGAGTGCTGCCGATCACAGGTATTCCGCTTCCATTTATTAGCTATGGCGGAAGTTCTCTAATGGGCAATATGCTTGCAATGGGTCTTATATTCTCGATCCGTTACCATTATAAAAAATATATGTTTTCTAATACAGATTAAAAAGAGCGGCATATACGCCGCTCTTTTTTAATCTATTACGCCTGTTTCTTCAATTGTCACATCTGCTTCTATGCGGATATCGAGATTAGCATAATTATCTTTAAACTTTTTCAGGTCAAAACCTCTCGTCTGCGTACGATAGTATTTCCCGATACCAATCGGATCCGAGCCTTTTTCCTGAAATCTTTGAACAAGCTGGCTGCATTCATCTTCAATTTTTCTTTGTACTGCGTTTTCAATTTCCTTCACAATTTGTTCAGTGAGTTTATCACCAGTGAATTCTTTAACAATACCTTTTACATTAATATGTATGGTCAATTTATCCCGATCGCTATCATTTATCTTGAAATGATGTTTAGATCTAATACTATGAACAGATGCTTCATTATCTTTTGATAAATCAACATTGAAGTACCCGCTGCTGTATTTGTCTACTAATAATTTGAAATAAAACATATCATCCTTTTCAATAAAATCAACTGCAGAATCATCCTTAAAGATGGTCATTCCTGAGATTTCAACTTGGTTTGGGCTTTTTTTGTGGAGCTGCGGCAAATAAACATCTTTTCCTTCTTGATAAAAATCATGTAGAAAAAGATGCAGGTTTGATTCTGGAATATCACGGTCATTAATATTATGCGACAATAAATTATATAAGTAATTGCTGTTGCCTCTTGAGCCATATTCTCCTTTTAACAGTTCTTGAGCGCTGCCCCTTGATGTTGTCAGAAAGATTCTCGAGCCAACAGTGGCATCTCTCTGAAAGGCATCAATGAAATCAATAATGCCATTTTCCGCGAACTTTTCTTCAAAAACAACGATCCGGATGCCGCCTGTTACGAGCGGTTCAGAGGATTGCTTTTGAGCATCTGACAATACACTTCTTCTTAACGTAGATTCTGATATATAGGTAATATCTTTAATGGATTGATCAGGCAGGTAATCTTGAACCAGATAAGTGCCAATAAAACGATCCTCTTCTATCTTGTCAAAGCCTGCTCCCACAATAATGTTTACATCATCGATAATTTCAGACTCGACACAGCCTGCTAAAAGGAGCAGAGGAGCACAAAAGAGGAACACTCTTACTATTTTCATTGCTTTTTCACCTTCTTTGCAATCTTTACGGCAACAAGTAACATAGGTAAATAAATAAAATTGATAAAAAAACCTATTTTTCCAGTATAGTCATTGAGTATATTGATGGAAGCGCGTGTCTGAAAAAGGGAGCAGAGTATAACAATGATTCCAGCTATAAATAAAATTCCTTTTCTCTGCTGAACATGAAAGAGCCTCTTCAGAATTCGGGAGGCAGCCCATAATGAGATGCATATATTTGGCAGGATGATTAAGTTCCAGTTGGCAATTCCGATGTATTCAAAACGCTCAACAAATGGAAATCGTGTAATTTGCCAAATAGAAAGAGTTGCCCATATGTTCTTTTGAAGCTGTCCTTCTGAAAAATAGCCGAACGTGATAATAGCTAAAACTACGTACAGAAGGGTTGTCGATAATATAGCTAAATGTGCCCATTTTTTTGACTGTCTCGGATTCTTTATAAAGGGGTAGATAAATAATACAATCTCAAATCCAATATAAGTTAAGGTCATAGCGTAGGACCCCATGACAATATCTTTAATGGAGTGGTCCCACACAGGCAGCAATGACGTAAAATCCGAGAACTTAAAAGTAAAGCCAAGTGTCAGTACAAGATAAGTTGGCAGGACGAGTCCGAAAAAAGCTATCCCTGCAACTGTCCGAAACCCGCCTGCAACAATATAGATGCAAAGAGTTATAAAACCTAAGGCAAACCAAAATGTTCCCATCTCGGGGAAAATCCAGGTTTGAATGACTTCGATATAGGTTCTTAGCACCGTCAGCATATATAGCATAAAATAAAGGATAAAAACACTGCTTAAAATTCGTCCCAGAAATCTGCCGGCAAAGTATTCATGAGCAGTTACAATATCACCATCAACAGTCTCAGCAATTTTATAAATGGCCCACATTACTCCATGAATGACAAACCCGGCGATAATAATTGATATCCATCCATCATAACCAGCATAATTAGCAAGAATTCTCTGAAAACCAAGCACACCAATTCCAACCTGCATGGACATGACCAAATAAAAAACAAGAAATGGAGATATTTGCAACCTTTCTGGAACTGGCTGACTTGCCATCTGTTTTCACCTCTTTGTTGAAATTGTCGCATAGGTTGTAGTGTTTAGTCTGTTTCGCCTTAGCTTGTCGCCCCTGAGCAAGCGCCCTCCGCTTTTCTATTTGTCCAGCTCCAGCGGCTAGCCCCTCGAGGTCTTAAGTCGACCCATCCAAAAGGTCAAAGAACGACCTTTAGGCTGTTTCGCCTTAAGCTTGGGACCCACAGGATGTGGGTAGTGCAGACGTTGCCACAGGACGTGGCGCTTTTAGTCAGCGTTCCTTAATGAGCAAGCGCCCTCCGCTTTTCTACTTGTCCAGCTCCAGCGGCTAGCCCCTCGAGGTCTTAAGTCGACCCATCCAAAAGGTCAAAGAACGACCTTTAGGCTGTTTCGCCTTAAGCTTGTCGGGGCTGGGCGAGCCGCTTCCGCTTTTCTATTCATCTATATCTTTTATTTGTTTTGCTTTGTTTTTGCTGAATCGGATGGGTTTTTCGGTCATTAGGAATCCTGGTCTTGTTGTCAGCTTGTTGAAGTGAAGTCTGATGACAGCATCTTTGAAATCCCTGGATCTTGGCGGGAAGAGCGGCTCTAAAAATGGTCTGCCTAGAGATGTAAGGCGAAGCAAGTGTGTTAATAAGAAACAAAATGTAAATACGACGCCAACTAATCCCCATATACTCGCTAGTAATATAAATGGAAAGCGCAAAACTCTGATCGTATTGCCTATTTTATAAACGGGTGTTGTAAACGAAGCAAGAGCAGCTAAAGCGACAATAATGAGCAGTACATTACTTGTTATTCCCGCTTCTACGGACGCTGTTCCAATAACGATCCCGCCTACGATCCCGATTGTCTGGCCAACCTTTGTCGGCAGTCTGGCCCCTGCTTCTCTGAGTAATTCAATGGTCAGCTCTAGAAAAAGTGCTTCAAGAACAGGCGGCAGCGGAATTTCACGCCTTGATGTAACCAGCGTTGCCAGTAAATCTTTCGGAATTAATTCATGATGATATGTAAGTGCTGCTACATAAACAGGTGTCGCTAAAATAGAGAAAAGGACAGCAAAAACCCTTACTAACCGGAAGAATGATGCCAGTATCCAATTAAGAAAATAATCTTCAAAAGCAGAAAAGAATTCGACTAAAGTAGTAGGCGTGATCAGCACGTTCGGAGAGCCGTCTACAATGATGGCGATTTTTCCCTCTCCTAAATTAGCAGCAACTCGGTCGGGTCTTTCTGTATCAAGCATTTGAGGAAAAGGAGAATTGGAATTATCAGCAATTAGTTGAACGATATAGGAGCTATCAACGATAACATCCATTTCCACGTCTTGAAGCCGCTGCTTTACCGTATTAACGTTATCGACATTTGTAAGACCGTCCACATACAAAATGGCAACACGTGTTTTCGACATACTTCCAAGTGTAACCTCTTCACATATTAATTCTTTTATGGGAAGCCGTTTGCGAATTAAGTTTAAGTTTTGCCCCAATGACTCAACAAATGCTTCTTTTGGACCGATAACGGAGAATTCAATTTCAGGTTGAGTGAGGCTCCGGACAATCTCTTTTTGAGCTGCTATGAAGGCAAAGCAATCTGGCTGTCTTTCCGTCATAACCATGACATAGCCATTAAATAGCTTTTGTTCAATTTGTGAGAAGTCATCACTGATCTCGATATCTGCTACCGGAACAATTTCTTTTACATCCTGAACCGTATTAAAGTTATCTTCTAATAATGAAGGGAGGGCATCCTTCTGAATGATCTGCTCATCTACTAATGAAGTCATGAAAACAAAACAAAACTTCGTTCCATTCTTTTGATTAATGTAGTAAATTTTTTTAAAATCGGCAGACTTGCACAGCGAAGTTTCCCAGTTTTTCTTATCCTGATTTTTAGAGAAACGTTTTCTGAACCAATCTTTCATCATTGATCACCATATGTTTTGGCATAGGTTTATTCTTACCGAAACTGGAAAACTTATGAATGATTTTTAAAATAGTTCAGATAGGAATGAAATGAAAAAGGAAGGGATCGATGCGAGAAGGGAGCATATAAACAGAAAAAAGAAATCCGCTATCCAACGGATTTCTTCTTGATATGAAACTCCTTTACGAAAGAGGGGGGTAAGGGAGTTGCAAACATGGTGTAATTGTTGTCTGTCTATTGAAGCAGTTGACGAGTCATACAGCTTCAATTACACTGTAAATGAAAATCATTTTCATTTATGGGTTAATCATAATACAAACATATCCAGGTGTCAACCGATAAATGAAAATGATTATCAAAGTCATTTAGGGGGTATATAATTGGAAGATCAGTTGAAAGAACAATTAGATGGGTTGCTAGAGAAATATACAGAACTGTTAATTGGCGATACAAGTATAGAAAATCAGAACAAAGTGAAAGCCTGGATCCTGTATTCCTTTATAGCAAAATCAATGCCGCCTCTTGTTAAACATTGGAATGCAACTTACCCGGATGGCAAGGAATCGATTAAAAATGTCATTGAAGAAATAAAACAGCTAAACGAGGAACATAAGGGAAGCAAGGAATAAGGTAAAGGAGAAGTCCCAGAGAACAAACTAAAAAAATATATCTACAGGTCAGAATAATATTCAGCACTCAGAATCTGTCTGATCATACAGACCATAATTCCAGCCAATAAAAAAAGCCGTACCACCAATGATACGGCTGAAAGGGATTTACTGTAATGTGTTTCCGCCATTTCCATAAGGAAATTGGCTGGAGTATCCTTGGAATTGCTGGTAAGATTGCTGCAGCTTTTGAGGTTCTGCAGCTTCAAGCTTGTACCATCCTTTTTGAAACATTAAGTTATAGAGATTACGCTGTTCATTCTGTGTGTCAGTAAAAATGTTTAATACATCCTGATAAAGAGCTTGGTGGCTTGCTTCATTTAAGAAAGTGCTATAAGAATCTGTCATGTATTTTTCCATTGTAAGTAAGTCACTTGTGAAATCACGATCATTCATTTGCGGAGTTTTAGGAATTTGTGTCTCTGGATTTTGTACTTTTTGCTGATTCTGATTCATCATAATTCCTCCCAATTACTGCTGCATGCCAGTAGATTGTTGATTTTGCTGATTCAAATGACCAAGGATTCGCTCATAATGCTGCTGATGCATTTGTCCGCACCGTTCCATAGCTGCCTTTATTTCTTGATCCTGGCATTGTGTAGCATAGAAATGGGCTTTTTTCATAGCCAGTAAGTTCCATGAAAGCATATCAGTTAAATATAAAGAATCCTTTGAAGATATGATTTGAGGAGGCTGCTGCATGATTCCTTGCCCATACTCAGTTCCCATATTTTGCTGCTGCATAAATAATCCCTCCAACACGAAAGAAGTTTTGTTCGTGTTTATCATTCCACATAGGGTTATAATTATGCAGGAATAACAATTCGACATATTTTTCACTTACTTATTTTCAGAATATTTAAAAGATGTTAAAATAGAAATGGTCAGGCTGCCTGCACACGTCCTTTTCGCTGATTGCCTTGAGCAGCGAATTCATAGACAAATTCCTCCGAATGCTTCAGCTTTGACAGACCAATGTTTTTATCAAACTATAAGGAGTTTTCAACTATATATAACTTTCCTATATGTTTTTTAAAAAGATGTCTAATCAAATCTATGACATTTGAGGAGGAGTGAGGATGACGGCTTTAAGAAATATTTTTCTATTTTTATCGAAAAATAAAAGATTAACGATGGTTGCTAAAAAATACGGTTTTCGTTTCGGAGCCTCGCGATACATAGCAGGCAAGAATATAACAGAAGCAGTTGAAGTAATAAAAAGTTTGGATCGAAAAGGATTATCTGTTACCGTTGATTGCCTTGGGGAATTTGTTGACAACGAAGCTGAAGCAAACGCAACTGCCAATCATTTGGTGAAATTAATTGAAACATTGGGACAAGAATCTCTAGATGCTGAGATTTCCGTCAAGTTAACATCCTTGGGTCTGGATATTTCAAACGATCTTGCGCTTAGAAATATGAAACGAATTCTAGATGCAGCAGAACAGCAAAATATCTTTGTTACCATTGATATGGAAGATTCATTACGCTGCGGCCAGACATTGGAGATCTTTACATTACTTAAATTAAGCTATAAAGATATTGGCACAGTCATCCAAGCATATTTATATAGAACAATGGAAGACATGCATGTATTAAACCCATATTCGCCTAGTCTGAGATTAGTGAAAGGGGCATATAAAGAATCGCCAGAAGTCGCATTTTCAGCAAAACAGGCAATTGATGACAACTTTAAAAAAATTATAGAAATGCATTTGCGGAATGGACATTATACTGCTATTGCCACTCATGATGATGACATTATTGAATATACTAAGCAGCTTGTGACCAAATATCAGATTCCATATAGCCAGTTTGAGTTTCAGCTGCTTTATGGTGTGAAAGTAGATCGGCAGCTTGAGCTTCGCCGTGAAGGGTATAAAGTTCGCCTTTATGTTCCATTTGGAGAGGATTGGTTTGGTTATTATATGAGAAGGATGGCTGAGTATCCGGCGAACCCATTTTTACATAAAAATAAATTCACTGGAAAAAAGACAGGAATTCACCTGCTTCAAAAGGAGTAAAAATAAATTCTGCTGTTACAGGCTGCCTATAACGCTCGCTTCATCGGTCTCTATACAGATTCGATTTTCCTCGGTGCTCTTTCTTTTAAGGGCAAGCGTTTAAACAGCCTGACATGATAAAAAATCATCTGCCAGAAAAGCGGTAAGATTGCATTAGATATGCAAGCAGAGACTTTTTGGTCATTATGAGTAACAGGGAACCTTATTTTATCTTATTTTTTGAATTGATTATTTTGGCTATTGACTTTGCCGCCGCCGTCCGCTTCGACAGTAGGACCTGCATCTCCTTTAACACTAGCAGCGCTGACACCAGCCTTTGAAGGATTCTTCTTTCTTTTTGCCATGTTTCCTCACCTCCATATTAGAGCAGGGGGTGCTCTAACTTCTTCCGTTCTAAAGTGCTTCATTTTTAAAATGAATATACTTGTTTATAAATATTTTCATTTTTCAGCCATTAATGATTGCTTAAATATTGCAAATATTTTATTATAATAATTAACAGGACACATTCAGTGATCTTTTTTTTAGAGTAAAAATGAATGATTGTTCATTCAAAAAAGCAAGGGGGACGTAAAGTTGATTCAGCACATTAAAAAAGCAGCTGTACTTGGCTCAGGAGTAATGGGATCTGGTATTGCAGCTCATCTTGCAAATATCGGGATTCCGACTTTATTACTTGATATTGCACCAAAAGAATTAACAGAAGAAGAGAGTGCTAAAGGGCTGAAGCTAGAAGACCGTGTAGTCCGCAACCGTATTAGTGAAACAGGAAGACAAAAGCTGTTGAAACAAAAACCTGCACCTTTTACCTCTAAAGCCAATATCGCTTTGATTGAAGCAGGTAACTTTGAAGACGATATGGAACGCTTAAAAGAAGTTGATTGGATTATTGAGGTAGTTGTAGAAAATTTGGCCATTAAAAAGCAAGTTTTTGATTTAGTCGACACACATCGAAAACAAGGCAGCATTATAAGCTCCAATACTTCTGGTATTTCTGTTGAGAAAATGGCAGAGGGACGTTCAGAAGATTTTAGAAAGCATTTTCTTGGTACACATTTTTTCAATCCTCCACGTTATTTAAAGCTTCTTGAAGTGATACCGACGTCTGAAACAGATTTAGAAGTTCTATCCTTTATGAAGAAATTTGGCGAGGATGTATTAGGAAAAGGGGTAGTTGAAGCGAAAGATACGCCTAACTTTATTGCCAATCGTATTGGTACGTACGGTTTGCTTGTAACGGTTCAGCAGATGTTAGAAGGCGGGTATAGCGTAGGGGAAGTGGACTCTGTCACAGGTCCGCTCATTGGCAGGCCCAAAAGTGCCACGTTCAGAACACTTGATGTCGTCGGTTTAGATACATTCGCTCATGTTGCCAAAAATGTATACGATCAAGTAGAAGGTGCGGAGAAAAAAGTATTTGAAATACCAGGTTTTATACAAAAAATGCTGGACAACGGCTGGTACGGAAGTAAGTCTGGTCAAGGTTTTTATGTGAAACAAGGAAAAGACATACTCGAATTGAACCCTGAAACATTGGAATACATCCCGCGTCAAAAATTAAAAACTGAAGCAGTCGAAATGAGCAAGCAGCAAAAAGGAACAGCGAATAAAATGAAAGCGCTTGTATACGCAGATGATCGTGCCGGTCAGCTTCTCTGGAATATATTAAGCCCCGTTTTCTCATATTCTGCCCAATTGTATGGTGAGATTGCTGATGACATACAAGCAATTGATTCTGCCATGAAATGGGGATTTGGCTGGGAGTTAGGTCCGTTTGAAGCATGGGATGCCCTTGGAGTTGAGAAAGCTGTACAGAAAATGAAAGATTCAAACATAGACGTTCCAGCTTGGGTAACGGACATGCTCGCAAAAGGATTTACTTCCTTCTATAAAGAGGAAGATGGAGATCTTTACTTTTATCATCATGGCGAATATAAACCTATGGAAGAGAACGAAAAGGTTATCAGCTTAAAACGCTTGAAAAAGAAAAATGGCGTTATTAAAAAGAATACTGGTGCCAGCCTGATTGATCTTGGAGATGGAGTTGCCTTGCTGGAATTCCATTCGCAAAGCAATGCCATTGGACTTGATATTCTGCAGATGATCAACTTTGCTGTAGATGAGGTTGAAAAGAATTACAAAGGACTTGTAATCGGCAACCAAGGAATGAATTTCTGTGTTGGTGCTAATCTCGGCATGATTTTAATGGAAGCACAAGATGACAATATTTACGAATTGGATATGGTTGTAAGACACTTTCAAAATGCCATGATGAAAATTAAATATAGTTCAAAACCAGTCGTTGCAGCTCCGTTTGCGATGACATTAGGAGGAGGAGCAGAGGTTTGTCTGCCTGCTGCACATATTCAGGCTTCTAGTGAGACTTACATGGGACTTGTTGAAGCGGGTGTAGGCCTGATCCCTGGAGGAGGGGGCAATAAAGAGCTTTATATAAAACACTTAAGCAGCATGCCTAAAGGAGTAGACTTTGATCTTCAGCAGGTTGCCAATCGAGTGTTCGAGACGATTGCCATGGCTAAAGTTTCTACCTCTGGTGAGGAAGCTAGAGAAAATAACTTCTTAAATAGTGCTGACGGCATCAGTGTAAATGGAGATCATTTGCTTTATGATGCCAAACAGGCTGTCATTTCCCTTCATGCCAAAGGATATACAGCTCCAGTTCGCCGAAAAGTCCCAGTCGTAGGAGAAACAGGCTACGCCACTCTCCTTTTAGGTGCTCAATCAATGGTTCGTTCAGGATATATTTCAGAGCATGATTTGAAGATTGCCAAAAAGCTGGCTTTTGTACTTGCTGGCGGCAAGGTGCCATACGGAACAGAGGTTGATGAGCAATACTTGCTGGATTTAGAACGAGAAGCTTTTTTAAGCCTTGTAGCTGAACCAAAATCTCAGCAGCGCATGCAGCATATGCTTTTAAAAGGCAAACCGCTTCGTAATTAATGAGGAGTTTCATAGATTCAAAACAGACGAAAGTGAGGGAATAGCATGAGAGAAGCTGTTATTGTCGCTGGTGCAAGGACACCGGTTGGAAAGGCGAAAAAAGGAAGCCTTGCTGCCGTAAGACCGGATGATCTCGGTGCACTGGTTGTAAAAGAAACACTTAAACGTGCCGGCAATTACGAAGGAAACATTGACGACCTGATCCTTGGCTGTGCGATGCCGGAAGCAGAACAAGGAATGAATATGGCAAGAAATATAGGAGCATTAGCGGGATTGCCGCATACGGTTCCAGCTATTACGATTAATCGTTATTGTTCATCAGGGCTCCAATCAATTGCATATGCAGCCGAAAAAATTATGCTTGGAAATGCAGATGCTATTATTGCAGGCGGTGCTGAATCGATGAGCTTAGTGCCGATGATGGGACATGTGGTTCGCCCAAATGTGAAATTGGCAGAAAATGCACCTGAATATTATATGAGCATGGGACATACAGCAGAAGAAGTAGCGAATAAATACGGTATTTCCCGGGAAGACCAGGATGCCTTTGCTGTCCGCAGTCACCAAAGAGCAGCAAAAGCCCTTCAAGAGGGGAAATTTAATGACGAGATTGTTCCAGTAGGTGTCACTCGCCGGACTGTTGGCGATGATCATAAGTTAATAGAAAAGCAGTTTCAATTTACTGAAGATGAGGGTGTTCGAGCTGAGTCTACGGTTTCAACTCTGGCAAAACTTCGGCCAGCCTTTTCGGTGAAAGGAACAGTTACAGCCGGAAACTCGTCTCAAACAAGTGATGGAGCGGCAGCTGTGATGGTTATGGACCGGGAAAAGGCAGAGGGACTAGGGTTGGCGCCAATGGTAAAATTTAAAAGCTTTGCGGTTGGCGGGGTTCCTCCAGAAGTTATGGGGATAGGTCCAATTGTAGCGATTCCAAAAGCTTTAAAGCTCGCTGGATTAGAATTAAGTGATATCGGCCTGTTTGAACTGAACGAGGCATTTGCTTCACAGTCAATTCAGATCATTCGTGAGCTTGGATTGGATGAGGAGAAGGTTAACGTCAATGGAGGCGCCATTGCGCTTGGCCATCCGCTAGGCTGCACAGGAACCAAACTAACACTCTCCTTAATACATGAGATGAAACGGCGTAATCAGCAATTTGGTGTTGTCACCATGTGTATTGGCGGAGGAATGGGCGCAGCGGGCGTGTTTGAATTAATTTAAGGACAAATGATTTAGCAGTATATATACATTTTTTGTTTAATATATTTTTAAAAAACAGAAGCTGAACGGAGGATAACAATGTCAAACCAAACCGAAAAAGCAATTAAAGGCGGAAGCTTTTTAATTGAAGATGTCTCATATGAAAATGTGTTTACACCAGAGGACTATACAGACGAACAAATTATGATTGCCAAAACCACAGAGGAGTACGTGATCAATGAGGTGCTTCCAGAGGTCGAGCATCTTGAAAATCATGAATTCGATCGCTCTGTCAAACTATTAAAACAAGCGGGAGAACTTGGCCTGCTAGGAGCTGATGTGCCTGAAGAATACGGCGGCCTAGGCCTTGATAAAATCAGCTCTGCTTTAATTGCTGAAAAGATGTCCCGTGCCGGAGGATTCTCCATTTCTCACGGAGCACATGTTGGAATTGGCTCATTGCCAATCGTGCTATTTGGAAATGAAGAGCAAAAACAAAAATATCTTCCTCCACTCGCAACTGGAGAAAAGCTTGCTGCCTATGCTTTAACGGAGCCAGGCTCTGGATCAGACGCATTGGGAGCAAGAACAACGGCTAAACTGAACGAAGCAGGCACTCATTATGTGTTAAATGGTGAAAAACAGTGGATCACAAACGCTGGTTTTGCAGATGTGTTTGTTGTATATGCCAAAATTGATGGAGAGCACTTTTCTGCCTTTATAGTCGAGAGAGAATATGAAGGTGTATCTGTTGGACCAGAGGAAAAGAAAATGGGGATTAAGAGCTCATCGACACGAACATTAATCCTGGAGGATGCGCTTGTACCGAAAGAAAACCTGCTCGGTGAATATGGAAAAGGTCATATTATTGCATTCAATATTTTAAATATTGGCCGTTATAAATTAGGTGTAGGAGCAGTTGGAGCATCTAAGCGGGCATTTGAGGTTACGGTAGAATATACAAACCAGCGCCAGCAGTTTAAAACGCCTATTTCCCAATTTAACTTAACAAAAGAGAAGCTTGGCACAATGGCTTCCAAATTGTATGCAGCAGAAAGCTCTGTTTATCGAACAGTAGGTTTGTTTGAAGACCGCATGAGCAGATTGTCAGAAGAAGAAGTAAAGGATGGCAAAGAAGTGGCGAAATCGATTGCTGAATATGCAATTGAATGCTCTTTAAATAAGTTTTTCGCAACTGAAGTACTCGATTATGTAGCTGATGAAGGTGTTCAGCTTCATGGCGGCTATGGATTTATGGCAGAATATGAAATTGAAAGAATTTATCGTGATTCAAGAATCAACCGCATCTTCGAAGGAACAAATGAGATTAACCGCTTGTTAGTTCCTGGCACTTATTTGCGTAAAGCCTTCAAAGGCGAGTTGCCATTATTCGAGAAAGCACAGGCGCTTCAAGAAGAATTAATGATGCTGATGCCAGAAGAACCAGGTGACGAACCTCTTGCACAGGAAAAATATCTCGTGAAAAATGCAAAGAAAATTGGCCTTTTGGCAGCTGGCTTAGCAGCACAGAAATATGGCAAAGCATTAGAAAAAGAGCAAGAGATTCTAGTAAATGTTGCTGATATCGTATCGAATGCTTATGCAATGGAATCAGCTGTTCTGCGCACCGAAAAAGCCATTGCGGCAACAGGGGCAGAGAAAAACAACCAAAAACTCCTTTATACGCAAATTTTCTGTCAGGAAGCGTTTAATGAAATAGAGCAAATTGCAAAAGAGACACTTGTAGCAGTTGAAACAGGTGATGGCCTGCGCATGATGCTGTCAGCATTGCGAAAATTTACTCGTCATACGCCTATTAACGTGATCGCTAAGAAACGCGAAGCATCTGAAAAAATCATCGATGCTGAACGCTACGTACTTTAAGAAGATTGCTCCCTTCAATACGGAGGGAGCTTTTTATATGAAGTACTTTTTGTAGAACACTCACATACAACCAATCTATTCCGCTGTATTTCCCAGTTTGTAGGTATATAATCAATTAAATTCTGCTGTAGGAATACACCGGCTGTTACTTAGTCAGATACCAAATTTGTTATGAAAAATAGGCCATATATGATACTATTCTTTTGAAGATAATAGTTTTAACACTAGCAAGGATATGTTAAGATTGGATGGTGAAAACTATGGCGCATACATTTTATTGGTACCCTAAATGCGGTACATGCCGTAATGCGAAAAAATGGCTTGATAAGCATCAAATTTCTTACGAAGCAATACATATTGCCGACAATCCGCCTTCTCGCGATGAGCTTGCAGAGCTTTATAAAAAAAGCGGATTAGAGCTAAAAAAATTCTTTAATACAAGCGGAATGAAATACCGTGAACTTGGCTTAAAGGATAAAGTAAAAACCGCATCTGAGGATGAGCTTTTAGATATCTTGGCTTCAGACGGAATGCTCATAAAAAGGCCAATTCTAACCGACGGTTCAAAGGTGACGGTTGGTTTTAAAGAAGATGAGTATGCAAAAACGTGGCTCGCTTAACCGAAGATTTACGTAACGAGAGAGCTATAAAAGCTTATACTGGCTTAATTTCAGAACGAGATCAATTTTGAATAGTGTCTAGCAGCTGAGCAAGGCGCTTACACTTTTCTGAGTGTCTAGTTTCAGCGCCTAGCCCCTCGAGGTCTTAAGTCGATCTGCCCTAAAGGTCAAAGAACGACCTTTATGTCATCTCGCCTTAAGCTTGTCGGGGCTGAGCAAGGCGCTTACACTTTCCTGAGTGTCTAGTTCCAGCGCCTAGCCCCTCTAGGTCTTAAGTCAATCCAGCCAAAAGGTCAAAGAACGACCTTCTGTCTGGCTCGCCTTAAGCTTGTCGGGGCTGAGCAAGGCGCTTACACTTTTCTAAGTGTCTAGTTCCAGCGCCTAGCCCCTCGAGGTCTTAAGTCGATCTGCCCTAAAGGTCAAAGAACGACCTTTATGTCATCTCGCCTTAAGCTTGTCGGGGCTGAGCGAGGCGCTTGCACTTTTCTTTAGATCATAGATACACATATAAATGGAGGGATAGTAAATGAGTGCACCAAAAGAATTACGATATTCAAAAGAGCATGAATGGGTTAAAACAGAGGGAGAGAAAGTCCGTATTGGAATAACAGACTTTGCACAATCTGAGCTTGGTGACATCGTATTTGTTGAGCTTCCAGAAGTTGGCGATGAATTAAAAGTCAACGAACCTTTCGGCAGTGTGGAATCTGTAAAAACAGTTTCAGAACTATATGCACCAGTAAGCGGTAAAGTTGTCGAAGTTAACGAAGAATTAAGCGACAATCCAGAATTCGTAAACGAATCTCCATATGAAAATGCTTGGATGGTAGTAGTAGAGTTGTCAGATGCTAG
This sequence comes from Cytobacillus gottheilii, assembly GCF_001636345.1. Taxonomy (GTDB): domain Bacteria; phylum Bacillota; class Bacilli; order Bacillales; family Cytobacillaceae; genus Cytobacillus; species Cytobacillus gottheilii. The sequence continues at coordinate 1,004,200 of NZ_KV440945.1, forward strand.
TGAAGTTGACAGCCTTATGGATTCTGAGCAATATGATGAAATGGTAAAAGAAGACTAATATATGTGAAGCCAGCCTTTTTAAAGGGCTGGCTTTTATTATATGGTTCTAATAGGAAACCTTTGAACACAACCAAAGTTTCTCCGTACCTTCTAAAAGGAAAATTACACATTTGTATAGAATAGTGAATATAGTACATAAAATATACAAATTAGGGCGGCAATATAATCCTACTACTCCAAGGTGATGAATATGTTTGATTACAATTCTGAAAAGGTTATTATTGTGGAAGGCACTTCTGACAAAAGGAAAGTGAAGGACATTATTCGAGAACCCGTTGAGATTATCTGCACCAATGGCACCATAAGCGTCACAAAGCTGGATGAATTGATTGATGAGTTATTTGATAAGGATGTATATATATTGGTAGATGCCGATGACGCGGGTGAAAAACTTAGAAAACAGTTTAAGCGGGAGATGCCAGAGGCGGCTCATCTGTATATTGATAAAATGTACAGAGAGGTTGCCACAGCACCAGTGCATCACTTGGCGACAGTTCTTTTAGGTGCTAATATTGATGTTTACACAGAGTATTTAGATAGAGGTTGAGTATTATGCTTGAATGGTCACAGCAAGAAATTGAAAGTGCGTTGAAGAATGATTTTTCAGGATTTATTTATTTGTACACACCTATGTGCGGCACATGTCAAATGGCCGGCAAGATGCTTACTGTGGTAAATGAGTTATTAACAGAATCCGCAATAAGGAAGGCAGATCTAAACTATATGCCGACACTTGCAGAGAAGTGGAATGTCGAAAGTGTTCCATGTCTGTTGATCGTTCATAATGGTGAAGTTACTGAAAAAATATATGCCTTTCATTCAGTTCCTTATTTATTGGAAAAAATGTCTGGTGTATAAGAGAAAGGCTGGGAGCTAATTCCTAGCCTTTTCTTTGTTTTCAATGTTTCTTAGTATAAGGTTGTTGGTTTAATTAGGCATGCTGTTAAGAGTGCATTTTAGCAATGCAAAAAGAATGCTGCCAGTTAGGCAGAATATCTTCACAATCATAAAAACAGTTTGAAGCGAATGTTGTTTTTTAGTAAATGTATCGTTTTGTCATCGAAATATATTTACAATTGCCTTTATTAAGAATATTATATTTAGGGATGCGAAATATTAACAAAATTTCTAAAGAAGTCTTGAGGCGATAAGAGCATGTTCTATAAAGAGTGGGTTCACCAAATTAAAGGATATAATCAAAATATCCGGCGTGCCTTTCTAGCCAATATTTTTACACAAATTGGTTTAGGTATTTTTATGGTTATTTACAACTTTTATATTCGTGAATTAGGCTATTCGGATGGGATGAATGGGCAAGTGATTTCATTGACATCTCTGGCAACGGCAATCATCCTTATTCCAGCAGGCTTATTAAGCGATCGGTTTGGCAGAAAAAACATTATGCTTTATGGTGCAATCGCAACCGGAGCCGTCTTGATGATCCGCAGCCTGGCTGAAGGGCCGGCAATGTTATTATCGGCTGCTTTTGCAACTGGGCTAACATCTGCTTTTTTACAAGTCTCAAGTATTCCTTGGCTCGCTGAAAACTCTCGAGCAGAACAAAGGGTGCACTTATTCAGCATTCACTTTGCCATTATGACTGGGGCAAATGTCATTGGCAACCTCAGCGGCGGATTATTAACTGATTTCTTCTCATTGTTTATGTCACAACTGAACGGCATAAGAGTTACACTGATGCTGGGAGGTATTATCTTCCTAATTGGAATCTTCCCGATTATAAAGTTCCAAGAAAGCCGCAAGGTAACGAATTCTATTGATAAATCTAAGTCTGATTCCGTAAAGGCTGCCTTGTCGGCAAGAAAAGATAGTTTAAAGATTGTCGTTCTATTTGCAGTCGCACAATTAATTATTGGTGTCGGCGCAGGATTAGTTATACCTTACTTAAATCTATATTTTTCAGATCGTTTTGCCGCTTCAAACTCAGCAGTCGGGATGATTATCTCACTTGGGCAGGCAATGACTGCAGTAGCCATGATTATCGGACCTAAAGTAGTACAAAGATTTGGTGAAGTGAAAGCGGTCGTTATTTTACAGCTATCATCACTGCCATTTTTACTCTTAACCGCTTATACAGAACAGCTTTGGCTTGCAGCAATCGGCTTTCTTTTCCGGCAGGCTTTAATGAATGCGGGAAATCCTATACAAATGTCACTGATGATGTCAAAAGTTGACGATTCTATGAAAGGATTTGCCAGCTCTGTGAACCAGATGGTCTTTAATTTAGGCTGGGCAGTTATGGGACCTGTTTCAACGGGTATTGTGATGATGTATGGTTCTTATTGGGGATACGCTACTGTTTTCACGATTACGGCGATCCTGTATTTAATAGGTTCACTTTATTTCCTCATTGTCTTTAAACGCTTTAATCCTAAAAAAATCGCACAAATGACAGCGTAGCCTGCTCTCAACTGACATATTTCTCAGGAAATAATCCCAGACAATACCGTAATAGCAGCGGTCATTGTCTTTTTTTTGGTTAATTTGTTGAATAAAATATGCAGGATAAAGATGCAGTTCCACGGAATAAAGCTTATATAGACTAAGAATTTTGAGGTGTACTCCAATGGAACAGCTGGCTAAATCCTTTATTCAAGAATTAGGGCAAAAACAGCATGTCTTTCAAGTATTGCAGAATCGCAGGCTGACGGTGCATTTTCATAGCGAGGCTGAACACCTATATTTACGGATTGAAGACGGGAGGGCTGATGTTACTTCTCAAATGGAATGTGAGATGGAGATTTATGGCCCTAAAACAACTCTGACTCATCTTTTTCAGCAAAAAATAAAGCTGCGCCAACTGATGAAAGAACAGCCAATCCAAATAAAAGGCCCTTTTCGCAGTATTCTTTTATTAGAAACAATTTTATATCTTGGAAAAAATTAATGGTTTCTTGTTGACTGGGTATATCCTATATGTTAAAATTTCAAACAAATATGAAAATTTAATATTCTTATCAAGAGAGGTGGAGGGACTGGCCCTACGAAACCCGGCAACCGGTTAATTACACGGTGCTAAATCCAGCAGAGCAGATGCTCTGAAAGATAAGAAGAGTTGTGAATTCCAGACCCTCTTCTTCTTGAAGAGGGTCTTTCGCTGTTACGAATTATCGTATGGAGCGAATGCAGCATGATGATACTCAAACGAAAACCAATTAAAAGGAGAGATCGACATGACTGAAAGGAAAAAAAATTATCGTTTCGAAACATTGGGTATTCACGGAGGATTAGAACCGGATCCAGTAACCGGTGCTCGGGCAGTTCCAATTTATCAAAATAATGCTTATCAATTCAAAAATACTGAACATGCTGCAAACCTTTTTGGACTAAAGGAACCAGGTTATATTTATACACGGATACATAATCCGACTGTAAGTGTGTTCGAAGAAAGAGTGGCACTGCTTGAAGGTGGCATCGGCGCACTGGCTGTTTCAAGTGGTCAGGCTGCAATTACTTTATCAATACTAAATATTGCTGGTGCCGGAGACGAAATTGTCGCCGCATCTAACTTATACGGAGGCACCTATAATTTGTTCGCAGTCACATTGCCTAAGTATGGGATAAATGTAAAGTTTGTTGATCCGCAAGATCCGGAAGCTTTTAGAGAGGCAATTACGAATAAAACGAAAGCGGTATTTGCAGAAACAATTGGTAACCCCAGCTTAAAAGTGCTGGATATTGAAGCAGTAGCGACTATTGCTCATGAAAATGGCATACCGTTAATTATTGATAATACTTTCCCTACTCCTTATCTGTGCAGGCCAATTGAATACGGTGCAGATATTGTGATCCACTCTGCCACCAAATGGCTTCTCGGCAATGGAACAACGATGGGAGGGATTATAGTAGATGGCGGCAAGTTTGACTGGAATTCACCGAAATTCCCAGGCTTTACTGAACCCGATCCAAGCTATCATAACTTAGTTTACAGTGAGGCGCTTGGTGAGGCTGCATATATCACAAAGGCACGTGTTCAGCTTTTGCGTGATCTGGGTCCAGCTTTAAGTCCGCAAAATGCATTCCAATTCACTTTAGGAATTGAAACTTTACACGTGCGAATGAAGGAACATGTGGCAAATACAAAGAAAATTATCAGCTATCTCAAAAGCCATCCTGCTATAAGTTGGCTGTTATACCCTGGAGATGAAGAACATCCAGACAAAGCTTTAGCAGATAAATATCTGCCAAAAGGTGCAGGGTCTGTTGTTGTTTTTGGCATTAAAGGCGGAAGAGAAGCTGGTGCTGCTTTAATCAATAACCTTAATCTTTGGGCACACGTTGCCAATGTAGGCGATGCGAAGAGTCTAATTATACACCCTGCAAGCACAACCCATCAGCAGCTGGATGAAGAGGCTTTAAAAATTGCGGGAGTGGCTGAAGATTTAATCCGTATATCTGTCGGAATTGAAAATGCAGAAGATTTAATTGAGGATCTAGAGCAGGCAATTGAGGCGGCAACAGGAATCACAACACTTGCCGCTAAAGCTTAAACAAAGTCTTATCAGTGTAGATATAGAATATTTTGGAATTCACTTTTTTAGTTGACACCCTTATCATGACCGTGATACGATAGCATTCGTAATTTATAAACGAATGTAAACGAATTGAATATAGATGTTTAGCTCTTATCAAGAGAGGTGGAGGGAAGTGCCCTATGAAGCCCGGCAACCGTCATGAAAATGAAATGGTGCCAATTCACTCAAAGCTTATGGCTTTGATAGATGAGAGAAAGGACTTTTTTTAATGCCTTTCTGCTCATAACAGAAAGGCATTTTTATTTTTTGCTAGTTTTCAAGAATTGGAAAATTAGACTGGTTAAAAGATATTTTAATGTGTTTTCTGAAATTGAGGAGAATGAAAGGCATCGTCCAATCAAAAACTATTGTATAGGCAATGTCAGGAATGAGAGGGTGAAACAACATATGATTTCTATAAAAAATGCAAAGAAAATATTTGCAACGAAAAAAGGGAAGGTCAACGCGGTTGACCAAGTGAACCTTGAAATCAAAGAGGGCGAAATTTTTGGAGTGATTGGCTACAGCGGTGCAGGTAAAAGTACATTAATACGAATGCTAAACGGTCTTGAAATTCCGACTGAGGGCAGTGTGGTTGTTGCTGGCAATGAGGTTTCCCGCATAAAAGGGAATAACTTAAGAAAGGCAAGACAAGAGATTAGCATGATATTTCAGCATTTTAATCTGCTTTGGTCAAGAACCGTAAGAGAAAATATTGCATTTCCGCTTGAAATTGCGGGAGTTTCAAAGCAGGAAAGGTTGAAAAGAGTTGATGAGCTCATCCGGCTTGTTGGTTTAGAAGGAAGAGAGGATGCTTATCCATCTCAGCTGAGCGGAGGACAAAAACAAAGAGTGGGGATCGCCAGAGCATTGGCAAATAATCCAAAAGTGCTTCTATGCGATGAAGCTACCTCAGCTTTAGATCCACAGACAACAGACTCAATTCTTGAACTGCTTGTCGATATTAATGAACGACTTGGCTTAACCATTGTGCTGATCACACATGAAATGCATGTGATCCGGAAAATATGCCATCGTGTAGCCGTGATGGAGAATGGACAGATTGTTGAAGAAGGACCAGTTTTGGAAGTGTTTAAAAATCCACAGGCTTCTATTACAAAACGATTTGTTCAGCAAGTGACAGAACCGGAAGAAACAAAGGAGACTGTTCAGCATTTGCTCGACTTATATCCACAAGGGCAGGTAATTCAGCTTGGCTTTGTCGGAGAAGCAGCAGAACAGCCGCTTATAACGAATTTAATTCGCAATTATTCTGTTACAGTTAATATTTTGCAGGGGAAAATATCCCAAACCCAAAATGGTTCTTATGGAACATTATTTATTCATCTTGATGGGGAACAGGCGGAAATTGCTAAGGCAATCGACTATATCCATTCCCAAAATGTTGGAGTGGAGGTGATTTCTAATGCTTAGTTCTATACTGCCAAATGTCAATTGGGAATCAATGTGGGAAGCTACGACTGAAACATTATATATGACAGCTATTTCAGTTGTGGCGACGTTTATTTTAGGAGCTATTCTAGGCTTGCTTCTCTTCTTAACATCTAAAGGGAATATATGGGCGAATGCTCCTGTGAATAAAGTCATTAGTGCGTTCGTGAATATCTTTAGGTCTATTCCGTTCATTATCTTAATTGTACTGCTAATTCCATTTACTACGTTTTTAGTAGGTACAATGATTGGTCAAAATGCAGCGTTGCCGGCGCTTATTATTGGAGCAGCACCATTCTATGCCAGAATGGTTGAAATAGGCTTGAGGGAAATAGATAAAGGTGTAATTGAAGCGGCTAAGTCAATGGGGGCAAAAACGAGTACGATTATTTGGAAGGTTTTGCTTCCAGAATCAATGCCAGCACTTGTTTCAGGTATTACCGTAACCGCAATTGCTTTAGTAGGTTACACGGCGATGGCGGGTGTAATCGGTGCGGGCGGTCTAGGTAATCTTGCGTATTTGGAAGGCTTTCAGCGTACTCGTCCTGATGTTACATTAGTTGCAACGATTATCATTTTAATTATTGTGTTTATTATCCAATTTATTGGTGATTTTATAACATCTAAATTAGACAAACGATAGGAGAGAAAAAAGATGAAAAAATGGTTAACATTTTTAGCAGCATTAACAGTAGCATTTGTAATTTCTGCTTGTGGTACTTCGGATGAAGGCAGTGAAGGCGAAAACGCAGGTGGCGGAGACGAAGCTGAAACTACAACACTTAAAGTAGGTGCTTCTAATGTACCTCATGCGGAGATCCTAGAAGAAGCTAAACCGTTATTAGAAGAAAAAGGAATTGAACTTGATATTACACCATTCCAAGATTACATTATGCCTAACAAAACATTAGAATCTGGAGAGATTGACGCAAACTACTTCCAGCATATCCCTTACTTGGATTTGCAAATCGAAGAAAATGGATATGACTTCGTGAATGCTGGCGCTATTCACATTGAACCTATGGGTATTTATTCTCAAGAATATAAAAGCTTAGATGAACTTCCTGATGGTGCAACAATTATTATGAGTAACTCTGTTGCTGAGCATGGACGTATTCTTTCTTTATTAGAAAAAGAAGGTGTCATTAAGTTAAAAGAAGGCATCGATAAAACAAATGCACAAATTGAAGATATCGTAGAAAACAGCAAAAACATAAAGTTGGACACAGATTATGAACCATCATTACTTCCGCAAATCTATAACAACGGTGAAGGTGATGCGGTAGTGATTAACTCCAACTATGCTATTGACGCAGGTTTGGATCCAATTAATGATTCTATTGCAATTGAAGGTGAAGAATCACCATATGCAAATATCATAACTGTTCGCAGTGAAGATAAGGACAGCGAAGCAATCAAGACTCTTGTAGAAGTACTTCGTTCTAAGGAAATTCAAGACTTTATTCTTGAAGAGTACAAGGGTGCAGTAGTACCAGTAACTGAATAAATAAATTGAAAACTCCTGTTCAATGCAGGAGTTTTTTATTGTGTGCCCGGCATGGGTGCAGGCTCTAGGGTGCGAGTCCCGAACGGCGAAGGCAGTAGTAGCCGTAGCTTAAGACAAGGATATGCGGGGTGACCCTCCTATCTGAAGGAAGTCGGCGGCAAACTTCCGCTCTGAGGAACACGAATCTCATATGAGGCTAGATGACATTGGGTGAGTCTGCAATACAAGACAAAGTCCATACTGCCAAAGGTGTCACATAGTAAATGAGGCGGAGACATGGAAGGAAAGTCTGTACTCTTACCCGGGGAGAACCTGTCGATATGCCGTACTCATGCGGTAAGCCTATCCGTGAGGATAAGTTGAACGACAGGCGTCAGCAGAAGCCATAGTACTTATTCGCTTAAGAGGATAAGGAAGGGCTGAACCGGTTATGGAAAATAGGAACTAGGCGTATCTTTCCATTCGATGAAACAGAAAACATAGTACCTGTTTAATGAAAGAAACGGTGAATCCGCGGGGGTCATTAAACAGGGTGGAGAATGAAAAGGACACAAACAGAACACCTATTTACGCGGGAGGTTATATCAATGTTAATGGAACGAATCATGTCACGGGAAAACCTACTTAATGCGATTAAAAGAGTAGAAAAGAATAAGGGAAAACATGGAGTGGACGAAATGCCCGTCACTGCTCTTCGTGGACATATTATGCTCAACTGGAGCGAACTGCGAAAATCCCTCTTCGAGGGAACCTATATCCCATCCCCCGTCCGTCGAGTCGAAATCCCGAAACCAGACGGCAAAGGGAAGAGGAAACTGGGAATCCCAACCGTGACAGACCGTTTCATTCAACAAGCAATCACCCAAGTGCTTACCAGAATGTATGACCCTAGTTTCTCTGAATGTAGCTTCGGCTTTCGCCCTAACAGGCGAGCGCACCAGGCTGTTAAATTAGCCCAAAGCTATATAGAAGAGGGTTATCGATGGGTAGTCGACATTGACCTTGAAAAGTTCTTTGACAAGGTTAACCACGATAGATTAATGAGTAAATTAGCCATGAGGATAAAGGATAGTACTCTCCTCAAACTAATAAGACGGTTCTTAACCTCTGGTGTTATGGAAGGCGGACTTGTCAGTCCTAACCTTGAGGGGACACCGCAAGGTGGACCTTTAAGCCCTTTACTTTCGAATATTGTGTTGGATGAACTGGATAAAGAACTGGAGCGCAGAGGACATCGCTTTGTCCGCTACGCCGATGATTGTAATATCTATGTGAAATCTAAAAGAGCTGGAGAAAGAGTTATGAAGGCAATGACCCATTTTATCGAGAGGAATCTTAAACTGAAGGTTAACAAGGATAAAAGTGCTGTAGACCGCCCTTGGAAAAGGAAATTTCTTGGGTTCAGTTTTACAAGTAATCTAAAACCGAAGGTGAGAATATCTCCCCAATCAGTTAAACGGTTTAAAGATAAAATAAGAAAGCTTACAAGCAGACGAAGGTCAATTGCCATGGAAGATAGGATTCATAACCTTAACCAATATCTAGTGGGATGGGTTAATTATTATCATTTAGCAGATACCCGTTCAGTAATCGCAAAACTCGAAGGATGGCTTAATCGAAGGTTAAGAATGATTCGATGGAAGGAATGGAAACTTCCCCAAACGAAGGTCAAGAAACTTATTAAACTAGGTGTTTCGAAAGGGAAAGCATATGAATGGGGAAATACAAGAAAGGCTTATTGGAGGATATCCAAAAGTCCAATTCTTCATAAAACATTAGGGAAAGCCTACTGGCTTTCCCTTGGGTTAAAAAGTATTTCTGCTAGATATGACTTACAGCGTTCGACTTAATCGGAACCGCCGTATACGGAACCGTACGTACGGTGGTGTGAGAGGGATAAATGGAGGTTAATCGCCTCCCCCTATCTCAATTAAAAATGTGCTAAGCCGATTGTGTCATGAATTGGAGTTTTGCGGATATTTTAAATTAACGACGGATCACCAGGTTAATGATGAGTGTAAAATCCACTATTTGGGTTAGATAGCACAGCTTAATCGCGACTCCGATATCCTCTTTTTAAAATATCCAACTAGAAAAGTGGAACATTATCAGCAACTGACTTGAAATTTCACATATAACAATGAAATAAAATAATTCTAATTATAAATCTTCTCTAATTTCCTCGATAATTCAGCCTATCGGTAAGGGAACAAGTTCCTTTTAGATAAAAGGAAGGCTAATTTCGAACATTGCTAAGATCATGACGATTTCCCAGCATTACTAAGGCTGAGTCATGTAATGCTTCCTTAGTCGGAACCATCATTCTATATTAAGAAATATCAGGTTTTACCGTTATTGTGTCGGGTATACAGTCAATGATACGATTTTATAGTAAATAATCCGCACAGCGGAAATTTGAAAGGAATGGTTCGTTATTAACCAGCTAAACCTAAATTATACGAGTGAAATGGAAAAGGCCATGCGTGGAGCCCATGGAGTCGGATATGAGGTTTACAGCCGAAAGCATGATGTGCGAATGGAAGTTGAAGAAAAGCGGCAAAAGGAATATGTAGAAAGCCAGCGTATGGTTGCCGATTTAGAAAGAAAAGTACATTCTTAATGTTATATATATAGGAAGAAACCGGCTCATCTGTATTGAGCTGGTTTTTTCTTTTGCAGTGATCATAAAGGAAATAAAATTAAGTCTTTCACGATCTTTATTTCAGGCTATTTTCACATACAATCCAAGTTAGTCGCAGAAAATAGTTAAATAGGATTCTGCACTGAATTTGAGCCTTTCAGAAAGGAGAGAATAACTTTAGAGCATACATATACTAAAAAGTTTAAAAAGACGGAAAAAAACTCTATAATTAGACATATTCTCTTATTCCATAGACGAATGTTCTGAAAGAGTTGATATCACTTTTCATTTGTTATAAGATTGTAATGAGAATAAAATGAGAATTAAACTAAGAGGTTTGCGGCAAAGCCGATTTATACAAATCTTTCATAATTGACGGAGGTATTATTATGGCAGCATCAACTTTAACAATTAAAGACCTTCATGTTGAAATTGAAGGCAAAGAGATATTAAAAGGTGTTAATCTTGAAGTTAAAGGCGGAGAGATTCACGCAATCATGGGACCAAACGGAACAGGGAAATCAACATTATCCTCTGCGATTATGGGTCACCCGAAATATGAAGTTACATCTGGCAGCATCGTAATGGATGGTGAAGATGTGTTAGAAATGGAAGTAGATGAGCGTGCTCAAGCAGGTCTATTCCTTGCTATGCAATATCCAAGCGAGATTAGCGGTGTAACAAATGCTGACTTCTTGCGTTCTGCAATGAACAGCCGCCGCGGTGAAGGCAATGAAATTTCATTAATGAAGTTTATCCGTCAAATGGATAGCAAAATGGAATTTTTAGAAATGGACGTTGACATGGCACAGCGTTACCTAAATGAAGGATTCTCTGGCGGAGAGAAAAAACGTAACGAAATCCTTCAATTAATGATGCTTGAACCAAAAATTGCAATCCTTGATGAAATTGATTCTGGATTAGATATCGATGCATTAAAAGTTGTTTCAAAAGGAATCAATGAAATGCGCGGCGAAGAGTTTGGCTGCTTAATTATTACTCACTATCAGCGTCTTCTTAACTACATTACGCCTGACCATGTACACGTAATGATGCAAGGCCGCATTGTAAAATCCGGTGGCCCTGAGCTGGCACAGCGTTTAGAGGCAGAAGGATATGACTGGATTAAAAAGGAACTTGGCATCGAAGACGAAACAGTTGGGCAAGAAGCGTAACAGTTAGGAGGATCACTATGTCAACTGAAATCAAATTACCATTTGACAAGGAGTATGTAAGCTCCTTTTCAAAAGATATGGGCGAACCGGCTTGGCTGACTGAACTTCGTACTACAGCTCTTGCTGATGCGGAAAACCTGCCAATGCCCAAGCCTGATAAAACAAAAATAGATAAATGGAATTTTACGCAATTTACAAAACATCTTGTAGCAAGTGAAGATTATACCTCTTTAAACGAGCTGCCTGAGGATGTTAGAAGCTTGATTAATTTAGAGGCACAAGAACAAAGCCTTTATATTCAGCGTAATAACAGACCGACATATCTTTCAGTAACGAAAGAGATGCAGGAAAAAGGTGTTATTTTTACAGATATCTTTACAGCTGCAAGAAAGCATGGCGACCTGCTGCAGAAGTACTTTATGACAGATGCAGTGAAAGTGAACGAGCATAAGCTGACTGCTTTACACGCAGCATTGCTAAACGGCGGAGCGTTCTTATATATTCCGAAAAATGTTGAGATCACTGAGCCAATCCAAGCTGTTTATATTCATGATGACAAGGAAGCAAACTTGTTCAACCATGTTTTAATCGTAGCCGATGACAATAGCTCAGTTACGTATGTTGAAAACTACGTATCGACTGTTGCTGAAGCAGATGGAATCTTTAATATTGTGACAGAGGTAATTGCTGGCGCAAATGCAAAGGTTCAATATGGAGCAGTGGATACACTTGCTAAAGGCACAACCGTTTATGTTAATCGCCGCGGAAAAGCGGGCAGAGATGCACGTATTGAATGGGCGCTAGGATTAATGAATGACGGGAATACTATTTCTGAAAATATCACGAACCTGATCGGTGACGGTTCGTTTGGTGATACGAAGTCAGTAGTCGTTGGACGCGGTGAACAAACACAAAACTTTACTACAAGTATTGTTCACTTTGGGAAAAATTCCGAAGGCTATATCTTAAAGCATGGAGTTATGAAAGATTCTGCAACTTCCATCTTTAATGGCATCGGAAAAATTGAGCATGGTGCATCTAAGTCAAATGCAGAACAGGAATCCAGAGTTCTTATGCTGAGTGAAAAAGCACGCGGGGATGCAAACCCGATCCTGCTTATTGATGAAGATGATGTTACAGCTGGTCATGCTGCATCAGTTGGCCGTGTGGATCCGCTTCAGCTTTATTATTTAATGAGCCGCGGTATTTCACAGACAGAAGCAGAGCGACTTGTAATCCATGGCTTCTTGGCACCTGTTGTTAATGCCCTTCCAATTGAAGGAGTTAAAGCGCAATTAACAGAGGTAATTGAAAGGAAAGTAAAATAATGAATATAATGGACATTCGCCAAATGTTTCCGATCCTGCATCAGGAGGTTAACGGCAGTCCGTTAGTCTATTTGGACAGTGCGGCAACGTCACAAAAGCCGATTCAGGTTATTGAAGCGATTGACAGCTATTATCGACAATATAACTCCAATGTTCATAGAGGTGTTCATACCCTAGGGACAAAGGCGACTGATGGCTATGAAGGTGCACGTGAAAAAGTCCGTAAGTTCATCAATGCAAAATCAACTGAAGAAGTGATCTTTACCCGAGGAACTACTACTTCTCTGAATACAGTAGCTGCAAGCTATGCCCGTGCAAATCTGCAGGAGGGTGATGAAATTGTCATCTCCTATATGGAGCATCACAGTAATATCATTCCGTGGCAGCAGGTTGCAAAAGCAACAGGAGCAATACTAAAATATCTGCCGCTTCAAGAAGATGGAACGATTTCTCTTGAAGATGTGAAGAATACAGTTACAGACCAGACAAAGATTGTATCAATTATGCATGTATCCAATGTTCTTGGTGTCATTAACCCGATTAAAGAAATTGCACAGATTGCTCATCAGCATGGAGCTGTAATGGTTGTAGATGGGGCGCAAAGTGCACCGCATATGAAGGTTGATGTCCAAGATCTGGACTGCGACTTTTTCGCCATGTCAGGCCACAAAATGTGCGGGCCAACAGGTATCGGTATTTTATACGGGAAGAAGCAGCTTTTGGAAAACATGGAGCCAATTGAATTTGGCGGTGAGATGATTGACTTTGTTGGTTTACAGGAATCAACTTGGAAAGAGCTTCCTTGGAAGTTTGAAGGCGGAACTCCTATCATTGCAGGTGCAATTGGTCTGGGAGCAGCGATCGACTTTTTAGAGGAAATTGGACGTGACAACATCGAGGCGCATGAGCATAAGCTTGCTGCGTATGCGATGGAGCAGATGTCTGCTATAGAAGGCATGACCATCTTTGGACCAAAAGATGCTTCGAAAAAAGCAGGTGTTGTTACCTTTAACATTGATGAAGTTCATCCTCACGATGTGGCAACGGTACTGGATGCTGATGGAATTGCTGTCAGAGCCGGACATCATTGTGCACAGCCGCTTATGAAATGGCTGAAGGTATCATCAACTGCCCGGGCAAGCTTCTATCTGTATAATTCAGAGGAAGATATTGATCGGCTCGTTCAAGGGCTTGTCAAAACAAAGGAGTATTTTAGCGATGTCTTTTAATAACTTAGATACCCTTTACCGTCAAGTCATTATGGATCATTATAAAAACCCGCGCAATAAAGGGATTTTAGAAGATGACAGTTTAACCATTCATATGAATAACCCAACTTGCGGAGACAGAATTCAATTGACAATGAAAGTGGAAGACGGCATCGTAGCAGACGCAAAGTTTGACGGTGAAGGCTGCTCCATTTCAATGTCCTCTGCTTCTATGATGACTCAGGCTATAAAGGGAAAAACCTTTGAAGATGCGGTTAAGTTATCGAAGATCTTTTCTGATATGATGCAAGGCAAGGATTATGACGATGAGATTGATCTTGGTGATATTGAAGCACTGCAAGGAGTTTCTAAATTCCCTGCCCGAATTAAATGTGCTACCTTGCCATGGAAGGCAATGGAAAAGGGTATTAATGAATCATAACCATAAAACAATTTTGGGATAAAATATAGCCAAAGGATGATTCCTGAGGCAAAGAATGGAGGAATACGACGATGGCAAAAAAGATGCCTGACATTGGCGATTACAAGTACGGATTTGCCGATAAAGACGTTTCCATTTTCCGATCAAAACGCGGTTTAACAAAAGAGATTGTTGAAGAAATTTCAAAAATGAAGGAAGAGCCTCAATGGATGCTGGACTTCCGCTTAAAATCATTAGAGCACTTCTACAACATGCCAATGCCGCAATGGGGCGGAGATTTAGCGTCATTAAATTTTGATGAAATCACTTATTATGTAAAACCTTCTGAAAAGACTGAGCGTTCTTGGGATGAAGTTCCAGATGAAATCAAGCAAACATTTGATAAGCTTGGAATTCCTGAAGCAGAGCAGAAGTATTTAGCAGGTGTATCTGCTCAATACGAATCAGAGGTTGTTTACCATAACATGCAGGAAGATCTTGAAGCAATGGGGATCGTATTTAAAGATACAGACTCTGCACTTCGTGAAAACGAAGAGATCTTCAAAGAGCACTGGGCAAAGGTTATTCCGCCAACAGATAATAAGTTTGCGGCCTTAAACTCTGCTGTATGGTCAGGCGGTTCTTTCATCTATGTTCCAAAAGGGATCAAAGTTGAAACACCACTGCAAGCATACTTCCGTATTAACTCTGAGAACATGGGGCAATTCGAACGTACGCTGATCATCGTTGATGAAGGCGCACATGTGCACTATGTAGAAGGCTGTACAGCTCCTGTTTATACAACAAACTCACTTCATAGTGCGGTTGTAGAAATCATCATTAAAAAGGATGCATATTGCCGTTATACAACAATCCAAAACTGGGCAAACAATGTTTATAACCTTGTTACTAAGCGTGCAGTTTGTGACGCAAACGCAACAATGGAATGGATCGATGGAAATATCGGTTCTAAATTAACAATGAAATACCCAGCTGTTATTTTAAAAGGAGAAGGCGCGCGCGGAATGACTCTTTCCATTGCATTAGCAGGTAAAGGTCAGCACCAGGACGCAGGTGCAAAAATGATTCACCTTGCACCAAACACGTCTTCAACAATCGTTTCGAAATCCATCTCTAAACAAGGCGGAAAAGTAACATACCGCGGAATCGTTCAATTTGGACGCAAAGCAGATGGAGCACGTGCAAACATTGAGTGTGATACGTTAATCATGGATAATCAATCAACATCTGATACCATTCCATATAACGAAATCTTAAATGATAACATCTCACTTGAGCACGAAGCGAAAGTTTCTAAAGTATCTGAAGAGCAGCTGTTCTACCTAATGAGCCGCGGAATCTCTGAAGAAGAAGCAACAGAAATGATCGTAATGGGCTTCATTGAACCATTTACAAAAGAACTTCCAATGGAATATGCAGTAGAAATGAACCGTCTTATCAAGTTTGAGATGGAAGGTTCTATTGGATAATCCTGCAGATAAAAGACGAACCTTCGTGGTTCGTCTTTTTTTAATCCATTTGTTGAGTTTGGCGAATAAATAGGTGATCTTGGCGAAAATATGAATTTAACGGCGAATATATTTTTTTTACGGCGAATAACCTGTTTAAATCATCATCCCGCTTCCTTTTAGAGGAAGTACTTTTTGTGTATTAGACTAGATCTTAAAAGATCTATCAATTATTCAAACAATCATTTGACCATTAGAATAATCTTGCATATACTAATAATCAAATGAATGTTTGAATGAGGAGGGGATATTTTGAAACACGATGATATTTGCGAAGTGAGCTGTGTGGATGAGGTAAAAGTAAATCGAGTGAAAAATTCTATCCAGCAGAAGGATACAATGTCAGTGGCACAAATATTTAAAGCTCTCTCTGATGACACAAGGATTAGAATCGCTTTTGCATTATGTGAAGAAGATGAACTATGTGTATGTGATGTTGCTAATATTGTTGGCAGCACAATGGCTACTGCGTCTCACCATTTACGTCATCTTAAAAATCTTGGTCTGGCAAAGTATCAGAAACGAGGTAAACTCGTGTATTATTCCTTGGATGACGAGCATGTCAGACAATTGATTCAAATAGCCTTTGCACATCAGCAGGAGGGAAAGCTTCATGAATAACTCCGAATTGCAGAAAAGTGTTTACCGCGTTCAAGGCTTCACCTGAGCAGGCTGTGCGACAAAGTTCGAAAAGAACGTCAAACACCTGGATGGTGTTTCTAATGCAAATGTTAATTTTGGTGCATCTAAGCTTACTGTTTATGGTGAGACAACGATTGAAGAACTCGAAAAAGCAGGAGCCTTTGAAAACTTAAAACTGTATCCTGAAAAGCAAAAAGTTGAAGAGAAAAAGATTCCATTTTTCCAAAAACATGGGACAGTCATTGCATCGCTTATATTCCTGTTAATAGGCTGGTTGGCTGCAGAAATATCAGGTGAAAATAGCATGGTTTCTATACTGGCATATGCCAGTTCTATTTTAGTGGGCGGTTATCGGCTCTTTAAAACAGGAGTTATGAATTTATTCCGTTTAGAGTTTGATATGAAAACTTTAATGACCATTGCAGTTATTGGTGCTGCTGTTATTGGTGAATGGGGTGAGGGTGCAACAGTTGTTATCTTGTTTGCGATCAGTGAAGCCCTTGAAACATACTCCATGGATAAAGCACGCCAATCAATACGATCATTGATGGACATTGCTCCTAAAGAAGCTTTAATCAGAAGAGGAAATGAAGAACGCTTTATTAATGTAGATGATATTCAAGTTGACGATATTATGATCGTTAAACCTGGGCAAAAAATAGCAATGGACGGAATCGTTTTAAAAGGAGTATCAACAGTCAATCAAGCAGCTATTACGGGTGAATCAGTACCTGTTTCAAAATCAATTGAAGATGAAGTTTTCGCAGGAACGTTAAATGAAGAGGGCCTGCTAGAGGTAAGAGTTACAAAACTTGTGGATGATACAACCATTGCAAAGATCATACAATTAGTTGAAGAAGCTCAGGCAGAACGGGCACCATCACAGGCATTTGTAGATCGCTTTGCCAGGTACTATACCCCAATCATCATGCTGGTTGCACTTGCCGCAGCTGTTGTACCTCCTTTATTCTTCGATGGAGATTGGGAGAAATGGATTTACCAGGGATTAGCTGTTTTAGTAGTCGGCTGTCCATGTGCCCTTGTTATTTCCACACCCGTATCCATTGTAACGGCAATTGGGAATGCAGCACGTAATGGTGTTCTGATCAAAGGCGGCATTCATCTTGAAGAAATGGGAGGAATTAAAGCAATTGCCTTCGATAAAACAGGGACCTTAACAAAAGGAGTTCCTGTGGTAACGGATTACCTTCCAAATACAGATATTGATTCTGATGAACTGCTGACTATTGTTGCAGCTTTGGAAAATGGTTCACAGCATCCGCTGGCTTCTGCCATTATAAAAAAAGCTGATGAAGAAGATTTAAAATACAAAAGTATATCGATTGAAAAATTCTTATCAATAACAGGAAAAGGAGTTACAGGCTCAATACATGGCATAACCTATTATGTCGGCAGTCCAAGTCTATTTGAAGAAATATTAGAAAATGGATTATCAAATGAGCAGAAGGAAACGATCTCGCAGCTTCAAGAGCAGGGCAAAACGGTCATGGCTGCCGGAACATCTTCTAAAGTTTTAGGGCTGATTGCTGTTGCTGATGAATTAAGAACAAATAGTAAAGAGGTTATTCAAAAGTTACATTCATTAGGAATTCAAAAGACCATTATGCTGACAGGAGATAATGCTGGCACTGCAAATGCAATCGGCCAACAGGCAGGTGTTTCGGATCTAAAGGCAGATTTGCTGCCGCAGGATAAATTAACGTTTATTAAAGGTCTGCGAAGCGAATATGGCCGAGTGGCTATGGTTGGGGATGGTGTCAATGATGCTCCCGCTTTAGCAGCCTCTACAGTTGGTATTGCAATGGGCGGTGCTGGAACAGATACGGCTTTGGAAACAGCTGACATTGCATTAATGGCGGATGATCTTGAAAAACTGCCTTTTGCAGTTAAGTTGAGCAGAAGAACATTAACCATTATTAAACAAAATATTATATTTTCCTTAGGTATTAAACTATTGGCTTTGCTGCTGGTTGTACCAGGCTGGCTTACACTGTGGATTGCGATATTTGCAGATATGGGTGCAACATTAATTGTTACATTGAATGGGTTAAGGCTGCTGAGGGTGAAGGATAAATAGATTTGAGGTTCGCTATCTAGGGAAACTCTGTATGAACTGAATTAAAAGCATGAAACTGACGGCCATGCTTACCAGTAATAAATGTGCTATAAATGGATTATGAACTATAAAGCTCTATATCTTGCATTTTGCGTAAAATACACCAAATTGGGATATATTCATTATAAATAGAGAGGGGGATATTCGATGATCACTATAGGTGTAACTGGGTGGGGAGATCATGATCAATTATATACTGGCAATGTAGCTGCACGCGATAAGCTGAAGGAATATAGCGCCCATTTTCCAGTCGTAGAAGTTGATTCAGCGTTTTACGCTGTTCAGCCTGTACGAAATGCGAAAAGGTGGACAGAGGATACCCCAGATGGTTTTCAGTTTGTTGTCAAAGCGTACCAGGGGATGACAGGGCATGAACGAGGTAAGATTCCCTTTGAAAGCAAGGAAGAAATGTTTTCAGCATTTAAAGAATCACTTCAGCCTTATATAGATCGTAATAAACTGGCGATGGTTCTTTTTCAATTCCCACCATGGTTTGATTGCCAAAAAAAGAATGTAGACTATCTGCGATGGTGCAAGGCACAGATGGGAGATATCCCATGTGCACTGGAGTTCCGTCATCAGTCATGGTTTAAGGAACACTTTAGGGAGAAGACGTTGCAATTTATAAAGGATGAAGATTGGATTCATACAATATGTGATGAACCGCAGGCAGGAGAAGGATCGATCCCGATCGTACTCGCAGCCCCTCGATCTGATAAGCTTCTTGTTCGTTTTCACGGCCGTAATGTCCATGGCTGGCAAAAGAAAAATCATGACAATTGGCGTGAGGTGCGTTATTTGTATAACTATAATAAAGAAGAGCTTGCACAATGGGCTGAGTATATTCGAACACTAGAACAGAAGTGTGAGCAAATTTATGTATTGTTTAATAATAACTCCGGCGGAGATGCTGCTGACAATGCTAAACAGTTCATTGATATGCTTGGCATTGAATATAGCTGCTTAGCACCAAGACAGCTCGATTTATTTTAGTGGCTTTTAAGCAGCCTTCATAAGAGATTTCCCAGGTTCTACACTTTTTTTCTTGTACCATCATATGGTGTAAGGAAAGGAGTGGGGCAAGATATGATGAATTTAAGTCCTATAGAGATTGATGGCCATACATTCTTAAGTGTATCGGTGGAACTTCCTAAAACAAATCTACTTGTAGTTACAAATGATAAAGGATATATCATGTGCGGAGCATTAGATGTGGCACTTCTAAATGAAAAGCTAAAAGATCGAAAAGTGATTGCAGGAAGAGCTGTTGGTGTAAAAACGATAGAACAATTAATTGAAGCGCCGCTTGAATCTGTCACATTTGAAGCTGAAACACTTGGAATTAAGAAAGGCATGACAGGCAGAGACGCTCTTTTAAAAATGATATAAATAATATTTAGAAGCTGAGATTGCTATATGCAGTCTCAGCTTTTTTAGCAGGCTATATACTGATAATTAAGAATCAATCTCCATGCGAAGAGAAAAACAGATAATTTATAAATTTTCTTTTGCTAGCTGCTGGAGGAATGATAATATATGATTAAGACTAAATTCCTGCTTTGGAATGCTCAAACTTGAATAATATGGGCAAACATGTAAAATATTGATGATATAAGCGAAAAGTAGAATTAGAATGGATAACTTATAGATGAAAAAGAGGTTTTTTCATGAGATTAGTGTCAACAAAATCTGCCAAAATTGGCAGTATACTAGGGAAATCCATATATAATGATAAAGGCAAAATCCTTTTAAATAGAGGAGTAAAGCTTGACGGAAGAATGTTATCCAGGCTGCAGAAAATGGGGATTACATATATATATGTAGTGGACGAGAGAATGAAGGATATTGTTTATAAATCCACATTGCCGGAAAAATTGCGCCGAGAAGCAATTCTTACGATTGAAGATACGTTTCGGCAATCAGCAAATGACCAGAATTTAGATAAATCCTTCGTTATAGATAAGGCGTCAAAAAGTTTCTCCAAGCTGATCAGCACGCTCTTGGATGAGATAAAAGGAGATCAAAACCTCATTTCAATAATGTCTGACGTGTATACATATGATCATTATATTTTCTCTCATTCTTTAAATGTTACACTTTATTCCTTAGCGATTGGTTTACAGCTTAACTTCTCCCAAAAGGATTTAGAACTACTGGGTATGGGGGCGATATTGCATGATGTTGGGAAAATGCAGATACCTGAGAACATACTGTTAAAGCCCGGCAGATTAACGGAGGAAGAGTTTCTTCAAATCAAGAAGCATGCTGAAGCAGGGTTCGACTTATTACGTGGAGTACATAGTGTCTCATTAATCGTGGCTCATTGCGCCTATCAGCATCATGAGCGTTTGAATGGAAGCGGATATCCACGAGGTATTTCTGGAGAAGACATCCATCCCTTTGCCAAAATTATCGCTGTCGCAGATGTTTTTGATGCAGTCACATCTAATCGGATTTATCGTCAAGCTATGCTTCCGCATGAAGGTATGGAAATCTTATATGCAGGGTCTGGCACATTATTCGATGCAAAACTGATTGAAAGCTTTCGGCAATCTGTTGCTTTATATCCAGTCGGGATGACTGTTGAGTTAAACGATGGAAGAAAAGGTGTTGTGATTCATCAAAATGTAGGAATGTGCGATCGCCCTATTGTGCGGATTCTTGAAGAGAGCGGTTTAAGGGTTGAGGCCTATGAACTAGATTTAAAGCAAGACTTATCAATCATGATAAGCGGCTGTGATACAACATGGCAGAACTAGTGTTTATGGAGGAAAAGACCTCCATTGTCGAATGCTTATTATTTTGATATAATTATTCTAATTGAATATGAACCTTATCATATCCGATGGGGTAGAGGTGCAATATTCATTAGTAAGCTGTTTGAGGATGACAACAAAGAGAGCAGCTGAAAGGGAATACTGCCGAAGTGGATAGCTGATGTCATCGGCTATTTCGCTGGGGTTACCTTTAAGAGAGGTAACACTGTCATTGCAAGATTAGAAGAGTCTTTGCAGTTTTTATTGCATTCTTTTCGTTGACCCTTGCAATGGGGAGCTACAGATCGTAATGGAGAAGAATAGATTATCAAGAGTGATGATAGAGATTCTCTGCCATTGCTCTTTTTATTTTGTGCTCTTTTGCTATGCCTCTGCCGAATTGATTTCTAGGAGGATTAAAATATAATGGAAAATACAATATTTTCTCTGCTTCCGCCGCTTGTTGCAATACTTCTTGTTATTTTAACGAGAAGAGTGCTGCTTTCGCTAGGAGTAGGGATTATTACAGCAACAATTATACTTGCTGAAATGGACTTTCTTGAAGCTGGATCTATATTATGGGAAACCGTAAAAGGAATTTTTATTGATGGTGGAAGCATTAATACATGGAATATGTATATAGTTTTATTCCTATTGATATTAGGGGTTATTACAGCATTCATCTCTATATCTGGAGGAAGCAGGGCTTTTGGTGAATGGGCAATGAAACGGGTAAAAACCCGGGCAGGTGCACAAATGATCGGTGCCATACTAGGGGTAATTATCTTTATAGATGATTATTTTAATGCACTTGCAGTTGGTCAGATTTCACGGCCGATTACGGATCGGCAAAAGGTTTCAAGAGCAAAGCTTGCTTATTTAATTGATTCGACATCTGCTCCTGTCTGTGTTGTATCACCTGTTTCAAGCTGGGGGGCGTATATTATTGCTTTAATCGGTACCATTCTTGCATCTCATAATTTAACGGACTATACAGCCTTTTCGGTATTTTTGCAGATGATTCCTATGAATTTATATGTGTGGACAACGCTGGCCATCGTTTTTATCGTAGCGATCAAAGGATTTGAGATCGGGCCAATGAAAAAGCATGAGATTCGGGCTGTAAGAGATAATCAGGTAATGGACCCTGAGAAGCCTGCACCTGGAAAATTAGAAGAAGATTTACCGGTTAGTACAAAAGGAACAGTTGGCGATTTAGTCTGGCCCATTATCGCCCTAGTAGCAGGTACCGTTGGGGCAATGATCTGGACTGGTTATCAGGCTGTAAAGGGAAATGCGACCATTTTAACGATATTTGAGAATACAGATGTCTCTAAATCTCTTGTACTCGGTGGTGTATTTGGATTAATTGTGACATTGCTGTTCTTTACAAGACAAGTAACCGTAAAAAAAGGAATTGAAGGCTCGATTGTTTTCAGAGGAATGTGGAGCGGTATCAAATCCATGCTCCCGGCTATTTATATTCTTCTATTTGCCTGGGGAATTGTTGATTTAATTGGTCAGCTGGAAACAGGTGCCTACCTGGCTGGACTTGTTGAAAATTCAAATATGGAGATATCCTTTTTGCCTTTCCTTCTATTTATCATTGCGGGAGTAATGGCGTTCAGTACAGGAACTTCATGGGGCTCTTTTGGAATATTACTTCCGATTGCAGGTGATATTGCTGCAGCAACAGATATAAACCTGCTGCTGCCTGCAATGGCAGCTGTACTAGCTGGAGCTGTTTTTGGCGATCATTGTTCTCCTATATCAGATACAACGATTCTTTCGTCAACAGGAGCAGGATGCAATCATATCGACCATGTTCTTACACAGCTGCCATATGCCTTAATATCAGCAGCAATATCGGGTGTCGGATTCCTAGTCCTTGGTTTTACAGACAGTACGATCTTAAGTTTGGCCACCATTGCTCTATTACTGATTGTATTTACTTTTGTCGGCTCTTGGAAATTCAAGTTAGACATGACACAGATGAAATAATCATGATCATGAGTCTTCTCGTCTATAGCGGGAGGGCTCTTCTTTTTTATTGTATTTTTAAAATTTTCTGAAATATACAGAAAGAAATTCTCTTATATGCATACATATAGATTGAGAGGAGGAGGGACTGGGACTGCCGGGAATAAGAGAAGGTGAGCGCAATTGCTTTTCTAGTAACGAAAAATAAATAAATATTATGTCCCAAATAATGTTTTGACAGTGGTAGTAAAAGTATATATACTAAATTTATATTAAATTAAATAGTCTGAAAATATAAAAATTTCCAACTTGCGGAAAATTTAATACGGGCTATTGTAGGGGGTATAATAGACTATGGAAAATCGTCCTCAGTGGGGTACGAGAGCTGGATTCATTTTGGCGGCTGTAGGTTCAGCTGTTGGTTTGGGAAATATCTGGCGATTCCCGACAGTAGCATATGACAATGGAGGAGGAGCATTTTTTATTCCTTATTTATTTGCTCTTCTAACCGCTGGGATTCCTTTATTGATTATGGAATTCACCATCGGTCAGAAATATCGCGGCTCTGCTCCTTTATCGTATGCGAGAATGAATAAAAAGTATGAATGGCTTGGCTGGTGGCAGGTTGCTATCTCATTTGTTATTGCCACATATTATGCAGTTATCATCGCTTGGGCCATGTCTTATGCACTTTTCTCATTGAATTTAAAATGGGGAGATGATCCAACATCATTCCTGGTTGGAGAATATCTTCAAGTTGCAAATCCAGGCGAATTTGGCGGAATGGTTCCAGGAGTGCTTATACCACTAATAATCGTATGGGTTATTACACTCGGTATCCTATTCAAAGGTGTTAAGAAAGGGATCGAAGCAGCAAACAGAATTTTTATTCCTGCACTAATTATTTTATTCTTATTTATCGTTGTCAGAGCTATAACATTAGATGGAGCAGCAGCTGGATTAGAAGCCTTCTTTACACCTGACTGGAGTCAGATTGCCAGTCCGACTGTATGGGTAGCGGCTTATGGTCAAATCTTTTTCAGCTTATCAATTGCTTTTGCCATCATGATTACGTATTCAAGCTATCTTCCTAGAAAGACTGACATTACAAACAATGCCTTTATAACAGGATTTGCAAACTCCAGTGTTGAGCTATTAGCCGGAATTGGGGTGTTTGCAGCATTAGGATTTATGGCTGCGCAATCTGGCGTGGATGTAAGTGAGGTTGTTTCTAGTGGAGTTGGCCTGGCATTTATGGTATTTCCACAAATTATTAGTGAAATGCCTGCACTTAGCGGAGCGTTTGGAGCAGCATTCTTTATCTGCTTAACGCTTGCTGGTTTAACATCCTTAATGTCGATTGTTGAAACATTTGTTGCTGGTATTGAAGATAAGTTTAAAGTTTCCCGTACAAAAGCTGTATTGGTAGGCGGCGGCTTAGCAGCTTTAGTTTCACTCGTTTTTGCTACACGAGGCGGACTAAACTTCTTAGATGCAGCTGACTATTTTATCAATAACTTTGGAGTTGCATTAGCTGGTTTGGTTGAGGTTATTATCGTTGTATGGGTAATGAGAGAATTATCAAACCTTCAAAAACATGCAAACAGCATGTCTGATATTCAATTAGGCGGCTGGTGGAAACTATGCTTAGGTTTTATTACACCAATCGTCCTTGGTTACATGATGATTCAAAACATTTACACAAACATTAAAGAGAACTATGAAGGCTACCCTACAGGATTCTTAATCTGGTCTGGATGGGCTGTTGCCGTATTGGCTATTATTCTTGGGTTCGTCTTTATGGCTCTTAAGTGGAATAAAGGAACAGAGCTTGATGTTCCAGAAAACAAGGAGGTATCTCAATAATGTCTGGTGTATCCATTACAGTAATGATCATTGGGATGCTTATTATCTGGGGAGGACTTGCTGCAAGTATAGGCAATGCCATTTCCAAAGCAAAGAAAAGTAAATAAAGTAAATAGGGGAGAGTCAATTGGCCATGCTGCGGCAATTGACTCTCCTTTTTTGTGTGAAATTAGAACAGCTCCTGTCTTAGACTGGATGCTGATAATAACTTTATTTCCTTTTCCTTTCCTGCCGTTCCCATAGCTTTAAGTGTGGATATGGGTCATAGGACCATTCTGATATACCGTTGTCTTTGTACATTCCATAATGCAGATGTGGAGGGAATTTCCCTGATGTTCCAGGAGGTCCATATCCAGAGCTTCCGACACCGCCAATCATCATGCCGGGTTCAACAATCTGTCCAACTTTAAGATCCTTTGCAAAGCCGCTTAAATGAGCATAGTAGTGATAGTTATTGTTGATGTCACGAATGCCCACACGCCATCCGCCATACTTGTTCCAGCCTTTCATTTCCACAATTCCATAGGAAGTGGCTCTGACTGGGACACCGTATCCAGCAAAGATATCTGTTCCTTCATGTATTCTGCGTCCGCCCCATCCGCGTGCATCGCCCCAAGTATTTCGATAGCTGTATGTGCTGTTAAGAGGGACTGGAAAGGCATGCTCATCTAAATTTAGACGCCCGTAATGCTTATAAATATCTGCTTTCCCAATTATAATTCTGACTGCTTTATCTCTTTTATAGTAATTCCATAAGCCAATTTTTAAATTATCATGATCTGTTCCATATGCAAGAAGAAGCTTAGCGAAAGAAAATAGAACATCTTCATCGCTCTTTAGACTCGCTTTCCCATCTCCATCCCCATCTGTGCCTAATCCGTTAAATAAGGCTATCGTTTTAGGATTCTCATCTTGTTTATTTGGATTTAAAACGCCCGTCCATTGTTCCTCTTTAAAGTATATACCAGTCAAACCTTCTGCCTTAGGAATATCCCGGCGAGCTTGACGAACATTTCTTTCATATTGATCAATGGCCGCTAAATAGTACCACGGTATGTTTGTCACAGCTTCCGTTCGTGTATAAAGCTCCATCCTTTTAACGTATTCATTTTCATTTGATTCAGCAAATACATTCAGTTGAAATGCAGCAAAACATAAGACAGTATAAAGAATAATGTTAAAAAGACGCACATTGAACCTCCTTTCACTTTTTCTTTCCTAGTTAGTTTATGAAAAAAGACAAAAACAATAGATCATAAATTTTGGTAATGAAAAAACTGTACTACTTGTCCTTGATGGATGCATATGATACAGTGACAAGTGAAAGAGTATTTTGACATTACATATTGAAAATTGCGGATTTAGTAATTTCTCAGGATGGAGTGAGTGTTTTGAGCAAAAAGGAAGAGTATTTGCGCAAGCCTGAATGGCTTAAAATAAAGTTGAACACGAATGAAAATTACACTGGTCTTAAAAAAATGATGCGGGAAAACAGCTTGCACACAGTTTGTGAGGAAGCAAAATGTCCGAATATTCACGAATGCTGGGCAGTCAGAAGAACGGCTACATTTATGATTTTAGGATCTGTATGTACGCGCGCCTGCCGCTTTTGCGCTGTGAAAACAGGTTTGCCAACTGAACTGGATCTTCAAGAGCCAGAAAGAGTAGCTGATTCAGTTGCCCTGATGAATTTAAAACATGCTGTTATTACAATGGTAGCCAGAGATGATCAAAAGGATGGCGGAGCAGCTGTTTTGGCAGAAACCATAAGAGCGATCCGCAGGAAAAGCCCTTTTACCACTGTGGAAGTATTGCCTTCTGATCTTGGCGGCGCAACCGAGAATTTAAAACTTGTAATGGATGCTAAGCCGGATATTTTGAACCATAATATTGAAACGGTTGAAAGATTAACTCCAAGAGTCCGTGCTCGTGCGAAATATCAACGTTCTTTGGATTTTCTAAAGCAAGCCAAAGAAATGCAGCCTGAAATTCCTACCAAGTCCAGCTTAATGATTGGTTTAGGAGAAACAAAAGAGGAAATCATTGCGACAATGGATGATTTAAGAGCACATGATGTTGATATTATGACAATTGGACAGTATTTACAGCCATCTAAAAAACATCTGAAAGTTCTTAAGTATTATTCACCAGAAGAGTTCAATGAATTAAAGGAAATTGCAATGGAAAAAGGATTCAGCCATTGTGAAGCGGGTCCACTTGTCCGTTCTTCCTACCATGCTGACGAACAAGTTAATGCTGCTGCAAAACAAAGACAAGCTATGGGTGATAAGCAGGTTCAACAAGCATAATATTAAAGAAAATCAAGAGGCAGGCAGCCTCTTGATTTTTTCATGAATTTAAAGATTATTTTCATCCATTGTTCCCTGATCCGGGTCTCCCTTTTTCTTTACACCCTGAGGAGATTTCTGCAGTTCCTTAATAAGCTGACTGATGCCGTAATCTGCATTTTCACTATTGGAATCCATGGTGGCATAGCTTTCTACTGTTTTACGCAAATTTGTATTATCACTTACATATATGTGATACCAGCTCGGAACAACTGACAAGGCCATTCGTTTGACCTGATCCGCTGTATAGTTTCGATCCTCTGTATCTGCGTCATAAATAATAATGACTTCTTCATCTGTAACCAAAGTAGATACATCATCGACGTTTGGCACCTCTGTTGAATATTTACTGATTATATCAGCCAATTGTTCGCGATCAATTGCTGCATAATGCTCATTGGCAACACTTTCTCCGAGAACAGGACTGCGCTGGTGACGTACATAACCAAAGTCTTCACTGACATCATCACGGTCGCCATCGTTTCCTTGATGATACAATTCAGCTCGCTGGTCGTTTACATTAATAGTGTTGCCGCTTTCCTGATAAAGATCATTTTGGGCACTATCATTTTGACAGCCTGTTAGGGCAGTTAATCCACAAAGACAAAGAAAAATAAATGTTTTTTTCATCATAAACACCTCCAGTACTATTAGAATTGCCTTATGTTTTATTTTTTTCTCTTAGTAATTGATGGAGAATCAGTTATAATTTAATTAACGAAAACAATTGAACTTGCTTCCAAAGAGGTGAAAGTATGATTTGCATTAATAATTTATGCTATGAAGTGGTTGAAGAGCAGCGCGATGGCTTTAATGAGGAAGCTTTCAAGGGCAGATTTAGTGAAATTTTAGCCCGATATGATTATATCGTTGGGGATTGGGGCTATGGGCAGCTGCGGTTAAGAGGTTTTTTTGATGATCAAAACCATAAAGCAACCTTCGATACAAAAATAAGCACGCTTACGGAATACTTATATGAGTATTGTAATTTTGGCTGTCCTTATTTTGTGGTTAAAAAGATAAGTAAATAACATATGTAATCACTTTGATTTCTTTGTTCTTAAATTAAAGCCCAAGAATTTTATTAAATTCTTGGGCTTTTTAAGAATATTCTTTTTATCCTTAGGTTTCCGTATATGGCTGCTCTTCATTTACATCTGGATCATCATGTGTTGGGTGGGCGCCATCCATTTGTCTGGGCAAATTTTGATGAAGCGACTTAAATTCATAATTAAAAGCACTATAAGGGCGCTGTCCCTCTTCCCATGGTGTGCTTTTATTCTGGACAGGTTCAGTGGCATTAATTGGAGACCCGTACGGTCCTTCTGGTAAATCTTCC
The DNA here is from genome assembly GCF_001636345.1 of Cytobacillus gottheilii. Taxonomy (GTDB): domain Bacteria; phylum Bacillota; class Bacilli; order Bacillales; family Cytobacillaceae; genus Cytobacillus; species Cytobacillus gottheilii. The sequence goes on from NZ_KV440945.1 coordinate 1,033,121, forward strand.
GGGATAATAAAATTTTTCTGTGTTTCTGCATTGGAAAAGTCTGTATATGCTTCTTGTTCTTTGTCAGACATCATGACATCACTCCAATGAAAAAGTAGCGAAGAAGTTCCGCATTAATAGCATTTGCGGCTTTACAAACATATATTCAGTCTTAAATTACCTCATAAAGAAACGTACGCAGCTCTGCAGCATCTTCCTCTGAAAGCTGGTAAATGGATTCAAGATATCCCTCTTCCTCTAGGTCATCGCTTCCGATAATCGCAAAACGGCTGCCTTGCAGGTCAAGGACAAGCTGTTTTCCATAAAACCGGTTTGAACGGATTAACGCTAAGTCGAAGCGCTTATTTTCACCCATAAAACTAATGAATCTGGTTTTTGTATCCTCAAGATCATCATAAAGAAAAAAACGTTCAGACATTTCAAAATCTCCTTTAATTCTCATAATTGCTCATCTCATTCTATATCTTAACAGATTTGTTGCATTTTAACGGGTAAGCGGAAGAAAACACCGTATTTTTAATGGAAAAAACCGCTAAAGTATGCATATTATGATACAATTGAATCAAAATAAATCGATGTTTGCTTCTGAGAGGAATGGGACAATGGCTGGTCAAATAATAAAAAAAGTAAAAGCGCTTTTTCAATGGGGGAAAATTCTTCTTCCGCTAAATCAGCTGCGCTATTTTCCACCAAGGTTTGTAATTCGTGATCCGATTGCAGAAGGTGTAAAAAAAGCTTTTAAAATGGATTTTGAAACTGCGGTGATCGTCTATAATATTAAGAATCTGCAGGAGCTATCCGATCAGCTTGGTGAAACAGAATATGTCCGTTTCATTAGCTTAATGAAAAAGACCTTTCAAAAGGTAATTGCACAGGAGGTAAATGACGATTTAATTGCATTGCATGACTATTATAGTGATGGATTAGCCTTATTTATTAGAGTAAATCATAATATACATAGCGTGTCTGATATTGACAGCACAATGAAAAAAATATTGCGTGAATCTGAAAAAATGATGTTTCCTGAATTAGGGCAAATAAAGCCTAAATTCGAAACTGGATACATGTTTATTCAGCGAAAGCACTATTCTATACAAGAATCAATTTACAAAGCCCATCAGCAGGCAGTAGCAATGGCAGAAAAAAGAGTAAAAACAGAATTTAATGAAATGGTATATTCCATCAGCAAAATTATTTCCCAAAAAGATATACATATCCTGGCACAGCCGATTATTACCCTTGCCACAGGGGAAGTTAGAGCATGGGAAATGCTTACAAGAGGTCCGAAGGGAACAACATTAGAGAATCCGCTTCAGCTTTTCTCCGTTGCGAGACAAACTGGAATGCTATACAATCTGGAAATGATTGTTTTCGAAAAAATACTGCAGCAAATTATTGCTACAGGCTGCACACAGGAAATTTTCATTAATTTCACTCCAATTACACTGGGGAATCAGCGATTTGTCAGAGATATAAAGGAGACGCTTCAAAGACATAGCGAAATTTCTCCAAAGCAAATGATTTTTGAAATTACTGAACGCGATTCAATTGAAGGGATGGACCATTTTATTTACAATATAAAAGTGCTTCGTACTCTAGGCTTTAGAATTGCTATTGACGATACTGGTGCGGGATATGCGAGTTTAAATTCGATCAGTGAAATTTTGCCGGATATTATAAAAATTGACCGTGCTGTTATTCAGGATATTGACAAAAATACAGTAAAAGAATCCTTGCTGAAAGGACTGCTGCTGGTTGCAAAAGAAACAGGTTCAATTGTAGTAGCAGAAGGAATTGAGAGCAAAGAAGAGGAATCCGTCCTTGCACGGAATAAGGTAGACCTTGCACAAGGCTACTTGTATGCGCGTCCGGGTGTACTTAACAGATCTTTAGAAATCGCAATGGATTAAAAGGATAGGTGAGATAAATGTACTTTGTTGATCGCAACAAGATAGAGGACACACTACAGCATTATAATAGCCAGCTCCTGCTATTCAAGCAGCAGTCTGAATGGACAACTCCGATTGAAAAGGCGGCACTGGAAAGAGTCACACATATTATGATTGAAGCGATTCTGGACACAGGAAATGCCATGATTGATGGTTTTATTATGCGGGATCCTGGAAGCTATGATGATATTATCGACATCCTTGAAGATGAAAAGGTTATCGAAGATACAATGAGCAGCGGAATGAAGGAATTCATATCCTACCGTAAAATACTTGTGCAAGACTACATAAATATAGACCATCAGCAGCTGCTGACTATAACCAAAAACAACTTACATATTTTAGAGATATTCCCTGAGAAAATCAGGAATTACTTAACAAATGAACTCGGACCTGTTTCTGCATTCAAAGAATAGGATTTCGACATCGTTAGGAGGCTGTAATCGTGAAAAACTACAAAGGCTATATGATTGATTTAGACGGTACGATGTATAGAGGTACTGAATTAATTCAAGAAGCAGCTGATTTTGTGCAGAAGCTGAAAGAGCGGAATATACCTTATTTGTTTGTCACAAACAATTCTTCTAAAACTCCTGAGCAGGTTGCGGAAAAGCTAAATGATTTCAGCATTGCTGCTCATAAAGATCAAGTATTTACAACAAGTATGGCAACTGCCAATTATATTGCCGAAAAGAAGAAAGATGCATCTGTTTATGTGATTGGAGAAGAAGGCATCAGAACAGCGATTGCCGAGCAGAATTTACGTTCTGCTGAGGAAGATGCTGAGTATGTTGTTGTAGGCATTGATCGAGCGATTTCTTATGAGAAGCTGGCAACAGCCTGTTTGGCTGTAAGGAATGGAGCTCAATTTATTTCTACAAACGGCGATATTGCGCTCCCGACTGAAAGAGGGCTGCTTCCTGGAAATGGTTCCATCACATCTGTTATAACGGTTTCCACACAGACTAAACCAACTTTTATCGGCAAACCTGAATCGATTATCATGGAACAGGCTTTAAAAGTGTTAGGGACAAGCCTGGAAGATACTATAATGGTTGGAGACAACTATGATACCGACATCTTAGCAGGCATGAATGCAGGAATGGATACATTGCTTGTGCATACTGGGGTTACCACAAAGGAACTCCTGCTCGGCTATGAAAAGAAACCAACCTATGTATTGGATTCACTTGCACAATGGGAGTTTTAATATAAGAAAAGATGGAGCCTAAACCGCTCCATCTTTTTTTAGTTAACCTCTTATTTATTTCTCGCCTTTAGCACTATGTGCAAGTCTGCTTGACGCAGCAGCGGCAATAGCGCCGACAATATCATCTAAAAATGTATGGCATCTGTCTGAATTTTTATCATTAAGTTCTTTTAAAATCCCTGGCTTTAACTTATCGATATAACCAAAATTGGTTAATCCAATGGATCCATATACATTCACAATAGATAAGGCCAATACTTCATCCACACCATATAATCCTTCATCAATTTCAATAATGGTTTGCAGCGGATCAAGCAGTTTCTTCTGTTCTGCAAGCATATCGAGCTGGATCCCTGTTAGAATCGCATTTTGTACTTCTCTTTTAGATAAGACGCGTTGTACATTATCTACACACGTATCCATTTGGAGGTTTGGATGATATTTTTCCTGGAGAAAGAAGACAAGTTCAGCGATGTCATTAATTTCTACTCCTCTTTCATGCAGCCATTTTCGAGCTGTCTTCTCGGTTAATGAAATTTCTTTTTCTTTACTCATTGCTGTCACCTTTTCTATTTATATTCTTCATCTATATACCCATTTTTCCAGTAATACACTTAAATAGCAAATTATATTGCTGCCGGAAATACCTCATTTTCATCTTTTCCCTGTTGAATGTACTTATACAAGTCATAAAGAAAGATTCTGCAATTTGAATCATACATATAACTATCATACGTGAAAGGGGACAATAATATGATTACAAGGCTATTAAACGAAATGTACGGAATAAAAGCTGAGGAAGAGATGAGAATTGGAAATTACGCTGCATGCAGATTTAATAATCAATATTATATGCTGGTGCCTGCTGATCATTTACAGGAAGATGAAATTATGGAGCTGGATCAAATTGCAGCACATCTCGTCAATAATGGAGAACGGCATGTCAGTACATTTTTAAAAACAAAAGAAGGAAGAGAATTCAGTAATTGGGAACAAGCGAAATATTGTGTTCTGGTCAATCAGCAGCTGGAAAGAAGGAAGGGAATGAAATGCGGCAGAAAGCTGGCAAAATTTCATTACAGAGGAAGGTCTGTTTCTTTTCCTGTTAAAAAGCTAAGCCGTATTGGTCAGTGGAAACAGATGTGGGAGACTCGATTAGATCAAATGGAAAAGGTTTGGAATGAAATGTTATTTCAAGAACCAGAAAGTGATTTTGATCGTCTTTTCCTAGAATCATTTCCCTATTATATGGGCATCTGTGAAAATGCCATTCAGTTTCTTGTGGATTCCGAATTTGATGACGAGCCAACGATGAATGACAGTGGTACAGTATGTCATGGGCGCTTCACCTCAAAAACATGGTCAGGGGCTTATTACTTAAAGAACCCATTTGAGTGGGTTTTTGATCATAGCACACGCGACCTTGCCGAATGGACCCGTGAAAGATATTTTTATAACATCAAAACATATGAACCTGAGCTAAAGCAATTTTTAAAGGAATATCAATCAATTAGCCCTCTTTCTTCGTTCTCATGGAGATTATATTACTCTCGGCTGTTTTTCCCGCTTCATTATTTTGAATGCGTTGAAGCCTATTATAGCTCCAGTTCAGAACAGGAAAAACATATGCTCGAGGAACGCCTGGAAAAGTATCTGCAGCAGTCAGTTGACCATGAACGCTTTCTGGCTGGATTTTTTGAGTTAGCAGAGGTTCCGCGTAAACAATGGAATATTGCTGTACCAGAATGGCTGTATGTGTAAAAGCAGGGGAATTTCCTCTGCTTTTATTTTTTGATTGCTGATTTTTTATAAGAATTGAACTGTTTTTTCCTCAATTAGACAAAAGTTTTCTTAAAATTCTTATTGTAATGTCAGTTATTCAATATTATAATGTCTACTATAGAAAAACAATTGTTCTTTTAAGGTGAACATTTAAAGGGGAGAAGACTCGATGAACGGAATCTCGATCGGATTATTAGGACTTGGAACAGTAGGTTCAGGTGTCGTAAAAATTATAAAAAATCATCAGGATAAACTGATGCATCAAGTTGGCTGCCCTGTTTCCATTAAGAAGATTCTTGTTAAAGATGTACATAAACAGCGCGCAGTAGAGGTTGATTCTTCACTGGTCACAACAGATCCAGATGAGGTGATCAATGATGCAGATATTGATGTCATTATTGAAGTTATGGGCGGTGTCGAAGAAACAAAGGAGTATTTGCTGACTGCCTTAAAAAATCGGAAGCATGTAGTGACAGCAAATAAAGATTTAATGGCCGTTTATGGACCAGAATTACTTGCTGTTGCATCACAATATGGCTGTGATTTGTTTTATGAAGCAAGCGTGGCAGGCGGAATCCCGATCTTAAGAGGGCTTGCCGATGGACTTTCCTCAGATCGTATTACAAAAATGATGGGTATTGTCAATGGAACGACCAATTTTATCCTAACAAAGATGAGCCAGCAAGGATTAGCCTATGAAGATGTGCTTAAAGAAGCCCAGGAACTTGGCTACGCGGAGAGTGATCCAACTGCTGATGTAGAAGGACTTGATGCAGCAAGGAAAATGGCCATTCTATCTACTCTCGGCTTCTCGATGAATATTGATTTGGATGATGTAAAGGTTAAAGGCATTTCAAGTATTACGGAAGAAGATCTGGCATATGGAAAGCAATTTGGCTATTGCATGAAACTGATCGGCATTGCCGAACGAGATGGTGAAAAGGTAGAGGTAAGTGTTCAGCCTACATTGTTAGCCAAATCACATCCGCTGGCATCTGTGCAAGATGAATACAATGCAGTGTATGTATATGGAGAGGCGGTTGGCGAAACGATGTTTTACGGACCAGGTGCAGGCAGTATGCCAACTGCAACAGCAGTTGTTTCTGATGTTGTTGGTGTTATGAAAAATATGCGTCTAGGGGTAAATGGCAAAAGTGCAGTGACACCTCAATATGAGAAAAAATTAAAGAGTGCTGATGAAATTTTTTCTAAATACTTTATGCGCATTCATGTAAAAGACCAGGTTGGCGTTTTTGCTAACATTACAAGCATTTTTTCTGATTATCATGTCAGCTTCGAAAAAATTCTGCAGCTTCCCCTTGAAGAAGAGGGAATGGCAGAAATAGTCGTTGTTACACATAAGGCAGCATTAAGCGATTATGAAAATATCCTCGTACAACTGCGGGATTTAGAACCAGTTCATACAATTAAAAGCTCTTACCGAGTAGAAGGAAGTGTAAAGGCATGAGATGGGAAGGCTTGCTAAAAACATACAAACAATATTTGCCGGTCAATGAGGAAACGCCGCTGCTGACCTTAAATGAAGGCAATACCCCTCTCATCCGCTTGGATAAGCTTTCTAGAGACTGGGGAGTGGATTTATATGTAAAAACGGAGGGAGCGAATCCGACTGGCTCCTTCAAGGACAGAGGCATGGTTATGGCTGTTGCAAAAGCAAAGGAAGAGGGCAGTGAGGCGATTATTTGCGCTTCAACAGGAAACACTTCTGCTGCAGCTGCTGCTTATGCAGCAAGAGCGGGATTGCGCTGTATCGTCGTTATTCCTGAAGGGAAAATAGCAGCAGGAAAGCTGGCACAGGCCGTCATGTACGGTGCTGAGGTCATTTCAATTGATGGTAACTTTGATGAAGCACTATCCATTGTTCGAAATATCGCAAAAGAGGGACAAGTGACACTTGTTAACTCTGTTAATCCGTACCGGCTTGAAGGACAGAAGACGGCCGCTTTTGAAATATGCGACGGATTAGGTGGCGCACCTGATGTATTAGCATTACCTGTAGGCAATGCCGGGAATATCAGTGCCTATTGGAAAGGTTTTAAAGAATACCATCACGTAAATTCTACAGGGCTCCCGAAAATGCATGGGATGCAGGCTGCAGGGGCTGCAGCAATTGTTCACAATCGAGTTTTTGAAAATCCAGAAACAATTGCTACTGCGATCCGTATAGGAAATCCAGCCAGCTGGGATTTGGCTTCCAATGCATTACAAGAATCCAATGGAAAGATTGATGAAGTAAGTGACGAAGAGATTCTTTCCATGTACCGGAAGCTTGCTTCAACAGAAGGTATTTTTGCAGAGCCGGCTTCATGTGCATCACTGGCAGGAGTTTATAAACAGCTTCGCAATGGCGAAATTGCCCATAAGACACAAATAGTTGCTGTATTAACAGGCAATGGATTAAAAGATCCGGACACAGCAATGACAGCCAGTCTGATTCAGCCTGTACATCTTCCGAATGATGAAGATATTGTTGCTGCACATATTAAAGGAGCTGTCCATGTATGATGGAAGGGGAAATGCTGACCATTGAAGTACCTGCCAGCTCAGCTAATTTAGGGCCAGGTTTTGATTCAATTGGATTAGCGCTTAATTTATATTTAAAGCTGGAGGTAACACATTCAGAAACGTGGAAAGTCGTCCCGCTTACAAGCCAGTTAACAGACTTTCCGACAGATAAGAGCCATTTTATCTTTCAAATAGCCATGAACACAGCAAAAGCATATGGGAAGGTTCTGCCAACGTGTACAATGGAAATATCAAGTGAAATTCCACTGGCACGCGGGCTTGGCTCCAGTGCTGCTGCAATCGTTGCTGGCATTGAGCTGGCTGATGCTTTATGCGGGTTAAAATTAAGCAAACAGGATAAGTTTGGCTTAGCTTCTGCATATGAGGGACATCCTGATAATGCAGGAGCCTCACTGTATGGCGGACTTGTCATCGGAGTTATGATGGAGAGTTATACAGATGCAGTTGTTCTACATGACTTGGATTGTGAAGTCGTCGCTGCGATTCCACAGGAAGAATTGCTGACAAAAGAATCACGAAAGGTTCTTCCTAGCCACTTAAAGTTCAATGAAGCCGTAAAAGCGGGAGCAGTTGGCAATGTTTTTGTTGCTGCTTTGGCAAATGGACAATTCGAGCTGGCTGGGAAAATGATGAAGAGTGATTTGTATCACCAGCCTTATCGTAAAGAGCTTATTCCACATTTAGCCGATTTAGAGGAGAAAGCAATAAAGTACGGAGCATTTGGTGTAGCTCTAAGCGGCGCTGGTCCATCCGTTTTATGCTTTACTCGTTCTGGTTATTCAGCGGACTTAGTGAGAAAGCTGAAAGAAGAGATGCCGTTCCTGGATTTTAAATCATTGCAAATAGATCATGGCGGCAGCACAGTGGTCATGTCAAATGGAAATAAAAAAGCGATGTCCTAAGACATCGCTTTTGTTATTAAAATACTTGTTCTACTTCTACTACGCCTGGAACCTCTTCTAAAAGAGCGCGTTCAATACCAGCTTTTAACGTAATTGTTGAACTTGGGCATGTGCCGCATGCGCCTAGCAAGCGAAGCTTAACAATACCATCCTCTACATCAACGAGTTCACAATCGCCGCCATCACGAAGAAGGAACGGACGTAATTTATCTAATACTTCCTGTACTTGTTCATTCATAGTTGTTTGTTCTGCCATATGAAATCGACTCCTTTCCTACCTATATTATAATCAAATGCTTAGCAAAAATCTATTCTCAAACACGAAATTCCGCTCCTTGTAACTTTTTCATATGTTTCCTATATCGACATATTGTAAAATAGGAAGTAGAAAAAAGGAGGCAGAAAGATGAACCGTAAAGTAGAAGTAACGATCTATGGAGCAGAGGTGCTGTGCCCAAGCTGTGTAAACTTGCCTTCATCAAAGGAAACATATGAATGGCTGGAGGCTGCTATATCGCGTAAATACCCGGAACAGCCATTTACAATATCCTATGTTGATATTCATCAGCCGCCCGAAAACCAAGAAAAACAGCAGTTTGCTCAAAGAGTGATTGAAGAGGATATGTTTTATCCAGTTGTCTTAATTGAAGAAGAAATTGTTGGAGAAGGAAATCCGAAGCTAAAAACGATTTACGCTGAAATGGAGAAATACGGCTATACACCGGCATAAAAAAGATTGCAGACATGTTCTGCAATCTTTTTTAACAGCGTTTATTCATTCAATACAGTGGAATTATGCTAATAGAAGATCATTTTTTGTAATCAAAATGAAATATTTTTGTAAAATATTGAGACTTTCTCATTTCTCAGTCGTCTAATGTATGAAAGTAATTGAGGAGGGAACTATTTTGAAGAAAAAATGGTATTTATATGGATTTCTATTTCTATTGGCAGCCGGCGGTGCGATATTTTTTTTGAATAACCAAGATGAGCGGGAACAGGCAGTTGCAACCCAATCTGCAGAAGAATTAGCAACTAATGAAGTACAGAAAGGGCAAGAATCCGGTGACGATATTAAACAGAACGAAGATAATGCTGCGGTTCAACACGATGATAAAGAAACAGAAGACCAAACCTCTGAGCAAGAGACAGAGATGAATCTCGATCAGTGGCTAGAGCAAGCGCAAAATGGGGTTCTGGATGGAGTCGATGTCCAGCTTGCATCACAGATGGATGATGTAAAGCAAACGTATGGTGAACCGTTACGTACAGAGAATTATATGGAAGGCGATTATTATCATTATCAGGATTTTACAGTGATCGCTAATCATGCTGAAAAGGTTCATAGCATTAAAGTAACGGATACATTATTTCCATTTGCACTTGAGGATATCGTAAATGAATTAGGCGAAGGAAGCATATGGGTTGAACACGACGATTATACAGCTTATTCATACTCAATAGGTGAATATCGTCTCTTAGTTTATTTTCATCCAGCATCTAAAGCTGTTCAAACGATATGGCTGATTGATGATCAATTGGTGGACACGGCTTCTTAAAGAGGATTATTTTTGAGTAATCTTAAGATTATTTAAAAAAAGAGAAAAGTGCAATCTATTTTAATTAGAGATTGCACTTTTTTTATCTGTATTTTCAAAGATCCTTACTAATTATGTAATTCGACGCACCTAATAACATTGGCGTCGCTTGTTCGCCTCATACCTTTTCGATGATTGTCATAATAACACCGACTAAAACGATAACGATTCCAATTATTATTGTAATTTTGTTTCTCGTCGGAAACTTTTTGAATTTAGATATCATACGTTGTCCCCACCGCCCTTACCTTATTTTAACGTGTGTAACAATATGTAAGCAAGAGCTATCTCAAGAGAACAGCTGCTGCTCATGTACCGTATTGGATTCAAATAATGCTACTGTTATTGGATGTACTTAAGGAAATTGGCAGTGTGATATAAAAATCCAACAAAAAAAGTGCAATCTGCTGTTTTTGATTGCACTTTTCTTATTTCAAATATAAATAAAGATTGCTAAATCAACATTCTATATAACTAAATATTATTGGGTGAAAATTTATCCGTTATGATACTTATACATCCACAAAATCCCTGATTTCAAAAGACGTGCAACCCGGCCTGTGATGGCACGGTCGGCAACTAGGCCAAATCCGTGTTTTTTACCGAGGGATCCAAGCACACCTTTCAGTTTAATCGTCGGAAGTGATTCTGGAAGCTCTTCACCCTTCCAGCGCTTGACTAGGATCTGGACGATTTGCTCTGCCTGCCCTTCTGCAAGTTGTGCACTAGGCGCATGAGGGAGACTTGCACAGTCACCAACCACATAAACATGCTCATCTTCAGGCAGGTTGTGATGCTTAGTAAGCACGACGCGGCCCTGCTGATCTTTTTCAACTTCTAGAGCACGGACAATTTTATTAGGCTGAATGCCTGCTGTCCAAACGATTGCGTCCGAATGAACCGGTTCATCATGATTGTATAATACATTGTCCTCTACCTTGGTAATATTGGACCCACTGACAATTTCCACCCCATGTTCAAGGAACCAATTTTCAACATAGGTGCTCAGACGCTCAGGAAAGGCAGAAAGGATATGTTTTCCGCGGTCAAATAACTTAACATGCAGATCCGGGCGGCTTTCATATAGCTCAGAAGCGAGTTCAACTCCGCTTAAACCTGCTCCGACAATAGAAACAACTGACCCTGGAGCAAGATTGTTCAGCTTTTGATAGGTTCTTCGCGATTTTTCAATGGTCTGGATGCTATCTGTATAAATATCGGCGCCAGGAACATTGTGGTATTTATCCTCGCAGCCAAGACCTATGATTAAATCATCATATGAAACTGGCTTTTCTTCCTGCAAATATACCTTTTTCTCTGCTAGATTAATATTCGTTATTTCTCCGTACTGAATGCGCAGCCTAGGATGCTCCGGGTAGGCAACGCGTACATGCTGGTCTGAAATTGTTCCAGCTGCCAATGCATAATACTCAGTTTTTAAACAATGATAAGGTACACGGTCAATTAATGTGATTGTCACATCATCGGGAAGCTGATTTGGAAGTAGACGAGCGAGTACCCGCATGCCTCCATAACCTCCCCCTAAAATCACGAGATTTTTCATGGAAATTACCCCTTTGTCCGTACTAAAGAAATTGTCAGATTACTATTTAATGTTTTTACAGAAAAATGAGAGGCAGAATGAATAAGTGCCATGTATGCTCTCTTTGGCAACAATTCTGCTATTAAGCAGTTCGGATTATATATAATATTATGAAACATAATTCAATAAAAAGTATAACGAAATTACGGTTAAATCACAACATATATCGGTGTATTATTCATATTAGGAAGCATAAAACGCTTTCTATAAGCTGCAAATTTTTTAACCTGCTTATTTAGGTTATGCTTTTTTAAAATAATGTCGCCAGCGATTGAACTCAAAAGCTTGAACATGTTCATTAAAAAAGGTAGATTAAAGATTGTAGTGAGGTGAGGAACATGATTAAGCCTATTATTGAATTCTGTGTCAGTAATCTGGCAAGTGGTTCATACAAAGCTCTGGAAGAGCTTGAGAAAGATTATGATCTTGATGTGATTGAATACGGCTGTCTTGGTTATTGCGGAAAATGCTCTGAGCATATGTTTGCGCTGGTGAATGGTGAAGTAGTCACAGGAGATACAGCTGAGGAGCTTGTAAGCAATATATATCAATTTTTGGAAGAGAATCCAATGTTTTAAATAGATGAAAAGCTGGTTCCCTTTAGCGGACCCAGCTTTTCTTTGCATGCTCAAAAATTATGGAACTAACTTAAGAAGTCAATCTTCTAGTATAGATGACCCTAGATTTTTTCTTTCATCCGCATGGTTTGCCACTGCTCACGCGCCATTTCTATGATTTTAGGTTCAGTGCTTCTTTTTTGCTGTTCTAATACTTTTGAAAAGTATTGAATGGCAAGCTCATTCTGGTTCGTTCTTCTTGCTAACTCTGCAATTAGATATAAAACACGTATTTCGGAGATTTTTGATCCTCTAAAATCCTCATTTGTATAGGAAGCAAGGTAATTGTCAATCGCAAGCTTTAAAAAACGCTGTTCCTGCTCTTCATTAGCCTCTAATCGATATAGCCAGGCAAGTCTCATGTTAAGACCGGCAATTGTAATCCTCTTCTCTTGCTTTAAAATCGCACAATAAATAGCCAGTTTATATGTGGAAATCGCTTCTTCAGCCGTTCTAAGGCCGCTATAGCTTCTTTCCGCCCAACGGTCACACACTTCTGTTTGGATTTTGACTTCTGTTCCTGGCGGGAATAAAGAAACAAAATCCTCTGAGTACGAAAAGCCGCAGAATGGGCATGTTTGAATATAATAAAGCAGCGGGTTACTTGAGCCGGCAGAATAGCGGGGAAGAAAGTCTGAATCATACCCATCAACTTTAATAAACCGTGAACGCACCCTTTTACTCGTAAAAACCTGCTGGCACTTAATGCATTTGTATTGTTTATCATATGTAGGTTCGATTTGATTCATATGTCTTTCCTCCTGTTTTCCGGCATGTGAATTATAGTTCTATCGTATCATATAAATGAAGTGATGAGAGAAAAAAGTGTTTGTTTTTCATGTGAAAAAAGTAGTAATTTATACCCAATAAAATACACCTGGATTTGTATATGAAACATAGATTGGTGTGTGTGAATGATGGATTCAAAAATTTATTCTTTCTGCAATAAACAAGATTAGTTGAGGAACATAAAAATACTGTATATACTAAAGGGAAAGGCATTTATTTTTAAGGAGGGTTTACGATGAATGATGTTGTCATTTTAACGGAAGCCGCTGCTCTTCATATAAAAGACATGATGAAACATAATGAGGAGGAGAACGCTTTTCTGCGTGTTGCGGTAAAAGGCGGAGGATGCAGTGGTTTATCCTACGGCATGGGCTTCACTCATGAACAAGAGGAAAAGGATCTTTTCTTTGAGCAATTTGGCATTCCTGTCGTAGTAAGTTCAGAGGATGCACCGATTTTAAATGGTACAAAAATTGATTTCAAACAAAGTATGATGGGCGGCGGGTTTACCATTGAAAATCCAAACGCAATCGCAAATTGCGGCTGTGGTTCATCATTTAGAACAGCAGCAAACACTGGAACCCCCGAGGAATGTTAATAATGAACACCAAAAAGAAGCTGGGACATAAGTATTTAACACTCTCATAGAACCGAATGGTTAGGAAGTCATCTTTCTAACCATTCGGTTTTTTTTACGATTATAAAATGTATTTTATTAGCATGAGTGAAATGGAGCGGAGGACACTCGACTCCAGTGGGCAATAGAGGAAAGGGTGAGACCCCGCAGGCGTGTGCACTGGACCCATAAAATTGGACACTTATATTTAAGCTTAAGCAGCTACTACTTCAGTACTAACCCGATAAGCTACTGGACTTTTCCGATTTAATCTTGATTTAATTCTCAAGTGGTTGTAGTAATAGATGTATTTTTCTAACTCGGCTTTAAAATGCTCGATACTTTCAAACTCTTGTAAATAAAGAAACTCTGATTTTAAGATCCCAAAAAAGTTTTCCATGACAGAATTGTCAAGACAGTTTCCTTTTCTAGACATGCTTTGTGTAATCTTATGTTCTTTTAGCGTCCTTCGGTATTTGGGCATTCGATAGTGCCATCCCTGGTCGGAATGTAGTAAGAGCTCATCGCCTTCTTTTACGTATTTTAATCCTTGGGCCAACATCCTATCGACCAAATCAAACGTCGGCCTTGATTGGAGTGTATAGGTGATGACCTCGCTATTAAATAGATCTAAAATGGGAGAAAGATAAAGCTTCTCTCCAAACACTTTAAATTCTGTAATGTCCGTCACCCACTTTTGGTTCGGTTTCTGGGCACGGAAGTCACGGTTAAGGATGTTTGGAGCTGCTTTTCCAACTTCCCCTTTATACGATTTATACTTTTTCATACGCACCATGCATTTAAGCCCTAGATCTCTCATTATTCGAAGTACTTTCTTTTTGTTGATCTGATATCCTTTTTCCTGAAGCACGTCCGTAATGCGGCGATATCCAAACCGACCTGAGTGTTTGCGGTAAATGAATGAAATTCTTCTTTTCCATTTGCGGTCAGGATCTGGTTGATTCCACTTTTTTATGAAGCTGTAGTAAGTGCTTCTAGGCATCTTGGCTATTTTGATCATTTTAATCACCGGGAAGTCCTTCCTTAGTTCATATATTACTTTCGCTTTATATTGGTTGGTGATTGTTCTTTCTGAACTAAGGCTTTCAGCTTTTTTAAATACGCGTTCTCCATACGAAGGTATTCCAGTTCTTCTATCAGCTCTTCTACCGATGGATTCTGAGAGTTACTCTTGTCCTTATTTTTCCTCTGATTAGATGTCATAATAGAAAGCCCCTTTTCTTTTGGTTCAAGGGCACCTACTCCAGCTGTCTCCCACGTTTTCTTCCACTTGCGAAGCATAGATGGATCAGGGAGATGGAAAATCGCGGATGCCTCTCGAATGGAGTAATTCTTTTCCGTGATAAATTGAATTACCCTCATTTTAAAGGCAGAAGGATAGTTTGTATAGGGAAAGGAAAAAGCCTGATCCCCATGGTAACGAACGAGCAGCACCCAGTAACGGAGAGTGGAATGATCTACGCCCACCTGATTCGCTAGTTCTCGATAACTAATCATTTCGTTTAAATAACGTTTAGCAATTTGAAGTTTCTTTTCCTTGGTAAGATGAGTCATTTATGAGTTCGCCTCCTATTGTTGGAGTGTCCAACAATAGGGGGGCAGTGCAGCGTGCCGAGGAGGCTCAGCTTCCTCCCCACGGAAAGCGAGGGTCCGCAGCGCAATGGAGCGGACTTGTTTAAATACCCAAACCAAGATATCGAAAGTTCGTGTTTTAGAAAGGTTTATTCGTTTTGTCCCAGTCTCTTTTTTTATTAGAGATTCATTCAATTAATGGAACAACATTTCTAACTAGGAAGGAATTAACTCCTGGATATGGAATAATAGATTTATAGGTTCCTCCATACAGAGAAAAAGCATATGAAAATAACGTAAAAAATAATGAGAAGTATATCCAAATATTATATAATTGTGGGAAATAAAGGGTTTAAAGCAGGGTGAAGAAAGGACGAAAGCCATAGATGACGAAAGAGACCATACTTCTTGTTGATGATGATCAAGACATTCAAAATCTGCAAAGACTTTATCTCCAAAAAGAAGGTTTCAGGCTGCATTTTGCCAATTCAGGCAAAGAAGCATTAAAGATCGCAGCAGAACAACAGCCCGGTCTGATTATTTTAGATGTTAACTTGCCAGATTTGGATGGGTTTGAAGTTTGCCAGAGCTTAAGACAATATACAAAAGTTCCAATTTTGTTTGTCACAGGCAGAAGTGATGATGTGGATACGATTTTGGGACATCGCATTGGCGGTGATGACTATATTTATAAGCCTTTTAATCCAAGTGTTCTTGTGGCGAAAGTAAAGGCACATTTGCGCCGTTATCGCGAATTAACAAGCGTGCCTAAGGATTCAAGTGTACAAGAATTACAGCATGTTCTTATGTTTGGGGATTTAATTATTGAAAAAGAACAATGTACAGTGAAAAAAGGCGGAAAAGAAATTACATTATCAACTAAGGAATTCTTGCTGTTATGCTTCTTAGCTGAAAATCCCAATCGAGTATTCAGTCTAGAACGGATATTTGACAAAATATGGGGTGAAGAAAGCTTAGGTGACTATCGTACTGTAATGGTACATATCAGTAATCTGAGAAAGAAAATAGAAAAGGATCCCAGTAAACCGGAGTTTATTTTAACTGTAAGAGGTTTGGGCTATAAATTCAGCGGAGACCAGTGATCGATGTTCTGAAAAATTTGCGTATATCCTCAATAGTCAATCCCATTTTTTTGGCTTCAAGAAGGAGTATATACCATTCTTCAAATTGCTCTTTAGACATTTCAGTGTGATCAGATTTCATCAAATTTGCCATCTTAAGCCTCCATTGAAAATGTTTTCATTGTATCTATATTATAAAGTTGAAAGTTAAAGTTTAGTTAAAGTGATATTAAAGTTCTTCTAAACATGAGGTGTACGTATTTGGACAAAAAGAACCGTATTGGCGACTATCAGCTGCTGGAGATTGAAATTGAACTGTATGATAGCGTCTTTTTTAAAGGGCTATCAAATAAAGGGAAGCAGGTTTTAATCAAAACCTTCAAAAAGGAATTTCCAGATAAGAAGGAAATTGCTGCATCCCTTCATGAATTTCATATGAGTGAAAAAATCCCGGAAATGATCCTGCGGCCAATTGAGATCCTGCAGCATCATTCGGTCTACTATTTTATATATGAATATTTCCAAGGCATCCCCTTAGCAGAAATATTAAAACAAACAAAGCTGCCTCTGCTTGAAAAACTGAAGATCTCATACCATTTAGCAAATGCCCTCTCTGCACTGCATCGGTATGGAATGATTCATAAAAATATAAATTCCATGCAGATTCTTCTTTCAGAATCCACATTAGAAGTTAAAATAACAGGTTTAACATATGCCACCTTTTTAAAACAAGAAAGCTATGCCATCTCTAGCCAGCATCAAGTATTTGAAAATCATCCTTTGTATATGTCTCCAGAGCAGACAGGGAGAATGAATAAGCCCATTGATTATCGATCTGACCTGTATTCCTTAGGGGTGGTGTTATACGAGCTGTTTACCGGTCAATTGCCTTTCAATATGGCTGAGCATAGCCAGCTTGTTCATGCACACCTTGCCAAAAGACCTAAACATCCAAGTCTGCAGCTTCCTGATTTACCTGAAATAATTGGAGAAATTATTTTAAAATTATTAGAAAAGACACCAGACAATCGCTATAAAAGCGCTTGGGGTCTGAGGGAAGATTTAGGATATGCCATTAGCCAATATCATGCATTCGGAAACATTCCAAGTATTGCGATTGGACAACATGACCATGGGCTCGTTTTTGAAAAGGCTGGTCGATTATATGGACGGGAAAAAGAAATTTCACAAATTCATAGAGCTTTTGCGCATGTAGCAAATGGCGGAAGAAGCCTATTGCTTATTCCAGGAGAGGCTGGGATTG
This sequence comes from Cytobacillus gottheilii, assembly GCF_001636345.1. Lineage (GTDB taxonomy): Bacteria > Bacillota > Bacilli > Bacillales > Cytobacillaceae > Cytobacillus > Cytobacillus gottheilii. The sequence continues at coordinate 1,050,673 of NZ_KV440945.1, forward strand.
GGAAGACAGCACTCGTAAATGAGATTCATAAACCATTGATTAAAGAAAAAGGATATTTTATTTCAGGAAAATTTGAGCAAATGAATAGAACAGTTCCTTTTGCGCCAATCCTTTCTGCCTTTCAATCACTCATTCGCCAGTTTCTGACCGAGAATAATGAACAAGTTGAGATCTGGAAGCGGAAAATAACAGAAGGATTGTCTGTACACTCTGCTTCTCTCACAGCTATTTTGCCAGAACTTGCCTGGCTGATTGGAAAGTCGGGTACTGCCTATAATCGATCATTACTTGATACACAGCGTCTGCAGCTATATACTTTTCAGCAATTTATAAATATCTGTGCAACGAAGGATCATCCACTCGTCTTATTTCTTGATGATTTGCAATGGGCAGATATTGCATCGCTGGAATGGATTGAATATATGCTGACACAGTCAGATTGCAGATATTTTATGATCATTGCTGCTTTTCGTGAAAATGAGATAAGTGAACAGCATCCTTTTAATAAAACAATGAATCTATTAAAGGAAAAAAATATCCTTTTCTCTAGTATCCCAGTTAGAAACCTTGCCCAAAATCAGGTGACATTATGGCTGGAAGAGTCCTTCTGTGACAAGGGAACACATATTGAGGAATTATCTGTTCATATTTATCGGATCACACAAGGAAATCCATTTTATATCAGACAGCTATTGAAATCCTATGAGGATGATGGACTCATTACACTTCTTCCAGAGCAGCGGAAATGGCGTATTGATGAGAAGTATAAAGATAGCTACGTTGATGAAAATATCCTATCCTTCTTAATTGGGCGAATTGAGATGCTGCCTTCGCATGTTCAAAATATATTACAGTTGGCTTCTTGTATTGGAAATCGTTTTGACCTAAAAACATTATCTATTATTTCTGGAGCATCGCTGGAAGTAACAGCTGAGCAGGTATGGGATACCCTTGAAGCTGGGATGGTTTTGCCGACCAGTGTATCGTATAAATGGATTTATCGTGAAGAAGCTGAAGCAATGGTTGAAGAAGAACCCCTCTATTACACTTTCTTGCATGACCGAGTTCAGCAGGCATTCTATGAAATGATGACAAATGACGAAAAAGAAGCAGCACATCTTACTATTGGGCGACTGCTCTGTAAGCATAAATCCTCCATTAAAAACGATATTTTCACAGTGGTTAACCACTTAAATAGAGTTCAAGATAAACTAACTTCACATGAAAAACAACAATTAAGAGAGTGGAACATTATTGCGGCAGAAAAGGCTAAAAATGCATCGGCGCATTCAGAAGCACTTGCTTATTATGAATACGCACAGCATTTATTTAATGAGGCCTCTTCAGGCAATGATGATCACTTAACCTATAGACTCATGAAGGGATTGGGAGAATGCCAGTACGTAACAAGCCAATTTTCTGAGGCGGAGCAAACCTTCAACGAACTGCTGAGTTATACAAAAAAGAAAGCAGATCAGCTCGAAATATATAATTCTAAAATGATATTGTATACACATATGCATCGAGTCGAGGAGTCGATTCAGGCAGGATTAGAAGGATTAAAGCTTTATGGGATAACGTTTCCAGAGAAACTGACAAAAGGAGATGTAGCCAAAGAGTTTTTGCTGGTTCGTCTGGCGCTCAGCAAGCGAAAAAGGGAGCAAATACTAAAACTACCGGAACTTAATAATGATGAAAAACAAGTGCTGAATACGTTGATCACCATGAATTCGGCTGCCTATCATATCAACCAGAATTTAGCTGCCCTTTTAATGCTGAGGGCTGTCCGTTATACGCTTAAGCATGGAATTGCCAATATTAGCGCCCTTGTCATCAATAATTATGCGCTCATTCTGAGTTCCGGATTTAAAGACTTTCAAGGAAGTGTACTGTATGGCAAGCTTGCTTTAGAACTATCAGAGTATTTTGGCGATGTGGGAATTAAAGGCCGTGTTCACTTTGTATATGGAAGCTTTGTGAATCAATGGCATTCCCATATAAGCAAAAATGTTACATACATGGAAAGCTCCCAGCGCTATTGTCTTGATGCGGGAAACATGCATCTCGCAGGAGCAAACAGTTCCTTTATAGTCGTATCCATGCTCATCCAGGGAGCACAGCTGGACACCGTTTTAACTCGTGTTAATCAGCAGATTCAATTTATCAATACAATACAATATCCCATTTCAATTGGTTTTTTAAATGAAATAAAACATTGGACAAGCATGCTGCAAAGTAATCATCCCCATTATCATTGGGAAATGCAGCCTGTCTTAGAGGATGACTCTGCTAAAATTATGCATTATACGATTCGCCTGCAAATGGCGTATCTATTCCATCAAAGGGATTATGCGGCAGCCATTTTACAAGAGCTAAGTCCACTAGTCAGCAATCGGCTTACGCTTGTCATAGTGCCCGAGTATTATTATTATCTCGCCTTGTGGTGTACAAAGGATTCTGAAATAGGCAGAGCATATAAGGGAGAATGGCGAAAGAGTTTAAAAAAGCTTGAAAGATGGGCAAAGCTATCCCCTCAGAACTATAAGCATAAACTCTTATTAATGAAGGCAGAAAAACAGAGAATAACAGATGGTGGCATTAGTACGAAATTACTTGCGTTGTATGATGAAAGCATTCGGCTTGCAGAGGAGAATGGATTCATTCAAGATGGTGCGATTGCCAATGAATGTGCCGGCTATTATCTTAAAGAATTAGGCTATGTAAAACTCGCACAGCCTTATTTCGAAGGTGCTGTCAATCTTTATGAAAAATGGGGAGCAGGATTTAAGAGACAGCAATTAGATGTTGATTCTAAAAGGATATCTGTCCCTATTCAGGTAGAGCCTCAAGCCTATTACGATGTCCATGCAGCATTGCAGGGTGCAGCACAAAGCATTTCCAATGAAATGACTATGTCAAAGCTTGCCTCCAAGCTACTTGGCGTTGCTATGGAATATGCCGGTGCTGATCGAGGTTTTATCTTATACAGAAGAAAGGATACTTTCTTTGTCGGAGAATGCAAAAACGTAAATGAAACTGAAGCTGAACGTTACCGTGATCTGCCGATTACAGGAAAGAATCTGCTGGCTGAAAAGGTTGTGGCTTATGTGAAAGCAAGCAGCGATTACGTGGTTCTTCATCATGCAGCGGCAGAAGGATTATTTATAAAAGATCCATATATTAAAGAATCTCAAACGAAATCACTATTCTGCAATCCCATTATGCGAAAGGGTGAAGTGATCGGTGTCTTATATTTAGAAAACAGGCATGCATCACATGTTTTTACAGAGGAAAAGACGAAACTGCTTTCAATTTTGGCAACTCAATTATCCATTTCAATTGAAAATGCTTATGTCTATGAAAGAATGGAAAAAGCTGTAGCTGAGAAAACGGAGCAATTACTGAATGCAAATCAGTCGTTAGAAAAAATTAACATGAAGCTAGAGGAAGTTGAGCAAAAGAGAAAACATTTTCTAGCGAACATATCTCATGATCTTCGCACGCCAGTAAACGTCATCAGCGGCTATTTAGAAGCAGTCATGAACGGACTTGCCAGGGATGAGCAGGAAAAGAACTTTCTAATTGGCAAGGCACTCGAAAGGTCTAATGAATTGGAGGAGCTTATTCAGGATTTATTTGAATTGTCGCAGGCAGAGTCTGGCCGCTTACAATTTGATATTGACTATATCCCGCTATCGCAATTTATTGCTTATATTAAAAATAGATATAAGAATGAGCAGCTCGGAGAACATTTAGCTTTTCGTATAGAGAATGTACTCATAAATGAAGAGATAGAAGACTATATGATCGGTGTGGATCCTGAAAGAATACGGCAAGTATTTGCAAATATTATAAACAATGCCAAAAAGTATACTGGGTCTGGTGAAATTATCCTGTCATTTAGATTACAAGGAGTTAATGAATTATTAATAATGATTCGTGATAGCGGTCAGGGTATACCGGCTGATGTTCTTCCCTTTATTTTTGACCGTGATTATACAAATAGCTACGGGGACAACAAAAAGAAAGGTCATGGTCTAGGCTTAAGCATCTGCAAGGAGATTATTACGGTCCATAAAGGAATAATCTGGGCAGAAAGCCAAGAAGGTGAGGGAACTACTTTTTATATTACTCTCCCGCTTTTTCAATTTTCTTTAGAAAATTAATATGTACAAGCACATTTTTACGTTTGCTGGATGCTAGCCTTTGCAGCTTGTCCTCCTCTTACATAAGATACATTGTAAAACAAAATAAGAGGAAGGGAGTTGTTATTATGGGATGCCGTAATAATAACGGAAATGTTGCAGGAGCTTTTGACGATAATTTTAAGGTGAAGGTGCATGCTCATATTGATGGCGAAGATCTTTGCCGTGCTGTTCGCCGCTGCTTAATCAATGACCTTGTCGCTGGTGCAGAGGATGACAACAACGATGATGATAGAGACTGCTGCTGCCATAAGCGCAGAAGATCTTGGATCTAATCGAAAAAAACTCCGGAAGGCTTAGCCTTTCGGAGTTTTTTATATGAAAATTATTTATCAAATAAAGAAGTACTGTGTAATGGCTGTACTCTTGCTTTTGGATCAATATATGATTTCGCGTTATTTACCGCTGTTGGTGCCTCACCAAATCCGCTTGCAATTAGTTTCACTTTCCCATCATAAGTTGAGATGTCACCTGCAGCATAAATACCTTCGATGTTTGTCTCCATTTTTGAATTAACAACGATGGAATTCTTTTCAATATTTAATCCCCACTCTTTGATTGGACCTAAGGAAGAGACGAAACCGTAGTTTACAATGACAGCATCCACATCGAAAACTTCTTTTTCTTTGCTTGTTACATTCTCTAACACGACCTGATGAACACCTTCATCATTTCCAATTAGTTCAGACGGCACATATGGTGTTTTTACTTCAACTTTTGAATTATGAAGGTTTTCAACACTGTGCTCATGAGCGCGGAACTTGTCACGACGGTGTACAATGGTTACTTTTTCAGCAATTGGTTCAAGCATTAAAGCCCAGTCAACAGCCGAATCTCCGCCGCCGAATACAACAACCTTTTTGCCGGCAAACGAATTAAGATCATCAATAAAGTAATGAAGATTTTTTCCTTCATATTCCTTCGCACTTTCTAATTCAAGTCTGCGAGGCTGGAACGCACCATTTCCGGCAGTAATGATAATAGCTTTTGTATAATGCACATCTTTATCTGTTGTTAATTTAAAGGTACCATCAGCCTGCTTTTCAAGCTGCTCAACAGCTTCTTCTAAGCAAATAGTTGGTTCAAACTTTGCCATTTGTTCTTTTAAATTATCTACTAGTTCTTGTGCACGAACTTTTGGAAAGCCGGCAACATCATAGATATATTTTTCAGGATATAGTGCACTTAATTGTCCGCCAAGCTGCGGCAAGCTTTCAATAATTTTAACGGATGCCTGTCTCATACCGCCGTAAAAAGCAGTGAAAAGTCCTGTTGGTCCTCCGCCAATAATGGTTATATCATAAACTTTTAGATCTTCACTCAAAGTTAATCCCTCCAAATATGTATTTTTCACTTTCATTAATATTACCATAAATACGTCTTTTGCTCACCATTTCTTAATCTTGTAACACAATCTTTTCTGATTAGTCTAAAAATTAATAAAGTATGATTTTATCTTGAAAAACATTTGAAAGTAGCATAATATGAAATGGGAGTATTAATGTTAATTTTCTGTGACAATTTTGGAACATTTTTTTGTCCATGTTCGTGAATTGGATCACAATCTTTTTCTGTTTTTTGTAAAATAAAATAGTATAAAATTGCGGAACATAATGTTACGCAAAAAATTAAAAGGTGGAAGTGATAGACTTGAGAAAGCCAAAAATAGTAATTCTAGGTGCAGGTTACGGCGGATTAATGACTGCTACTCGCCTTCAAAAGGCTGTAGGGACAAATGAAGCTGACATCGTATTAATAAATAAAAATGATTACCATTATGAAACGACGTGGCTGCATGAAGCATCAGCAGGAACACTTCATCATGATCGTGTAAGATATGATATTTCGGGTGTAATTGACCGAAACAAGGTTGAGTTTATTCAAGGAACTGCCGTAGAAATCAAGAAAGAAGAAAAGAAAGTATTGCTTGAAAACGGCGAAGTAGAGTATGACTATTTAGTAGTTGCACTAGGCGGAGAATCTGAAACATTTGGCATTAAAGGCTTAAAAGAGTATGCATTTTCCATTATAAATGTAAATGCTGCACGCCAAATCCGTGAGCATATTGAACTGCAATTTGCAACATACCATACAGAAGAAGAGAAAAAAGACGAACGCCTTACAATCGTAGTAGGCGGAGCTGGCTTTACTGGAATTGAATTCCTTGGTGAGTTAGGAAACCGTATTCCTGAGCTATGCCATGAGTATGATATTGATATTCACAAAGTAAAAATCATCTGTGTCGAAGCTGCACCAATGGTTCTTCCAGGATTTGATCCGGATCTAGTGGAATATGCAGTAGCACACCTTGAGAAAAAGGGTGTTGAATTCCGTATCGGCACAGCGATTAAAGAAGCTACTCCTGAAGGAATTATCGTTGCTAAAGGTGAAGAAGAGCCTGAGGAGATTAAAGCTGGTACAGTTGTATGGGCAGCTGGTATCCGTGGTAACGGGATTATTGAGAAATCAGGTATCGAAGCAATGCGCGGCCGTGTAAAAGTAAATCTTGATCTGCGAGTACCAGAGCATGAGAATATCTTTGTCATCGGTGACTGCTCACTAATGATTAATGAAGAAATTAATCGCCCATATCCTCCTACTGCACAAATTGCGATGCAGCAAGGTGAGACTTGTGCAAAAAATATTGCTGCACTTATTCATAACAAGCCTTTAGAAAACTTCAAGCCAGATATTAAAGGTACAGTTTGTTCTTTAGGAGAAAACGATGCAATTGGTGTTGTTTTCGGCAAAAAATTAGTAGGGAAAAAAGCTTCCTTCATGAAAAAAGTGGTTGATAACCGCTCACTTTACATGATCGGCGGAGCAGGCCTTGTATTGAAAAAAGGTAAATTTAACTTTTTATAATAAATGAGGGAGAGCAGACTGTGCATGGTCTGCTCTTTTTTTTGTTGGGAGAGTTCTCGGTGGATTAGGTGAGAGATGGTGTGAGCTGTATGTTATAGTTTTTGGGTAGGGTGGTTAGGCTCTAATAGGCTGTGTTTGGCTTGAATCTTTGAAAAAGAGTCTAGTTTTGGAGATAATCGCTCTGTGTGGAAGCAAAATCTAGGTTTTCACTTTAATCACGTCACGAAACACCAATATCTGGATAACAGAGTCGTGTTTCTGCTCAAATCACGCCATGTACCACCAATATCTGGATAAGAAGGTCCAGCTTCGTCTCAAATCCATCTTAATAACCAATATCTAGAATAAGCAATCACATCTTGCTCTGTGTCTACCCTAATTTCCCATTTAAAAAAATATACAGCTATATCACTAATATCCAGTAAATATATATCAAGAAATAAAACTACCTATAAATTGACCTGTGATCTCATATTATTTCAACTGTAAATTACTATTTTTATCTATGTTAAACTGTTTATTAAAGAAGATGAAAAATTGCAGTCAGGGAGGAATATAGATGAGCAAGAGGGGGAAGGTTTGGCTTGCAGCAGCTGGTTTAGTCATTTCGGAGCAAGGAGAATGGCTTGTAGTAAAGAAAAAATATGGCGGTCTAAAAGGGATGTGGTCGATCCCAGCTGGCTTTGTCCATGAAGGAGAAACAGCAGATGCTGCTGCAGTGAGAGAGGTTTTCGAGGAAACTGGAATTGCCTGCAAGGTAAAAGGAATGATTGGTTTAAGAACAGGGGTTATAAAAGAGGAAATTAGTGATAATATGCTGATCTTTTTATTGGAGCCCATAGCAGAAAAAAATATTACAATTCAGGAAAAAGAAATAGAAGAAGCAACGTTTATAAAACCTGATTACATTGTTAATCAAACTGAATCCTCCATTATGCTAAAGCATTTATTAAACCGATCAGAAGAGATCATGCAGCAGGCAATTGAAAACATAAATCCAGGAAATCAGTTTTCATATACGGCATATAAATTATTTTTATAATTTTCCGAAATATTACGATAATAAAAGAAAAACAATGCAATAAGTAGTTGTATGCGTTTACAGTAAAGGTTTTCAGTTAAAATTAAGCCTTTCCAAATGGTCTGATCCTTGATATATTATCAGAAAATTCAGTAGTAAGAGGAGATGACAACGCAATGAAATCAAACAGCTATGATACAAAAAATTGTCCATATTGTTCAGGAAAGGGTTATTTTCAACTCTTGCTTGGCGGGTCAGAAACATGCTCCTGCTGCGGAGGGTCAGGAAAGAAAAAAAGTTAACAGTAGCGATAGTTAGTTGCGTTTAATAAAGCTCTCAAATTGAGGGCTTTTTGTTTCGAGTTCATGATGGATTCTCACTTCTAAGTTAGAGAAATCTCCCTTTCCTCCCAATTTTAGTTGACGAAACTCTATTTTTTTCAGTACACTAAATATTGATGTGCTAAGGGGGACAAATACTAATGCAGATGACCATATTTGTGTTGCCAATTTCCATGCTTTTATTTTTTGTTTTATTTTTTGGAATCGGTTTTATTTTGAATATGCTTTTAAGAATGTCCTGGATCATGGCAATAATTTATCCAGTTATAGCCATTTTAATAATTGATCAGGTGCGATTTATAGAATATTTTACAAACACAGGATTTGCTTTTTCAGATCTTGGTACAGAATTATCAAGCTTGGCAATGGCAGATATTTTAATTTTAAGCAGCGGATTGGCAGGTGCCATTGTAGCTGGCATTACCATTAAACTGCTGCGCAAAAAAGGATATCGAATGTTTTAATAGCTCTGCTTTCAAAAAGCGCAGAGCTTTTTTTAATGAATTTTCTTATTGTTCAATAATTTGAAAATAGTAAATTTTTTCGCTTATTCTCTTAACTTATGAATATTTTCTGTTCAGATGGGAAATGAATATGGTTGGGAGGAGTGAAATTTAGTATGAATACATTAAAAAATTGGACAAGACGTATTGTGATGACCATTTTAGTTATGGGTGCAACATTAACGACGTTTGAATCGATCTCAGGAGTAAAAGCTCGAGAAATTGCTGAAGTGGCAGCTGAAAATAATGAATTTTCCCTTATGGAGAAGGTAACACATACATTTAAAACGGTTGGAGTAGCTTTTAAGAAGTTGCAATTAGCAACAGTAGGGGAATCCCAAATCTCTTCAAGTGAGCCTGTGGTTGGAGAGCCTCCAACTTTGGAAGAGTCGATTGATTGGTCACAATATCAGCGAAAAAATGTTGTTGCTACAGGTTATACTGCTTATTATGAATCAACAGGAAAACATCCTAATCACCCAGGATTTGGTATTACATACTCAGGTGTTAAAGTAAAACGTGATTTATATTCAACAGTGGCTGCTGATCTAAATGTATTCCCGATTGGAACCATTTTATTTATCCCTGACTATGGTTATGGGGTAGTTGCCGATAAAGGTGGAGCCATTAAAGGAAATAAACTGGATCTTTACTATGAAACCGTTGATGAAGTTTACCAACATTGGGGAAAGAAGACGCTAGATGTCTATGTTGTGAAAATGGGCGATGGTTCTTTAACAGAAGAGGAACTGACTGCACTGAATGAAAATGAATCCATGCAGGTATTCCGTCAAGCTTATATTAAATCTGCAGAAGAATAATACATGTACATTTCTAAACAAAAAAGACAGGAACTCCCTGTCTTTTTTTGTTGTTGCCGGATATCTTTTCTATATGACGAAAAAATAATAGAGGACAAGCGTTAGCAAGACCCCAGTTAATCCGCCGAATAGGACTTCAATCGGCTTATGGCCAAGAAGCTCTTTTAACTCCTGTCTTTTCTCTTGTTCAGGTTTTTTTTGCCAATCCTTTGCTTCATCTAAAAACCTTTGAAAATCGGCAACAAGCTTATTAAGCACAATAGCCTGTTCGCCAGCTTGGCGGCGTACGCCAGTAGCATCAAACATCGTGATGATTGCAAACACAGCGGATACAGCGAACAGAGCGGAATCTAGTCCAGCTTCCAGTGCGACACCAGTTGATAATGCGGTGACCGCGGCAGAATGTGAACTTGGCATTCCCCCCGTACTCGTCAGCAATGACCAATCTAATCTTTTTGTAGCAATAAATGTGATTGGCACCTTTACAAATTGGGCAAAGAAGATGGCAGCTAGTGCTGACCAAAACGGGAAGTTCATAAATAATTCCATAAAAACCACCTTTGAAAAATTTACACTGCTCTAGTTACTATTCTTCAATATTATTTCTCTTCATGCAAATAAATCAACTCTTTTTTATTTTATACAAAAATATGAAATTATATTGAAGCCAAAAAGACACTATGAGAGCAGAATTACACTAGCTAAAAAAGATTTCTTGAAACTGGATGGTTAGGAAGTCGAAATAAATCAGATAATTATGTATAATAATATTATCAATATTGGGGGTGTTAACATGTTTACAGTACAATCAGAATTAAATTTAGCTGCAGAACACGAATGCTTAATTATTGGGCTTTTTGATCAGCCACAGAAATTTGAAGGCAAATTAGCTCGTATTGATGAAGCATTTGATGGCGCACTAACAGAGCTTGTTAAAAATGGAGACATTTCGGCTAAGCCTAAAGCTATTTCAAAAATACATACATTTCAAAAGGTTGGAAGCAAACGCTTCATTTTTGTAGGTCTGGGAAAAGAAAAGGAATACACTTTTGATCTTTTAAGAGAAGCATTAGGAGCAGCGTTTAAACAAGTTCAGGCTGCGAAGATGACCGAAGCAGCAGTTTATCTGGATTCACTTACTGCAGATTCTCTTGACTCTATTGATGCTGCACACGCTGTAACAGAGTCATTTGCTTTAGCAACATATCAATTTGAAGGCTATAAAGAGAAATCAAATGAACCAGAGAAAAAAATAGAGCACCTTTTTGTATACGGTTCTGAGACTGATGCAGAAGAAATAAAAGCTTCTTTAACAGTTGGTTATGCATATGGGATGGGGACGAATTCTGCCAGAACACTTGTGAATCTTCCAGGCAATATGCTTACTGCAACAGATATGGCTGAATATGCCAAAGAACTGGGTGCACGCTATGAATTTGAAACAGAAATCTTAGAAAAAGAAGATATGATTAAGCTTGGCATGGGTGCTTTATTGGCTGTTAACCAAGGTTCTGTAGAGCCGCCAAAAATGATTGTGTTGAAATATCAAGGCAAGGATGAGTGGGAAGATGTCATCGGCTTGGTTGGAAAAGGGATCACTTTTGACACAGGCGGATATTCGATTAAACCGAAAGATGGGATCGTCGGAATGAAAAGTGATATGGGAGGAGCAGCAGCCGTTTTAGGTGCCATGGAAATCATCGGTGAACTAAAGCCTGAACAAAATGTTGTAGCTGTTATTCCTTCTACTGATAACATGATTAGCGGAGCTGCTCTTAAACCGGATGATGTCATTACATCAATGAGCGGTAAAACCATTGAAGTGTTAAATACGGATGCAGAAGGCAGACTTGCATTAGCAGATGCAGTGACATATGCAAAGCATCATGGAGCTAACTATTTAGTAGATGTAGCAACCTTAACAGGCGGAGTAATTGTTGCGCTTGGGACAAATACAACTGGTGCATTGACGAATAATGAAGCTTTGTTTGAACAGATTTTAGAAGCTTCCCATGAAGCTGACGAACCTGTATGGCAGCTGCCGTTATTTGAAAAGGATAAAAAGAGAGTAAGAAGCAGTAAAATTGCTGATCTCAATAATTCACCAGGCCGTGAAGGACACGCCATTATGGGCGGAGCATTTGTTGGGGAATTTGCGGAAAATACACCTTGGGTTCATTTGGATATTGCGGGTACAGCAACAACGATTCAAGCCTATGACCTAGGACCTTCCGGAGCAACAGGTGTAATGGCTCGAACACTTGCATTGTTTGTTGAACGGTTTGAAACACTTAAATAATTAATTTATGAGAGGCTTCCCTTGGGAGCCTCTCTTATTTTATGGCGAAGGAGCAGCTTCATGTGAGAGAATACCATAACATACAAGATCAATATATTCATTCTCTTTCTTTACATGCTGTCTTAAGATTCCCTCTTTTTTCATTCCTACCTTTTCTAACACTCTTCCTGATGCTGGATTTGATAAAAAGCAGCGAGCAAATACTTTTTGATACTGTTTCTCTTTGAAAGCAAAGTCAATGACGGCTTTAGCTGCTTCTGTACCATAGCCTTTTCCCCAATATTCTTCTCCAACCCAGTAGGCAAGTTCTCCATGATTAAAAAGATGATTGTTAGATAACGCAATTGCTCCGTATAACTCACCCGAAACCTTATCTGTTATGGCAAATTCATATTTCTTATTTTCATTAAAATAGTGTGAATGAAGTCTGATCCACGATAAAGCATCTTCCATTTTGTATGGAAAGGGAAGGTATAAAGTATTTTTATAAATATTGTCATTATTGCATAGCTCGGCAACCCGTGATGCATCATCATTAGTAAATAATCTTAATAGTAACCTGCTGGTTTTGATTGTTTGAGTGGCTGGATTATAGGTCATTCAAAATTCTCCTTTCAGTAGAGCAGACGAAAACGTCTTTGCTTCCACAAGTTGAAATAGAAAACCAAGATGCACTAGTTTTGGCTGGTCCTCTTGCTATAAATGTACTTTACAAACTCCTCTTTATAATCGGTATATTCATTAATTCCAGTTGATGATTTCTCTAAGTACTCTTTTTTAATCTCTAAATATCTTTGTCTAGCTGTTTCGTTTGAATTTAGATAGTCTCTAAAGAAAATCAAATTATTCCAAAGTTCGCTTCTATATTCAGTTAGATGTATATAATGTGTTTTTACTTCATAAGTTTGGTCAGTGAATTTAGCCAATACTATTTCTCCTGGCCGTTCAACCTTTAGCCGTAAAAATCCGCAATTCTTTAAACTGGTAAATAAGCTGCTGTCTGCGTTATTCAAATCATTTACTCCAACTAAAATATCCAAAATAGGCTTTGCAGGCATTCCTTTTATAGCTGTGCTGCCAATATGCTGGATCCAATTCTCGTTCAGTTGAATGTTTTGCAGAAGATGATCTCTCACTCTACTAAACTCTTTTGTCCATTCTGGATTGTAACCCACCAACCTGATTTCATCTCTCTTTAATCCTAACTGCACAAATTCAGCTCCTTTGTGTTGAAAAGACTTTTAAGTAATATTATCATAAAATTCAAAAATTTAGCAGGGGAACTATGCTAAGTAGTCTTAGCTAGAATTACATGCTCGTTAAGGTTTTTAAAGAAGAGGGGATGGAAGAAAGACGATTGATCCGTCGGAGAAGGCTGAGCCCCCGCCGTCTGGGAAAGGGACTAAGCTTTCCCCAGCAGAAATCCATCAATCTGATTTGCATTTAGTCTATTCTTCTAATGAAAGCAATAATGCCGCGGCATACTAACAGTTTTAAAGCCAAGCTAATAAGGGAGTGATGCCAATCCCATCCCCTTTTCCATGTAATCAATTTAGTTTTCCTTTCGGCAAAGGTTTCGATTATGACTTGAGGGATTATAAAAGGAAACAACTTTAGAATAAGGCCAAGAGGCTTACTGTCGACCGTCCATTGATTATAGTAAAGCAGCAGCAGTGGATAAAGAATAAAGTCAAAAGGCAGATGAATGACATACTTCGGAAATAACCGGTGCGGATATTTTAAAAAACCTTTTAGCACTAAATATTTATCGATAAAGGAATTGCCAATCACTGCTACAAGGTAAATAATGACCCAATCCTTTGTTGAACGTTTGAATATGGCAAATGGCAATAGAACAAGTCCAATGACACTGATGCCGACTAAAAATAATTTAGATGATTTCTGATTTTTCATTTTGCCCACCTCTTTATTATTTTGTTTCAAATTTAAATATCTACTCATGAATTATTCGTTAATCGTCTTTTTAGATTGTTTGAATGTGAACAAATTTTCGAATTTATAATAGCTAAATGTAACAAATACCACAGCTTGTCAAATCAATCCTCGATATACTGACTTTGAACAATAATAAATGGGAAAATGGTGATAACATGCATGGCAAAATGGGAGGACATCCCGGACATATGAACAGGTCGTCAATGGACTTTAATGAAAACCCTTTTATCGTTATTTGGGAAGTAACTAGAGCATGTGAATTGAAATGTGTTCACTGCAGAGCCGACGCACAGTTAAGGCGTGATCCTAATGAACTGACAACAAAAGAAGGTTTTGAATTAATTGATCAGATATATGAAATGAATAAACCAATGCTTGTCTTTACCGGCGGAGATTGCATGATGAGGGAAGATTTGTTTGAACTTGCTGAATATGCGGTGCAAAAAGGTATGCGTGTGTCTATGACGCCAAGTGCAACAGCAAATGTCACAAAAGAGAAAATGGAGCGCGCCAAAAGTGTCGGGCTTTCCCGCTGGGGACTTAGTTTGGATGGACCAACTCCAGAAATTCATGATCACTTCAGGGGAACATCTGGCTCTTTTGATTTAACGGTTGAAAAAATCCACTATCTAAATCAACTGAACATGCCGCTGCAAATTAATACTGTTATTTCACGCTACAACTATGACCACCTTGAGCAAATGGCAGAACTGGTTAAAGATTTAAAAGCAGTGATGTGGTATATCTTTTTGCTTGTTCCTACAGGAAGAGGGCAGCAGGATGCATGCTTGACACCACTTGAACACGAAAAAGTGTTTAAATGGCTTTATGAATTAGGCAAAACAGCTCCTTTTGATATTAAAACAACTGCTGCTCAGCATTACCGCCGTGTTGTTTTGCAGCAGAAAGTGAAGGACAAGCTTGTAGCTGGGGATAAAATTGAGTACGAGGACACAATTGTGAGAGACTCTGCATCAGGCATCGACGGATTGAGCCGTGCTCCAAAAGGCGTCAATGATGGAAATGGCTTTATATTTGTATCACATACAGGGGACGTATTGCCAAGCGGACTTCTCCCAATTAGAGTTGGAAATGTGCGTGAAAAACCACTAAAGGACATATATCGAAATGCCCCGGTCTTAAAGGAATTGCGTAATCCAGATCTTTATAAAGGCAAATGCGGTGTATGTGAATATCGATTCGTTTGCGGAGGATCCCGCTCTAGAAGCTATGCTGTTACAGGCGATTACCTTGAGAGTGAACCATATTGTGTATACATTCCGAAAGAATTAAGAGGGAAGAAGGCAGTATTGTAAAAGTAGAAGCCGGAGATTTATTTCTCTGGCTTCTGTTTTATTATTAACGCAACAAAAAGAACTCCATACTCTTTATCACACTAGCGAACTAAAATAAAATGATTGACATGCACTGCAATAATATGATAATTTTATAATCGTATTTTAGTTCTCTACCAATTTATCGTAATAAAGCAAAAGGGGTTTACTATTATGAATTCAGTCATCATTGCTGTATTAATTATGCTATTACTTAGCTTATTCAGAGTAAATGTTGTTCTCGCGTTAATCACAGGTGCTGTAATCGGAGGCTTAACGGGTGGCCTTAATCTAACAGAAACGATTGAAGTTTTTTCAGGCGGTCTTGGCGGAAGTGCAGAAGTTGCTTTAAGCTATGCACTGCTTGGCGGATTTGCGGTTGCAATCTCAAGCACAGGTCTTCCGAATGTATTAGTAGACTGGGTGCTGGGCAAGGTAGCTGCGAATGGAGAAGGCCGAGGAAAAACACTGTCGAAGGCTTTTATGATTTTTGCTATTTTATTAATGGCCTGCATGTCACAGAATGTTATTCCCATTCATATTGCCTTTATACCGATTTTGATTCCGCCGCTTTTAAAGATTATGAATGAACTGCAAATAGATCGCAGACTGATTGCAGCAGTGCTGACTTTCGGGTTAACGGCTCCGTATATGCTGATTCCTGCTGGGTTCGGACAGATCTTTCATGAGATCCTTGCAGAGAACATGAATAATAGCGGACTTGCTATAAATATGAATGATATTCCGGTAGCAATGCTGATTCCGGTAGGCGGGATGGCAGTTGGTTTGGCTATTGCGTTTATATCATATAGAAAAAATAGAAGCTATTCAGATATTAGTGTTGTCGATCAAGAAAAAATCTCTTATCGAAAAAAGGATATCCTTTTCGGACTCGCAGCCATTGCTGCAGCTCTTATTGTTCAAATTGTTACGGATTCTATGATTATAGGTGCTGTATCAGGACTAATTGTTCTGTATATCAGCGGAGCTGTTAAGTGGAAGGAAGCTGATCAACTTTTAACAGATGGAATGAAAATGATGGCCTTTATTGGATTTGTCATGCTGGCAGCGTTTGGTTTTGCAGAAGTAATGAAGGCAACTGGTGACGTAGAGTCACTCGTTCAGCTTGCGGCAGATGCAGTAGCTGGGAATAAGGCAATGGCTGCCTTGCTGATGCTTGTTGTTGGTTTGCTGGTGACGATGGGAATTGGTTCTTCGTTTTCAACTATTCCAATTATTACAACGATCTTTGTTCCGCTTGCACTTGAACTTGGCTTTAGCCCAATGGCAACGATCGCACTTGTTGGAACAGCAGCTGCCCTTGGGGATGCAGGTTCACCAGCGTCTGATAGTACCCTCGGACCGACATCTGGATTAAATGCAGACGGTCAGCATAACCACATCTGGGATACATGTGTTCCAACATTTCTTCACTACAATATCCCGCTTATCGCTTTTGGCTGGATTGCAGCAATGATTCTATAAATGAGAGAGTGTCCATTTGCTTGGGCACTTTTTTTATTATATAGGCATTTTAGAATGTAAAATATATCACTATCCTTATGAATCAGGTATTAGGGTATGATAAAAGTAAAAACAAAGGAGTGGTTCATATGTATTTCGGAAAAATAAAAAAACATACTTCCTCCAGAGTTCCGCCGAATCAGAATGTCACAACAACTTTTCCAGTTCTTCACCATGGCAATGTTCCTTATTACTCTGACATGAGTCAATGGTCGCTGCAGATCTTCGGAGAGGTACACTACCCTATAACATTAGGATATGATGAAGTATTAAAGCTGGAGCAGAAAGAGTATCAAAATGATATTCATTGTGTCACGGGCTGGTCGAAGCTTGATACGGTATGGACAGGTATATCCTGCAGGTCTATTGCACAGCGTGTAAAAGTAAAAGAGAATGCTCGCTACGTCATTTTACATGCGGAGGAGGATTGGAGCACCAATATTCCGATAGAGGATTTTATGAAAGAAAGCAGTTTGCTTGCTCATTCCTACAACCATGAAAAGCTGACTCCTGAGCATGGTTTTCCATTGCGTGCCGTTTTTCCGCATCTGTATTTTTGGAAAAGTGCCAAGTGGCTAAGAGGCATTGAATTTTCAGCAGTGGATACACCAGGATTTTGGGAGAGAAACGGCTATCATAATTATGGTGACCCCTTTAAGGAGCAGCGCTTTACATGGGATTGACGTAAATTCATTAAATTACTTGAATTCACTTAAATAATGACTTAAAATTAACTAGAAATACTTACAATTACTTAAAAAGTAGCTGATCAAATGTACCAAGAAGAACGAATTATTCGGATCATGCATTATTTAAAGGAAAACAACTCGATTTCCATTGATCAAATTTGCCATCTTTTTGATGTCTCACGTGATACCGCACGAAGGGATCTTGTTAGACTTGAAGAAGACCGTGTGATTATTCGAACCCGAGGCGGTGCGATTTTGCCGTCATCTCATCATGAAATAAAAAATTATGAGAAAAGGCTGATTACGGTATCAAAAGAAAAGAAGAGTATCGGCAAAAGGGCAGCTTCGCTTATTGGCGAAGGAGATAAAGTGATATTGGATGCATCGACAACGGTGCAGTCCTGTGCCG
Source organism: Cytobacillus gottheilii (assembly GCF_001636345.1). Taxonomy (GTDB): domain Bacteria; phylum Bacillota; class Bacilli; order Bacillales; family Cytobacillaceae; genus Cytobacillus; species Cytobacillus gottheilii. Next base: position 1,068,640 of record NZ_KV440945.1, read on the forward strand.
AACAGTTGAATGATATTCCCTGTACGATCATTACAAATTCCATCAATGAGGCTGAAATCTTATCTCATCTTAAGCAAGTGGATATTATTCTGCTTGGAGGCATGCTTCATAAGGAGCATCGTTTCTTGTATGGTTCTTCTGTGATAGAAAAGCTCAGCCATTATCGTGTTGATCGTGCATTTATCGGCGTTGTTGGTGTTTCCGAAGCTGGAATTACTTTGGCGCATGAAGAGGATGGTATGGTGAAAAGGAAAATGATTCAGCAGGCGAGTCAGACCATCGTTTTAGCGGACCATACAAAGCTTGGTGTTACCGACTTTTTCTGCATAGCCGGACTGGACGAAATTGATTTGCTTATTACAGATCAGATGCCAGATCATGAATTTGTGAAATTGTTAGAGCGATTTAATGTGGAGCTTCTTATCGCATAGTGATGGTCGGCGTAACCTATTCAATTAGGGCGTGACAGATTATTTTATGTTTGGTCCACTTTAAATAAAAGCGTTACAGCATCTGCTGTAACGCTATTTAGCTTGTTTTTTTATCCAAAAAGCATGGTGAAAAAGCTTTTTCTTTTTAATTTTTTCTCTGGTATCTCCTGATCTAAAAGCAGGAGTGTATCCTGGGGACGCGGCGGGAACTTTTGCAGAGTGCTGGCTGTGGCTTCAAGAGCAGACATTCGTTCGTTGAGTGACGTAATTTGTTTTTGCAATTCTTCCATTTCTTGACGATGCTGTAAAAGCTGATAGGACACAACATCATCTGCTTTACGATTAATCCGGAGCTCCAGCTCGTCAATTCTCTTTAGAAGCTCGATTGTACGGTGGTCTTTTTCTTCTTTTTTCACGATGCCATTTCTTCGCTTTTTGCTCATTACGCTGATTTCCTGAAGATTCTTTCCTGCCTGCAGCTGTTCATGGACTTGCGTCAGTAATGCAACATCATTTTCGGAAAACGAATAATGGCCTAACTCATTGCGTTTCATCTGCAGATCAAGCTGCTTCACCCAGCGCTGAACTGTACTTTTTGATACATTAAGCAATTGCGCGACATTTGTTGTATTCATGAACATTCCCTCCTTTACTGTATATAAAAATTCAACTTCTCTCTTTTTTTTCCTGTATGGTTGACAAAAGAAGTTCTTATTAGACAAAGAAGGTGATATTCTAACAATTTTTAGAGGGAAATGTCGGTTTATTGATATAAGGAATTGAGATATTCCTTAAAAACAAAGGCAGCGAAGCCTAAATAACACATGTGAGTATGATGAAAATCAAACGCAGTTTCTTGAGATAAAACACCTGTCACTTACACTACCTCCTCTCAGAATTATTTACTGGTGTTGTATTCTAACCTAGTCTGATCGGATTTGAACGAACCGATAACCAGCTGTTTAAAAATTCCTGTACTTCTCTATTGCTTGCCAGTGTGGCGTGCCCGCCTTTTAGAGCATAAAATGTTTTGTCTTTACTCGATACAAGATCCATAACTGGCTGAACTTGTTCCTTGGGTACCAGGCGATCAACATTTGAGCCAACAGCAAGCAAGTTTGCATTTATGTTTGATAATTTGACAGGTTCCCCATCGATTAATAATGTCTCATTGATTAATCCATTTTCAATTCCAAGGGTCTGAATCATTTGTTTTAGTGCCGCTCCTGAAAAAGGAATATGCGAATCAGCCCAAAAATTAAACCTTTTCCATTTTAGTGCATATTCTTCATCATTCCCTTTTCTTAATAGTGATAAATAAGGAGATACATAGACAGGAGAGGCGACAACTCTAAGTCCAATTCTCATTAAGTCAGGTGGTACCACTCCTACTGTATCTAAAATGGCATCAAAATCTATTTCTCCATTTCGAAGACTATTCTGCCATTCATCAAATATAGGGAAATGGGAAAAGTCTATAGGAGCAACAGCCAGAACAAGATTTTGGATGGGTTCATCGGCAATGGCGGCATAGATTGAAGCAAAAGTGCCGCCCATGCAGAAGCCTATGACAGAAATATGTGATGCTCCGCTGTGAACTAAGGCGCGCTGCACGCCTTTTTTAATATAGCGAAGAATATAATCAGCCATTGTAAGGCCCTTATCTGCGTAAGTTGGAATACCGAAATCCAGCAGATAGATATCATAGCCTTTTTCGTTAAAAAATTGAATTAAGCTATATCCTGGACCTAAGTCTAAGATGAAAGGCTGGTTAATCAGTGAATAAATAAAATACAAAGGAGTATCATATTTTTTTTGCTGTGCTGGATAGTACCAGAGGGTGGCTTTATTCTTTTTCCAAACCGCTTGTCTGGGAGTTAGGCCAACTTCAGGAGCTGGACTAGTGACTGTTTTAAAGACATTAATCAATCTGTTATTAAAGAGCTCATCCATTTCAGAAGCCATTTCAACGGTTATCCCTTTGTGTTTGATTGGCTGAAAGGATATTTGTCTGTAAATCTTGAATAGCATTTATTAAGGAGATCATTTGATATTCAAGATTATCAATTTTTTCCTCAGACTGAACAACCATGTTTGTCGTATTTGCCAAATCATTTTTAGTAGGAAAATTAAATGGAACGGAAAGCATTTCCATTGTATTTTGGAGGCTGCTCATTCCTTTAGCCATCCCATTTGCACGCTGTGAGGCAAAATTCACGAATGCAGGTTTATTTAAGTGGTTCTGAATAGAGCGATTGATCATTTGCTCTACTTGAAAACCCGATCTAGTTAATATGTTAAAAAACTGTTGTGTTATATCCATTTTGTTTTATTCCTTTCTATTGTTAAGTGTTTTAGTATACAAAGGTTTATTACAGAGAGGCTGTCAGTCCCCCGTCCAGTACCATGACTTGACCTGTCATGTAATCAGAAGCTTTGGAGGATAAAAAGAGAGCAGCACCCTTAAGATCCTTTTCATCTCCAAACCGCGCTGCTGGAATTTTTCTTAAGATGCCAGGTTTAGCATGCTCCATTGCTGCAGTAATTTTTGTAGGGAAAAGGCCAGGAGAAAGGGCATTTACTTGTATATTAAAGGGAGCAAGTTTAACAGCTAAATCTTTTGTAAAAGAAATGACAGCGCCTTTGCTCGTACTATAGGCAATCGCATCTAAGAATGCTGCCGGTGCTCCGTACATGCCTGTAACGGAAGTGATGTTAATGATTTTTCCTGAACCCTGCTGCTTCATGATCGTCGCTGCTGCTTGTGAGAATAAGAATGTTCCTTTTACATTGACATCCATGACCTTTTGCCACTTATCCTCCGGTAATGTAAGAGCATCGCCAATCCAAGAAGCACCGCTGTTGTTGATCAGAATGTCTAATGTACCAAACTGCTTAATTGTTTCTTTCACGACCTGATGTATCTCTTCTGCATTTCTGATATCACAGGCTAAGGCTATGGCTTTTACGTTATAAAGCTCTTGTATTTCTTCACAGGTCTTCTCACATTGCTCCAGCTTTCGGGAGCAAATGACGATATTAGCTCCAGCTTCTGCAAGTGCATGAGCCATTTGCCTCCCCAGACCTCTGCCGCCGCCAGTGACAATGGCTGTTTTTCCTTTTAAATCAAACAAATCTGCTAATTCCAATTCAATGACACCTTCCCTCTTTATCATCACCTGTAAGTCAAATGTCAGCATAACGAAACACTGATGCTGCTGCTCATCATATTTCGTATGGCCAAATAAAAGATTTTCACTTTTCTTATATCATATAGACAAGCATGGGTGATGGTGCTCAAATTGTGTGATTTGCCTGCTGCCTGTTTTGCTGAAGTATAAGTTTTGGGAATGATGGTTAGATATGATAAGAGAAGGAGTGAGAGTGTGCAAAATGATGAAGTGAATTTTGAGCAGGTCTTTACGTTTGCAGGTCGTGCTCACTTATATGAGAGGATCGGAAGCAAGCTGTGGATTTATCAGCATTGGAGTGAGGAGGAATTGCACATCTTAGAGCTTTTTCTGCAGGTATACGGGTTTGATGAAGAGCAAGCATTGTTTATGGATGACTTCCTCTATCATTTTCGAATATTTAAAAATATGCATCAATATCATGATATGTCACGGTATCATTTTTAAAGTGGAAAAGGTGAGGTCCCAAGCTTGGGAACCTCACCTTTTGTATACTCTCTAATTACTTTACGGTCTTTTTATAATGATTTGCAAAGAAATCCTCTGTATCTGCGACAATCACTTTTCTTAGAAGGATTAGACCTATCAAGTTTGGAATCATCATTAAAGCATTCGCCATATCAGCAAATGCCCATACGGTTGTGAGGTTAGCTGCTGCTCCAATTCCGCAGGCTAAAATATAGATCGCTCTGTAGCTCATAATGCCTTTTGTGCCAACGATATACTCAAAGCATTTTTCGCCATACACATACCAGCCGACAATAGTCGAAAAGCCAAAGAAAATAACAGAGAAGGCAACAATATATTCTCCAGCTGTTCCTAATACAGAAGCGAACGCTGCACTTGTTAAAGCTCCGCCTTCTAAAGCGGGATCATGTGCAACTCCGGAAAGCAATCCGCCTGTTGTATCCCAGAAGCCTGTAATAATAAGAACAAGTCCTGTCATTGTACAGACAATAATCGTAACGATAAACGTTCCAGTCATGGCAACCAATGCTTGTTTAACCGGATGATCGGTTTTCGCATTTCCGGCAATTAATGCTGCAGTTCCTAACCCAGCTTCATTTGAGAAAATTCCACGGGCAACACCATTTTTTATGGCATCCATCACTAGAATACCTGCGAATCCGCCTGCAGCGGCGACAGGGTTGAATGCATAATGAAAGATGGTTTCAAATGCTGGAATAATTTGATCATAATTGATAAAAAGAATGATTAAGGAGCCAGCGATATATAGAAAGGCCATAATGGGCACAAAGAAGCTTGCTACTGTACTTATTCTCTGAATACCCCCGAACACAATGAGAGCGGTTAAGGCGGCAAGAATTACGCCAGTCACAATTTCATTCACACCAAATGAATCCTTCATCACAGAGGCAATTGTATTTGACTGCACACTATTGCCAATTCCAAATGCTGCAAAAGCACCAAAGATAGCAAATAAAATGGCGAGCCATTTAAACTTTCTGCCTAATCCATATTCTATATAATACATTGGACCGCTTGAATATTCGCCATGTGCATTTTTCTTGCGGTACTTCATCGCCAGAAGAGCTTCTGCATACTTGGTAGCCATGCCCAGTAACCCGACAATCCACATCCAGAAAATAGCTCCAGGACCTCCGAGTGTAATGGCAGTAGCAATTCCTGCAATATTTCCGTTTCCAATTGTAGCAGCAAGTCCGGTCATTAAGGCTTTAAAATTACTTACGTCCCCTTCAGAATCATCTGTAGCTCGTCCTTCTCGCGTAAATGCAAGCTTAAAAGCATACATTAACCTTGAAAATTGAATTCCTTTTAACAATAATGTGAGGAGGACTCCAGTCCCAAATAACAATAGCAGGCTGGGTGTTCCCCACAGAACACTGTTTATTTCATTCAATATTTCTAAAATATCCAAGATGTTAACCCCTTTTCGTCTGTGAAGTGACCATTTCTCCATTACAGTGTTTCTTCATTTGGCAGTTACTAATGCAGGTGCAAATTACTGATCTCACTCATTGTAGAAGAATGAAACTTTATCTTGAAATAGTATTTTGAATATTTTCTATTGTAAGATCAAGGGGTAGGAACATCAAGCGAAGTATAAAAAGATATATTATTTAGAAAATTAAATGTATTAATGAAAATGTCCAGATTTTTAAAATCCGTTATAATAAAGTAAAGAAATAAGTTTCGTATATTTTGAGGCAAAAAGCAAGGAGGTTTATGCGATGGACGATATGCGTGCTGGTAAAGATCCGTTTAAACATGCATTTCTGAATTTAGAGGATCTTGTGGATAAGATTTGGGATGTTTTAGAATGTCCAGTTACAATTGAAGATGCCACCCATCGGCTTCTTGCTTATAGCACACACGATGACACAACGGACTCCGCTAGAATTGCAACCATCATCAGCCGAAAGGTGCCTGAAAAGGTAATTAATTCACTATGGAAAGCAAGGATTATTCCGCAATTGATGCAAAGCGGTGAGCCTTTAAGAATACATGAAATGAAGGAAATAGGATTAGGAGATCGAGTAGCCATTTCAATTCGCAATCATAATGAAGTGCTTGGATACATATGGGTTGTTGAAGGAGAAGTGAAATTAACCGAGCAAAAGCTGAATCTTTTAAAACAGGCCGCAGCAGCTGCTAGAACGGAATTGTTAAAACTAAATGTGCAAAAGAAAAAACGAGTAGAGAGCTATCAGGACTTTTTTTGGCAGCTTCTTACGGGAAGCGATCGAAATCATGAAGAAATAAAGAATAAATTTGAAGAATTGAATATTAAGCCGCCGTCGCCATTTATTGTGCTTGTATTCCAATTCACTGAAAATATCACAGAGAAAATCACACAAAATATCATTTATTTAATGACAACGAGCCAAAAGATTAATATTTCTTTTCACGCTGCAATGGGCAATGAATTCATCGTGCTTGCCTCACCGCCAGCACAGGAAAATTCTGAAGCACCTATTATTGAGTTTCTGAATTTTTTCATAGGAGAAATGAAATCCCGCTTTCAAGTGGATGGAATGATCGGTGGCTGCGGCGGATTATACGATACATATGATAAGGTAGAAGCAAGCTATCAGGAAGCACAGGAGGTTGTTCGTTTAAAAGAGCAGTTTAAAGATGAGATGGACGATATTAACAGTCATAGGCAACTGGGGATTTTCCGCTATATTGAACTGTTAATGGAAAAAAGGCGGCAGGATCCTTTTGTGCATCCAGCACTGGAAGAATTGCAAAACTATGATCAAGAACATAAAACCATGCTGCTTCAAACACTTGAAAGCTATATTAATTACGATAGTAATGTAAATGATACGGCTAAAAAGCTTCATGTTCATGTAAATACATTAACCTACAGATTAAAAAGAATTACTGAGATTAGTGGTATTGATTTGAAAAATACAAACCAGAAAGTGAGTCTGTTCCTTGAATTGAAAATGAGAAGGTTAGAAAATAAAAAGCGTCGTTTGTAGAATTTCACAAACGATGCTTTTTTTATTTTCATATATCGACAATGCCAAAAAGTGTTTAAATTATTATACTGTTGATAACGTTTACTTTGTTAAGATGAAAGGGGAATTTACATGATCATTGGGGTACCTAGAGAAGTAAAAAATAATGAAAATCGTGTTGCGATGACACCTGCTGGGGTTGATGCACTGGTTAAAGCAGGCCACGAAGTGCTGATTGAAACAAACGCAGGCGAGGGCAGCGGTTTTGAGGATGCTGTCTACGTACAAGCAGGTGCAAAAATTGTTAATACAGCTGCGGAAGCTTGGAATGCGGACATGGTCATGAAAGTAAAAGAGCCGCTTTCATCTGAATACGGATATTTCCGCAAAGGGTTAGTGTTATTCACATATCTGCATCTGGCAGCAGAGCCAGAACTTGCAAAAGCATTAACCGAGAGCGGAGTAACAGCAATTGCATATGAAACAGTTGAATTAAACCGCACATTGCCTTTACTAACACCAATGAGTGAAGTAGCAGGGCGCATGGCATCACAAATTGGTGCACAGTTCCTGCAGAAAACAAATGGCGGAAAAGGGATTCTGCTTGCAGGAGTTCCTGGCGTATCACGCGGGAAAGTAACGATCATCGGCGGTGGCGTAGTAGGCATCAATGCTGCGAAAATGGCGATTGGTCTTGGAGCAGAGGTAACAATCATCGACTTAAGTCCAGAGCGTCTTCGTCAGCTTGACGATATTTTTGGCAATAATATTCAAACGCTCATGTCCAATCCATTCAATATTGCTGAGAGCGTAAAAGAAGCAGATCTTGTTATTGGCGCTGTTCTGATTCCAGGAGCAAAAGCACCAAAGCTTGTGACAGAAGATATGATCAAAACAATGAAGCCAGGATCTGTTGTCATTGATGTTGCGGTTGACCAAGGTGGAATCTTTGAGACCGTTGATCATGTAACAACTCATGATTTTCCGACATATGAGAAACATGGTGTTGTTCACTATGCGGTAGCTAATATGCCTGGAGCAGTACCTAGAACGTCAACACTCGCTTTAACAAATGTAACGATTCCTTATGCAATGCAGATAGCAAATAAAGGCGTTGAATTAGCTGTTGCAGAAAATGCTGCACTCAAGCTTGGTGTTAACGCTGTGAACGGAAAGGTCACTTATGAAGCTGTAGCAAGAGATCTTGGCTACCCATATGTGCCTGTTGCGGAAGCATTTGAAAATGCAGAGGTTTCAAAATAATAGCATTCCCCCCTTTTCGTGCAAGAGGGGGGATTTTTTTTGCTGCAAAAGCAAAAGGATACAAGGCTGAGTGACGCAATTTGAGATAACAAAAGATCCTAATCGGTATTTTGACTAATTTTCTCTTAGAATATATAGTTAAAAAAAGATAGAATTAAGTATTTTACAGCGTGGTTAGTGCAGGTTCTATTAAATATAATGTTAAGCAGGGGTGAACAAGATGGAAGTTTTTGAAGAGTATTTAGCAAGTTTAAAGACTCCAGAGCATCGTGTGCGTATGGAAGAAATTTTTAAATGGATAAAAAGTACATTTCCCACTTTGATGCCTATCATTAAATGGAAGCAGCCAATGTTTACAGATCACGATACGTTTATTATTGGTTTCAGTGCAGCGAAAAACCATATGAGTGTTGCTCCTGAACAAGCAGGCATGAATCATGTATTAGAGGACATTGAACAGGCAGGACATGATCATACGAAGGAGTTAGTGCGCTTTAAATGGAAAGAACCCGTCGATTATAAATTACTGGAAAAGATGATCCAGTTTAATATCTTGGACAAGGCTGATTGTTCTACTTTTTGGAGAAAATAGATATAGATGATATTCACAATTGACTTTCATCATAATAATTTATATAATCTTGAAAAATGAATAGGAAACGTTGATGGAGATTAGTATAGTGAAGATGTTTATAACAGAGAGGGAGCCATATGCTGCAAGGTTCCTATAAACGAACATTAGAACCTGCTCCCTGAGTTCTGCATTGGATGTCTTGTGATATGAAAATGCTGCGGATGCAAGTCCGTTATCATGTTGAGTGTAAAGCATTGCTTTGAAATAGGGTGGTACCGCCATGTTTGGTCCCTATACAAAGCAGTGCTTTTTTTTGTTTGGTTATAGGAAGGTGGGTTGTTCTAATAGCCGTTTTAACAGCAGCATTTAGCAATGGAAAAAGGATAAAAGTGCCCGTCTAGAGAGAAATGTAGTGCTGACGGGAAGTAGAGTGAGAAGGAAGTGCCCGTCAGGCGTAAAACTAAGCGCTGACGGGAAGTAAAGTAGCAGGTAAGTGCCCTTTAGCTGGAAAAAGCGGAGCTGAAGGGAACTAAAGTGTGATCAAAGTGCCCGTCAGATTAAAAACCCAAAGCCAACAGGAACTAAAGCACTAACAAAGTGCCCGTCACTCAAAAATCCAAAAACTGACGGGAACAAAGCAGCAAAAATAACTATAAAAACATTGAGGTGACCCAAAATGGGCAAGGAATTTGTAAAAGAGATAACAGCAATGGATGAAGATTTTGCGCAATGGTATACAGATGTTGTGAAAAAGGCAGATTTAGTTGATTACTCCAGTGTGAGAGGATCGATGATCATTCGGCCATACGGCTATGCATTATGGGAAAATATTAAAGATGAGCTGGATCGGCGCATTAAAGAAACAGGTCATGAAAATGTCTATATGCCTCTCTTCATACCAGAAAGCCTGCTGCAAAAGGAGAAAGATCATATTGAAGGATTTGCACCTGAAGTGGCTTGGGTTACACACGGAGGAGAAGAAGAGCTACAGGAACGTCTATGTGTCCGTCCGACCTCTGAAGTATTATTTGGCGAGCACTATAAAAATATCATTCATTCTTATCGGGATTTGCCAAAACTCTACAATCAATGGGCGAATGTCGTGCGTTGGGAAAAAACAACAAGACCATTTCTGCGCACACTGGAATTTTTATGGCAGGAGGGACATACTTGCCATGCCACTGATGAAGAGGCACTTGAAGAGACCGTTAAAATGCTTAATGTGTACGCAGAGCTTTGTGAAAATATCCTCGCTATTCCGGTCATTAAAGGAAAAAAAACAGAAAAAGAAAAGTTCGCTGGAGCGAAATTCACGTATACCATTGAGAGTCTTATGCATGATGGAAAGGCACTGCAATCAGGCACCTCCCACCACCTGGGCGATGGCTTTGCCAAAGCTTTTGGCATTCAGTTTACCGATCAGGAAGGAAAGCTGCAATACGTACAGCAAACATCTTGGGGATTCACGACAAGAATTATTGGAGCGATGATTATGGTGCATGGTGATGACCGCGGTTTGGTTATTCCGCCAAAGGCTGCGCCAACACAGGTAATGATCGTGCCAATTGCACAGCACAAGGAAGGCGTGCTGGACTATGCCTATGATCTAAAGGAAAAACTCTCAAAGATTGCTCGTGTCGGCATTGATGCAAGTGATAAGAAACCAGGCTGGAAATTCAATGAATACGAAATGAAGGGTGTGCCTTTGCGTCTTGAGGTTGGTCCTAAGGATATAGAAAAAGGACAGGTCATTTTAGCAAGACGGGATACAGGTGAAAAAATAACCGTAGCTGCATCCGAACTGGAGCAGAAGCTGCCTGGTATTTTAGAAGATATTCAGCATAGTTTATTTGAAAAAGCAAAAAATCATCGTGAAGAGAAAACATATCAGGCATTTGAATTTAATGAACTTAAAGAAATTTTTGCGGCTAAAACAGGCTTTGTAAAAGCTATGTGGTGTGGCGACCGCAGCTGTGAAGATCGTATAAAAGAGGAAACAGGAGCAACTTCCCGCTGCATTCCGTTTGACGCAGAAAGCATTGCAAAAACATGTGTATGCTGTGGAAAAGAAGCACAGCAGCTTGTATACTGGGCCAAAGCTTACTAAATAAAAAATAAATAAAATTTTTGTACCCGTATCTTTTTGAATCTTTTCTCCGTTTACTAACAGAAAGGTGCTAAAGGAGTGAGAACATGTACGGCAAGGTAAAAAAAATCCAAATGAAACGGTCTTCGGCTAATGAGAAACAGCTTGTGGAACTATATCCAGATTTAAAACGGTACTGCTGCTTTCTTTCGAAAAATGAATGGGATGGAAACGATTTGACTCAAGAAACCATGCTCAAAGCAATCAAGCACTATGGTGAAGGTGCACAAATCACTAAGGCGCTGCTCCATAAAATTGCCTATCACCACTGGATTGATATGCTGCGGAGTAGACAAAAAGAGCATGTAGCCCTCCTTCTGGAGGAAGGCACTGCCAAAGACCATCTTATACTTGAAACAGTCGAGACTGTAGTTGAAAAATTGACTCCCAAACAGGCAATTATGTTTACCCTAAAGGAAGGATTTCAGTACAAACTGACTGAGATAGCAGAGCTGACTGGAATATCTGAAACTGCGGTTAAGAGTAGTTTGCATCGAGCAAAAGAGCGGTTGAAAAAGGAAGAATCATTTGCTGAAAACTATTGGAATGAAGAAGATAGGGATGAATTTTCAATTCTACTGAAAAGATCCTTAATGCTTGAAAATCCATCGTTATTAATTGAAAGAGCAGCTGTTATTCAGGAGCAGAGGAACAAAACATTTGGATTGCCTGCAAATCATCAGAAAAAAAGCTCACCATCCTTTTCCCTTTACATGGCGGCTTAGCCGTATAACGAAGCGGAGGAGTAACAATGACTACCATACCTTATGTTGTTGAACAAACAAGCAGAGGGGAACGTTCCTATGATATTTATTCACGCCTTTTGAAGGATCGTATTATTATGATTGGTGAAGAAATTACAGATGCTCTGGCCAACACGGTGGTTGCACAATTGTTATTTTTAGCAGCAGAAGCACCTGATAAGGATATTTCCATTTACATTAATTCGCCAGGAGGATCGACCTCTGCTGGTTTTGCTATTTTTGATACCATGCAATATATTCAGCCGGATGTTCGGACGATATGCACAGGGATGGCAGCATCCTTTGGAGCGATGCTTCTTTTAGCTGGAACAAAAGGAAAGCGATATGCTCTTCCAAACAGTGAGATTATGATTCATCAGCCGCTTGGCGGTGCAAGAGGGCAGGCATCGGAAATTGAAATTTCGGCGCGGAGAATTCTGAAGCTTCGCGAGGACATAAATCAGATTATCTCAGAGCGGACAGGACAAAGCGTGGAGAAAGTGGCTCAGGATTCTGACCGGGATTATTTTATGAATGCACAAGAAGCGAAGGATTATGGGATAATCGACGAAATTTTGATTCCGAAAAAATGATGAGTTAGGTCTTGAAATTTAAGAGTACTATGAAGCATATACAAATATAAAAAGGATGTCCCTGCGGCCAAAACGGTAAAGTGCAGGGCATCCTTTTTATTGTCATTTTAAAGAAAGAGTACACAATTGGGACCTGATTTTTAGTGGCAATGTCTGCTGCCAGAATTCGAAGCCCACTCACAAATAGGGGTATTTGCATATGTTTTAGTGTAGGCATAAAATAGAAGGAGGTTATACAGATGATGCCATATCGAAGCCCTTATCATGCTCCAAGAAATGATAGCCGCTTTTTCTTTGCAGGACCTTTCGTCGGCGGTTTACTTGGAGGTTTAGTAGGAAGTGCTATTCTTGGTCCGCGTCCATTCTACGGACCACGCCCATATCCAGGTCCATTTTATGGGCCAGCGCCATACGGACCAGTACCATACGGACCAGTACCATACGGTCCAGGACCGTACGGATATCCTTATTAATAATCAATTGTTAAGCTCTCCTCATCCAAAGGAGAGCTTTTTATTTTTCAGCATGTGCTCAGCTCCATCGTAATTTAAGAGCCAGCTGGCAGCAATTTGCGGCAGCATTGCTGTCAGCTGATGATTCAAATGTTAGTCGAAGTCCGCTAGGTGTATATTCCACCTTTGGAAGCAGGGTAATTCCAGTTGTTTTAATGAGGGATTGGACTTTCTCCATTTTAGATTCCTGTGCTGCTGACATAAGTTCAAAGGAAAACGATCTAGATTGTGCCATTTTACTAAGCAGTACACTCGCGCTTTGCATCATGACCTCAAGCTCCTTCGCTGAGTTCATAAACATCCCAGGATCAACAGTTGGAAACTGTCTGTGCGGTCCAGTGAGAGGGTTTCTATGTACATAAGGAAGATATCTTACAGGAGGGTGGTAAGGGGTTCTAGTTGGGTAATAAACATAATAATAATTCATGCTGACATCCCCTTTCATATTCAATGTTAAAAATACCAATTACACTATATGTTTCTGATTTATAAAATATGTTAGATTCCCAAACGAAAACAGCTGACAAAATTAAAAAGGCAGAATGATGACTTTATAAGAGCATTTTTAAGGGGAACTTGCTAAAATAAAGAAAACTATTTGGGCATAGGTTTGCACTTAATTAAACTTCCATAATTTTGAGGCATTTATAAAAGGGGCGGACGCGATGGAACTGGAAGTCATATTAGATATGATTGAAAATAATGGATACATAGGCCTCTTTATTTGGCTTTGGATTGGTGTATTTGTCTTTCCAGTTCCCAACGAAGTGATTACGATGACTGTAGGTTTGGCAAGTTCATTGGGAGTCCTGCACCCTGCCGGAGCGTTTGCCGCCGTTTATGGGGGAATAGTAGCTGCGCTTACAACTGCATATACACTTGGGAGGGTAATTGGCAGACCACTGCTTTCATATTTTGAAAGAAGAGAACGCTTTTCAAAGCCTATACAAAAGTCAATGAAAATAATGGATCAGTATCATGCACTCTCGTTATCAATCAGCTATTTTATACCGGGAGTCAGAAACTTTCTTCCCTTTCTCTATGGCTTCAGCAAATTGCCATATAAGACATTTGCTTTGTTTGCCTATAGCGGCGCTTTATTATGGTTATCCATAGTCTTTCCGCTCGGACTGCTATTTGGAGACCATATTGAAACCATTGTTGCTCATGAACAGGAAATTTTTGTCATGTTAGGGTTTATCCTAGTGTTTTTTGTTTCATTTAAGCTAATTAGAAGGAAAAGAATGAAAAAGAGAGAAAAGATGACATAGAAGAGAAAGAATATAGTGTATGGGGGAACTGGAATGACAAGTCTAAAAAACACTTTAATGGAATCATTAGGCATTGAAATTACCTTGCTGGAAAAAGGACATGTCGTGGCAACCATGCCTGTTGACGAAAGAACAAGGCAGCCTTTTGGTCTGCTTCATGGAGGTGCTTCCGTTGCACTCGCCGAAACGGCTGCAAGTGTGGGAGCATTCGAACTGATTGATCAAGAAACAGAAGCGGCTGTTGGACTTGAGATTAATGCCAATCATATTAGAGGTGTAAAAGAAGGCATAGTTACTGCAAATGCAACCGTCCTTCATCAAGGAAAAAGTACGATGGTATGGGATGTAAAAATAACGGATGAACAAGATAATTTGATATGTGTTTCCAGATGTACAATGGCTGTCATAAAAAGAAAGTAAGCAAAAACCTCCAGATAGATTCTGGAGGTTTTTCACTTAATCAGCGGCTTACTTTTTCAGCAAGCTTTTTCTTCTTTTCGGAAACTTCTTTATAGTCATCTCTTACACTTTGATCCCAAAGTTTTACACCAGAGTTATATGCTGCACGCCCAATTAAATGCCCAGCTACAGGTGAGGTTAAAAAGATGAATACAATCCCAAGTACGATTCGCGGATTAAAGTATCCGTCAATGAAGTAAAAGTAAAGTAAGGCACCAATTAAAATACACATAACACCAAGTGTCGCTGACTTAGAAGCAGCATGGTTCCTTGTGTAAACATCCGGCAGCCGAATAACGCCAAAGGCAGCTACAAGACTTAAAAATGCACCAATTAATAAAAATACTACTATTAGAATATTAGCGATCTCGATCATGTTCAATGATGACTCCCTTCTCCAGGTATTTAGAGAAGGCAACAGTGCCGATAAATGCCAGAATCCCAAGAAGTAAAATTACTTCAAGAAATGCATTTGTATCTAACCCAATTGAAATAAGTGCAATCAAGGCGACTAAATTAATTCCAATTGCATCTAGAGCAATAACACGATCGGGAGTTGAAGGCCCTTTAATAACTCGATAAGTGAGCGCTAATATGGCCGCAGCAATACAGATGATGGAAATCATTACAACCGTATGAATCATTATTTGCTCACCTCCAGAATGGCTTTTTCAAAGGTGTTTTTAATGGAATCAATTGCTTCGTTGGCGTCCTCTATGTCCATTGCATGAACATATAAGATTTTTTTGTCATCTGATACATCAATAACCAATGTTCCCGGAGTTAATGTAATCAGATTTGCAAGTGTCGTGATTTCCCAATCTCTTTCCAGAACAGTCGGAAGTGCAAAAATGCCAGGCTTCATATCCAATTTTGGTTTTAAGACGGATTTTACAACTGCTACATTTGACAAGACGAGCTCTTTCAAAAATAGCAGGATTAGACTGATAATCGCAAACACTCTTAGCAAATAGAACCGAGATGGAAAAAACCGCCTAAACGCAAAGATAATGAGCAGACCAAAAAAGTAACCTTTCAAAAACGCTATAGGTTCATAGCTTGCGGTTAAGAACATCCAAGTAAAGCCGAGAAACATGTTTAATAATATTTGAAATGCCATGCTCATCACTCCTTTAGAACAGCGTCAATATAAAGATCAGGGTTCACTAGTATATTGGCGGCCTGTGAAATGTATGGGAAAACAAAATCTGCACCAACTCCATAAACAACAGCTAATATGACTAAGATCACTGGCGCTGCCATCAGCTGGCGCACAGGAGCTTTTTCCTCACCTTTGTATGTAAGAGGTTTTCCCCAAAATCCGTTAATAAAAATCTTCATGACTGAGAATAAGACGAACAAGCTAGACATTAGGACAATAGCGCCAGTCCAATAATGTTCAGCATCAAAAACTCCTTTTATCAAAAGCAGTTTTCCGACAAATCCGCTTAGCGGCGGAATGCCTGCTAATGCCAGTGAAGCAATGAAGAATGTCCAGGCAAGCCCAGGATAATTTTTAATTAAACCGCTTATTTGCTTAAGATTGCTTGTTCCTGTAATAGCAATCATAATGCCAACCAGCAGGAAGAGAGCAGCCTTGACGATCATGTCATGAATAATGTAAAAGACAGAACCTGCTAATGCGTCCTCATTCATGGAGGCAACACCAGCAAGTATAACCCCTACTGCTGTAATAATATTGTAAATGATAATCTTCTTTATATCCCAATAAGCAATAGCTCCAATGACTCCGAGGATGATTGAGAGTACTGCCATTACACCTAAAAGGGTCTGAATCGTCCCGCCTTCATGATAAAATAAAAGTGAGTATGTTCTCGTGATGGAATAAACTCCAACCTTTGTCAGCAATGCCCCGAAAATAGCCATTACCGGAGCTGGAGGCGCATAATAGGAACCTGGAAGCCAGAAAAATAGCGGAAAAACGGCTCCTTTTAAGCCAAACACAATCATAAATAAAACACCAATTACTGTTATGATCCCAAGCTGCCCATCTGCACTAATGGAAGCGATCCGTTCAGATAAGTGAGCCATGTTTAAGGTGCCGGTTACAGAATATAAGTAACCTACCGCAATGACAAATAAAGCAGAAGAGATCACGTTCACTAAGAGATATTTGATTGATTCGCGCAGCTGAATCTTTGTGCCTCCCAGAACAATTAACACATAAGAAGACATCAGCATGACTTCAAAAAATACAAAGAGATTGAAAATATCCCCTGTAGTAAATGCTCCATTGACTCCTACAATCAAAAAGCTCATCGAAGCATAATAGTTAAACTTTTCACGCTCTTGTCCAATCCCCCGAAAAGAGAAGATGATACAAGCAAAAGAGATAATACTCGTTGTTAGCACAAGCAAAGCAGATAGCATATCTGAAACGAGTGTGATGCCGAATGGAGCATCCCAGTTTGATAAATTAAGTGTTTGAATGCCTTCTGTATGTACTTTATGAGCGAGCATAGCCGCAATGATCACTGTTACAAATGCTGAAATACTTGCAACCCACCTTTGCAGCATAACATGTTTATTGATAAACATGAGAAGGACCCCAGTAATAAGCGGAATCAGAATCGGCAGTAATAAAAAGTTAATCATTTCCTTCAGTTCCTCTCAGTTTCTCCATATTATCTGTCCCAAGCTCCTTGTATGCGCGATAAGCTAGCACAAGGAAAAAGGCAGTTACACCAAAACTAATAACGATTGCTGTTAGAATAAGTGCCTGCGGAAGGGGATCTGTATAAGAAGGGGCTTCTTCGCCAAGAAGCGGTGCAGCTCCTTTTTTAAGACCTCCCATTGTTAATAATAAAAGGTGAGCGCCGTGACTTAAAAGTCCAGTACCGATGATAATTCGCAGCAAGCTTTTTGAGAGTATTAAATAGGTAGCACACATAAATAAAATCCCGATAACAAAAGCCATTAGTATTTCCATTATTCATCTCCTCCAATCGTTTGAATAATGGTCATAGTTACACCTACTACTACCAGAAATACACCTAAGTCAAATATAGTAGCCGTATGCAGGGCCATTTCACCTAAAATAGGCAGGTGAACATCACCAAAAGCATGTGTTAAAAATGGAACATTAAACAATAAAGCGCCAGCGGCTGTTCCGATTGCGAACAAAAGCCCAACCGCTGTCATGGTCATATAATTAATCGGCAGGATCTTAGCGACTGTTTTCATGTCAAAGGCAAGCAGAAGCAGGATAATGGCTCCTGCTGTAAGCAATCCGCCGACAAAGCCGCCTCCCGGAGTATAGTGACCGGCAAAAAAGATATAGATCGAGAAAAGGACGATAATAAACAGCACGATTTTGGTTGCTGTCTGAAGGATAAGATCATTCGTTTTCATGCTATTTCGCCCCTTTCATTCTAAGTTTTATCATGGCGTAGATTCCAATAGATGCAATGGCAAGCACCACAATTTCAAATAACGTATCAAATCCGCGGAAGTCAACAAGAATAACGTTTACCATGTTTTTCCCAGCCGCTTCGGTATAAGTATTCTCCACATAATATTGTGAAATGGATTCAAACAGTTTTGTACTATGCGCTGATAGTGCAATTAGTGTTACAACTGCTCCCACACCAATAGAGATGACTAAATTGGTTGCTTTAAAAGCCATTCGTTCCTCATTCCGTTTCTTTGGCAAGTGGTAAAAACATAGAAGGAACAAGGAAACGGATATCGTTTCGATAACCAATTGTGTCAACGCCAAGTCCGGTGCCCGGAAGTTAACGAAAAACAATGCAACCGTATAACCAACTGTACCAAGCAGAATAACGGATGTCAGTCTTGATTTAACGAATAAAATGGCCACTGATGCAATCACAATAACGGCAACCAGCAGTACTTCGTAATAACGTACATCTGCTGCATGTTCGAGATCAATCTTAAAGGCATTTTGCGAGAACAAAACAGACGATAAAATGGCGATGAAAAATGCAAAAATATAAATAAGATAGCTTCGGATTGAACCATTCATATACATTTTTGTCATTTTAAAAGAGCCGTTTTGTGCAAATAGCAGCCCTTGATCATAAGCCTTATTTAGTGCAAGTTTCTCAGGGAATAGACCATAAATTTTTCTCCATTTCGCTAAAGAGAGGTAAAGCAATGTTCCTAATACGATAACGCCTATGGTCATCCATAACTCCAAATTAAAGCCATGCCAGAAAGAGATATGAACTTCGAATAAAAATTCAGGCATAATCGCTGATAGTGCAGGTTCAATAATATTGACTGATAAAATATTTGGGAAAAAGCCAATAATTATCACTAAAGAAGCAAGGATGATTGGTGAAATTAACATGCCAATCGGTGCTTCGTGAGGTTTTTTCTCCAGTTTTTCAGGCTGAAGTTTGCCTGTGAACGTTTTGAAAACAAGGATCATGCTGTAAATAAATGTGAATACACTAGCAATCCAAGCAATGACAGGGAACAGAATACCCCATGTATCTAATTGGAATACATTGAAATCTATAATATGGGTCATCGCAGTAAAGAACATTTCCTTACTCAGGAATCCATTAAATGGCGGAAGACCGGCCATAGAAAATGAGCCAATAATCGCTAATGTGAATGTAATAGGCATCAGCTGCATTAAACCGCCAAGTCTCCGTATATCACGTGTTCCTGTTTCATGATCGACAATCCCGACAACCATAAACAAACTTCCTTTGAAGGTCGCATGATTGATTAAGTGAAAGACTGCGGCAGTTGTAGCAATTGTATGGTATTTGTCATCAATGCCATCAAAATGCAGTGCAGCAGCACCTATTCCCAGCAATGACATGATCATACCAAGCTGACTGATCGTTGAAAACGCAAGGATTGCCTTTAGATCTGTTTGTTTCACAGCAGAAAAAGATCCCCAGAACAAGGTAACGATTCCAAAACCAGCGATGAGCCATAGCCAAAGCGCATGGTCAGCAAATACAGGGCTCATTCTCGCAACGAGGTAGATACCTGCTTTTACCATTGTGGCTGAATGGAGATATGCACTGACAGGCGTTGGTGCCTCCATTGCGTCTGGCAGCCAGATGTGAAACGGAAATTGAGCTGATTTTGTAAAGGCGCCAAGCAAAATACAAAGCAAGGCAGGAACAAACAACGGATGTGTAAAGATCACATCTGATTGTGCAATAATTTCAGATATGCTAAAGGTTCCAGTCATTATGTATAAGAGGATAATGCCTCCAAGCATGGATAGACCGCCAAAAACGGTAATCAGCATCGACTTTTGAGCACCATAACGAGACTTCTCACGATCATACCAATATCCAATTAGCAGAAAAGAAGAAAAGCTTGTTAATTCCCAAAAAGCGTATAGAACAATTAAGTTATCCGATAGGACAACTCCAAGCATAGCCCCCATAAAAAGAAGCAAATACACATAGAATGTATTTAACTTTTCTTTATCCTTCGATAAATAATAAATGGAGTAAAGAATGACTAAGGTTCCAATCCCCGTAATAAGCAGGGCAAAAAGCAAACCAAGTCCATCAATCTTAGCAGTAAACTCAATCCCTAATGCTTCAATCCATGTAAACGATTCGATGATCGGCTGTGAAGTTGAAGTGGCTGAAACAAAAGAGACAAAATAAACAAACAATACAAGCGGCAATGGCAGGATAAACCAGCCTGTATGAACCTTCTTAAAGAGCTTGTACAGAATAGGTACGAGCACCGCCAGAAGGAATGGTGAAATAATAGCCAAATGAAGCAGAGACAAAACAAGACCTCCTTTATTGTTCTAAGAATGTAATAATCGGCGAGCTGTTATAGCAGCCTTTTTTATTTTTTCTAAAAGATTTTTGAAGCATGGGGCATATGAAAACTGCAGTCCCACTTCTTTTAGAATGGATATAAGTATGTATTTCAGGGGGTGCCTGTACATAGTATCCACACCTTATGTACAAAGTTATGTTTATTTATTTACCCAAAAAATAAAAAATACGACCTTACACCTGTTCCAAAAAGCATATCAAACCAAATTATAACCTAAAATTTTGTTGCATGCATGCTCTAAAACCTTTATATAAGTGGGTTTCTATCTTTCTTATTAAATATGTAGAAACACGGAAAAAAATATAAAAAAATATTTTGAAATAATCTCCTTTGAATAAAAATCCGCTCTTATTCCCACACTTATAAATAGGGTGGTGTTATGGTTGAGGGCAAAAATTATTGCTGCAGTATCCATTTTTGTCGTACTGTTTTCCGGAGCATGGCTCGTTAACGAAAATGGAAAACGAGAATTTTATATTCCTGGTGAAGCTGACGAAATAGTTGAAATGATGCCAGTGGAATCAGTTGAGAATATCATGCAGGCTCCTTTGGAGAACCAAAAGATTGAAGCCTTTCAATCAAGGGAATATGTGCGAATTAAAAAAGCTTCTTAAAAAGGACGAGAGAGATCTCGTTCTTTTTTGTGCTTTGAGATAGTATAAATTGGAATTAAAGCTAAAGGCACCGGCAATTAAAAGTATCTTAGGGTATTCTGATCCGTTAACTTACAATTAACGAAAAATTGCGTTTTTCAGCAGTAAATGGAATTCTCTCATGATATAATGGAAGAAAGTAGCCGGGGCAGGTGATTCAGATGGAAGTTAGGCAGCATTTATTTATTGATTTTGAATTTACAATGCCTGATAAAGGCAAACAATATAAAGGATTTTATCCGGAAATCATTGAAGTGGGTGTCGTATCAGTCATCAATAATCAAATCTTCGAAGAATTCTCCTCTTATGTAACACCAATCCAATATCCGAAATTATCGAAACGGTGTAAATCCTTTCTAAACATCTCGCAGCAGCAGGTTGATGATGGGATTGCTTTTTCAGAACTTGTTCAAAAGCTTAAGGAAATGACGGGAGAACATTCATATACCATTGTAACCTGGGGAAATACTGATATGAAGGTTCTGCGTTCTAACTGTGAAAAGGCAGGGCTGCATTTTCCTTTTTCAGGGAAAGAGGTAGACCTGTCAATGGAGTATAAGCGCTTTTTTGGTGACAAAAATCAAACTGGTTTATGGAAGGCTGTTCAAGAATACGGCAAAGATGGTGTTGGTTTGCATCACCGGGCATTGGATGATGCATTAACAACCTATAAGATCTTTAAGCTTGTCGAGAAGGACAAACAATATTTACAAAAACATGAGCCTACTACAATCGGGGATCGAGTAGATTTGGCGGAGCTCTTTAATAAATTCGCCTAGTTAAAATAGAGCTGCTAGGGACTTATACAATAAGGGGTAAAATGTAAAAAAACTGCCGCAGTCAGTGCAGCAGTTTTAATCTTTAAAGTAAGTACCCTCTAATATACGGATATTATCCAGGCTTTTTTGTGCCCATTCGTTATCCGTTTTCAAAAGGTCTTCTTTCATTTGATCCAAAACCTCTTTAAGTGAGTCTGTATACGAAGGGATTTCGCCTTCGTACGCTCGGACCATTT
This sequence comes from Cytobacillus gottheilii, assembly GCF_001636345.1. Taxonomy (GTDB): domain Bacteria; phylum Bacillota; class Bacilli; order Bacillales; family Cytobacillaceae; genus Cytobacillus; species Cytobacillus gottheilii. Next base: position 1,090,751 of record NZ_KV440945.1, read on the forward strand.
GTTTTGGGATATTGGTTTGCTCCCGGAATGATAATGCTTTTCTCTCATGAAATATCATCACATCTGCTTGTTTAGGGTTATGTAAATCTCCCTGCATTGGGTGTTTGGCCACAGCTAGCACACGCATCACGTAATGCATAGGGCGGATGTCTGTAATCTCCCCAATATATTTACCTGTTTTATAAATTCCTGTCACCTTGTCGCCGATTTGAAATTCTGCCATTTTTTTATACCCTCCTTTCATTACTATTATGGTTTGTCTAAAGTGCAAAATCAAATTATAATTTCCATATACATATCGAATGGAGGACTAATGATGAAAAAACGTTTATTGGCAGTATTGACTATTCTGCTCCTGGTACTGACAGCTTGTGGAACAAATACGGAGGATTCGGCTGAACCTTCTGAATCCAATGGAACTGACTCTTCTGAATCCAATGGAACTGACTCTTCTGAATCCAATGAAACTGAAGCTGTCCAATCAAGTTTGCCTCAGCTGAGTGAAGAAGTCAGCAATAATGAAAAGCTCGTGGAGATGACAACCTCATTAGGAGTCATTAAAATGAAGCTATTTCCTGAGCAGGCTCCAAAAGCAGTTGAAAACTTTATTACACATAGTAAAGACGGTTATTATGAAGGAATTATATTTCACCGTGTCATACAAGATTTTATGATTCAAACTGGTGATCCACAAGGAACGGGAATGGGCGGTGAAAGTATTTTTGGAGAACCATTTGAAGATGAGTTTTCCAGCGATCTTTTTCATTTTAGAGGAGCTTTAGCTATGGCCAACTCTGGTGCCAATACTAATGGCAGCCAATTCTTTATAGTTCAAAATAAAAACCTTGATCCGAGTCTCACAAAACAAATGCAGGATGCAGAATATCCTGATGAAGCTGTGACAGCCTACGAAGCAGGTGGAACACCATGGCTGGATGGTAAGCACACTGTATTTGGACAAGTTATAGAAGGCATGGACATAGTAGATGAAATTGCGGCTGCTGAAGCGGAAAATGATAAACCGCTTGAAGATATTGTGATCGAAAAGATAACTGTTATTGAATAGTGCTCTAGGTCCAAAATGACTGTTCAATTGCGCATAGTAACCTTTCACTCTAGACAGCTTTTTATTGAGAAATCTGTTATAATTAGGCATTGACCATGACAGTTGCAGAAAGGATGGATGTTAATGGCTCAATGGTTCATATTTTCTTTATTTTTGTATTTTCCAGAAGATAAGACAGAATATATACCTGCAGCAATTTGGTGCATTATTTTCCTCATAGCCGCTGCGTTAACAATGAAATTTATTATACATGTTTCAAAACGTGAAGGCGAAAAAACAAAAGAATTAGAAGAGCGTATAAACCGCCAGATGGCAAGTCAGCAAAAAGAGAACAGTTAAAACTGTTCTCTTTTTTATGTTTATTGAGAGGTCTGCAGTCGTTTAACACCGATGCTGGTGACGGATATTCAGCATGCAAATAGGAAACAATATAGCATGTCCTTTTCACAAATGGTTAATAGTTAGCTTATATGGAAAACATAGTGCTTGGGGGTATTCTACAGTGAAAAAACTAGTTGCGGCACTGGCTGTCTTAATTTTAGCAGGATGCGGCGAAGAAAACATAACGAACGTAGATGTTGAAATGCATAATGCGGTAGGCGATTCGCTGGGGACAATCAAGCTTGGTCAGCAAACACAAGGCGTGAAACTGGAGCTTGATTTAGAAGGCTTGCCTCCAGGAGAGCATGCCCTGCATATTCATGAAAAAGGTGAATGTGAACCGCCTGACTTTAAGTCCGCAGGCAACCATTTTAATCCGGATGATAAAGAGCATGGCTTGCTTCATCCAAAAGGAGCGCACGCAGGTGATCTACCGAATATTATTGTAGAAGATGATGGGAAAGTAAAGGCAGAACTAATGGCGCCGCAAGTATCATTAAAAGAGGATAAAACCTCCCTTTTTACAAAAGACGGAACAACGATTGTCATCGATGAGGGAATAGATGATGGAATGACCCAGCCTTCTGGGGATTCAGGAGAAAGAATTGCCTGCGGCAGAATATCAAAGGATAAAGATGAAAAAAACACGAAAAGTGCACAAGATGATACAGGAAAAGAAGAGTAAATGAACAATAAACCCAAGAGGCCATTAGTCCTTCTTGGGTTTACTTTAGGTTAGGTCAATCATTAAAAAAGATATTTAAGAGAAGGCGTGTTTAACTCGATTTAGTCCGTCCAGCAAGACCGTTTGAGAGCAGGCAAAATTTAAACGTACAAACCCTTCGCCGCCTGGTCCGTATTTATTGCCAGGTTCAAGAGCTACCTTTCCTTTTTTTAACAGACGCTCCTGTATTTCATCATCTGGCAGTTCAAGCTTACGGCAATCAAGCCATAACAAATAAGTTCCTTCCGGCTCTATTGCTTTTATCTCAGGAAGGTTTTCCTCGATAAATTGAATGGATATTCTTCGATTTTCTTCTAGGTAATGCAACAATTCATTTAGCCATGTATCTCCAAAGCGATAGGCTGCTTCCATACCTGTTAATCCAAAAGTTGATAATGTGAAGAACCCTTGTTTTGCTTGAAGATCACTAAACCGTTTTCGCAGCTGTTCATTTTCAATTAAGACGGCTGAAGCCTGCAGACCTGCTAAATTAAATGTTTTTGTCGGTGCAATACAAGTGATGGTTATTTCTTTAAAACGCTGGTCCAATGAAGCAATCGGAAGATGTTGATGTGGAGTATAAACTAAATCTGCGTGAATTTCGTCTGAAAGAATATAACAATTATATTGGCAGCATAGATCGCCAATCTTTTTTAGCTCATCTTTTGTCCACACACGGCCGCCGGGATTATGAGGGTTACATAAAAGAAACAGTTTTACCCCCTCTTTAAGCCTCTCTTCAAAGTCAACAAAATCAATCTCATATTGATCATCTTTTAATATCAGAGGTGAATTGACAACTACTCTTTCATTTCCTTCAATCATGCTGAAAAATGGAGTGTATACGGGAGATTGAAGCATAACTTTATCGCCTTTTTCGGTAAACGCCAGAATAGCTGCAGCAATTGAAGGGACAACACCAAGGCTAAATAATACCGCATTTTTTGATACTTCCCAGTTATGGCGCTTTTTTTGCCACTCCGTAATCGCATTAGTGGTTGAGGCTGATGCATATGTATATCCATAGATTTTATGCTGAACTCTCTTTTCAAGTGCCTCTATAACTTCATTTGGGGGCATAAATTCCATGTCAGCCACCCACATTGGCAAAACTTCATCTGAACCAAATAGATCTTTTCTTAATCCCCATTTAACCGAATTCGTCTGCTCGCGATTAATTGGTGTGTGAAAATCATAATTCGTCATTTTAGCACCGCCTTTTTTAGATTTGCACTTTTCCCTTTCTATGATAAGATATGAAGACTAAAAATGAAAATAAAAGGTGAGCAGATTGCAAAGTCAAGAAATGAATCTAAGGCTTGTTGATACGTTAAACAGCTGGGATCCCTTTCAGATCGGGTCTGGAAGCTATGATACGGAAATTGCGGATATCCTGCAGGCTGTACAAGATCTGAACGATGCTGAGCAGCTTTCAAGGAAAATACAAGCAATCTTTGAGTTTTCCTTTGAAGAAGTGCTTCCTCTAAAGCATTGTTATACAATGGCTGTACAATTGCTTTCTATTAAAAATGATAGTTCATGCAGCATATAAAAAATACGGCACGCCTGCTGGCATGCCGTATTTTTTATTATACAGCTATGAGGTTTCTCAAAGCTTTACACGCTCACAGCAGGTAAAAATCCTTTCATTTCTGCTACAATTTCTTCTGGCCTCTCTTCAGGAACGAGATGGCCTGTCTCTTTTAAAATGATCAATTTTGAATTAGGCAAATTTTTGTGCAGTCTCTTTCCTTTTGAAAGAGGAACTACACGGTCATGCTCACCCCAAATAAGCAGGCATGGTGTATGAATTCGTTTTATATCCTCTTCCGTTAAATCACCTTCCCGGTGGCGTATCATTCGTGTTAAACCTTGGAAAATGGAGTTATTAAGGAAAGGAGACATATATCCTTTTCTCATATCTTCATCAATCATTGCCTGATTATAAACGACATTCTTTAAGTTTTTTTCTAGTCCAGATTTTGCAAGATGGCGTTTAACATACAGGTGAAAAAAAGGAATATAGCTTGTATAGACTAAAGATTGATGTGATTTGGGCAGATAAGCAGAACTGCATAGGAGCAGTGCACTGCTAGCTGCTGCAGGCCGCTGCAGAAGCATATTCATGACAATTTGTCCGCCCATAGAGTGTCCGGCCAGTATCATATTGGAAATCTGCAGGCGATCAGTAAGTTCAAATATCGAACTTGCCATGTTTTGATAAGAATAAAGAAATCGCTTTGACTTTCCGCTCTTTCCGAAAGGAGGAATATCGACTGCTAAGATATTATATTCTTCCTGCAAATGTGGAATAAGCTTGCGAAAACTGAATGCTGAGGAGAGGAAGCCATGCAGCATAATAATCGTAGGACTTGCTGATGGATGCTTAAAATATTCGTAATAAAACTCATTGCCGTTAATATTTTCGATGCCAGAATAGAACTTGCTTTTCACAGTGCTCCTCCTTTTACATGTCAAAGTTTACTATGTTTATTTTGCCGTTATGCCAACCTTTTACACATAAAAAAAGAAAAAATCACCTTTTTATCAGAGGAGAATCTGAACAAAAAAAGGACAATCTAAAATTAGATTGTCACTTCAAAAAGGGGGGAATACTAGAAAGCTTATAAAACTATCATGTCCAATTCTGCATGCCTTTATACTTCTTTATTGAGATTCATATTTAACTTCATAGAGCATTTGCATCACTCGAAGGAAATCTTCTTCCCGAAATTCCTTCGCTTTTCGGAGGATTAGCTTAGCCTTTTTTAGTCCGATCTCCTGAACCAGCTGTTCAATTTCTTTGTCAATGCCATTATTTTCTGTATGAAGTTCCTGCTCCAGCAGCTCTGATGCGGGAATATCCAGTACTGTGGAGATTTTTAAAACGGTATTGGTATCCGGTATTTGTTCACCTTTTTCATACTTCTCGATTGTTGCAGTACCAACTCTGATTTTCATAGCTAATTCAGATTGTGATAACTTTGCTCTTTGCCGTGCAAGCTTTAAATTTTCACTTAAATAAGACAATGTTCCCACCTCTTTTTTTATTCTACTATCTTTATTTTAACACGCATTAGGGTGATTAAATCCAGTTCGCTTGTAAAAATTGTTTCCGTTTGCAATAAAACGTATTCTTTGCTTATTTTTGTAATGTGCATCACCTTATGTTATAATTATTTATTGCGAATAATTAACGTATAAATTTAATCAATTAGGAGTGTTTTCATGTCAGAGAAAGTTGAAGTTGGAAGTGTAATTACAGGGAAAGTAACAGGTATTCAGCCATATGGAGCATTTGTGGCTTTAGATGAAAATACACAAGGTCTTGTGCATATTTCAGAGGTTACACACGGATTTGTAAAAGATATCAACGAACATTTAAAAGTTGGTGATGAGGTAAACGTAAAAGTTTTATCTATCGACGAGCAAGCTGGAAAAATTGGTCTTTCTATTCGTGCAACAGAAGAAGCACCTGCGCAAGCGGAAAGCAAACCAAAGAAGCCACGCAAGCGCCAAGCGGCACCAATTAAGTTTGAAGATGAATCAGCTCAAGGATTTAACACTTTAAAAGATAAACTTCAAGAGTGGATTGACCAGTCTGAACGTGATGATCTAATTAAAAAGTAATATAGAGTAAAGTCAGGCAAATGCCTGGCTTTTTTTGTTGTGTGCCCGGCATGGGTGCAGGCTCTAGGGTGCGAGTCCCGAACGGCGAAGGCAGTAGTAGTCGTAGCTTAAGACAAGGATATGCGGGGTGACCCTCCTATCTGAAGGAAGTCGGCGGCAAACTTCCGCTCTGAGGAACACGAATCTCATATGAGGCTAGATGACATTGGGTGAGTCTGCAATACAAGACAAAGTCCATACTGCCAAAGGTGTCACAGAGTAAATGAGGCGGAGACATGGAAGGAAAGTCTGTACTCTTACCCGGGGAGAACCTGTCGATATGCCGTACTCATGCGGTAAGCCTATCCGTGAGGATAAGTTGAACGACAGGCGTCAGCAGAAGCCATAGTACTTATTCGCTTAAGAGGATAAGGAAGGGCTGAACCGGTTATGGAAAATAGGAACTAGGCGTATCTTTCCATTCGATGAAACAGAAAACATAGTACCTGTTTAATGAAAGAAACGGTGAATCCGCGGGGGTCATTAAACAGGGTGGAGAATGAAAAGGACACAAACAGAACACCTATTTACGCGGGAGGTTATATCAATGTTAATGGAACGAATCATGTCACGGGAAAACCTACTTAATGCGATTAAAAGAGTAGAAAAGAATAAGGGAAAACATGGAGTGGACGAAATGCCCGTCACTGCTCTTCGTGGACATATTATGCTCAACTGGAGCGAACTGCGAAAATCCCTCTTCGAGGGAACCTATATCCCATCCCCCGTCCGTCGAGTCGAAATCCCGAAACCAGACGGCAAAGGGAAGAGGAAACTGGGAATCCCAACCGTGACAGACCGTTTCATTCAACAAGCAATCACCCAAGTGCTTACCAGAATGTATGACCCTAGTTTCTCTGAATGTAGCTTCGGCTTTCGCCCTAACAGGCGAGCGCACCAGGCTGTTAAATTAGCCCAAAGCTATATAGAAGAGGGTTATCGATGGGTAGTCGACATTGACCTTGAAAAGTTCTTTGACAAGGTTAACCACGATAGATTAATGAGTAAATTAGCCATGAGGATAAAGGATAGTACTCTCCTCAAACTAATAAGACGGTTCTTAACCTCTGGTGTTATGGAAGGCGGACTTGTCAGTCCTAACCTTGAGGGGACACCGCAAGGTGGACCTTTAAGCCCTTTACTTTCGAATATTGTGTTGGATGAACTGGATAAAGAACTGGAGCGCAGAGGACATCGCTTTGTCCGCTACGCCGATGATTGTAATATCTATGTGAAATCTAAAAGAGCTGGAGAAAGAGTTATGAAGGCAATGACCCATTTTATCGAGAGGAATCTTAAACTGAAGGTTAACAAGGATAAAAGTGCTGTAGACCGCCCTTGGAAAAGGAAATTTCTTGGGTTCAGTTTTACAAGTAATCTAAAACCGAAGGTGAGAATATCTCCCCAATCAGTTAAACGGTTTAAAGATAAAATAAGAAAGCTTACAAGCAGACGAAGGTCAATTGCCATGGAAGATAGGATTCATAACCTTAACCAATATCTAGTGGGATGGGTTAATTATTATCATTTAGCAGATACCCGTTCAGTAATCGCAAAACTCGAAGGATGGCTTAATCGAAGGTTAAGAATGATTCGATGGAAGGAATGGAAACTTCCCCAAACGAAGGTCAAGAAACTTATTAAACTAGGTGTTTCGAAAGGGAAAGCATATGAATGGGGAAATACAAGAAAGGCTTATTGGAGGATATCCAAAAGTCCAATTCTTCATAAAACATTAGGGAAAGCCTACTGGCTTTCCCTTGGGTTAAAAAGTATTTCTGCTAGATATGACTTACTGCGTTCGACTTAATCGGAACCGCCGTATACGGAACCGTACGTACGGTGGTGTGAGAGGGATAAATGGAGGTTAATCGCCTCCCCCTATCTCAATTGTTTAAGGAATAGATCTATAAAACAGTCCAGCCGTGCAGCTCATTTAAAAGATTTTTCTTTTCTTTTCAAAAAAATCGCTCTATTTAGTTTTAAGGCGGGACAATAAACGTTAAAATAGAAAGTAGAATTTTGAATGGGAGGAATGAGCTTGAGTAAAGAGACGACGAAATCGAAAACACTTATTGAACAAACTGAAAAATATGGTGCACATAATTATCATCCCCTTCCGATTGTCATAGCAAAAGCAGAAGGTGTATGGGTAGAGGATCCAGAAGGAAATAAATATATGGATATGTTAAGCGCTTACTCTGCTGTCAACCAAGGGCATCGCCATCCAAAGATCATTCAGGCCCTAAAAGAGCAGGCAGACCGAGTTACACTTACTTCAAGAGCATTCCATAATGACCAGCTTGGCCCTTGGTATGAAATGATTTGCGAATTAACAGGCATGGATATGGCTTTACCGATGAATACGGGGGCGGAAGCGGTTGAGACAGCCGTGAAGGCTGCACGTCGCTGGGCATATGATGTCAAAGGTGTGGCAGAAAACCAAGCTGAAATAATTGCCTGTGTCGGGAATTTTCATGGACGTACAATGACAGCGGTTTCTCTTTCTTCAGAAGAGGAGTATAAGCGAGGATTCGGACCAATGCTGCCAGGGATTAAATTAGTTCCATATGGTGATCTCGAGGCGTTACAGGAAGCTATAACAGAAAATACGGCAGCTTTTTTAATCGAACCAATCCAAGGTGAAGCTGGGATCATTATCCCTCCAGAAGGCTTTATGAAAAAAGCATACGATCTTTGTAAAGAGAAGAATGTTTTATTCATTGCCGATGAGATTCAGGCAGGCTTAGCCAGAACAGGAAAAATGCTTGCATGTGAGTGGGAAGATATTCAACCGGATATGTATATTCTGGGGAAAGCATTGGGGGGCGGAGTATTCCCAATCTCTTGTGTAACCGCAGGCAAAGAGGTTCTGGGAGTGTTTAATCCAGGATCACATGGCTCCACTTTTGGTGGTAATCCGATGGCATGTGCAGTGTCCATAGCTTCTATTGATGTTTTGAAAAATGAAAAGCTTGCTGAACGGTCTCTTGAGCTTGGCGAGTACTTTATGCAAAAGCTGACTGAAATTAATAACCCAATTATTAAAGAAGTAAGAGGACGAGGTTTGTTTATTGGTGTTGAGTTAACCGAAGCAGCCCGCCCGTTTTGCGAACAGCTGAAACAAGAAGGATTGCTTTGTAAAGAAACACATGATACAGTCATCCGTTTCGCTCCGCCTCTCATTATCAGTAAAGAAGATTTGGACTGGGCGATTGAAAAGGTGAAAAAGGTCCTTTCATAATAAAAATCCTTGCCGGCAATGGCAAGGATTTTTATTGTGTGCCCGGCATGGGTGCAGGCTCTAGGGTGCGAGTCCCGAACGGCGAAGGCAGTAGTAGCCGTAGCTTAAGACAAGGATATGCGGGGTGACCCTCCTATCTGAAGGAAGTCGGCGGCAAACTTCCGCTCTGAGGAACACGAATCTCATATGAGGCTAGATGACATTGGGTGAGTCTGCAATACAAGACAAAGTCCATACTGCCAAAGGTGTCACATAGTAAATGAGGCGGAGACATGGAAGGAAAGTCTGTACTCTTACCCGGGGAGAACCTGTCGATATGCCGTACTCATGCGGTAAGCCTATCCGTGAGGATAAGTTGAACGACAGGCGTCAGCAGAAGCCATAGTACTTATTCGCTTAAGAGGATAAGGAAGGGCTGAACCGGTTATGGAAAATAGGAACTAGGCGTATCTTTCCATTCGATGAAACAGAAAACATAGTACCTGTTTAATGAAAGAAACGGTGAATCCGCGGGGGTCATTAAACAGGGTGGAGAATGAAAAGGACACAAACAGAACACCTATTTACGCGGGAGGTTATATCAATGTTAATGGAACGAATCATGTCACGGGAAAACCTACTTAATGCGATTAAAAGAGTAGAAAAGAATAAGGGAAAACATGGAGTGGACGAAATGCCCGTCACTGCTCTTCGTGGACATATTATGCTCAACTGGAGCGAACTGCGAAAATCCCTCTTCGAGGGAACCTATATCCCATCCCCCGTCCGTCGAGTCGAAATCCCGAAACCAGACGGCAAAGGGAAGAGGAAACTGGGAATCCCAACCGTGACAGACCGTTTCATTCAACAAGCAATCACCCAAGTGCTTACCAGAATGTATGACCCTAGTTTCTCTGAATGTAGCTTCGGCTTTCGCCCTAACAGGCGAGCGCACCAGGCTGTTAAATTAGCCCAAAGCTATATAGAAGAGGGTTATCGATGGGTAGTCGACATTGACCTTGAAAAGTTCTTTGACAAGGTTAACCACGATAGATTAATGAGTAAATTAGCCATGAGGATAAAGGATAGTACTCTCCTCAAACTAATAAGACGGTTCTTAACCTCTGGTGTTATGGAAGGCGGACTTGTCAGTCCTAACCTTGAGGGGACACCGCAAGGTGGACCTTTAAGCCCTTTACTTTCGAATATTGTGTTGGATGAACTGGATAAAGAACTGGAGCGCAGAGGACATCGCTTTGTCCGCTACGCCGATGATTGTAATATCTATGTGAAATCTAAAAGAGCTGGAGAAAGAGTTATGAAGGCAATGACCCATTTTATCGAGAGGAATCTTAAACTGAAGGTTAACAAGGATAAAAGTGCTGTAGACCGCCCTTGGAAAAGGAAATTTCTTGGGTTCAGTTTTACAAGTAATCTAAAACCGAAGGTGAGAATATCTCCCCAATCAGTTAAACGGTTTAAAGATAAAATAAGAAAGCTTACAAGCAGACGAAGGTCAATTGCCATGGAAGATAGGATTCATAACCTTAACCAATATCTAGTGGGATGGGTTAATTATTATCATTTAGCAGATACCCGTTCAGTAATCGCAAAACTCGAAGGATGGCTTAATCGAAGGTTAAGAATGATTCGATGGAAGGAATGGAAACTTCCCCAAACGAAGGTCAAGAAACTTATTAAACTAGGTGTTTCGAAAGGGAAAGCATATGAATGGGGAAATACAAGAAAGGCTTATTGGAGGATATCCAAAAGTCCAATTCTTCATAAAACATTAGGGAAAGCCTACTGGCTTTCCCTTGGGTTAAAAAGTATTTCTGCTAGATATGACTTACAGCGTTCGACTTAATCGGAACCGCCGTATACGGAACCGTACGTACGGTGGTGTGAGAGGGATAAATGGAGGTTAATCGCCTCCCCCTATCTCAATTTTATTATCTATTGTTTGAATCTGTAACAGGAGCTCTCTCAGCTTCTTCACTCGGTTTAAAGAGCAATCCTAAATTGATTAATCCTGCAATACCAACTAATCCATAGATGATTCTGGAAAGAGCAGCATTTTGTCCTCCGAAAATGGCAGCCACAAGGTCAAATTGAAAGAAACCGATTAGTCCCCAGTTGATGGCACCGATAATGGTAAGAACTAGTGCAATACGTTGAATTGTACTCATGATGTAACCTCCTTATAGGTTTTACATTCTGTAGTTTTTGCTCCATATTCGATATTATGCAATCAAATTAAAATAAAAAAGAGATCATAGTTTTTGCATTAACAACTCAGTTTGCATGATAATAAACAATAGAGGAGTTGATATCAATGGATCAATTTACATTTTGGAATCCAACTAAATTAATATTTGGAAAAGGGGAGCTTCAACAGCTTAAAACAGAAGTTCCGCAATATGGAAAAAGAGTTTTAGTGGTATATGGCGGCGGGAGCATCAAACGCAATGGTCTGTACGATCAAGTTATGAACCTATTGAATGAATTGGAATGCAGTGTTTTTGAATTATCGGGAGTTGAACCTAATCCCCGTATTTCCACCGTCCGCAAGGGTGTAGACATATGCAAGCAGGAAAATATTGATTTATTGCTTGCAGTAGGCGGAGGAAGTGTCATCGATTGCACGAAACTAATCGCTGCTGGTGCTAAATACGATGGAGATGCTTGGGATTTAGTTATTAAAAAAGCTTTCGCTCAAGACGCACTGCCATTTGGTACTGTTTTGACATTAGCGGCAACTGGCTCGGAAATGAATGCGGGTTCTGTTATTACAAACTGGGAAACTAATGAAAAATATGGATGGGGCAGTCCAGCTGTATTTCCGAAGTTTTCAATTTTAGATCCAGTTCATACATACAGTGTTCCAAAGGATCAAACCATCTATGGAATTGTTGATATGATGTCACATGTATTCGAGCATTATTTCCACTTAACAGAGCACACAGAGTTCCAGGATCGTATGTGTGAATCATTATTATTAACGGTTATGGAAACAGCGCCGAAGCTGCTTCAGGATTTAGAAAATTATGAGCATCGAGCGACCATTTTATACTGCGGAACAATGGCTTTAAATGGAATGTTATCTATGGGCTACCGCGGTGACTGGGCTACTCATAATATTGAGCATGCTGTTTCAGCTGTTCATGATATACCGCACGGGGGCGGTCTTGCTATCCTTTTCCCTAATTGGATGAAGCATAATTTGCATGTAAAGCCAGAACGCTTTAAAAAGCTAGCTGTTCGTGTATTTGGCGTAGATCCAGAAGGGAAATCAGATGAAGAGGCAGCGCTTGAGGGAATTGCAAAACTAAGAGATTTCTGGAACAGCATTGGAGCACCTGCGACGTTAGCTGATTACAATATTGATGAATCAAGCATTGAAGTGATGGCGGATAAAGCGGTTATCAATGGAGAATTCGGCAATTTTGCAAAACTGAATAAAGAGGATGTTATGGCTATTTATAGGGCTTCTTTATAAATGGAAACCTGGAGCTGACAAGCTCCAGGCTTTCTATTTTTCTAAAAACTTTATTCATAAATGCAAATACACCTCAAGTTTGAAAATATGTAAAAATGATTACGTTTTCAAGATGGGTTGTTTCTTGATTAAGTTTAAGCATTTCGATAAAGTGATATTGAGTACGGATAATATAAATACTTAGGAGGTTTCGCTATGACCCATATCCAATTTGATTATTCAAAAGCACTCAGCTTTTTTGGCGAGCACGAACTTACATACTTACAGGATGCGGTAAAGGTTGCCCACCATTCTTTACACGAAAAAACAGGAGCAGGAAACGACTATCTAGGCTGGATTGATCTGCCCGTAGATTATGATAAAGAAGAATTTGCACGTATCCAAAAATCTGCAGAAAAAATCAAAAGTGATTCTGATGTTTTAATCGTCATCGGAATCGGCGGTTCATATCTTGGTGCACGTGCAGCGATTGAAATGCTTCAGCACAGTTTTTATAATGCACTATCTGCTGAACAAAGAAAGACTCCACAAATCATCTTTGCCGGGAACAACATCAGTTCTTCTTATATGAAAGACCTTATGGACCTTCTAGAAGGGAAGGATTTCTCGGTTAATGTTATTTCTAAATCCGGTACAACGACTGAACCTGCAATTGCTTTCCGTATCTTCCGCAAAATGCTAGAAGAGAAATACGGCAAAGAAGGTGCGCGGGAACGAATCTATGCTACGACTGACAAGGCAAGAGGAGCACTTAAAACACTAGCTGCTGAAGAGGGGTATGAATCATTTATTATTCCTGACGATGTAGGCGGAAGATATTCTGTTCTTACGGCTGTTGGTCTTCTTCCAATTGCAGCTGCAGGCGTTAATATCGAAGAGATGATGAAAGGTGCAGCTGAGGCGCGCGGTGACTTTGGCACATCTGAATTAGGAGAGAATGCAGCTTACCAATATGCGGCTGTCCGTAATGTTCTCTATAATAAAGGAAAAACGATTGAAATGCTTATCAATTACGAGCCAGGGCTTCAATACTTCTCTGAGTGGTGGAAGCAGCTATTTGGTGAGAGTGAAGGAAAAGACCAAAAAGGAATTTTCCCGGCTTCTGCAAACTTCTCAACAGATCTTCACTCACTTGGACAATATGTTCAAGAAGGAAGAAGAGATTTGTTTGAAACGATTATTAAAGTGGACGAGCCACGTCATGAGTTGACTATTGAGGAAGCTGAATCCGATCTTGATGGCTTAAACTACTTAGCTGGAAAATCAGTTGACTTTGTCAATGACAAGGCTTTCCAGGGTACACTTCTTGCTCATACTGACGGTGGAGTGCCAAACTTAATTGTAACCATTCCTAAAATGGATGCTTATACATTCGGATATCTTGCTTACTTCTTTGAAAAAGCATGTGCGATGAGCGGATATTTACTTGGTGTCAATCCGTTCGATCAGCCTGGTGTTGAAGCGTATAAGGTGAATATGTTTGCGCTGCTTGGAAAACCTGGCTTTGAAGAGAAAAAAGCTGAACTTGAAAAAAGACTGTAAAGAAGAAATGGAGGGAGTGCCGATCAGGTGCTTCTTCTTTTTTTATCCTCATGGTATAGAACGGCTGGTAGTACTGCTGCTAACCTGGAAAGAAAGCATAAGTGAAATTAAGTCCATTCGTTCGCCTTTTGGACTGCATCAGCAAGTTTTCTTTACTCATGATTTGTGCCCTTTTTGTAAAAGCTAAAAGTAAATCATAAACAAAGGGGCTATGACAAAATGGTTGAAATACCTTCAAAGGTTAAGGGAGCACATTTTAATCTATACAAACTAGAGCAGCAGTTAGAGCCAATGGGCTATATGATCGGAGGCAATTGGGATTATGATCATGGCTACTTTGATTATAAAATGGATGCTGAAAACAAAGGGTACCATTTTTTGCGCATTCCCATTAAAGCCATTGATGGCCAGCTTGATTCGCGAAATTGCACTGTTGAATGCGGCAATCCGTTTATCCTGTCGCACATCTATCAAATCGGTTTAGATGATCATGCATACACATCAAATTTCACTGCATCATTTGACCAGTTTTCAGAGCCAGTGGATAAAGATGGAATGGTGCCGGATGAATATGTAGTTGCAGGAAAAGCACTTGTACAGGAGCTGGAATCGAATCTATTGCCAGATTAATTCATGATGACAATGAGCTGATCTTCACCTGCGACGATAAAAGGATGGGGAGGATTTACAATGGTTTCTTCTCCCCTTTTTATCCCTAATAGTAAAATCCCTTCAACGATAAACATCTGACTTAAGTGTTGAAATGACTGATTAATGATTTCCTCTGATGCAGGCTGAAAGGTTAATTTTCGCTTATCAAGCTGATTCAGCAATCCTAAGAATGAGTTAACCAGTTCCTGAGAGGTGATGCTGTTGATCATAACAAAGCTTGTTAACAAGTTAGTTTGAATGATTTCATCCGCACCTGCTCTTCTGGCATTCTCAGATTGTTCAGCTGTAAGGATTTCAACAATACAAGGAAGCTTGGGGTTTAATCCCTTTACAGCTAGAAGTGTCAAAATTGAGTTCATGTCTGCATGTAATTCATTTTTATTTTGATCTGCTGTAATAATGACCTTTCGGGCAGAATGGATATTTGCCTTCAATAATACATCGTCACGATTAGCGCGCCCTTGTATGAAGTGGAGATTCTTATGCGGTAAAGGATTATATTCGAGAGTTTCATCAATCAGCGTGACATAATGATTTGATTTACTGCTGCAAATCGTATTTAAAATTTCCCGAGACCGTTCATTCCAGCCAATCACAATAATATGGTCAGCTCCTTTATAAGCAACTTTCCCTTCTAGAAAATCATTTTGCCTTGTTACAGCTGCAGTTGTTAAAGCAACAAAATAACTCGCCAGAAAACCAGCCCCAGTCATAATTAAAACAACTCCAGTAAAACGGCCAAGAGCAGTTTCAGGCACAAAGTCTCCATATCCGACGGTAGATGCTGTAATGATCGCCCACCAGATTCCATCGGCTAATTTGGGAAAGTTATGAGGTTCAATTATGTGAACTAACCAGCCAAAAATAAAAATAGCTAAGAGTGCAATAGTTAAAATTCGAAGAACAAGCGGTAAACGGATAAATCTAGACATTAAAAAATGCGGCATAAAATAAAAACACCCCTTGAAGTAGTGTGCTGTACTAATTCCATTATGGACATGTTTTATAGGTTTCATAAGGGGTGTATATGAACGCTCCGAGGTTAAGGGGGCTGGGGAGAAAATGTGAATAATCTATATTTATATTAAATAATCCAGAGCTTTAATTAGCAATTTTATATCGGTTAGAATTTGCTGTTTTACCTCTTTAATTTCACATCTTTTATATTCCCAAGTCATCAAGGACAATTGTTTCGTCAAGATAAGCTGTTCAAATTCTTTCGTCATCATCATGCTCCTTACGATTTGAGATCAATGATTATATACCCAAGTTATCGCAATTTAAAACCACCATATGGTTCCTTTGGCATACTGCTAGGTTAAAGCAGACCATTTGAAATATAAACTTGATTTTGAAATAATGAACAGTATCTCATAAAGAAGGGAATGTGGTTATGAACGTTTTAGTTGTAGGAGCACACGGACAAATTGGACAATTCGTTGTGAAGAAGCTAGCAGAACATCCCAACTTTTCAGTGAAAGCTATGGTTAGAAAAGAAGAGCAGAAAGAAGAGCTGAGCAAGCTAGGGGCAGAACCTGTCCTTGCCAGTCTGCATGGCAGTGTCGAACATATTGCGGACGCAGCAGAAGGCTGTGATGCCATCGTATTTACAGCTGGGTCAGGTGGACAAACAGGCTTCGATCAAACATTGCTCATTGATTTGGATGGAGCTGTGAAAACAATCGAAGCGGCTGAAAAGGCCGGCATTAAACGTTTTATCATGGTGAGTGCACTGCAGGCTCATAATCGCGAGAATTGGAATGAACAGATAAAGCCTTATTACGTTGCGAAGTATTACGCAGATAAGCATTTGGAGGCGAGCGGGCTGGACTATACAATTATTCGTCCTGGCGGGCTTACAAATGAGGAGGCCACAGGGAAAATCACGGCTGCGGAAAATATTCATGGAGGAATGATTCCTCGAGAGGATGTCGCGTCTGTCATTGTGGCAGCCTTAGAGAAGAATCAATTGATTAAGCGTTCTTTTGATTTGATTAGCGGTGTAGATACGATTGAGGATGCGCTGAATAATATCGGTTAAATGGCAAAACGCAGGTGATCCAATTTGGTATGGATAGCCTGCGTTTTGGTTTGTGAACTTTTTTATAATCTATATACTAATGCATGGCGATTCTTACCCTTGATCCTCTTCATCCAAATAAGGTTTATTAACATAAAAGTACATCCAGCCCATCAGAAGACTTCCTCCAATTAAGTTTCCGATCGTAACAGGAACAAGATTATGAATGATGCCACTAAAAGAAATGGTTCCAGGATGATCTAATACCATGGCAATCGCAAATGTGCACATATTGGCAATGCTATGTTCATAACCAGAAATAAAGAAACAAAAAACAAAGAGAACCATGACAAATAGCTTTGCTCCATCACCCTTTAATGTCATTGGTATAAAAAATGCTAAACAAACAAGCCAGTTACATAAGATCCCCCGGAAAAATAACTCTAAAGTCGGAGCTGTCATTTTGTGCTCCACTACACTTAGCAGAAATTGATTTACGCTTGCATCAGAGAAAAGCTGGGTGGTGTAAATGAGCAGTGCAAATACAATGGCACCGATTATATTGCCGGCATAACTAAGTGTCCAGAGTTTCACTACACTGCTCCACTGCATTTTCTTGCGGAGTGCAGCAAACGTATAATAGAATGTATTTCCAGTAAAGAGATCTCCGCCTCCATAAGCAATTAATATAATTGCAGCACCAAATGTAAAAGCAGCCATTGGATATGCTGCAGGAGAGTGAACATTGTAAAAATACCCGCCAGATTTAAAGGCAACAATGACTCCGAAGCCAATAAACATACTGGCTAGCGCCGCTCTTAAAATATAGTGAAGCACACTGGTTTGATATATTTTATATTTTTTCAGTGCCAGTTTTTCAACCTCTAATAAGGGTTTTACTTCCAATCAACTCTCCTCCTGCTGTATTCTTTTACTAGTTTTCCAGGAAGTGAAAAAAGTATGTGAAGGATTCTTTTTAGAAAGATACCAATAACTCCTTTACCCTAAAACAATAGAGCTAACCTATCCTTGATAAATCCCCTCTAAAGAAGTTGCACTTGAAGATAAATGCTTAGCGCTGTCCTTTTCATTATGTATAATTTGATCAATTTCTGACTGAAGCTGAGTATAGGTTTCCAGCAGTGAATTGTTATTCTCGGCTGATTCCACGGTCTGATCGATTTGTATGGTAATGTCTTTAATTCCAGCATTCATTTCTTCCATCGAAGCATAAATGGTGTTTACTTCATCTGCCAGCAGCCTAATCGATTGGACGATGCCATCCACTTCACTGTCAGCTTCCTTAAAGGACTTTTGGCCATCCAGAACATGCTCTTTTCCATTTAAAATGAGGGCAACTGCCTTTTCAACATCCTCAGTAAATGAATCTATAATTTCCTTAATATCGTTGGCTGCTTTCAGAGATTCATCCGCAAGCTTGCGCACCTCTGAGGCAACCACGGCAAATCCCTTTCCGTGTTCTCCGGCACGTGCAGCTTCAATCGTAGCATTTAAAGCCAGTAAATTGGTTTGCCCGCTAATGCCAGTGATAATGGAGATGATATTCCCGATTTCTACTCCTTTTTCTTTCAAATGCTCAATAGACTGAACAGATTCTTCTGAGTTTTGCTGAACATATGTAAACTTTTGATCTACTAATGTGAGCATCTGTTTCACATTCTCTGAGATGCCTGAAGCCTCAGCTGTTTTTTCATTAATGGTATGTGTAGCACTTGTGACCCCGTCAATAGATGAAGCCAATTCAGTTAAGGTTGCATGTGATTCTTCTATAGAAGTAACGATTCTCTTATTTTCATCTTCTACATTTCGAAGCAGCTGCTTTTGCTTTTCAGTTGATTGAGAAACATTTGATAAAGATTGAAATAGGTAATTGCTTTGTTTACTCACCGCGGCAGACTGTTGATTTGCAGTTTGAATATATTGTTCCAGACTTTGTGACAAATTGTTAATGTTATGTGCAATTTGGCTGAATTCGTCATTCAACTGAAAATCCAATGAACTAAAGTCTCCGCGCTGTATATCTTCAAGCTTCTTATTGATAAGAGTTATTTTTTTTAGGATAAAAAAGCGTGTAAATAGGATAATCAAAATTGGGCTGATGAGAATATTAATGATAAAGGTGACAGCTGTTTTGACACCTGCACTCAATACCCCTAAATCTGCAATAACCTGGTTTAAAAAACCTGAAATCGGTGATGAGATCAGACTAGAAATCACAATGGCGATGACGAGAATGACTTTGATGCTAATAAAGCGGCTTGTTGTGGTATTTTGTGACATTTTACATAGTCCTTTCGTATGAGAGATGGTTGTTTATACCCGTTTTTTATGATGAAAAACCTATTTAGAGTAATTTATTTCATATTTATTCTTTTTGCTTAGAACACTTGCTTTCATAAGAGGTTCATCTGTTGGTTCTTTCCTTGTTTCAACAGCTGTCTTGTGTTCATCTCATGTGAATTCTCCAACTTGAAGACCTATTTCAAGTTTGGAAATAACAATAATGCCTGCTTTTTAGCAGGCATTATTGTTAGGAACCATATATTAATATCCATGATCAATATGCTCATAATTAACAACCTTCCAATTATTCCCTTCCCTTGAAAATGTATGGATATTAGTAAAATTACCATAATGGTCTATTGAAAGTTTTTGTATTAATTGATATTGATTATTATTTATCTTCTTTATTTCAGCAGGTTCATCAGCAGTATATTTAGAAAAACGAACTATTGGTGTAAGATAAGTTCCCATCTGATCATCGTAAGCATGAGTAAATATATATTCTAGTGTTTCGCGATTTGCAAGGTGAGTATAATGATTATATATTTCATCTGTTGTGTATTCATCAGATCTGGTCTTAAGAATTTCATCTAGATCTTCTCTTATTTCATTAATTTCAAACAAGATTGCGCCTAATTCCTCCTTCGTCGGCTCCACAACCACAGGTTCATCTTGTTTTTGATCGTCATTTATTTCCTGATCTGTATCTGTCTCTATTTGTTCTTTATCAGGGTCTGAATCTGGTTCCTCTTCCACCGTATCTTCAGGCAGGTTTTCTTCCGTTTCCTCTTCTATCTCATTGTCGTTCTCTTTAACATCTTCTTCCTCAATCGGAGAAATGATCTCTGTCTCTTCTGGCGGTTTGTCAGCATTAGGTTCTTCAAATAGTCCATTTGAAATAATATAGTACATGCCAATGGCGAAGGCTGTCATGGCTGCAAAGCTCAGGGCTGCAGGTACCGTTTTGTTTTTTGCTTTTTTCTTTTGTCTGGACATGGATGGTCTTTGACTGATTTCTGCTAATACGTTTCTCTTCATTTCTTCGGTAAAGACCAGGCCCTGCATCTCACCCTTTAACAGATCTTCTTTCGTCTTCATCAGTTTGTTGTCCATCTTCTGCACCCCTTCTGTCATTGCATTTTTTAATAATTGTTTGGCCCGCGTCATTCTTGATTTTACTGTGCTGAGATTGATCTGGCAGATTTCACTAATTTCTTTTAACTGGAGTTCCTGGAAATAGTATAAAAATATAATTTCACGGTATTTTGGCGGCAGTGTCAGTATTTCATTAAATAGCTGCTCACTTTCGCTTTTATGAATCATTTTGGATTCTGGACTTTCTTGGTGACTGGTAAACCATTTGCTGATATGCTGACTGACATGAACTTTTCGATAGTTCCAGCTCTTAACATGATCTTTGCAATGGTTGATTGCAATTCTGTATAACCATGTATGCATGCTCGAATTTCCTTCAAAGGTATCGAGCTTTTCATAACATTTAATAAATATTTCTTGAGTCAGATCTTCAGCAGTTTGCTTATTGCGGACAAATGAATAGGCAAGCTGCAAAATGGATGTGCCATGGCGGTCCATTAAATCTGTAATTACCTCATGACTTTGCAAGTGGAATTCACCTCTTTTTTTTACTTTTATACATTAGACGACGTTCCATTTTAATAAGTTTATTTTTAATAATTTCCAAATAGTGTAAGTATATCTTTCTGACAGCTTCTATAGTATGATGTGTACAAAAGAAATTTTCTGGGAGTGGAAAAAGTGAAGTTTTTTAAAATCCTTATTGTTGTGCTAGTAGTTATAGGAGGACTTGGTTTTGCTATTTACTATTTTGGCACAAACATGGCTGCTGAAAAAGTAATGGAAACCATTTCCACTGAGCTGGAGAATAGCGGGGAATTGGAAAATATTAAGTCTGCGATTGAAAGTGACCCGGAATTAATGGCTTTTGTTGCTGAAGCTGAGGCAGCAGACCCAGAAAGCCTGCCTTTTACTACTAAGGAAGAAGCGACAAGAGTGCTGATCCAAAAGGTTGGTTTAACAGAATTAAATGATTTGCGGGTTCAGGCTCAGGAAGGCACTGTATCAAAAGAGCAAGTCATCTCACAAATGGAAGCCAGTTTGACTGAGGAAGAAATCCTGGCTTTAAAAGTTGTTGCATATAAAGAATTATATGGGCAGTAAAAGGGATCACGTGATGTGATCCCTTTAATTATGGAAAGTTAATAGAATGACAGCAAATATTGAATGAACTTTTAAAAGGGACTATTGCCCAGTCTACTTTACGGAATCTATTTCATTTGCAGAAAGTGCAGCAGCCAAATCTGATCTTATCACGACTTCTTCAAACGAAAGTCCAAGTTGAACAGTAGTTTGAGCAACTTCAGGCCTTAAACCTGATAAAGTAGTTTGTACACCAATCATTTTTAAGGCGCTGATCAACTGGAAAATCTGATGTGCAACCATCGTATCAATCATGACCACGCCTGAAAGGTCGATATAAAGGTGATTAATCCCCTTGTTCGAACATTCATTTAGAGAATGCTCAAGAATAAATTTTGCCCGTGTTGTGTCAATATCGCCGACAAGGGGAAGCAATGCAGCTCCCTTATTGATTGTAATGACAGGAGAGCTGAGCTCCATGATAATTTCTTGCTGTGCCAGCAGCTTCTTCTCTGAGTAGATCTGATTTTCCTGTACAAATCTAAGAATAACTTCTTTAAAGGCTCGAATGATGATTCTTTGCCAAAGCTGAACCTTCTCGTGTGAATATTTACCTTTATGAATAGAAGCAAATTCATCGATATAGCAAAGGTATTGTTCCTGTACGTGAAAAAACTCCCGCAGTATGTATTGTACAGGGGTATTAAGATGTTGCTCATCTTTAGCAATTTGATTAATCCATTCTTCAAATTCCTGCGAAAATTGTTTTTCTTCTTGCACAAAAACTTTACATAAATGTAAATGAAAATCATAATTTTGCTGCTTCAATTTTTGAATTTCTTCAGGAATGCTTGAAGAATAGACTCCTTTTGGATCACTTTTATCAAGTGATTTATACCATTCTTCGGTTAAATTCTTTGCTTTTTCTACTAAAAATGTATGAAGCTCTTGATTCCGATGCAATCGTATCCCCCCTAATATAAATTTGATATTAATAAATATTTTAACTGAAATATGCAGAAAAGTCTTGTAAAGAAAAACTGCCTACTCCTTGCCATACGAGGCTGAAAGCAGTCTGAAGGGCGGCAAGTACTAGTAGAATTGAAAACAGGCGGTAGAAAATGTCTATTAGGTGATAACATACACCTAAACCAATATTAAACATGGCAAAAACAGTTATTACAATCATGACAACATTAGAAGTGACAAAATGCGTTTTTCTTTGAATTGAAACCGCTTTACATTGAACGTATTATAAAAATAGAAAGTCATACAATAACTTTTAAAGATAAAAACAGAGGAAGGGGAAAATAACATGTCAAATTCTACACAGGCTGAAAAATCTGGTTTTCGTGTAAAACTTCAGAGATTTGGAAGCAGTTTAAGCGGCATGATTATGCCAAACATCGGTGCATTTATTGCTTGGGGTATTATTACTGCATTATTCATTCCAGACGGCTGGCTGCCAAATGAAGATCTAGCTCTGCTAGTGGGTCCGATGATCAACTATTTACTGCCGATCCTAATTGGTTTTACAGGCGGTAAAATGATTTATGGAGGAGACCGCGGAGGTATCGTCGGTGCGGTAGCAACAATGGGTGTTATTGCCGGATCGGACATTCCAATGTTCCTTGGCGCAATGATCGTTGGTCCTCTTGCCGGATGGGCTATTAAAAAGCTTGATGGAGTACTTCAGCCAAGAATCAAACAAGGATTTGAAATGCTTGTCAACAACTTCTCAGCAGGTATTCTTGCAGCTATTTTAGCCATCGTAGCATTACTGGGTATTGGGCCATTAGTTGAAGGATTAACGAATATCTTATCAACAGGTGTTGAAGCAATTATTAATGCAGGATTACTTCCATTAGTAAACATCCTGATTGAACCAGCAAAAATTCTATTCTTAAATAATGCCATTAACCATGGCATTCTTTCTCCACTTGGAGCAGAGCAAGCAGCAGAAGCTGGAAAATCAATTCTATTCCTTATTGAAACAAACCCTGGACCAGGACTTGGAATCTTACTTGCATTCATGTTCTTTGGAAAAGGTTCTGCGAAGCAAACATCACCAGGAGCAGCGATTATCCATTTCTTCGGAGGAATTCATGAGATCTACTTCCCGTACATCTTAATGAAACCAACGTTAATTCTTGCTGCAATCGCTGGTGGCGTAAGTGGTATGTTCACATTCAGCTTATTAAATGTTGGATTAGTAGCACCGCCATCACCAGGAAGCATCTTTGCTTTAATGGCTATGACGCCAAAAGGCGGAAATCACTTAGGTGTTATTCTAGGGGTTCTTGTGGCAACGGCAGTTTCATTCGCAATTGCATCTCTAATCTTAAAAACAAGTAAGAAAAACGAAGAAGAAGATATTTCAGAAGCAGCAGCAAAAATGCAAGAAATGAAAGGGAAAAAGAGCTCTGTAGCAGGCAACTTTGAATCAAAAGTTCCTGTTGCTGAAGGCTTCAATCCTGAAAATGTTAACAAAATCATCTTTGCCTGTGACGCAGGAATGGGATCCAGTGCAATGGGTGCATCCATTCTTAAGAATAAAGCGAAAAAAGCAGGCTTGGATATCGATATTACTAACACAGCGATTAACAATCTTCCAGCAGATGCAGACGTGGTTATTACACATAAAGATTTAACACCACGTGCGAAAGACAAACTGCCTACTGCACATCATATTTCGGTTGAAAACTTCTTAAATAGCCCTAAATATGATGAATTGATTGAAAAGCTGAAGTAAATAAAAAAAGGCTGGTTCCCTTTGTGAACCAGTCTTATTTATAGTTTTTCAATTAAAATGTACCAGCAGAATATGTTTAGGGTTTTCTTTAAATAAATTAGGATAATTAAATACTGGCAACAACTTTCATGACGAAAATACATTATTCTTTAGTTGAGAGTATCATTTCTTATTATTAAAATGAAAGAATAGGGTGCTGTATTTCATATTTGTCATAAACTTTGCTCATAATATGTCATGGTGAATGCCAATGCTGTGGAGTGATGTGAATGTACATATCAGCGAGGGAAAGAAAAATACTTGAATTATTGCTATTACAGCCGGGAGAAACAACGGTAAAGGAAATAGCAAAAGAATTAGAGGTAAGTTCTCGTACGATTCATCGCGACTTAAAAGGAGTCGAAGAGATTTTAAAGGAGTACGGGTTAGAACTTAACAAAAAATCAGGCATCGGCATAGCTGTTAATGGTGAAGAAGAGAAAAAGGAGATGCTTCGTCTCTTTCTTTTTAACCTTTCTCATAATGAATATACGCCTGAGGAACGGCAGACGATGATTTTATCTGCTCTTTTGGATGCAGCGGAGCCAGTTAAATTAGTTTCGCTGGCCAATGATTTAAATGTCACTATTGCAACTGTCAGTAATGATCTTAATAAAGTAGAAGAGCGTCTTACCCCTTTTGATTTAACACTGCTAAGAAAGCGTGGCTACGGTGTTGAATTGATTGGGACAGAGAATTCTAAAAGAAAGGCTATGAGCAAGATCATCATAGAAAATATTGATGAATTTGAGTTCCTTTCTTTAATAAAAGAAAATATTCAAAAACGCTCAGCACAAGTGGTTGATACGGTAACAGACCGATTGCTTGGATTAGTTGACAAGACAAAGCTGCTAATTATAGAAAAACAAATAGAAGATATTAAAGAGGATCTTCCTTATGCCATAGCTGACAGTGCCTATATCGGATTAGTCGTTCATCTGGCATTGGCGATCGAACGAATTCAGCAGGGAGAGGAAATTAATTTTGAAGAGGACTATCTGAACAGTTTAAAAGGCACGCGAGAATACAAGGCAGCCGAAAAAATTGTTTTAGGTTTAGAAGAAGTATTTAAAATAAACATTTCCCAAGGTGAAATCGGGTATATTACAATGCACCTGATGGGAGCCAAATTGAGAAATGATCATGATGACTTGCTTGGAGAAACAAGTTTGCATGCAGGGGTTCTTGCACAAAACTTAATGACATTTGTCAGCCGTAAGCTTGATATCGATTTAACGACGAATAATTCTCTGTTCCAGGGACTTGTTGCGCATTTAAGACCGGCTCTGCATAGAATCAAACAAAATATGGGTATTTCTAATCCTTTATTGGAAAGAATAGAGCAGGATTATAAGGAACTGTTTATTATTTTGCAGCATGGTATGGCGAGTGTCCTTCCAGAATTGAAGGTTCCCAGAGAAGAGATTGGATATCTAGTCATGCATTTTGCCTCGGCTTTGCTGAATAGTGAAGAAACTAGTCCAAAGAAAGCTCTTGTTATTTGCTCCAGCGGGATTGGCACTTCCAAAATCTTATCAACAAAACTGGAACAGGAGCTCCCTGGCTTGTCTACAATTAATGCATCAATTTTTGATCTGGATCAACTGGATATACATGGTTTCGATGCTGTAATCTCTACTATTCCGTTAAAAAACTTTAATCGGGACTACCTGCTTGTCAGCCCCCTTTTAACAGGTAGTGATATTGAAAAAATCAAACAATCCTTTGCCCTTCATCAAGAAGCTGGACATCAAGTAAAGCAATCAATTCGCTTGAAACAAAGACAATCTTATGATGACTTCCGAATCAGAATTTCAAAGGTTAAAAGAAGTGCGGCAGCAATTGAATTACTCTTAGAGCATTTTTCTCTATCCTTTATTGATGAAGATCAAGTGATTCCAAGCATCCTGCATAAAATATGCACTGAATTATTTCAGCAAGGTGTGATTACAGACTCTAAAAGAGTCACTGAGGATTTGCTGAAAAGAGAAGAATTAGGCGGACTTGGAATTCCTGATACCAAGCTTGCGCTTTATCATACCAGAAGCGAATTTGTAAAAAGTCCATGTTTTATGGTGCGGAGGGTAAAAAAGCCACTCTCTATAAAAGGGATGGATGGTTCTGACATGAAGGCTGATACCATTTTACTTTTGCTTTCACCATTGGATGAATCAGAAGAAGCATTAGAACTGCTGAGTGCAATCAGTTCGTTAATCATTAGAGATGAACATTCTATTTCAGTGTTTCAAACAGGAAGCAGTCTAGATATTGCTAATTTACTGGCAGATGAACTGCAGCTTGTTTTTGAAAATAAATATAGCCAAGTATAGAAATTTTTAAAGGAGTGTCAAACATGACAAACATTTTAACTGCAGACAATATTATTTTAAACAAAGGATTTACGAATAAAGAAGAAGCGATTAAATTTACGGGACAAATTCTAGTAGACAAAGGATATGTCGATCAGGAGTATGTTGAAAAAATGCTTGAGAGAGAAGAACTTTCTTCTACATTTATGGGGAATTTCGTTGCAATCCCACATGGTACAGACGATGCGAAAAAATCTGTCAATACTTCTGGTTTAGCCATTGTACAGGTTCCGGACGGTGTGGATTTCGGTGGCGGAAATATTGTGAAAGTATTAATTGGAATTGCCGGAAAAGATGGAGCACATCTTGAAATCCTTTCACAAATTGCAATTGTATGTTCTGAAGAAGAAAACGTAGAAAAAATTGTTAAAGCTGCATCTGCTGAAGAGATTCTATCCTTATTTGATGAGGTGAACTAATATGTTAGCCGTACATTTTGGCGGAGGAAATATTGGACGCGGCTTTATTGGAAAGCTTTTATCTGATGCAGGCTATGAAGTCGTTTTCGTTGATGTTAATGATGAAATAGTGGACCTTTTAAATGAAAAAAGAGAATACAAAGTGGTACTCGCTGCTGATCAAAGCGAAGAAACGATTGTAAAAAATGTGAGAGCGATCAATAGCAAAACAAACAGTGATGAGGTTATTTCAGCAATCGCGAAGGCAGACCTAGTGACAACGGCAGTTGGACCTACTGTGCTTGGAATTATTGCAAATTTAATTCGTGATGGTTTAAAAATGAGAGCAGAAGCAGGCTCTAATTCATTAAACATTATTGCTTGTGAGAATATGATTGGCGGCAGCAGCTTCTTAAAAGAGAAGGTATATGAATCACTCAATACAGATCAAGTTGAAAAATTTGATCAATTGTTTGCTTTTCCTAATGCGGCTGTTGACCGTATTGTCCCTATTCAAACAAATGAAGATAAGCTAATGGTGCTTGTTGAACCATTTTACGAGTGGGCTGTAGATCAATCGATGATGATCGGAGAGGTTCCAGCTATTGAAGGAGTTACCTTTGTCGATGATTTAAGTCCATATATCGAACGCAAATTGTTTACTGTGAATACAGGTCATGCTGCAGCAGCATATTTAGGATATGAGGCTGGTCTAAAAACAATTAAAGATGCAATGGAAGACGATCACGTACTTGAAGCAGTAAGAAACACGCTTCAGGAAACTGGTGCCGTATTAGTAGAAAAGTACGGATTCAACTCTGAAGAACACCAGCAATATATCAATAAAATTGTGGGCAGATTTAAGAATCCGCATATTAATGATGATATTACTCGTGTGGCAAGAGGTCCGCTCCGCAAGCTAGGCCGAAATGACAGACTTGTGAGCCCTGCTGTTCAGCATATTCAATACCTAGAAAAGAATCCTGAAAACTTAGCGAAAGTAATCGCTGCTGCCCTAAAGTATGATGTTCAGGAAGATCCAGAAGCAGTGGAGCTTCAGGAAAAGATCAAAGCAAATGGTTATGAAGAAACAATGGTTCAGGTATGTGGTCTATCAAAGGATCATCCGTTAGTAGAGCTAGTATTAAAGAACTTAAAGTAAAAAAGAGATACCTATAATTTGTAAAATAATAATAAGCCGCTTTAAAGCTGAACTCATTAAGCTTTGAAGCGGCTTTTTCTTTTGAAGTAGGATTATATTAAAATGAAAGGGTTTCATTTCGTTTTTTAATATAAAGAGGCAAAATGCCTTCCTAATTACCCTGTCTGTTTTCACTTAATTTTCATATTATAGAATTAAAGGAGGTTTTTGAATGACATTTATAGCAGAAATTGCTCCGTATGCCAAGAGAGTACAAGAGGAATCCAATATCTTAGCTTCTTTGCTGATTTCCCAGGCTATTTTAGAATCCGCGTGGGGAAAGAGTAAGCTTGCACAAGAAGGGAAGAACTTATTCGGCATTAAGGGATCATACAACGGCCAGTCTGTGGAAATGCCAACTTGGGAAGTAGTCAAAGGGCAAAAGGTAGAAATACTGGCTGCGTTCAGAAAGTATCCAAGCTGGTATAAGTCGTTTCAAGATCTGGCCAATCTCTATTTAAAAGGAGTATCCTGGGATCGACATAAATATAAACTCATTATTGGGGAGAGTAATTATCGTACTGCTGCCAACGCTGTTCAATCTGCAGGTTATGCTACAGATCCTGACTATGCACAAAAGCTGATTACCATTATCGAATCTCATAACCTTACAAAATATGACCTTGCCATTCATCCTTCTCAGATTCAGACGCCAGCTTCACAATCTCAAAAATATTATAAAGTTGTACAAGCTATCCCCGGTTACTTCACAGCTGACAATGCCAAATCACGTACAAGTCAAAGGACGGTCATTAAGGAAGGAACATATATTGTTTTTAATGAAAGCCAAGGGATGATTAATATTACTATGACAAAAGGGGTACCCGGTTCCTGGATTAATCCCAACGATCATGCACCTATAGACAAACAGGCTGTTTATCATCTTGTTGCAGCAGGTGAAACACTTTCAGAACTTGCTGTAAAATATGGAACTTCTATTCAGGCTATTAGTGCTCTGAATACGCTGAAAAACGTGAATACCATTTATATAGGGCAAAAATTAAGAATAAAGTAATCGCTGAACTGATCTCACTCGATTTACGCGCTTTTACCTTACAAGAAACAGGGCAGATTCTTTTGTTTTCTTAAAAATATATAATGTATTAAATCTTACGGAGCTTATCACTTTAGATGAGTTCCTTTTATTTCGGAATGATGAACAAGGATCACCTGTCCGGTCTGGTGGTCCAGCAGTTCCCAGTATCCAGATTGATATTTAAAGAGTACCTCGTATTTCTCTCCATTGTATTCAACATGTTCAACAGTCATATTGAAGATTTCCTCCACTTTTATAGGTCTTTCTATTCATTTTATATTCCTGCAAAAAAATTAGCAGAGGCCGTTTAAGTCGAATTTTCGTGGAAAACAGCAACTTATGACGAAAATACTCAGTTTTTCTATAAAATTATAACTTTAGGAATAATTATGAAGAAATTGAATGATTCAGAAGGTTTGTTTCCCCGGGACATACACATCCATTTAAATGCTACAATATACTGCTTCTGTTAAGACAAATAAATAGGGGTGTGTCTATGTTTTTTCATAAAAAAGAACTGCAATATCATGCAAAGCCGGAAAGACCTGATCCGATTTTTGCTCGTCAGCTTCAGGAAGTGCTAGGCGGTCAATGGGGTGAAATCTCTGTAGCCATGCAATATTTATTTCAGGGATGGAATTTAAGAGGTAATGGAAAATATAAAGACTTATTAATGGATACTGGTGCAGAAGAGCTTGCACATATTGAAATGCTTGCAACAATGATCGCACGCCTTTTGGATGGAGCGCCTGTTGGCGATTTAGAAACTGCTGCCAAAGATCCGGTTATTGGTGCTATTTTAGGCGGTATGAACCCGCAGCATGCCATCGTTTCTGGGTTAGGTGCCATGCCTGCAGATGCTATGGGTAACCGCTGGACAGCAAATTATATTATTGCAAGCGGTAACTTACTGGCTGACTTTAGAATGAATTTAACAGCAGAGTCTCAAGGCCGTCTGCAGGTTTCAAGACTTTATGCTGCTACGAATGATCGCGGAGTTAAAGATATGCTATCCTGGTTAATTGCTCGTGATACGATGCACCAAAATCAATGGATTGCAGCTATTAAAGAATTAGAAGCAAAAGAAAATGTTGTCGTACCTAGTACATTCCCGCGTGAATTAGAAAAGCAGGAAGTTGCTTATACATTATTTAACTTCTCAGAAGGAAACGAAAGTGCAACAGGGCGTTGGGCACACGGTAAGAGCATGGATGGACTTGGAACATTTAATTATGTAGAAAACCCGGTCCCTCTTGCGAATAAACCAAAGTTAAAGCCTGCTCCAGAATATATATTTGACACACCTCCAGCGGTTGTAAAAGGAAGAGATGAACAGATTCCGCCAAATTTAATCTAAAGTAAGAGATGACCGCCTAATTGCAGATGGCGGTTTTTTTGTGTATTTATTATTCGAAGTTCAGATGAGATCCCAAGTGCGAGGGAATATTCTGATAGTTAGCAAAGTGAGTAAAAAAATATGATTTAGTGAATATATGTGCTAAATTATAAACGTACATAGAAAACACTTCGGGGCAAGGTGGAAATCCTTACCGGCGGTGATCGAGCGTGCATGCCTCGTTAGTCCGTGACCCGGATTCCTTTGGATTCGGTGGAGCTGGTGTAAATCCGGCACCGACAGTGAAAGTCTGGATGGGAGAAGTTGTCTTTTATATGTACAATGCTCAGGTGAAATCTGCCCTCTTTTAGAGAAGCTTGTCTTTTCCGAATGGATATAAGATCAAGTTTTTATTTGCTATATGTTATTTGCAGAGGCTGGCCAAGAGATCATGGGACTAGTTAAACAACTTTCTAAGTTTTTTTAAAAGTTGTTTCTATTTGCTGATTAGTTTATCTTTTGCAGAAGAAAAGGAAGTGTCATTCTTCCTGCAAGAGGTTTCTTCAGTATGTCCTTGTTCTAATTTATGCTTGCCGTTTCTAAAAGGAGGGGTGCGATTGAATGATGAATATTATATGAGAATAGCGCTTGAACTAGCGATAGCTGCTGAGGGTCAAACATCTCCAAACCCTCTTGTTGGTGCTGTTTGTGTGAAAGACGGCCAGATTATAGGTACTGGTGCGCATCTAAAAGCCGGGACGCCACATGCAGAAGTCCATGCCATTACAATGGCGCATGATCGTGCAAAAGGAGCAGATCTTTATGTCACCCTTGAACCGTGTGCACATAGAGGCAAAACACCTCCTTGTACAAATCTCATTATAAATAGTGGTATTCGCCGTGTTGTAATTGCCTGTACGGATCCGAACCCTTTAGTAAAAGGAAGAGGAATATCCCAGCTGAAACAAGCAGGAATTGAAATAGTCACAGGCGTTTTAGAAAAAGAGGCAGCATTTTTAAACCGAGCATTTTTTCACTATATCCAATACGGTACTCCATATGTCACCTTAAAAGCAGCCGCCACTCTCGATGGCCGGATTGCTGCATCATCAGGAGACAGCAAATGGATCACTTCCAGAGAAGCTAGGGAAGATGTCCATTATCTTCGCCATATCCATGATGCCATCCTAGTAGGTGCACAAACCGTTATTGCTGATAACCCTTTCCTCACCACCCGTTTGCCCCATGGTGGAAAGAATCCCATTCGAATTGTTTTAGACCGGCGCCTAAAGACGCCAAATACAGCAAATGTCGTAACTGACGAAGCTGCAAAGACGATTATTTTTACGCAAGTTCCTTTGGAAAAGCAAATTAAGCAATACGACTCTCATTTTGTTCATATAGAAGTTATTCCGATGTCGCAGGCTTTTTTACCGTCAGTATTAAAGTGTTTAGGCGGTATTGGTGTGATGACATTATTGGTAGAAGGGGGAAGCCGTGTTCATTCAAGTTTTATTGATGAAAACCTGGCGGACGAACTTTACTTATATCTTGCACCAAAACTTATTGGGAATGGAATATCCTTTTTTAGCAGCGAAAAAAGAAACTGGATGAAAGATAGTGAGAATTTGCATATTTTGGATATGCAAACATTCGGACTAGATTTACGTCTGCATGCACAGTTTCAAAGGGAGGAATCTGCTTCTTGTTTACTGGAATAATAGAAGAAATCGGTATAATTTCAGGCATACATCATGAAGAGGACGCAATGAAACTCACCGTTCAATGTGAGAAGGTGCTTGAAGATGTAAAGATTGGTGACAGTATTGCCGTAAACGGAGTTTGCTTAACGGTTGCGTCATATGAAACCAATTCTTTCACTGCCGATCTTATGCCTGAAACGTTAAAATCTACCGCTCTTCATACCTTATATGATGGCAATAGAGTGAATCTCGAACGAGCAATGCTAGCGAACAGCCGATTTGGCGGTCATATTGTATCAGGTCATATCGATGCAACTGGAAAAATTAATAGAATTAATCACAGAGGTAATGCTCTATATTTGGAAATTGGAATTGCAAAACAATGGCAGCGTTACTTCATACTAAAAGGTTCGGTTGCTGTTGACGGTACATCCCTAACCGTATTTGATGTGCATGAAGACCACTTTGTTATTTCCCTTATACCAACAACACAGATGGACTCTATATTAGGATCTAAGCAAGTGGGTGACCTTGTAAATATTGAATGTGATATGTTAGCCAAATATACGGAAAAACTGCTTCGTTATGAAAATACAACAACTACTAATCTGACAGCTGAAATGCTGACAAGAAATGGCTTTTTATAAAAAGGAGTGCGGACGCATGTATGCTTCAGTGGAAAAAGCAATAGAAGAGCTAAAGAAGGGGAAGGCCATCATTGTCGTGGACGATGAACAGCGCGAGAATGAAGGTGATTTTATCGCACTTGGAGAATTTGCAACACCTGAAATGATAAATTTTATGGCAACGGAGGGCAAAGGGCTTATCTGTGTTCCAATTACTGAAGAAAAGGCAGAGCAGCTTGAATTGCCTTTAATGACAGCACAAAATACAGATTCTCATGGAACAGCCTTTACAATTAGCATTGATCATTCTTCCAGCCATACAGGCATTTCTGCATTTGAACGTTCTGAAACTGTTCAAAAAATGATGGAAACCTCTGCTGCGGCGAAAGATTTTAAAAAACCAGGTCATATTTTCCCGCTTATTGCCCAAACAGGAGGCGTATTAAAACGGGCAGGGCACACAGAGGCCGCTGTTGATTTAGCCAGATTAGCCGGCTCTGAACCTGTTGGTGTTATTTGCGAAATTATGAATAGTGATGGCACGATGGCGAGAGGACCACAGCTTAAAGATATGGCTGAGAAGTTTGATTTGGTGATTTTAACAATTAAAGAATTGATCGCTTATCGCCGTCAAAAAGAGCAGTTAATTGAAAAAGTGGTGGAGATTTCTTTGCCAACCGATTTCGGTTTGTTCAGAGCGGTGACATTTACTGAAGTTCTGACTGGCCAAGAGCATATTGCACTTGTCAAAGGAGAGGTCAAAGGAAAGTCAGATGTCCTGGTTAGAGTACATTCTGAATGCCTGACTGGTGATGTGTTTGGCTCTTTTCGCTGTGACTGCGGGCCGCAGCTTCACGCTGCAATGGCTCAAATTGAAGCGGAGGGTCAAGGAGTTCTTCTTTATATGAGGCAGGAAGGCAGAGGGATCGGCCTCGTCAATAAAATGAAGGCATATAAGCTTCAGGAAGAAGGGTATGATACGGTTCAAGCAAACGAAAAGCTTGGCTTTGCTCCTGATCTGCGCGACTATGGAATAGGTGCTCAAATTTTACGTGATTTAGGACTTTCATCCATTCGCCTTTTAACGAATAATCCAAGAAAAATTGCAGGAATTGAAGGGCATGGATTGAAGGTAACGGACCGTATGCCTATTCAGATGCCGGTTAGAGAAGAGAATGCATTTTATATGCAAGTGAAGAAAGAAAAAATGGGGCATCTTTTTTAAAGATAATATATTTGAACATAAAAAATAAAATTCGAGGAGAATATAAATGACAATTATACATGAAGGTAATTTAATAGGTACGGATCTTAAAATAGGAATTGTAGTTTCTAGGTTTAATGAATTTATTACAAGTAAATTGCTGGGAGCAGCTGAAGATGCTTTAAAGAGACATGGCGTAAGTGATGATAATATTGAGGTGGCATGGGTGCCTGGAGCGTATGAAATACCATTGGTTGCAAAGAAAATGGCAGCATCTCAGAAATATGATGCCATCGTAACACTCGGAACAGTTATTCGCGGAGCTACTCCTCATTTTGATTATGTTTGCAGTGAGGTATCTAAAGGAGTTGCTGCAATCAATATGCAAGAGGGCATACCAGTTATTTTTGGTGTACTAACAACGAATACCATTGAGCAAGCGATTGAAAGAGCAGGAACAAAAGCAGGAAATAAAGGATGGGATTCGGCAACAGCAGCTATTGAAATGGCGAATTTAATGAAGAATTTTTAAGGGAGAAATAGATGTAAAAAGGAAAATGAGGTTAAAAGATTGAACACATCAATTTTTCTTGAATTTACCTGGTTTTAGAGAAGGAATTAATAACAGGTTTTAGCCAGTAATACTTACAGAAAAAAGAGCATTGAAGGCTTATTCAATGCTCTTTTAATATCCACAAATAGTAGAATTTAGCAGTAATCAAAGGATAGAATATAGTAATGCTCTACAGTATTAATCAAGTAATTCGGATCATTGAGAAGACAATACCAGCCCCAGAAGCCTCTCCCAAGTTTAATCCCAGTGTTAACCCGTTTGCTAAATAAAATAATCCAATTGTATCACCCGCGTTTAGTTGTACTTCTCCTGTTAGGGTCACAGTGCCGTTTCCTAAAATGGTACGTATGGAAAGTAGCACTAGGCTTAAGTTTACGATAGGGAATAATCCTGTTATCAAGCTGGTACTAGTATTAATTCTGACAACAGAAAATGCTGGATTAACCCCTGTACCAAGACTTACAGATAGTGCAGCTGTAGTTTGATAATTTATTGTAGCTGATATGGAATATCTACCTGTTGCAGGGACTGTGAAAGTACCAGTTGCAGGATTGAAATTTGGATCTCCAAAATAAGGTGCAGCTACTGTCCAGCTGCCAATCTGCCTTGAAGAGTTTACTCCCGTTGCTGACGTGAGAGCTGAAAAGCCTTGTGTAGCAAGAATTGGTCCAGTGGCACCAGTCGGTCCAACGGGTCCGATGCTGCCTGTGGCTCCAGTGATGCCGGTAGGTCCAATAGGTCCGATGCTGCCCGTAGCGCCGGTAACCCCAGTCGGTCCGACGGGTCCGATGCTACCTGTGGCGCCAGTAACGCCGGTAGGTCCAACAGCTCCAATACTGCCCGTGGCACCGGTGACGCCAGTCGGTCCAACGGGTCCGATACTGCCCGTGGGGCCAGTAATGCCGGTAGGTCCAATGGGTCCAATGCTGCCCGTGGCGCCGGTGATCCCAGTCGGTCCAACGGGCCCGGTGCTTCCTGTGGCTCCAGTAACCCCAGCAGGTCCAACGGGTCCAATACTGCCTGTAGCTCCGGTGAACCCGGTAGGTCCAATGGGTCCGATACTACCCGTTGCTCCAGTAACACCCGTCGGCCCAATGGATCCGGTTCCACCTGTAGCTCCAGTGACCCCAGTTGGCCCAATGGGTCCGATGCCGCCGATGCCGCCTGTAGCTCCAGTGACCCCAGTCGGTCCAATGGGTCCGTTGCTGCCTGTAGCTCCAGTGATGCCAGTCGGTCCAATGGGTCCGATGCTGCCTGTAGCTCCAGTGATGCCAGTCGGTCCAATGGGTCCGATGCTGCCTGTGGCTCCAGTGCTGCCGGTATGTCCAATAGGTCCGATACTGCCCGTAGCGCCGGTAACCCCAGTCGGTCCGACGGGCCCAATACTACCCGTGGCTCCAGTAACCCCGGTTGGTCCAACGGGTCCGATGCTGCCTGTAGCTCCAGTAACCCCAGTCGGCCCGATGGGTCCAATGCTGCCCGTGGCGCCGGTAATTCCAGTCGGTCCAACAGGTCCGATACTACCTGTAGCACCTGTAGGCCCAACACTTCCTAAAGAAAAAAATGCAATAAACGGAAAATATATATTTAAACGGTAACGAAGAAGTTGATCTAACTGCTTTATGAAAAAATGATTATGCTTAGTTGTCCTGTTCAGCGGTTCTTGAATACTTTCTGCCATATTAATAATATCCTGAACAAATGCTGTTGATGGAGGATTAGATAAGTTTCCAGAGGCTTGAGGGGGCTGATCACCTATCTCTTCATTTAAAATAGAGGTTATTAGTAAATCAATTGCATCGTCTAATGATTTTGGCTGATTAGGGGGTCTATTAGGAGAATTAGAGTCAGACATCTTGCCATACTCCTTTCTCAATAAACGTATTAAGCAGTAAATAAAAGTATAATCAATAAAAGTTCATCAATTTACTCTATTCTTGAGAAGACATTGACGTTCCTTATATAGGGATAAATAGACCTATATCAAGGAGAACTAAATAGATCTTCCTTACAAAAAATTAGTCTATTTTTAACGATTACTTAACAAACGAAGCTTAATATAGGAGATAATTCCTATAATTAAAAGAAGGTGCACCAAATGAATGAGCAATTATTATTTAAAATGGAATCTGGCACTATATCCTCATACTTAAAATATGTAAATAGCAGATGGAAAAAAGAGGTTCTATATTATAGGAGATTTAGGGAGTCTAAAAAATTCTTAAATAACAATGAATTAATACATACTTTCTTTCAGCCTATCTTGAATTTGAAAACAGGAAATACAATCGGGTATGAAACGCTGAATCGTCCAGAACAATCTAAATTTTTTTCGACTACTGAAAGTTTTTACGAATTCATTGGACAGACTGATCAAGTGTTTCTATTTGAGTGTTTCTTAAGGAATCTTGCCTTAAAGCGATATATTGACCGGCTGCATGAATGTGATGAAAAAAATGATCTTATGATTTTTGTGAACATCCATCCCAATGTGCTGTTGGATAATAATTATCATGCAGGCGAGACACTTCAACTATTAAAGGAATTAAATATAGCACCTGAACAAGTTGTATTTGAACTTACGGAAAAAAGTGCAGTGACGGATTTTTGTTTATTTGAAAAAGTACTGGATCATTATCGCTCTCAGGGCTTTAGAATTGCCATTGATGACGTTGGGTCAGGATATAACAGTTTAAAAACATTAGTATATCTAAAGCCAGAGTTTATCAAACTGGATAAATCGTTAATACAATACATTGATCAAAACGAAGAGCAAAAACAGTTAGTTTCGCTGATTCTTGAATATGCAAATAGAAGTAATACAAAGATTATTGCAGAAGGCATTGAAAGAATAGAAGAACTTGCGTATATTCAAGAACAAGGTGTGCATTACGGACAAGGGTATTTACTCGGGAGACCGAAACCGGATATCACAAAAGGAAATGTACCAGAATTAGTTTTATAGCTTTTAATCTATTTAAAAAAGAGAAATGGCATGGAAAGTATAGAAGGTGATGGAATGTCAGTTAATATCGGTAGTATCGCTGAAAAAGTACCCTGTATTTCTCAATATGAAAAAAATCTCGTGGTTGATCAGTTATTTTATAACAATAGTGAATTGCAGGGCATTGTAGTTGTGAACCAGGAAATACCTGTGGGGATTATAACGAGAACACATTTTTATCAAAAAATTGGTACTTTATATGGGTATAACTTATACATGGGGCGAACAGTCGAGCTTTTATTCAAAAAGGATCCATTAGCGGTCGAGTATTTGGATTCCATTACTGAAGTAAGTAAACTTGCGATGCAGCGAAAAGCAGAGGACCTCTACGATGACGTCATTGTAACGAATAAAGGCCGATTTGCTGGTATTGTCAGTATACAAAAGTTATTAATGAAGCTTGTGGACGTGCAAGTAGAATTTGCAAGCTTTTTAAATCCCTTAACACGGCTCCCTGGAAATACAACAATAGAGGAAAAGATCAAAAGTTCCTTAGCTCAAAATGAATTTAGTATTATGTATTTCGACTTAGATCATTTTAAAGCCTACAATGATACATATGGATTTAAAAAAGGCGATCAGCTCCTCCAATCCGTTGCCCAATTACTGAAAGAACATATTCAAAAGGATGATCATTTTCTGGGCCATATTGGTGGGGATGACTTTATTGCAATTGTTCCGCATTACTACTATAAACGGTTATGTGAAAACTTAATGAAAGATTTTAATATTTTAATTAAGAAATTTTATAGCCCCGAACATCTCTCACAGCAGTATATCACCACAGAAGATCGGCAAGGAGTAATTCGGCAATTTCCGCTGGTTTCCATATCTATCGCAATTGTTACAAACCAAAATAAAGTTTATCAAAGTGCTGAAGAACTTGTTGAAATCGTTACGGCAGTTAAAAAAAGATGCAAAGAGATCAAAGGAAGCTGCTATTTGGCGGATATATAAATGGCTATAGACTGGAAATTTACCGAGTTTAAATCAATAGGTTTTCTTAAATCTGATATAACCGATGTTTATTAAAAAAAGCACTCTTTAAAACTTGAGTGCTTTTTTACATTCTGTTTATAAATATATGAAAATATAGTGCATCTTAAATAATGAATAAGGAAAAGTGAAAATAATTAGTATCAATTTTAAGTAAGTGGTCTTTCAAAAATCAACTCAAAATAAGCTGATGAACCATATCCCTTAGTAGAAGGATCAAAGATTTGTACGAGTCTCCAGCCCTCAGCTGCATGCTGCTGAATGATTTCATGATAATCTTCTTTAGGCTTGCTGCCCCAGGTGCTTAACTCTATTTTAATAAATTTATATTCAAACATGGTTTCATCCTCCACTTTATTGTGTGTAACTTAAATACGCACTTAGGAAGAAAAAGTTTCAGTGATTAAGGTGAATAATGATTGCTGCTATAATAAGAAAAATAATTGGATAAAACCGATTCCGACAGCACTCAGCGGGGCTGCTGTAAGTATGATTAAACCATTAGATGAAGAGACTAGTGACTCCAGCGGGTTTCGTGCAGGTGAAGCCAATAGAGTAATGAATCTTCCCCATCTAGTAGACTTTCTTGGGAAGACAGGCACATCGACTTGATATTCATCCATCTTCATACGCAGATGATGCTCCTTATGAAAAGGATCTTGACCCATATTCTTCTTCCTCCAATTCTTCTTTTAAACTGGTAATTGCCCTATGCAATCTTGATTTCACAGTTCCTTTTGGGATTTCGAGAATTTTAGCTATTTCATCTTGCGGCATATCATGGTAATAGAATAGTAAAACAACGGCACGCTGGACTTCTGGGAGCTTCGCAACCGCATCGCGGATCGTCATTCTATCTGAATGATGTAAATTCTCCTGCTGCAAAGGATAAAGAAAAGGCAAAAGACTTCTCCATTTTTTGCGGCGATTTAATTTTGTAATCATTAAACGGTAAGAGATCTGAAAAAGATAAGACTTTAGTTTTCCCTTTTTGGGATCATAATCTTGTTTATGATGCTGCAGCTTAACAAATGTATCTTGCACAATATCAATACTTAATTGTTCATCTCTTGAATATCGGAAAATAAACGTATAAAGAGAAGGTTTTAATAACGTATAGATATCATTAAGTGCATCTTCGTTCCCATTTTGATAAGCGATCATTAGCTCATCTTCTCGTTCACTCAAGTTCATCGCCCCAGCGTTCCTTAATGGCTTTTAATGTCATAGATACTCTAGTAATTAAGTAGAAGCTTGATACTAGTGTCCAAACTTGTGCTTGGTTCGTAAAAAATTGCACAAAAACATTTTCAACATTCTCACCGCTGGAGATTAAAAAATTTAAAGCTTGAACACAAACAATTGCATATACGGCTAATCCTAATGTAAGTGTATCAAAGACATTCCACCTTAAATACAGTTTTGTCTTCTTATAGTTAATTCTCCCGTTTTCACGTACAACATGTTTACGGTCCATTGGAATCGCTATTGCTAAAATAAAAATCATAAGAAAACCTGCCACAGCTAAAGAAACAATCCATCCAGTACCCAAACTAATCATCCTCGCTTTCTTTCTTTTCTAACTATACAAATAAGAAAGCAGGAAGGTTCAATTATTTTTTTAAAAAACAATGAAGCCTTTTTGGATGTTTATCATTGTTGAAAAATCGCTGCATAGAAAAAAGCACTCTTAGCTTGAGTGCTTTTTTGCATCAGCCTTTCTAAGGAGCTGGTCCACATGGAAGTGGTGATAAATCGTTAAAATAAGAATAATCAAGCTAAAAAAACTAGATAATAAGGTACTTTTCAATAACAACTTATATGTTTTATTCATTTGCAATGATCACCTCTTGTTTATTATGCAGAGATTAAAGAGTTTCATACTTTATGTTAAGTAAAAATGTCTTCTGATGCAGATACCGTAACTGGAGGCTAAAAGGTATCTATAAATAGGCTTTACAGTTTATATCGAGGTGTGATATAAAATGTATATCAAGACGTGATATATCGAGGTGTGTATTATTGGACGATTTGGATGAAGAAAAAATACTGAAAAAATATCTTCCTATGACAGAAACTGCTGCATATATATTGTTTTCTTTTGTGGAAGTAAGGCATGGGTATGATGTAATTCAGCATGTCGAGAAGCTAACAAATGGGAGAATAAAGCTTGGAGCAGGAACGATGTATGGGACCATTACTAAACTTGAGCGGGATGGAATTATTCAATTTTTACATGAAGATCAAAAAAGGAAGTATTATCAAATCACTGATATTGGACGATACATTTTACAGCAGGAAGCAAGAAGAATTAAGGAGTTATATCATAATTTAGGGGGGGTAGCATGGGAAGAACAATAAAGAAATTTCGCCCTTATACAGTAGATCAATTTGAGGAAGAGCAGCAGTATTTTGAGGAGATGTCTTCTAAAGGCTTCCATTTTGTAAAGTACAAATTTCCTTTCTATCACTTTCATCAAGGGGAACCAGGAGATTACCAGTATCAGATAGACTTTCAAAATTTAGATGATAGCAATAAGGAAAGCTACCTGCAGTTATTTAAGGATGATGGCTGGGAGTTTATTGTGGAATACGGCGGTGTTTACGGTACATGGTTTTACTTCCGTAAATCGAAAAGTGCTGACGAGTCGCTGCGAATATTTACAGATACAGATTCAAAAGTTGAGCTTTATGGAAAAATCAGAAGAAATTGGGCGTTTTATTTTATTTTTCTCTTTTTAGTCACTATGATACCAAACTTCTTGCTTGGAGATTCCTTTACCAGCATTCTGTTGTACGTTATGTGGCTAATTATAGCAGTTATTTATGCAAAAATTACATTAAGGCTCACCTTTAAAATTAGAGACTTAAGAAGATCGGAAATATGAACGTAAATGGTTAGCGATAAAAATATTCTAGCTATATTAAGATGGAAGGTTGTCATTAGCGGACTATCCTTTTAAAAGAAATAGCTTTCTATGCTTGAGTAAAAGCATAGAAAGCTATTTCTTTTTTTGTAAGTAAGATTTCAGTTCACTTCAAACATGTCAATTATAAGCTGGTAAACTCAATTATACTTTCAGGAACTATATTAAATGTCATTTATCTTGTAGGTGCCAAATCATTTTGATCAATGTTATTTAGAGCGATGTATATAGAAGTTTTTATTGATTTGGCTAATAGTTTTAAGCTTCTGTATCATAATATGTTTAATCCTGTTGTGACCGTCAAGTAGAATGAAACAATTTTTGCTCGTTATTTTGAAACACTTTGTTCCCCAAATATGGTAGAACGATGCTTCATACGATAACTATCTTCATTTAAATGAATGATTTCTACTCGGTGAAGAATCCTATCTAGAATTGCTGTTGTTATAGCTTGATCACCCAATAATTCTCCCCATTCTTTTGGTGCCTTATTAGAGGTCAAGATAATGGAAGACTGATTATACAAGTCATTAATTAAATGAAAGAACATATTAGCTTCTTGTTGATCCATTGCCATAAACATTAAGTCATCTATTATGACTAAATCAGCCTCTCTAATTCTTTTCATTCTTGCTTTTGACTTTCGTGTGATTTCTTCTGTTTTCAGGTTATGAATTAAATCTCCCATTGATGTGAATATCGCTTTATACCCTTGGTTAATAGCCTCTATTCCTAGGCCTACGGCCAGGTGAGTTTTACCTACACCTGGTGGCCCTAATAAAATCAAATTGTACAGCTGTTCTATCCAAGTTAAATCTTTTAATCTATTTAGTTGTTTGTTG
Source organism: Cytobacillus gottheilii (assembly GCF_001636345.1). Taxonomy (GTDB): domain Bacteria; phylum Bacillota; class Bacilli; order Bacillales; family Cytobacillaceae; genus Cytobacillus; species Cytobacillus gottheilii. Next base: position 1,133,036 of record NZ_KV440945.1, read on the forward strand.
CTTAAAGACTTTTGTTCTTTTAAATTAAACTCCTCAAGTGTTTTGCTGAAAGGAAAAGTTGCCCACTTTAATCGGTTGTTTAGTTGCTTTTCTTCTCTTCGAGTTTGCTCATAAGAAGTGACATCTAACAGGAATTGAGTAAATGAAAGGTCTTTTTGCTCAGCTTCTCTGATCAAATGGGGGAGATGCTTGGCAGTTTCAACGAGTCTTAACCCTTTCATTATGTCTTGTAATTGTTGGATTTGGCTCATCGCTATTCAACCTCCATTAAAACCGTGTAAGTATCTACTTTTCTTTTGTATGCTTCTGTTTCTAAAACCCATTCTGATAGCCTGTTCAAAGTCTTAACTTCTTTCTTTTTATCAATAACTGTTTCATGTACCTGGCGCTGACGTTTCACATATGCAATGATATCGCCAAAATCAGTTGCACTGTATAATTTCCTTTTTAAACACTCTGCTAACGCTTTAGTCAGTACTTCGTTATCGATACCTTTTGTTTCGCGCAAGATGATTTGCAACTGGTCTTTAATGTAACGAGGATTTTTTTCCCTAACCTTCTCTAAATATTTAAAGGCTAGTTCTTTATCTTCAAATCTCTCAGCCACTGTATTAATGAATGCTCCAACACCTTTTGTACGATCCCTACTATGTTTTTTATCTTTTATTAACATCCCTTTCCCTTCGGGAATTGAATGTTTTGCAATAATTTCGCCAGTATCAGGTATATAAATAACTAATTCTTTAGTCTCCGTTTCCTTGATACATACTTTTTCATATTTGTTATAAGTTCCAAGTGGAAGAGAGTACCGATTAGATTGGTAACGAATAGTATTGTCCTTATGAACACATCTTGCTATACTTATCTCATAGTTATTTTGAATATCTATATTTTGGGAGACTGGTTTTAAGTGTTGCTTTTCCAGGAGGAACACTTCGAATGGTCTCTTTTTTGTTGTATTGTGTATTTTATAGTTACCCGTTCTGTTCAGCCATTCCCATCCTTGCTCATTCCAAGAGTCGATGTTATGAAACACTCTATGTTTGGCATAGTTTTGTTTGATAAATCCAACTACATTTTCTATTCTTCCCTTACTCTCAGGGTCAGCTTTTCTACAAACCCGAAGGTTTATTCCTCTGGATTCTCTATACTGCTGAAATTCTTTAGTTAAAATTAGATCTCCACCATTTTCGCTAACAACAATTAAACTATCTTGGTCATAAACGATCTCATTGGTCATTCCTCCATACCATTTAAACGCGTTCTCATGGGCTTGTATAACATCCCGTGTTGTAAATGGTCTATCCAACCACTCTTTATACTTTTGTCTAGAATGTGATAAGACAAAAGCTATAAAGTTGAGTTTGGCTTCCTTATTATCAACAGTTTTTTGTCTCGTATGACCAAAATCTACTTGCATTTGTTCTCCCATTGGGGGATCAGGAATTGCCTCATACATTCGAGGAGATGTTTCCTTATTTATTTTGTATTCTTCTCTTAATGCTTTTACATATGTTCTTACTGTACTTTCTCCAACAGTTAGATCTTTATATTTCTCTAAAAGCCAATCATAAACTTGTGCTGCTGACATATCCGGATGCATTCTCAACCAAGATAAAATCAGTTCTTTATATGGATCTAATTTTTTCTTTTTATACTGAAGAGAATCAACCCATTCCGCCATCTCCGAAGGAGATCTCTTTAAGTGCCTGTAAACAGTTGTTCGAGAAACCCCTAACTTTTCAGCTATCTTTGTCTGACTAAATCCTTGCTTTAATAATTGCTTTATCTCCATGTACATTTCCCACTTATCCACCTTCGCTAACCTCCACTGCAAGTATGAACTATGATCATTTTACAGTGATAGGTTGATATTTTTTGCTGGTATATTTGGGTAAATAAGCGTTTCATCTTATCAAGCAAAAACTGTACACTTTATTCTAGCAGTCACACCTGTTTAGTTTTTGTTGAAAAGGGTAAAAACGATTAGTCCACAATTCTTATGCATCAGCATTCACTAGAAGCAGCACAATTATTGATTGAAGTATTCTTACCTGATAAAACATATTGGTTCACACTGGAACTACTCCCAAAGTAATTAACTCTGCAATAAAATTACTATTTGAATAAAAATGAATACAAACTCGCCATGCTAGAACAGACTTTACTTCTTATTGATGAAATCAGACTTGAAAAGGGAGAAACCTCAATGAATCTGCAACATACAAAAGGGTTAAACACAAATGTTCTTAAAGTTATAGCTATAGTTGCTATGGTAGTTGATCACACCGCCATCTGGCTAGTTCCTGACGAAAATACTCTGCATATTATTCTCCATGCATTTGGCAGGCTTGCTGCCCCTATCATGTGTTACTTAATTGCTGAAGGTTATTTCTATACTTCAAATGTAAATAAATACATAAAACGCCTTTTTATTTTTGCTCTCATTTCGCATTTTCCATTTGTGATGTTTCTTGGTCTTGAATGGTGGCAGGCTACGAGTGTGATTTGGACATTGCTGATGGGGCTGATTGCTCTGGCTGTCAGTCAAAAAACAAACATTTCAATTGTAATCAGGATAGGTGTAATTATTTTATGCTGTCTTCTAGCATATACTGCTGACTGGAACTATATAGGTGTCCTTTGGATCTTATTTTTTGGAATATTTAGAGGGCGTTTTAAGCTGCAGATGCTCAGCTATGGCTTAATTGGGGGGATACTCTACATTATTCCTGGTTTGTATAATTTAGGATATGAATCCATATTTCGGTTTGGAATACTTCTGGTAATTCCTTTATTCGCATTATACAATGGTACACATGGAAGGAAATCTAAACTGATTAAATGGGGATTCTACATTTTTTATCCTCTTCATCTTTTTTTGCTATATCTTTTTAGATATATCATTTTTGATTGATTTTTAGTTGAGGAGATGAGAAATGCTTAAATATAGAAAGCATAGGGCCTTAGAAATTTTGGCTTTAGGAGGTTTTGTGATATTCATACTGGCTTTATTGGTGAATATCGCAAGTCAGGGTGATGGTTACAGTGAGAACGATTCTGTAAAAGAAATAAAGGAACACAGTTTAAAAAATGCATCGAATGTTCTCCTGAAAGAAGTGCCTGAAAGTAAACCATATGTTGGTGAATTGGAACTTCCGGTTCATGGTGCTACAGGATATGCATCTGTAAATTTAAACTTGAAAGATTCACCGGATCCTAATTCCAAAACTGTGGACACGATTCAAGCTGGAGAAGGTTTTGAAATTATAAAGGAAGAAAAAGATTGGTGGTTTGTTAATCGAGGAGAGTCATCTGGCTGGGTACCGCATAAATATAGTCTGATCAACCTTCCGGATGTCATTCCCTCTATGATTTATAATAACACCAACACTTACGCATCGAAATTTGCTTCGTCAGGTAAATCTATACCTTACGTTTCTAACCGTGCTTTATACTCGGGCAAGACATACAATGAAAGGCTTAAGAAAGAAGAATATATTATGCCTGTTCTTTATTCAATGTCAAAAAAGATTTATAAAGCACAACAGCATGCACTGTCTGAGGGGAACTCACTCATACTCTATGAAGGGTTTAGACCCCTCTTTGTTCAGAATGCGGTAGTAGAAGGACTGACTGAATTAGCCAATAATGATGCAGAAGTGATGAAAGGCATAAATACCGCTCCATGGGGGATAACATGGTTTATAACAAATGGTGTTTCTAATCATCAAATGGGCTACGGAATGGATGTTAGTCTGGCGAAAGTAAACTCAACTAAGGAAGTTTCAATAGGGGATTACACAGTAAACATGATAGAGGATTATACAGAATATACTATGCCCACGCCTATTCACGAATTAAGCGGTGCTTCTGCGAAATTCACATCTGCTGTGACATCAAGAAACGATACAGCATGGAGGAATGCTGTTTATACAGATTCGATGAATGAGGCGGCTATCAATCTGCAATTATACTGTACGTCTGCTGGACTTACTCCTTTGGCTTCAGAATGGTGGCATTTTAATGATTTGGATGCCAGAGATGAAACGGCGGATAACATTAGCACAGGGGATTATTTTCTCGTAGAAGTTTACAGCACAATTCCAGCTGAAAGGTAATTACAGCGTGATATTACCTGATCGGAAGATGTATATCGTTATAGTAATGATAAGGGCGTCTGCTTTTACCAGGCAAATAACTAAGGATGTTTGAACTAGTGGATATATTAAAAACAGCTGCCAAATTTGGCAGCTGTTTTTTAGTTATAGTTCAATTAAGTTAGAAATATAAAAAAATCCTTGCTGTGCAAGGATTTTCGTAAAATGGAGCATACCGGATTCGAACCGGTGACCCCTTCGCTGCCAGCGAAGTATTCTCCCGCTGAACTAATGCCCCGTTAGTTATGACAAAGAGAATTTTATCATATTTGTGTACTCACTACAACTGGTGTTTAAATAATTAATTTAATATTCTCTTTTTAATCTGATGATTCTCAGATGCGTTATAAAGTTTACGATACTGCCACAGAGCATAACTAATTTCAGAACGGTCATGAGATGAAACTTTAAAGGTGGCCTCATTTGGCCATCCTTAGAGTTTCATCAGCTCATGCTTTCAATCTCCATAAATTTAACACCTTTTATATTGGATACGCTGTAATAAACATCTGTTGTACGCCTTTTATAGTGTACCGTTACAAGCAGCTGAACATTATGAGTGCCGTCCTCCAAATCCTTTATGCGAACTTTTTGAATGGAGATTTTTAATTCTTTTATAGCAGGAATGAGATTTACAATGTCTTCTTTGCTTTCAATCATTAATTCAAGAAGTATTTCTTTTTCTCTCAGCTGCCGCGGGCCGATTAAACTTAATATGAAAGGGATCACCTCTACAGAAATAATTAACAAGGCTGCGCCAGCCGCCGCTTCCAGATAAAACCCAGCTCCTACTGCGATGCCAATTCCTGCAGCTCCCCAAATGATTGCAGCTGTTGTTAATCCTGATATTGTATCATTGCCTCTTCTTAAAATAACGCCTGCACCCAGAAAACCGATTCCAGATACAATTTGTGCTGCAAGCCGCAGCGGATCCATCGTAATATTTATTTGATCATTGCCTGTAAATACATAAGCTGATTCAATTGATACAATGGTCAAAAGACAGCTGACAATGGAAATAACAAGGCTGGTTTTTAATCCAACGGGCTTTCTCTTTAATTCGCGCTCAAGACCGATTACTAGTCCGAGGAAAGCGGAAATTCCTAACTTAATCAGTATTTCTGTTTCTAAACCTGGCATATTATCTCCTGCTTTTAATTTATTTAGTGTAGTTTTTTCACTGCTTTACTAGGAAACAGTGTAAAATAGTACTTACCCACAAATGACAACGATTAATCAAGGAGAAAACAAATGTCTGATGCAAAAGTAAATCCGTATATGCTATTGGCCATTGGGGTTATTTCGGTATCCACTTCGGCTATTTTAGTGAAATTTTCTAGTGCGCCTGCTGGCGTTATAGCCTTTTATAGGCTGTTTTTTTCTGTGCTGTTTATGCTGCCGGTATTTTTACTAAAGTATGTTCCGGAACTGCGGCTTATTACTAAACGGGACTGGGTATTTTCTGCATTGGCGGGAGTATTCTTAGCATTTCACTTCATTTTATGGTTTGAATCGCTGAATTACACTTCAGTTGCCAGCTCGACTGTACTTGTTACGCTGCAGCCTTTATTTGCTTTTATCGGCACCTATATTTTCTTTAAAGAAAAATTTTCCTGGAAGGCAATTCTAAGCGGAATGATCGCCATTGTTGGAAGTGTAATCATCAGCTGGGGAGATTTTAAAATAAGCGAATCAGCACTTTTTGGAGATATATTGGCTCTGATTGCTTGTGCGCTTGTAACAGCTTATCTCATGTTTGGTCAAACAGTTCGAAAAAGGGTATCTCTTATTACATATACTTTTCTCGTATACTTGATTTGTACAATTACACTGTTCTTTTATGTGATTCTTGCAGGAGAACCGCTGTATCCATATCCGGCAAGTGACTGGGGGTACTTTATTCTGCTAGCTCTAGTTCCGACATTACTAGGACATACTTTATTTAATTGGTCACTTCAATGGCTGAGTACTTCGACGATTTCGATGGCTATTTTATTCGAGCCAGTGGGGGCTGCGATCTTGGCTTACTATTTATTACAGGAAAGTCTTGTATGGACTCAAATAGCTGGAGGGTTAATAGTAATAGGCGGGATATCCATTTTTCTATTAGATGAAAGAAGAATGCAGAAAAGGAAGTTTAAGAAAAAGACTGTTTAAAGATCTTGTTGTTGGTAAAAAATCCTTCTGGTGGAAAAGCCTAAGAGTGCTGTGTATTCTTAGGCTTTTTGTATATATTAGTAGTTCTAAGGTGTTTTTCAGTAGTTATTGAAAACGATGTCGTGTGCAAACGGGGGAAACGAGCTCGGGAAGTCCAGTAAATGGAAAAAAGTGTTGTGAAAACGGGAGAAACGAACTCGAAAAGTCCAGTAACTGGAAAAAGGTGTCTTGTAAACAGGAGAAACGAGCTCGAAAAGTCCAGTAACTGGAAAACAGTGTCGTGTAAACGGGAGAAACGAGCTCGAAAAGTCCAGTAATTGGAAAACAGTGTCGTATAACCGGGAGAAACGAGCCCGAAAAGTCCAGTAACTGGAAAAAAGTGTCGTATAAATAGGAGAAACGAGCCCGAAAAGTCCAGTAACTGGAAAAAAGTGTCGTGTAAACGGGAGAAACGAGCCCGGAAAGTCCAGTAACTGGAAAAAAGTGTCGTGTAAACGGGAGAAACGAGCCCGAAAAGTCCAGTAACTGGAAAACAGTGTCGTATAAACAGGAGAAACGAGCTCGAAAGGTCCAGTAACTGGAAAAAGGTGTCTTGTAAACAGGAGAAACGAGCTCGAAAAGTCAAGTAACTCGAATACAGGGCGATATAAATCAGAATCAACTGTTAATCATTTGGCGAGAAAAACATAGAACGGTTATATGGAAATGCAATATTGCTTTTATATAAATGAAATGATCATAGAAGAGCACTCTCTCCCGATATATAATCACCTATTCAAGAACGAAGTGATAGAAACTGTCATCATCCCAACAAGCAGCACGGCGTATACAACAATGATGACAGCTGCGAAGAAAATGAATGCGGATCCAGTTTTACCTTTTAAAAGGTAAAGGCTATTTTGTTATGCTGAGATCAAATGAATAAATAAGATAATCTTGAAAAGACCAGGCCGGCCATGGTTGAAAAGATAAATGTTCCTCCATAAACTTTTCCTTTGCTGTTAGAAATGCGGATTGCTTCCATATAGGAGACAGCAAACAAGAATACCGCCATTCCTACTGATAAATAAAGAGCTAAGTTTTCCATTTAATTGTGCACCCTTTCATAGATTAGATACTAGAGTTAATAGATTCTATGAAGAAGGCAGCAAAACTATTCCTAATGGAATCTGTTAAAAGAACTTTAGTAGTAAATAATTGAGACTGGGACAAAACTAAAATACTATCCTAAAACAAGTATATTTATGGTTCTGGTTGGGGTATTTAAATCAGCCCGTTCCCTCTGCGTTACGGGCCATGATTTCTTGGAATTACAAGTTAAGCCATCTCTGCGCGGTCTTACTCTTTTCTCTATGGCCCACAGGAGTCGAGTGTCCTCAGCTCCATTTTACTTATTTTTAAAAAGAAAAATTCTAAATTAAAATTAGAAAAATTAGCTTACTTACCTTTCGGTTCTATATGTAGTGTTAAATTCTTATATCCCAACCTCTTGTTGTTTACTAACAATTATGTAGGAACTGATATAATTGGCTCAACCTATTTAATTCTTATTATTTATATTGAAAGGAGAGCTGATCGGATTCCCACACAAAATAATTTCAATAATATTTAAAAGGATAAAGCATTCTTGTGGCTGATTCTTGGAAAGCAGTTTAACCAGGTTTCTAAATATATCTTTTAAAAAAGATCAAAATTTCTTCTATATGAAGTATTGCAAGCAGAATATAGTTTCTGTAAGGTTGATTATTATGTCTATACTTATAAGTTCTAATTTGCATAAATACCTATTAAAGAAATGAAGTATAAAAAAATAAAATAAAAAATAAAAAAATATATTGCAAACATATTTAGAACATGATATATTAAATCTCGTCCTCATGAGAGGCGCACAATTGAATTACAACTTCTTAAAAAAACATTTTAAAAAAGTTGTTGACTCGGTTGTGGAAAGCTGTTATGATAATAAAGTCGCTTCTGAGCGGCGGAGTTAATAAAATTGCTCTTTGAAAACTGAACGAACAATAAAACGTCAACGTTTAAAAAGATTCTTCGGAATCAACAATGTACATTATGTACACAAGAGCTAATCAACTCTTTCTTGGAGAGTTTGATCCTGGCTCAGGACGAACGCTGGCGGCGTGCCTAATACATGCAAGTCGAGCGGACAGATGGGAGCTTGCTCCCTGAAGTTAGCGGCGGACGGGTGAGTAACACGTGGGCAACCTGCCTGGAAGACTGGGATAACTTCGGGCAACCGGAGCTAATACCGGATAATGCTTTTGGACTCATGTCCTTAAGCTGAAAGATGGTTTCGGCTATCACTTACAGATGGGCCCGCGGCGCATTAGCTAGTTGGTGAGGTAACGGCTCACCAAGGCAACGATGCGTAGCCGACCTGAGAGGGTGATCGGCCACACTGGGACTGAGACACGGCCCAGACTCCTACGGGAGGCAGCAGTAGGGAATCTTCCGCAATGGACGAAAGTCTGACAGAGCAACGCCGCGTGAGTGATGAAGGTTTTCGGATCGTAAAACTCTGTTGTTAGGGAAGAACAAGTATCGGAGTAACTGCCGGTACCTTGACGGTACCTAACCAGAAAGCCACGGCTAACTACGTGCCAGCAGCCGCGGTAATACGCAGGTGGCAAGCGTTGTCCGGAATTATTGGGCGTAAAGCGCGCGCAGGCGGTCCTTTAAGTCTGATGTGAAAGCCCACGGCTCAACCGTGGAGGGTCATTGGAAACTGGGGGACTTGAGTGCAGAAGAGGAGAGTGGAATTCCACGTGTAGCGGTGAAATGCGTAGAGATGTGGAGGAACACCAGTGGCGAAGGCGACTCTCTGGTCTGTAACTGACGCTGAGGCGCGAAAGCGGGGGGAGCGAACAGGATTAGATACCCTGGTAGTCCACGCCGTAAACGATGAGGGCTAAGTGTTAGAGGGTTTCCGCCCTTTAGTGCTGCAGCAAACGCATTAAGCACTCCGCCTGGGGAGTACGGCCGCAAGGCTGAAACTCAAAGGAATTGACGGGGGCCCGCACAAGCGGTGGAGCATGTGGTTTAATTCGAAGCAACGCGAAGAACCTTACGAGGTCTTGACATCCTCTGACACTCCTAGAGATAGGACGTTCCCCTTCGGGGGACAGAGTGACAGGTGGTGCATGGTTGTCGTCAGCTCGTGTCGTGCGATGTTGGGTTAAGTCCCGCAACGAGCGCAACCCTTGCTCTTAGTTGCCAGCATTCAGTTGGGCACTCTAAGGTGACTGCCGGTGACAAACCGGAGGAAGGTGGGGATGACGTCAAATCATCATGCCCCTTATGACCTGGGCTGCACACGTGCTACAATGGATGGTACAAAGGGCTGCAAGACCGCGAGGTTTAGCCAATCCCATAAAACCATTCTCAGGTCGGATGGCAGGCTGCCACTCGCCTGCATGAAGCCGGAATCGCTAGGAATCGCGGATCAGCATGCCGCGGTGAATACGTTCCCGGGCCTTGTACACACCGCCCATCCCACCACACGAGGTTGTAACACCCGAAGTCGGAGGGGTAACCTTTTGGAGCCAGCCGCCTAAGGTGGGACAGATGATTGGGGTGAAGTCGTAACAAGGTAGCCGTATCGGATGGTCCGGCTGGATCACCTCCTTTCTAAGGATGAAATGAAGTTTATCTTCATTAAAAGACGTCTTTATTTGTTCGTTCAGTTTTGAGAGAGCAATCTCTCTGGGTTAGTATTCTGAAATAGAATATTAGCTTAAATACATTGCTCCTGCGCCGCAGTAGTCCGAGGAAGTTAATCCTCAGCTTATCGCAAGGCAGCATGAAGAATAGCTGCGATGGCTAATCACGATGTGATTGAAATCAGCGGCCTTGTTCCTTGAAAACTAGATAATGCAATATAGAAGAAGATTACCAAGTAATCGCCATCTTAGTTTTTTCTCTCTTATTTATTTTAAGTAAGAGTAATAACCACGAGTGTAAAAAGTATGTGTTACCAACTCATCTTTTTACCAAACCGTGAGGGAAGCGAGAAGCAAGTAGATCAAGGAAGCGACCGAACGAGCACCGGAACGTACGAAGTTGGTACGTGAGGAGCACAGTGAGAGAGCTGACGCAGAGATACGCCGCTTATCGATTTCCGAACACTGGTTAAGTTAGAAAGGGCGCACGGTGAATGCCTTGGCACTAGGAGCCGATGAAGGACGGTACTAACACCGATATGCTTCGGGGAGCTGTAAGTAAGCTTTGATCCGGAGATTTCCGAATGGGGGAACCCATCATCCGTAATGGGATGATATCTTTACCTGAATACATAGGGTATTGAAGGCAGACCCGGGGAACTGAAACATCTAAGTACCCGGAGGAAGAGAAAGCAAACGCGATTCCCTGAGTAGCGGCGAGCGAAACGGGATTAGCCCAAACCAAGAGGCTTGCCTCTTGGGGTTGTAGGACACTCTACACGGAGTTACAAAGGAACGAGGTAAGTGAACAGGTCTGGAAAGGCCGGCCAGAGAAGGTAAAAGCCCTGTAGTTGAAACTTCGTTCCCTCCAGAGTGGATCCTGAGTACGGCGGGACACGAGAAATCCCGTCGGAAGCAGGGAGGACCATCTCCCAAGGCTAAATACTCCCTAGTGACCGATAGTGAACCAGTACCGTGAGGGAAAGGTGAAAAGCACCCCGGAAGGGGAGTGAAATAGTTCCTGAAACCGTGTGCCTACAAGTAGTCAGAGCCCATTTACGGGTGATGGCGTGCCTTTTGTAGAATGAACCGGCGAGTTACGATTACATGCAAGGTTAAGTTGATAAGACGGAGCCGCAGCGAAAGCGAGTCTGAATAGGGCGAATGAGTATGTGGTCGTAGACCCGAAACCAGGTGATCTACCCATGTCCAGGTTGAAGTTCAGGTAACACTGAATGGAGGACCGAACCCACGCACGTTGAAAAGTGCGGGGATGAGGTGTGGGTAGCGGAGAAATTCCAATCGAACTTGGAGATAGCTGGTTCTCTCCGAAATAGCTTTAGGGCTAGCCTCATGTAGTAAGAGTCTTGGAGGTAGAGCACTGTTTGGACTAGGGGCCCTCATCGGGTTACCGAATTCAGACAAACTCCGAATGCCAAAGACTT
>NZ_KV440945.1:1146974-1771549 GCF_001636345.1 Cytobacillus gottheilii
CAAGGCGTGGGGGTTCGACTCCCTTCACCCGCACCATTTATAAATTGCGGAAGTAGTTCAGTGGTAGAACACCACCTTGCCAAGGTGGGGGTCGCGGGTTCGAATCCCGTCTTCCGCTCCAAGTTTTTGCCGGGGTGGCGGAACTGGCAGACGCACAGGACTTAAAATCCTGCGGTAGGTGACTACCGTACCGGTTCGATTCCGGTCCTCGGCACCAGTAAACATTTTAATATGCGCCCGTAGCTCAATTGGATAGAGCGTCTGACTACGGATCAGAAGGTTATGGGTTCGACTCCTTTCGGGCGCGCCATATATTTCGGGGAGTAGCTCAGCTTGGTAGAGCACTTGGTTTGGGACCAAGGGGTCGCAGGTTCGAATCCTGTCTTCCCGACCATTCATTTAAATACCCATATGGGGCCTTAGCTCAGCTGGGAGAGCGCCTGCCTTGCACGCAGGAGGTCAGCGGTTCGATCCCGCTAGGCTCCACCATAAATTATCCTTTATATTTATTTTGGCGGTGTAGCTCAGCTGGCTAGAGCGTACGGTTCATACCCGTGAGGTCGGGGGTTCGATCCCCTCCGCCGCTACCAAAATAATATAAATGGACCTTTAGCTCAGCTGGTTAGAGCAGACGGCTCATAACCGTCCGGTCGTAGGTTCGAGTCCTACAAGGTCCACCATTTTCGAAATGCGGAGGAATACCCAAGTCCGGCTGAAGGGATCGGTCTTGAAAACCGACAGGCGGGTTAAACCGCGCGGGGGTTCGAATCCCTCTTCCTCCGCCATGATTTTATATATGGCAAAACAATGAATATTATTATCGCGGGGTGGAGCAACGAGCAAAACATCGTTGAATTCACTGCGAGTTGTACCGATTGAGCTGCTTCTTGAAATCACTTCCTGAAATCGGGACAGTCATTTGGTAACAAAGAGCATAAGCAATGCTTGTGCAAATAACATTATCGCGGGGTGGAGCAGTCCGGTAGCTCGTCGGGCTCATAACCCGAAGGTCACAGGTTCAAATCCTGTCCCCGCAATCTGGTCCGGTAGTTCAGTTGGTTAGAATGCCTGCCTGTCACGCAGGAGGTCGCGGGTTCGAGTCCCGTCCGGACCGCCATTTTAAATATAGTATGGCTCAGTAGCTCAGTCGGTAGAGCAAAGGACTGAAAATCCTTGTGTCGGCGGTTCGATTCCGTCCTGAGCCACCATTTTAATATAAAAAATATGCGGGTGTAGTTTAGTGGTAAAACCTCAGCCTTCCAAGCTGATGATGAGGGTTCGATTCCCTTCACCCGCTCCAATTTTATGGGCCTATAGCTCAGCTGGTTAGAGCGCACGCCTGATAAGCGTGAGGTCGATGGTTCGAGTCCATTTAGGCCCACCATACAATTGTTCCGCAGTAGCTCAGTGGTAGAGCATTCGGCTGTTAACCGAACGGTCGTAGGTTCGAGTCCTACCTGCGGAGCCATATGGGGAAGTACTCAAGAGGCTGAAGAGGCGCCCCTGCTAAGGGTGTAGGTCGCGTAAGCGGCGCGAGGGTTCAAATCCCTCCTTCTCCGCCATATTGGCCCCTTGGTCAAGCGGTTAAGACACCGCCCTTTCACGGCGGTAACACGGGTTCGAATCCCGTAGGGGTCATTATACTAAAAAAGCTGTCAACTTAAGTTGACAGCTTTTTTGTGCTTAAAGAAAGTGCAAATAAGGAGTTAATCCATATTTTCTTCTTTTCTTACTAGTTTTTGTCCCGGATTATTTAAATCAATCTCCGACGTCACGCCTGTATAAGGCCCCCTAAACATATCTCCGGTCGCCATAATTTTTCCATCTGGTGCATCAAAAATAGGGATTTTGGTTTGATTTTTATTTGCTTCGTTTAAAAGATACTCTTCTTCCTGATTGCTCATCAACGGTCACGCTCCTTTCAATCTCTTCTATTTATTATGCAATGAACATAAAAAATTATCCTTAAAGAACTTCACCTCTAAAAGATCTGACTATTTTTAAGAGATTTGGATGCAATATAATGAAAGCTGGCGAAATATGCATAAAATTGTCAAAAGATTATGATAGATAAATGCAAGGGATTTGGCATTTCTTATCGAATACCTCTTTTATAAGGAGTACGTGAAATAGAACCAGCAGAGGTGATAAAAAGCATGGATACAGTATTTCCTACTGATTACGAACTACATTTGTTTCATGAAGGTACATTGTTTGAAGCCTATAAGCTTTTTGGTTCGCATCTGCTACAGAGTGAGGAGGGAGTTCAGACTAGATTCTGCGTGTGGGCACCGAATGCCGCAGAAGTTAGAATCGCAGGGGATTTTAATAACTGGAATGGAGAGGCGCACCCGCTGCAAAAAGTAAATCAGGAAGGTGTCTGGTTTACTGTTATTCAGATGAACTTGGAAGGTCAGCTTTACAAGTATGAAATTGTCACAAAGGAAGGAAAGGTACTATTAAAATCCGATCCGTATGCTTTTTTTTCTGAGCTGCGGCCACGGACTGCTTCCATTGTATACGGGTTAGATGAATATGAATGGAATGATGTGAAATGGCTTCAGAAAAGAGAAAAGAGCCATTCTTTAGCAAAGCCGATGGTCATTTATGAAGTCCATTTAGGAACTTGGAAAAAGAAAAATGGAAAATATTTAAGTTATCAGGAATTAGCAGCAGAACTCATACCATATATTAAAGAACACGGTTTTACTCATCTTGAAATATTGCCTCTTGTTGAGCATCCGCTCGATATTTCCTGGGGGTATCAGGGTACAGGTTATTTTTCGGCAACTAGCAGATATGGATCTCCTAAAGATTTAATGTATTTCATTGATCAATGTCATCAGCATGAAATCGGAGTCATACTGGATTGGGTTCCAGGTCATTTTTGTAAAGACGCACATGGACTATATGCCTTTGATGGTGACAATGTATATGAATATGAAACGGAAGCCGATCGTGAGAATCCTGTTTGGGGAACAGCAAATTTTAATCTTGCTAAAAATGAAGTTCAAAGTTTTTTGATTTCTAATGCTATTTTTTGGCTTGAAAAATATCATATTGACGGATTCCGCGTAGATGCTGTGTCCAATATAATCTATTGGCCGAATCGCCAGAGCACGGAGGAAAATCCATTTGGAACAGCATTTTTGCGTAAACTGAATGAACAGGTAACACTATATGACCCGAGTGTGCTGATGATTGCAGAAGATTCAACTGACTGGCCGCAAGTAACCGCTCCAGTTCATTATGGCGGGTTAGGATTCAGTTATAAGTGGAATATGGGCTGGATGAATGATGTTCTTTCTTACATGGAAACTCATGCAGCAGATCGAAAACATGAGCATGGAAAAATGACCTTTTCGCTTATGTACGCTTTCTCGGAGAATTTCATATTACCTTTTTCACATGATGAGGTCGTGCATGGGAAAAAGTCATTGTTAGATAAAATGCCGGGAAACTATTGGCAGAAGTTTGCCCAGATGCGGCTCCTTTTGGCTTTTATGTTTGCTCATCCTGGAAAAAAACTTCTTTTTATGGGATTTGAGCTAGGGATGTTTTCTGAGTGGAAAGATCAGGATCAGCTGGATTGGCACTTACTGAAATATGATATGCATAAAAAAATGAATGGATATGTCAAAGAGCTTATTAAGTTATACAAGAGATCAAAGCAGCTTTATGAGGTTGAACAGCGTCATGAAGGCTTTGAATGGATTGATGCAGATAATAAGGAGCAGTCGATTTTTTCTTTTATCAGAAGAGGGGACGATCCAGAGGAGTTTTATGTAGTTGTTTGCAATTTTACAGATCGCTCTTATGCTGACTATCAGATTGGTGTGCCATACGAGGGTGAATACCGGGAGATATTTAATAGTGATTTGGAGGTGTTCGGAGGAACAAACCAAATCAATAAGAAATTGCTGAGATCAATGGAAATCCCTTTTCACGGTAAACAATGGTGTATTCAAATGACCATCCCTCCTTTTGGAGCTTCAATTTTAAGACATGTAAAAAAAAGAAAGGGGAGAAAAGGAAATGGGAAAGAAAAACTGCGTAGCCATGCTGTTAGCAGGGGGACAGGGAAGCAGGCTTAATTCTTTAACAAAAAACTTAGCTAAGCCAGCTGTCCCTTTTGGAGGAAAGTATCGTATCATTGATTTTGCTTTAAGCAACTGTACAAATTCAGGCATTGATACAGTTGGTGTTTTGACACAGTATCAGCCTCTTGTTCTGAATTCATACATTGGCATAGGCAGTGCATGGGATCTGGACAGAAAAGATGGCGGTGTAACCGTGCTGCCGCCATACAGCGCATCTTCAGAGGTAAAGTGGTATACAGGAACAGCAAGCGCCATTTATCAAAATTTAAACTACTTAGAACAATACGATCCAGAATATGTACTCATTTTATCTGGTGATCACATTTATAAGATGGACTATGATCTTATGCTTGAATACCATAAAAACAAAGGAGCAGATGCCACTATATCCGTTATTGAAGTGCCATGGCATGAAGCTTCCCGATTTGGCATTATGAACACGAATGATGAATTGAACATTATTGAGTTTGATGAGAAGCCGGCAAATCCAAAGAACAATCTTGCATCCATGGGCATCTATATTTTTAACTGGAGTGTTTTAAAAAGGCTATTAAGAGAAGATGATTTAAATCATACTTCCAGCCATGACTTTGGCAAAGATATCATTCCGCAAATGCTTAAAGATGAATGTAAGTTATTTGCCTATCCTTTTAAAGGATATTGGAAGGATGTTGGAACTGTCGAAAGCCTATGGGAGGCAAATATGGATCTGCTGGAAGAAAATAGCGAGTTAAGTCTTTTTGATTATGACTGGAGGATTTATTCTGTAAATTCAAATCATCCACCCCAATATATTTCACCAGATGCTGCCGTGTCTCAGTCTTTAATCAATGAAGGCTGTATAATTGAAGGCGATATTCATAAGTCGGTTCTCTTTCAAGGAGTTACCGTAGGCAATGGAACGGTAATTAGGGAATCTGTTGTGATGCCGGGGGCTGTTGTAGGCAAGAATGTCTTAATAGAAAAAGCGATTGTTCCGCCTGACATTAATATACCTGATGGAACTGTCATCAGATCCCTAGACGGCAAAATTGTTTTAGTAACAGAGGATATGCTTGAATTGCTTGCAAACTAATCAAAACAGGCTGATAAAAAGAAGGAGGGATACATGTGAATAATATGTTGCTTGGCGTTATCGACGCTACGACCTACCATGATGGGCTTAAGGAGCTGTTCCTTCACCGCTCTTTAGCTGCGATACCCTTTGCGGGACGTTACAGGTTAATTGACTTCATTCTTTCCAATATGGTGAACTCAGGAATTGTCAGTGTAGCCATATTCCCCAAATACCAATATCGTTCTTTAATGGACCATCTGGGATCAGGAAAGAACTGGGACTTAAATCGTAAACGGGATGGCCTTTTCTTTTTTCCTTCCCCTAATTTAGACAGCCCTCATAAAGGCATTGGCTCATTTAACCACTTTGCAGCCAATATGGATTATTTTTATAGAAGCAGACAGGAATATGCACTTATTTCTAACTGCTTTACTGTCTTTAATATGGATTTTCAACCAGTTCTTGATCGCCATATCAATACTGGCTGTGACATCACAGTTATTTGTAAAGAAGAGCAATCATTAGAAATGTTCTTAGTGAAAAAATCCCTTTTAATTGAGCTGATAAGTACAAGAGATGAAACAGGATACACATGCATGTGTGACGTTGTAGCTGATCAAGATTATAATAACTATACACTTTGTACGTATGAGTATACAGGTTCTTATGTTGCTATTGATTCAATTGAAACGTATTTCCAGGCAAATATGAAGCTTTTGCAGGCTCAAACATGGAAAGACCTCTTTTTAAAAGATCAGCCTATTTATACAAAGGTCAAGGATGAACCGCCAACCCGTTACTTAACAGGAAGCTCTGTTCGCAATTCAATCATTGCGAACGGATGCCGGATTGAAGGAACGGTAGAAAATAGCATTATATCCCGCGGTGTTGTCATTGGTAAAGGAACCGTGGTGAGAAACAGTATTATTATGCAAAAATGTGAGATTGAAGAAAATTGTGTATTAGAGTCCGCAATTTTAGATAAAGATGTAAAGGTACAACCAAATACCAGCCTAATTGGAACAGAAGAAAATCCATTCGTAGTTCGCAAAGGCACGGTACAAGGAGCGCTGATGAATTCGTGAACGTATTATTTGTCGTGTCAGAGTGTGTGCCTTTTGTAAAATCTGGAGGTTTAGCTGATGTTGCTGGCTCACTGCCTAATGAATTAATAAAGCAAGGAACAGATGTAAGAGTAATTCTTCCGAAATATGGAACAATCCATCAGCAGTATAAAAAAGAGATGAATCCTGTAAAGCAGTTCGATGTGAAAGTCGGCTGGAGAAAACAATATTGTGGCATTGAACAGTTAGTGTTTAAGAATATCACCTATTATTTTGTTGATAACGAGTATTATTTTAATAGAGAAAATCTATATGGATATGATGACGATGGAGAACGGTTTGCTTACTTCAATCAAGCTGTGCTTGAAAGTCTGGGGCATATTGACTTTCTTCCGGATATTATCCATTGTCATGACTGGCATACTGCGATGATTCCCTATTTATTGAGAATAAAGTATCAGCATAGACAGGGGTATCAGCATATTAAGTCGGTATTCACCATTCATAATCTGCAATTTCAAGGGATCTTCGCTAAAGAGGCTGCTGGAGATTTATTTGAACTGGATTATAAGCATTTTAATAGTAAAGAATTAGAGTTTTACGGAGCTATGAATTTTATGAAGGGCGGATTAGTGGCTGCAGATTCCATTACAACAGTAAGTGAAGCTTATAAGGAAGAGATTCAAAGTGAATATTATGGAGAAAAGCTGCATGGTCTGCTAAAGCAAAGAGCCAATCATTTAGAAGGCATTCTAAATGGAATTGATGATGAATTTTATAACCCTGCATCAGATCCTGCATTAAAGCAATCTTTTCATGTAAGTAATAGACGTGGGAAGAAAGAAAATAAGCTGGATCTTCAGCAGAAATTTGGATTGGAAGAAGATATTGAGATCCCTATTATTGCGATGGTTACCAGATTAACGAAGCAAAAAGGTCTTGATTTAATTACATGTATTTTTCATGAATTAATGCAGGAGGATATTCAGTTTATATTGCTGGGCACAGGCGATGAGCCATTTGAGCAATTTTTCCGGGCTATGGAGCAGAAATATCCGCAAAAATGCAAAGCCTATATTGGTTTTGATGAGAGTATTGCTCACCGGATCTATGCTGGTGCAGATTTATTTCTTATGCCATCTCAATTTGAACCATGCGGACTTGGCCAAATGATTGCGATGCGATACGGAGCAGTTCCAATTGTCCGCGAAACTGGAGGATTAAAAGATACGGTTCTTTCATATGACCCAGAAACGAGAAAAGGGAACGGCTTTACGTTTACCAATTTTAATGCTCATGATATGCTCTATACGATTCGAAGGGCTTTGGACTTTTTTCAGAATGAAAATGATATGGACCAAGTGATGACCAATGCGATGAAGAAGGATTTTAGCTGGGCGCAGTCTGCTTTTCAATATAATAGATTGTACGCAAGTCTTATTACTAGGAGTGAAACTCATGTTTTCTGATAAGGATGCATTTAAGGAAGCTTTTCTAAAAAAGCTTGAGATGACTTGCGGTAAAAGTTTTGGAGAAAGCACTGAAAAAGACCGGTATTTTGCTTTAGGGCAGCTTGTTCGAGAACATATCAGTACAGAATGGATCAACACCAATGAACGATATCGTATTGATAAGGAAAAACAAGTGTATTATCTCTCGATTGAGTTCCTGCTTGGCCGACTGCTTCGGCAAAACTTAATGAACTTAGGCATTGAGAACGTAGTAGAAGAAGGGTTACATGATTTAGGGATCGATTTTAAGAATCTTGAGGAGATAGAGGTAGATGCCGGTTTAGGCAATGGTGGACTTGGGCGTCTGGCCGCTTGCTTCCTTGATTCGCTTGCATCCTTAAATTTGGCAGGTCATGGCTTTGGTATTCGCTATAAGCATGGCCTGTTTGAGCAGAAGATTGTCGATGGATATCAAGTAGAATTGCCGGAGCAATGGCTTCGCAATGGGCATGTCTGGGAAGTAAGAAAACCAGATTTAGCTATTGAAGTGCCCTTTTGGGGACATGTTGAAAGCTGGACAAAAGAAGACGGTTCTCTCGCTTTTCGGCACTTGAACTCGGAACTTATTACTGCTGTCCCTTATGATATGCCTGTTGCAGGCTATCAAACTGATACTATTAACACGTTAAGGTTATGGAGTGCGGAGCCGGCCCCTTATCCTGTAAATAAAGATATATTAAATTACAAACGCGAAACTGAGCAGGTGTCTGAATTCTTGTATCCGGATGATACGCATGATGAAGGAAAAATATTGAGATTAAAGCAGCAGTATTTTCTTGTTTGTGCCAGTTTGAAATCAATTGTTCAAAACTACCGCAGACAGCATAATAATTTAAGAGACTTTCACGAATATGTCAGTATTCATATAAATGACACCCATCCTGTACTGGCAATCCCTGAGCTGATGAGAATTCTGCTCGATGAAGAGGGGATGAGCTGGGAGGAAGCTTGGAATATTACTGTGAATACGATTTCGTATACGAACCATACTACACTAGCAGAAGCATTGGAAAAGTGGCCGATACGTATATTTCAGCCTTTACTGCCAAGGATATACATGATCGTCAATGAAATAAATGAACGCTTTTGTCAGGAACTATGGCAAGAGTACGAAGGAGACTGGACACGTATAGAAAACATGGCCATTATTGCACATGGTCAAGTGAAGATGGCTCATTTAGCCATTTGCGGCAGTCATAGTGTTAATGGCGTTGCAGCTTTGCATACGGAGATACTCAAACTGAGGGAAATGAATCAGTTTTATCAATATTACCCTGATAAATTCAATAACAAGACAAATGGAATTACCCATAGAAGATGGCTGATCAAATCCAATCCGCTGTTAACAAACCTGATAAATGACAGCATCGGAAAGGAGTGGATCAGACAGCCAGAGGAACTTCAAAAGCTGCTTGCTTATGAGAACAACCCAGCTTTTCTGGAACAGCTTTCAGTTATTAAAAAGAAAAACAAAGAGCGTCTGGCCGAAGTGATCAGGAAGCAGGCAGGGCTTCAAATTGATCCTTCATCTATTTTTGATGTTCAAGTAAAAAGGCTTCATGCTTATAAAAGACAGCTTTTAAATATCCTTCACGTCATGTACTTATACAATCAATTGAAAGAGAATAGTAGTTTCAGTATGCCGCCAAGAACCTTTATTTTTGGAGCAAAAGCATCTCCTGGCTACTATTATGCTAAAAAAATCATTAAATTAATAAACTCTGTGGCCGCAAAAGTGAATAATGACCCGCAAACACGAGATCAGCTGAAGGTCGTTTTTCTGGAAAATTATCGAGTATCATTAGCTGAACTGGTATTTCCTGCTGCAGATATTAGTGAGCAGATCTCAACAGCAACAAAAGAAGCTTCTGGCACAGGCAATATGAAATTTATGATGAATGGTGCCATTACTGTTGGAACGCTGGATGGAGCGAATATTGAAATTAAAGAAAAGGCTGGGGAGGAGAATATTTTCATATTTGGCCTTACAGCTGAGGAAGTCTTGAAATACGAACGTCAAGGCGGCTACAATTCAATGGAATATTATCATCACGATAATCGAATTAGCAAGGTATTGGGTCAATTAACAAACGGATTTTTTCCAGATACTGCTGGAGAATTTGAAGCGATCGCGAGCTCCTTATTGATGGAAAATGACCAATATTATGTACTAAGAGACTTTGATGCTTACGCCAAGACCCAGCATAAAGCGGGGGTAGCTTATGCTGATCAGCAGCGCTGGCTAAAAATGAGTTTAAGAAATATTGGGACGTCTGGTTTCTTTTCAAGTGATCGAACAATTAGAGAATATGCAGACGATATATGGGGAATTCATTCATCTCATATTAAGGTATAGAACCGTAAAATACGGCAAATTGTATGTTGCTGAATGTCTTAATATATTCATCACTGATGCGGGAGAGGCAATTTTTTCTTCCGCTTTCTATTTTAATTTTTAGGAAAATAAGGTTATCATCTGTATTTTAACTGGAAACTTTTAGGTAGAATAAAAGGACGAATGCGGACATACCCATGTGATAAGAGGAAGATGAAATTATTACCACTATAAAAATTTATATTTTATGGTAATAATGGATACAAGAGAAAAGGGGGTAGCATTATGTTTGAAATGGAAAAAGGCTCAATGGAAGAGGTACTTCTTCACTTGCAAAATATTGGCCTGCAGTTGAACGAATATGAGAAGAGCAATGCTGTCATTCCTGTGCAAAGCTACAAAGAGTTATTAGAATTTAGTATTAATATTGCTAGAAGGACAAACGATGTAACGGAAACCATTGACGAAATTATTGGCGATCTTGAATCAAGTATATAGAGATAATAAATACAAGCGATACCATTAGGAAGAATGGTATCGCTTTTTTAAATTATTATTTACTCATCTTTTTTGTCATCCACATACCCGTCTGATTGATGATAAGGCACATCGCCAAATGGTGCATCGATATCCTCAGAATCAAGCATTGCTTCATACTCTTCATGCTTTTTGGAAGGATAGATTTTTCGGGATTTCCCCTCCATATCATTGCCTATAAAGGTCTCATAATCCTCAGTAAATCCTTCATCATCATGTCCTTCATTGTATAGAGAGTTATAATCTTCGTAATCCCCTCTTAAATCAGAAGGTGTTTCTGATGTCCCGTATCGAGCAACTTCTTGGAAACTGTCCTCATTATCAACAACTTCTCTGAATTGTTTATGCTGAAAAGTATTTCCGTGAGCGGGCTCCAGTACCTCTTCTTCAACCGGCCGATCCCCTTTAATACTTTGTTCAGGACTGTGTTCTTTACAGTATAGAGTATAAGGAACAACTTCTAGCCTTTCAAAAGGAATCTCGGTACCGCATTCTTTACATTTTCCGTATGTTCCATTTTCAATAGCTTGTAATGCAGCATTAATTTTGTTTACCTGTGAATCATGATGTTCCTCTAAGGCGAAATCTTTTTCTCTTTCGTAGAGCTCAGAACCCATATCAGCAGGATGATTGTCATATAGTGAAAGCTCACCAACTGTTTCGCGGGCATTTACACCCTCTAAACTGCCGTCTTTATTATCCTGGAGCTGGTTTTCGAGTGACTGCTTTTCCTCAAGCAGTGTACTTTTTAATTGGTCTAGTTGTGTATTCGTAAGCAAACAATCCACATCCTCTTTTGAACTTAAATTTCTGGTTCTTTTTATTATGAACGGTACTTGTCCTTTTTATTGTCATATCTTGAAAATACCCTGATTTCAAAAAAGTTAACCATGTTTTAGAATAGAGGATGATCTATTATTGCCTGATTACACAAAAAAAATCCCTTTGCCACATGTGTGCGAAGGGATTGAATTATTATAAAAAGTAACCTAAAAATAAGCCAATTGACAGTAAGAAACCAAAAATGGTATTAGTTTGTGCGGTTGCAACCATAGCTGGCATCATTGTAACAGGAATTGATTTTCCGATAAAGCCTTTTGTGGCTTTAATTGCTTTCGGTGTGCTTAAAACAACAAGAGCAAGCCATGGCGAGCTGACACCCGTAAAAATTAAAATAAACACCCATGCATAAGAAACAATAAACATAACGGCAAGAAGCTTTACAGCTCCCTCTCTGCCAATCAAAATAGCTAAAGTTTTACGGCCAAAAGCCTTATCTCCATCAAAATCGCGGATATTGTTGGCTAACAGAATGGCGCCAACAAGCAGCAGGATTGGGAAAGAGACAAGCACACTTGTTAAAGAAACAGTACCGGTTTGAATGTAGAATGAAATCAGGATAATCATCATCCCCATAAAAAAGCCAGCAAAAAGTTCTCCGAAAGGTGTGTAGGCAATTGGAAGCGGTCCACCCGTATACAAATAACCGACAGCCATGCAGACAAGACCAACAGCAGCGAGCCACCAGCTTGTTTGCATACAAATGTAGACTCCAAGCAGCATGGAAATGCCGTATAAGCTTAAGGCAATCTGCATAATGGTTTTTGGTTTGATTCCATCTCGTACAATCGCTCCGCCAATTCCTACAGATTCTTCCGTATCCAGTCCTCTTTTAAAATCGTAATATTCGTTAAACATATTCGTTGCTGCTTGAATAAGCAAGCTTGCCAGCAGCATGGCAAGAAATAATCCGAAATGTATATCAGTGTCACTGATCGCTAATGCTGTTCCGATTAGGACTGGGACAAACGCTGCAGTTAATGTATGTGGTCTTGTTAACTGCCACCATACTTTCCAGCCTTTTGCCCCATTTGCAGGCTTAAAGCTCGTCTGCACTTCAGGTTGCATGATTACACTCTCCCTTTGTTGTATATATGTGTCAATTGTTAATGAAATATGCCAAATAAAACGATATTATTAACATTACAATCATAAGTTTAGGAAATGTTTGATGGGGTGTCAATGAAATTTTACAAGAAGCAGTGGCGGTAATTCCCAGCAGAAGCAGCCCTGCAAAATCAATGACTAGAGCGTGATCAATTTATTTTCAATTTAATCAACAGAAAACGGCTTTTAAAAAAGCTCTATTAATGGGAATAGTAGAAGTTACGAACTCGTTTTCTTCAATATATATGGTATGATAGATAGGCGAAACATCCTGAATCATTGACATGTCAAGCGATTGAGGTGTATCTTAAAGGAATGAAGAATAGCCGCTAATGCAGCTATTGGAGGGATTTTTTTGGTTACGATTCATGACACGGAACTAAAAGAAGGGATCCATGAAGCGATTGAAAAGGCAAAAGCTTTATCAAAGCCCATTTTAGTGAGCGAAGTAAAAAAAATAAATGAAATAGATCCTTTACTTTTCTTTCATGCCGGACAGGCTCGATATGAAGGAGAACGATTTTTTTGGAAAGAAGATTCCGGCAATGAGGTTTTTGTTGGAATGGGAATATGTGGACAAATTCAGTCGGATCAGGCAGCTGACCGCTTTTTTCTTGTGAAAAAAGAGTGGGAAGCTTTACTGCAAGATATGGTTATTTATAATTCATATTCCAATAAAGGTACAGGTCCACTATTATTCGGAGGCTTTTCCTTCGATCCAAATAAAGAAAAGACAAAGCTGTGGTCCAAATTTTCACATTCTCTTTTCCATCTTCCTTTATTTACGTATAGCATCGTTGATGGTGAAGCCTTTTTAACGACCAATGTTATTTGTACACAGCATGATGATTTATCACTATACAAAAAAATAGAAGCCAACCGTCAGGCCATTTTAACTGATCTGCCATCAGGTCTTCCTGCAAGGTCAAATACCCTTCTAAAAGATGAAGAAATAAATCCGGAAGCTTGGATGGAGACAGTTGAGAGCGTTGTCAATGACATGATGAATGGCCTTTATCAGAAAGTAGTACTTGCACGGGAAGAAAGGCTGGCATTTTCACAGCAGATTTCAATTGAAGATGTACTTGGAAACTTATTATCAAGGCAAAAGAATAGTTTTATTTTTGCGTTTGAAGCAAGCGGCGACTGTTTTATAGGAGCGACACCTGAACGCTTAGTAAAAAAAGAAGGAAAGACTTTGTTTTCTGCATGTCTTGCAGGATCCATCCGCAGAGGAGTTACAGAAGACGAGGATCAAGAGCTGGGCAAAGAATTGCTACAAGATCCCAAAAATACAGTTGAGCACCACTATGTAGTTGAAATGATCACGGCCGCTATGAAGGAAACATGCGAGTCTGTGAGCATACCAGATAAGCCTGTATTAATGAAGCTAAAAGATATACAGCATCTATATACACCTGTAACTGGAACAGCCAAGCATGATACTTCATTACTCTCGCTTGTGGAACGATTGCATCCTACACCCGCGCTTGGCGGTGTCCCAACTGAATCAGCTATTAAAGTGATTCGTGAACGGGAAGAATTGGACCGTGGATTTTATGCCGCCCCAATTGGCTGGTTGGATTATAGAGGGGATGGAGAGTTTGCTGTTGCGTTACGTTCAGGATTAATTCAGGGGGATGAAGCATCCATCTTTGCTGGATGTGGAGTTGTGCAGCATTCCGAACCGCTAAGTGAATATGAGGAAACAAAAATTAAATTCCGGCCAATGCGGTCAGCTCTTGGAGGGATGAAACAATGAATCATCAAGCAGCCTTAACTTCCTATATTGCTGCATTTGTTGCGGAGCTTGTCAAAAATGGGGTTGAAAATGCAGTCGTCAGTCCTGGCTCCCGCTCTACCCCTATGGCGATGGTAATGGCAGAGCATCCAGACTTAAACATCCACATTCATGTGGATGAACGGTCTGCTGCCTTTTTTGCATTAGGACTGGCAAAAGCATCAAAACAGCCTGTTGTGTTACTATGCACTTCTGGAACGGCAGCAGCGAATTACTTCCCGGCAATTGTGGAAGCTTTTTATTCAAGAGTTCCTCTGATCGTGCTGACAGCAGATCGGCCACATGAACTGAGAGATGTTGGGGCACCACAGGCGATTGATCAAATCCGCTTATATGGTCATCATGTCAAATGGTTCGTGGAAATGGCACCGCCTGAAAGTTCAGAGGAAATGATTCGATATGCAAGGACCGTTTGTGCACGTGCTGCTGCAGCTGCGAAAAGAGCACCTTCCGGACCTGTTCATTTGAATTTTCCTTTTAGAGAGCCATTAATTCCTCTCTTAGATCAAGAAGATTTATTTTTATCCCATGAACGTGAGGAGCGATATGTGAAGGTTCAAACAGGTGAGTATACTCTGTCACAAGATGAATTCGCTGAAATCGCCGAAACAATCTCCAAAACTGAGAATGGGATCATAATTTGCGGACCGCTGGAAGAAGAGATGTTTGCCGGAGAAGTGGTGAAGCTTGCTCAAAAGCTGAAGTTCCCTATCCTGGCAGATCCGTTATCCCAACTGCGCAGCGGAAATCATGATGGAGCATTTATCATCGATACATATGATACGATTTTGAAGAATAAAAAGGCACTGCAGGAACTGCAGCCTGAGATTGTCATCCGTTTTGGAGCAATGCCTGTTTCAAAACCTCTGTCCATCTTTTTAAAAGAGCATGCCCATGCACGCCAATTAGTCATTGATGGAGGTGCCGGATGGCGTGATCAGGGACTCGTATCAACAGATATGATTTACTGTCATGAAACACTTTTTTGCTCAGAATTACTTCCACTTTTGAGTGAAAATAAAAATGATACTTACTTTTCTCTTTGGAGATCATTAAATGAAATAACAAGAGAATGCCTGCAGGAAATTAATCAGACTGAATCTTTAAGCGAAGGAAAATTATTTGCACAGCTTTCAAAGCTGCTGCCTAATGGGTCACTTCTATTTGTAGGGAACAGCATGCCAATCAGAGATCTTGATACGTTCTTCCATTTTAATCAGAAGTCGTTTAAGGTTATGGCAAACAGAGGTGCCAATGGAATTGACGGGGTTGTTTCAACCGCTTTAGGTGCGGCTTCCATTACACAGCCTGCATATTTAATTGTCGGAGATCTAACCTTTTTCCATGATCTTAATGGTCTCATTGCCTCTAAGCTATATGATATTAACTTAACTGTTCTACTCATTAATAATAATGGCGGCGGAATCTTTTCTTTCCTTCCTCAATCTGAGCATCCAAAAAACTTTGAGAGGCTCTTTGGTACTCCGCTAGACATTCAATTTGAGCACAGTATTCGCATGTTTGGCGGGCATTATAACCTTATTGAAGATTGGACTCACCTTTCTTCCTCTTTGGCGCGAAGTTTGGAGAATAAGGGCTTGAACGTTCTGGAAATTACGACAAACCGTGACGAAAATGTACAAGAGCATCGAGAATTGACAAATGCTGTTTCCCGGGAAATAAGTCGGTTTTTGGAAGGCGAATACCGATGAATTTTGTTATAGACGGCATTCGCTACCATGTCGATTGCTGGGGAAAAGGAAAACCACTGGTTTTATTGCATGGCTTCACTGGCAATAGTACTGGGTGGCGGGAGCTCCATCCTTTTTGGGCATCTAATAGATCTGTTTTTGCCGTTGATATCATTGGTCATGGTCAGACAGAGTCACCAGATGACGTCAGTTTCTATACGGTTGAAAAGGCAGCAGAGCATCTTAAAGAATTATTTCAGCACTTAAACATTTCAAAGGCAGATGTACTCGGCTATTCAATGGGAGGACGGCTTGCCTTAACCTTTGCTCTGAAACATCAGCATTTGGTGGACCGTCTTATTTTGGAGAGTGCTACCCCTGGCCTTCGTACAGAAGAAGAGAGAATAATCCGCAGAGCAAATGATCTGAAATTAGCTCATATGATTTTGGAGAAAGGCGTTTTTCACTTTGTGGATTATTGGGAGAATATCCCGATGTTTGACAGTCAAAAAGCTCTTCCTATGGATAAGCGGAACCGTATTCGCGAACAGCGACTGCATAACGATCCTAAAGGATTGAGCAACAGCTTGATGGGAATGGGTACAGGCTCTCAGCCGTCTTGGTGGGAGGATTTAGCTAAGCTATCACTTAATGTTCTCCTCATTACCGGAGAATTAGACAAGAAATTTTGCGAAATAGCAGATAGAATGACAGCATCCCTGCCAAATTGCGAGTGGCAGATGGTTAAAAATTGCGGTCATGCAATTCATGTGGAGAAACCTGAAAAATTTGGTACAATAGTAGAGGAGTTTCTCTTTTCGCGCATGAATAAATAGTCGAAAAGCAAAAATAACAGAGGATAAAAGAATGATTTGTCCTTTTATAGCTTTACATTAAAGGAGGCAATAGAAATGTCAGCAGTTGAATGGGTTGCAGGACGCCAATATGAGGAAGTCCTATACGAAACGTATAATGGGATTGCAAAGATTACGATCAATCGCCCACAAGTACATAATGCTTTCACTCCAAGAACGGTAATGGAGCTAATTGATGCATTTGCGTATGCACGTGATGATGAAAATGTTGGTGTTATTATTTTAACAGGTGCTGGAGATAAAGCATTCTGTTCCGGTGGAGACCAGAAAGTTCGCGGTCATGGCGGATATGTCGGTGACGACCAAATTCCACGTCTAAATGTTCTTGACCTGCAGCGCTTAATTCGTGTTATTCCGAAACCAGTTATTGCAATGGTAAAGGGATATGCAATCGGCGGCGGACATGTTCTGCATATTGTTTGTGATTTAACGATTGCAGCAGATAATGCAGTATTTGGTCAAACGGGCCCGAAAGTCGGCAGTTTCGATGCTGGTTATGGTTCCGGTTACCTTGCAAGAATTGTCGGCCACAAAAAAGCGCGCGAAATTTGGTTCTTATGCCGTCAATATAATGCACAGGAAGCAATGGATATGGGACTTGTCAATACAGTCGTTCCACTTGAAAAGGTTGAGGAAGAGACTATTCAGTGGTGTGAGGAAATTCTCGAGAAAAGCCCAACAGCGATCCGTTTCCTAAAAGCAGCATTTAATGCAGATACAGATGGTCTTGCTGGTATTCAGCAATTCGCTGGTGATGCAACGCTTCTTTACTACACAACTGACGAGGCAAAAGAAGGAAGAGATGCGTTTAAAGAAAAACGCAAACCGGACTTTGGTCAATTTCCGCGTTTCCCTTAATGTCAATAAACAAGGCTTGATGGTGAACTCCATCAAGCTTTTTTGTAATATCAGAAGATATAAATGAGCATCGAAGAAAGGAGCGTGCTGGAATGGGAGAGCAGCTCATGGAAAACTTTTTAATTAAGCGTGCTTTCTTAACACCTGATCGCACTGCGATTGAGTTTGAAGGAATGCAATTTTCTTTTAAGGAAGTATATGACCGTGCCGTGGATTTTGCAGGCAGAATGGCAGGACAAGGTATACAAAAGAATGATTTTGCTGCAGTTCTCTTAAAAAACAGTGCAGACAGTGCAATCATTTTATTTGCACTTCAGCTGCTGGGAGTAAAAGCAGTAATCTTAAACAGCCGCCTTACTGCAAGTGAACTTTCCTGGCAGGTTCAAGATTCAGACTCAGCCTATTTAATAACTGAGGATTCATTCATTTCCGCTGCTGAAGAAGTAAAAGAGAGCTGCCCGGCCGTCATTGTATTGCAGAAAGAAAAATTGCATACCCTTCCATATAGTGAAGCACTAATAGTAAGAGAATTGGACTTGAATGATGTTTGTACAGTCATGTATACATCAGGGACAACCGGGAATCCGAAAGGTGTACTGCAAACGTACGGAAATCATTGGTGGAGTGCTGCAGGATCAGCTTTAAACCTTGGTTTGGCTGAAAATGATTCATGGTTATGTACAGTTCCGCTATTTCATATTAGCGGTTATTCTATCTTAATGCGCTCTGTTATTTACGGAATTAACATACATATCTTAGAGCGTTTTCATGCTAGAGAAGTCATTGAAGTTATCGAAAAAAGGAATATAACGGTCATGTCAGTTGTGAGTACGATGCTTACTCAGATACTGGAGGAATTGGGCCAGGAGCGGCTTCCCAAGCATTTTCGCTGCATGCTGCTGGGAGGAGGGCCAGCACCACTAAGTCTTCTTGAAAGCTGTAAGGAAAAATCAATACCTGTTTATCAAACCTATGGAATGACGGAAACTTCATCGCAGGTTGCTACATTATCACCTGAATATAGTCTCACAAAGCTGGGATCGGCAGGAAAACCGCTTTTCCCTGCACAAATGAAAATAATGAATAATGATGAAAAAGAAGCCAGCCCAGGTGAAGCAGGGGAAATTATCGTAAAGGGCTTCAACGTTACGATAGGCTATTTAAACAGAGAGAAGGACACCCAAGAGAAAATTAAAAATGGCTGGCTTGCGACTGGTGATCTTGGCTATATGGATGAGGATGGATTTTTGTTTGTTTTAGATCGGCGTTCGGACCTCATCATTTCTGGCGGGGAGAATGTGTATCCAGCCGAAATAGAAGGTGTCTTAACAGCTCATCCCGAGATAGCTGATGCAGGCGTTATTGCCATGGTAGATAAGCGGTGGGGTCAGGTGCCAATTGCTTTTATCCAAGCCTCCAGCAAAACGTTGACAGAAGAAGATATTAAGACTTATTGCCTTGGGCGTCTGGCAAAATATAAAATCCCAAAGAATATGTACTTTATTGAAGAGATTCCCCGAAATGCGGCTAAAAAGATTTTGAGGAGAGAACTTAGAAAACTAATAGACGCGTAGTGAATTGATGGGGAAATGGAATACTGAAGCTGGGACATAAGTAACTAACATACCTATTGAACCGAATGGTAAGGAAGATCATCTTTCTAATCAATCGGTTTTTTATTTATAATTATAAAATATATTTTATTTCATGAGTGAAATGGAGCGGAGGGCCCTCGACTCCTGCTTGCTCCCCGCGGAAAGCGAGGGTCCGCAGCGCAAAGGAACGGTCTTGATTAAATACCGAAACTAAGATATTGAATATTCGTGTTTTAGAAATATTAATTTCGTTTTGTCCCAGCCTCAAAGAGAATTGCCTAAAAATGATTTATAGAAGAATAATGGAAAAAAGCATGTTAAAAGGGACTCAGGAATTACACCACGCAGATCCTGAGTCCCTTTTCCTGTTAAATAATCATCTCCAGTTGCCCATGAAAAGGTTCCTCTTAAGCTCAGAAAAGCTATCAAGATGATTAACAAGTGCTATTCATATTTAACGAGCATTCCAAAAGCACTCACAAATGAGGCTGCCTGCGTGCTAGTAATGATACAGCCTTTGAGCAATTCTGGCGTAATGACTAATTCATCAAATGTGCTGGTAGTAAGGTCAATCCCATCTAATTCAGTTCCAGTAAAATTAACAGCTTCTAAATCACATTGCTGAAATAGGAGTTGAGATTGCTTCATTTCAAAGAAATCCCCCTGTCTTAATGCAGAATGAAGAAACTTTGTTTGTTTTAAATCTGCAAACCCAAATGAAATATAATTACAATGACAATTTTCAAAGACAACATTTCGTAAAGTGGCATCCGAAAAATTGACACCAGTCAGCTTGCAATCCTTAAATACCGTTCTATGAATCACTGCATTTGATAAGTCCGCATTCGATAAATCACAGCTTTCAAAGATGGCATCTGTAAGGTTTAACTGTGGCAGTTCTTCATCCGTAAATCTTACATTCTGGAATTTAACTTGCTCAAGGGTAAGTCTGTCTGTGTTGAATAATGGAAAATCTGTATGAGAAAAGATGCAAGCATGTATAAAATAATCATCATACTCTAATTCTTTAAATTCAGTAAGTGCAGCAGGCATTTTCGGTGGCTGTATGGAGGCTTGTTTTTTCATGATATTCCTTCTTTCCAATTGATTCTATTATTATAACAAATAATAATCATTGCCCCTTCATACTTCGCTGGAAGTGTTTTAAAGACTTTGCATGTAAGAGTCTTTCAAATGCAGGCGATGAAAGACTTTCTATAAACAAAAAAGATGCCATATTTGGCATCTTTTAAAAGATTATTCGGATAAGAAATGTTCTTCTTTTACAGCAATTGAACTTAAACCGGCCGCAGCAGCAAATGCAATTCCAAGTGTGATAAATGTTGTGATCATTATTAATTCACTCCTGTTATTTGTTGTTACTAGTATCATTCCCGATTTATCAGCGATTAAACAAATTGTTGGATATTGGTTAAAAATTAAACTATTCATCTTTGTATTTTGATTATTAATATTAGCTCTGAAGCATACAAAAACTGCGCCCTGTTGCTAGAAGGAGTCTAGCAACAGGGCGCAGTTCAAGAGTTTGGAGTCCTACTGTAAAGCTTTCTCTAAATGTTTCAGGTTTTCTTTCATAAGTGTAAAATAATCTGATTCATTTTGAATATCTTGATCTGTTAATACAGCTAAATTATGAAGTGTCAAAGCTTCTGCGCCAATTTCTGTGCGAATGATTTCAGTTAATTTAGAGCTGACATTTTGTTCAAAGAAGATGTATTCAAGCTGATGTTCTTTTGCTTCTTCAATGATATTTTGCAGCTGTTTTTGGGATGGTTCATTAGATGTGCTCAGTCCTGAAACGCTAATTTGCTCAATACCATAACGTTCTTCCCAATATCCGTAAGCAGCATGTGAAACAAGAATTTCCTTTTTAGGTGCAGCTTCAATCGCAGTTTTGAATTCTTGATCTAAAGTTTCTAATTCTCTCGTAAGAGTTTCATAGTTTTCTTCAAACACTGCTTTATGTTCAGGCATTTTTTCAATTAGAGCGTTTTTAATAGAATCTGCCAGCTCTTTTGCATATTGTGGATTAAGCCATACATGCGGATCGATGTCACCATGGTTATGACCATCATGTTCTTCATGATCATGACCTTCGTGATCGTGTTCGTGGTCATGTTCCTCATGATCGGTATGATCCCCATGATCCTCTTCTTCATGTTCTTGAGATTGAATGGATACGTTTTCTCCTGCTGAAATGAGTGTAACATCTTCATTTTTAAGTGTATCCTTTGCTTTTTCAACAAAACCTTCAAGACCTAGACCGATGTATACGAAAAGATCAGCATCTGCTAAAGAGATCATATCTTTTTGAGAAGGCTCAAAAGTATGTTCATCTGTTCCTGGCGGATAGATGGATTTTGTCTCTACATAGTCGCCGCCAATTTCTTGCGCAAAAAATTGAAGAGGGTACACCGTTGTATAGATGATGGACTTTCCGTCTTCATTTTCAGCTGTTGTATTATTACTAGCGCAGCCTGATAGGACCAAGCTAAGCAGCAGTATAAGTGTATATATGATTTTTTTCATAAAATATCTTTTCTCCTTTATATAAAACGATCAAACGAATTTTCTCGTAAACTGTGAATCTGTCATGTGCAAAAGGTTTCCTCTTAAGCTAACAGCTCGCTTTACAAAACATGCACCAATCGATCGCTATCGTAGTTATTCCGATTTGCGGCTCGTAATGATTACGATTTTAACTATGTTATCTTACAAAATCCCGCACTTAATTGCAAGTGTTAAATTTGTCTAGAAAGGAAGGATTTTGTATGATGTGTATAAGCATTTTTAATTTAGTTTGATTCTGGAGGTAAAGACAATGAAGCTTTTAAATGAATTATTAGAGTATAATGGAGAATTTGTTAAGGAGGAACGATTTAAAGACTTCTCAACGACAAAGTTCCCAAATAAGAGAATGGTAATCATTACTTGCATGGATACCAGGCTTGTAGAGCTATTGCCTAAAGCACTGAACTTAAGGAATGGCGATGTGAAGATTGTTAAAAATGCAGGTGCATTAGTGACGCATCCTTTTGGCAGTATTATGCGCAGTGTCCTTGTGGCAGTGTATCAGCTTCAGGCAGATGAGGTTTTTGTCATTGGTCACCATGATTGCGGGATGAGCGGGATGAAAGCAGATGCAGTCATTGAAAGCATGAAAGATAGAGGAATATCAGATGATGCGCTAGACTCACTGACTTATTCAGGAATTGATGTGAAAGATTGGCTAAACGGTTTCGAAAGAGTGGAAGATAGCGTTGCCCACAGTGTACATATGGTTAAGAAGCATCCGTTAATGCCTAATGATGTTCCTGTACATGGTTTAGTAATCCATCCTGATACAGGCAAGCTTGATTTGGTTATTGATGGTTATCAGTCTTAATTGTTTTCTTTTTATCTGGCCATTCCTCGGGTACTAGATCAACACCGCCCGGGTGAAATGGGTGGCATTTTAAAATACGCTTAATAGCAAGCCAGCCGCCTTTAATGGCTCCGAAGCGCTTGACAGATTCAATCCCGTAGTGAGAGCAGGTTGGGTAGAAACGGCAAGTAGGAGGCTTTAATGGTGAAATGACGATTTGGTAAAAGCGAAAAATTCCTATTAACATTTTTTTGAAAATCATATTCAATCAATCCTCTATATTCAACTTATCATGTATGCTAAAACGATAACATATATTAGTGTATCCGTCTAAATTATAGAAATTACGATTAAGTTGATGAAATTACTCGGAATTTAATGTATAATAGAAATCAGTACGTTAACATCAGCAAAGAGACAATGTTAGCTATAATATTAAGGAGTGAATACAATGCCTTCAGTTGAAAGCTTTGAATTAGACCATAATGCCGTTAAAGCGCCTTACGTAAGACATTGCGGAGTGCATAAGGTAGGTTCAGACGGTGTTGTTAATAAATTTGATATCCGCTTCTGCCAGCCAAATAAACAGGCAATGAAGCCAGATGTTATTCATACATTAGAGCATTTGCTTGCCTTCAATATTCGTACACATTCTGAGAAATACGATCATTTTGATATCATTGATATCTCGCCAATGGGCTGCCAAACAGGCTATTACTTAGTAGTCAGCGGAGAGCCGACTGTCGAGGAAATTATTGATTTGCTTGAAGCAACTTTAACAGATGCATTAGAAACAGTCGAGATTCCTGCTGCCAATGAGAAGCAGTGCGGTCAGGCAAAACTTCATGATCTAGAAGGTGCAAAGCGTCTTATGCGTTTTTGGCTTCAGCAATCAAAAGAAGATTTAAAGCAAGTATTTGCATAAGTGTTAAAAAGGACGGAGCGCCCCAGGCATTCCGTCCTTTTTTGTTTATTATAGTTTAGATCCTCTCGTTCTCCTACAAAATCGGAGAAAGCAGCCTTGAGATGGATTCCTTAAAGCGGATCCATAACGGGCGATGTAAATAATCTTCCTGTGTCAGTTCTTTTGAAAGGGCAACATCCTCAAGGAAGCTGTCAACGAGTTTAGTTGAAATTTCCTGATCATAGATAAAAGCATTCACTTCAAAATTCAGACGGAAGCTCCGTACATCAATATTTGCTGTACCGACCGATGAGATCTGTTCATCGACAATGATGGTCTTTGCGTGAATAAAGCCATTGTCATAAATAAAGATCTTAGCACCTGCTTTGAGCATCTCGCCAATATAAGAATAAGTAGCCCAATACACAAACATATGGTCAGGCTTATTAGGAATCATGATTCTAACATCTACTCCTGATAAAGCTGCTACTTTTAAGGAATCAAGAACACTTGCATCAGGGATAAAATATGGCGTTTGAATCAGGATCGATTCCTTAGCTGAAGAAATCATTTTTAAATAACCATTTTTTATTTGCTCCCATTCTGAATCTGGACCGCTCGTGACAATTTGCATGCCAACAGATCCAGTGTTTTCAAGGAATGGAAAATAAGAAGGAGCATAATGGATATCATGCCGGTGTGAAGCTTGGTTCCAATCTAGAATAAACCTTGTCTGAATCGGATACACCGCACTGCCTTCAATACGTAAATGGGTATCGCGCCAATAGCCGAATTTAGGATTTAACCCTAAATATTCATCTCCTACATTAAATCCGCCGACATAACCAATTTTCCCATCAATAATAGCTAATTTACGATGGTTACGGTAATTTAACCGCAAATTAATAAAATGGAATCGCGACGGAAAAAAGGCTTCGACTTCACCGCCGGCTGCTCGTAACTCTTTAAAAAAGCCCTTCGTTAGACTCCTGGATCCAAGGTCGTCATAAAGAACCCGCACCTTAACACCTTGCTTTGCTTTTTCGGTTAGAAGCTTTAGCAGTCTTTTTCCGAGATTGTCCCTTTTTAGGATATAGTACTGCAAATGAACATGATCCTTGGCTGCTCCGATATCATTGAATAATGCAGCAAATTTGTCATCGCCATCTGTGTAAAGCTTGACATCATTATCTTGTGTTAAGACTGCATCGTTGTTGACTAAA
Organism: Cytobacillus gottheilii; assembly: GCF_001636345.1. Classification (GTDB taxonomy): domain Bacteria; phylum Bacillota; class Bacilli; order Bacillales; family Cytobacillaceae; genus Cytobacillus; species Cytobacillus gottheilii. The sequence continues at coordinate 1,171,858 of NZ_KV440945.1, forward strand.
TGCATGTAAATAATGTCACGGCTATCTTCAATGACTTCATTATGGAATTCAAAATTTCGTGTACTAATTCCAATAATTTGATCAGAAAGCATTTTATCTATCCCAATTTTTTTACGATCTTCCCACTGGAACATCTTTCTTCTCGTCAAATTTTGTCCAAATAGAAGGTACATAATAAATCCGAGAAAAGGAATAAAGAATAAAACCATTAGCCATGCCCAAGTTGATGCTGCATCTTTGCGCTCAAGAAAAATAACAATAACCGCAAGCACAATATTTAAAAAGAATAGCACCCCAAGAAGGATGGAATATATATCCATTTATTGTAAGTCCCTTCTATTTTATTGTTCCTTTTGTCTTGGCTGATGATCTGAAGAAGGATCAGAAATGTTTTCCTCCTGAAGCGGATCAACCGTATGTTTAATCGTGTATGCTTTAGACGTTGTCACTACACTTAAAATCAATATTGTAAATACAATTAGTATGGCAATAACTACAATAGCTATATACATCTGATCGTCCCCCTTTACACATGCTATTCTACCATGAAATGAATCATTCATGATAAAATCAAATACCCTTCTTGCTGCTAAATTTCCGTTTTACTTTTTGGGAAATGGGTAATATAAAAAGGGAGGATGATAAAAATGAACGATAACTTAATTAAAGCAGTTAATCAGCAAGTTGCAAACTGGACCATTCTATATGTAAAATTGCATAATTATCACTGGTACATTAAAGGACGTCATTTCTTTACACTACATGAAAAATTCGAAGAACTTTATAATGAAGCAAATGTGCATATTGATGAATTGGCAGAGAGAATACTGGCACTAGAAGGAAAACCAGTTGCCACAATGAAAGATTGCCTAGAAACGTCTTCTATAAAAGAAGCTACTGGCAATGAAACAGATGATGAAATGGTGAAAAGCATCTGTGAAGACTTTGAAAAAATGGTGGACGAGCTTCAAGAAGCCATTGAACTGGCAGAGGAAGCGAATGATGAGGGCACTGGCGATATGCTTATTGCCGTCAAACAAAGCTTGAAAAAACATATTTGGATGCTGAAAGCATACTTAGGATAATTAGTATAAAAGGCTGATTCAACAATGAGTTGAATCAGCCTTTTTTCTACCTCAAAAAGGTATACATTAAGAAAGTTAAACTTAAACAAGCCGTTCCACTTGCGCTGCGGAGCTCTTTTTAAGTGGGGAGGAAGCTGAGCCTCCTCCCATTTTATTTTCAGCCACACTTTTTTTCAGCTTTATGTAAATCAATGAATATTTCGCTGATGTACAGGAAGTACTCTTTTTTGCCCATAGTCTTCACTTGCGAATTTACCTTTTAAGCTTTCAATTAAGTAGATGCCCATCAGATTATTTAGCTCTTGGTTATCTAGATCATGAATGATGGCAAGCAGATCGTCCCGATTCATTTCTTCCAGGAAAGCAAAGGCGAGCATGTCAATGTCTTCTTCATCTCCTGTGAGCTTATCGCGGTATAGCTCATACAGTTCGTCGATTAGCTTCATGTCTATTCACCTCCGTTTTCTTTAATATGTTTTTACCCTGAAGTTGGATAATATATGCGCCTTTGAAGCGCAAGTCTTACGTTAGTATATGTATTAACTTTTCATTTGATCGTATTTTTCAAATTATTTTCATGAAATGTTCGATTCCGTTTCATACTAAGAGAAAACGTTTGGAATGGAGCGGTAAAAATGATGAATGAAAGAAAAACCTATTACATTGGGTTAGCCAACGGGGAAATTTCACAAAGCGCTACAAGCTCACCTTGGGATTTTAAAATCGAGGCAAATGATGAAGAGATTATCACTCTTCGTGAATATTTCGATCAGAACTATTCTACCGAATGGCAAAATTTCTACCGGGCACATGTTCCTTATGTGCAATATCATTACGATCGGGAAAATGATGCTTATGACTCAACATTACAGATGATCTATGGTTTTATCTACAAGCATGGCGATGATACGGCTAAAAGGCATATTGAAAGCATGGGCATTCTTCCTGAAGAAAAATAAAGTGCAGAGCGATTAAAAAGCTCCAGCATTCTCTAGAAATGCTGGAGCACCATATTATATTGCCATATCAACCGCTGAATCAAGAACTTCCTGCGGTACTGTAATGCTCTCAATATTGTTAAAGTCTGTGTATTCACCTTTCACCGTTTGAATAACATTAACGGTATCGCCTTCAACACCCATTTCCATATCCATTGTCATATTAAGAACATTTGGATAAAAAGTTTCTTTATCAACTAAAATCTCATACTGCACACTGTTGATGTTTAGGCCTTCAAATGCATCTTCTCCAGCACCAGCCGCTAATTCAGGCGGCAGGTTTTCCATAGCTGTTTCTTTAATGAATTCGTTAAACTTATCACCGCTGGCATCTAACGTTAAGATATAATTTTGATCATCCTGTTCAAATGTGAAATCATCCGCAAACTCCTGCAGATTATTTAATTCTGCTCCAGGGTTTGTTTGCTGATCGGATAATTGCAGAAGCTGATCTGACATTTCCTGCGGGAATTTCATCCACTGTGCACTTGCTGTATCATAAATGAAAATTCCATCTTCAGTAAAATAGCTCTCTGTTTCCATTGATTCGCCTGCAAGACTCATCGTCATGTTCTGATAAAAAGCTAAAGGCTCAGCTGTTACATCCATGCTGATATCAGAGTTTGTTTCCATGCTTTCTTCACCAAGGCTAATATCCTGGACTAAATTCATATCAACACTGAAGCTTTTCAATTCTTCAGAAGCAGCTGCTGATTTCTCGAATACCTCTTCGAGTGTTAATTCAGAAACTTCTTCTGGATTCTGCTCTTCGTCTTCACTGCCTACAGGGTCAGCTGTCTGCCCGCAGCCTGCCAAAAACAGCATAAAGGCTGTGAGGAAGCTAATAAGTATAAACGGCTTTTTTTTCAAGATATACATCTCCTTTTGTTTTTTCACTTAAACTATACGCTGTTTTTTCCAGAAAAGTTTCAAAACTGTTAAAAATGTTCCATATTTCCTATGTAAATATGAACTTATTTTTCTATTACCCAAGAAAAATGTGTATTAAGCACCAAATTGAAAATCATGATAAAATAATGAAAATATTTCAAGTAAAGTAGTGATTTTGATGGTCGGTTTTCATAATAGAAAAGGAGAAGTGCTGAGCTGGTCTTTTTCACAAGACAGTTTTCATCAGCCTGCATCCCATGTGTTAGTGTTAACATCCTATAATAATCAGTGGCTGCTGACCAAACATAAAGAAAGAGGTCTGGAGTTTCCCGGAGGTAAGGCAGAAAAGGGTGAAACCATTGAAGAAGCAGCCATTAGGGAGGTATGGGAAGAAACGGGAGGAAGGATTGCAGCCCTGACGCATCTGGGAGAATACGAACTAAATATAAATGGTTCTTCTTATGTGAAAGCAGTTTTTTTCGCAGAAATAGAAGCCTTGTCCGTAATGGAATCTTACCTGGAAACAAACGGTCCTGCATTAATTGAAGGAGACATTCTGCATAAAAGATGGGAACCTCAATTCAGTTTTATTATGCAGGATGATATTGTAGAAGTATTTATAAAAAGATGGCAATCCCTGCAGTAGACAAAGATCGTTTTATCCTTAAGTTCCTCATCATATGAAGAGGCGGTCATCTCCAGCAGCCGGAATCGGTGCATAAGGGAGTGGCCGCCTCCTAAGCGTAGTGAAAAGGATCATCAGTTATTTCGAATCAGCTTTTTTTCAAGCAATTCGACAAGCTGATACATAACGGTTGCTAGAACAGCAATGACAAGCAGTGCAAGCATCACTAATGTAAAATTGAATACTTGGAATCCATAAATAATCATATACCCTAATCCCTTGGAAGCAACGAGAAATTCTCCGACAATAACCCCAACCCACGATAACCCGACATTCACTTTCAATGTGGAAATAATGACAGGAAATGAGGATGGGAGAATGGCCTCTTTAAAAATCTGTTTTCTGGTACCTCCGAAGGTTTGCATAACCTTCACATAGTTTGGATCAACTTCCCTAAAGGCGGTATATACAACAATGGTTGTGATGATGATTGAAATGATGGCACCCATTGCCACAATAGATGTAAAGCTTGGTCCGAGAGCAACGATTAAAATAGGGCCAAGCGCTACCTTAGGCATGGAATTTAAGATTACTAAATAAGGATCCAGTATTTTTGAGAGCATAGGCGACCACCAGAGGACAGCAGCCAGCAAAGTTCCTAAAAGTGTTCCTAATATGAACCCAAGAACCGTTTCACCTAATGTATAGCTTAAATCAGCCAAAAGACTCCCATCTGCCATTTTATCAAGAAATAATGCCCATACTTTAGAAGGTGAACTGAAAATGAGGGGATCGATCCACTGCAGTTGACTGGCAATCTCCCAAATAGCAAAGAAGACGATAAAAATAACGATTTGATAGAAACGAATCCATCTCTTCTCTTTTTTTAATGATTGGATGTATTGGTTATGCAAAATTTTAGTATTCGTCTTTTGTTCCAAGGGATTCCAGCTCCTTCCATATCGTTTGGAAAATATCAGAATAGGCAGGATGATTTCGTGCATCAAATGGGGTGCTGTCTCTTAATTCCTTTGGAATGATAAACGTTTTATGAATTTGCCCTGGTCCAGCTGAAAATAGGAATACCCGGTCACTCATTGCAATTGCTTCTCCTATATCATGGGTGACTAAAATAGCCGTTTTCTTAAATGATTTTAGCGTGTTTGAAACGAGATCCTCGAGCTTGAGTTTTGTCTGATAATCGAGCGCAGAAAAAGGTTCATCCAGCATAAGCAGCTTCGGTTCTGTTGCGAGCGTTCTTACTAAAGCTGCTCTTTGACGCATGCCTCCTGATAATTGTTTCGGAAATTGTGACTCAACCCCTACAAGGCCCATTTCTTCCAGTAAACGAATGGTCGTTTCTCTGTTTTCTTCATTTAAACGGCCCGCAACCTTTAAACCAAGTAAAATATTCTCTTCAATTGTTTTCCAGGGAAAAAGATAATCCTGCTGCAGCATATACCCAATATCATGCTGAAGCGATTGAACAGGCTGATTCTTAAGTGTTACATCTCCTTCCGTTGGAGATAGCAGTCCGGCGATGATTGATAGCAACGTCGTTTTCCCGCATCCGCTTGGGCCAAGAAAGGAAACAAATTCCCCTTCTTCGACCGTGAGCGAAACATCGGATAGGGCCGTAACTGCACTGGTCTTTGTAAAATAGGTGTGATGTATTCGATCAATTTTTAAGAAATCCATCATCGGCCTCCTCTTTTTCTAAGTGATATAGCATTCTATTAAATTGTTTTTAGCTTGTCGCGGCTGGTCAAGCCGCCGGAGCTTTTCTACTGTCTAGCTCCGGCGGCTAGCCGCTCGAGGTCATAAGTCAATCTGTCCAAAAGGTTAAAGAACAACCTTCGGGCCAGCTCGCCTTATGCTTGTCGCGGCTGGTCAAGCCGCCTGTGCTTTTCTTATTCCATAACACCTTCTGCGAATTCGGTGTTAACAAGTTCTTCATAATCAATTCTTTTTGGTAGTTCTCCTGCTTCGTCCATAATGTTCTGCAGGTTATCCCATTCTTCTTCGTCAAGGATCGGATCTGTCGCGAATGAGCCTTGACTTTTATAGCGATCGACTGCCATTTCGATGATTTCGGTATCTGTGTCTTCAAAGTAGCCGTTAATGGCTTCAGCAGTTTCCTTTGCACTGTGCGAATCTACCCATTGCTGTGCTTTGTAGATTGCTCTTGTAAATTTCTCAACAGTTTCTTTGTTTTCTTCCATATAACTGTCTTTTGTCATAAAAGTTGTGTAAGGCAAATGACCTGATTCAACCCCAAACGAAGCGACAATGTGGCCGATGCCTTCTTTTTCAAAAACACTTGCAGTTGGTTCAAATAATTGAACAAATTCTCCTGTTCCCGAAGAAAAGGATGGTGCAATGTTTGCAAAGTCAATATTTTGGATAAGGTTTAAATCATTGTGCGGATCAATTCCATGTTTTTTTAATGTGAATTCACCAGCCATTTGCGGCATACCGCCTTTACGCTGGCCAAGGAAGGTGCTGCCTTCTAACATATCCCAAGAAAAATTATCAATTTTTTCACGGGAAACTAAAAAAGTACCGTCTGTTTGAGTAAGCTGTGCAAAATTAATGACCGGATCATTTGCTCCCTGAGCTGCAACGTAAATAGAAGTTTCAGAACCAACAAGTGCAACATCAATACTATCGGAGAGCAATGCAGTCATTGTTTTATCTCCGCCTGCTGTTGTGGTAAGCTCGATATCAAGCCCCTCTTCCTCAAAAAAGCCTTTTTCAATGGCGACATATTGAGGTGCATAAAAAATGGAGCGCGTAACCTCGCCAATTTTTACTTTTTGCAGATCGCTGCTTCCGCAGGCTGCCAGTGGAATAATAAGTACAAATATAAGCAAAATAGAGAAACTGATTTTTAGAGATTTTTTCATAAGTAAATAATCCTCCTTTACAAACTAACTTGGTGTAAATGCCTAAAATATCGTATGAATAAGGGCGGAATGTGTGATTGCCTATAAAAGAAAAATTATTGTTATCTGACGGAGCTGACTTACATGAAACATTTACATTCTAAAATTCGTTTTCCATCGCCGCATCCAGAGGTTGATCTCTTTCTCGTCACTTTTTACGGTGATGGGCTGCTGATGAAAGGCCTGTTGGCAGAGCCTAAAGCAGATGGACAGTATGAAGGGTTTCTTTATCTAAGAGGCGGAATCAAAAACGTAGGTAAAGTAAGACCATCAAGGATTACCCAATTTGCGTCAGAGGGATTTATTGTTTTTGCCCCTTTTTATAGAGGAAATCAAGGGGGAGAAGGGAATGAGGATTTTGCAGGAGAAGACAGGGGCGACGCCTTTGCTGCCTTTGAATTAGTAGAATCGCATCCTCGTGTAAAAAATGTCCATGTCTTTGGATTTTCAAGAGGCGGTGTAATGGCGCTTTTAACAGCCATTCAATTCCCTCAGACTGCATCTGTTGTCACCTGGGGCGGTGTATGTGATATGTCACTGACATATGTGGAACGCAAGGACCTCCGCAGAATGATGAAAAGGGTGATTGGGGGAACACCAGCAAAATTTCCTGATGAATACCGTTCCCGAACTCCTTTATATGAGTTGGAGAAGGTGGCAGCACCTGTATTAATCATTCACGGTGTTAAAGATCAGAATGTGTCAATAGAACACTCTTATCGGCTTGAGAAGCGTTTAACTGAGCTTCAGAAACCATATGATAGCTGGTATTTTAAAGAATACACACACTATTTCCCTCCAGCTATGAACAGGAAAATAGTCAAAGACTTAACCGCCTGGATGAAAAAACAAACCCAGACATGATAAAATAACATAAATGAGTAATATGGAGGAGCGATCATAATGGGAATGCCATTAGAATTAAATACAATGATTGTGACAAAAGGGAAAGAAAAAAGACTTGATGAAAATAATTTTAAGCTGACGAAAGACGGATATCGCCTTTATCCGCTAGACATCCCTCTTGAAGTGAAGAAAACAAAAGACGGTGAACTGAGCGGAACGGGCATCATTCAAACATTGACACTTGAAGATAATCAGACCACGATTACCTACAAACTGATTGCCTTAAAAAGCACTAATTAAAAACAACCCCAATCCGTCAATGGATTGGGGTTGTTTTATTATTTTCATTTGGAGTATCCATGCAAATAATCTTTTGTCTTCTTCTTTCGAAGCGGCAAAGTTTCTTTACACCGCTGGTCCGCCTTTTACAATAATGTCATCTGCCACATGATCAAACTTTTTAAAGTTGTCGCGGAATTTGGCTGCAAGTTCTTTCGCTTTTTTATTATAAGCTTCTTGGTCTGACCACGTTTTGTGAGGCTGAAGTACTTCATCTGGAACGCCTGTTACATGAAGCGGAACATCTAAACCAAAGATTTCATTTTTGATGGTTTCAACATTGTTTAATTCGCCTTCCAATGCTGCTTCTACCATTGCCCTTGTATAGGCAAGCTTCATGCGGCTTCCAGTACCGTATTCTCCGCCAGTCCAGCCCGTATTGACCAAATAAACTTTTGTATTATGTTCATCCATTTTTTTGCCGAGCATTTCAGCATATTGTACTGCTGGAAGCGGCAGGAATGGCGAACCGAAGCAGGTAGAAAATGTTGCCTGCGGTGACGTAACGCCACGCTCTGTGCCAGCCAGCTTGGACGTATAGCCGCTCAAGAAATGATACATGGCCTGTTCTTTCGTAAGTTTAGAAATAGGAGGCAGTACGCCAAACGCATCAGCCGTCAGGAAGATAATTGTATTTGGATGCCCTGCGACACTTGGATCAACAATATTATTAATTGCCTGTAATTGATAGGCAGCTCTCGTATTCTCTGTCAGCGTGTTATCATCATAATCAGCTATTCTAGTTTCATGGTCTAGTGCAACATTTTCAAGAACTGCTCCAAAACGGATTGCATTGAAAATCTGCGGCTCTTTTTCAGCTGCAAGATTAATGCATTTTGCATAGCAGCCGCCTTCGATATTAAATACGCCATTCGGTGACCAGCCGTGCTCATCATCTCCAATTAAACGACGATTGTTATCAGCTGATAAGGTCGTTTTTCCTGTTCCGGATAATCCAAAGAATAAGGCAACATCGCCCTCTCTTCCGACATTGGCTGAGCAATGCATCGGGAGAATTCCGTTTTCAGGAAGTATATAATTCATAACTGAAAAAATTGATTTTTTCATTTCTCCAGCATATTCTGTTCCGCCAATCAGCACCGTGCGCCGTTCAAAAGAAATAATAATAAAAGTTTCGGATCCTGTGCCGTCAATCTCAGGATTTGCTTTAAAGTTTGGAGCTGAAATAACAGTAAATTCAGACTTATGACCAGGCAGCTCATCAGCGGCTGGTCGGATAAAGAGCTGATGTGCAAACAAATTATGCCATGCGTATTCATTGATTACTTGAATGGGAAGGCGATGTTTTGCATCTGCACCTGCATATCCTTTAAAGACAAAAACTTCATCTTGATTTTTTAAATAAGTCAGGACTTTGTCATATAAACGGGAAAATGCTTCTTCAGAAATCGGCTGGTTTACAGGGCCCCAATCAATTTTATCAATCGCTGAAGCTTCTTCAACAATATACTTATCTTTAGGGGAACGTCCTGTATATGTTCCAGTAGTGGCACGAACTGCGCCGGTAGAGGTTAACACACCTTCGCCCCTTTTTAATACTTTTTCAACAAGCTGCGGGACAGAAAGCTGAGTTTGAGTATGCTCGGAATTTAATAGTTGTGATAATCCGTTCGACAGGCTAACAGAGTTCATCTGATGAATACCTTCCTTTTTTTAGAATTAGTAGTACAAAGTATGAAAGTGATTACATCTCTCGAATAGTATAACACATTTATATGAATAGTCTATACTATTTGTGTGTGTTATGAAAAAGAATTAAATAAATGTGCAACCCTCCCGGACTGTTTTTTACATACTTATAATGGAAATGTTAAAATAAAGAAAACAACGAAATGAGCTGATCAAAATGAAAATGACCGTTTTATATGATGGAACTTGTTCATTATGCAAGGAGTCGAGACGTCTTTTCGAAAAGCTCGATTGGCTGGATAAAATAAACTGGGTTTCTCTGCAGGAATATGAAAAAACAAATGGGGAAACAGGGTACAATCAAAAAGAATTGCGCAAAGAAATTCATCTGATTACAGGCAGTGGAAAAGTTTTGAAAGGCTTCTATGCTGTAAGATTGATTATGCTTCAATGCCCGCCTGCTTTTGTGCCCGGTCTATTGATGTACTTCCCGCTCGTGCCCCTTATTGGAAAGCCTATTTATAAGATGGTTGCTAAAAATAGACATAAATTCTTCAGACGAAAATGTGATGATGGAAGCTGTGCTTTGTAATAAATCCGATTGGTTTAATAAGGAATTAGAATTAGTTTAGAAAAATAAATTGACATTCTTTAGACTTGTGCGCTAATATTTACAGTTGAACGGATACTCTCTTATCCCGAGCTGGTGGAGGGACAGGCCCTATGAAACCCAGCAACCTGCTTATTTTTTAAAATAAGGCAAAGGTGCTAACCTGAAGCAAGGATCTAGTCCTTGAACGATAAGAGTGAAAGGCGCGAATTGATTTGCTTTCAACCTTTTCACTTGTGGGAAGGTTTTTTATTTTGCAGTCAGACGCTTTTTTATGGCGGCAGAATCAAGCGGATTTAACTTTCTGTAACCGCTGATTTTCGACCAATTATAATAAAATCGCCATGTTTATTTCATACTACTAAGGGAATGAGTTCCGTATCAATTTAAGATTCATTGTCATACAATAATCTTGCCAATTTGAAGTTAGGGAGGAACCCAGATGTCAACAAAACGCCGTTTGTTTACTTCTGAATCAGTAACTGAAGGTCATCCGGATAAAATCTGTGACCAGATTTCTGATGCTATTTTAGATGCTATTCTTTCAAAGGATGCAAATGCACGTGTAGCTGCAGAAACGTCTGTCACAACAGGGCTTGTATTAGTTGCAGGAGAAATTACAACTTCTACATATGTAGATATTCCAAAGATTGTTCGTGAAACAGTTAAAGAAATTGGCTATACACGTGCGAAATATGGATTTGATGCTGAAACATGTTCTGTTTTAACATCCATTGATGAGCAGTCTGCAGATATTGCTATGGGTGTTGATCAGGCGCTTGAAGCGCGTGAAGGCCAAATGAGCGATGAAGAAATTGAAGCAATTGGAGCAGGAGACCAAGGTTTAATGTTCGGATTTGCTTGTAATGAAACAAAGGAGCTTATGCCGCTTCCTATTTCATTGGCTCATAAATTATCACGCCGTTTAACTGAAGTTCGCAAAGAGGAAATTCTTCCTTACCTGCGCCCTGACGGTAAAACACAGGTAACAGTTGAGTATGATGAAAACAACAAACCAGTTCGCATTGATACAATTGTTATTTCTACTCAGCACCACCCTGAAGTGACATTAGAGCAAATTCAGCGCAATTTAAAAGAATATGTCATTAACCCTGTTGTACCAAGTGAGTTAATTGACGAAAACACTAAATATTTCATTAATCCTACTGGCCGTTTCGTAATCGGCGGACCTCAAGGGGACGCTGGCTTAACAGGACGTAAGATTATTGTTGATACGTACGGCGGCTATGCACGCCATGGCGGCGGCGCATTCTCTGGTAAGGATCCAACTAAAGTGGACCGTTCTGCTGCTTATGCTGCTCGTTATGTTGCGAAGAACCTTGTAGCGGCTGGATTAGCTGATAAGGTTGAAGTTCAGCTTGCATACGCAATTGGTGTAGCACAGCCTGTATCCATTTCTGTAGACACATTTGGAACTGGCAAGGTATCTGAGGATGTTCTTGTTGATGTTGTCCGAAACAACTTTGACTTGCGCCCAGCAGGCATTATCAATATGCTTGATCTGCGCCGTCCAATCTACAAGCAGACTGCTGCATACGGACATTTTGGCCGTACAGACTTAGATCTTCCATGGGAGCGCACTGACAAAGCTGACGCTCTTCGTGCTGAAGCACTTCAGTAATAGCAGATAGCAATTAGCGAAAGAAGCTAATCATTGGTTTAGATGCCGATGGTTAGCTTTTTTTATTGTGGAGAGAGATTTTCAAGGGCTTAGGTCTTTGAAAGTGAGGAGGGATGCCTTTCTTTTGGAATGAGGAGAGGGGAGCGAAAGAGGTTGGTATGCAGGGCTTATTAATCTAGATATAGGGAAACAGAGGGTGAAAAGGGAGAAATACACCCTTAGGATTCAGAAAAAGGAGAAAGGAGTCGCGTAAAAGGGAGAAACATCCCACTATAATCCAGTAAAAGGAAAATGGTGTCGCGTAAAAGACAGAAACACCCCTCCAGAATCCAGAAAAAGGGAAATAGAGTCGCGCAAAAGACAGAAACACCCCACTATAATCCAGAAACAGGAAAACAGTGTCGCGCAAAAGACAGAAACACCCCTCTATAATCCAAAAAAAGAAAAATGCAGTCGTGCCAAAAGGCCTCTACCAGTGAATTTTACATTTTAACACTCGACCAAATCCTAAATTAAGTCATCGCAGCCACAAACCATAATTAATGAAACATTTTCACATCTTTTTACGTCAAATGTATATAGGTGTAACGGCAGATGGTTATCCTTTTCGTAAATCGTCAAAGCTAAGAATGATACAACTTCCTGATTTCCTTCCATTTCCAATGAAAGTAACACGAATTTAATACATTAGATAGTGCCATTTTCAGCTATTTAGTGGTAGTATTAGAAGGTATTTGTGTTGAAAGTTTAAAGACTGAAAAGATAAGTGGGTGCTACATACATGTGTGGTTTTATAGGTTGCGTGCATAATCAGGCACAGCAAATCCGTGATGAAGCTAAAGAGCAATTTACAAAAATGAACAATGTGATTACACATAGAGGTCCAGATGATTCTGGCTATTATTACGATGATTATGTTCAGTTCGGTTTCCGCAGACTGAGTATTATTGATATTGAAAGCGGCCATCAGCCCCTAACATATGAGAATGAACGCTACTGGATTATTTTCAATGGAGAGATTTATAACTATGTAGAACTCCGTGAAGAGTTAATTCAAGAGGGACTGACATTTGAAACGCATTCCGACACGGAAGTGATCATTGCGCTGTTCAGTTATTATAAGGAAAAGGCCGTTGAAAAGCTTCGCGGCATGTTTTCATTTGTTATTTGGGATAAGCAGGAAGAACGTTTATATGGCGCGCGTGATCCTTTTGGCATCAAGCCGTTCTTCTATTTTGATGATGGAGAGAAAACATTCTTTGCTTCTGAAAAGAAGAGTATTATGCTGGCTCAGCAAAATGATGTTATTAACTATGAATCGCTTCAGCATTATTTAACCTATCAATTTGTGCCTGAACCGTTTACGATGACAGATGGTATCCATAAGCTTGAACCTGGCCATTATTTCACGAAAAAAATGGGCGAAAAGATGGAGATTAAGCGTTATTGGAAAGCATCCTTCCACCCTGTTCAAAAATCAGAAACAGATTTTATTAAAGAAATAAAAGATGTAATGTTCGATTCAGTTAAAATGCATATGAGAAGTGATGTGCCGGTTGGCTCCTTCTTATCGGGCGGTATAGATTCTTCTATTATTGCGTCCATTGCTAAAGAATATCATCCATCCATTAAAACGTTCTCAGTTGGTTTTGAGCACAACGGCTTTAGTGAGGTAGATGTGGCACAGGAAACGGCTGAAAAGCTCGGTGTTGAGAATATCAGCTATATTATTACGCCGGAAGAGTATATGAATGAAGTGCCAAAGATTATGTGGCATATGGATGATCCGCTTGCAGATCCAGCATGTGTACCGCTTTATTTTGTTTCGCGTGAAGCACGAAAGCACGTTACTGTTGTGCTGTCTGGTGAAGGTGCAGACGAATTATTTGGCGGATATAATATTTACCGAGAGCCTCAATCGCTAGAAATGTTCAACAAAATTCCTGCGGTCGGAAAATCGTTTTTGCGTTTAATAGCAAAAATGATGCCAGAGGGCATGAAAGGTAAAAGCTTTATTGAACGCGGCGTAACGCCAATGGAAGAGCGCTATATTGGAAATGCCAAGATGTTTACAGAACAGGAAAAGAAAAATCTCCTTCATGTGTATAACGATGGTTTGAAATATACAGACATCACAAAGTCGCTTTATGCGGAAAGCCGCGGTTATGACCCAGTTGATACGATGCAGTATATTGATATTCATACTTGGATGCGCGGAGATATTCTTCTTAAAGCAGATAAAATGACAATGGCACATTCTCTTGAACTTCGTGTGCCTTTCCTTGATAAAGAAGTGTTTAAAGTGGCTTCAACTATTCCGACCAGCTTAAAAACGGCGAATGGCACGACTAAATATATTCTACGTAAAGCTGCTGAAGGTGTTGTGCCTGATCACGTCTTGAACAGGAAAAAGCTTGGATTCCCAGTTCCAATTCGTCACTGGCTAAAAAATGAAATGAATGAATGGGCGAAAAATATCATTCGTGAAAGCCAAACAGATCATTTAATTCAAAAGGATTATGTTTTAAGGCTTCTTGAAGATCATTGCCAAAATAAAGCAGATTACAGCCGTAAAATATGGACAGTGCTTATGTTTATGGTTTGGCATGCAGTCTATATTGAAAAGAAATACTCGTTTGAAGAAGAAGCGCTAAAAGCTAAACAGATGCAGCATTAAGAAAAAGCCTGGGCATATGCCCAGGCTTTTTGTTATTCCGATAAATAGGTGATTGCTTGGCTGCCCATTTGAACCCAAGCTTCTGCAAACGAATCAATCGGCGCTTTTTTATTTTTTTCACCAGTTAGCGGATCGTTAAAATAGACATATGATTGATCGTAGCCTGTTAAAAGAACAGAATGCTCTTTATAGGTAATATCAATTTTTCCGCTGGGTGTCTGCCAAGTTTCAAACATGTTCTTAGAGAGCTTTTGATACGTTGTATTCGTGATCACCCATACAGGGCGATGATCGGATAAATGGATTTTCAATTCCGTAAAGTCGGAACCGGTTAAATCCATAATTCTTCCAGGCAAATACTGTTCCGCTAATTTTTTGATTGGCTTATGATATACGCCAAATCCAGGATTGTCATATGAATACATATCACCGACAAATCCATCATTTGGATGGCCAAATGAAATTTGTCCATTCTTATTTATATAAGGGACATCCGTCTTTGTTACTTCTTTTGCCAGTGTAAGCTTGTCTGCTTTTACCCCAGCATGTGTAAGCAACATGGCGAGACTAGTTACCTCGCAGCCGCGGGGAAGCTGTGGAAACTGATTGAGTGCTGCCACATCAATTAAAATCTTCTCTTTCAATTTTATGATGAAAGGCTCTTCCTTCTCAGTCTCCAATGATGCAGAAGATAGTACAGGTCCATCCAGCCAATTTCTGAAATTTTCCATTGCTAATACAATCTTTTGCTTTCCTGCAAGAGAGGAAATAACCGTTGCAGCGATTAGAAATAAAATAAATAGAGATGGTTTATATAAACGTGAACGGGACCTTCTTGCCAATAGGACAAGAATGCTCATTATGATCAAAATAAGCAAAGATCCTATCAATAAACCCATTCCGCATCACCGCCTTTGTAGAACAATCCTTTTTAGAGGTCTTTTATTTAATATCGGTTTCTTTCAATAAATGTGAACACAATCACAGAAGTAATTAGGGATAAATTTGAAAATTTTGGGGTAACTATATGATAAAGTTTCTTTTATTAGATGTAATAAACCTTGACAGCATATGCCTTCAAGGTTTATTTCTCAATTTACGTGTTTAGCATAAAATAGCCCGCTGGATAGCGCAGTTATTTCTTCAGTGATTTATAGTATTGTCCCTTTTCTGCATATTCTCTAGTGATACGCTCCATATCTTTAAGGTCATCTTCGTTTAGTTCACGGATGACTTTTGCTGGTCTTCCAAAAGCTAGTGTGTTCGGCGGGATTATTTTTCCTTGAGGTACAAGACTGCCTGCTCCTATAAATGCACCTTCGCCAATTTCAGCATCATCTAATATAATCGATCCCATCCCAATTAAAGCCTTTTTTCGGATTTTACAGCTATGGAGGATAACACTGTGTCCAATTGTAGCTTCATCTTCAATAATTAAAGGACTGCCTGGGCTTTGATGCAATACAGAATTGTCTTGGATATTCACCCGTTTTCCAATAATAGTAGGGGAGACATCACCGCGAATAACTGAATTAAACCACACACTGGAAAATTCGTCTATGATCACGTCGCCTGTAATAATTGTATTATCCGCTAAATAGACTGACTCATGGATTTTTGGATATTTTTCCTGATAAGGATAGATCATATTTAGACCTGCCTTTCATTTAATGTCTTGCCCATATTTTATCACAATGATTGAAATAGGACTGCATGAAGGCTTAAACTATCGAGATAGGTTTAATCGTGAAGTAAGAAAGCTTCTAAGCTATAATAGGAAAGAAAGAAGTAGTCCGGGGAGGAATTGCAGATGTGGAAATGGGAAGCCGAAGGAGATGCAAAAGCTGTGATTGTCATGATTCATGGTGCGATGGAACATCATGGCCGTTATGGCTGGCTGATAGAAAAATGGCGCATGTCTGGTTTTCATGTCATCATGGGAGATCTGCCTGGGCAAGGGTTAACGACAAGATCAGGAAGAGGGCATATTGACTCCTTTGATGAATATATAAAAGAAGCAGAACAGTGGGTTGATGCAGCATATCAATTTGATTTGCCTGTTTTTCTTTTAGGCCATAGTATGGGCGGTCTTATTGCTATCCGGCTGCTCCAAGAGCAAAAAACTGATTTAGCAGGAGTTATTTTATCTTCTCCATGCTTAGGGCTGGTTCGTCAAACACCGAAAATGATTCAATTTGCTTCAGTTATTTTAAACAAGGTAATTCCTAGAATGAGGATTAGCTCAGGCATTACAGTTGAAATGGCAACAAGCAATCCCGATGTCAGAGAAGCAGATCAAAATGATTCTTTATATATACAAAAGGTTTCTGTACGGTGGTATAGAGAACTGGTTTCAGCGATGAAAACTGCCTTTGAAAAAATTGAAAAAACCCAGAATGTTCCCCTTCTCCTTATGCAGGGAGGGGACGACCTAATCGTGAATAAAACGCTTGTAAGAGATTGGTTTAATAAGGCTCCTTTATCTGAACAGCGTTTTAAAGAATGGCCAAACTATTATCATGAGATTTTTAATGAAGAAGGAAGAGAAGAAGTATTTGAATACGCAAAAGATTTTGTGGAAAGTCAGCTGAAAGCGATTGGTTATATTATTTAATTTTTTTGAAAGGGGGAGAATCATGAGTGTACCTTCCATGCCCATTAGCTTAATGGCAAATGTATACAGAAAAATATTTCCTGAAGTTCATGCTGAGCTTAAGAAATGGAAAATACGTGCGGAAGCCATTCCGAATCATGAACTGCGCACGCAGGCTTTGGCCAGTATAGAAAGCAAAACATTTCATTGTGAAGGCGGATCAATAATGGCATTAATTGCAGCGGAAAATTATAAAGATGCCATTCAATTTATTGTAGCCTATCAGACCATCAGTGATTATCTGGATAACTTATGCGACCGCAGCACTTCACTTGATCCTGCTGATTTTTCTGCCTTACACGATGCGATGGAGGATGCCTTGACATTAGATTCTGCTCCTGGAAATCAATATTATCGCTTTCGGGATGATCAAAATGATGGGGGGTATTTAGAAGCTCTTGTTGCCTCTTGCAGAGATGCGCTGGGCAAACTAAAGAATTATGACAATATCGAGAAGTATTTACTTGAATTATGCAGATATTATTGTGATCTGCAAATACATAAGCACGTAACACCAGACGAAAGGGTTCCTCGTCTTCAAAAGTGGTTCAGCCAGAATAAAGAACAAATACCACACATGGAATGGTATGAGTTTTCAGCTTGCTCAGGATCTACCTTGGGGATCTTTTGTCTGGTATCTTATGCATTGAGAGAGGATTTTCTTCCCCAATATGCAGATCATATAAGAGAAGGGTATTTTCCATATATTCAAGGACTGCATATTCTGCTTGATTATCTCATTGATCAAGAGGAAGATCGTGCAGGTGGGGATTTAAACTTTTGTTTTTATTATGAAAATGAACAAATGCTTTTTAATCGTTTAAGACATTTTGTGCAAGAGGCGGACAAGCAGACAAGCCTGCTTCCGCACAGCAAGTTTCATCATCTTATTAATAGAGGGCTGCTTGGTGTATATCTATCGGACGATAAGGTTCGTAAGGACATCAATATTAAAAGAGTAGCAAAAAATATGATTAAAACAGGCGGAATGGTAAGCTATTTCTTTTATTGGAATGGGAGAATTTATCGCACCTTGCAAAAGTGGCTGCCTCTTCAAAATTTAAAACCTGTGCGGAACGAATAGATCCATTCAAAAAGGCAATCCGGTAACCGGATTGCCTTTTTATAAGATTTAGCTTAAATCATTTTTCTTTTCAATGGCTACAATAAATGGAGGATGGTTCTTTTGATTTAAAAATTGATACAGTAATACATTGGCTCTTGCTTGATCAATTTGTTTGACATAGCGTATTAAATAATCGCGTTCAACGGCTCCTTCCGGATGTCCATGGTAAATAACAAGTACAATGATTCCTTCCGGGGCCAGCATGTCAAGCAGCTGTTCAATGGCAGAGATCGTGGTATCCGGGCGAGTAACAATGGACTTATCTCCTCCAGGCAAATAGCCGAGATTAAAAACGGCTCCCGTAACCTTTCCGTAATGGATGGGCGGTATACAGCTTGATAGGTTTTCATGACCGCTATGAAAAAGCGTAACACGATCAGCTAACTCATGCTGCATCAGCTGTGTCTTTGTGGAGAGCAAAGCGTCATCCTGGATATCAAATCCATATACTCTGCCTGAATCACCAACTAACCGTGCGAGAAATAAGGTATCGTGACCATTTCCTAATGTTGCATCAATGGCAATATCTCCAGGGGAAATGGCTTGCTCCAGCAATGTTCGTGCAAATGGCAGCACTCTTTCAAGCTTCATGCCTTTACCTCCAGACCAGCTGTATCGAAGTATTTTCCCTGCCAGCTATTTCTTCGTTTTAATTCAGCATCAATTGCATTTAATACCGACCATTTGTTTACGCTCCACATTGGGCCAATCATTAAATCGATCGGTCCATCTCCTGTAATGCGATGAACAATCATTTCCGGTGGTAAAATTTCTAATTGATCACAAACTAAGCTTACGTAATCATCCTGGCCTAAAAATTGCAGTAATCCTTTTTCATATTGTTTTACCATTGGAGTACCCTTTAAAAGATGAAGCAAGTGAATTTTAATTCCTTGCACATCCAGTTTGGAAACTTCTCGGGCTGTTTGCATCATCATTTCAGCTGATTCCAGCGGCAGGCCATTAATGATATGTGAACATACACGAATGCCATGTTTTCTTAGCTTTTCTACGCCTTCTGTATAACAGGCATAGTCGTGGGCTCGATTAATAATGGCAGCTGTTTTTTCATGGACGGTCTGTAGTCCAAGCTCAACCCAAAGATACGTTCTTTCATTCAGCTCTGCCAAATATTCAACAACATCGTCAGGAAGGCAGTCTGGCCGTGTAGCAATAGAAAGGCCGACAACCCCTTCTTCTTGCAGCACCCGCTCGTACATATCTCTTAACACAGCAACTGGTGCATGAGTATTCGTAAATGCCTGGAAATAAGCAAGGTATTTGCCGTCTTTCCATTTATGATGCATCTTTGCTTTTATATCATGAAATTGCTTTGAGAGATCATCTGCCCGATTACCGGCAAAATCCCCTGAGCCAGCAGCACTGCAGAAAGTACAGCCTCCAAATGCCACAGTGCCATCACGGTTTGGGCAGTCAAATCCTCCGTCTAAGGCAATTTTAAACACTTTATGTCCAAATTCATTACGTAAATGGTAATTCCATGTATGATACCTTTTATCATCAGTAGCATATGGAAAGGGATTTCCATTCATATGAAAAATACCTCCTATTGCTGATCTGTCCGATTAATGAAAACAGGAGCAATTACAAGTTCTCCCATGCCGAAATCGCTGCAGCAAACTGCTTTTAATATAAACATACGAATAATCTTATCATGAAGTAAACAGGTTATCCAATGCAATTGGAAGCAACTTCGAATAGTAAATCTGAGGATTGGCAAACCGGCTTGGTGTGATTAGGACTGCTGTCCCAATACTATATCCCGCTTCGTATGCAATTCGTCACTGCTAATTTATACTTTTTGAAACTGTAAGTAAGAAGTCATCGTATTGCACACAATAATGAATGAAGCACACGCTTCAGAGCAATGACTTGAGGAGGAGAACAGAATGGCAACTCGTGAATCTGTTGATATGCTTTTACAGCAATGTGAAGATGCAATTCGTTTCGCCGGCGATCAGCTTCAGGATGGACGTCTTCAGGAGCATTATAATGATGACGGGTATACCAATGCCCTTGAAGCACTTGAAAATGCCTATAATGATTTAAGCCAGCTGGCACATAGTGCAAATTCTCAGCAGCGGGAACAGCTGCACCGTATGAGACTCCAGCTGCAGCAGCTTCAAAATAAAATGATTATTAATCCCCATTAAGAGGTGACTAAAAATGGTCAAAAAACGTTCAAAGCAAAACAATCCGGAACAAAAGACGCGCAATGGAATCAATAATGCTGATTTGGAGCTGGGCCGGGATTTTGATATTATAAAGAAGTCAAAGAAAAACTATGAAAAAACAGGCGGCCAGCCGGTAAAATCAAAATTTCATCCGGAGCCAGAACAGTCAAGATAACTGAAAAGAAAACCCCGCATTTGCGGGGTTTATTCATATAATCGGAAATGACAATTGAACAGCATAGAGCTATACTCAATGTACGCAGTGGAATTATTAGTTAAGTCAACTAAGCCTCTTTTCTTCAGTTGCCTGTCAGAAGTTTTCTTTAAATATGTTTGTGGAATTAGAATATTAATAAAACATATAACGATGTTTTACATAACATAGATTGAGAAATATTTATAAAAATTCCTTTTAAGTTTAAACACTTTTTCGTAAAATAGGGTAAAACAAGCACTTCTAAAGGAGAGGCGAGGTATGAAGTTTACAGAAATAGATACTTACCTTTTTTGCTCTAAATGTTTGGATGAAACCATTCATCATGTAAGTTATCTGAATGGAAAACTGCATCGGGTACAATGCGAGAAATGTAAGCGCACCAATGAAATGGACCTGGACTTTAAGAGAGAATTATATAAAGAAGTGTATAAAAGAGTTGTTTCTAAGCCTTCTAGAATGTCTGAAGAATATAAAAATGACGATCGGATTAAATTGATTGAAGCCTTGCCTAGAAGAGTTTTCACAAAACCTTATCGGCTTGTCAAATATTTACATGAAACAAAGGAAGCTTATAAAAAGATTAAGGGCAATAAATGAAAGGCTGTTTTTTAATTGAAAACAGCCTTTTTATTTATCAATAAACATGGTAACGCTTCCAAAAATGGCGCTTCAGTTCTTTTCCATTAAATAATTGCCTATCTTTTCATCAATGATTAATGTATGTGCATAACCAGCTTTAACCGCAGTTAGAACAGCTTCACTTTTTTGCACTCCGCTGGCGATCAGTACAATATTTGGTATGTTTTTAATATCTTCTAAGCTTACTCCAATAACATTGTTATTAATTCTGCAATCCACTTCTTTTCCCTCTCTGTTAAAGAAACGTGAATTAATATCCCCAACAACATTTAACCTTTCAAATTCTTTTAAATCGCGATTCCCTGTATACCCAATCTTTCTCATCAGGTTATCACTTGAGTAGGGACTTGCAACCCCCAGAATCGCCATATCTACATTTTTGCCCGCTTCCAGGACTTCTAAAATAGGGGGGCTATCATAAAAGGCGTTTTTAATTAAAGTGTTTTCTGCAAGTGCTGGAGCATTTAAGAAATTACTATTACAATATAGTTTCTTCATTAAGTCATAGCATATTTGATTGGAATGTAATTCAATATGCATCTTGCTAATTCCCCCGATTAGCGGCAAAAGTGTAAGATGTTTGATTTCTTCAAATGGAAATTCTCTAACAAGCGTGCTCAGTGTATTTCCCCATGATACCCCAACGGTACTGACCGATTTTAAGGCATTTTTTAGATAATGGACTGCTTCTTTGACGACCAGATTGAATACTTCGTGTTCGCTTAAGTGATAGGCAGGAGCAATGATGACTTTATTTAGACCATATTTTTCTTCTAAAGAGCTCTGCAGATTAACAATTTGAAAACTTTCATCTTTTATGTAGAAGTTTATAATTCCATAGTCCTTCGCCTTTTGTAAACTTCTGGATATTGCTGGCCGCGAAACATTTAATTTCTTCGCTATTTGTTCCTGTGTTAGGTTTTGGTAATAATAATAGATTGCGATTTTCACAATTTCCTTGCGCTCTTCCCAATTCAACCAACTCACCCTTTGAAATTTATTTCTGTATCTGAACAAAATGAATTTTACTAAAAATTATCGCAATTGTCGAAAAAAATGAAAAGTATCTTCTTGACTTAAAGCGCTTACAATGTTATTTTTTTAATCAAAGGAAATTTGTTCAGTGTTAGATCAAATGTTCAGAAAGGCAGGAGGGAGAAAAAAATGAGTCTATATAGACAGCTTTTAGTAAGAGAAAAAGACGGAAATCCGATAAAAGTTGGTGTCATTGGAGCAGGGCAAATGGGTTTTGGGATGATCTCACAAATTGCTCAAATCCCTGGAATGGAAGTTACTGGAATAAGTGATATAAATGTAGAGGCAGCCGCCAGAGCCAGGGATGCTTATAATCTTCATAAAAAACAAGAGGTAATCATTTCTTCAAACTTTAAAGATGTGATTCAGTCAGAGGATATCGAAGTAATTGTAGATGCAACAGGTGTTCCTGAGGTTGGTGCAAAAATATCACTGGAATGTCTTCTTGCTAAGAAACAGCTTGTGTTATTAAATGTTGAAGTTGATATCACAATTGGCCCATTAATGAAAAAGCTGTATGATTCAGCAGGTCTCATTTATACAGGATCAGATGGAGATGAACCTGCAGCAACCTTTGAGCTATATGAATTCGCGAAAACAATGGGCATGGAAGTCTTAGTGGCCGGAAAAGGGAAAAATAATAAACTAAAAATCTCGGCAAACCCGGACAGTACAAGGGAAGAAGCAAAAAGAAACAAAATGGCAGCACATATGCTTGCAGCCTTTCAGGATGGAACGAAAACAATGGCAGAGATGAATTTATTATCAAATGCAATTGGCTTTGTCCCAGATGTAGTTGGCATGCATGGTATTTCAGGTGATTTAGATTCAGTTATCAATGATCTGGATGTAAAAAGCAATGGAGGCATTTTAAGTCAGCATGGTGTTGTGGAATATGTTGATGGTCTGGCTCCTGGAGTGTTTGTCATTGTGAAAGGCCAAAATGAGGCAGTGGCACACGAAATGAATTATCTAATGAAAAAGGGAGATCGTGATCATCATATCCTATATCGTCCTTATCACCTGGCAAGCTTGGAGACGCCTATCACCATTGCCAAGGCTGTCTTAAATCAGGAATATGCAATTGCACCAATTGGAGCTCCCGTTTCAGAAACAGTAGCAGTCTCTAAAAAAGAGATTAAAGCTGGAGAGAGATTAGATGGCATAGGCGGTTACTGTATCCGTGGAGTGTTGGAAACTCATTCAGAAATGAAACAGAATGCTCACATTCCCATTGGGTTAATTGCAGGAAATACCGTTGCTAAAAGAGATATTAAAGCAGGAACGTTCTTAACGGCCGATGATATTGAGCTGGATGAAAATACAACAGTCTGGAAGCTTCGCAAGCTTCAGGATGAGGTTTTTGCCAATACAGAAACAAGCCAGTCTATATCTAAGATATTAATCTGATTTTTATACAAATTAGTAAACTGTCAATAATTTTCGTAATATTTGGATAATTTTAAAGAAGAAGCTTGAAAGGATGAATCTTTATTATGCTTAGAACAGTTGTAAAACAAATTGGTGAGATCGTTCCGGATTTTAAGGAAGAAAACCTATTAATCTTATTTGGACCAGAAGCTCCTCCTGAATTGAAAGATATATCTGTTATTCATGAGGTTGATGAAAATCCAAATGGAGCTATTGTGGAAGGGGGGGTACTGGAAGTAGGAACTCAAGTTTATCAGATTAGTAAGGTTGGCAGTCTAGCTAATAAGAACTTTGAAGAACTGGGCCACTTATCTATTTACTTTAATGATGATGAGTCGATGGAATTGCTGCCTGGGGCGATCTTAGTTTCTCCAGGAGTCTATCCTGAAATTCAAGAGGAAGACAGCATTATTTTTAAAAAATAATCCTTGTATAGGAGGGAACGCTAGTGGATTTCTTTATAAACTTAGCTGATGGCTTTATCGGAATGTTCCAAGAAGGTGCAGAAGTATTTATGGGCTTTATTACAGGAATTATTCCACTCTTGATTGTGCTGATCACTGTTGTTAATGCTTTTATAAAAATCGTAGGGGAAGAGCGAATTTTTGGATTTATGAGAGCGATTGCAAAGTTTACTATTTTCAGATATACATTGATTCCACTATTCTCCGTATTTTTCTTAACAAACCCGATGTGTTATACGTTTGGCAAGTTTTTGCCAGAAAAACAAAAGCCGGCATTTTATGATTCTGCCGTATCATTTGTGCATCCAATTACAGGGCTATTTCCACATGCTAATGCGGCCGAACTATTTATATTCCTTGGCATTGCACAGGGATTTGCTCAAGTCGGCAATCAAAGTGAGCTGGCATTATGGTACCTGGTAGTTGGGTTAATTGTTTGCTTAGTTAGGGGAATCGTGACAGAGAAAATTACTGAGTTCCAAATGAAAAGACAAGAAGCAGCCAAACGCGGTGCCGCTGCATAAACGAACAAAGGGGGCGAGATGAAATGGCTAAATATAATACAGTTCAAGTTAAAAGGGGTACGCATGGTTGGGGAACTTCACTTATTCTGAAGCCAGATGAGGAAAAGAAATATGTTATTAGTGTAACCGGAGGGGGAATTCACCCGGTCGCACAGAAAATAGCAGATTTAACAGGAGCAATTGCAGTTGACTCTTTTAAAAATCCAGTAGATAAAGAGGAAACGCTGTGTGCGGTAATTGACTGTGGAGGTACAGCCCGCTGCGGAACCTATCCGCGCCTTAGAGTTCCTACAATTAATGTAAAAGTGATGAGTCCATCTGGACCTCTGGCCAAATTTATGACAGAAGATATTTTCCTATCTGGGGTGTCAGTCAATGATGTTTCAATAGCTGGAGAAGAAGGGGAATCACAGGTAGCAGCAAGTTCTGCTGAAGAAATTGAGGAAGAGCCAGCAGCAAAACCAACTGCTTCCAAAGTTCAGGCAGAGCCGGCAGCAAAGCAAAATCCATTTATGAAGCTGATCGATGTTATTGGACGCGGTGCAGGACAGTTTATGAATATCATGTACCAATCGGGAAGAGACACGATTGATACAGTTTTAAAAAATATCCTTCCATTTATGGCCTTTGTAGCAGCTTTGATCGGAATCATTAACTATACAGGTATAGGCAATATCATTGCGGATGTCTTAACACCTTTAGCGGGCAGCATTGGCGGGTTATTGTTATTAGGTCTAATTGGCGGACTGCCATTCCTCTCACCTATGTTAGCGCCTGGAGCAGTTATTGGAGCTGTTATCGGTGTTTTAATTGGGAACGAAATTGCAAGCGGTAACATTCCAGCTGCATATGCATTACCAGCTTTGTTCGCGATCAATGCTCAAGTTGGCTGTGACTTTGCACCAGTTGGTTTAACACTTGGAGAAGCAAAGGCAGAAACCATTAGTGTTGGAGTTCCATCCATCCTTTTCTCGCGTGTTATTACTGGTCCTTTAGCGGTCGTCATTGCATACGGTTTTTCGTTCTTCTTATAAAAGAAAAACAAAGGGGGAAGACCAAAAAATTCCCTCTTTTTAACTTTATATCATTTCAAGGAGGAAAAAATGATTCCAGCAACCTTTAAATTCGGAGCTTTAATGGAAAAAGGGCAGGCAGTGATTAAAGAAGGAGAACTAAGAGAACTTTTGCCAAATGAACTGCTGGTAAAGCAAGAAGCATGTAACATATGCACAACAGATTATCAGCAATGGCAAGGCTTAAGGGAGCATCAGGGATATCCGATGGCTGGAGGACATGAATGCTCAGGTATCGTTGTTTCGGTTGGTGAAGATGTTAAGAAATTTAAGGCAGGAGATCGGGTAAGCGTTTTATATGATTACTGCGGGACGTGTGAAAACTGTGTAGCTGGCATGATTACAATTTGCCAGAACAAGAAAATCTTTGGAAAAAATTACTCAGAAGACTATTACGGCATTTTTGGTTTTGCTGATTATTTTATACGAAACGAAAAAAGCTTTGTAAAGATGGATTCAGCATTATCACCTTCAGAGGCTGGGTTTGTGGAACCGCTTGGATCTGTACTGCATGGATTAAATAAGCTTCGCCTTCGGGGAGGTTATGACACCATTGCGGTTATTGGCGGAGGAACAATGGGTCTATTAAATGCAGCTGCAGCCAAAGCAATGGGGGCAAAAGTCTTTGTTTCAAGCAGAGGAGAGAAAAAGCTTGAGATTGGTCGCCGTATGGGCTTTGAAATGATCGATGCAGGCAACTGTGACGCTGTTGAAGAAATAAAGAGACTCACTGAAGGAAGAGGAGTGGATGCTGTTATTGTATCTGCCGGAACGGCTTCAGCAAATCAGCAAGCTATTGAAATGGTAAAAGCACAACACGGAAGAATACTTTTTTATGCCGCAGGTTATCCGGCACCAGGCTTAGAAATTGACTCTAATGCTATTCATTATAAAAACCTTGAATTAATCGGAACTTTTGGTTCTGAGTTAACAGATTTTATAAATGCCGGGAAAATGCTTAGCGAAAGACGAATTGATGTTTCCTATTTAATTGAAGAGAAAGTTCCTTTATCACAAATCCAAGAGGCATTTGAGCTGGCCAGTCAAAAAGGAAAATTCAGAATCTCGGTTATGCTTCAGGAGTAGGACTGACAAGAAATAGAATGGGAGAGGGTAAAAATGAAATGCTTAGCAATTGCGGATTTATTTATTACCAAAGAGATGATGATCAAAGGTCTGGAAGAGCTGACAGATCTCGGAGTTG
This sequence comes from Cytobacillus gottheilii, assembly GCF_001636345.1. Classification (GTDB taxonomy): domain Bacteria; phylum Bacillota; class Bacilli; order Bacillales; family Cytobacillaceae; genus Cytobacillus; species Cytobacillus gottheilii. The sequence goes on from NZ_KV440945.1 coordinate 1,198,727, forward strand.
AATTAACGGTAAAAGAGTGGCTTCATAAGGATCTTGAAGCACTGCAAAAGGATAATATTAAACTCGAGCAGGAAGGCAGCAGTGCGGTGGCATTGCCGGATGATATTTTAGAAGGTATTGAGGATTATGATATCATCATCACGCAGTTTGCACCAATAGGAAGAGATACTCTTGATAAGTGCAAAAGTATAAAGGTTCTGGGTATTCTTCGGGCAGGGATTGAGAATGTGGACTACAAATATGCTGAAAGTAAAGGAATTGATGTTTTTAATACACCAGGCAGAAGTAATACAAGTGTCTCGGAATTTACGGTTGGATTAATTCTATCTGAGATTAGAAACATTGCCAGAGGGCACGATTATTTAAAGAATGGCATATGGGAAAAAAATTATTCTTCCGGAGTCCTCTCACCTGAAATTAGCGGCTCAACGGTTGGAATCATTGGTTATGGAGCCATTGGTCAGCGGGTGGCAAACCTTCTGCGACCTTTTGGGGCGAATATTATCTTCTTTGATGACTATTTTACTGGTGATACAGAGGATTCTCAGGTCGACTTAGACACACTTGTCAAGACTGCTGATATTATTACGATGCATTATAGGCTGACAGAGAAAACAAAACATATGCTGAATAAAAATCACTTTGAGAAAATGAAAAAGAATGCAATAGTGATTAACAGTGCACGGTCTGGCTTAATAAGCGAAACAGATTTGATCTCTGCCCTAAAAGAAAAAAGAATAGCGGGTGCAGCAGTTGATGTATTTGATATAGAACCATTGCCAAAGGATCATCCATACTTGGAGTTAGATAATATTACAATTACTCCTCATATCGCTGGGTCCACCATTGGAAACTTTGCTAATTCGCCAAATATCCTGGCAAGAAGAATTATTCCTGCTTTATCTGAAGTAAAGAACTAAAGAAGGAGGAAACTTATATATGAAAGAGTTATTAATCATCGTCGTTTTTATTGCAGTCATGCAATTTATCACCAGTATGATCCACATTAAATATTACCAAGGTACAGTTAGAAGGCTAGGAAAAGAATATAGTGAAGGCTATCTTGGAGTAGGAATGAACCAAAGGAAATTTAAAGGCGGCCAGGTTTGCATAATCGTCGCAAATAAAGATGGGGAGATCTCTGAGTTTAGAATTTTATCAGGTCTTACGATTTTCTCAATGTTTAAAAAGGACCATCGTTTCGTTGGGGAAAGCATCCACCAAATAAACTGGTCCGGCAAAGAAAAATACCAGGAAGTAGCAACCAACGCTATTAAGATGATCAAAAAAGAAATGCAGAAAAAGCTTGATATGAATACAGCAAGCGCAATTTAAAAATCTCAATTTTATCTAAAAACCCTTAACAAGAAGCATGAATAGTCCTTCTTATTTAAGGGTATTTTTTTTGCTTTTTACAAATGTTCTATTATTGATCATTTGTAAAATATGTGCTATGATAATTACAAATGTAACTGATATGAACAAATGATAAGGAGGAAGATAAAATGCTTAAAAATTTAGAGATTCCCAGCATGATTACTGAGAAAAAATTAAAAGATTTATATAAAGAAATGTGGACTATACGTTATTTTGATGAGAAGGTTGACCAGTTTTTTGCAAAAGGAATGATCCACGGAACTACCCACCTTTGTGTAGGTCAGGAGGCTTCTGCTTCCGGATCCATCGCAGTGATAGGCGGAAAGGATAAGATTGTAAGTACCCACCGGGGACATGGACATTGTATCTCCAAAGAAGGTGATATCAATAAAATGATGGCTGAGTTATTTGGAAGAGAAACAGGCTACTGCAAAGGAAAAGGCGGATCCATGCATATAGCTGATGTTGAGAAGGGGAACTTGGGTGCAAATGGAATTGTTGGCGGAGGAATTCCATTAGCGGTTGGTGCGGCCTTAACTTCAAAAATGAAAAATGAAAATTATGTTGTTCTCTGCTTCTTTGGTGATGGAGCAACGAATGAAGGCAGCTTTCATGAATCATTAAATTTAGCAGCAATCTGGAATCTCCCTGTTATCTTTATTTGTGAAAATAACCAATACGGCATGTCAGGTTCAGTAAAAGAGATGACGAAAATTGAGCATATTGCAACGCGCAGTGAAGGTTATGGAATACCAGGCAAGATTGTTGATGGATTAGATATGTTTGAAATTATGAATACCGTTCATGAAGCTGTTGAACATGCACGGGGTGGCAACGGACCTACATTAATTGAAATGAAGACGTATAGGTGGAAAGGTCATTCAAAGAGTGATGCGAAAAAATACCGTACGAGAGAAGAAGAAAACGAGTGGAGAGCCAAAGATGGCATCAAACGCTTTAAGGATGCCTTAATTGACGCAGAAGTTCTAACGGAAGAAGAAGCAAAGCAGCTGCAGGAAGAGGCAAAGACTTCTATTGAGGAAGCTGTAGAATTTGCTGCAAATAGTCCTGAGCCGTCTATTGAACGATTAGAAGAAGATGTATTTGCATAATCATTTTGGGAGGTTAATAGAGATGACCACAAGAGAAATAACGTATTTAGAAGCCGTTCGAGAAGCGATGAGTCAAGAAATGAGGGAAAATGAAGATGTCTTTATACTTGGAGAAGACATTGGTGTTTATGGTGGAGCCTTTGGTGTAACAAGAGGGATGATTGAAGAATTCGGTCCCGAAAGAGTTAGAAATACACCGATTTCGGAAGCAGCCATTGCAGGAGCAGCTGTCGGTTCTGCCCTTACAGGAATGAGACCGATTCTGGAACTGCAATTCTCAGACTTTATTACAATAGCAATGGACCAGATTGTCAATCAGGCAGCTAAAACACGATATATGTTTGGCGGAAAAGGCAAAGTGCCTATGGTGTTAAGGACTCCTGCGGGTTCGGGAACAGGTGCAGCGGCACAGCATTCACAGAGCTTAGAGGCATGGATGGCTCATATTCCAGGATTAAAGGTGGTCCAGCCTTCTACTGCGTATGATGCCAAAGGATTATTAAAGGCAGCGATGGATGATGATAATCCAGTTATTTTTTATGAACATAAATTACTCTATAAAACTAGCTCTAATGTTCCAGAGGAATCTTACAAAATTGAGTTAGGAAAAGCAGATATTAAAAGAGAAGGAACAGATGTCACTATTGTTGCAACCGCTATCATGGTTCATAAAGCATTGGAAGCAGCGGAAGTACTTGAAAAAGACGGCATCAGTGCAGAGGTGATTGATCCTCGTACGATTGTTCCTCTGGATAAGGAAACGATCATTGAATCTGTTAAAAAAACCGGCAAACTTATTGTCGTGCATGAAGCGGTAAAACGCGGCGGAATCGGCGGAGAAATTGTCGGAGTGATAGCAGAAAGTGAAGCTTTTGATTATTTAGACGCACCTATTATCCGTCTTGGCGGAAAGGAAGTGCCAATTCCTTATAACCCGAATCTGGAAAAGGCAGCTATCCCGCAAGTACCAGATATTATCGCTGCAGTGAAAAAGACTGTGAGAAAATAAAAGGAGCGTACATGATGGCTAAAGAAATTTTCATGCCAAAATTGAGCAGCACCATGTCAGTTGGCACACTCATTCAATGGTTTAAAGAAGAAGGCGATTCAGTTGAAATTGGTGAACCGCTTTTTGAGATTTTAACAGATAAAATTGAGATAGAAGTAGAGGCATATGAAGAGGGAATATTATTAAAAAAATATTTTAAGCAGGATGATGAAGTTCCTGTTAATCAAATCATTGGCTACATTGGTGAAGCGGATGAGCAGGTGCCAGACTCTTCACCAGGGCAATCAGCATCAGAGCATGATGAAAGTGATGAAGAGATCAAACAATCCCAGCCTGCTGCAGCGGAACAATCTTCACCACCTGAAGAAAAAGTTCGGGCTACTCCAGCGGCCAGAAGGATAGCAAAAGAAAACGATCTGAATCTATCGATTATTCAAGGAAGCGGTCCTAATGGCAGAATTCAGCAGCAGGATCTGCTGGACTATCTGAATTCAGATGCAGAGAAAGTGAAAATTACTCCACTTGCTCAGAAAATAGCTAAAGAGCAGGAGATTGACATAAGCACTTTAAAGGGCACAGGAAGTAATGGGAAAATTACAAAGCAGGATATTATCCCGGCACCGGCAGAATCACAGACTGCTATAACAAGTGCACGCCGCAAAATGTCCGGAATTAGGAAGGTTATTTCTAAACGGATGCTGCATAGTGTACAGAGCGTGCCACATGTCACGTTAACATCTGAAATTGATATGACAAATATAAAAGAGCTGCGCCAGTCACTGCTTCCAATCATTGAAAAGCAAACGGATTTGCGGATCACTTATACAGATATCCTGGTTAAGGCGGTAGGAAGTGCAATGACCCGTCATCCGCAAATCAATATTTCAATTGATGGTGATGAAATTATTCAGCACAGCTCGGTAAACATTGGAGTAGCTGTAGCGATCGAAGACGGACTGATTGTTCCGGTCATTCATGATGCAGCACATAAAGGACTTGCTGAAATCGTTAAACAATCGAAGCAGCTTGGGAAATTAGCCAGGAGTAATCAGCTTACATCTGAAAACTTAACAGGCGCTACCTTTACAATTAGCAATCTGGGAATGTATGCAATCGACGCATTTACTCCAATCATAAACTTACCTGAAATAGCCATCTTAGGAGTAGGCCGCATTCAGGAGAAACCAGTTGTTGTAAATGGGTCCATAGAAGTCAGATCCATGATGGCAGTTAGTTTGTCTTTTGATCATAGAGCAATAGACGGTGCTCCGGCAGCTGCCTTTTTAACAGAATTGAAGCAAATCTTAGAGAATCCTTATGAATTACTCGTTTAAAGGGGTGAAGAGGCAATGATAAAATATGATCTTGTTGTTATCGGCGGGGGCCCGGGAGGATATGTATCTGCTCTTCATGCCGCTGAGACGGGGAAAAAAATAGCTTTAATTGAAGCTGATTTTGTTGGAGGAACTTGCTTAAATAGAGGCTGCATTCCTTCCAAAACCTATTTAAAGCATAGTGAAGTCATAGAACAAATCAAAAAAGCAAAAGAATGGGGAATTGAAACAGAGTCCTTAACGTTTTCTTTTCCAAAATTAAAAAAACGAAAAGACGATGTGATCCAGAGGCTGCGAAGAGGGATTTCATATCTGCTCAAGGAAGGTAAAATTGACGTCTATCAAGGATATGGCTACATCCAGCCTAATGGTTCAGTAAGGGTGCAGGAGACAGAGAACGAAAAGAATCTTCAGGCGGAGAAGATCATCGTTGCTACAGGTTCTATGCCAGCTGTTCCTCCTATAGAAGGCTTATCAGAAGTCAGTTATGAAACAAGTGACACCATATTTGACTTAACAAAAATACCAGAATCCTTAATCATTATTGGTGGCGGTGTTATTGGTGTCGAACTGGCTACCATATTTGCTTCTCTTGATACGAAAGTAACAATCATTGAATCTGCGGAAATGATCCTGCCGTCTGAAGATCAGGAGGCAGCATCTTATTTAAAGCGGGAGCTGGAAAAGAAGAATATAAATATACGCACAAACACACCGGTCAAAAAAGTAGAAGAAATAAATAACAATAAAAAAGTACATTGTGAATCTAATGGACAGAGTATACAATTTGATGCTTCTCATATCTTAGTTTGCACAGGCAGGAGACCTAACATGTCTGCAGTAAATGAGATTGGGCTGGATACAGACGGACCTTTTATTAAAGTGAATAAAAAAATGGAAACGAGCATGCCAAATGTATATGCAATTGGAGATGTGATCGGCGGATATCAATTAGCCCATGCTGCTAGTGCTGAAGGAATTGTTGCGGTTAATAATGCATTTGGCGGAAATGAAATGATGAACAATCATGTGATGCCGCGCTGTGTTTATACGAAACCAGAAATCGCCGCAGTTGGATTAAATGAAGAAGAAGCGAAGAAAAAAGGTTTGGATTTCGAGGTTGTAAAATATGATTTCGTTAAAAGCGGGAAGGCATGGAGCAGCGGAGCACCAGAAGGTTTTACAAAAATAATTGTTGATAAGAAATATGGTGAAATTCTAGGCACCGTTATGGTAGGAGAACATGTAACGGAAATGATCTCTGAGGCCTCTGCATTCATGTATTTAGAAGGAACCATTGAGGAAGCTGCAAAAATGATCCACCCGCACCCAACCATTTCAGAAACATTCAATGAAGCAGCACAAGAAGCAGTTAGGATTCTAAAACATTGACAATAGACATTTAAATAGATTGGAAGAGCCAGAGACCTAATTCTTTTAGGCAACTACGAAGAGGCTGGGACATAAGTAACTAACACACCTATTGAACCGAATGGTAAGGAAGGTCATCTTTCTAATCATTCGGTTTTTTATTTATAATTATAAAATATATTTTATTTACATGAGTGAAATGGAGCGGAGGGCCCTCGACTCCTGCGGGCTGCAGAGCAAAGGGTGAGATCCCGCAGGAACGAAGTGACGAGGAGGCTCAGCTTGCTCCCCGCGGAAAGCGAGGGTCCGCAGCGCAATGGAACGGTCTTGATTAAATACCGAAACCAAGATATTGAATATTCGTGTTTTAGAAATATTAATTTTGTTTTGTCCCAGCCTCTTTTTTATTTGCTATTGTTAATCTCCAGCCAATTCCCCCTCTTAGTCTATCTGATAAAAGCTTCCGCCTGATTTTTTAAAGCATCTTCAATCCTGATTTTCTGTGTAACATGCATATTAAGCATATGTAATTGATCAAGTAACACATAAGATACTCTTTTAGATTCATGACTGACAGTTAACTCGCTGGTTAGTGCCTTACATAAAAAACAAATAGAGAACTGCTGCCGTACTTCTCCGTCTGAATAAGAAATAACGTGATTTGGATCGCTATAAACACCGATCATTTTTAAAACCTCGATATGTATTCCTGTTTCTTCGCTCACTTCCCTCTTAACTGCTTCCTCAACAGATTCACCTGGATCCACCCCACCTCCAGGCAAAGACCATTTTCCATTGTCCACCCGCTCCTGCAATAATATTTTGTTTCCATCTTCCGACAATATAACGGCTGAAACAGCTGGCACAATGCTATTGGGAACGGGTGCGTGGCCATCATAATAGTAATCAACTCTTGCCATCTTAGGAATTATTGGAGCCGGACAAATGGGCTTTGGTCTAATCTCTCAAATTTCCCGAATTCCCGGAATGGTAGTTGGCGGAATTTGTGATGTGAACTTAGAAAATGCGAATAGAGCAAAAGACTTTTATCGTTCTCAGGAAAAAAGAGCAATTGATACGATTGTTTCAACGGATTACCGCGCAATCATTCAATCTCAGAATGTAGAAGTTGTGGTAGATGCAACTGGAGTACCTGAAGTTGGAGCTAATATTTCCTTAGAAGCTTTAAGATCTAAGAAACATCTAGTTCTTCTGAATGTAGAAGTAGATATAACAATCGGGTCGGTTATGAATCAATTGTTTACTTCAGCTGGCCTCGTTTATACAGGTTCAGCTGGTGATGAGCCGGCAGCAATCGTTGAACTGTACGAATTTGCAAAGACAATGGGCTTAGAAGTTGTTGTTGCTGGTAAAGGGAAAAATAACCCGCTGATTCCAACAGCAAATCCTGATACTTGTGCAGCAGAAGCAAAGCGAAAAAATATGAGTGCTCACATGCTGGCTGCTTTCCAGGATGGAACAAAAACAATGGCAGAAATGAACCTTTTGAGTAATGCGATCGGTCTTATTCCAGACAAAGTAGGCATGCATGGAGTTGAAGCCAACTTAGACAACGTTGCAGACATCCTTAATACAAAAGAAAATGGCGGAGTTCTTGAGAAAACAGGTGTTGTTGATTATGTTAACGGTCTTGCGCCAGGGGTCTTTGTTATTGTGAAGAGTGAATTAGAGCCAGTAGATGAAGAGCTGCGCTACTTATTAAAAGTTAGTGAAAACCATGGTTCACACTATACTTTATATCGCCCTTACCATCTGGCAAGTCTTGAAACACCTGTAACGATCGCTAAAGCTGTATTAAATCATGATACATCCATTAATCCGCTGGGAGCACCGATTTCAGAGACAGTTACAGTAGCTAAACGAGATATTAAAGCGGGAGAAACGCTGGACGGAATTGGCGGCTACTCTGTAAGAGGTGTTTTAGAAACACATGAAGATATGAAAACAAACGGCCACATTCCAATTGGTTTAATCAGCGGTAAAGTTGTGGCTAAGAAAGATATCAGAGAAGGACAGTTTTTAACAGAAGATGATATCGAACTAGATCCAACTACTACAGTTTGGAAACTTAGATCTCTGCAGGATCATCTGTTTTCAGGAGGAAAGGCTTCTGAAATTATTATTAAGTAATTTTTTGCGGGAGGAGAGATAACAAATGCAATTAATCCTTATAGCATGCGGCATCTTGGTAATGAACTATATTCTGACTTTTTTCCAGGTCAGAAGCTACAAAAAATCAATGGAAACAATGATTAAGAAGTATAAAGGCAAACAAGGGTATTATCTGTTCTCTGGTCAATCAAGAAGAAAACTTGGTGCCGGTTCAATTGCCATGCTTGTTGTTGATGAAAATTATATGGTCATGGAATGCCAAGTGATGAAAGGGATTACTGTACTTTCCACTTTTAAAGAAATTGAAAAGTATAAAGGTCTCCATGTAGGCTCCATGCTCGATACTCTTCATGAATCAGCCAAACAAGTGAAAAAGTCAAAAAAGAAACAAAAAATGCCTGCTATAAGTGATGCTCTGAATACAGCTGCAGAAAGTGCATTGTTATCCATCTCTCGAAAAGCTATGCCAAATGCCTAAATGTTGAAAATGATAGCAGCTTCCTTGCAAAGCCGACGGAGGAAGCTGCTTCTTTCAAAATAGGAAAATACGAACAAAGGAGTGTGTGACCATGGAATGGATTCAATGGTTTGGAGAACACTTTATTGGAATGTTTAATGCTGGTGGAGAACAGTTTATGGGGCTGCTTACGGGAATTGTTCCTACACTTGTCGTATTATTAACCTTTACTTATGCAATGATTAAGTTTATTGGGGAAGAAAGAGTAACAAGAGCAATTAAGTTTGCATCCAAATATACGGTTTTGAGATATACATTAATGCCGATCTTATCCATACTCCTTCTTACTAATCCAATGGCTTATACATTTGGACGCTTTGTAGAAGAAAAGCAAAAACCTGCCTTTTATGACTCGCTCGTTTCGTTTTTACACCCAGTAACAGCATTGTTTCCTTATGCAAACGCAGGTGAGCTGTTCGTCTATCTAGGAATCGCTAACGGCTTAACACAAGCTGGGTATGCAACTTCAGAATTAGCAGTACGATTTTTCTTGGTAGGTATAGTAGTTATGTTCCTTAGAGGGATTATCACTGAACAAATTACAAAATACTTAGCAAATCGGATGTAAGCGTATTCTACTAAGAAGGGGAGATGAACGATGGCATATAAAGCTGTCTTTGTAGATAAAGGTTCAGGCGGTTGGGGAAAAGGGCTGACAATAGAGCCAAAGGGTAAAAAAGTTAAAGTGGTTTCTATTACTGGCGGAGGTATTCACCCTGTCGCAAGAAGAATTGCAGAATTAGCAAATACAGAAGCGATTGATGGTTTTAAAAACTCTGTACCAGAAGACCAAATGATGTGTGTGGTCATTGACTGTGGCGGTACAGCCAGAATTGGGTTATATCCAATGAAAAGAATTCCTACAGTAGATATTTTAGGATCTTCTCCTTCAGGTCCGCTTGCTAAGCATATTACCGAAGATATCTTTGTTTCTGGTGTAACAGAAAAAGAGATTTCAATTGCAGATGGTGCCAGTTCTGCTGCTGCAATTGAAGAGAATACTGAAGAATCTAATGGCAGATTTGATACATCTGATAAAGAAAAATTCCAAGAGGAATATAAAAAGGTCAAACAAGAGCAGCAAGGAAGCGATGAAAATTTCTTAATGCGTTTTTCTAAAGGAATTGGTAAAGTAACAGGAACGTTTTATCAAGCAGGCCGAGACTCAGTCGAAATGTTATTAAAGAATATTATCCCATTTATGGCCTTCGTCAGCATGCTGATTGGTATAATCAATTATACTGGCATTGGCGATATCATTGCGAATACAATGTCACCGCTGGCAAGTTCCATTTGGGGATTAATCGTGATCGTTATTATCTGTACGATTCCATTATTATCACCAGTTCTTGGACCTGGTGCAGTAATCGCTCAAGTTATTGGGGTATTAATCGGAAGTCAGATTGCATTAGGAAACATTCCACCGCATTTTGCGCTTCCAGCACTATTTGCCATTAACGGTCAAGTAGGTGCAGACTTTGTTCCGGTAGGTTTATCACTTGGTGAAGCTAAGCCTGAAACTGTACAATATGGTGTTCCAGCTGTATTATACAGCCGCTTGATTACTGGTGTTTTAGCTGTTGTTATCGCTTACTTTGCTAGCTTTGGCATGTATAATTAAAATGAACACAGGGGGTAATACAATGAGTAAATCGATTATTAAAGAAGTTGGTCCATTAGTTCCTAGTTTTGAAGCGGAAAAAGTAGTTATTTTATTTGGTCCTTCAGCTCCAGCTGAGTTACGGGAAATTTCAGTTATTCATGAGCAGGAAGAAGTAGCAGATGATTTCATCCAAGAGGGTGTAAAGTTTATTGTAGGCAATAAAGAATACACTGTCACAGCTGTTGGTTCTGCAGCCAATGCAAATTTCAAAGAGTTAGGACATATTTCAATCTATTTTCAAGAGCCTGACGGAGATATTCTGCCTGGAGCCGTTTTTGTTAGTCCTTCTGAATTTCCGGTATTTAATGAAGGAGAAGAAATTAAATTCACTAAATAAAGAATGAATAGAATGGATGATTTTTATGTCCTCACTTGAAGATAGAAGATTGTTGGTCAAAGTGGCCAATATGTATTATGAAGAAGGAGCAACTCAATCAGAAATTGCTAAATCAATCGGTGTAAGCCGATCGCTTATTTCTAAATATCTGGCAAAAGCAAAAGAATCAGGAGTCGTCGAAATCATTATACATGATGATGAAGCACATCCGTATATGGCTCTTGAATCAAAGGTTGAGCGAAGATATGACCTGAGAGAAGTGGTTTGTGTTTCAAGTGGAGAAGGAGAGAGTGTTAAAGCTCGCTTAGGTGCCGCTGCAAGCAAGTACTTATTGCGAATCATAAAGGATGGTCAAACGATCGGGATTTCATCTGGAACAACCCTGAATGAAGTAGCAAAATCCCTTCCCAGTCAGCATTTTTCAGGTCTCACCATTGTACCGCTCGTTGGCGGGATGGGGGATGAACGGGTAGACATCCACTCTAACAGCATTGTGGCAAAAGTGGCGGAGAGCTTTCATGCCGACTATAAACTATTGCATGCACCTGTGCTGGTAGATTCAAAAGAGGCAAAGGAAGTCATTGTACAACAATCTTTTATTAAAACCATTTTTGATATTGCCAGTAAATCGGATATTGCAGTAGTAGGGATTGGCGGTACACCTGAACACTCTACAATGGTGAAATCGTATCTGCACCAAGTAAAACAAAAAGAATTTAATTATGAAGGCATAGTAGGAGATATTTGCTACAACTTTATTGACCGTAATGGTGAAGCATTTTCTAACCCGTGGAATGATAAGGTCATTACAATGGAGTTGGAAAATCTAAAGAAAATACCTTTGGTTATTGGTGTTGCAAGCGGTAAGGAAAAAGTTGAAGCCATACGAACTTCACTGGTCGCAAAATTAATTGATGTTCTTATTACAGATGAAAATACAGCGAAAGAACTATTAGATTGAAGCAATTAGGAAATGAGGTGATGAAGTAACATATCACCTCATTATTTATTATCTTATTCTTTTCGTTAATGGGGGAGTTTGAAAATGACAAAATTTATAGATCAGCTGTCAATTGATACGATACGTACACTTTCAATAGATGGAGTTGAAAAAGCGAATTCAGGTCATCCGGGGATGCCAATGGGTGCAGCGCCAATGGCTTATACACTGTGGACAAAGTTTATGAATCAAAATCCATCAGATCCTAATTGGTTTAATAGAGATCGATTTGTGTTATCTGCGGGGCACGGATCAATGCTTTTGTATAGTCTTCTTCACTTGTCTCATTATGATTTATCAATGGATGAGTTAAAGTCTTTCCGCCAATGGGGAAGTAAAACTCCTGGCCACCCTGAATATGGTCACACACCTGGAGTGGATGCAACAACGGGACCACTTGGTCAAGGTGTTGCGACAGCAGTGGGGATGGCAATGGCGGAAAAGCATTTAGCAGCAAGATACAATAGAGAAAATTACTCTATCATTGACCATTTTACATATGTTATTTGCGGAGATGGGGATTTAATGGAAGGAGTCTCCTCTGAGGCGTCTTCACTAGCAGGCCACTTAGGACTGGGAAAATTAATTGTTTTATACGATTCAAATGATATTTCACTAGATGGAGACTTACATAAATCTTTTTCTGAAAGTGTTGAAAATCGTTATAAGGCCTATGGCTGGCAAGTCATTCGAGTTGAAGATGGAAATGATGTGGCCGAAATTTCTTCAGCTATACAAGAAGCACAAAAAGATCTTGATCGTCCCACTCTAATAGAGGTGAAAACAACAATTGGATTTGGCTCACCCAATAAATCAGGAAAATCGGTTTCGCATGGCGCGCCACTTGGTTTAGAAGAAGCCGAATTGACAAAGAAATCTTATGGATGGGAATATGAGACATTTTATGTTCCTGAAGAAGTATATAAACATTTTGATATAGAAGTACACGAAGCAGGTAAAGCCAAGCAGGAAGATTGGAATTCTGCTTTTGAATCCTATTCAAAAACCTACCCTGAACTGGCGGCAGAGCTGGAGAAGGCAATTACTCAGAAGCTGCCAAGTGAACTGGAGACAAAATTAACAACGTATGAAGCTGGAAAGTCTATGGCGACAAGGGCATCTTCAGGCAAGACGATTAATGAAATAGCTGAGATGGTTCCATTTTTCTTTGGAGGATCTGCTGACTTAGCTGGCTCTAATAAAACTTATATGAATCAAAAAGGTGATTTCTCTAAGTTAGATGCCAGCGGAAAAAACATATGGTATGGTGTTCGTGAGTTTGCTATGGGTGCAGCAATGAATGGAATCGCTCTGCACGGTGGATTAAAAACATATGCCGGTACTTTCTTTGTATTTTCAGATTACTTAAGACCAGCTATTCGTCTGGCAGCACTAATGAAATTACCTGTTACCTATGTGTTCACACACGATAGTATAGCTGTTGGAGAGGACGGTCCTACACATGAACCTGTAGAACAATTAGCAGCATTGCGTTCAATGCCTGGACTTTCCGTGATCCGTCCCGCCGATGGAAACGAGTCAACAGCAGCTTGGAAAATTGCTTTAGAATCAAGTGATACACCAACAGCACTAGTACTATCACGCCAGGACCTTCCTGTACTAGAAGGAACAGTTGAAGGGGTGCACGATAATGTTGAAAAAGGAGCATATGTTATATCACCAAGTAAAGGGGAAGAAGCAGATGTCCTTTTACTGGCTTCCGGTTCAGAAGTCAGCTTGGCAATAGAAGCTAAAAAAGCCCTTTCTGCAGAAGGGATTGATGTTTCAGTTATCAGCATGCCTTCTTGGGATCGTTTTGACAAACAGTCTTCGGTCTATAAGGAGTCCGTTTTACCAAGAAATATAACAAAAAGAATTGCTATTGAAATGGGCACATCATTTGGCTGGGAAAGGTATCTCGGCTTTGATGGTGATATCATTTCCATTGATACGTTTGGAGCATCTGCACCAGGAGATAAGGTTGTAGCAGAATACGGCTTTACTGTAGAAAATGTGGTGGAAAAAGTGAAGCAGCAACTATCAAAGAACGTGGCTGCAGGAGTATAGATGTAGACTGATTTAATCATTAAAACATTTATAACCGAAGCCATTCTAATGTGGTTTCGGTTTTTTATGAGAAAATATAAGATAGCGGAAGTTCTCTCTCTATTGTTCAGTTAATGTCCGTGATGTTTTCGAACGACATACCATGGTCAGTGCTTTTCCATGAATCGTGTTGTAAAATGAAGATATTAGGAAATGTTGGGCAGTATTAAAAGGAGAGAATAGAAGAATGGACTGGCAGGAAAAACGTTACATGGTGAAAGTGTGCAGTATGTATTATCATGATGGACTCACACAAGCAGAAATCGCAAAAAAATTAGGTGTGTCCAGACCCGTTATTTCTAAATTGCTTCAAAAAGCGAAAGATGAGGGGATTGTGCGAGTATATATAATGGAAGAAAGTGTTCGCACGGTTGAATTAGAAAGAGAATTGGAAGATAAGTTCGAACTGGCTGATGCTGTTGTCATCCCGCATAATGGATTATCTGGTGAAATGGCCAGACGTGCTATTGGACAAGCTGCAGCACATTATATTTCACAAAATCTAAAAAATGTCGAAAATATTGGAATCTCTTGGGGAGAGACGCTGGCTCATTTCGTCAATGAATTTCCCTTCCTGAAAAAAGATGATATTACCGTTGTCCCATTAGAAGGCGGCATGGGGATTAAAAATGTAAACATACATGCCAATCAGCTTGCGAATGAACTTGCTAAAAAATTGCATGGCAATTGTACTTATCTATATGCACCTGCAATCGTCGAAAACGAAGAATTAAAGCAGCGATTAATGTCAACTCAAGATATACAAGCAGTATTGGAAATTGCCCGAAACGTGGATATCGCGATTGTTGGGATAGGGAATCCTTTCGAAGATTCAACACTCAGAAAAGTAGGATACATAGAAGAGCAGGATCTGCAGGAGTTAGAAAAGAAAGAAGTTGTTGGTGATATTGGTTTCCGCTTTTTTAATATCAGTGGTCAGTCTATCAACGACTCACTTACATCCAAAATTATTGGTGTGGAATTAGAAGAATTTAAAGAAATTAAAAAGGTCATTTGTATTGTAGAAGGAACCCATAAGGTAGATAGTCTGCTTGGAGCTCTTAAAGGCGGTTTTATTGATATCTTAATTACGGATGAAATGACAGCCGGTGCTTTAATGAATAAGGACAGTGCTGGATTGTAAATAGTATTTGAACTAAAAAATCGCCCAGAGGGAGGTACGTATGGATAAAAAAATGTTTATAGTTAAAAATGATGAAATTCAAAATGCTCTTCTCAATAGTACAAGACAATATTTAACAGGTAAGTTAGCACTTCCGCAAGAGTTAAATTACTTTGAAGATGAAAAATTAGAAATTGGCATTACATCCTACTCAGATGCATCTGCAGAAATGCCGCATTATCATACAAAAGCTCATGAATATCAGTTTTTAGTCAGCGGTGTAACAGAGTATCTTGATCTGGATACAGGTGAAACCTACAGATTTGAACAAGGAGATTTTTACGTAACTCCTCCAGGAATTAAGTATGCGCAAAGATCACTGCCAGGTACAACCATATTTTTTATCAAGTCACCAGGCGGAAATGACAAAGTCTCGATAGAAGCAACACAAGAAGTAAGAGATTGGATGAATCAGCAAGTTAAATAAGCAGGTAAAAAAAGGGGCAAAAATACATTTTGCTCCTTTTTATTTTTGAAATTATTCACACGTAATGCAGGTAATGCCCCACTTATTGGTGAGAGAGATGACTTGATTAAAACAAATGATTTAGCATATTCCTCGGCAGTCTGAAATTACTTAGACCCCATGAAAGAGGAATACCTGAATAAAAATAGAAATATAAAGCAAATACTTCTGATTTAGTACATGGAATGATAGTCGCAATTATGTAAGAAAGTGTAAGTGCTTCTTACGGAAGGAGGACCAAATGTTTTCAAACAAAATCATCTCATCGTTCAATGAAATGGAATGCTCGTTATACAAATATGTCATAACAAATGCTGAAAAGGTCACTTATATGAGAATAAGAGAATTGGCAGATGAAACACATGTATCAACTTCATCTATTTTGCGCTTCTGCAGAAAGCTGGATTGCGAGGGATTTTCAGAGTTTAAAGTGAAACTTAAGCTCTATATTGCGAAAAACCAGCCTGAAGAGTTAAAAAGCACTCAGCATGCCCTCTCAGAATTTGTTGAGCGGACGTTAAAAGGCAGCTTTGAGTCTTATATAGAAGAGACAGCTTCCTTTATTTCAAAAGCAGAAAGTGTGATTTTTTTAGGTATTGGCAGCTCAGGAATTATGGCGGAATATGGGTCACGCTATTTGTCGAGTCTTGGGAAGTTCTCTCTTTATATTAAAGACCCTTTCTTTCCCATTCATTCAAAATACTCTAATGATAGTGTAACCATTGCCCTCAGTGTCTCAGGAGAAACAATGGAAATCATTGATTTGATTAAAAAATTAAAGGAAGAAGGCAGTACAATTGTGAGCATCACCAATCATAAAGATTGCACGATTGCGAGAATTTCAGATTTAAATATTTCCTATTATGTCACAGAAGAATACCGGAGCAAATCGAATATTACTACACAAATTCCAGTTGTCTATTTACTGGAAACGATCGCAAAGGAAATTTATAAACAGGCTAACAGTTAAGGAACATCCTGTTTCAATCTTGGAACAAGTAACAATGTATGATACAAAATACAAATTTTAAAATTTGTATTTACTCTGTAAATGAAAGCGTATACAATATTATATATAGAAAGAGGTGATTAAATGATCCATACAACTAAAAAATCTTTTCCAAGAGACTTTTTATGGGGATCTGCCTCGGCTGCATATCAAGTTGAGGGAGCATGGAGTGCGGATGGCAAAGGGCCTTCTGTCTGGGATATCTATACAAAGCTTGAAGGAACAACGTATGAGGGAACGAATGGTGACGTAGCGGTTGACCATTATCATCGCTACAAGGAAGATGTAGCATTAATGGCAGAAATGGGTTTAAAAGCTTACAGATTCTCTGTTTCCTGGAGCCGTATATATCCAAACGGGACAGGAGAAGTGAATGAAGCTGGTTTACAGTTTTATGATGATTTAATAAATGAACTGATTCAGCATGGGATTGAACCGATTTTAACGGTATATCATTGGGATGTTCCACAGGCACTTATGGATCGATATGGCGCATGGGAATCCAGAGAAATTATTGAAGACTTTAATGAGTACTGTATAACTCTATACAAAAGATTCGGCGACAGAGTGAAGTATTGGGTGACTCTGAATGAACAGAATGTCTTTATTGGGCTAGGATATCGTACAGGACTTCATCCGCCAGGAGTCAGGGATAATAAAAGAATGTATGAAGCAAATCATATTGCAAATCTTGCTAATGCGAAAGCGATTCAATCTTTTCGAAGGTATGTACCTGACGGAAAAGTAGGTCCGAGTTTTGCATTTGGTCCAACATATCCATACTCATGTCATCCAGATCATATTCTTGCCTATGAAAATGCGGAAGATCTGAACAATCACTGGTGGCTGGACATCTATTGCTGGGGAACATATCCAAAGGTCAGTCTGAATTATTTGCAGGATATTGGTGAAGCACCGACGATCTTAGATGGAGATATGGAGCTTCTTGCTTATGGACGCCCGGATTTTATTGGTGTGAATTATTATCGTTCAGGCACTGTGGAAATGAATCCTTTAGACGGCATTGGCATTGGGGCGATGAATACGACAGGAAAAAAAGGCACTTCAGAAGAAAGCGGAGTACCCGGGTTATATAAATCAAAAAAAAATCCGCATCTTGAAGCAACAAACTGGGATTGGGAAATTGATCCTGAAGGATTGCGAATTGGTCTTAGAAGGCTGACAAGCCGGTATGGATTGCCGATTTTAATTACCGAAAACGGTCTCGGTGAGTATGACACGCTGTTAGAAGGAGAGTATGTGTTAGATGACTATCGGATCGACTATATAAAGGCACATGTAGAAGCCTGCCAAAATGCGATTAGCGATGGTGTGGACCTGCTTGGTTATTGTACTTGGTCCTTTACAGATATTTTAAGCTGGCTGAATGGTTATAAAAAACGCTATGGGTTTGTGTATGTGAACCGGGATGAACATAGTGAAAAAGATCTTCGCCGGATTAAGAAGAAAAGCTTTTATTGGTATAAACAAGTCATAGAGACGAATGGGAATAACTTACAGAATATTCCGTCAAAGATATTAAAGGAGGAGCATCAATGAAAAAAATATTATTAGTTTGTGCAGCTGGAATGTCCACCAGCCTGCTGGTTAACAAAATGAATGAAGCAGCCAGCGGCAAAGGTGTTGAAATAGATATAGTTGCTCTGCCTGTATCTGAATGTGAAAAAGCAGCCGCAGAAGTAGATGTTGTCCTGCTTGGTCCTCAGGTCAGGTATCAGAAATCTCAGGTGGACACGATGGTAGGAGGGAGGGTGCCGGTAGAAGTAATCGATATGAGAGCTTATGGAACCATGAATGGAGGAGCAGTACTTGAAAGAGCTTTGGAGCTGATTGATGGAAAATAAAAAAAGAATATAGGGGGTAAATCATGGGATTCATGGATCGCTTTGAACGTGTAATGGAAAAGGCGCTTGTGCCAGTAGCAGCAAAGCTGAATTCTCAGCGTCATATTGTCGCCATTCGGGATGCGTTTATATTGGCATTTCCGATCACGCTTGCTGGATCATTAATTGTTCTATTAAACTTTGCGGTGCTTGCACCAGATGGCTTTATTGCTAAGATGCTATTTTTGCATAAATTATTTCCTAATCTGGCAGATTTTCAGCAGGTTTTTGCACCTGTCTTAAATGGTTCAACTAGTATTCTATCTATTTTCATCGTCTTTCTGATAGCGAGGAATATAGCCATTGCTTTAAAGGCCGATGATTTGTTGTGTGGACTGACGGCTTTATCTGTATTTTTTATCGTATATCCTGAATATATCATTGTTGATGGTGCAAGCCTGCTATCTACCCAATGGGTGGGTGCTCAAGGGTTATTTGTGGCGATGCTGATTGGTTTGCTCGTAGGAGAAGTTTTCAGTAAGCTGTCAAAAGCAAAGAGACTGCAGATTAAAATGCCTGCATCTGTGCCTCCAGCCATTTCAAGAACGTTTCTAGTACTTTTCCCGATTGTAATCATTACGATTCTTTTCTCAATTGGTAACGCTATCATCTTAGCGATTTTCCCAGATGGCATTCATGAATTAATTTACACATTAATTCAAACGCCTTTAAAAGATTTAGGCACCAATATTGTTTCTTTGGTCATCTTAGCAATTGTTTCTAACTTGCTTTGGGTATTTGGTATTCATGGACCAAATACGATTGCAGCTATACGTGAGGGCATGTTTGCAGAAGCTGGTCTTGAAAATTTAGAGTTTGTTGCAGCAAATGGAACAGCATGGGGAGCACCGTATCCTGTTACTTGGGCCATTAATGATGCATTTGCCAACTACGGCGGATCTGGAATGACGCTAGGATTGATTATCGCCATCTTTATTGCCTCAAGAAGGAAAGACTATCGGGATATCGGAAAGCTTTCCATCGCGCCGGGTCTCTTTAATATTAATGAACCGATCATTTTCGGATTGCCGGTTGTGTTAAATCCAATCTTAATTGTGCCATTTATTCTTGTACCTGCGATTAATATCATCATCGGATATATAGCGATTACGACAGAGCTCATACCGCCAATCGCGTATTCGGTTCCATGGACCACTCCAGGACCGCTGATCGCCTTCTTTGGCACAGGCGGAAACTGGCTAGCGTTAATTATAGGGTTTGTGTGCTTAGCGATTTCTACACTCATTTACCTGCCATTTGTTATTGCGGCAAATAAAGCAGCAAATGCTCAGAAGTCAGTAGAAACAGATTCTAAAAATGTATCAATGTAATTTTCATTAAAAGCTGGTGCTCCCGCCATGAACAGATGGCGGGAGCATTAAGGATATGTATTGGAAGGAGAGAACGATGGAAACTTATCACGCGCAGATGAACTGTGGACAAATCTCATATATTTGTGATTTTTTTAAAGATTACCAGGATGATCATGTGAAAACCGATCTGCAATCCTCTAATAGGGTCCAAGCGGTTTTTTCTGTTTCAACTGAACTAGAGAAAGACGACGCAGAAAGACATTTAAAACAAGTATTCAAAGAATCAAAGTTTGGACCAGGTCTTTATTATTCCATCAAGGTGCTGTAGAAGGAGTGGTAGGTTTGTATGCAGCTTTTGATATAGGCGGTACAGAAGTGAAGTATGCAATGCTTTCGATGGATGGAGATTTTCTTCATAGAGGAAGCTTCCTAACAGAAAGAGACAATGGACAATTGATTTTAAATCAGATGCTGGATGTACTATCACAGTATAAGGAATTAACAGGAATAGCCATTAGTGCACCCGGATTTGTGAATGCTTACACAGGCTTTATCGAAAAAGGCGGAGCCATAACAGATTTTGATGGTTTTAATATGAAGGACTATTTAGAAGAAAAAACGGGATTACCTGTCACCGTTGAAAATGATGTCAATTGTGTGGCGCTCGCAGAGAAATGGCAGGGAAAAGCAAAAAAGCTCGAACATTTTCTTTGTTTGACGATCGGCACTGGAATCGGCGGTGCAATGGTCCTTGATAATAAACTATATCGAGGAGCATCGTTTGCAGCTGGAGAGTTTGGCTACATGATTACACATGGCTTGCAGGGGGGCTCAATCGATAAAAGTACATTAAGTTCAACCGCTTCTGTATATGGTCTGCGAAAAAGGTACGCAGATATAAAAGGGATTTCAATGAAGGATATAACAGGGGTAGAGATTTTTGAAGCAGCAGATCAAGGTGATGAAGATGCGATCAGTGAGATTGAATCCTTCTATGACCATTTATCTACGGGGCTTTACAATCTGTATTTTATGTTTAATCCAGAAAAGATTTTAATCGGCGGAGGGATCAGTTCCCGCACAGAGTTATTAGAAGAAGTCCGCCAAAGAGTATATAAACTGAATGATTATATCGATGGAAACATCATAGATATTTGCCATTTTAAAAATGAAGCTGGATTAATCGGTGCTTTGTACCACCATCTAGAACAATATAAAACTGAAAAAAAGGATGAGACTGTATGGAAGGGTTAGAAGCTGCAGCATTTCAGATTATTAGTAATGTGGGAACAGCAAAAAGTCTTATTATGGAAGCGCTTTTTGCTGCACGGGCAGGAAATTACCAAGAAGCAGAGGAGAAATTAACAGAATCAAAGCAATATATGAATGAAGGGCATCACGCTCATATGGACCTGATTCAACAGGAGGCATCCGGAGAAAAGCTGCCATTTTCGCTGCTGCTGATGCACGCAGAGGACCAAATGATGAGTGCAGAAACGATCAGGGATTTAGTTTCAGAAATGATTCTTATGTATAAGGAAATGCGAAGCTAAGGAGGAATTATCTTGAAAAATGGAATTAAAATTGTAACAATTGGCGGAGGTTCAAGCTACACACCGGAGCTTATCGAAGGTTTTATTAAAAGATATGATGAACTGCCAGTAAGAGAATTGTGGCTTGTTGATATTGAAAAGGGAAAAGAGAAACTGAATATAGTTGGAAACTTAGCAAAAAGAATGGTGGAAAAAGCCGGTCTGCCCATCGACATTCATCTTACATTAGATCGCCGTGAAGCTTTGAAGGATGCAGACTTTGTCACAACTCAATTTAGAGTAGGGCTGCTGGAGGCTAGAGCAAAAGACGAGCGCATTCCTCTTAAGTATGATGTCATCGGACAGGAAACCAATGGTCCTGGCGGCTTATTTAAAGGGCTGCGCACGATTCCAGTCGTGTTAGATATTTGCCGCGATATGGAAGAACTTTGTCCAGACGCCTGGCTTGTCAACTTTACTAATCCTGCGGGAATGGTGACAGAAGCAGTTCTTCGTTATAGCAATATTAAGAGAGTAGTAGGGCTGTGTAATGTCCCAATTGGAATGAGAATGGGCATAGCAAAAGCTCTTGGAGTTGAGCCAGAGCGAGTTCAAGTAGACTTTGCAGGTTTGAATCATATGGTGTTTGGGCTGGATGTTTATGTCGATGGAAAAAGCGTACTAGATGAAGTCATCGCTGCCCTCGGCAACCCGGAGAATGAGATGACGATGAAAAACATTGCCGGCTTTGCATGGGATGCCGATTTTATTAAAGGTATGGGTGTCATTCCATGCGGCTACCACCGTTATTACTACAAAACCGATGAAATGCTTCAGGAAGAAAAGGAAGCATCAATTGAAAAAGGAACGAGAGCAGAAGTTGTTCAAAAGCTTGAAGCTGAGCTGTTTGAGCTCTATAAAAATCCAAATCTGGCCATCAAACCTCCTCAGCTGGAAAAGCGAGGCGGAGCATACTACAGTGATGCGGCCTGCAGCCTCATTAACTCAATCTATAATGATAAACGCGATATTCAGCCAGTTAACACACGGAATAATGGGGCCATTGCCAGCATTCCAGATGATTCTGCAATTGAAATCAACTGTGTCATTACGAAAGAGGGGCCAAAACCGATTGGAATTGGTGATCTGCCTGTGCCAGTCCGTGGACTTGTACAGCAGATTAAATCGTTTGAAAGAGTTGCTGCAGAAGCGGCTGTTACAGGAAATTACCATACAGCTTTAGTAGCAATGACCATCAATCCACTAGTGCCTTCAGATACGATAGCAAAGAAAATCCTGGATGAAATGCTCGAAGCGCATAAAGAAGACTTGCCTCAGTTTTTTTCGGAGATTAAATCATAATATTGTTTTGGCAAGAGCTTGAAGCAAAGTATGGAGATGCTTGCTTCAGGCTTTTTTGTATTTTTTATTTAAATGCTTGCTGAGAGGATTGAAATTAGAAAGTTTTTCAAGTGCTAGTTTATTTTTTGGTGAAGTAGTATTTTTAGTAGATTGTTTTAGTCCTGCTAGTCCGATAACTGGGGGGATTTGGGGGATTTGTGGGTTAATGGGACTCTGTAATCCGAGATAGGGAATTTTATATCGTGTTTTTGGGTTAAATGTGACTTGTTAGTCCAGTATATGGAAAATAGTGGTGATTCCGGGTTCAACGAGACACGTTAGTCCAGTATATGGAAAATGGAGTCGTGATTACGGGGTAAACGCGACACAATAGTCCAGTATATGGAAAACAGAGTCGTGATTCCGAGCTAAACGCGACACAATAGTCCAGTATATGGAAAACAGAGTCGTGATTACGGGGTAAACACGACACGATAGTCCAGTATATGGAAAATGGAGTCGTGATTAAGAGTTAAACAAGACACGATAGTCCAGTATATGGAAAACAGAGTCGTGATTCCGAGCTAAACGAGACACACTAGTCCAGTATATGGAAAAAGGTGTCGTAATTACGGGTTAAACGAGACACAATAGTCCAGTATATGGAAAACAGAGTCGTGATTACGGGGTAAACAAGACACGATAGTCCAGTATATGGAAAACAGAGTCGTGATTACGGGGTAAACAAGACACGATAATCCAGTATATGGAAAACAGAGTCGTGATTCCGAGCTAAACGCGACACAATAGTCCTGTATATGGAAAAAGGTGTCGTAATTACGGCTACAAGCAACCAATCCCCTCATCTTATCGCGAAAACAACCGGCTACTTCATTGTGCCTCATTTATCATATTAAAACCTCGAAATGCTGATCTATTCAAACATTTACCACCGAACAAGATGCTTTGAGTCAATGTTTATAAAACGGTCATGCTTACTTCCTTTTTCTTGTAAAATTCCGAAAATAATGTAAGTAATAAAACCTATTGCAATACATATAAAAAAGACATAGAATTACTTTGGAATTCGAAATAAAGTACGGTTTTTATGAACTTTTAAAATATATAAGGGAGGTTGCGTATGCCTCGTGTAGTATGGCTTTTGGTAATTGGTATGGCTGTGAATGTAACAGGTTCTAGTTTTTTATGGCCCCTTAATACGATCTATATTCATGATCATTTAGGAAAATCCTTATCGGTCGCTGGAATAGTGCTCATGCTGAATGCGGGAGCAAGTGTTGTCGGCAATCTGATCGGCGGTACGCTCTTTGATAAGATTGGCGGTTTTAAGTCTGTACTCCTCGGAATCGGCATAACCGTCTCAGCGTTAATGGGTCTGTCTTTATGGAATGACTTTTTGCCTTATGTAATCTTCTTAACCATTGTTGGTTTCGGTTCAGGTATTGTGTTTCCATCCATGTATGCAATGGCCGGTTCTGCCTGGAAGGAAGGCGGAAGGAAAGCATTTAATGCCATTTATGTAGCGCAAAACTTAGGTGTTGCGATTGGATCTGCCTTGGGCGGAATTGTAGCATCCTTTTCATTTGATTTAATTTTTGCGGCAAATACGTTAATGTATATTATTTTCTTATGTATTGCTGTGTTCGGCTATAGAGGAATCAGTGCTTCTGCCAGCAGTCAGACATCCGTGATTGCTGAGAGCGGAGCAGTTAAAAGTCATACAAAATTATATGCTCTTTTAACCTTATGTATTGGCTATTTACTGTGCTGGGTTGGATATGTACAATGGCAATCCACTATTTCTGCCTATACACAAGAGCTCAATATATCGTTAAGTCACTATAGTTTATTATGGACAGTAAATGGTGCGCTGATTGTATTGGGACAGCCAATTGTAAATCAATTGGTTAAGCGGATCAGCTCATTAAAGCTTCAGATTAATATTGGTATTGTGATCTTTATTGTGTCATTTGGTGTTGCTGCAGGTGCTCAGGAATTTTCAGCATTTATGGCAGCCATGGTGATTTTAACAATTGGTGAAATGCTGATTTGGCCGGCAGTTCCTACCATTGCTAATTCTCTTGCTCCTAAAGGCAGAGAAGGTTTTTATCAAGGAATTGTCAACAGCACCGCAACTGGCGGACGCATGATCGGACCACTTCTTGGAGGTTTACTAGTCGACTTCTACGGTATTTCAATGTTATTTATGTTATTAATTGTGCTTCTGGTCGTATCCATTTTTACAACGCTTATTTATGACCGGAAACTGAAGGAAAATAAACAGCTTGCACATGCATCATAAATTTAAAAAAGGACGCTGAATGAATTTTCATTTCACGTCCTTTTTTTACATTATAGGATTAAGAAAGATCAGCTAGGCGGCTGTCATCTTCTATATAAATCGTATGACGGAAGAAGCTTTTCAAAAGGATCCACCGTGCTGGATACATGCTGATGAAGGACTGCATGGCTTCATATGAATGAATTAGTAAATAATCTACAGGCTGTCTTGTTTCTTTAATATCATAAAAAAGCGCATGGGGAATAGTGTAATAAGGATTAAGCTGATAAGGATTTAATGTTTTTTCTTTTAAATGTTGTGTTTTCATATAATTTGTAAGGCAATTTATTTGTAATTGTTTGCTTTCTGCCTTTGATAAACCTTGTAAACTTAGATTTTCATTGACTAGCATGATCGCATTCATTTAGAATCACATCCTCACTATATGTTTGGCCTAAAATTCCGCATGATATACGTTTGTGAGGTGGAGGAACAGTGTTTTTATCACCTTAGAACACGATTCAGCCAAAAACTTTATTCAAGGTTGTGATCACAATGACTAGAGCACCTTTTGCTGAAAGTACCAGCCAGACTGGATCACGGAAATCATCTGCAGTAGATAAAATAAGCGGAGGTTTTCCGCTTATTAGCATTTTGGAGCTTTTTTAGGAGAAAATAAGGGGAGTTTTTCCGGTTATGTACAGATAAATCGGTCATTTTCATGTGTTTTGAAGGAATAGTCGGAATTTCTCCCTCTATTTTAGCTGTTTTTCGAGCAATATCTTAAATAAAGGGAATTTCTCCGCTTATGGCGAACTCGACTATCTGCATCTAATCAACCATTACGGCTTTCGGTACTCCCCCTTGTTGGCTATGCTTCTAAATTCCACGCCATCTCACAGTCACACCATTAATCAGCACTGCATATCCTATGTACTATATTTCTTCTGGAAAAGCCTGCTTGCATCCTGGCGGGAAATAAATTACAATGTCAATATATTTATATTGAACTGCTATGATAAGGAATAGTAATGATCGCTTGCCTTGACCTATAGAGAGCTGACGGGTGGTGAAAGTCAGCCTGGCACATCATGAACTCGCCTTTTGAGCAGCAAGCATGAACCTTCAGTAATGCTTGCCGTATTCCGCGTTAAGGATGAATGAAGCGGGTGACTTTGTCACTAATGTGGGTGGTACCGCGGGAGTAATAATACATATATCTCTCGTCCCTTATTTTTAAGGGACGGGAGTTTTTTATTTTTGCTGTTTTTCAACAGCTAACTAAAGCGGAAGTGGGAAGGTGAGCTCCGCAGGCACTCGCCAAGCAAGCTCTCTACTTCCCCGCGGAAAGCGAGTACCCTGAAGCGGAATAACTATTTTTTGTTCTTTATAGTTAGCAGTTATTATGATTTAGGAGGAAACAGACATGAACTTCAATCATCAGGAGATTGAAAAAAAGTGGCAGCAATATTGGGAAGAAAATAAAACATTCAAAACTAGCGAAGAAGAAGGCAAGCGTAAATTCTATGCGTTGGATATGTTCCCATATCCATCAGGCGCCGGCTTGCATGTTGGGCACCCGGAAGGATACACGGCTACAGATATCCTTTCTCGTATGAAAAGAATGCAAGGCTACAATGTCCTGCACCCAATGGGCTGGGACGCATTTGGATTGCCAGCAGAGCAATATGCGATTGATACAGGAAATGATCCTGCAGAATTTACCGAAAAAAATATCAATACATTCCGCCGTCAAATTAAAGCACTGGGCTTTTCTTACGATTGGGATCGCGAAATTAATACAACAGATCCAGACTATTACAAATGGACACAATGGATTTTTATCAAGCTCTATGAAAAAGGCTTAGCTTATATCGATGAAGTGGCGGTAAACTGGTGTCCAGCACTAGGAACTGTTTTAGCAAATGAAGAAGTAATTGATGGAAAAAGTGAGCGTGGCGGGCATCCTGTAGAACGCAGACCGATGCGCCAATGGGTATTGAAAATTACGGAGTATGCTGATCGTCTTCTTGACGATTTAGATGATCTTGATTGGCCTGAAAGTCTAAAAGATATGCAGCGCAATTGGATTGGCCGTTCTGAAGGTGCTGAGGTGACTTTCAGCATTGATGGTCATGACGATACATTTACTGTGTTTACAACACGCCCTGATACACTATTTGGTGCAACATATGCCGTTTTAGCACCTGAACATGCGTTAGTTGATTCAATTACAACAGAAGCTCAAAAAGCTGAAGTTCAGGCATATATCGAGAAAATTAAATCGAAGAGCGATCTTGAGCGTACGGATCTAGCGAAAGAAAAAACAGGTGTCTTTACTGGTGCTTATGCGATTAACCCGGCAAGCGGCGAAAAAATGCCAATTTGGATCGCGGATTATGTTCTTGTCAGCTACGGAACTGGTGCGATCATGGCAGTACCTGCACATGATGAGCGTGATTATGAATTCGCACAAGCGTTTGAATTGCCGATTGTAGAAGTTGTGGCAGGCGGAGATGTCAGCAAGGAAGCATATACTGGCGATGGCGAGCATGTGAACTCTGATTTCCTAAATGGTCTTAACAAAGAAGAAGCGATTACTAAAATGATTGCATGGCTTGAAGAGAAAGAGATTGGCACGAAGAAAATTACTTACCGCTTGCGTGATTGGCTATTCAGCCGCCAGCGCTACTGGGGTGAGCCAATTCCAATTATCCATTGGGAAGATGGCACAATGACAGCTGTACCGGAAGAAGAGCTTCCGCTTATTCTGCCTAAAACAACAGAAATCAAGCCGTCAGGAACAGGTGAATCACCGCTTGCTAATATTGAAGACTGGTTAAATGTTGAGGATCCGGCAACAGGCAAAAAAGGCAGACGTGAAACAAATACAATGCCGCAATGGGCAGGCAGCAGCTGGTACTACCTTCGTTATATCGATCCGAAAAATAGCGAAAAAATTGCTGATCCTGAAAAAATTAAAAAATGGCTTCCAGTTGATATTTATATCGGCGGTGTGGAGCATGCCGTGCTTCACTTGCTATATGCAAGATTCTGGCACAAGGTGCTATATGATATTGGAGTAGTGCATACAAAAGAGCCGTTCCAAAAACTATTTAACCAAGGAATGATTCTTGGCGATAATAACGAAAAAATGAGTAAATCAAAAGGAAATGTTGTTAATCCGGATGATATCATTTCAAGTCATGGAGCAGATACACTGCGTCTATACGAAATGTTTATGGGACCGCTGGAAGCTTCAATTGCCTGGTCAACAAATGGTCTTGATGGAGCAAGAAGATTCCTTGACCGTATCTGGCGCCTATTTATTGAGGAGAATGGTCAGCTATCCTCCCGTATTAAAGGGAATGAAGAAGGCGGAGAGCTTGAAAAGGTATACCATCAGACTGTTAAAAAGGTAACTGAGGACTTTGAAGGGCTGCGTTTTAATACAGCGATCTCTCAAATGATGGTCTTCATCAATGATGCATACAAAGCAGAAAATCTGCCAGTAGGCTATGCAGAGGGCTTTGTTAAAATGCTTTCTCCAATTGCTCCACATATTGCAGAAGAACTTTGGGCGAAGCTGGGTCATAGCGGTACGGTTACGTATGAGTCTTGGCCGGCATTTGATGAAGCAAAACTGACAGACGATGAAGTTGAAATCGTTGTACAAGTGAATGGAAAAGTAAAAGCAAAGCTAATGGTTCCAGCAGATGCACAAAAAGACATCCTTGAGCAAATAGCAATGGATGATGACAAGGTCAAAGAGCAAATTGAAGGAAAAACGGTTAGAAAAGTGATTGCTGTACCTGGAAAATTAGTTAATATCGTTGCAAATTAATAAAAAACATTCCCTGATTGCTTTTTCAGGGAATGTTTTTTACACTATCAGTATTATAAATGAGCAGCAAGGATAAATTTCGGCGCTGTGGCTCATTTAGGAATGTAGTATAAGTGCAACTAAGCCTCTGGCTGTGCCTTGCAGGCTTGCCAGTCGGCAAGTTTTCTTTACTATAGGAATAGTGAAATCGGCAATAGAAAGGATGTATGTGAAATGATTCCAGAAATAACAACAGAAGAATTAGAACAAAAGCTTAAAGCTGGTGAAAAGCTTGAATTGATTGATGTGCGTGAGGATGAAGAGGTTGCTGGGGGAATAATTCCTGGCGCAAAACATATTCGTATGGGGACAATTCCTGAAAATCTTGATCAGTTGGACAAAGAAAAGGAATATATCTTTATCTGCCGTTCTGGCGGACGAAGCGCTAATGTCTGTCATTACCTGCAGGACCAAGGCTATAAGGTCGTCAACATGAAAGGCGGCATGCTTGACTGGAGCGGCGAAACTGAATAAATAGCATAAGCACCCAAACTGACTTGGGTGCTTTGTTTATGTCTAGCTCCAAGCGCTAGGGACCTCATGGTCTAGCCAATCCAGCCAAAAGCTAGTAATTGCAAGTTAGATAGGAAATGTTAAATATAAATCATCTTGATTTCTTGGAATGTGATATTCGTTAAACAATAGAATACTATGTTTGAATTTTGACCATAATGAGGAAAAAAGGCAAATGAGGGAGAGGTCAAATGATTAAAGTAAAACTATTTGATCATGAACATGAAAAGGATTTAGAGGTTGAAATGAATAAGTTCTTAGAGAAGATGGATGAAAAAAAGCTGCTCGATATAAAGTATAATGTGGCGGCTGTTCAAGAGGAAGATGATGAACAAATCTATTGTTTTTCAGCAATGGTTATTTATAAGGCCTAATGAATTATTCATTAGGCCATTTATGCTTGTTAATGGTTACCTTGAAAATAAAGCAGCATTTGTCCCTGCAAGTCTGCCTGTAACAAGAGCTGACGTAATATTGTAGCCCCCGGTATAACCATGTATATCTAGAATTTCTCCGCAAAAATACAATCCATTCATTTTCTTAGAGGCCATTGTCTGCGGTTCGACTTCTTTAACAGATACTCCGCCTCCAGTTACAAATGCTTTATCCAGCGGCAAGGAGCCGTTAACTGTGAATTGAAAGGATTTAACATTCTTAATAAATGTGCGGATCTTTTCATTTGAAATGGTCGCATTTTGTTCTGCAGGATCAATTTCACTTTTTTCTAAAAGGAATAACAAATATCTTTCCGGAATAAAACCTTTAAGTGTGTTTTTAATACTTTTTTTCGGTTCTTCCTTCATTTTTCTTACTGTATCCTGAAAGAGAGGCTCTTCTTTTACATCGGGCATACAATCAATACTCATCGTCACGGGCCCTTTTTCTTTTTTCATAGCTTTAACAGCAAATTGACTGCAGCGCAGAACGGCTGGACCACTGATGCCAAAGTGGGTGAAAAGCATATCCATTCGATGTGTAATCAGCGCTTTGCCTTTAGGGTTTAATACACTTAATGCAACACTTCGAAGAGATAACCCCTGCAGCGTTTTCTCTTTAATAAAAGATTCAGACGAAGTGAGCGGTACTTCTGTTGGAAAAAGATCTGTGATGGTGTGCCCAGCCTTTTCTGCCCAAGCATAACCATCTCCGGTTGATCCTGTATGAGGGACAGATTTGCCTCCAACAGCTATCACTATAGATTCAGTCTCAAAAATTTCGCCGCTATGAAGCTCGACTGATTGAACAGAATCATTCTTGTAATGAATATCTTTAATGGGACTATTCTTTTTTATTTGTACATTTAACTCTTTCAACCTATTAAGAAGGGCGTCAACAACAGATTGTGCTTTATCACTGACAGGAAA
Organism: Cytobacillus gottheilii; assembly: GCF_001636345.1. GTDB lineage: Bacteria > Bacillota > Bacilli > Bacillales > Cytobacillaceae > Cytobacillus > Cytobacillus gottheilii. The sequence continues at coordinate 1,229,496 of NZ_KV440945.1, forward strand.
CATTCTGCCATGATCTTCTTCCTTTAGGCGAATCCCCAGGTTCTCAAAGAAAGCGATAATGTCTTCATTGCTGAAGATATTGAGGGCACTATACAAGAACCTTCCATTGCCGGGAATATGCTTAATAATCTCATCGACGGGCAGTCTGTTTGTTACATTACAGCGCCCTCCGCCAGAAATCGCCAGCTTTCTTCCAAGTTTCTCACCTTTATCTATAAGAAGCACTTTTGCTTTGTTCTCAGCTGCTCCAATTGCGGCCATCAAACCAGATGGTCCTCCGCCAACTACAATTACGTCAAATTTCATTCTATCCACCAACTTATTTTGATTCGTTATATGCAACATCTTTTATTATACTTTATTTGTCACAATCATAAAAATAAAGAAGGAAATTTCCAGTTGAAAGTAGCATTCTGTAAAAAAGAAGAGTACACTACAAATAGTGTGCCAAAAAAAATGGAAGCACTAGATTTATGCATGTTTAGAAATTACACTTGGCTATTGGCCAAGTTTATTTGATTATAACTAAGAAACACGAAGCAAGGCGCTTCCGCTTTTCTTAAAAAACAGTGTCTAGCTGCAGGCGCTAGGGGCTCGAGGTGTCGCCCCTGGGCAAGCGCCTTCCGCTTTTCTGATAAGGGTAGGGGTTTTATGTCTTCGAAGCTATTGCGCGGTACGTTTATTTTAACACTTGGTACTTTTGTTTCTAAGCTCCTGGGGTTATTATATGTGATCCCATTTTCTCGTATTGTAGGGCCTGAGGGAACGATCCTTTATCAATACGCATATGTTCCTTATACCATTTTTCTAAGTATGTCCACCGCTGGTATTCCTCTTGCTATTTCTAAGTTTATTGCCAAATATAATGCTATTGAAGAATACTCAGTCGGCAGGCGGCTGTTTAAATCAGGCATTTGGGTTATGCTGGCAAGCGGGATCATCTGGTTTGCGATCCTTATGTATTTTGCTCCTGAGTTTGCGGCAGTGTTTACCGATGCAAAAGAGAACCAGAAGCTTGAGGAAACGGTAACAGTTATACGTGCAGTCAGTTTTGCGCTTATTATTATTCCTTTTATGAGCTTAATTCGCGGGTTTTTCCAAGGGCATCAGTCTATGGGGCCATCTGCGGTTTCACAAGTAGTGGAGCAAATTGTCCGTATTGTTTTCTTGCTTGGCGGAGCTTATGTTGTACTTTACATGATGGATGGATCTATTGTGGAGGCGGCTAGTGTCGCTACATTTGCAGCATTTATTGGAGGAATTGGCGGTCTTTCCGTCTTATTCTGGTATTGGTATAAAAGAAAGCCGCATTTGGATCAGCTGCAGCAGCATGATAGGGGCACAGCAGATATCTCCCTAAGGGACATGTACAAAGAAATCATTATTTATTCTATTCCATTCATCTTTGTTGGCGTTGCTAATCCTTTATTTCAGCTGATTGACTTGATGACGTTTAATAGAACTATGGATGGCATTGGAATTGATATAAATGAATCAGAATATCTTTTGAACATTTTAAACTTTGAAACCCATAAAATTGTTATCATTCCAGTGACACTGGCGATTTCGTTCTCGCTAACACTGATTCCAAGTATCACAAAAGCATTTGTGGATGAAGATCAGGCTTCACTTAATCGGCAGATGAATCAAAGCTTACAGGTTATGCTCTTTCTGACATTGCCTGCAGCTGTTGGTGTCGCTTTGCTGGCAGAACCTGTTTATACGCTATTTTATACAGCAGATATAGAAGGTGCAGCAATTCTGCGTACATATGCTCCGGTTGCTGTTTTATTCGCATTGTTTTCTGTGACCGCAGCTATTCTGCAGGGAATCAATGAGCAGCGATTTACTGTTTTAAGCTTGCTGGTTGGAATTTTAGTCAAGCTGAGCCTGAATGTCCCTTTCATCAGTTGGATGCAAACAGAGGGGGCCATTTATGCAACTGCTATTGGCTATTTAACAGCTATCACTATTAATTTCTATGTGATAAAGAAATTCTCTGGATACCGTTTTCGGTTCGTTTTTAGAAGAAGCCTGCTAATTGTTATTTTTACAGGCATTATGTTAGCTATTACGTTTTTCTTATATAAAGTGTTAACGATCTTTTTATCACCAGAGTCTGTTGCTCAGTCTGTTATGATTGTAATCCTTTGCGGTGTAATCGGATCGGGAGTTTATTTTTACCTCGGAATTAAATCGAGACTAGTGTACTTCCTCTTTGGTGACAAAGTCGATCGTCTGTTAAGCAAATTGAAATTAAAATAATGGAGGAAGGAGGATCAGTTTCATGAGAATTGATAAGATGCTTGCAAATCTCGGCTACGGAAGCCGTAAGGATGTAAAGAAGCTTTTGAAAAATGGTTCTGTAACCATTAATGAGGTGGCTGTTAAAGACGGAAAACAGCATGTGGACCCTGAGAATGATATAGTGATGATTCATGGAGAACAAGTAGAATATAAGGAATATATCTATCTGATGATGAACAAGCCGCAAGGGGTTATTTCTGCTACAGAGGATACCCGGCATGAAACGGTCATTGATATTTTAGAAGCAGAAGATGTTGTTTTTTCTCCTTTTCCAGTAGGCCGTTTAGATAAGGATACGGAAGGTTTACTTCTTTTGACTAATGACGGTCAGCTCTCACATAAACTTTTATCGCCAAAAAAGCATGTTCCAAAAACGTATTTTGCTGTCATTAACTCTGAAGTAACAGAGGAGGACCAGGAAGCCTTTAAAAAAGGTGTCATCTTAGATGATGGCTATGAAACGAAGCCTGCCACCTTAAAAATATTAAAATCTGGTCTTACTTCGGATATTGAACTGACGATCACAGAAGGAAAATTCCATCAAGTGAAAAGAATGTTTGAAGCGGTTGGAAAACGTGTGATGTATTTGAAAAGAATGTCAATGGGACCGCTTGAGCTTGATCCTTCGTTAGAACTTGGTGAATATCGGGAATTAACGGATGATGAGCTTGAATTGCTATTATCGTACGAATCGTAATATATAGGAATGCAGAAAAAATCGCCTATCCATTTAGGCGATTTTTTTATGGTTATAATTTATGTGTTGTGATGCTTAAGATGACATCTTCACCTTCTTTTGTGTAATCGTCCATTTGCCCCGGCTTGGACTTTTAACTAAGTCGTTATAGGCCAAGACGTTAAGGTCTCTTTGTATCGTTCGAGGTGTTATACCAAATTCCTCTACAAGCTCCTGAGTTGTTACAGTTCCGTGTTTGCTGATAAACATGTAAACGGATTTGATACGGTTTAACATCCGGTTAGTCGAAGGTTTCAAAAAACCACTCCCTATCCATTTTTCAAACCAATGGCAAAATTTCTGCAACCGACAGCCTTCAAAGAAGAAACGTGTCCTTCAAGCATATGTAGTTTTTTTCCTCAGACAACCCCTTTACAAAATGTCACACAATCTAAGATGTCGTACTACTATCCTAATTGTACCCTCATTGTCTGATAATTTCCACTTAGACGCAAAATATTAATCGAATTTTAACAAAACTTGCTGAAACCTCCTCTCAATGTCCTTCTAATACATCTATATGGCTGGAGAGGCTTAAAATATGTCTGAAAATTTCGGAAAATATGTTGTCAGGATAATGTAAAAAGTAATTAAAAAACACTATTTCCATCTGCTGTATATTATTCTATAATCGATAAGTATTGTAAAAAAATGATAGAAGGAGAATGGTATGGATCAATCATTACGTCAGCAATTAGTGCATCCTAAGGAAAATATTTATTTTGCACTTGTAATATTATTCAGTATTTTAACGTATGTGCTTCTTGCTGTTTCAATCATAGGTATAGCAATTATAGTCGTTTTACTTTTGCTTTCTGTTTTTCTTCAAGGTCTTATGATGGCTGGTATTAGAAGGAATGCCGTAAAGCTTAGTGAGGAGCAGTTTCCAAGATTATATGAGCTGGCTGCACAAACGGCTGCAGATATGGAACTGAAATCTGTTCCTGATATTTATGTTATGGAGTCAGAAGGCGTTTTAAATGCTTTTGCCACCAGATTTTTCAGAAGAAATATGGTTGTTTTATATTCCAGTATTTTTGAGATGGCAGAAAGAGGCGCGGAGAAAGAAGTACTGTTTGTGATGGCACATGAATTCGCCCACTTAAAGAGAAACCATGTGCTGGTCAATACGCTTATTTTACCAGCAATGTGGGTGCCGTTCTTGGGGACAGCTTATTCGCGTGCTTGTGAATATACTTGTGATCGCTATGCTGCTTATTATGTACAATCATATGAAGCCGCTAAGGACGCACTTACGATGCTTGCCATTGGTTCCAGCTTGTATCCGAAAGTAAACAAAGAAGCATATATGAAGCAACTGGAAACTGAAAGCGGATTTTTTGTCTGGTTAAATGAAAAACTCTCAACTCATCCGCATTTGCCAAAAAGATTATATGCTTTGTCACGTTTCTTCTCGAGTGAAATGACGCCTGTTCTAAAAGAATCAAAAGGCAAGGTTGTTATTGGAGTCATTATTTCATTTTTTGTATTCATTCTTTTAAGTGTTGCAGTTTGGTTTTCAATAAGCCAACTGGAAAAGCTCGATCTCTTTTCGGATTCCTTATATGAAGAGGATTATAGTTTTACTGGAGAAGAAATCCCTGTTGAAGGCGTTACGCCCCTTATGGATGCTGCCTTTAATAATGATACAGCTTCCATTCTCACTTTAATCGAGGAAGGGGAGGATATAGACGCTGTGGACTCTGAGGATACTTCTGTTCTGCATTGGGCTGTATATGGAGATAATCTTGAAGCTGCAGAGGTGCTTCTTCAAGCTGGTGCAAATCCTGATACAGTAGATTATACAGATTCTACTCCATTAATTACTGCTGCTGCAAATGGCAACGCGGAACTGACTGAACAACTGTTGAACTATGGCGCCGACTCAGCCTACATCGACGCTTCGGGTTCTACAGCATATGACTATGCTATGGAATATGGATATAATGATGTCGCTGCCTTGCTCGCAAACGATTAAAACAACATACAGAAAGCCAGGGGAATTCCTCTGGCTTTTTCTTTATTTATGCAGTTTTAAACTAATATAGAAATTAGTTTGTACCTTCTGACGTTTATAAAAATAGTAATAAGGATAAAAGAATTATAAACAAGTTAGTTAGCAAGAAAAAAATTCACTTTATGAAGATTTGGATACATTATTCATTTATCATTTTTGTGGAATTGGTTAGTCTGCAGGCTTTACATTTTTGCAATCCATTTAAGAGTGATAGAGTAAATATAGAATGACATATAGGAAGAAACAATTGATCATACTTATAAAATATAAGGGGATGGCTGATCATATTACATTTATGTATGAAAAGCACAAGCATGGGTCCCTGTTTTTTCATGTGTGTTAAATATTAAAGGGGCTGTGAGTGATGATCCGTTTTGAGGATGTTAAAAAGCAATATGATGGTTCTGTAGCTGTGAATGATCTCAATTTTGCCATTGAGGAGGGGGAGTTTTTTGTTTTAATTGGACCGAGCGGCTGCGGGAAGACAACGACACTGAAGATGATGAATCGTTTGATTGATCCGTCTGACGGTACCATTTTGATCGATAATAAAAGAATAACTGATTATGATATACATAAATTGCGTTACAATATCGGCTATGTGCTGCAGCAGATTGCTCTGTTTCCGCATATGACGATTGAAGAGAATATCGCTATTGTACCTCAGCTGAAAAAATGGAATGAGCAGGATATACAAGCAAGAGTATCAGAACTTCTGGCCATGGTGGGATTGAACCCAGAGGAATTTAAGGACCGAAAGCCTAATGAGCTTTCTGGCGGACAACAGCAGAGAATCGGGGTGGCGCGTGCTTTGGCAGCGGATCCGAAGCTGATCTTAATGGATGAGCCTTTCAGTGCGCTGGATCCGATTAGCAGGGAAAAGCTTCAAGATGATCTCTTAGAGCTGAAAAAAGCGATAAAGAAAACAATTGTTTTTGTTACACATGATATATCCGAAGCTCTGAAGCTTGGCGATCGCATCGGTATTATGAATGAAGGGAAGATGGTTCAGATCGGCACACCAGAAGAACTTCTGAATGCACCGCAAAATGAATTTGTAAAAAGCTTTATTGGCAGAAGTAATGATGAAACTCCTATCAATTTGGAAGAGCTTCTATCACCGCTTTCTCCAGAAATAGAGCTGTCGACTGTTAGGAAAATACATACAGGATTTACGATACAAGAGCTTCTTCATACCTTAAAAGAGGATGAGCAGGTTGTCATAATAGAAGATGATCAAGCACTCGGTTACATTGACCGGCAGGCAGTTATTGCCTACCTGGCGAGTGTTGCGGTAAAAGGGGGAAGCTTAAGTGAATGATTTTATGAATGTATTTTCAGATCGAAGGGGAGAGCTTCTTCAAGCGCTGATTGAACATATGCAAATTTCGTTTATCGCGCTCTTTTTTGCAGTATTGCTGGCAATTCCGATTGGAATCTTTTTAACACGGAAGGAGAGACTTGCCGAAAGCATCATTGGGATAACGGCAGTTCTGCAGACCATTCCATCGCTTGCTCTGCTTGGTTTATTAATTCCGCTATTTGGCATCGGCCGTGTGCCTGCCATTATTGCACTGGTTGCATATGCACTGCTGCCAATTCTAAGAAATACCTATACAGGCTTAAAAGAAGTAGATCCTTCCCTTTTGGAAGCTGCACGTGCCATGGGTATGAATACATATCAAAGACTTGGAAAAGTTGAGCTGCCGCTTGCAATGCCGGTTATAATGGCGGGAATTCGAACGGCAATGGTCCTGATTATTGGAACAGCCACTTTGGCTGCTTTAATTGGTGCAGGAGGTCTGGGAGATCTTATACTGCTTGGAATTGACCGAAACAATATCCTGCTCATTATTTTAGGTGCTGTACCAGCAGCACTGTTAGCTTTATTTTTTGATTTTATCTTGAAAAAAATTGAGCAATTATCCTTTAAAAAGTCTGTCACTGCCTTTACCATTATGGCTGCAGCAGCACTGTTAATTATTCTTTCACCTCTAATTTTTGCTGAGGAAGAAAGTGATCTTGTAATCGCGGGGAAGCTTGGCGCTGAACCAGAAATCCTTATAAATATGTATAAGCTGCTGATTGAAGATGAAACAGATCTCCAGGTCGAGTTAAAACCTGGTTTTGGTAAAACTTCTTTCGTATTTAATGCCTTGCAATCGGGAGATATTGATGTGTATCCAGAATTTACGGGTACAGCGATTGCAGAATTCCTGAAAGAAACGGCAGTGAGCACAGATGGAGAAGAAGTGTATGAACAGGCAAAAGAAGGCATGATGGAACAATATAATCTGACTTTATTAGAGCCAATGAGCTATAACAATACGTATGCACTGGCAGTTCCCAAAGAGGTGAGCGATCAATATGGAATCACATCAATCTCAGATGTCATTCCTGTGCAGCAGCAGATTAAACCAGGCTTCACATTAGAGTTTGCAGACAGGGAGGATGGATACCTGGGCATTCAGGAGCTATATGGCATCGAGTTTCCAGAAGTCATAACAATGGAACCGAAGCTTCGTTATCAGGCTGTTGAAAATGGAGAAATCAATATGGTTGATGCCTATTCAACAGACAGTGAACTCGAGCAATATGGTTTAACAGTGCTGGAAGATGATCAAGGACTATTTCCACCCTATCAGGGAGCACCTCTATTGAGAGAGGAAACAGCAGAAGCTTATCCCGAAGTGGTTGATGCATTAAACAAACTAGCTGGCAAAATCACAGATGCTGAAATGCGCGAAATGAACTACCAAGTGAATGTGGAAGGCAAAAGCCCTGAGGAAGTAGCTGAGGATTACTTAAAAAGTGAAGGATTGTTGGAATAGTAGGCTATATTAAGAAACAGACAAGATCTTGAGAACTAAAGTGGCATGGACATAAGTATTTAACACGACCATAGAACTGAATGGTTAGGAAGTTCATCTTTCTAATCATTCAGTTTTTTTGTTATTTTAAAATATATCTTTTTAACATGAGTGAAATGGAGCGGAGGATCTCGACTCCGGAGGGAAATAGAGGAAAGGGTGAGACCCCGCAGGCGTCCCGAGGAGGCTCAGCTTCCTCCCCTCGGAAAGCAAGAGTCCGCAGCGCAGGTGGCACGGTCTTGTTGAAAGGGTAAGACCCGTAGGCGTGCCGAGAAGGCTCAGTTTTTCAGCTTGGGAAAGCTAGACTCGGCAGTGTATGTGAAACGGACTGCATACTAAGCGAAATCAGTTAATTATTTATATCATTATCAAAAAAATACAAATTTACCAAAACCATTTCTTTTCTAATTCGTATAAATGATAGGGAGGGAAATGAATGAATCTATTACAAGTAAATATTAGAGCTGCTGGCTATGAAAAAGATGAAGCAAAAATAAAGGATATTGACTTTGCAATCGGGAGGGGCGAGCTCATCGGACTGATTGGACCAAATGGTGCTGGAAAAAGTACAACCATTAAAACACTGCTTGGACTCTTGCCCTATAAAGATGGAGAAATATTATTTAAAGAAAATGCAACGTATTCTTACATTCCTGAGCGGCCCATTTTTTACGATGAATTAACATTATGGGAGCACCTTGATTTTGTTGCAGCAGTAGAAGGACTGGATGATCGCACATATAAAGAGAAAGCGAATAAATTGCTGCAGCAATATAAATTAGCAGAGCATGCCCATGAATTTCCTGGAAAATATTCAAAGGGAATGCAGCAGAAAGCTATATTAGTATTATCGATGATCACAGACCCGGATATTTATATTATTGATGAGCCATTTATCGGATTAGATCCTAATGCAATGAAACTTTTTCTTGAATCGATCGAAGAAGAAAGAAAAAGAGGCGCGGGAATTTTAATGTCAACACATGTTTTGGATACAGCAGAAAAGGTTTGTGACCGTTTCTTAATGATTCATGAAGGACAGCTGCAGGCGGAAGGCACATTGGCAGACATAAGAGAGCAGTGCAGTTTGCCGAATGCTTCTCTCTTTGATTGTTTTCACCAAATAGCGGAGGGTAAGTCCAATGAATAGCAGCAGTATTTTTCTTCGAAGACTGAGGGAAAACCAGCGATACAAACGCAAAGTCTGGAGAACTGTGGCAGATTGGACTGTTGTTGTTTATATCATCATACCAGCCATACTTATTGGTATTTTTAGATTTATTTCATGGTGGCAGGAGACGCCATCATGGGCAGAGCCTCTCCCTCTATCAATCTTCTTTTTCGGATTATTCCTGCTGTCGTGGTACGGCAATATTCAGACATATGTGGAAGAAGCAGATAAATTGTTTTTAGTGAAAAAAAGAAAGCTTTTTCTGGGTGTAAAAGTTTTTGGCTATGGTTATTCATTGGCAGCAGAGGCTTTGAGCACAATTGCTATACTGATTATTCTCTCACCCATTCTTATTCTGAAATTTAATATTGGGAGCGGGCTAATTTTTTTATTATTCTTCTATTTATTTTCATTTCGCTCCACGATCCTAATTTGTAAATATTATTGGAAAAGGATAGAAAGCCGCTGGATCGGCATGTTCACAGGAATATGGTTATTTGCTGTTTTTGGCGGAATACATCTGGGTGCCTATTCTCTATTTGTGGGTGGAGACCTGTTGAATTTTGCACTGGCTGGTCTGAGTTTTATCCTGCTGGTTGGCAGTGTGATCGTTTCCTATCGGGCGCTGCAGCGCATTTCAACGATTGATCATGACATCAAGATGGGACAAGACAGCAAAAACTCAGGTATAAATATGATTTTTACCATTTCTCAGGATGTAGAGAAGCCTGTCATCACAAAAAGGAAACGTCCTCTTTTATTTAGAAGATCGAAAAGGATGTTCCAAAAGAGAACAAAGGCAAATGGGTTTACAGAACTATTTATAAAGGCATTTATACGTAATTTCTCTTATTGGCTCAGTTATTTTCAGATGACGTCCGTTGGTGCGGCCGCTATAGTTGTTATACCGCCGATGTGGATTAAATCCATTATCTTTTTCGCTTACTTGTTCATGATGTATACATGGCTTCAGTCTGTTTGGGATAAAGTCTTTCAGGTTAATCCAATTACAAAGAAATATACAGAAGCTGATGATTACTTTAAAGCAAGAAAAAGAACGATTTTGATTTTATACTTTATTGCGATTTTGCTGCTGATCGGAATCTCCTCAGTGGGATTGTTTATATATTCCTCTTTCTCTATACTGTATCAAATGCAATAATCAACTATTTTCATCGTTTTGTTTTATAATGTGATGAGAATGAAAAACCTATAAAAAATACATATAAAGATTTCGAGGAGGATGAATCATGAATGTGCTTGACTGGAACAAGGAAGTTAATAATCGAAAAGAAAGCCTGATTAAGGATACACAAGGTCTTCTGCAAATTAAAAGTGTGCTGGACGAAGAAAATGCAGCGAAAGATGCGCCGCTTGGACAAGGGGTAAAAGAGGCACTGGATTTCATGCTGACACTTGGTGAAAAGGACGGCTTTACAGCCAAAAATGTCGGCAATCTGGCAGGCCATTTAGAGTTTGGAGAAGGAGAAGAGATCGTCGGAATTCTATGTCATGTGGATGTTGTTCCAGAAGGTGATGGGTGGTCAAGTGATCCTTTTGGAGCTGAAATTCGTGATGGCAAAATTTTTGCCAGAGGAGCAATTGACGATAAAGGACCAACAATGGCAGCTTATTACGCGATGAAGATTGTGAAGGAATTGGACTTGCCTCTTTCCAAAAGAGTTCGCATGATTATAGGCACAGATGAAGAAAGCAATTGGCGCTGTGTGGATCATTATTTTAAGCATGAAGAAATGCCAACACTTGGATTTGCACCAGACGCTGATTTTCCAATCATTTATGCGGAGAAAGGGATCTCCGATTTCGATATTGTGCAGCTGAAAAAGGAACTGAAGGAAGCTGAAAATGTTCAGGCAGAAGTGAACAGCTTTCATTCAGGCTTGAGATATAATATGGTCCCTGATTTTGCGAAGGCTTCATTGCTGATCCACTTTGAACCAACCGAGATTGTGCAAAAGTACTCTGATTTTCTTCGGGATGGAGATCTAGAAGGTAAATATTATATGGATAATGGAATGTTAATTTTAGAACTTCAAGGCGTATCTGCTCATGGATTAGAGCCTGAAAATGGGAAGAATGCCGGCTTGCTGATGGCTAATTTCCTTGCGGGTATTCAGCTTGATGCAGAATCTCAGCATTTTATTACATTTACAAACCGCTATTTCTGCGGCGATTCACGCGGGAAAAAGCTTGGAATTGCGTTTGAGGATCATATCACAGGCGAATTAACCGTTAATGTTGGAAAACTCTCTTATACAAAAGAAGATGGCGGCCGTCTTGGTTTAACTGTTAGATACCCTGTTACGAATGAGATGGATCAAACAAAAGAAAAACTGGACCAGCTATTAGAAGAAAATCAGTTTGCCATTGAAAATTTTTCAGATTCAAAACCTCATCATGTTGCTGAAGATGATTTTCTTATTCAAACACTCAAAAAGGTGTATCAATTACAGACAGGGGAAGAACCGGAGCTGCTTTCAATCGGCGGCGGCACATATGCACGGTCGTTAAAATCTGGAGTTGCCTTTGGTCCGCTTTTCCCTGGAAGAGAAGACATTGCCCATCAAAAGGATGAATATATGTATATTGAGGATCTGGTGAAGGCTGCCGCGATTTATGCTCATGCTATTTTTGAGCTTGCCAAATAAGAGAATAGGCTGTTAAGATAGCAGAAAGTTTAGTGCTTTAAAGGGTGTTGGCAATTATTAGTGAGGGGTGCTGGAAAAATGGAATATGTCATTGTTAATGGAGAATTCGTAGAACGTTCACAAGCAAAAGTAGATATTGAGGACAGAGGTTTTCAATTTGGTGACGGTGTTTATGAAGTTATTCGCGTATATAATGGAAAAATGTTTACGGCAGATGAACATCTAGAACGCCTCCATGTGAGCGGAGAGAAAATTGGTCTGAAGATTCCCTATTCCGTTGAAGAACTTAAAGTACAGCTTGCAGAGCTGATCATCAAGAATGATTTAAAACTTGGAACGATCTATATGCAGTTCACAAGAGGGGTTTCACCTAGGAATCATCCGTTCCCCGCTGAAACAATTGTACCGGGTTTTACCGCAAATATTAAACATGTCGGACGTCCTTCTGAAAACATGGATAACGGAGTGAAAGCTCTATTAAAAGAAGATGTTCGCTGGCTGCTTTGCGATGTGAAAAGCTTAAATCTTCTTGGCAATCTTTTAGCTAAACAGGAAGCAGTTGCAGCAGGCTGTTTTGAAGCCATTCAGCACCGAGGCGAAACGGTGACAGAAGGCAGTGCCTCCAACATTTCTATTGTTAAGGACGGCAAAGTGTTTACACACCCTGCTACAAATCTCATTCTAAATGGAATTACAAGAAGAGTATTTCTTGATCTGTGTGAAAGAAATCAGATTCCATTTGCAGAGGAAGCCTTCACACTTACTGACCTATCAGAGGCTGATGAAGTGTTTTTATCAAGTACCACAGCTGAAATTATGCCGATCATTCAGATCAATGATAAGCCAGTCGGAGCAGGTGCGCCTGGACCGGTAACAAAGAAACTGCAAGAGCTGTTCCAGCAAGAGATCGAAGAACAGTGCGGGAAGATTATGTAAGGATAGAGACTCCTTCTAGATATTCTAGGAGGAGTTTTTTTATTCTTTCCGAAAGTAGTAATAAGCAGCACAGAATAAAATACCCAGCCTTTTTGGAAACTGCCTCCTTCATCTGCTAAAATGAAAAAAATGTATTTTGGAGGTTATTTTGTGGGAAGAGATCATTATTTCTTTGCTTTAAGTTTGCCAGAAGATCTAAAAAGGGAAATGTGGAGTTATTTTGAAACATATAAAGTAAACCTTCCATTTAAAACATGGGTTCACCAGGAAGACTATCATATTACACTTGCCTTTCTTGGCGGAGCGGAGCAAAACATGCTGGCAGAAGCGATCGATCTAGTGAGGAGTTCTCTGCAGCAGGAAGAAATAGGGTCTTTTTCATTACATATAGATAAGCTTGGTGTATTTGGCCAAGCTGATTCTCCGCGCATATTTTGGGCGGGATTGAAAGAAAGCCCGCCCTTGCATACGGTGAGAAAGAGAGTATACGATGCTTGTTTAAAAGCAGACTTCCAGCTCGAGACTCGTCCGTTCAAGCCCCATATAACAGTGGCAAGAAGATGGCAAGATCAGTCAGCCTATTCAAAAGAACTTCTTGAGCCTAAAGAATGGATGTTTATGGCAAAGGAAGTTGTGTTATACAAAACAAATATGCATCAAACACCAAAATACGAAAGAATAGCCATTTTTCCGTTACGGTAGATATATAATGAGATATAGGCAGTTATGCGAATACCATGCAGTAAGTTTGCGCATTTAAAAAAACGAAAAATAGCCTAAGAATAAAAGAAACAAGGCAGGGGCAGAAATGGGACAATTAATTAAATTACAAGACTATGTGTCAAGATATGAGCAGAATATATATTTATATCCTTCCAGATATGTCAGGCTCAAAAAGCAGCAATGGGAAAAACTGCAGGCAGCCTGGGAAAACAAAGATGAGCCATCACCTTTCTTTGAAAGAGCTTTATTGGAAGAAAATTGGACGCCTGAAGCAGAGGAAAAGCAGATTCTGCAGAAACTGAAAGGGCTTTTTAAAAATGATCGCAAAGCGGAAGAATTGATGGAGGTACATGCTGCGGAATCAAGCGGCGAAAAGCAAAATCAAGATCAAGACCAAGCTGAACAGCTGGAATTCAGTGTTACTTATAGCAGCAGACCGCATTCACTTGAACTTTTAAAACAGCAATTTCTCGATCAGATTTTTCGATTCCAAATGAAATGGGCGAGTTCCACCTTAATGGAAAAATCATTTGTCGATAAAACATTTTATTATAATGAACAGTTAAAGTATTTTCTGCAGCGCTTTCCAGACACTTTTCTTGTCTTATTCCGCCCGATTTTTCTGCTGAAAAATGCTCCGGTCGAAACAGAAACGATGGTCATCACACCGACTGAATTATGGTGCATCAGCTTCTTAGAAGAAGAGGAAAATACAGTGTTTGTGGGGTCTCAGGAACATTTTTGGCTAAAGCGCGGTAAAAATGGCGAAAAGAAAATATTAAATCCGATGCTTGCCTTAAATCGGACCGAAAAGATTGCTAAACAAATTTTTAAACTTCATGATATTGAATTGCCGATCAAAAAAGCAATCATCAGCAGAAATGGTTACATTGATTTCCCGGCAGCGCCAATCGATATTGAGTTTATAGAATCAAGAAAATATGAAGAATGGTTTCAGAGTATGAGGGGTCTGCGTTCACCTTTAAAGCATATTCAAATGAAAGCATCATCTCATCTGCTTCAATATTGTCTAACATCATCTATTCGACGGCTGGAATGGGAGCAGCAGGATGAATGAGCAGACTGACCAGCTTATATGTATCGTGAATCCGTCTGCGCAAAATGGGGGCTGTCTTAAAATATGGAGAAAACTTGAGGAACAGTTAAAAGCAGAAGACGTCTCTTACATTGCTTATTTTACAAAAGAAAAGAACCATGCTGCCGAACTGACAAAGAAGATTGCAGAACAGAAGCGGGGGAAACCTGTGCTCATTGCAGTGGTTGGCGGTGATGGTACGATGCACGAGGTCATGAATGGCGCGGTGAAATATAAGAATGTAAAAATCGCCTTTATACCAGGCGGGTCAGGAAATGACTTTTCAAAAGGTTTTCACGTTTCCAGTGATGCCATGACAGCCTTAAAAGAGTTATTGCCTATCAGAAATCAGAAAGGCACATATGTTGATATCGGTGTCATATACGAAAAAAACAATAAAGAACCAAATTATTTTATTAACAATATGGGTGCCGGTTTCGATGCGGAGGTTGCTTTTGAGGCGAACCATTCACCTTTTAAACAGCTGCTAAATGTATTTTCACTAGGCAAGCTGGCATATGTATTGATATTGCTTAAAAGGCTTTTCACATACCAGAGAACGGAATTAGATATAACAATTGACGGTAAACGCTATCAGTATACTAACGTTTGGTTTGTTGCGATTTCCAATCAGCCATACTACGGCGGAGGTATGAAGATTGCGCCCAAGGCTTCTCCCCTAGATGGCAAGCTCGATATAACCGTTGTTCATCATGTGTCCAGGTTGAAGCTTTTATTTGTTTTTCTAACTGTTTTTTCCGGTAATCATGTACATATAAAAGGTGTTGAAATATTTAAGGGAAAGTCGATTCAATTAGACTCCCGTTCCCAGCTTTCGGTTCATGCAGATGGAGAGGCGGCCGGGAATACCCCGATATCAGTTGCTCTTTTGCCGCGGCAAGTACAAGTTTTGAATGGAATTAATCAGAAGGAAAAAGAGGAGGTTCGGCAGTGTTGATTAAGATTGAAAGAGATTTTGAAGCATATTTAGATGAAATCAGCTTAATAACCATCCTGCTTCCTTATGATTATTATGAAGGAAAATCAGCTGCGTTTTTCATCAAAAAAGATCAAGAAAGAGTCCAGCTTGAATTGCTTGGCAGCGAGCCAATTGAGGAGTATGTAAAGTATTCTTGCAGACTGGATCAGAGTATAGATATTGGATCGGAGTATTGGATTGAAGATGAACATGGAAATGAAACTGATTTACAAATAGGTGCCGTCATTCGCACAGAGGAATTTGATGAATTATTTTATACAGAGTGCAAATTGGGTTTTACTTATGCAAAGGAAAAGACGTCTTTTGCTCTATGGGCTCCAACAGCTGGGAAGGTGAAACTGAGACTTATTAATGATGATGGCAGTGATTCACAAGAAGAGCTGATGAAAAGAGGAGATAAAGGAGTTTGGGAGCTGACAATCGATGGCGACCTGGAAGGAAGAAAATATACGTATCTTGTGTGCGTTAATTTACGCTGGCAGGAGTCTGTGGATCCATATGCTGTTGCGCTTACGCCAAACGGAGAGCATGGTGTGATTGTTGATTTGAAAAAGACAGCTATGACGAAAAGAGAGCTGCCAGCGTTAAGCAGTCCTGTAGATGCCATTATTTACGAAACACATATTCGTGATTTCACGATCCATCATGATAGCGGTGTAAGTCAAAAAGGTTTATATAATGGTGCGGGTGAAATAAACACTAAAAGCAGTGATGGAGGATTGACAGGATTATCATATGCTGCTGATCTTGGTGTAACTCATATTCAATTTCTTCCTTTTCATGATTTTGCAGGTGTAGATGAAGTAAAGAGTAATAACGAATATAATTGGGGCTATAATCCCCTTCATTTTAATGTACCTGACGGCAGCTATTCAACTGATCCCGGAGATCCTTACGCACGAATTATAGAATTGAAGGAATTAATATCTACTGTCCATTCTTTAGGTTTAAGGGTTATAACAGATGTCGTTTACAATCATGTATACGAACGGGAAAGTTCTTCATTTGAAAAGATTGTTCCCGGCTATTTTTTTCGGCATGATGCTTTCGGTATGCCATCAAATGGAACAGGGGTCGGAAACGACATTGCCTCAGAGCGGAAAATGGTAAGGAAATTCATTATCGATTCTGTATTGTTTTGGCAAAAAGAATATTATGTTGACGGTTTTCGCTTTGATTTGATGGGAATCCTTGATGTTGAAACCATGAACCTGATTAGAGAAAAAACGGTTGAAAACGATTCTTCTGTTCTTTTATTGGGAGAAGGGTGGGAGTTGAATACTCCTATACCGGCAGAGAAGAAAGCAAGTATGCGGAATCAGTCTAAGATGCCGGGAATTGCTCATTTTAATGATCGATTTAGGGATCGAATAAAAGGCAGTACATTTCATTTATACGATAAAGGCTTTGCTTTAGGAAATGCAGGTTATTACCAGGATGCTGCGGAAGTGATTTGCGGAAGTATTGGAATGCTGGATGAGAAGGGATTATTCCTCTCTCCTGAACAGTCCATTAACTATGTGGAGGCACATGATAATCATACGCTCTGGGATAAGATCACAGCCTGTTTTCCGGATGAAGATGAACACGAATTAATGCTGCGCCATCGATTGTCTACCGTGATGACAATCTTGGCTCAAGGTGTTCCATTTCTTCACAGCGGACAGGAATTTTTCCGCACAAAGCAAGGAGTGGGAAATAGCTACCGTTCTTCAAATGATATTAATCAGATGGATTGGAGCAGAAAAGAAAAATATGTTGACCATGTAGATTACATTAAGGGAATTCTCTCAATCCGCAAAAAACACGGAGCATTTCGCTTCCGAGAGGCAGAGAGGATTCGAAAGCATCTCCGTATTCTAGAAGAGCGGAAGCCTGTTTTAGGTTTTGCACTGCAGGAAGTAAAGGAGTTTGGAAGCTGGAACCAAATACTGGTGTTCATCAATCCTTTTCATGATGTTTGTATTGCGGATCTTCCTGAAGGAAGGTGGTCTGTAATCGCAAACGATCAATATGCAGGAATAAATGAGCTTGAAGCTGTTTCGGAAAATTTCAAATTGAAGCCTATCAGCACGTACGTTCTAATTCAGGAGGAAATATAAAAGCTTATGGAGATAGACTTGACGGCTAAAGCCCTAAAGAGATAAAATTTACTATTATAGCTATTGTTGAAATGGAATCAATAGCTTTTTTTTATTGGAAAAATTGAAGGAGCTTTTACAAAGCCCTAATGGTTCAAATGCAGTAAAACTTGAATAATAAATTAAAATAATGCATACATGCAACGTTGGGCTTCAGCTGCTGAAGCCTAATTTAGCTATCGAGTAAAGCTGAAGCATAGCAAATTGAAGGTGAACAATCTTGGAACATTTTTTTGGAGAGGAATGGGAAATTGTACCCGCTGGGGGAGCAACTGGCGAAGCTTATTTTGCTCAGTTTGAACAGCAAAGATTATTTCTGAAAAGAAATTCTTCCCCCTTTCTCGCTGTATTATCTGCAGAGGGTATTGTCCCTAAGCTCGTTTGGACAAAGAGAATGGAAAACGGTGATGTGGTAACAGCCCAGCAATGGCTGAATGGCAGAGAGCTGAAAGCAGCGGACATGAATGATGAGCGAGTGGCAAAGCTGTTGAACAAAATCCATTCCTCTAAGCCGCTGCTTGCTATGCTAATGAGGATCGGGAAACCGCCTTTACAGCCTGAAAGCTTATTAAATATGGTTAATACGCAGTTAGATCCTTCACTTAGGCACCATGATCATGTACAAAAGGGCCTTCAATTTTTGCATTCATCCATTGAGCAAATTGATTGTGAAGAGGTAACGGTTTGTCATTGTGATGTCAATCATAACAACTGGCTGCTGACTGAGGACAACCAGTTGTATCTAATTGATTGGGATGGTGCCATGATTGCAGATCCAGCCATTGATCTTGGCATGCTTCTTTACTGGTATATTCCTGAAGACCAGTGGGAAGAATGGGTGCAGCGTTATGGTGTACAATTAACGGATCATTTGCGTCTGCGCATGAAGTGGTATGTCATTGCTCAAACGCTTCATTTTATACAATGGCACAAAAGTAAGGAACGTTATTCTGAAATGGATAAGTGGATAGAGTTCCTTACTGCTGTTTTAGACTAAGAATATTGATTGATTTCACTCACCCATTGTGAGAGCTCCTGCTGATTAGATTCAATATGCTGATCTAATTCCGGTGCAGCGATCCCATTTTGGCTATAGCGGTAAATTTCTTCTAAAACAGGCTGGATATGGCGATCTGAATTGGTTTGAACCATTAAAGATTTGACTAATCGTTCAAGCTGTTCACATTCTGCAACAGAGCCGCAGCAATCATTTTGATGATTGCTTAAAATATCTTTTAATAATGAAAACTGATCCTGCTGGTTTAATGGCATAACAGACATCCTTTCTGCTTAAGAATGATTACATTTGCGAATAGTTTATTTCTAAGCTCTATAAAGCAGAGAAAAAGGGAATCACAACTAGGTTGTGATTCCCTTGTTTATTTATACGTGGCAGAATCTTGAATACACTCTATAAGGGTTGCGCTTAAAGGTTCTGCATGATATGTTTTGAAGGATATTATTTTTTAGGAGTGTCAGTATGCGACAAAGAAATAAGCCTTGGGCTAAAGATAAATTAAATGAATATCCACAATATGTGATCGCTTCGCCACAAGAACATAAAGGCAATTGGGACACTGTTTTTGATCAGAAGCAGCCTCTGCATATCGAAATTGGTACAGGCAAAGGCAGATTTATAACAGGAATGGCAAAGGCAAATCCTCATATAAACTATATAGGCATTGAATTGGCAGAAAGTGTGATTGTAACAGCACTGGACCGCATTATTGAGGAAGAAATTCCGAATGTTAAATTAATGAATGTGAACGCAAATGACCTTGAAGAGTTTTTTGCTAAAGGTGATGTTGACCGCGTATATTTAAACTTCTCAGATCCATGGCCTAAATCACGCCATGCTAAAAGAAGGCTAACTTATAAAAGCTTTTTGCAGATTTATGAAAATATTCTCGTTGATCAGGGAGAAATTCATTTCAAGACAGATAACCAAGGGTTATTTGAGTACTCTTTAACAAGCTTTTCAGAATACGGAATGCTGTTAACTTATGTAAGTCTTGATCTGCATAAAAGCGACTATGAAGGAAATATTATGACAGAATATGAAGAAAAATTTTCAAATAAAGGCAGCAGAATTTATCGCTGTGAGGTTCGCTATCAATAAGCTTATCCTTTTTGGATAAGTTTTTTTTGTCCCGGTTATTTTTGGAGATAAATTGACATTGCCTTGAATAAATCATATTTACGGCGAAAATAATGACTTTTAGTACACCTTAATATTAAACGAGTTTTAATTAAAAATTTTTAAATCGATGAAGCTTATAAAATCAACAAACCGCGGCAAATTCAGCCGCGGCACTCATTATACAAGCTTAAATACTTCTAATATCGTTCCTGTTTTTGCGTCTGCAATAAATTCAAATTGCTCAGTGACATCATCCTGCTGTCTGGAAATACCGCCCTTATATACATCATAATGAAGCAGTCCTTTTTCATAAGGCTCAGCTTTCATATGTATCCACGAACCGCTGATTGGACCTTCTTCTTTAAACAGCCTTTTTGCATGATCCAATACTTTATCAGCAGACTGCAATGATTTTTCAGCCAGCAGTTCTTTTGCTGCATAGCCGCTGACAAGGCCGATTCCTAATCCAAGTAAAAATGATCTCCATTTCATGAAAGCACCTCCAAAGATAATTGCTATATTCATCTTATCAAAAAAAGCGAATGATACAAACCTATCAATTGAAAAGGTGGCAAGCATTGTGAAAGTTCTGTAAAATAGGATTTATACATAATGCATTCTTTTGCAGTGTGCAAAATAAAGGAGCTAATAAAAATGAATGAAAAAACATTGCAGCTTTTTAAAACATTAACAGAGCTTCCTGGTGCTCCAGGAAATGAGCATGCTGTTCGAAAATTTATGCGTGAGCAGCTGAGCAAAAATAGTGATGAGATTGTACAGGATCATTTAGGAAGTATTTTTGGTGTAAAACGCGGAGATGCCAATGGACCAACTGTCATGGTTGCCGGTCATATGGACGAGGTTGGCTTTATGGTCACTTCCATTACTGAAAATGGAATGCTGCGCTTTCAGACATTAGGCGGCTGGTGGAGCCAAGTATTGCTGGCGCAAAGAGTACAAATCATTACCGATAACGGTCCAATTATTGGTGTCATCGGCTCTATTCCGCCTCACCTTCTTGATGAAGCAAAACGCAGCAAGCCAATGGATATTAAAAACATGCTGATTGATATCGGTGCGGATGACAAAGCAAATGCCATTGAACTTGGCATCAAGCCAGGGCAGCAAATCGTCCCATTATGTGACTTTACTCCAATGGCAAATGAAAAGAAAATTTTAGCCAAAGCATGGGATAATCGCTATGGCTGTGGCTTAGCAGTTGAACTTCTTGAAGAAGTAAAGGATGAAAAGCTTCCAAACATCCTTTATTCAGGAGCAACTGTTCAAGAAGAGGTTGGCTTAAGAGGTGCACAAACAGCAGCAAATATGATTAAACCAGATATTTTCTTCGCGCTTGATGCAAGTCCAGCCAATGATATGTCAGGGAATAAAAATGAGTTTGGCCAGCTTGGCAAAGGGGCATTGCTTCGAATTCTTGACCGTTCAATGGTTACTCACCGCGGAATGCGTGAATTCATTTTAGACACAGCAGAAACAAACAACATTCCATACCAGTACTTTGTTTCTCAAGGCGGCACAGATGCAGGACGTGTCCACGTTTCGAATGAAGGAATTCCTAGCGGCGTTATTGGAATCTGCTCAAGATACATCCATACACACGCATCCATTGTCCATGTCGATGACTATGCTGCAGCGAAGGAACTGCTTGTAAAGCTAGTGAAGGCAAGTGACCGTGCGACAGTAGACTCTATTCGTCAAAATAGCTAAAGATTGTTGAGGCAGCTTAGGCTGCCTCTTTATTTATACATATTAAGTGAGGTTTGAAGATGAAAAAAATAATAATCGGCAGCAAAAACCCAGCAAAAATTTTAGCGGCTGAAACTGCTTTTCAAGAATATCCGGCAGAGCTTTTTTCCATTGATGCTGCTTCAAATGTTAGCGAACAGCCATTTTCTGATGAAGAGACTATTAGCGGTGCAATTAACCGTGCCCGCGATGCTATGCAAAAAGGCAGCGGAGAGATTGGCATTGGGTTAGAGGGCGGAGTTGTCGAAACAGAATATGGTCTGTATCTCTGCAATTGGGGAGCTCTTTATGAAGAAGGCCAGCCCCCTATTATTGCAGGAGGAGCAAGGATTCCGCTGTCTGAAGAAATAGCTGTAAAGCTGCGGGCAGGTATGGAACTGGGTCCTGTAATGGATGAGTATGCCCAAAAGGAAAATGTACGGAAAAAAGATGGAGCTATAGGAATCTTTACTTCAGGCCGCATTTCTCGGATTGATATGTTTACACATATTTGTTGCATGCTGCTTGGACAATATGAATACAGAAATCGGGCCGATTAGCTAAAAGAGCAGAAAGAAATCCGCAAGTAAATCTTGCGGATTCTATATTAGTTAGAAAATACGTACTGAACTACTTGAAGAGCTTGATCTACATGCTCTACCGTAACATGTGCTTTTTGGGATAATTCCTTAAGCGGATGATGCAATGATTCTGGGCGAATCAGAATGAGCGGCTTTCCAAGTGAAACGGCAGCGCTGGCATCCATAGCCGTATTCCATTGCTTATATTTTTCGCCAAACAAAGCAATTACCAGGTCGCTTTTTTGTAATAACAGCTCTGTGCGCAAGTTGTTTATGCTTGATGCGGCTTCATCACGAAGAATGTCATTTGGCTGAGTGCCCAGAATTTCCTCTCCAATATAATCAGAGCGGTCATGGTCTTCCATAGGTCCATAAAATGTAACTGGAAGCTCTAATGCCTCCGCTTTTTCTTTGATCTCTTTTCTCCAGTCAGAATGAATTTCCCCTGCTAAGTAAATTGAAAGCTTCATGGGATCTACCTCCTTTGTAACATCTTACCACTTTTTCCTTCGGCAGCCGATATATTCGCTCTCCAATTTTCTTTAAAGGGTTGTCAGACGAATATTGGAAAATGTATGATAGAATAGGACAATTGAAATGTTGACAGGGAGGAAAAAAGTATGAGGAAGATTTCGGTCGGTTCCTTGCTCTTACTTCTCAGTATCCTATTCATAAGCGGCTGTTCCGCTTCTTTAAATGAAGAAAAAAGTACGATTACTGAGGCAGTTAAGGACGCCTTTCAAACATCACCAGAAAATACAAACAATGAAAATGAAGATATTGCATTTTACTTGCCTCAAGGCTATGAAATCGAAGAAGAAACTGATAACAATGTCATTTTAAACAATGGAAATAAAACGTATATTCTTTTTTACAATCAAAACGAAGCATCTGACAGTAAAGTTGTATATGATTCAACAATTAACCAAGGTGACTATGAAGTCAATGAAACGTTTGAAAAAGAAGACGGCTTTGGTTTCTTACTAATTAAAGAAGCTGAAGAGAAACTAAATGAAATGACGGTAGGAATCGGCGGTGTAAAGCTTACTACCCAAGCAAAAACAAGTGAACTGTCTGAAACGGCTTCTTCGATGATGGAAATTGCACAATCCGTTGCAGTGAAATAAAAGGTGTTTCTGAAACACCCTTATGTCCAGTTTGAATGGCATAAGGGTGTTTTTTTAGATAGTGTTGGAGTTATTACGCCCGAAGTCGAGCGTAGTGGCTGAGTTGGGTAGTGAAAAAAGAGTTTTAACAACCGAATTCAGGAGAAATGGCGCAGCTCGGTAGTTAAAACACAATCATAAAAAAATCCCCCAAAATACGCTAAAACTATATTTTGAGAGATCAATTACAAATCGCTATTTTTTTATTCTCCACTTCACATTCATTTTTAATTTCGGAAATTTTAGTCTAACTCCACGTTTTTTCTTTTCTTTTTTACCGGCCTCTTCCACAGCTGACTCCTCTAAACTAAATAAACTAACTTCCTGCTGGAGATCGCTGGCGATTTGGCTAAGTTCAACTGCAGCAAGGTTAACTTTTGAAATGGCATCAAGTTGGGTTTCGCTTGAGGCAGCAACTTCTTCAGCTGTTGCAGCTGATGTGTGTGATACTAGGAAAACTCCCTCTATCCGGTTGGTTAAAAGGTGGTTGGAATTTTGTACTTCCTTAACGGCTGATTCAATCGTCTTGGTTTTCCCGCTTATCGAGTGAACATGCAAAACGATGGATTCAAATGCCGTTTTGGTTGATTGAACTGCTTCTCCTTGCCGTGTCTTATAATCATTAAATTTTTCAGACTCCTGCAGCAGCTGATCCATTTTTTGATTCATGGAAATAATGAGCTGATGAATCGTTTGTGCCTCTGTTTTAGAGCGTTCAGCCAGTTTTTTTACTTCAGCAGCAACCACCGCAAACCCTTTACCTGAATCACCTGCCCTGGCAGCCTCAATGGCAGCATTTAATGCTAATAGGTTTGTGCTTTCTGCAATATCCTGAATCGTATCCACAATGGATGTAATATTAGATGTGTGTGCAGATGCTTCGCCCACTTTTTCAATTAAATGATTAGATAAAAGAAGAAATTGATCAGAAACCTCCTGTAAGTCTCTTGCCGTATGAAGTCCTTGCTGGCCTTGTTTTTCAGTTAAATCAGCATCTGCTGAAATCTCGGAGCTTAATTTCTCAGTTCGTTTGATCGCGGACGAAACCCGTTCAATTTCTGCTCTGCTGTCCTCCAGCTGCACGGATTGCTCCTCAGCTCCAATTGCAATTTGTTTAATCGCGCTATCAACCTCATTTGCCTGTGCTGTCGTTTCCTCTGAAATGGCTGCTAGATGCTGGGAAGACGCCTGTAGCTGTGTAGAGGAATCAAGAATCTGAAAAAAGGATTTTTGCACCTTTTCTGCCATGCCATTAAAGGTTTGAGCGAGCAGGCTTAATTCATCGCTGCCCTTAAATGGAACCCGATAGGCTAAGTTCCCGTTTCCGATTTTTTCTGCTCCTGCCTTCAAGGAAGAAATAGAACTGGTGATATTGCGCATCAAATAGATTCCAATTAGGCTTAATACGAGAACAAGGACAAAGCTTATTCCGTAAATGATCCAGTTAATCAGTTCATTTTGTTTATTGATGTCACTAACTAGAGTCTGCTGATTGGACAGGACTGCTTGTTCGGCTTCAGCAATCGCTTGTTCAATTGCATTTGCTTGTCCATCGAATTGTGCAATAAATTCCCCCGTTTGCTGGTAGGAACTGTGTATGGTAGTTAGGGCATTTTGATAATCCGATAATCTTCTTGTTAAATAATCTTTTGAGCTTGCTTCAATATCCTCATCACGATCAATAATAGACTGCAGATTACTGCCAGTTTCTGAAAATGATTGGAATGAATCTTCCTCTCTTGCAGCTAAATATTGCTTTTCGTACATTCTCATTTGCAGCAGCTGTTCATCAATTACAGGGTTATTCATGAATTGTGTCAGGGATGTGATTTGTTTGGCATTGCTTTCAATTTGACCTTTTAACCCATGCTGATTATTGTAGCCAATTTGCTCATACATGCCTGATAATTCAGTGAAGAGTTTCATATATGTATCAGATATAAGGGCAACAGAATCGAACTGTTCTTTAATTTCTTTGTTATCCTGCAGCTTTCCAAGTCTTTCTGCTTCGGCTTTCACTCGAACGATCGTCTGTGCTACTAAGTCAACACTGCTTTGGTCTGGTGCCCGTAAAAATTGCTGTTCATATTTTCTGGTCATGGCCATATTGTACTTGATTTCCTTACTGCTGCTGACTGTTTCTTGAAGTAATTGTTCCTGATCTCTGCTGCTTTCTTGAACCGTGTTTAAAAGAATAATAAATGCTAATAGAAGAACGAGCCCTCCAATGGTCATATACAGAAGAAAACTTAATTTAGCTCGTATGGTCTTCATGAAATCCCCCCTTAAAATTGTCTGGCTGTAAAACCTAAGTTTCAGGTTAGAACTTAATAATCTAAAAATATAAATAATTTGAATTTTTATTTAATTATAGTGCTTAGATCCTGGGAAAACAATACAATTACACATAAATTATCCTAGATAAATTCTATTTTTCTTCATAATTCGACTGGGTTTCCAGAAAAAAATAGGTAATTTATACTAAAAGGTGAGCATAATAATACCTTCAGCTCTTCTGTTTGCATTTTATTGGACTGTTAAGGGGAAGATTGATATGATCCTATTAGGTTTAACGTACAGGAGGAGAAGACAGTGAAAAAACTTGAGTCTATGGAACAGTTTGAAGAGTTAAAAGCAAAGGGCAAGCATATTTTTCTATTTTCAGCTGACTGGTGCGGCGATTGCCGATTTATAGATCCATTTATGCCTGAAGTTGAAGAAAAGTATGCTGATTATACATTTGTCTACGTAGATCGTGATCAATTTATCGATTTATGTGTGCAGCTAGATGTTTATGGGATTCCAAGCTTTATTGGTTTTGAGGATGGAAATGAGCTTGGCCGATTTGTCAGCAAAGATCGGAAGACTCAAGAGGAAATTGAGAAATTTATTGAGTCTTTAAGTAAATAAGATATTTCACCCTCCACCATGCTATGGATGGAGGTTTTTTTCTAAAGTATAGGTCAATACATACTCCAGTAGGAGGGAAACAGATGAAAATGGATAGCAAGAAAATGAAAAAGGCATTACAGGATCGATTAGAAAAGGACAATCGCGAGTTTAGCTTTGATCGTGAAAAAGATCAGCTTCGTGTTGTCAATAAAGAAACGGGTAAAGGGATTACGATCTCACTGCCGGGTATCATTGCTAAGTGGCAGGAACAAAAGGAAAAAGCCATTGATGAAGTTGTTTATTATGTGGAAGAAGGACTTGAGGCGATGACAGGAGAGCCGGTTTTATCAGGTCATGAGCGCAATATTTTTCCAGTCATACGCTCTACTTCCTTTCCATCAGAATCAAAAGAAGGCGTTCCCTTTTTAACAGATGAACATACGGCTGAGACAAGGATTTATTATGCTTTAGACCTGGGCAACACATATCGGCTGATTGATGAAGAGCTGCTGTCAAAAGAAGGCTGGGATCGGGGAAGAATAAAGGAAACTGCTCTATTCAATGTCCGGTCACTTTCAGTAAATGCTAAAAAGGATCAAGTGGCAGGCAATGATTTTTATTTCCTAAATAGCAATGATGGATATGATGCCAGCAGGATCTTAAATGAATCGTTTCTGAGAGAAATGGAAGAGAAGGTCGATGGGAAAATGGCTATTGCTGTTCCCCATCAGGATGTCCTAATCATTTGTGATATTAAAAATGATACAGGTTATGACGTCCTTGCACAGATGACTATGAGCTTCTTTGCGAGCGGCCGTGTGCCAATCACCGCCCTATCATTTCTATATGAAGATGGTGAGCTTGAACCAATTTTTATTTTAGGAAAAAATCGCGCAAAAAAGTAAAAGAATTTCTAGGCTGTCCTCTTTCTGATGACAGCCTATTTTTTGGCATATTTTGTCTGAGTTAGATGATACAAATTAGACTTTTTGCATATCGGTAGACCTCATAAAGACCCAATATCGATTTTTATCCCCACTTCCTCCAAAATACTGCTAAAATAAGAAGGATAGACTTGCAGAAAGAGATGGTTACATATGAGTTGGTTTAAAAAGATATTTGGATTTTTTCAAGAAGAGGAAGATGTTGATCAAAAACAGATTGAGCCTGAAAAGGTCACATATATGGAACAGAAAAAGGATCATGGGAAAAATGTAGATGCTAAGGTTTTATATCAGTATCCTAAAGGGAAATTCAGGTTTCCGCTTATTCCAGATGAAGAAGCAAAACAGCAGAAGGAAAAGAGACAGATACACAAAACGGCTCCAGAGAAAAAAACAGACGAAACAAATAGAGCGTACCGTAAACATCCTGTTCAGAAAGAAAGCGTCAAAACAGAACGGAATGCTGCCGCTAAAATGACGAGGCCATTTCATCCGACAGAGATTCCTTCGCCAATCTATGGATTCGCTAAGCGCCCGGTAAAAGAGCAAATAGAGTTCGAACTTAAGAGCAATTCTGAAATTAATATGGATAAAAAAGATATAACAACAAACTTAGATGAGCTAAAAGTTAATGAGTTTGAACACCAAGCTAAGCAGGAGGCACACTTAGAAAGTGCTCTCACTCTTATTCAAAGTGTGAAACGCAATGAAGAGCCTGCTAAAGTCTATTATGATGAAGAAAATACAGCAGCTAAAGAGATGGATCTCCCCATTTTAGAAGAACATAAAGAAGAGATAGAACCTGTAACGGATGTGCCTGTAAGCTCAGAGGCTCTTTCAAATTCGCATTCAATGCTCATTGAGGAAAACATAGACGAGCCAGGTGAGATCGAAGTGAAGGAGCAACCTTTTTCCGAGGAAGTTGTTTTAGAAGAGGCGGCGTCACAAGAAAAACAAGAAGATTCAGAGGCCCCACAACTCACAGAAAGCAATCATGAAGAGGATTTGCTAAATGTGGAACCAGAGCAAAAACCAAGAAATTCCCGCAGCCATATTCCGTTTAATGTCATCATGCTGAATAAGGATCGGCAAAAGCTGCAGGCAGCTCAGTCTGCTGTTCCATTTAGAGGGAATACTGAGCCAAAGATTCAGGAAGAAAAAGAGAGGATCTCTGCTGATCAGCAGGAGCAAAAGATTGTCCCAAGAGCTGTTAATACAGCACCGCAAACAGCGCAAACGATTGATAATCCGCCTAAACCGGTAATGGAACAGCTGGATGATGCCGAAGAATTGCCTTATTATGCTTTTCCTTCGAAGGATGTGCTTCTCCCAGGTGTGGCTCCTGAAGAATCATCAGAATGGCTTTTTAAACAGGAAGAGCTTTTGAATTCCACACTTTCTAACTTTAATGTGCGTGCACATGTTGTAAATGTGACTCAAGGGCCGTCGGTTACACGTTTTGAAGTGCAGCCTGAGCCTGGAGTCAAAGTAAATAAAATTACGAATCTGTCAGATGATATTAAATTAAGTCTTGCAGCAAGGGATATTCGGATAGAAGCGCCAATTCCAGGAAAACACACGATTGGCATCGAAGTTCCGAATCATTCCAGCCGTCCTGTTTTTATCAGTGAAATTATTAACAGTGCAGTTTTTCAAGAGGCAAAATCTCCGCTGACAGCAGTCTTAGGTCTCGATATTGCCGGAAATCCGATCGTAACGGATCTGCGGAAAATGCCGCATGGATTGATAGCTGGTGCGACAGGATCTGGGAAGAGTGTTTGTATTAATACGATTTTGATCAGCCTTTTATATAAGTCAACTCCAGATGAATTAAAATTACTGCTTATAGATCCAAAAATGGTAGAGCTTGCTCCATATAATCGAATTCCGCATCTTGTCAGCCCAGTCATTACAGATGTGAAAGCTGCCACTGCTGCCTTAAAGTGGGCTGTGGAAGAAATGGAACGCCGCTATGAACTTTTTGCTCATACTGGTGTCCGTGATATCACTCGATTTAATGAGCTTGCAGAGCAGGCCAAACAATATAAGGATAAGCTCCCATATATCGTGATTGTGATTGATGAGCTTGCGGATTTAATGATGATGTCTCCTGCTGATGTGGAAGAAGCCATCTGCCGGATTGCGCAAAAAGCAAGAGCATGCGGAATTCATTTAATTATTGCCACACAAAGACCATCTGTGGATGTTATAACAGGATTGATAAAGGCGAATGTCCCTACAAGAGTTGCTTTTTCTGTTTCTTCTCAAGTGGATTCCCGCACGATTATTGATATTAGCGGAGCGGAGAAACTGCTTGGACGGGGAGATATGCTATTTTTGGAAAATGGCTCCTCAAAGCCTGTCAGACTGCAGGGAACCTTTGTATCGGATCAGGAAATTGACGAGGTTGTGGCTCATGTAAGAAAAGAAAGAGATCCGGATTACTTGTTCGAACAGGAAGAATTGCTGAAAAAAGCAGAAGCTGTTGAGGAAGAGGATGAGCTTTTCTTTGACGCATGTGAATTTATAGTTGCCCAGGGATCTGCATCTACTTCAAGTCTGCAGAGGAGATTTAAAATCGGCTACAGCAGGGCAGCCCGATTAATCGACATGATGGAGCAATTAGGATAT
Source organism: Cytobacillus gottheilii (assembly GCF_001636345.1). GTDB lineage: Bacteria > Bacillota > Bacilli > Bacillales > Cytobacillaceae > Cytobacillus > Cytobacillus gottheilii. The sequence continues at coordinate 1,259,262 of NZ_KV440945.1, forward strand.
ATTACAGAGAACCGCGGCAGTAAGCCAAGAGATGTACTGATCAGTGCAGCTGATCTTGAAAGTATTTTAGAGGCTAGTACAATAAATTAATACGTGGTATTCTTTATTTGCATTAGAAAACAATATAAATATAACATTTTAGGTGGAATTGACTTAAGGAGCTTTAACAATGAAAGAAATTGAATTGAAGTTGCAAGGCAAGATCAACCGTTTAACAAATAAAACGTTTAAGTTCGATGAGCGTGTCAGGGATGGCTGGTTTTCGGCTGTTTACTTTTTAAAAACAAAGCAAATTGTAGAGAAATATCATTATGAAAAAATTGTAACGATGCAATTTTTTCAAAAAAACCATGCGGTTCTTTGCGGTACAGATGAGGTTATCTCACTAATTAAAACATTTGCGGATAATCCTGAAGAACTGGAAATATATTCTTTAAAAGATGGAGATAAGATTTCTCCGTTTGAAACGGTGTTAACAATTAAAGGAAATTATAAAACCTTTGGATATCTTGAAGGTCTGATTGATGGGATTTTAGCACGCCGTACTTCTGTTGCTACAAATGTGTACAATGTAGTCAAAGCTGCCGGCGCATCCGGTAAACAGAAGGAAGTTATTTTCATGGGAGACCGTGATGATCATTTCATGACCCAAGCAGGCGATGGCTATGCCGCTCATATTGGCGGTGCGAGTGCAAAAGCAACACATGCGATGAATGAATGGTGGGGCAAGCAGGGCATGGGGACAATGCCGCATGCTTTAATCCAGCTATTTGAAGGAGACCTAGTTGCAGCTACAAGAGCATACAAAGAGACTTTTCCTGATGATGATCTTATCGCATTGGTTGATTATAATAACGATGCAGTTGCTGATTCGTTAAAAGTAGCACGGGAGTTTGGAAAGGACTTAAAAGGAGTCCGCGTTGATACCTCCCGTACGATGATTGATCAATATTTCCTGAGAAATCAGCATGTGCTTGGAACATTCGATCCTAGAGGAGTTAATGCCGAATTGATCTTTGCCTTAAGGAAGGCATTGGATGATGAGGGCTTTCAGCATGTGAAAATTGTCGTTAGCGGTGGCTTTAATGAAGACCGTATTTTAGAGTTTGAAAAGCAAGGAGTTCCTGTTGATACTTATGGTGTCGGCAGCAGCTTATTAAAGGTGAATATTGGTTTTACCGGCGACAATGTCATGATTGATGGGAAGCATGTGGCAAAAGCCGGACGGCGATATCGCCCAAACCCTCGTTTAGAGAAGGAAATATAGGGCATAGTTTTTCAAAACAACTAATGATATAATGAATGAATGCATTTTCATATTACTATGTTCACGGATCAGAATAGAGGGTAGATAAAGACTATCCCTCTATTCTGATAAATGTACTGACAATTTACTTTAATGCTGTAATGTTCTTAAAAGTTTAAGTCATGTCCTTTAAAGGATATGAGCAAATCTAGATATATGTCATATACTGTGTTACAGATATACGATGGTTGGAGGTTCTTTATATGACTATTTACCATTTCGTAGGGATTAAAGGATCTGGAATGAGCGCACTTGCACAAGTGCTTCATGATATGAATTTACAGGTCCAAGGCTCCGATTATGAAAAACGTTTTTTTACTCAAGCAGCACTAGAGGAAGCTGGAATTAAAATTCTTCCTTTTCAAAAAGAAAATATTGAACCAGGCATGACTGTAATTGCAGGAAATGCTTTTCCTGATACACATGAAGAAATTCAAGAAGCGATGAAGCTGGGCTTGCCGATTGTTCGGTACCACCGTTTTCTTGGCGATTTTCTCCAAAACTTTACAAGCATTGCAGTGACAGGGGCGCACGGCAAAACCTCCACTACAGGCTTGCTTTCGCATGTCCTGCAGGGGGCAAAACCAACTTCTTATTTAATTGGAGATGGAACAGGAAGAGGGAAGGAAGAAGCTGAATATTTTGCATTTGAAGCTTGCGAATATAGACGCCATTTCCTTTCGTATTCTCCTGACTATGCGATCATGACAAATATTGACTTTGATCACCCCGATTACTTTGCCAATATTGATGATGTATTTTCAGCTTTTCAGGAAATGTCCTGGCAAGTGAAAAAAGGGATATTTGCATATGGTGATGATGAGCAGCTGCAAAAAATTCAAGCGAAAGTTCCGGTATTATTTTACGGTTTTGGCGAGGACAATGATTTCCAAGCCAGGAATATTGTAAAATCTACTGAAGGAACGACATTTGATGTTTTTGTCAGAAATACGTTCTATCATACTTTTTCTATAAATGCATATGGAGATCATAATGTATTGAATTCACTTGGTGTAATTGCTGTCTGCCATTATGAGGAAATTGATGCAGATATTATTCAGGAGCAGCTTTCATCTTTTGGTGGAGTAAAGAGAAGGTTTTCTGAAAAGCAGATTGGGTCTCAAGTCATAATTGATGATTATGCACACCATCCAACAGAAATAAAAGTAACAGTAGAGGCTGCTAGACAAAAATTCCCTGAAAAGGAAATTGTTGCTGTTTTTCAGCCGCATACGTTTACTAGAACGCAAACCTTTTTATCTGAGTTTGCTGAGAGTTTAAATACAGCAGATAAAGTATATTTATGTGAAATATTTGGTTCTGCGCGTGAAAATCATGGAAAGCTTTCCATTGAAGATCTCCAGGAGAAGATTTCAGATGCAGAAATTTTAACTGAAGAAGATACAGCTGTTCTTAAGAAACATGAAGATAGTGTCATCATTTTTATGGGAGCAGGGGATATTCAAAAATTCCAGGCTGCCTATGAGAAACAATTATTAATGAACTAATAGTAAGCAAGGTATATACAATGAAAAAGGATGCTGGCCCAATGGCTGCATCCTTTTTTGCATTTTAGGGAAGAATCATTAGCACTATGCTTTTGATCGATCATAGAAATGAATGTCTTATTTTAAGTTTTCCGGATTCAAAGATTCTAATTCAGGGATTACAAAACGGCCGTCTTTTCGGATGAGAACATCGTCAAAGTAAATTTCTCCACCGCCGTAGTCTGGACGCTGGATGTTTACCATATCCCAGTGAATGTTTGAATTGTTGCCGTTCGAAGCTTCGTCATAGCATTGTCCAGGCGTAAAGTGGAAGCTTCCGTCAATTTTTTCATCAAATAAGATATCCTGCATTGGATGAAGAATATATGGATTTACACCAATGGCAAATTCGCCAATGAAGCGCGCGCCTTCATCTGTATCAAAGATTTTATTAATACGTTCCGTATCGTTTGCTTCTGCTTCTATAATTTTGCCATCCTTAAATGTAAGCTTTACATTCTCAAATGTGAAGCCTTGATATGGCGATGGAGTGTTGTAAGTAAGAACACCATTAACAGAATTGCGTACTGGCGCAGTGTAAACTTCTCCATCTGGAATATTCATCTGACCAGAACACTTAATGGAAGGAATGTCTTTAATGGAGAAAGATAAATCAGTACCAGGACCGGTAATACGCACTTTATCGGTACGGTCCATTAAGGAAACAAGCTGATCCATCGCTTTATCCATTTTTCCATAATCTAAATTACAGACATTGAAATAGAAATCTTCAAAACCTTCAGTGCTCATTTTCGCTAATTGTGCCATCGAAGCGTTTGGATAGCGGAGTACGACCCATTTTGTTTTTGGAACCCGGATTTCTCTATGTACCATCTTGCCGATTGTAGCACCATGGATCTTCATTTTATCGTCTGGCACGTCTGCATGTTCGTTAATATTGTCACCAGAACGAAGTCCGATATAAGCGTCCATGTTTTTCATAACATTTGCTTCAAACTCAGCTGCAAGCTTAAATTGCTCTTCTTGTGCACCTAACAATAATGCTCGGTCCACTTGATGATCCTTGAGGGAGACAAATGGCTGTCCTCCTGCAGCATATGCTTCTCTTACTAGGGCCGTTACAAGCTCTTTCTGTAAGCCGAAGTTTTCAATCAGTACCTTTTCACCCTTTTGCAGGCGCACTGAGTAATTGATTAAGTTTTTTGCGAGCTGATCGATACGTGAGTCTCTCATTTTTTTACCCCCATTAATAAATATACTTGCATTTATTATTGTAACCGAAATAATTCAATTTGTTTATTATTATAAAATTTTCAGGAGATTATGGTAAGATTTAATCAATAGGCTGGTTTATAGTACAAGGCATTGGGTAAATGATAATAACAGCTTGAAAAACAGATTTTTCTTGAAAGAAAGACGGAGGTGCACAATGGAAATTATTTTATACGTAAGTGTAGCGGTTATTGCAGTCGCATTTTTAGTGTTGGTTGTTTATTTATCAAAAACATTAAATTCCTTGCAGGGGACATTGGAAAGTGTTTCACATACGCTGACTGGGTTGGAGAAACAATTAGATGGAGTCACGAAAGAAACAACAGTGCTTCTACATAAAACCAACTCACTTGCAAGTGATATCCAGCAGAAATCTGAAAGCTTAAATAGTGTCGTATATGCAGTGAAAGAAGTCGGAGATTCAGTTCGACGTTTTAACGGATCTGTCCAGAAAATAACATCTACTGTAAATGATCAACTTGAGCAAAATAAGGACAAGATATCACAAGTTGTTCAGTGGAGCAATGTGCTTCTTGAGATAAAGAATAAGTGGAGAATGAAAAAACCTGATCCATATCAATATGAAAAGCAAGAAGATGTTTTGCCGGACAAAAGAGAGAAGGTACGAGTAAGAAACTAAATTATGCGGAGGGATGGAAATGAGTAAACAAGATCGCAATCAATTTGATGCGGGTACGGATGTGAAAGAAGAAAGCATGAACACAAAAGATTTTGTGATTGGCGCCTTAATCGGAGGAATCATTGGTGCAGGTGCTGCGCTATTGCTCGCACCAAAACCAGGTAAAGAATTGATGCACGATATTAGCGAACAAGCTTCTGTCATAAAGGAAAAAACAAGCAAAATCCGCGATACAGCTATGGAAAAAGGAACAGAATTAGCTGGTGCAGCTAAAGAAAAAACAAATGCAGTTTCATCTTCTGTTTCAAAGCAATCTTCGGAATTGGTTAACAAAGTGAAAGGTTTAACGGCTAAAAATAATCAGGATACTCAATCGGAGGAAACTTCTGAATTAACTGCTGTTAAAACGGACAATGAAGTATTTCCTGAGGGGAATTCTCCAGTAAATGATGCTGAGATACAGCTTAAGCTTGATGAAACAAAGCAAGCTTTTGATGAGACTGAGCTAAAGTATAATCGATAAAACTCGATATTTGTCTTATAAACGGTGAAGTGGTAAGATTACTTCACCGTTTATTATCCTATTTGGAGGTTATTTTTGAATGGAAAGACTAACTAATGTAGAAGCATTTAATGAAGTGATTAAGGCCGGGGGCACTTTTATGCTTTTAAAGCATAGTTCTACCTGCCCAATCAGCCAAGCAGCTTATGAAGAATATGAAAGCTTTTCTGGAGAGCAGCAGGATCTGAAAACATATGTATTAATTGTTCAAGATGATCGTCCGTTATCAGATCATATTGCCGAGGAATTTCATATTAAGCATGAATCACCACAATCTATTTTGTTTAAAAATGGAGATGTTGTTTGGCATGCTTCCCATTGGAAAATTACGACTGATTCTTTAGGCAAGGCAATTGAAGAGAATAAATAATCAAAAAAACGGTTCTGGACAATCCAGAACCGTTTTTTTTTACCATATTTAAAAGGTTCCTCTTTGAAAAATTCGTTCCTTTAACTGCTTTTAGAAACAAGGCTCTGGCGGGAAGGGAGTACGAAAATATTTAAAGCTTATAGTGACGTTTTATTCACATATGTCTGCATCTGTTTAATTGGCCAGACAATTTCCAGCTGATCGCCTGCATTTAATTCATCATAAAACGTTGCGTTTTCTCCATTTTTTAAAAGAAGGAAATTCCCTTTAGCATTTTGAGGCATGGCAATTTCTACTGCTTTAAAAATATCCTGAAAAATGAAAGGCTCTCGTTTAATCTGAATGTATTCTAATTCATCACCGTCAGAGATAATATCCTCTAATGCCAATTCTTCTCCATTTCTTTTAAAAAGGGCAAATGGCTTTTTTAATTGTATTTCTTTATTATTAAAGGTTACTGGCAAAGTGAATTCCAAGACCATTTGTTTAAGCAGCATTAAATCTTTCAGCGTTGGCTCGCTTCTTTTCGAAATAGTGATTTTATCATAGTGGTCAATGCCATTATGCACTTTTGCCTGTGAACCATTGCGCAGAAGTGCTCCAGAGAATGACGGAATTATCGTGTCTTTTCCATTTATTTTTAATTTGAAGGGCTTTAGTCTGTCCAGTAAATATTCCAAATGTAATGCTGTGAGCATTTCAGAAATCGTTTCAGGCACGGTACATTCAATCATGTCATGGTCTAAGACATGCTCTTCAATATTTGCTGCTTTGCCATTGCGTTTGATCATTGCATCAAGAATATATTCCTTGTCGTTCACATAAATTGTTTTATTTGGAAGCTCATCGATTAAATCCCGAATTAAGACCTCAGCTCTCAAGCCGTCTTGCCCCTTTTTGACAGTAATTTCATCACCGCTTAGGACTTTATCATCTAATCCGCAGATGTCTCCATTTTTCATTAATAAAGGTGCATCTCCGTGAGATCCGGGAATGGTGATCTGATGGCCATTTAAAGATACAATCATGGCTAAACCGGGTTTTCCATATAATTTATTCATTTTTATACCAGCAGCAAGCAGGCAGTCACCAACCGTTAATTTGGTCACCTCAAATAATCGTACAGGCTGTTCATTTACATGAACGGTTTTATATTGTACAGGCGCTTTATGAGCCGCTATGGCAATGCCAATGGGCGTCACTAGTTCTGGACCGCGTGAGATATGCTCTGAAAGTGTTAAAGCATGAATGGCATCAATGCCGCGAATCGCTACCCTATTGGCAGGCAGCTGCAATTTTTCAGCAATTCGCTCAGCTAATGCAGGTGTCTGGCTGCCTCCGCCAACAAGCATAACGGCTTTAGGCTGCTTGTGATTATTTAACGTGAGGATTTCATCACATATGGATCCTGTTAAACGGTTAATGGCAGGTGAAATCTGTTCAATAATTTCGCTTTTTGTTACCTCAGCCTCAAAGCCAAGGATATCTTCAACCATGATGGAATCCTGTGTCAGCAATTCACGCTTTGCCTGTTCTGCACGCGGAAAATCAAGCAGAAGCTGATCACTAATCGCTTCAGTAATTTCATCTCCCGCAACTGGAACCATTCCATAGGCAACAACTGTTCCTAAATCCGTTATCGCAATATCGGAAGTACCTGCGCCAATATCAACAAGCGCGACATTTAGTCTGCGCATTGATTGAGGAATGAGAACATTGATCGCTGCGATAGGCTCAAGGGTGAGTGCTTCCATCTCTAAATCAGAACGATGCAAAGCTGAAATAAGTGATTCAACCACAACTTTTGGCAGAAACGTGGCAATAATTTCAACAGACGCTTCATTCCCCTGCTGATCAATTAGATTCCCAATCTCTTCTCCATCGAGCTTGTAATAAAGAATTGAATAGCCGACACAATAGTACATAGCACTCTTTTCACTTTCTTGATCCTCTGCGACAAGAGCCTGTGCCTGCTGAACAGCACTTAATTCGAGATGTAATATGTCTTGTTTATTCATCATGGGCTTCCCTTGTATCCCAATCGAAGAGACTGCGCGTTTCGTTTTTAATGAACGTCCAGCTGCAGCTACACTTACTTTTTTTAATGGTCCGTGCTTTTTCTCCAGCTTCTCCTTAATTTGAATGATGATTTTTGAGACAGCTAACACATCGTGAATCTGCCCATCGAGCATGGCACGTTCCGTATGTTCTTGAATAAGTATATCTATAACATGAAATTGATCTTCCTGCTGTTCAAGGATAATTCCTACAATCGATCGGGTACCGATATCCAGAGCGAACAATTTTTTGGTTTCTTCCAAGGCGTACACCCTCTTTTGACGATTACTTTTACTTTACCGCTTAAAAGCGTTTAATTAATAAAGATAAATATAGTGACATGTTAGAATATTTCCGATATAATAACCCTAATTATAAAAAATGTATCACAAAATGACCGGTCAATAAAGAATAATAAGATGATGTTAATCATTTATGACTTGAGGCCAGGCTAAGCAGAAAGGGAAGGGATAACAATGGGTAAAGAGCTTGATCAATTGCGTGACCGTGTGGATGAGATTAATCTGCAGCTATTAAAGTTAATTAACGAAAGAGCAGAACTAGTGCAGGAAATCGGAAAAGTTAAGGAAACACAAGGGGTTTATCGTTATGATCCTGTCCGTGAAAGAGGAATGCTTGATTTAATTAAAGAGAATAATGATGGACCATTTGAAAATTCAACGATTGAGCATATGTTTAAAGAAATTTTTAAAGCTGGACTTGAATTGCAAAAAGATGATCACAGCAAAGCTCTGCTTGTTTCCCGTAAAAAGAAATCAGAAAACACAATTGTTGATATTAAGGGGGAAAAGGTCGGAGACGGAAACCCTCATCTAGTTTTTGGTCCATGTGCTGTTGAGTCTTATGAACAGGTAGCAACGGTCGCAGAAGCTGTTAAAGCTAAAGGTCTGAAACTATTACGCGGAGGAGCATTTAAGCCGCGAACATCTCCATATGATTTCCAAGGCTTAGGGCTAGAAGGGTTAAAAATTCTAAAAAGAGTGGCTGATGAATACGATCTTGCTGTCATCTCTGAAATTGTAAGTCCTGCAGATATTGAAACTGCGGTAAATTATATCGATGTCATCCAGATTGGTGCCCGCAATATGCAAAACTTTGAACTATTAAAGGCTGCTGGATCTGTTAATAAACCAGTCTTATTAAAAAGAGGGATTGCAGCGACAATCGAAGAATTCATTAACGCCGCAGAGTATATTATGTCTCAAGGCAATGGTCAGATTATACTATGTGAGCGCGGTATCCGTACGTATGAGCGTGCTACAAGAAACACGCTTGATATTTCAGCGGTTCCGATTTTAAAGCAAGAAACGCATCTTCCGGTACTTGTTGATGTGACTCACTCTACAGGAAGAAAAGATCTGCTTCTTCCTGCAGCCAAAGCTGCATTGGCGATCGGTGCAGACGGTGTTATGGCTGAGGTTCATCCGGATCCTGCAGTGGCATTATCTGATTCTGCTCAGCAAATGGACTTAGAGCAATTCGATCATTTTATGAAAGAGCTGAAAGCAACACCTTTTGCAAGGGTATAATAGTTAAGATAAAAGAAATCCACAGGATATAAATCTTGTGGATTTCTTTATATTCATACAGGGTTTTGAGAAGAGAAATGTTAATTTTTTATTAAATATATGAAAAAGCCATGATCTTTTATGAAAATATCACAGTTTTTTTCAAAAATGAAGGTGTTGACATTGCGACAATTCGCTTCGTGTCGTATGATTATACATAATTAGACATGTGTAGCCTATCACAATATCATTTTTTATGAGTAGGTTACGTGCGCATGCAGTAAAATAACTATATTAAAGCGGAAAACCGTAAATATCGAGGAGTGAATGAAATGAATGTAACAATATATGATGTTGCACGTGAAGCAAACGTTTCAATGGCAACCGTTTCAAGAGTAGTGAACGGAAACCCGAATGTAAAACCGACAACAAGAAAAAAGGTACTTGAAGTAATCGACAGACTTGGCTATCGTCCAAATGCTGTAGCACGAGGACTAGCTAGTAAGAAGACAACAACTGTTGGCGTCATTATTCCTGATATCTCAAGCACGTTTTTTGCAGAGCTTGCACGCGGAATTGAAGATATTGCAACCATGTATAAATACAACATCATTTTGAGCAATTCTGATCAAAATGAAGATAAAGAGCTTCACCTGCTAAATACGATGCTGGGCAAACAGGTTGACGGGATCGTGTTTATGGGTGGAAATATTACAGATGAACATGTAAATGAATTTAAGAAATCTCCTGTTCCGATTGTTTTAGCAGGTTCCATTGAAGAATCAGGCAGTATCCCATCTGTCAATATTGATTATGAGCAGGCTGCTTTTGATGCGACGACTGCGTTAATTGAGAAAGGCCATAAAGATACAGCCCTTGTAGTTGGGCCGCTCCGCGAACCGATTAATGCCGAGAAGAAGCTGGAAGGTTATAAGCGTGCATTAGCTGAGGCTGGCATTTCTTACAGAGAAGAATTAGTTGTTGAAGGGGACGATACTTATGATTCCGGTATCGAAGCATTCGAAAAATTAGTAGAAGCAGATCCAAAACCAACAGCTATTTATGCAGGATCTGATGAGATGGCACTTGGAGTCGTACACGGAGCTCAAGACAAAGGATTTAGTGTTCCTAATGACTTTGAAGTAATCAGTTCCGACAATACAAGATTGACATTGATGGTGCGTCCGCAGCTTACCTCAGTTGTTCAGCCTTTATATGATATAGGAGCTGTTGCAATGAGATTATTAACAAAACTTATGAATAAAGAATCAGTTAGTGATCAAATCGTAGTACTTCCGCACCGTATTGAGCAGCGCGACTCAACAAAATAAGACAATTGCCGATAAAAAAGGTAAGAAAGAGGCGCTTTATTTAGGACAAAAGAAAGTGGAGTGTGCAGTCAATTACGAAGGCAGCTCTTACTTTAGAACGTACCTGGGAGGCGCCTTAAGCCTATATAGAAATGCGGAGGCGGCTTAAGCTTCATGTACATCTGCATGAAAAGCTTTTTCACTTGGCCTAGACACCGGAAGCATTGGAAATACAGGTCCGTACTTGTATGAAAAGAGGCAATTGTTATAGGTTCTGTTGTTCGTTCGTATTCAGAACTGCCTGCTCCACTGCTTGACACTATGTCTTAATCCTTATTAAGTCGTAACTTCTCCGCTAAAATGGCAATTTTGTGCTGATCAGGGAGAGAATTTATGAAAAAGCTGGACATGTTAACACCTATAGGTCTTATGGTCGGATTAGCCCTGCTGCTTTTTGGGATTGCAGCAAATGGAGGAATAGCGGACATTATTTCGTTTATTGATCCTGCCTCCATTTTAATTGTAATAGGAGGACTTGGCGCAGGTTTACTCGTCAGTTTTCCCTTGCAAAGTGTACGTCACATGTTTACGGTTATTCGTCAGGCGTTCTCTCAGAAAGATGAAAGTCTTGGCGAGTTAATTGCTATTTTTGTGAAGCTGGCTGAAAAAGCAAGAAGAGAAGGATTGCTGTCTCTTGAATCAGTGATTGAAGAGGTTGAGGATCCGTTTATTCGAAAAGGTGTTTTACTGGCTATAGACGGGATTGAACAGGACGTTATCCATGACATTATGAGTGCTGAAATTTCTGCATTAGAAGAACGCCATCGAAAAGGCAGAAGTATTTTAGAAAAGGCAGGAGAGTATGCTCCAGCATGGGGGATGATTGGGACATTAATTGGACTTGTCCTCATGCTTAAAAGTCTTAATGATCCGGAAACATTGGGTCCTAATATGGCGATTGCTCTTTTAACAACCTTATATGGTTCACTGCTGGCAAATTTGTTTTTTATTCCGATTGCTGCAAAGCTTGAGTTAAAGACAGAGCAGGAAGTGTTTATGAAGCAGATTGTCATTGAAGGAGTCATTGGCGTTCAGTCAGGACAAAATCCCAAAATATTAGAAGAAAAGCTTAGTGCCTTTTTATCTGCCGAAGAGAAAAAACGTTCCGCTGAGATCAGCAGATCTGGGGAGGCACTAGAAAATGAACGTTAAAAAGAGAGGGCCAAAACCTAAAAAAGGCGCGCCGACTTGGATGGTTACCTTCTCTGATTTAGTTACGCTCATTCTAGTATTTTTTATTCTGCTATTTTCCATGTCGCAAATAGACGTTTCTAAATTTCAGGCGATTGCGGAGTCTTTTCGAACAAGAGAAATCTTAGATTTCTACCCTTCTGTTATCGAAAATCAACATCCAGGTGAAGCCAAAGACAGCGATGAAGATGTGAGCAGCAGTTCAGAAGAAGGAACGCTGGATCATTTGCTTACTGAGGTACAGGTGTATCTGCAGGAAAACGGCATGGAAGATGTCATTGTTGCCAATAGAACAGAGCGGGGAGTTGTGTTGGTTTTACAAGAGCAGATCCTGTTTGAAACAGGCGACGCCGATCTTAAAGAACAATCTTTCCCATTCTTAAACAAAGTGGCAACCATGCTTTCGGAAATGCATAATTTGGTGAAGGTTGAAGGTCATACTGACAGCAGGCCGATCACCACTTACCGTTATCCATCGAACTGGGAACTGTCAGCAGCGCGCTCTGCCAGTGTCATTCGTTATTTAGTTGAATCACAGCAATTAGACAGCAGCCGCTTTGCGGCAGTTGGTTATGGTGATACGCGTCCAGTAGCTGTAAATGACAGTCCGGAAAATTTGAGCAAAAACCGAAGAGTTGAAATTATTATTTCTGATCCTGCTTACAATGAAGAGATTCAGGAAGAGCAATAGGAAACGTTCTGCAGGACTTCATAGTCCTCAGAACGTTTTTTTGTTAGGCGCTCTATTCTGAAGAGATCGGCTTTATATCTTTCAACGGATATAAAGCTTTTTCCAATGTAATTTGGTTTTTTTCTTCAATTTCTTTTTTTCGGGGAATTGCTTTATAGGCATCCACTGGGTCATCCCATTCGACTGGTAAAGGAACAGGAGCTTCTTTTGCCCACTTTTCAATCCACTCCCTCGGTAATTTTCCGTAACTATTCGAGTTTTCTGTCATTTCAAGCCAAATCAGCGCCCAAGCTCTGGGAACAACACGCCAAATATCGTAGCCTCCCCCGCCAACTGCAATCCATCTGCCCTCACAATATTGGTGAGCTATTTCATGCGCCAGCTTTGGAATTTCACGATAAATTTTCATCGTGGCAGATAAGTGTGTAAGCGGATCCAAAAAATGTGCGTCTGCACCATTTTGTGTAAGTATAATATCAGGCTTAAAAAAGTCAGCAATTTTGCGAAGAGCTGTTTTGTAGGCATTAATCCATGAATCATCTTCTGTAAAGGCATCAACAGGAATATTAAAAGAATAACCATACCCTTTTCCTTGTCCCCGTTCATTTACATTTCCTGTTCCTGGGAATAAATAGCGGCCAGTTTCATGGATTGAAAATGTACACACATTAGGGTCGTCATAAAATGCCCATTGTACCCCATCTCCGTGATGTGCATCTGTATCAATATACAAAACTCGTGCTTGATATTTTTCCTGCAGATACTTTATGGCAACAGAACTATCATTGTAGATGCAAAAACCAGATGCTTTTCCTCTAAAGCCATGATGCAAACCTCCGCCAATATGAAGAGCATGTTTTGCCTTCCCGCTCATGACATAATCAGCTGCAGCTAAAGTCCCGCCTACAAGCAATGAACTGGCTTCATGCATATGAGGGAAAATAGGTGTATCCTCTGTTCCTAAGCCATAATTTTCAGCCGTTTCTTCATGAAGCATGCCAGCTCCTGCATTTTTAACCGCCTGTATATAGCTTGGGTCATGAACAAGCTGGAGTTCTTCGTCCAGTGCTAAGCGCGGAGGAATCATTAATCCCTCTTGCAGTGCCCCAATTGATTGAAGTAAACTGACTGTTAGTTCTAGTCTCTTTTGATTAAAAGGATGGTCTTCGCTGAATTTGTAGTTCATTAAATCTTTCGAGTAAATAAATATGGAATCCTGCATCATAACGGCTTCCCGGAGTGATTTGGCCAGAGCACTTCATATCCTGCTGATGTTAAATCCTTTATGATCGAAAGAGGATTCATCGTTTGAACACGGATGACAATGATTTTAAATTGATCATTCTTTTTATCCGGATAAACAAGCACACTTTGTATATTCGCTTTTCTTTCCCTAATAATGGATGTAACTTCATAAAGCTTTCCAGATTTATTTTCTACTCTTACTTCAATATGGGAACCGGGCTGATGAGCACCAGTGAGTTCGACTAAAGTATGAAGAAGATCCGTTTCAGTGACGATGCCGACGAGCTTGTGATTTTTCACAATGGGCAGACAGCTAATCCGGTGTTCGTATAAAAGGGCAGATACTTCTGCAACTAAATCAAGCGGATGCCCAGTAATGATATCTTTTTGCATAAGTAAATGCAGTGGCTTTTGTAATGTACTCATAAATTGATCAGTTTCAAAAATCGATGGAGTTGCATCACGGATATCCCGATCTGTTACAAGTCCAATTAGTTGACCTTGCTCATCAATAATTGGCAAATGGCGGATTTTATTTGCACTCATGATTTTTACAGCGTCACCAATACTATGTTCCTTTGTTAATGTGGTGACGTCTTGTTTCATTATTTCTTCCACAAGCATGTTCTGCCCCACCTTTAGTAAGAAAATATTATTAATACATAAAACGATTCATAAATCTTAAACGATCAAATTGCTGGATTGAATCAGCTTGAATTCTTTTTCCGATTCTGGCCATTAAACAATTGGCAGGATGTGAACTTATCTCTGGCTCATCTGTTGCATACCATTCCAGTCCGCCGGCATTCATCATTTTTTCCATTACCTTACGATATTCCCATACATTTAACCCGGTGCCCTTTAGATCCCAATGCCAATAATATTCTGTTGTAATGATGATATAATCTTCCATCGCATCGTCCATCATTGAAACCCTTAACAAATTTTTCCCTGTTCCGTAACCGCGGAAACCAGGAATAACTTCGATGGCGCCTAATTCAATTAAATCAGGCATCTTTCCTTCTGACCATCTTTCAAGTGGATCTGGATATAGATAGGTAACATAGCCGACAATCGTATCCCTGCAGCGTGCAATGATAATCCTTCCTTCTGGAAGTCCGGCAATTTCAATTAGGGCTTTCTTTTGCTGTTCTGGGGGGCGAAAAGCAGTCAAATCTTTATGAAATTCATATTCTGCTAGTTTTTCTGGTGGTATGGGTCCTTCAATTATTATATTTCCTCCAGGTGTTTTGAGTTCTTTGGCATTATATGTTTTCGGATGCTCCATCAATTCACCGCCTAGTATTTTCATAGTTTAGTTCTATTATACATAAAACTATAATGTGTGAAGCGCTTTCACTGAATTTTCTATAAAATTTTTGTGAATATAAACATAAGGCTAATTGTAAAAATATATAGTCATTTAGAAGGAATAATATTTTAAAAATTGAGAAAACAAATTATCTGTACTATAATAATAGCAAACGAATAAAAGGGGGATTTTGGCATATGAAATTGGAAGCGCTGCCAGTAATTCGAGGGAATTATTATTTGGAAAATTATGATGAGCAATACGCTAGTTATGATTGGTCAGAAGCAGAGAAGAATTTCTCGTGGAGTGAAACGGGAAAAGTAAATCTGGCATATGAAGCCATCGATCGCCATGCTGAAAACTTTAGGAAAAATAAAGTCGCTCTTTATTATCGAGATGGAATCAGAAATGAAAAGTATACGTTTAAAGAAATGAAAGATCAGTCCAATAAAGCAGGAAATGTTCTTAAGACACATGCAAATGTTGAAAAAGGGGATCGGGTATTTATTTTTATGCCACGCTGCCCGGAGCTCTATTTCTCTGTATTAGGTTCGATTAAACTGGGAGCCATTATTGGACCTTTATTTGAAGCATTTATGGAGGGAGCTGTAAAGGATCGTCTTGAGGACAGTGAAGCGAAGGTGCTGATTACAACACCTGAACTGCTTGATCGTGTACCGGTTGACCAGCTGCCTGCATTAAAGTCAATTGTTTTAATCGGGGAAGACATCAAGGAAGAAGGCATATATATTGATTTCAGAAAAAGAATGGAAGAAGCGAGCAAACAGCTGGAGATTGAGTGGGTTGACTTATCAGACGGTCTTATCCTGCATTATACTTCCGGTTCGACTGGGAAGCCAAAAGGAGTATTGCATGTTCATAAAGCGATGGTGCAGCATGCACAGACAGCCAAATGGGTTCTGGATTTAAAAGAGGATGATGTATACTGGTGTACAGCTGATCCAGGCTGGGTTACAGGCACAAGTTATGGAATCTTTGGACCATGGCTAAACGGAGTGTCGAATGTCATTGTGGGCGGGCGCTTCAACCCTGAAACGTGGTACAAAATGATTGAAGAATATGGAGTAACTGTCTGGTATAGCGCTCCAACTGCATTTAGGATGTTGATGGGAGCAGGAGATGAAGTCATTAAAAAATTTGATTTATCAAGCCTGCGCCATATTTTGAGTGTAGGTGAGCCGCTCAATCCGGAAGTGATTAAATGGGGAATGAAGGTATTTGGATTGCGCATTCATGATACATGGTGGATGACAGAAACAGGTGCACAGCTTATTTGTAATTATCCATCAATGGAGATTAAGCCTGGTTCGATGGGGAAACCAGTCCCAGGTGTTAAGGCAGCTATTGTTGATGACCAGGGAAATGAACTTCCTCCAAATAGAATGGGGAACTTGGCTATTAAAAAAGGCTGGCCATCCATGATGGCAGCGATCTGGAATAACCCGCAAAAATATGAATCTTACTTTATGCCAGGAGATTGGTATGTTTCAGGAGATTCTGCTTATATGGACGAGGAAGGGTATTTCTGGTTCCAAGGGCGTGTAGATGATGTGATTATGACATCGGGCGAACGTGTTGGCCCATTTGAGGTTGAGAGCAAGCTGTTAGAGCATCCAGCTGTTGCAGAGGCTGGAGTCATTGGGAAGCCGGATCCTGTCAGGGGAGAAATTATTAAAGCTTTTGTTGCTTTAATGGACGGCTATGAAGCATCAGATGAACTCATTGAAGATATTCGCGTATTTGTTAAAAAAGGATTGGCTGCACATGCTGCACCAAGAGAAATTGAATTCCGCGATAAATTGCCTAAAACGAGAAGCGGAAAAATCATGCGCCGTGTTTTAAAAGCATGGGAATTAGAGCTTCCAACAGGCGATTTATCGACAATGGAAGATTAAAAGGAAATAGCTCCTTTTCAAGATCATGAAGGAAAATGATGATAAATAAAAAAAGCGCCATTTGGCGCTTTTTTTACGTTATATAGGAAGTGTCTGGCGCGAGGCTAAACACTTCTTTGTCTTATTCGGAACCTCCGTCACCAGGCGGTTCCGGCTCCTCTGCTCCTCCGCCTGCATTCCCATCATCGTTACCTGGATTTTGAGGTGGCTCTGGCGGTGTATCAGGGTTAGGGTCTGGCTCTGGCTCTGTGTCTGTATCATTATTTTCAGGAGGCTTCTCGCTGTCAGAATTGTCGGCAGGAGGGTTATCCTCTGGTGTGCTGCCGATTTGTACTGAGTTAGAAGGTGCTGATTCCTGACCAGCAATGTCAACGGCTGTTACATAATAGGTGCCATTGCCTGCCTTAAATGACAATGCCTCGCCAGCATGAATCGAAGCAACCTTTCCGCCTCCGCCATATATACGGTAGCCAATTACATCATTTTCTGAATGTGCATTCCATGTTAATGTGCTGCCAGAGGACTTAACGGCAGGCGGCGCTGGTACTTTCCCGTTTTCCTCCATTTTGTCATCGGCAACAAGTATCCTGGACCATCGATCTTTTCTAGGAATAAGATCACTTGGATTGACGTTTGATATTCCGAATAACTTTTCGATATAATCTGGATTTAAGATCATGCCTGGCTCAGAAAATTCCTCAGGTGTAGATGGAAGAGCCATATATTTTCTGTCTCCGATTCTTACCAGTCGACCTGTACCTAAGCTGTCGTCAGTTTGTGTAGGAACAAATTTTGCATTAAATAGATCTGTTTCCACAAGCCCTGCTGCGGAACATGCTTCGGATGGAAGCAGTCCAGAGATGGCACAGAATGATCTGCTGACGATTCCGCCCGGCATTTTAAAGCTTTCGCTAGGATCTACAAGTTCAGGTGCTATGTCATAGGCAGCGTTCATTAGATCAGCCCATAGATAGTTCGTCCTTAAGCTGTAGTTTAGACCGCCGGATTTTAATGATTTAGGTGTATCATAACCGGTCCATATGCCAAAAGATACGTTTGGATTGGAAGCAACGAACCAGGAATCATAAAATTCGTTTCCTGTTCCTGTTTTTCCAGCCCAATCTGAGGCAAACTTCAATCTGCTTTTAATAGATGTAGCTGTTCCGTTATTAATAACATCACGCATCATATCGATCGTTAAGTATGCAGTTTGCGGACTGAAAACATCAACTGGCTCGGCTTCATGCTGAAAGATCGGGTTTCCTTCTTTATCTGTTATTTTCTCAATGAGATAGGCATCCACAAACTGGCCGCCATTTGCAAAGGTGCCATATGCATTTGTATTTTCTTCTACTGTCACACCATATTCTAAAGATCCAATAGATGTTGCAAGATTGGTATAGTCTGCTTCATAAAGGGAAGTAAAGCCCATTTTAGCAAGATATTCTGCTGGTCTTTGATCAACAATATCTTTATATAGCTTAACAGCGGGCACGTTATAAGATTCTGCTAATGCATAACGTGCGGATACAAGACCGCTATAGGATCTCGTATAGTTGTTCGGCCATGGTCTGCTTAAAGCTGGATTCAAGTGAAGCGGTACGTCAGGCAAAATTGTGCCTGGCGATGCTTTTCCTAACTCCATTGCCGGTGCATAAACAAGCAATGGCTTCATTGTTGAGCCATTTTGCCTGATAGCTTTTGTTGCATGGTTCGTCTGTTCCCGTTCATGATCACGGCCGCCTACGAAGCTGATGATTTTGCCGGTTTTATTTTCAATTAAGATAGCCCCTACTTCAACAGGCTCCATGACTTGAACATTCTCTCCAGTTTCAGGATCTTCAAAGGTTTCCCCTTTATCTGGTCCGTAATTTGGATAATTATCTTTCACTTTTTGCATGCTGTCATAGATTTCTTTATTAATAGTAGAATGAATTTTATAGCCATTTTGTCTAATATTGCGGTCTGCTAAAGTACGATACTCTTCCCTTAGCTGATCATCATTTTTCAAGTCTTCTTCTTCATATCCATCATTTTCAGCTAATACCTTACTCATGATGTCAACTGCTCGTTTTTCGATTTCAACCGTTAAATAAGGATATTTCTCCAGAGGATTGTCCTCACTTTGTTTTCTGAAATCCTGCGTAATATCATAAGCAATCGCTTCATCATATTGTTTTTTATCGATCTGTTCATCATCATACATTCTTTTTAAAACGGTTTTCATTCTGCTGAGTCCGGGTTCTAATCCTTCCGGCTCCTTTAATTCACCAGCCTGTGTAAAAGGAGTATAGCCGAACGGACTTTGCGGAAGACCTGCAATAAAGGCAGCCTGCGGCAGACTTAAATCTTTTGCAGCAACACCAAAAATTCCTTCTGCAGCCGATTGAACTCCTGCAATATTTCTCCCGGCAGAATTGCGCCCAAAGGTAGAGACATTCATATAAGCTTCTAGAATTTCTTTCTTATCAAAAAACTTCTCAAGCCTTAAAGCGAGCAGAATTTCTTTTGCTTTTCGTTCAAAAGAAACTTCATTTGTTAGAATCTGATTTTTAATCAGCTGCTGCGTTAAAGTACTTCCTCCAGATTGGACAGAGGAGTTACTGACTTCCTGAAAAAGTGCACGCAGTATTGCTTTAGGAACAACTCCTTCGTGCTCATAAAAATATTCATCTTCAGTAGCAACAATTGCATTCACCAAATACTCGGAAACATTATCAATATTTACTTCTTCACGTTCCAGATCTGTTCTAAGCTTTCCTAAATAGACATCGTTTGCAAAATAAAGCTCTGATGTTTCTTCATAGTTGTATATGTCTTTTTTCATATTGTCGTATGAACGAATTGGTTCATCTTTAACAAGTGAAGCAAAGTAGCCTGCGCCAGCTCCGCCTGCAAAGGCTGTACCAAGTACGGCAACAATGATAAATAAGAGCGTCAAATTCCAAATGACCTGGTATGTGATGCTAGCACCTTTGACTGTTTTCTTATCTGTAAAGAAACCGGTTGTCGGCTTTAACTTATTCTTCCATCTTTGAAGAATTTCTTTCATACGCATCATTCCCCCTAAAATCACATACATTATAGCATAAGTCAAACTGTAATATGACAACGTTCACCATTTATCTGAAATTTCCTTTTATTTCTATTAGGATTATTGAGCGAATAATGTTATTTTATTAATAATCATGGCGAATATGTTTCTATAGATGGGGATTCATGTCTCTAGGACACCAAAGATGTCTATGTCAGCAGAATTGGGGAGAAATTCAAAGAAATCATATTTGATCCCTTATAATATTGACACCAGAATACTAAATATGATAAAACTGCTTTATTAACTAAATAGCTTATGCATTGACGGGAATTAGTAGTGCTTCTATCCCTGTTTCAGAAAGCCGGCGGCTGCTGTGAGCCGGTGCAAATAGAAGGATGAATTACCTCCCTGAGCGTTTTCGCTGTCAACCTGTGATCGGGCAGTTATAGCAGCGGACGGATCAAACCGTTATTTTTGTTTGAGTGGAGGATTTTTTATCCTCAATCTGGGTGGTACCGCGCAATGTATTTATGCGTCCCTGCAATTTGCAGGGGCGTTTTTTATTTGATTGAAATAGGAGGATAAATGATGAGTTTATTAGAGGATTTACAATGGAGAGGGATTGTTTACCAGCAGACAGATGAAGAAGGGATTAAAAATACGCTAAACGATCAGAAAATTTCTTTGTACTGTGGCGTTGACCCGACTGCTGACAGTATGCATATTGGGCATTTGCTTCCATTTTTAACATTAAGACGTTTTCAAAATGAAGGACATCGTCCAATCGTACTTGTTGGCGGTGCAACGGGTTTAATTGGTGATCCGAGCGGCAAGAGTGAAGAGCGTAAGCTGCAAACTTTAGAAATGGTTCAGCATAATGTCAGCTGCATCAAAAACCAGCTTGAAAATATTTTTGATTTTGAAAGCGAAAATGGCGCAATCATGGTCAATAACTATGATTGGGCAGGCTCAATGGATATTGTTACGTTCCTTCGTGATTTTGGAAAGCATGTTGGCGTCAACTACATGCTGGCTAAGGATACGATTTCTTCACGTTTGGAAACGGGAATTTCCTTTACTGAATTCACGTACACAATTCTGCAGGCGATGGATTTTTACCATCTATACAAAAATCATGATTGTAAAATGCAAA
Source organism: Cytobacillus gottheilii (assembly GCF_001636345.1). GTDB lineage: Bacteria > Bacillota > Bacilli > Bacillales > Cytobacillaceae > Cytobacillus > Cytobacillus gottheilii. The sequence continues at coordinate 1,280,422 of NZ_KV440945.1, forward strand.
TTGGCGGCAGTGATCAATGGGGCAATATTACAACTGGTCTTGAACTCATCCGCAAGATGATGCCTGAAGGTGCAAAAGCATTCGGCTTAACCATTCCTCTTGTTACAAAAGCAGATGGAACAAAATTCGGGAAAACAGAAAGCGGTGCAATCTGGCTTGATCCTGAAAAAACAACTCCTTACGAGTTTTACCAGTTCTGGATTAACACAGCTGATGCTGATGTCATTAAGTACCTTAAGTTCTTCACTTTCTTAACGAGAGAAACAATTGAGGAACTGGAAGAAGCAGTTGCAGCAGAACCGCATTTGCGTAAAGCACAAAAGGCACTTGCTGAAGAAATGACTCGTTTGATTCACGGAGAAGAATCATTGCAGCAGGCTATAAAGATTTCAGCTGCATTATTTAGCGGAGATGTTAAAAGCTTAACCGCAGCAGAAATTAAGCAAGGCTTTAAGGATGTTCCATCATATGAGCATAATGGCGAAGCTGAAATCAATGTTATCGATCTTTTAATAGAAGCAAAAATTTCACCATCAAAGCGTCAAGCGCGTGAAGACGTAACAAATGGAGCGGTTTCCATTAACGGCGAGCGTGTAACAGACACAGCATATACCCTTTCTGAAGAAGATCGCATTGAGGGACAATTTACGATTATCCGCCGCGGGAAAAAGAAGTACTTTTTAATTAAATACTGAGCAGTATAATTCAAGAATTAAAATAAACAACGAAGAGGATGATATGTTCATAATAAGCATATGTCCTCTTTTTTTATTATAAAAAAGAAGGCAGGTGAGCATTCAATGTTACTAACACCATTAGGTCCTATTAAGATTTTTATCAATGACAATGAAATAGAATACACAGCAAGAAAATTAGAAAATATCGATAGACGTTGTCCTGATGTAAACGGCAGGTATTTAATTGAATATGAGTATTTGAAAGAATGCGGTGCTCAAATAATTAAATGCTTGATACCGTCTATAAATATAGAGGGAGATATAGAAAGTGGAGAAGGACTTGAAGCGATTGCTTTCTATAAGGACAATATCAAACTTACAATTGGAGCAGAAGGCGAATTTCATGAATACCCTCAAAATATAGATTATAGTGGTAAGTATTTAGATAATGGAATTCAATATGAAACATTCCAAACTACTGGGGATCGGATTTTTAAATATGGTGTTAGCTGGATTCATCCTTGTTCGAAAGAAAATGAAATTCAAGCGTGGTTTGGTGCTGATCCAACAATGATGTGATAAAAGGTATTAAAAGCCTAGTATCTTTGTAACTGAATCAACTAGGCTTTACTAATGGAATAGTGTTCAAGTGCTCAACATAATGAAAGCATCTTTTACGGCCGACCTTCCACTTCTTACTCCTTTTAATGAACTCTTCTTCATCTTCTCGCCTTGCCAACCATTAATGATCTCTTCTGGAGTTTACAACTTATTATATTACTTTAATTTATTTACAGTACATTCACAACTTTACATCTTTTTAATATTTTCACTACATTTTATTAATATAGAATTTCTATCATAAAATTTGTGTGGTCACTGATAATATCTATCATTTAGATTACTAATTTTGGTAGATCTCTGTGTAGAAGATAGTGTTATATGAAAATTGGACTATACTACTTCTTTTATTTGCCATTTCAGCTAATTGATCAGTTTAAAAATGAAATATAGGGAAGGGAGGAACTCTAACAAGGATCCTTTTAGTTGAAAAGCTGGAAAATAAAGATGTATTAATTTCAGATTCTAATAGCCTCCAATAAAGTATATTAACATAGTAATTTATACCTATCTTCTTCTTCCATAATAAACCACATGGTTATATAAGTACATATTTTCAATACTTCAAAAAATGCAGTTTAACATCTTAGAATGATTGTATTTTAAATGTGCACAAATTCGGTACTATTTAATAAGGAGGAATTTGCGATTTATGAAGAAATCATTTTTAAGAACAATTGCGTTGCTTTTAATGTTAACAATGCTCGTTTCAACGCTTCCAGTTTATGCGAACGATCAACTTTCCGATATTAAAGGAAGTTTTGCAGAAGAAGAAATTCAATCATGGGTTGATCAAGATTTAATCAAAGGGTATTCTGATGGTACCTTCAAACCGAACAAATCGATAACTAGAGCAGAATTTATGGTTCTTGTTAACAGAGCATTTAAGTATAACAAAGAAGTAGAAATCAACTTCAAAGATGTTTCTTCCGACGACTGGTTTTACCAAGAAGTATCCAAAGCAATTGCGGCAGGATACTTAGATGGATTTCCAGATCAAACGATGAAACCTCAAAATTTAATTACACGCCAAGAAGTAGCAAAAATTATTTCCATTATTAATAAGCTGGAGAAAGATGAAACTGCTGCTGAGCTATTTAAAGATTCCTCATCCATCCCGGCATGGAGCAAAGGATATATAGGCAGTGTCCGTGCAGCAGACCTTATGGTTGGCTACTTAGACGGAAGCTTTAAACCATTGAATAAAATAACTCGTGCAGAGTCAGTTGTTACCTTAAATAATGTACTTGAATTAATTAAGGATACTGAGCCGAATCCAGATGAAGAAACAGAAGAACCAAAACCAACTCCTCCAGAAGAAGATGACACAGTTGTTGTGCCAACGCCATCTTATCCAGAGGAACCGGGTGTTTCTAAACCATCAAAGCCGGTTGGAACGGATTATGATTTAAATGTGGGTGTTCCAGAGAGTGAGCAGGCGTTCCCTGCAGTAGATTATGGTGAAAATGCTGCTGATCCTGCTAAAAAGGATATTGCGGCAACAAATCCTTTTATCAAAATTTTAGACGGTTTTGATCAAGTATGGTCAATGAACCAGCCCGCTTGGAGAAACGGTGAAGCATTAGAAGTTGAAGGTGCTAACGGGAAAATTGCAAAATATGGTGACGGACCTACTGTATATTTTGATGGATATAAAAATGACGAAACGAAAGTAGTAGCAGAGAAAAAGACATATGCAAATGAAGAAATTCGAAATGAAGATACTTGGGTTGCCAACATCAAATATGTAGAAGAGGTAACGCAAAATAGAACAGATGAAGAAGCTCTGGCTGCTTATTATGATGACCAGAGAGACAAGATTTATAGTATGATCGATGGATTTGGTCCATTGGCGAATGCTTATGTAGATATTGTTAAACCAGTAACAAGCGTTGTTAGAAACGTAGAAGATATGAATAAATTATTAGAAGAAACAACGGTAGAAGATCAAAGTCAGGGATTAGGAAACGCGGCAAATTCTGAACTTGCAGAGGCTATGGATTTAGTTAGCTTAATCAGGTTTAGAAATCCTTCTTCTTCAAATCCTTCTAAGTACTTTTATTCTTCTCCAAGACCATGGAGAATGAATTCGAATGGTGAAGTAAAAGAAAAGGTCGATGAAAATGGTTTACCTGTTTGGGAAACGATTGGCAGCGGTGAAAAGGTTTCAGAACCTTTACCTTCAGGAGGTAAAAAGGAAACAGGTGAAAGGCATTACCAGCAGTATGAAACAAATGTAGAAGTAATTCCTGCTTTAAGGTATGTTAGAAGAATAGCAGAAGACGGAAGAGGAAAAGACGGTGCTTTCCCAAGCGGACATACAAGTGCATCGTATTTATCTACTTTTGGTTTTGCTTATGCTACTCCGGAAAGATTTTCTGAGTTTTTAACAAGAGCAGCTCAAATGGGAGAAAACCGTATCGTAACAGGTATGCACTCTCCGCTTGATGTAATTGGCGGAAGAATCCAATCTACAGCAATGACTGCTTATGCATTTAACAAAGCAGAAAACAGAGAAGTTTTGGACAAGGCTTATAAAAATGCAGGTGAAGTTTTCGGTAAATTAGCAGCATCTAAAAATATGAGCTTATATGAATATGCGCATACGGTAACTGAAGATTACACGTTCGAAAATGCATACGATGAGCAAAAATGGGAAAATCATGATGCAAATAAAGCTTTCTACCGTGAAAAAATGACTTATGGATTGCCGCAAACAGGAGTTAAAGGTTTAGCACCTGAAGTTCCTAAAGGAGCAGAAGTTTTATTAGAAACACGTCAGCCTTATTTAACAGATCAGCAGCGCAGAGAAATTCTTTATACAACTTCAATCGATTCAGGATACCCTGTCCTTGACGAATCTAATGGCTGGGGCAGAATCGATTTAGTAACAGCAGCTGATGGATATGGAGCCTTTTTAAACAATGTAACAGTGGATATGGACGCTTCATTAGGCAGATTTAATGCTCAAGACTGGTGGAGAAATAACATCTATGGTAAAGGGATGCTAACGAAAAAAGGCACTGGAACCCTTACTTTAACAGGTGATAACAGTTTTACAGGAGGAACTTTGCTGCAAGAAGGAACATTAGAAGCACAATCCTCAACTGCTTTCGGAAATGGCGACCTTTTTGTTGAAAATGGCAGTGTATTAGTATCTGCTGATGAAACACTTCAATTAAATGGCGAGTTTACGATCGAAGCTGGAAATCTGGATATTGCAATGGACAATAATAATATTCAAATGGATGTTGATGGGATTGCATATCTAGATGGCGGTAATGTGAAATTAGATTTATCTAACTATGAGGTTGGAAACGGAACATCATTTACTCTATTGACTGCAGATGATGTAATCGGTAAGTTTGATTCTGTAACAGCTGAAGGATACGATGTAAATGTAACATATCAGCCAAACAGTATTACTGTACATCTTGAAGCAAAATAATAAAGAGTAACACCAGATCATTAGAAGTTTGGACATTTAACACGACCATAGAACCGAATGAGTAGGAAGTGACTCTTTCTACTCATTCGGTTTTTTATTTGTTTTTTTAAAGTTTTTCTTTCTAAACATGAGTGAAATGGAGCGAGGGTCCGCAGCGCAGGTGGAACGGGCTTGTGAAAACTCGCAGATCATGACGATGAAATTTCGTGTTTTAGAAATATTATTTATTTGCAAATTGCAAGTAATATGTTATAACTAAAACAGAGGTGAAAATAATGGAAAATCCAAGAGAGCTTTTTCAAATTATGACAAGAAGGTTTGGAATGCTTAATAAGAATTGCTGTTCAAGCGGAGGAAATGACCTTTCTTTAGTGCAAAGTCACATTCTTTATGAAATAGACCGTCTGGATCAGCCCAATGTACAGCAGGTGGCAGATATATTAGGAATGGATATTACAACATTCAGCAGACAGATACAGACACTGGTTAAAATGAATCTTGTTAAAAAATCACAGCTGCCTGAAGATAGAAGAATACATATCCTTTCACTTACAACAGAAGGGAAATACACAGCAGCTGCCATTGATGCAGAGATGAATCAATACTTAGAAGAAGTGTTTTCACATATGAACGAGTTTGAGAAAGAAACTGTTCTCCGTTCCATTAATCTGCTGAATAATGCTATGGCAAAGTCAACTGTATGCTGTAAACCATTAATATGAGCAAGATGCAACTTGCTCATATTTAAGGAATAATATTTGCAAAATGCAAATAAAATGAGGTGATTATTGTGTGGGAAGAATTTTTACGGAGTTTTCTTGGAATTGCTCTGGAACTAACTGTTTTATTTGTATGTATCTCTTTTTTCATTAACCTTATTCAAGTGTTGATCCCATATGAAAAAATGGAAAAGCTGATGGAAAAAAGCCATCCGCTGACAAGTGTAATGGTCACACTTGGATTTGCTTTCATCACACCATTTTGTTCATGCTCAACGATTCCAATCGTTGTTAATCTATTAAACAAGAAAGTACGTTTTAGCATTGTGATGATCTTTCTATTTGCTTCGCCAGTTCTGGATCCAACGATTATCACTTTGATGACTGCGACTCTGGGCTTAAAAGTTGCAGTGACTTATACAGTTGTTACCTCTCTTTTCTCCGTTCTTATTGGTTTTACATTGGAGAGATTTGGATTTGAAAGGCATGTTAAAAATGTGGTCATGACAGGATATCATCAAGAACAAGTCACGTTCTCTTTAAAAGGAGCCTTATTTGAAACCTTACAGCTGATGAAAACAGTATATCCATTTTTAATAGTCGGTGCTGCAATTGGAGCATTGATTCATGGAGTCATTCCAACTGAGTGGATCGCTGCTTACCTCGGCGGTGAGCAATGGTGGCTTGTCCCTATAGCTGCGATTTTAGGTATTCCGCTTTATATAAGGCTTTCCACCATGATACCCATTTCACAGATTATGATCCTTAAAGGAATGGCACTTGGACCAGTAATGGCGTTAATGATTAGCTCAGCAGGTGCCAGCTTGCCGGAATTAGCACTATTAAATAGCATATTTAAAAAGAAGTTAGTAATAGCGTTTGTAGGCTCTGTCTTTATGATGGCGACATTATCAGGTTTGTTGTTTTACCTAATCTAGAATAATGGGAGGAATAAAAATGAATATCTTAAAAGGTTTATTCGGAAGAAAAGAGAGTTCATGCTGCAATGTGAAGATTGAGGAAGTGAGAGATGTGGATGATGTAAAACAGAACAGTAAAGAAGAAACAAACAAAGAAGAATAAGGAATTCTTTATAATCTCACAGAGGAAAAGAGACGGTAACCAATCGGTGCCGTTTTTTTGTTTCTTATTTTTCTATTTGGATAGCATTAGACAAGGGTTTCTAGGTTAATGGTCATTTTATTTTCAAAAGTAATTGACGAAAGTAAACTTTAATGAAAAAATCACTACAAAAGTAATAAGTAGGAACAAATGTAAAAATTCATCACAGACTTGCACAAAAAATGATATAACCAACGGAGAAAAGTTGTTATGAAAACGCTTACTTTTATTTCAGCCATTCAAATATAATAAAGACATAAGGGAGGTTGTAGTCATGTTCCTTGATGACCGAAGTGTAAGTTTGTTAAATGAATTGATTAGAACACCTCAAATAAAAAATAAGGAACTTGAAGGGAAATTTAAGCTAAGCAGACGGCAAATCTCATATTCATTAGAAAAAATTAATCAATGGCTAAAAACAAAAAATTTAACACCGATTACAAAGAGCAGAAACGGTAACTTTATTATTGATAAAAAAATATTTGAGCATTTTTCAGTCCCTCATCCAACAGGAAATCAATTGGAAGATTATATCCCAACTGAGAAGGAACGTGCACTTTTAATTATTTTATATTTACTTGGAAAAAGAGAAGAAATTTCATTGTTTCATATAATTGATCTTTTTAATGTAAGCAAAAACACAGGGATAAGTGATATTAAAGAGGCGTCTGACCACATTAAAAAATATTCTTTATCAATCAGTTATAGCAGAGCTGATGGTTATGAAATTATCGGGGATGAGTTTCAAATCCGAAAGTTACTGATTATAGTCGTTAAATCCGTTCTAAATCTGTTTAATGGACATCAATACTTTGAAAAGATCCTGCAGCTTGATATTTCTCCAATGACAAAGATAGTAAATTCGATTGAAACCTCATTGAACATCCATTTAACGGATGAAAGCTATGAAAGCTTGCCTTACATTTTAGAATTAATTTTTACACGCATTGAACAAGGGCATTTGCTTAACGCAGATTTTCATATTGGTTTAAGAGAGCTGGCCGATACGGAGGAATACTTAGTTACAGAGCTGCTGATAAACGAAGATATGGATTTGCCAAAGAGTGAAAGAATATGGCTTACACTTCAACTATTAACCTCTAATGTTCGCTCGTCGGACATTCTTACCGACAAAAGGTTAAATGAGTTAAAAATTGCAATCCTTGATATGCTTGAACTTTTTGAGAAAAAATCATGTATCTTTATACATGATAAAAAGGAAATCCTCAATAAATTAATGGTTCATATGAGACCAGCATATTATCGAATCAAATATCATCTTACATTGAAAGATCATTACTCGATTAAGTTGATTGAGGAGTATATGGAATTACATGAGATGGTATCAGCTTCGATCGTTCCGCTTGAAAAATTAATTGGAGAGAAATTTCCAAAAGATGAGCTTGCCTTTATTACTATGTTTCTAGCCGGGCAGCTTATTAAACAGGGCGAAGATCTTCATAAAAAGAAACGAGCAATAGTGATTTGCACCAATGGTCTCACTGTATCAAAGATCATGCAGCAGACATTGAAGGAAATCTTTCCGGAGTTTTATTTTGCTGAAAGTCTGTCTCTAAGACAATTTCAAATGTATCAGCAAGATTATGAAATTGTTTTCAGCACCATTCCCATTCAGTCCTCTCAGCCTGTGTATTTAATTAATCCTCTTATGACGTTACATGAAAAAGAATGGCTGCGTAAACAGGTCATTGCCACCATTGATAAAAAAGGCTATGAAAATATTAAGATGACTCAATTAATAGAAACCATCAAACAGAACGCAATTATAACAGATGAGACTGCATTGATCACTTCGCTTTCCAGTTTATTTCAAGAGAATCCGAAAAGGGAAGTAAAGGACGGCCATATCCATTCATATGGATTGAGACAATTCCTGCCAAGTGATTTCATCCAATATAAAGACAATGTGGAGAATTGGAAAGAGGCAATAAAAATCGCCTGTGAGCCTTTGGTGAAAAACAATATTATCAGAGCAGCCTATGTAACAACCTTAATCGAGGAAAATGATCATCAGCATATATACAGTTTTTTAGGAAAAAGTATGGCTATTCCGCATGCAGCAACTGAAAAAGGAGTGCTGGCTGATGCATTTGCAATGCTTATCTTAAAAAATCCGGTAGAGTTTGCAAATGGACAGAAGGTATCCGTCGTTACACCGCTCGCCATTTTTAACCCGAATCGCCACTTAAAGGCCCTATTTCAATTGGCAGATCTTGCAGAAGACGATGTTAAAATGTCTAAATTACTGGACTTGAAGGAGGCTGCTGATGCGTGGCTTATTATCAACGGAAGTTGAGACAGTAGGGGGAAAGACCATGTTTTTTGATGAAAATATTACGTTTATTGACTTAGAAGCCAGTGATCGCTGTGATGCAATCAGGAAAATGGCCTTGTCTTTATATGATGCAAAGTTAGTTTCAGAAACATTTGAAAGGGGTGTTTTGGAACGGGAAGATCGTTTTCCAACCGGCCTGTCAGTCGGGACTATAGGGATCGCCATTCCACATACAGATGCTGACAAAGTTATTAAACCGCAGATTGCTTTCGCTTCATTAAAGAGTCCAGTTAAATTCTGTCTGATGGGAACAAGTGATGTAGAGGTAGATGTTTCATTAATTTTCATGCTTGCATTAAAAAAATCCGAGGATCAGTTAACGATGCTGCAGCGGTTAATGGAAATCTTCGAAGACCAGAAGTTATTAAGTGAATTTGCTGAATGCAAGAGTCAAGAAGGATTAGAGCAATTACTAAATCAGGCTGGACTAAAATAATTCTTTTGAAAAAGGGGGATTTATATGGCGGTATTACAATGGTTTGTTGATCTTGGTGCAAGTGTTATGCTACCTATTCTATTGTTTATCTTTGGGATTATATTAGGCACTAAACCTGCCAAAGCCTTTAAAGCTGGTTTAACTGTTGGGATTGGATTTGTTGGTCTGAACCTTGTTATTGGATTGTTAACAAACAGCTTAGGACCAGCAGCGAAAGCAATGGTTGATAATTTTGGGTTTCAGCTCAGTACAATTGATGTTGGCTGGCCAGCCGCTGCAGCCATTTCCTACGGTACCGCTTTAGGAAGTTTAGCGATTCCATTAGGGATCGGACTGAATGTAGTCCTATTGTTTGCAGGATTAACAAAGACATTGGATGTTGATATTTGGGATTATTGGCATTGTGCTTTTACGGGATCCCTCGTTTACGTTTTAACTGGAAACTTTGCACTTGGCCTATATACAATTGCCATTCATTTAGTTGTCATTTTCTTCCTGGGTGACTTAATTGCAAAGGATATAGAGAAATTCTATGGCTTTCCGAAGATTACATTTCCGCACGGTGCATCTGCTCCATCCTATTTAGTAGCGAAGCCATTAAATTGGGTATTTGATCGAATTCCTGGTTTTAATAAGTTAGAAGCTAATCCTGAAACGATTCAAAAGAAGATTGGTATTTTCGGAGACTCCACCGTAATGGGTGTGTTAATTGGGGTTGTGATTGGTTTCTTAGCGGGCTACAGTGTGAGTGAAGTCATGCAGCTTGCTGTTCAAACAGGAGCAGTGATGATGTTAATGCCTAGAATGGTATCCCTACTTATGGAAGGGCTTTCACCAATTTCGGAAGCTGCCAGTGAGTTTGTTAAAAAACGGATGCCGGGACGAGATCTTTACATTGGAATGGATAGTGCCTTATCAGTAGGACATCCGGCAGTACTATCTGCATCATTAATTATTGTACCAATCACCCTGTTTTTAGCCGTCATTTTACCAGGGAATACAGTATTGCCATTTGGTGATTTAGCGACCATTCCTTTCTTAGTGTGTTTGATGACGCCGGTTTTCAGAGGGAATATTATTAGAACGGTCGTAGCAGGCACCATTTATATGGCGGTTGGATTGTTAATAGCTTCATGGGCGGCGCCATTAATTACTGAGGCTGCTTTGGCTGCAAACTTTGATATGGCAGGGAACTCAAGTATTTCAGCCCTTGTTGATGGGGCTGTCTGGACGACATTCATATTTGTCGGCTTAGCACAGGTTCTCAGCTGGGGCGGGATTACAATCATCGGTGTTATCGCTTTTGCCGGATTAATCTATTTAAATAAAATTAAACCTAAGAGAGAAGCGAAATTAAACGACGACATTGGTGCTAACTTATAATTATTTTTACAAGATTGAAGGTGAAGAAAAATGCTGGAGATTTGGAAACAGTTAGTATGTGACGCAAATAAGGCATTAAAGGATTTGCAGCTAGTAAAATGGACTAGCGGAAATGTCAGTTATCGAGATTTTGAGAGTAATAGGGTAGTTATCAAACCAAGCGGAGTCCACTTTGATGTGCTTAAACCAGAGGATATGGTTATCGTTGATTTAGATGGCAATGTGATTGAAGGCAGACTAAAGCCATCTGTAGATACCGCCAGTCATTTATATGTTTATCGGCATCGTGATGATATTCATAGCATCGTGCACACCCATTCGCCATTTGCAACAAGCTTTGCAATACGTGGGCTGGATATTCCTTCATACACAACAACAGCAGCTAATCTGTTTAATGATCGGGTACCCTGTTCTGATTTTGCTGCCATTGGTGAAGAAGAGATAGGCAAGCAAATTATCGACCATATCAGTGATTCATCTGCTGTGCTGCTTCGAAACCATGGAGTTTTCACTGTTGGCAAAGATATTGAGCATGCATTAAAGGCTGCTGTCATCTTAGAGGAAACAGCAGAATATGCACATTACGCTACCTTGCATGAACCAGATCTCCAGCCGCTCAGCAAAGAAGTAATCAGACAGTGCAGCCATTTTTATAAAACGGCTTATGGACAAAAAGAAGAAAACAAACTATAAAAAAAGGGTGATAGGAAATGAAGAAATTATTAATTATGTGTGGAACAGGTGTTGCAACATCAACAATCGTTACAGGAAAAGTAAAGTCATGGCTAGAAGCTAATGGACTTCAAAACAATGTGAAACTATACCAGTCAAAAATTAGTGAGGAATTAAGCCGTCTTGATGATTATGATATTATTGTGTCGACTACATTGGTTCCGGATAATGTAAAAAGCAGAATTATTGATGGAGTTCCATTACTCACAGGAATGGGCAAAGAAGAGATGTTTGAGAAAATTAAAGCACAAATTCTGGCGTAATTTTTGCGAAATTATCTGTCTGGAGATCCCTTAATGAGCAGGAAATAATTTGCGGGTGTAATCAAAATAAAAACCCTTGAAATGTTGCTTGAACAACATTTCAAGGGTTTTTTGTATGTTCACTCAAAGACTCTGAAATAGGTTGTCCCATCTCATATTAGATGAAAACGGAACTCTTTTCACTCATGCGTGTATTAAATAAGCCTTTAAAAAAACTTACTGAGAGTCATTCCAAGTGTAGGGGCAGAATATCCATTTTAAATTTAATATCTATCCAAAGAGTTTAACACCAAGTATATAGAGAATAATTATATGGATCGGATAAAACAAATAAAAAAAGTATTTAAGCCCTATGCCTTTTCTTCCGTTATAAAGTAAGATGATTGGAAGTGAGGCAATCATTATCCATTGATATTCACTAAAAGGAAATCCATAGTATGTAAAGAAGCCGTACCCACCTCCAAAAGTTTCAGATAAAAAGATTAGTAAAAGGCAAAAAAGTATATAATTTATTGTCATAATTCTCTTGCTGTTTGAAAAATAGAAAATGACTCCAAGAAGAACAAACAAGAAGCCGCCTTCAACCAGATAAAGATTACCAAATATTGCACCGTAAAATGGGTACGAAAGGTCGTCACTAATCACCCATAATTCAGAAAAAACTATGCACAGGATTAAAGATGCTATTTGCCATAAAAAGAATATAATAAAAAGTCTTATCTCTTTTTTATCAAGTAAATACATAATAAAGCCAGACAAGAAAAGAGTTGTAAAAAAGTTATTTGAGACAGCCATCCCGCCATCTTTACTGAATACAATATGAAGACCTACATTTAAAAAGGCCATTATAACACCAGAAATATATAATCGTTTTAAGTATTTTGTAGTATTTGTTGTGTATTTATATCCTATTGCTACACAATAAATAAAGTTTGGGGCAGCTAATCTTCCAATCCACCTTAAGAATTCTGGTGTATTTGGTATAAACTGACCTATGTGATCAATTAACATTGCGATCAATGCAATTATTTTTAATAATGTGCCTGTCATTATATATTCTCCTAAAAAAAGCTAGAGCGTCTATACGAAATAGACTCTCTTATAATATTTGATAACTATATCTTTAATATAATTATAATACTTTAAATATCATTTATGGGATTTTAAAACAATTTTACTTAACTAGTTGCTTTCGTATATCACCTAAAATCTATGGATGCTTCAAATTTATATAATGTTTTAGTGAGATTATGTAATGCACCTGTCCACTTATATTTAGTCCTAAATTAGTCCCAGTCAGCCCCAAATTAATAGTTGATTATACATTATTCTACAAACCAGAAAATAAAAAAAGCCTAGTCCATGTTGATATAACAAGGACTAGGCTTTTTCTTATACTCGTTAATAAAGTATTTTTATTAACGAGAGTAGAATTCAACGATTAATGATTCGTTGATTTCAGCAGGAAGTTCAGAACGCTCAGGAAGGCGAGTGAATGTTCCTTCTAACTTGTCAGCGTCGAAAGAAACGAAATCAGGTACGAAGTTGTTTACTTCGATTGCTTCTTTCACGATGTCAAGGTTGCGAGACTTTTCGCGAAGTGTGATTGTTTGACCAGGTGCAACGCGGTATGATGGGATATCTACGCGAGCTCCATCAACCATGATGTGACCGTGGTTAACGATTTGGCGAGCTTGGCGGCGAGTGCGCGCTAAGCCTAAACGATAAACAACGTTGTCAAGACGTGATTCAAGAAGAATCATGAAGTTTTCACCGTGTTTACCAGCCATTTTACCTGCTTTATCGAACAAGTTGCGGAATTGGCGCTCGTTCACACCATACATGTGACGAAGCTTTTGCTTTTCCTGCAATTGTAAACCGTATTCAGATAATTTTTTACGTTGGTTTGGACCATGTTGTCCAGGAGCGTAAGGACGCTTTTCTAATTCTTTACCTGTACCGCTTAAAGAAATGCCAAGACGGCGAGATAATTTCCAGCTTGGGCCAGTATAACGAGCCATGAGAGACTCCTCCTTTAGTGTTTTTATTTGGGTAAAATAAAAACAGATGCTTACGTTCTCTAAGAGCATTTTGTTTTCATGTACCTTCGCCCTAGCAGCTAAGGGTTACACAGTACCCCATCCTCAGAATAAAATCTGATTGAGGAACAAAATGAGATCAAAAAGTGTTTGCATAGGCTGCAATATTTTACACAAAGAGTATTATATAATTTTTACCTGCAATAAGTCAATAGGAATCTCAATACTTAAAAAGAAAGTATACCAGCCACGGGTTAAAGGGGATGATAGAAGAGGCGTTTACGGACTAAGTAAATTTAGGCTAATCATTGTCATGGAAAAAAGCTAACTGTTTTAAAAGAAGAAATTAAACTCAAATCCGAAAAGAAACATCTGTTAAAAATAACGGGATAGCCTGCTGAAACAATGCAAGCCTGAAATAAGCGGAGAAATTTCTCTTATTTATAAAAAACCCCTAAAAATAGCTAAAATAGACGGAGGATTTCCGACTATCTCCTAAAAAAACGACAAAATAAAGGGTTTTGCTGTGAATAACCGGAAAAACTCCCCTTATTTAAGCCCAATTGAGCATTATTTTGCATTTAACCGGAAAAACTCCGCTTATATTATTGGCTGCTAAGCCATACATAATACGATTGCAGCAGAAAGAACTCTTCAGATCTTTTGTTGACCGAGATGCAGAGATGCAGACTAGTGGAAATACTATACGATTTGCCTTTACTCAGGGAGCAACTTCTCAAATCAATATAAGTACAATCTTACCATGATATCGTAAAAAGCTAATTAATGAAATTAAATATACAGGATAAGGCAACCTAATGTTATAATATAGGAAAATAGATATAAGAGTGATCGTTGTGAAGGAATCAAGAAAAGAAAGAAACACCCGCATGGTGCTCATTTTTCTATGTATCAGTGTCACTGTTTTTGCTTTTTTATATGTAAAAAATGATAAAGTGATTGATTCAAAAGACACATATACACCGCTTTATCTAGTTTTAGAACAAGGGACATCTATAAATGAAAATCCTAAAGTGGCATTGTACAAAGAGACAAATCAAGAGCATGTGCTGGCAATCTATGAAGTTGACGTGTCAAATGGGCATAAATTCACAGCTCTTCAGGCAGTCACATTAAAAGGAATTCCAGAAAAGCTTACAAATGATGAGTCAAAACGAGGAATATGGGTATATATGAGTAATGATTGGATTTATCTGGATGAATCCCTTGAAGCAGCTGAGAAAGATGAAGCATCCAAAATAAAAGATCCTTTATTTAGAGATGAGCTAACAAGGGTGAAAGTGGAGGAGCTGCATAGACAAGGAGTGCAGGAGCCCATCGCTATTCATTCTTTGGCAGCTGATCAATCTTTATGGCTAGTTGTTCAAAAAAGCGGCAGTTTTAGTATAGTTGAGAACTTGCAGGATTAAATAACAGTGGGCATGCTGGTTAAATGTCAGCATGTATAACAGGTGATGATGTTGATGGTCAATACACAGGAAGATCCAATAATAATAAAACTAAAAAGTCACTTCTATGATCTTATTGATACAGAGAGTGGTTTATTTCATTATGATCATATTGTAAATAAAATGCTGACAGCCATTCATTCATTGCTTGAAGTGCCTGGTATCCTTCTTTATAAACGTAATGAACAAGAGCAAGTTCTGCAATTTAAAGCTCCAATGGGCAATATTGATGTAGAGATGTTTCCGAAAAAAATCGACATCCGTTCCATTCCTGACTTTAGCCGCAGTGGTGCACCAATGAATCGGACGAGTTTAATTGAAATTGAAGGAAATGCTTTAATGCTTTTATTAGAAAAGGAAAATCAGTTGCTTGGCTGCCTTATTTTTGAGGGAAATGATCAGGAATTTCATATTTCTGAAGATGTTTTGCAGGTTTTTGCAAATGAATGCGGACATTTTTTAGCGAAAATTCAAGAGCTGTCAACTGTGCTCTCTGAGGAGAAGCGATATCAGCAGTTATTTAGGGTTACAGAAAAGTTTCACTCTTCCATGAGTATGGATAGTGTTTTAGGTGAGATTATCCAAACTTTGCAGGAGGTTTACCCAACATTTACCTATTATCTGCTTCTTTCACACGACAACAATAATAATACAGACTTGCCTATTAAGGATTTGGAATATGATAGTGAAAACATTTCTGCGATGCAGGCATATGTGACTGGAACGATTCAATTTGAGGATTCCCAGTCGTATGAAAGATCCGTGCTGTATGCACCATTAATGGGTAAGCAAGGAGTATATGGCGTTTTGCAGGTAATTGCGCCAAACACGGTGAATTTTCCTAAAAATGAGGTTGAGTTTATTTCACTGCTCGCAAATACAGCAGGAAGTGCCCTTGAAAATGCCCAGCTGTATCAGCAATCAAAGCGATTGATCTCGGACTTGCAGCTTATTAATGAAACTTCCCACCGGTTAAATTCCGATTTAAGACTTACTGAAACAATGAAATACATGTCAGAGCAAATTTCAAGTTCATTCGGTGCCGAGGAAGTCGGCTTCATTTTATTATTAAATGATGGTGAGGATATTAACGTGTTGCAGGGCAGCACTTCCTTCTTTCAGGTAAGAGAGTCGGAGAGATATATTCATCTGATGAAAGACAAGATTGCGAAGGAAAGAGAGCCGCTGTTCTTAGGTGACTTTCATTTTCCTGATAGCACAGAAGAAAAAGGATTTAAATCCATAATGGCCGTTCCAATGGATCAATCGGGCGAATTGAAGGGATTTGCGCTTGTGATGCATCAGCAGCCGTATCATTTCTCGTTTGAATCCTTTAAACTGCTGCAATCACTTATCCATCATTCTACATTGGCTTTTACCAATTCAATGTTAAGAGAAGAGTTAGAAAGAATGGTCGTCACAGATCATCTGACAAAGCTTTTCTCAAGAAGCTATCTTGATAAAAAGATCTATAGCTCCATGAATGAGGATCAAGAAGGAACCTTTATGTTAATTGACATTGACAACTTTAAAAAGGTAAATGACACATATGGTCATCAGGCCGGTGATGAGGTAATTGTTCAAGTCGCCAATTTAATCAGAAAAAATATTCGCGGCTCGGATATTGGGGCACGATGGGGCGGTGAGGAGCTGGCCGTTTATTTGCCAAACGTCGGCTTAGAAGTTGGGATTGCTATTGCCAATCGACTTGTGCAAAAAGTAGGCAATACTACTAACCCCCATGTTACCATTTCATGCGGGGTCTCCTATTGGAGCAAAGCAAGTATTACGGATGTACAAGAAGAAGATACGTACTCAGCACTATTTAAGCGTGCAGATAAAGCTCTCTATATAGCAAAAGAAACAGGGAAAAACAAAATGGTTGTCCAAAAAAATTAAGATGTCCACTAAGGGCATCTTAATTTTTTTACATTTTAATTGTTTTCAGCTCCCAACAACGCGAAAGGGTTTATATAAATAAATGAAGTTATTACTCTTCCATTTTTTGATAAAGTATCATATTCTAATAAGAGAATAATGTAAACGCTTCCAAAAAAAGAAGGGGAGATTAGCCTATGAAAAAGCAGCATTTCGAGACAATGACGATTCATGGAGGTTACCATTCTAATGAATTCAAAGGCAGTCTTGCACCGCCAATCTTTCAAACTTCTACCTTTACCTTTGAAAATGCTGAGCAAGGAGAGAGGCGTTTTTCAGGTGAAGAGGATGGATTTATTTATTCGCGCCTTGGCAATCCGACAGTAGCCAGCTTTGAGCAAAGAATGGCGCAATTGGAACAGGCTGAGGCGGCACTAGCATTTGGCTCTGGAATGGCTGCGGTTTCTGCGATTCTGCTGTCATTAACACGGACGGGAGATCATATTTTATGCTCACAAGGTGTGTATGGATGTACATTTGGATTGTTAAAGCTGATGGAAGAAAAATATAAAATCACTCACGATTTTTCTTCAATGAGGTCAAGAGATGAACTGCTGCAGGCGATCCGGCCGGAAACAACCTGTCTCTATATTGAAACGCCAATTAATCCAACCATGCAGCTTGTTGATTTGGAGATGGTGGCTGATGTGGGCCGTGAAAAAGGAATACCGGTTGTTGTGGATAATACATTTTGTTCGCCATATCTGCAGAATCCGCTTGCACTTGGGTGTGATATTGTCGTTCATAGTGCAACGAAATATATTAGCGGTCATGGTGATGTCATTGCCGGTATCGCAGCAGGCAGCAAGGAAATGATGGCGAAAATTGCCCAGACAACTCAAAAGGATATTGGCGGCGTACTTTCTCCTTTCGATGCATGGCTATTACTTAGAGGCTTAAAAACACTAGCTGTCAGGATGGATCGTCATACCGAGAACGCTGAAAAACTGGCAGCTTTTCTGTGTGAGCATGATAAGGTTGCACAAGTTTATTTCCCAGGCAACTCAAAACATCCTGATTACAGAATAGCAAATAAACAGATGAGAAAGCCTGGTGGTTTGATCTCTTTTGAATTAAAGGGAGATAAGCGAGCAGCACAGGCATTTATGAATGAACTGCAGCTTATCCAGATCGCCGTCAGCCTTGGAGATGCAGAAACGCTGATTCAGCATCCGGCAACGATGACACATGCTTCAGTTCCTCCAGAGAACCGAGTGCAAATGGGAATATCTGATTCGCTGCTGCGCTTATCGGTTGGACTTGAAGCATGGGAAGATCTTCGCGAGGATCTCGAGAATGCATTAGCAAAAATTTAAAGAAAACCTCAGATCAGAATCCAACTGAATTAGAAAAAGAAATAGGACTGCTCATGGCAGTCCTAAAACGTTGTATAAATGTACAAGCTATTTTGACATTTAATTATAATGGATTACAAATGCTTAACAAGTTCTTGCACAAATTGTTCAAGCTTGCTTTGGTCAAGTTCATCAAAGCGGTTTTTTTCTGGAGAATCAATATCTAAAACTCCAAGAAGCTCACCGTTTTTTATTAAAGGTACAACAATTTCTGATTGTGAGGCAGCATCACAGGCAATATGTCCAGGGAATTGGTGGACATCCTCTACTCTGAATGTTTTCTTTTCTTGTGCAGAGGATCCGCAAACACCTCGTCCTAAAGGAATTCGCACACACGCAGGCAAACCTTGGAAAGGCCCTAACACAAGCTCACCATCTTCTAATACGTAAAAACCAACCCAATTAACTCGGTCTAAAAATTGATTAAGCAAAGCGGAAGCATTGCTTAAATTCGCAACGGTATTCGTTTCCCCTTCAAGCAAAGCGGCAAGCTGTTTGATGACAAGATCGTAATTCTCTTCGCGTTTTCCGCGGTATGTTTCGACGTTAAACATCATGTTTCACCTATCTTTCAAAAAATGTATAGAGATGTATCGCAAAATCACAAGATTCTCGCGGGAATTTGTCGATATGTTTATAAAGGAATCTAGAAATCTTAACAAGAATGTATACATTATAGCAAAAGTAGAAACTCAATGAACAGCAACAAATCTTGAATCTATAGAAAAATTTTACGATCTTAGCTGATGCAGAAAGAGAGGGAAGATTTTGAAAAAAAATGCACGTGATGCGATCGTTGATGCTGCAGTATATTTATTTAATCATAAAGGGTTTAAAGGCACTTCAGTACGTGATATATCAGAAAAGTCAGGTTCAAATTCCGCTAATATCGCTTATTACTTTGGAAATAAGGAAGGTTTATTGGAATATTGCTTTACAGCCTATTATGAGGGCTATTTGAAAGAAATGGAAAAAGCTGTCGTCTATCTAGAGGATGGTGCGATCATTTGTTTAAAGAAGACACTTGAAAGAATCATCTATTATCAGTTTGAAAATAGTCAATTAACACGAATGATCGTGCGGGAAATGTCCTTAGATTCACAGATGGTTCGCGAAATTATGTCCACATATGCCATGAAGGAAAAATACTTTTTTCAAAACATCTTTGAATACGGCTTTGCCAATGGGGAATTTCGGCAGGAATCTTCAGGCTATTATCTGCTCCAGCTTAAGGGGCTATTGACCATGCCTTTTTTAAATACACATTATATGACAGAAGTGCTGTATCTTCTTCCTCAGGAAAAATATTTTGCTGATAAATATTTGCAGGAATTATACAGCTGGGTCGATGGAAGGATGAACAGCCAGCAGCAGGGGAAACAAATACTGACTGTATCATCATGATCCTAGTATTTAATAGAGATATTCTTGGCTAAGCATCATAGGCAAACCCTGGCCAAGCTCTTTGACTTGATGTGCATCTGAACCGTAAACAAGTGTTATGCCCATTTCAAGTGCAGCATTTGCTGTCCACAAAGGCGGATATGGTTCCCGGCATAAAGGTTTACTTGAACCGGCGCCATTATAATCAAGCTCATACCCGTTCTGTTTCACCGCTTGCAGAATGGGCATTAAAGTGTCCTTAAAATCTTTTTCACTTTGGAATTTTTTCTTAAATTTCTCAACAAGGTTGATATGTCCAATTCGTTTAGGTTTATATTTTCCTAAGTCAGCAAGAATAGATAGGGTGACAGTTTGGTAATAGCGCTCATAAATAGCATCAACGCTTCCATATCTCTTGATCATTTCACCAAAAACGTCTGGACTATGATCGAGACAATCATACACATTATCGTGCTTTAAAAAGTGAACGGACAGTATGGAATCGTCAATGAGCCTCCCATATTCGTTGAGAAAAGCTTTAATCTCCTGCTCGTATCCTTCAATAAAATCTACTTCTAACCCAGCATTCACGGTGATGCTGCTTTTGTATTTTTCCTTTAATCCATTTACTTCCTTAAAATAGTCTTCGAGTTGATTCATTGACATAGCACTATCTTTTAAAGGAGTTGGTTCTGAGAACCTCTGAGGGAGCGGTGCATGCTCTGTAAAGGATATTTCTTGGAATCCCAGCGAGATTGCCTTTATAATATAACTTTCAAGAGGATCTTTTGTTCCGTGTGGACAATAAGGTGTATGAATATGACCATCTTTTTTCATATACTTTTTTCCCTCCTTGAACTGGATGTTAACGAATGTTAAAGATTTATTGATTTATTTCGATAAAATGTGAAATAAATAGTCAAAAAATGTCGTTTACATGGTATCATAAAAACATTGAATTGAACACGAAAAGTGAAAGTATAGATGGACATACCGGCTCGGAACAGAACAGGGGGCTTTTAAAAAGTGGGATACATAATTGGCGGTATCGTAATTGTCATTCTTATATATTTGACAGGATATTTTTTAAAAAAGAAATATTATAAAGAAGTTGATCGGCTGGAAACATGGAAAATGGATATTATGGACCGCCCTGTGCTGGATGAAATGGCAAAGGTCAAACAGCTGAATATGACTGGTCAAACAGAAGAACTGTTTGAAGGCTGGCGCTATAACTGGGATGAGATCGTAACAGCAGAACTTCCAAATGTAGAGGAATATTTGTTTGATGCTGAAGAATCGATTGATAAGTATCGCTTCGGTAAAGCGAAAGAAGCATTAAGTGCGATAGAAAGCAGTCTTGAACGCATTGAAGAACAAATCAAAGCACTTCTAGTGGAAGTAAAAGATCTTGTTGGCAGTGAGGAAAAAAACAGGCTGGAAATTGAAGAACTGAAAGAAAATTATCGGGAAAACAAAAAACTTTTGCTGGCACACAGACATACATTTGGCAAAGCAGAGGAAGTACTGGAAAAGCAATTTGACAAAGCTGCCGAATTATTTGAACAGTTTGCCGAAAAAACAGATCAGGGAAATTATTTAGAGGCACGGGAAGTTGTACTGGCGATTCAGGAAATACTGGATCATTTGCAGCAGTGCATGGACTCTATTCCTGAACTGCTAATCGAATGCCAGTCTAAGCTTCCTTCTCAAATGGCGGACCTGCGGGATGGATATGAAGAAATGCGGGAAGGCGGTTATATTCTCGATCATATTCAGCTGGAAAAAGACATTGAACAATTCCAGCAAGAGCTCGATAAGCTCCTGGAATCCCTTTATAAGGTAGAGCTTGATCATGTGCAAAGTACAGTAGACAATATGAGAGACAGCATTGACCTTTTATATGATCTGCTCGAAAAGGAAGTACATGCTAAACATAATCTGCAGCAGGATGAGCCGCTTGTCAGAGAGAGATTATATGATAGCTTAGAAAGCAATAAGGATCTAAAAGGTGAGCTTGACGAAATTTGTGAAAGCTACCATGTGGATCAGCAGGATAAAGAAATACAAATAAAACTTGAAAAAACGCTATCAGCTTTAACCAAAAAATACGATGTTTTGCATCATAAAATTAAAAATCAAGGTTCTGCACAAACGCATCTATTGGAAGAGTTCCTGCAGATCAAATCAAGTCTGGATGAAATTTGTCTGGAGCAGGATGTTTTTTCGGAAAAACTGCAGGCGCTTAGAAAAGATGAAATGACTGCTAGAGAAACAGTGGCAGAATTAAAGAAAACCATGACAGAGGCGGTCAAGCTTGTATCCAAAAGCAATATTCCAGGTTTATCTCAGGAATATAAATATTTGGTGCACGATACTCAAGAAAGCATTGAAAATGTGATGCAGAAACTGGAGGAAAAACCTCTTAATATCCCAACTGTTCAGCAATATCTCGAGGTTGCAGTAATGACAGTGGATAAACTGGCACATTACACGGAAGAAATGATCGAAACGATTCAGCTTGCTGAAAGAGTCATTCAATATGGAAACCGCTATAGAAGTTCATATCCATCAATCGAAAAAGCGTTACAAGAGGCAGAACAGTCTTTTAGAAGCTACGATTACAAAACATCACTTGAACAGGCTGCCACTTCAATTGAAGAAGTTGAGCCTGGTGCTTTGAAGAAAATAGAAGAGCTGGTAAAAGAAGAATAAGACAGTGTAAAAAAAGGCTTAGAGGTATGTACCTCTAAGCCTTTTTGAATGTACTTTGTTAGTTATCATCTTAAGAAAGCTTCTTTGCGCCCGTAAACAAGGATAGAAAGTATCCAAGGGCTGCTCCGGCAATTGCAGGCATGATCCAGCCGAGCCCTTCTGCATATAAAGGCAAAAACGAAAGGTTCTCACCTATAGCTGAAACATTCACTCCCGCTTCATTTAAACCATCCACAAAGCTGATTAAACCGGTAGGAAGCAACGCGCAAATATAGACGAAAGAACGTCCTTTAAAAAGCTGGTGAAAAAAAGACAAAACAATTAATACAATTGCAAGCGGGTAAATAATAACCAGAACAGGAACAGAAAAAGTAATAAGCTGAGTCAGCCCTGCATTCGCCAGTACGGCACTAAAAAGGGAGAATACAATAACAATCGTCTTATAAGAGAAAGCTGGAAATAACTTTGAGAAATACTCCGCACAAGATGAAACAAGTCCAACGGAGGTTGTTAAACATGCAAAAATGATGGCAGCTGCTAAAATCACGGATCCAAGCGGGCCGAATAAATATTGTACGGTACCAGACAATATCGCTCCGCCATTTTCTTTAAATCCAATTGCTTCTGGAGCAGTTGAACCAATAAAAGCAAGAGACACGTAAATGATTGCGAGACCGGCTGCAGCGATGAGACCAGCATATATACATATTTTCATAACTGCTTTTTTGTTGGTTACACCTAACCCATTAATAGAGCCAATAACAATTATGCCGAATACTAGAGCGGCAATGGTATCCATCGTTAAGTAGCCTTCAATAAACCCTGTAAAAAAAGCTGTGTCATTATATGTATCCTTTGGGAGGTCTTGTTCCCCAAGTGGTGAAATGATGGCTTTTATTACTATGATTCCTAAGAGGATTAAAAGCGCAGGTGTTAACACTTTTCCAATGGTATCCACCAGTTTGGTTGGATTCATAGCGAGCCATAAGGTAATGGCGAAAAAGACAGCTGAAAACAGAAGTAATGGCCAAAAAGAATTGGAAACGTTTTCATCAAGAAACGGAATAATACCAATTTCATATGAAACAGTAGCAGTCCGCGGTATAGCAAACAGCGGTCCGATCACTAAATACATAATGACGGTAAAAACAACTCCAAACACAGGGTGAACTCTGCTCGCCATTGTTTGGACATCACCCGTTCTGGCAATCGCAATAATCGCCAATAAAGGCAATCCAACACCGGTAATTAAAAAACCGAAAGCAGCAGTCCAGACGGATGTACCGGCCTCCTGGCCCATAAATGGAGGGAAAATCATATTCCCGGCTCCAAAAAATAAAGCGAAAAGCATTAATCCAATCGCAAATATTTGTTTTAAAGATAATGTTTGCTGCTTCAAAAATAGTCCTCCTAAACAATTGCACTATTCTTTCATTCCTCAAAATGTTTAGAACATTAACATAGTAACATGCATTTTTAAAAAAAGCAGATTTTAAAATAATTTTAATATTAGGAAAAATATATTGCAATAATATAGAATACCCATTCATTCTATATATCGAAGTTCCTCTATTTATGGTAAGATTGAGAATTGCATAAGGTGGTGACCAATCATGATTTATTTTGATAATAGCGCAACAACGAAACCATATAAAGAAGCCATTCAATCATTTGTAAAGGTAAGTGAAGATTACTATGGTAATCCATCTTCCCTGCATTCATATGGAGCCAAATCTGAAAAGCTGCTCTCTCAGGCGCGCGAACAGATGGCTAATTTGCTGAAAGTGGATGCACAGGAGATCATTTTTACTTCTGGCGGAACGGAAGGCAACAACCTTGCCATAAAAGGAGGCGCACTGGCAAAGCGCGGAAAACATTTGATTACGACTGAAATTGAGCATCCATCTGTTAAGGAAGCCATGAAACAATTGCAGAAACTCGGCTACCAGATTACTTTTATTCCTGTTGATGCTGATGGAATTGTGGACATAGAGGATATTCGGGCAGCCATTACGAACGATACTGTGCTTGTATCCGTTATGCATGTTAATAATGAGGTCGGATCCATTCAGCCAATTCATGAAATTGGGCAAATGCTGAAGAACTATCCTGATATTCTTTTTCATGTCGACCATGTACAGGGGATTGGGAAGGTGCCTCTAAATATTAAGCATTGTCATATTGACCTTTGCACAATCTCGGCTCATAAATTTCACGGTTTAAAAGGCACAGGCGCCTTGTATATACGAAAAGGAGTAAAGATCTCCCCGCTGTTTTCCGGCGGCAGCCAAGAGCAGCAATTAAGAAGCGGAACCGAAAATCTGCCAGGTTCTGTTGCGATGGCCAAAGCGCTTAGAATGGAATTGACTAAGCAGGAAACAGAATCCAGTACACTTTCTGAAATTAAGCGTTATATCATAGAAGAATTAGGTGTGATGGAGGGAATAACGATCCATACTCCAGCAAATCAAGCTGCGCCGCATATCATCAATTTTTCGATAAGCGGTATGAAAGCAGAAGTGTTTGTCCATGCTCTTGCTGAGCATGATATATACGTTTCTACAACAAGTGCATGCTCTTCTAAATCAAAAGCAGTCAGCCAGACACTGCTGGCAATGGGTGTGCATGAAGAATTAGCCAAAAGAGCATTGCGAGTGAGTTTATCTTACGACAATACATTGGAAGAAGCACATTTATTTATTAATGCTGTTAAAAAAACAATTACAAGTTTAAGAAAGGTAATGAAATGATGATCAACTATGACCGTATATTAATCCGCTTTGGTGAGATTTCTACCAAGGGGAGAAATCGCAGCAAGTTTCTGGAAAAATTAAGACAGAATGTAAAGCGAGTGCTATATCAATTCCCGGAAATCAAAATAGAAACACAGCGTGACCGAATGTTTGTGAAATTAAATGGTGCAGATGGAGAAGCGGCTGCACAATGTTTAAAAGAAGTTTTTGGCATCCAGTCCTTTAGTCTTGCTATAAAAACTGAACGTGAAATTGATCAAATTAAGGATGCCGCCTTATCCTTATTTGAAAAGGTGTTTGAAGAAGGGAAAACCTTTAAAATCACATCGAAGCGTGCAGATAAGAAGTTTCAGCTTGATACAGGCGAAATGAATCATACGTTTGGCTCCCATATTTTAAAGAATGTAGAACATGCTAAGGTGGATGTGAAGAACCCTGATATCAACCTGCAAATTGAGGTGAGGGAAGAAGGAGTTTATTTAACCTGTGAAAATATAAAAGGAGCCGGCGGTCTTCCTGCTGGTTCAAGCGGAAAGGCCATGCTCATGCTCTCAGGCGGAATTGATAGTCCTGTAGCTGGCTATTTAGCGATGAAGAGAGGAATTGAAATTGAGGCTGTCCATTTTCACAGTCCTCCCTTCACAAGTGAACGAGCAAAGCAAAAAGTGATTGATTTAACCGAAAAACTTTCAAAAATCTGCGGGAAAGTTACACTGCATATTGTGCCATTTACTGAGGTGCAGCAAATGATTCAGAAGCAGGTGCCTGAAAATTATACGATGACATCAACCCGAAGAATGATGCTAACCATAACTGATCAGCTTCGCAAAAGAAATGAAGGCCTTGCTATTATCACGGGTGAAAGTTTAGGACAAGTTGCCAGTCAGACGTTAGAAAGCATGTATGCCATTAACGATGTAACGTCTACACCTGTGCTGCGTCCGTTGATAACGATGGATAAAGAAGAAATTGTGGAAATCGCACAAAAAATAGACACGTTTGAAATCTCTAATCGTCCTTTTGAAGATTGCTGTACTGTTTTTGTTCCAGCATCCCCAAAAACAAAACCAAAACTTGAAAAAGTTGAGCGGTTTGAAAGCTTTGTTGATTTTACAGAGGCAATATCAAAAGCAGTACAAGATACAGAAACGCTAACAATTACACCAGGTTTCAGCTATGAAAATGAGGATGAGGATCTATTTTAAGAAGATCTTCATGAAATTACCAATTTAAAAGTGCATACCGCCATGTGATTCTACACATTCTATACTCACAAGGAGGTGAAATCACATGGCAAACAACAACAACTCAAACCAGCTTTTAGTTCCTGGTGTACAACAAGCTCTAGATCAAATGAAGTACGAAATCGCTACTGAATTTGGTGTAAACCTTGGTGCAGAAACTACTTCTCGTGCTAACGGTTCAGTAGGTGGAGAAATCACTAAGCGTTTAGTTCAAATGGCTGAACAACAATTAGGCGGTTACCAAAAATAAAAATAGATAATATGGCTACAAGGAGCAGGGCAAACGCCCTGCTTCTTTTTTTTTATTTCATAAAGATCATTGAACCTTACTAGCGAAGAATCTAGGCATTTCTTAAGCTTATTTGTCACACGTTCTTTTGCCAGTACCTCGTTTAGATTAATTGTTGTAAAGTTGATAAATTTGATTGTTTTGATTTTTTGAAAAATTTAGTATAATGTTGGGAGTATAAACCAATTAAGGAGGATTATCAATATGAAACGTGAAGATTTACTTGCTCCCGAACAGTATAACCTTGTTGAAGAAGTTGAGAAATTCACAGCTGACCAAAGTAAAATAGCACTCATTTGGGAAAATGAGTTTGGAGAGAAAAAGAATATTACATATCATCGTTTGATTGAAAGAGTGAATAAAGTTGGAAACGTTTTCTTAAATCATGGATTGCAAAAAGGAGATACTGTCCTTGTCATCATTCCTCGCTTAATTGAAGCATATGAAGTATATTTAGGTGCATTAAAAATCGGATTAACAGTGCTTCCAAGCTCTGAGATGCTTAGGGCTAAGGATTTGCAATACCGAATAACTCATGGTGATGTGAAGGGGATCATTAGTTATTATCCATTTATTGATCAAGTCAAAGAGCTTAAAGAAGCAGAACCATTAGTTAAATTTTCAATTGGTCAAAAAGCAGATAATTGGTTTTATTTAGATGAAGAGCTGGAATTGGCCTCTTCCACTTTAACAACTGCTGATACAAAAAAAGATGACATGGCATTTTTATCATATACATCAGGTACTACTGGCAATCCAAAAGGGGTTGTCCATACACATGGTTGGGCCTTTGCACATTTAAGAACAGCTGCACCTCACTGGCTCTTGATTGAAGAAGGAGATATCGTCTGGGCAACAGCTGGCCCTGGCTGGCAAAAATGGGTTTGGAGTCCCTTTTTATCCGTGCTGGGCTCAGGTGCAACTGGTTTTGTTTATAATGGCAAATATGATCCCCAAAAATATTTACAGCTTCTTCAGGATAATAAGGTGAATGTTCTTTGCTGTACGCCTACTGAATATCGGTTAATGGCAAAAGTGGATGAAATTGGACAATATCAATTGCCGCACCTTCGCAGTGCTGTGTCTGCTGGTGAACCGTTAAATAGAGAAGTGATTGATATTTTTAAGAAACATTTTCAACTCAATGTGCGCGATGGCTATGGTCAGACCGAAAATACATTACTTGTTGGAGTGACAAAGGATATGGAACTCAGACCTGGGTCAATGGGAAAACCGACACCAGGCAACAAGGTAGACATTATCACTGATGAAGGGAGACCTTGTGAGGCAGGGGAGGTTGGCGACATTGCCGTTCATGTCAGCACACCTGCTTTGTTTAAAAATTATTATAAAGACCCTGAACGAACGTCTATGCAGTTTAGAGGCGAATATTATATAACAGGTGACAAAGCCAAAAAAGATGAAGATGGATACTTTTGGTTTGAAGGACGTGGAGATGACATCATTATTAGCTCAGGCTATACGATTGGACCATTTGAAGTGGAAGACGCTCTTGTAAAACATCCTTATGTAAAAGAATGTGCTGTCGTCGGCAGCCCAGACGAAGTTCGCGGATCGATCGTGAAGGCATTTGTTATTTTGAAGGATCTGCCACAGCAAAAGGAGAGCGAGATTATACAGCAGCTGCAGGATCATGTGAAAGCAATGACTGCTCCATATAAATACCCGCGGAAAATTGAATTTGTTGAGGAACTGCCTAAAACAATTTCAGGAAAGATTATGAGAGTGGAGCTGCGGAAAAAAGAACTGGAGAGCGTGGCAAACAAGGTGTGAATTGAGGAGAAGCAGGCGAGGGTGCCTGCTTTTTGTATGAGGGCATATTTTTACGTTGGCGGATATAAAGATTTATTTTGCTTGTCGGTCTTAAACAAGGTGTACTATACTATGTTCAAATTGATATTAAAGGAGCATGGACAATGGGAACGCTTTGGCATGGGGGAAATATTTATACACTGCAGCAGGAAAATGAACAAGTAGAAGCCGTTTATACAGACGGCGGCGTGATTATTGAGATAGGATCATACGATAAACTTTTGGAAAAGTACAAAAATAATCTTGATTTGATTGAAGATCTTAAGGGAGCGACCATGCTGCCGGGATTTGTTGATAGTCATATGCATTTAATTGGTCATGGTGAAAGGCTGATCAGACTTGATTTGTCAAAGTGTACATCCAAAGGAGATGTGCTTGCTGCTGTTAAGGAATATTCGCTGCAGTTCCCTGCTGGTGAGTGGATTGTTGGAGAAGGCTGGAATGAAAATTTATGGGAAGATCCTTCGCCAATCACTTCAGCGGAATTAGACAAAGTGGTACCAGATCATCCAGTTTTTCTTAAAAGGGTATGCCGTCATGCATTAACAGCTAATTCCTTAGCTTTAAAACTCGCAGGTGTCAGTGAAGCTACAGAGTGTCCTCCTGGGGGTGTAATTGAATTGGACAGTCGAGGTCAGCTCAACGGAATATTGAAGGACCAAGCACAGGACCTGCTTTTCTCAGCTGTACCTCCTGTAACAAAAGCGTACTTAAAAAAAGCACTCCAAGCTGCTATAACAGACGCTTATTCATTAGGTTTAACAGGATCGCACACAGAAGATCTCAATTATTACAATGGATTTGGACATACATATGAAGCAATAAAAGAAGTCATTGAAGAGGATCAATATAACTATCGGGCACATTTGCTTGTTCATCACGAAGTTGTAGACAGCATGATTGCCAGTGGACAGCATTTTATGAGCGGTACAGAATGGGTTGAGTTTGGAGCCATGAAAATTTTTGCAGATGGTGCTTTAGGAGGGCGTACAGCATTGCTTAGCCATCCATACGCAGATGATGAAACTACTTCTGGAGTGGCCATCTTTTCTCAGGAACAGCTTGATGAGCTCGTGAGTAAAGCACGGGAGTATAACTTGCCTGTAGCGGTTCATGCCATAGGCGATCTTGCCTTTGAAATGGTCGTGAACTCCATTGAAAAATATCCTTTAATTGGGAAAGGGAGAGACCGTCTCATTCATGCGCAAATATTGCGTAAGGAGCTGATCGACCGCATCAAAAACCTCCCGCTTATTCTTGATATTCAGCCGCGCTTTGTTGCTTCTGATTTCCCTTGGGTCGTGGAGCGTGTCGGTCAGGAATATATGAATTATTGCTATGCGTGGAAAACATTATTGGATGAAGGTCTCCATTGTGCAGGCGGCTCTGATGCGCCAATAGAACCTGTTGATCCGCGGCTTGGCATCCATGCAGCGGTAACGAGAACCAATATTGACAGCAGCGATTGTACGGTTTATAACGAAGAAGAAAGACTTACTGTGTATGAAGCGGTATCTCTTTTTACAAAAGGAAGCGCATATGCGATTTCACATGAACATGACCGAGGCGTCATTAAAAAAGGAAATCTTGCTGACTTTACCATCCTGGAAGAAAATATATTTACGATTGCTCCGGAAGCGATTGCTTCCATCCCTGTAAAACAAACCGTCATTGGCGGCAAAACTGTGTACCGGAATGAGATTGGGAAATAAATATTTTAAGCAACTTTACCGAATGATTAGAAATTTTATCTTTCTAACGATTCGGTTTTTTTAGTGTGTATAAATATGAGTGAAATGAAGCGGCGGGCAAAACGAATTTGGTTGATAGAGTTAATTTTTAATAAAGATTGATAAAAATATATTGCAAGTCTTTTTAACAGGTGTCTATAATAGTGATATTTCGAAATCAGAAAGAATTGAGGATGGAAGATGGGACAAAACGATATTAAAAACGGCGCACTGTATGCTGGATTCTCATATTTATTGTGGGGGATTCTGCCAATCTACTGGAAACTCATTCATCATGTCAATTCAGATGAAATATTGGCAAATCGGATCTTATGGAGTTTCATATTCATGATTTTCATTTTAGTATTTAGCCGAAAATGGGCACCATTTTTACAAACACTAAAAGGCTTAAAGGCAAATAAAAAGCAGGCTGCCGCCCTTGTAATAGCATCTGTTTTAATTAGCTGCAACTGGTTTGTTTATATTTGGGCAGTGAATGCTGACCGGATGATTGAAGCAAGTCTTGGTTATTATATTAATCCTCTTGTAAGTGTTTTGCTTGGAATGCTTGTCTTTAAAGAGCGGCTTGGAATTATGCAATATATATCTTTTATATTGGCCTTAGCTGGCGTGCTTATATTAAGCATTTCTTACGGCCAGGTTCCGTGGGCATCTCTATTGCTTGCTTTTTCTTTTGGCTTTTATGGCCTTGCGAAAAAGCTGATTACCGTTGAACCGGCGATTGGGTTAACATTAGAAACATTAGTCGTTGCACCATTTGCCTTAATCTATTTAATTATTTTATATTCAAATCAATCATTGGCTCTTTTTCACTCGTCAGCAGGAACAGATTTATTGCTGCTTGGAGCAGGGATTGCAACAGCCATTCCTCTTCTGCTTTTTGCAAAAGGAGCACAGAAGATCCCTTTATCCATGCTAGGATTTTTACAGTATATTGCGCCAACTATTACCCTAATTTTAGGGGTGTTTGTTTATGGTGAAGCATTTTCATCGGTAGACCTCCTGGCTTTCCTATTTATTTGGAGTGCACTGACCGTTTACTCTCTTTCTAAAACGAAGATATATGTACATTGGCAGGAGAAGAGGAAAGAACGAAAGAAAATAGCTGTTTAATGTAATTGCAAAAGTGCCAGGTCTCTTTGACCTGGCACTTTTCTAGTGCGCCCGGCATGGGTGCAATCTATAGGGTGCAAGTCCCGAGCCACGAAGGCAGTAGTAGTGGTTAGCTTAACGCAAGGGTGTCCGCGGCGACGCGGAATCTGAAGGAAGCGAGCGGCAAACCTCCGGTCTGAGGAACACGAACTTCATACAAGGCTAGGTACCATTGGATGAGTTTGCTAGACAAAACAAAGTCCTTACTGCCGAAGGTGGTACAGAGTAAATGGAGCAGATAGATGGAGGGAAAGATTGTACTCTTACCCGGGGAGGTCTGGTTGGTACGCCAAGTACACTTGGTAACCTATCTAGAAATAGATAGCTGAACAACCAGAAGTCAGCAGAGGTCATAGTACCTTACCTACTCGAGACGGTAAGGGAAGGACTGAACAATTAGGAAGAACGAGAACTAGGCATACAATTCCTGTGTAGAAGCAGACAATCCGAAAGGACTTACTTGAAGGAGGAAGTGGTGAATCCACAGGGGACTTCATGAGGGTGGAGCAGGAATAACATAATTAGACTTCTACGTTCACGTCGAAAGGAAATATCACATGTTAATGAATCTGATTCTGTCACGGGAAAACTTAATAGAAGCACTTAAACGTGTGGAGAAGAACAAAGGAAGTCACGGCATAGATGGGAATGTCCGTAAAATCCCTACGAAGACATCTCTATGAAAACTGGGACACCCTATGTGACTCTTTAAGGAAGGGTACCTATCAGCCTAACCCAGTCCGTCGAGTCGAAATCCCGAAACCGAACGGTGGATTAAGATTACTAGGAATACCGACCGTGACAGACCGGTTCATTCAACAGGCAATTGCCCAAGTTCTAACCACACTTTTTGACCCAATCTTCTCAGAACATAGTTATGGGTTCAGGCCAAGCCGAAGAGGCCATGACGCTGTTCGTAAAGCAAGGGGATACATAAGCGAAGGTTATAGATGGGTGATTGATATGGACTTGGAGAAGTTCTTTGACAAAGTGAATCATGATAAGTTGATGGGGATATTGGCAAGCAGAATCCAAGACCGATTGGTCTTGAAATTAATACGGAAATATCTCCAAGCAGGAATCATGATAAATGGTGTAGTCTACGATGCAGAAGAAGGAACACCACAAGGAGGTCCCCTGAGCCCTCTTCTTTCGAATATCCTTTTGGATAAGCTTGATAAAGAGTTAGAAAGGAGAGGTCACAAGTTTGTCCGCTACGCCGATGATTGTAATATCTACATGAAATCGAAGAAAGCTGGAGAATGTGTGATGAACTCGATTACATGTTTTATTGAGCAGAAACTAAAGCTCAAAGTGAACAGGGATAAAACAGCGGTTGACCGCCCGTGGAAACGAAAGTTCCTTGGCTTTAGCTTTACGATTAATAAGAAACCGAAGGTTCGAATAGCCAACGAAAGTATTAAAAGGCTTAAAGCTAAAATACGAGAGTTAACCTCCCGTTCCAAATCCATTTCCATGGAAGTTAGAATTGAGAAACTAAATCAATATCTAACGGGATGGTGTGGATATTTTGCATTAGCCGATACACCAAGCAAATTTAAAGAATTTGATGAGTGGATTAGGAGAAGACTTCGTATGATTGAATGGAAACAATGGAAGAATCCGGGGACAAGAGTAAGAAAACTCAAGGGCTTAGGTGTTCCAGACCAAAAGGCATACGAATGGGGAAACTCCAGAAAGAGATATTGGAGAATAGCCTCTAGTCCGGTTCTAAACAAAACCCTCAATAACTCTTATTGGAGTAATCAAGGGCTCAAAAGTCTATATCAAAGATATGAATTTCTACGTCAAACTTAATTGAACCGCCGTATACCGAACGGTACGTACGGTGGTGTGAGAGGTCGGGGGTTAGTCACCCCCTCCTACTCGATTTGTGTGCCCGGCATGGGTGCAGGCTCTAGGGTGCGAGTCCCGAACGGCGAAGGCAGTAGTAGCCGTAGCTTAAGACAAGGATATGCGGGGTGACCCTCCTATCTGAAGGAAGTCGGCGGCAAACTTCCGCTCTGAGGAACACGAATCTCATATGAGGCTAGATGACATTGGGTGAGTCTGCAATACAAGACAAAGTCTATACTGCCAAAGGTGTCACATAGTAAATGAGGCGGAGACATGGAAGGAAAGTCTGTACTCTGACCCGGGGAGAACCTGTCGATATGCCGTACTCATGCGGTAAGCCTATCCGTGAGGATAAGTTGAACGACAGGCGTCAGTAGAAGCCATAGTACTTATTCGCTTAAGAGGATAAGGAAGGGCTGAACCGGTTATGGAAAATAGGAACTAGGCGTATCTTTCCATTCGATGAAACAGAAAACATAGTACCTGTTTAATGAAAGAAACGGTGAATCCGCGGGGGTCATTAAACAGGGTGGAGAATGAAAAGGACACCAACAGAACACCTATATACGCGGGAGGTTATATCAATGTTAATGGAACGAAGCATGTCACGGGAAAACCTACTTAATGCGATTAAAAGAGTAGAAAAGAATAAGGGAAAACATGGAGTGGACGAAATGCCCGTCACTGCTCTTCGTGGACATATTATGCTCAACTGGAGCGAACTGCGAAAAGCCCTCTTCGAGGGAACCTATAGCCCATCCCCCGTCCGTCGAGTCGAAATCCCGAAACCAGACGGCAAAGGGAAGAGGAAACTGGGAATCCCAACCGTGACAGACCGTTTCATTCAACAAGCAATCACCCAAGTGCTTACCAGAATGTATGACCCTAGGTTCGCTGAATGTAGCGTCGGCTTTCGCCCTAACAGGCGAGCGCACCAGGCTGTTAAATTAGCCCAAAGCTATATAGAAGAGGGTTATCGATGGGTAGTCGACATTGACCCTGAAAAGTTCTTTGACAAGGTTAACCACGATAGATTAATGAGTAAATTAGCGATGAGGATAAAGGATAATACTCTCCTCAAACTAATAAGACGGTTCTTAACCTCTGGGGTTATGGAAGGCGGACTTGTCAGTCCTAACCTTGAGGGGACACCGCAAGGTGGACCTTTAAGCCCTTTACTTTCGAATATTGTGTTGGATGAACTGGATAAAGAACTGGAGCGCAGAGGACATCGCTTTGTCCGCTACGCCGATGATTGTAATATCTATGTGAAATCTAAAAGCGCTGGAGAAAGAGTTATGAAGGCAATGACCCATTTTATCGAGAGGTATCTTAAACTGGAGGTTAACAAGGATAAAAGTGCTGTAGACCGCCCCTGGAAAAGGAAATTTCTTGGGTTCAGTTTTACAAGTAATCTAAAACCGAAGGTGAGAATATCTCCCCAATCAGTTAAACGGTTTAAAGATAAAATAAGAAAGCTTACAAGCAGACGAAGGTCAATTGCCATGGAAGATAGGATTCATAACCTTAACCAATATCTAGTGGGATGGGTTAATTATTATCATTTAGCAGATACCCGTTCAGTAATCGCAAAACTCGAAGGATGGCTTACTCGAAGGTTAAGAATGATTCGATGGAAGGAATGGAAACTTCCCCAAACGAAGGTCAAGAAACTTATTAAACTAGGGGTTTCGAAAGGGAAAGCATATGAATGGGGAAATACAAGAAAGGCTGATTGGAGGATATCCAAAAGTCCAATTCTTCATAAAACATTAGGGAACGCCTACTGGCTTTCCCTTGGGTTAAAAAGTATTTCTGCTAGATATGACTTACAGCGTTCGACTTAATCGGAACCGCCGTATACGGAACCGTACGTACGGTGGTGTGAGAGGGATAAATGGAGGTTAATCGCCTCCCCCTATCTCAATTATGATAAGAACGTTCTTTTTACTTTCTCCCAGAAGGAGTTGTCTTTTAGTTTAACGGTTTTTATTTCCTTGCCGCTTAGTTTTACGTCAATTTTTTGTACATGCTGAACACTCATTGCTTCGTTGTCCATGGCCATCACAGGATGGTCATTACCGTCCTGAATCACGTTTAAGGTAAGTCTGCGATTTTCACTCAGGATAAAAGAAGAGCCGAGTGTACGATACGTATTGTTGTTAAGTGAAGCAAGTTCGCTTACTTGCAGACAAGGAATCATCGGATCTACGACTGCACCAGTTACAGATTTATTGTAAGCAGTACTGCCTGTAGGCGTAGATACAATCATGCCATCTCCTCTGAATGTTTCAAAATGAAGATCATCAATCAGCACGTCCATCGCAAAGGTTTTAACAATGGAAGAGCGAATGGTATATTCATTCAAACAGTAAAAGGATGCCTCATCATCAACCGAAACTTCAATAGTCGGGTAGCGGCGAACCTCAATATTTTCACTTTGCGCGGCCTCTATCATTTTGTCTATATCGTCTATTTGGAAATCACAATACATGCTCAAGCTTCCAGTTGTTGAAATACCTGCATAAAGGCAATCATCTCTAAAACCTGTTTTTCTCACAGCTTGTAAGAACGATCCGTCCCCGCCAATACTGACAATAATATTAGCGTCGGCAGGCTCACTTAAAACATGAAAACCATTCTCTTTTGCCAAATCGTAAAGAGGTTGAACCATCTCTAATGTCTTCGAATCCTGCTTATGGTAGAAATACATATTACGGCGAGCTGTCATCATTATTCCTCCAGACTAGTATAAATAGAGTAGTGATTCTTTTACTAAGTAAACCTTATTTTGTTATCATAGTGTTGTCATTTCCAGTTTACATGTTTTTGAAACATTTTTAAAGTTTCGTTCGTATGAGTTACTAGCTATTAAAAGGGAGGTTTTTATGTATGAATGGAAAACGCTGGGCAGCTATAGGTATTGCAGTGTTTCTTTTTGGCTTTTCCGTCGTCAGCAGTTTATTGTTCACGTTTAGAGATGCAGAGAGCTCTTTGGCAGAGATGTTCACTTCTGCTTCAGATCCATTTGCTGAAGAAGTGATCGAAGAAGGCAATGCAATGAATAAAATTGCGGTGTTAAATTTGAATGGGACGATTCAGGATACAGGTGAAGCAGGCTCTTTATTGGGGGCAACAGGTTATAATCATCAATCATTTATGAAAAAGCTGGATTTTGTGAAAGAGGATAACAGCGTAGAGGGAATTATTCTTCGTGTGAATACCCCAGGCGGCGGTGTTGTGGAAAGTGCAGAAATCCATGACAAGATCGTTGAAATTCAGGAAGAAACAGAAAAACCGGTATACATATCAATGGGATCTATGGCTGCTTCTGGCGGATATTACATTTCTGCTCCTGCAGATAAGATCTTTGCCAGTGCAGAAACAATGACAGGTTCTTTAGGTGTTATCATGCAAGGCTATAATTTCTCGGGACTTGCTGAAAACCTTGGAGTGGATTTCGTCACAATCAAAAGCGGGGAATATAAGGACATTATGAGTTCCACAAGAGAAATGACCGAAGCGGAACGGAGCATATTGCAGGATATGATTGATAACTCCTATGATGGCTTTGTAAAAGTAATCTCAGAAGGACGTGAGATGACAGAAGCAGAGGTCAGGGAGATTGCGGATGGAAGAATTTATGATGGCCGTCAAGCACTTGAATTAAATTTAATCGATGGATTTGGCTATCTCGATGATGTTATACAGCAGATGGAAGATGATTATGATCTAGGCGGGGCGCAAGTTGTTCAATATGCTGATAACGTTGGCTTTGGCTCTTTGTTAAGCATGGGAGTGCAAAAGTTTGCTGGTCCTGAGACAGAAATGGCGGGCCTTGTGAATCTATTATCGCATACTCACTCACCACGCCTCATGTACTTATATGCTGAATAGGAGGTGTTCTCATGACTGATGACAAACGTTTGGATGCAGAACTTGAAAAAAATGAAATACATGCTCAAACAGATGAGTATCCTTCAGCAGATGAAAGCACGCACTCTTCTGCCATGGCAATTCAGCAAACTGGTCACATACGATTTGCCGGATTTTGGATGCGGTTTTGGGCGTACTTAGCCGATATAATCGTAATAGGGAGCATTGATCGTCTCTTAATTAATCCGCTATTTAGATTGCTGGATTTACCTCTATATGAAACAGGGCTATTTTCAATGATGACCATTGCAACAGCGCTGACCTTTTACTTATATTTTGTCCTTATGACCAAGTTTTTCGGTCAGACATTAGGAAAAATGATTTTTGGTTTAAAGGTAGTTCAGTTAAATGGAGAAAAACTATCATGGAATACGGTTCTCTTTAGAGAATGGATTGGCCGTTTCATTTCTGGATATATCATTGTGTTATATGTCATCGTAGCTTTTCTGCCAAAAAAACAAGGATTACATGATCTTTTCGTCGATACAACAGTGGTACATGAAAAATAAGATGACAAAACCTGCTGGTGATTATACCCAGCAGGTTTATTTTTGCCTGAATTTGGCCATACTTGCGGCTGAAAGGCTGTGAATGAAGTGAAGTGGCTGCTGATTATTACTGGTATTCTACTATTTCTCCTGCTCCTGATCATCTTTACAAGAGTAAAGGTGTATTTTCATTTGTATCATAATAAAGATCAAAATCATATGAAGCTTGAATTTAGGGCATGGTATGGATTAATTAAATATAAAATTGATATTCCGCTCGTTAAAATAGCAGAAGATTCACCAACTCTTGTTGTGAAAGAGAAAACGGCTGCAGGACCAAATGAGAATCAAACGAGCAAAGATACGAAGGAATATTCTGCCGATACATTGCTTGATAGTCTGCATGATACAAAAGAAATATTACATCATGTTGTTTCGTTATATAAAATCATTCAATCTTTTCTCAAGAAAATCACGATTAAAACTTTATCCTGGCATACTCTGGTTGGTGTAGGAGATGCCGCCTTGACGGGCATGATCACCGGTGCATTTTGGAGTGTTAAAGGAAGTTTGCTTGGATTTATCAGCCATTATTTTCGTCTGAAAGCAATACCGGATGTTACGATAACGCCTCAATTTCAATTTGCTGTATCACAAACCGCTTTAACATGTATGTTTCATTTTCGGATCGGGCATGCTATGGTGGCAGGAATTAAACTGATTAAATATTGGAAAGGCGGAATGGCAGACTTTCGAACCAAGCCATTATCTGTCTTATCTGATGATAAAACCAATACTGTTTAGTTAGGAGGCGCAGTAAATGTCTGAACATCCAATTCAAGGCTTGATGACTACTGCAATGGAAAATCTTAAGGAAATGATTGATGTAAACACCATCATTGGTGACCCGGTAGAAACACCGGATGGCAGTGTTATTTTAACTGTATCAAAAGTAGGTTTTGGTTTTGCAGCCGGCGGAAGTGAATTTAAGCTTGAAGATAAAAGCGGCGGCCAAGGAGAAACAAAAACGCATCCTTTTGGCGGCGGTAGCGGTGGCGGTGTTTCCATTACACCGATTGCTTTCCTAATCGTAAATGCACATGAAGTGAAAATGGTTCACTTAGATGAAAGCACCCATCTATACGAGAAAATCATTGACCTGGCACCTCAAGCAGTTGAAAAAATTCAGCAAATGTTTAATAAAAAGGATGCCCAGAATCAATCTGGCAATGGGCAGCAAAGCCAGAATCAAAGTCAAAACCAAAATCAAGCCTATAACGGTCCTAAAGAAGATTTACAATTTTAGTATAAAAAAAAGAGTTAACTTCATGATCTTCGAAGTTAGCTTTTTTAATGGCTGGACGGCAAGTTTTTTATTGAATCAAGAATCTTTTTCTTTGCAAAACCACAGCCGAAAAGCTATGATTTACACTGTACATAACACAAAAGGGAGGATTTAATTATGGCTTCTATTACATTTAAAGGCGGTCCTGTTACTCTGTTAGGACAAGAGGTTAAGGTTGGAGACAAAGCTCCTGAATTTACAGTGCTTGCCAATGATTTATCTCCTGTTACACTTGCAGATTCAAAAGGACAGGTTAGATTAATTAGTGTAGTACCATCCATTGATACTGGAGTATGTGATGCACAAACACGCCGTTTCAACGAAGCAGCAGCAGAACTGGGCAATGTAAAAGTATTAACAGTTAGTGTTGATCTTCCATTTGCACAGAAGCGCTGGTGTGCAGCAGCAGGTATTGAGCAAGTACAAACGCTATCTGACCACCGTGACCTTTCTTTTGGGGAAGCGTATGGCGTAGCTATAAAAGAACTCCGTCTTTTAGCAAGAGCGGTATTTGTAGTTGATTCTAATGACGAAGTGACATATGTGGAATACGTAAGCGAAGCAACAGATCACCCTGACTATGATGCTGCAATTGAAGCAGCAAAAGCAGCAAAATAAGCAAAATAAGATAGACAGCCCCGTGCCTAGCGGGGCTTTTTACTGCTTTTGGCTAAACTGTTTCTCCTTTTGCAGGCTCGCCAATCGTATAATTTAATTAAAATGGTATAAATGATGGCAGGTTTCGTTCAAACTTGTGATAATATAGCTTCATCTAATAGATGATGATTTTATAGAACGGGGGAAAGAGGATTGAATAACTTAGCACCGGTGGAGGAATTATTTACTGTTTTTAATGAAACAGCCACCATTATGCAAGAGGAATTTGATTGTACATATTTAGAAGCATTAGCTGAAACAGGGGAAAACTTGTTTCACGGAAGCATACTGCAAGAGGAACTTAGTGAGCTGAGTGTGAAAAGGCTCCGTAAAAGCTATGATTCCATTCAGCTTGATCGCTTCAGTTCCGAGGAAATAAGAAAATCGTTTCAGCTTGCTATCTTAAAAGGGATGAAGCAAAACATTCAGCAGAATCATCAAATGACACCAGATTCGATTGGGATGTTCATGGGCTATTTAGCTGATAAGTTTTTAAGCGGCAAAGAAATTCATCTGCTTGATCCAGCCGTGGGGACAGGGAACCTGTTGACAACTGTCATAAATCATATGCATAATCGTACAATTGAAGCAACGGGTGTGGAGATTGATGACATCTTAATTAAGCTAGCTTATATTAATGCAAATCTGCAGGAGCATCCGATTCAATTTTTTAACCAAGATGCGTTAGAGCCTTTATTTACCGAACTTGCTGATGCTGTAATTTGTGATTTGCCGGTAGGCTACTATCCGAATGATGTAAGAGCTGCTGAATATAAGTTAAAAGCAGATGAAGGACATGCATATGCACATCACCTCTTTATTGAGCAAAGTGTGAATCATGTGAAAGAGGGCGGCTATTTATTTTTGCTCGTACCAAACGGCCTTTTCGAAAGTCAGCAGGCAGGAAAACTTCACGAGTATTTAAAAGAGAATGCCATCATACAAGGACTCTTTCAACTGCCGTTAACTCTATTTAAAAATGAACAAGCTGCAAAAAGCATCTTGATCCTGCAAAAGAAAGGTGAAAATGTAAAGCCGCCTAAAGAGGCATTACTAGTTAATCTGCCAAGCCTTTCAAAAGCTCAGGCAGTTGACCGGATCCTTACGCAAGTGAATGAATGGATTAAAGAAAATAAGTAGGATAAAAGCCGGCATTGCCGGCTTTTTTTTCTAGTGTTTATATAGTGTTAACTCCTTATAAGGACTAATCATTAACGAGAATATTCTGTAGTTAAAATGAAACTAAATTTCTGATAATTATCAGAATAAAATTACTTTTATAATGTAAACGATAACAATTTGTACTTGCCTTGAAAAAAACGGAAAGCAATGATTAAATGAGAAATTGAGAGATATAAATGATCAGCGTTGAGCAGACTATATTTGTATGTAAACGCAGTTTATAAAGGAGCGGACAAAATGGCAAAAATTATTGCAATTAATGCCGGCAGTTC
This sequence comes from Cytobacillus gottheilii, assembly GCF_001636345.1. GTDB lineage: Bacteria > Bacillota > Bacilli > Bacillales > Cytobacillaceae > Cytobacillus > Cytobacillus gottheilii. The sequence continues at coordinate 1,321,837 of NZ_KV440945.1, forward strand.
ATCATTGAAATTTCAATTGTTTGAAATGCCTACTGAAGAAGTAATTACAAAAGGTCTAATTGAGAGAATTGGCTTAGATAATGCAGTGTTTAATATTACAGTGAATGGTGAAAAAGTGAAAGAGGTTACAGATATTCCTGATCATGCAGTAGCTGTAAAAATCCTTCTTGATAAATTAACTTCACTTGGAATCATTCAATCATTAGACGAAATTGAAGGAATTGGCCACCGCGTCGTTCATGGCGGAGAAGAATTTCCAGATTCAGCATTAATTACTGAAGAAGTTCTTGCTAAAATTAGCGATCTTTCAGAGCTTGCACCTTTACATAATCCTGCAAATATTACAGGAATTAAAGCGTTCCAGCAAGTTCTTCCAAATGTACCGGCTGTAGCTGTTTTTGATACAGCATTCCACCAGACAATGCCTGAAGCTTCATTTTTATACAGCTTGCCATATGATTACTACACAGAGTATGGAATCCGTAAATATGGTTTCCACGGTACTTCACATAAATATGTATCAGAACGTGCTGCAGAAATGCTTGGCCGTCCGATTGAACAGCTTCGCCTTATTTCCTGCCACCTAGGAAATGGTGCAAGTATTGCAGCTATTGAAGGCGGAAAATCAATCGATACATCAATGGGCTTTACACCTCTTGCAGGGGTGACAATGGGAACAAGATCCGGTAACATCGATCCTGCGTTAATTCCATTCATCATGGAAAAAACAGAAAAAACAGCTGAAGAAGTACTTGATGTTTTAAATAAAAAGAGTGGTATGCTTGGCGTTTCCGGCTTCTCAAGCGACCTTCGTGATATTGAAGTTCAAGCTAATGAAGGCAATGAAAGAGCTGAGCTAGCTCTACAAGTATTTGCAGACAGAATTCATAAATATATCGGTTCATATGCTGCAAGAATGTATGGTGTAGATGCTATTATTTTCACAGCTGGTATTGGTGAAAACAGTGACGTTATCCGTGAAAAAGTTCTTCAGGGACTTGAATTCATGGGTGTATACTTCGACCCTGCACTTAACCAAGTACGAGGCAAGGAAGCATTCATCAGCTATCCGCATTCACCTGTAAAAGTTATGGTCATCCCTACGGATGAGGAAGTAATGATTGCACGTGACGTTGTAAGATTAGCGAAGTAATTCTTTATGTATTAGGGGAATCCGCCAGACGATCATTGACTGGACGGGGTTCCCTTTTTTTTGTGCGTCTGCTGCAATCGCTCTCTTCTCCTTTTACAGGAGAGGAATTCTGCTATCATGCTATGCTATACTGGGGGTATTAGAAGAAAAATGGTTTCGGAGGGATGAATCATGTCATTGACAGCCAGTGAGCAGAGGGTACTAAATTCAATTCTTGAATGGGAAGAGAAATTGTATAGCTACGAACCAAATGATTTTATGCTTACATATGATAAGTATTTGGAACGTTCATTCTCTATGCTTCCTGAAGAAATACAGCAGCAGTTTTTTGCCTCTTTAGATAATTGGCTATTTCATTTACATGCATTGATTCAAGGATCACAGCTGCAGCTGGATGCAAAGGAACGCATCTTAAGCGCAGGCAGAATTTATAATCCTAATATTGAAAAGGTAGAAGATTTACGTTTATTGACCATCGACCAGCTTCAATACATAGCTCAGCAGCAAATTTCAAGGCATCGGATCTATTCACTTGCACAAGGCGGTCTTACTGGTACAGGAAGTGCGATCATGCTTGGCACGGATCTGCCGGCCATGGCTGTCATTAATTTAAGAGCCGTGCAATTAATTGCAATGACATATGGTTTTGAAGTAAATACACCATATGAAATGATGAACTCACTTAAAGTTTTTCATTCCGCATTACTTCCAGCACGTCTGCAGCCCGCTATATGGGAAGAGTTAAAGGCAGATTTGAATAGTGATGAAGAAGAACGTTATTTTTACGAAGGAAAAGAAGATTTAACAGATGTTTCTTGGATGAACCAGCCAATTCAGCAGGTTTTGAAAGGGCTGTTAATCCTGCTTCTCAGAAAAAAATCAATCCAGGGCATTCCTTTTGCCAGCATGGCAATTGGCGCAGGTGCGAACTATGTATTAACAGCAAAAGTCACAGACTTTGCACATAAATACTATCAGCTTAAATACCTAAACGGAAAAGGTGAATGAGGATGAGCCAGCTCGAGCATAAAATGGAAGCACCCAAAATAGTAAAATGTAAGATCATTACGGTTAGTGATACACGTACAAAGGAAACAGATAAGAGCGGACAGCTTATGAATGATCTCCTTAAAGATAACGGCCATCTAATTGTTGACTATGTCATTGTCAAAGATGATGCTGCTTCTATTGCAGATGAAGTAAAAAAAGGGTGTAATTCCCCTGATATTGATGTGATCTTAACAAATGGGGGAACAGGAATCGCCAAAAGAGATGTAACAATCGAGGCCATCTCTGCACTTTATGAAAAAGAAATAACTGGTTTTGGCGAGCTTTTTCGTCTGCTCAGCTATCAAGAAGATATCGGATCGGCTGCCATTCTTTCACGTGCCTCTGCAGGAGTACTTCAAAACAAAGCCATATTTTCTACACCAGGCTCAACTGGCGCCGTGAAATTGGCCATGAACAAACTCATTTTGCCTGAATTAGGTCATGTAGTGCGTGAATTGAAAAAAGATTTATAAAGAAAAGACCGGATAAGCGGAGCTTTTAGCTTAAAAGCAAAATAGAGCTTACTACGAGTTAATAAGAGGATCGGACATAGTATTCAAGCGAGTAATAGAATCGAGTGAGGCTGGACATAAGTATTTAACACAACACAGAACCGAATGATTTGGAAGTGAAACTTTCCAATCATTTGGTTTTTTATTTGTTTAAGATTTAATATTTCTAAACATGAGTGAAATGGAGCGGAGGACCCCACTCGATTCCTGCGTTGACAGCTTTATTATTTGTATATTTTATTATGATCTTTTTATTTTTGTCCCGTTCTATTTTAAATGTCCCAGTATTTCATTTGAGGATATTTCGGTGAGTATACAAATACAGAATATTTAATTTTTATTCAATCGAGTGAATATGTATTGATTTTTATATAAAAGATTGATAAAGTAATAGCATAATAAATGAATAAAAATATATAAAACTGTATATTTATACGTATAAATTGAAAGGGGATTTAAACAATGACAAATCCAAAAATAGTTCTTGCCTATTCAGGCGGATTAGATACTTCAGTTGCAATTAAATGGCTCGGAGACCAAGGTTATTCAGTAGTTGCCTGCTGCTTGGATGTGGGTGAAGGAAAAGATCTAGACTTTATTAAGGAGAAAGCACTTAAGGTTGGTGCTGTTTCTTCATATGTAATTGATGCAAAAGAAGAATTTGCAAATGAGTTTGCTTTAGTGGCACTTAAAGCCCATGCACTTTATGAAAATAAGTATCCGCTTGTATCGGCCCTTTCAAGACCTTTAATAGCTAAAAAGCTGGTAGAGGTTGCAGAAAAAGAAGGGGCAGTAGCGGTTGCGCATGGATGTACAGGAAAAGGAAATGATCAGGTTCGCTTTGAAGTAGCTATTCAAGCATTAAATCCTGAACTGAAAGTACTTGCGCCAGTTCGTGAATGGAAATGGTCGCGCGAAGAAGAAATTGAGTATGCAAAACAAAAAAATATTCCAATTCCGATTAATCTGGATTCTCCTTATTCCATTGATCAAAATTTATGGGGCAGAAGCAATGAGTGCGGAATTTTAGAAGATCCTTGGGCAGCTCCTCCTGAAGATGCATATGAACTGACATCCAGTTTGGAACATGCTCCAGATCAAGCAGATATAGTTGAAATCGGTTTTGAAAAAGGTGTGCCTGTTAGCCTAAACGGTAAAAAATATTCACTTTCTGAGCTGATCTTAGAATTGAATTTCTTAGCTGGAAAACATGGTGTTGGCCGTATTGATCATGTTGAAAATCGTCTTGTGGGCATTAAATCTCGTGAAGTTTATGAGTGTCCTGGTGCTATGACGCTAATTAAAGCTCATAAAGAGCTTGAAGATTTAACACTCGTAAAAGAGGTTGCTCATTTTAAACCTGTCATTGAAAAGAAAATTGCTGAATTAATTTATGAAGGATTGTGGTTTTCACAGCTAAAGGATGCACTGCTTGCATTTCTTGAGGAAACACAAACATATGTTACTGGAACGGTAAGAGTAAAGCTCTTTAAAGGCCATGCCATTATTGAAGGCAGAAAGTCACCGTATTCTTTATACGATGAGAAGCTTGCAACCTATACATCTGATGATGAATTTGACCACAATGCAGCTGTTGGTTTCATTCAGCTTTGGGGACTTCCAACAAAAGTACAGAGCATTGTTCAAAAAGAGAAGAAGGTGACAGTGTGAAAAAGCTTTGGGGAGGCAGATTTACTAAATCTGCTGAAGAATGGGTAGATGAGTTTGGTGCATCCATATCATTTGATCAGGAACTGGTGCAGGAGGATCTTGAAGGCAGTATAGCGCATGTTACTATGCTTGCCTCCACTGGCATTATCTCAGAAGATGAAGCTGCTAAAATTAAGGATGGACTAAACGTGCTTAAACAAAAGGCAGAGCAGGGAGAATTGCAATATTCTGTGAAGCTGGAGGATATCCATTTAAACCTCGAAAGCATGCTGACAGACATCGTTGGTCCTGTAGGCGGAAAGCTTCATACAGCAAGAAGCCGTAATGATCAGGTTGCTACAGATATGCACTTATACTTGCGCAGTGAAGTTGGGCAAATCATTCAATTCGTTGAAGAGCTGCAAAAGGCACTGTTAGAAAAGGCTGAAGAACATGTTGAAACATTGATGCCTGGCTATACGCATCTTCAAAGAGCACAGCCTATATCTTTCGGGCACCATTTAATGGCTTATTTTTGGATGCTGCAGCGTGATAAAGAACGCTTAATCGAGAGCTTAAAGCGCATAAATATATCTCCGCTTGGAGCTGGTGCGCTTGCAGGAACAACATTTCCGATCGACCGCCTGCAAACAGCAGATTTACTCGGATTTGATGGGATTTACGAAAATAGTCTTGATGCGGTAAGTGACCGTGATTTTATTCTCGAATTCTTATCAAATAGTTCAATCTTAATGATGCACTTGTCCCGCTTAAGTGAAGAATTTATTCTTTGGTCTTCACAGGAGTTTCAATTCATTGAACTTGACGATAGCTTTGCAACAGGAAGCAGCATAATGCCTCAGAAGAAAAATCCTGATATGGCGGAATTAATTCGCGGGAAAACAGGTCGTGTCTATGGTAATTTAGTTGGTTTGCTCACAGTTTTAAAGGGCTTGCCGCTGGCATACAACAAAGATATGCAGGAAGATAAAGAAGGCATGTTTGATACAGTTAAAACGGTAGCAGGTTCATTAAAAATCTTTGCTGGAATGGTAAGTACAATGAAGGTGAAGAAGCAGCAAATGGAAAAGGCGACGAAAACAGACTTTTCAAATGCTACGGAACTTGCTGATTATCTTTCTGATAAAGGAATTCCTTTCAGGGAAGCACATGAAATAGTAGGTAAATTAGTTCTGTTATGTGTTGAGAAAGGCTGTTATCTTGGAGATCTTCCACTTGAAGAGTATAAAAATGCTCATCCTCAATTTAACGAAGATATTTATGAGGTGCTTGACCCTGCTAATGCGGTTCAAAGACGGAACAGCGCAGGAGGAACAGGCTTTAAACAAGTAGAGGCAGCCATAGAAAAAGCAAAAACAATATTAAAACATAAAGAAGAGCACGCTGTTTTATAACAGCGTGCTCTTGTCATGAAGCGGCAAGTGCTTCGTTTCATTAACAATTTATTCAGCTTCTTTTTTTGTCCGAACAACTAAAACATCACATTCCGCATAACGAGCTATATGCTCAGAAACGCTGCCAATAAGGAATCGTTCAACTGCATTCATTCCTGTTGCTCCACAGATAATTAAGTCGACATTATGATTTTTAGCCATCTCTTTTGGCACCTTAACTTTAGGTGAGCCAAAATCAATTTCATAAGTAACTTCTTTGACACCTGCTTCTAATGCAGCCTTTCTGTATTTTTCCATTAGTTCTTCTGCGTATTCATTCGCACGGTCTGCAACGCCGCGGTCGTAGGCTTCAACATTAGCATATGTGCGTGTATCAACAATATGGGCTACGATGATCTTTGCATTATTCCTCTTTGCTATTTCTATTGCTTTTCTAAAAGCCCAATCTGCTTCAGGCGAACCATCTACAGCAACTAGTATATTTTCATAATTCATAGTCATAAAATTTCTCCTCCTTTGCCTAATTTATACATACCCAAAACTTGTATAACTCTAACAAAAAATCGAACAATATATGGAGAACTTAAAAAAGGAGCGATACAAATGAAAAAACAGGATGCAAATAATCAATCTTATTACGAGATGGATGAAAAAGGTACAAACGAAGTTAGTGAGCAAATTACAAACGCTTATAATAGCGGTGTAATTGACTATTCAGAAGAACAAATTCAAAAACATAATAAGAAAAAACGTCACTAAAAAGTTTCTCCAGCTAATAGAGGGAGTATGTCAATGCAAAAAAGCCGTCATTCTTAAAATGATGGCTTTTTTTGCAGAATGCTATTATATTCTGGATACTAAATTATTTGCAATTCCTTTGGAAATTTAGTTAAAACTTCTACCCCATTCTCAGTAACTGCCAGGTCATCTTCAATTCTCACGCCTGCGACTCCTGGTACGTAGATGCCTGGTTCAATAGTAAAGACCATTCCTTTTTCAAGCTGAAGCGGATTGGTCTCAGTTAAGGATGGATATTCATGTACACTGATTCCAAGTCCATGACCTAATCGGTGTGGGAAATATTCTCCATAGCCAGCTTCTCCAATAATATTCCGTGCTGTTAAATCAATATCAGCAGCTGTCATGCCGGGTCTACTGGCTTCTACTGCAGCCAGCTGTGCTTTTAGTACGGTATCATAGATCTCTTTTTGCTTATCATTGATATCACCGAATGCAACGGTTCTTGTAATATCAGAGCAGTATCCTTTCCATACAACACCTAAGTCGAAAAGAACAAGATCACCCTTTTTCATCTGAGTCATGCCCGGTGTGCCATGTGGCGAGGCACCGTTAGCTCCGGTTAGAACCATGGTTGAAAAGGACATTTCGTTGACACCTTTTTTCTTGAGTGCATACTCTATTGCTGCTAATACATCAAGCTCTGTTTTTCCTTCAGCAATCTCCGAGCAGCCCACTTCAATAGCATAGTCGGCTAAAGCACATGCTTCTCTGATGATTTCAAGCTCTTGCTCATCCTTCACCATCCGAAGCTTTCTGAGCTTATCTTCTGCTGATACAAACTGCGCTCCGCTGAAAATTTGTGTAATGGCTTCATATCGTTCAACATTCATATGCTCTTTTTCAATTGCTGCACTGGAAATGTGAGCAACTCGTTTCTTTACTGCCTGGTGAACTTTCTCCCAAGGATTTTCAATATCGCTATAACCTATGATTTCATGGTTCCAGCCTGCTTGTTTAGCGTCTTCTATTTCCATGGCAGGGCAGACGAGAAATGGCTCTGCATCTTGGAAAACAGCAAGTCCCAGTAACCGTTCATGCGGATCACTGAAAAAACCGCTCAAATAAAAAACATTTTCAGATGAAGTGATAAAGCTAAACTGGATATCATTCTCTTTCATCCACTCAGAAACACTATGTAACTTTGTATTCATATATGTACCTCCCTTATCGTCCTTACTATGAGAGTAGCAACTAATAAAGGAAAAGTAAATATCAAGAACCTAGAGAGATGTCGATGAAATTTATAATTCATGTTACAAGGGGATTTTCACTGAATTTATATTTTTCGTTACATAATGGATATAGAAAAAGGGAATAGCAACTATGTGGAAGTAGTGAATGAAGAAAATGTTAAGGAGTGTTGATCTTGAAAGTATCATATCATGGACATTCAATCGTGAAGATTGAAACAAATGGAAAAACGATTCTTATCGATCCTTTTATTAATGGGAATGAACTAACAGATTTAAAAGCTGAAGATGTAAAAGCAGATGTCATCATTGTCACACATGGCCATGGCGATCATTTAGGTGATACAGTTGAAATAGCAAAAAAGAATGATGCGTTAGTAATTGGGAATGCAGAGCTTGCTGCCTATTTAGGCTGGCAAGGAGTCAAGACCCATGGAATGAGCATTGGCGGAGCTTATGAATTTGATTTTGGGAAAGTGAAGTTAACGCAAGCTATCCACGGAACAGGGTACATTACGGATGACCAGCAAATTATTTATTTGGGGATGCCAGCCGGAGTGCTGTTTATGGCAGAAGGAAAGACCGTATATCATGCGGGAGACACAGCTTTATTCTCAGATATGAAGCTAATTGGGGAGCGTCATCCTATCGATGTAGTATTTTTGCCGATTGGGGATAATTTTACGATGGGCCCTGAAGATGCTGCTTATGCAGCCAAATTATTGCAGGCAAAAACAGTGGTACCAATTCATTTTAATACATTCCCGCCAATTAAACAGGATCCCCATGAATTTATTGAGCTTCTTGATGATCAAAGCGGAAAAGTATTAGAGGCCGGCGAGTCGATTGAACTGTAGTCAGCTTTGTATTATAAGAGAATGTTGAGTTGCCTTCTAACCGAGGAAAGCTAAAAATAGAAAAGAGGCACATGCTTCATTTTAGAGCATGTGCTTTTTGCATGTTTTCAGCATGTCCGCATACATTTTAATGATAGATGTATTAGGAGGGGAAATCATGAACAAAAATCGTTACTTATTATGTTTGCTCATTTGTGGGCTCATGCTTTATTATGCTGTGCCTCGCTTAAGTATTCAGGCAGGAGGAGAACAAGGCTTATTCTCTGCCGTATGGCTTGCATTTATGCTTATGGCCGTTGCCGGGAATTTAACAGCGATGCTTTACGCTCCAAGACGCGCAGCTCGTACACAAAAAACATTAATCGCTGACAAAAAGAAGATCCGCTCTTATCGCTAGCAGAGCGGCAGACTGAATTGAATATAGACCCTCTTAACCTTATAATAGACTTAGCAATGAGGAGAAGAGGGTGACATGGATTGGCGACGAAACACGAACAAATCCTGCAATATATAGATGAATTGCCCGTTGGGGAAAAAATTTCTGTCAGGCAAATTGCGAAAGCATTATCTGTAAGCGAAGGAACAGCTTACAGGGCCATTAAGGAAGCTGAGAATAAAGGTTACGTAAGCACCATTGAACGTGTAGGCACGATTAGAATCGAGCGGAAGAAAAAAGAAAACATTGAAAAGCTTACGTACGCTGAGGTTGTAAACATCGTTGATGGTCAAGTACTTGGCGGCAGAACCGGGCTCCATAAAACACTTAATAAGTTTGTCATCGGAGCAATGGAGCTCGATGCCATGATGCGTTATACCGGTGCGGGAAACCTCCTGATTATCGGGAACCGGACAAATGCTCATGAACTGGCTCTAAAAGCAGGTGCGGCAGTACTCATTACGGGTGGGTTTGATACCGATGAGGATGTGAAGCGAATTGCAGATGAACTGCAGCTCCCGATCATCTCGACTAGCTATGATACATTCACTGTTGCAACCATGATTAATCGGGCGATTTACGATCAGCTCATAAAAAAAGAGATTGTCCTGGTAGAGGACATTTTAACACCTATTGAAGATACGACTATTCTGAGAACAACTGATACAGTCGAGGATTGGTTTACATATAACCGGCAGACTACCCATAGCCGTTTTCCTGTTGTAGATCATAATGGAAAAGTCTATGGAATGGTTACCTCTAAAGACGTTATGGGCAGAGACCCGCATACTTCTATTGAAAAAATAATGACGAAAAATCCAATGACGGTTGGCGGAAAAACAAGTGTTGCTTCTTCCTCTCATATGATGGTATGGGAAGGAATTGAATTGCTGCCTGTAGTTGATGATGCCAATAAATTAATTGGCATCATCAGCAGGCAGGATGTATTAAAGGCATTGCAAATGATTCAGCGCCAGCCGCAGGTGGGGGAAACGCTGGATGATATCGTTACAAATCAGTTTACCGTCATGAAAGGCAAAGGCAAAGGTGATGATGTATACCAATGCGAGGTAACACCGCAAATGACAAATTATCTTGGCACGATTTCTTATGGTGTTTTTACTACAATTGTTTCTGAGGCAGCCAATCGCATTTTGAAAAGCTATAAAAAAGGTGATCTTGTTGTAGAAAATATGACGATCTATTTTTTAAAACCTGTTCAAATTGACAGCACCCTTGATATATTCCCAAAAGTACTTGAGGTTGGAAGAAAGTTTGGTAAAGTCGACGTTGAAGTCTTCAATGAAGGGATTCTTGTCGGTAAAGCAATGATGATGTGCCAGCTGATTGACAGAAGCTAATGTGATCACTAAATAGAGAATTAGAGCACATCAAAAAGCCCGCCATTGTCTGGCGGGCAAGTAATAACGACTTTTATCCTTTTTTATACGCTTCAACCTCTGCTGCTGCATGCGGCAGATGAAATTTATACGCTTTAAAGCCAGTATATAGGCAAAGAACACCGACAATGATAAAAATAGCTGAAACGATATAGGCTGTTGTGTTCGGCGTTAGAAATAGCTGGTTTACTCCAAAAATTCCAACAAATGAGCCTAATGCCATTCTGCCTTTTGCAGTAATCCAATGCCTTTCAGCAGGACCTTTAGCCATGAAGGATCTGATCTTATAGAAAATATAAAGTGAAAAAGATACAATCACCAGTATAACGAGTATGGGCATTGTTAAACCTCCAAGTATAATCAATCATATTCATTTTAACGGGAAAGACAGTAAAATTCCAATTATATTTACAATCAGTAGGCAAAACGATTAAAATCCATTAATATATGATAAAAGTTATTTGGGCGTTTAGAGCGGTAAATTGTTAAAAGATCTCTCAGATCAGCTTGATCTGCTGTTGTTTTTATATTTATCAAATGTATATCCAAAAGGAGTATCTCATGAAAAAGCAAATAATCGAAAAAATAAAGCAGTATGAAACCATTATCATACATAGACACGTAAGACCAGATCCAGATGCATATGGCTCTCAAGGCGGTCTGGCTGAGGTGATTCAGGCATCATTCCCGGAGAAAAAAGTTTATACAGTTGGTCAGGAAGAAGATACTCTGCACTATCTGCGCAGATTGGACAACATCTCCGATGATACATTTAAAGGAGCACTTGTCATTGTATGCGATACAGCTAATACAGAACGAATTTGTGACCAGCGCTATACAAAGGGTGATTTCCTAATCAAAATTGACCATCATCCGAATGTGGATCCATATGGAGACATCATGTGGGTAGATACTAATGCCAGCTCCACTAGTGAAATGATCTATGAATTTTATAAGGAAGGCAAGGATGATGGCCTCCAAATGTCTGATGAAGCAGCGCGTCTTCTTTTTGCAGGAATTGTAGGGGACACTGGCAGGTTTCTATATCCAAGCTCAACAGAAAAGACATTTGCATATGCGGGTGAGCTAATTCACTATCAATTTTCCCGGACAGAGCTTTTTGATAAAATGTATGAGCTTCAGCCGAATATCGTTAAATTGAATGGTTTTGTGCTGCAGAATTTTGAAATGCTCCAGCATGGAGCTGCCATGATGGTATTGAAGAAAGAACTGCTCGAAACCTATGATGCAAAACCTTCTCAAGCGTCCTTGCTTGTAAGTGAGCTTGGGAACGTTGCAGGCATTAAAGCATGGGTATTTTTCATCGAGGAAAATGATCAAATCCGTGTTCGCCTGCGCTCGAAAGGACCGGTCATCAACACGATTGCTGCTAAATACAACGGAGGCGGCCACCCGCTTGCAGCAGGTGCATCAATTTATTCGTGGGATGAAATGAGTTCTGTCATAAAGGATTTAGAAGAGGTTTGTAAAAAGTAAAAAGCTGACAAATGTCAGCTTTTTTTGCTTATTAAGTGCAGATAAGCTTCCTCCTATCCGTCCAGCCTTAGATATTTTCTATTCAAGCTGCAGATTCACATGGATGGAGAAGGTCGTATATACACTCATTTTTTTAATCGTTACTTTATAACGCTTTCCATTGATTTCAAGTGTTTTGTTTTGAATGATTCTTTCAATTAAGCCTAAGCTTGAATGTACAGTTTCAATATCTTTTGCAACCATCATGCTGATTTCTTCTTTTAACGTTTTTTCAGCTTCAAAGACACTGTATACATCAAGTTTGTATTTGTTATAGTTATCTATTTTTAAATGGATCTGCTGAACGGTCAGTTTTTCTTTATTCTCTTTATTCAGTTTCTTAAATTCTTCCTGCCAAATATCCTTTTCCTTGGTGAGTTCCTGTATTAAGTCCTTTTGACCATCAATTTGTTTACTGTAATCCTCCTGCCATTCTCCAAAGATATACAGAAAAAAAAACCAGCTGATAAATGCACCGATAGCCATCCCTCCTAAAAAGCGCTGCCATGAGGGCTTGCGGTAAAGAGGTGGGATTCTCATTACGAAACATGCTCCTGTGTTAACCAGTTAATCAGCAGTGCTCCGGTTTGAGCACCTCCAAGGGCGGAAAGGATGAGCAGGCATTGCTTGAAAAGATCTTTTGTTTGTCCATCTAAAACGCCTCGTTCAAAACTATAAACAGTATCAAATGTCCCGCCGATTGCAGCAATAATCGCCCAGATTCGAATAAGATTCGAAAGACGGAAAACTTCTGTTAGCGGCGGCTTTCCAGTAATAAACGCTGCAAGTGCACCGATAATAGATCCGCCAAGCAAAACACCAAGTGCAATAAAGTAGCTTTCAAACAGTGATGCGAAAAAGGGTTGATTCTCCATATATCTCCATCCTTGTTTAGCATATTCGTAAACATTTATTATTACATCATATGGACATACTGCTTTTTTTATGATGGTTGTCTCATTTTTAACAAACCTTGGAGAAATGTCCTTTCATAACGTTCTGCAAAAGCATACACATAAGTATTAAAGCTATAAGCATTCAAACTTTCATCACCCTCCCGCTAAAAGCGGATTTCTTTGCTGCATATGATTCTTCCTCATTAGGTACGGTGAATTGAAAAAAGAGAACATATTTTCTTTTTTATATCTCCCGTTCTATAATAAAAGGAATAGAAGAAATAAGGGTGTGATTACAGTGTCTTTTATTCACCTTCATGTGTATAGTGCATATAGCTTGCTGATGAGTACAGCAAAAGTGGAGGACTTGGCTAAACAAGCCAAACAACTTGGCTTTGAGGCGATTGCATTAACAGACAGAAACGTGATGTATGGCGCTGTCTCTTTTTATAAGGAATGCTTAAAAAATGAGATAAAGCCTATTTTAGGTTTAACAGCAGATGTAGTAGATGATGAATCTGAACAGGCAGAGCCATTTCCTCTAGTGTTACTGGCTAGAAATCAAACAGGCTATCAAAATCTGCTTAAGATTTCGAGTGTGATTGGCACAAAATCTCCAGGTGGAATTCCTGCAAGATGGCTAAAGGCATATAACCAAGGCTTAATTATGCTGAGTCCAGGTCTTGAAGGGAAAATTGAGCAGCACTTGATTAATGACGAATACGAAGAAGCGAAAAAGTCAGCATGTTTCTATCGGGATCACTGCGAGGAGCAGCAGTTTTATTTATCGCTGCATGATCATGGAATATCAAATGAAGAAAAAGTGAGAAATGGGCTTGTGCAAATCAGTTCAGAAACGGGGATTGAGCTTACTGCTGCGAATGCGGTGCATTATTTGCAGAAGGAAGACGCTTTTGCGCAAGACTGCCTGACTTGTATTAAAAACGGTGAAAAGATTCAAGCTGAAGACAGAATGAGACTGCAGGGCGAAGAATACAACTTAAAATCTGCAGCGGAAATGACTGGGCTTTTATCCATGTATCCTGATGCGTTGGAAAATACGCTAAAAATCGCTGAGCAATGCAATGTAATGCTTGAGCTGAATGGAGAACATCTGCCAAAATATCCTGCGGTGGATGGTTTAACGTCAGAACAATTACTAGAAAAATTATGCTGGCAAGGGTATCAGGAACGCTATCCTCAGGATACAAAAGTGCATAAGGAACGTCTGGCATATGAGTTAAGTATTCTAAAGAAAATGAAATACAGCGACTATTTTTTAATAGTCTATGATTTTATGAAATATTGCCGAGAGCACGATATTTTAACAGGACCTGGCCGGGGTTCAGCAGCCGGTTCGATGGTGGCTTATGTTCTGTATATTACAGATGTGGACCCAATCGCTCACGGATTGCTGTTCGAGCGTTTCTTGAACCCTGAGAGAATTTCTATGCCTGATATCGATATTGATTTTCCAGATCATCGCCGGGATGAAGTGATTCAGTATGTGGCCAACAAGTATGGCGAAATGCATGTAGCCCAAATTGTGACCTTTGGAACGATGGCAGCAAAAGCTGCACTGCGGGATGTTGGCAGAGCTTTTGGCTTAAATACAAAGGAGCTGGACAGGCTGTCAAAGTCAGTGCCTTCCAAGCTGGGGATTACACTGAGTGAGGCATATAATTCATCCGATTCTCTGCGAAGATTTACAGAAGAATCAGGCCTGCATAAACGTCTATTTGAAACAGCACTAAAACTGGAAGGATTGCCGCGGCATACATCTACACACGCAGCTGGAGTGGTGATCAGCGAAATGCCGCTAGTTTCTGTTGTCCCTATACAGGCAGGGCATGATCAAGTGTACCTGACACAATACTCAATGGAATATTTAGAGAATATAGGTCTCTTAAAAATGGACTTTTTGGGATTAAGAAACTTATCCCTTATCGAAAATATAGTGAACTCCATTAATAGACATTCAAAAGAAAAAATAGATATTAAGTCTATCCCTGTAAATGACGAACATGTTTTTAAACTGCTGAGCAGCGGCAGAACCAATGGGATTTTTCAGTTTGAATCAGCAGGGATGCAAAGAGTACTGAAAAATTTGCGTCCATCGTCCTTTGAAGATATCGTCGCCGTTAATGCCCTCTATCGTCCAGGTCCAATGGAAAACATTCCTCTCTTTATTGACCGTAAGCATGGGAAACAAGAGATTTCATACTACCATCCTGACTTAAAGCCGATCCTTGAGAACACATATGGTGTTATCGTGTATCAGGAGCAGATTATGCAGATTGCTGCGATGATGGCTGGATTTACTTTAGGGGAAGCAGATATGCTCAGACGGGCAGTTAGTAAGAAACAGAAGGAAGTACTGGATCAAGAACGGACTCATTTTGTTGCTGGCGCATTGAAAAAAGGGTATTCAGAGCAAACGGCACACAATATATATGATTTAATTGTGAAATTTGCTAACTATGGATTTAACAGGAGCCATGCGGTTGCTTATAGTTTAATTGCGTATCAGCTAGCTTTTCTAAAAGCAAACTACCCGCTTCATTTTATGGCGGCCCTGCTTTCATCCTCTGCAGGCAATGAGGTGAAAATCTCTCAATATATTCGAGAGTTAAAAGACTTGAAACTCAAAGTGCTGCCTCCATCCATTAACAAAAGCTGGTATACATTTACTGTTGAACACCATTCTGTCCGCTATAGCCTTGGTGCTATTAAAGGGATAGGAGGAAATGTTCTAAAGGAAATCTTCAAGGCGCGGGGACAGCAGAAATTTCATGATTTATTTGATTTCTGTATGCGCGTTTCCCACAAAATAGCCAATAGAAAAATCATTGAAACACTTATCCATTCCGGTAGCTTTGATGAATTCGGTGAAGACCGGGCAGTCCTTCTTGCCAGCATTGATGCAGCATTGGAGCATGCATTACTTGTGAACCCGGATGATGAGCAGGCTGACTTCTTTTCTGACGGTGAATTTTTCCCGAAACCTAAATATACAATCGTTGATCCAATAACTGCAGAAGCTAAGCTGGCATTTGAAAAAGAAGTGCTGGGGCTGTATTTGTCTGACCACCCTATATCTGTTTATGAAAATGAGCAGGAAAGGATGGGGACGGATATCATCGCTGAATTGGATACATCAGCCCGTCAGGTAAAGTTATTCGTCTTTTTAGCAGAGTTAAATAAAATTCGCACTAAAAAAGGGGACACGATGGCGTTTATCACACTTAGTGATCAGAGTGGTGAAGTAGAAGGAGTCATCTTTCCGAATGTCCTAAATCAATATTCGCATCTTCTAAACAAAGGAAGGATTCTCTTCATATCAGGCAAGCCCGAAGAAAGGGATGGAAAGAAGCAGATCATTGTACAATCGATCCAAACGCCAGAACAGGCAATAGCTACATTTAAGCCGAAAGAGCCTATCCTTTATTTGAAAATTACAGAGCAGCAGGAAACAAATGAACAGCTGCGAAAGCTTAAGGATTTGTTTAGAGAAAATTCCGGAGCTATTTCAGTTATTCTCTATTATGAGAGCAGCGGCAAGAGGATCAAGCTTGGAGAAGAAGATTGTGTTCATCCCACTTCAATTTTTATGGATAGGCTAAAAGGTTTATTAGGCAGTGAAAATGTGATATTAAAGCGATAGCCCTTTACATCAAGATCATATATGTTATAGTAGTTGGTGTTAAGATCATTGGTCAGACCACTACGCTGTATAGAAGAATCTGCTGTAAAACACAGGTTCTGCTTCCAATATTGAGGTCTGCAAGCTAAAACATACGAACTTTAAAATAGATTAATTTAATTCGTCTTTTTGGGACACAGAGGGGTGGATAATTTGACGTTGAGAGAAGAAGCTCTGCATATGCATAGAGTGAATAAAGGAAAACTTGAATCAAAGTCAAAAGTAGAGGTAAAGGACGCCAAGGACTTGAGCTTAGCTTATTCCCCTGGTGTTGCTGAGCCGTGCAAAGAAATATATGATAAGCCTGAGACTGTATATGAATATACAATGAAAGGAAATATGGTAGCAGTTGTTTCCGATGGAACAGCAGTGCTTGGCCTTGGAAATATTGGTCCGGAAGCTGCACTTCCAGTAATGGAGGGCAAAGCGGTCCTATTTAAGAGCTTTGCAGGTGTAGATGCTTTCCCTATTTGCTTAAATACAACAGATATTGATAAAATTGTGGAAACGGTGAAGCTGCTTGAGCCTACTTTTGGCGGTGTAAATCTGGAGGATATTGCAGCTCCTAATTGTTTTTATATAGAAGAAAGACTTAAGAAGGAAACCAATATTCCTATTTTCCATGATGATCAGCATGGAACCGCCATTGTCACAGTTGCAGGATTAGTGAATGCATTAAAACTCTCTGGCAAGAAAATGAATGAAATTAAAGTAGTAGCAAACGGCGCGGGTGCAGCAGGCATTGCGATTATTAAGCTGCTGTACAGTTATGGCGTAAGAGAAATCATTATGTGCGATACGAAGGGCGCCATTTATGAAGGCCGTCCGCAAGGTATGAATGAAATTAAAAACGATGTAGCTAAATATACAAACCGAGATAAGAAATCAGGCAGTCTTGCAGAAGTGATTACGGGTGCAGATGTCTTTATTGGTGTTTCAGCTGCCGGTGCATTAACAGCTGACATGGTGAAAACAATGAACGCAGACCCAATCATTTTTGCGATGGCTAACCCTATTCCTGAGATTATGCCAGAAGATGCAAAAGCTGCAGGGGCACTGGTCGTAGGTACGGGACGATCCGACTTTCCGAACCAAGTCAATAACGTTCTTGCTTTTCCAGGCATTTTCCGCGGTGCTCTTGATGTGCGTGCAACTCATATTAATGAAAAAATGAAGGTTGCTGCTGTTGAGGCGATTGCTAGTCTTATAGATGAATCAGATTTGCATGCTGATTATGTTATACCAGGGCCATTTGATCCGAGAGTTGCGCCTGCTGTAGCTGCTGCGGTCGCCAGGGCAGCAATGGAAACTGGGGTAGCACGACTGAAAGTAGATCCTGAAGAAATAAAAGAGAAAACAATCAGATTAGCTGTTATCGGAAAAAGCGAGTGATGAACTGACGTGTTATCAGCTCAAACTGGATCTAAAGTATATGTCGTAATTGTTAAGAAGCTTCGCGAAATGATTGCAGCGGAAAATTTAAAGCCTGGAGATAAATTGCCATCTGAACGTGAATTATCCGAACGCCTGAAGGTTGGGCGTTCTTCTGTTCGCGAAGCTTTTCGAGCGCTGGAACTGCTCGGTCTCATCGAAACAAGAAGAGGAGAAGGCACTTTCATACGCGACTTTAAAGGTCATCAGCTTGTACAGGTGCTCAGTACATTTATTCTTCAGGATGAAAAGGCTAAAAAGGATATTAAGGAAACGAAATTTTTAATCGAGCTTGACTGCTTATGGCTTATTATGCAAAAAAAGACTGATGATGAACTCTTAGCTTTTAAAAACTGGGCAGAGCAGACGACTTTTACAGATGATGAATTTTTCTATAAAATCATCTTATTGGCAGATAATCATTTGTTTTTAAGAATGTGGGAAATTTTAAAAGACTATTATAATTCGCTCGATTTCCCAGCTGAAGAGCTTCAAAAGCATGATTATCTTCATTTAATTGAAGAGCTGCAAACAAAAGAAGAAATGAGAATTCGCGGTGCTTATAAGAAACTAAGAAAGCTTGTCGAATGAAAGCTGACATATTTCAGCACTATTTTTAAATTTAATCGTTTATAGTAGTTGGACAAGAGTAAAATGATGTACGCAAAAGCGGTGTTCTTATTTTAATGTGAAGTAACTCTGAATGAACTTTTGAAATGAATGATAAATAAAACTGTCTGATTGCGCCTAAGGTCTACCGCAATCAGCAACTTTTTATGCATTGGTGGTCAGACCACTGGTGGGGTGGGGAAATTATAAATTTGTATTATTATCAAACGGGGAGGTTTCATCTTGTTTAAAGAGATCTTTACGAAAACCAAAAAGATTAAATATGCAACAATACCATCGGAAGCAGCGAAGCAGGATGTTCCCGAGGGCATTATGACAAAATGTCCAAATTGTAAAAAGATCATGTATTCAAAAGAACTGGTTAAAAATTTAAAGGTTTGTTTGAATTGTGATTATCATCTTTCCATGAATGCTTCTGAGCGTCTGGAAAGTTTTCTTGATCATGGAAGCTTTGAAGAAATCAATGAAGATATGGTTTCTGAGAATCCATTAAACTTTCCAGGTTATTTAGAAAAACTGGAAAAAGATAGACAAAAAACAAACATCAATGAAGCTGTTGTTACTGGAATTGGGACGGTAGACAACCAGTCTCTTGTTGTTGCCGTGATGGATTCTACCTTCCGCATGGGAAGTATGGGGTCGGTTGTCGGTGAAAAAATTACGCGTGCCATTGAAAAGGCTGATGAACTATCTGTCCCATTTGTAATCTTTACTGCGTCTGGCGGTGCCCGAATGCAAGAGGGAGTACTAAGTCTTATGCAAATGGCCAAAACAAGTGTTGCATTGAAAAGATTCAGTGATCATGGCGGGTTAATTATATCCATTATGACCCATCCGACTACGGGCGGAGTTTCTGCGAGCTTTGCTTCACTTGGAGATTATAATTTTGCAGAACCTGGTGCATTAATTGGATTTGCAGGCAGAAGAATTATTGAACAAACCATTCGTGAAGATCTTCCAGAGGATTTCCAAACGAGTGAGTTTTTACTGAAGCATGGTCAATTGGATGCAGTGATTCACCGGAGCGAGCTGAAAGATCAGCTTTCAAATATTTTATCCATTCATCAGCCAGGAGGTGATTTAGAGTGGTAGGAGAATTAGAATTCGAAAAACCGGTTGTTGAGTTAAAAAAGAAAATTGCCGAGTTAAAGGAATTTACAAAAACAGCTGATGTTGATTTATCAGCAGAAATTACAAAACTGGAGCATCGTCTTGCCAAGCTGGAAGAAGATATCTATGAACACATGAAGCCGTGGGATCGGGTACAAATAGCGCGTCATCCGCAAAGACCAACCACTTTAGATTATATTTCTGAGCTATTTGAAGGTTTTTTTGAATGTCATGGAGATCGGGTATTCGGCGATGATGAGGCTATTGTCGGCGGAATCGCAAGGTTTAAAGGCCTGCCGGTAACCGTCATTGGACATCAGCGCGGAAAGGACACAAAGGAAAATATCCGCAGAAACTTTGGAATGCCTCATCCTGAAGGGTATCGTAAAGCAATGCGCTTAATGAAACAGGCTGAAAAGTTTAATCGCCCTATTATTTGTTTTATTGATACAAAAGGTGCCTATCCTGGAAAAGCTGCTGAAGAACGTGGGCAAAGTGAAGCGATTGCCCGCAATTTGTTTGAAATGGCAAGCTTAACTGTTCCTGTTATTTGCATTGTGATTGGTGAAGGAGGAAGCGGTGGTGCTCTTGCATTAGGAGTTGGGAATCACATTCATATGCTTGAGAACTCAACCTATTCTGTTATCTCACCTGAAGGTGCTGCTGCGATTCTATGGAAAGATTCGACACAAGCCAAAAAAGCAGCAGAATCCATGAAAATTACTGCTCCAGACTTAAAAGAACTTGGCATTATTGATGAAATTATTCCTGAAGTTAAAGGCGGGGCACATAAAGATATCAAGCAGCAGGCAATTGCAATAGGAGAAATTCTAATATCTTCATTAAAAGAGCTTCTTTCTTTAACAGAAGAAGGTTTAGTCAATCAGCGCTATGGGAAGTATAAACAGATTGGCAAATATTCGTTTTTAAATGATTACATTGGGGTAAAATAAAACGTGCTTACGCACGTTTTTTGTTTTTTTATTGAGCTTATGAGTTAAAAGGAATTGCATAGAAACTGCAGTACAGCTGATTTGGTACTTTGAGCAATCTCGTTTAGAATAGAAGTTGCAGCTGAGAATCTAAATGCTTTTTCTGCAAATTCACCGTGGCAGCAAGTTTGTATGGTAAAGCATGATTAGATTGCCGGCGGGTTTATTCTTTTTTACAAACAAGGGAATCTAAGACTTTGTATATGCAGGTTTTCTAATTGTGTCTTAATTTTGTACAAATAAGCGTTTTCATTTCACGGATTATTCCGTCTTTAGTGATTATTTTTTGTTTGAGTTGAGATAGGCTGTTCTTCATGGTATTTTAGAAATATTGATTAGTATAGAATAAATGAAGTGTGTAATTATGTAAAGAATATGAAGAATTTACATTATTAGCAAATATGAACCTAATGTGTTCATAATTCTAAATATGAGGTGAGAAGAACATGAAGAGAATTGGTGTTTTAACGAGTGGTGGAGACTCTCCTGGCATGAACGCAGCGGTTCGTGCAGTCGTGCGTAAAGCAATTTTTCATAATGTTGAGATTTATGGGGTCTACGGCGGATATGCCGGTCTGATCAGCGGCAATATTAAGAAGCTTGAATTAGGATCAGTAGGCGATATTATACATAGAGGCGGCACAATGCTTTATTCAGCAAGATGTGAGGAGTTTAAAACAAAAGAAGGACAGCAAAAAGGGATTGAACAGTTAAAGAAACACGGCATTGATGGGCTTGTCGTTATTGGCGGAGATGGTTCATATCGCGGTGCGAAAGCATTGACTGAACAAGGTTTCCCATGTGCTGGCGTTCCTGGAACTATTGATAACGATATTAATGGCACTCAATATACAATTGGATTTGATACTGCACTAAATACTGTTATTGATGCTATTGATAAGATTAGAGACACAGCAACTTCACATGAAAGAACATTTATTATTGAAGTAATGGGCCGAGATGCTGGTGATATTGCTCTATGGGCAGGGCTTGCAGGCGGTGCAGAAACGATCTTAATTCCTGAGGTAGGATATGATATTCAAGAAATTAAGACACGTCTAATAAAAGGTCATGAGCGTGGAAAGAAACATAGTATCATTGTAGTTGCAGAAGGTGTCTGCAGCGGTGTTGAATTTGCTAAGCAAGTAAAAGAAGTTACCGACTTTGATACACGTGTATCAGTGCTTGGCCACATCCAGCGCGGAGGATCACCTACAGCATTCGATCGTGTATTAGCAAGCCGTTTAGGAGCACGTGCAGTTGAGCTTCTTTTAGAAGGTAAAGGCGGACGAGCAGTTGGAGTTCAAAACAACAATGTTGTTGATACTCATTTCGAAGAGGTTTTCAATATGAAGCATGAGATTGATACTGATCTATATAAGTTATCTCAAGAATTATCCATATAAAATAAAAAAAGAGATATTGGAGGAAGAAAAATGCGTAAAACTAAAATTGTATGTACAATTGGTCCTGCCAGTGAAAGCATTGAAAAACTTACACAACTGATTGAAGCCGGTATGAACGTTGCAAGACTTAACTTCTCACACGGTGATTATGAGGAGCATGGCGCGCGGATTAAAAATATTCGCGAGGCATCTGAAAAGACAGGTAAAACAGTTGCTATTTTATTAGATACAAAAGGTCCTGAAATTCGTACAAACAACATGCAGAATGGTGCGATTGAGCTTGTAGCTGGAAATGATATTATTGTTTCCATGACTGAAGTTGAAGGAACTGCAGATAAGTTTTCTGTTACATATGAAGGTCTTATTGATGATATCCATGTCGGTTCGAAAATTTTATTAGATGACGGTCTGATCGGTCTTGAAGTAACAAAGATTGATAAAGCAACGAGTGAAATTCATACGAAAATTTTAAACAGCGGTACATTGAAAAATAAAAAAGGTGTAAATGTTCCTGGTGTATCAGTAAAACTTCCTGGAATAACTGAAAAGGATGCAAATGATATTCTTTTTGGAATTGAGCAAAAAGTAGACTTTGTTGCTGCATCATTTGTCCGCAGAGCATCGGATGTTTTGGAAATTCGCCAGCTGCTTGAAGATAACGGAGCTTCTTACATTAACATTATCCCTAAAATCGAAAACCAGGAAGGTGTCGATAATATCGATGAAATTCTTGATGTTTCTGATGGTTTAATGGTTGCCAGAGGAGATCTCGGTGTAGAAATCCCGGCTGAAGAGGTTCCTTTAGTACAAAAGAGCTTAATCAAAAAATGTAATATTCAAGGTAAGCCAGTTATTACAGCAACACAAATGCTTGATTCTATGCAGCGTAACCCACGTCCAACAAGAGCGGAAGCAAGTGACGTAGCCAATGCAATCTTTGATGGTACAGATGCTATCATGCTTTCAGGTGAAACGGCTGCAGGAACATATCCGGTTGAAGCTGTACAAACAATGCATAATATTGCTGCCCGTGCGGAATCTGCACTTAACCATAAAGACATTTTATCGAAGCGCAGCAAGAGCACTGAACACAATTTAACTGATGCGATCGGACAATCTGTTGCACATACTGCATTAGATTTAGATGTGAGTGCGATCATTACAGCTACTGAAAGCGGACATACAGCTCGAATGGTTTCAAAATACAGACCAAAGTCTCCAATCGTGGCTGTAACATCAAACGAGTTTGTTTCCCGCCGCTTGGCATTAGTGTGGGGCGTTCATACACAAGTTGGGCCAAGATCCACATCAACCGATGAAATGTTAGATGTTGCTGTACAAGAAAGCATAAATAGCGGAATTGTTTCATCTGGTGACTTAGTTGTCATTACTGCAGGTGTTCCAGTCGGAGAAGCTGGTACAACTAACTTAATGAAAATCCATGTTGTTGGCGATGTCATTGCAAGAGCACAAGGGATTGGCAGAAAAACGGCTTATGGAAAGGCTGTTATTGCCCGTACAGCAAAAGAAGCTTTAGAGAAAGTAACAGAAGGCTCTATCCTTGTTACGATTGGTACGGATCGTGAAATGGTCCCGGCTATTGAAAAGTGCAGTGCATTAATTACAGAAGAAGGCGGACTTACTAGCCATGCAGCTGTAGTAGGCTTAAATGTAGGGGTTCCTGTCATTGTTGGCGTGGAAGACGCAATGAAATTGATCAAAGATGGACAAGAGATTACTGTAGATGCACGCCGTGGTATTATTTACAACGGACATGCTAGCGTCCTTTAATAAATAGTAGGCAATTAAACAGGCTGGACTGCACATTGTATTTCAGCATATAAAAACCCGGACAATAAGCAGAGTATCATCCGTTTTCTGCTTATTGCCGGGTTTTTTGTTCATTTTATAATCGCATTTTGGTGAATAGAATTTAGTATGTAGCGTAAAATAGCCAATAATCTTTTTACTCTGAGGTTCTTCTACTTTCTGATACAATGTTAGTAAGAATAAATAAACAGTGAGGTGGCATTATGCGCTACATCCTTTTGACCATATTTATTATCATACCGGTATTAGAGATTACAGCAATTATGCTTTCAGGCAATATAATTGGAATTGGTCCAACACTAATTCTTATTTTTCTCACGGCACTTTTAGGCGGGTATTATGCGCGCAAACAAGGACTTGAAACGTTTAGGAAAGCACAAAGGCAGATGCAATACGGAGAAATGCCAGGAGATACGATCATGGATGGAGTCTGTATCCTTGTGGGAGCTATTTTATTATTGCTGCCAGGCTTTTTTACAGACATTCTTGGACTGGTTCTGTTATTGCCCCCAACACGCGCCCTGATTAAAGGAAGACTCTTTAAAGCTATTACAAAACGAGTTAATAAACGTAATATCAAAATTATTACGTAACAAAAAAGAGCACTTTTTCAGTGCTCTTTTGTCTTTTTTGGTCATTTATTTACTTTTCTGTCCCTTTTATAAAAGACCATATGTCACGAAAGACGTTGGCGCGATGTAGAGTTGTAATGATGACAAGTGTGACTGGACCTGCAATGAGCCCCAGAAATCCAATTAGCTTAAAGCCAACAAAAAGGGCGATAAGTGTTGCCAGCGGATCGAGACCAATGCTTGAGGAAAGGACCTTCGGCTCCATGATCTGCCGCTGTACAATTACGATAAGATACAAAATCCCAAGACCAATCGCCATCCCCATATCACCGGAAATAGCTTCAAAAATAATCCAAGGCACAAAAATCAAACCTGTTCCCAGATAGGGAATAATATCAACGATTCCTGTAATGAGCGCGATTGTAATCGCATAATCAATTCGTAAAATCAAGAGGCCGATTAAGATGATGACGGTTGTGAAAGAAACAAGTGTTGCCTGCGCTTTGATAAAACCAAATAAAGCTTTTTTTAGATCAGCAACAACGGTTCTGCTGCTGGATTTTGCCCTTGAAGGAAGAATTTTTCCAAACGTCCCTGACAGACGGTACCAGTCTTTGCTAATAAAAAAAGTCGCGAGCAATGAAAAGATGATGACGGTCGCGGCATTCGGAAACCAGGATAATATATTTGGGATTTTTTCAAAAAAGGATTGAATAAATGTACCAAGTGTACTGCCGATATTGCGGCCTACATTTTCAATATTCGTCATAATGGTGTCCTGCTGTCCGGTTTCTAAATTATTGAAAATGCTGGTTATCTGATTATATAGCGGAATGATTTGTCCCGCAAAGAAGAGTTCGATATGTGTAATTAGTGTATCTAAATGTGCGGGTACAACCTTAGATAAATAATCAGCTCCTGAGACGATTTCAGCAACAAGCAGTGTAATCAAGCCGGCGAAAATGGCAAAAATAAGGGTTAACGCAACTAATACTGCCAGAAGTCTGGGCATGCGTCCTTTGCTTTCAAGAAAATTCACAGCAGGATTAATAAAAAAGGCAATTGCCAGCGCGATGATAAATGGATATGTAATTTTGGATATGTAGTAAAAAGAAATTAGGGCTAATATAATAATAGCTATGACGAAGAAAAACCTCAGTGTCCGATTTAGATAAATACTGTTCAATCAATGGCCCCCCTGCTCTTTATTCTAAAAAAAGGTGTTATGATTATATACGACGATCAAACCATAATTACCTTTAAAAATGAATGATAAAGTTATTGCTTTTTAAAACTGAGAGGTCGTTTTGAGGGTCATCTTTGTCTGGGCAGAAGACCATGTAATTCTGTTACCAGGAATTAGCATGTTCGGTCATATAACTATGTTACGATAATTTGTATAAGGTGGAATAAATAATGATTTCGCAATCTCTTGTTTTCTTATTGTTATTATTGGGAATAAGTATAATAGCTAAAAACCAATCATTGATGCTCGCTGTATTTGTGCTGCTGATTTTAAAGGCGGTTGGCGGTGGGAGTCACCTGTTTTCCTTTATACAATCAAAAGGAATTAACTGGGGCGTCACCATTATTACCATTGCTGTTTTAGCTCCCATTGCCAGCGGTGATATTGGACTGCGTGATCTAGGAGATGCATTTAAATCACCTTATGCCTGGGTAGCACTCATATCTGGAATTTTGGTCGCTCTGATTGCAAAAGGCGGAGTAACTCTTTTGGCTGAGGATCCGCAAATTACAGTCGCTCTGGTATTAGGGACTATCCTTGCTGTCTCCATATTTAAAGCAGTGGCTGTCGGTCCATTAATTGGTGCAGGAATAGCCTATTTCCTGATGAAAATAATTGATTTAATCAAATAACATTTTTCTTATAAAACAATTTATTTTATTAATTTAAGTTGTTTTCGTTCACAAAAGTCAGATAATTGTTTATAATAGGACTTGTAAGCGCAAACTATTTGTTATTCATCATATTCTCTATTAAAATAGTAATAACTATTTTTTGTGTCAAAAAGAAATGTAAGCATTTTCTTTTTTTATTGTATATTCTCGAGCAAGCGCTCAGTCCGGTCAAGGATATAAAAAAGTTACTTACTTAGGGGGGATCTGTAATGGATCTATACATACCTCCTGATCATTTAGCCGAGAGCAATAATAGGTTAGATATCCAAAATAGTCTGCAAAATGGCTGCTTGTGCCGGCATTAAAGCTTAAATTAATCTGAAAATTCATTCGAGAGTATTCACAAAGATGATTTGTAAACGCTTATGCGTGCAAAGGGTAAGGGGAAATTTTATTACGTAAAGGAGATGTTTTATATGACAGTAACACGCGGACTTGAAGGAATCGTTGCAACACAGTCATCTATAAGCTCAATCATAGACGATACACTAACGTATGTAGGCTATGATATTGATGATTTGGCGGAGAATGCAAGCTTTGAGGAAGTTATTTATTTGTTATGGCACCGCAGTCTTCCAACTAAGGCGCAATTAGAGGAATTTAAATCTCTGCTTGCTGAAAATGCTGAACTGCCTGATGAGGTTCTGCAGCACTTTAAAATGTATCCAATTAATAAAGTTCATCCAATGGCTGCTTTGCGTTCTGCCGTTTCACTGCTTTCTTTATATGATGAAGAAGCGGATTTAATGGATGAGGAAGCAAACTATCGAAAAGCTGTTCGTCTTCAAGCAAAAATGCCGGCAATTGTTACGAGTTTTTCTCGTATTCGTAAAGGTTTAGAGCCAGTGGCGCCAAAGAAAGATTTAGGTTTTGCTGCCAATTTCCTTTATATGCTGACTGGCGAAGAGCCAGAAGATATTGCGATTGAAGCGTTTAATAAAGCTTTAGTGCTTCACGCAGACCATGAGTTGAACGCGTCTACGTTTACTGCCCGTGTATGTGTTGCTACATTATCAGATGTCTATTCTGGTGTAACGGCAGCCATTGGAGCACTTAAAGGACCGCTGCACGGCGGAGCTAACGAAGCGGTTATGAAAATGTTATCTGAGATTGAAACACTTGATAACGTCGACCCGTATATTCGTGAGAAACTTGCGAACAAAGAAAAAATTATGGGCTTTGGGCACCGTGTATACCGTCAGGGTGATCCGCGCGCAAAACATTTGAGAGAAATGTCTAAAAGATTAACAGAACTTACAGGAGAACCTCATTGGTATGAAATGTCTACACAAATTGAAGGCATAGTAACAGGAGAGAAAAACCTGCCGCCGAATGTTGATTTTTATTCTGCGTCTGTTTATCACAGCTTAGGCATTGATCATGATTTATTTACACCAATTTTTGCTGTAAGCCGCGTTTCTGGCTGGTTAGCTCATATTCTAGAACAATATGAAAATAACCGTTTGATCCGTCCTCGTGCTGAATACACAGGACCAGGCATGCAAAAATACGTAACTGTTGAAAACAGAGGCTAATTTCCAGCTGCTGTTTCACTTATCTAAATCATGTACAGCATTTTACTTTTCTGTGTATAATTGCTGTGTTAGATTGAAGAGAGCTAAAGGTTAGAGGCAGACCTGCTTTCTGACCTTTCCGCTTTATTATTTTGGCATGAAAACGAGATGTGAAAAGGAAGGGAGAAATGAACATGCAAGGTGAAAAAATTACAGTAAGCAATGGGGTATTAAATGTACCAAATAATCCAATCGTTCCTTTTATTGAAGGAGATGGGATTGGTCCTGATATTTGGGCATCAGCATCAAGAGTTTTAGACGCTGCTGTTGAGAAGGCGTATAACAACGAGCGCAAGATTGAATGGAAAGAAGTTCTTGCTGGTGAAAAGGCATTTAACCAAACAGGTGAGTGGCTGCCATCTGAAACACTAGATACGATTAATGAGTATTTAATTGCAATTAAAGGCCCATTAACAACTCCAATCGGCGGAGGAATTCGTTCTCTTAATGTTGCACTTCGTCAAGAGCTTGACTTGTTTGTTTGTTTACGCCCTGTACGCTGGTTCGAAGGAGTTCCTTCTCCTGTAAAACGTCCTCAAGACACAGATATGGTGATTTTCCGCGAAAATACGGAAGACATTTATGCTGGAATTGAATATGCAAAAGGTTCTGACGAAGTGAAAAAGCTTATTTCTTTCCTACAAGACGAGATGGGTGTTAATAAAATCCGTTTCCCTGAAACGTCAGGAATTGGCATTAAACCAGTATCAGAAGAAGGTACTTCTCGTTTAGTACGTGCTGCAATTGAATATGCAATCAAAGAAGGACGTAAATCTGTAACACTTGTACATAAAGGCAATATTATGAAGTTTACAGAAGGCGCATTTAAAAACTGGGGTTATGAGCTTGCAGAAAGAGAATACGGAGAAAAAGTATTCACTTGGGCAGAGTATGACCGCATTAAAGATGAAAAAGGTGCAGATGCTGCGAACAAAGCACAAGCCGATGCTGAAGCAGCTGGCAAAATCATCGTTAAAGATTCTATTGCTGATATCTTCTTACAGCAAATCCTTACACGCCCAAGCGAATTTGACGTTGTGGCAACAATGAATCTGAATGGTGATTACATTTCTGATGCTTTGGCTGCACAAGTTGGCGGAATCGGAATTGCACCAGGTGCTAACATTAACTACGAAACTGGCCATGCGATTTTTGAAGCAACACATGGAACAGCACCGAAGTATGCTGGTCTTGATAAAGTAAATCCATCATCTGTGATTCTATCAGGTGTGCTATTGCTTGAGCATTTAGGGTGGAGTGAAGCAGCAAGCTTAATCCTGAAATCAGTGGAAACAACAATTGCATCTAAAGTTGTAACATATGACTTTGCCCGTTTAATGGATGGAGCAACAGAAGTAAAATGCTCTGAATTCGGAGATGAATTAATTAAAAATATGGGTTAATCCTATTCAATAACTGATGCAAAAGGCTGTTCGAATAGAACAGCCTTTTGTTTAAACCGAATATATTCATCATGTTTAGGAGGAAATTTCATGACAATGAGACGAAAAAAAATATCTGTTATCGGCGGCGGATTTACTGGCACAACAACAGCTTTTCTGCTTGCTCAAAAAGAGCTTGGAGATGTCGTGCTGGTTGATATGCCTCATAATGAAAATCCCACAAAAGGGAAAGCGCTTGATATGCTTGAAGCAAGTCCAGTACAAGGGTTTGATGCAAATATTATCGGTACATCCAATTATGAGGATACGAAGGATTCAGATATTGTCGTGATCACTGCTGGAATTGCACGTAAGCCTGGCATGAGCCGTGATGATTTAGTACAGACAAACCAAAAGGTAATGAAAAGTGTAACACAGGAGATCGTTAAATACTCTCCTAATTCCTATATTATCGTCTTAACAAATCCTGTTGATGCTATGACTTATACGGTATTTAAGGAGTCTGGCTTTCCTAAAAATCGTGTAATTGGACAATCAGGGGTATTAGATACTGCACGTTTCCGAACATTTGTAGCGCAGGAATTGAATCTTTCTGTAAAAGATATTACTGGATTTGTGTTAGGAGGCCATGGTGATGACATGGTTCCGCTTGTCCGTTATTCATATGCAGGTGGTATTCCGCTTGAAACATTAATACCAGCAGACCGCTTAGAGGCAATTGTTGAACGGACCCGCAAAGGCGGCGGTGAAATCGTTAACCTGCTAGGAAACGGCAGTGCATATTATGCCCCAGCAGCTGCCTTAGTTGAAATGTGTGAAGCCATTATAAAAGACCAGCGCCGTGTGCTTCCGGCCATTGCCTACCTCGAGGGTGAATATGGATATGAAGGTATTTATCTTGGCGTTCCAACAATTTTAGGTGCTAACGGAATTGAAAAGATTATTGAGCTTGATTTAGAAGAAAACGAGAAAGCAGCACTGAATCAATCTGTTCATTCTGTTAAAAGCGTTTTAGAGATACTTGTATAAAATTAATACTGATACGATTTGACAGATATAAAAGGGTTGAAAGGAATGTGACTAGCTGTACAATTCCTTCAATCCTTTTTGATTGTTTGCTTTTGATAAATAACAAAAAAGAAATAAGACTCACCTTTTCATATTCATTTTGCTTATCCAGATGATTTATGATAATATAAAATGACAGAATAATAAGTCAACAACTGATTTTAATATGCTAAAGAAGGCTTTTATTTTTTACTCAATAATGAAACCGCTTACATGTTTATGGAGGTGTTTGCATGCTTTTAGGGAAAAAAAGAAAGATCGGAAGAAAGATTGAAGAGATATCCAAAGGCGAAAAATTAACCTTAACAGAAGTAATTGAGGATAAAGATCTGTTGTTATATCTAGGACTAACCAATGATGCCAACCCTTTATATATTCAGCATGATTATGCATCACAGACTCCGTATAAGAAACCTATTGTGCCAAGTATCATGTTAAATGGCATGATCACTTCAGCTGTTTCCAAGTACCTTCCCGGCCCTGGCAGCCACATTTTAAAGCAGGACCTTGATTATGTTAAGCCTGTCTATCATTATGCTTCTGTTACTTTTTTATTTGAGGTAACAGCGGTAAACACCTCTGAACATACCATTCACCTCAGTGTAATAGGAACAAATGAAGAAAATGAAGTTGTCATTCGAGGAGAACTAGTTGTGTGTCCACCTCATCGGATTCAGCAAATGGATGGAAATGCGCTTGATAACTTTTAATGTACTAAAGTTTATAAAGAATAACGAGACTTAAGAAAAAAGCCGAAAGATTAGAAAACCCCTTCTAATCTTTCGGTTTTTTTAATGTCGATTATTTATCATCAATATGTAGAAGGGTCCAGTTGCCTCCTCATGGAAAGAAAAATACTAGCACACTCATCCAAGAAACAGAATAGTTCGCAAAAACAGTTCTTTAGCAAGAAAAGTTAAGAACAAACGTTTGTTTGCTGTTATAGTGGTAGTAGGCAGGTGACGGAAATGGATTATATAAACTCTATCCAATTAACACTGGATTATATTGAAAATCATATTCATGAACACATATCGTTGGAGCGGCTGGCTGAGATTGCTTGTTTTTCTCCTTTTCATTATCATCGTGTTTTTCAGGCAATGGTTGGAGAATCTGTGATGGAATATGTCAGAAAGAGAAGGCTGACAACCGCAGCGGAAAGACTATTCTATACAAATGAAAAAGTGCTTGAAATAGCAATCAGCGTTGGGTTTCAATATCATGAATCATTTAATCGGGCATTTAAAAAGTTCTATGGGGTTTCACCAAAGCAATATCGGCGTGCAAAGAAAATGTCCGGTCCGTTAAGAGGAAAAGCCTGCCTAAATAAAAACCCTTTAATAGGAGGACTAAAAATGAAACCAAAACTACTTGCGAAACCAGCTTTTCACATCATTGGCTATGAACTTAAAACGAAGAATCAGGATGGTCAAAATAATCAAGATATTCCAGAATTTTGGCAGCAGTATATGAAAAATAAATTAGGAGCTGCCATTCCCGATCCTTTGCATCAAAACGAAGAATATGGAATTTGTACAGATTTTAATTCTTCTTCAGGTGAGTTTGTTTACGTCATTGGAATGGAAGTAGCTGAGGGAACTATTGCACCTGAGGGATTAGTTTACAGAAGTTTTCCAGAGCAGGAATATGCAGTGTTTACAACACCGAAAGCAAGTGAGGAAATGTTCACTGCATCTATTCAGTCTACCTGGAACTATATCTTCACAGACTGGTTTCCGAAATCAGGGTATGAGCATAATGGAACGATTGAATTCGAGTTCTATGATGAACGATGCTATGGTACTGAAGACAAAGAAATGGATATTTATATTCCTGTGAAAAAGCAGAAAGCTTTTAAGTAGATAGAGGTTCTATAAACATCAAACATGGATTGTTCGTTTAGATCATACAACCCCAAAAATGCATGTGCGGGAGGAAGTAAGTTCAATTGATTTCAGAGGGAAACTCTGCGGACCTGTCTAGAAGCGCCAGCCTTCCTCCCAGTGCATGAAAGTGTTCGAAGAATAAGCTTAATCTTGCTTTTTAGTGAATGACAAAATTGCTTGTTGTATTGAGAGTTATCTTTAGAGTTCAATATTTTGTTCCCACCCTCCACACTTGCCATATATTTTCCTAAAGTACTTTATGTTAAAAAAATTAATTTTCTCTGCCTGATGGAACAAAGTTCCTATTAGGACGACACTTATAAGCTCTATCAATTATAATGAAAATGCTTACATTATCAGATATTCTTCTGAAAGGGTTGCATTGTAAAGAAGTGTTTATATTATAATAGATTTAGGTAGTTGGGGGGTCATTGCCGGTTAGCCGGTAATGCTTTTGGGGGAATAAAAATATCGGAGGCTTTTCATGAATAAAAAAGTACTTGTCGTCGATGATGAACAATCAATTGTTACTTTGCTGCAATATAATCTACAGCAAGCTGGATATGACGTTTTAACTGCAGAGGATGGAGAATTGGGGATGGAGCTTGCTATTTCAGAAAAACCAGACTTAATTGTTCTTGATTTAATGCTTCCAAAAATGGATGGAATTGAAGTATGCAAACAGCTTAGACAGCAAAAGATAGAAGTGCCTATTTTAATGCTGACGGCAAAGGATGATGAATTTGATAAAGTACTAGGACTTGAATTAGGCGCTGATGATTATATGACGAAGCCATTTAGTCCCCGTGAGGTTGTTGCGCGTGTAAAAGCTATTTTGCGCAGAATACAAACGCAGCCGGAATATGATGTAAGCCAAGCAGAATCTCAGGATTATATTCAAATTGCAGAGCTGAAAATTTATCCGGATCGATACGAAGCTTTTGCTGATGAAGAGCTTTTAGAATTAACACCAAAGGAATTTGAGCTTCTGCTTTATCTAGGCAGACATAAAGGCAGGGTATTAACAAGAGATCAGCTTTTAAGTGCAGTTTGGAACTATGATTTTGCAGGGGATACACGCATCGTCGATGTTCACATCAGCCATCTGCGAGAAAAGATTGAACATGATACGAAAAAGCCTGTTTATATTAAAACGATCCGCGGACTAGGATATAAACTGGAGGAACCTAAGAAAGAATGATTAATTTCAGATCGAGGCTTTTGTTTGCCCTTATTACCTTAATAATCGCTGTGTTAATTTTTCTGGGTATTTTATTAGGGCAGCTTTTTAAAACGAATTCTTTACAGTCTTTTGATGAACGCTTGCAAAATGAGAGTGATCTAGTAAAAAATTATGTCGATGACCAAGGCGGTGTCAACGGGCTTAACGACGGAAAAGTAAAAGAAATGGCTGATGCATTAAATGTCCAGATTACAATTGCTAATGTTAATGGAAGTATTGTACTTGAGAGCCATGACAAAAACAATGTAAGCAGGCATGAAGCCATTGTTGAGGAAATAACAAATGGAGTCTACAGCTCAGAAGATTTCCTGGAGATTCAAGGCGGTTTTGACCTGAATTATTATTGGCGTCCGATAGGTTCAAGTGAAGATCCTGATGGTTACATCATTTTAAGCACAGCAATCACACAAGTACAAGATGCCTACAGGCAAATCTGGTGGACATTGACCATTAGTCTTGGAGCGGCGCTCTTTGTCATTATTCTCCTTGTAACTCGTATTACGTCT
Organism: Cytobacillus gottheilii; assembly: GCF_001636345.1. Taxonomy (GTDB): domain Bacteria; phylum Bacillota; class Bacilli; order Bacillales; family Cytobacillaceae; genus Cytobacillus; species Cytobacillus gottheilii. Next base: position 1,356,007 of record NZ_KV440945.1, read on the forward strand.
AATTATACACAGCCGATCGAGTCAGCTACAAAAGTAGCAATTGAACTGGCAAAAGGGAATTATAGGGCTAGAACATATGAAGATCCTTTGAATGAGACAAGTATGTTAAGTAATTCTATCAATATTTTAGCTAGAAATCTGCAGGAAATGGTGAAATCTCAAGAGATTCAGCAAGATCGAATTGAGACATTAATCGAAAACATGGGCAGCGGTCTTGTTCTTATTGATAGCAAAGGCTATATCAATTTAATTAACAGATCATATAAAGAGATTTTCGAAGCAAAATCTTCTTTTTACTTACATAAGCTGTATTATGATGTGATGAATAATAATGAGTTAACATCCATGGTAGAAGAAGTATTTATGACCGAACATAAAGTGCGCAAACAGCTTATGATTCCTGTTGGAATTGAAAGAAAGCATTTCGATGTTTCAGGAGTGCCTATTATTGGTACGAATAATGTCTGGAAAGGCGTCTTGCTTGTCTTTCATGATATTACAGAGTTAAAGAAACTCGAGCAAATGAGGAAAGACTTTGTTGCAAATGTTTCACATGAACTGAAAACTCCTATTACATCTATCAAAGGGTTTTCAGAGACTTTGCTGGACGGTGCAATGGAAGATAAGCAGGCATTAACCGACTTCCTTAAAATCATTTTGCAGGAAAGCGATCGTTTGCAATCCCTTATTCAGGACCTGCTAGATTTATCAAAAATTGAGCAGCAGGGCTTTAGTTTGTCTAAAGAAATATTCGATATACAAGTGATGATGAAAGAAGTTTTGGCTATTATGCATGGGAAATTGGAAGAAAAGGATATTTCTCTTTTCTTTGAGAGGCAGGAAGCAGCCGTCTTAATGGAAGGAGATCCATCTAGGCTAAAACAGGTAATCATCAATTTATTATCAAATGCTATTTCCTATACGCCCCAAGGCGGAAGAGTTTCTTTGTCGGTATCAGAAGGGCCAAAAAAGGTACATGTTAAGGTTCAGGATACAGGTATTGGAATTGACCAAGAGGAAATTCCGCGGATTTTTGAACGTTTTTATCGAGTCGATAAAGCAAGAAGCAGAAATTCAGGCGGAACCGGATTAGGTCTGGCAATTGTAAAGCATATTGTGGAAGCTCATAAGGGGAAAATTTCTGTTACAAGTGATGTAGGTGAAGGCACAGCCTTTCATATTGAACTTCCAAAAGGAAAAATTGAAGACCATATTCAATAGATTTGGAAAAATAGATAAAAAATGAGGGGTTTACATTATATTTACAGTCTTTTTATTTTCTATTTACAATAGACCTTTATAATGATTAGGGAAACCCCTTCATCCAAGGTACCAAAGAAAGGAGAAAGCTTACCCCGCTTTCTCCTTTTCTTTTTGCTTTTTTAAGATCTTTTCTTCATAGATGTTAAAAAACATATGAACTTCGTTGTTTTTAGTCATTCTCTGTCTTCTTGTCTTTCCTCCACTTTCCGAATATTCAATTGTATATTTATTGAATTGTAAATCTTATGAAACTTTTCTGTATTCAGCTCGTAATAAAGTTACAGACAAAGAAACAGGGAAGGGGAGTATAAATGGTTAGTTTAAAAAGAATTTATACATTATCGGGTTTGGCGATTGCAATTGTCGTTTTAGCCATTATTGCCTTTACTTCATGGTATACAGTCGATGAATCAGATCAAGCGGTTATTTTAACCTTTGGAGATGCCGAAGATACAATTACCGAACCTGGATTGCATTTTAAAATGCCTTGGCCAATTCAGAGCGTCGAAAAATTATCAAAAGAAACATTCAGTCTCCAGTTTGGTTATGAAGAGCAAGAAGGAGAGATAAAGGACTTTCCTGATGAAACGAAAATGATCACGGGGGATGAGAATATTGTATTAGCAGACCTTGTTGTTCAATGGAAAATTACTGATCCGGAAAAATTCCTTTTCAATGCTGAAGATCCAGAAGAAATTTTATATGATGGTACATCTTCATCACTTCGCAGTATTATCGGAAGCTCACAAATTGATGATGCTCTAACTTCAGGGAAAGCACAAATAGAAGCAGATGTTTGGGAGTTATTAACATCACTCGTTGAAAAATATGACATAGGCATTTCCATTTTAGCGGTTAAATTGCAGGATGTAGAGCTTCCTAATGCAGATGTCCGAAAAGCCTTTACCGATGTAACAGATGCACGTGAAACAATGAACACAAAGATCAATGAAGCAGAGAAATACAAGAATCAAAGAATGAATGAGGCACAAGGTGAGGTTTCAGCCATTAAATCCCGCGCACAAGGTGAGCAGGAGGCCAGGCTTCAGGGTGCCCGTGGAGATGTTGCAGTCTTTAACAGTTTATATGAAGAATATAGAAACAGCCCTGAAATCACGAGGGAGCGGTTAATGCTCGAAACGATGGAGCAAGTATTGCCGGGTTCTGAAATCTATATCATGAATGATGATGGCAATACGATGAAGTATTTCCCAATCAGACCCTTAGAGAAAGAGCAGCAAAAGCCAGCAGCTGAAGGAAGTGAAAATAATGAGTGATCAAAACATAGTAAATATGAATGAACGCGGAGGCGGGGGAGGCAATCAGCTTAGAAACCGCAAATTTATTAAGTTTGGTATTTTTGCTGTTATTTTCATCGCAATTCTTATTATTTTGTTTATGAACCTCTTTATCGTCAAGGAGGGTGAATATAAAGTAGTCCGCCAGTTTGGAGAAGTTGTCCGCATTGAGAATTCACCAGGTCTTTCATATAAAATTCCGTTTATCCAAAGCGTAACAACATTGCCAAAATATCAAATGACATACGATGTATCTGAAGCGGAAATTAATACAAAAGATAAAAAGCGTATGATTATTGACAACTATGCAGTCTGGAAAATAGAAGACCCAATTAAAATGATTTCCAATGCAAGAACGCTTCAGGGTGCAGAAGCAAAAATGGAGGAATTTATTTATTCTGTTACGAGAACGCAGCTTGGGCAGCTTGATTATGACGAGATCATTAATGATGAAAAGTCTTCTAGGGGATCGATCAACACTGAGATTACAGAGATGGTAAATGAGCTTCTTGCAAAAGATAATTATGGTATTTCAGTGACTGATGTCCGCATTAAAAGAACAGATCTTCCGCCAGAGAACGAGCAATCCGTGTTTACAAGAATGATTTCTGAACGTGAATCAACTGCACAGGAGTATTTATCCAAAGGGGATGCTCAAAAAAATAAGATCATTGCCGAGACAGATCGGGATGTCACAAAAATGCTGGCAGCTGCAAAGGCTGAAGCTGAACAAATCCGGGCTGAAGGAGAAGCACAAGCAGCAAGAACCTATAATGAAGCTTTTTCAAAAGATCAAAGTTTCTATAGTTTATATCGAACATTAGAATCTTATAAAAAGACGATCAATGGCGAAACGGTTATTGTTCTGCCATCTGATTCACCATATGCACGCTTGTTGATGGGTTACACTGATACAGAATAAATAGAAACCATACACACAAACCGTTATTTTCCTTTCCTTATCATGACATGATAAAATAAAGGAAATAACGGTTTTTTTAGGCTTATAATACATGATGCCAGAAAAAAATACGGGAGGAAGAAAAAGATGACGAAAAATAAGCTTGTTCTCATTGACGGCAATAGCATCGCTTATCGTGCGTTTTTTGCACTGCCGCTCCTAAACAATGATAAAGGTGTACATACCAATGCTATATATGGCTTTACAATGATGCTGACAAGAATATTAGAGGATGAAAAACCTTCACATATTCTTGTCGCCTTTGATGCTGGAAAGACGACCTTTCGCCATCAGACATTCAGCGAATATAAAGGCGGAAGACAGAAAACGCCGCCAGAGCTGTCAGAACAGTTTCCATTTATAAGAGAACTGCTGGATCGCTATAGCATCTCCCGCTATGAATTAGAAAACTATGAAGCCGATGATATTATCGGTACCCTTTCACTTCAGGCGGAAAAGGAAGGCTTTGAAGTGAAAGTGATTTCTGGAGATAAAGATTTAACACAATTAAGCTCCGAAAACACAACCGTTGCGATAACGAAAAAAGGAATTACCGAAATTGAAGAGTATACACCCGCACATATTGAAGAAAAGTATGGGATTACAGCGGATAGAATTATTGATATGAAGGGACTAATGGGAGATAGTTCAGATAATATACCCGGTGTTCCAGGAGTCGGTGAAAAAACGGCGCTAAAACTTTTAAAAGAATTTGGAACTCTTGAAGACCTGCTGAAGTCGATCGATCAAGTAAGTGGTGCCAAGCTAAAAGAAAAGCTTGAACAACATAAGGACCAAGCGATCTTGAGCAAACAGCTGGCCACCATTACTAGGGAAGCACCAGTTGAAGTATCTCTGCAGGATTTGCATTATAAAGGATATGAACTAGACCAAGTTAAAAGTTTATATAAGGAACTAGGCTTTAATTCCCTGCTGGACAAGCTTGGTGTTGCCGATGAGGATGCCGAGGAAGAAAGCTTAGCGGAAATTTCGTATACAATTGTCGAGAAAATTGAACAAGAGATGCTGACAGATCACAGTGCTTTTTATGTAGAGATACTAGAAGATAATTACCATTATGCTGATATCACAGGTTTTTCAATTGTAAATGAATCAGGAAGCTACTTTATCAGCAAGGAAGCTGCCTTGCAGTCTGAACTGTTTAAAAAGTGGGCGGAAGACCCTGATAAGAAGAAAACCGTTTATGATGCTAAGCGTTCGGAAGTATCACTTCGTCATCATGGCATCCACCTAAAGGGTGTTGACTTTGATCTGCTTTTAGCGACTTATATCATTGATCCATCTGAAACGATTGAAGATGTTGCATCAGTTGCCAAAAAGCACGGATATTCAGCTATTCAATCGGATGAAATTTTCTATGGGAAAGGCGCAAAGCGCAAAGTGCCGGAAACGGAACAATTGGCCGAGCATCTTGTACGGAAAGCGTTAGTGCTGGATTCCTTAAAGAATCAGCTGATTGATGAGCTTGAAGAAAATAAGCAATCCGATCTTTTTTACAATCTGGAAATGCCCTTATCCCTTATTCTTGCTGACATGGAGTCATTTGGAATTCAGGTGGATTTGAACCGCCTAAAAGAAATGGGAAAAGAAATCATATTAAAGTTGGATGAGATTGAAAAAAACATCTTTGCCTTAGCCGGTGAAGCCTTTAATATCAATTCTCCAAAACAGCTTGGCGTTATTTTGTTTGATAAGCTTGGCCTGCCGGTAATTAAAAAGACAAAAACAGGATATTCTACGTCTGCAGATGTTCTTGAAAAACTGGAAGCAGATCATGAAATTATTCGTGAAATATTACATTATCGCCAGCTTGGCAAACTGCAGTCCACCTATATTGAAGGCTTATTAAAAGTTGTGAATAATGAATCTGAAAAGGTGCATACAAGATTTAATCAGGCGCTCACGCAAACAGGCAGGCTCAGTTCCACGGATCCTAACCTGCAAAATATCCCGATTCGTCTGGAGGAAGGCAGAAAAATTAGACAAGCCTTTATTCCTTCTGAGCAAGACTGGGTGATCTTTGCAGCTGATTATTCTCAAATTGAGCTAAGAGTGCTGGCTCATATTGCTGATGATGAGAAACTGATCTCTGCTTTTAGAGAAGATCTTGATATTCATACGAAAACAGCAATGGAAGTTTTTCATGTGGAAGCAGAAGATGTTACCTCTAATATGCGCCGCCATGCTAAAGCGGTTAACTTTGGCATCGTATACGGAATAAGTGATTACGGACTATCTCAAAGCCTCGGGATTACAAGAAAGGAAGCGGGTCAATTTATAGAACGCTATCTGGAAAGCTATCCTGGAGTAAAACAATATATGGAAGATATCGTTTATGATGCGAAGCAAAAAGGCTTCGTTACAACACTTCTGCAGCGACGAAGATATCTGCCTGAAATCACAAGCAGGAACTTTAATCTGCGCAGCTTTGCTGAGAGAACGGCTATGAATACACCAATTCAAGGCAGTGCAGCAGATATCATCAAAAAAGCAATGATTGACATGGCTGCCAGATTAGAAAAAGAAAATGCAAAATCTCGTCTTTTGCTTCAAGTACACGATGAATTGATTTTTGAAGCACCAAAAGATGAAATTGAATTGCTTTCTAAAATCGTTCCAGAGGTTATGGAAAACACGGTAGAACTAAAAGTGCCTTTGAAAGTGGACTTCTCCTTTGGTCCAACATGGTTTGATGCAAAATAATAAAAACTAAGCAAAAGATGCAGGTGATAAGAGATGCCAGAATTGCCAGAGGTTGAAACAGTTCGCAGAACACTGAAAGAGCTGATTATTGGAAAAGAAATTAAAGATGTTTCTGTATTTTGGCCAAAAATAATTAAGTTTCCAGAAGAGCTGTCTCAGTTCAAGGATGCGCTAATGGGTCAATCCTTTATTGACATAGGCAGAAGAGGGAAGTTTTTAATACTATATACAGAAGGTCTGGCACTGATTTCTCATCTGCGAATGGAAGGGAAATACGCATTAACGCAAAGCGATGAGCCAGTTGATAAACATACACATGTGATTTTTCATTTTACCGATGATACTGAGCTAAGGTATAAAGACGTCCGTAAATTTGGGACGATGCATTTATATAAAAAGGAGGAGGTTTTTCAATATCTTCCTCTTTCACAGCTTGGACCAGAGCCAATGACAGAGTCTTTTACACCTGATTTATTAGCCGCAAGATTTGCTAAAACAGCAAGGCATGTAAAAACGGTCTTGCTTGATCAAAAAACAGTGGTGGGCCTTGGGAACATTTATGTAGATGAAACGTTATTTCGAGCGAATATTCATCCTGAGAGAGTAGCCAATACGTTAAATGAAGAAGAAATTGCACGCATTCATACTGAAATAAACCGTACCCTAGAAGATGCAGTCGAGAAGGGCGGCAGCACCATCCGTTCATACATTAATTCACAAGGGCAAATCGGAATGTTCCAGCTCGATTTATTCGTGTATGGCAGAAAAGGCGAACCATGTAAAATATGCGGAACTGCCCTAGAAAGAATCATTACCGGCGGCAGAGGCACTGTTTTTTGCCCAACCTGCCAAAAAAGAGAATAGGCAAGGTGCATCTGCATTTCGATTGTCCAGCTGCAGGCGCTAGGGGCTCGAGGTCATTGTCGCCCCTGAGCAAGCGCCTTCCGCATTTCGTAGTGTCCAGCTTCAGCGCCTAGCCCCTCGAGGTCATAAGCCAATCCAGCCAAAGGTCAAAGAACGACCTTCTGTCTGGCTCGTCTTATGCTTGTCGGGGCTGAACAAGGCGCTTCCGCATTTCGTAGTGTCCAGCTGCAGGCGCTAGGGGCTCGAGGTCATTGTCGCCCCTGAGCAAGCGCCTTCCGCATTTCTTATTAACACTGGATGGGCTTCTTCCATATACTATCCTAGCGATTGACAGGAAGGAGCTCTATCATATGTCGTATTCATTTACACTTCTATTGCTTGCGTTCGCGGTAAGCTTGGATAGTTTTAGTGTTGGCTTAACTTATGGATTAAGGAAAATGAAAATTCCTATAAAGTCTATCGTGATTATTGCTTGCTGTTCGGCGGTCACTCTTTTTATCGCGATGGGGCTTGGGCATATTATTGTTGAATTTTTGTCGCCTCATGCGGCTGACCAAATTGGCGGAATCATTCTCATTGCTCTTGGCTGCTGGGTACTATATCAGTTTTTCCGGCCGGAAAAAGAGAAGGATAAGGACTTGCTTCCTCATGAAAAAACCATTGTTAATTTTGAAATCAAATCACTTGGTCTTGTGGTTCATATTTTAAAGAAACCTATGTCAGCCGATTTTGATAAGTCAGGAACGATTGTGGGAATTGAAGCGATCCTGCTGGGGCTTGCTCTTTCACTTGATGCATTTGGAGCTGGAATTGGAGCGGCTCTGCTTGGATATTCACCTTACTTGCTTGCATTAGCGGTAGCTGTTATGAGTTCTCTCTTTGTTCTGTTTGGACTTAAAATCGGTGCAATATTTTCCAACAGCCTATTTATTCAGCGCTTTTCATTTTTGCCTGGTCTATTGCTGATTATTATAGGTGTTTGGAAAATATAGGAGAAAGGATTTAACATGTCACTTGTAATTGGATTAACTGGCGGAATAGCCAGTGGGAAAAGTACAGTTTCTTCCATGTTGAAACAAATGGGATTTACGGTGATTGATGCAGATATAGAAGCTCGTTTAGCAGTTGAAAAAGGGACAGAAGCTTATGAAGAAATTGTGCGTCATTTTGGTGAGGATATACTTAACGAAACAGAAGAAATTGACAGAGCGAAGTTAGGGTCCATTATTTTTCAAGAAGAAGAACAGCGTTTAAAGCTTAATAGCATTGTGCATCCAGCCGTACGCCAACAGATGCTGCAGAAAAAAGAGGCTGCGATTCAAAAAGGAGAATCACTGATTATCCTTGATATTCCTCTTCTTTTTGAAAGTAAGCTGGAATACCTGGCGGATCAGACTTTGTTAATTTATGTTGATGAACAGACGCAATTAGCACGTCTTATGGCAAGAAACAAGCTTACTGAAGATGAAGCAATAGCACGTATACGTTCACAATTGCCGCTGGCGGATAAAAAGAAGCTTGCGGATGACATCATTTACAACAATGGAACCATTGAAGAGACTCAACATCAATTACTCTCATTATTGAAAAAGTGGGGAATAACGAATCGTCACTGACACCAAATAATTTTAGTTTACATCTTACGTACCTTGCATATCGTCATGCAAGGTTTTTTTGTTTGAAAAATGGAAGAGAGAAAGAAATCGGTCTTATATGCATATGAATGTAAATGATATTCCTTAAATGTGTTATTTAATATATCACATTTAGTTTGATATATGTTATACTAATTGAAGATTAGCAAATTAATAAGTATAACATTAATTTGAAAGGGGTCATCACATCATATGACGGCGAGAATAGCGATTAATGGATTTGGCAGAATTGGGAGAATGGTTTTTAGAAAGGCGATCCTTGATCATAATCTTGAAATTGCAGCGATCAATGCTAGTTATCCTGCTGAAACGTTAGCACATTTACTTAAATACGATACGAATCACGGAACCTTTGAGGGAACTATCCAAACAGAGGAAAATGCTTTAATTGTTAATGGCAAAAGAATAATATTATTAAACAGCAGAGATCCCCTGCAGCTTCCTTGGAATGAACTTGCGATCGACATAGTCATTGAAGCGACAGGTAAATTTAATTCTCGTGATAAGGCAAGTCTTCATCTTGATGCTGGCGCCAAGAAGGTCATTTTAACAGCACCTGGGAAGAATGAGGATGTAACAATTGTGATGGGTGTAAATGAAAGCGTATTAAATATTGAAGAGCATGATATTATTTCAAATGCTTCTTGTACAACAAATTGCCTTGCTCCGGTAGTAAAGGTGCTTGATCAGCGTTTTGGCATTATTAATGGTTTAATGACAACTGTTCATGCATATACAAATGATCAGAAAAATATTGATAATCCGCATAAGGACCTACGTCGTGCACGTGCTTGCGGACAATCAATCATCCCAACCTCTACAGGCGCTGCGAAAGCACTTTCTTTAGTGCTGCCGCAATTAGAAGGAAGAATACACGGCATGGCTCTAAGAGTGCCAACTCCAAACGTGTCACTTGTTGACCTTGTAGTGGATCTGCAAAAGGAAGTGACGATTGATGAAATCAACGCAGCATTCGCACAGGCTGCAGACAATGAGTTACAGGGTATTCTTGCAATTACAGATGAACCCTTAGTTTCAGTTGATTTTAATACAAATGAACATTCGGCGATTATTGATAGCTTGTCGACAATGGTAATAGGTGAAAATAAAGTAAAAGTTCTGGCCTGGTACGACAACGAATGGGGCTATTCCTGCCGAGTTGTAGATCTGGCAAAACACGTGGCCATGCAGCTTGTTGAGATAGAGAACATCAAGGTAAGTTAATCATTTAAAAGAAAACCGAAGATCAAGATCCTATTCTGTTTCATGCAGAGTGGGATTTTTTTTGCGATTTAGAATGAAATAAGCTGCGTCTCCTTCCGTAAATACCTTTTTATAATCCATGGAACTTCCAGTAACCATACTAGCAGACATCATCAGGCGCAATGAGTTCATTTTTACTTTGGTGTATATCTCTGCTTGGTCGGGCAATAGTAAGAATTGATTCACTTTGTCATTTCCAGGCGGATGTTATAAATGCGAATGGAAGCTGAAAAAGTGTGTCTGTTTCCCTGGAAATTTGCAAATAAAATATTTAATCCTTTTGTTGCAAAAAAATAATAAACAAAGTATACTAATCATCGTGAACTTCTAAAGTAATGGCGGTTGATCACTACTTAAAGGGTTAGGACCTCTCCGGACTAACTTTCCCCCGTGGTAGTAGTACGTCAATATGAACTTAGAATTTCATTTTATTAACGTAAAGGGGGAAATTGAATATGGAAACAATGGGTCGCCACGTAATCTCTGAACTATGGGGATGCGATTTTGAAAAGTTAAATGATATGGAGTATATTGAACAGACGTTTGTAAATGCTGCATTAAAGTCAGGTGCTGAAATTCGTGAGGTGGCATTTCATAAATTTGCTCCACAAGGTGTGAGCGGAGTTGTTATTATCTCTGAGTCACATTTAACGATTCATAGCTTTCCTGAGCATGGCTATGCAAGCATTGATGTTTATACTTGCGGAGATCTTGATCCTAACATTGCTGCTGAGCATATTGCAGAGTCGCTGGGTGCTAGTGCTAGCGAAAACATTGAACTGCCTCGTGGAATGGGTCCTGTTCAAGTGAAGCAATCAAAAGCAAATGTACTTTAATTTAAACAACGAATGAAATCTCAGGAGTGCATAAGATGCACTCCTTTTAATTTTCTCCAAAAAAATAGTACAATAGAGATATATGTACATCATGGAGGAAATAAAATGCCGATTTTACGTCCAATAATGGGCAGATTTGAGAAGCAGTGTGAAACAAATGATCATCACTTGGATCCAAGTCTGCAAACGAGATATTATAAAAAAAATTCATCTGAATTATTTCAATTGCTGGAACAATTACTGCGCAGGAAACAAAATTTGAGAATCATCAGCTCTTCAAGAGAGCATGGAGAAATAGCGGCAGAGCTAAATGGCGTAAAAAAGTGTTTTGCTGTGATTACCGTTACAGGACTTATGCCGTTAGAAACAGCAGTGGATATTACTATTTCAACTGAACAGTCGTCACCGCTAGGCATTTATCCAACGCTAAAAAAAGAACTGCTGTCTTTATATGATGCAATAAACAATGAATTTGAATTTATTGGAGCAGGAAGGTACGGAAACAAGTGACAAGTGCTTGTACTGACAACTTCTTTTTTATAAGATAAGCTTAAGGAAAAAATTGATCGTTAATCGGGAGTTGATTGTATGAAATGTCCTTCATGCCACAATAATAATACCCGTGTGCTCGACTCCAGGCCGGTGGATGACGGAAGATCCATCCGAAGAAGACGGGAATGTGAGCAATGCCACTATCGCTTTACGACGTTTGAAAAAGTGGAAGAAATACCGCTTGTTGTCGTAAAAAAGGAAGGCACGAGAGAAGAGTTCAGCCGGGAGAAAATACTGCGCGGATTGATTAAGGCTTGTGAGAAACGGCCTGTTGCACTTAAGGAGCTCGAAGCGATTACTGCAGAGGTAGAAGCAGAGCTGCGCAGCAACGGCGTGTCAGAGATCAAAAGTGACGAGGTTGGAGAAATGGTGATGGACAGGCTCGCCAAGGTGGACGATGTCGCCTATGTTCGTTTTGCCTCAGTCTATAGACAATTTAAAGACATTAATGTTTTTATCGATGAATTAAAGGAATTAATTAAAAAAGAGCAATAGAGTGTCAGAGCCTAAGAGTGTATGGTAGAATCTCTGGCTCTTTTTTTGCAAGTTAAGGCTATAAAAAGGATTTTCTCTATAATGAAGTGAGGTTGAATACAATTGGCCCAGCATTGGACAGAACTGATACCGATTGATCGATATGCCGTGGCCGCTGGCGGACTGCTGCATGAATACGACAGAAAAATTATGACACTCTTATACCAGCCGCTGATTGGTTCCACCTGTCTAAGTCTTTATATGACGTTATGGGCAGAAGTGGAGGAAAATCGAATCTGGTCGGAGTCAAGCACCCATCATTACCTGATGACAACAATGGGTCTGGGGCTGAAAGAAATATACGAGGCAAGGGCAAAGCTTGAAGGCATGGGATTATTAAAGGTTTTTATAAAAAAAGAGGACGACATACGCTCTTTCATATACGAACTGCAGCCGCCCTTATCGCCACAGCAATTCTTTCTAGATGGCATGCTGAATATATACTTATTTAAAAAAGTCGGAAAAACTCAATATGCACGCTTAAAGCGGTTCTTTTCCGATAAAGCGGTACATTCGCAGGAAGGGTACACAGAGGCAACAAAGTCGTTCCAAGATGTTTATATGTCAGGCCATCAAGGGTTAACACAATATGAGGAGCATGATTTGCAGGAAGATGCGGTCTTTATGGGAAGAGATGAATCAGACGGCATTCAGATTAGCATAGATACATTTGACTTTGATCTCCTCATGGCTGGTCTAAATGAATCGCTGGTACCCAAAAATGCCTTAACGAAAAAAGTTAAACTAGCCATTAGTAATCTAGCTTTTTTATATGATATAGATGTATTGCAGATGAAAAATGTTATGATAAGTGCGCTTACCGAAAATAATGATATCAATATTGAAGAATTGCGAAAGTCTGCGAGAGATTGGTATCAATTTCAGCACAATGACCAGCTGCCTTCCTTATTGGACCGTACACAGCCAGCAGCACAACGTACAGCACAATCAGCACCAGCATCCAAAGAGGATGAGCTCATATTATACTTAGAAACGACTTCTCCGAGACAATTATTGAAGGATCTGTCGGGAGGAGCCGAGCCTTCCAAAGGCGACTTGAAAATAATTGAGGACGTTCTTTTTCAGCAAAAACTGCTGCCGGCTGTTGTGAATGTTCTTATACAATATGTTATGTTAAAAACAGATATGAAGCTTACGAAGTCATATGTGGAGAAGATTGCCAGCCATTGGGCCCGCAAGCAAGTAAAAAGGGCAAAAGATGCGATGGAGCTGGCGAAAAACGAACATAGACAATATTTAGAATGGGCTGGGGGAAATAAGACGAGCAAAAGAACGTCGAAAAAACAGCCAATTCGCTCTGAACTTTTGCCTGATTGGTTTGATAACGATGGCGGGGATGTAAAAACCGCGAATGAAGGTCAGGATGAAGAAATGGAAAAGAAAAAGAAAAAAATGCAGGAAGCTTTAAAGAAACTGCATTCGGGTGGTGAGTAAAAATGGAGAATATTAATGATACATTAAAGAGGCTCACTGGCAACCAGGACTTTAAAAAAAGATATGAACAGCAGCGGGCAGATACACTAAATCATCCAGATATAAAGGCTTTTCTAATTGAGCATCAGCATGAATTAACGGAAGATATGGTGAACAGAAGTCTTATTAAGCTTTATGAGTATTCGAAGCTTAGTAAAGAATGCAACAAATGTCCAAATCTTGAAGGATGCATTAACTTTATGCAAGGCTATCATCCTGAGCTAGTCATCACAAGAGGCCTGATAGATATTAAGTATGATAAATGCCCGCGTAAAGTGATTCACGATGAAAAGCGCAAAAACGAAAGCTTAATAAAAAGCTTGTATGTGCCAAAGGATATATTGCATGCGAAATTTAAAGATTTGCATGATGACGTATATCGAGCTGATGCAGTAGACAAAGCTGTTACTTTTATAACAAATTATAGTAAAAACCCTTCTCAAAAGGGCCTTTATTTTTACGGACAATTTGGTGTAGGAAAATCATACTTGTTAGGTGCAATAGCAAACGCGCTCGCAAATCAAGGGGTCTCTTCGATGATCGTATACGTTCCAGAATTATTCAGGGAAATGAAGAGCTCTATAGGTGATTCAACATTAAATGATAAAATGGAAGCTATTAAACGGGCTAACGTTCTTATGTTTGATGATATTGGTGCCGAAACGATGTCAAGCTGGACAAGGGATGAAGTTCTTGGACCACTGCTTCAATTCCGTATGCTTGAGAACCTGCCGACATTTTTCACTTCAAACTTTGATTTAAAAGAACTTGAACATCATTTATCCTATACACAGCGCGGTGAAGAAGAACGGATGAAGGCGCGCCGCATTATGGAACGGATTAAATTTTTATCTGAGCCTGTTTTGGTTGAAGGTCCGAATAGAAGAAGATGATATTTTTGGACTGCCTGTTTAGAACAGGCGGTTTTTTGTTTTTTTAAAGTTTGGGGGATAAACCCGTATTTTTGGAGGATAAAAAAATTTTAACGGCGGATAAAACCTCTTTTTTGGCGGATATATTTTCTGGACGGCGGATATCACGTCTGTCTCAAAAAGAATAGCACAGCTGTTTTCTTCTTTTTCATCAGTAAAAAAGATATTTTATTCAAAGTCTCACAAATACAGCAAAAATCTGCCTGATTTTAACTTAAACGGTTTTTTTTCCTCAAAATCCATCTATCAATAATTAGTTGAATCTGCTAATCACATTTCTGCTTCTAATTTAGACATGTCCCCCATATACATTAAAGGAAACCTTGCCCCTGTTTAGTCATTCACTATGCAGGGGAAGCGAAAGGTAGAGATTTCTTTTAAGGGGGGATTTGGTTGATCGAAATCATTTTCCGAAGTAAGAAGGATGCATTACGTTTACATACACTGCTTCAAAATTTGCTGACCGCTTCAGGCTGTACTGATCAAATTCACCTTCGATATGAAGATCACCATATAGGTAAGCTGCAATTTTTTCATGAAGCTGAAATTTCGATACACTTGCTGAAAGATGCTTTTTATGAGTTTGTCATAGAAAGCAAGATGGAGGACTGGTTTCGCACTATTTTAATAGATCAATATTATTATCACGATGAGGAAGAGCAGCATCAGATTATAGAGATAGCTCAATCTATTATTGAAGGCAATCGAGAGGACCTTTCTTCTTTTGTCCCTGACCGCAATGTGAAGGAAAGTGTCAGAAAAGATATTCACCAGATGATACAGCCAGACATCAACTTCTCCTTTGACTCTTTTGTGAAATTTAGAATGCGCTCATTTATGGATCAGCTGGTCAAGTATATTGAAATTTCCATTGATGAATACAAAATGGAGCAGGAATACCAAATGTTTGTGCAAATGCTGCGTGAGTTCCTCGCAAAGCGCCAGGCAAAGTTCGAAGAGATTCATGTGCTGATGAATGAAGGGGTCTTTTTTTATGATGAAAGCCTGATTGAGATTCGAAATACCGAGCTGCGGGCCCTTATAGACAGGAAGCTTCTCTTTCATCATCCTGTTTATGTCGACTCGGCAACGATTGCACCGCTCTTATCCATCGCACCGCAGACAGTTTATTTGTATTGTGATGATGAGGAACTTCCTTTAGTACGGACAATCTCGAATATTTTTGAAGAACGGCTGACAATTAAACCGGTTTCTGCTTTCCAAACCTGTAAGGACATGCAGGAATTAAGCGGACAAAAACGTGAAATTAATTAGGAAGACACAACCTGCAGTTTTGTTTAGAAAAATTTACTGAGGATGCCCTTGATTTTTTTGCTGTAAAAAAGCTATAATACGTACATATTACATTAATACAGCAAAAGTTATGACAAGGACATGGGTATTCTTTTCTTGTTTGAAGAGAGGGAAGGCACGGCTGCAACCTTCCTAGCATAGATCGGATACTTACCACCTATCGAGCTCCGGCCAGGAAATGGGCTGGCGGATTACATCCGTTATTTTCTACAAGTCATTTTTTCCTATGGGGAAAATGAGAAGTAGGGTGGAACCACGTGTATATAATAACTCGTCCCTTTTTTAGGGACGGGTTTTTTTATTTTTCTGAAAAACATAACTTTTACCATTCATTAGGAGGAAAAGACGATGACTGAAATGATTAAAATTTCATTTCCAGACGGTGCAATTAAAGAATTTGCCAATGGTGTAACAACTGAGGAAATTGCAGCGTCCATCAGCCCAGGGCTGAAGAAAAAGGCAATCGCTGGCAAGGTGAACGGAGAAATGTACGATCTCCGCAGAGAAATTGAAGGAGATGCAGCGGTTGAAATCGTAACGAATGATTCTCCGGAAGCGCTTGAAGTATTGCGCCACAGTTCGGCTCACTTAATGGCTCAAGCGATTAAACGTCTATATAAAAACGTGAAGCTTGGTGTTGGTCCAGTTATTGAAGGCGGCTTTTACTATGATGTGGACATTGAAGAATCATTAACACCAGAAGATCTGCCGGTAATTGAAAAAGAAATGAAGAAAATCATCAATGAAAACATCGATATCGTCCGTAAAGAAGTCAGCCGTGATGAAGCGATCGCTCTTTATAAGGAGATCGGCGATGAATATAAGCTAGAGCTTATTGAAGCCATTCCGGCAGACGAAAAGGTAACAATCTATGAGCAGGGAGATTTCTTTGACCTATGCCGCGGTGTCCACGTTCCGTCAACAGGAAAGCTAAAAGAGTTTAAGCTCCTGAGCATTGCAGGTGCATACTGGCGCGGAAACAGCGATAACAAAATGCTTCAGCGTATTTATGGAACAGCTTTCTTTAAAAAGGAAGATCTGGCTGAGCATCTTCGCTTGCTTGAAGAGGCAAAAGAGCGTGATCACCGTAAGATTGGGAAAGAGTTAAACTTGTTCATGACTTCTCAAAAAGTTGGACAAGGTTTGCCGATGTGGCTCCCTAAAGGTGCAACCATCCGCCGCAACATTGAACGTTATATTGTCGACAAAGAAGAACGCCTAGGCTATGACCATGTGTATACACCAATCATGGGAAGCGTTGATTTATATAAAACATCTGGTCACTGGGATCATTATCAGGAAGACATGTTCCCTGTGATGGAAATGGACAACGAACAGCTTGTGCTTCGCCCAATGAACTGTCCGCACCATATGATGGTATACAAAAATGGCATTCACAGCTATCGCGAATTGCCAATCCGTATTGCAGAATTAGGAACAATGCATCGCTATGAAATGTCAGGTGCTCTTTCAGGTCTTCAGCGTGTGCGCGGAATGACATTGAATGATGCTCATATCTTTGTGCGTCCTGATCAAATCAAGGAAGAATTCAAGCGTGTTGTTCATTTAATTTTAGAAGTATACAAAGACTTTGACATAAATGATTACTCTTTCCGTTTATCCTACCGTGATCCTCAGGATACGGAGAAGTATTTTGATGATGACGATATGTGGGAAAAGGCACAGGCAATGCTGAAAGAAGCAATGGATGAAATCGGCCTTGACTACTTTGAAGCTGAAGGAGAAGCGGCATTCTACGGTCCTAAGCTTGATGTACAGGTGAAAACAGCTCTTGGCAAGGATGAAACATTGTCAACAGTTCAGCTTGACTTCCTACTTCCAGAGCGTTTTGATTTAACATATGTTGGTGAAGACGGGAAACCGCATCGTCCGGTCGTTATCCACCGCGGTGTTGTATCAACAATGGAACGTTTTGTGGCGTTCTTAATTGAAGAATACAAAGGTGCGTTCCCTACATGGCTCGCTCCTGTACAAGTTCAGGTGATCCCAGTTTCACCAGAAGTGCACTTCGACTATGCAAAAGAAGTGCAAGAACAGCTTCAGGCACAAGGATTGCGTGTCCAGCTTGATGACCGCAATGAAAAAATCGGCTATAAAATCCGTGAAGCCCAAGTGCAAAAAACACCATATATGCTAGTAGTCGGAGACAATGAAGTAACTGAAAAAGCAGTCAACGTCCGCAAATACGGCGAACAAAAATCAGAAACCATCTCCTTTGCAGACTTCTTGGAGAATATTACAAAAGAAGTTAAGAGATAAAAGTTCAGTTATTAATTGCTTTGTCAAAAAGAGAATTTTAGCAATACGCCAATTGATTGAAACGGAATGGCACGAGACTCCTGCGGGAGAAGCTCACCTCTCACCCGCGGAAAGCGAGTGCCATGCAGTGGAAATCACCTCGTTTTTAAATGTTAAAAAAGAAAATGAAAAAATTTATATTGCCAAATCCCTATTATTTTGATATCATTTTCTTCGTTGCAATAAAAACGACAGTTTGACAGCCTATTGTCTTTTGTGATATAGTATCTAAGGAAATTGAATACTGTTTGAGGAAAAGAAGAAGCACCCGCTTCTCACCTGATTGACGCAAATAGCAGTTGGCAGGTTTTACGTGAACATTTTTTGTTTATATACGTAAGTGTGGGTGTTTTCATCCGCACTTTTTTTATTGCCCATTTAGCTTTGATCCGGTGCAGCTAGCAGCTTCTTTCAGAATTCGACAGTATGGTGGAGCTAAAGAATACGTCTTGCCCCAACAAAGCTACTGATCAAATCAATCTTGACCCAAACATTGTGTTCCGATTAAACCTTGGAGGTGTCTAACTATTAGCAAAGATATGTTGTTAAACGAGGGTATTCGCGCCCGCGAAATTCGTCTCATTGACCAGAATGGCGAGCAATTAGGAATCAAGTCTAAAAATGAAGCACTTGAGATTGCTGCTCGTGTAAATCTTGATCTTGTGCTTGTTGCACCGAATGCAAAACCGCCAGTTGGCCGTATTATGGACTATGGCAAATTTAAATTCGAACAGCAGAAGAAAGAGAAAGAAGCGCGTAAAAATCAAAAGATCATCAGTATTAAAGAAGTGCGTCTAAGTCCTACGATTGAAGAGCATGACTTTAATACAAAGCTTCGCAATGCGATTAAATTCCTTGAAAAAGGCGATAAAGTAAAGGCATCGATTCGTTTCAAAGGTCGTGCAATTACACATAAAGAAATCGGCCAGCGCGTTCTCGTCCGATTTGCAGAGGCTTGCTCTGAAGTTGGAACGGTAGAATCACATCCTAAAATGGATGGCCGTAGCATGTTCATGGTGCTAGCACCGAAAAACGACAAGTAAGAGGAGGAATTCCAAATGCCAAAAATGAAAACTCACCGCGGCGCTGCAAAGCGTTTCAAAAGAACAGGTTCTGGTAAGCTGAAGCGTTCTCACGCTTACAGAAGCCACATGTTCGCGAATAAATCTCAAAAGCAAAAGCGTAAACTTCGTAAAGGAACTCTTGTTTCTTCAGGCGATTACAAGCGCATCCGTAACTTATTAGTAAATCTTAAGTAATATCCGATATTAGGAGGGAAATTTAATGCCACGTGTAAAAGGCGGTACTGTTACTCGCAAACGTCGTAAAAAAGTTATAAAATTAGCTAAAGGTTATTTCGGTTCAAAACATACATTATACAAAGTTGCTAACCAGCAGGTTATGAAATCTTTAATGTATGCTTACCGTGACCGTCGCCAGAAAAAGCGCGACTTCCGTAAACTATGGGTTACTCGTATCAACGCAGCAGCTCGCATGAACGGTCTTTCTTACAGCCGTTTAATGCATGGCTTAAAGCTTGCAGGCATCGAAGTAAACCGCAAAATGCTAGCTGAATTAGCGATCGCTGACGAAAAAGCATTTGCTGAATTAGCTGCAGTTGCAAAACAAAACTTAAGCAAGTAATTGCTTCTAAAAAAGCCATTCTCTTTCATGAGAATGGCTTTTTATACTTTTAGAACGTATACTCAACTTAAAACGAAAGAGAAGCAGGTACAGGTATGATATTAATTTCAGCAGCATTCATTATTATTGCTATAAACATCGTCGGGTTTCTGATCATGATGATCGATAAGCGAAGAGCGGTCAAACAGGAGTACCGAATCAGTGAAAAAACTCTATGGACAGTCGCCATATTCTTTGGTGCAGCGGGGATGACAGTAGGCATGAACATGTTTAGGCATAAAACAAAGCATACTCAGTTTAAAATAGGTCTGCCCTTGCTTACTATTATTCAGCTGGTTATTTTATATTTTTTACCGCACATCATTTAACTTCATAACCAGCAGGAATCAGATAGGACATACTGTAGGCTGATCGCTTTCTTAATCCAAGTTGTCATAACCGCTGATTTCTCCCCATATGCTAGAGTAGACATCATGACTTAAGCATAATGAAGGGGTGAAATAAGGTGGCGGTACTGTTAACGATGGTGGAGACCGCAGGAATTCTAGCTCCAATGGCATTTATTCTTTTTCATATTGTAAGGCAGTTTCTTTTTATTCCGGTTCCGCTTGTCTGTGTAGCAGGAGGAGTGATGTTTGGCAGTGTTTTTGGTGCGCTTTTTTCCTTAATTGGCTTAACCCTCAGCAGCTTTTTGTTTTTCTTTTTGATTCATAGGCTGCCAAACACACATGGGAAGTTATCGAATTTAAAAAAGCGCTGGTTTGGGGAATACCGAAATATAAACGTATCCCAAGCGGCAGTGTTAAGGCTTGTTCCTTTCCTCCATTATCATTTGATCAGCTTTTGTATAATGGAAAAATGCAAAAGGTTTCCACAGTATGCAAAAGCTACGGTCATTGCAAATATTCCGCTTGCAGTATTCTATACCGTGTTTGGCCAGTTTATCAGCAGATTTACACCGACCATGATCATCGTCATTATAGGTGTCATTACCCTGCTTTGTTATTTATTGCGTGAAAAAGTAACCGTGATTAAATGGACGGAGTTTTTTAAGGAAGCAGCATAAACATATAATGATTTGGTTTTCATCCACTAGGCACTTTCCAATCGGAAAGTGCTTTTTCAATTTAGATAAATCTCGATTGAATAGGATTCATTAGTCTCCTGACAATGGGTATCGTATTTTCGTTATTGGATATTCTAGAAATAAATGACAAATTAATAGTAGGGATATTTTTTAGGATTCAGGAGGTACATGGCATGGTACAAACCAATAAGCTTAATGTCTCGGAAATAGGTTCCATTTGGCAGACCTATCAAGAGAAAACACTAATTATGAGATTTTTGGAATATTTCATTGAAAAGGCAGAGGATCCTCAAGCCAGAAATATTCTTGGCGGGTTATGGCAAGAGCTTAATTTCTATGTGACTGAAATGGAGAATCTTTTTTCTGAGCAAGGAATGGTTAAACCAATAGGATTTACTTCAGAAGATGTTAATCTGGAGGCTCCGAAATTATACGATAACGGCTTCGATATCATGTTTGTCCGTATATTAAAGGAAGTGAGTATGGGCCTTTACACGCTTGGCATGAATATGACCTACAATAAAAAGGTTATGGGAATTTATGAGGGACTCACTACAGTTACTCAGAAAATCTATAAGCTATCCACATCGTATTTACTTGAAAAAGGCATTTTGGTTCCGCCGCCATTCGTAACGGTACCGAAACAAACGGAAGTGATTCGAAATAAGAATTATATGGCAGGTTTTAAGTTAATAGGTGATAAAAGGCCTTTAAATGATCTGGAGGTTGGCATCCTTCACCATAATCTTGAAGCGAATAATATTGGAATGCAGCTGATCATGGGGTTTGCTCAATGTGCACAAAATAAAGATGCAAAGAAATACTTTATAAAAGGGAAGGAGCTCGCTAAGAAACAAATAAAAGCAATGCAGGAATTACTTTTGGAGGGAGATATTCAGCTGTCAGCGAAGTCAGGGGCCACGGTAACGACTTCAACAGTCCCGCCGTTTTCAGATAAGTTAATGATGCACTGCATTTATATTCTTAATGGATTCGGTCTTATTGGATCTGGAACAGGCGGCTTTTTCAGCTTAAGAAATGATCTTGCGATGAAATCCATGTTATTAGCAAAAGATGTTTATTTTTATGCACAGGAAGGGATCGAGCTCAAGATTAAGTATGGCTGGTTCGAGGAGCCGCCGCAAATGGAAGGCCGTTCACAGATTATTAAGAAGGAAAATGAATAAAGGATACTGCACTAGAAGGTATTAACGTTAGTGTCGGACCATCCGGACACTAAAAAAGATGTGGAGGGATACAATTTGAGTACACTTTCAAGCTTAATTAAAAGGATTATTTCTTTAATTATTAAGATTGCGTTCTTGATTGAAACCTCTAAACAGCGCCTAAACCGATTATCAAACCTGCTGCCGACAACATAAGCAGCAAATAAAAGTACAATTCTTAATAGAACATAATAAAAGGTAAACACAAATTCGTGTTTACCTTTTGTTAACAACAGGTCTTCCTATTGCATAAATTCCTTAACAGGACTTTTCCAATCAATTTTTGCACTAGGATACTGCTCTGAAATTTTCTTTTCAATAAATAAGAAGTCTTCTTTTACAAGCCCCTTAAGAGCCGTGACTTTATGCGGCCATACAAAAATCGAGACAACATCGAAAGAAGCCGCAGTGGTACCTAAGTACTTCTCTCCTTCAAAAAGAACTCCTTTATATGTTACTAAGAAATTCTTATGAACGTTATTTTCATCATCATAGAAATAATAACGCTTCTGCTCATGGGCAAGTTCAAGCTTTCTTTTTGGATTTAATAAATATTTAACAGCAGTGTATATTAAAAAGATGATGATTGCTAAAAGCAACAGACGCAACAGCCACATCATAACAAGCCCTCCAAATGCGATTTGCTACTAAGTACGAATGAACTTCAAAAAAGTTTCAACTTTTTTATATTTATTATAAAATTTATCATATATCGGTTCTTTTATATAGAATCAATGTGTGATTGATCAAGATAGGATGGTGCTGGAATGAATTTTGAAAGACTATTTAACATGCAAAAAGAACTGGATGCTCATATTGAGACCAAACATGAATTAAATAATGAAAACCTATTTGACCGTAAAGTGCTTGCTCTGCTGGTAGAACTTGGAGAACTGGCAAATGAAACACGCTGCTTCAAGTTTTGGAGTGTAAAGCCAGCTGCTGCCCAGGAAACAATTCTTGAAGAATATGTAGATGGAGTTCATTTTATTTTATCACTTGGAATAGAGCTTCAGTTTGAAGCAGCTGCTCCGGTTATTGAAGCAGCTGATCAGAATGACATAAATGAACAATTTCTTGCTGTTTTTGAACAGATTCATCAGTTTAGGGCAGAAAAAACTCGGGAGTCTTACGAAAAGCTTTTCTTAGTGTATTTACAGCTTGGCCAACTACTTGGCTTTTCAGCCGCTGATATTGAACAGGCTTATTTTGAAAAAAATGAAGTAAACTATAAAAGACAAAAAGAAAATTATTAGCTGAATTTTTGCACATTAACAGGGCAGTCTAGTATAATGAAGTGGAATACATATTAAGGGAGTCGAAATAATGGCTAAATTAGATGAAACGTTAACCATGCTGAAGGATTTAACGGATGCAAAAGGAATTCCAGGCAATGAGCGTGAAGTTCGCGAAGTAATGAAACAATACATAACTCCATTTGCAGACGAAGTAACAACTGATGGATTAGGAAGCTTAATTGCCAAGAAAACAGGCAAAGAAGGCGGACCAAAGATTATGGTTGCCGGCCATTTAGATGAAGTAGGATTCATGATTACAAGTATTGATGACAAAGGTTTTCTTCGTTTCCAAACAGTTGGCGGCTGGTGGTCACAAGTTATGCTTGCCCAAAGAGTCACAATTGTAACAAACAAAGGGGATGTAACGGGCGTAATTGGCTCAAAGCCACCGCATATCCTTTCAGCTGAAGCTCGTAAAAAGCCTGTAGATATCAAAGATATGTTTATTGATATTGGTGCCACAAGCCGTGACGAAGCAGCTGAGTGGGGCGTTAAGCCTGGTGACATGGTTGTTCCTTATTTTGAATTTACAGTGATGAACAACGAAAAAATGCTGCTTGCCAAAGCTTGGGATAACCGCATTGGCTGTGCAATTGCAATTGATGTATTAAAACAATTAAAAGATGCTGAGCATCCGAACGTGGTATACGGAGTAGGAACAGTCCAAGAAGAAGTTGGCTTGCGCGGTGCAAGAACAGCTGCACAGACGATCCAGCCTGATATCGGTTTTGGCGTAGATGTTGGAATTGCTGGGGATACACCTGGTATCACAGAAAAAGAAGCTTTAAGCAAAATGGGCAAAGGACCACAAATTATCCTTTATGATGCATCCATGGTATCACATAAAGGCTTGCGTGATCTTGTAACAAACACTGCAGATGAGCTGAATATTCCATATCAATTCGATGCTGTGCCTGGAGGCGGAACAGATTCAGGTGCGATCCACCTGACACATAACGGTGTTCCTTCTTTATCCATTACAATTGCGACAAGATATATCCATTCACATGCAGCAATGCTTCATCGTGACGATTACGAGAATGCAGTGAAACTAATTGCAGAAGTCATTAAGCGATTAGATGAAGATACAGTTAATAGCCTGAAATTTGATTGATAAAAAGAATCCGCAGATGCATGTCTGCGGATTTTTCTCATGTATACAGAGCTTCTCTTATTTCAAGCCGCTTTCAAGCGTGTGCAGCATTTCCTGTTTGTCTTCCTCAGAAGAGTTGTTCCAGATGACTTCAAAAAGAACACCAAGACCAGGCAGCATTTTTTCTTCCCCATTTTGGATCGCATCAACAATTGTATCCTTTAATTCATCCTGATTGTTTCCAGAAACATTATGAAGAATGGCATTACGCAGATTCAAGTTCATTTTTTTACACTCCTTCCAATTTCATGATTACGTTCATAGTTTTTCTTTTCTCCGATTTATTATGTATGGTATTTACGTTATAATAGACAAACTGATGTTAGAAAAAGGAGAGAACACTGTGAACTATATTCACTCTGCACAAAATCAAAAGGTTAAGCAGTGGAAAAAACTTTTGACAAAAAAAGAGAGAGATAAGACGCTTACTTTTCTAGTAGAAGGCTATCATCTTGTCGAGGAAGCATTAAATAGCGGCAGCATTGCAGAAATCATAATGGGAGAACAAGTAGAACTGCCCGCAGCATGGAACTATGGAGATATCCCTGTCAATGTTGTCAGTAATGAGATCATTCAGCTGCTCTCTGATACTGAAACGTCACAAGGGATCTTTGCTGTCTGTGAACAGAAAACATATGACAGCGTTCTTGAAGAAGGAAGGAAGTTTCTCTTAATTGATGCGGTACAGGATCCCGGCAACTTAGGAACAATGATCCGAACAGCTGATGCAGCCGGTATGGATGCTGTTTTCGTCGGAAAAGGCAGCGTCGATATGTACAATCCAAAAGTTCTGCGTTCAGCCCAAGGCAGTCACTTTCATCTGCCGATCATCGGGGAGGATCTTGGTGTATTGATTCCTAAGCTCAAACAGCAGGGTGCAGCCGTGTACGGAACTGCATTGGAAAATGGCCGTCCATATACAGAAATCAATAAACGTGACGTTTTCGCTCTATTAGTCGGAAATGAAGGCAATGGTGTCAATCCGGAACTTTTAACTGAAACAGATGAAAATCTGTATATCCCGATTTTCGGAAAGAGTGAGTCTTTAAACGTATCAATTGCTGCAGGTATTTTAATGTATCATTTACGCTCTTGAAATGGGCAGTAAATTTGCTTAAAACGATTTGAAAGTTGTAAAAGAATGTACTATAATTAACAACAAATTATATGTAAAAAACAATGACGGAGAAAAGTAGCCTGCTCAAACTTTTTTAGGGAGAAAACACCTTGACTGCAAGTGTTTTTAAAAGGGATGCAAGTGAACATTCACCTCCAGAGTTGGCATCGGGACCATAGCAATCTGGCTATGTAAAGATGCACCGGCATCTGGCCGTTATCTCAATGAAGCGAATACATATACGCGGGTTCCCCTGTTTACATGTATTAAAAAGGGTGGTACCGCGAACCAAAACCTCGTCCCTTTATAGGGATTAGGTTTTTTTGTTTGTCCAAAAAAAGGAGGTTATTATACATGCAAGAACGTTTAAAAGAGTTGCAGACTGAAGCTCTCGAACGCGTGAACACAGCAGGTGATCTTAAAGAGCTAAATGAGATCCGGGTTTCTTATTTAGGAAAAAAAGGTCCAATAACAGAAGTTTTAAAAGGAATGGGAAAATTATCAGCTGAAGAGCGTCCAAAAATGGGTGCATTGGCAAATGAAGTGCGAGATGCGATTGCTGCTGCTATCGAATCGAAGCAAAAAAACCTTGAAGAAGCTGCTGTTGCTGCAAAGTTAGCTGCAGAAACGATTGATGTTACATTGCCGGGACGACCTGTTAAATCAGGAAATCATCATCCACTAACACGTGTGGTGGAAGAGATTGAAGATTTATTTATCGGGATGGGCTATACAGTGGCAGAAGGGCCAGAAGTGGAAAAGGATTACTATAACTTTGAAGCCTTAAACTTGCCGAAGGATCATCCTGCTCGTGATATGCAAGATTCCTTCTATATTACCGAAGACATTTTGCTTCGTACTCAAACTTCACCGGTTCAAGCTAGAACGATGGAAAAGTACGAAGGCAAAGGGCCGGTTAAGATTATCTGCCCAGGGAAAGTGTTCCGCCGTGACCATGATGATGCAACACACTCTCATCAATTCATGCAGATTGAGGGCTTAGTTGTAGATGAAAATATCCGTATGAGTGACTTAAAAGGAACGCTTGAAGTTTTTGCAAAAGCGATGTTTGGCAGCGACAGAGAAATTCGTCTGCGTCCTAGCTTCTTCCCTTTCACAGAACCTTCTGTTGAGGTCGATGTATCTTGCTT
Source organism: Cytobacillus gottheilii (assembly GCF_001636345.1). GTDB lineage: Bacteria > Bacillota > Bacilli > Bacillales > Cytobacillaceae > Cytobacillus > Cytobacillus gottheilii. Next base: position 1,382,692 of record NZ_KV440945.1, read on the forward strand.
CAAATGTGGAGGCAAAGGCTGTAACATCTGCAAAAAAACAGGCTGGATCGAAATCTTAGGCGCTGGAATGGTACATCCAAATGTTCTTGAAATGTCTGGATTCGATTCAAAGAAATATTCAGGTTTTGCATTTGGAATGGGTGTTGAGCGCATTGCGATGCTGAAATACGGTATTGATGATATTCGTCATTTCTATACAAATGATGTCCGGTTTTTAAAGCAATTCTCAATTCATGAATAAGTGTCAGGAGGAAAACACATGTATGTTTCATATAAATGGCTCCAGGATTATGTCGATCTTTCTGGCATAACTGCAAACGAGCTTGCTGAAAAGATTACAAGAAGCGGAATTGAAGTCGAAGGTGTAGAAAAGTTAACAGAAGGAATCAGCGGTGTTGTAATCGGACATGTGCTTGAAAGAGAGCAGCATCCGAATGCCGATAAGCTGAATAAATGTCTTGTTGATATTGGTGCAGAAGAGCCTGTGCAGATTATTTGCGGAGCTCCGAATGTAGACAAAGGCCAAAAAGTGGCTGTTGCAACAGTTGGCGCTGTTCTTCCGGGCAACTTTAAAATTAAAAAGGCTAAACTGCGCGGAGAAGCTTCCAATGGAATGATCTGTTCCCTGCAGGAGCTTGGTTTTGAAAGCAAGCTTGTGGCAAAGGAATATGCGGAAGGCATTTATGTTTTTCCTGAAAGCGTTGAAGTTGGCAAGAATGCATTAGAAGAACTTCACCGTGATGATGAAGTACTTGAGCTTGGCTTAACACCGAACCGTTCAGATGCCCTAAGCATGCTTGGTGTAGCATATGAGGTTGCTGCCATTTTAGGCAGAGACGTAAATCTTCCTGAAGGAAAAGCTTCAGAAGCGGCTGAAAAGGCAGAAGACTATATTTCTGTAGTGGCTGAAGCTGCTGAAGACAATCCATTATATATTGCAAAAGTAATCAAGAATGTAAGAGTAAAGCCATCTCCGCTATGGATGCAAGCAAGACTGACAGCTGCAGGCATACGCCCGCATAATAATGTGGTCGATATTACGAACTACATTTTGATTGAATATGGCCAGCCTCTTCATGCTTTCGATTATGATAAGCTTGGGTCAAAAGAAATTGTAGTCAGAAGAGCTAAAGATGGCGAAGAGATCGTAACACTTGATGATGCGAAAAGAACACTTTCCAGCGATCACCTTGTGATCACAAACGGAACAGAGCCAGTGGCATTAGCCGGTGTCATGGGCGGTGCAAACTCAGAAGTTCAAGCAGATACAACAACAGTCTTACTTGAATCAGCCTACTTCAAAGGAAGCACAGTTAGAAAAGCTTCTAAAGATCATGGTCTTCGCAGTGAAGCAAGTGCACGTTTTGAAAAAGGGGTTGACCCGAATCGTGTGCGTGCGGCTGCAGAGCGTGCGGCTGTATTGCTTCAGCAATATGCAGAAGGCGAAGTTCTTGCTGGCAGTGCAGAAGCAAATACATTGAAAATAGAGCCCGCTGTTGTAGAAGTATCGATTGATAAAATCAACCAAGTTCTCGGTTTACAATTGAAATCAGAGGAAGTTGTGGATATTTTCACTCGTCTGCAGTTCGAGGCTGTTGCCGAACAGGGACAAATTACGGTCACGGTTCCTACCCGCAGAGGAGATATCACAATTGGTGAAGATTTAATTGAAGAGGTAGCAAGACTCTATGGCTATGATAATCTTTTATCCACGTTGCCAGTTGGGTCTACTACCCAAGGCGGTCTTACACAGTATCAGCAATCTCGCAGAATCGTCCGCAATACGCTTGAAAGTGCTGGATTATACCAGGCCATTACGTATTCTTTAACAAGCGAAGCAAAAGCAAGCCAGTTTGCTCTTGAAGTCCGTGAGCCTCTGCCGCTTGCAATGCCAATGAGCGAAGAGCGCAGTGTATTACGGTTAAGCTTAGTTCCTCAGCTTCTTGAGGTATTGAAATATAATTCAGCACGTCAAAATGACAGCCTGGCTGTTTATGAAATTGGTTCGGTCTTTTTATCAACCGGAAAAGATCAGCTTCCAGAAGAAAAAGAGCATGTGGCAGGTGCTGTAACAGGATTATGGGTAAACCACCCATGGCAGGGCGAGAAAAAACCTGTTGATTTCTACGTGTTAAAAGGAATTGTGGAAGCATTAGTTGACAAGCTTGGAATTAATGATCGCATTGAATTCCGTCAAACTGAAAGAGATGGCCTGCATCCGGGCAGAACAGCTGAAGTGCTGATTGACGGCAAGGCTTGCGGTTATATTGGTCAAGTTCATCCGATCGTTGAGAAGGAACTTGATTTAAAAGCTACTTATGTTTTTGAATTATCATTAGAGTCGCTCCTTGCTGAAACAGCACCGCTTGTATACGAAGCGATCCCTAGATTCCCTTCTATTACAAGAGATATCGCCTTAGTAGCGGATCAGGAAGTGTCATCAGGACATTTACTATCCATTATTAAGGAAGCAGGCGGCAGCCTGTTAAAAGAAGTATCTGTTTTTGACCTTTATGAAGGAGAGCGGATGGAAGCAGGGAAGAAGTCCCTTGCATTCTCATTAAAATATTTTGATCCTGAAAAAACATTAACAGATGAAGAAGTGGTTAAAGCACATACTAAGGTGCTAGAGGCACTTGAAGAAAAAGCAGGTGCAGTCCTAAGGGGTTAATTCAGTGAATTAAAAAAGCCAAGAATGCGATGTCGGCATTCTTGGCTTTTTATAATGGTGGTGAATTTCCGCTTAAAGATCTTTAACGGTGTCATCGGTTTTCTTCTTTTCATCTTCACTTTGGCTATGATCCTCGAGCATCCCTTTCGTAGAGCTTTTAAACTCTTTCAATGTTTGGCCCATGGCACGGCCGATTTCAGGGAGTTTCTTCGGACCAAAAATGATTAGCGCAAGCACTAAAACTAAAATTAATCCTGGAATTCCAATGTTTGATAACATTTAAAACACTTCCTTACTTATAATTGATCTACAAATTCCCGCTGTTATGCTGAAAAAGGCAGGAAGGATAAGCTATCTATCAAAATTAATGATTTTCCTATTAAATGAAATGAACTTCCTATCAAACAAAAGCATTTTCCTATCAAAATAGTTGCATTCCTATCAAATTCGAGCATTTTCCTATCAAATGGCGCATATCACTACCGCTTATCCCAAGAAGGAGTCATACTGTTTCATTTTTTTACAGCGTACACATTCCTCTTCCACAAGGGAGGCTGAAGTAAACGCAGCATGACAGGAAGCACACTCCTTTTGATAGAGGTGGTGTACACGAGTGCTGGCTCTCTGAATATTATCTGTTATAGTGAGTGCTTTTTCCTGGCAAATATCAGCACAGAGCATACAGCCTGTGCAGGTTTGAGCGGTGATGGCAAGCTCAGTCTCTGAAAAATGAAAACAGTTCTTTCGGCAAAGCATTTCACAAGCTTTACATAAAGTGCATTTTGACTCATCCAGCTCGATCTCTTTAAATTGATACTCCTTAAAAGAATGGGCAAGCTCCAAATTCTGATGATTGAAGCGCCATTTTGCCGGGGCCATTTGTCTGACTGTCGAAGCTGCTCCTTTTTTCAAAAACGAAAAGACTTCACGCCGTGTCATTTTATTGTCTTGCTTTTGTAAGTTGAATTGTATCACTAACGCCTCTTCATTAAGTTGTTCTAACTTGCTGTTGATTTCATTGAGAAATCTCCTCCACTCTTCGCTAAGTTCTTTATTGTGAAAGTAAACAGATGTCACTCTTGTTTGATAATAACCAAGCATTTCTTTTATTGAGGGAGGTTTCTCTTCTGCAAGGAATACATGCTCTATTATGCGTCTTTTTGGATAAAAACCCTCTACTGCCTGAACAGGGCATTCGGCAATGCAATCGCCGCATTCAGTGCATTGATTTGGCTGGATAACTGGTTTTCCATCTTCTAAAACAATGGCGTTCATCTCGCAGGAATCCAAACACTTTGTGCAGCTTGAAAAAGGACTTTGATAGCGGCTGCACGTTTTTAAAATTTGGAACTCATAATCCAAACTTTCCATCCAAAGATCAAATAAACCCATCAAAGCCGCTCCTTTCCTTCTCATCACAAACATGATTTGTGATTTATTTCACAATCAGATTCATGACTATATTATAAATCATGAAACTTGGGAGTGATATATCTTCTATGCACGAAAATTTACTCTTTTTTTTGTACGATAAGCCAATGAATTTTTACGGTGTTGTGACATCCATTGTGAATAGGCGTTTATTCTTATAAGATGAAGGTAATAGATATTTCGAGTTTAGAAAGGAATTGAATATAATGGAAATAAGTTTTTCAGTTCCAGACTATTTGCAAAGATTATTAGTTTCCTCACAAAATGGTATGGAAGGGATCGCCCAGGAGTTAGCAGATATTTTATCAATCCCCATTCTGATTGCTGATCCTCTTCTAAATCAAATTGTATCTGCCTGGGATAAAGAAGGAACAAAAATTGAATACATCGAAACTGCAATGGATGGCCTAAATCAAAAAGAGCCAGAACCTGTATCATGTGTGATATCTGCAGCAGAAGAGCTTATTAAAGGGGTATGTATGGAAATTCATGTCGATGGGCGTGTTCGGGGATATGTGATTGCGGTGAATGATAAAAGCAGATTTCCTCTTGAACTAAGTGAAATCCTCCAATTTGCATCAACACTTTGCTCCATGGAACTTCAAAATACATTAACGATGAAACAGGAAAAACAAAAGCTGCGGGAAGTTTTTCTATATGACCTCTTATATGGAAATATCAAAAAAAGAGAAGATATTATTTCGTACGGGCAGATATGGGGGTGGGATTTTCAGCTGGCCCATACTGCAGTCGTTTTCTCTTTAAAAGATTTTGACTATTTTTCAGATGATCGGCATTTAATAGATTTGCTGTTCTATATGATTGAAAAAGCTTTGCTTGATCGTAGGCAAAGACCGATCTCTATCAGGAAACGAGGCGAAATTATCCTCATATATCCGTCATCCCCTGAAGGAGGAACAGATCATCATTCAGAGATAAAAGAGTTTGTTTCCTTAATCATGTATTTGTCTAAATCCCATCATCTAAGTGAAAGAATTGCTGCAGGGATCGGAAGGAGAAGAATGCTGCCGGAAGAAATTCACCGCAGCTACCAGGAGGCAAAGGTGGCGTATGAACTGGGATTGCTATTGAATATTTCCGTTCCGTTTTTTAGCAGCCTTGGTCTGGAGAGAATCTTATATAATCACGATTTACATGATTTAAAAGAGTACTATGATCATACACTGGGAGAGCTGGAAAAATATGATCTGGAGCATGAAAGTGATTTAATGAGCTCTTTAAGTATATTTGCTGCCAATCAATTTGATCTGACAAAAACAGCTGAAGGAATGTATGTGCACCGCAATACGTTAAGGTACCGTTTTAAAAAGATCGAAGAAATACTTGGTGAAAAGCTGGATGATATGAATGTAAGGCTAAATATTATCGCAGCCTTAAAAATTAAGCAGCTTGGAAAAATCTAAAGATTGAGGTGTACAGCATGAAAATCTTCCGAAATGCTTGCCCGCGTAATTGCTATGCCTCCTGCAGCATGCTTTCTTATGTGAATAATGGGAAGCTTGTAAAGGTGGCTGGAGATGATCAGCATGGCTATACGAAAGGAAACCTATGTGCAAAAGGATATGCTTTTACACAGTATGTAACTCATCCTAATCGGCTAAAATATCCGATTATGCAGTCACCGCGGAGCTCTGGAAACTGGAAAAGAATATCGTGGGAGCAGGCATATACTATAATTGCTGACAAGATCATTGAATTGAATGAGCGCTATGGATCGAATTTAGCAAGCGGCTATAATAAGTTTTCTGGCAATATTGGACTGCTGCATTATGCAGCTGAAGCTATGTTTAATAGTATAGGGCCGCATACAAAACCAAAAGGAAACCTCTGTCTGACAACTGGAGATGAGGCGCTTAAGGAGAGGTTTAAGCAATTCGAACAAAGCAGCCCTGAAGATATGGCAGCTGCAGATTTAATCGTGATTTGGGGTGCGAATCCCGCTGTCACAAATGTTCCGCAAATGAAGTATATATTCCAGGCAAGAAGAGCGGGTGCAAAGGTAGCTGTCATTGACCCAGTATTTACAGAAACTGCAGCAAAAGCAGATCTTTATATTCAAATTAAGCCAGGAACTGATGGGCTACTTGCTTTATATGCTGCTAAACGTATAGCAGATTCTTCATTTTTTGATGAAAACTATGCTCAGGATTGCACAAACAATTTTATTCAGTTTAAAAGGATCATGGAAAAGGTTCCAAGTGCAGACAAAGTGAGTGAACTTACCAATGCTCCTATATCGGCAATTGAGGAACTTGCTGAATTATATATACATGCAGCATCGAGTGTTACATGGATTGGATTTGGTATGCAAAGAACAAACATAGGCGGTGAAAACGTTCAAGCTATAAGTGCTCTTGCTGCGATGACAGGTTTCCTTCAAAAAAAGAAAGGAAAGCTCTTCTATGCACACGATGACTTGGAGCAGTTTCCATTACACCTTTTGAAATTCCCGGAACAAAAACATTCCAAAGCCCAGGCTTCTAGAGCAATAGATATAAATTCATTTGCAAAAAATGCCTTAGAGCTTTCGGACCCGCCATTAAAGTTTTTATGGATTGCGTCACGAAATCCCTTCTCCCAGGATAATAATCTTCAGTCATGGATGAAGCTGATACAGCAGCTTGAATTAATCGTAACGGTTGATTTATATATGACCAAAACAGCCGAGATCTCTGATATTGTCCTCCCTGCAGCTACCCATTTTGAAGAGATGGACTTAATTGTGAGCTATTGGCATCATTGGATCTCTATTAATGAACAATCCTTAGCAGGTTACTTTGAATCAAAAAGCGATCTGCAAATTACAAGAGAACTTACAAACAAGCTGAATGAACGATCGCCAGGATTCTCAACTTTTCCATCTGAGCTGGAGGCATTAGACTGGATTCAAAAAGAGCTGTCGCCGGAAATTCAAGAGCTTTACGGTATCCAAGATTATACAGATTTGCTGAGTGGACCGCATTTAAAAAAGCCAGAGAAAATTCCCGCTAAGGAAAAGTTTAGTTTTAATATTCTGGATGTAAGTGGTTATTTAGAAAATATAAAAGTTCAGAAAGACAGCTTATTATTTCCGTACCAGCTGATCACTCCGCAATCGCTTTTAACAATACATTCGCAATACGAGCACCTGTCATGGCTGATTGGGACAGATGAAAATAGTGAGGATACTATTGCTGAAATCTCTGCCATTGCAGCTGAAGAAAATAAATTAATGCCAGAAGACAGCATCGAAATTTTTAATGAAAATGGCTGGGTAGATGCTAAGGTAAAGGTCAACCCCTATTTAGCGAAAAACATTGTACTTGTTAAACAGGCAGGTAAAAAACCTATTAATTGGATCATTGTTCATCAAGAAAGCGACCAATGTCAGGAAACGAGTACACACTTTTACGACAGTAAAGTGAACATCCGAAAGAAAAAGGTGAGCAGGAATGGTTAAACAGCTTGGTTTTGTCTTTGATATTGATTTATGCATTGGCTGTAAAACCTGTGAAGTTGCTTGCAGAAATGAGAATCAAACTGTTGGAACTGTGCGGTGGCGGAAAGTAACAAGACAAGTGGATGGCAGCTTTTTATCATTATCATGTAATCATTGCAGCAGTCCGGAGTGCTTCAGAGTGTGTCCAGAGAATGCATTTACAAAGAGAATGGATGGCATCGTAGAAATTCACGCTGAGCGCTGCAGCGGATGTGGTCTATGTATGGAGGCATGTCCGTATCAAGCTCCACAATTTGACCCTATTACGCATAAAGTCACGAAATGCCAAATGTGCAATGACCGTATCGATCAAGGGCTGCAGGCTGCTTGTGTGGAGGCATGTCCGACAGAAGCATTAACTGTCAAAGATTTATACACGTTCTGCCAAGTAAACGGAATGGGAACAACATTGGGCTTTCCTGATACTAGACTTACAAATCCATCTATCGTATTTTTACCGGAGAAGGAACGGAAGAGGTATTTTCAGATGAGGTAGTATAGCATCATCTTGGGAAGGCTGAGTATGAGCCATAGACGGAGAAATTCCGGTTAATATGCCTAGAGGGTGCTTAAAGAGGAGATTTAAGCGGAAAGATTCCAGTTATCTTCTCAAATTATAGCTAAATTCAATGATTTTTTTGCTTTAAGCGGAAAACCTCCGCTTATTATGCATGAAATATTAGAATTTCTTAAAATAAACGGAATTCGTCCGCTTAATTTTCAAAAAGAATGCAAAAATGCCTGGTCCACCATATTCCAAGCATTTTTGCAATGTTCGTTCTCGTTTTCTCCTTCTTCTGATCAGGATGCTTCTTATTCACTGAAAAGGACTTGCTGAAACAACGATCGTATTATAATTGATACTGTGCTTGTGCAAGTAATCCTTTTTGTTTCGCTTCTTTTACCCATTGCGGATATTCCTGCATAAGCAGGTCATATAATTCGCTGTCAGAGATGTGCCCGGGGTCTTCAATACTGAAAAAATCTGCGTTATCTAAATATCTTCCTTTTAAGTCATCGAGCTTTTCCAGGAAGGTAAAATCTGATTGAAACATACTTGTGAAGAATCCGCGTTTTTTCGTCCCTTTATTCGATTTCCCAATAGCCATGAATTGCCAGAACAAAGGTTCATAGGAAGCATTTTGAATATGGCTGATTGTTGCACTTTCATCAAATGTCGCTCCATCTGTTACAAACATTACATAAACAGGAACATTGCTTGCATATGGAGAGTTCCTTTTAGAGGCAGAGCCAAAGTAATGCTCCCGAATGGTCTTCATAGCTTTTCCGTAATAGGTTCCGCCTTCAAGAGGATATTTTTTTATAAGATTGTTAACAAAGCCATTGAAATTATCAACAGACAATTCTCCTGCATCGTGTGCATTTGCTCCGAATAAGAAAATATCAATCGTGCCATCATCATCAAAACGTGTTCCTAATGCAAGAATCCTCTCGGCAAATTCCTGTATTTTTCCGGAACGATACAGACTATGCATGGATCCGGATATATCGAGGCATAAAGCTACCTTTGCCTGGTGGTCATGCAAGCCAGCTTTCTCTAAAGACACCTTCGCCTTTTTGGATAAATCTAATAGCTTAGGAGCTTGTTCTGCCATCTTCTTTTCGAGCATGATTTTTTTCGACTGAGATTGAGCGGTTTCTGGTGGTGGCTGCTGTTGCACAGGTGGTGCTGGCTGCTGCTGTTCCTGCTCCTCTGCTACTTCTCCGCCGAAGTCCTTTAATAATGCTGCTAAGCCTCCATCAAAACCTCTTCCAACCGAAGATGCTCTCCAAACCCCTTTATGATAGATTTCAGTCATAATGATTGCTTTTTCATTCTGAAAATCCTGTCCGCTAAATGAGTATTCTAAAATAGCTTGTCCTCCTGCTTTGATCTGCAGTGTGCCGCTCTGTATTGTTCCCATTGCTTCATTGCCATCAATGGTCGCAGTGAATACAAGGTTTTGGATCGATGCTGGAAGTTTTGATAAATCAATGCTGAAATGGCCCATCCCGCTTTTATGATTCAGCAGCTGAATTTCTTGTGAGGGGGAAGCTGTTTGATTATAAAAAATCATATACCGGTCATCTGCTAGTTTCTTATTTTCATTTAGTCCAAAACAGGTGATGTCAATTTCTGCATGAGCGTTTATGATGACTTCGATCTCAACGATCGTGTCGGTTGTGAAATCAGATAGTTTAACTTTTTCTCCGCGAATTAAGTGCTTCATATGATCCTCCTGAATTGTTTTTGTTAATAGAATTATACGATACACACTATTTCTGTTCAATTTTTACAGTAAGTGTAAGTCTCCGCAGGTTTTCATAAGGTTTATGAGAGAAAAGAGTGGGAACATTTGAATATATACAGGCTATAAAGGAGATGTGATGATGAAAAAGACCATTATGATTACGGGTGCAGGCTCAGGACTGGGAAGAGGCACTGCAATTGGGCTGGCTAAGAAAGGCCATAAAGTCATTGCAGCAACAGAAACGACTTCACAGAAAACGAGTGTACTCAGAGAAGCTGAAGAACTAGGGCTTTCAAATCTGGAAGTACTTAAGATAGACATTACCAATCCAATCGATTTAGTCCAAATAGATGAATATGATTTTGATATTTTCGTAGCAAATGCTGCTATTAATGAAGGCGGACCGCTGAGCGAAATTCCGATGGAGCGCTTTAAAGCCATCTTTGAAGTGAACGTATTTTCGACACTTGAATCTGTTCAATATGCAGCGAGAAAACTGGTTGAAAAAGGGAGCGGAAAGATTTTCTTCTTAAGTTCGATGGCAGGCGTTATGAAAACGGCATACGGCGGTCCTTATGCTTCTACTAAACATGCCATTGAGGCCTTGGCTTTAACTCTTAAACAGGAGCTTGATCCACACGGCGTAAAAGTGGCAACGATTAATCCAGGACCATACAACACTGGATTTAATGACAGGGCAGCAGAAGAAAAGTGGAAATGGTTTAATGACGAAGTTCACTTTACAAGTGGTGAAGATATGAAGGAAAAGGAAAAAGGCTTAGAAAATCAGTACGATCCTAAAGAAATGATTGAGGTAATGGTCGATCTGATTCCTTCTGATCATCATAAGGTTCGAAATGCTTATCCGCCAGAAACGGAGAAGCAAATGAAAGAAACGGAAAAGAAACAATGGGAAATGGAGATTTAGGATTTATATCAGCTGCTCTAAAAATAAAAACCCAAGAATGCTTGATTGGCATTCTTGGGTAACATAAGTCTGTTACATATATTTCTTCCTATAAAGTTTCTTGGACTTTTCAGTATTGGCAAAATGCAGCTTCACAAATTGAGGAAGTGCATCTATTCCTTTTTCATGAATTAAGCGCGCACCTGCTTCATCCACTTTGCCGCCAGCTCCTTTGGTTAAAGGGAATCCAGCTTCTTTTGCCAACTTGTCAAATTGCTTTACAAATGCATAGCGGGCAAGAATCGATGCTGCTGCAACAGCAAGATGAACACTTTCAGCTTTTGTACTGAAATAGACCCGATCGCGGTGCACCTTTGGTTGGCTCTTTAAATATTGGTAATAAACATCCTTTTGCGCAAATTGGTCAATTAAAATCACTTCGGGCTGCTCTGGAGCAATTTTCTCTAGCAGATGGCCAATGGCCTGGTTATGAAGAAGAGCCTTAATTTTTCCCTGCGACATCCCTGACATCTGCAGTTTATTGTATTTATCATTATGTAAGGTTAAGAGACTGTACGGTATTACTTCTTTAATTTGTTTGGCAATGCTGATGATTTTCTCGTCATTTAAATTTTTAGAGTCACGAACGCCAAGCTCCTTCAGCAATGGAAGGTTAGACTGACTTACATAAGCGGCGACGACGGTTATTGGTCCAAAAAAGTCTCCTGTCCCGACTTCATCGGATCCTATACAGGAAAGACTGCTGATATTTTCTGGCAGGTTTGCAGCAGCAGGTTTACTTTCCTTTTTTGCCTTTGGTTTAGCGATATCCCCGCCCCACCTGGCAGATTCTGATTCTGCGCCGGCTCCTTGAAAAAGAACCTTTCCAGATTTGTAGGCTGTGATCGAGCAATTGTTTGCTTTAGCAGCAAATACGCCCCCTGGAGGGATTTTTCCGGTCGAGAATGGCTCATAGTGAGCCTGCATTTCTTTAATCTCAGGTAAACTCTTTAGCAGTACAACATGACTCATATTTTAATCTCCTTCTGAAAATCTCTGAATTTACAGTATCTGTGCTATTTTTGGCATGCTTTGACTTCCCACAAATTAGACCTTCGTGTTATGATATTGATTAGGATTCTTTTGAATGGGGGTTCAAAGGTTGTCAAATACGGAAAAAAATCGCACTAGTGTAGATATATATGGGCAGCAATATGTAATTGTCGGCACTGAAAACTCCAGTCACATCCGGCTTGTTGCATCAATCGTTGATGATAAAATGCGTGAGATAAGCTCTAAGAATCCTTCACTCGATACGAATAAATTAGCTGTCCTCACAGCTGTTAATGCTGTTAATGATTATCTGAAATTAAAAGAGCGGCTTGAGGATGAATTAAAAAGAGTAAAGGACTGAAAAGCATCATGCTTGATCTTTTTATAATAGTTATATTGTTATTTGGTTTTTTAGTAGGATTAAAGCGTGGCTTTATCCTGCAGCTGATTCATTTAACAGGCTTCATTATCGCTTTTATTGTAGCGAGAATGTATTACGAGCCTCTTTCGGAAAAACTGACCCTATGGGTGCCTTATCCCAATTTCGGCAGTGATTCAACCATGCAAATGTTTTTTGCTAATGATAATTTAGAAGATGCTTACTATCGTGCGATCGCATTTGCCATCATATTTTTCGCTGTAAAAGTACTATTGCAGATTATTGGAAGCATGCTTGATTTTGTTGCAAGCTTGCCAATTATTAAACAGCTTAATATTTGGGCAGGCGGCATTCTTGGTTTTATAGAAGTTTATCTTATCATGTTTATTATATTATACATAGCCGCATTAGTACCAATTGCGGGAATGCAAACATATTTTAATGATTCATTTATGGTGGATTTAATTGTCAATCATACACCTGTATTATCAGAGACAATTAAGGATATGTGGATCGAATATATGGCAGCCTAACTTCTCTTTGCGGAGAAGTTTTCTTTTTGATTAAGGATGAAATGTTATAATCACTAAGGATGTACTCTCCTGAATAATAGGAAATACTAAATAAATAGGATCTAAATAGGCAGGTGTGTAAAATGATCATCAACAAAAAAGACGTTATAAAATTACTGGAAACTATTGCAGTATATATGGAATTAAAAGGGGAAAATCCCTTTAAGACAGGGGCTTTCCGAAAGGCTTCTATTGCTTTGGAAAACAGTGACTTAAGTTTGTCTGAAATGACAGATTATACGAGTCTTTCTGGCATAGGCAAAGGCACTGCAGCTGTTATAGAAGAATATGTACAGGAAGGAACATCCTCAGTGTTAACTGAGCTGAAGGAACAGGTGCCGCCTGGATTGATTCCTTTGCTGCATATTCAAGGTTTGGGCGGTAAAAAAATTGCAAAGCTCCATAAAGAGCTTGGAATTACAGATGCACAAGAATTAGAGCAGGCATGCAAGGAAAATCGTGTGCAGGGACTTACTGGATTTGGAGCGAAGACAGAGGAAAAGATTCTGGCCGCTTTATTAAATGCCGGTACACAGCCGGATCGGCTGCCGCTTGCTTATATGCTTCCTGTAGCAGAAGCAATAGAGGATGCGCTGGGGAATATCCCGGAAGTATTAAGGTTCTCGAGAGCCGGCAGTCTCAGAAGAATGCGCGAAACCGTTAAAGACCTTGATTTTATTATTTCTGCAGATGATCGGACAGCCGTAAAAGAGCAGCTTCTTGGTCTTCCATCCATTAAAGAAGTAATCGCAGCGGGTGATACAAAGGTTTCAGTTGTTTTTGAGCATCAATATGATGTTTCCTGTGATTTTCGGATTGTTGCACCCAGTGAATTTGCGACTACCCTGCATCACTTCACTGGCTCTAAGGATCATAATGTAAGAATGAGGCAGCTTGCTAAGGAACGCGGAGAAAAGATCAGTGAATATGGAGTAGAAAACGTTGAAACTGGAGAAGTAAAAACATTCTCATCAGAAAAAGAGTTTTATGCACATTTTAACTTGCCGCATTTTCCGCCGGAAATTCGAGAAGATGGCAAGGAGGTTGACTTGTTTACACAAGAAACGAAGTTAATTTCACTGGAAGATATTAAGGGCGATCTTCATATGCATTCGACGTGGAGCGATGGAGCGTTTACAATAGAAGAAATGATTGAGGCATGCCGAAAGCGCGGCTATCAATATATGGCCATTACGGATCATTCCCATTATCTGAAGGTAGCTAACGGTCTGACACCAGAACGGTTGCGCCAGCAAAGAGAAGAAATAAAAAGACTTAATGAAAAATATGATGATATCACCATTTTAGCAGGAGTTGAAATGGATATCTTGCCGGACGGCACACTTGATTATGATGATGAACTGCTTGCTGACATGGATATTGTCATTGCTTCCATTCACTCATCCTTCTCACAGCCGAAGGAAAAAATAATGGACAGGCTAAAAAATGCACTGCAAAATGCTCATGTAGACATTATTGCCCATCCAACAGGCAGACTGATTGGAAAACGGGAAGGCTATGAAGTAGATATAGATTTATTAATTCAATTAGCTAAAGAAACGAATACTGCACTTGAATTGAATGCCAACCCTAACAGACTTGACCTTGCTGCGGAGCATATAAAAAAGGCGCAGGAAGCGGGAGTTAAAATCGTCATTAATACAGATGCCCATAAAATCGATACGTTAGCTCATATGGAAATTGGTGTATCTGCAGCGAAAAAAGGATGGGTTCAGACAGCATCCGTTTTAAATGCAATGGAAACGCAGGATTTATTGGATTACTTAAAAACGAACGATTAATATATTTTGAATCATAGAAAGGCGGGGAGATCCCTGCGTCAAGCCACTTCTGCTTTTCGAATTGTCTAGGTGCAGTGGCTAGCCCCTCGAGGTCATAAGTCAAGCCATTCAGAACAACCTTCCGTCTGGCTTGCATTATGCTTGTCGGGGGTGAACGAGCCACTTTCGCTTTTCTATAAATCACATCCTCGAAGGAGGGGGAATTATGCAAGAACGCGCTTTAAAGGTTTTGGAATTTAATAAAGTTAAGGATCAGCTGCTTGATTACGTATCATCTGAGGTCGGCAGAAGAAAAGCAGAGAGAATTCAGCCATCCACCGACTATGAGACGGTTGTCCGTCTGCAGGAAGAAACAGATGAAGCTGCTACCGTGTTAAGAATTAAAGGCAATATTCCTTTAGGGGGAATTTTTGATATAAAGCCTCATGCCAAGCGAGCAATAATCGGCGGGATGCTTAGCCCCCATGAGCTAATGCAGGTGGCATCGACCGTACATGCCAGCAGGCAAATGAAAAGGTTTATTCAAGAGTTTTCAGAAGAAGAAAACGACATTCCCATCTTAATGGCATATTCCGAAGAGATCATTGTATTAGCGGATTTGGAAACCTCTATCCGCAATGCAATTGATGAAAATGGTGAGGTGCTGGACAGTGCGAGTGAAACACTGAGATCGCTTCGCGTCCAGCTTCGCGCAAGAGAAGCGCGTGTGAGGGAAAGACTTGAAAGTATGATCAGGTCTTCTAATGCGCAAAAGATGCTGTCTGATGCGATCATTACGATCAGAAATGACCGCTTTGTTATTCCTGTTAAACAAGAATATAGAGGCAACTACGGCGGGATTATTCATGATCAGAGTTCATCCGGCCAGACATTATTTATTGAACCTCAATCTGTTGTGCAATTAAATAATGAATTGCAAAGTATTAAAGTAAAAGAACAGCAGGAAATTGAAAAAATCTTAATTGCCCTTTCAGCATACACAAGTGAATTCAAAGAAGAGCTGGAAACGATTGTGGATGTGCTTGCCCAAATTGATTTCATGTTTGCAAAAGCCAGATATGCTAAAAAGATTAAAGGCTCTAAGCCAAAAGTAAACGATGAGGGAAGAATTTCTCTCTTTAAAGCACGGCATCCGCTCATCCCAATAGACGAGGTAGTCGCGAATGATATTGCCATCGGTGATACATATACCTCTATTGTCATTACTGGACCAAATACGGGCGGTAAAACGGTAACACTTAAAACAGTTGGATTATGTACATTAATGGCCCAGGCAGGTCTGCAAATCCCGGCTCTAGATGGATCAGAGATTGCTGTTTTTGATGCTGTTTATGCAGATATTGGGGACGAGCAGTCCATTGAGCAGAGTTTAAGTACATTTTCATCTCATATGGTTAATATTGTCGACATTCTTGAAAAGGCTCAATACAACAGCCTTGTTTTATTCGATGAATTAGGTGCTGGCACGGATCCGCAGGAAGGTGCAGCATTAGCGATTTCTATCTTAGACGAAGTGAATAAACGCGGAACCCGTGTCATAGCGACAACTCATTATCCTGAATTAAAGGCATATGGCTATAATCGGGAAGGTGTCATTAATGCCAGTGTCGAATTTGATATAGAAACATTAAGTCCGACCTATAAACT
Source organism: Cytobacillus gottheilii (assembly GCF_001636345.1). Taxonomy (GTDB): domain Bacteria; phylum Bacillota; class Bacilli; order Bacillales; family Cytobacillaceae; genus Cytobacillus; species Cytobacillus gottheilii. Next base: position 1,398,905 of record NZ_KV440945.1, read on the forward strand.
GCTTATTGGTGTTCCTGGCCGAAGCAATGCATTTGAAATTTCCAAACGGCTAGGCTTAAAAGAAGACGTTATAAATGTGGCAAAGTCGTATATTAGTGCAGACAGCAACCAAGTCGAAAATATGATTGCATCCTTGGAGGAAAGCCGTAAACAAGCAGAAACAGATCGTGAAGAGGCCAATGAATTGCTCAAAAATGCAGATCTTCTGCATAAGGATCTTCAAAAGCAGATGGCTGAATATTATACTAAAAAAGAAACTCTTTATGAAAAGTCTGCAATAAAAGCAAATGAGATTGTTGAAAAAGCAAAGCAGGAAGCAGAGCAAATTATCCATGATCTGCGGAAAATGCAAATAGAAAAACAAGCAGAAGTGAAGGAGCATGAATTGATTGAAGCGAAGAAGCGTCTTTCAGAGGCAGCTCCGGCACTGAAAAAGAAACAAAGTCCGGAACGAAATGCCGACGGCAAACGAAAGTTAACACCAGGTGATGAAGTGAAGGTGTTAACGTTTGGCCAAAAAGGACAGCTGCTTGAAAAATCAGGTGATAATGAATGGCATGTTCAAATCGGAATCCTGAAGATGAAAGTGGAAGAAAAAGACTTAGAATTTATTAAAAGCCCTAAAAAGACTGAAACAAAACCGCTTGCTACTGTTAAAGGCAAGGATTACCATGTCAGTCTGGAACTTGATCTCCGCGGAGAACGATATGAGAATGCCCTTATGAGAGTCGAAAAATATATCGACGATGCTCTTCTTGCCAACTATCCGCGTGTATCAATCATTCATGGAAAAGGAACTGGTGCACTGCGGCAGGGGGTACAGGAATATTTACGCAATCATCGTTCTGTTAAAAAAATCCGCTTTGGAGAAGCGGGAGAAGGCGGTACTGGTGTAACCGTCGTGGAATTTAAGTAAGAGGGGGAAGTGAAATATGGAAGGTTTTTGGGAAAATGAGTTTATCCAAACCGCTGCCTACTATAGTGTTGTCGTCCTTTGTATGATTGTCTTTTTAGCTGTATTCGAACTTGTGACAAAGTACAGAAACTGGGAAGAAATAAAAAACGGCAATATCTCCGTAGCAATGGCCACGGGCGGGAAGATATTTGGTATTGCCAATGTGTTTAGACACTCCATTATGCATAACGATACGCTTTTTACGATGATTATATGGGGAGTATTTGGATTTTTCCTATTGCTTGTCGCATATTTTATCTTTGAGTTTTTAACACCAAGATTTAATGTAGATGATGAGATTAAGAATAACAACAAAGCAGTTGGCTTTATTTCAATGGTCATCTCTATTGGTCTGTCATTTGTCATTGGAGCAAGTATCGGATAGAGGGAGAAGGGGAAAATGGAGAAGCTTGCAAAAGTATTAATCGTGGTTAGCGCCCTTTTTGTGCTAGTTGGACTTGTATATATTCTTTTCATTGCCTAATGGTGATAACAAAAAAGAATTGCCCGTGTTAAGTGCAGTTCTTTTTTGTTATCCAATAGGCTTATATCTATAAGATGGCTGTTAACATCTCCTGCTTATAAACTACACCGTTTATTCTAATTGTTTTGTTTAAAGCAGTATATTATAATGAGGTGAGAACAATTAGAATGTTCAAAATACTTAAAGAAAGGGGATCGCGTATGACTGAGTATAAACCATGGCTTAACCTGTATCCTGAAGAAATTCCTAAAGAACTCATCTATGAAAATCAGCCTGTCCAGGATTTTTTGAAAAATACAGCTGCAGAATTTCCTGAAAAAACGGCTGTTCATTTTATGGGTAAGGAATTCACTTACTCATACATTTATGAAGCTGCACTTAAACTGGCCGGCTATCTGCAATCGATTGGGATTGAAAAAGACGATCGGGTAGCGGTTATGCTGCCGAATACTCCACAATCTGTGATCAGCTATTATGGAATCCTATTGGCTGGCGGGATCGTTGTTCCGACAAATCCGCTTTACATGGAAAGGGAGTTAGCGTATCAGCTGAAGGATTCAGGGGCAAAAGCAATCATTACAATGGACATTTTATTTCCGCGTGTGTCGAAAGTGAAACAGCAGACAGATCTTCAGCATATAATTGTAACCGCTATCAAAGATGCACTTCCATTTCCAAAAAATCTTATTTATCCCTTTATACAGAAGAAACAATACGGAATTGTGGTCAATGTCAAGCATGAAGGAAATCATCATCTATGGACAGAAATACTAAAGCTGCCTTCTATTCCTGTAAGTGAGCAGGAGATTGACTTTGAGAATGACTTGGCTCTTTTGCAATATACAGGCGGAACGACCGGCTTTCCTAAAGGAGTTATGCTGACACATAGAAATTTAGTGGCGAATACGGCAATGTGCCGAGCTTGGCTGTATAAGTGTGAAAGAGGGAAAGAAACTGTTCTTGGCATTTTGCCTTTCTTCCATGTTTATGGAATGACGACTGTCCTGCTGCTTTCCGTTTTAGAAGGCAATAAAATGGTGTTAATGCCTAAGTTTGATGCAGGGGATACATTAAAAACCATTCAAAAGCAAAAACCTACTCTGTTCCCAGGTGCCCCAACGATTTATATTGGGCTATTAAACCACCCTGATATTGAAAAATATGATCTTTCATCCATTGATTCCTGTATTAGCGGCTCCGCTGCACTTCCGGTAGAGGTTCAGCAGAAATTTGAACAAATTACAGGCGGAAAACTAGTTGAAGGCTACGGCCTGACTGAATCATCACCTGTTACACATGCTAATTTTTTATGGGATATGCCGAGAATAAAAGGAAGTATTGGTGTGCCTTGGCCTAATACAGATGCTGTCATTTTTTCGATGGAGAATGGCGAAAAGCTGCCTCCAGGTGAGATCGGGGAAATAGCTGTTAAAGGTCCACAAGTAATGAAAGGCTATTGGAACCGTCCAGACGATACGGAGCAGACTTTAAGAGATGGCTGGCTTTTAACAGGAGATCTTGGCTATATGGACGAAGAAGGATATTTTTATGTAGTGGATCGTAAAAAGGATATGATTATTGCTGGGGGCTTTAATATTTATCCCCGTGAAATAGAAGAAATCCTATACGAGCATCCAGCCGTTCAGGAAGCAGTTGTAGCAGGTATACCAGACCCTTATCGAGGTGAAACCGTTAAAGCCTATATCGTTTTAAAAGATGGCAACGATGTAAGCGAAGAAGACTTGAATGTATTTGTCCGTAAGCATTTGGCAGCCTTTAAAGTGCCAAGGGTATACGAGTTTAGAGAAGAATTGCCTAAAACAGCAGTAGGGAAAATCCTGCGCAGAGCATTAATTGATGAAGAGAAGAAGAAATTTACCGAAGATGAAGAAAAGCAAGCCTAGACGGTAAAATAATGAAAAAATGAAACATTCCAGCTTTCATTTAAAAGGACCGGAATATTCGGCTCTTCTTTTTTGAATATTAAGGCTTGTCCATTCATAATTGTAAATGTCATAATAGGATAAAAGAAAAAAGTGGTTATTTTCTTGACAATATAACCTTCAATTACTATTATTAAATTATGAATGATGATTCATTCATTAAATCTTTCTTTGTGTTCATTATTACATTTAACAGCTCATACGAAGCACTGCAGAGTTGTGTTTATAGAATGAAAAGAGATCACGAGATAAGATGTAAGATGTGTCTTGAAGGGAGGGAAACGGATTGAAAAAAGATAAACCAAAATATCGGCAAATCATCGATGCAGCAGTCGTTGTTATTGCTGAGAATGGCTACCACCAGGCACAGGTTTCCAAAATTGCAAAGCAGGCTGGTGTTGCTGATGGAACGATATACTTATATTTTAAGAATAAAGAAGATATTTTAATCTCTCTCTTTCAAGATAAGATGGGCCATTTTATTGAAAGAATTGAAGAGCAGATTGCAGGAAAAGAACGGGCTGTAGAGAAGTTATTAGTCATGGTCGAATCCCATTTTACAATGCTTTCTCAAGATCGGCATCTTGCTATCGTAACACAGTTAGAGCTAAGACAGTCTAATAAGGAGCTTCGCCTTAAGATCAATGAGGTGTTGAAGGGTTATTTATCTCTTGTTGATAAAATTCTTGTTGAAGGAAAAGAAAACGGTGAGTTTTCTGGAAATCTCGAAACAAGACTTGCGCGGCAAATGATATTTGGGACGATGGATGAAGTGGTGACAACCTGGGTGATGAATGATCAGAAGTATGATCTTCCCTCTTTGGCGCCATCTGTACATCAGCTGCTGATCAGCGGATGCAAGGCGGATTGACCATCTAATAAGTAGAGAGGTGAATAAACCAATGGAATACTTAAAGTGGAATCATCAAGATCATGTTGCGACTATTACAATCGACAGAGCACCAGCAAATGCACTATCATCAGACGTTTTAAAAGAATTCTCATCAGTACTGGATGAAATTGAAAAAGCAGATGATATTCGTGTTGTATTGATTCACGGAGAAGGAAGATTTTTCTCTGCTGGAGCCGATATAAAAGAGTTTACTTCAATCACTAGCGGAAGCGAGTTTGAAAAGCTTGGCCAATATGGTCAGGATCTGTTTGAAAAAATGGAGAGATTCCCGAAACCATTAATTGCAGCCATTCATGGTGCAGCATTAGGCGGTGGGCTTGAGCTGGCAATGGGCTGTCACTTCCGACTTGTTTCAGACAATGCCAAGCTGGGACTGCCGGAGTTACAGCTGGGGTTAATACCCGGATTTGCAGGCACGCAAAGACTTCCGCACCTTGTCGGCAGAGCCAGAGCTGCTGAAATGCTTTTTACAAGCGATCCGATTACGGGGCTTGAAGCCGTTAAGTACGGACTGGCAAACCATGCCTATCCAGAAGCTGAACTGTTAGAAAATGCCTATAATTTAGCCAAAAAAATCGCAAAGAAGAGCCCGCTTTCCATTAAGGCAACGATTGAGCTATTAAATTACACAAAATCAGATCAGTTTTATGAAGGTGTTAAAAAAGAAGCTGAGCTTTTTGGCGAAGTGTTTGCATCAAATGATGGCAAAGAGGGCATCTCGGCTTTTATTGAAAAGCGTGAGCCCAACTTTACAGGCAAATAATGCAGCGAGTAGTAAATGATTAACTGAAGGTGAGCGGATGCTCAAAAGCCTTCAGTTTCATTTAACATAAATTTTCCGAATCTTTAGAAGTGCAGAAATGATTTAATAATTTAGGAGGGACATTATGAACATCTATGTTTTATTAAAAAGAACGTTTGATACTGAGGAAAAAATCACGATTTCTTCCGGAAAAATAAATGAAGATGGCGCTGAGTTTATTATCAATCCTTATGATGAGTATGCAGTGGAGGAAGCCATTCAAGTCCGCGATGCACATGGCGGAGAAGTAACGGTTGTTTCAGTTGGAAGTGAGGAAGGTGAAAAGCAGCTTCGTACTGCACTGGCGATGGGAGCCGATAAAGCGGTATTAATCAACACGGAAGACGATCTTGAAGAAGGAGATCAGTTTACTACCTCAAAAATCTTGGCCGAATATTTAAAAGACAAGGAAGCAGATTTAATCCTGGCAGGAAATGTGGCAATTGACGGCGGATCTGGCCAGGTTGGACCGAGAGTGGCTGACCTCTTGGATATCCCCTATATTACAACCATAACGAAACTTGAAATTGATGGGACAAATGTAAGCGTTGTCCGAGATGTTGAAGGAGATTCCGAAGTGATTGAAACATCTCTTCCTTTATTGGTTACAGCTCAACAAGGCTTGAATGAACCTCGTTACCCTTCGCTGCCGGGGATTATGAAAGCGAAGAAAAAACCCCTGGATGAACTGGAGCTGGATGATTTAGATCTTGACGAGGATGACGTAGAGCCGAAAACAAAAACAATTGAAGTGTATCTGCCTCCTAAAAAAGAAGCCGGAAGAATTCTTGAAGGTGAACTGCAGGATCAAGTAAAGGAGCTTGTACAACTTCTTCATAACGAAGCAAAAGTCGTTTAATAAAACGTAAAATAAAACGCAGGAGGTTAACATAATGAGCAGAAAAGTTTTGGTATTAGGTGAAGTAAGAGATCAATCTTTGCGTAATGTCACATTTGAAGCAATCGCCGCAGCAAAGCAGGCTGCAGAAGGCGGCGAAGTGGTCGGATTATTAATCGGTGATTCTGTAAGCGCTTTATCGGGTGAATTAATTCACTTTGGTGCAGACCGCGTACTAACGGTTGAACACGACCTGCTTAAGCAATATACTTCTGACGGCTTTTCACAAGCATTAATGGCAGCTGTGGATGCTGAAAGTCCAGACGGTATTATCCTGGGGCATACTGCATTAGGAAAAGACCTTGCACCTAAGATCGCAGCAAAGCTTCAATCCGGATTAATCTCTGATGTTACGCAGATCGAAGAAGCAGGCGGAAATATTGTCTTTACACGGCCGATTTATTCAGGGAAAGCCTTTGAAAAGAAAATCGTAACAGACGGTCTTATCTTCGCAACGATTAGACCAAACAATATCGCTCCTCTTGAGAAGGATGAAACAAGATCAGGAGAGACATCAGCTTTATCTGTTGATATAAAAGATCTTCGCTCCATAATTAAAGAGGTTGTCCGCAAGGCAAGTGAAGGTGTAGATCTTTCAGAAGCAAAAGTGGTTATTGCAGGCGGCCGCGGAGTGAAAAGCGAAGATGGATTTGAGCCGCTAAAAGAGCTGGCACAGGTCCTAAACGGTGCCATTGGTGCATCACGCGGAGCTTGTGATGCAGAGTATTGTGATTATTCACTGCAAATTGGCCAGACAGGAAAAGTCGTAACACCTGATTTGTATATTGCCTGCGGAATTTCAGGAGCAATTCAGCATTTAGCGGGAATGTCGAACTCTAAAGTTATCGTCGCTATTAATAAAGATCCAGAAGCAAATATTTTTAAAGTTGCAGATTATGGCATTGTAGGCGATCTTTTTGAAGTGGTGCCGATGCTGACAGAAGAATTTAAGAAGATCTTAGTAAACGCGTAACAATCATTGAAACAGACGGAATCAACTGCTATTGAAGGAAGAGCAGCAGCTGTCTGTTTCTTTTTATTAAAATGTGGATCCAGCTCTCATGTTGCTTTGCAATTGGAACGGAACGTGCGGGAATTCCAGCTTTGTTTTATGGAGATGCAAAGAAAATATTTGTTCGTGCAGAACAAAATAACATCTCAAAAAAAGAACCATGTCTGCGGAACAGCAATCATGAATATTCCCATGAATTTGAGGGTATAGTACCAACGAGCAAATTGTTCGCTTCATATGGTGTTAAATGGTATACTCTCGATATGTTATGAATTAGTTGAATTGATTAGGAGGCATATAAATGGCTATTACACATGCAACAGATCAAAACTTTACTGAAGAAACAGGTTCAGGTTTAGTACTTGCAGATTTCTGGGCTCCATGGTGCGGACCTTGTAAAATGATTGCTCCAGTTCTTGAAGAGCTTGACGGAGAAATGGGCGATAAAGTAAAGATCGTTAAAATCGATGTAGATGAAAATCAAGAAACTGCTGGTAAATTCGGCGTTATGAGTATTCCTACATTAATCGTTCTTAAAGACGGTGAAGTAGTAGATAAAGTAGTTGGCTTCCAGCCAAAAGAAGCATTATCTGAGCTTCTTTCCAAGCATGCATAATTAGCATATTTGGATTTGTACGTTTTAAAAAATCAGCTTCTTCAATCTGATCTGCCCTGCTGCAATGATGAAGAGTGCCTTTTACTATAATTATTGATGCAGAAAGCAGATAATGAGTGTAATGACAGTTGATCCCCGGCTTCTTCCTGAAGGCCGGGGTTTTTACTTCCTTTTCGAGGATGTGTTTGACGATGAATGACATCATTAAAAATAAATTAATGATTTTGCCTGCACAGCCAGGGTGCTACTTAATGAAGGACAGGCAAGGCACTATTATTTATGTGGGCAAAGCGAAAGTATTAAAAAACAGAGTCCGGTCTTATTTTACTGGCTCACATGATGGAAAAACGCTGCGCCTTGTTAACGAAATTGAGGACTTTGAATATATTGTCACTTCCTCCGATATGGAAGCGCTGATTCTTGAGCTCAATCTAATAAAAAAGCATGATCCTAAATACAATGTCATGCTGAAGGATGATAAAACCTACCCATTTATTAAATTAACTGCTGAAAGACATCCGCGTCTTATTACGACGAGAAAAGTGAAAAAAGACAAAGGCAAATATTTTGGTCCATATCCAAATGTTCATGCTGCAAACGAAACAAAAAAGCTGCTCGATCGCATTTATCCGCTTCGGAAATGTGCTACCTTACCTGACCGCGTATGCCTGTATTATCATTTAGGACAATGCCTGGCTCCATGTGTGAAGGAAGTGGATCAGCAGCAATATCGGACAATGACAGAGGAAATTACCCGTTTTTTAAATGGCGGTTATAAAGATATAAAGAAAGAACTTACAGAAAAAATGGCGGCTGCGGCTGAAGACCTTGATTTTGAGCGTGCAAAAGAGTATAGAGACAAAATCGCTCATATTGATGCAACGATGGAAAAGCAAAAAATGACAACGACTGACTTCACTGATCGTGATGTCTTTGGTTATGCTGTTGATAAAGGCTGGATGTGTGTACAAGTCTTTTTTATCCGCCAAGGCAAGCTGATTGAAAGGGATGTCTCCATGTTTCCCATTCATAACGAGCCTGAGGAAGAAATCCTTACGTTTCTCGGTCAATTTTACATGAAAGCAAATCATTTTAAGCCGAAGGAAATTTTAGCACCATCTTCTGTTAATGGCGAGATGGCAGAAAAGCTTCTTGGTGTAAAAGTATTAAATCCGCAGCGGGGACAAAAGAAAGATTTGGTTTCATTAGCTTATAAAAATGCCAAAATCGCGCTGCAGGAAAAGTTTTCTCTCATTGAGCGGGATGAAGACCGGACGATTAAGGCAGTGGAGAGTTTGGGCGAACAGCTTGGAATTTATACGCCGCATCGGATTGAAGCATTTGACAACTCAAACATTCAAGGTGCAGATCCAGTATCTGCAATGATCGTTTTTATTGACGGAAAACCGGCGAAACGGGAGTACCGTAAATATAAAATTAAAACCGTTCAAGGCCCGGATGATTATGACTCCATGCGTGAGGCGGTTCGCAGAAGGTATACTCGAGTGTTAAAAGAAGAGCTGCCTCTACCGGATCTGCTTATTATTGATGGAGGAAAGGGTCATGTTGAAGCGGTCAGAGATGTTCTTGAAAATGAGCTGGGTCTTGATTTGCCGCTGGCAGGACTCGTAAAAGATGAAAAACACCGAACGTCGCAGCTGTTATTTGGGAATCCGCTGGAAATCGTTGCGCTTGCACGCAATAGCCAGGAATTTTATTTGCTGCAGCGAATTCAGGATGAGGTCCATCGCTTTGCCATCACGTTCCATCGCCAGTTAAGAGGAAAAGGTACATTCCAATCTATGCTCGATGACATTGCTGGGATCGGTGAAAAGCGCAAAAAACAACTGTTAAAGACATTTGGCTCAGTTAAAAAAATGAAGGAAGCTTCTGCAGATGACTTCCGCCAATTAGGAATTCCTGCTAATGTAGCAGAAGAACTCGTAAAGAAACTAAGTGAATAGCGTTGTCATCATATAGACAATATGCTATACTTGGACCAACTTTCATATTCACTCACTTTTTTATACTTTCTGAAAGTATAAATTTATAGACATAGAACAGTGATTAGCTGCAGTGCTTAGCCATTTTTGGGTCTAAGCCGATCTGTGCAGAGGGCAAAACCTTCTACCCATTTCGGCTTATGCTTATCGGGCTTAGCAATGTGCTTCCGCTTTTCTTATCGTAAAGTGAAGGTAGAGGTGCAAGCTTCATCAGTAACAGCTTTGAGGAGAATGAGCTCCGACGATTTGCTGTGAAAGGGAATGTTTGCCGAAGCAGGGGGAGACTCATCACTCGCCATGCTGGTCTTGCATTGAATAAATGCCGGATTGTCAAGACAGTAGTCTTGGAGAGCTATCTCACTGTGTGCACGTATTTTTTGTATACGTTTGACTACACAGCAATGAGATAATTCTCATTGCTTTTTTGTTTTGTCTGCATGTTTACAGAAGAAATCGGGAATCGATTAACTAGCGATTTTTCATACAAAACTGCAAAAAAGAGAAAGATACAAAAATCATTCTTCTTATTGAGACAAAACAAAATGGCAAAGGGAAATCATCATAGTCGGAAGGAAGGGTATTCAAATGGGTTTAATTGTGCAAAAGTTTGGGGGAACTTCGGTCGGCAGCGTCGATAAAATTCAAAATGCTGCAAACCGGGTCATTGAAGAAAAAAATAGGGGTAACGATGTTGTCGTTGTGGTCTCAGCGATGGGAAAGACAACAGATCAGCTTGTTGGCATGGCAAAAGAAATTACGTCCTCCCCCAGTAAAAGAGAAATGGATATGCTCTTAACAACAGGGGAACAAGTGACGATCTCGCTGTTAAGCATGGCTTTAATTTCTAAAGGTCATCCGGCCGTTTCAATGACAGGCTGGCAAGCAGGTGTTGAGACAGAGGAAATTCATGGAAATGCAAGAATCTTAAATATTGATAGTGATAAAATTGAAAAGGAAATTCAGCAAGGCAAAATTGTGATTGTGGCCGGCTTTCAAGGCGCTACCTCAGAGGGAGAAATCACTACTCTGGGAAGGGGCGGTTCTGATACAACAGCCGTTGCACTTGCAGCAGCGCTAAAAGCTGATAAATGTGATATATATACAGACGTGACTGGGGTATTTACAACAGATCCCCGTTACATAAAGAATGCCCGCAAGCTTCTATCCGTTTCTTATGATGAAATGCTGGAACTTGCCAATTTAGGAGCCGGAGTTCTGCACCCAAGAGCGGTTGAATTCGCGAAAAACTACGGAGTTTCTTTAGAAGTAAGATCTAGCATGGAAAAAGAACAAGGAACAACGATTGAGGAGGAAGTTAAAATGGAGCAAAATTTAGTTGTACGCGGAGTTGCGTTTGAAGATGAAATCACAAGAGTATCTGTCATAGGGCTTCCAAGCAGCCTTGGCGGATTATCTACCATTTTCTCAGCACTAGCCAATGATCATATCAATGTGGATATCATTATTCAGAGTATGACGGAAGGCGAAACTTCTTCGCTGTCTTTCTCCATTAAAAATGAAGATTTAACAGAGACTGTTAAGGTGCTTGAGAGAAATCGTGATCAGCTTCTATATGATCGAATCGAATGGGAATCTGGCTTAGCAAAAGTTTCAATCGTAGGCTCAGGCATGATCTCAAATCCAGGGGTAGCAGCAGAAATGTTTGATGTGCTTGCGCAGAACGAAATTTTAGTCAAAATGGTCAGCACATCTGAGATTAAAGTTTCAGCAGTCGTAGAACAAGTGAAAATGCTTCCTGCCGTTGAAGTGCTTCATGATGCATTTCAGCTATCTGCCAATTCAGTGAAAGCATAAGAATAACACTAAAAAAGAAGAAGCTTCTTTTATTCGAGAGCTTCTTCTTTTCCTCATAATTCAGTATTGTACCGCAAATTATAGAAAACTTAGATTGTATCCTTTTTATCCCACTTAACAGTAAAAAGAACTTTTCCTTTTCTTTTCTTAGGATGTTCGAACGCTTCACATATGTACCCTTTTTGCTGTTCGATCTGTTCAGCAATAAAACCCGCTTCAAGCTGAAAGGCACAATCTTCATCGTTTTTACAGCGAGCGCTAATGATTGCGCTTGATAATTCTAAGTCCATCTCATTTTTTGATTCGTTCAAGAGCATTAGATTGCCCCAGCCTGCGCTGGAGAAAAAAGAAATCATTTCATCTATCGAAGCCAATGGGTATTTTCGTGCTAATCTTTTTCCTGCCCAATATAAAATACCGGGAGCTTCTTTGCCCAGTAAATCCTTAAGCAGCACTTCACGAATTAATTCATACCCAAATGCTGGCACAGTTTCATCATGAACGGTTAACGGTTTTTGCTCTGGTGTTTGATCAGTCAATAATCTCCCCTCTTTCTATGAGACTATTATATACAATTTAGAACCCTTTTAGTCAAAGATACATGAAAAAAGCATATATTTGATAAGGGAAAATAATGCTATTTTAATATATTTCATCTTTTGAAAAAAATGAATGATAATTCAAGTGTGAACGTGTTTTTTCAATTTCAATATATTTATAAAATTTTATTAATATTGAACAATTTGTGTATCCGTTTTCTTGACGCTCTTTTCTGTTGAGAGTAAAATGGACTTGTCACATAATTGTAAGATATAAATTTTCATTTTTTACTGATGTTAGGATATGAATAGATCCTGAGCATCACGTTACAAAACAGGGGGGATATTTTATGGCGGGGAATCGAGAGTTTTTTTATCGCAGATTGCATTCATTGCTTGGTGTTATTCCGGTTGGATTGTTTTTAGTACAGCACTTGGTTGTGAATCATTTTGCAACTAAAGGTGAAGAAGCATTTAATGATGCGGCACATTTTATGGAAAGTTTACCATTTAGGATTTTCCTAGAGTTGTTTATCATATTTTTGCCTCTTTTATTTCATGCAATCTATGGGCTTTATATCGCTTTTACAGCAAAGAACAATACTGTTAAGTACAGCTTTTTCCGTAACTGGATGTTTATGCTTCAAAGGGTAACCGGTGTTATTACACTGATCTTTGTTGTATGGCATGTATGGGAAACACGTATCGCAGCTGCATTTGGTGCAGAAGTAAACTATCAGATGATGGAGAATATTTTTGAGAATCCTTGGATGATCGCATTTTATATCGTCGGTGTTATCTCTGCTATTTTCCACTTTGCTAACGGTTTATGGAGCTTCTTTGTGAGCTGGGGAATTACAGTTACTCCAAGATCTCAATTAATCTCTACTTATGCAACACTAGGTATTTTCATTGCACTTTCAATTGTTGGTATTCGCGCGATTTTCGCATTCGTATAAAATTATGCAACCTGTTGATATAAAGAAGCAATAAGGGAGTGAGTCACATGGGTAAAGGAAAGGTTATCGTAGTTGGCGGCGGTTTGGCAGGCTTAATGGCCACAATCAAGGTTGCCGAAAAAGGACATCCAGTTGAATTATTTTCATTAGTTCCAGTAAAACGTTCTCACTCTGTTTGTGCCCAGGGCGGCATTAACGGAGCTGTTAATACAAAAGGTGAAGGAGACTCACCTTGGGAGCATTTCGATGATACAGTATACGGCGGAGATTTCTTAGCAAACCAGCCGCCGGTGAAAGCTATGACAGAAGCAGCACCAGGAATTATTCATTTACTAGACCGCATGGGTGTTATGTTTAACCGTACACCAGAAGGATTGCTTGACTTCCGCCGCTTTGGGGGAACACAGCATCACCGTACAGCATTTGCCGGGGCAACAACTGGTCAGCAATTATTATATGCACTTGATGAGCAAGTCCGCCGTCATGAGGTTTCCGGATTAGTTACAAAATATGAGGGCTGGGAATTCTTAGGCTCTATTATTGACGATGATGGGATATGCCGAGGCGTTGTTGCTCAAAACTTAACAACAATGGAAATTAAATCTTTTGCCGGCGATGCAGTTATCATGGCTACAGGCGGACCAGGGATTATCTTTGGAAAATCTACAAACTCAGTTATCAATACAGGTTCAGCTGCATCAATCGTATATCAGCAGGGCGCATACTATGCAAACGGAGAATTTATTCAAATTCACCCAACTGCCATCCCTGGTGATGACAAGCTGCGACTAATGAGTGAATCTGCCCGTGGTGAAGGTGGACGAGTATGGACGTATAAAGATGGAAAGCCTTGGTATTTCCTTGAAGAAAAATATCCTGCTTATGGAAACCTTGTTCCTCGTGATATCGCAACACGTGAAATCTTTGATGTCTGTGTAAATCAAAAACTAGGAATCAATGGTGAGAACATGGTTTACTTGGATCTTTCACACAAAGATCCAAAAGAACTTGATATTAAGCTTGGTGGCATTATCGAAATCTATGAAAAATTCATGGGTGATGATCCTCGTAAAGTACCAATGAAGATTTTCCCTGCTGTTCACTACTCAATGGGCGGATTATGGGTTGATTATGATCAGATGACGAATATTCCTGGCTTGTTTGCAGCAGGTGAGTGTGACTATTCACAGCACGGTGCGAACCGTCTTGGCGCAAACTCCTTACTTTCTGCTATTTACGGCGGTATGGTTGCCGGTCCAAAAGCACTTGATTATATTAATGGTTTAGAAAAGACTGCAGAAGATATTTCTTCAACTGTGTTTGACCGTTTTGTTCAGCAGGAAGAAGAAAAATGGAACAGCATTATGTCTATGGATGGCACTGAAAATGCATATGTTCTTCATAAAGAGCTTGGAGAATGGATGACTGATAACGTAACGGTTGTACGTCATAATGACCGCTTACTGAAAACAGATGAAAAAATTGTAGAGCTTTTAGAGCGCTATCAAAATATAAATATTAATGACACAGCAAAATGGAGCAACCAGGGAGCGATGTTTACCCGCCAGCTTCAAAACATGCTTCAGCTTGCACGTGTTATTACCATTGGAGCTTATAACCGTAATGAAAGCCGCGGAGCGCACTACAAGCCAGACTTCCCAGACCGTAATGATGAAGAATTCTTAAAAACAACAATGGCTAAATTTGTGGATGCAACAAGTGCACCAGCTTTCCATTATGAAGAAGTAGACACAGGTTTAATCACTCCGCGTAAACGCGATTATACGAAGAAGAAAGGTGGCAAATAAGCATGCAAGAGACACAAGCTAAAACAGTTACGTTTATTGTCAGCCGTCAGGATTCTCCTGATGCCACCCCGTATCAGGAAGAATTTAAGCTGGAATATCGTCCTAATATGAATGTCATCTCCGCGTTGATGGAAATCCGCCGGAACCCAGTTAACTCTAAAGGTGAAAGTACAACACCAATTAACTGGGATATGAACTGTCTGGAAGAAGTCTGCGGCGCATGTTCAATGGTCATTAATGGCAAGCCGCGTCAGTCTTGTACAGCCCTAGTGGATCAGCTGGAACAGCCGATTCGCTTAGAGCCAATGCGTACTTTCCCTGTAGTGCGTGACCTTCAGGTTGACCGCAGCAGAATGTTTGATTCATTGAAGAAGGTTAAAGCATGGATTCCAATTGATGGAACTTACGATCTTGGCCCAGGGCCGCGTATGCCTGAGAAAAAACGCCAATGGGCATATGAGCTATCAAAATGTATGACATGTGGTGTATGTTTAGAAGCATGTCCAAATGTAAACAGCAAATCTGATTTCATAGGACCAGCACCATTATCACAAGTGCGTTTATTCAATGCACATCCAACAGGAGAAATGAACAAAGCAGAACGCCTGGAGCAAATCATGGGCGATGGCGGACTTGCTAACTGCGGTAACTCCCAAAACTGTGTTCAATCTTGTCCAAAAGGTATTCCTTTAACAACATCAATCGCAGCCTTAAATCGTGATACTACATTCCAATCATTCAAGAGCTTCTTCGGCAGTGACACGGTTTGATTCTGCAATTTGCCCTTCCCGTTTAATACGGGGAGGGTTTTTGGTTTTTATAAAGGCGTTTTGAGATGGAGGGGTAGGGGGGACAGTTTTGTAAATTAGAAAAGGGTAAGGGGTGTTGCGAAAGTTGATAAATGTACCTGTGTACTCCAGAAAAAGGTAATTTGTGTCGCGGAAACCTGATAAACACACCCGTAAAGTCCAGAAAAAGGAAAATGGTGTCGCGGAAACCTGATAAACACACCCGTAAAGTCTAGAAAAAGGAAAATGGTGTCGTGCAAACTAGATAAACACATCCGTAAAGTCCAGAAAAAGGAAATTGGTGTCGCGAAAATCCAATAAACACGCCCATAAAGTCCAGAAAAAGGAAATTAGTGTCGCGGAAATCCAATAAACACACCCATAAAGTCCAGAAAAAGGAAAATGGTGTCGTGCAAACTAGATAAACACACCCCTAAAGTCCAGAAAAAGGAAATTGGTGTCACAAAACCCCCAAATTACATCCCCCTAAACCCCAAAAAAAGGTATCTAAAGCCATCAAAACACCGCACCCAAGAAATCTCAGCAGTCAATATTATTTTTTATTCCTGCAACCCAATGAGTAACCAAAAAACGAACTCCCCACTCCCACTCCTATATAAATCATCAATTCGGGAACTATATCCTTAAGCTGCTACAACCTAAGGAGATTTTAACGAAATGAGAAAGAAAATGCTGTTGCTGTTCTTAACGACTCTTATACTCTGCACGCTGCCTCCCGCAAATACATCAGCAAAAACTAAGGAAGTATCTTTCACCATTATTCATACCAATGATACACACTCCCATCTTGAACAAATGCCTCGTCTTATTACTGCGATCAACAGTATTAGAGCTGAACATACAAATACTCTTCTTTTAAATGCCGGTGATGTTTTTATTGGTACTTTATATTTCTCTCAATTCAAAGGGCTTGCCTCCATCCCTTTTATGAACAAATTAAAATATGATGCAATGACATTTGGCAATCACGAATTTGACTTAAAGTCAGCGACATTGGCTGATTTTATTAAAAGAGCCAACTTTCCATTTGTGAGCAGCAATATTGATTTTAGCGCTGATCAGCTGCTTGAACCACTATTCGTCCGTAAGATAACAGCAAATCCACAACCAGGAAAAATTTATCCAGCGATTATTAAAAAGGTGGATGATGAGTTAATTGGAATCTTCGGACTAACAACAGAGGAAACACCTCTTATTTCCCAGCCAAACCAAGATTTGATTTTTGAAGATGCACTGACAATGGCCCAAAAAACGACAGATCAATTAGAGCACTTAGGGGTCAATAAAATCATTGCTCTTTCTCACTTAGGATTTGAGGAAGACCAAAAACTTGCTTCAATGGTTAAGGGGATAGACATTATCGTTGGCGGACATTCGCATACCAAGCTTGAGGAGCCAACTGTCATATATAACGGAAAGGATCCTGTATTGATTGTGCAGGCGGGCGAAAATGCTGCTTATGTTGGTGAGCTCTCTGTTTCATTTACTGAAAAAGGATTGATCAAAAAATGGAATGGCAGACTTTTAGACGTCCAAGCGAAGGATTCAAAAGGGAATTACATATATGAAGAGGATGCGTGGGCCAAAAAACAGTTAAGTGAAGCAGACCAAGAGCTTGTCGAGCTTCTTCAAGAAACTGTGGGGTATTCATTTATACCTTTAAACGGTGTCAGGGAAGATGTTCGCAGAGAAGAAACGAATCTAGGCAATCTTATTGCAGACTCTATGTTAAAAAAAGCGAATGAGGTTGTTCCAACACAAATCGCCTTTCAAAACAGCGGCGGTATACGGGCCTCTATACCAGAGGGAAATGTTGTTATGCGAGATGTAATGGCTGCATTGCCTTTTTCAAACACATTATCGATTGTGGATATAACAGGATTAGAATTAAAAGAGATCTTAGAGCATAGTGTCTCGCAACTGGACGGGAATACAGGACGATTTTTACAAGTGTCAGGCATTCGGTTTACATTTAATCCCCAGATGCCTGCCGGAAAGAGAGTACTATCTGTTAGGGTGAATGATGGAGGTCATTATGAATTATTAAATCCATCAAAGATTTATACGGCCGCAGTTAATTCGTATCTTGCAGGCGGAGGAGAGGGGTATGCCATTTTTAAGAGAAAGAAAGTGAACGAGAACATCATTGAAACGCCATTTCTGGATTATGAAATATTAGCGGAGTACCTAGAGGAGTATAGTCCTGTCTCACCCAGAACAGAAGGAAGGATCCAAAAAGTTTTTACTAACGATGAACTGTGAAATTATGTTAAAATAGAAAAGTGAATAGTTATTCATTTTAAAAGGGGGATTAAGATGAGGAACAAAACTTACATAAAAGATATTAGCCAATGGGAAAAGGAATTTTCTTTCTTCTATGAAACAAAAGTAAGATTTAATGAAACAGATATGTTTGGTCATTTGAATAATACGGTTCCTTTTGTTTATTTTGAATCAGCAAGAATTGAATTTTTTAAAAGTCTCGGCTTCATGCAGAATTGGCTGGAGCCAGAAGAAGAATGTATTCCTGTTGTTGCTGATCTGCAATGCGATTTTGTGCAACAGGTATTTTTTGATGAACAGCTGAAAATCTATGTAAAAGCTGCAGCAATCGGTGAATCCTCGGTGGATATTCACTATATGGGTAAAAATAATAAGGAAGACACCGTTCTGACCGGAAGAGGAACGATGGTGCAAATTTCGAAAAAAACGGGAAAAGGTGTTCCGTGGACAGAGGAAATACGGGAGATGCTTGCTGGAATGAAGCATGATCTTGTAAATGAAAAATAAATAGTAACTATACGTAAGCTTGTCATAATACAGTGGCAGGCTCTTTTGTTGTTTTTAAAAGCTACACTAGTAACTAAGAAGAAAGGAATAACGTTTTTTCCACCAGTTCATGGTACCCCTTACTCCTTTTATACATATCATAAAAAAGGCGAAAAGCTACCAAGTAATAGGTCATTGCCGCGGGTGAATAGATCAAATAGATACAGTGGTTTATTGAAAGAAAAGTTCCCTAAAAATAAACCTTCTTTGATGGTTATTTGTAGTCACTTCATATCTGATATGTACATATGATATGGTGACTAAATATATACCCACCCCGCGATTCATAGCTGGCGAAAGGCAAGGAGGGTTACAATACTTGAAGGAGAATGAATATACTCACAAGCCATTACTCACTAAACGCGAAAGAGAAGTATTCGAACTGTTAGTCCAAGATAAAACTACGCGTGAAATCGCTGGTGAATTATTTATAAGCGAAAAGACGGTTCGGAATCATATTTCGAATGCCATGCAAAAGCTTGGTGTAAAGGGGCGTTCACAAGCTGTTGTAGAGCTCCTTCGAATGGGAGAGCTAGAACTTTAATCAAGACCGGCAATTCGTCATCGGATTGCCGGTTATGATGTTTATGGACAGTTTTTCAGATACATAGAGATGTCCTCATCACTTAATCTGCATGATCCCATTATAAAACAGCTTCGAAATGCACTGCGAAATACAATTATTTTCTTCCATATAGGTATTCGTTCTTGAATTTTCTCTTAAAAAAAGCGAAAATTAATCTAATGGGGCGAAATATGGGTCTGTTAAAACTACATAGGAGTGTATGGAATGGAGCTTGAGGATTTAAAAGGAAACGGCGTAAACGACGTAGTTGCGAATATAGAAAAAGATTTGCGTTATATAGCTGGCATTGTGAAGCAAAAAGGCCGGGAAATCTTAAGTAATTATACCATTACCCCTCCACAGTTTATTGCTCTGCAATGGCTGCTTGAGGATGGAGATATGACAATTGGCGAGCTTTCTAATAAAATGTTCTTAGCGTTCAGTACAACAACGGATCTGGTTGATCGCATGGAGAAGAGCGAACTTGTGAAAAGAGTAAAAGATCCTAATGATCGCAGAGTTGTTCGTATTCATCTTCTCGAGGAAGGCGAAAGAATTATTGAAGAAGTGATTAGGAAGCGACAAGCCTATTTATTGGATCTGCTTAACCATTATTCGGATGAAGAAGTGATGCAGTTAAGCAAAAATCTAAATCGATTACACCAAGATATGGCGAAAGAATGAGGCGGTAAGTTTTGAGGAATAGACCGATAGGGGTTATTGATTCGGGAGTTGGCGGATTGACCGTGGCAAAGGAAATTATGCGACAGCTGCCAAACGAGAATATTATCTACCTTGGGGACACAGCACGCTGTCCATATGGTCCGCGAACAGGTGCTGAAGTTAAAGAGTTCACATGGCAAATGACCCGATTTCTGCTTGAGAAAAATATGAAAATGCTGATCATTGCCTGCAATACGGCTACAGCAGTCGCATTAGAAGAAATCCGGGCAGAATTGCCAATCCCTGTGCTCGGCGTCATTGCTCCCGGAGCCAGAACAGCTATGAAAGTCACCAATAACCATCGAATTGGTATTATTGGAACCGAGGGAACGATTAAAAGCAAGGCATATGAAAAGGCCATTAAAAAAATCTCCAGTAAATCGGAGGTATTTGGCTTAGCATGTCCCAAGTTTGTACCGCTGGTTGAAAGTGGAGAATACGAAGGTGAAATACCGAGAAAAATTGTAGCGGAAACATTGGCCCCGTTAAAAGATTATCAGCTTGATACGCTTGTTTTAGGCTGCACCCATTATCCATTGCTGGAGCAATTGGTAAAAGAGTATATGGGAAAGTCAGTTAAAGTAATTAGTTCGGGGGAAGAAACAGCCAGAGAAGCGAGTACGATTCTGCATCATCTTGGCCAATTAATTGAAGGTGAGCAGAAGCCAATTTATCATTTCTTTACAACAGGGTCACCGGCAATTTTCTCCAAGATCTCATCTAAATGGCTGGAAATTGAGAAGCCAATTGTTGAGAAAGTACATCTATCATAATGAACAGAAAACACCTCTATCATGATCCACTCATTTATAGAGGTTGTTTTTTTCTAAATAGGTCTAAAAAGTTGAAATGAAAAGAAAGGATGATTTGTTTGTTAACTGAAGCATATCAGCATCTGCAACAATACTTTGGCTACTCCACTTTCCGGGCTGGCCAGGAAGAGCTGATCAAGCGTGTTTTAAACAATGAACACACATTAGGCATACTTCCGACTGGAGGAGGAAAGTCCATCTGCTTTCAAATTCCTGCCTTAGTAAAGACGGGAACCACAATCGTCATTTCCCCGCTTATCTCCTTAATGAAGGATCAGGTTGATGCACTGACTGCTGCTGGAATCCCCGCTGCTTTTATTAACAGTTCCTTATCCAGAAATGAATATGAAGATACGGTTTATTCCCTGCGAAATGGAGATTACAAGCTTCTTTATGCAGCTCCTGAACGGTTTGAATCGCCTTCATTTATCGGACTGCTGAATTCAATTGATATCTCTATGATTGTTTTTGATGAAGCCCATTGTATTTCGCAATGGGGACATGATTTCCGGCCAAGCTACCGGTCGATCATCCAGAATATTGAACAGCTTTCTTCCAGTCCGGTCATTATGGCATTGACAGCCACAGCGACAAAGGAAGTGGAGCAGGATATTTGCCGTCTGCTTGATATTCGCGATGAAAATACGATCATTACAGGCTTTTCGCGTGATAACTTATCTTTTCATATTATGAAAGGCGTCAATAAACGGGATTATATTGAAAGCTATGTCCGCAAGCATAAGAATCAATCTGGGATCATTTATACATCAAGCCGAAAAGAAGCGGATCAGCTGTATACATTTTTAAATGGCAAGAATGTTAAAACGGCAAAATATCATGCAGGGCTTTCTGAACAGGAGAGAAAAAACGAGCAAAACCGTTTTGTATATGATGAAGTGGAACTGATGGTTGCAACGAATGCTTTTGGAATGGGGATTGATAAATCGAATGTCCGCTATGTTATTCACTATAATATGCCTCGCAATATTGAAGCGTATTATCAGGAAGCAGGGAGAGCCGGACGTGATGGCGAGGAAAGTGAATGTATCCTGCTGTTTGCACCGCAGGATATTCAGCTTCAGAAATTCCTCATTGAAGAATCGAACCTTGATTACACGATGAAGGAACAGGAATATTTTAAATTAAAGCAAATGACTCATTATTGTCATACAGAAAAATGTCTGCAGTCATATATTGTTGAATACTTTGGCGATTCATCTGCAGAAAATTGCGGAAAATGCAGCAATTGTAAGGATCAGCGGGAAAGTGTCGACATTACCAGCGAAGCTCTCATGATCTTTTCATGTGTTAAGAGAATGGAAGAACGATTTGGAGTGACGTTAACAGCACAAGTGTTAAAAGGATCTTCTAATAAAAGAATAAAAGAATTAGGTTTTCAGAATCTATCAACCTATGGTTTATTAAAAAACCGCAAGGAAAAAGAAATTACAGACATCATTAATTTCCTGCTTGCAGGAGGCTATCTGCAGCTGACAGACGGTAAATATCCCGTCGTGAAACTATCAGCACAAGCACTTCCTGCTTTAAAAGGAGAAACGAACATTCATATGAAAATTGCATTGGCTCCAGAACGTGTGGAAGGTGCTGAAAATGAAGAGTTATTTACAAGACTGCGGGCGTTAAGGAAAGAGATTGCAGATCGTGAAAAAATACCTCCTTATGTTGTGTTTGCGGATACGGCTTTAAAGGAAATGTGCACATATTTTCCTCGAGATAAGGCTGAAATGCTGCAGGTTAAAGGTGTCGGACAAGCCAAATATGAAAAATACGGTGAAACTTTCTTAGGTGAGATTCAAAGCTTTTTACAAGATAATCCCGAAATTACACCAGTTCCTGCTGCTGTACCATCCAGTTCTTCAAGCCCTGTCAAAAGCAGTGGAGATACTGATGTTGCGAGTCATATCCTTTCATACAATATGTATATGGACAATATGTCTATAAAAGAGATTGCCAAAGAACGCAACTTTTCATCGATGACTATTCAGAATCATATTTTCAAAGCTATAAAGGAAGGCAAGCCCATTGACTGGGACATGCTTTTTGATGAAGAACTAGAAAACGAGGTATTAGTTGCTGCCTCAAAAGTCGGTCATGAAAAGCTGAAGCCGATTAAAGAAGAGCTTGGTGAACTGGCGGATTACTTTACCATTAAGGCTGTTCTGACAAAACATGATTTAGCTTAAAAGCTTCTGTTTGTCCAAAATTGTCATAAAACAATTCAAGATTTTCTCTCCAAAGACGGTCTAAATTACAAATAGGCTCGTATACATGTAGTACAAACTGTCTTAGGAGGGAAAATTTCATGTCAATAAATAAAAAATGGACAATAGTATCAGCTGTGGTAGTGTCATCCGCATTATTAACTGGGTGCGGCTTATTTGGCGGCGATGAGAAGGAACAGATCGATCCGCCGCAATCTGTAACATACACAGAGGATGGAGAAGTCATTACGGAAGAAACAGCTGGTGCAGGTGAAGAAGTGGAAGAAGTCAGTTCCCTTCAGACTGAACTATACCTAGTTGATAAAAATGGCTATGTTGTTCCGCAAACATTGCAGCTGCCTGAAACCAATTCAGTTGCAACACAGGCACTGGAATATTTAGTTGAAAATGGTTCTGTGACTGATCTGCTTCCAAATGATTTTAAAGCTGTATTGCCTGCAGAGACGAAAATGTCTGTGGATGTAAAAGATGGAGTAGCAACTGTTGATTTTTCGAAGGAGTTTAATAACTATCAGCCAGAGGATGAAATGAGAATCCTCGATTCCATAACATGGACACTTACTCAATTTGATACGATTGATGAAGTGAAGCTGACGCTAAACGGCAATGAGATGACAGAAATGCCTGTTAATGGAACACCAATTGGCGAGTCGCTTACAAGAGCGAGCGGCATTAATCTGGATGCAAGTGATGTTATTGATATTACAAATACGAAGCCAGTGACTGTTTATTACCTCGGAGGAGCAGAGGATAATTATTACTATGTTCCTGTTACAAAACGGATCAGCAATGAAACAAATGATAATGTAGTTGCAGTCGTAAATGAGCTTGCAGATGGGCCAAACTATGGTTCTAATCTGTTAATGGACATGAACAATGATGTACAGCTGCTGGATGAACCGAAAGTAGAAAATGGGACAGTGACATTAAACTTTAATGAAGCCATTTACAGTACCTTCGATGATGAAGAGAAAATGATCTCCCAGCATTTAATGAATGCATTGGTACTGTCCTTAACAGAACAAAAGGGTGTTGAAAGTGTCGCCATTACGGTGAATGGCGAAGCTGGTTTCTCAAATGAAAACGGCGAAATCATTACGGAACCTGTAACACGTCCAGAAAAAGTGAACACAGGTAGTTTTTAAAAATGAGTTTTTGATATACTATATAGTAACAATAAAAGAGGTAGGCAAATATTGCCGCCTCTTTTTATTGGATTCATACTAGTAGTGAAAATGACTTGAGGGGGAAATGTACCATTGCGAAATGATGGACGACAACCGCTGCAATTGCGGCCTATACATATTGATACAAACTATTTAAAGCATCCGGAAGGCTCTGTGCTTATTACTGTTGGCGATACAAAAGTAATTTGTACAGCAAGTATTGATGAACGAGTGCCTCCGTTTTTACGAGGTCAAGGAAAAGGCTGGATTACAGCAGAATATTCCATGCTCCCGCGCGCAACCGATCAGCGCAATATTCGAGAATCTTCTAAAGGCAAAGTTTCCGGCCGGACAATGGAAATTCAGCGCTTAATCGGACGGGCTTTAAGAGCGGTTATTGATTTAGATGCGCTTGGAGAAAGAACAATCTGGCTGGATTGTGATGTCATCCAGGCGGACGGCGGGACAAGAACCGCATCAA
The DNA here is from genome assembly GCF_001636345.1 of Cytobacillus gottheilii. Taxonomy (GTDB): domain Bacteria; phylum Bacillota; class Bacilli; order Bacillales; family Cytobacillaceae; genus Cytobacillus; species Cytobacillus gottheilii. Next base: position 1,423,280 of record NZ_KV440945.1, read on the forward strand.
TCACAGGTGCCTTTGTTGCCATGACGCAGGCGATTAACAAGCTACACAGCCAAAAGAAACTGTCAAAATTTCCTATCCATGACTTTCTGGCTGCCACAAGTGTTGGTATTTTAACAAATGATCAAGCAGTCGTTGATCTGAATTATATTGAAGACTCTAGCGCAAAAGTGGATATGAATATTGTCATGACGGGAAATGGGGAATTTGTTGAGCTTCAAGGAACAGGAGAAGAATCAACATTTTCATATAATCAGCTCCAGGAAATGTTAAAAGCAGGACAGGACGGTATCTCTGAGCTATTTGAACTGCAAAAAGAAGCTTTAGGGGAAGAGATAACAGGGAAGATTAAGAAATAAGAAATAAACATAGAGGGAGAGAAGCAAGCATGCAAGAAGTAATCATCGCAACCAAAAATGCAGGAAAAGCTAAAGAATTCAAACGCATGTTTTTGCCGCTTGGCTATGAAGTGAAAACCTTACTGGATTATCCTGAATTTGAGGATATTGAGGAAACGGGAAGTACATTTGAGGAAAATGCGATTTTAAAAGCAGAGGCAGTATCAAAAGCTCTTAATAAAATTGTCATTGCCGACGATTCAGGACTTATGATCGATGCATTAGATGGCAGACCTGGAATCTATTCTGCACGCTATGCTGGAGAAGCGAAAAACGACGATGCCAACATGGATAAGGTCCTAGAGGAGTTAAAGGATGTTCCTGAAGCTGAGAGAACGAGCCGGTTTTACTGCGCTTTAGCCGTTGCAGTTCCAGGAAAAGAAACAGAGACAGTAGCGGGTACATGTGAAGGTTCCATTTTAACGGAAAAACGGGGAAGCTTTGGATTTGGCTATGATCCAATCTTTTTCTGCGCTGAAAAAGGAAAAGCCATGGCAGAACTTGAGCCGGATGAAAAGAGTGAAATCAGCCACCGCGCGAATGCTTTAAGAAAGCTGGAGGACATGCTGCCAGTTCTTTTTCCAGGAGCTGATGGGAAATGAAAATCCTTATTTTAAGTGACAGCCATGGGCTAACGGATGAATTGGTGTCAATTATGGAACGTCATCAGGATTGTGCCATCATGATCCACTGTGGAGATTCCGAGCTTGAGCCAAATCATCCAGCAATGAAAGGGTTCACTGCTGTCCGGGGAAACTGTGATTTTTATGGCGGCTACCCCGAGGAGATCATCAGCCTGGCAGATGGCTTAAAGGTTTTAACGGTACATGGTCATTTGCATTCGGTTAAGTCATCACTGATGAATCTGTCATACCGGGCACGAGAAAAAAGTGCCAATATCGTTTGCTTTGGCCACTCACACCAGCTTGGTGCTGAAATGATTGATGATATTCTTTTTATCAACCCTGGCAGCATCTTAATGCCGCGGGGACGTGTGGAGAAAACATATGTCATCTTAACGATCGATCAATCAGTACTGCAGCTTGATGTGTATGAAACATATGGTGAGAAATTAGACGAGCTTTGTCGTAACTTCTCCCTTCCAAAAGAATAAAGAATCGCATATAATAATTGAGGGAAGCAAACACTTCCCTCATAAAGAATTTTTTTCTAAAAAAATGTTGACTTTTAATTATTACTTTAATATAATAAATATTGTCCTCAAGAGGACGTTAACATTTAAATATGTCCCAGTAGCTCAGCAGGATAGAGCAACGGCCTTCAAGAAATTAGGAGCCTCTATAAGGAAACAGAAACTTTTAGAGTGGACGACACTGTATCGGTGAAGCCTTAACAGATATGCTGATGGTAATACCGAGGAAACTTACGCCTAACCTTAGGATGAGAAATTCTGAATGACTAACACTGTTAGTGGTAAGAATTTTAAATAATGATCACTCTTGATCATCGTGAGGATCCGTAGAGACTATACGTGTCGCACCTGAAATGGTGAAGATATAGTCCAGACCACAAACAAAACTTGTTTGGTGACGAAAGTCATAGTGGTAAGCTAAGCCGTCGGTCGGGAGTTCGAATCTCTCCTGGGACGTCATAAATTGTACAGAAAAAGGATGCTAACACAGATTAGAAATTGTGTTAGCATCTTTTTTTATTTTTCTTCAACATTCTTCACAACTTTGCATTCATACTTTTCTGCTTCAATCAATTTAAGGTTCTGCAAACAGTGATTCTTCTTCTTAGGTGCTGATTATCATTTAGAAGGGAGAGCTTACAATGCAACACCATACAAAAAACAAAGGAGATTTAGGTGTTTTAAAGGCACAAGTTGATCTTTATCAGAAAGGTTTTATGGTGATGTTACCTCTAACTGAACATGCTCCATTTGACTTGGTTATTTATAAAGATGGATCATTTAAGCGTGTTCAAGTTAAGTTTAGAAATATGAATCATAGAGGTAATCTTGAAGTAAGGTTTCGCTCATCATATTATAAAAGTACAGGTGCCATCAGTAAACCAGTTGATAAGGAAGAGGTCGATATTTACTGCATTTATTGTCCTCAGACTGATGAATGTTACTATCTTGATCCCAAGAATCTGAAGGAATCGGTTACTTTAAGGCTCACTCCTGCTAAAAATAATCAATCAAAGCTAGTAAAAATGGCTAGTGATTTTAGAGATTTACCATTAGGATATTGAAATATACTTGCTGCTTTTGCTACCTCATTCCCAACATAAAAAATGCATAACAAAAGACCGCCTCTCAGCGGTCTCTATTGTTTAAATATATTCCCTCAGCGTATCCTGAAGTGTTCCTCTTGTATCTGCATCTTTATCGAAGCGGATTCCCGCATGGACCATTCGTCTTACAAGGTCTGGGCGTAAACCAGTCAGTACTGCTTTGCATCCCATCATGGCAATACCTGCTAATATCTTCTCAAATTGATCTATAACATCCATTTCCATTTGGGCAACGCCTGAAAGATCCAGGATCAGAGTCTGGATCCGCGAGTTTGCAATTTCGTTTAGAACCTTTTCCTCAATGATCCGTACTCTATAGGAATCAATGTTTCCAATCAGAGGCAGAACAGAAACATGTTCTCTTACAGGAATGATCGGAACTGATAGATGTTCGACCATATTTCTTTGTTTTTGCAGCATTTCATCTTTGTAGGATGAATAGTTAAGAAAAAATGTATTGAGGAACTGGTCGATTCGATCGTTTATAAGCTTTTCTAATTCATAGAAATCATCTCGATCTATTGTCATTTGTTTAATAGCGTCCAGTTTATTTATAGATAGCCATAAGGTTCGTCTTATTGCCTGTACCCACTCTAATTTTAAGGAAAGGGTTAAAGAGTGAGATGCCCAAGCGATGCCTTCCTGTTTTGCAAAGGCGGTTAATTCCTCATCTCTTTGTTCAAGGACACAAGTGATGAGCTTCCTTGCATTTTTTAATAAATCGATATTTCCCGTATTTAAGATGTCTTTTATTTTCGTAGACACGTTTACAGCTTCAGATAACAGCTGCTCCTCAAACTTATTACCATTTTCTTGTATAAATAATTGTACTTCTTTACTGATGTTGGACATTAATTCCACCGAAAGCTCTCCCCCAGTTCTTGTGCATAGAATAATAAAAAATTTAGGAACCTAAATTAAATGAAGTTTTTTGCTAATGTTAGTGTCTTTATAAAAGGATCCAGCCAATGCACTCCATTATGAAGGTAAAATTACTACTGCTTTACTATAAGATTGTTATTAGTTCTTTTCCATTTAATATCATATGTAATTTGCCGGAAGTCCCTGGTTCAGATCCTTAGACAAAGATATAACATTATCTTTTACCCATATTATAAAAGTTAAAACATATTAATAACAATATTACTGTGAAAATGTTAGAAACCTATTCCCTCGCTTTCCAAACTAGCATTTACAATTTGATTATACCAAATATTTGAATTATTAGACAATTATTCACATTCTTTGTTTACTGATTAAACAGGAGCTTGATCAACATAGATAGAATAAGTATAAAGTTTATATTTAGTTGAAAGGGGACACATATCATGAAAACAGAAGAAGACATTCTTGAACTGATCCGGGAAGATCACTGGATGATGAATCTCCTAAAAGCTGTTCAATCCTTACAGTTGCCAGATTGGTGGATTTGTGCTGGATTTGTGCGCTCAAAAATATGGGATACCTTACATACCTACCAAGAGAGAACACCGCTGCCTGATATTGATGTAATCTACTATAATCCATCTAATATAGATGAATCCGAAGAAAAAGAATTGGAGAGAAAGCTAAACCAGCTTGTTGCGGGAATACCTTGGTCTGTTAAGAACCAGGCCAGAATGCATGTGTTAAATGATATGCCGCCCTATACATCATCCACAGATGGCATCTCCAAGTTTCCTGAAACGGTAACAGCTTTAGGCGTTAAGTTAGATGAGAAAGACAATCTAGTATTAACTGCACCTTGGGGGATTGAAGATGTCTTGAACTTAAAAGTAAGGCCAACTCCCTATTATTTGGAGGGGGAAGAGAGGGTGGCCATTTATAATAATCGAATGAGTAAGAAGAAATGGAATTCTATCTGGGAGAAGGTAGAGGTTTGTGCAATTGAATATAAATAAGTCTAATGTTTTTGAAAGAATAGCAGAAAACGCAAATTTATATTGGCCCGAATTTCAATTGGTCGCAGTGGCTTTGTATGATCAGAATGGAGCGTATTTATACAACCATCCCAAATATTTATCTGCAGATAAGCCTTATTGTTTTTTAAAATGGAATGAGAAATTTAATGGGGCTAATACATTAATCTTATACGAAGGTTATCCTACTGCAATAGTAAACCTAAATTACTATAAGGAAATGAACAGTGTTTATTCGATTATGGTACACGAGCTATTTCATGGGTTTCAATATCTTAAAGAAGAAAGCCGCTTTCCGGATGAGTTAGCAGGGATGAATTATCCATTGCACAAGGAAAATATTGAATTGCGCAATAGAGAAAGGAGATATCTATATCAAGCAGGTATCTCAACAAGCAGAGAAGAAAAGATCGATAATATGAAGAGATTTGTTGAATTAAGGGAAAGCAGGCGTAAATTTATAGATCATTTTCTAGATTACGAGCTTTTCGTTGAGACAATAGAAGGACCAGCTTTTTATGTTGAATTTCAAGCTAATCTCCATATTAGTAATCATTCATACAGTAAATTATTAGAAACATTCAGCAAAGGATTATTGGAAAATAAGGAATCCTCTCAATTTCTCAGAAGAAGCTGCTATAGTTCTGGATTTGTCATTTGCTGTCTGCTGAATGAGTTTTTTTTCTGGTTGGAAAGATAAGTTCTTTACTGGCAATTCGACACTATATGATATTTTAAAGCAAGAAGTTAAGCATGAATTTAAAGAGATTGACCATATCAATATCAGCAGCGAAACTCTTGCTATTATTGAAAATGTTAACAGAGACCGACTAGACATGTTCACACAATTTGAACATAAAGAAGGATATCATTTATACCTGTTTGGCGATATGGAAAGAGAAACATTTGACCCTATGAACACTGTTGTCGGGAAACAGAGGGAACTGCATCAGAACTTTATAAACGTTCTCTTAAACGGAACGGAATATTTAATAAAACAGCCTGTCATTGCATACTATAATTCTTTAAATAAACTTAATAAGCTTCATATTGTGCTGCCGGATAAACCAGTTAATAGGAATGGGAAAGTTACTATAATTGGTATTGGTGATATAAGAGGCAAATTATCTGAAGAAGATGGATCCTACTATTTTAGGGCAGAATGAGAGTAATTTTGAATGTTCTTGTAGGGAGGTGAAATTAAACGGCTAGTAAGAATTTAATTCATAAGGATACAGTGACTGAAGGTTGCGCGTTAGCTAAGTGCCCGTCGTACCTCAAAAAGGAGCCTGAAGGGAACTTACCCACCAGCTAAGTGCCCGTCATACCACCAAAAGGGTCGTGAAGGGAACAAACGCGCCTCCTAAGTGCCCGCCCACCCCAAAAAGCAGCCTCACACGAATCAACACACCTATATAATAGTCCCTTCACCCTCAAATCTGATTCTTTTACATCTTTTCATACAACTTTAACACATCAGCTAATATCTCACGGTTATATCCCGTCCTCTCAAATATCCTCTCCACCCAATCTCCTATGCTTCCTAGTGTTGGATCAGGAAACAAACCGTCATTTGTGCTTAAGAAACTCTCCCAATTATAAAACTCCCAATGAGCGATTTCAGAATCATAAGGTACTCTGCATTCTATTAGCGGTTTTGAGCTAATCGTATTCTGGGAAAGTTCAGCAGCTTGTAAAAAGAAATCCATACCCACGGGTTTCGGGTCAAAGACTTGTTTAGACGTTTTTCCATTTGGGCGATGATAGAGGATTTGAAATGTATCATTGGCAGAGTGAACCTGCACTTGTGCGCCAGGAAAGAAACCAGACAGTCTTTCAGCTGTAAAATCCTCGTACTCCGAATCTATTAAAATCGGAGTAATCCATTGATCGCCTAAATCACAGTAGTATCTCTTTCCTTCCTCGCACACTGCGATGACAGCTGCATGAGCATCTTCTGTCATGAGCTGGTCGCCGATCGGATAGGCTTGTATACCATCTTTTTTAAATTCATCTAAAAGCCAGATTGCAAGATCAAAACAATTCCCTGACATCCCATATTGCTCTCTATGCTCTTTCATAAGAGAAAGTGCTCTTTGTTTTTTGCTGCTTGCACTGCTATAAACCCAAATTTTTGTTAAAGTCTCCATAGGAAAGTCGTTAAATTTTTCCCATGTTGCTAGTATGCTTTGTGCTGCTTTCATATGCTCACCTTCCCTCTTCAAATAACAGATCTATATCTAACTAAAGACTACCACCCAGTCATTAGAAATAAAATATATTTTTGGTAATTATTGAGAAAACACTAGAGCATTCATTTCGAAAATATAAAATTTTTTCAAAAAATTTTGTCCAACAAGAATGGGAAGCTAACAACAATGAAAGCGCATCCAATTAAATTGACTAATCAAAATTATCAAATAATTTAAAAAATGCTATTGACGATGCTGGTAAATGCGGGTAAGATAGTCCTCAATAAAACAAATTACACAAATAACACAAACACAGCAAGACGTTTTCACTTTGAAAAACTGTCATTTTTTTAACCTAAAAATTTAACGGTTTAAAGTGTTGAATCGATAAAATCAATGATGAGGACAAGTAATTTTATGAACAGGATTTTACAGAGAGCCGGGGATGCTGAAATCCGGTAATCCAGCATAAAATGAACTCACCTCTGAGTGCGGGTCTGAACCTTTTAGTAAGACCTGCCGGGTAGCTGCACCCGTTATCAAACAAAATGAGAGCACGTATTATACGTGAATCAGGGTGGTACCGTGGAACAGGTTTTCAAGCCTTTTCATCCCTTGTTTTCCAGAAATCTGGATAAAGGGATGAGAAGGCTTTTTATTTTTTTAAAGAGGAGGATTTTCATTCATGTTGCAGGGAGCTGCGTTACCCGAGGTTAAAGCGGAGAATACACGGTCAATAACAGGTTCCGATTTGTTATTAGATGCCTTGGAAAGAGAGGGAGTTGAAGTCATATTTGGCTATCCTGGAGGAGCAGTGCTCCCCATCTATGACAAGATTTATTCGTCAAAGATTCTGCATGTTTTACCGAGGCATGAGCAAGGAGGCATTCATGCAGCAGAAGGCTATGCAAGGATATCCGGCAAACCAGGCGTTGTTATTGCCACTTCTGGACCAGGTGCAACCAATATTGTGACTGGACTTGCAGATGCCATGATGGATTCACTGCCGCTAGTTGTATTCACCGGCCAGGTTGCTACAGGAGTTATTGGTACAGATGCTTTCCAGGAAGCAGATGTTTTAGGGATTACTACACCGATTACCAAGTATAACTACCAAGTTCGAAAAGCGGAGGACATACCTAAGATTGTAAAGGAAGCCTTTTACATTGCTTCCAGCGGCAGACCTGGTCCGGTTTTAATTGACATACCAAAAGATATCGCAGCTGCTCCAGCTGAAATGCAGGAAGAGGCAGAAATCCATCTTCCGGGTTATCAGCCAACCAAACATCCGAATTATTTGCAGATCAGAAAGCTGATTGAAGCAGTCAGCAAAGCAAAAAAGCCAGTTATATTAGCAGGGGCGGGCGTTCTTCATGCAAAAGCGATGCACGCATTAAAAGCCTACGCAGAGCAGCAGAAGCTTCCGGTTATTCATACTTTGCTTGGCTTAGGCGGATTTCCGGCAGAACATCCTCTATTTATCGGCATGGCAGGCATGCATGGCTGTTATACGGCCAATATGGCACTATCACAATGCGATTTGCTTATTAACATCGGTGCCCGCTTTGATGATCGGCTTACAGGTAACCTGAAGCATTTTGCTCCACATGCATCGGTTGCTCATATTGATATTGATCCGGCAGAGATTGGCAAAAATGTTGAAACGCTTATTCCGATTGTTGCAGATGCAAAAGAAGCACTGCAGGAACTTGTGAATGGAGAAGGCAAACCGCCAGTCCATGATGAATGGATGAAACAGCTAGAGGAGTGGCAAGAAGAGTTTCCATACCATTATGACCAAACATCACTTGAGGTGAAGCCGCAAAAGGCAATGGAGCTTATACACTCTTTTACAAACGGAGAGGCGATTGTTGTCACAGATGTAGGGCAGCATCAAATGTGGGCAGCGCAATATTATCGATTTAACGAAGCGAATCGCTGGGTCACATCAGGAGGATTAGGAACAATGGGCTTCGGTTTGCCAGCAAGCATTGGGGCACAGCTCGCTGATCCAAAGCGGAATGTAATTGCGGTTCTTGGAGATGGCGGCTTTCAGATGTGTACGCAGGAATTAGCCGTTATTCGTGAGATGAACCTGCCAATTAAAATCGTTGTCTTGAATAACCAGGCTCTTGGAATGGTGCGCCAATGGCAGGAAATCTTTTATGATTCGCGTTTTTCACATAGTAAGTTTTCCTCACAGCCATCATTTGTAAAACTGGCAGAAGCCTATGACATAAAAGGGGTTTTAATTGATACAAAGGAACAAGCGGAAAATGAATTAAAACACCTATTAACATGTAACGAACCAGTATTAATCGATTTGCGGATTGATCCAAATGAAAATGTATTTCCGATGATTGCTCCGGGTAAGGGGCTGCATGAAATGGAAGGTGTTAAACCGTGAGAAGAATCATCTGCCTGACCGTAATGAATCGGCCAGGGGTGCTTAATCGAGTGACCAACTTATTTTCGAAACGAAATTACAATATTGAAAGCATTTCTGTCGGCCACTCTGAACTTGAAGGCATGTCCAGAATCACATGTGTCATACATGTCGAGGACGAAAAAGCGAGCGAACAGATTACTAAACAGCTTAATAAGCAAATTGATGTGATCAAGGTAACGGATATTACAGACCAGTCTATTGTCGCAAGAGAATTGGCGTTAATAAAAGTGCAGTCAACTCCGCAGACAAGAAACGAGCTTTATTCGTTAATAGAACCTTTTCGAGCATCAGTTATTGATGTAAGTAAAGAAAGCATGGTCATTCAAATTACCGGCGAATCTGAAAAAATTGAAGCTTTTATAGAACTAATTAGTCCTTATGGGATTAAAGAGCTGGCAAGAACGGGCACAACCGCTTTCCCTCGAGGGACGCAAAGAAGTGCACCGCCGAAACAGGTATCGATTTTATAAAAATGTTCAAGCACTTTCTAAATATTTTAAAACCATAAAACAATAGAAGAGGAGAATGAAAAATGGCGAAAATGTACTATAACGGAGATGCAAATGCAGAATACTTAAACGGGAAAAAGGTTGCAGTAATTGGTTACGGATCACAAGGGCATGCACATTCATTAAACATGCGTGACAGCGGTGTAGAAGTTGTGATTGGACTGCGCAAGGGGAATTCCTGGAACAAAGCAGAAGCAGATGGATTTGCAGTCTATCCTGTAAGCGAAGCAGTAGCACAAGCTGATGTAGTCATGATCCTGTTGCCTGATGAGCAGCAGACGAAGGTGTATAAAGAAGAAATTGAGCCTAATTTGACAAACCAGGCTTTAATGTTTGCACATGGCTTCAACATTCATTTCAATCAAATTGTTCCTCCTGAGGAAAGTGATGTGTTATTAGTAGCACCTAAAGGACCTGGTCATCTTGTACGCAGAACATACGAAGAAGGTGCAGGGGTGCCAGCTCTATTTGCGGTCTATCAGGATGTAACAGGCGAAGCGAGAGAGCTTGCTTTAGCATATGCCAGAGCCATTGGATCGTTAAGAGCAGGCGGTTTAGAAACAACCTTTAAAGAAGAAACAGAAACAGACTTATTTGGAGAACAGGCAGTTCTGTGCGGAGGACTAACTTCTTTAGTAAAAGCAGGATTTGAAACATTAACAGAGGCAGGATATCAGCCAGAACTAGCTTATTTTGAATGTTTGCATGAGCTTAAGCTGATTGTTGATTTAATGTATGAGGGCGGATTAGAGGGGATGCGCTATTCAATCTCAGACACAGCACAATGGGGTGATTTTGTCAGCGGACCTCGAGTAGTGGATGCAAGAGTAAAAGAAGAAATGAAAAGCATCTTAACGGACATCCAGCAAGGTAAATTTGCGAAAGGCTGGATTCTTGAAAATCAGGCAAATCGCCCAGTGTTTAACGCGGTTAACGAAAGTGAAAAACAGCATCAAATTGAAATTGTTGGTAAGGAGTTAAGAAAAATGATGCCATTCGTGCAAAAAAATAAACAAAAGAAAGAAGTGGCTGTCAGTGCGAACCATTAAAATATTCGATACAACTTTGAGAGATGGAGAACAGTCAGCTGGAGTAAACTTGAATTTCTCAGAAAAGCTCGAAATTGCCAAACAGCTTGAAAGATTAAATGTGGATATTATTGAAGCTGGTTTTCCTGCAGCTTCTAAAGGCGACTTTGCTTCTGTTGAGCAAATCGCCAAAACCATCCGCAGCGCTTCTGTAACAGGTTTGGCAAGAGCCGTTAAATCGGATATTGATGCAGCATGGGAATCATTAAAAGAGGGTGCAGAACCGCGTCTTCATACATTCCTGGCAACTTCTCCTATTCATAGAGAATATAAATTGAAAAAATCAAAAGAAGAAGTCATTGCAGCAGCTGTCGAAGCAGTAGAATATGCTTCCAAAATGTTCCCGATCATTCAATGGTCTGCAGAGGATGCTTCCAGAACAGAGCTTCCTTTCTTAGCAGAAATTATTGAAAAAGTGATTAGGGCGGGAGCGAACATTATAAACATTCCAGATACAGTAGGCTATGGAACACCAGCTGAGTATGGACGAATCTTTTCTTACTTAAGAGAACATGTTCCTTCTATTGATAAAGTACATCTTTCAGCACATTGCCACGATGATTTAGGAATGGCAATTGCCAATTCACTTGCCGCTGTTGAGAATGGTGCAACACAGGTGGAAGGAACCATCAATGGCATCGGTGAACGAGCTGGCAATGCAGCATTAGAGGAATTTGCGGTTGCTCTTCATATTAGAAAGGATTTTTATGGAGCGAGCACTGCTATGAATCTGCAGGAAATCAGCCGCACGAGCAGTCTCGTCAGCAAGCTTACAGGAATGACGGTTCCAGCCAATAAAGCGGTTGTCGGTAAAAATGCATTCGCCCACGAGTCAGGCATTCATCAGGATGGCGTCCTTAAAAACAAGTCGACCTATGAAATCATTTCACCAGAACTTGTTGGTTTCCATTCAAATGCGATGGTGTTAGGCAAACATTCCGGCAAACATGCGTTTAAAAACCGTCTTCAGGAGCTTGGTTTAACTGTTCCTGATGAAGAAATTCCAGCTCTTTTCACCATCTTTAAGGATTTGGCAGATCGGAAAAAGGAAATGACCGATGATGACCTGGCCGCTATCGTTCTTGAAGAAAAGCTCTCTAAAGACCAGCGCTTCTATGAGCTGATGCAAATACAGGTTCAATACGGCACAAATCAAATTCCAACAGCGACTGTCACGTTATCCGGCAAACAAAATGAAATGCTGCAGGAAGCCGCAACAGGTGCTGGCTCGATTGAGGCACTTTATAATACGCTCGAAAAATGTATTACAGGCGAAGTTCATTTACTTGATTACCGTATTCAGTCTGTTGGTGCAGGCAGAGACGCGTTAGCACAAGTATATGTGAGCCTTCAATATGAAGGGCAAGAATCAAGCGGCAGAGGCTTAGCACAGGATGTTCTTGAAGCTTCGGCCAAAGCCTACTTAAATGCTGTTAATCGTGTCATTTACTTAAAAGAAAGCAAAACAGCGGTCTTAAATGTATAAATTTCGCTTTCTAAGTGATTTTTGCTGAAGGATTATTGTTTAAATAACCTTTTATATACAAGGTCAGTATAGAAATCGCTGATTGGAGTGGTGCGGTGCTTCTGCAGCAGGAGGCTCACCACCGCTCCTCCTTAAAACGACCAGCATGAATTGGAATTTGAATTTTCATTTTATTTTTCACACAAAAAAGCCAAATGAACAAAATCGGAGGGGTTAGTGATGGAAAAACGGATCGTTGTTCTTCCAGGAGACGGAATTGGAAAAGAAGTGACAAAAGGAGCTGTTGAAGTTCTTCAGGCAGTTGGAGAACGCTTTGGACACCAGTTTCATTTCACATATGGAAGCATTGGCGGAGAAGCCATTGATACATATGGCACGCCTTTACCGGATGAAACCATACAACATTGTAAAGATAGCGATGCGGTTTTATTAGGTGCTGTTGGCGGTCCGAAATGGGATGTTCAGCCTCCACACCTTCGTCCAGAACGCGGTTTGCTGAAAATCAGAAAAGAACTGAACCTTTATGCAAATCTAAGGCCAACGAGCTATTATGATAGTCTTGCAGAGAATTCTCCATTAAAAAAGGAATATATCGAAAATGTAGATTTGCTTTTTGTTCGAGAGCTGACAGGCGGGCTGTATTTTGGCAAACCAAGTGAGCGCGTGGAAAGAGACGGAAAAGAAGCGGTTGTTGATACATTATACTATCAAAAGTCTGAAATGCAGCGTGTCATTAAGCTTGCTTTTGAGCTTGCGGAGAAGCGCGATCAAAAAGTAACGTCAGTAGATAAAGCAAATGTCTTAGAATCAAGCAGAATGTGGAGAGAAGTAGCTAATGAGATTTCTGAGCAGTTTCCGAATGTAGAACTGGAGCATATGCTGGTCGATAACGCAGCGATGCAATTAGTCACAAATCCAAAGAGATTTGATGTTATTGTAACGGAAAATATGTTTGGCGATATTTTAAGTGATGAAGCTTCCGTTCTGACAGGATCATTGGGAATGTCGGCTTCTGCCAGTCTTTCAGAGGATGGTCCTTCTTTATATGAACCGATTCATGGCTCTGCTCCTGATATTGCAGGTCAAAATATTGCCAATCCGCTTGCAGCCATTTTATCAGCAGCGATGATGCTGCGTTTATCTTTTGGAATGCAGGAGGAAGCAAAGGCGGTTGAAACGGCAGTCAACCAAGTGCTTGATGCAGGCTATCGAACGAAAGATATCGGCAGATCTGTCAATAACTATGTATCTACTAGCGAAATGATTAATGAAGTTAAAGCGATGATTTTAGATCATGAAGCGATTATGCATATTATGGAGGCTTACTCTTAATTATAGCCAATGCAGTTGTCAAAAAAATGAAGCACTCGTTTCGATAGGGGGGAACACAATGGGTAAGTCAATTATTGAAAAGATATGGGATAAACATGTTGTATATGAAGAAGAGGGCAAGCCGGATTTATTATATATTGATTTACACCTTGTGCATGAGGTTACTTCACCGCAGGCCTTTTCAGGGCTAAGAATGAAAGGGAGAAAGGTGCGCAGACCGGATAAAACCTTTGCTACCATGGACCATAACGTTCCAACAGACAATCGTTCCGAAATTCAAGATAAAGTAGCGCTGAATCAGATGACGACATTAGAAAAAAATTGTCATGAATTTGGGATTCCGTTAGCAGGCATAGATAGTCCAGATCAAGGGATCGTTCACGTCATTGGTCCGGAGCTTGGACTGACATTGCCAGGCAAAACGATTGTCTGCGGAGACAGCCACACTTCAACACATGGTGCTTTTGGTTCTATTGCTTTTGGTATTGGAACGAGTGAGGTTGAGCATGTACTGGCCACTCAAACCATATGGCGCGCTAAACCGAAAACACTGAAAATTGACATCAGCGGAACTCCTAATAAAGGAGTAACAGCGAAGGACATTATTTTATATATCCTTTCAAAGCATGGCTTTGATTTTGGAACAGGCTATATTATTGAATATTGTGGTGAGGCAATAAGATCCATGTCGATGGATGAAAGAATGACCATTTGTAATATGTCTATTGAAGGCGGGGCCAGGGCTGGCTTAGTGAGTCCTGACGAGACGACTTTCTCCTATATAACAGGCAGAAAGTTTGCTCCCAAAGGCGAGGAATTGGCTAAGGCAGTTGCAGAATGGAGAGAGCTTGCTTCAGATGATGATGCGGTCTATGACAAGACGATTGAAATCCATGCAGAGGAAATTGCTCCAATGGTCAGCTGGGGGACGAATCCTGCAATGACTTCAAGAGTGCATGAAAGAATTCCGTATCTTTCAGACTGCAAAAACGAGATTGAAAGAAAATCTCTGCAAAATGCCCTTTCTTATATGGGATTAACAGAGGGACAAAGAATAGATGATATTCACATACAGCATGTGTTTATCGGTTCTTGTACAAATTCCCGCCTCGAGGATTTAAGGCAGGCAGCTGAAATTGTGAAAGGCAAACAGGTGCATAGCAATGTTAGAGCATTGGTGGTTCCGGGCTCACAGCAGGTGAAGAAGCAAGCAGAAGAGGAAGGGTTGCACCGTATTTTTACGGAGGCAGGCTTCGAGTGGAGAGAATCTGGCTGCAGTATGTGTTTAAGCATGAATAATGACATTGTTCCTGCTGGTGAGCATTGCGCATCAACATCGAACCGGAATTTTGAAGGCAGACAAGGAACAGGTGCAAGAACACATCTTGTCAGCCCAATCATGGCTGCTGCGGCTGCCATATATGGAAAAATTACCGATGTATCAGCGATGATGCCGGAAGAAGCAGTTAAATAGGGGGGAAAAGGATGAGTGCATTCACAAAAATAACAGAAAAGGCGGCAGCTTTTGATCGCGCAAATGTCGACACAGATCAAATCATACCAAAGCAATTTCTTAAAAGAATTGAAAAAACAGGCTTTGGCCGCTTTTTGTTTAATGATTGGAGATATTCACCCGATGGTGAGCCAAACCCTCATTTTGAATTAAATAGACCTGAGAACGCAGGTGCAAAAATATTAATTGCCAATGAAAATTTTGGCTGCGGCTCATCCAGAGAGCACGCGCCATGGGCATTATTAGATTATGGTTTTAAGGCAATCATTGCTCCTTCATTCGCAGATATTTTTTATCAGAACTCCTTAAAAAACGGATTGCTTCCAGTTACATTGGACGCAGAAAAAGTCGCACAGCTGCTGCAAAAAGCAGAACATGAAAACTATGAACTTACCGTTGATTTAGAAAACGAAAGCATTTTTGACACCAGCGGGTTTAAAGCACATTTTTCAATAGATCCTTATTGGAAAAAGATGCTCGTAAATGGCTGGGATGAGATTGAAATTACCATGCAATTAGATGAATACATTACTGTATATGAAAAGGCGCAGTAAATAGAAGGTCCATTACTATTAGGTGATGGATCTTTTTGTTTTTTTATTCTCACCATGCTAAACTAACTGCAAACCAATCATAAGGACGGTATAGATATGAAAAAACGGGAACAGAAAGATTCAGGTGAAAATATTATTCTCTTTCCCGGTCTTGAGAAGCGGCTTATAGAAAAAGGACTTGAGGCAGTCAAACTAAAAGATTTCAAAAATGCGGTTCATTATCTAGAAGACGCCCTCAGTCTGGATCCTGATAATAGTGAAATACATATTGGTCTAGTCCTTGCCTATTTTGAGTCAGGTAACTTGCACAAATCAAAAAAATTGGCTGAAAGCATGCTGCAGAAAGACATAGGAAATTATATTGATATAATGGAGCTATACTTAATGATTCTCGTTCAGCTGGGGCAGTATGCTGAGATTATTACTGCGATTGAAGGCCTTTTGGAAGAGAAAGAGGTGCCAAAGGAAAAATACGAGCATTTTAGCACCATGCTTGCTTTTAGCAGAAAGCATGTCCATTTAGCTCCGATCGAGATAGAAGAAGAACATGAAGATATCAAGGAACATGAACCAATTAACTTTTTTGCTGTGCTAGATCAAAATGAGCAAATTCAGATAGCCGCAAAACTGGCTCAATCTAACATACGGAATCAGCTTGAAGGAATAGAAGAGTATTTGAGAGATCAGGACGGGCAATATTTTTTTAAAACCATCCTGTTAAATGTCTTAGCAGAACATGGCTTTGAACGTTCTGTGCTGGTTAATAAGGGCGGAAAGCAGAAGCAGGTAATACCAGCCGACATGCATAACTGGGATGATCAAAAGCAATACAATGAGATTATAGGGATTCTGGAAGCTGGCATTTCTCAGGAAGATCCTATTTTATATGAAAATACAAAAGAAATCATAAAGCGCCACTACTTTCTTCTCTATCCTTTTGAGGTTGAATCGATCTCTTCAAATGCACTGGCTGCTGCTTATCATAGACTAGTCACAAACTACTTTGGAATAGAGATTTCATTAGAAGAATTAGAAGCTTTATATGAAGTGGAAGAGAGAGAGATTCAGGCTGCAAGTGAGCACATCTCTACACTAGAAGAAATTTCTTAGCGCAAAAATAAGGCTCAATCTTGAAAGCTATGCTCCGTGTGTTATAATATAATGGTTGTATTACGCAGATAAGTAATTTTTAACAGTTACTAGTGAATGAATAGTGGCTTGAAAACAAGACGTATTCATACCATTTCGTGAAAAATGAAATGATCATAGATTTTGGAGGGAACTAATTGTATGTCAGCTAAATTTGAAAAGCTTGAAGGGAACCGTGGGGTTCTTACAATTGAAGTAGATGCAGAGAAAGTAAACGAAGGTTTAGACGCTGCATTTAAGAAAGTCGTTAAACAAATCAATGTACCAGGCTTCCGTAAAGGAAAAATGCCTCGTGGTATGTTTGAAAAGCGTTTTGGCGTAGAATCTCTTTATCAAGATGCTGTAGATTATCTATTACCGGATGCATATGCAAATGCAATCGACGAAACTGGAATTGAGCCAGTGGATCGTCCGGAAATCGATGTTGAGCAAATTGAAAAAGGCAAAAACTTAATCTTCAAAGCAACTGTTACAGTTAAGCCAGAAGTAAAATTAGGCGAATACAAAGGAATCGAAGTAGAAAAATTCGAAACTGAAGTGACAGAAGAAGATGTAACAGCTGAACTTACTGCTATGCAGGAAAAACAAGCTGAGCTTGTTGTAAAAGAAGAAGGCAAAGCTGAAAACGGCGATACAGTTGTTATGGACTTCGAAGGCTTCGTTGATGGAGAAGCATTTGAAGGCGGCAAAGCTGAAAACTATTCTTTAGAATTAGGTTCAGGCCAATTTATTCCAGGATTTGAAGAGCAATTGGTTGGTGCAGCTTCTGGAGAGTCTAAAGATGTTGAAGTTACTTTCCCTGAAGAATACCATGCAGCTGAACTTGCTGGAAAAAAAGCTACTTTTAAAGTAACTGTTCACGAAATTAAAGGTAAAGAGCTTCCTGCTCTAGATGATGAGTTTGCAAAAGATGCTGATGAAGAAGTTGAATCTTTAGATGCACTTAAAGAAAAAATCAAAACTCGTTTAGAAGACAGCAAAAAGCATGAAGCTGAGCACCATGTACGTGACACTGTTGTTGAAAAAGCAGCTGAAAATGCTGAAATCGATGTTCCTTCTGCAATGGTTGACACTGAAGTTGACCGCATGCTTCAAGAATTCGAACAGCGTCTGCAAATGCAAGGCATGAATCTTGAGCTTTACTTCCAATTCTCTGGTCAAGACGAAAGCGCATTGCGTGAGCAAATGAGCGAAGAAGCTGCAAAACGTGTTCGTGTAAACTTAACAGTTGAAGCGATCGCTAAAGCTGAAAACATTGAAGTAACAGAAGAAGAGATTTCTGCTGAGCTTGATAAAATGGCTGAAATGTACAACATGGGCGTAGACGCTATTACACAAGCACTTGGCGGTAACCTTGATGCATTAAAATCTGATCTTCAAATGAAAAAAGCAATCGATTTACTTGTAGAAAACAGCAAAACTGTATAATATAATAGATAAAAATAAGGCGCGATTTTGATCGTGCCTTGTTTTGTACTCCAAAGAAATACTACATAACTCTTGTATCTCCTTGCTCTGTGAAAAGACAAAAATGATAACGTATTACATAGAAACCATGTATTCTTGCAAAAGATACACTTATGGAAATCAGACACTATGGATATCCTTAAGAAAGTACATATTTTTTTCGTTTACCGAAAAGACCCGATTTGACTTACATGATGATAAAACCAATGCCGGTTTTCTTTGACTAAAGCAAGCATTAACAGCATAAGGTATGTGAAGCCTCTGGCTGTGCACCTGTCAAACGGCAAGTTTTATCTTTGGCAATCGCTTTATGGCGATCGCTTGTTTTTTCATAACCAGCGAATCATATTTACTGAATGAAGTACATATTCTATTTTCAACCATAAGCGTTATCATTTCCTGTCTGCTGTAAATATGTGTTACAATGCAGTACATACTTGTTTTGGGAAAAATTTAAAGTTACGTTTAAATGCCTAATATGAGAGGGAAAAGTAAGTAACATAAATATTTATGTGCTTATTTTAGATTACTCTTTTTTAGCAGCCGGAAAATTAGTTGGAGTAAGTCACGATGCTGTAATGGTATATATTCTTTGACCATCTAAAGTGAGCAGCATTGCAGAGAGCCTATTCCATACATATATCTAATCTATTTTCGGGTCAGTCAACGGAACGTTCAGTGAAATAGGATTCGCGGTTATATATCTTTTCAGTTTTTTTGAGGGGTGAAGGAATTGTTTAAATTTAATGATGAAAAAGGACAGCTAAAGTGCTCCTTCTGTGGGAAAACACAGGACCAGGTCCGAAAGCTTGTTGCGGGACCAGGTGTTTATATTTGTGACGAATGTATTGAACTTTGCACGGAAATCGTGGAAGAGGAGTTAGGAACAGAAGAAGAAGTAGAATTTAAAGATGTTCCAAAGCCTTCTGAAATTCGTGAGATTTTAAATGAATATGTTATTGGGCAGGATCAAGCTAAGAAGTCACTTGCTGTAGCCGTTTATAATCACTATAAGCGCATCAATTCAAACAGCAAAATTGATGAAGTAGAGCTTGCAAAGAGTAATATTGCAATGATCGGACCGACTGGTAGCGGAAAAACATTGCTCGCACAAACTCTTGCGCGTATTTTGAACGTACCTTTTGCTATTGCAGACGCAACTTCTTTAACGGAGGCAGGTTATGTTGGTGAGGATGTTGAAAACATTCTGCTAAAATTAATTCAATCTGCTGATTATGATGTTGAAAAAGCTGAAAAAGGCATCATTTATATTGATGAAATTGATAAAGTGGCACGTAAATCTGAAAATCCGTCGATTACTCGCGATGTTTCAGGTGAGGGTGTTCAGCAGGCTTTACTGAAAATTCTTGAAGGCACTGTGGCAAGTGTTCCTCCACAGGGTGGAAGAAAGCATCCACATCAGGAATTCATCCAAATCGATACAACAAATATCTTATTCATTTGCGGCGGTGCATTTGATGGCATTGAGCAAATCATTAAACGCCGCTTAGGTCAAAAGGTAATTGGGTTCGGTTCTGATAACAAGCAAAACGAGCTAGAGCAAAAAGAACTTCTTTCTAAGGTTCTTCCAGAAGACCTGTTGAAATTTGGATTAATTCCTGAGTTCATCGGCCGTCTTCCAGTTATTGCGAGCTTAACGCAGCTTGATGAAGAAGCACTAATTGAAATCTTAACGAAACCAAAAAATGCTCTTGTAAAACAATATCAAAAAATGCTTGAGCTTGATGATGTTGAGCTTGATTTTGAAGATGAAGCTCTGATCGAAATCGCGAAAAAGGCAATCGAACGTAAAACAGGTGCACGTGGTCTTCGTTCTATTATTGAAGGCATTATGCTTGATGTTATGTTTGAACTTCCATCTCGTGATGATATTAAAAAATGCATCATTACGAAAGACACTGTTCTTGACACTGGGGCACCAAAGCTTGTTCTTGAAGATGGAACCATTGTTGAAGAAGAACGCAAAACTTCTGCATAAGGATATAAATGCAACATTTCTGAGAAAAGTCGACTTCGGTTGGCTTTTCTTTTTTGGGCTTTTTTTGAAAACTATTTGCTTTACGGCTGGGCTAGTGCTTAGCAAACGCATGGGTCATAACAGGCATAGTACTAAGCTGGTTTTATATTTTTTCTAAAATGCAGAATTAGAAATTTCATAAATAGGCGGAAGATTTCCGCTTAAATCGTAAAATCACTTAAAATGTACTTAAATAGACGGAGTAATTCCGACTAACTAACTGAAAAACATGAAAATGGGCGATTCTAATCAATATAGCCGGAAAATCTCCCCTTATTTTGCTTGAAAATAGGTCAATTTGTGAAATAAGGGTAAAACCTCCGCTTATTTCACTGGTTTCCCCTTAAATTAAGGGCAAAAAAAGTACCTATTCTCTATAGAGGGATTACTAAGAATATAAGAGCTGTTTTTATCAATCAAATAAAGAAATAAAGAACGTATACAAGTCCTTTCAACGGATTTTTCTTTTTCTGTTTATTCCAACCATGTCGGGGAGATACTAGCAGTTAACAGCTAGATTAAAATTCAGGAGGGAACGACATGAGTTGGACGGGGATTGCGTTATTTATTCAATTGTTTTTTGGGATTGTCATTGGGTTGTATTTTTGGAACTTGTTAAAAAGTCAGCGCACGCAAAAAGTATCCATAGATCGCGAATCTAAAAAAGAAATGGATCAGTTAAAGAAGATGAGATCCATTTCGCTGACTGAGCCTTTAGCAGAAAAGGTGCGTCCTGCTACATTTGCTGATATTGTCGGCCAGGAGGACGGAATAAAAGCTTTAAAAGCAGCGCTATGCGGACCGAATCCTCAGCATGTCATTATCTATGGACCGCCTGGTGTCGGGAAAACAGCAGCTGCAAGATTAGTATTAGAAGAAGCAAAGAAGAATAATAAATCACCATTTAAAGCTTCATCCATATTTATAGAACTTGATGCAACAACAGCCAGATTTGATGAGCGCGGGATTGCCGATCCATTAATTGGATCTGTCCATGATCCGATTTATCAGGGAGCTGGCGCGATGGGGCAAGCTGGTATTCCTCAGCCAAAGCAAGGTGCAGTAACAAATGCACATGGCGGAGTTCTGTTCATTGATGAAATTGGAGAGCTTCATTCCATTCAAATGAATAAGCTTTTAAAAGTCTTGGAAGATCGAAAAGTATTTTTAGAAAGTGCCTATTATAATGAAGAAAACACCCAAATTCCATCGCATATTCACGATATTTTTAAGAACGGGCTTCCTGCGGATTTCCGTTTAATTGGAGCAACAACAAGGACACCGAGTGAAATCCCTGCTGCCATTCGCTCCCGCTGCATGGAAGTATTTTTCCGTGAGTTATCAGAGGAAGAAATTGAGTCAGTGGCATTGAAAGCTTCTGAAAAAGTAAAGTTATCAATCAGTAAGAAAGCATTAAGTACACTCGCATCCTACGCGAGAAATGGCAGAGAATCTGTTAATATGATTCAGATTGCAGCTGGATTAGCGATTACTGAAGAAAGAAATTACATAAAAGACGAAGATATCGAATGGGTTGTTCAATCCAGTCAGCTCACTCCAAGGATGGAACGGAAAATTGGTGAAAAAGCAGCTGTTGGACTTGTGAATGGGCTCGCTGTGCATGGTCCCAATAGCGGGGCACTGCTCGATATCGAGGTCACTGTGATTCCTGCCCATGATAAGGGCAGCATCAATATTACGGGTATTGTTGATGAAGAAAGCATTGGCGGACAAGGGAAGTCGATTAGACGCAAAAGTATGGCGCGAGGTTCCATTGAAAATGTTTTAACGGTTTTAAGATCAATTGGTGTTCCGGCAGATGAGTATGACATTCATGTTAATTTTCCAGGCGGAGTGCCGATTGACGGCCCTTCAGCAGGAATTGCAATGGCAACGGGGATCTATTCGGCGATCTATAAGCTGCCAGTTGATCATACCATCGCAATGACAGGAGAAATTAGTATTCATGGATTTGTAAAACCTGTTGGCGGTGTGTATCCAAAGATCAAGGCTGCGAAAAAAGCAGGAGCCTCCACAGTCATTATCCCGCAGGAAAATCATCAAAGTATACTGCAGGAAATTGACGGCATAACCATTATTCCTGTCAGCCATTTAAGCGAAGTATTTAAAATTGCGATTCAAAAAGACGGCTATAAAGAACAATTATTATCCATGCCAATCGAACTGTCCAAGAAAGAAAGCATGTAATATCCCAGCTTGCAGTGTAAGAACTGCAAGCTGATTTATTGTCTAATTGTCTTCTGTTTCTCCGAATGGAATAGGATAGAGAAGCTTGAGGAAAAATAACGGTACTAGAGGCATAATGAGCCTGTTCTTATTTGATACTAAGGCAAGTACGTGAAGAAAGTGGCTAAACAGTCGACACTGCAAGGTAAATAAGATAGAATTGTACAAAGAAATCAGCAATTATTAGGGTTTTAGATTTGCATTTGGAGGTGCATGAGAAATGACGAAAAAGGAAGAAATCATCGTCCCCCTCCTGCCGCTTAGAGGCTTGCTTGTATATCCGACAATGGTGCTTCATTTAGATGTTGGCCGTGAAAAATCAGTACAAGCGCTTGAAAAAGCAATGGTAGATGACCATTTAATCTTCTTAACTACGCAGAAGGATATGTCTATAGATGACCCTTCAGAAGACGATTTGTATCACATGGGTACACTGACAAAAGTGAAGCAGATGCTGAAGCTTCCCAATGGTACAATCCGCGTGTTAGTTGAAGGTCTCAAAAGAGCAGAAGTAATGGAATTTTATGATGAGGATGAATACTACTCCGTTAATGTTGAAGTTCATGAAGATCCCGAATCGAAGGATGTAGAGGATCAGGCATTAATGAGAACAATGCTTGAATACTTCGAGCAATACATAAAGGTATCGAAAAAGGTATCGGCAGAAACGTATTCATCCGTAACAGATATAGAAGAACCAGGCAGGCTAGCAGATATTATTTCATCGCATTTGCCTTTAAAGCTTAAAGAGAAGCAGGATATTCTAGAAACACTTGATGTGAAAGCAAGAATGAATACAGTGATTGAAATTATTCATAATGAAAAAGAAGTCCTTAACCTCGAAAAGAAAATTGGCCAGCGCGTAAAGAAATCAATGGAACGAACGCAAAAAGAGTATTACCTGCGCGAACAAATGAAGGCCATTCAAAAAGAACTGGGCGATAAAGAAGGCAAGACAGGCGAAATAGCAGACCTGACTGATAAAATTGAGAAGGCAGGCATGCCGGAGCATATTCAGGAAACAGCATTAAAAGAGCTGGGAAGATACGAAAAAGTACCTTCAAGCTCAGCTGAAAGTGCAGTAATCCGCAATTATATCGAATGGCTTATTTCTCTTCCATGGACAAACGCTACAAAAGATGATTTAAACATTCAAAAAGCTGAACGTGTTTTAAACGAAGAGCATTATGGCCTTGAAAAGGTAAAAGAGCGTGTCTTAGAATATTTGGCTGTTCAAAAGCTTACTAACTCATTAAAAGGCCCGATTCTTTGTTTAGCCGGACCTCCAGGAGTTGGTAAAACAAGTCTGGCCAAATCAATTGCAAGCTCGTTAAACCGCAATTTTGTGAGAATCTCACTGGGCGGGGTCCGTGATGAATCGGAAATCCGCGGTCATAGACGTACGTACGTTGGAGCCATGCCAGGACGGATTATTCAAGGGATGAAAAAAGCCGGCACCATCAATCCAGTCTTTTTATTAGATGAGATTGATAAAATGTCCAGTGATTTTCGCGGAGATCCATCATCTGCCATGCTTGAAGTATTAGATCCTGAACAAAACCATAATTTCAGCGATCATTATATTGAAGAAACCTATGACTTATCAAAAGTGATGTTCATTGCCACAGCAAATAATTTAAGCACAATTCCCGGTCCGCTCTTAGACCGTATGGAAATCATTACAATTGCCGGATATACGGAACTGGAAAAAATCCATATTGCCAAGGATCACCTTCTTCCGAAACAGGTGAAGGAGCATGGTCTGACAAAAGGACAGCTGCAGATTCGCGAAGATGGCATTCAAACGCTTGTCAGATACTATACGCGTGAAGCTGGGGTCCGGAGTTTAGAGCGCCAGCTTGCGACAATCGCCAGAAAAACAGCTAAAATCATTGTTTCTGGTGAAAAGAAAAAAGTTATTATCTCAAGCAAAAATGTCGAAGAATTTCTTGGTAAAGCCAAATTCCGTTATGGACAAGCAGAACTAGAGGATCAAGTAGGGGTTGCTACAGGACTAGCTTACACAACAGTAGGTGGAGACACCCTGCAAATTGAGGTCTCGCTTTCTCCTGGAAAAGGAAAACTTGTTTTAACAGGAAAGCTTGGAGACGTTATGAAGGAATCTGCTCAGGCAGCATTCAGCTATGTTCGCTCAAAAGCGGCTGAGCTTGATATTGATGAAAAATTTCATGAAAAATATGATATTCATATTCATGTTCCAGAAGGTGCTGTTCCTAAGGATGGACCATCTGCTGGGATTACCATCGCGACAGCACTTGTTTCAGCTCTTACTGGGAGATCGATCCGCAAAGAGGTTGGCATGACAGGTGAGATTACGTTAAGGGGCCGTGTGCTTCCTATTGGCGGCTTGAAGGAGAAGTCGCTTAGTGCACATCGTGCGGGTTTAAGAAAGATCATCCTGCCAAAGGATAATGAAAAGGATATTGATGATATCCCTGAAAGTGTGAGAAGTGAACTTGATTTTGTGCTTGTTTCTCATTTAGATGAAGTGCTGAAGCACGCATTGAATGGTGGTTTGCATTCATGAAGGTAGTATCATCAGAAATTGTTATCAGTGCCGTTAAACCCGATCAATATCCTGAAAGTAATCTGCCTGAATTTGCACTGGCAGGGAGATCCAATGTCGGGAAATCATCATTTATTAATAAAATGCTAAACCGAAAAGCACTTGCCCGCATTTCTTCTAAACCTGGAAAGACACAAACCTTGAATTTTTATTTAATCAATGAAATTCTTCACTTTGTGGATGTTCCGGGATACGGATACGCAAAAGTTTCCAAGAAAGAGCGGGAAGCTTGGGGCAAAATGATTGAAACATACTTAACATCAAGGGAGCAGCTCAAAGCTGTAGTCCTGATTGTCGATCTGCGTCATCCTCCTACAAACGATGATGTGATGATGTATGAATTTTTAAAGCATTATAATATTCCATGTGTAATCATTGCCACCAAAGCGGATAAGATTCCGAAATCAAAATGGCAAAAGCATCTAAAGGTTACAAAAGAAACATTAGATCTGGACCCGCAAGATTCTGTTGTTCTATTTTCATCTGAAACCGGTCAAGGAAAAGATGAAGCATGGTCAATCTTAAAAGGGTATATGAGACAGGGATAGTTGGATAAAGGAGTATGGCAAATTATTGCCTGCTCCTTTTTTTATTTTCAGCAAACATTTTAATGACATAATTGTTCAATCAGCCCGATAAAATTGAAATAAAAGGAGAGATTGTGTATGTGGAAATCATTCTTTATTGGAATTGGATTGGGTTTGGCTTTTATTATTTTAGCTTTTTTAACAGATCATTCTATGTTATTTAGCTATATAACAGGAGGTTTAGCTCTTATTGCTCTGCTGATCAGCGGTATTGCGACTAATCGCTGGAGTAAGGAAAAATCAAATGCAGGGTCAACAGATGTTATAAAAGTAAGTACCGAACCAGTTAGAAACAGCAAAAGTATGTATCGCCTCGCTCTATTCAGTGCCCCGCTTTTAATCACCACATTATTTCTATATTTTACTTAAGAGAATACTAAGTTCATAAGAATACGGAAGGAAAACCACTTATATCCATGAATTAGTATCTGTGAAGTTAACAGAAACTGGCATAGAGTTAATTAAGGTGAATTATCACAAAATATGAATTTTGAGATAATTCTGTTTGATTGTTAAGGTTAAAGGGTAAGAATTTTAAGCAGAACAAAAAAAGGGGGAATAAGGAAAATGCAAATCTTTAAAAAAGGCATCTACGGAATATTGCTTGTTATGATTCTTTCAGCATGTGGTGCGGAAGAGGCGTCTTCTGGCGGAAAAGCATTAGTGGATGAAGGAAAATTTACATATGCTTCTTCTGGTGAATTTAATCCGTTTTCTGTAACAGAAGCAGATGGAACCATGACTGGGTTTGATATTGAAGTCGGAGAAGCTGTAGCAGAAGAACTTGGACTGGAACCGGTTCAGAAGAAAACAAAATTTGGCGGAATTGTAGAAGGTGTGAAAGCTGGCCGCTATGACGCAGCAGTTGCAAGTCATACGATCACAGAGGAACGACTAAAGGCAGTCGACTTTTCAATTCCGTATTATTATTCAGGACCGCAAATCTTTGTGCGTCCAGATAGTTCAGTCGAAACACTTGAGGATCTGGCTGATTTAGAAGTGGCTGTTGCAAAAGGAACGACATATGCTGAAGAAGTTTTGCCTGTAACCGATAATGTTAAATACTATGATAGTGATGTAGTCGCTTTAGAAGCATTGAGTAAAGGGAAGCATGACGCGGTTGTGACAGACTTTATTACCGGCAAGGAAGCGATCGGATCTGGAATGACGATTGAAGGACGTGATTTGCTGGGTGTTGGCGAGCAGGCCATTGCAGTCAGCAAGGATAATCCTGAATTGCTGGAAGAAATAAATGCAGCGCTTGAGAAACTGCACGAAAATGGAACATTGAAGGAAATCAGTGAGAAATATATCGGTGAAGATATTACAGTGAATCCTGAAGATGAATAAACCATTTGAGGCGGATGTTCGAAAGCATCCGCCTTTTACAATGTTTTAAAGGAGGGAAAATGAATGGATTGGTTAACAACGTTTATTGATACAGCACCGATCTTTTTAAAAGGGATGCTGCTTACGTTTCAGCTGACAGTTGTCTCGGTCATTATTGCCATTGCAGTCGGGCTGCTGTTTGCATTTTTAAAAATCTCCAAGATAAAAATACTTGAAGTAATTGCTGATGTATATATATTTGTCGTGCGCGGAACTCCGCTTGTTGTCCAAATCTTTATCTTTTATTTTGGTTTGACCTCGCTCAATATTTCAGATTTCTGGGCTGTTGTGCTCGGACTGGCCTTCCATAACGGTGCTTATATTGCTGAAATATTTAGAGGGGCTATTCAATCCATTGACAAAGGTCAAATGGAAGCCGGCAGATCACTTGGGATGACAAGGAGCCTGGCTATGCGGAGAATTATTCTTCCGCAGGCAAGCAGAAGGGCACTTCCTCCACTTGGAAACCAGTTCATTATTGCGTTAAAGGATTCTTCACTTGCATCCTTCATAGGAATGTATGAATTATTTAATGTTGCCACAACACAAGGTTCCATTTCCTATGACTATATGACTTATTTATTAATTGTTGCCGTCTACTACTTAGTACTTGTCTTGTTCTTCTCTATTATTGTCAGCTTAATTGAAAAAAGAATGTCCATAAGTGATTAAGGAGGTGTCTATAATGACTAAGTCAATTATTGTTGAAGTAAACAAGCTGAATAAATCTTTTGGTGATCTCCATGTGTTAAAGGATATCGATTTGACTGTAAAGGAAAGTGATGTCGTTTGTTTAATTGGGGCAAGCGGATCTGGTAAGAGCACATTACTGCGCTGTTTAAACTTTCTTGAAATGAAGGACAGCGGCAGTATAAGTATTGAAAGTGAAGAGATAGATCAGCACACACATGATTTAAATGCAGTAAGACAAAAGGTAGGCATGGTCTTTCAGCATTTTCATCTTTTTCCGCATAAAACGGTTCTGGAGAATGTGATGGAAGCGCCATTACATGTGAAAAAGCAGCCAAAAGTGCAAGTGAAAAAAGAAGCACAGGAATTATTAAAAAAAGTTGGACTTTCAGATAAAGAGAATGTGTATCCTTCAAAGCTCTCAGGCGGTCAAAAACAGCGGGTTGCCATTGCCAGGGCTTTAGCAATGAAACCGGATATCATGCTCTTTGATGAACCGACTTCTGCGCTGGATCCAGAGCTGGTCGGTGAGGTTTTAACGACCATGAAAGAGCTGGCGGAAGAAGGAATGACCATGGTCGTGGTCACACATGAAATGGGTTTTGCCAAGGAAGTTGCAGACTGGGCTGTCTATATGCATGACGGACGAATTGTAGAAGTGGGCCATCCGGATGAACTTTTTACAGCGCCAAAGGAAGAAAGAACGAAAAACTTTTTAGATTCTGTATTGTAAAAAGTGTTTAGATAAAAAAGGACGGGGAAAGATAACGTAAACTCCCTGTCCTTTTGCATTTACAGTTTATGATTACTTGGTTTATAGCAGCTGAACATTATTTCTTCTTAATTAGGAGAAACAGCCCGGCAACCATTAATAGCAGCGGCCAAAATCTCCAAGCAGTTGAAACGCTGCTTGGTAAAATACCAAGCCATCCCAGTATAGTGTCGTAGAAAAGCAGGAGAACAGCAAGAATTAAAAAAAGGAACCCTTGAAAAAGACCTGCACCTGTCTTTAAATAACGAAGCAAAAAGGCTAAAGCGATGATTAAAATAAAGCTTCCAATATGGTCCGGCCAAATTTCCAATCTATTAACTATATGAAAATGCACCCCAAAACCAGTGAGAATGACTCCTGGGAGAATCGCTTCATAATCTTTTGCTCCATAGCCCTGAATTAAAAAAGCAATGCCGACAATAATTAATAATGTTGGCCAAGAGTATAATGGCTGTAATAAAGAGATATTTAACTGCTGCAGAAAAAAATAGGCTCCAAATCCGAGCAGAATCATCCCTGGAAAGAGACGCTGATTTCGCATATATTTTCACCACTTTCGGTCATGTTTACTTGAATATAAGTGTGATATTTGTTACTGTACATAAGGGAGTATTTCGATCTATTTATTATGTAAGCAAGATGCTGTTGATCTTGCTAGAAGCTATATAATTGGCTTCTTTACCATATTATCAGATTTTGTGCTGTTTGCACGGTAAATCTGTAACACTGCAAACATATATAGATAAACTTAAGTTCATAATCTGTTCACATGTTCGTGACGGATTTATGTCTAGAAGTGATATAATTAGAGTAGCGAACTATGTAATCATTCTGGGGGTGTCAATTTCATGCATATTTTAGTTGTTGGTCTTAACTACAGAACTGCCCCTGTAGAGATACGAGAACGTTTAACATTCAATCCTGCGCAGCTTGGGGAAGCAATGCAGGCTTTGCAACAGAAAAAGAGCATTCTTGAAAACGTTGTTATTTCAACGTGTAATCGTACGGAAATATATGCGGTTGTCGACCAGATCCATACTGGCCGTTACTATATAAAAGAGTTTCTATCAGAATGGTTCCAAATTGAGCAAAGTGAATTTTCTCCGTTCTTATTCATATATGAGCAAGAAGGGGCAATGGAACACTTATTTAAAGTATCATGCGGTCTTAATTCTATGGTGCTTGGCGAAACACAGATTCTTGGACAAGTGCGTTCAAGCTTTTTGCAGGCACAAGAAGAAAAAACGACAGGTACAATCTTTAATCAGCTATTTAAGCAGGCTGTCACATTAGGAAAAAGAGCACATTCTGAAACGGATATTGGAGCTAACGCGGTATCTGTCAGCTATGCAGCTGTTGAGCTGGCTAAGAAGATCTTTGGCTCTCTTGAAAACAAGCATGTGCTGATTCTTGGTGCCGGTAAAATGGGTGAGCTTGCGATTCAGAACCTATATTCAAATGGAGCTAAGAAAGTTACGGTTATTAATAGAACATTTGAAAAAGCACAGAATCTTGCCAGCCGTTATGATGGACAAGCAAAATCGCTGCAGGAGCTGCAATGCGCTCTTGTTGAAGCGGATATACTAATTAGCTCTACCGGTGCTAAAGGATTTGTAGTTACGAAAGAGTTAATGGAAACCGTAGAAAGAATGCGCAAAGGCCAGCCGCTATTTATGGTAGATATCGCTGTGCCGCGTGACCTTGATCCTTCTTTAACAGAGCTTGATAGTGTGTTCTTATATGATATTGATGATTTAGAAGGCATTGTTCAGGCTAACTTGGCTGAACGGGAAAAAGCAGCTGAAACGATTCAGCTTATGATTGAAGCTGAAATTGTTGACTTTAAGCAATGGCTAAACATGCTTGGAGTTGTGCCTGTTATTTCTGCTTTAAGAGAAAAGGCGTTGACGATTCAAGCAGAGACAATGATGAGCATCGAGAGAAAGATGCCGCATTTGAGCGATCGTGACAAAAAAGTATTGAATAAGCATACGAAAAGCATTATTAATCAGCTATTAAAAGATCCGATTCTTCAGGCGAAAGAATTAGCTGGACGCAAGGATGCAGAAGAGGCATTAGACCTTTTTGTGAAGATCTTTAATATAGAAGATATTGTTTCAGCCCATGAAAACGTGAAAACGGAACAGGCTAGTCAAACTCGGACTATAGTTCCGCAGCCTTCCTTACAAGTATAGTGAGGTCTGGCCATGTTTGACATCTATATGACGAGGCTGCATGAATTTACGGTTATTCTGTATGCTTTATGTGTACTCTTATATTTTATCGATTTTCTTCATAATAACCGGAAGGCGAACCGAGCTGCCTTCTGGTTACTTTCATTTGTATGGGTTTTACAAACGCTCTTTTTAATTCTATATATGTTCGAAACAGGCAGATTTCCTGTGCTGACGATCTTTGAAGGTTTATACTTTTACGCATGGGTGCTAATATCTCTGTCACTTGCCATTAATACGTTGCTGCGTGTGGATTTTACTGTGTTTTTTACTAACATCATCGGTTTTATTTTTATGGCGATTCACACATTTGCTCCCGTACAATTTGAGTCAACCGTACTCGCTGGCAGGTTAATGTCAGAGTTATTATTTATTCACATAACAGTAGCCATACTATCTTATGGAGCATTTGGCTTATCATTTGTGTTTTCGCTCCTTTATTTAATTCAATATGATCTTTTAAAAAGAAAGAAATGGAATTCCCGCCTTGTGCGGTTATCTGATTTAGCGAAACTGGAACATATGTCATATGTATTGGCTGTGATTGGGGTTCCGTTATTGATGATTAGCCTTATACTTGGTGTACAATGGGCATATATAAAGCTTCCCGATATGTCCTGGCTTGATTCGAAAGTAGTTGGTTCATTTCTAGTGCTGATTCTATATAGCATCTATTTGTACCTTCGAGTAGGCAAGGGCTTCTATGGTAAGAAACTGGCTTATTGGAATGCTGCCGCTTTTCTAGTTGTATTAATTAACTTTTTCTTATTTGGAAAATTATCATCTTTCCATTTTTGGGATCAATAACTGTCTAAGTACGATGTAAACATAGGAGGCCATCATGAGAAAAATTATCGTGGGTTCGCGAAGAAGTAAGCTGGCACTTACACAAACAAACTGGGTTATCGCTGAATTGAAAAAATTAAATCCCAGCTATGAGTTTGAAGTGAAGGAAATCGTGACAAAGGGAGATAAAATCCTGGATGTTACATTATCCAAAGTTGGTGGAAAAGGATTATTTGTAAAAGAAATTGAACAGGCTATGCTTGATAAAGAGATTGATATGGCTGTACATAGTATGAAAGATATGCCTGCCGTTTTGCCTGAAGGGCTCGTCATTGGCTGTATACCAAAACGGGAAGATCACCGTGACGCCTTAATTTCAAAAGGACATATTAAGCTTTCAGATTTAAAGCCTGGCTCTGTCATTGGTACAAGCAGCTTACGCCGTGGAGCGCAACTGTTGGCAAGACGTCCGGATTTAGAAATCAAATGGATTAGAGGAAATATCGATACACGTCTTGCGAAGCTTGAGACGGAAGATTATGATGCCATTATTTTGGCTGCTGCTGGACTTGCACGCATGGGCTGGTCACAGGATGTTGTTACAGAGTTCTTAGACCCTGATCTTTGCCTGCCAGCTGTTGGACAAGGAGCATTATCTATTGAATGCCGCGGAGAAGATGAAGAACTATTATCACTGCTTGAGAAGTTTGCATGTGAGGAGACAACCAAAACGGTTACGGCAGAAAGAGCGTTTCTCCACAATATGGAAGGCGGATGCCAGGTTCCAATTGCGGGCTATGCCACACTTAAAAATGATGGAGAAGTGGAGTTAACAGGACTTGTTTGTTCTCCTGATGGCACGACCATGCTGAAGGAAATGTCTGCTGGAGCTGATGCTGAGGCTGTAGGCATACAAACAGCATCCTCACTGACTGAAATGGGTGCAAAGGACTTAATTGACGAAGTAAAACGGGAGCTTGGAGAGTAATGTCTGCTTCGTCCTCTCTGCTCGGCAAAAGCATGCTGATTCCCAGAGGAAAGCAGCATGCTAAACCAGTTGCTGAATTGGTAAGAGATCTAGGGGGAATTCCGGTGGAAATTCCTCTCATCTCTTTTAAGCCGACCATAACACAGAAAGATGCTGCCAGATTAAACGAAACATTACATACATATGACTGGCTGATTTTTACGAGCAATGTAACGGTGGAAACATTTTTTGCGCATGTGGATACAAAAAGTGAGCTGCTTCCGAAAATGGCAGTAATCGGCGACAAGACGAAGGAAGTACTGGAAGCTAAAGGGCTGAACGTTGACTTTGTGCCATCTCAATATGTTGCGGAAGGCTTTATAGAAGAGTTTTTGCCTTTAATTCAAAAGGGTGAGCACATTCTCATTCCAAAAGGAAATTTAGCAAGAGATGCGATCGCCTCTGCTTTACGCAGGAAAGAAGTAATAGTGAAAGAAATCATCGTCTATAAAACCGATATGCCAGATGATAGCAAAGCGCTATTAAAAGAAAAACTGCTGGACCATCAGCTGGATATTATTCTTTTCACAAGTCCATCCACAGTTGATCATTTTATGGATGTTGTTCTTGAAAACGATCTGGCAGATCAAATAAAACGATGTATTATCGCCTGTATTGGACCGGTATCAAAAGCCAGGGCGGAAACACATGGTTTGCATGTTCATGCAATCCCGGATCGATATACGGTGAAAGATATGCTAAATGAAATCATTCAGTATTTAAAAGAGATAGAAACAACATAAAACAAGGAGGATTCTATTATGGACCTACAATTCAATCGTCACCGCAGACTTCGTAAGACAGCTAATATGAGAGCGCTTGTAAGAGAAAATAGACTGCATACAGATGATCTTATTTATCCAATCTTTGTTGCAGAAGGTCAGGATATTAAAAGAGAAATAACATCCATGCCTGGCATTTATAACTTATCCTTGGACCACCTTCATGCTGAACTTGAAGAAGTAGTATCTTTAGGCATAAAATCGGTTCTGCTATTTGGGATTCCTGAAGAAAAGGATGCGTGCGGCACGCAGGCTTATCACGATCATGGCATTGTACAGGAAGCAACAAGATTAATTAAAGAAAGCTTCCCTGAGCTGATTGTTATTGCGGATACATGCCTATGTGAATTTACAGACCACGGCCATTGCGGTCTTGTGGAAAATGAAGAAGTTTTAAATGATGAGTCACTTGATTTGCTAGTGCAGACGGCTGTCAGTCAAGCAAAAGCAGGAGCTGATATCATTGCTCCATCCAATATGATGGATGGCTTTACAGCAGCAATTCGTGATGGATTGGATGAAGCAGGATTCGAAAATGTGCCGATTATGTCCTATGCTGTTAAATATGCTTCAGCCTTTTACGGACCGTTCAGAGAAGCGGCTGACAGCACACCTCAATTCGGTGACCGCAAAGCCTATCAAATGGATCCGGCAAACCGCCTTGAAGCAATTAGAGAAGCAGAGTCTGACTTGGTAGAAGGTGCCGACTTCCTTATTGTGAAGCCAGGGATGCCGTACTTGGATATTGTCCGCGATGTAAAGAACAATATCAATCTTCCGCTTGTCATTTATAATGTGAGCGGAGAATACTCCATGGTCAAAGCAGCCTCTCAAAACGGCTGGATTGACGAAGAGCGAATTGTAATGGAAATGCTGACAGGCATGAAGAGAGCCGGCTGTGATCTGATCATTACGTATCATGCAAAAGATGCGGCAAGATGGCTGAAAAAGCAAAACTAATAAAAAAACAATCTTTAACTAAAAAACGAAAAGAGGGATCGTATGCGTTCTTATACTAAATCCATTCAAGCGTTTGAAGAAGCGAAAAAGCTATTGCCTGGCGGAGTTAACTCCCCTGTCCGTGCATTTAAATCTGTTAATATGGATCCAATCTTCATGGAGCGCGGAAAAGGATCAAAGATTTATGATATTGACGGCAATGAATACATTGATTATGTCCTTTCGTGGGGACCGCTAATTTTAGGTCACAGTAATGACCGCGTGGTTGAAGCAATCAAAAAAGTGGCTGAAAACGGGACGAGCTTTGGGGCTCCAACAGAAATTGAAAATGAGCTTGCCAAGCTTGTCATCGAGCGTGTGCCATCGATTGAAATCGTGCGTATGGTTTCTTCTGGAACAGAGGCAACAATGAGTGCCCTTCGCCTGGCGAGAGGCTATACTGGCCGCAACATGATTATGAAATTTGAAGGCTGCTACCACGGTCATGGTGATTCCTTGCTTATCAAGGCTGGTTCTGGTGTTGCCACGTTAGGACTGCCAGATAGTCCTGGTGTGCCTGAGGGTGTGGCTAAAAATACTATCACAGTTCCTTACAATGACCTTGAGAGCGTAAAGCTGGCATTTAATCAATATGGAGATGATATTGCTGGTGTAATTGTTGAGCCAGTTGCCGGCAATATGGGTGTTGTGCCGCCACTGCCGGGATTCCTTGAAGGACTTCGTGAGATCACAGAGCAAAATGGAACACTTCTTATCTTTGATGAAGTGATGACAGGCTTCCGCGTAGATTATCAATGTGCACAAGGCTATTTTAACGTTACACCTGATATTACATGTTTAGGGAAAGTCATCGGCGGTGGACTGCCAGTTGGTGCATACGGCGGGAAAGCTGAAATTATGGAAAGAATTGCACCGAGCGGACCAATCTATCAGGCAGGTACCCTATCAGGAAATCCGCTTGCCATGACAGCAGGGCTTGAAACATTAAGTCAGCTGACACCAGAAACTTATAAAGAATTTGGACGCAAAGCAGACATGCTGCAGTCAGGCTTAAAAGCAGCAGCAGAAAAATACGGAGTTCCGCATACGATTAACCGCGCTGGTTCCATGGTTGGCATCTTTTTCACAAACGAAAAAGTAACAAACTATGATCAAGCGAAAACATCTGATTTGAACCTATTTGCTTCCTACTATCGTGAAATGGCAAATGAAGGGGTCTTCCTTCCGCCTTCACAGTTCGAAGGATTATTCCTCTCAACTGCACACAGTGACGAAGACATTCAAAACACAATTAAAGCAGCAGAAACTGCTTTTTCAAGAATTATGTAATACAGTGGAGGAGGCTGGGACAAAACCTACCTCCAAGATAAAAAAGCCGGTGAAATTTTACTCATTGTAAAATTTCACCGGCTTTTATCATTTTTAAATAAAAATAAGGACCACTTCTGATAAAATAAAGTCACCACAACAAATTCAATCAGAAAGAAGGGTCCTTATGTTTAAAGATTATAACATGAATCAAATTATTTTGCCTTTAGATTTAGCAGTGAAATTACAAGAAAATGATATCGCCTTTTCCATCCATCATTTAGTCGAAAGTATTCCTCAAGAAGCTTTTCATTCCTTTAGCCGACAGACTGGCTGTCCATCCTATCATCCACGCATGATGCTGAAAATTATTTTATGCGGCTACACGCAATCTACTTTCTCTGGTCGTAAAATAGAAGGATTATTGAAAGATAGTATCCGCATGATGTGGCTCGCACAAGGATATGAGCCAAGCTACCGCACGATCAACCGGTTCCGTGTACACCCCGAAATGAAAGAATTAATACGCCAATGTTTCGTCCAATTCCGATGTCAGCTGGTTCAGGAGAACCTGATTGATCAAGAAGCGATCTTTATTGATGGCACAAAAATTGAGGCGAACGCTAATAAATTCACGTTTGTATGGAAGAAAGCCATTGAAAAATTCCATGCCAATCTCATTGAAAAGTCTAATCAGTTATACAGCCAGCTCCTTGAAAATGAAATCATTCCTGAAATAAAAAGAGAGAATGAAGAACAGCTTTCGATTGAAGAGTTAAAGCAAGTCGCCAAACAACTAGATGAAGTAGTCGATGATTATACACAAAAAATTGAGAGCTCTGATGATGCAGAAGAGCGTAAACAGCTTCGGAGTGAACGGAAGTCACCAAAACAAATGGTAAAACAACTGAACGATTGGATTGCCCGCAAACAGAAGTATGAAAAGGATTTTAACATGTTTGGCACAAGAAACAGCTATTCAAAAACGGATCAGGATGCAACTTTCATGCGAATGAAAGATGACTATATGCAAAACGGACAATTAAAGGCTGGCTATAATGTACAAATCGCGACAGAAGGACAATACGCACTGGCTTATGATGTGTTTCCAAACCCGACGGATACCAAAACATTAATCCCCTTTCTTGACCGAATTGAACAGGAATTCTTTTCGTTGCCGAAATACATTGTGGCAGATGCCGGTTATGGAAGCGAACAAAATTATGATGACATTTTGACAAAACGCAGCTGTACACCGCTTATTACGTATAATCACTACTTAAATGAGCAAAAGAAAAAGTTCAAACAAGATCCCTTCAAAACAAGTAACTGGGAGTATGATAAGGAAAGTGATACGTTCACTTGTCCGAATGACAAAAAGGTCATGTTTCAATACCATTCAACTCGTTCCGATAAAAGTGGTTACAAGCGACAATTAAAGGTTTATGAATGCGAGGACTGTTCAGACTGCCCATTGCGATCGTTTTGTACAAAAGCACAAGTAGGTACAAATCGTAAACTCATGATCAACGAGAAATGGGAACAGCAAAAAGAATATGTAAAGACAAAGCTTTCGGAAGAAGAAACGGCTGCCATTTACCGTCAACGCAAAACAGACGTGGAGCCAGTTTTTGGATTCTTGAAGGCTAATTTGGGTTTCACTCGGTTTTCGGTTCGCGGTCAATCAAAAGTCGATAACGAAATCGGCCTCGCGTTAATGGCCGTGAATATAAGAAAATCTGCGGCAAGAGCGTAAGATCTTGCCTACCTAAGACCAAAATACATAAGAAAAAAGTGAAATCGACGAGCGATTTCACTTTTTTTCATTGACTGAGACTATTTGTCCCAGCCTCTTTTTTAATGGTGTTTTTTTAGATGGGTTTGGGTTGAATGGCGGAAATTTGGGTTTGTGATCTGTAAATTAGTAAATGATGTTGTGGGGGAGGAAAGGTACCTTTAAATCTCATTAGAGATGTGGTGGGAAAAGAGGGAATGTACCTTTGTGATCCAGGAATTGGTATATAGTGTCGCGAAAAGGGAAGAAACGCACCCGTATAAATCAGAAACTGGGTATATAGTGTCGCAAACCTCCAAATTCCAGCAGCAACCGTTAAACCTAAAACCCAAAACAATCGCTGCACCTCACTCCCAGAAGTGAAAAACCAGACAATCAAGCAAAAACACCCCCCCAAAAAAGCACAACCCCCCACAGCAAAACCCCTCCCTTCAAAGCATTAAACAAACCAGCTGCCTCTAACAAGTTCCTAATCTCAAAACTCCTGCACCGAAAGCACTCTTACTAATCTATCTTGCAATTTTTTACTCATATTTAGAATCGTCTATTCATAAATTGATAATGACATAGTGATTAGACGTGAAAGATATGAAGGGAGGAGTCGCTTTGACTCAGGGAAATCCATCGTGCTTACGATTTTCTTTAGAAGAATCAGTGTGGTTTCAAAGAGGACAGGAAGTACTGCAATTAATATCAATCTCACTTGATCCAAATATTACAATCCAGGAAAGTGAACAATATGTCACCATCCAAGGTGCTTTAGAGCTTACAGGGGAGTATAATCGCGTCGAAGCAGATGAAGCAGAGCAGCAGAATGCTGGCTACCAGGCAAAGTTTGTGCAAAGTGTAGAGGAAAGAGATGAAGGTGTTTTTGAATTCACTCACTTTTTTCCAGTAGATATTACGATCCCGAATAATCGAATTCAAAGCATTGAGGACATTGGTGTAGAAGTGGAATCCTTTGATTACGATTTTCCTGAACGCAGCTGTATGAAGCTGAACGCAAACTTAATGATTTCCGGTTTATATGGCGAGCAGCGTGAAGAGGCTGAAAATGCTGTTGAGGAAGTTGTAGAAGCTTCTGAGGCAGAGGCAGAGCTGGAGCCGCTCTATCGTTCATCCGCTTCAATATTTGAGCCTCCAGCACAAGAAGATGAAGAACAAGAAAGTGATTTTGTCACTGAACTGCGCATTGAAAAAGCTGAACAGCAAGAACAAGAACAAGATCAAGAACAAGTAGAAGAGTTATTCCGCCCATTTGAAGCAGAGGCAAGAAAACAGCCGGAAGTCCCGGCAGTTGAGGTGAATGAAGAAGAGGTAGCACCTCCAGCATTGCAGGAAGCTCAAATTGCACCTCAAGCCGCAGAAGAGCCTAAGGAAGCATTCCCTAATATCGCATTTACAGCTCAAAGAAGTGAAACACCTGCTGAAACATACGTGGCAGAAGTGGAAGAGTTCAAGCAAGTACCGCTTGAAGAAAGTCCTGTTCAAGAAGTAAAAGTGACTGAAAATGTATACATGGAAGAATCATCATCTTCTTCTGAGCAAGAAGTAAAGAAAAAGAAAAAATCCAAAAACAGTATGACATTAACAGAGTTTTTTGCACGAAAAGATGAAAATGAAATGTCTAAGCTGAAGGTATGCATTGTGCAGCACGGAGAAACACTCGAGCTGCTTGCAGAAAGATATGAAGTGTCTTCTCAGCAGCTGCAGAGAGTGAACAACCTTGATATCACTCAAGACGTCTTTGAAGGTCAGGTGCTGTATATCCCTGCTGTTGTAACCCGTTAATGTTGATCATGGACCAATGAGCAGGTGTATGTTAACCTGCTCATCTGTTTTTTTACGCAGAAGTGATCATGTATCTGCGCTGAATTGTAGGAAGTGAGTGATTACTGTGCAGGAAAAAAATCGATTAAAGCAGGTAGCACCCATTTTAAGACATTATGCTGTAGAAGCGAATTTTGTTGAGGATTTTGGCAGAGTCCAAAAAATTTATAGCAATAAAGGGATCTTTGCTTTAAAGAAAATCAAAACCAATCATGGTGCTGACTTTATCAGACATGTTCATAACTTATATCAAAAAGGCTATAACCGGGTTGTACCAATTTATCCGACTGCAGATGGCCGTTACGCGGTGCTGCATGGTCATCATTTATATTATTTAATGCCTTGGCTGGCGAATGAATTAAAAGAGGACCGAACACAAAGGTATCAGCAGATGTTCCGGGAATTGGCACGGATGCATACCCTTTCGGTCAAAGAAGTAAAAATCACCAAAGAGGAAAGAGAAGAGCATTATGAGAACACACTGCAGCAATGGGAAAGAGAAAAGGAATTTCTTTCAGGCTTTATAGAGCAATGTGAAAAACGAGCGTATATGTCACCGACAGAGCTGTTATTTTGCTTGTATTATCATGATATAACACAGGCAATAAAATATGCGGAAGATAAGTTGAAAGCATGGTATGAAAAGACGAAAGAAGAAGAAAAAGCAAGAACGGTCCTTATTCATGGAAAGGTTTCACCTGAACATTTTTTATTTGATGAGCGCGGCTATGGATATTTCCTGAATTTCGAAAATGCAAAGCTAAGCTCTCCTCTGCATGACATGCTTCCGTTTCTCTCCAGGTCGTTAAAGACATATCCTAAACGCTCGGAGGAAGCTGTGGATTGGTTTTATACGTATTTAAAATACTTTCCATATAAAGAAGATGAGTTATTGCTTTTTCAAAGCTATTTCGCCTATCCTGGTCCGGTGATCCGTGCAGCAGAACGTTATTATAAAAAGAAAAATAGCCGTGGTGAACGTAAAATGCTGCAATATTTCCAGAATCAGTTCTGGCTATTAAAAAATACAGAATATGTGATTATGAGAATAGAAGAAACAGAAAGACAAAAAAAAGAGGCAGCGGCTGCTGCGGCAGCACAAGCACAGGCAGAACAAGAAGGAGCCCAGAATTAATCCATGTTCCGGGCTCTAAATCATTTCAAATTGAAATGCAATGACAGCAGCAATAAGCAGGAAAAGCAATAGCACGTCTAAAATGGAAGGCAGAATCAGTGTTCGAATGCCTTGAAAAATGCAAATCGGAACAATAAATTGTCCGCATACATTGCGAATCGATCTTAGCCAAGGCGGCAGTCCATGCGGATTATATCTTCTTTTCATCATCAGTCCCCCTTCTCCCCATCATATGAACCTCATTTAGTGATAGTGCCTAAACTCCATGCATAATTTGCCGTATCCCTTGGAACGTTTCCTCAGAAAAGGTATAAAATAAAAAAATAGTGTTACGATATTGACTAGCGTTATTGATTTGAGTAGTATAGAGCATATAAATAATGAATAAAAGCCAGGATAGGGAAGAGTACAGAGTGAAAAGCCTTAAGAGAGATGAACCATTTTGCTGCGAGGTTTGTCAGGCGGATGCTTTGGAAGGTCGCCCTTGAGCTTCTTTTGCGAACGGCATTATGCTCATTAGTAAAAGACGGGAAAGCCGTTATCAATTTTAAGAGTCAATATCAGGCTGTTTTTTTGATATTGAAAAAAAGGTGGTACCGCGAAGCAAACTCCATTCGTCCTTTTATGACGAATGGGGTTTTTTGTTTTTTTAAAAGTATTAGGTCATGTGAAAGGAATGAATATAAAAATGGAAAACAATAATGAACTGACAATGCCGACGAAATACGATCCGGCATCGATTGAGAAAGGGCGCTACGATTGGTGGCTTTCCGGTAAATATTTTGAATCTGGTGCAGATGAAACAAAAACACCTTACACCATTGTTATTCCGCCGCCAAACGTAACGGGAAGGCTGCACCTTGGTCATGCATGGGACACAACGCTTCAGGATATTTTAACGCGTATTAAAAGAATGCAAGGCTATGATGTTCTTTGGCTGCCTGGAATGGACCATGCCGGCATCGCGACACAGGCAAAGGTTGAAGAAAAGCTCCGCAATGAAGGAAAAAGCCGCTACGATTTAGGGCGTGAAAAGTTTGTGGAAGAAACATGGAAATGGACAAATGAATACAAAGGCCATATCCGTGAGCAGTGGGGCAAGGTCGGACTTGGACTGGACTATACGAAAGAACGATTCACGCTTGATGAAGGATTATCAAAAGCTGTAAATAAAGTATTCGTTTCTCTTTATGAGAAAGGCTTAATTTACCGCGGTGAATATATCATCAACTGGGATCCTGCAACGAAAACAGCACTATCTGATATCGAGGTTATTTATAAAGATGTTCAGGGTGCATTTTATCATATGAGATACCCATTAACAGATGGAAGCGGCTATATTGAAGTTGCGACAACTCGTCCGGAAACGATGCTTGGAGATACGGCAGTTGCTGTCCACCCTGAAGATGACCGTTACAAGCATTTAATCGGCAAAACGGTAAAGCTTCCGATCACTGGAAGAGAAATCCCGATTGTCGGTGATGATTATGTAGATATGGAATTTGGTTCTGGTGCAGTTAAAATTACACCAGCACACGATCCTAATGACTTTGAAATCGGCAACCGCCATAATCTTGAGCGTATTCTTGTTATGAACGAAGACGGTACAATGAATGGAAATGCCGGCGAATACAAAGGATTAGATCGTTTCCAATGCAGAAAGCAAATCGTAAAGGACCTGCAGGAAGCGGATGTTCTGTTTAAAATTGAAGAGCATATGCATTCTGTTGGACACTCTGAAAGAAGCGGCGCCGTTGTTGAACCATACCTTTCAACACAATGGTTTGTTAAAATGCAGCCATTAGCTGATGAAGCGATCGCCCTGCAAAGCAAGGAAGAAAAGGTTAACTTCGTGCCTGCCCGCTTTGAGAATACGTATTTGCGCTGGATGGAAAATATCCGTGATTGGTGTATTTCCCGTCAATTATGGTGGGGACACCGCATTCCTGCCTGGTATCACAATGAAACAGGCGAACTTTACGTTGGTGAGAATGCTCCTGCTGACCCGGAGAACTGGACACAGGATAACGATGTATTAGATACATGGTTCAGCTCCGCACTATGGCCATTTTCAACAATGGGCTGGCCAGATGAAGATTCAGCAGATTTCAAACGCTATTACTCAACAGATGCCCTTGTAACAGGATATGATATTATTTTCTTCTGGG
Source organism: Cytobacillus gottheilii (assembly GCF_001636345.1). Classification (GTDB taxonomy): domain Bacteria; phylum Bacillota; class Bacilli; order Bacillales; family Cytobacillaceae; genus Cytobacillus; species Cytobacillus gottheilii. The sequence goes on from NZ_KV440945.1 coordinate 1,465,927, forward strand.
TTTCCCGTATGATTTTCCAAGGTCTAGAGTTTACGGGTAAGCGTCCATTTAAAGACGTTCTCATTCATGGGCTTGTACGCGATGAGCAAGGCCGCAAGATGAGTAAATCGCTTGGAAATGGTGTTGATCCAATGGATGTCATTGATCAATACGGAGCAGATGCACTAAGATACTTCCTTTCCACTGGAAGCTCACCTGGTCAGGACTTGCGTTTCAGCATGGAGAAGGTAGAATCGACATGGAACTTTGCCAATAAAATCTGGAATGCTTCCCGTTTTGCGTTGATGAATATGGATGGACTGAAATACGAGGAGATCGATTTATCTGGAGAAAAATCCGTTGCAGATAAATGGATTCTGACACGTTTAAATGAAACAATTGAAACCGTAACAAGATTATCTGATCGCTATGAGTTCGGTGAAGTAGGACGGATTCTTTACAACTTCATCTGGGATGATTTCTGTGACTGGTATATTGAAATGGCGAAGCTGCCGTTGAATGGCGAAGATGAAGCTGCTAAGAAGACGACGCGTTCGATTCTTGCTTATGTTTTAGACAACACGATGAGACTTCTTCATCCATTTATGCCATTCATCACAGAAGAAATCTGGCAGAACCTTCCGCATGAAGGGGAGTCTATTACAGTAGCTTCTTGGCCAGAGGTTGTAGAAGAGTACAGCGATGAAAAGGCTGCTGCAGAAATGAAGCTTCTTGTTGAAATTATCCGTTCTGTACGAAACAGCAGAGCTGAGGTAAACACACCAATGAGCAAGAAAATCAAGATGCTGATTAAAGCGAAGGACGAAGAGATCGAAAGCATCCTAGAAAGCAACCGTGCGTATATCGAACGCTTCTGTAATCCGGAAGAACTAACGATTGGTATGAATGTTGAGACTCCTGACAAAGCAATGACCGCTGTTATTACAGGAGCAGAAATTATTCTTCCGCTTGAAGGCCTGATTAATATAGACGAAGAAATCGCCCGCCTGCAAAAAGAGTGGGAGAAGCTGAACAAGGAAGTAGAGCGTGTTCAGAAGAAACTAAGCAACGAAGGTTTTGTTAAAAAGGCTCCGGAAAAAGTAATTGAAGAGGAAAGAGCGAAGGAGCTTGATTATACGGAAAAACGTGCTGCTGTTGAAGCACGTATGAATGAACTGAAAAACGTGTAATCTAGGTTAAATAATGTATGGATCGAAGGCGAGTCCCTCTATGAAGGATTCGTCTTCCATACTGTAAGGAGGTTTTTATTATTTTTACTACATATGAACAAGCACTGGAATGGATCCATGGCAGATTGCGGTTAGGGATTAAACCTGGATTAAAAAGAATGGAATGGATGCTTTCGAAACTGGGAAACCCAGAGAAAAAAATAAAGACCGTACATATTGGCGGAACAAATGGAAAAGGTTCAACACTGACGTATTTACGCTGTATTTTACAGGAAGCAGGGTTTACTGTGGGCAGCTTCACATCTCCATTTTTTGAGCAATTTAATGAACGGATTTCTTACAACGGCAAACCAATCTCAGATGAAGAGATTTTACAGCTTGTGAACCGGATATTGCCGCTTGCTGAGGAATTAGAAGAGACAGACCTTGGTGGTCCGACTGAATTTGAGGTCATTACTGTGATGGCATTTGAATATTTTGGTCATGTTCAGCCTGCAGATATAGCCTTGTTTGAAGTGGGTCTTGGCGGACGGCTTGATTCCACGAATGTCATAGAACCTCTTCTCTCTATCATAACAAGCATTGGCCTGGATCATACGAGTATCCTTGGAGAGACTTATGCAGAAATCGCCTATGAAAAAGCCGGGATTATCAAGAAAGATACCCCGCTCATTACAGCTGTAAAAGAAGAAAGTGCGAGAAGTGTGATATTAGAGACAGCATCTAAGCAGAATGCAGAGGTTTATCAGCTTGGAAAGAATCTTGTCATTCAAGAACATTTTTCCACAGCAGCTGGTGAGCAATTTAGTCTAAAGACAGCAAATAACGAGTATGGACAACTTGACATTACCATGCCAGGAGAGCATCAAGTTGAAAATGCCTCCCTCGCCGTTATGGCAGCTGAACTGTTAACTCTTAAAGGTTTTCCTCTAGAGGAACATCAAATAAAGCAGGGGTTAATGAAAGCCTATTGGCCGGGCCGATTTGAAACCGTCAGCGAAAAGCCTTTAATTATAGTAGATGGTGCGCACAACAATGAGGGGATCCAAGCCCTCACAAACGAATTGCAAAAACGATACAGAAAATTACAAAAGAGGGTTATATTCGCTGCTCTTTCTGATAAAAAACTAGACAAAATGATCATGCAATTAGACTCAGTTGCAGATACAATGACATTTGTGGACTTTGACTTCCCGAGGGCTGCTAAAGCTTCAGATCTATTGAAAATTAGCTCTTCACATCGTAAAAGAGCTGCATCTGATTGGAAAGATGCCATTCGCTCTGAGATGCTTTCGGTGGGGAAAAATGAGATGCTGATTATTACAGGCTCACTCTATTTTTTATCAGAAGCAAAGCCATTTTTAATTAAAAGTTTAAATAGTTTGAATATAGATGTGACAAAAACCTTTTAATTTGATAAAATATCCACATTATACAACTTTTTACCTATGGAAAAAGGAGGGATGAAAATGAAGGTGAAATATAAAAAAATCATCTGGGCTGCTTGGATCTTGTTAATGCCAGCTTCACTTTGGATTGCCTATCATTTTTATCCTCCTCCTGTTGAAGCAGTTCCGCTGACTGATTTGGCAGCCTTCTTTTTACTTACCTTTCTCGTTGCGCTATTACCTGTCGTCATAAATAATACACCAGTGTTTTTACTGCAATGGGTCTCTATGGCGGTTTTTCTTTTATTTGGTCTGTTTATTGAAATTTTGCTGGCTCAATTTGCGATTTTTGTGCTGCTTGCCAGACTCAATATCAGTAAAAATAAACAACTGTATCGACTGCCTTTAAATTCAAGTATGTTCCTGCTTGTTTCTTTATTTAGCGGTATGCTTTACTATGCAGTTGGCGGTGTTTCCGCCGACCAGCTCACCTATAATACTGAGTCCTTTTTTATTGCTCTCTTATATCCAGTCTTTTACTATATTTTAAATTTATTATTTCTTATTTTTATAGATATTGTTTTAACGGATAAAAAGAAGTTTCTCTTTGGAAAAGATATGGTTTGGGACATGCTCTCATCATTAGCATCTTTCCCTGTAGGGTATGTTCTGTTTATTTTATATAAGGAAATTGGTGTCATTGCCGTTTTATGTGTCGGCATACCATTTGCCAGTCTTTCGCTGATTATGAGTCTATATTCCTCCAGTGAAAATGTGAATGCGTATTTACAAAAAGTATCGGAAATAGGCCATCAGCTGGCAGAACGATTAAAAGTCGGAGCAGTACTCGATTTATTTATGGAAAAGCTGATTCAGATGCTTCCAGCAGATTATGCCTATCTAATGGACATTGTGGACGGGAAAGAGCTGCAGATCATCCGCAGTTATGAAAATGGGCAAATAAACCGAGCGGTGATGAAGCCGCTAAAAAAAGGAGAAGGAATAAGCGGTTTTGTGTGGGAACAAAAAAAGGGTGTCCTATTTAAGACAAGAAAAGATTGGCAGCTGCTGATTAAAGGGTATGTGCCTGCCAATATCGAAAGCATTGTCTCTGTTCCGGTTGTTCGAAACAGCGAAGTAACCGGTGTACTCTTTTTGGCTTCTACAAGAAAAGCCGTTTTTGACAAATCTTTGCTGATGATTGTTGATATCCTTTGTTCACATCTGGCCATTGCTGTCGAAAATGCCAATCATTACGAGAAAACAAAAGAAAAAAGCGAGCGCTGTGCACTAACAAAGCTTTATAATTACAGATACCTTGAGAAAAGACTGAATAACGAATTTGCAAAACTGGCAAAACAGGAGATATACACACTATCTTTAATCATTCTCGACCTTGATCATTTTAAATCTATCAATGATAACTATGGACATCAAAGCGGCAATGAGATTTTATGTGAACTGGCAAATCGTTTGACAGCAGCTACCGGTGATTCTGGAATTGTTGCCCGGTATGGCGGTGAGGAATTTGTTATTGTTCTTCCCAACTATCCAAAGCATGAAGCTATTCAATTTGCTGAAACTTTAAGGCTCCTGCTGGCAAATAAGCCGTTTCAATTATCACAGCATATTGGAGCAGAACAGATCGATCTGGAAATACAGATCACGGCCTCATTTGGGGTCGCGGCAGCACCAGAAAATGCCGAAGACCCAATGACTCTTATTCGCCATGCTGACAGAGCACTCTATACTGGCGCGAAAAGAGCGGGGAGAAATAAGGTCGCAGAGTATGTGAAGTAAAGGTGCTTCGGAAATAGGAGACAGGTTTCTGTCTTCTATTTTTTATTAAAAAAATTTTATGATTTCAATAGATTTATCTATTTGTTTTATAGGTAAATTGGTATACTTATAGTATAAAAGTTCTGAAATTAATCTGAAAAATTTATATATTTGAAAGGAGTGAAAAAGATGAAGCAAATAAAGAAAGGCTTTTTACTATTATTGATGCTGCCATTGCTATTATCTATTCTTTTTTCTCCAGCTGGAGCGTCTGCAGCAGCAGATCCTCCGTCGGTAAACTTTTCGGCAAAAGCGTCGCAGAAAATTATTGTTAAGCCGCAGAATGCAGATGCAATTGGAGGTCTTGACCTTCATCTTATGCCAAAAGGAATGGCTACAAATCCTGAGAGAGATCCGATCGACCTAATCTTCATCTTTGATAAATCGGGTTCGATGAATGAATCGGGTAGAAATCCGAAAAAGTTTCAGGATGCAAAGGATGCCATTGAAGAAGCGGTTGAGTATTTTAAAGAGCATGGACAGCCTGGAGATCGTTTTGGGTTAGTTCCTTTTGATACAAAAGTATCGGATAGAGTTGTGTATTTCTCATTTAATGATTTTATAAGCAATCTAAATAAAATTGAGGATACTGTGAATACTTTATCTGCCTCTGGGGGTACAAACTATACTCAATCTTTTGAAAAAGCACTTGAAATGCTCGGTGGCCAAACGAATGGGGCAGAAAAACCGGCAGAAAACCAATATGTAATTTTTATGACTGATGGGGAGCCTACTTTTTCTAACTATAAGGAAGCAATAACTTATCAGAAACAAGTTCAAGTAGGAACTAGAGAAGATTGTTTCTTGTTTTGGTGTTCTACTGTACCAGTATATGAGAAAAAAACAGTAACTGAAAATGTTCTTGTTTATCATGAAATATACACAGACACTAGAACAGGCCGCGATTTTAGTGAAGTATATTATTATCTGAATGGCAACCGTTACACTATCAACCAGGACGTAAATGAAACAAAAAGGCGAATTAAACAGCATGGTATAAATATGGCACAATCCCTTGCTCAAAAAGATATTAAACTGTATTCAATAGGCTTTGGCAATGACAGTGAAGTCGATATGGATTATTTGCGCAAGCTATCATCTGTAACTGGTGTAACAGCCCGCCAAGCATCACAAGGGAATATATCTGAAGTTTTCCGGGCGATTTCCGGGGAAATCGATACACCATCCATCAGCGGGGAAATTACAGTAGATCTTAACAAATTTAATGGAAAAGTGAAGCTGCAGGATGGTGCAAATGCTACCATTACGAATGGAATTGCGACCATTAAGTTTGATTTAAAATATCCTTTAAATCAAAGAGCTCCACAGCCAATTGATTTCTCTCTGCCATTAAGCTTTACGCAAGCAGGAGATTATGTATTTGATAATATTAAACTTTCATACAGGGATATTGATGGCAAAGCAGTTGCGCCAATCACCCATGCACCTGTAAAAATCTCTGTAAAAGATGATGCCGCGCCAAGTATGGTTGGTGAGATGAGCTTAAAGGGTGTTATCAATAATCCGGATAATTTAATCAAAGTTTCTGGTTCTAATGAAAGAACAAATGAATTTAAAGTCAATTATTCTTTAAGTCCGAATGGTTTATTCAATAATCAAGTGAAGGGAAATCTATCAAATATCCAAATTGTTCAGCCACTGCCAAGCGGCGTTTCTCTAATTCCTTCTGAAGGAGTTAAGCTTATCACTGGACAAGATGGTCGTCCGGCAGCACAAATTACACTAGGTCAGTCAATCAATTATGCTTCCGGTGTTTTTTCACCGAACAGCTTAGCTGCTTCTTTAAACCTAAAAGGGGACTGGGCGCTAAATAACGTCAAGATGCCAACAGCGTATGTTACGTACAAAGATAGCCGTTTTGGTGAGCAGCAGGCTTCCATTGCTCCAGCCAACCAGTTTATCAATTTAAAGGTGCGCTTGAATGAAATGGGCGGCAAAGCATATGATGGATATGCTTCTGGTCTCATAAACAAGGTGGATCTTAATAACAATAATACAGTTGTTGCACAAACAGAGTTCCCAAATGATTACGGATTAAAGCCTAAGCCAATTAAGGATATGGAATTTGTCGGCGATAAAAATACAGCCATTAAAGTAACATATTCTGATAATGAAGAAGTGATCATCTACTTGACTCCGGATTTTGAGATGACAGGACAGGATAGCGGAGTTGTCTACAAGGACGGAGACGTTACAAGTGAAAAAGTCAATGTGGATGTTACACAGCTGGTTGCCGGCAAAGGAGTTAAGTATTATTACTCTATTGAGAATCCTAACGGCAATATTGGGTGGACAGAATTTGACCCTTCAAAATCCATCGTAATCGATGATATAGGGAAAAATACGATCAGAATAAAAGCTGAAGGCGGATTTGCCTTCAATACGCCTGTAGAAAAGGATATTACTCTTCAAGTTCCAGTTGAATCAATCCATGTAACACCAAATCCATTGGAACTGGAAGTGGATGAAGTTAAGTCCTTTACGGTTAACATTTCTCCGCTAAATGCATCTAATAAAGATCTTGATATTTATATCGAAGATCAGAATATAGCTGAATATAAAGGGGATATGAGAATTATCGGCAAAGCTGAAGGTGAAACCTATTTAGTTGTCAAAGCGAAAGATGGCTCTGGTATAACAGTCAGGGTGCCGGTAATTGTTAAAGACGCTTATATTGGATTAAAAGAAATTAAGTTTATCAAGTCTGTCTTCAAAATTGAAGAAGGTGAAGAGATTGCTCTCAGCGATGTGTTAATCTTTAACCCTAATAATGCAACAGACAAAGACATTGAATCTCTGCTGTCTACTCTGCCAGATAAAGTATCTGTAAGAAAAGAAGGATCTGAGTGGTATATTATCGGTGAAGAAGTCGGTTATTCTACGGTAACCGCAGAAGCCGAAAAGCAAAGAGATCAATCAAAACCAAAGGCATCTGCTTTATTTGAAGTAGGACCTGAGGGAGCAGACCATGACAGCGGCGGCTCAAATGGAGCAGGACGCTGGTAAAATGAATAGCTAGAACATGAAAAACGCCCTATATGATGTAGGGCGTTTTTGTTTGCATATTTTTAATTTACTCAAAAAAAGAAGGGATGCTTTGCGGCATCCCTTCTTTACATTTAAACCAACGTTCTTAATCTACAATCAGCTCATCCGAAAATACTTGAAGCTGTTCAACAATCGGAAGTGCTTCGATTCTCTGCAGCAAAACATCCTGATTATAATCGACAATAAAGCGCGAATAGTTGTCTTCTTGCTGATTGCTCATTGGGAGCTGAGTGATAGAATTAACTCTGCCGCGAATCGCATTAATCGTTAATGCCTCTTTAGCAAAAAGCCCGCCTTCTATATAAAAGAGTGAGCCGACTCCATACAATTCAGCATCCTTTTCAGTATAGAAAAATCCTTTTAGCGGCTTTACGGTATTGTTTTCCCTTGGCAAGTATGGAAGTCCTTCTTCATCAGCAGGTGTATAGTTATTAAACTCATTAATCCTTGTTATTAACAAGTCGTCATGAACAAGCAGGACAATCTGTTTTTCATTGTTTTGCGCACCAATGATATTGACATTGGATATGCTCGCTTTTTCCCCTGTATATACGACAGAGTCAAACATGACCTGATCATCTTCTCCGCCTTGGTCATTCTCGTCCCCAATGATCGTCAGGTTTTTATTACTGATAATATTGCTTTGGATATCAATGGTTGTCGAAAAAGGTTTAAGAAAAACATTTTCTCCAGAAACAATGTCGCCAGCCACTTTTAGTCCGCTGCTTTCCACAGAAAAGACGTTGTTTTCATAGGACTCTAACTCAACATTTTTTGCACCAATAATATTGCGGTTTGCATTTAACATTCCAGTCATATTAATGATGTGAACATCACCTGTCGCAAGTATGTCGCCATTAAAATTCATATCCTTATAGCTTACTAAGTAAAGATCACCGTCAACCACAAGCTGTTCACGGAATGAAATTGGATAATTAGTGCTCATTACGACAAGATCGCCATTTACTTTTAACGGGTCATTAAATTCCATTGCCTGATCTGCACTTTCAATAATAAAGCTATTATCAAGCGGAGCAGCCGTTTCACCTACAATGGATAGCGGATTTGGCTGAACCTCCACTTTCTCGATGTATCCATCGCTTCCAACAATTTGTCTGCTTGGCTGTGTATTACTTATCGCAGATGCCAAGCTGTCTGAGAAATCACTGCCATTGCCAGTTCTTGCTGCAGACAGTTTACTGTCCGTTAAAATCGAATTGGTCAGTTCATTCATTGACTTTTGAAATTGAATGTTAATAAACTGACTGTCATGCTTTAAATCCGGAATATCCTCTTTGTAAAAGTTATCTTCTTTTAATAGCGGCAGCAGGTTAGCTGAACTGCTATATAAATCGCCGATAATGGATGACATCGGTGTATCCTGCCTTTTTTCTGTGCCATCGCGCAGCTCAAACTCTGCTTCTTCTTGAATATGAAGATGATTGGCATATACATTTCCATTAAAGTTCGCAGAGCCATTTAATTTAAAGCCTTCTCCTTCATTATCAGAAAAAGATCCGGCTGCATACTTCAAAAAGCTTGGCAGCGGAGAAAGTATTAATCTTTTCTTAATGGTTCTCGTTACTTTTCCTTCTGTTTCAATTGGGTTTTTTGTTACAAGTACAACATCTAGTATTCTGGTAAAATCGAGATCTTTATCAATGTTAAAAGGAGCATCATAGTTTGTAAGACTGCCTACACAGGCGTGACTGTTATCCAGGTACGATGGTGAAGCTGTACTGACGTCAATTACATTCATGCACTCGATATAATCTGCCGCGCGATTGGGTTCAAGTATCTGTTCCACAATTGCATTCTCTAAGACATCGTCAAATCGATTTTCGACGTATAAGCGGTGATTGCTGTCCCAGCGTCTGAAATTTTCGAGGTTCAATTCATTTTCGCCTAATAGTTCGGGAAGGGTGCTCGTCATTTCATTCAATAGTTTTAATGCATCATACGTATAGACAACATCACTTTCCCTTGTTTCAGTTCTTTTGGCACCTCCGATGGATGCAGAGACAACGGCCATACCTAAAACGGTAAAAACGAGTGAAACAAGTAATACGATAATTAAACTATTTCCTTGTTCATTTTTTATCATTTTGTTCTCCTTTAAAAGCCGAATTGACTGTCAAGCTCCAAATTTCCTTCCGCAAGCCTTTTATGTGATAAATTGAAATGAAGCTGAATAATTCCATTCTCACAAGGACCACCTTCACAGCCTGTAATGGTCGAATTTGAAAAATCGGACTGAACATCTAAAGCAGCTCCATCAATTTCAAATACTGAAATCGTTTGATCGTTCACTGTTTTATCTGTCAGCTGTATAACCGTTACTTTTTCTTCATCATATACACTTGATTGATCAATACTGTAAAATGATTGCTGTTCTCCTTCTTCAAGTGCAACAGTGGTATGCTCGCTGTCTACAAGCTCTATGCAGTTGTCTCCGCAGGAACGGACATAATCAAAAGGAGTAGAGTAAAAGGCATTCATAATCATGGTCGCTGTATAGTCAGCATCATCGCGGAGCTGGCCTTCAGCATTTACTTTATTGTACAATTTATAGCCTGACGAAAAGACACCATATATCACCGGCAATACAATCATTAAGATGACCATTACCGCGAGCAGCTCATAGAGTGTTGCTCCTTTTTCATCTAATATCTTCACTTTGAATAGCTCCTTCAACCTCGGTCGATTTTTGATGATCACCATCATTCCATGTCACTACTGCTTTAAGCGGAACAAAATAGTCCTCATGATTTTCTTTATAATCACTAGAATAATTAGATGTAATACGCACATCATATTTTATATTGTTTACTGTAATGGATGAGCAGTCTGCTGACTGTGTTTCGCCCTTCCAAAACAAATTATATTGTTCACTGCCATTTGGATTTTTACATATATAAATACGTAACTCTTCATTTTGATTAGTAGAGTTGGAGGAGGAGAATTTCTCTCTCATTTCTATAAAACTCTGATTTTCGACATACATCAAGGCATTGCGGGCAACATTGACAGCTGCCGTTTTGGTCTCGTTTTTATTGGTGTAGGAAAATGCTTGTGTAAAAAAGCTCATGATTCCAATTAAAACGATACTCAAGATGGTTAATGAGGCTAAAACCTCAATAAGAGTAAGGCCTTTAGTACTAGAAAGGATTTTTTTACAATTCATTCGTTTCCCTTCTTTCATTCTTGATGATTATATTATACAATATTTCTTATGATTTACTGTTTTTTTAGGACAATTTACATTGTTTTCTATTATTTTTCGACAATGTTAGCAATATTATGAATCTTTTATCCTATACTAGTGAGGTGAAACGATGATTAGCTTCATTTTAGCTGCAATCTCCCTAATCGTCATTATTCCGCTCGTCATTTATTTGCCGCTCGGTTTAACGAAAAAAGGGAAAGTGATGATGACCGTTTTATCCTTTTCATTTGCACTGCTTGGCATAGCGGGACAATCGGTGATGGAATTATGGAAGTTATTATTAATACTGCTTCTGCTGGTTGTTATGAGCGGGTATTTAATGATGAAGAGAAGCGAGCAATTTCTTGCAGCAGAAGCAACTGCAGACACTGCTTTTCCTCTTTACAATCAGGATGATCATCAAGAGTATAAAGAAAAGGAAGCCGAAGAGGAGGTATCTCCTATTGAGGACCATGATTCAGTGATCGAAATGATCGAAACAGATCACGATGAAGAAAATGTACTGGAAGTTTTTGAAGCAGAAATTATAGTGCCGGTAGCTGATTCTAAGCAAACTGATGCAGTGGTGTTAGCGGAAAAGGCAGAAGCGGAATCAGAAACGGAAGCAGAAGCAGTGGACGGACAGCTTGATGAAATTGACTTCGACCAAATTAGATTAACTGAACTTGCACAAGACAAAGAGACGCTTGCTATAGACGAAAAGGAAGATGAGTCTAAAGATGCGGAGCTTTCCTATATTGGTGAGCTGGAGTCACTGATGTCTGATGACAATCCTGTCATACAGGTAGAGCAAAAGTACGAGGAAAACTTGCCTGGTAAAACCGAAGAAAATGAGTTTAGCCTTGGTCTGGAATTAGAGGATGATGATTTTATTATCCCTGCTTCAGTCGAAAATGAGACAAGCACTTCAGAGCAAGAGCTGAAGTCAGAGGAAAGCGAACTTCTCGATGAAAGTTCATACATTATCCCTTCACTAGAGGAAATGCTGGAGGAGGATGAAGTCTCTGCTGAAGAAATTCTTCAGCCTCAAGATGGTGAAGAACTGATTGTGCTTGAAGAGTTCCAAGAAAGTCTCGAAGAAGAAGTCGTTAATGAAAGTGATGAGATCATTCCAGAGCTTATGGCCGATGAAGAAGATCCTATTATAGAGGAAGAAGAAGAGCCGTGGATTCTAGCAGCAACATCATCTGATTCGGATGAAGAGCAGCAAGAACAAGAAGAAAATATCACCCTTCAAAGAGAAGTGCTGAAAACTCTTCTTGAACAGCTTCAACTGGCAAAAGAAACAACCGAACCTCATGTATACGAAAAATGGATTCAGCAGTGCATGCAGCAAAAAATGCCGCAAAAAGAGCATTACATCTTTGCCAGCCTGCTAATCGAACACTATATTTCACAGCAAGAGCACCAAAAACTGAAAACCTTACTAAACGAACTAAAAAAACAATATTCCAACATGCCAATCATCTCAGAACAAATCCAATTTTTACTACTTTCTTATTCCAATCAGGAACAGTAATCTATAAGTAATGGGTTGATATGACTGTGTTATATGGCCTGTGATTTTTAGTATAAGATGATTATTAGTGAGAGAATTGAATTCGATATGTATATGTAAAAATGTTGGCTGATTGCAGCGGAGGGGTACGAGACTCCTGCGGGAGAAGTGGAAAGGTTGAGACCCCACAGGTGCGAATGCACCGAGGAGGCTCAACTTCCACCCGCGGAAAGCAGCTCTATGTGAACCCTTAATGAATATAAATCTTTATACCTTTTCTGTAATCTAAGCAGAAAAGTGATCTCTAAAAGAATAGGTGTGGTGACATAAATGAAAAACAGCTCACAAATTACAGGATTGCCAATTATCAGCATCGCAGACGGACAGCAGATCGGCGCAGTAAAAACACTTGTAATCAACCCTGAAAAAGGCACAATTGACTTCCTGACAATCGAACACGAAGACTGGCAAGTAAGCGTTAAAGCAATTCCATTCAAAAAAGTTGTCGGAATTGGAGAATACGCTATTACTGTCGAAACAGACAACGCCGTCATTGACCTCAACGAAATTCCAATTGCAAACCAGCTCGTAAACAAAAAAATTAAAATCAACCAAACAAAAGTAATGACACGAAAAGGTGCATTGCTTGGTGAAGTTATTGAATTTTACGCTGATGACGAAACTGGTCAAATCCTTGGAATGGATTTACTTGTAGGTGAAAAACAAGTGACAATGCCTTCAGAGTACGTACTTACGTATGGAAAGGATATTGTTATTGTAAAAGAAGATGCAGAACAAGGCTTCCTTGATAACCATGAGCTTCTTGGACAACAAACACCTGAAACGGATTCCATCCACCATGAGGAAGCGGCTGCTAGTGAAGAACAGCAAAATACGAAGCAGCTTGATGCCTTGAAAAATAAACAGGTGGAACTGCTTGTTGGCAAAAAAGTGAATAAAGATATTATCGGTTTAGATGGACAAGTTTTCATTCCAGCTGGAACCATTCTAACAGAAGACCAAATACACTCTGCGCAAACGGAAGGACCAGCAGTCCTAATTGAATTGGCAGTAAATGTTGAATAGGAATAATGAGCGGAGCGGATCGGAGCATGAAGAAATCAGATAGTGCTAAATTATATATCATCTTGCTTGTTAGCACAGCGTTTATTTTTAGTTTTTCATACTTTGGCACTGCTGTTTATGGAAATGTTACGGGAAGTAAAGGTGTTTATACAGAAAAGACGCTGGTAGGCTCGGTAGATGTTACAGGATTATCACCTCAAGAAGCGTATGATCAAATCCTGCAGAACACTAAACTGTGGCAGGAGCAAAGCACCCTTTCTTTTAACTATAAAGAAAAAGATGAACAAGTTGATCTTTCTATCTTTTCTTTTGATGTAGACTCTTCTTTGCAGGCGGTTAAGCAAGGCGGCACATATCCGTTGCTTGTAACAGTAAATGAAGATGAGCTGGCACTTAAGCTTTTAGAGATTTCTCCAGAGCTGACATCTGAGGATTTTCAGGAGGAGAAACTAAGAACGGAATTGCTGAATATGGCCTCTCTTTTGCATACGGGCAGCCAGACTATGAAGCTGCAGACATTTTTTGCCCAAGCAGAAGAGGATCAAGTGGTGGCTGAAGCTACTTTAGCAGCTGACGAGGCTTATGAAAGTCTGGAAAAATGGACACAAGCGGTAAGTCAGATTGAAATTGAGCCGCAATCACAGCTGTCACTATTAAAATATATTGAGGAAAACGGGTTAACATCTTCCTTTAGCAGTGAGACATTAAGCCATATTGCCTCTGCCATGTATAAAACAGTGCTGTCAACCAATTTTCTTATTTCTGAGCGCCATATTAGCAGGCTGCTGCCAGATTATGCGGAAGCCGGCTTTGAGGCAAAAGTAGATCCTGCCAAGAATATGGATTTTATTATCAGCAATACAAATGACAGCTCTTTTACACTGGAATTTAAGCTTATTGATAATCAATTCCATGTTTCCTTAAAAGGCTCGCCATTTCTTTATGAATACAGCCTTTCTCTTGAAGATCAAGAGGTATTCAAACCAAAGACAATTGTGCAGTATGATGCAAAGCTGAGATTTGGTGAGGAACAGACTGTTTCAGAAGGCAGTGATGGTGTCATTATTAAATTATATCGTGAAGTAAAGGAACCATCAGGCAGCATTCTAAGAAAAGAATTCATTTCTGATGACTTTTACCCTCCTGTTCATAAAGTTGTGATTAAGAGTTTAATAGCTAACACACAGCCAGATCCGGTGGAAGAAGATTCAATAGATACAACGATTGAAGATGGAACAGATTCTGATGGAAATGCAGATATCAATGTTGATACAGATGCAGATTCAGAAGATGATATGAGGGATGAGGAAGCAGGATCAGATTCTGAAACTGGCTCTGAGGAAGAAGCTCAGAATGGTGAAAAGAAGAATGAAAATGAATTATGGGGTCACGAAAAAGAAGCAACAAAATAATGAGGTTAAAGCAGGGATATAGATGACTCAAGTTCGTAAAAGATTAGGAGACTTGCTTGTTGATGCAGGGTTAATTACGGAAGAACAGCTGCAGCTGACGCTTAAAGAAAAGAGCAGCGGGCAAAAGCTTGGAGATGCCCTCCTGCAGCGCGGATATGTGACAGAGCAGCAGCTGATCGAAGTATTGGAATTTCAGCTTGGCATTCCACATGTAAGTTTGTACCGTTATCCATTTGATACGAATCTATTTAGTATAGTTCCAAAGGATATGGCGAAACGCAACTTAATCATTCCCATGAAAAAAGATGGAGATAAGTTATACGTAGCGATGGCCGATCCTATGGACTTTTATACCATTGATGATCTTCGTCTATCAACCGGCTTCCAAATCGAAACAGCGATTGCAACAAAAGATGATATTTTGCGTGCAGTCAATAAATACTACGATATGGATGAAGGGCTGGAGGAATTATTCGGGACTTCACCTGCACATACAGAAGAAGTAGAACAAGAGAAAATCGTTGACCAGGATTCTCCGATTGTCCGTCTAGTTAACCAAGTATTGACGAATGCCGCTGTTGTAAAGGCCAGTGATGTGCATATTGATCCGCAGGAGACAAAGGTAGTTATCCGCTATCGTGTGGATGGCATACTCCGAACAGAGAGAGTGCTGCCTAAGCATATG
Source organism: Cytobacillus gottheilii (assembly GCF_001636345.1). Taxonomy (GTDB): domain Bacteria; phylum Bacillota; class Bacilli; order Bacillales; family Cytobacillaceae; genus Cytobacillus; species Cytobacillus gottheilii. Next base: position 1,481,299 of record NZ_KV440945.1, read on the forward strand.
CAAAGTGTTCTTACAGCAAGAATCAAAATCATGGCGAATCTTGATATTACAGAGCATCGGATTCCTCAGGACGGCAGAATCAAGATGAACTTGGATTTCCACCCGGTTGATTTGCGTGTATCCACATTGCCTACTGTCTATGGTGAAAAAATTGTTATGCGTCTTCTTGACCTTGGAAGTACGCTGAATGACATTAATAAACTGGGCTTTAACAAAGTAAATCTTCAGCGCTTTACCGATATGATTGAAAAACCAACAGGGATTGTTCTCATAACAGGGCCAACAGGTTCCGGTAAATCGTCCACTTTATATGCGGCTTTAAACAAGCTTAATAGCGAAGAAGTGAACATTATAACAGTCGAAGATCCTGTTGAGTACCAGCTTGAAGGCATTAATCAAATTCATGTGAACTCAAACGTGGGAATGACGTTTGCCGCTGGACTGCGTGCCATCCTTCGGCAAGACCCGAATATTATCATGGTTGGGGAGATTCGTGATAAGGAAACAGCGGAAGTTGCCATTCGTGCTTCCTTAACAGGGCATCTCGTGTTAAGCACCTTGCATACAAATGATTCAATTGGCACGATTACAAGATTAGTAGACATGGGTGTTGAGCCTTTCCTTGTTGCCTCTTCATTGAGCGGGGTTGTGGCACAGCGACTTGTCCGAAGAGTTTGCCGTGACTGTGCGAAAACAATGGAGCCATCAAAACGGGAGATTGAGATTTTTGCCAAGAGAGGCATGAAAATCGATCAGGTTGTAAAAGGTGCCGGCTGTTCATCCTGTAATATGACTGGCTATAAAGGCCGTGTCGCGATCCATGAAGTTTTAGTTGTAGATGATGTTATGCGCCGTGTGATTATGAATGGTGAATCTCTCTCGAAACTAAGAGAAATTGCCATTAAAAACAAAACGATCTTCCTTGTTGATGATGGATTAATCAAAATCAAGCAAGGAATTACAACAACAGAAGAGGTGCTAAGAGTAGCACTACCTGATTAGGAGTAAAACGGTATGGTAAATAAAATTGATTTGCTTCTGAAGGCAGGCTTTGAGCTAAAAGCATCAGATATTCATCTCACGGTTGGTGTACCGCCAATCATGAGGATCAATGGAGATTTAAAACGCTACGGGCAAGATACGCTTCTGCCGGCAGATACTGAAAGCATGGCAAGAGCCGTAATCCCGGATCATCTCTGGAATACATTTAAGCAAAATGGCGAGCTGGATTTTTCCTATGGCCTGCATGGCGTTTCCCGTTTCAGGGTGAATGCTTATCATCAGCGTTCTTGTGTGGCACTTGCAGTCCGTGTTGTTCCGACGAAAATACCTTCAATGGATGAACTGGACTTGCCGCTGATCTTAAAAGAAATTGCAGCAAAGCCGCAGGGACTTGTACTTGTTACAGGACCTACAGGCAGCGGGAAATCAACCACGCTTGCGTCAATGATTGATTATATGAACCAGACCATGCGCAAGCATGTCATTACACTGGAAGATCCAATTGAATATTTGCATAAGCACGGCAAATGTATCATAGATCAGCGTGAGGTTGGCTTTGATACGAATAACTTTGCGAATGGTTTAAGAGCATCACTCAGACAGGATCCTGATGTTATCTTAGTAGGAGAAATGAGAGATCTTGAAACGATCCAAACGGCTATAACGGCAGCAGAAACAGGACACTTAGTGTTTGCAACCTTGCATACATCCAGTGCCCCTGCAACCATTAACCGGATCATTGATGTCTTTCCGCCGGCACAGCAGGATCAGATTCGCATTCAGCTTGCATCTGTGCTTGTTTCCATTGTCTCGCAGCGCTTGTTTCCGCTTGTTAATGGACAGGGCAGAAAAGCGGCAACGGAAATTCTGCTCAATAATGCGGCTGTCGCTAACCTTATTCGCAATGAAAAAATTCATCAGATTGTGAATGTAATGCAAACATCAAGAAGTCAGGGCATGCATACATTGGAGACCAATGTGAAAGAGCTTTATCAGAACGGTTTAATTTCAAAGGAACTCGCGAACCCTTATTTAGTTGAGAAGGTGGAATAAGATGCCTCGTTATAAATATAGCGGAAGAGACCGAAAAGGAAATAAGTCAGGTGTCATCACCGCTTCTTCAAAACGTGAGGCAGTGGTTCAGCTGAGGGAAAATGGCATTCGTGTCATGGATTTTCAGGAATTGCCCGAAACGGTCCTGACAAAGGATATTACGATCGGCAACCCTGTTAAGCTAGAAGACTTTGTCATCTATCTGCGGCAATTTTCGACTTTGCTGAAGGCTGGCGTGTCTGTTGTCGACTCGACCGCCATCCTTTCCGAACAAACGGAAAGCAAAGCACTGCGAAAAGCCTTAAAGGTTGTTGAACAGGATCTGCGGGAAGGAAATCCACTTTCTGAGGCAGCGGCGAAGCATAAGAAGATCTTTACAAGCATGTTTATTAATATGATTCGTGCTGGTGAAGTAGGCGGTAATATGGATGATACGCTTGAGAGATTAGCAGTTCATTATGAAAAGCAGCATTTTACAAAGCAAAAAATCGTCTCAGCTCTCGCATATCCTATTGTGGTAGGAATCATTGCTGTTGCGGTTGTCATCTTTTTGCTTGTCTCTGTTGTTCCGACCTTTGTTGAAATGTTTGAGGACTTTGGGGGCGAGCTTCCAGCGATCACGCAGTTTGTCTTGAAATCCAGTGAACTGATGCAGGTATACTGGTGGCTGGTTATACTGTTTTTTATCGCCATTTTCGTAGGCATTATGGTTATTCGCAATAATAAACAAACAAAATATTATTTAGATTATTTTCTATTAAGAATGCCGATTTTCCGAAAGATTTTTCAAAAAGCAGCGTTAGCCCGGATGACGAGAACATTAAGCTCTTTATTTACTTCATCCGTTCCAATTCTGCAGGCAATGACCATTGTTGAAAATATTGTTGAAAATGAAGTCATTGCAAAAGTAATTCGCCAATCGAGAGATTCACTAGAGCAAGGCCGCTCATTAACAGAGCCAATGCGCAGGCACTGGGTCTTTCCGCCCCTTGTCTCGCAGATGATTGCGATTGGTGAGGAAACCGGTTCTCTTGATGCCATGCTGGCAAAAGTAGCAGACTTCTATGAAAAAGAAGTAGAAAGTGCGACAGATCGCTTAAAATCTCTCATTGAACCAATCATGATTGTCTTCCTGGCAGGCATTGTCGGAACAATCGTTACATCCATTATGGTGCCGATGTTTGAGATCTTTAACCATGTCGGGTAACTATACAAAAGTTTTACAATTTCAAACAATTTCCTACTAGCACAATTCTATGAATCTGTTATAATGAGACTAGTAAAAAAGTAACATAAAATTCACATTTTAAGGAGAATGAACATGTTTCAAAAACTAAGAAACACATTAAAAAATCAAAAAGGTTTAACTCTTATTGAGCTTCTTGCTGTTATTGTTATTTTAGGGATTATTGCTGCGATTGCTATACCTAGTATTGGTGGGATTATTAACAAGTCAGAAAAAGATGCTACAGTAGCAGAAGGAATTCAAATAATTAGTGCAGCTAAAATGTATGTTACATCATCAAACCCTGAATCTGGTGCAAAGTTGACACAAACTGAATTAGGTCAATTTTTAGATAGTGTTGATGATACAGACTATACTGTAACCTTAACAAAAGATAGTGCTGGTAAATTTATCTACACATTAGAAGATCACGATTCAGTACCATTAGTATCAGATACTGATTCTGCTACTGAAAAAAATCTATTAGATTATTAAGAACGGATGTATATACTAGTTCTCATCTACGGCCTCCTCCTAGGCTCCTTCTACAACGTAGTCGGCCTTAGGGTCCCGAACGGAGAGTCAATTGTAAAGCCGCGGTCGCATTGTCCAAAGTGTGGACATGTTCTCACGCCGCTTGAGCTTGTCCCAGTTTTATCTTATGTATTTTTACGAGGAAGATGCAGGTGCTGTAAGGCACCTGTTTCGCTCGTTTATCCGCTAATTGAATTGATGACAGGTTTGCTGTTTGTGGCAGCGCCACTCCTTATGGGGTGGAGTGCGGAATTATTGATTGCCTGGACGCTTATCTCTCTGATCGTCATCATCTGGATCACCGATATTAAATACATGCTGATCCCAGATAAAATCCTGCTTGTATTTGCAATTATCTTAATAGCTGAACGTATCTTTATTCCGCTCACACCGTGGTGGGATTCAATTGCTGGTGCTGCAGTCGGTTTTGGTCTGCTGCTTTTTATTGCCGTAATCAGTAAAGGCGGCATGGGGGGCGGAGATATTAAGCTTTATGGAGTTCTCGGAATAGCACTTGGAGTAAAGCTTGTCCTATTATCATTTTTTATTGCTACTTTAATAGGAGCTGTTTTTGGCGGTTTGGGCTTGCTGACAGGCAAACTTAAAAGAGGAAATCCGATTCCTTTTGGTCCTTTTATCGGGATTGGTGCTTTAGCAGCTTATTTTTTTGGCAATGACATTATCACCTGGTATTTGCATTCACTATTATAAGGAGTTTTGAAAATGGCCTTTCGTTTGAAGCTGGGAAAACAATCAAATATTAGCCTGATCATTAAGGATCATGTTATTCGTTTAGCTGAGGTAAAGTCACATGGAGATCTGCACATCCAGCGTTTAGAAGAACGGTTTATTCCTAGTGGATTGATTAAGGAAGGCAGAATTCAGGATAGTGAAACATTACTAGCCATTTTAGAAGAATGTGTGAATGAATGGAAGCTAAAAAACAAGCAAGTAACCTTTTTAGTTCCGGATCCTTTCATTGTCATGAGAAAAATAGCAATCCCTGCTGATGTGCATGAAGATGAACTGAAGGGCTATTTATTTATGGAAATTGGTGCAACGATTCATCTTCCGTTTGAGGATCCAATATTTGATTATTATTCTTTGCCGCAGCAGAACAATGAGCGCAAGGAAGTACTGCTTTTTGCCGCACCTGAAAGTGTAGTTGCTGAGTATACAGATATTCTGGAAGAGGTAAAGCTTAAGCCGGCAGCAGCTGACTTATCAGCACTTTCTCTTTATAGACTGTATCATAAGCTCGATATGGCAAACGCGGATGAAAACTTAATGCTCGTTCAATATGATCTTACAACCGTAAATGTTAGTATATTTGAAAATCATATCCCGATTATTATGCGCCATCTAAAGCTGGACATTGATGCATCACAATGGGATACGGTCAGATCTGAAAATGGCGGCAGGAAGCTTCATTATTCAGGATCTGCAAATGATGTAGGCAGTTCCTTAATGGACAGCTATAAAGAAATCGACCGGGTTCAGGATTATTATCAATTTTCACTGACACAAGGCAAAAAGAAGATTACGAAGATCGTTGTCGATGGTGATCATCCTTATCTTGACGATATTTTTAAAGAAATGAAGAATCGCTATTCTGTACCTGTTTTAACATTAAAAAATGATGTGATAGATTCGGGTCAGGATGCTGAGCTTCCTTCATTTTATTTGAATATCGGATTAGCTTTAAAAGAGGTGTAGAAGATGTTAGTCGATATTAATCTGCTTCCGCAAAAAGAGAAAAAAACAAAAGCTTCTTATATCGTTCTTCTAGCTTCTATATTGATTGTGTTGATGATAGCTACTGTTTTCTTTTTTATCATTCAGGACCGGAAGCAGTCTATTGCGGATACTGAGCAGCAGCTGGCACAAACAACGGAGCTGCTGGAGGCAAAGCGGGCAAAGCTGGAAAACTATCAGTCCTCCAATTCTGTAACAGACTTACAAAATGCAATTACTTGGGCAGATCAGCAGCCTTATAATGTAGTTTATATGCTGCAGGGGCTGACAAAACTTCTGCCAGAACGGGGCTTTATCAGCGAGTTTGAAATGGACGAAGATCATGCAGTTAATCAGCAGGTTCAATTTGATACAAAATCAGAAGCCGCATACTATTTGAGCTTGCTGACATCTGTTGATTGGATAGAGGAAGCTGTGCTTACGGAAGCGCAAACAGCTGACTTAACCGACCAGGAAAATGAATCTGCTGTTAGTGATGATATTGTTCCAAGATATATTGCCAATTACGAGATGAGAATCAATGTGCCTGCATTAAAAGAGGCTGCTCAGACAGAAAATGATGAGCAAGATCGTGTCCAGGATGAAGGAGGCACTTCACCATGAATGTACAGCTTTCAAAAAAACAGCTTGGCTTTGGCTTCCTGGGAATTGTTTTAATCGGTATTCTCACTTTCGGGCTTTATTACTTATTTATTTTGCCGCTGAACGATCAGATTGACCGTAAGAACACAGAACTCGATATGGCAAGACAGGAACTTGATATTATTGATAATACGTTAACTCAAAATAGTGAGCAGACCGTTTTAAATACGATGGAACTGCAAAAAGAAGTGCCTGTTAAGCGTCTTTTAGATCAGCTTCTTTTAAATGTGGAAAAGGCTGAAATTGTTTCGGATGCAACTATTAATGAAATACAGCTTAATGGAACACAGGAAGATGAAAATATTGATTTGATCAGTGAAGAAGGAACAGTACAATATGATCCAGAAACAGAGGAAGAGCAAGCTGATCCTGAGGAAATTGTAGATGAAGATTCTGAAACAAGTGAAACAGGAGAACCCGAAACTCCATTGCCAAACGGCATTAAAAAAACATCACTAACATTGTTTGGAGAGTCAGATTCCTATTTTGAATTAGAGAAGCTGCTTGAGAATCTATTGTCTATGGAGCGGATTATTAAAATAGAAGAATTGAATTTTACTGGTCTTCAGGAGGTATATTCTGTCGAGCAGGATACGAGCAATGTCACATTTGAAATCACTCTTGCTGCCTATTATTATCCAGCACTTGAAGATTTAGAGGCAGAGCTTCCGCCGGTAGATGCACCAGATGGTTCAAATAAAAGCGATCCTCTAAATCGCTTCACAACGGAAGAAGATGAAGATGATACACCTTAAGAGGGGTATTTGCTATTATGCAATGGCAGCAGGCTTATAATAGCAATCTTCCTCTCTCTGTTGAAACTCTGTAAAAAATACTTCTGTCGAAAAAGAGGGGTCTAGTCATGATCAAAATGGACACTAGACTAAACGAAAAAGGACTTACATTAATTGAACTGCTTGCTGTGATTGTTATTTTAGGCATTGTCGCTGCAATTGCCGTTATGTCGATTACAAACGTCATTCAAAAGGCACGCGATCAGGCCTTTGTCGGCAATGCGATCGCTTTGAAAGAAGCTGCTGACTTTTATATTCGTCATGAATTAACAAGCGGAGGCACCCTTCAAGCTTCTGTTTCTTATAAAGCGCTGGAAGAACAGCAGTTTATAGATGCATTTAAAGATCCGCATAGCGGTGACTTGCTAGAGCCATCAGATGATACATATGTTGTGATAACAGGAGAATCAGCCACAGCTGTCTGTTTAAAAGGTACCGAGAAAAACCTTTGCACTTATAATGGTGCAGAAAATGCCATTCCTATCAGCGAGTTAATCACAGCAAATATATTGCCGAATTAAAGCGACTATAAAAAATTTGACGAAACTCTCCCATAACAAGACGACAAAAGTCTTGTTATTTTTTTTTGCTGTTGTGTTAGGATGTAACCATTCAAAAATCGACAGGATGGGAGGACAAGCAGTGGAACACAAAAAAGGACAAAAGACAATCACCATTAAAATAAATGGAGAAGACCGGCCGTTTCAAGTGAAAAAAACAGATCATCCAGAGGAAAAGCTGCAGAAAAAAAAGGAACCAATGGAGAGTTTTGCGAGCTTCCAGACGGCAGCTGCTCAAGAGGCGGAATCTGAAGATCAATTTGACTGGATTCTTCCTGAGGAAGAGCCTGAAAATGAAGTGAAGGAATTTAACATTGCTTCTGCTCCTGAAAAGAAGAAAAACGTAAAAGGTTTCTCTGTTTTTAACGCAGGGCTGAAAAAGAAAGGAACAAAGAGTTATGTGCCAACGGTCTTTTTTGCTGTGTTTTTCGCCGTATTGCTTGGGACAAGCTTTGGTTTCATTCTATTAAAGCTTGTGATTGCGGAGCCTGATGCAACTGCTTCGCCAGCTGCTGGAACACCTTCAGAGGAAACAGGTGAACAGCCAGGTGCGCCTGCTGGTACGATTCAGTTTGAAGCCGGACCTATAAATACATTTATTGTTCAAGGCGGAGTATTTACGACAGAAGAAGGAGTTAAGCAAGAGCAGCAAAAGAGTATGGATAAAGGGGTGCCAGCTTCTTATATTCAGGGTGAAGGCAATTATCCGCTTCTGCTTGCTGTATCGGCTGATCTTACAAAAGCAAAGGAAGCTGGGACTAAGCTGAAAGAACAAGGATTTCAAGTATTTGCAAAAGAGCTCACTTTTGGCGGGGCGACCATAGAAGGGCTGACAGAAGATGAAAAAGCGCTGCTTGAACACATTCCTGCTCTTTTTAAAAGCTTAACAGCCAGTGCGTCAGCTGCATTTACTGGAGTTGAAATTCCTGCAGATACAGCTGAAAGTACAGCTGCAGCCGGCGAAGTCCTTACGGCTATTTCAGAAGATCAGATCAAACAGGAAAAGCTGATTCTTTTAAAACAGGAGCTGAGTTCGGCACTTGCACAATTTGAAGCATATGTCAGCAAACCTGATGCTTCTTCTTCAAATAAACTGCAAGGTCATCTGCTTGCTTTTTTAGCCGCGTATGATGCTTTATAAATTATAGTAGAGAAAAATTTTCCCGGGAAATTTTTTCGAGTCTGTTCGATTTTATGTGACAGGCTCTTTTTTTATGCCTAAAGATAGAAAATCATAAAGATTTTCTGCAAAAGCTTTATTAAAAATTGTTTGCTTCTGCAAAGTTTGGTACGATTAGAATGTATCTCCATTCTGGTACAATAACAAAGGTAAGGTGATTACATGCAAACCCTCATTTTAGCCTCTTCTTCTCCACGTCGGAAAGAACTTCTTGAAATTCTTCAACTACCATTTGAAATCAAAAGCAGTGATGTTGATGAAAATTTTGAACCTGGCACAAAACCTGCCGAGGTTGTCATGGAACTTGCCAAACGTAAAGCAGACGCCGTTTTTCAGGATCATAAAGATTCGTATGTGATCGGTGCGGATACAGTTGTTGTGTTAGGTGATGCCATTTTAGGAAAACCGCACGATGAAGATGATGCTTTTACGATGCTTCGTTCTCTTTCTGGGAAACAGCATTCTGTCTTTACCGGTGTATCCATTGTGTCTCCACAAGGCACAACTACGTTTTTTACAGAAACAAAAGTATTATTCTGGGAGTTAGCGGATGATGAAATAAAGGCCTACTTAAAAACGGGCGAACCTTTTGATAAGGCAGGAGCATATGGGATTCAAGGATTTGGTTCCATGCTTGTGAAGGAAATACAAGGTGATTATTTTGCGGTAGTAGGTCTTCCTGTTTCACAGACGGTTCGCAAGTTAAAAGAAGCTGGCTTTAACCTCCCGATGTAATGGCACCATTTCCATAACTCCCTTCAGCAAAGGGAGGAATACGATGGACACGGAATCATTGTTAATAAAAGATTTCCCCGAAAGCGAAAGGCCAAGGGAGCGGTTTATTCAAAAAGGTCCTGAAAGTCTTTCCACACATGAATTAATCGCTATTTTGCTGAGAACAGGCACAAAAGATGAATCTGTTCTGCAATTATCGAATCGTCTTCTTAAGCATTTTGAAGGTCTTCGCTTATTAAAGGATGCAACGCTGGATGAAATTACATCCATTAAAGGCATAGGCACAGCCAAAGCAATTCAAGTCCTGGCTGCCGTTGAAATTGGCAGGCGTATTTCTAATCTCACTTATGAGGAACGATACAGCATCCGCTCTCCTGAGGATGGAGCAAATTATGTCATGCATGATATGCGCTTTTTATCGCAGGAGCATTTTGTATGCTTATATTTGAATACGAAAAATCAGGTGCTGAGCAAGCAAACCGTTTTTATCGGGAGCTTAAATGCTTCGATTGTCCATCCGCGCGAGGTATTCAAAGAAGCGTTAAAGCGTTCTGCTGCATCAGTAATTTGTGTTCATAATCACCCGTCTGGAGATCCGTCTCCAAGCAGGGAGGATATTGAAGTGACGAAACGTTTAGGTGAGTGCGGAAAAATAATTGGCATTGAAGTGCTTGATCATCTTATTATCGGGGAAAATAAATTTGTCAGCTTAAAGGAAAAAGGGTATTTATAGCACTAGGTTTTTATTTGACGTTGGGCTATAATATTGTTTATGATTTTTTAGATGCACAGTAATAAAATGATATAATGAGGGATATGGACTTAAATTGTTCACGGATAGTGGACAGGTTATATGTATCAGAAAGGGAGATACTGTTATGTTTGGAATTGGAACTAAAGATTTAGGAATAGATCTGGGAACTGCTAACACACTTGTATATGTAAAAGGAAAAGGAATTGTTGTAAGAGAGCCATCCGTTGTGGCCCTGCAGACAGATACAAAAGCTATTGTGGCTGTAGGTAATGACGCGAAAAATATGATCGGCCGTACACCGGGAAATATTGTTGCTCTTCGTCCGATGAAGGACGGGGTCATTGCAGATTACGAAACAACGGCTGTTATGATGAAATATTATATTAAACAAGCGAATAAAAATAAAGGTTTGTTCTCTGGGAAGCCATATGTCATGGTTTGTGTGCCTTCTGGCATTACGGCGGTTGAGGAACGTGCTGTTGTTGATGCAACACGTCAGGCCGGTGCAAGAGACGCCTATACGATTGAAGAGCCATTTGCAGCTGCAATCGGTGCAAATCTTCCTGTTTGGGAGCCAACTGGAAGCATGGTTGTTGATATTGGCGGCGGTACAACAGAAGTTGCGATCATCTCGCTGGGCGGAATTGTAACAAGCCAATCAATCCGCATTGCTGGTGATGAAATGGATGATGCTATTATTAATTATATCCGCAAAACGTACAACCTGATGATTGGGGATCGTACTGCTGAAATGATTAAAGTAGAAATTGGATCTGCCAGTGATCCGGAGGGTGTCGATAATATTGATATCCGCGGCCGCGATTTGTTAACAGGATTGCCTAAAACAATTGAAATTACGGCAGAAGAAATTTCAAAGGCTTTAAATGATACCGTTGCTGCAATCGTGGATGCGGTAAAAGTAACATTAGAAAAAACACCGCCAGAGCTTGCAGCCGATATTATGGATCGCGGAATTGTTCTTACAGGCGGCGGTGCATTGCTGCGGAATTTGGACAAGGTTATTAGTGAAGAAACAAAAATGCCAGTGCTGATTGCTGAAAACCCATTGGATTGTGTAGCCATTGGAACAGGGAAAGCATTGGATCATATTGATCTGTTTAAAACAAAAGCTAAGGATTCACGTTAATCAAGGAAAATAGAATGGCATCATTCTTTTTCAGGTCTGATGCCTTTTTTCCTTTATATGCTAAGTGAAAAAATAAATCGAGGTGTTCAAAATGCCACAGTTTTTTTTGAATAAGCGCCTGATTATTTTGCTTGTCAGCATTATCGTACTTGTGGCATTAATTGGTTTTTCCTTGCGTGAACGCGAAAAGGTTACGTGGCCGGAGCAATTCCTTAAGGACATGACAGGATTTGTGCAAAATGCTCTATCAGGCCCAACAAATTATATTGCCGGCTTTATTGAAAATGTGCAGGACTTGCAAAATACATACAGTGAAAATCAAGAACTCAAGCCGCGGCTAGACAAGCTTGCCAGTCTTGAAGCTGAAGTGCAGCGATTGAAAAAAGACAATGCAGAACTGCGTGATATTGTCGGGAAAGAAGATGCACTCAGTCAATATGAACCGATCCAGGCGACAGTGATCGGAAGAAACCCTGACCGTTATCATGAGAATCTGATTATTAATAGAGGGGAAAATGACGGCATTCAAGCAGATATGGCGGTTATTACGGCAAATGGATTAATTGGTAAGGTTAAGAATGCCCAAAGCTTTACTTCAACCGTACAGTTATTAAGCTCTATGGATCCAACGAACCGGATTTCTGCAGCAATTCAGGCAGAAGACAATAAGAAAGTTTTTGGTTTAATTGAAGGCTATGATAAAGATAAAAAGCTGTTAATGATGACGAAAATTCCGTATGATGCCGAGGTAAAAGAAGGTCAGAATGTAATTAGTTCAGGTCTTGGCGGCGTGTTTCCTGAAGGGCTAATTATTGGGAAAGTGGTCGAAGTCGAAAACGCCGAATATGGTTTGACACAAACAGCTTACCTGGAAACTGGTGCAGACTTATACGATATTAATCATGTCATGGTTGCTAAAATTACAAGCATGTCAGCTGAGATTCAAGAAGAATTGCAAAGTACGCTAGAAGAAGAGGAGGAAGAGGAGTGAGAAAATATCTTCTTCCATTCTTGTTTCTTTTTCTGTTTGTTTTTGAAAGTATTTTTGTGCAATATTTGCCGACTGAAATGTTTGGCAGCGACAGAATTACCGTTCCGCGCTTTCTAATCATCAGTATTTTATTTCTGACTGTGTTCAGCTCGCGTAAATATGGAATTATTTATGGAATAATCTTTGGATTGCTGTTTGATATTGTGTATACAGGCGTGATAGGCATTTATTTGTTTTCTTTTCCAATTTTTGCTTACTTAATGTCCAAATTAATGCGAATACTGCAGACAAACATCGTGATGGTCAGCTTGGCTTCATTACTGTTGATTGTTCTGCTTGAAATAGGTGTATATGAAATTAATGTAGTGATTAATCAGACTGATCTGTCGTTTGCAGACTTTGCTTCTTTGCGTCTTTTGCCGACAGTTGTGCTTAACTCTGCCTTTATTATCATTGCCAGCTATCCATTAAAAAGGCATTTTGAAAAGTTTATGGCAAGTGTATCTGATTAATACAGCAATAATCCGCTGTAATTGATGTTTCATATTCTTTAGGCTGTTGAAAAATATTGTCATCAGCCTAAGGAATCATCTATTAGGTGAAAGGATTTTCTGAGCTTTCTGTCGAATATAATTTCAGATAGAGAAAATCTGTAAGCTTTTTACATGAGGTAGTAGATTCATATAAAAACGAAAAAGGAAGAAATAGAATATCAACTATATATTTTCTGTTTCCTTCCAGTATATGATTTTTATGCGGAGAGCTTTTTCTTGAGGTGAACAACTTGAAATGAAAAAATACCAAAATGTAACGATAAAAGGAACAAAAGAAGGACTAACACTGCATCTTGATGATACATGTTCCTACAGTGACTTGAAAGAAGAGCTCGATCAGAAGCTTTCAGAAAGCAGCAAGTCTCAGAGTGACAAATTAATTTCGGTTATGGTCCAAGTTGGCAATCGTTATTTAACTGCTGACCAGAAGGAAGAATTGAGAGAATTAATTCGTCAGAAGAAGAATCTTGTTGTTGATACGATTAATTCAAATGTGATAACAAAGCAAGAAGCAGAAGCTGAACGAATTGCACATGAAGTTGTGTCCATCGCGAAAATTGTAAGATCGGGACAAGTCCTTGAAGTTTCCGGGGACCTGCTGCTCATCGGTGACGTGAATCCTGGCGGAACCGTGAAAGCGGGAGGGAATATTTACATATTAGGAGCTTTGAAGGGGATTGCACATGCAGGCTGCAGCGGTAATCGGGAAGCTGTGATCGCCGCTTCGGTTATGAAGCCTTCACAATTGAGAATTGAAGAATGTTTAAATCGTGCACCTGATCATTACCCTGGAGAAGATGGCCGCGAAATGGAATGTGCTTATATAGATGAAAACAATCAAATTACAATTGATAGATTACAAGCTTTAATGAATATTCGACCAAATTTATCGAAATTGCAAGGGGGATTCTAGTGTGGGAGAAGCAATAGTCATTACATCCGGTAAGGGTGGTGTCGGTAAAACGACGACATCAGCAAATGTTGGAACTGCCTTAGCCTTGCAGGGCAAAAAAGTATGTCTAGTTGATACAGATATCGGCCTCCGCAATCTGGATGTAGTAATGGGACTGGAAAACCGCATTATATATGACCTTGTGGACGTCGTCGAAGGCAGATGCAAAATTCATCAGGCGCTTGTAAAAGATAAGCGTTTTGAGGATTTGCTTTATTTGCTTCCAGCAGCACAAACGAGTGATAAAAACGCTGTGTCTCCAGAACAAATGAAAGTGTTAATTGATGAATTAAAACAGGATTATGATTATATCGTAATCGACTGTCCTGCAGGAATTGAACAGGGATACCGAAATGCTGTTGCCGGAGCGGATCATGCAATCGTTGTGACAACACCTGAGGTTAGTGCTGTAAGAGATGCGGACAGAATTATCGGCTTATTGGAAAAAGAAGAAGGAATCAGCGCTCCGAGACTTATTATCAATCGTATTCGCAATCATCTGATGAAAAATGGCGACATGTTGGATGTAGATGAAATTACAACCCATCTTTCCATTGACCTGATTGGCATTGTAGCTGATGATGATGAAGTGATTAAGGCTTCAAATCACGGTGAGCCAATTGCTTTAAATCCGAATAGCAAAGCTTCTATTGCTTACCGGAATATTGCGCGCCGCATTTTGGGTGAATCTGTTCCTCTTCAATCATTTGAAGAAGATCAGGCAGGCATGTTTTCCAAAATTAAAAAGTTTTTTGGTGTTAAATAATAATGTGTGTGTATGCACTGTAAGAAATTAAACCGGGGATTCCCGGTTTTTTTATTTGGAAAGCTTCCCCATCAGTCATACTCTATTTGGACAACTCATAAAATGGTAGAAATAAATACCATGATGGTGGTGGAATAGATATGAGCTCAAGAGCTGATGAAATTCGCAAGAAGATGGCTAAGAAGAAAAGAGAAATGGAAAGAACCCCAAATAGAGGACATAAACCTCCTATGTGGATGGAAGAAGAACAGGAAAACGGCTACGGCTACAGTACTATCCCGGATTATGATCATCCGCCCTTAAAAGATGGACATCCTCTTTTTAAAAAAGAAGCGATCATCTTTAAAATTCTTTTTTCGGCATGTTTATTTCTGGCTGTGGCCATTTTGTTTCGCAGCGAAACTCCGTCCTTAACATCGGCAAAAACATTTATCGTCTCTACAATGGAAAAGGATTTTCAGTTTGCGGCCGTTGCAGATTGGTATGAAGATCAATTTGGCAAGCCGCTTGCGTTATTGCCAGTCAAAGACGATGAAAACAATGAAGAAACACAGCAGAACCTCACCGATTATGCCTTACCTGCATCTGCTAAGATTGTCGAAGATTTCGATGATAATGGACAAAGAATGATCCTTGAAACGGAAAAGGGTGCAAGTGTGGAAGCCATGAGTGAGGGATACGTGTCCTTTGCTGGTTTAAAAGAGGACTTTGGCAATACGGTTGTGATTCAGCATCCAGACCGGAGTGAGTCATGGTATGGCAATCTTGAAAGCATTGATGTAAAGCTTTCACAGTATATAAACAAGGGCACTGCTGTAGGAGCAGCTTCAGCGTCTGAAAATGGTGAGAAAGGTTCCTTTTACCTGGCGATTAAAAAGGGAGATGATTTCATCGACCCTATTCAGGTGATCCCATTTGATTAAAATACTGAGCTTGGTAAAATATCTTTATATACATCCGCTCCTATGGGTTGTAATAGGACTGGCCATTGCTACTGGGCATTTCAGAGAATTGCTGCTTCTGCTTTGCATTATCATTGTTCACGAATTTGGTCATGCTGCGGCTGCGGCTCATTATAATTGGCGTATAAAAAGGATTGCCTTGCTCCCATTTGGCGGTGTTGCTGAAATGGATGAGCATGGCAATCGTCCATTGCGCGAAGAACTTATGGTTATATTGGCAGGACCGCTTCAGCATGTCTGGTTAATTGGCGGAGCTGCTTTATTACATAGCGTCTCATGGATGTCAGCAGATGTCTTTCAATTGTTTGTCCACTATAACTTAATGATCTTAGTTTTTAATTTACTTCCTATTTGGCCGCTTGATGGAGGAAAGCTCATTTTTTTGTTTTATTCCAGTAAGCTTCCGTTTCCGGCTGCCCATAAAAAAACAATCTACCTGTCAATCAGCAGCCTGGCAGTATTTATGATCTTCTTTTTATTCACTGGGCCTTTTAATTTAAATATTTGGATTGTAGCTGCTTTTTTGGCATTTTCACTATATTATGAATGGAAACAAACCAGATATACATTTATGCGCTTTTTGCTGCAGCGTTATTATGGAAAGCATACAGATATACGGATATTAAAGCCGATTGTTGTGGACGAACAAGACAAATTGATTGATGTGCTTGATCAATTTCAGCGCGGCTGCAAGCATCCGATCGTGATTGAGCAGGATGGATTTGAAAAAGGGACGCTTGATGAAAACGAACTTCTTCATGCTTATTTTTCTGAAAAGCTTGTAACTGCTAAAATAGGAGATATTGTTTATCTGTATTAAAGAATAAAGCGAGGAACCTAGAATTGGAAAAGCTAATCATTAACAGCACCACAAGGGAAAAAAGGTATATTTTGCTTAAGGATCATGTAGTAGAAAAACTTGTGATTGAACAGCCAAAGCAGCAGGCAGCTGTGGGAAATATTTATTTAGGACTGACTGAAAAGGTTCTTCCGGGCTTAAATGCTGCATTCATAGGCATTGGTCAGGAGAAAAGCGGGTTTCTTCATAAAGAGAAGCTTAGTTCCTTTGTGAATGAAGATCAGGAAAAGGCGGTAAAAGAGAACCGTTCAATCTCGTCATATGTACATCAGGGTGAAAAAATGCTTGTCCAGATCGAGAAGGATGCTGCCGGGACAAAGGGGCCGAGACTAACCGGTATAATCGAACTGGCGGGAGAGCACATGATCTATATGCCGGAAGGACGTTATGTGGCTATTTCAAAAAAAATAGACCAGCCAACGGACAGACACCGCCTGAGAAGCTTTGGGATGAGAGAAAAAAATGATCGTGAGGGCCTCATTTTTAGAACATCGTCTCTAGAGCAGACTGAATCTGCTCTTCTCGAAGAGCTTCAAAACCTGCGAGAACA
Source organism: Cytobacillus gottheilii (assembly GCF_001636345.1). Classification (GTDB taxonomy): domain Bacteria; phylum Bacillota; class Bacilli; order Bacillales; family Cytobacillaceae; genus Cytobacillus; species Cytobacillus gottheilii. Next base: position 1,498,314 of record NZ_KV440945.1, read on the forward strand.
ATATAAAGAAATATCTGCACTGGCTGCTTCCAGAAAAAAGCCTGGGCTTGTATTTGAAGAAGACGTCTTTTTACAAAGCTTGATTGAAGAAGTGAAAAAAATGAAATCAGGCGAAATCCTGGCTGATGATCGTTCTGTACAGACATTGCTTGGCCGCTATACATCTTTGCCTGTTACGTTTTATCATGATAAAGAAAATATTCTAGCCTCTCATAGTCTTGAAGGTGAAATCGAGAAGGCGATCAAGCGTATTGTCTGGCTTAATCAGGGCAGCTATTTAATTTTTGATGAAGCTGAGGCGCTTACAGTTATTGACGTCAATACCGGGAAGTTCTCAGGCAAGCAAAATCGGCAGGATACGGTTTATAAAACAAATGAGCTTGCAGCAAGAGAAGCGGCAAGACAAATCAGGCTGCGCGATCTCGCGGGCATCATTTTAATTGATTTTATTGATATGCAAAATGAGAACGATAAAAAATCAATTATAAAGGTTATGGGAGAAGAGCTCGCGAAGGATGAACGGCAAACAAAGCTGATCGGCTTCACTCCATTAGGCATATTGCAGCTGACGAGAAAAAAGACGAAAAACTCTCTGCGGGAAGTACTTACTTCCTCATGTGGAGTTTGTCATGGAACAGGACGGGTCCTAAGCGCGGAAAGTATTGCTTTTCGATTAGAAAGGGAGCTATGGGAGTATCGGGGCAGTGATTATGACGCAGTGCTGATTAGACTGACACAAGATGTAAAGGATGTTTTCTTGGGAGAACAAGCAGTTCATCAGCAGCGATTAGAAGAAACGCTCGGAATGAAATTGTTATTTTCAATTGCTGAAGATGTAATCCCTTCATATGAGATTAAGCAATTGGGTGCTTATTCTGATCTGAAAAAGAATTTACATTGACATATATCCTGATAATATGATAGTATTTTCATGTTATGTTTGTAGCGCACCTGTGCTACAACCGCACAGACCAGGTGTTAAGAGGTAGCATTCCGCTTCCCACCTGAAGATGGCGAGTCTTAGTTTATGAGGAGGTGCATTTATGTACGCGATTATTGAAACTGGCGGTAAGCAAGTACGTGTAGAAGAAGGTCAAGCAATCTACATCGAAAAACTTAACGGCGAAGCAGGCGAAACGGTAACTTTTGATAAGGTTCTTTTTGTAGGTGGAGAAAGTGTGAAAGTAGGAAGCCCGGTTGTTGAGGGTGCTACTGTAACGGCTAAAGTTGAAAAACAAGGCCGTGCGAAGAAGATCACTGTATTCAAATACAAAGCGAAAAAGAACTACCGCAAAAAGCAAGGTCATCGTCAGCCTTACACTAAAGTTGTTATTGAAAAGATCAACGCATAAGGCGATTCTGACATGATTGATATTACGATTTATCGTAATCAAACCGGTAAGATTCAATCCTTTGCCATCAGCGGCCATGCTTTTTTTGCCGAAAGAGGTCAAGATATTGTGTGTGCAGGTGTTTCTGCTGTCTCGGTCGGCGCAATTAATGCGGTGCACGAGCTGACAGGTGTGACACCAGATATCTCCCATGATCCCGATGGACTGCTTCACTGCACTCTTCCTGATGACCTGTCAGGAGATGTACTTGATAAAGTTCAGCTTTTGCTACAAGGAATGGTTGTCTCGTTGCAGAGTATTGAAGAGACTTACGGACAGAATATAAGAATTACCTTCAAAAAACAGGAGGTGGAATAAATGCTATTAAAATTAGATCTTCAGTTGTTCGCTTCTAAAAAAGGAGTAGGTTCTACTAAGAACGGCCGTGATTCAATCTCTAAGCGTCTTGGCGCTAAGCGTGCGGACGGTCAATTCGTAACTGGCGGTTCTATCCTTTACCGTCAGCGCGGAACAAAGATTTACCCAGGTGTAAACGTAGGTAAAGGTGGAGATGACACACTTTTCGCGAAAGTGGACGGTGTTGTTAAATTCGAGCGTCTTGGACGTGACCGCAAGCAAGTGAGCGTATATCCACAAGCACAAGAAGCATAAGCGATTAGGAAAACTCTAACCTTTATGGTTAGAGTTTTCGTTTTATATACAGCTTTTCCTTTGAGTCGTCCCAAAAAAATGATGAAAAAATGAAAAGATGTACTTTACAGTCATGTTATTTGCTCAAATTAGATTACGTCCAGTTGCTTTTTTGATATACTTACTAAAAGGATGATTTCGTCACTACTTAGTATAGGAGTATCTGTATCTTATGGATAAAGAATGGGATATGATTGAAGTGCTGCGCCATGCACGTCATGACTGGCTTAACAAACTTCAATTAATCAAAGGAAATCTGGCACTGGATAAAATAGATCGGGCAAAAGAAATTATTGATGAGATTGTGTTGGAATCGCAGCAAGAGGCGAAGCTTTCAAACTTAAAAATTCCTCTATTTGCATCATTGCTCCTCACCTATAATTGGGAAAATCACTTTTTTCAGCTCGAATATGATGTGCTGGAGGTTGATGGAAACAGCTGTATTAAACAGCTGGATGACAAAGCGCTGGCACAATGGACAAGCACATTTTTTGAGTGCCTCAATGCATCGGTAAAACCTTATTATGAAAATCACCTTTCAGTTTCAATAGAGCCCCAAAGCGAAGCAGCGCGATTCTTTTTTGATTTTAGCGGGATCATAGTCGATAAAAGTATGTTAAACGAGTTTTTTACAAGCATACCGAACTTTTTAAGCGTACATCTTCATGAGTTTTCAGATATGGAGCTTGGATTGGAAGTTTTCGTGCTTTTTAGCATGGAAAATAAAAAGTAGTGATTCTCGTCGAATAGCATTTCATCAAACATGCACAAGCTAAGGCTATAAAGAGCTGGCATTATAGAAGCAGATTATCTGCATGACGGGAGGAAGTTAAACAATGTTTGTTGATCAGGTTAAGATATATGTAAAAGGCGGAGATGGAGGCAACGGGATGGTTGCATTCCGCCGTGAAAAGTATGTGCCAAAAGGCGGTCCAGCTGGCGGTGACGGCGGTAAAGGAGCAAATGTCGTTTTTGAAGTAGAAGAAGGCCTGCGCACCTTAATGGATTTCCGCTACCAAAGACACTTTAAAGCAACACGCGGTGAGCATGGGATGTCTAAAAATCAGCATGGCCGCGGTGCAAAAGATATGGTTGTAAAGGTTCCGCCCGGTACGGTGGTATCTGATGCAGAAACAAATGAAGTCATTGCAGACTTAACAGAGCATGGCCAAAGAGCCGTTATTGCTAAAGGCGGAAGAGGCGGAAGAGGTAACTCGCGTTTTGCTACACCTGCAAATCCGGCTCCTGAACTTTCAGAGCACGGAGAACCAGGCCAGGAGCGTGATGTGATCCTTGAGCTGAAGTTATTAGCGGATGTTGGCTTAGTTGGATTCCCAAGTGTAGGAAAATCAACCTTGCTTTCAGTCGTGTCATCTGCACGTCCGAAAATTGCTGAGTACCACTTTACTACCATTGCGCCTAACTTAGGAATGGTCGAGACAGAGGATGCAAGAAGCTTTGTTATGGCTGACCTTCCAGGGTTAATTGAAGGAGCACATGAAGGAGTCGGTCTTGGACACCAATTTCTTCGTCATATCGAAAGAACAAGAGTTATTGTCCATGTCATTGATATGGCTGCAACAGAAGGCAGAGATCCTTACGAGGACTATGTGACAATCAACAAAGAATTAAAGGAATATAATTTGCGTTTAACAGAAAGACCGCAAATTATTGTAGCGAACAAAATGGACATGCCTGAAGCGGAGGAAAATCTGCAGCTGTTTAAAGAAAAGCTGGAGGAAGATTATCCGATTTTCCCAATTTCGGCTGTTACACGCAAAGGTCTTCGTGATTTGCTGTTTGCCGTGGCTGATAAAATTGAGCAAACGCCTGAATTCCCGCTTATTGAGGAGCAGGAAGAGGAAAGTGGCGTTCACCGCGTTCTTTACAAGCATGAATCACAGCAAACTGAGTTTGTGATCACACGTGATTCTTCTGGAACGTTTATTTTAGAAGGAGATGCGGTTGTTAAGCTCTTCAAGATGACCGACTTCAGCCGTGAGGAATCTGTACGCCGTTTTGCACGTCAGCTGCGAGGAATGGGCATTGACGATGCACTTCGTGAAAAAGGTGCGAAAGACGGAGACACTGTTAAGCTCATGGAATTTGAATTTGATTTTGTTGACTAGCCTTTTCAGAATGTGACGAGGTGTAAAAATGAAACAAGATAAGTCTGATAAAAAATTCTTTTTAATAAGAGAAGATGTCTTGCCTGAAGCGATGAAAAAAACGTTAGAGGCAAAGGAAATGATCGAGAGAGGGAAAGCGGAATCTGTATGGGAAGCTGTTCAAAAAGTGGACCTAAGCAGAAGTGCTTTTTATAAGTACCGCGATACCGTTTTTCCTTTCCATACGGTTGTAAAAGAACGGATTATTACTTTGTTTTTCCATCTGGAAGATCGTTCAGGCACATTATCACATTTGCTGAGTGTTGTGGCGAATTCAGGCTGTAATGTTCTGACCATCCACCAGACAATTCCGCTGTTAGGAAGAGCAAATGTAACTTTATCATTAAATGTGGCTGAGATGGCTACTGAAATTGATGAACTGCTGACAAATTTAAGAAGACTTGAGTTTGTTGATAAAGTGGAGGTACTCAGTTCAGGTGCGTAATGTACGCACCTGCCGAGTGCCTGTTTTTTTACAACTTTATATTTATATACATAAGATTCAAAGGAGAGGTTTTCATGAAGATCGGCTTTTTAGGACCACAAGCAACATTTACCGATATTGCGGTGAGAGGTTTGTTTCCAGACGAAACAAGAATCCCTCTTCAAACCATTCCAGACTGCTTTGATGCTTTAAATGAAGGAAAAGTTGATCTGGCTGTGATTCCAATTGAGAATGCATTAGAAGGTTCTGTTAATATAACCTTGGATTACCTAATTCATGAAGCGAAGAAACCCATTATTGGGGAAATCACTGCGCCGATTCGGCAGCATTTAATGGTGCATCCACTTCATCAGGATAAATGGAATGAAACAACGGCTGTCTACAGTCACTCGCATGCGATTGCACAATGCCATAAATTTTTACATACAGAATTAAAAGGAATTCCATCGATGAATACAACATCTACGGCAGCAGCTGCTTCTTACATAAAAGATCATCCAGAGCTAAAGATTGCTGCAATTGCAAATGAACTGGCGGCAGAAGTATATGGACTGGCCATCGCCCAACCCGATATACATGATTTTGATTACAACCACACCCGTTTTATTGTTGTTTCAAAAGAGGAACAGGAACTCAATACGGATACACCCCTTTTTAAAGGTCATAAAACAACGATTATGGTGACTCTGCCATTAGACCGTGCTGGTGCACTTCACCAGGTTTTGTCGGCATTCGCCTGGAGAAATCTGAATTTATCCAAAATTGAATCAAGACCAATGAAAACAGGACTTGGAAACTATTTCTTTATCATTGATGTGGATATGCAGAAAGATGAAGTGTTAATTCCAGGAGTTGCCGCTGAATTGGAGGCGCTTGGATGCAGAGTAAATATATTGGGGAGTTATCCTTATTTTAGTTTAGGGAGTAGTGAGGCGTAGAATTTCTTCATCTTTTTAGGAAAGGCTGTCTAGTTCTTGACTGGACAGCTTTTTTTAATGGGGTGAAAGAAATCAGGAGAAACCTGTCAGGCGATACGGGGAGGTAGGTTTGACGGGAACTGCCCGTGATGGTGAAACGAGAGGGTGGACGGGTAGTAAAGAAGCGGCAAAGTGCCCGTGAGCCCGAAAAAAGCGAGTCGCCGGGCACTAAGGAAGGACCAAAGTGACCGTCAGACCAAAAAAAGAGAGCCGGGGGGCACTAAAGAAGCACCAAAGAGCCCGACAGTCCCCAAAAAAAGAGCCTCCGGTCAGCAAAGAACCCGGCCCTACTGTCCCCCGCGTCACACCAAATAAACACCTGCAAAGCGAAGAACAAAAGCCCGCACAACTCCCAGTGCAAAAGCAATCACCCACTCACCCCAAACGAAAAAAGAGGCAGGAAATAAACCCCGCCTCTCCATTAACCCGTATTTATTCCACCAAAAATCCTGCTTCTCTTAAGGCTTCTGCCGCTTCATCTAAATTTTTTTCTGAAGGTGCCGAGATGGTGTGGATATGGTAGCCATCAGTCAGCTCTGACAAGAAGGATGCTTGTGTGGTTTTGATTTTTTTAATAAATTGATTGACTTCTTTTCTGCTTGAAACCATGATAGAAGCTGTTAAGTCTCCGTATACAGGATGTTCAATTTTGACATCTTTCACAGTCACTCCATAATCAACGAAAAGACAGAGCTCCTCTTCGGCGCGTTCTGGTGTATGACAGCAGGCGATGATCCTCTCGGCAATGGGAGAAGGGATGTTGTTTGCCAAGTACATATAGCCTTGGCTTGTTGCAATAATTGGCTCGCCTCGGGCTTTTAATAAGGTAATATCACCGACAATCACTTGCCTGCTGACATTTGCTTTTGTGGCCAGATCGCCTCCTGTTATAGGCTGACCGGCTTTTTGTAAAAGCTCAAGCAGTAAGGATCGTCTTTCTTCACCTAGTATTTTCTTTGATTCGCTCAAAATAGGTTTCCCCCCAAACGCTCACATATTGTCCCATTTTACCATAATTTTTACCTGAATTTAAATGGATGAGTATTTGTCCGCTGAAAGACAAATGATGTTTTTTCAAATTAGATCATATTTTCATAAAAAAAATCATAAGTTTCTGTGTAGATTGTTAGCAATTTGCCCATTCCTTCATACACTATATGGACTATCGCAGATATTCAGTTATTATTCTGCTTGCCCACAGCTGCTGGAAAATAACTGAAAAGCCCGATTTGATCAACAATCCGTGTGACCGCACAAATCATCAGCGGGAAACGCGGTATGACTTTACACATAGGAGGGAAATCAGAGTGAAAATCCATATCGTACAGAAAGGGGATACCCTTTGGAAAATCGCCAAAAAGTACGGAGTGAATTTTGAAGAGCTTAAAAAGATGAATACACAGCTCAGTAATCCTGATATGATTATGCCCGGCATGAAAATAAAAGTTCCTGCATCAGGCGGCACGATTAAAAAAGAGGCGCCAATTGGTCCAGAAATTCATATGGGTTCCAAAAAGGAAATGCCAAAGGCAGAGCATCCATTTGCAAAAGAAAAGCCAATCACACAGCCTGTAGCTGAAACACCAAAGGAAATGCCTGTTCAGCCGCAGAAACCGGCGCCGCTTAAGCAAGAAAAGCCTAAAAAACCATATATGCCAAAAATGCCAAAGCCAATGATGCCAGATATCGATATTAATAATTATTATTTAATGAACCTTGCCAATATACAAACGCAGCAGCCTGCTCCACAGCCAAAACCAATGCCGCAGCCAAAGCCTGTTCAGCAGAAGCCTGTTGCACAGCCAAAACCAGTACAGCCAAAGCCAGTGGAACAAACAAAGCCTGTTGAACAAGTAAAACCAGTTATGCCAAAGGCAGTAGAACAGCCAATCGCGGCACCAACAAAACCAAAGCTGCCGCCAAAACCATTAAATTTATTTCCACAGGAAAGCCCTGTTGAAATGCATGAAAGCATGAATTTGCCAACAAACCAAGGAGGTTACGAACAGCCTATGAATCCTTATCACAACCAAAATCCATTTTACCCGGGAGCACCTGCAGCACAAGCAGGGCATCAAGGAGGATTTCCTCAAGCGCAAATGCCATACCCGCAAGTTCAGGGAGTACAGTCACCTTATGGAATGATGCCAGGAGTTGAAAGTCCTAACTATGAGGAATCTTCACCGTATATGTCACAGCATCAATTACCGCTGTCACCATCACAGGCACAAATGCCAGCACCAGTAATGGGCGTTGAGGATTATGGTCAGCAGCTTCCGCTTCAGCCGACATATACAGCACCTGCATATCAACAGCCTTATTATCCATGCCCGCCAACACAGATTTATCCGATTTCACCTGTAATGCCGGGACCAGGACCAGGCTACTGTCCGCCTCCAATGCATCATGGTTATCCGCAATATGCGCCGATGCCGCAAGTGCAAGGGGTAATGGAGGAGCCGAATTATGCTCAGATGCCATTAATGCCAACGGAGAGTCAAATGCCGTTAAGTCCAGCTCAACACCAAATGCCATTAATGCCGTCACAAAGTCAAATGCCGTTAATGCCTACTTCAGTACAAGGAGCTGAAGCAGACTGCGGATGTGGAGGCGGAGCACCTGCTGGATTTCCACATCAATATCAGCAGCCTTTCGCACCTGCGCCTGCATTCCCAGGAGCTGTACCATATGGCCAGCCTTATGGAGCATTTCCACAAGGACAGATGAACCCATACGGATATGGACCAATGGGCGGACCTGCATTTGGTCGTCCTTTTGACGAAAGCAGTGACTTCGAAGGATAACGGACGAAGAGACGATTTAGATATAAATCGTCTCTTCACCTATTTAAATGGTCAACTGCCTTTTGTTTTAACAGATCTAAGACCGATCCGCAAAAATGTTTTTAAAATCAGCACAGATGAGAAACAATATATCTTAAAAGGATTTTCTCCAGGAAATCGATTAAGGCTGCAAGAGACCTTTACATCTTCACTAAAGCATGAGGGCTTTAATCAGACCTATCAGTTTGTTGACTTGGCACAAGATGCACCTCTATATTTTCAAGGGAAATTGTTTGGGCTGCTGGACTATATACCTTCAGCAGAACAGCCTTTTGCGTACAATACATCTAAAAATAGAGAAGATGCATTGTCACTTCTGCATCACTATCATGAAACAACTGCAAAATTATATCCAAGATACAAAACCTTGCTTCCTGCATTCAATCAAATGGCAAAGTGGACAGACCGCTTGACTGTTTTTAAGCAAAATAGTACGCTGCTCAAATTGTTTATTCATGGCGATCTACTTGAAGAATTTATTCTGTGGGCAAAATGGTCATTAGCTGGAATGAAGGAGACGTTCGAGTGGTTTGAAACACAGCCAAAAGTTGTGCTGCATGGAGATGTGGCATTTCATAATTTTCTTCGCGGTAAAAATGGGCGTCTATATTTATTGGATTTTGATTTAATCAGCAATGGCCATGCTTATGCTGATTATTTGCAATATGCCAACCGGATCTTGCCATCGATCGGCTGGTCCTTCCATGAATTGCAATCCTTACAAATATTAAAGCCTTATCTTTCAGAAAAAGGCTTTTTGTATGGACTCATTTACCCGACAGATATTTTCCGTGAATGGAACCGGCTTATACGCGGGAGAATGTACAATGATCGAGTGAAAATAAAAAATGTGCTTGATATGACTTTTTATCAATTAGAGAAAAGGCGCACATTTATTCATGATATAAAAATGGAAATAGGCTCATAGATCTTCCTGTTTTCTGCAGGCATTAAACCTCTTCGAACCAGCCAAGCTAAACAAGAGCAGACCGCTCAGGCTTGTGATATCCGAGGAGGTTTTTATTTTGAATAAAAAACGGGCTCTTATTCCCTTTGCAGCACTTGTCTCGCTTGGTTTAACAGCATGCGGAACGAATGGAGATACTGCTGTTCAGGATCGAAATACAGAAGTAACGCAGCCAATGGGGTATTATTCAAATGAGCACCACGAAGATGAAGATCGCGGAAATGCACGCTTGCTCACAAACAATGATAATGATGGGCCGATTGTGGAAATGATGGATCATTCACTTGGTGAGGAGAGAGGCCATCAGCGTGATGGCACATACAGCCGGGCTGATCGTAACTACCATAAGCACCTTGGTGATCCAGTCAGAACTCCGCGAACATCTTATTATCAATCTTACGATGGCACTACTGCTGAAAACATAAGCAAAGCAGCTTCAAATGTAGAAAATGTCAAAGATGCACAAGCTTTATTACATGAAAATGACATTGTCATAGCTGCATTGCTGGAAAATCGTAACAATGATGCTGAGACGAAAAAAAGTATTCAGCAGGCGGTTCGTCCCCTAATTGGCGATCGCTCAGTCCATATCCTCACGAATGAAAGTCAATATAACCGGATTAAGGTTCTTAACAATGATCTTAAAGAAGGCGGAATGCGCGAGCAAATTGACTTGGATATGGAAAACTTGTTTAGAGATGTGAATAATTAAGTAAGACATATAACAGCAGAGAGGGGTTTTTCTCTCTGCTTTTTTCTTTATCCAATAAATAGGAATAAGCATAAAATTTTTGGTCAAACTAGTAATAAACAAAGATATTTAAAGTCGCATATATAGGCGAGGTGACCAAAATGAAAAGCATATCTGCATCACTGCTTTCTGCATTTATGATGATTGTTGGAATTGGTGCGGCCCATGAGGTGTCCGCACAGGCAATGGATAATAATGAATCTCCGCCGCAGATGAAAGTGATTTTAGAAAGAGTGTATCTGGACGGAGAAATAAGTGAAGAAACAGTGACGGAAACCATTTGGGCAGCCGAAGATTTCTGGGCGAAATATGAAGATTGGAAGTTAGTAGATATGGATGAAGGATACGTTGTTTTCAGGCAGCAGACGGACGATATTTCCCCGCTGCTAAAGGCAAATGGCTATTTTGGCATCACAGATGAAGGTATTCTCACCATATTTAACGGAAAACCGCAGCGCACAAACATTATTCAATCCTTCTTTCAAATCGATATCCAGAGACTTGAAAGCAATAAATGTGAACAGTTGAAAAAAGGGATTCCGATCATGACAAAAGATCGATATATAGAAGTACTTGAAACCTTTAAAACCTATTCAACGGATGACAAGGTCTTAAATTGATTAATTGACAGGCCCAAATCGCAATAAATCGACCGGTGACAGATGTCCTGGTCTTTTTTTGCGGATTAAACATTTGTAATGTTACATAGTATTTGTTAACATATAATTAAGTAACATTAGAAAACAGGAGGAAATTCTGTGGAGTACGTCGATCCTATTAAGGATATTCAAAGTATTAATGAAATAAAAAAAGAGTTAAAGGAACAGTCACAAAGAGATTTGCTTCTTTTTGTTTTTGGAATTAATACTGGAATTAGGATAAGTGACTTGCTTTCATTAAAAGTTGGCGATGTTTCCGATGGTAAGGAGACGAAAGAGTTTTTAGAATTAGAAGAATCTCAACAGACGATTTACTTGAACAATTCCGTCCGTGGAGAATTACAGAATTATCTGGCGCAGTTTACCTATCAAGGTGAAGATTATTTATTCAAATCAAAAAAGAATGATTTGCCGATTACAAGACAGCAAGCATATAGAATCATTAATACTGCAGCTAAAAAGGTCGGTATCCCCGGCAAGATTGGCACTCATACTCTGCGCAAAACATTTGGATACCATGCTTACCGCAAAGGCATAGCCATCTCGATAATAAAAGGGATCTATCAGCATCATTCTTCTGCAGAGACTTTAAAGTATATTGGAATTGATAAACATGAGGGACAGATGATCAAAGTCGATGTCAATTTGTAGGTGAAATAAGCTTTGGGTGAATATAAAGAAAACCCCCGCATTTTGATGCGGAGGCTGGGAATTAATCTTCATTATCCTCAAGCGTTGTGTTCATATCGACATGTGTCAAATCGGTCACAATATCCTCAGTCACATTTACTTGAAGCATTTCGTTGTTTTTCATAAATTTGAAAATCCCATTGTTAAAGTCAGTACAGCTGTCCTTGAAAAAGATGCCTTCGTATTCAACATTTTTGGTATGTTTAAAAATGACTCGGTGTTGCTCACCGTCTTTAACAAGATACGCCCGGACGCCTTTTTCAAATAAACCTTCATTATCTTTCAGATCACGGGAAACAGAGATAATATGAAGGTCTACAAAAGGTATTTCGCGCAGCAAAGAATTAATGATTGATCCTTTTGCAATTTGCTCCCAGCGGCTTTGTGCCGTCTGGCCGAGAATAATCTGTGTGATATGCTGTTCCCTTGCAACTTCTGCAATCACTTTTGAAACAGGCTTTTTTTCATTGTCTCTTAATATAAAGGCATCTGCACCCTGCTGCTCTGCCAGCTGCTGCCACCTCGTAATGTAGTGAGATTTCTCAGCATCCATTTCATCAAATGGTTTAGGGTCAATCGTCAAAATATAAAGTGGGCAATCAAGCATATTTGCCAGCTTGCTGCCGCGCTGTATGAGTCGTTCACCATTCGGGCCATAATAGACACAGACTAAGATGCTTTCGTCCATACGACCTTTAATTTTCTTCATTTAAAGCTCACCTCGTAATAGATGTGAAATAAGTAATCAAAAATCAGTTAAATAAATTGGCTATGTATGACTATAGCTTATGACACACACACAGTCAATGTAAAAAACAAAATTGAAGCAGTCCTTTTTAAAAAGATAAAATAATCATTCAACAGCAGTAAGCCGAGACAGTATGGCAACAGAGTAAGCAAGAGATAACACATTTTTCTTTTTTCAGGCATGCTTTTTCAAAAAAAATTCGTATAAAGGAGGTACACAAATATGGTATGGCTGAGCATTATCATTTTAGTACCATTTATTGCTGCAATTATTGTTCCCTTTCTTTATAAAGTGTTCAATCAAAAAATTCATATAGGCTGGTTCGTATTGTTTATACCGTTCCTGATTTTTATCTATTTATTAACGTATATTCCTTCCATATCAGCAGGTAAAACATTTACCTATCTTGTTCAATGGATCCCCACTTATGACATTAATTTTGAACTTTATATGGATGGATTGTCATTAGTATTTGGTCTCTTAATTACAGGAATTGGATCACTGGTCATTTTTTACTCGATTTTCTATCTCTCAAAGGAGCGGGAAGCTCTCCATAATTTCTATGTGTATCTAATGATGTTTATGGGTGCCATGCTGGGTCTTGTGTTCTCGGATAATATCCTTGTGATCTACGTATTCTGGGAGTTAACGAGCATTTCTTCGTTCTTATTAATTGCCTACTGGTATCAGCGGCAAAGGTCTCGTTATGGTGCACAAAAATCAATGCTGATTACAATTTTTGGCGGTTTAAGCATGCTTGCGGGCTTTATTATGCTTTCCATCATAACGGATACTTATAGCATGCGGGAAATTGCTTCACAAATGGATCTAATTCATGGACATGAACTTTTCTTCCCTTTAATGATCCTGATCTTAATTGGGGCTTTTACAAAATCAGCTCAGTTTCCTTTTAGTATTTGGCTTCCCGACGCAATGGAGGCACCAACACCGATTAGTGCTTATTTGCATTCAGCAACGATGGTTAAGGCAGGCATTTATTTAGTTGCCCGTTTTACGCCAGTTTTTGGCGGAACAGCTGAATGGTTTTGGCTTGTGTCAGGAATTGGAATACTAACCTTATTGTATGGCTCTATTAATGCTGTCAGGCAGACAGATTTAAAAGCGCTGCTTGCTTATTCCACCATCAGTCAGCTCGGTTTAATCATGAGCTTGCTCGGGATAGGCTCTGCTATTTTATATTTTGGCTATAATGACGAATCGTCAGTGTATGCGATCGCATCACTTGCTGCTGTGTTTCACTTAGTCAATCATTCTACCTTTAAAGGATCCTTATTCATGGTTGTTGGGATTATTGACCATGAAACAGGGACACGTGATATCCGTAAGCTGGGCGGTTTACTGAGTTTTATGCCGATTTCTTTTACACTTGCTGTAATCGGAAGCTTTGCAATGGCGGGCTTGCCGCCGTTTAACGGTTTCTTGAGTAAGGAAATGTTTTTTACGGCTGTTGTAAATGCCTCACAGCTGGAGATTTTTAATATGGAAACAATCGGAGTATTATTTCCTGTTATTGCTTGGATCGCAAGTGTTTTCACATTTGTTTATAGTATGATACTTGTCTTTAAAACGTTCGGAGGGAAATATAAGCCCAAAATGCTTGAAAAGCCGGCACATGAAGCACCGCTTGGCATGCTGATTCCTCCTGCAATTTTGGCTTCGCTCGTTGTGATCTTTTTCTTTTTTCCAAATGTCCTTGCCAATTATTTATTAAAGCCGGCACTTGCTTCTTTATTGCCGGAGGAAGTGACTGCGGTTGATATTGAGATGAAAATCAGCGCATGGCATGGATGGAATACCGAACTGTTTATGACAATTGGTGTTGTCGTGATTGGAAGCATTTTATATATACTATTAAAAAAATGGATCGGATTATACAGCGTTTATCCGCAAAGTTTTACACTTAACCGCTTATATGATAGTGGTCTGGCAAAAATGGAAAGCGGAGCAAAAACCATTACGGATCAGTATATGACAGGTTCTCTGCGAGCTTATATGATTTACATCTTCTCGCTTTTGATTTTCGTATGGGGAGGTGCGCTTCTGCTGCCTGGTGCATTTTCTATTGATGTTTCAAATGACGCACCAGTAAGTTTTTATGAAGTTGGCATTATGGGCAGTATGCTTGCTGCGGCGTTAACCGTCTTATTTGCAAAGTCGCGCCTGACTGCCATTATTGCCGTAGGAGCACTTGGTTATTTGGTTGCCATCTTCTTTGTTCTTTTCAGAGCACCAGATTTGGCTTTAACACAGCTTGTTGTAGAGACGGTTACAACCGCTCTGTTTTTACTATGCTTTTACCATTTGCCGAAGTTTAAAAAGGAAAAAGAGAAAAAAGGAATACCATTCAAGCCATTAAACTTAATTATTTCGCTCGGTGTAGGGACTGTCGTTACTTTGTTTGCGATATCAGCGAACAGCAGCAGAATGTTTGAACCAGTTTCATCGTATTTTGAAGATTCGTATGAGCTTGCAGGGGCAAGAAATATTGTTAATGCCATATTGGTTGATTTCCGAGGTCTTGATACTATGCTTGAAATATTTGTGCTGACCATTGTAGGCCTTGGTGTATATACATTGATCAAATTAAGATTAGCAAGGAGGGAAAAAGATGAAGGAGCCGAATGATGTAATTTTAAGAAGTGTCACAAAGGTGGCAGTCGTCATTATTTTCACCTTCTCCATTAACCTTTTTTTCTCCGGTCATCATCTTCCGGGAGGCGGGTTTATTGGCGGCTTGGGCTTTGCGGCCGCTCTAACGCTGCTATTTCTTAGTTATGATATTGAAACAGTCCGTGAAAATATATCACTCGATTTCAAAAAGGTGGCTGTGGTTGGTGTTCTGATTGCCGTTGGAACAGGCCTTGGTTCCTTTCTATTTGATGCGCCATTTCTATCTCATACGTTTGATTATTTTGATCTGCCAATATTCGGAAAGACAGAGCTTGCAACGGCAGTTTTGTTTGATGTGGGAGTTGCAATGGCTGTTATTGGCACGGCGGTTACGGTCATCATGACGATAAGTGAGGATCGATAATATGGAAACATTGATGTCAATTTTAATTGGATTATTCTTTGCCATTGGAACGTATTTAATTTTAACGAAAACTCTGCTGCGAATTATTTTAGGGACTTCTATTATAAGTCATGGTGTTCATCTTCTCATTTTAACAATGGGGGGAGTAAAAGCTGGCGGTCCGCCGCTTTTAGGCTTTGAAGAGATCACATTTACAGATCCTATACCGCAGGCATTGATTTTAACTGCGATCGTTATTAATTTTGCTACAACGGCTTTGTTTTTAGTATTAAGTTACCGTGCCTATAAGGTTATAGGAACAGACAACACAGAGAAAATGAGGGGGAATGAGGATGAATAATCTGCTGATTTTGCCCGTCGTCATCCCTTTGGTTATGGGACTTTTGATGGTTTTATTTAGAAAGAATATTACCCTCCAAAAAATAGTAAGTGCAGCGAGCATAACCGCTACTGGAGCTGTGGCAGTGCTGCTTATGATTCAAAATGATCAAGATGGCATTCAAACCCTGCAGATTGGAGGCTGGCAGGCGCCTTTCGGGATCACTTACGCTGCTGATATGTTTTCAAGTCTTTTGCTGACAACTACAAGTATTGTTGCTCTGTCATGTTTGTTATTTGCTTTTAAGACAATTGGGGAAGAAAGGGAGAGCTATTATTTCTATCCTGTTTTCTTATTTCTGATTACCGGGGTAAATGGCTCGTTTTTAACAGGCGATCTCTTTCATTTGTTTGTTTGCTTCGAAGTCATGCTGATTTCGTCCTATGTTCTGCTGTCATTAGGCGGCACTAGAAAGCAGCTGAGAGAATCGGTTAAATATGTGCTGATCAATCTTATTTCATCGTTTCTATTCTTAGTTGGAGTTGCTTATATTTATGCTGTGGTAGGAACGCTAAATCTGGCTGATCTCTCTGTCAAGGTAGCAGAGGCAGGTCAGGGCGGAATGCTGACAGCCATTTCACTCGTATTTCTGATCGTGTTTAGTTTAAAGGCCGGGTTACTGCTGTTTTTCTGGCTTCCTGGGTCCTATAGTGCACCGCCAACTGCCATCGCTGCAGTGTTCGCAGGTTTACTGACAAAGGTGGGCATGTATGCGATTTTCCGCTTGTTTACGCTTGTGTTTTATCATGAACCGCAAATAACCCACCTTCTCATTGGAGTTTTGGGTGCTGTTACTATGGTGCTAGGTGCAATCGGAGCAGTTGCCTATGGAGATATTAAGAAAATTTTAACCTATAATGTGATCATCGGTGTCGGTTTTATTATGGCTGGACTTGCCTCCATGTCAATTGCAGGCATGACAGGTTCCGTATTTTATCTGATTCATGACATGATTATTAAAGCGCTCATCTTCCTCATTGGGGGAACGATTATTTCTCTGACAGGCACGAGTAAGCTTGAAGATATGAGCGGTTTGATACGCACTCATCCGTATTTAGGCTGGATGTTTTTCACAGCTGCATTAGCATTGGCAGGTATTCCACCGTTAAGCGGCTTTTTAGGCAAGGTGTTTATCACACAAGGCACCTTTGAAGCGGAGTATTATTGGCTTGGAGGCATTGGACTTCTGACAAGTCTGCTCGTTTTATATTCAATTATGAAAATATTTATGAATGCGTTTTGGGGAGAGACCTATCTCAGTGAAGAAATGGAAAAAGGGTCTACAAAGGGTATAATGGTGCCGATTGCTCTTTTAACAGGATTAGCTGTGCTGCTTGGAGTCGGTGCTGAAGGGATTAGTTCGTATGTCAATCTAGCGGCAGAAGGACTGATGAATCCTGAGCTCTATATCAAAGCTGTATTTGGAGAATAAAATAGAAGGCTAAAGGATTGGGGTGAAGCTGATGCCAAAGCAAGTACTGACGAATTTATTTATAGCGATATTATGGAGTTTTCTCCAAAATGATTGGAGTGCCATCACATTCTTATCAGGATATATAGTCGGGATTGTCGTCATATTCATATTGCGGAAATATTTGCGTGATCAGTTTTATCTGATTACCATTTTAAATGTTTTAAAGTTGTTTTTTATTTTCTTGCGCGAACTGCTTTCATCTAGTATTTTAGTGATTCGGCAAGTAACTAGACCAAAAATTAATATTACGCCTGGTATTTTTAAACTGCGCACAGAATTAGAGGGAGATCTGGAAATTACCCTATTGGCTCTATTGCTGAGTTTAACGCCGGGTTCTGTCGTAATAGAAGTTTCAAATGATAATAAAGTGTTTTATATGCATGCAATGGATATCCCGGAATCTAAAAAATCTGTACTCCGGTCAAAGCAGAAGTTTGAAACGGCCATTAAGAAGGTGACTCGCAAATGATTTATACGATTCTATTGATATCAATATTCTTTTTAGTTCTTTCTATAATTGCAGCCGTTTATCGGCTCATAAAAGGGCCTTCGATCCCTGATAAGGTGCAGGCACTTGATGCAATTGGCATCAATCTCATTGCAGTGGTAGCAATCATCTCTGTTATGCTCAGAACGACGGCTTTTTTTGAAGTGATCTTATTGATCGGTATATTATCCTTTATCGGGACGATTGCGTTTGCCAGATATTTAGAAAGAGGTGTTGTCATTGAGCATAAACGTTCTAAGTGAAATAGTTGCTGTCACTCTCATTCTCATTGGCTGTATTATTAGTTTTTTAAGTGCAGTTGGATTAGTTCGTTTGCCAGATGTTTATACACGGTCACACGCAGCTTCTAAAAGCTCCACATTAGGCGTGCTTTGTACACTCCTCGGCACTTTCGTCTTTTTTATCTTTCAAGAAGGATATTTTAGTATAAAACTGCTGCTTGGAATTTTCTTTGTCTTTCTAACTGCACCTGTATCTGCTCACTTAATCTGCCGCTCTGCTTACCGCACAGATGTGGAGCTTGCAGAAGTAAGTGCACGCGACGATTTAAAGGAAGAGTTAAAACGTCTGCAGGAAAAAGGATAGTAACTTGTACACTCTGTTGCTTAGGGGCATGCAGGATATGCCTGTGTCATTAAGCAGCAGAGTATGGTACAATGAAATACAGCATTTTAGAGGAGCGAGAACAGTTTGTACGAATATATTAAAGGCAAAATTGATTATATCGGGCCAGAATATATCGTCGTTGAAAATGGCGGCATTGGCTATCAAATCCTGACACCAAATCCATTCAGCTATTCAAGCAAGGCTGGGCAGGAAGTTAAGGTGCATACATATCATTATGTGCGTGAAGATATCTTTGCTCTTTATGGATTTACTTCACAAGAAGAAAAAACGCTCTTTACAAAGCTGATTAACGTTACTGGAATTGGGCCCAAAGGAGCGCTTGCTATTTTAGCAACAGGACAGCCAGAGCAAGTGGTTTCAGCCATTGAAAATGAAGATGAAGCCTTTTTGGTGAAATTCCCAGGTGTAGGTAAGAAGACAGCCAGACAAATAATCCTTGATTTAAAAGGAAAGCTGCAGGACTTTGTGCCAGACTATTTCCCTAATCTATTTAGTGACCATGAGAGCATCGAGAAAAGCAGTGAGCATGAAGCAGACTTTGAAGAAGCTTTATTGGCGCTCAAGGCTTTAGGATACTCTGATCGAGAATTGAAGAAAATTACACCTGCACTGAAAGCTGAGAAACTGACAACTGACCAATATATAAAAGCTGCACTGCAAAAGCTTTTAAAATAAATACTCTGCTCCTATATTGAGTGAATAAAGAAGGTGATGGAGTTGGAAGACCGCATTATTTCGGGCGAAGCCGATATGCTTGATGTTACTTTTGAGCAAAGTCTGCGCCCTCAGACGATACGGCAATACATCGGCCAGGATAAAGTGAAGGCGAATCTTGAAGTGTTTATCCAGGCAGCGAAGTTAAGGCAGGAAACACTTGATCATGTCTTATTATATGGCCCGCCAGGTCTTGGGAAGACGACCCTTGCGGCGATTATAGCAAATGAAATGGGCGTGAATTTGAGAACGACGGCTGGACCGGCTATTGAACGTCCAGGGGATTTAGCCGCAATTTTAACAGCGCTGGAGCCTGGAGATGTATTGTTTATTGATGAAATCCATCGCCTGCCCCGGTCGATTGAAGAAGTCCTCTATCCGGCAATGGAGGATTTTTGTCTTGACATTGTCATCGGCAAAGGGCCAAGTGCACGTTCTGTACGCCTTGACTTGCCTCCCTTCACACTCGTTGGAGCGACAACAAGAGCAGGCTCTTTATCAGCTCCATTAAGAGATCGCTTCGGTGTGATGTGCAGGCTTGAGTATTATACGGAAGAACAGCTGAAGCAAATAGTCGTGCGAACAGCTGAAGTGCTTGAAACGGGCATTGACGATCATGCTGCAATGGAAATTGCCCGCCGTTCAAGGGGAACTCCGCGTATTGCGAACCGTCTGCTCCGCAGAGTAAGAGACTTTGCTCAGGTCCGGAGCAATGGAACTGTAGATCTGCTGATAACGGATGAAGCATTGGGATTGATGCAAGTTGACCGTTTAGGACTTGATCATATTGACCATAAATTATTAATAGGGCTCATTGAGAAATTTCGCGGAGGTCCAGTTGGCTTAGAAACAATTGCAGCCACAATTGGGGAAGAAGCACACACAATTGAAGATGTTTATGAGCCTTATTTGCTGCAAATTGGTTTCTTGCAGCGGACACCGCGCGGAAGAGTAGCGACAAGATTGGTTTACGAGCATTTCCAATTAGAAATGCCAGAACAATAGGGGAATATATTATTAGCAGGAGACGGTGACAACATGAAGGTAGATTTATTTGATTTTCACTTGCCGGAGGAGCTGATCGCTCAAACTCCGCTTGAAGACCGGACAAGCAGCAGACTGATGGTGCTTGATAAGGAAACAGGTGAAATCAAACACGATATATTTAAGCATATTAAAGAGCATTTTAAAGCGGGAGATGCTCTTGTGTTGAATGATACAAGAGTACTGCCAGCAAGGCTGTTTGGCGAAAAAGAAGGAACTGGTGCAAAGATTGAGGTTCTTCTATTAAAACAGCAAGAGGGTGACAAGTGGGAAACCCTGATAAAGCCGGCGAAACGCGTTAAAGAAGGTACAGTGATTACATTTGGGGATGGTTTGCTGTCGGCAACATGCATTGGTGAAGCTGAGCATGGCGGACGTCTTCTTGAATTCAGCTACGAAGGTATTTTTTATGAAGTGCTCGATCGCCTGGGTGAAATGCCCCTTCCTCCATATATAAAAGAACAGCTTGATGATAAGGAACGATATCAGACCGTATTTGCTAAAGAGCGCGGATCGGCTGCTGCACCAACTGCAGGACTTCACTTCACAGAGGAACTGCTGGAAGAAATAAGAGCCATGGGCGTTCATATTGCTTTTATCACATTGCATGTTGGTTTAGGGACATTTAGACCTGTCAGTGTGGAAGATTTAACAGAGCATGATATGCATGCCGAGTATTATCAAATGAGTGAAGGTACTGCTAATTTACTGAATGAAGTGCGCAAACAAGGCGGAAAGATTATCAGTGTCGGAACGACTTCAACTAGAACACTTGAGACCATTGCAAGAGACCATGATGGACAATTTGAGGCTGCGAGCGGCTGGACAGATATATTTATCTTCCCTGGCTTCGAATTTAAAGCGATCGATGGGATGATTACCAATTTCCATCTGCCAAAATCAACACTGATCATGTTAATTAGTGCACTGGCAGGAAGAGAGAACGTCCTGCATGCCTACAACACAGCGGTCGAGGAGCGCTATCGCTTCTTTAGCTTTGGCGACGCAATGCTGATAAAATAAGAAACGTTTAGCACATAGAATGAAGAAATGAAGCAACACAATTCTCGGAAGGAGAAAGAATAGTGACAGCCATTCGTTATGAATTAATTAAAACTTGTAAACAAACTGGAGCCAGACTAGGCCGTGTACATACGCCGCATGGTTCGTTTGAAACACCTGTTTTTATGCCTGTTGGGACATTGGCTACAGTAAAAACAATGTCGCCTGAAGATTTAGTTCAGATGGGAGCAGGTATTATTCTGAGCAATACGTATCATTTATGGCTTCGTCCTGGTCATGAGATTATTCAAGAAGCAGGCGGGCTTCATAAATTTATGAACTGGGACCGTGCTATTTTGACAGACTCAGGCGGATTCCAAGTCTTCAGCTTAAGTGAATTCCGTAAAATTGAAGAGGAAGGTGTCCACTTCCGAAATCACTTAAATGGAGACAAGCTATTTTTATCTCCAGAAAAGGCAATGGAAATCCAAAATGCTTTAGGTTCAGATATTATGATGGCCTTTGATGAGTGCCCGCCATTTCCTGCAACACACGAATATATGAAGAAATCTGTTGAGAGAACATCCAGATGGGCAGAACGCTGCTTAACAGCTCATCAGCGTCCAAATGACCAAGGATTGTTTGGCATCGTGCAGGGCGGGGAGTTTGAAGATCTGCGCAAGCAAAGTGCTAAAGATCTTGTATCACTTGACTTCCCGGGTTATGCTGTCGGAGGCTTGTCAGTTGGAGAGCCAAAAGACGTGATGAACCGGGTGCTTGAATTCACAACGCCATGGCTGCCTGACAATAAGCCTAGGTATTTAATGGGAGTAGGCTCACCGGATTCATTAATTGATGGAGCAATCCGCGGAATTGATATGTTCGACTGTGTATTGCCTACCCGTATCGCCAGAAATGGAACGTTAATGACAAGTGAAGGGCGATTAGTTGTTAAAAATGCGAAGTATGCAAAAGATTTTGGACCGCTTGATCCAAACTGTGATTGCTATACATGCAAAAATTATAGCCGTGCCTATATTCGTCACTTAATTCGCTGTGAAGAAACGTTTGGGATAAGGCTTACAACTTATCATAATCTCTATTTTCTGTTAAAATTAATGGAAGGGGTCAGACAGGCAATCAGAGAAGATCGACTGGGGGACTTTAGAGAAGAGTTTTTTGAACAATATGGATTTAACAAACCAAACGCGAAAAACTTTTAATGCTTGAAAGGAGGGGAAAAGAGAATGGAAATCTTAGGAACATTAGCACCATTGCTATTGATGTTTGTATTGTTTTACTTCCTGTTAATTCGTCCGCAGCAGAAGCGCCAAAAAGCGGTTCAGCAAATGCAGACTGATTTGAAAAAGGGAGATAAAGTTGTAACAATTGGTGGTCTTCATGGTTTTGTTGATGCAATCGATGAAGATAAGATTGTCATCAAATGCGGTGACGGCAGCAGACTTACATACGATCGCGCAGCAATTCGCGAAGTAACGGAAGTATCAGCTGGAGATATGCTAGCAAAATAAAAAAGAAGCGGATCCATTTTGGGTCCGCTTTTTGCTATTAAGATGATTTTCCCTTCACATTTACCCCTAAAATACCGCCCATCATACAGATTAGGATGTAACATGTATGATAGATGATTTGTTCCATATCAAAAAGACGATCATGACCTAAATATTGAAAAAGAAAGATAATAAGGGAATAAAGCAGCCCTGTTATCCCGCCAAGAAGCCAGCCTTTTTGCTTTCCTTTTCCTCCTGCAATAAAGCCTCCCGCAAATAAAGCTATAAATGATACAGCGGTAATGACATGCTGAAGTGATGCCTCCTGTAAAGAGGTGAACGAAAGTAGCAGCGAAAAAAACAAACTGCTGATTATTGCAACAATAAAAATGGCGATATTTCCAAATAGCACTGCACTGCCCAAGTTTTTTGATTCTTCTATTTTAACCATCTCCCCTCTATTGGCAAGCTTTTTGTGCGTGAATGCCAATGGCCTGTCTCGCACAATCTCTTTGTACAAGCATATTCAAAGCAGCCGAATTTAGAAGCAAAAAATCACTTTTCGCTAACAAAATCTTCTTTTTTCCTTCATCCTTAAAAAAAGAAAAAATAAAACTTATATATTTTTCTTGTTCGTTGACAATAAAAAGAAAGCTGTTTTTAAAGGGGGATCATTCAATGGAAGAGTATATGGTCATTATTTTCAGAACGATCTTCTTGTATGGGTTAATTTCCGTCATCTATCGATTGATGGGAAAGCGGGAAATCGGTGAACTAAGTGTCTTGGATGTAGTCGTTTCAATCATGCTGGCAGAGTTAGCGGTAACGGCACTTGAAGAAACAAATTCATCCCTATTTAAAAACGTGCTTCCTATGCTGATTCTGCTGCTGCTGCAGATTACATTTGCTTACATATCATTAAAAAGCAAGAAGTTTAGAGATGTAGTGGACGGGAAACCAACGATTATTATAAATAATGGGAAAATAGATGAGTACGCCATGAAAAAGCAAAATTATAATTTCGACGATCTGCTCCTTCAACTCCGTGACAAAGACATAGCACTTATATCAGATGTTGAATTGGCAGTACTCGAATCTTCGGGCCATTTATCTGTTTTTACGAAAAAAGATGCTAAAAACGGTGTGACCTGGCCGCTCATTCTCGATGGAGTCATTCAATATGAGCATCTTGAAAGCATCAAAAAAACAGACCAATGGCTGCTGAAGGAATTAGGAGAAAGAGGCTACCACAGCATAGAAGAAATTTCATTTTGCAGCTTTGAGAACGGGCATTTTTATATAGACAGAAAAAATGAAATTGAGAAATGATGTTAGAGCAATGTTAGAAAAGCTTCTGGAGGGGGCAGCAGGAAATAATAGATACAGGAACTGAAATAACTTACCCTGAACAATTCTGTGAGTGTGAAAAGGAGAGAAACCCCCCTCTAAAGTTCAGTATCTGGAAATTGATGTCGTGAAAAGGAGAGAAACACCCTTCTAAAGTCCAGTATCTGGGAATTGGTGTCGTGAAAAAGGGAGAAACCCCCCTCTAAAGTCCAGTATCTGGGAATTGGTGTCGTTAAAAGGAGAGAAACACCCCTCTAAAGTCCAGTATCTGGAAAATAGTGTCGCGAAAAGGAGAGAAACACCCCTCTAAAGTCCAGTATCTGGAAAATGGTGTCGTGAAAAGGAGAGAAACACCCTTCTAAAGTCCAGTATCTGGAAAATAGTGTCGCGAAAAGGAGAGAAACACCCTTCTAAAGTCCAGTATCTGGAAAAGGTGTCGTGGAAAAGGGAGAAACACTTAGCCAAATAAAATAACCCCAAACCATTATCAATGAGCTCCTGTCTAATGGTTTGGGGTTTTCTTTCTTTAAAAAATAGGTCCCTCGACTTCTTCAGGTACTGGCGGAAGGAAGGGGGCTAGGTCTAAACTCTTCATATGCTGAAAACGAAAGTCTGCAGTGCTCCTAAACGAATGTACAAACTCTAAAACATCTTTCACTACTTCGATGCAAAAATGGATAGAAATCCGCCAATCCATGGAATCTGACGCAGCTCGTGTTTTTTTAGTAAACCGAAGAGCAGCAGCAGAATGAAATACACCATTACGATAACAGAAATGCTGATGATGATAGAAATCAGCATGGAATAATCATGTAAGTAAGGGTAAGTATAGTAGCCTGCCCAGCCTGATAGACCCATAATGATAAATGTTTTCATATAATCGCGGATATGAAAAGTAAAAGAGATCTTTTTCAGGATTGTCGCCATATGGAGCAGGGTTACAAGAACAAAACCTACAAGCATGCCAATGGCCACACCATTAATTCCGAAGGCTGGCTGACTGGCAAGTGCGAAAATAACAGCGATTTTAACAACAGCCCCTATCAGACTGTTAATCATGGCAGCGCGGGCATGATCCAAAGCTTGTAATGCTGCCTGGAGTGGGCCTTGGAAAAAGTATAATAAGAAAAATGGTGCCATTAATTTAATAAAGCCTGCTCCTGTAGATGAATCGTAAATTATATTCATAAGCTGTTCTGCCAAAACATAGAGGATGACCACAGCCAAGCCGCCTGAAATGAATACAAATTTTAGAGCTTGCTGAAGTCTATATTCAATAAGCTTCATATTCTTTTTTGAGTAGGCCTCACTAAGGGCAGGCACCAATGATGTTGAGAGGGCATGGGTGATAAAAGATGGCAGCATTAATAGCGGCATGGCAAAACCTGTCAGGGCACCATAGCTTTGGGTTGCGGCAATGGTTGCAACTCCTGCTAATGCCAGGCTGTGTGCTACAACAATGGGTTCAAAAAACCAGGCAAGTGAACCGATCATGCGGCTTCCTGTTGTTGGCAATGCGACACTCATGAGTTCTTTAAAGGTTGATTTACCCGATTGAATGAATTGAAAGAATTGCTTGCGAACACGAAATTTCTTTTTTAATTTGAACGCGGTTAATAGATAGGCTAAAGAAACAAGCTCACCCACAACTGAAGCAAGCATGGCTCCCGCTGCTGCATATTCAATTCCATAAGGGAGAAATGCTGTTGTCATAGCGGCAATCAATGTAATACGGACTGCTTGCTCAAGTAATTGGGAGTAAGCAGCAGGCTTCATATTTTGTTTTCCCTGAAAATAGCCGCGAATGACAGAAGAAACAGCTATAATAGGAACAACTGGTGCAATTGCGAGCAAGGGCAAATGGGTTCTTGGATCTGTAAAAAGTGTTTCAGATAGATATGGAGCTAATATAATTAAAGCAGGCGTAATGATTAGTGATAACGAGATGGTTGTGGCCAGAGAGACAACCAGTATTTTTTTAGTTTTTCGTGCGTCGCCCACCGCTTCAGCTTCTGCTACATGTTTGGATATGGCTACAGGAAGACCTAGCTGGGTTATGGTGACAGCAAGGATAAAAGTCGGGTATGCCATCATATATAAACCAACACCCTCGGCCCCTATTGAACGGGCAATAACGATGCGATTAATAAATCCTAGAACTCTAGTGACCAGGCCTGCTGCCAGCAGGATCATGGTACCTTTTAAAAATTTCGACATTCTGCTCCCTGCCTTCTCAAATTACATATAATGCTATACAATTATCTATATGCAAGAGAGTGGACAAAGCATGACAAGCTTTTTTTTACACTGTTAAATGCTGCCCAATAGGAAGGTTTCACTGCTAGGTTTTTAAAGCATATAATCTCGCTATTATGCATGATAAAATGGAGGCGTTTCTATATTGAAAACTAATCATCCTTATGATTCCTTTCGTCAACACGTTAGTCCGGCATTGCAAGTTAAGATCGATGAAATTCAGTTTTATGGCTATGGCAATGTGAAGGAAGATGAATTCTGGTCTTTTCTCACGAAGAAAAAATGGAAGAAACCAAAAGAAGATGTCAAATTATTCGAAATCATAGAAGATATTATGGCGGTTAAAGCGGGTGAATATATCAATTATTCAACAGTAGAGGCTTTAAGAGGAAGTGACTTATCTATTAGTGAGGAAGACCTGAAAAGCCTCTTTAAGTAATAATATAAACGTAAATTTATTCTAAAAAGGAAGTGTTCCTAGTAGTAGATG
Source organism: Cytobacillus gottheilii (assembly GCF_001636345.1). Lineage (GTDB taxonomy): Bacteria > Bacillota > Bacilli > Bacillales > Cytobacillaceae > Cytobacillus > Cytobacillus gottheilii. The sequence goes on from NZ_KV440945.1 coordinate 1,525,011, forward strand.
CTTACATAACCAGTCTTGCAAAAAGGGATCTAGCTCTTTAAGGTAGGAATCGTGTTTTACTGGGTATTGATGCGCTGCTAATGCTTCTTTTCCGTTAATAGTCAAATTGACAGCTTCCTTTTTCTGTTTCATAATGGGTATATTGGAATCATAGGTTTAATGCCTTTTTTTGGCACTATTTAAGGAGGATTTATACATAATGGTCAAACGCAGTAGAATCCTTTCATTCTTCCTGATCGTTATATTGCTTGGAAGCTTGATCGGCGTGACATCGAAAGATATTTTAAACAATATTAAACTCGGTCTTGATCTGCAGGGCGGATTTGAAGTGCTGTATGAGGTAAAGACAGAGGATGGACAAGAAGTGACACAGGATATCCTCAATAGCACTGTCCAGTCACTTGATCGAAGAATTAACGTATTGGGCGTAAACGAGCCGAGCATTCAAATTGAAGGCGATAATCGTATTCGTGTTCAGCTTGCAGGTGTTACGGACCAAAATGAAGCCCGTGAAATTCTTTCAACAGAAGCAAAGCTTTCATTCCGTGATGTAAACGATGAGCTGATGATGGATGGTTCCGACCTTGTTGAGGGCGGAGCAAAACAATCATTTGATGAAAATGGTCAGCCTAACGTTTCGATTGAATTGAAAGATGCTAATAAGTTTAAAGAAGTAACGGAAAAGATCGTAGCAATGGCTCCAAATAATCAGCTTGTTATTTGGCTGGATTTTGAAGACGGCGTGCATAGCTTCCAGGAAGAAGTGACAAAAGAGGATCCTGCGTTCCTTTCTGCACCTAACGTAAGTCAGGTCTTTAACACAAATACTGTTACAATTGAAGGAAACTTCACATTAGATGAAGCTCAGACACTGGCAAACCTTCTGAGTTCTGGATCATTGCCGGTTGAATTAAATGAAGTGTTCTCTACATCGGTAGGAGCTCAATTTGGTGAGCAAGCTCTTGAGAAAACGGTTGTCGGCGGGATTGTCGGCATTGGAGCGATCTTCCTGTTTATGATTGCTTTTTATCGCTTCCCTGGGATTATCGCTTCCATTACCTTAACCATTTATCTCTTTATCACGCTTCTGATTTTTGACTGGCTGAATGCAGTTATGACACTGCCTGGTATTGCCGCCCTTATACTAGGTGTCGGGATGGCTGTAGATGCCAATATTATTACGTATGAAAGAATTAAAGAGGAAATCAAAGTTGGACGTTCGATTAAGACTGCATTCCAAGTAGGCGGAAAGAACTCGCTTTCGACCATATTTGATGCAAACTTAACAACATTGCTTGCAGCTGGCGTTTTGTTTATTTATGGAACAAGCTCAGTTAAAGGTTTTGCAACAACTTTAATCATAAGTATACTGGTCAGCTTTATTACATCCGTGTATGGAACAAGACTATTGCTGGGCTTATGGGTGAACAGCAACTTGTTTAATAAAAAGCCAGGCTGGTTTGGTGTTAAAAAGAGTGAGATTAAAGACATTGCAGAAAATTATGATACACTCGATTTGCCATCAAAATTTGATAAATTTGATTTTGTAAATCAGCGTAAAAAGTTCTATATCTTCTCGGCAATTACGGTTATTGCTGGAATTATTGTGTTAAGCATTTTCCGTTTGAACTTAAGTATTGATTTCTCAAATGGAACAAGAATTGAACAGCTGGGTGATCAGCAAATTACAGCCAGTGAATTCCAGGAACAGCTCGAATCTGTACAAATCAGCACAGATGACATCGTGATTTCAGGAGAAGATAATAATATTGCTGTTGCCAGAACGACAGATGTACTCAGCCAAGACGAAATTGCTGAAGTAAAGGCGCAATTCAATGAGGTATTTGGTGCAGAACCAAATATCAGTACCGTTTCGCCGACTGTTGGTAAAGAGATTGCCCGAAATGCCTTAATCGCATTGGGAATCGCTTCAATCGGGATTATTTTATATGTAACCATCCGATTTGAAATTAAAATGGCAGTTGCGTCTATCATTGCATTGCTTCATGATGCGTTCTTCATTATTGTCATTTTCAGCATAACAAGGTTAGAAGCGGATTTAACCTTTATTGCTGCCGTGTTAACCATTATCGGTTATTCAATTAATGATACGATTGTAACCTTTGACCGAATACGCGAAAATATGGTTAAAAAGCGTAAAATTAAAGAATTTGCTGAATTAAAAGAAGTAGTCAATAAAAGTTTAAGACAAACATTAGGCCGCTCGTTAAATACCATTATCACAGTTATACTTGCCGTTGTTGCCTTGCTCATCTTTGGTAGCGAAGCAATCCGCAATTTCAATATTGCCTTGCTTGTCGGCCTTATTGCCGGTACGTATTCTTCCATTTTCCTAGCCGCTCAAATTTGGCTGGATTGGAAAGGCAAAGAGCTGAAGCAAAAGGGTGTATTGATCACCTTTAAGGAAAAGAAAAAGGAAACGGACGAGCCTCAGGTTTAATAGATTATGGTACCTCTGTCTGCTGATGACAGAGGTATTTTTATCTATATCTGAAGTATATTAAACGTAGTGAACGAGTTTTAGCGATCAGCGGAAGCGGGTAAATGAAATAGATAAGAGTGCAGGAAAGGAGGATATATAGTGAAAAACCAATGGGCATTATTACTGGGAATTGTATTTGCATTAATTGTCGCTATTTTTGCTGTTATAAATGTTGACCCAGTTACAGTTAATTATTTATTTGGAGAAAGTGAATGGCCGTTAATACTTGTGATTTTAGGCTCTGTTTTAATGGGCGGAATGATAATTGGCTCAGTTGGAATTGTGCGGATTTACAGTCTGCAGAGAGAAATCAAGCATCTGAAGAAAGAAAAAGCGGCTGAACAGCCAAAGGTGACTAAGAACGACTCTTTACTGACAGAGAAAAAGCCTAAAGAAAGCACACAAAAAAGTACACAAAGCTAAACGAATACATTTTTGGCAATTCTATATGTATTGAAACAAGCTTACCCCTCTTGTATAATGAAAAAGCCGAGGGGTGAGCGCATGTTAAAATCAAAAACACGCTGGGTAGTCCGGCAATCAGATCAAGAAAAAGTCAATACATTAGTGGAAGAACTAAAGGTAACGCCTCTAGTTGCTTCTTTACTTGTTAATCGTGGAGTAGATACCGTTGAAGAAGCACGGTATTTTTTATTTGAAAAAGAACAGGGCTTTCATGATCCTTTTTTACTGAAAGGAATGGATCTGGCAGTTGCCAGAATAAAAGAGGCAATAGCCAATGGCGAACAAATACTTATATTTGGTGACTATGATGCTGATGGAGTTACGAGTACGACCGTAATGATGACCGTACTTCGTGATCTTGGAGCACAGGTAGAATATTATATTCCAAATCGTTTTACCGAAGGATATGGTCCAAATATCCCTGCATTTGAATACGCAGCTGATATTGGTGTTAAGCTGATCATTACAGTAGATACAGGTATTGCTGCTGTAAATGAAGCGAAAGCGGCTAAAGATTTTGGACTTGATTTAATTATTACCGACCACCATGAACCAGGACCTGAACTGCCTGAAGCTTTGGCGATTATTCATCCTAAGCTTGAAGATAGCGTTTATCCTTTTCGTGATCTGGCAGGGGTTGGCGTTGCATTTAAGGTAGCTCATGCTTTATATGGGGATTTGCCTGAGCATCTGCTTGAAATTGCTGCAATTGGAACGATTGCCGATTTGGTCCCGCTTAAAGGAGAAAACCGCACGATTGCTAAAAAAGGGATCAAGAAATTAAGAGCAACCAAGTTTATTGGGCTGCAGGAGCTGCTGAAACGAGGCAGCATTGAAGCTGGTGCCATTAATGAAGAAACAATTGGTTTCTTTATTGCACCGCGTTTAAATGCTGCTGGACGGCTAGATAGTGCCGATCCGGCTGTAGCATTGCTATTAACAGAAGATCGAATTGAAGCAGAATCGATTGCCGAAGAGATTGATAATATGAATAAAGACCGTCAGAGCATCGTGAATGAAATTGCTCAGAAGGCGATCGAAGAAGTTGAGACGAATTATGGTATTGATGACCATCCAGTTATTGTGGTTGGAAAAGAAGGCTGGAATTCTGGTGTCATTGGAATTGTCGCTTCCAAGCTGGTTGAAAAATTTTACCGGCCAGCCATCGTGTTGAGCTACGATCCTGTTAAAGGGCTGGCAAAGGGTTCTGCCCGCAGCATTGCTGGTTTTGATTTATTTAAGAATCTCTCAGAATGCAGAGATATTCTGCCTCATTTCGGCGGACATCCCATGGCAGCTGGGATGACATTAAATATCTCAGATGTTAATGAACTCAGAGAACGGCTGAAAGTACTCGCAGATGATCAGCTGACAGAAGAGGACTTTGTGCCAATTACCACATTGGATAAGCAAGTAGCTCTTGCTGATATTGATTTAGCATCGATTCAAGAGCTGGACATGCTGGCCCCATATGGTATGGACAATCCAAAACCAAAGGTTGTTATTGAAAGAGCGGGCATAAAGGCGATCAGAAAAATTGGCGCCAATCAAAATCATTTAAAAATGACTTTCGAACAGGATTCTTCCCATTTGGATGGAATTGGGTTCAGTCTTGGACATCTTTATGATCAGATTTCACCAGAGGCATCCATTAATGTGATTGGAGAGCTTTCCATTAATGAATGGAACAATATTAAAAAGCCGCAGATCTTCATTCATGATGTTGCTATTGAAGGATGGCAGCTTTTCGATATTAGAGGAATTAAAAATCCTGCCAAACTGCCTGAAGGTGTTAAGCAGGCTGAGAATCACTGGATTGTTTTTAATGAAGAAAACGTGGACTTTATTAAGCAATATGCTAATGGCGGCCATGTTTCATATGTTCCGACTTTAGAAGATGCTATGAAGACCAACATGTCTGAAGATCCTATTATTCTCGCGGACCTGCCTCCTTCAAAGGATCTGCTTGCCGGGTTATTACAAGGCAAACAGCCAGGCAGAATATATGCTTTATTTTATAAACAGGATAGTGATTTTTTTAGTACCATGCCGAACCGGGATCATTTTAAATGGTTTTATGCGTTCTTGGCGAAAAAAGGTCCTTTTGACTTGAAAAAGCACGGAAACGATTTAGCCAAACACAAAGGCTGGAGCAGAGATTCAATAGATTTTATCTCAACAGTGTTTTTTGAGTTAGATTTTGTTACAATAAAGAGTGGAGTTATTTCTCTACAAAATACAGCCAATAAACGTGATTTGGCAGATTCACAGACATACCGGCAAAAGCAGGCATCATATGAGCTTGAAAGCGATTTGCTATACTCATCTTATGGCCAGTTAAAGAGCTGGTTTGATGAAGTGATCTCAGGATCTGTGGAATCCGAGGAGGAAATGGGTAAGAATGGACTTGAAACAATACATTACAATCGTTGAGGATTGGCCAAAACCAGGAATTCGTTTTAAAGATATTACAACTTTAATGGATAATGGTGAGGCATACAAATATGCAACTGACCAAATCGTTGAATATGCAAAAAAGCAGAACATTGATCTTGTTGTTGGCCCAGAGGCGCGCGGCTTTATTATCGGCTGCCCTGTAGCTTATTCCTTAGGAGTTGGTTTCGCACCAGTTCGTAAAGAAGGGAAACTTCCAAGAGAAACAGTCAAGGTTGATTATGGTTTAGAATACGGAAAAGACGTTTTAACCATCCACAAGGATGCAATTAAACCAGGTCAGCGCGTATTAATCACAGATGACTTGCTGGCCACTGGCGGCACTATTGAAGCAACAATCAAGCTTGTTGAAGAACTTGGCGGCATTGTTGCAGGTATTGCCTTCCTAATCGAATTAACATACCTCGATGGCAGAAGCAAACTCGAGAAATACGACGTATTAACATTAATGGACTTTTAATAAATCCAAAAAAGAGCGCTATTTTAACATGGCGCTCTTTTTATACATAAAAGGATTTCGGTTCTTTCCTTTTAATAGATGTTTTATTTTTCTAATAATGATTCATTTTCAAAAAAACTCCATATATTTTATATAATAAATGGATATACTAACAAATTTGCACATCAATTCAGTCAAAGTTCGACATTTTTTTCGTTTTTCCATAAAAATAACAGCCAACCACTTTACATTTGTCCATTTTTTTTCGATAATAATAACAATCATTCTAATTTGTAACATTAACATCACAAGAATGATACTTGAATACATTCTTGGTGCTTTCATCGCTATTGCCGGAGGGCACTGTTTATATAAACGAAAAACGCAGCAGAAATAAAATTATGGGGTAAAGGTGATTCCATGGCGCATGATCAAGTTCTGACCGCCGAACAAGTCATCGACAGGGTAAAGCAATATTTGAATGAAGAGCAGACGTTATTCGTAAAAGAGGCTTATGATTTTGCCAAGCATGCTCATCGTGAACAATATCGCAAATCAGGCGAACCATATATCATTCATCCAATTCAGGTAGCAGGCATTCTTGCTGACTTAGAAATGGATCCTTCTACAGTGGCAGCAGGTTTTTTACATGATGTTGTTGAGGATACAGAAATTACACTGGAAGATATATCGAACGCATTTAATGATGAAGTTGCCATGCTTGTCGATGGTGTAACAAAATTGGGGAAAATTAAATACAAGTCACAGGAAGAACAGCAGGCCGAAAATCATCGTAAAATGTTTGTCGCGATGGCACAGGATATTCGTGTCATCTTGATCAAGCTTGCTGACCGTCTTCATAATATGAGGACACTAAAGCATTTGCCGGCTGAAAAGCAGCGCCGCATTTCAAATGAAACACTTGAAATCTTTGCGCCTCTCGCCCACCGTTTAGGGATCTCAAAGATTAAATGGGAGCTTGAGGATACTGCACTAAGATATTTAAATCCGCAGCAATATTATCGAATTGTGAACCTGATGAAAAAGAAACGGGCAGAGCGGGAAGAATATCTGGATGAAGTCATTTCTATTATGCGGGAGCGGCTCGATGAGGTAGCAATTAAATCTGAAATGTCTGGCCGGCCGAAACATATATACAGCATTTATCGGAAAATGGCCCTGCAAAACAAGCAGTTTAATGAAATTTATGACTTATTAGCTGTAAGAATTGTTGTGAACAGCATTAAGGACTGCTACGCGGTTTTGGGGATTATTCATACATGCTGGAAACCGATGCCTGGAAGATTTAAAGATTATATTGCTATGCCAAAGCAAAATATGTACCAATCACTTCATACAACGGTGATTGGACCAAAAGGCGATCCATTGGAAGTGCAGATCCGCACAATGGAAATGCACCGCATCGCTGAGTTCGGGATTGCTGCCCACTGGGCGTATAAAGAAGGCAAAAAAGTGGCTGAAAATTCTTCTTTTGAAGAAAAACTTACATGGTTCAGAGAAATTCTCGACTTCCAGGATGATACGGTGAATGCTGAAGAATTTATGGAATCGTTAAAAATGGATTTATTCTCGGACATGGTGTTTGTCTTCACTCCAAAAGGAGATGTAATTGAGCTTCCATCCGGCTCCGTTCCGATCGATTTTGCGTATCGAATTCACTCTGAGATTGGCAATAAAACAATCGGCAGCAAAGTGAACGGCAAAATGGTGACATTAGACTATAAGCTGCAGACCGGAGATATTATCGAGATTCTTACATCTAAGCATTCGTATGGGCCAAGTAAGGATTGGCTGAAGCTGGCGCAATCTTCACAGGCTAAAAACAAAATCAGACAATTCTTTAAGAAACAGCGAAAAGATGAGAATTTTGAAAAAGGCAAAGAACTCGTTGAAAAAGAAATCCGCAATATGGAGTTTGATTTAAAAGAAATTTTAACAGCAGAAAATGTTAAAAAAGTCGTTGAAAAGTTCAATTTTGCCAATGAAGAGGATATGTATGCTGCAGTTGGCTACAATGGCATCACAGCTCTTCAAGTCGCCAACCGTCTTACAGAGAAGTGGCGCAAGAAGCGTGATCTTGAGCAAAACAACGATATTTCAAATGCTGTTTCAGAATTAAAGTCATTTCCAACAGCAAGGAAACGGGAATCAGGTGTGCGAGTATCTGGCATTGATAACCTGCTCATCCGGTTATCGCGCTGCTGTAATCCCGTACCTGGAGATGAGATTGTTGGCTTTATCACAAAAGGCAGAGGTGTCTCTGTTCACCGTGCAGATTGCACCAATATCCGAACAGATGACGCACAGGCTCGCCTCATTCCGGTTGAATGGGAAACAGGCCTAAACGACAGGAAAGAATATAATGTTGAGATTGAAATTACCGGCTATGATCGCAGAGGTCTATTGAATGAAGTATTGCAGGCGGTAAATGAAACAAAGACAAATATTTCAGCGGTGACCGGCAAATCAGATCGCAATAAGGCAGCTACGATTGATATGTCGATTGCCATTCAAAATGTCAGCCACCTGCAAAAAGTGGTTGATCGAATTAAACAAATACCAGACGTTTATGCTGTTAGACGTATAATGAATTAACCTGGGAGAGTATTGTTATGAAGGTTGTAGTACAGAGAAGCAAGCAGGCTTCGGTTACGGTTGAAGATGAGGTTGTAGGCAGGATTGAAAAAGGGTTTGTCCTTTTAGTTGGTGTCACACATGATGATACGGAAGAGGATGCAGCTTTTCTTGCAGATAAAATAGCAAACTTAAGAGTCTTTGATGATCAAGATGGAAAAATGAATTTATCGATCTTAGACGCTGGCGGAGAAATTTTGTCTGTTTCCCAGTTTACTTTATATGGAGATTGCCGAAAAGGACGCAGACCTAATTTTATGAATGCGGCTAAACCAGATCAGGCAATTGTCCTTTATGATACCTTTAATTCTTATCTGCGTGAAAAAGGCTTAAAGGTCGAAACAGGTACATTTGGTGCCATGATGGATGTAAGCCTGACAAACGACGGTCCTGTAACGCTAATTATTGAAAGTAAATAAAAAAACAGCTCAGGGGAGCTGTTTTTTTATATTTTACTTAAAATATCTCACTAGTCCTTCATACATTCCTGCAGCTGCAGCTTCCTGATATTGCGGGGAGCTGACAGCCATTTCTTCCGCTGGATTGCTTAGGTAGCCTAGTTCAATTAAGATGGCTTTTTGGGTATTTTCTCTGAGTACATAATAATCACCTTGACGATGCCCTCGGTCTTTTATACGAGTTCTCGCAGCGGTTGCGGTATGAACATCACTGGCAAGCTGTTCCTGAAAGCCATAATAATAATAAGTTGTCATTCCGCGCACACTTCGGTCATTAATGCTATCATAATGAATGCTGATAAAAGCATCTGCTCCATTTACGGAGGAACTTCTTACCCTTGCTTCAAGTGGAATATATGTATCACTGTTTCTTGTAAGAATGACATTTGCACCAGCGGATTTTAGCTTGGCAGCTAATAGCTCTGCAGTCTGCAGATTCAGCTTTTTCTCTAATGTCCCTCTTGTTCCTGTTGTGCCATTATCTCTTCCGCCATGTCCCGGATCGATCACAATCGTTTTATTCTTCACTGATCCTGATCCGCGCTTTTCAATCTGTGCTGCTTGTCCATTCATACTCACAATCCAGCCTGCAACAAAACCTGTGCTGCCATCGGTGAGTTTAACCTCAACCCAATCATTTTCTAAGCGAATCGCCTCAAAAACCTGGCCGGCATTGGCTCTCTCAACAACAGCTGAATTAGTTGAAGAGGACGCACGTATATTCGTGCCATCATGTGTAATAGATACTGTACTGCCGCTTAAAGGCTTCCCTGCCGTTTGTGTGCTGCTGGCATGTTGTTTTTCTAAAAACCAGCCCGCAACCCAACCGAAGGCTCCTGTATCGTATTCAATTTTAACCCAATCATTGCTTTCTTCTAGCATCGTGAATGACTCACCTTTAGTGACTGTACCAATTCTGTCTCCATTTAAGGAAGGTGTGTCTCTTACCGTTAACGAATCTGCTTTAATAAGTGCTGTATTCCCGGATGTCGGCTCACTCTCGCCTGTGTTGGCTGATGAGGAAGCTGTTTGATCCTCGACATAGTCACTGCTGACCCATGCTGATTGGCCAGAAAATGAAATTTCAACCCAGCCGTTCTTCTCTGATAAAATTTTTACAGTCGAACCTTGATCCAGCTTGCCAAGAATGTCCCCACCAGTTGTTGAGTCTGATCGGACATTCACCGAACTCCCTGTAATCGTGCCAGTTTTTTCAGCTGCAGGTGGTTCTTCATGATCACTTGAATCCATTTGCAGATAATCATTAAATACCCATCCTAGACCAAATGGTGTTTCAAGCTGTGTCCAATCTCCGTTACTTTGTTTAATGCTATAGGTTTCACCTCTATGTACCGTTCCGATTACAGAGTTGTCTGTCCCGGGGGCGCTTCTTACCCGCAGTCCATCTTCAGAGATAGTCGCTTGTCCGCTCATGGAAATACTAACAGATGATGAATGGTCATCTGCTGCAGCCGTAAGCCAGTCAGCGACCCATCCTTGATCTCCCTTATAGCTTATCTGCTGCCATTCATTTTCTTGTCCAAGCAGCTGATATTCCTCGTTCCGGCTCGCTTTTCCTAAAATCGGGTAGCTTAATCCAGGACCAGATCTTACATTCAATTCATCAACCGCAATTTTTATAGCCGCCCCTCCTGCTTCAGCGCTTACAGCGGGAGTAAAAGCAGTTAAGAGTAAGATAAAGCAAAAAAACACGGTTGAAGCCTTTCTTTTTAACAAAAAAATCCTCCTCTCACAGAAAAAAATGCCAAATGCCAGCCTTACACAGTATAACATGTTCTTCATGTTGTTTTCAGCTTGCATAAGCAAGCATAGGTAAGATCAATCAGCTTTAGTAATTAGTACCAGCCTATTATACTAATTCGTTATTTTATTGCAATTTCCTCTAAGAAAATTTTCGTAAAAATAGAGAGCAAGACAATAATTTTCAGTTAGCAGGGAATACTAGAGAATACAAAAAATGTAAAGGATGATTTCTATCATGAGATTTGGCGATAAAGGAATGTCTGTTCAATCAGCTAATAATAAACTATTTGGTGTCGATTTTCATGATTTTATCCAATCAGAGCAGCAATCAAACATGGTGGAGCTTGCTTCTGAGTTTGGTCTCACATTAAAAGATGTGAAAACATTAAAAAAGAAAATGGGGCGCTCGTAATTTTCGCTCTTGACATTATGTGCTTTGCTCCTTAATATTAAGTAAATAATATAAGCACACATTGAAAGGCGCTTACGCTTTTCGTATTGTCTAGCTGCAGGCGCTAGGAACTCGAGGTATCGGGGTTGAGCAAGGCGCCTTACGCTTTTCATATAACCGATGATGGAGAAGAGTAGTTAAATCCTAATTGGAAAGAGAGGAAATGCCTTAGGCTGAAAGCATTTCTCCAAACTGATTTAATGAAAGAACACTTCGTAGGCTTCGTTCTGAAATGCCAATCTGGCCTAGTAGGAAATGAACGTACACAGGCGTTAACTGTAAAAGTGGAAGCAGGTAAACTGTCTTCAATTAGGGTGGCACCACGGGAATAAAACTCTCGTCCCTTGTATTTGTAATGAATACAAGGGACGGGAGTTTTTTGTGTTTACATAGAATTCAATTGTTTTAGGAGGATACGTTATGGCAATTCACATACCAAGAGGAACGCAGGATATTTTACCTGGAGAAGTTGAGAAATGGCAGCTTATTGAACAGAAGGCGAAGGAAATCTGTGATAGATTTCAATACCAGGAAATCAGAACGCCCATTTTTGAACACACAGAGCTGTTTTTGCGTGGTGTAGGCGATACAACAGATGTTGTGCAAAAGGAAATGTATACCTTTGAAGACCGCGGCGAGCGCAGCTTAACGCTTCGTCCAGAGGGAACAGCAGCTGTAGTGCGCTCTTATGTTGAAAATAAGATGTTTGGCTACGCAAATCAGCCGATTAAACTGTATTATATGGGACCAATGTTCCGTTATGAACGCCCGCAGGCAGGCAGATTCCGCCAGTTCGTGCAATTTGGTGTTGAAGCAATCGGCAGTTCTGATCCGGCAATAGACGCAGAAGTAATTGCACTTGCAATGACCTTTTACAAAGAGATGGGCTTGAAAAAATTAAAGCTTGTCATTAACAGCCTGGGCGATAAAGAAAGCAGAGGCGCGCACCGCGATGCACTGATTGCACACTTCAAACCGCGGATTGGAGAATTCTGCAGCGACTGTCAGAACAGACTAGAGAAAAATCCAATGAGGATTTTGGATTGTAAAAAAGATCGTGAGCATGAACTGATGAAGTCAGCTCCATCGATTTTGGATTATTTAAATGAAGAGTCAAAAACTTATTTTGAAAAAGTTCAGAGATATTTACAGGATCTTGACATAGAGTTTGTGGTGGATCCAAATCTAGTGCGCGGATTAGACTATTACACACACACAGCATTTGAGATTATGAGTGATGCAGAAGGCTTTGGCGCCATCACAACACTTTGCGGCGGCGGCCGATACAATGGCTTAACAGAAGACATTGGCGGACCGGAAGCTCCTGGTATTGGTTTTGCATTCAGTATTGAAAGACTCATTGCAGCCCTTTCAGCTGAAAAGGTAGAGCTGGATTTAAAGAACAGCATAGATTGTTATCTTGTTGCTTTGGGAGACGAAGCAAAGGATTACACAGTTGGCCTGCTGCAGAAGCTTAGAAATGCTGGATTTTCGGCTGATCGAGATTATTTAGATCGTAAAATTAAAGCGCAATTCAAAGCGGCAGACCGAGTTAATGCGAAATATGTTGCTGTTCTTGGAGAAGATGAGCTCAAAGAAAATAAAATCAATTTAAAATCCATGGACACAGGTGAACAAACGGAAATCAATCTCGATTCATTTATCGAGAAATTTATAGAACTTAGCGGCAAATAGGAGGAATAGAGATGTTTGGCAGAACTTATGAATGTGGTCATATCAACAGCAGCCATATTGGCGAAACTGTTACATTAAAAGGATGGGTGCAAAAGCGACGCGATCTTGGAGGACTTATTTTTATCGACCTTCGTGACCGTACGGGGATTGTGCAAATCGTGTTTAACCCGGAAGTTTCAAAAGAAGCATTAGAAACAGCAGAAAAAATCAGAAATGAATATGTTCTTGATGTGATAGGAACGGTTGTTGCCCGTCAGGAAGGCACAGTAAATGAAAATTTAAAAACAGGTGAAATTGAAATTTCAGTTGCAACTGTGAACATTATTAATGAAGCGAAAACACCTCCATTTGTAATTGAAGATCAAACAGATGTGTCTGAAGATATCCGTCTGAAATACCGATACTTAGATATGCGCAGACCAGCTATTTTTGAAACATTAAAAATGCGCCACCAAGTCACAAAAACAATGCGTAATTTCCTTGATGAAGAAGGATTCATTGATGTAGAAACACCCATTTTAACGAAAAGCACACCTGAAGGGGCTCGCGATTATTTAGTGCCTAGCCGTGTACATCCAGGCGAATTCTATGCACTTCCGCAATCACCGCAGATTTTCAAGCAGCTATTAATGGTTGGCGGATTTGAAAAATACTACCAGATCGCCCGCTGTTTCCGTGATGAAGACTTGCGTGCAGACCGTCAGCCTGAATTTACACAGCTTGACATCGAAACAAGCTTCATGAGCCAGGATGATATTATTGCAATGATGGAATCAATGATGACAAAAATCATGAAGGATGTTAAAGGCATTCAGATTGAAACACCATTTAACCGGATGCCATACCAAGAGGCGATGGACCGATTTGGCTCAGATAAGCCGGACACACGCTTTGCAATGGAATTAACAGACGTGTCTGCTATTGTGAAAGAATCTGGTTTTAAAGTATTCGCAGGAGCTGTTTCATCTGGCGGGCAGGTTAAAGCGATAAATGTGAAAAACGGTGCATCAGCTTACTCTCGTAAAGATATCGATGCGCTAACAGAATTCGTTGCCAGATATGGCGCAAAAGGCCTTGCATGGCTGAAAGCGGAAGATGAAGGTTTAAAAGGGCCAATTGCTAAGTTTGTCAGCCCTGAAGAAGAAAGTGAGCTAAAATCGGCGCTTTCAGTTGAAACAGGAGACCTACTTTTATTCGTAGCTGATAAAAAGAACGTGGTTGCAGATGCACTAGGTGCACTTCGTTTAAAAATCGGTAAAGAACAGAATCTGATTGATCAAAGCAAATTCAATTTCTTATGGGTAACAGATTGGCCATTGCTTGAGTATGCAGAGGATGAAGGCCGCTATTATGCAGCACACCATCCATTCACAATGCCGGCGCGCGAAGATCTGCATTTATTGGACAGCAATCCTGATCAGGTGAAGGCACAGGCATATGACTTAGTTTTAAATGGCTACGAGCTTGGCGGCGGATCCCTTCGTATATTCGAACGTGAAGTCCAGGAAAAAATGTTTGAAGTGCTTGGCTTCTCAAAAGAAGAAGCAAGAGAGCAATTCGGCTTCCTGCTTGAAGCATTCGAATATGGAACACCTCCGCATGGCGGAATTGCACTCGGTCTTGACCGTTTGGTGATGCTGCTTGCAGGCAGAACTAATCTGCGCGATACGATTGCATTCCCTAAAACAGCAAGTGCAAGCTGTGTGCTGACGAATGCACCAGGTGAGGTTAGTGAGACTCAGTTAGATGACTTACACTTAGCTTTAAATCTTAAAAAAAGTGAATAATTGCCTATTCCTTACTCATTGTAAGAGCTTTCATTTCGTGATATAATGAGTTCAATTCATAAAGAGTCCTGATGTGTTCGTTGCAATACCTGAAATTTTGACCGAACATTATTCCTTCGGGAGTCCAGAGTTTCCGAGCCGCGTAAATGCCTCCATGTTAGAGGACTTGCAAATGCAGGAACAGGACACCCACCTGCTGAGTGCGGGTTCAAAACGAAGGCACATGAGGCGACGGCATGATTGGGACTCTTTAACTTCATAATTGTGATTGAAACCCTGCGCTAATTGTGTGGGGTTTTTTGCTGGTGCGCCCGGCATGGGTGCAATCTATAGGGTGCAAGTCCCGAGCCACGAAGGCAGTAGTAGTGGTTAGCTTAACGCAAGGGTGTCCGCGGCGACGCGGAATCTGAAGGAAGCGAGCGGCAAACCTCCGGTCTGAGGAACACGAACTTCATACAAGGCTAGGTATCATTGGATGAGTTTGCCAGACAAAACAAAGTCCTTACTGCCGAAGGTGGTACAGAGTAAATGGAGCAGATAGATGGAGGGAAAGATTGTACTCTTACCCGGGGAGGTCTGGTTGGTACGCCAAGTACACTTGGTAACCTATCTAGAAATAGATAGCTGAACAACCAGAAGTCAGCAGAGGTCATAGTACCTTACCTACTCGAGACGGTAAGGGAAGGACTGAACAATTAGGAAGAACGAGAACTAGGCATACAATTCCTGTGTAGAAGCAGACAATCCGAAAGGACTTACTTGAAGGAGGAAGTGGTGAATCCACAGGGGACTTCATGAGGGAGGAGCAGGAATAACATAATTAGACTTCTACGTTCACGTCGAAAGGAAATATCACATGTTAATGAATCTGATTCTGTCACGGGAAAACTTAATAGAAGCACTTAAAAGTGTGGAGAAGAACAAAGGAAGTCACGGCATAGATGGAATGTCCGTAAAATCCCTACGAAGACATCTCTATGAAAACTGGAACACCCTATGTGACTCTTTAAGGAAGGGTACCTATCAGCCTACCCCAGTCCGTCGAGTCGAAATCCCGAAACCGAACGGTGGAGTAAGATTACTAGGAATACCGACCGTGACAGACCGGTTCATTCAACAGGCAATTGCCCAAGTTTTAACCCCACTTTTTGACCCAATCTTCTCAGAACATAGTTATGGGTTCAGGCCAAGCCGAAGAGGCCATGACGCTGTTCGTAAAGCAAGGGGATACATAAGTGAAGGTTATAGGTGGGTGATTGATATGGACTTGGAGAAGTTCTTTGACAAAGTGAATCATGATAAGTTGATGGGGATATTGGCAAGCAGAATCCAAGACCGATTGGTCTTGAAATTAATACGGAAATATCTCCAAGCAGGAATCATGATAAATGGTGTAGTCTACGATGCAGAAGAAGGAACACCACAAGGAGGCCCCCTGAGCCCTCTTCTTTCGAATATCCTTTTGGATAAGCTTGATAAAGAGTTAGAAAGGAGAGGTCACAAGTTTGTCCGCTACGCCGATGATTGTAATATCTACATGAAATCGAAGAAAGCTGGAGAACGTGTGATGAACTCGATTACATGTTTTATTGAGCAGAAATTAAAGCTCAAAGTGAACAGGGATAAATCAGCGGTTGACCGCCCGTGGAAACGAAAGTTCCTTGGCTTTAGCTTTACGATTAATAAGAAACCGAAGGTTCGAATAGCCAACGAAAGTATTAAAAGGCTTAAAGCTAAAATACGAGAGTTAACCTCCCGTTCCAAATCCATTTCCATGGAAGGTAGAATTGAGAAACTAAATCAATATCTAACGGGATGGTGTGGATATTTTGCATTAGCCGATACACCTAGCAAATTTAAAGAATTTGATGAGTGGATTAGGAGAAGACTTCGTATGATTGAATGGAAACAATGGAAGAATCCGGGGACAAGAGTAAGAAAACTCAAGGGCTTAGGTGTTCCAGACCAAAAGGCATACGAATGGGGAAACTCCAGAAAGAGATATTGGAGAATAGCCTCTAGTCCGGTTCTAAACAAAACCCTCAATAACTCTTATTGGAGTAATCGAGGGCTCAAAAGTCTATATCAAAGATATGAATTTCTACGTCAAACTTAATTGAACCGCCGTATACCGAACGGTACGTACGGTGGTGTGAGAGGTCGGGGGTTAGCCACCCCCTCCTACTCGATTTGTTATAAAAGAATTGGAAAAATTTTAAAATTAATGGTGAAATTCATTTTAATGGCTGTTACATTCATTTTGAACGTACAAACAAAATGGAGGTAATAAGGATGAAAAGAAAAATTGAAAATTTGCCCGCAGCACGTATTGCGTATATTCGGCATGTTGGACCTTATGGGATGGGGAATCTTGAAGCGATGAGGAGAATAAAAGAGTGGGGAAGGGAAAACGGGCTGATGCAGGGAGAAGGGGTCATTGTGGGAATATCCCATGACGATCCGGGGACGACACAGCTTGAACAATGCAGATATGATGCGGGAATTGTAATCGCTGAGGGAATGCTTTTGGATGATTCAGTTTGTGAGGGAGTTCTTTTGCCAGGAAGATATGCTATTTACGAAGTTGAGCATACAGCCGAAGCAATCGGGACAGCCTGGGGCAAGATATTTATGGATCTTACGCGAGATGGATTACGTGTGGACATGGAGAGGCCGGCATTTGAGCGATATTCCGAGGAAAAGGTAGAGAGGCATCTCTGTGAGATTTGTGTACCTGTTAAATAGTGGGGGTTTATTGGGTTTGATAGGAAACTTGAGAATTTTGATAGGAAAGTCGGAAAATTTGATAGGAAACCGAGAGATTTTGATAGGAAACCCAAAAAATTTGATAGGAAAGTCAGGAATTTTGATAGGATAAACCAAAACTTTGATAGGAACCCGAGGAATTTTGATAGGAAACTCGAAATTTGATAGGAAACCGAGGATTTTTGATAGGAAACCCAAAAAATTTGATAGGAAAGTCAGGAAATTTGATAGGATAAACCCAAACTTTGATAGGAAAGTCATGAATTTTGATAGGATAAACCCAAACTTTGATAGGAAACTCGAAATTTGATAGGAAACCGAGAGATTTTGATAGGAACCCGAGGATTTTTGATAGGAAACCCAAAAAATTTGATAGGAAAGTCAGGAAATTTGATAGGATAAACCCAAACTTTGATAGGAAACCCAGAAAATTTGATAGCAAACCAAAATCTGCCTTGATCATTCTCATGAAAAACAAGCATTCCAGGCTCAAAATAAAACAAATTCCTTCATAAACACAAAAAAACCGGAGAATCAAATAGATTTTCTCCGGTTTCAGCTATTAATCTATTACCAAGCCTGGCGATAAATCTCAGCGAGCTCCGTAATCAGCGGGAGTTTTGGATTAGCGGTTGTGCACTGATCTTCAAATGCGCGTTCTGCTAAGAAATCAACTCTGCTTTCAAATATTTCTTTATTTACGCCGTTTCCTTGAAGGGTCATTGGGATTTCCAGCACTTTTGCCAAGTCGCAGATAGCTTGAATCAGCGAATTTACGCCTTCTTCTGTTGTTCGGGCAGGCAATCCTAGTGTTCTCGCAATTTCCGCATAGCGTTCGTCCGCAACAAAGCGTTCATATTTAGGGAATGCGGTGAATTTTTTCGGTTTGATTGCATTATAGCGAATTACATGAGGCATGAGGATTGCATTGGCACGGCCATGTGCAATATGAAATTCTGCGCCAAGCTTGTGGGCAAGGCTATGATTGATTCCTAAAAAGGCGTTAGCAAATGCCATTCCGGCGATGGTGGAGGCGTTATGCATTTTTTCCCTTGCCAATTCATCTGCTCCATTACGATAAGCTTTAGGCAAATAATCAAAGACAAGCTGAATGGCTTTCATGGCTAGACCGTCTGTGTAATCATTTGCCATGACGGAAACATAAGCCTCGATGGCATGTGTTAAAACGTCCATGCCTGTATCTGCCGTAATATGCTTCGGTACGGTCATAACATATTGAGGATCAATGATGGCAACGTCAGGCGTTAACTCATAGTCTGCCAAAGGGTATTTAATATTTGCTTCTTTATCGGTAATAACAGAGAAGGAAGTGACTTCAGAGCCAGTGCCAGATGTTGTGGGTATCGCGACAAATTGTGCTCTCTCACCGAGTTTTTTATATTTGACGATTCTTTTTCGGATATCTAAAAACTTCTGCTTTAACCCAAAAAATTCAGTATCAGGATGCTCGTAAAATAGCCACATTCCTTTGGCTGCATCCATTGCTGAACCGCCGCCAAGCGCGATAATCACATCTGGATTAAACTGTGCCATCTGCTCAGCACCTTTTATGACCGTTTCAATTGAAGGATCTGGCTCCACATCAGAAAATATTTCACAATGAACATAGTCTGGACGCTTGCGCAGATAATAAAGTACTTTATCGACATAGCCGAGCTTCACCATGCCGGGGTCTGTCACAATAAAGGCTTTCGAGATCTTTGGCATTTTTGCTAAATATTGAGTTGAATTCTTTTCAAAATAAACTTTTGGGGGGATTTTAAACCACTGCATATTATTATTCCTTTGTGCCATTTTTTTAATATTGATAAGATGTACGGCTCCTACATTCGTAGATACAGAGTTTCCTCCGTACGTACCGCAGCCAAGCGTCAATGAAGGCATGTAAGCATTGTAAATATCTCCAATTCCTCCTTGAGAGGATGGAGCATTTAAAATAATTCTGCCTGCCTTCATTCGTGTTCCAAATAAGCGCTGCACATGCTCGCTGCTGGAATGAAGAACGGCTGAATGCCCTAAACCGCCAAATTCCAGCATTTCCTCACATCGTGTTAATCCTTCTTCAAGGCTGTTTACTTTATAGCAGGCAAGAACAGGGCTAAGTTTTTCCCGGGATAATGGATAGTCTGCGCCAACACCTTTTAGCTCGGCTACCAGAATTTTTGTTCCTTCTGGCACATGGAAACCGGCTTTTTCAGCGATTGCAGCTGCAGGCATCCCTACAATTTCGGCATTGATAGCACATGTGTGTTTATTAATGACAAGTTTCTCAAGCTTCTTCTTCTCATCAGGATTAACAAAATAACAGCCATTTTCAATCATTTCATTTTTGACTTCATTGTAGATTTCTTTATCAATGATGACCGCTTGCTCAGATGCACAAATCATCCCGTTGTCAAAGGTTTTGGAGAGAATTAAATCATTGATGGACCGTCTGACATTAGCTGTTTTTTCAATATAGCAAGGAACGTTTCCAGGCCCAACGCCTAGAGCGGGCTTTCCTGAGCTGTACGCAGATTTGACCATTCCGGATCCGCCGGTTGCAAGGATAAGTGAGACATCAGGGTGTGTCATTAATTGCTGTGTAGCAGCCAGAGATGGTGTTTCAATCCATTGAATACAATGCTCGGGAGCACCGGCCTGTATGGCCGCATCCCGCAGAATACGCGCCGCTTCACTGCTGCATTTTTGTGCAGAAGGATGAAAAGCAAATATAATTGGATTTCTTGTTTTTATTGAGATGAGAGCTTTAAACATGGTTGTTGACGTTGGATTCGTAACAGGTGTCACTCCAGCAATAACGCCGATCGGTTCAGCAATTTCATAGATGCCTTCATGTTTGTTTTCATGGATGATGCCAACCGTTTTATCGTATTTGATATTGTGATAGATGTATTCTGTTGCAAACATATTTTTAATAATTTTATCTTCATAGACACCTCTGCCGGTTTCCTCTACAGCAAGCTTGGCAAGCGGCATATGCTGGTCAAGTCCTGCAAGAGCCATTGCTTTGACAATACGATCGATTTTTTCTTGAGAAAAACTGCTGAAATTTTTTAATGCCTGCAGTCCATTGGCAGCAAGCTGGTCAACTTCTGTTAAAACTGAAGCTTTTTCTGTTAGTTGTTTTTCATCAATAGCCATGATTAAACCCTCCGATTAAATTGTGAAATATTTCACATGATAGATTTAAAAAATAAACTATGCATTTACAGGGTTGCGGGGCACTTTTTTGAAAGTGATGTCCGTAAAGATTTTAGAGCTTCTTTTAACAATGACGACATAATTGACAGTCCAAATATAAGTTGGGATAGGATCATCCTCCGCAAAAAACATTGATTCAAATGCATCACCAATTACTGCTTCAAACGATGTTTGCGTATACTCCTCACGATCTGTTGTGAAAGGCATCCACTCATAGACCATCATATCAATCACTCCTTTTCTTTTTCTGAATATAGAATAGCATATGCATGATGAAATAAGATTGTGAAATGTTGAACAAATTATGAATTATGGAAATTTATTCTATTAACAAATTAGTTATGTTGTATACTGCTTTTTAGATCAATTAATCGGAAAAAGTAAGAAGAGATCGATAGAACTTAGAATTGATTGAGTGAATTTGGAAAATAATCAATTGATACCTCCAATTTTTCTTTAGTCGGTTTCAATGACGCGAGGTCCAGGTTTAAAGCCGTTAACCTGGAGTGAAAGAGTGTAACTAATATATTCCTATCGAACTACTTGTATTTATAAAGAAGTATGATATATTCATTATCGGGTAAATGATAATATATAAGTTGATTACAATCGTTTGGAGTTGAATAAATATGTTGCATCAGTTTTCTAGAAATGAGCTTGCGATCGGCAAGGAAGGTATAGACATCATGAAAAATAGTACGGTTGCCGTACTGGGAATTGGCGGAGTAGGAACGTTTGCAGCGGAAGCGCTTGCCCGCTCTGGTGTCGGCAGACTGATTCTTGTTGATAAAGATGATGTGGATATCACCAATGTGAATAGACAAATTATTGCTTTATTATCAACAGTCGGTCAGCCGAAAGCGGATTTGATGAAAGAAAGAATCAAAGATATTAACCCGGATTGCGAAGTCATCGCACTAAAAATGTTTTATACTGAAGAAACGTATGAGCAATTTTTTGAATATGGTTTGGATTTTGTTGTCGATGCTTCTGATACGATTTCATATAAAATCCACCTAATGAAAGAATGCTTAAGCCGCAATATCCCTGTTATTTCAAGCATGGGTGCTGCGAATAAGATGGATCCAACCCGTTTTCAGATTGCGGATATTTCAAAAACACATACAGATCCAATTGCAAAAGTGATCCGTACCCGCCTAAGAAAAGAAGGCATTCGCAAAGGAATTCCGGTTGTATTTTCCGATGAAAGTCCAATTGTGATTCGCGAGGATGTACGCAAGGAAGTCGGCAAAGATGATGCTGTAATCCGCAAAGCCAAAATGCCGCCATCTTCGAATGCCTTTGTTCCTTCTGTAGCTGGCCTGGTCATGGCGAGTTATGTTGTGAGGGAATTATTAAGCGATATTAAAATTTCAATAGTAAAAGATGAGAAATAAAAGTCCAGCAATGGGCTTTTTTTCGTTTGTGGAGATGCAAGTTTCTAAGGTGTGAAGTAGCGTTTGGCGGATAAATAGCTGTTTTTGGCGGATATATCAAAATAACGGCGGATATATTTTTTTTACGGCGGATAAAAATTTTAACGGCGGATATTTTCTCTGGACGGCGGACAGCCCTATTGTTAGCTTCAAAAAGAACAGAATTCAGCTCTCAATCACGCTCTTTTAAGCAAAAATGATAGCGAATCAGCCTTTTACAACTAATTTTCCTCAAATCTCAATGTACAACCCGTTTAATCTCTCCATCAAACAAATTCGATGCCTCTTCAAAAAGCTTCGTCATTTCTTCATGCTGCTCCAAGGTAGCTTCATATTTGCTGCGTTTCTCCTCAAGCTGTGACTTTAAGAATTCGTTTTGCTCAGACAACTCAGCTTGTATGTTTTTCAACTCTTCGTTTTCCTTCAGCAACTTAGGGAATTCCTCCAAAAATGCAATTATATCTGATAAATGAATGTCTTTTTTCTGTACATCCTGCTCTTTGTTTAAGTGAAACCAGCGATTGGAACAGGCTGCGGCAGAACGGTTCAGCTTTGCTGCGGCTGTTTTAAATGCAGCTGATTTTGGATCGCCATTCCCAGTATATTCGAGCACGGTTTCTCTCAGCGATTCATCGTCCTCATGGGTCCATTTTTGTTTTGCAGTCACGGTAACCACCATCCTCTTTCATTCAGCCTACTATTACCTTCACCTACTGCTGTTAAAAACATACAAAAAATGGATTGACATTCAAAAATGTATTAGTGTATTATTTGACTAGTACACGAATACGGCAAAGGGGGCATTTATATTTGTGACGGCCTTTAAAGGACTTTTAATCAAAGAAGCAAAATTAATGAGAATTTGGTTTATATGGGGGATCCTGCTGAGCATTGCAGTTGCGGCTGCTGGCTATAGCATATCTCAATATGTGAATGACATGATTGTTTTTGAAGTGCTGGTGTTCATGATTCTCAGTGCACATGCGTTTTATTTGCCGATTTACCTGCTGCTGTCATTGAATGTGGAAGCAAAAACACAGTTATGGCTTCATAATCCGAACAGCGGTTATCAGCTCTTTTTTTCCAAGTTTCTAATAGGGTTTGTGTTTATGATGGTTTCTATTATTATTGCTTTCATCATTGCGATATGGGCGACAAAGAGTGATATAGGCATTTATTTCTTTGCCAAAGATCAGCTGCCTATGTTTATACTGACTGGTGTGTCATTAAGTATTATTGTCTATTCCTTCTATTTAGGGATATGGACATTTTTTTATTGGACCTTATATCATTCGCTAAAATTATATGGCTGGAACAGCGGATTGCGGTGGGGGATTTTAATATGTTTATGGGCTGTCTTATTTTATATTGAAACCCTGATTAATGAGCTCCCAATATATCAATCCTTATGGGAACTTGGCGCCATTGATATGACCAGCCTAAAAACATTAAACTACGAACTTTCAAAACAGTCTTTTTCAGCCGAGCTTACAGCGAATCCTTTTATCTCACTTACAGAAATTGCACTCTATCTAATCCTGTTAATGGCAGTTGTTATTTTTTCCATTTGGATGCTGGAGAAGAAGGTTGAGGTGTGAATACGATGGGAGATCAGTTTCAAGCTTCAAAGCCGATTTATATGCAAATTGTCAGTAAAGTGCAGCAGCAGATTATTCGCGGAGATCTCCAGGCTGGAAGCAAGCTGCCTTCGGTTCGGGAAATGGCGATCCAATCAGGAGTGAATCCAAATACAATCCAAAGGACTTATAGTGAATTGGAGAGGACGGGAATAGTGTTGACGAAACGTGGTCAGGGAACTTTTGTAACGGAAGAGCACGGTGTTATTGCTGCTCTGAAAAGAGAAATGCAGGATGAAGTCATTCATTCCTTTGTCAATAGTATGAAAGAGCTTGGCGTTCCCCCTGAACAATTGATTCAAAAGGTAGAGGACTACTTGGAGGGGAGTTCATGATTGAGTTTGCAGAAGTTTACAAGAAGTACGGAAAAAAGAAAGCGATCCATTCCATGTCTTTCGCACTGGAAAAGGGAAAAATCTATGGATTAGTTGGTCCGAATGGAAGCGGAAAATCAACGACTTTAAAGTTGATTGCAGGACTCGCTTATCCCTCCGAAGGTAATGTCACAGTAAATGGGAAAAAACCTGATCGAAAAACGGCTGGAACAGTGGCTTACTTAACGGAATTGGATACACTCTATCCTTCTTTTACACCTAAGGATTTAATCTCATTTTACGACACGCAGTTTTCTGACTTTGATCAAACAAGGGCATATGAATTATTGAGTTTTATGTCATTGGAAAAAGATATAAAAATAAAGCATCTGTCAAAGGGAAGCCGTGGCAGGTTAAAGCTTGTAGTAGCCTTAGCTAGGGATGCAGAATATTTGCTTCTGGATGAGCCTTTTTCTGGATTAGACCCAATGGTTCGAGAGTCGATTGTGAAAGGGCTGCTGACGTTTATCGACTTTGAAAAACAAACTCTGCTGATTGCAACTCATGAAATAGCTGAAATTGAAGCCCTGCTGGATGAGGTGCTCGTTTTACAGAATGGTGAACTGATTGCACACGAAGAAGTCGAGGCATTAAGAGAAGAGAAGGGCCTGTCTATTATTGAGTGGATGAAAGTGATTTTTCAGAGCAGTGCAAAAAGAAATGAAATATAAAAGAGGTGAAGATATGGAAAATTTTGTAGAGATTCAAAATGTTTCAAAAGTAATTAAAGGCAGAAAAATCATTGATTCCTTAAGTTTTGAGGTGAAAAGCGGCGAGGTATTTGGATTCTTAGGGCCAAATGGAGCAGGAAAAACAACAACGATTCGAATGATTGCTGGTTTGATCGGCATCACTTCAGGTGATATTCAAATTCTAGGCAGCAGCGTAAAGACGAATTTTGAAGAAGCCATTCAGCATGTGGGAGCCATTGTTGAAAACCCGGAAATGTATAAATTTATGAGCGGCTATCAGAACCTCGTGCATTTCGGTCGGATGTCAAAAGGAGTAACGAAGGAAAAAATCATGGAAACCGTTGAGTTTGTCGGTTTAAAAGACCGGATTCATGATAAGGTCAAAACCTATTCACTAGGGATGAGGCAGCGTCTTGGATTAGCGCAATGTTTATTGCATGATCCAAAAATCTTAATACTGGATGAACCTACAAATGGATTAGATCCTTCTGGTATTAGAGAGATCCGGGATCATATTCGGAAATTAGCAAGAGAAAAAGGCATGGCGGTTATCGTTTCAAGTCATTTGCTTTCAGAGATGGAAATGATGTGTGACCGCATTGGCATTATTCAGCAAGGAAAACTTGTGGATGTACAGCTTGTTCATGATGTTATACAAACAGGTGAGAAACAGTTTGAGCTGGAAGCAGAGCCGGCCAATGCGGCGGTTGAGCTATTAAAGCAACAGTATCCAGAAAGTTCAATTGCTCTTTCCGATAAAAATATTTCAATTGTTATTTTAAAAGAAGAGGTGCCTAATATTATATCAATGCTCGTTCAAAACGATATAAAGATATACGGATTAAAAGAAGTAAGTAAGACACTAGAAGATCGATTCCTTGAAATTACAGCAAAAAAGGGGGAGTAGAAAATGCTGAACTTATTGAAAAATGAATGGATGAAAATTTTTAAACGTGCGGGCACTTATGTCATGATTGGTCTCTTGTTATTTTTTGTCACCGTCATGGCTGCGTTTATTAAGTATCAGGAAAGCGGCGGAACCGTGCCGGATAATAGCGATTGGCAGCGTGGCATTGAAATGCAGAACGAAACGCTGACGAAAGAATTAGAAGAATACGGTGATACTTTCACACCTGAAATGAGACACAGTTATGAAAGTGATATTGCCATTGGCGAATATCGACTGGAGCATAATATTTCACCTAATGACAGTTATTCTGTCTGGAGTTTTGTTCAGGATGCATCTTTTGTTATTGAGTTTGTTGGGATGTTTTCAATTATAATTGCAGCAGGTATTGTTGCCAGTGAATTTAACTGGGGCACAATCAAACTGCTTCTTATCAGACCGATCCGCCGGGAAAAAATTCTGCTTTCAAAATATGTAACAGTTGTTTTGTTCAGCTTAATGCTGCTGGCGCTTCTCTTTAGTTATTCTGCTATTTTGGGCGGTATCCTCTTTGGAACTCCTGGTGAAGTGTCGCCATATTTGCGCTATCAGGACGGTCAGGTAATTGAAACGAGTATGTTTGTTCATTTACTAACCTACTATGGATTAAATTCGATTAATTTATTTATGCTGACAACGATGGCATTTATGATTTCAGCGGCGTTCAGAAACAGTTCACTGGCAATCGGCCTTTCCCTCTTCCTCATGTTTATGGGCGGCACGGTGACAAGCCTGGTTGCGATGAGGTATGATTGGGCGAAGTACATTTTGTTTGCCAATACTGATTTGATGCAATACTTGGATGGCTCTCCGCTCATCGCCGGAATGACAATGGGCTTCTCGGTCATCATGCTCATTATTTATTTCTTGCTATTCCAGTTCATTGCTTTCTATACATTTAAGAAACGTGATGTGGCTGCATAACAGAAAAAAATGCTTAGGACCATTGAGGTTCTAAGCATTTTTTATAGATTCAAAAAGTAACAATGCGAGCACATGATTCTTTTAAAAAATTCTGTAAGACCATGTCATCTTCGCCAATTATTTCATCAGCTTCTGATAAATCGCCGCAAGTGCCTGCTCAAATTTTCCTGTCAGTTTTGGAGCATAGTATTTTTTATGCTTTAGTTTGTCTGGAAGATATTGCTGTTTCACCCATCCAGATTCATAATCATGCGGATATTTATAGTCAATTCCGCGTCCAAGCTCTGCTGCGCCTTTGTAGTGCGCATCCTTTAAATGGTTTGGCACATCGCCGCTTATTCCGCTGC
This sequence comes from Cytobacillus gottheilii, assembly GCF_001636345.1. Lineage (GTDB taxonomy): Bacteria > Bacillota > Bacilli > Bacillales > Cytobacillaceae > Cytobacillus > Cytobacillus gottheilii. The sequence continues at coordinate 1,552,029 of NZ_KV440945.1, forward strand.
GGATATCCCCTAAAGCACTATCGATTGCTGAAATGGCTGAGTTTGATTTCGGTGATAGACATAACTCAATGACCGCATTGGCAAGCGGAATGCGTGCTTCGGGAAAACCAAGCCGCTCGGCCGATTCGATCGCTGCTAATGTTCTGGCTCCTGCCTGCGGGGAAGCGAGCCCGATGTCTTCGTAGGCAATGACTAATAACCTGCGACCGATACTGGTCAGATCGCCGGCTTCGATTAGTCTGCCCAAGTAATGCAAAGCTGCATTGACATCACTGCCGCGAATCGATTTTTGAAAGCCGGAGAGCACATCATAATGTCCGTCACCATCTTTGTCATGATGAAAGCTTTTTTTCTGCATGCATTCTTCTGCAACCTCTAACGTAATATGGATGACATCATTATCAGCTGCTGTTGATAATGCAGCAAGCTCTAAAGCATTGAGGGCACTGCGGACATCTCCATTTGAACTTGTGGCAAAAAAAGTGAGCGCATCCTCATCGATTTGGATGTTTTTATTTCCTAGCCCTTGTTCTTCATCATGTATTGCTCTTGTTAAGGCAAGCTTTAGATCTTCAATGGATAACGCTTTTAACTCGAAGATCTGGCATCTGCTTCGGATTGCCGGATTAATAGCATGATAGGGATTGCTGGTTGTGGCGCCAATTAATGTAATCATGCCGTTTTCAAGGTATGGTAGCAGAAAGTCCTGTTTGCCTTTATCAAGACGATGGACTTCATCAAGGAGAAGAATGACTTTTCCGGACATTTTGGCTTCAGCCGCAACGATTTCCATATCTTTTTTATTATTGGTAACGGCATTTAGTGTGCGAAAGGCAAACCGGGTGCTGCCGGCAATGGCGCTCGCAATCGACGTTTTACCAATGCCGGGAGGTCCATATAATATCATGGAGGAAAGCTGTTTGGCTTTTACCATCCGATCTATAATTTTTCCTTCGCCAACCAGATGCTCCTGTCCAATGATTTCGTCTATTGTTTTAGGCCGCATTCTGAAGGCTAACGGTTTAATGCTCATAACAATCACTCCAAATATAGTGCAGGGAATTTTCTGCTTTAAACATATCATAAACTGTCCTTTTGTATAAATGAATAATGCCTGCAATTATGCTATAATGACAAAAGTCTATAGAGAAAGTAAGGAATTAAATATATATAAGATCACTTATGTAGATGGGAAAAGAGGATGAATATGAAGAGAAGAGGCCAGATCGGTCCAAGATTTTCGGTATACTTGATAGGATTGCTCGTAATGAGTCTTGGAATTGATTTGGTGATATTGGCTGATTTAGGAGCCTCACCATGGGATGTTCTGCATGTTGGTCTTTATTATCAATTCGGATTATCGATTGGAAGCTGGTCCATTATTGTGGGCGTTGCTGTGCTGATTGTGTCAGCTCTTATATCGAAGGAAATGCCCAAGGCCGGTGCATACTTGAATATGATTCTTGTCGGTTTGTTTATCGACATGTACATGTTATTGCCTTTTATGGATACACCTTCAAGTATGGCTGGAAAGCTTCTGATGTTTGCAGCCGGTATCCTGATTAACTGTTATGGAATGGGACTTTATATTTCAGCCCAGCTGGGAGCAGGTCCTCGCGATAGTCTTATGATTGCACTAACTTCAAAGACAGGCTGGAAGGTCGGAAGAGTGCGTGCTGTGATGGAAATACTAGTGTTAATTGTCGGCTGGCAGCTTGGCGGTCCTGTTTTTTGGGGAACCGTTTTTATTAGTTTATGTATAGGTCCACTTGTAGGAAAAGCATTGCCGCAATGTCAAAAGCTGACAGATCTATTTTTGGCTTCGCTTCGAAAACAGCCTTTTATAGATAAAGAAAATAGAGGTGTAAATCCATGAAAATTTCAACTAAAGGCCGCTATGGCTTGACCATTATGATTGAACTTGCCAGAAAACATGGGGAAGGGCCGATTTCGTTAAAGGTCATTGCCCAGAACAATGATCTATCAGAGCATTATTTAGAGCAGCTCATTGCTCCGCTGCGCAATGCAGGACTCGTTAAGAGCATTAGAGGAGCATATGGCGGCTATATATTAGGCTCTGAACCGCAAAACATTACCGCCGGAGATATTATTAGAGTCCTGGAAGGCCCGATCAGTCCTGTTGAGGGTATTGAAGATGAAGAACCGGCAAAGCGCGAACTATGGATCAGAATCCGTGATGCGGTCAAAGATGTATTAGACAACACTACGATTGAAGACTTGGCAAATCATACAGATGATAATGCTGGGGATTCTTATATGTTTTATATTTAAAATAATCCCCGAAAGCTAATTTACGGCTTTCATAGGAAGTAATGAATCAAGACTAAAAGTCTGCAGCGATATCATTCGAAAGTCAGAAGGTGAATTAATGGAACATATATATTTAGATCACGCGGCAACAAGCCCGATGCATCCAAGAGTGATTGAGAAAATGATGGAAGTGATGGGACAGGAGTTCGGAAATCCTTCGAGCATTCATCATTTTGGACGAAGTGCGCGGCATATTATTGATGAAGCGCGGGCAGTAATGGCGAAAAGCATTGGTGCGAATGCAAACGAAATTATTTTTACAAGCGGCGGAACCGAAGCCGATAATCACGCGATTTTTGGAACAGCAGATGCTTATCGTGATAAAGGCAATCATATTATCACAACTGAGGTCGAGCATCATGCGGTTTTACATGCCTGCCATCAGCTTGAAAAGCAAGGCTTTACGGTTACGTATTTGCCTGTCGATGAGACTGGAAGAGTTTCAGCAGAAGCTGTTAAAAATGCACTAACGGACGAAACCATTCTTGTCACCATTATGTACGCCAACAATGAGATCGGCACGATACAGCCGATTAAAGAAATTGGTGAGCTACTTGCTGATCATCAGGCTCTTTTTCATACAGATGCTGTCCAAGCCTATGGACTGCAGAAGATCGATGTGAAGGAATTGCAGGTCGATTTATTATCTGTCACGGCCCATAAGCTTAATGGACCTAAAGGGATTGGTTTTTTGTATGCCCATAAAAACGTCATGCTGTCATCTCGTTTGTTTGGCGGTGAGCAAGAGCGAAAACGCAGAGCAGGAACCGAGAATGTCCCTGCGATTGCAGGCTTTCTGGAGGCTATTCGTGTTGCGCAGGAAGAACGGGAAGCGAAGACAGAGCAGTATAAAAGCTATCAGGAACTTTTTGTGCAAAAACTCAATGAAAATGAAGTGAATTTTACCCGAAACGGATCACTTGATTATTCAATGCCACATGTACTAAACTTAAGCTTTCCTGGGACAAATGTAGAACAGATGCTTGTGAACCTTGACCTTGCCGGAATCGCGGCATCAAGCGGTTCAGCCTGCACAGCAGGTTCGATTGAACCATCACATGTGCTTGTTGCGATGTTTGGAAAAGGAGACGATCGTCTGCAAAATTCGATCCGTTTTAGTTTTGGCTTATTCAACACAGCGGAACAGGTTGAAAAAGCAGCACTTGAAACGAGCAAAATTATAAAGCGATTAACATAAGGCGATACTCCATATGCTTGCTATATGTAAGAACTTTGGATGACGATATGCTTGGTGATTGGAACGGAATGGTGCGAGACTCCTGCGGGTGGAGGCTCACCACCCGCCCCGCGGAAAGCGAGTACCATGGAGTGGAAATCATTTAAGATAACATAAATAAAAAGAAAAACAGAAACGTGGTGAAAAACATGAAAAAAGATCCAAAAGATACACGAGTAGTTGTCGGGATGTCAGGCGGTGTTGATTCTTCTGTGGCAGCACTTCTTTTAAAAGAGCAAGGCTATGACGTCATCGGTATTTTCATGAAAAACTGGGATGATACGGATGAATTTGGCGTATGTACAGCAACGGAAGATTATAACGATGTCATCAGAGTCTGCAACCAAATTGGTATTCCTTACTATGCGGTAAACTTTGAAAAGCAGTATTGGGAAAAGGTATTTACGTATTTTCTTGATGAATACAAAGCTGGAAGAACACCAAATCCTGATGTCATGTGCAATAAGGAAATCAAATTCAAAGCGTTTCTTGAGCATGCGGTCAGCCTAGGTGCCGATTACTTAGCAACAGGCCATTATGCACGAGTAGAATACCGTGATGGTGAATACAAAATGCTGAGAGGGCTTGACGAAAATAAAGATCAAACCTATTTCCTTAACCAGCTGACACAAGAACAGCTTTCAAAAGTAATGTTCCCGATTGGCGACATCGAAAAGTCAAAGGTTAGAGAATTAGCGGCGAAAGCAGAGCTGGCAACAGCAACGAAAAAGGATAGTACGGGCATTTGCTTTATTGGCGAGCGCAATTTCAAAGAATTCCTCGGAAACTACCTGCCAGCACAGCCGGGCAATATGGAAACATTCGACGGTAAAGTGGTGGGACGCCATGATGGATTGATGTACTACACAATCGGTCAGCGCCATGGACTAGGCATTGGCGGAGCAGGTGAACCTTGGTTTGCGATCGGTAAGGACTTAAAGCGCAATGTTCTTTATGTGGGACAAGGCTTCCATAATGAAAAGCTGTATTCAGACAGCATCACAGCTGTCAACGTGAGCTGGGTTTCAGATGAAAAACAGCCGCAGACATTTGAATGTACAGCAAAATTCAGATACCGTCAGGCTGACAATAAAGTAACAGTAGAACTCGCCGACGACAATACTGTTAAAGTTACCTTCCATGAACCAATCCGCGCGATTACACCAGGACAAGCGGTTGTTTTCTATGATGGCGACGTCTGCCTTGGCGGCGGAACCATTGACCAGGTTTTCAAAAATGAAGACCGTCTTACGTATGTTGGGTAGTCAAAAACGTTTAAAGATAAAAGAAATGCTAAGTGATTGAAACGAATGGAGCGAGACACCTCAAGAATGCTGTCGCATTTTCTTCGTGCGGTGCTCATTCTTTGAAGCTTACTCAATGTCCGGTAGGAGAAGTGGAAGGTGAGATCTCACAGCGCTCGCGCTGAGGAGGCTCACCGCCGCCCCGGAAAGGGAAATCACTTTTACACATTGCTGAAAACAAGCCCTGAATCACTGAATTCAGGGCTTTCTTCCGTCCTAAAATAAAAATATGCTATACTTTCAGTGAATGGAGTGATTGAACAATGGATAAAAATCAGCAAGGTATTCAATATATGCAAGAAGGAAAATGGGAGGAAGCTGCACAGTCCTTTATGGAAGCCATTGAAGAGCAGCCGGATAATCCAGTTCTATACATAAACTTTGGCAACGTCTTAGCAGCTGTCGGCGACCCTGAAAAAGCGCTGAAATTTTACGAAAAGGCGATTGCCCTCGATGAAAATGCCGCTGCCGCTTACTATAGCGCAGGTAACTTATACTATGATGAGCAAAACTTTGAAGAAGCTAAAAACATGTTTGAGCGTGCGATGCAAAAAGGCTTAAATACTGGTGATAATTATTTCATGCTTGGCATGTCTTTGATGGCGCTTGATCAGGCCCGTCTTGCACTGCCATATCTGCAGCGAAGCACCGAATTAAACGAAGAAGATGCGGAAGCCTTTTTCCAATATGGCCTTTGTCTTGCAGGACTGGAATTCATTGAAGAAGCCATTGCACAATTTAAAAAGTGCGTCAGCCTGGATGAAGAGCATGCCGATGCATATTACAATTTAGGTGTAGCATATGGTTTTCAGGAAAAAGAAAAAGAAGCATTGGAACACTTCGATAAAGCACTGGAAATTCAGCCTGATCATGTCCTTGCAGGCTATGGGAAAAAATTGATCGAGAAGGAATAGTGCTGGAGGTATTCTCACTCATTTAATCTGATGTTAAAAAGCCTTTGAAGGGAGGGACCATCAATGGAGGAGCAGGGCTCATTAAACTTATTTTCCGGTGCAGAAGAAAAATATATGAAAGGCAAGCATCTTGTGACGATTTTCCATAACGAGCAAAACATGTACACGGTGCTGCGTTTGCGGGTTGAAGATACAAACCATACATATGAAGATAAAGAAGCTGTGATCACAGGCTATTTTCCAAAGCTTCATGAACATGAGACATATATTTTTTACGGAGATCTGAAGGAGCATCCGAAATTTGGCGTCCAGCTTCATGCTACCCATTATCGCAAGGATATTCCGCAGACAAAGCAGGGCGTTGCCAATTATTTATCAAGTGAGCTATTTAAAGGGATTGGCATTAAAACGGCGGAAAGCATAGTGGAGGAGCTTGGAGAGAATGCGATCTCTAAAATTCTGAATGAGCCTTCTATACTTGATCGGGTTCCCAAGCTTTCCGGCGAAAAAGCAAAGCTTGTTTATGATACGTTAATGGAGCATCAGGGATTGGAGCAGGCCATGATTGCTCTAAATCAATATGGCTTTGGGCCGCAGCTATCAATGCGAATCTATCAGGCATATAAGGAACAAACGGTTGATATGATTCAAAATAATCCATACAAGCTTGTTGAAGATGTGGAAGGAATCGGTTTTTCGCGCGCGGATGAGCTGGGATATCAGATCGGGATATCAGGCAGCCATCCTGATCGCATTAGAGCCGCATGCCTTTATATGCTTGAAACCGGCAGCATGCAGAATGGACATGTGTTTATGTATGCCAGAGACCTTCTGCCGAGTGTTAAGCAGCTGCTGGAGGATAATAAGCGTGACCAGATCGAGTTCACTGATATTTCCAAGGAAATTGTGAAGCTTGGGGAAGAAGGCAAGATTATGGCGGAGGATCAGCGCCTCTATTTGCCGCCTTTGTATTTTTCAGAAAAGGGAATTGTGACAAATATAAAAAGGATTCTGCAGCAGACGCAATATGATCAGCAATTTCCTGAATCGGAGTTTTTAATGGCATTAGGTGAGCTTGAAGAACGGCTTGGGGTCCAGTATGCTCCTTCGCAAAAGGAAGCGATCCAGAAGGCGCTGATGAGTCCGATGCTAATTTTAACCGGTGGTCCAGGTACGGGAAAAACAACTGTCATTAAAGGAATTGTGGAACTGTATGGCGAACTGCATGGCTGCTCGCTTGATCCCGGCGCTTATAAGCAGGAAGAAACCTTCCCGTTTCTGCTTGCTGCACCAACAGGCAGAGCGGCTAAACGAATGGCCGAATCTACAGGACTGCCCGCTGTAACGATTCATCGTCTGCTCGGGTGGAATGGCAGTGAAGGCTTTGATCACCATGATGAAAATCCGCTTGAGGGAAGAATTTTAATTGTGGATGAAACGTCGATGGTTGATATTTGGCTGGCGAATCAGCTGTTTAAAGCTGTGCCAGAGAATATGCAGGTTATTTTAGTAGGTGATGAAGATCAGCTGCCATCTGTGGGGCCTGGTCAGGTTCTAAAAGATCTTCTTAGGTCAGAAAGGCTCCCTACAGTCCGTTTAGTGGACATCTACCGTCAGGCTGAAGGCTCTTCCATTATCGAGCTAGCCCATGAAATGAAAAAAGGACAGCTTCCGGCGAATATTAGCGCTCCACAGCCTGACCGTTCTTTTATAAAATGCGGACCAGGACAAATTGGGGCAGTTGTTGAGAAAGTAGTTCTAAATGCGAAGAAAAAAGGCTATACAGCCAAGGACATTCAGGTGCTGGCGCCAATGTATAGAGGACCTGCAGGAATTGACAAGCTTAATTTGATGCTGCAGGAAATTTTCAACAGCAATCCCGATGGATCGCGGAAGGAGCTGGCCTTTGGTGATGTAACATATCGGATTGGCGATAAAGTGCTTCAGCTTGTGAATCAGCCTGAAAATCATGTATTTAATGGCGATATGGGTGAAATTGTTTCCATCTTTTATGCAAAAGAAAATACGGAAAAGCAGGATATGATTGTCGTTTCTTTTGAAGGAGTCGAAGCAACATATACTAGACAGGACTTGAATCAGATCACGCATGCATACTGCTGCTCTGTTCATAAATCACAGGGAAGCGAGTTTCCGATCGTGATTTTGCCGGTTGTGAAAAGCTATTATAGAATGCTGCGGAGAAATCTGTTATACACCGCTATTACACGAAGCAGACAGTTTTTAATATTATGCGGAGAAGAGGACGCCCTCAGAATAGGTGTCGAACGGGCAGATGAGCAGGCAAGACTGACAAGATTAACGGAAAAATTACAGGACGGCATCATAGAGCAGGGCGGAGAAGTTCCACCTCAACTCGACGAAAATCTGTCCTACGAAGAAATTCTGCTGGCTGCTGACCCAATGATTGGGATGGAAAATATAACGCCGTATGATTTTATGGAAAAAGAATATAGCTAATAGAAACAGTCTAAGTTAGGCTGTTTTTTTATGGGGAGTTTTACCATTTGACACAAGAAGGCGGGATCTGTTATGCCAAAGAAAAACGATAACAAGCTTACCTATGCAGAGATTGAGGCATATAAGATGAAAGAAGGCAGCTCACATGAGTTTTCAGAGGAGCTGGCTGATGGCGGAGAACGAAATCAGCGTTTTGATAAACCGCGCTACAATAAGAAATAAAAATAACTGTAGCATGTACTTGATTTGAATACTGATGTTCGGGAAGGCGGGAGCGCTCCTGAGGACATTTTCCCTTTTAAAAGGCTTGACCGTTTTTAACGCCAACACAGGTGATAAACTCGGCAGTATTTGCGATTTATTTATTTCCCAGGAAGGACTTGTAAAGGGTCTGTTATTGAAAAAAGGTGCTCTCTTAAAGAAAACATTTCTAATTGATATTAACGATGTATCTTCATTTGGCTGGGATGGTGTGATGATTCCAAGTCCTGCGGTCATGAAGCCGATTCAAAAGGGCGGGGAATACACGTGTGAAAGCCATAATCGCTTAACCGGCAAGATGCTGATGACCAAAGAAGGCGAAAAGCTGGGTTTGCTTGAGGATGTATATTTTTCCGAAGAAGTGGGCACAATCGTAGGGTATGAATGTACCGATGGCTTTTTTTCAGATATGCTCGAAGGAAAACATGTCATTAAGACAGAAGAGCCGCCTGCGATTGGAAAAGACGCCATCATTGTAAATGTAAAATAAAAATGAGGTGTCTTACGTCTATGTTAAAGTGCCCAAATTGCGGAAGCAAGGATATCGGAAAAATTGGCATCAATCAGTATTATTGCTGGGGATGCTTTATAGAGCTATCATTATCCAAAGGAATGATCAATACCCATCAAGTTGAAGAAGATGGATCATTAAGTTCTCTTGACGACTTGTTTGCTGAAGATGAGCGCCGCTATTCATCGTGACGAAAATTTAGCGGATCGAGGTGTGTTAGATGAACAAAATATTAACCTCAGCAGCACTTATCGGAGCTGGATATGCTGTTTACAATGCCACTCAAAAAAACAAAATGTTCTCATCAAGAAATATGAAAAAAATACAGAAGAAAATGACAAAAGCACTGTTTTAAGATTGTTATAGGGATACTAATTCGCAGATGAATTGGTATCCCTATTTTTATTATGTTGGAGTGTTTCGTTTTCTTAGCGCTTTGAAGCTAAGTGTTCGTCAGCCGGGAAAATTGATGCTAAAGGGAACAAAAGAAGAGGTTAAGTGCCCGTCAGCCGAAAAAATCGGCGGTGAAGGGAACAAAAGAAGAAGTAAAGTGTCCGCTAGCTGTGAAATTCGATGGTGAAAGAAACAAAAGAAGGAGCAATGTGACTGTCAGCTGGAAAAATCAGTGTTGAAGGGAACAAAGAAGCCGAAAAGTGCCCGCCACTCCAAAAAATCCACCCTGACAGAAACAATAAGCGCAGAAAACCATCTCCCCTCCAAAATAAATGTATGATTCTCCCTCTTCTCTCTCACACTATCCAGTGAGGGGGCGGACTTCAATGAATATCCCTATAAAGTGGTTTTACCGATTAGGGTTTTTGCTGCTTTTGTTTATTGTTATTTTTGTTTTTTTAAAATTAAAGACGTTGTGGCATCCGGTGCTGGATATTTTTTTAGCTGTATTGATTCCTTTCATTATCGGTGCGTTTATTACATATTTGCTTCATCCGATTGTGGAGCGGCTGCATGATACAGGGATGCACAGAGGTGTGGCCATTTGTATTATTTATATTATTTTTTTCGGTGGAATTGGATTTGCTTTATACAAAGGGATTCCAGCCTTTATTCATCAGCTTAGGGATTTGACGGAAAGTGCTCCTCAATTTAGTGAGCAATATCGAAGTTGGGTCCAGATGATTCAGGAGAAAACGTCAATGTGGCCAGAAGGATTGCAGACAAGAGTTGATAGCGGCATTACAGCGGCTGAGGAAGCATTAGACAACTTGCTGACGAAAATTTTGGCTGTGATGATGAATTTTGTGAATGACATTGTGATGCTTCTGCTGATTCCTTTTATTTCTTTTTACTTGTTAAAAGATTATCCTCTTGTCAAAAAAGCGGCTTGGTATTTAACTCCCCGCAGGTGGCGGAAGGAAGGCTTGCTGTTTTTAAAAGATGTTGATAAGTCACTAGGCAGCTATATCCGAGGTCAGCTGCTTGTTTGTATCGTCATCGGATCCTTGTCAGCCATTTTGTTTTGGCTGTTTGGGATTAAGTATTCTCTGCTTTTAGGTTTGATTATTGGCATAACCAATGTCATCCCTTATTTTGGTCCGATTATCGGAGCCATTCCGGCTGTCATTATTGCCGCAACGATGTCCACAAAAATGGTGCTGATTGCTATTGGGATTGTGCTCGTACTGCAGTTTCTTGAAGGAAATGTTCTTTCTCCTTTCATTATGGGGCATAGTCTTCATATGCATCCGCTCGTGATCATGCTTGCGCTTTTAGCAGGGGGAGAGGCAGCCGGAATCCTGGGTTTGATTATTGCTGTTCCGATACTGGCCGTCTTAAAAGTCAGCCTTTTGCATGCGAAAAAGCATTTTTCAAAAAAGAGGGAACGAGAGCCTGTGAAGCATTGACAAACCGCCTTTCTTATCGCTATAATGCGCTTATAAATGTATTTATACAAACAACATATTGATGGAACAAGTATGTTATAGACCACTTTTTAGAGAGGGGATTCCAAGGCTGGAAGAATCCCTGGGTGAAGGATAACAGAACGCTAATCCTGAATGCAGCTAATCCCTGCCGTCTTCCGCGTTAAGGATCTGAGAGATAGCAGAGTCAGCTCTGTTATTATCAGGGTGGTACCGCGAGTATAGTCCTCGTCCCTGTTTTGGGATGAGGGCTTTTTGTATTTTCAAAAGATTACAACTATTGTTTTTGGAGGAATAAAGATGAAGAATTTATCAGGATCAGATATTCGCCGCCTCTTTTTAGAGTATTTCAAAGAAAATGGGCATGCTATTGAACCGAGTGCTTCCCTTGTACCGCATGAGGATCCGTCCCTTTTGTGGATCAACAGCGGTGTAGCAACATTGAAAAAGTATTTTGATGGCCGCGTTGTGCCTGAAAATCCGCGTATTACCAATGCGCAAAAATCAATTCGTACAAATGACATCGAAAACGTTGGGAAAACAGCTCGTCACCATACGTTCTTTGAAATGCTAGGGAACTTTTCTATCGGTGATTATTTTAAAGAAGAAGCGATTGAATTTGCATGGGAATTTTTAACGTCTGAAAAGTGGATTGGATTTGAAGAAGAAAAGCTATCTGTAACCATTCACCCGGAGGATGATGAGGCTTACAGCATCTGGCGTGAAAAAATCGGAGTTCCTGAAGAGCGCATCATTCGTTTAGAGGGGAACTTCTGGGATATTGGAGAAGGCCCAAGCGGTCCGAACACGGAGATCTTCTATGATCGCGGTCCAGAGTATGGAAACGATGAGAATGATCCAGAACTATACCCAGGCGGAGAAAATGAACGATATTTAGAAGTTTGGAACCTGGTGTTCTCTGAGTTCAACCATAATCCAGATGGTACATACACACCGCTGCCAAAGAAAAACATTGATACAGGCATGGGTCTTGAGCGTATGGCTTCTGTTGTTCAAAATGTGCCAACAAACTTTGATACAGACCTGTTTATGCCGATCATCAATGCTACTGAAGAAATTTCCGGTGTAAAATATGGCGAGAACAAAGAGGCAGATGTGGCCTTTAAGGTTATTGCGGACCATATTCGTACTGTTGCGTTTGCAATCGGTGATGGAGCATTGCCATCCAATGAAGGCCGAGGCTATGTACTAAGAAGATTGCTAAGAAGAGCGGTTCGTTACGCGAAGCAAATTCAAATTAACCGTCCGTTCATGTTTGAGTTAGTTGACGTTGTCGGCGATGTGATGAAGGATTTCTATCCACAGGTTACAGAAGGAAAAGACTTTATCCAAAAAGTAATCAAAAACGAAGAAGAGCGTTTCCATGAAACATTAAATGAAGGATTGGCAATTCTTTCGACTGTTATAAAAAGTGAAAAAGAAAAAGGCAGCACAGTGATTCAGGGATCTGACGTGTTCCGTCTGTATGACACATATGGCTTCCCGGTTGAATTAACAGAAGAGTATGCTGAAGAAGAAGGCATGACAATCGATCATGATGGCTTTGAGCATGAGATGGAACTTCAGCGTGACCGCGCCCGTTCTGCTCGTCAGGATGTTGACTCCATGCAAGTACAGGAAGGTGTACTTGGAGACTATAAAGAGAAAAGTGAGTTTGTCGGCTATGAAAATCTTTATAGCGAAGCAAATGTTTTGGCAATTATTAAAGATGGACAGTTTGCAGATGAAGCAGCAGAAGGGGACGAGGTTCAATTTATTTTAGATCAAACGCCTTTCTATGCTGAAAGCGGCGGACAGATTGCTGATAGAGGTACACTTGAGGCTGACGGAGTGACTGTTCATGTAAAAGACGTTCAAAAGGCTCCAAACGGACAAAACCTGCACCGTGCAGTTGTTTCAAGAGGAACGTTTAAGGTGAACAGTTCTGTGAAGGCTGTTGTGGACGCGTTTAACCGCTCTAAGATTATTAAAAATCACACAGCAACACACCTGCTTCATCAGGCATTAAAAGATGTTTTAGGCGCACATGTCAATCAAGCTGGATCTTTAGTTGAGCCAGATCGCCTTCGCTTTGACTTTTCACACTTCGGGCAAATTACGGCTGAAGAGTTAGAAAACATTGAGCAAATCGTTAATGAAAAGATTTGGCACAGTCTTTCAGTCAATATCGAGCATAAAGGCATTGAGGAAGCAAAAGCAATGGGTGCGATGGCATTGTTTGGTGAAAAATACGGCAAAGTGGTCCGTGTGGTTCAAATCGGCGATTACAGCCTTGAGCTTTGCGGCGGCTGCCATGTTCCGAACACATCTGTGATTGGTTTATTTAAAATTCAATCAGAGAGCGGAATCGGCGCAGGAACACGCAGAATCGAAGCGGTAACAGGTGAAGGTGCTTATGCACTGATGAATGAGCAAATCATGACTCTGAAAGATGCAGCTTCGAAATTAAAAACAAATCTTAAGGATGTACCGTCCAGAATCGACGTTCTTCAAGGTGAAATGAAACAGCTTCAGCGTGAAAATGAATCATTAGCGGCAAAGCTGGGGAACATTGAAGCAGGAAGTCTTGTTGACATGGTGCAGGAAATCAATGGCGTTAAACTGCTTTCGGCAAAAGTACAAGCTTCTGACATGAACAATCTTCGCAACATGGCAGATGATCTCAAGAAAAAGCTTGGTTCAGCGATTGTCGTTTTAGGCAGCGCAAATGAGGGCAAAGTAAACTTGATTGCTGGTGTAACAGAAGATCTGATTAAAAATGGCTACCATGCCGGAAAGCTAGTGAAAGAAGTAGCTTCACGCTGCGGCGGTGGCGGCGGCGGCCGTCCAGATATGGCACAGGCAGGCGGCAAGGATCCTGAAAAGCTGGAAGAAGCACTGCAATTTGCGGCTGAATGGGTGAAATCAATTTGATCTCAGGCAAAAGTAGTGTAGAATGTAGGTAACCATCAGTGGTCATGCTCTAGAAGGTATTTCTGTGCGTGGCGACGAATATATCGCTCAAATGGTAAAGCGAGGTGTAAAACGTGAGCTCATTTGATAAAACAATGAGATTCAACTTTCCTGAGGAACCGATTGAACAGGATGTAAATGATGTGCTTTTCCAAGTGTATGGAGCGCTTCAGGAAAAGGGGTACAACCCCATCAACCAGATCGTCGGTTATCTGCTTTCAGGAGATCCTGCCTATATTCCACGCCATAAGGACGCTCGTAATGTGATCCGCAAGCTGGAACGGGATGAAATTATTGAAGAACTTGTCAAATCATACTTGAAACAGCAGCGAGAGGGATAAACATGCGGACGATGGGATTAGATGTCGGCTCCAAAACAGTCGGCGTCGCAATAAGCGATGCGTTTGGATGGACAGCGCAAGGCTTAGAAACCATAAAGATCAATGAAGAAGAAAAGCAGTTTGGATTTGATCGTATTGGTGAAATTATTAAAGAACATGAAGTCAGTAAAATTGTTGTAGGCTTCCCGAAGAATATGAATGGCACTGTTGGCCCGCGCGGCGAAGCAAGCCAGTTCTACGGGAGCGAGCTTGAGAGACTTTTCGGTCTGCCTGTTGTCCTATGGGACGAGCGTCTGACCACAATGGCGGCAGAACGCGTGCTTTTAGAAGCAGATGTCAGCCGAAAGAAACGCAAGCAAGTCATCGACAAAATGGCTGCGGTCATGATTTTACAAGGCTTCTTGAATAGCCAAAATTAATGAGGTGAAAGAAAATGGATCACGGTGAAAAAAATATTACAGTAGTAGACGAGGAAGGCAACGAGCAGCTTTGCGAAGTGCTATTTACATTTAACTCAGACGAGTTCGGAAAATCATATGTATTATACTATCCAATTGGCGAAGAAGATGATGAAGAAGAAATCGAAATTCATGCATCAGCCTTCATCCCTAGCGATGACAATACAGATGGCGAGCTTCAGCCGATCGAAACGGACGAAGAATGGGATCTTATTGAAGAGATGCTGAACACATTCTTAGCGGAGCAGGAAGAAGAATAAAAAGAAAAGCCTTCAGATTTTATCTGGAGGTTTTTTTGTGCATGTAATAAGTGTTTACAACAAGATTTTTGGAGATAATTGTAATTTATTCATACTAATTGTAATATTTTGCGACTTCACTCAGAAAATATAGTATAATAATGCGAGATATGAGAGCAGAAGGGCAAATCCTCGATTTTATGAGGAAGGGTATGTTGAAATGAAATGAACTGGACATGTCCGCCTGAGTAGGAGGGAAAATGTTTGTCATCAAATGAAACGAAAGATAAAAAATCGATTATTCGCCAAAAACTGACTGAACGGCAAAGTGAAGCAAAAGTGGTTAGAAAAATTGTGTTTATCACAATGATTGTATTAATCCTTATTATTGGAGGAATAGCTGGCGGTGGCTATTTGTATATTAACTCAGCTATTAAACCAGCTGATCCTGAGAACAATACTGTAAAGCCAGTCGAAATTCCAATTGGTTCATCTGTAACAGGCATTGCCCAAGTGTTAGAGGATAACGGAATTATTAAAGATGCCCGTGTATTTAAATACTATGTCAAACTTAAAAATGAATCTGGCTTTATGGCAGGCACTTATGATATGAAGCCTTCCATGACTTTAGATGAAATTATTGGCAGTTTAAAAACAGGATCGGTAATGGACGAGGTTGTCTTCCAGATGACTATACCGGAAGGGAAGCAGCTTGAGCAGATTGCCGGCATTATTGGAGAAAAAATCGGCCAGGAAGGTGAAGCTGTATTTGAACAGCTCAACGAGGAGACATTTATTGAATCGTTAATGGCTAAGTATCCTAATCTATTAACAGATGAAATTTTAGGCGAGAATGTCCTTTATCCGCTGGAAGGCTATTTATTCCCAGCCACCTATCCATTTTATAAAGAAGATCCAACAGTAGAAGAAATTGTCACGGTCATGCTGGATAAAACAAATGCGGTGATCAATGAATACGCTGGTGAAATGGGTGCCCAGGAAATGACGGTACATGAGCTATTGACCATGGCATCACTAATTGAAGAAGAAGCAACAGAGCAAGTAGACAGAGAGTCTATTTCGAGTGTCTTTTATAATCGAATGAAAACGGGCATGCCGCTTCAGACAGACCCAACCGTTTTATATGCACATGGTGAGCATCTAGATCGAGTTTTATACGAACATCTAGAGATTGATTCCCCATATAATACGTATCAAAATACTGGACTAACACCAGGACCGATCGCAAATGCGGGTGTTTCCTCTATAGAAGCGGCACTATATCCTGCAGAAACTGAATACCTGTACTTCCTGGCAACAGGAACAGGCGAAGTGCTGTTCTCTACTACATTAGATGAACACAATCAGAAAAAAGCAGAGCATATAACGAATCAGTAGAATACAATGAAAAAGAAGGCCTGCATTGGCCTTCTTTTTCTAATTGTGTGCCCGGCATGGGTGCAGGCTCTAGGGTGCGAGTCCCGAACGGCGAAGGCAGTAGTAGCCGTAGCTTAAGACAAGGATATGCGGGGTGACCCTCCTATCTGAAGGAAGTCGGCGGCAAACTTCCGCTCTGAGGAACACGAATCTCATATGAGGCTAGATGACATTGGGTGAGTCTGCAATACAAGACAAAGTCCATACTGCCAAAGGTGTCACATAGTAAATGAGGCGGAGACATGGAAGGAAAGTCTGTACTCTTACCCGGGGAGAACCTGTCGATATGCCGTACTCATGCGGTAAGCCTATCCGTGAGGATAAGTTGAACGACAGGCGTCAGCAGAAGCCATAGTACTTATTCGCTTAAGAGGATAAGGAAGGGCTGAACCGGTTATGGAAAATAGGAACTAGGCGTATCTTTCCATTCGATGAAACAGAAAACATAGTACCTGTTTAATGAAAGAAACGGTGAATCCGCGGGGGTCATTAAACAGGGTGGAGAATGAAAAGGACACAAACAGAACACCTATTTACGCGGGAGGTTATATCAATGTTAATGGAACGAATCATGTCACGGGAAAACCTACTTAATGCGATTAAAAGAGTAGAAAAGAATAAGGGAAAACATGGAGTGGACGAAATGCCCGTCACTGCTCTTCGTGGACATATTATGCTCAACTGGAGCGAACTGCGAAAATCCCTCTTCGAGGGAACCTATATCCCATCCCCCGTCCGTCGAGTCGAAATCCCGAAACCAGACGGCAAAGGGAAGAGGAAACTGGGAATCCCAACCGTGACAGACCGTTTCATTCAACAAGCAATCACCCAAGTGCTTACCAGAATGTATGACCCTAGTTTCTCTGAATGTAGCTTCGGCTTTCGCCCTAACAGGCGAGCGCACCAGGCTGTTAAATTAGCCCAAAGCTATATAGAAGAGGGTTATCGATGGGTAGTCGACATTGACCTTGAAAAGTTCTTTGACAAGGTTAACCACGATAGATTAATGAGTAAATTAGCCATGAGGATAAAGGATAGTACTCTCCTCAAACTAATAAGACGGTTCTTAACCTCTGGTGTTATGGAAGGCGGACTTGTCAGTCCTAACCTTGAGGGGACACCGCAAGGTGGACCTTTAAGCCCTTTACTTTCGAATATTGTGTTGGATGAACTGGATAAAGAACTGGAGCGCAGAGGACATCGCTTTGTCCGCTACGCCGATGATTGTAATATCTATGTGAAATCTAAAAGAGCTGGAGAAAGAGTTATGAAGGCAATGACCCATTTTATCGAGAGGAATCTTAAACTGAAGGTTAACAAGGATAAAAGTGCTGTAGACCGCCCTTGGAAAAGGAAATTTCTTGGGTTCAGTTTTACAAGTAATCTAAAACCGAAGGTGAGAATATCTCCCCAATCAGTTAAACGGTTTAAAGATAAAATAAGAAAGCTTACAAGCAGACGAAGGTCAATTGCCATGGAAGATAGGATTCATAACCTTAACCAATATCTAGTGGGATGGGTTAATTATTATCATTTAGCAGATACCCGTTCAGTAATCGCAAAACTCGAAGGATGGCTTAATCGAAGGTTAAGAATGATTCGATGGAAGGAATGGAAACTTCCCCAAACGAAGGTCAAGAAACTTATTAAACTAGGTGTTTCGAAAGGGAAAGCATATGAATGGGGAAATACAAGAAAGGCTTATTGGAGGATATCCAAAAGTCCAATTCTTCATAAAACATTAGGGAAAGCCTACTGGCTTTCCCTTGGGTTAAAAAGTATTTCTGCTAGATATGACTTACAGCGTTCGACTTAATCGGAACCGCCGTATACGGAACCGTACGTACGGTGGTGTGAGAGGGATAAATGGAGGTTAATCGCCTCCCCCTATCTCAATTGTTTACATGGCGAGGCGGTTTTCAACTACGTCCCTTGAATCACCAGCCCCTTGCACTTTTCGGAAACTATGGTAAAATAATTGAGGTGTTTATAGAGTAGACGATAGCGTCAATCACGGTGTGGGCCGAATGGCTCGTTTTTTGCAAAAGTGCTGCTTTTGTACATGCTCCAGTGAACGCTATTTTTTCATGTCTAAATGGATAATAAGAGGTGAGGGCAGTTTGCAAAATGATAAGCTGCATACTTATATAGAAAAATTAACGAACGAACGCCCTCCTCTGCTGATGGAAATGGAACAGTATGCAGAGGAAAATGGCGTTCCTATTATGGAATTGGTCGGAATTGAAGCATTGCTTCAGTTATTAAGAATTCAGCAGGCAAAGTCCATCCTGGAGGTTGGAACGGCGATTGGCTATTCTGCACTTCGAATGGCACTGGCTTTACCTGATAGCAAAATTGTTACATTAGAAAGAGACGAAGAACGAATCCAACTTGCCGGGCAATTTATCCAGCGTTCAGGACGCGAAGAGCAAATCATTCAACTGACGGGCGATGCACTTGAACTGGAGCAGGAAGTGGCGCAACACGGACCGTATGATGCTATTTTTATTGATGCGGCCAAAGGACAATATCAGCGTTTCTTTGAAATGTATGCTCCTTTTTTAAAAGACGATGGTGTTATTATCACGGACAATGTTTTATTTAAAGGGCTAGTGTGTGAAGACGAGATTGAAAATAAGCGTATCCGCAGTTTAGTGAAAAAAATAAATGCGTTTAACGAATGGCTTATGTCACATGAAGATTACGACACAGTAATTCTTCCTGTAGGTGACGGTATTGCAATCAGTAAAAAGAGGTGAATAATATGAAAAAGCCTGAATTGTTAGTGACTCCTAAGTCAGTTCAGCATATTGAAGAGTTAATTTCTGCCGGAGCAGATGCATTTGTCATCGGAGAACAGCGTTATGGTCTGCGGCTGCCAGCTGAATTTTCCAGAGAAGATGTGAAACAAGCAATACAACTTGCACATGCACATGGGAAAAAAGTGTATGTAGCGATGAATGCTATTTTTCATAATGACCGTGTAGCAGAACTTGATGAGTATCTCTCCTTTTTAAATGAGGTACAAGCAGATGCTGTTATTTATGGTGATCCGGCTGTTCTGATGGCAGCGAAAGCAGCTGCGCCAAATATGAAGCTTCATTGGAATACAGAAACCACTGCAACGAACTGGTATACATGTAACTACTGGGGCAGAAAAGGATCAAAACGAGCAGTTCTTGCCCGGGAAATTAATATGGATGCCATTATTGAAATCAAAGAACATGCGGAAGTTGAAATTGAGGTTCAAGTTCATGGCATGACAGCCATGTTCCAATCAAAACGCTCCCTGCTTGGTAATTATTATGAGTATCAAGGAAAAGCTTTAAAGGTTGAAAATAGAACACAGGAAGATAATATGTTCCTGCATGATAAAGAACGTGAAAATAAATATCCGATTTTTGAAGATGAAAATGGCACACATATCATGAGTCCGAATGATATCTGCATCATTGATGAGCTTCAAGAGCTAATCGAAGCTGGCATTGATTCTTTTAAAATTGATGGAATTTTAAAAAGTGAAGAGTATATTACGACAATTACTGGGCTTTACCGCAAAGCGATTGATATCTGCAGCAAAGATCCAGACGAATATGAAGATATAAAAGACGAGCTTCTGCAGCAGGTAGAAGAAATTCAGCCGGCAAACAGATCGCTTGATACAGGCTTTTTCTTTAAAGAAACGGTTTATTAATAGCAGAAGGAGGCAGCATATGACGACCTTGAGTGATAGAGTTTCAGAAATCGTCGACGGAAAGCGTGTCATTGTGAAAAAGCCAGAGCTTCTTGCGCCAGCAGGAAACCTGGAAAAACTAAAAATCGCTGTACATTATGGAGCAGATGCTGTTTTTATTGGCGGTCAGGAATATGGCCTTCGCTCAAATGCAGGCAACTTTACGTTTGAGGAAATGAAAGAGGGCGTTGAATTTGCCCGTAAGTATGGTGCGAAAATTTATGTTACTACCAACATTTTTGCACATAATGAAAACATTGATGGTCTTGAAGACTATTTAAAAGGATTACAGGAAGCTGGAGTGGCAGGCATTATTGTTGCAGATCCGCTTATTATTGAAACATGCCGCCGTGTAGCGCCGGATGTTGAAGTGCATTTAAGCACTCAGCAGTCACTGTCTAACTGGAGAGCCGTTCAATTCTGGAAAGAAGAAGGCTTAGAGCGTGTCGTGCTTGCCCGTGAAACGGGTGCAGAGGACATTCAGGAAATGAAGGAAAAGGTTGATATTGAGATTGAAACCTTTATTCATGGTGCAATGTGTATTGCTTATTCTGGACGCTGTACGCTGAGCAACCATATGACAGCACGTGATTCCAACCGCGGCGGTTGCTGTCAATCATGCCGCTGGGATTATGATTTATATCAGCTTGAGGATGAAAAAGAAGTACCGCTTTTCACTGATGAAGATGAAGCATTTGCGATGAGTCCTAAGGATTTGAAGCTGGTTGAATCCATTCCGCGCATGATTGAGATGGGCATTGACAGCTTAAAAATCGAAGGAAGAATGAAGTCTATTCACTATATTGCAACAGTTGTCAGCGTATACCGCAAAGTGATTGACGCTTACTGTGCAGATCCAGAAAACTTTGTCATCAAGCCAGAGTGGCTAAAAGAGCTTGATAAATGTGCAAACAGAGAAACAGCTCCAGCCTTTTTTGAGGGCGTACCTGGGGTTCAAGAGCAAATGTTTGGCAATCATAGCAAGAAAACGAACTTTGATTTTGCCGGACTTGTTCTTGATTATAATGAAGAAACACAAGTGGTTACACTGCAGCAGCGTAACTTCTTTAAACCGGGTGAAGAGGTTGAATTCTTTGGTCCGGAAATCGAAAATTTCAAGGTTGTTGTGGATAAAATTTGGGACGAAAAAGGCAATGAACTGGATGCAGCACGTCATCCATTGCAAATTGTACATTTCAAAGTGGATCAGCCCGTTTACCCGAATAACATGATGCGGAAGGAGATTTAAAAAATGAGTCGCAAACCAGTTGTTATCGGTGTAGCAGGGGGCTCAGGCTCTGGAAAAACAAGCGTTACAAAATCTATCTATGAAAGCTTTAAAGGGCACTCTATCCTGCTGCTTGAACAGGATTACTATTATAAAGATCAGGGACATCTCCCTTTTGAGGAACGGTTAAAAACCAATTATGATCATCCACTTGCATTTGATAATGATCTGCTTATTGAACATATTCAAAAATTGCTTAATCATGAGGAGATTGCTAAGCCAGTCTATGATTATGCGATGCACACAAGATCAGATGAATTTATTATGGTTGAACCAAAGGATGTTATTATTTTAGAAGGTATTTTAGTCTTAGAGGACGAACGCCTCCGCGATCTTATGGATATCAAGCTTTTTGTTGATACAGATGCAGATTTGCGCATAATTCGCCGTTTGTTTAGAGACATTAAAGAGCGTGGACGTTCAATGGATTCTGTTATTGAACAATATGTTAACGTCGTTCGACCAATGCATAATCAATTTATTGAACCGACGAAAAGATATGCTGATGTGATTATCCCTGAGGGTGGTCATAATCATGTGGCGATTGACTTAATGGTCACAAAAATCAAAACAATTCTTGAACAAAAGTCTATTTTATGAAACAATAGCATAGAAAATGTAAGGAACATATTTTCTTAAAAGGATTGACACATCGTGTTAATGCTTTATAATGTATGAAATAATGCGCGCCCTTTTATAAAGGACGCGCTCCTGTGCATTTTAACTAAAATGTGAACAGTGTACATATATTTTGACACAAATGCCCCTTTGGGTGTGTGAATACAGAAGGAGTGAAGATCTTGGCTACAGAAAAAGTATTTCCAATGACACAGGCAGGAAAAGAAAAGCTTGAACAAGAATTAGAACAATTAAAATCAGTAAAGCGTAAAGAAGTAGTTGAAAGAATTAAGATTGCCCGCAGTTTCGGTGATCTATCAGAAAACTCTGAGTATGATTCTGCAAAAGAGGAGCAAGCATTTGTTGAAGGCAGAATCACAACGCTTGAAAATATGATCCGCAACGCGAAAATAATTGAAGAAGAAGATATGAGCACAGATGGCGTTTCATTAGGCCGCTCTGTGACATTCGTTGAGCTTCCAGACGGTGATGAAGAAACATATACAATCGTGGGAAGTGCTGAAGCAGATCCATTCGATGGGAAAATCTCAAACGATTCTCCAATCGCAAAAAGCTTACTTGGACGCAAAGTTGGAGATGAAGTAACTGTTCAAACACCAGGCGGTGACATGAACGTCCGCATCGTATCGATTAAGTAAGCGGTTTTATTTTAACTTCATAAGTTTGAAATACCGAAACCTCGTCAAAACTTTTGACGAGGTGTTTTTTATGTGGAGAAAAAGAGCTGTTTTTATTTTAGCTGCTTGTATGGTCCTTCTGTCTGTTTTATTAGGACGACTTGCACAGATCCAATTGCTTCAAACTGAAAATTTCACAGAGAATGGGATTAACTTATTAGAAGCGAGCGTGCAGCAGAGATCTCAGGAAATGGTCTTAGATACAGGCAGAGGCAATTTTTTAGACCGTCATGGTAACCCGCTTACACATACATACAAGCCAGTACTCATACTATTTCCTTTTTTAGCAAACATGGAGTGGGATGTGAAGCAGGTTTCTGATATAACAGGAGCCTCAGAATATGCCTTAAGACATGCGGTTGAGCAGGCAAAGGAGCCGATTGCTTATGGAGAACCTAAACCTTTAGAGCTGACAAGTGCGCAAATGGATCAAATCAATGAGCTGCAAATTCCTGGTGTTTTTGCCGTAGACAAGAAATATCATCTTCTGGATAATCCCGCAGAACAATTAATTGGCATCACCAGCATGAACAAGGAGGTCGTCCAGCAGCGTTATCCGGACAAACAGCTTTCTGAGGATACGATGGTGGGCGTTACGGGAATGGAGAAAAGCTTCGATGAATTTCTGCTGCCTGAAGGGAATTCAAAGCTTGTTTATCATGTGGATGCCATCGGAGGGCCATTGTTTGGGATTGATGTTAAATATGTTGAGCCAGCAAACCCATATTATCCCGTCAATATTCGGACGACGCTTGACCATGATATTCAAGAACTGGCCGAAGAGCTAACAGACAAACATGAAATAAAGAGAGGCGGTTTAGTACTAATCGATATTGAAACCAATTCCGTGCTTGCATCGGTCTCACGTCCAGTGATTAACAAAAATAATCCTTTTGATGAAGAAACAGGCGGGAGCGAAAATCTTATGGTCAAGCAGCAGATTATGGGCTCTGTTTTTAAAACGGTCGTAGCCGCTGCCGCCATCGATTATAAGCTGAACGACTCCAGCCGTTTGTTTGATTGCAGCAAAACGATTACAGGTGATCCTGATTTAAACTATGATCATGGAATGCTTCATTTTAATGATAGCTTTGCGAGAAGCTGTAATAATACATTTGCCACACTGGCAAAAGAATTAAAAGAGATCGACCCGCATATATTGGAGGAGTACGCCGAAAAGCTCTCATTAACAGGCGGAGTTGGCTGGCATGGAGATCTCTATCATCTCGAAGACTTCCATCAGCTGCAGGATGAAGAAAAAGGCAGAGTCTTTTTATCAGAGGATGCGAGAGAAGACAGTAATTTCGTCGGTTTAACAGGAATTGGCCAGCATGAGGTTCGCGCAACTCCGCTTGCGGTTGCTAATATGATGGCGGCTATTGCTAGAGGCGGGAAAAAAGAAATGGTTCGTGTTGCATCAGGTGTTGAATATAAGAACCATACATCACTGCTGGAATTTAAGGAGAAGTCACTTGCGGGTGATACACTATCACCTTATACAGCCATAAATATGCAAAAGCTGCTGAGGGAGGTTGTCCTTGATGAAGAAGGGACAGGCAGATGGTTTCAAAACTTGCCATATGCTGTAGCTGGAAAATCGGGAACCGCGCAAACAGGTGCTATGTCAGGCGGAGTAGAACTGCATAATAAATGGTTTGCAGGATATTTTCCATACGAACAGCCGAAATATGCGCTTGTAGCCGTTAATCTTGGAGTGCCGGCTAATTCAGGCGGAGTGAATCCTCTCTTTGCCGAAATGGTCGAAAAGCTGCATGCCTATGATCAGGAAAACAATCGATGAGAAAAAAATGAAACTTTTGGACTGGCATACCCGTCATATATAGGTGAATGAAGAGATTTCTGCTGGTGCCATTCTCCCTTTTAGCCTGAAGAAGAATAGGATTCTTTTTGTTTTCCTGCTATTCATGATAGAATGGTTTTCAGCAAATCTGTCTATAAAAATGCACATACTTTCTAATAAAGAATGTCTTTTTGGGAGGAGAACACGATGAAAGGCAATCAAGAGGAATATTCCAGATATGGAAAACGATCAAAGCGTAAAAAAACCAACATCATTTTAAATAGTTTAATTGTCGTTGTATTATTGCTGATCATCATCGTTTCCTATGCCGTTTTTTCAGGAAATGACAATGATAACCAGGCAGCAAACGGAGCTGAAAATGAAGAACAGACAACAGAAACCAATGAAAATGAACCTGCCGACACCACAGAGGATGTAACGGAGCCAGCTGATACAGAAGATGAAGAAACACAAGAAGATCAAGAAACGTCTGGAAATGAAAACGAAGAAAATGAAGAACAGACTTCCGATGAAGTAGCACCAGCTGATTCCAGTCAGGAGGTCGTTACAGAAGGCAGTGAGGATTCCAACATCATCCGCACGATTGAAAATCCAGCGTGGCAGCCAGTAGGCACTGTGCAAACAGAGCACCCAAGTGCGGTATATGACTCAAGTTCAGTGGACTGGCAGGAAAGTGTGAAAGCCATCACCTATGCAACAGGTCTTCCTGAAGAAAATATGACTATAATCTTCCTCGGCAATAACGGTGTCAATAAATCCGTTGCAACCGTCCGCTCAAAAGACCGAACTGAAAACTACCGTGTTTATATTGATTGGATTGACGGTGAAGGCTGGAAGCCGGTGAAGGTGGAAGAGCTTAGAGAGATTCAATAGAAATAAAAGAGGAAAGCCACTCATGTGAGTGGTTTTTGCTGTTTAATGTTAGCTTGACGTACTAGCTCCACAAGTTGTCCAAGCTAATCGGGCATTTCAGCTTTTCTATATGTCTAGCTCTAGGAACTGGGACTAGAGATCATAAAGGATAAGCCAGAGGAAAGGTCAAAATACGCCCTTTCGTCTAGACTCATCTTAAGTTTGTTGTGCCTATGAAAGGAGCTTCTGCTTTTCTTGCTATTTCGCCTTAAAATGCACAACCGCCGTAAAAAACGTTTTCCCTTTCTCATCCACATGCATCTGATGGCCAACATGGTGAACGCGCAGCATTAAAGGTTTATTTTCCTCGATTTGGGCGTTGATTTTGACCTCCAGTGTTTTTAAGTCGACCGCCTCGAAAAATTCCACTTTATCTTCAATATAATCAAAATGAATATTCATGTGTTTAAGATCCTCTCTGTTGTGATGTTATGCTTATTTTATAACAATAAAAATTTCTTGAAAAGTAGGGTTGATAATTGAAAGTTGCCACTTCCTATGGTACATTGGGAACAAGTTTTATTTTAATTCATAGTATACTCATAGGAATTATAAGTTTATGGAGAGTGAGTACAAAATGGGAAAAGAATTTCTTGAGCTTTTTGAAAATTGGGCAGACAGTTATGATGATACCGTTACAGGGCATGATATTGAATATAAAGAAGTCTTTAAGCATTATGATCCCTTATTAGAGGAAGTCGCAAAACGCTCTTCTGGAAGGGTGCTGGAATTTGGCCCGGGCACTGGGAATCTGACAAGGAAGCTATTAGACAATGGTTTAACTGTTACGGGGATCGAGCCTTCTCCTGCGATGAGAAAAGTAGCACAAACCAAGCTAGCCGGCGAAGCTGAGATTCTCGATGGCGATTTCCTTCACTTTGCGATTAAAGGACAGGTGGATACGATTGTCAGCAGTTATGCTTTTCACCATCTGACAGATGAAGAGAAAGGCTATGCCATTAGCAATTATGGAAAACTTCTTCCCTCTGGTGGTAAAATAGTGTTTGCGGACACGATGTATGAGACAGAGGACGCATATAAGGAAGCAATTGCTTCTGCACAGGAAAACGGCTTCCATAATTTAGCTGAAGACTTGCAAAGGGAATATTACACAACCATCCCTGTTTTAAAAGCCTTCATGGAACAAAACAACTTTACAGTAACATTTTCTCGTGTAAATGATTTTGTCTGGATTATGGAAGGAGTTAAAAAATAAGGAAGAGGTAAAAAAACAATGAAAATTGCAATTATCGGAGCAATGGAAGAAGAAGTAACGATCCTACGAGACAAAATAACGAATCAAACAGTCGAAACAATTGCAGGCTGTGAATATACAACAGGTGAGATGGATGGAGCAGACGTGATCCTGCTTCGTTCAGGTATTGGAAAAGTGAATGCAGCAATGTCTACAACCGTTTTATTGGACCGCTTCAAGCCGGATTATGTGATCAATACAGGTTCTGCTGGCGGATTAAACCCAGAACTGAATGTCGGCGATGTCGTGATCTCTTCAGAAGTAAGACACCATGATGTGGATGTAACAGCATTCGGCTATGAATATGGTCAGGTGCCACAGCTGCCTGCAGCTTTTACAGCAAATGAAAAGCTTGTGAAAATTGCAGAGGAATGTGCAAAAGAATCAGGCGACATTCAGGTGGTGCGCGGCTTAATCGCAACAGGAGATTCGTTTATGAGCGACCCTGTCCGTGTAGAAGCAGTGAGAGAAAAGTTTGAAGATTTGCAGGCAGTTGAAATGGAAGCAGCTGCAATTGCACAGGTTTGTCACCAATTTAACATTCCATTTGTCGTGATTCGATCTCTATCCGATATCGCCGGCAAGGAATCTGATATTTCATTTGACAAGTTTCTTGAAACAGCAGCATTGCACTCAGCAAACTTAGTCATGAGCATCACTTCTTCCATTAAAAATAATGGCTAAATAAAGGAATTGATTGGCTTGAACGTATATAAAAACATTCATGAATTAATCGGCCATACTCCTATCGTTGAAATCACCCAGTTCGAGCTTCCAAAGGCTGTCCGCCTTTTTGCGAAGCTCGAATTTATGAATCCGGGCGGCAGTGTGAAAGACCGCCTTGGCCAGGAGCTTTTACATGCGGCTTTTGTCAGCGGAGAGCTGAAGAAAGGCGGCACTGTAATTGAGCCGACTGCCGGCAACACGGGCATTGGTTTAGCGCTTGCTGCCATCAAACATGGAGTAAAGGTTATCGTCTGCATGCCCGAGAAATTCAGTATCGAAAAGCAGGAAATCATGAAAGCGCTTGGAGCGGAAATTATCCATACGCCAACAAGCGAAGGAATGGCTGGGGCCATCAGAAAGGCGAAGGAATTATTAAAAGAAATTCCTGGTTCTTACTGCCCGCAGCAATTCGCAAATCCGGCAAACCCAGACACCTACTACAAAACACTTGGACCAGAGCTTTATAAGCAGATGGACGGCCAATTGGATATTTTCGTAGCTGGTGCAGGAACCGGCGGCACATTCATGGGAACAGCCCGCTATTTAAAAGAGCAAAATCAAGAGATCAAAACAGTGATTGTGGAACCGGAAGGCTCTATTTTAAATGGAGGAGAATCTGGTCCCCACAAAACAGAAGGAATTGGCATGGAGTTTTTGCCGGACTACATGGATCCCGCCTATTTTAACGAGATTCATACCATTCTGGATATTGATGCGTTCGCACGAGTAAAAGAGCTGGCACAAAAGGAAGGGTTACTGGTTGGAAGTTCTTCAGGAGCCGCTTTTCATGCTGCCCTGGAGGAAGCGAAAAAGGCACCGGAAGGAACCAATATTGTGGTTATTTTCCCGGATGCCAGTGAACGATACTTAAGTAAAAAGATTTTCGATGGAGGTATTTAAATGAAAAGAAAAACAAGGCTGATTCACGGCGGTATCGCTGGTGACCCGCATACTGGCGCTGTATCTGTTCCCATTTACCAGGTAAGCACTTACAAGCAGGAGAGCGTAGGAAAGCATAGCGGATTTGAATATTCCCGTACAGGCAACCCAACTCGCCATGCGTTAGAAGAACTGATTAAAGATCTAGAAGGCGGCCATGCTGGATTTGCCTTTGGTTCTGGAATGGCGGCCATTACAGCTGTGATGATGCTGTTTAAGAGCGGCGATCATGTCATTTTAACAGACGATGTGTACGGCGGTACTTTCCGTGTCATGTCAAAAGTGTTAAATCGCTTTGGGATTGAGTCTACGTTTGTGGATACTAGCAATCTGGACAATATCGAAAAGGCGGTTCAATCGAATACAGTTGCATTATATTTAGAAACACCGACAAACCCGCTCTTGAAAATTACAGATATCGAAGGGGCAGTGGCAGAAGCGAAAAAGCATAATCTGCTGACAATCGTTGATAATACATTCTCAACTCCTTACTGGCAGACACCAATCGAAAATGGTGCTGATATCGTACTGCACAGTGCAACGAAATACATTGGCGGACATAGTGATGTCGTGGCAGGACTTGTTGTTGTGAACAGTGAAAAATTAGCCGAAGATCTGCATTTCGTGCAAAATTCCACTGGCGGCGTACTTGGACCGCAGGATTCTTGGCTATTGATGCGCGGCATTAAAACACTAGGCGTGCGCATGGAAGAAACCGAGAAAAATACACATGATATTGTAGAGTTCTTAAAAAATCACCCTGCTGTTGAAAAGGTATTCTATCCAGGCCTAGAAGAGCATCCAAACCATGAGATTGCCAAAAAGCAGGCTGGCGGCTTTGGCGGAATGGTTTCCTTTGATGTCGGCAGCGGCGAAAATGCTGATAAGCTTCTGAAAAAGATTAAATACTTCACGCTCGCAGAAAGCCTTGGTGCGGTAGAAAGCTTAATTTCAGTGCCAGCACGAATGACACATGCATCGATTCCGGCAGAACGCAGAGCGGAACTGGGCATTACAGAAGGTCTTGTGCGCATTTCGGTTGGATTAGAAGATGCGGAAGATTTAATTGAAGATTTGAAGAATGCGTTGGAAGATTAATACTGATGCTTGAGACTCTCCTTGACGGGGAGTCTTTTTTTAGCAGTATGGGATAAGAGCGGGTGCAGCAACGCACCAGTCTTATTTACATAATTTACATATACTCTCACCCTGTCAGGCATGTTAAAGTAGATTTATAGTTTTTAAGAGAGAGACATACACATCAACGGGGTGATGAGATGAAACAAAATGCAAAAGGTTTATATGAAAAAATGCTAGATTTCAAACGATTTGCGATCTCCCTTCTGGCTGTAGGCTCGTTTTTTTATTTAGGAATGATTCTGCCAACGGAACAAGCGCTGGCTGATTCACATATTATGACAGCAGCATCTGTCTTCTTTTTAGCAGGAGCGATCTTCTTTTTTGTGCGCTCACGTAAATGCCGTTCTTTACTTGCAGAAACTGAAGGCGGCGACGAATATTTGATGAAGAAATAGAAACGCCTGAGAGGCGTTTTTTTTGTGCGCTTTTTTTGGGGGTGTAATGCTGTGTGTGATGTTTTGAGTTTGGCGAATAAAAGGTCGCTTACGGCGAATATATGAAAATAACGGCGAATAAAAATTTTTGAAGGCGAATATATCTGTTTAACGGCGAATATCTGATATTCGAAACAGTAAATACATACGAAATGGTTGCTGTTTCACGGCCGTTCAGTAGGCAAGACAACATTTTTGCATAATTTTTCAAATTATTGTTTACAAAATTGGTTTTTGTGGATATACTTACCAATGTAAGTGAAAAATTCTAAAAGGAGGTCGAAGAAAATGATGATGAAAAACGTAGTAATTGAACAATTGAATCAAACTTCATATGTAACGAATTCGACCGACTTGGACTGGATCGCTTAATTTAAATTTGTCTATCCATGCCGCAGGGAGATTCGTTTCCTGCGGCATTTTTGTGCCCTTTTGCCGCAGGAGCAGTATGCCCTGCGGCTTTTTGCTGCCTAAAAATAGGCTCAAGGATAGAAAAAAAGAGGAGGTGGTATGCATGACCCTAAATATTCTGTTTTTCACCGTTACCATTCATAAGCGCAAGCTGACAACTGAAGATGCTCTTCGCGAAGAAATGTGTCACAAGCTTATGGAAGAAAACCGTGATCGTCAATTCTCACTTTACGGCAGATTTTAATTTTAAGAACAAAAATACAAGGAAAGGCGGGGAATAAGATGTTATTTATGATGCAAGGCAGGCTGGCAATATTCTATGTGGAGAAGGACTCCACCTAACGGC
The DNA here is from genome assembly GCF_001636345.1 of Cytobacillus gottheilii. Lineage (GTDB taxonomy): Bacteria > Bacillota > Bacilli > Bacillales > Cytobacillaceae > Cytobacillus > Cytobacillus gottheilii. The sequence goes on from NZ_KV440945.1 coordinate 1,582,715, forward strand.
AAAAGGGAGTGGTATACATGTCATTGCATATACTCATTTTCACATTAGGTTTCAGGCGAAGAAAAACCAAGAAAAGTCACATGGATTAACAAAATGTTCACAACCCCTTTGATCCACCAGGAATCAGCTATGCTACATTAAAGGTAAGAAATGGTGATAAGGGGTGGAGGCATGTTTATAATCGTGATGGGATTGGTTATATGCGGATCAATTGGCTGCATTATCGCCGCCGAAGTCAGTGTGGAATAGAAGAAAAGGATCAGCATCTGGGTGCTGATCCTTTTAAAAAATTAACTATTGTTTTCTATCCCTCGGAAAAAACCACAAAAATGCCACGATTGCGATCGCCGCAGCCATAATAAGAATCGGCCTTAGGGCAAATCCATTAAAAATAAGCTCTCCAGTAGAAGCCAAAACAATGATGATAAGCGTAATAGCCAAGATAATTTTCTGTGCAGGCAAGTCTCTAACCTCTTTCAACTATGATAATTTAATCATACAGAAAAAGGGGAGAGTTTGTCTAATGAGGCATAAAATTCAGCCTAGTGATTATACGATGCAGATTGTCTGCATGCAGCATATTATTTTAAATAATTATTGAACGGAAAATTATTGCTCTTAAGTCCGCTATGACTATACGAAATAGGTTAAACCCAAATAATACTAATTAAAATATGAAGTAGGACAGACAAAAACAACTCCGCCCTCACATAGGAATTAGGTATAGGAAAAAGTCTTGAAAGCGGGGGTGGCAGAAATGTCCGGAATTTTAACAGCACTCGGATTTATGGTAAAGGAAATCATCTTCCTTGTTTCATACGTAAAAAACAATGCCTTTCCACAGCCGCTGTCAGCAGCAGATGAGAAAAAATATTTGCGGCTAATGGCAGAAGGCGATGCCCATGCGCGCAATATGCTGATTGAGCATAACTTACGGCTTGTTGCCCATATTGTGAAAAAATTTGAAAATACAGGTGAAGATTCTGAAGACCTGATCTCAATTGGAACGATCGGCTTAATCAAAGCCATTGAAAGCTATTCAGAAGGCAAAGGAACAAAGCTTGCGACATACGCAGCCAGATGTATTGAAAATGAAATTCTTATGCATCTGAGAGCGCTGAAGAAAACGAAGAAAGACGTTTCGCTGCATGATCCGATTGGGCAGGATAAGGAAGGGAATGAATTAACCCTAACATGTTATCTGTTTTAACAAAACGGTGCCATGTCAGGGTTTTCTAATGTTCACTGATTCAATTTTGGATAAAGAACTAACTGAAAGTCATCACGCCATTGGTGTTTCTCTTTCCGATAAACAGCTTTTTCAAGAACACTCTTGAGAAGGCTGTTTTTTCGTTTGGGATCATCGCTTTTATAATAGAGATCCAAGACATGTTCCACCTGGGGAATAATCTTTTCTTTGGCTTGCTGCCGTTCTTCTTCCAGGCTTAGGGATTCCTTAGCTGATTCAATGGCAGCGTTTATTTCTTCTGAACGTTGTGATAAGTGCCGTGATCGTTCTAAGAAAACATTTTCCGTATAGATTCCACGTTCCAGTAAATCGTGTAACTTGTGCTGCTGCTTTTCTGTTTCAACTAATTCACGTTCAAGTTTAATTAATGCTGTTCGATTAACTTCTGCCAGCTGCAATTCGTCGCCTTCTTCATTTACTCTCATTTCCCAATCAGCTTTATATGCTTCTAGCCATTGCTCTAATGACTCTATAATCCGTCTTTCTACTAATTCAAAATTACTTGCCTTGTTATCACAGCGAGGATTGTTATAGCACTTAATATGAGGCTTCTGTGTTGTATAAGGACGATACACCATCTTGGCTCCGCATTTATCACAAACAACGATTCCAGCTAAGGGATTTGTTATGCCATTTACTAGCTGATAGGGAACATGATAACGTCCTTTTAAGACTTCCTGTGCTTTCTGGTACAGCTCCATTGTTATGATCGGATCGTGCTTACCTTCAACATCAATCCATTGTTCTTTTGGTTTGGTTGCTATTTCTTTCGTTTTTTGTGGATCAGATGATTTAGTTGTTTTCGTTTTTCCCCATTGTATTCGGCCGGCATAAACAGCATTTTTGATTACACTTAGAACGGAGCTATTTGACCATTTGTTTCCTTTGGCTGTTTTATAGCCTAGCTCATTCAGTTTATTGGCAATCATGGCAGCTCCTATTCTTACTTCTGGATCATCATGGGTGTACCAGTCAAAAATCATTTTAACAACTGCAGATTGCTCTTCATGGGGTTCTAGTGATCTACCATCTTTTAAAGGCTTAATTTTATAGCCATAGGGTGGTGTTGTACCAATATAGTTCCCTGCTTCAACACTAGCCAAGCGACCACGCTGTAAACGTCTTGTGATGATCTTTAATTCTTTACGAGCCATAAACGCTTCAAACTCGCTATATTCTTCATCCCATTCATCATGAAGGTCATAAGTCTTTCTTGGTGTAATGATCTTTGTGTTGGCTTCTTTAAACGTTTCTAAGATCAAGCCTTGCTCCTTCATTCCGCCACGGCCAAGACGATCCATATCCATACAAATGACTGCATCATATTTATGTGCTTCAACTTCATTTAGCAGCTGTAGCATGGCAGGACGGTGCATTAGACTTTCACCAGAAACGATTTCTTCATAAATCTTTATTATATTTAGTTGAAGCTCACTAGCAACCTTTAATAATGCCTTTTTATGCTTTGCGAGTGTTTCCCCTTCACCACGTGATTCGGCTTCAATATCGGCACGTGACTTCCTCAAATACATGGCTACTTTGTTCATGCTGTTCCTCACCTCGATCCATAGTTAATGTATATGCGTTACTCTTTAATTTAGCATTTCTATGCACGTGATCCACTCGATATTGGCAAACTTCTTCGGAGACTTTGAACATTTTTGACATGTCTTTCACTAGTGTTGGACTTTTCCAATCTAGCAGCTGCAGCATGTGAAAAGGAATAGCTGCGTATCGGGTAAAGTGGTTTGCATCCCATTCTTGGAGATCACGGAAACTATCAGGCATGATTTTATATTGGTAGCCAGAATGGCGAAGTAAATGACATAGCTCATGGAAAAATACTTCACGCTGCTGAAAGTCATCCAAGTTTTTATCTATATTAATTAATTGGAATCTACCGTTTTCATGGGAATAGCTGCGTTTGTTACTGAAAGTTAGGAATATGCTTAATTCTCTAGCTATCCTTGTTTCCTCAATGTCTTCGGGTTTATTTATTCGCATTGTACGATAAAGGTTATAGATTCTTTTTTCTAAGGGGAATGGTTTATAAGTATAGGACATATGTATCACCTCTATATCATTATAAAAACATATGTTCTGTTTGAGCAACAGAAAAATGACAAACTTTTGAGAATGTGGGCTTAATAGAACTTTTGCAACGCACAGTATTGTTAAGGAACCTTATTTCATTTTATCTTAATTATTTCATTGAATATGTTTAGAAAATGGGGTTAATTGAGAAAATATGAACATATAGATGAAATATCCAAGGAGGTTAGATATATATGAGGCAAAGAAGAGATGATATGTTAAAAGAATTAAGAAAGACCAACTTGAAAGTAAATACACTTATAAAAGAAATCATTTATAGTGTAAATAATACTAAGAAGAAGCCAAATAAAAAAAAGCCAAGCAATAATGCTGGCTAGGCGTTTACTAATGTACGGTTCTTATATTCTTCTCTCTCTTTACTGTAATTAGTACTAACTGATTTTTGAATCTCGTTCATTAAGTCATTAATTTCAGTTAGGCGTTGTTGAAGAGCAGAAGTATCAATAGATGTGTTGAAATTTTCCATCGCTGATGTATAAGCACTTAAGTCTGGTAATTCAATTTTTGGTATCTTCGCAGAAGTAGTATAAACTGGTGTTTTAATAATTGTTTTTGCAACCGAAGAGTGTAATTGTCTACTGTTTCTATGCATTTTTGACATTTTTACTTTCTCCTCTCGAATTGAATATTGAACGATTGTTTGAAATTAATATTACGAAACTCTTCCACAAAGAGATTATATCCTCTATATACATAGTATCATAGTCTATCTCAGTTTGCACCATATCTACGGGTCTTGGTTTAGGATAAAGAGTTACAATCCATTTTTCATTATTAGGAGCTTTTATTTCGAAACTAATCAATTTTCCTTTAATCATATAATAATTTTGCTTTATATTTTCAGTTTTGATTAGATGGTTACTACCATTTCTAGGATAATTTTTTCCAACCTGATGTACATGAATATGTTTAGAAAATATACATACAAACTCCTTCGGATCAACCCTGTGAACCGTAAAATAATGATGGAAATCTAATTCATTTTCGTTCAACCCATTTTGAGAAAGACTTGAAATTCTAAGTAACACTTCATGGAATAATTTTTCCAAGTTAAAATGCTTGATCGTAACTTCGTTAATCAGATCTCTTATGTAAGCTAATTCCCAAACTGACTTAGTTAATAATTTATCCTTTTCTTCTAATGTATCCTGATAGTAACTTACATCTGTCTTATGTTCTTTATTTGATTCTTCCAGTTCTTTTCTAAGATCCTCAAAAGAAAATGCTTCTCTTTCAAAAAAGTCGAAGTTTCTTTTGTATTCTTTGTTTCTGTATTTCTCAAAAGCACCAATATGGAACAATTCTGACGTTGGCTCTGTTGTTTCAATAATTGTCCTTCTGTCTATCCACCAGAGAAATATAATAAAAATAAATACTCCAGCAATAATAAAAGTAGAATTCGGGACAGCACTAATAATTGCTATTTGCTCTGCTCTTAAAAAACCAATAAGAACCGGAATACCTATTGTTAGGATTGTAATAATCCATCTTATTAAGGTGTTTAGTTCTTTTAGAAAACTATGAAAGAAAGACCAGCAGCTTTTAATATGTTTTCCGATACCATAATTCTTGTTCGATAATTTATTTGCATCTTTTAAACTGTCGAAGAAAGAATCATATGATACCCCTATTTTTTTTAGCTGTTTGTCTATGTTTTTTAAATGATCCAAATGGTATCCCCCTAAAATTTCTAATAATATTTTACCATATAATACATAAATTGTACTCCGGTATCTACCTTATTGATAATTCACTTTTATTTAAGTTGAATCTTTCTTTGAGTTTTATAATACTTACTAGGGAAAGTAATACTTTAAAATTTCTGTTAGAAATTGTAATATTAATCTTAGATAATATCAACTAATTAAGAAAAACTCCCTAGGAGGTCATGATATATATGCTAGACAATTATAATTGTTTATCTGATCAACAAATGATTAATATAGACTATTTTTTGGATAGAGCTGATTCGAACCGATTAGAGATATTACATCAATTGTTTATGGTAAAAAGAGCAAGAAGAAAAATAGAATATAGAGAAAATATTATTAGGGATCTAAGGATTGAACAAGTACCATTTGATTATTTTTTAACTTGGTTGTGTCATATTGAGTTAGAGGGAAATAATTCATTATTTGTCTATGAACCTGAAGATGAAAAAGTGTTTAGCAAAATTAACTTAAATTCTCTATATGAGGAAAACGTTAAAAAAATCACACCATTGTACGATATCAATATTGAAAATCTAAATGAGATTAAATTGGTAGATGTTATTAGATATGAAGAAAAGAATCAAGTGTTATTTACCATTGCTGCTCCATCACAGATACAGTATAAAAGCTTAGATGGGAGAGTAAAATTAAGAGATCATGTCTATTTAGCTTATATTACGGTTGATTTTGAAATAAATTCAATTATTTTATCAATGCACCCTACATCTGGTCTTGTTTCAATTTATGGAGAAACAGGGAAAAGAAGAGAAATAGATGATTTAACATGGATAATACTTCATTTCTTCCGAAACAATATCTTACAGTTTACTCTAAAAGAGCCAAAATGGATAATAGATGCTCTTTCTAAGATTTCTGATGAATATTTTTACCATAATAATCCTATAATAGAAGAGAAAACAGAACTTTTTTCTAACGAAATTATTCCTGAAATTATGAAAAAATTAAAAGAATTGGATTCAACAATAGATAGAGAGGACTCCTTTCTGAGATTAGAAAGAGGTTTAACCAACCTGTATGAAAATGAAATGTTAATAAAGTTTAAAAGAATACAAAAAGACATTCCATTTAGTATTTTTCTTCAACAAACTGACAAGGGACTTACTCAGTTTAAAGCAAATACAAGAGGGAAGGCACTGAGTCATGCTGAGGCTGGAGAAATTATTAGGCTTATGTGGGAACATGGTGAAGTATTAAACTTTGGCTTAATACATAAGGAAAATTTTAAAGAATATGGTTACATAATAAAAAAATTAGATAAGTATTATTCGTTTAAAAAGTATACAACATCAGGGGCAGAGAAGGAGGTAATAGATAATGTATTACGAAAACTTAATAAATATAAAGAGGAAGCTGAATCTAACCTTACCGACTCTGAAACTGAAGAATTTGAACTTGGAGCTGACGATTTTAAGGCCTGAAACGACTGTTTCTCCACATTATTTAGCAAGAAAAACTAAAATTCCTCTTCAGCTGGTAGAAGATATATTAACAAGCTTAGCACATGATAAATTGTTAGATACTAAATTTATTATTTTTTGTAATAATGGGGATCCAGAGCTTGTTCATGGTTTTGAATTTGTAAACAAAAAAGAGCTAAGGGATTTTATTGTAAAGAACAAGTTTTTATGCCCTGATTGTGGAGAGAACTTAAACACACAGGACATAAGAGTAGCTTTTCTCAAAAAAGATCTCCCTCATAAAGCATTATAAGGTGGAACGACTATGAAAGACACAATTTCAGCTAAACGTTTTATGAACCAAGCTAAAGATGAAGAAATTTGGGAACCCATTCAAGAAGGCGAAAAGGCTCATTTCCAGGAATTAGTTAATGAAGTGAAGTATACTTTGGAAAAAGGCACTAAAAAGGAAAAAGGCGATTCAATGGAAGATTTAATGACCTATGTTTATGGTAGGTTTCTTATAGCGCATGTTGAACCAAATGTTTATAAAGGTGACAATCAAATTGACCACATCATAGAATTTATAGATGGCTTGTTGCCTAATTTTGTACAAAATCATATTGGAATAAGAGCTATTGGTGAATCTAAAAATCATAAGGAGTCTATAAGTGTTAGAGATGTAACGGATTTAGTTGAACTATTAAGATCTAAGAAAGCAAAACTTGGAATATTTAGTTCGTATAAATCTTTTAGTCGTGGAAGAAATAAAAGTCCTTGGATAAATGCTGAAGGTAAAAGAAGAAAATTAGCAATCTCAAACAATAATGAAAAAATTATCATAGGATTTACCATTGAAGAATTAGAAAGCCTTTTAGAAAAAAATTTCTATACAATGTTAAAGCAAAAGTACTTTGCATTAATTGATGAAATTGACGATGACTATACTGATTATTCTACAGATGATTTATCGATTCCATATCATATAAGATTGATTACAGCCAAGGGATTTTACCACCCTTGCCATCTTTTTTACCACTCTTCGCCAAGGAATTTACCAGGCTACGCCAACGTATTTACCAGTACGCAATAAGCCCTACAGATTAACATTCTAGTAGTCCCGTAGGGCTTTATTTTAAATTACTACTCAGAGTGGTTAATGAAATAATTGAAGATTAACTTTCTAGTCCCTTCAAATATATCTTGCTCAGTCCAGCTATAAGGAACAGGTTCCTCACCGTATACCTTTAAAAGCTTTTCATTTGGTTCCTTTGGAAAAGGAATCCAGTTTTTGTAACCCACCCAATAATAGTATTCTTCAATCTTCTGAATCTCTTTAGGGGTTAATGTGGCCATATCAAGGTTACCTTCCTAACCCGTGACGCTCACGCATAGAAACTTCTCCATCTAGTAGAATTTGATAGGAGTCATGAATAATGCGATCTAAGATTGCTTCCGCAATCGTTTCATTTCCTAGCTTTAAATGCCATCCACTAGGATCAATCTGTGAACAGAATATAGTGGAACCCACCTTATGACGCGCCTCTGTAATTTCCAAGAGGATTGCTGCTTCATCCGTTGTTAAATCTGTTAATAGCCATTCATCTAGGATAAGGAGGTCTACTTTCGTATATTTTTTTATGCTCTTCCGATAACTTCCGTCGGCTGCTAATTTAGCGAGTGACAGCTCATCCAGTAATTCTGGTAATCGAATATATTTAACGTTGAAAAACTGGCGACAGGCAGATACTCCGAAGGCAGTAGCTAAGAATGACTTTCCTGAACCAGTAGGTCCTTTTAATATAATGTTATGACTATCAAGTATATAATTACAACTAGCCAACTTCAAAATCAGTTCTTTGTTTAGCCTTCGATCTTCATGATATTCAAGGTCTTCAATACATGCATTGGAATTAAGAAAAGTCGCCATTTTGATTAACCGTTGAAGCTTATTACTCTTTCGGCGGGCATGTTCTAAATCGACAAGTAAACTAAATCGATCTTCAAAAGTCATTTTTTGAAATTCTTTATTCGCTGCTTGTTCCTTATAGGCTTCTGCCATTCCACTTAATTTCATCTCGATTAATTTGGTTAATGTTTGTTCATTCATCATTTATCCGTTCCCCCATAGTAAGAAGCTCCACGTGTAAAGCCAAAATTATTTGTGTTGATTTCTGTTTTCCGTTTTAATTCTTGCTCTGCGTCATTCTTCTTGTTAGTCTTCAGTAGCGTTTGAATACTTTTGACCGTTGGTCTTTTAGTCATTGAGATTACCATCTTACAAGCACGTTCAATCTCATATTTCGTGTATCGACGCTCAAACTTCTTCAAAGAAAATATAGATTGTAGGGCTAGCTTCTCTGTTTGTGAAGTATCTAGAAGATATTGAATTACACTTAACGTTGATTCTCCAATGTTTTCTGCCCATTCAATCGCAGCTTCTGGGGTTTGATCAACGAATAACTTGTGATTATCTGGCATATGATCGTGAACAGTGGTAGTTTGACCAAATTTACCATATAATCGTTTATGAGAGGCTATTCTCATATGGTTAAAAAACACCTCTAAGAGTTTATCAGACACTCTCACTTCGACTTCTCGATTGATATATTCGTATGGTACGGAATAAAACATGCTATCGAAGGAAACATGATAGTCAGGTGCTACAGTTGTCTTTTTCCATTCAGACATTTTATAAGGTTCTATCGGAAGGGGAGAAAGGGCAAATTTCTCTTCTTCTTCAAATGCAGACAAACGCGACCCTTTTTTTCGAGTAAAGGGTCTTTTATTAAATTCGTCTAATCTCTTCCTAACCTCTTCGTTCAATTCATCAATAGTAAAGCAATGCATGTTTCTTAATGCTGCGATTATCCAAGTAGAAATCACTCCAACCGACCCTTCTACACTGGCTTTATCTTTAGGGGTACGAACCCTCGCTGGCATGACAACAGTATTGTAGTAGTCCGCCATCTCTTTATAAGCAGGATTTAAGATCAATTCGCGGGTTGTATGCTTAGTAACGCTTGTTTTTAGGTTGTCTGGAACGACAATTTGAGTCGTACCACCGAAATACCTATAGGCATTATTGTGAAGTGTGATCCATGAATGAGAGTCCATAGACAGGCTTGCTTCTGCGTATGATAACTGGCTGCACGGCAAGGTCGCAACGAACACATAGGCTTTTACCTTTTCTCCAGTATCTCTATCAATGATGAATGCTGTGGAGCCCGCCCAATCGACTTCCATGATTTCACCTGGTTTTCTGCGAATGCGCAAAGTAGCTTTGTATTTATCTGCATAATTACTGTAATGACGTAAGAAACTTCGATAAGAGTATGGGATCTTTTGATTCGCTCTACATTCAGCTTCATATTCATGGTGGAGAAGTGAAAGTGTTACATTGGGCTTTGCCAACTCCTCATGAATATAGTCAAAATTCAAGGGATGCCGACCTGAAGCCTCCAATGTTTTCTGAGGAAAAAGAAATTCTTCAATCCATTTATCCGTCATTTCCTCCTCTAACGGACAGACTAGGCCCTTCTTTTCGGCAAGGGTGATGATCTCTGTTACTTTTTGACGAGAATGGCCAGTACTTGAGGCAATACCTCTAAGGCTAATACCCTCATCCTGTAATTCCAATATCTTTCGATAATGAATCATACAAAAAACCTCCTGAATAATAATGACACACCAATAGGTGTGCTCAATAATTATACAGAAGGCAATGTAGTGGTAAACAGCTTGTCATTTGCTGGTACATTTCTTGTCACTAGGTGGTAAATAGAATGTCATTGGTGGTACATTTCAATGGCCGTAATCATATAAGATTATATGATTCTTTAAAACAATTAAAATTAAATCAGATTATTGATAGTGACACTTTTGAAAAAAGTAAACTTACCCTTTTGGAAAAATACGGAGAGTTAGATTGATTAGAACGTCTTTCGATAAAAAGACGTTTTTTGTTATTTACTTGGAACAAAAAATCCCAAAATATTTTTGGGATTTTTCAAGTTTAAACGCTCTTTTTTAATTGTTTTTCTTTCCAAGCTACAATTCGGTCAGCTGAATAACATTTAATTTTCGTTCTGTCGGCTTCTAGCATAGCAGCAGTTGTGTAACCAGTAGACGAAATAAAATCAGCAAGAACACACTTATGATTTTTCTTTGCCGAATCTAGTTCTCTAATTTCCTTAACAGAAACTTGCCTTCCTGAATCGATCCAATGTTTTATCTGAATTGCAACTTTAGCTTTGTGCTTAGGATCATATACTATAAGATCAACTCCGCCGTCTGCCCCTTCTTTTGTTAATTCGGGTTTGTATCCTTTAGCTTTATAGTATAAATAGCATAAGCGCTCAAATTCTTTCCAACCAATCACTTCAATCGGAAGTTTTAAAATTTCGCTGTCAGATCTTAGAGAATTAGAAACCGAACGGGATCCACCTTGCTTCTTTGTTGTATTTGTCTTTTTTTTGTTATTTGTAGTTGCTGATTTTTTTGCTGCAGCTTGTTTTTTCTTATTTTTTTTATTTGGTAAAAGACTAAAAATAATGCCATACACCAATAGTGCTACAAATAGTGTAAGACCTATTAGAAATATAATATTTTCAAAAAAAGGAAATAATGCACGAATTTCATTTTGGTAGATAACTACAAGAATAGCAGCCATACCCGCAAGTGGGCCAGCAAAAGCCTGTTTCTGTTTATCAGTCATTATTCTTGCCTTCCCTGTGAAGCCTTCCACTTCACATACTCAATATGTCTTTTTATATCCTCAATCTCTTCTTCTGATAATCCTTCCATATCAAAGAAGAAAAGGTTCCCCTTTTCAGTTTCACCATCTTTTTCTTTCCCTGTTAATAGGAAATCCAATGAAACATCATAGTACTCAGAAAGCTTAATCAATGATTCATAATCTGGATTTCTTTTTCCAGACTCGTAAGCTGTATATGCTGGTCTAGTTACACCTAGGAGTTTTGCTAGATCCTCTTGTGTCTTGTTATTTTCTTTTCTAAGTTTAATTAATTGTTCTTTTAACATGCGCTTCACCTCTTATAAGCTTAATTTTACAGTAACGTGCTGTTACTAAAAATATATGTAACAAAAAGATACTTTATTTATAAAAATTTGTTGACTTAGTAACTAATCGATACTATTATAAGAATTAAGATGTTTCATTTCGTTACGAAAGGAGGTAATCCATTGAGAAAATGGCTTAAAGATAAAAGAGAAAGTATTGGATTAACTCATGAAGAAGTAGCAGCTGAATCTGGTATTCAAAGAGCCTATTACACCATGATAGAAAACGGAACACGTAATCCGAGTGTTGAGGTCTCTAAGAAAATCGCCAATGTAATTGGTTTTAGCTGGACTATTTTTTTTGAAAATCAAAGTAACTAAACGTTACATAAAAAGGAGAGATCTGTATGACAACAACTATTTCCCCCAACCTAATGAAAGATCGCTACTGGGGATCAATGCTGCATTTGTTTTTGAATCATCCAAAGTTAAACAATTGCTTGAACACGAAGTATTTCGACTTAAGTGATGAAACGGTAAAAATTCAGTCGTTAAAGCGTGTAGCTGGGCCGTGGTCTACTTCTGAAAAAGTCATGCTGAATTTAGCGCTACATCTATTTAATGAGCGCAACAAGTTCAATCTTTCAGATATGGATAGTCTTGACTCCAATAATCGAAAGCTAGCTTTTGAAGCCATGCACATAAGGTTTTACGGAAGATGAAAATGACAGATTGGAAAATTATTCTTACTTTTAAACATACCATTTTTAAGGAGGACTGGAATATAAAAATGAAAAAAACTGTCGAAGAATCTCGTTTGCATAGCAACCTGCTGCGCACTGCTGCTTATCTACTTGATGCGCTGCGTTATGAAGATTATGAATCTGCGAAACTTGAAATGGAAGAATTACAGTTTGGTATGAGTAAGCTGGAGGAGCTGGCCGTGAAAAGGGAGAGAAGGGAAAAGCTCACTGCCGTTATAAAGGAACTGAAAATAAAGGGAGTGGAAATTGATTTTGCCAGCCGAGCAACATTTTTAGCCAGCACTGCGAAAAATGCTGTAGAACAAGAGAGAAAATTATCGTAAATACACCAATTTAAAAAATATAAATAAATTATCGTACAGCAGCGTTTTAAAAGGAAGGTGAAAAGAATGTCAACAATTACAGGGGTCGTCCCTCAAGGCTTGCGTCATACACATGTTTCAAGAGGTGATTTGCTTATGAAACAGAAGGCTTATGACGCAACTTATGAAATAGGCAATACAGTCGTCCATATTGTCGCACCGCCCAAAAAAACACAAGCAGAAGTGGATCAAATATTAAAAGAATTTCATCGCTGCGGTTGGTCCATTCTCGAAGAAATTGAAGAGAAGATGCGACAGAAAAAAGATCGATGAGACAGAAAAATGGCAGTAGGTTTCGCCGACCTACTGCCAAATAAAAAACATAAATAAATTATCGTGCTTTTATTGTATCAAAATTCAATTTGAAAGGAAAGAGCCGATGCTTGCACATTCCATTACAACAGAAACAGTCGATTTGGTTCGGCTGTTTCCTTCCAGTCAGATCAAGACCATTAAACTATTAGGCTACTCAAATTTTAATAAAGAACAGGATTACAGCAAAAGGTATACAGCAGCCAAACGGCCGTTCATGAAAGGGTGGCAGCACATGGACAAGCCTGGCTTATCAAATACTGAATCATCCACCTGGATTAATGAAGGTGGGTGGACAGGCTTGGTCATTCCTAAAGGTTATATCGTAGTCGATATTGACGATCCACAGGAAGGGGAGCTGCTGTTTAAAGCTTTGAAAAAGGATCAGTTGAGCTTTCATGCCATTCAAACGGTTCGAGGTTATCAATTCTTCTTTAAGGATAATGGCAGAATCAAAAGCCAGGATGCCACTGTATTAATGGCCTGCGGTTGTGTCGGTGATTATAGAATTGCCGAACGGGGGCAAATTGTTCTTCCATCCAATAATACAAAGGGCAGGGAATGGGTGCAGCTGCATGATGGTGAGCTGTCTGAAATGCCGATTTACTTTGAACGTTTAAAAAAGCTGAACAAAGATGGAAGGCCTTTTCCTGTTCCAATGAATGAAGGCGGACGGAATAATGCCATGTATGCTCACGCTTGCCGCCTTGTTGAGTTTGGTTATGACCAGGACGAGATCCATGAGATCACCAGCTTTATTAATAAGTATTTGTTTTTACCGCCACTCGATCATAACGAGTACATAGCGACTTATAAAAGCGCCTTGCAGCGAGTTCCAAGTGGGAAAAGGTATGGAGAAACAGTACCTCCAGCCAATCCTCCAGTGAAGCAAGCAGCCGATGCACCAAAGGAAAAAAAGTTCAATTTAACGGAAGTCGGCAATGCGGAAAGACTTGTACATCGAAACGGCAGCAATTTACGCTTTTGCATTGAATTTGAAGAATGGCTGCTATGGAACGGTAAGACATGGATTGAGGATAAAAAGAAGCAAATTGAGCGCATTGCTTTAAAAACGTTTCGTGAAATTTTTACAGAAGCAGCCAAGGAAGAAGATATGAGCCGAAGAAATGAGCTTGTCAAATGGGCGCAATCCAGTGAAAAAAGCTCTGTCTTTCTTAATAGTATTGCTCGATCCGAAGCCATGCTCCCGATCAGCCAGGACGATTTGAATAAAGATCGGTTTAAGCTGAATTGTGCGAATGGAGTTGTGGATCTGAAAACAGGAGACTTGCTGCCACATAATCGTGCTTTATATATGACGAAAAACACTCATATTAACTTCTTGAAAGAAGCAGAATGTCCAACATGGATTGGGTTTCTGGAGAGCATTATGAAGGATGAACAGGGCAATGTGAAGCAAGATCTAATTGATTTTCTCCAGAAGGCAATGGGCTACACGCTTACAGGAGATACGAATGAACAGGTCGCCTTCTTCTTATGGGGCACAGGCAGAAACGGAAAATCCACTTTTATAAACATCGTGAAAGATATATTAGGCGATTACGGCAAGCAAACGAACAGTGATACATTTACGAGCAAGATGAATGATAACGGTATTAACAATGATATTGCCCGGCTGCATGGGGCAAGATTTGTTTCAGCTGTGGAGTCAGAGGACGGGCAGAAACTATCCGAAGCGCTAATTAAACAGCTAACAGGCGGTGAGCCGATTACGGCCAGATTTTTAAGAAAAGAGTTTTTCGAGTTTATCCCTGAATTTAAGATCTTTTTCACGACAAATCATAAGCCAATTGTTAAAGGTGATGACGAGGGGATCTGGCGAAGAATCAGACTGATTCCTTTCACACATACAATTCCACGTGAAGAAGTGGACAAGCAGCTGCCAGAGAAATTAAGAGCAGAGCTTCCAGGCATTTTACGATGGGCAGTTGAAGGTTGTCTGAAATGGCAGGAAGAAGGACTTGGAGAACCAGACGAAGTGAAGGCAGCCACAGACGAATATAAGGAAGAAATGGATCTCTTATCAAACTTCCTTGATGAAAACTGTGTAATCATGCCAGAAGCAAAAGTTGCTGTTAATGAGATCCACAAGACATATATGAAGTGGGCCGAGGAAAACGGAGAATACCCGATGAAGCAGCGTGCATTCAGCAGCCGTCTGCAAATGCGTGGCTTCTCAAAACGAAAGTCTACAGGCAACCGCACCTTCTTTTTCGGCATCGGACTCCTGGCTGATTACAAGGACAAGTTACCTAATAGTTACTCAGTTACCCAAAGTGACGCAATTTCTAGTTTACCTCCTATAGAGAAAAATTTTGAGACTAACCTAGAAAACAGCTCACTAAGGGTAACTTTGAATGCAAAAAGTAACTCTACAGTAATTGAGGAGGAGATTTAATGATTTATCAACTTCTTAACACAATGTATCACTTAAATATAAAACTAGAAGAAATAAACGGTAAAACAAAACTAGTCTATGAAACTGGATTCCTTGATGATCGTTTGAAAGCACAAATAAAAAAACATAAACAGGAGTTGATCCAGCGCCAGGCAGAAAACGCAGCTGCTAGAAAACTCGGCTTCCTTGTTTATGATCATGGGGAGCTTTACGAATACAGATACGGCCGTGGAGCCTTCCTGTACATTCAAAGGCTCCCATATAGCCGAGCAAGCGCCTGGAGAGAAAACTATTTGCCAGGGCAGGCAGAAGCTTATAAGACGAAAACGGTTGTTCATGATGTTTTGTTTGAGAAGGCTTTTGAGCAGGCGGTGGGGTTTGTTGAGTGGATGGGAGGAAAAAGAGTAGATAGTCTACTATTATAAAAATAATAAGCCTATTTCTAGGGAAAAATAACCATTTAAATTCCTTTTTTAGTAGAATGTTATTATAAATGCAAAAAATATATTAGAAAAAGGGGTTTAAGGATTGATAAACATAACAATTCCAAATGTTGATTTATCCTTTAGTGTATCTGGTATTTATAACATACCGAACAATATGGCAGGTTTATATCTATTTTACAATGATGAAAATGTTCTAATGTACGTAGGGCAGACAAGAGATTTAAGAACTCGTATTAAATTACATCTAAATCCTAAAACCAAAACATCTAGTGGTATTTATCATAATTTTAAGTGGGTTGAAGTTATTTTTGAAGAAGATGATTTATCAAGAGAACTATATGAAACTTATATGATAAATACTCTAAAACCACTTCTAAACTTTGATAAGGTTATAACATATAAAACAAGTAGATATGACAATTCATATAACCTTGAAATTAAAGAGTTAAACACTAAATTTCAAACTAGGTTAGATGCTGCACTTAAGAAATTTTACTTATAAGGAGAGAAATAATGTGAATAAATTACCCCCTATAAAAGATTTAGAGACAATTGAGCTAATGAAGACTCAGTTATTAAAAGAGGGTAAACGGGAATGGTTCTTATTTGTCTTAGGTATAAATGTTGGGGTTAAGATTAGTTTGCTACTAAATTTAAAAGTTAAAGATATAAAAAATCAAACTCATATAGTAATAAAAGAAAATAATTCATCTAAGATAAAGCGAATTTTTATAAATGAAAAGTTAAAAAATGATATAGAAATTTATACTGCAGGAATGAATGACGAAGCATATGTATTTAAATCATATAGAAGTGATAGACCAATTAAACGTGTACAAGCCTATAAGATTTTAAAGAAAGTAGCTACAGAAGCAGGAGTATCTTCCTTTGGTCCTGAAACTTTGAGAAGTACGTTTGCATACCATTTCTATCAACAAACACAGGATATTGAACTATTACAATATCTATTTAATCATTCCTCAGTTAATGTAACCTTAAAATTTCTTGATGTTAGTAAAAACTGAAATTATTTAAAAGATTTGGAGGTAAAGAAATGGCCTATTTAAGCCAGGTACGCTCCGGAGGAAAGCAATACATATATTTAACGGAATATTGCGGTAGACAGCCATATACAGCGAAAACAGAAAGACATGTATATGGATTTGGGAATAGTCGAATTGCTTTGTTAAAAATGAAACGGTGGCTGCGTAAGTTTGACTCTGAGTTTCCAGAGCAATTAAATGAACTTGGATATACAGAAAATGATCTAAAAGAATGGATTGAAACATTAGAAACTGGAATAACAAAGAACGGAAGGAAATTTAAAATTACAAGACAAAAACGTGCGGTATATTAATATAAATATATATTATTAAAATTACGCGGCAAAGCTATTTTTTTGATAATTATTTTACAGAGAAAAAGATTGGATATTAGATCGTAACCCAATAAATCATTTGAAGAATAAATTTTAACTAAAATGACAGGAGAGATATTTTCTTCCTGTCATTTTTTTAATATAACCCAAAAATTCTTTTGGGATATTATCTTCAGCTAGAACCTTTTATAGTTTGATTAAGAGGTGATCTCAATGGAACCAGAAACGGGCCAACCTATTGATTCTTCTCAAAGTGAAGAAACAACAGATCAAGCTCCTGGTGTTGATCAGACATCCATAGACGAGGATACAACGGTGAATTCTGCTTCTCAGGATAATCCACAGGTTGTAGTTCCCGTTGATGTGCGAGAAATGACGGTCATTGAAAATGAAAAAGGCAAAGTTGCTATTATTCATGAGATAACGTTCGGTGAATTGATCGTTTCTACGCTGCTAATGGCATTGATCATCTTTCAATTTTTAAGTCGGATCATTAGGAGGTAGCGAACATGTATGAAGTTTTCGAGCAAACTCCTGCTGAAATAATTCTTACATATGTTTTGTTTCTATCAGCTTGTGCCCTGGCTTTTCCTATTATCTCCTTGATCTACACTGCAGCAACAAACTGGAGGGATAGACGAGGATGAATGAAATAGGCGGATTGATGGCGAGTGCTTTCAGCTACTTCCTTGGAAACCCGGACATTATGACCTCTTTGATCACCTGGGCGGTTTTTATATCGCTGGTGCTAACAGTTGTGGAATTTAGAAAAACAGGCTGAAAGGGGCGATGTAACTTGTGAATTTGTCGGGTGTATGGGATTGGTCGTTCTTTTGGGATAGTTTCGGGTTTTTATTAAGAACCTCAGCGAATTTCGTCATGATCATTGTTGCCATTATCGCAATGGGGTTATTGATCTCCGTCATTATAAAGGCTGTAAAGCAAAGTAGGGGATCATAATGAACCAGCTGCCATCTATGAACTTTTTTACGGAAGCTAGGATGCTAGAGTTTTGGGGATATGTAAAACAGCTTTTATCAGCTGTTTCTCCAATGGTGCTGCTGGCAGTGGCGGTCATTGCTGCTGGAATGCTCTTAGTTATTATCGTGAATGCCTTTAGGCAAGCAGCGAGTAAAGATGATGATGACAATGACGAATATGAAGTAAAGCATTATTAATGTTAATGTTCGGGAGCCCCCCGATATTATAAAAAAATTTCCTTTTAGGAGGACTAAAAAATGGAGGAGAATACTTCAATGTTAGATTTAACAGGAATTTCACTACCTTTTACAGTAAATGACATGGCCACAGCAGGGATGACTCTTTTAGGATTGGTTGCTGGTTTCGTACTTCTTGCACTTGCATTCAAGTTCGTTCCAAAAATCATTACTTTGATTCTAGGAGCTTTCCGTGGCGGAAACAAAGCTTAATAAGCAACACACCGAAGGGGGAGAGTGTACACGCTCTTGCCCTTTTTTCTTAGTCAAAACGTGAGGTGTTTAATATAGTGCGAAAGTTAGCAAGTTCACTTTTTGTCATGTTGCTGCTGTTTCAGATTTTTGTTAGTCCAGTAGCTGCTAATCAAATGTCACGTGAATATTACCCTCCTGCCGATTCTGATTACTACCAAAAGAAAATGTCCTATCAGCTTTACATAAGCCATGGAACAAAGAAAGTGAGAATGACTCAATATAAATCTGGTGTTCCTATGACAGACGATTCGGTCATTACCACGGTTACATGGGATGTGAAGGAGAATTCTTTCATCTGGATGGACATGACTTGTAAGGGCCCAACCGTATTTCATTACTTAGATGCAGCTGGTGAGGTTGTTGCTTCCCATGTTCGGGGAGAGAGTTCAAGCAATTTAAAAGAAGGTTCTTGTGCGCCAGGTGATGTGATTAAGCTTTCAGACTTTAATGAAGATGCTAATCAGTATAAGAGTGATACGTTCGGAGGAACAAAGCCGAAACTAACGAAACCTGACACACCAGATGGATCAGGCGGTGATGGGGATTCTGGTTATCTCCCTCCTGGCTCCAATGATGGTGGTTCAGATGGTGGCGGTACAGAACCTGGAGGGGATGACGGATCTGGAAGTGACGGAGGAACTGATCCTGGAGGAACTGATCCGGATGGAGGATCAGGCGGTGATAGTGGTTCAGGATCGTGTGACAGCTGCCAAGTATTTGAATGTCCTGGCTGGGATGAATATATGGGCGGTCTGGAAGACATTAAGAACGCTATACCTCCTGCGCCAAACTGGAAAGATGTAGCTGATACATTCCGAGATTCGATTGCTCCGAAAATCAAGCAGGACATGGCTGATTTATTAGGAAGCGCACCGAGCAAACCGGCAGCTCCTTCCTTGCCATCTGGAGTTAATGACGGAGGTTTTAAAAATAGTGCTCCCACTGGAAGCGAAGCACCAGGACTAGGTGACACAGATTTTGGAACAATCAAAGATGAAGCGCCTGTAATAGAAGAAGTTCCAGACACTACAGATGGGTTTGAAATCAATAACCCGATTGATACCTTCCCATCACAAGAAGAATTTTTAGAAAACGTGCCAGAGGATTTTGATAATCCAGCACCAGCAGCACCAGAAGATAATATCGGATCTCCTCCCACACCACCAGACGTTGGTGACGGAGTAGCGCCGATACCAGATGACAGCAGTGGTAACGCACCGATTCCAGGCGATCAAGGGGGAACAGCACCACTTCCAAGTGATGACGGAGGGAATGCTCCAATGCCGACAGATCCAGGAGACAGTGCACCAATACCAGGTGATTCAGATGATACATTTCCGATACCTGGACAGTGAAGAAAGAAGGGAGAAAATTGAAGAAAAAATTAATTGCAACATTGTTTATACTTGCTGCAGTTTTGATCATTCCTATTACAGCCAGTGCATCTAATTATGATTTTAAGCAAGGGGACTATGTAGAACTGAATGGATATCTATTTGTTGTGTTAAATCCATCAACAGATTATTTATTTTATGACGGTTACTTGGAAAACCGAAGATTTTCGAGTGGTGGGAATTTATATAGCACTACAGACACATCGAATGTCGGTTACTACCTAAACCGAACGTTTTTAAATAACCTTGGAGGAATATCGGAATACATTCCCAACAAATCTTGGGCGATTTATGACACTAGAAAGGGAACTACTACAAACGTTACAGCAAAAGTGGGATTAATATCTGTAGCAGACTGGAAGAAGTATTCTGTTGAGTACGGAAATGGTTTACTACCTAATCCTATTTACAGTTTTTGGTCAAGGGATAGGGAAACTTTGACTTCACTTAATGCATTGAGGGCAATATTCACTACTGGCGTTGACACTAGGGTTGGACCAACACAGTCTTTAAGTGTTCGTCCTGCTATATATCTGAGTCCTGGTCTTGAATTAAGTGGCGTAGGAACTAAATCAAATCCTTATAAATTAACAACTGAAGAATTAGTTGTACTATCAGACATAACCGACTTATCCCTGATAAAAACAACTCCCACAGAAATAACGTTGAATTGGAAAAATCCAACTGAATCAAATTTTTCTCATTTAAACATTTATAAAAATGGAGAAATAACTAAATCAAATTACTCTGATGAAAGTTTCACTTTTACTAATTTGAATCCATCTGAAACTTACACACTAACGATAAAAGCTGTTGATCTTGATGGAGTTGAAACCGATGGTATATCTATGGTCGTATCAACTGATGATGTTCCTCTAGTACCAGAAGTGAAAGATTTAAATGTTTCCACCACATATGAAAAAGTAAATCTCTCTTGGAAAAATCCTGAAAGTGAATTTTTTAACCATGTAAAAATTTATAGAAAAGTCGAAGGACAAGAAGAAACAGCTAGTGTATTAGAATTTTTCCAACCTTTAAAAGTTAGCGCAGCAGAAACAGATGATTTTTCTCCAATGTTTGAAACGAACGGATCATATTGGAATGATCTGACTGTAGAGCCGGAAACGACTTACAGCTACAAATTAACCACTGTTAATGATGCTGAAGTAGAGTCTGAAGGAACGATTATTGAGGCTACTACCGGAGAAGAGCCTGCCCCAGAAATAGTAGGGGGCGGTTATACAGAAACCGATAATGGTGATTTCCTTTATGAATGGACACAACCAACCACAGGGAAAGTGAAAATTCTTGTCGATGGTGAAGAATATCAAACGGTGGATGCTTCATTAAAAGAGTTTGTCATTCCAAAAGAAGATATGAAGTATGACATATGGAAAAATCCAAAAGTCACACTTGTTCCCGTTTCTGATTCCGGAAAAGAAGGATCGGCTACTAAACCACCATCAAATGACGGGAGTTCTGGAACTCCATTAAGTAATGTGGAAATGCCATTCACAACGAATGAGTTTGTTTCATCTGGAATGATGCTCCTGGCAGTGGTTGCTCCTTTCGTGCTGCTCATGCTTGCATTTAGATTTGTACCAAAAGTGCGGAATTTGATAATGTCCGCATTCGGAAAAGGACAAGCAGGAAAACAGGCTGAAACTGAATCAAGAGAATCTACCAGGGAGCCAAGAGGATATAGAAGGGAGAAATAAAGATGGATGTTGAGTTCATACAGCACATATTTGAAATCGTGTTTAAAGGGCATTTGCTTTATTTAGCTCCCCTTCTCTTTCTTCTAATGTCTATTGTATTTGCAGAGCAATTGATCGGCTTGATTAATACAGCATTTAGCAGCAATGACGGAGGAAGAAGGAGCCGTTATTGATGGGAATTATCGGTGATGCGTTTTTTAAGTTATTCGGTGTCATATGGGATGTGATCGTATGGATCGGATCTCTTATCAAACTCCTTTTTCAAGGGTTAGTTGATATTTTAATAGCGTTCTTTCAAGTGATCTATCAATTGATCGAGGGCGTTCTTTACCTTATCTATATGATCGGAGTTCTTGCGGTTAAGTTCTTTTTAGTATTGTTTGAAGCTTTAAAGGTCTTGTGGTCTTTGATCGTAGGTTTTGCCCGTTCTCTTGGCAGTATTGCTTATACTCCAAGATCAGGCGCAGGACATGGATATTCAAGCATGCTTGGCGAGTTGTTTGAATATGCGAGTATTTTTCAACTGAATAGTTTTGCCGTTATTTTAAGTTTCGGCATTTGGTTTGGTACGGCAGTGGCTGCCATTAAACTTATTTCCTCAATTCGAGTAGGAGGGGATTAATTGAACATTATAGATACGATTAAAAGCTTTATAAATAAGATATTTTCCCCGCCTATTGAGGTGCTTGACCTGGCAATTGAAAAACTGCAAGAAGTGCAGATGATCAGTGCCCAGGGGATCAATATAGGACAGTATTTATCGGTTTTAGGAGATTTGCCCACTTCATGGCAAGTGGCGGTCTCCTCTCTTTTGCTCAGTGTCGTGTTGTTAGGATCACTTTTAATATTTAGATCACTCATGAGAATGTATTTTAGCGTTAAAGAAGGCGTGAAATGGTGGTAAGGAGGATCAGAAAATGGCAGAAGCTTTTATGTATATGTATGTAGTCGGTGCTGGAACAGCAGCAGGAGTCGGAACGGTGGCTTTTATCGGATGGAAGGTCTGGAGCAAACAATCAAAGAAAAAAGCAAAACAACAGCGAAAGGCGGCGTTTTAATTGGTTAGCTTATTCAGAAGAAAGAAAGAAGAAGATGATGAGTATATCTTTGAAACCAGCGATCTATTAATTGTCTTTGATGATGAAAAGAAAATCAGTGATATAAACCGAGTGACAGCAGTAAATGAGGATGCTGTGATCGTTGCAGGACTGTACAAAGTACCATTAGAAGATTGTGAGATTACAACAGGAAAAGAAGGGCGTAACTTCTTTTACCGAGCTCCTTCAAAATCCATAACGGAAACGCAACGTTTGGCGCAATTAGAAATCAGTACAGTCCTGGAGCAAGTGACAGCATACAAACCGCCTGTACCACCAAACAACCTGGATGGAACGAAAATATTTTTGTTCGCACTAATTTTTGTTGCATTTATCGTACTAGGCATTACTGGATGCCAGGCATAAGGAGAATCTGAAAATGGATAATATGAAACTCTTTTATAAGATTTTTGAATTAAATGGAATCATTAAAGGGATGAACACATTAGCAGAACATGATGGAGCTTATGACAATCCTTTCATTGAAGAAGCAGACGTGAAAATGAAAGAAATTATTGAAATCGTCCAAGAAAAGCAACTTTCACTTTAAAACTAGTGTCGGAGAAACGCTCTACAGCGCATTTAATTTTATTTTCACGGGGAGTTGGTCACTAAATGCAAAATATGAACGAAATACAACCTAATGTAAATAACGCAGATAAGCTTCAGCAAGCCATAAACGATGATCTTTTCCCGAAAGTTGCTCACATATCGGATATAAAGCAAGTCATCGAAGAAATGCAAGGCTTAGCACAGAATATAAGAGAACCACAAATGAAAGCTCTTATTCTATTAAAGAGACTTGGAGAAAACAAGTACATTCATCCAGAAGGAAGTCCATACAAGGAGCTTTATAACTACATCTTAGAAAAAGGTAAAGTGCATATTGCAGATCCTAATTATTACTTGGATACAATCGAAGCATTAATACCAAAACCGCCTAAGCCGATATTACTTGCTGAAAAGGGGATGAAGAAATAATGGCACATCATTTCTTTGTACAAGGAAGCCTTGGAGCTGGTAAGACATTGATCGCTTCTACCCTGGCCCATTGGTGGAAGCTGAAAGTAGAAAGAGAAGGTGGAAAAATCGAGCTGTTTTCTAACTATGAGTTAGATGATTCAACACCGATGACTCATTACACTGATTGGTACAAAGTCGCTGAAGCGCAAGGCAGCATATGCGTTTGGGACGAGTGCTACACAGCTTTTAGCAATCGAAACTGGAATAACTATGGTCAGAACATTCTCAATGATGTGATGATGCTGACAAGAAAAATGAAATCTATACAAATCTATTGTTCTCCTTCTATTGGTTTTGTTGATACACGACTCAGATCAATAGTAGAAGTGCTAATAACTGCAAGAAAAGTCGGTGATGCAGGTTTTGAATATCACTTTATGGATTATCAAACAAAACAATTTATGCACAAGCAATTTTTGCCTATGTATAAAGCTAAAAAGATTATGAAATTAGGTTTATATGATACAGAGCAGATGGTAAGACACTTCCCGGTTCCCACAAACGAAAGAGAAGGGAATGTATTTTTTGAGACTATAGAAGAAATCCACGACAGATCAAGGGGAAAAAGGAGAATCACAGTATGAACATTCAAGAATTCAGCTTAATTCCAGCAGACTACAGAGAGAAAGATCCGAGAACCCTCCCCTATTTATATCCTACAACATTAAATATCGTTGCTTATGCTAAAAAGATGCAGGAATTCAGCTATTATCAAGCCTTGGAGGTTGCTGAAACTCTTGCTAAAATGCAAGGTTTTGTCCTCCTGCCCTGGTCTTGCATCCATTGGGAGAGAGCCAGGAACCTTGGTCATGATCGCAAAATTAAGATTGGCAGGAAATCATTCTTTCTTCTTAAAACAGATGAAATGACGAAAACGGAAAAAAGAAAGCTAGAAAACCTAATCAGTGAAATGAAAACAGGATAATGGAGGGCACTATGGATAATCAAATGTTAGCTGCGCAAATTTTTGACGATACCACACGAATTAGAAATTATTCGGAACAGCTACTTTCATTGGTGAGAAAGCAATTCTCTACACGAAAAATTGATAAATACGATTACGAGCGATTCATCAATATTCTAACTTGCTTGAACCTGCAAACAGAATCAGTTAAATCAGATCTAGTAAGCCTTATTAACCGAGAGAAGCCAAGAAAAATACATTTTGATGTAAAAGTATAATGTTCGGGTTTTCAATCAAAACACCCGGAAAAAATCGTTCTGCAGCTGCTTCATTTTAAGGTAAAACACGAACGATACCAGCTGCCGGCAAGGATCCAATTGAGGTTATATCCGAACAATAAAGGAGCGAAAGAAAATGCAAGTAGAAATCCCGTTCAATCGTCTTGAAATCGCTTGTTTGATACTTCATATGTATAGCATGAGGGACAGTATTAAAAAGGTTTTAAAAAGCAATTATGGCAAGGTGTCAGGCAAGAATCATCTGAAAACATATGACGAAGTAAAACAGATCTTAAAATATGAATTTGAGCTTCTGGAGGAAGATGATAACGAAACGAAAGTTTTGTTCCTGTTTGAAGAAAATGAATTTGAGATGCTGAATTCGTTTGTAGATATCTACATAGAGAAATTATCTGCCTTTATGAAAGAAGCTAAAATGAACAGCGCAGAGGATAAAGAGCAAATGGATCTGCTTCAACAGATCAAGGAGAAGATTGACCAAGAGAAAGCCTTGAAAGTAAATTCGGAATTATTTGAAGGTGAAGTCAAAGACGAAGATAAAGGGCAGTATTTTCTTGATGTGAAGGAGAGAAACCAAAAGGAGAAGGCTATTAATGTTTAGATATATCCCCTTTCTCCTTCTTGCCCTTCTTCTATTCATCACTTCCCCTGTTTCGGCTTCAGATTATGAACAACAAAGAGAACAGATCATTCAGCAAAGAGAGTCATTAAAAGCCGAGATCGCGGCAAATGTAGAAAAGATAGATAATCTACCAGAAGAAGAAAAAGAACAGGCTGTGAACGCTGTTACAAAGCTGAAAAGAGAAGATACGAGGTTGGCAGCATATGAAAAAGCTTATACAAAAGCTCTAGGTTATGAGTCAGAAGTTGTTTATACATCAGCAAGCCGTTCTCTTCCTTTTCCGATTGTTGATCTAAAGCTTGGTGAACTTGTTCCAGGAGAGTTCATCCCGATCTATCAAGCAGCTGCTCAACAATATGGAGTGGATTGGAATGTTCTCGCAGCTATTCATAAGGTTGAAACAGACTTTTCCAGACATCCTACAATGATTTCATCAGCGAACGCAGTCGGTCACATGCAGTTCATGCCAGCAACTTTTCGAGCTTATGGAGTTGACGGAAACAATGACGGCATGAGAGATCCCTGGCAGCTTGAAGATGCGATTTATTCAGCTGCTAACTACTTAGCAAGCAGTGGCTACAAAACAGACGTTAGAAAGGCAATATGGCACTATAACCATTCAGAAGAATATATAAATAAAGTTTTAGGCGTGGCAGCAGGAATAAGGGGGTTTTAAGATGATCTATTTACTTTTGTTCGTGGCTGCCGTTTTTCTTTTGTGGCTGGCTCCAGAAAAGATAGGCAAGCTTTTGAAAAGAAAAGGAAAAAAGTATGCCAAACGATTTGTAAAAAAACAGATCAAACATGAAATAAATCGCTTTAAACCATGGTGAAAGGGTGAAAAGAATGAAATTTAATTTACTTATGTTCTTTGTCTGGATAGGATCAGCAACACTTTTCGCAATCGATTTTAACTTAATAGATCCTAGCTTAATATCGGCCAATGCTAATTGGATCGTTTTCGGCTTGCTGCTGGGAACGGGAATGACTTTTCTGAATAAGTTCTTTTTCGCTCTATTTGACAAAATGATAGTTCCGAAAGGTTCGGAACCTAGTTCTGAGGTAGTTGCGAATAAATAAATTATCTAGGTTGTCACTACATTTGCTGTGATAGCTAAAATAAAAAAATTAAATATCCTGAGGAGGATGAAAAAATGTTAGATTTATCAAATGTTAAGTTGCCTTTCGATGTGAACGAGTTAGTGCATTCAGGAATGATGTTTTTAGGCTTTATTTCTCCGTTTGTTTTACTTGCCCTGGCGTTTTACTTTGTACCAAAGATTATTTCAATCATCCATGTTTCATTTGGTGTTTACCAGGACAACAAAATTAACTCTAGTGATCCACAGTACAAAGAAAAGTATCGTCAAAGTTACAGAGAATCAATAAAAGAAAATTGGAAGTAATAACAAAAAAGATAAGAAACTAGAAAATTATCAATAACGATCGTTTCTGAGAAGAATCTAGGAAAGAGTAAAACAGGAGCAAATAGCCTGTTTTTTCTTTTCCAAAACTATTCTCAAAATCAAATTATCTTTTTAAGTGCTTAAATACCTTTTTGAGAAGAATGGAGGACAACAAAATATGATTATTGGCTATGCTAGGGTTTCTACACAAGATCAAAATTTGCAGCTGCAGCTAGATGCACTTCAAGCAGCTGGTTGCTTTGAAATATTTGAGGAAAAGATGACTGGAACCAAGAAAGATCGTCCAGCTTTGATTGAGATGTTAAAGATGATGCGTAAAGGTGATCGAGTTGTTGTTTATAAACTTGATAGAATTAGTCGAAGTACAAAGCACCTAATAGAACTTGTAGAAGTATTTGAGGAGAAGGAAGTAGATTTTGTTTCCATTCAAGATAATATTGATACTTCAAATGCTATAGGACGTTTTTTCTTTAGAATTATGGCCAGTGTTGCTGAACTTGAACGTGATATTATAAGTGAAAGGACAAAATCAGGTCTAATTTCTGCTAGAGCTAGAGGAAGGAAAGGTGGTAGACCTAACTCAGATAAGAAAAAGGTGGAACTAGCCAAGAAAATGTACCAGTCAAAAAATTATACTATTAAAGAAATAACCACAGCTACTGGTATTAGCCATTCTACACTTTACAGAAATTTATAATTTAATTGAAACTTATAGGTGATAGATTCGTATAATTTGATATCTTAATGTGGGGAGGATAAATAGAGATGAAGAACTTTATTAATATTATATTAGGTTTAACACTAATTGTAGGGATGTTCGTAGGTGCTTTTAAGTTTTTAAACTGGGTTATAAGCCAAATAATATCGATTGATCCGAGAATATCTGCAGCGTTAATCACTGGTTTCTTAGCAGTTGTTGCTGCTTCTCTTTCTATTACTATCCCAAAATATTTAGAAAAGAAAAAGGAAATTGAAGAACAACATAGACAACAAAAAATTCCTGCGTATCAAAGTTTGTTAAATTTTATATTCAACCTTTTAATGGGATCAAAACCAGGTAATAAACCTATGACTGAAAAAGAGATTATTGAATTTATGTCAAAGTTCACTCAAGATCTAATACTATGGGGATCTGATGATGTAATTAAATCTTACAGAAACTTTAGATTGTATCTTATTAATAGAACGCCTAAAGAAGAAATAGATAATCATACTTACATGGAACTTTTAGAAGATTTGTTACTTTCTCTAAGAAAAGACATGGGGCATAAAAATAAGTCATTAGAACGAGGAGAATTGTTGTCCTTATTTATAAATGATGTTGATAAATATATTGAAAAAGGTAAAAAAAAGTAGTAATTTAAATGGTTTAACTGTGAAAAGCTTGTAGAAAGTATTCAGGTATCCAATTATGGAGCTTGTTTGTATAAAAATGGTAAAGATAAAACAGATAACCTCTTTCAGGAAATGAAATCTCCCTCATCGACGTCCTCAAATCCGAATCCGAAGATGTCATCAACACGATCCAACTCAACATGGAGCTTGAAAAGGTTCGGGAATACATTGATGTCCTGGATGGCCGCGAAAGAGAAGTTATTGTGGGGCGGTTTGGGCTTGACCTGAAAAAGGAAAAGACCCAGCGCGAAATTGCCAAAGAGCTCAACATATCCCGCAGCTATGTCTCCCGTATTGAAAAACGCGCTTTAATGAAAATGTTTCATGAGTTTTATCGGGCGGAGAAGGAGAAGCGGAATAAGAATACTTAAATGAATGATAAGCAGCTTTTTCAGGGAGATCCTTTGAAAAAGCTGTTTTTATTTTTCTTGTTATCTCCCTTTTTAACCATAATTAATGCTTAATAATTTTGTGAAATCAATAAATCAAATATAATTAACTTACTTTAATTAAAATCTTATCTATTATTGGCACAAATGATTCAAGAAGGTGAACTATATTGAAAAATTTTATTGTACGAAACTTAATAACTCTTATTATTACCTCTATTATCCTTACAGCTTTTATGCTACTGGGTTTTTGGGAAGGAAATGAAGATTTCTTTCTTACTTTGTTAGTGTTATTTTCATATACTACACTTTTTATCTTCTTATACGGGGTTATTTCATCAATCGTTGCAGAGTTGTTAACTATATTGTTTTGGAAAGGTAAGCGAAAAGTAGTAAAAGTATTAGTTTATTTAGGCTCTCTTGCAATATTTTCTTATTCAGCACCAAATATTGTCTATGTTTTTTACGCATTTATTATGGCAATTTTTTATTTTATATTAGATGAAGTATTTAGAAAATAAATGATATAACATTAACTATTTTCCATGGGAATTTGATCTTTTATTGCTTCATCAACTAAGTCCAACGCCTTAAGTCTTCTTTCTAAAAGTGTTCTTTGCGGACTGCCAGCCTTTGACTTGGCATAACTGCTTTCAACAGAAGGCGTTAAAGCAAGAAGGACCTTTCGGGCACCTGCTAACTCTGTGTGACTATGAGAATGGGGGACTTCATTCCAAACATTTTCTAGCATAGCAAGCCCAATTTTACAGGCATCCAGCCGTTTTTTTACCAGAGTTGTATTTGCACCCTTTTGATTCATTTGGGCATAGGCTTTTTCCAGTTTTTTGATTGTTGATTGCATTGATTTAAGGCACTCAAATTGATCTTCATTCGATATGATTTCCATGTTCGATTGTCTTCTCTTTCCTATTTTTTTTGAAAGGCAAATTATTTAAAGATGGAGCGCCATCCTTATAATAGAATGGCGCTTAATATAATTTTCCCTTTGTTACAATAACCCCTTTGCCCCCAACCATCACTCTTGGATCTTCTTCATTCATTAATTTTGTAATGATTTTTGACGGTCTTCCCATGCTATTTCCCTGAAGAAAAGTGTACTCCTGATTAAATTGCTGTAATACATTGTTTTTGAAAAGATAATAGGTTAATGCAGCGTTTGAAGTGCCTGTTGCGGATTCTTCATTAATGCCATAGAGCGGACAGAAGTTTCTGCTCTCAGCAATCCCTACCCTCGTATCAAGAGTAAAGGCATGGACACCACCCACGTTATGGATCTTTGAATACTCAGCAAGTGCTTTAAAATCAGGATTTAGAGCATATAAAGCATCCTTCGTTTTAATCGGAAGCATGATATCCCACAGACCAGTACTTGCAGACTGAGGTACCAGATGGCAGTCTGTACTGCCTATTTGGTTTTCATCCATGTTGAAGAGGTTCGCCAAATGGACATAATTATCGAATGTTTTCCCAAGCATAGGTTCAGCTTGCTCCATCATAATAAAAGATTGATTGATTTCAACAGCAAGTCTCCCCGCGAGTGTTTTTATAAAATATCTATTATTATCTTCAACATCGTTGTTATCCAATAAGGCTGTGAAGGATGCGATTGTAGCATGCCCACAAAGTTCCACCTGGGAGGTCGGTGTGAAGTACTTAATTTCAAAATGGTTAAGGTCTATTTTCTTAATAAATGCTGTCTCTGAAAAGCGAACTTCTGCAGCAAATTTCTGCATAAACTCTTCGTCTAAATGTTCGTGGATCACTACACCTGCCGGATTTCCACCAAATCTTGTTTCTGTAAAAGCGTCAATTACATAATATAACAATTTTTCAATCTCCTTTTTAGTTATTTGAACAGATAATGAAAAGCATTTCATTTTTATGGGATTTTAGCAAATATTTTATAAAGTAATTGTATCACTAGCAAAAAAAGGAAGGAATCCCCTCTAATATAATTGAAATAGTAACCTATGAAAAGAGAGGGAGTTTTACCATGCAACTGCATATAAACAAAGAATCAAAAAAAGAAGATAAACAATATGTTGACGACGCACTTTACAAGTTCAACCTCGAGCATTTTCCCAAGGATTTGGGAGGTAGATATGAAGAAATTAATCTATTTCTTAAGGATGATAATGGCAAGGTTTATGGTGGAATCTTAGCTGCAGTCTGCTGGAACTGGCTGGAGATTTATACGTTTATTTTAGTTGAAGACATTCGGCACTCCGGGTATGGGACAACATTATTAACAGAGCTGGAGGCCATTGCTTTGGATAAAAAATGTGATTTCATAAAAGTTGATACATTGAGTTTTCAGGCTTTAGATTTTTATCAAAAGAATGGCTATGAAGTGTTTGGCAGCATCGATCATGTAGGAAGAGAATTTGTGCATTATTATTTAAAGAAGGACTTATCAATTAAATAAAAGTAGTTTAAGTGCTTTTGAATTAAAGCCCCTCAACTCAACCAACCTTAAGGGGCTCTTTCTCATCAGGATGCTGGCTGGAACTTGATGAATCTTTTTTATGCAATGCCATTAATAAGATCATGCCAATGATACAAAGTGTGCCTAGCCACTGGAAAAAGCCAAAGGGTTCTTTTAGCCAAAAGACAGTTGTTAAAACAGCTGCGAGCGGCTCGATGCTGCCCAGCAGACTTGATTCTTTAGGTGACAGGCTTTGCAGGCTTTCGATATAAAACCAGAAGGCAATCATGGTTCCGAAAATGATGACAAAAGCTAAATAGAAATAAGCTTCTAATGCTAAGCTATTAAAATTCATCTGCCATGGCGGGTGGATGAAACTTAACGCACTTCCGCCGATGATCATCGCCCATCCGACAATTACAAGTGAATCATATTGCTTCAGTAACGGGATGGCATTTAATGTATAAAAAGCAAGGGCGATTCCAGATAAAACTCCCCAAATGATAGCAGGCGCTGGTACAGATAATTGTGAGATGGAGCCGTTTGTTAATAAGAAAAAACAGCCAATTAATGCGAGAGAAACAGTCAGCAGATCTCTTCCTGTCAGAATGGTTTGTTTGCGTAAAATTAAGTATAAGATAATCATAACGGGTGCTAAATACTGTAATAGAGTTGCAACGGCTGCATTTCCATGTTCAATTGAAGCCATATAAGTGTATTGAACGGCAAGCATACCGAGTAACCCGAAGATCACTAAGTGAAGAGCGGTTTTTCTTGTTTTCCATACTCCGATTATTTGGGAACGGTCTTTTTTAAAATATTGAACTGTTAAGAGTAAAAGACCTGCAATGAGCAAGCGGGTTGTGACCAGCCAATTGACGTCGATTCCTAATTCAAATAGCTTTTTAGCTGCTGTACCGCCGACTCCCCAAAACATTGCTCCAGTTATAACAAGAAACATTCCCTTTCGTCTATTCATGTTTGATTTTCCACCTCGAATATAAAAATAGTGTTATAATACTTTAAATAATAAATGGAAAACCTTAGGAATAATACTAAAATCGGTTCGTAAAATATCATGATATTGAGGCGGTTGTATGCAAATTATAGATTTTATGATTGACCAAAATTTAAGAGAATTGACTGAACATCGTACCATGGTACTGCCGATTGCCTGTTATGAAACGGTCATTAACCAAAATGTTAATGGATATATACCGCTTCATTGGCATGATGAGTTTCAGTTTGTACTTGTTATAAATGGGGAAGCCGATTTTCAGATAAATGAAGAGAAGGTTACGGTGCAAGAAGGGGAAGGGCTCTTTATAAATAGCAGCTGCCTCCATAGTGCAGAAGATAAAAACGATTCAGGCTGTGCTTATATTTGTTTGAATATTGCTCCGGGTTTTGTACTGCCGCAAGAACTTTATGCCATTTATGTAAAACCTTACACAGAAGCAACAAATATCCCTTATATCAAATTGATCCATGCAGAAGGCTGGGCATTTAATATATTGGACTCTATTAGAAAGATTCATCAGCTAATAAAAGAAACTCCTTCCTGCTACCAAATTGATATCAGTTTTCATTTGAATTTAATCTGGAAAAACCTCATGATGCATGGCATCCAATTAGAATTTGAGCAAGCGGAAATGATGAAGAGTCAAAGAATGAAACACATGTTAGATTGGATTCATGTCCATTACGCTGAAAAAATCCTGTTAGATGATATTGCTAATGCAGGCCAATTAAGCAGATCTGAATGCTGTCGATATTTTAAACGGATATTGAAGACCACACCATTAAACTATGTCACACACTATCGTATTCAAAAAAGTTTAATTTTACTGAAGCAGCCTGAATCAAATATTACCGATGTTGCCTATAGTGTAGGATTTAACAGCACAAGCTATTATATTGAAAGGTTTCGAAAAACAATGGATACAACACCATTAGTATACAAGAAACTACATATGTCCTGACTGACGATTGTCTTACTATAGTTAAAAAAATTTGAGAAATTAATAACCATAATTGGCTATTGTACAAACACTTTCTAGAAAATATGGTAAAATAATATCATGCATAATGAACAATCCTGCAACGAAAATCACAGTGTAATTTGAGTGTAGGATATTTATAAAAAAAGAGCATATCAATGTAATTGGTTGAATACGTTGTCTTTTAATTGCATCGATTAAGAGAAATTATATCGAGATAACATATTTTTATAATAGAATCCATTTAACAATAAAATGTTTTACCAATAATCTGATATTTTGCATAAAAGGATCTCATTAAAATGATATATTTTATGGACTCCTTAGAAAATAAGAGACAACAGTATTGTGAGGACCTTTCAAAATGATCGACAATGATTTATTACCTAGTATAAAAATTTACCGGATGATTATCAGCATTCTGATTATCTTAATGAGTTCAGGGCTAATGTTAATTTTTGAAGTAAATGAACGTACCATTACTTCGACTTTACTTTTTCAATTGTTACTTGTTATCATAATTTCTATCCTATTCATTCTGTTCCCAAAAAGAGATTCAGAAAGTTTTAGAGCGGCAATCATTCTTTTTATGTCTGGCTATTTTTTCTTTATGTATTTACAATTTCCTGATCGGTTTGCTTCGCTGCTAATGATTAGTTATCTCCCTGTTATTCCTGTGTTGTTTCTTCATACAAGATTATTTTATATTACCTTGGTGAGTAATATAACAATAACCATTAGCATCTTTATGTACTTCATGATGACGGAAACAGGAACTACACTTGTTTACACCTATATAGACTATGCAGGGGTTGCCATTAACTTTGTTGCCTCCCAAATAATCCTGCTGTTCCTTTTCCAGCTTTTCAAAAAGAAGATGAAGGACCAGGAACGTTATTATGTTCAAATGAAGGAAGATGAAAAACTGCGAACTACTGGACAGTTAGCGGCAGCTGTTGCTCATGAAATCAGAAATCCTATAACAGTAGTTAAAGGTTTTATTCAATTGCATGAGGGAGACAAGGAAATTCCAGAACATATCAAAAAGCATTACCATTTAATGTTGGATCAACTTCAAGACGCAGAGACCGTCATTTCCAATTTTTTATCATTGGCAAAGCCAGCAGAAACCAAAACTGAGATTGTATCAGTCAACCCTGCTCTTCACACCGTAATGGATCTGCTCAACACATATGCATTGTTCGATACTATTCATATTGAGTTAGAGATTGAAGATGACTACGAAATTCAATGCAATATCCTGGAGTTTAAGCAGTTATTTGTTAATCTATTAAAAAATGCAATCGAAGCTTCACATCACGGAGATACGATTCGTATAAAAGTGACAGGTAATCAAGATGCAGTAAAAATTGTCATCATTGATAGCGGTTCTGGAATGAATCAGGAACAGCTGGAGCAAATCGGAACGCCATTCTATTCATTGAAAGCAAGAGGCACAGGAATAGGCTTAATGATTTGTTTTAATATCGTCCAAAAATATGATGGCACCATAAACTTTTGGAGCGAGGAAGGTAAAGGGACAGAGGTTACGGTGACTTTTCCGGTTGTGAAAGCATAGGAATGTAGAAATTATTTTTGCATCTGTTAACGAGAATCCTAAAACAAGATTATATAGTTAAAAGAAGCTAGTATATTAGCTTCTTTTTTTGTTATTCAGAAGACCCATTTTTCAGATTAGAGAAGGATTCAGACAGTTTTTATCGAAACCATTTAATAATAATACATAAAATGGAAGTGGGGGTGATTTATTTTACATGTTTACCAAATTTAAAGATAGGCGTTACTGGATATTAATGCCCCCTTTTTTGATCATTGGGTTTATATTAGTTCTTTATTTGCCTCAAAAATTAAAACCATTTGCAATTCTTACTGCACTTGTCTTTTGGATTGTATACTACACTTGGAATGGGCTCAGTAAAACAAATGAAGAAAAAGAGGAAATGGATAAATAATCCATTAGAACTGTGTCCTTGAAGGAGATTTTATGGAACGTAAACAATATATTTACACCTTTATTACAGCTGGCCTGCTCCTTATGATCTGGATGCTTTATTCGGTAATCCAGCCACCCAAGTGGGAAGCAACTTCTCAAAACGGTCTGTGGAGAGGGGATTATAATCGGGAAGCTGGTGCCCCGAAAGGAGATTGGATCGGCTATCTTTATTGGCTTGGAGAAAAAGAGATTGTTTTTACAGGTGCAAAGCTTATAAGAAATGGTGAGGAAATACATCAGCTAGAATACCGAAGCGATAAGCTAGCAGAGGAAAATAATAAAATAAACTATATTCATAGCTGGAATTCCATGTTCCAAAATAAGGAGGATGAGCTTCAATTACAGGTTTATTGGGAAGATTTGAATGGAAAACATGAAGATCTCATTAATTTATCACCAAAAAAGCGTTTATTTGTAGTGCCAAGCTGGTTGTATTAATGTCTTTTATTCAATATATCAATGATTCTATTTAATAAGGCGATAATGATAGAAAGTAATGCAATTATAATGATCATTATGCTGTAGTATTCATCAAAACGAAGAAATGCTGAAATGATAGAGAAAGAAATGATTGAAAGCATAATGGTCAGTAGTGTGAGTACGACGTATTTCCCCATAAATACCTCCATTGGTTCACGGAAGAGACTAATTAATCTTCCTTTTTGATATTATCTATTTTATCTAGTTTGGCTGAGATCTCTTTAAGGATTTTATTTCTCTCGCCTTGTGCGCTAACGATGGAAACAATGCCCCAGATAATGAAGACGATCACAGCTAAATTAATGAATAGAGGAATAATTGATACAAAAGATAAAATCATTTAATTAACCACCTTTATAAGTGTTTTTTAAATTCACATGAGGTGATCATGCAATTAAGTCAAAGTTAACTTATTAAAAACTTACAAAGTGCATGATACATTTGAATGCACATCATGCTTTCTTTCTCTTTTTCCATAATAAAATGATAAGACTTGCAATGAAAATACTCAATATCAAAGATGTTAAGAATAAAGAATGAATAGGATTACTAATAGTGCTGTGTAAATACATACCGACCATGATGCCAATAAAACCTGCTATATATTTTTTCATCTTGATCCCGCCTTTACAGTTATTTACTACTGCTTTAATATAAAATATTCTCTTATAAACGCTCCCATAGAAACAGAGGTGAAAATAATCAGAACCGTATGAATGAATCGAATAAAAGGCAAGGAAGAAAAAATTATTTGAATGGCTGATAAAATAGTAATGAGGGAAAAAATGAAACAAAATACAATTAAATACTTGGGGTTAAGTTGATTCAAAAAGACACCACCTTATGTAAGTTACCTTCATTTTAGCACAATATATGGAAAATTTCAGAAGAAATAAAATATTCTTGCCGGCTGGCAAGCATAAAGGACAGAGTCGAAAGCTTAGCGGACTAAATACTGCCATTGACTCGAATGTTCTCCAGTGCTTCTAGTTACTGCCTTATGAAGGGATAAAAAAGAAGGGCTGTAATCGAACCCTTCTCCACGATGGTGACCTTTGCTGAAGTTCTGTTTAATGGATATCTTGATGCGCTGCACTCTGCATTAGATTATCACTTCAAACTGCTCGCTAAAAACATGGAAGCATCCTGGTTCATAAAAATAGATTTTCCATGGTGAAATGTGTGAATGTCAGTTGATTTAAATCCTGCTTCAGATAAAAGGTTTTTAAGGTCATTTTGTACAAAACCATTATGCACTTTAGGATGCTGGATTTTGTCATTTTTATCAAAATCAACAATAATCAGTTTGCCCTCATCATTCAGGATGTTAAAAAGTGATTGTAAGATTTTACGAGTATCCGGAATATGAAGAAGAACAAGTGACATCACAACAATATCCGCCTTTACATGATCAGGAATTTCCTGTGTAAAGTCAGAATAGAGAGTGCTGGCATTGGAAATGCCTTTTTGAGTGATTTTTGCCTGGGCAACATCCAGCATTTTTTGTGATGAATCAATCAGAAGGACAGATTTTACGAGAGGTGTTAACTCCAGTCCGACCAGGCCAGTGCCGCTTCCATAGTCGATTAGTGATTTTGTCTCGCTGTTTTGCAATGCATCTTTTACTTTTTCCGTAATAACTTTAGCCATCTCAATTCGCTCGGCTGTATCATATTTGTTCGCCATCTGCTCAAATACGTTTTCTTCCATCCTTATTCAACTTCTTTCTGCTAGAAATAGTGATCGTCAGAATCAGTATAGCAAATAAGGATCATTTTTAGCCGTGCAGATGATTGAGAAATTAGGATACTTCACTAATGCATACTCTGCTGCTGGTTTAAAAACTTTCTTACTTCTTCAACATATTGATCTTTTGCATAGTTACTATAAAGATTGCCTGATAATTTAACAGGGTCACCAAAAAAGTATCTTTCATATTGCGTTTGTCTTGTACCAAAAGAACTCATCGTCAGATCCCATGCTAAGCGGAAAAGTTTTACCCGATCCTCGGCATTCATGCCATCGCTTTGCAGGTATTGATCTAAGTCTGGGCGTATTTCAGATTGAAAGGCCTTCTCGGTGGGCAGTAAAATCATTCCGCTCGCTCCAATTAGCTGGATGATTTCACTGAAGCGTGGATATATTTTAGGATAAATTGTACTGGCCGCTTGCAGTGGCATTAAGCTGGGACGCATAATGCCGAACGCATCTACTACAGCATCATTTTCCGATTTCTCTAGAAGTGCTTTCATTGTTTCAAGTCCAATGATGATTTCAGAAAGTTTTTCTTGGATATGCTGATATTCGCCGACATTAATGGCCTTGACAATCAGTTCAGTGACCCCGAGAATAAATTCTGTTTTGACAATCTGTCTAGTGATCACTTGATGGTATGCGAATGAATAAAAGGAACTTTGAAGGAGAAAGTCAGCTGCTGCATCCACATTTTCATAATAAAAAACCCGATCCCACGGAACCATGACATTATCAAAAACAACAATTGAATCCATTTCTTCGTATTGTGAGCTTAATGGATGATTAAAAAAAGATTCTCCACCCACGAAAGATTCCCTGCAAATAAACTTTAACCCTTTCGTATTAGACGGGATGGAAAAGGCAAACACCTCGCTTGAATCAATAAACAGCCTTGGCGCAGAAAAGACCAGCACCTCATCCGTTAATCCTCCTTGAGTAGCAAGCAAACGAGCACCTTTTATAACTAATCCCGTATTGTTTTTATCCACAATTTTAGCGGAAATTGGCTCATCTGAGAACTCCATGTAAACTTGAGATCGATTGACCTGTGGTGTAATAAAAGTATGTGTAAATGAAAGATCCTGTTTTAGTGCTCTTTTATATAAGGCATGTAAATGATCGGGAAAACAATTATCTCTGCCGTTTAAAATGGATGCAGAGGAAGCAAAGCTCATCACAACCGTATTCATATAATCAGGACTTCTTCCCATCAATCCATGTGTGTTCCTCGCCCAGTTTTGCATCATTTTTCTTCTTTTTTGTAAATCATCTTTTGTTTTTGGCTGCATATACGAAATGCCGAAGGGTTCTTTTTCTTTAGGCAAAAAGAAGGTCATTTCATCTTTTAGGTCGGAATTGGTTTGTAAATCGTACAGCGAAGCTTTTGCCTTCAGGATGCCCTTAAATGCAATATGCTCGGAAATATTCCCTTTAACCCTTTCGCCATCAAACCACACTTCGTTTTCCATTTGATTTAATCTGTCTATAAACGATTTTCCGCTAGTAACGCCCATTTTTTTGCTCTCTCCCTTTGCTGCAGGATCCCCCAAAAAAACAATAAACTAAATTAGTGTCATTATATTTTGCTTTTATGCTGAACATTCCCGTGTTTCCTGTTTTAAGATTGTTTTCCACCAGACTTTTCAGGGATATTACTGACACAAAACAATGATTCTGTATGGATTGGTTTGGGCAGGAACACTATTAGTGGCAGTTCCATAAATAACAATTAAATTTCGATTTACGATGCTTCCTGAAAAGGGCTGCCCGTTTGTCAGTAAGATTTGAGTATATGGAGAGATCATTAATTGTAATTCTCCGTCACTGCTGATCAGTTGAGTATTAAAATAATCAGCTTTCACATTCTGATAAGGCTTTTCTTTTACCATTACGATCGCCGGGTATTGCGGTGGATAGATCAATATGGCAGGAGCATTTCCATCATAATAGCCGGTTACCATATCCCCGGCAGCTACCGCTTCATGTTCAGCAAAATACGTGGCTGGTGTGACGATAAAATTGACGATTGAACCCATACTATTCTCAACCGTCATCAGTTTGCTGCAGCCGGCTCCTTCACCGTTTTGGCCCATTAAATCAGTAATCATCGTGACAGTTCCATGAAATGGGATTAATTTGATCATCTTCATACCTCCATCATGTCATGATTCCTGGAGTTCCAAGAAATCAGCATACATTTATTTACACATTATTCGGTTGAATGCCTAGAGGGATGGGCGGCTGCCTATGCTGGATAAAAGATACGACTTTTTTTGCATAAAGTTCAATTGACAGGACAATTACTTATTATTAGTGCAGGAAGTAAGGTTTTTCTGTTGAATAAGTTGGAAAGTATAAAGGGATAGGAGCGTTTAACATGTTTTTCAAGAAGGTAAAAAAAGATTTTAAACTTGTTGCTCTAAAAGGAAGTGGGGAGTTTGTTCACTATGGTTATGCTGTTCCCTTACTCGCAAAAGAGCTTTTAAATCGCTCAGAGGAAATCTTACATTCAACAGAAACCGAAATTAGCTTGTATGAGCCTAAAAAGAATAAGGAACATAAGGTTGGCACCTTCTATGCAGGCTTGATTGTAAGTGAACAATTAAGTGAAACACCACCCGGAATGGAGTACATGGAGATAAGTAAAAGCTACATAACGATTAGAGGAAATATGTCGAAGGTAGCTGAACTGCATTCACAATTATTAAATTGGGCAGCAGAACAAGGTCATCAACTAGATCTGGATGCTTTTATTATTGAAACATACCATCCTGTTGGAGACGGCGAAGAAGAGGTCGAGATTTATCTGCCCATTCAAGTTTAAAGGTGTAAAAAGTATATGATGATATTTTATTGTAACTGCCAGGGTTTGTGTTTCAAACTGCACTTTGATAAAGCGGAAGTATTTAGATGATTAAGACACTTCGAGATCTCAGAATGGTCAATGGATTATGAAGAGATGGAGGATTTTTTTGCGAATGTAGAAGCTCTTCAGGTATTTTAAATACTGATTCAATTAAAACCTTTGAATCCACTATATATCAAAAGGAAATCTAATAAGAGCTGCTGATCCTAATTGATCAGCAGCTCTTTTGCTTGTGATGTAAGCATTGCTTCATTGCATGCAGACCGGAGAACAAGAAACCTGTAACCATTCAGGGTGTCTATCGATTACATAGGGAAATTTTACAATTAATTATTTCTTCTTTTCGATAAAAACCGTATTAATGTTTATCTTATATTAGCCGATAGTATTTTGGGGAGATATAAAAATGAATATCAGATCGAATAGGAGAAAGTGCATTGGGGAAAATCAAGAAATTTAATTTTAAGCTGGCTGCAAAAATAAATTTGATTGTTATATCAATCATTGTGATTCTGTCAGCAGTTATTGGGTTTGTTGCAAATCATGAGGTATCAAGAGGGATTAAAGAATTTGCAACAGAGAAAGCAAAGGGAGATTTAGGTTTAGCTTATCGATATATCGACAATACGTACCCAGGTGATTGGGAAGTTAAAGGAAATGAATTATATAAAGGGTCTGCAAAAATAAATGAAAACTTTGAAATAGTAGATGTGATAGGGAAAGATACGGGCGACACTGTAACCATCTTTCTTAAAGATACCCGTGTAACGACAAATGTCATGATCGATGGAGAGCGTGCGATTGGCACCAAAGCTTCTTCTGAGGTAGTGGACACTGTCATAAATAATGGAGAAAGTTATTATGGTGAAGCAAATGTGGCAGGGAATATGTATCAAACGGCCTATATGCCCATCCATTCTTCATCGGGTGAAGTGATTGGGATCTTTTATGTTGGTGCTTCAGAAGAAATAATTAATCAAATACTATTTTCTTTCCTAACAAAATTCACCATTGTTTTATTGATTATAATAACCTTAGCTGTTGCGATCGTTTATCTATTTACATCTAAAATGAAAAAGAGACTTGCCATTATGACCAAAGCTCTTGAAAGGGCTGGTAATGGGGACTTTACGACGAAAGTTCAGGATCATTCAAAAGATGAGCTTGGTTCCTTAGCTGTGAGCTACAACCACATGTCTCAAAATCTTAAAACGATGGTAGATGAAGTTATTCAAACATCAGAACAACTAGCTTCCTCGTCGGAACAGTTAACTGCAAGCTCAGAGCAAACGAGCATTGCCACAGAGACGATTACAGAATCAATTCAACAAGTAGCGAATGGAGCCGAACAATCGGCAGTGAATGTGCAAGAGAGTGCATTAGCGCTTGAAGAAGTCGCAAAAGGTATTCACTCTATTGCCGAAAATGCATCATTGGTTTCAGAAGTCAGTAATGCTGCTGTCGAAAAAGCCAAAGAAGGCGGGTTGCTTGTTCAAAGTACGGTTAAGCAAATAAATGCAATAAATTCATCTGCAGCTGCAAGCGGAGAAGTTATTAAAACGCTAGATCACAGATCACAAGAAATAGAAAAAATAACAAAAGTCATTACAGATATTGCAGACCAAACGAATTTATTGGCATTAAATGCAGCGATTGAGGCTGCTAGAGCAGGTGAACATGGGAGAGGATTTGCTGTTGTAGCAGATGAAGTGAGAAAACTTGCAGAACAGTCACAATCATCATCTTCTCAAATTTCAGTACTTATTCGGACAATACAAGAAGATATGGAGCAGTCAAGCAGGTCTATAGAGCAAGTTTCTGAAGAGGTGAAAGAGGGGTTAGACATTGTTCAGCAGACAAGCATTAACTTCAAAGAAATTCTTGATCATATGGCAAGCTTAACTGAACAAACGAATGATATGGCAGCGACTTCTGAACAAATATCGGCTAGCACTCAAGAAGTGTCGGCAACAGTTTCTGGAATTATTAACATATCAGAACAAACATCATCCCATTCACAGAATGTAGCTGCATCAGCAGAGGAACAGCTTGCATCAATGGAAGAGATAGCCGCTTCATCAGCAGCATTATCCAATTTAGCGGATGATTTAAAAGTGGTTGTCAGCAGGTTTAAAGTCTAATGTTTGTATGTAAATAATGCAATATTTTATTTGAATAGAAGGTAAAGGGTAAATTACTTAATATTTAGAGAGTAGAATTAATTTATTGACAATTGTATGAATTTAATTTATTATCCTTATTAAATAAATGAAAAATTGAATATTTTCTTCTTATCAAGAGAGGTGGAGGGACTGGCCCTTTGAAGCCTCGGCAGCAGGTTCTTGTGAACACTGTGCCAATTCCAGCAAGCGTACTGCTTGAAAGATGAGAAGAGGGTTTATAAAACTCTCTTCTTAGGAGGAGAGTTTTTTCATTGTTTATTAATCCTACTTAAGTGATAGGAAAAGTAGATAATTAATTGTCAGAGGGGCGAAGAGAGATGAAATATGGTTTTTGGCTGCCGATATTTGGAGGCTGGCTGCGTAATGTAGAAGATGAACAAATGCCGGCAACTTTTGATTATGCGAAAAATGTGATTCAAAGTGCTGAGCAATGGGGTTATTCGACAACACTAATCGCGGAATTATATTTAAATGATATAAAAGGGCCAGAGCATGATTCGCTTGAAGCCTGGTCTACGGCTGCTGCTCTTGCAGCGGTTACTGAGAAAATTGAAATAATGACGGCGATCCGCCCTGGTTTTCATAATCCTGCCGTTGCAGCCAAAATGGCAGCCAATATTGATCAGATCAGCAACGGTCGTTTTACTCTTAATGTAGTATCTGCCTGGTGGGCAGAAGAGGCGCGCCAATATGCTGGAATTTTCACCGAACATGACGAGCGCTATGCCCGTACCGAGGAGTTTATTGATGTCTTAAAAGGGTTATGGACAGAAGAAACCTTTCAATATTCTGGACAATTTTACGATTTAAAAGATACAAAGCTTGCGCCAAAGCCTGTTCAAAGGCCAAATCCGATTCTTTATGCAGGCGGGAAAAGTGAAAAAGGCAAGCAAACCATTGCAGAAAAATGTGACGCCTATGTGATGCATGGCGGAACGGTTGAAGAAATACAGCAAAAAATCGCTGATATGAAGGCAAGGCGATCACAAACGGGCAATGAGCCTTTCAGTTCATTTGGAATGGCAGCCTATGTGATTTGCCGTGATACAGAAGAAGAGGCTTTTGCTGAACTTGAAAAGATCACAACAGTAAAGGATTCAAGTGCATATGCCGGCTTTAAAGATTTCACGACGAAATCACAATTAGAACAGCAGATTCAGCTTCAGGATTACTCTGTTTCCAACCGTGGCTTGCGTCCAAATTTAGTAGGAACACCTGAGCAAATTGCCGAGCGAATTCTGCAATATGAAGAAAAAGGTTTAGACTTGCTGCTATTGCAATTTTCACCTCAATTAGAAGAGATGGAACGATTTGCAATACAGGTTATGCCATTAGTTGAGCAAAAACGCAGTTTAATAAAAAACTAGAAAGGGGTCCCGAACATGACCAAAGTATATGTAATCCATGAAAATA
The DNA here is from genome assembly GCF_001636345.1 of Cytobacillus gottheilii. Classification (GTDB taxonomy): domain Bacteria; phylum Bacillota; class Bacilli; order Bacillales; family Cytobacillaceae; genus Cytobacillus; species Cytobacillus gottheilii. The sequence continues at coordinate 1,626,809 of NZ_KV440945.1, forward strand.
GTGAGTGGACCGTCCACTTAACCAATAGACTAGAGGAGCTTGGTGTTCCTTATGAAGAATGGCATTTAGACGAAGGAACACTGGATTTATCTTCAGAACCGCCAGAAGGAATATTCTACAGCAGAATGAGTGCTTCTTCTCATACACGTGACCACCGTTTTGCCGCTGAATTTTCCGGACAGGTATTAGCTTGGCTGGAAGCGCATGGACGTATTGTACTGAATGGCACAAGTGCGCTAAAGCTTGAAGTCAGCAAGGTTCTGCAATACCTGGAGTTAGAAAAATCTGGTGTCAAAACACCAAAAACGATTGCAGCGGTTGGAAAACAGCAGATTTTAAAAGCAGCAGAAGCTTTCGCAGGACAGCCGTTTATCACGAAGCATAACCGTGCCGGCAAAGGTTTGGGTGTGCAATTATTCCAGAGTATTGACGCTCTGAAAGCATATGTCGAGGGACCAGCATTTGAAGAGCCTGTTGATGGAATTACCCTTATTCAGGAATATATTCAATCGCCAGAAAGCTACATCACCCGCTGTGAATTTGTCGGAGGCCAATTTGTTTATGCTGTTCGGGTGGATACATCAGAGGGCTTCGAACTATGCCCGGCTGATGCCTGCCAGATTGGAGACTTATTCTGTCCAGTAGGAGATGAGGTTGAAGAGAAGCCTAAGTTTCAAATCATTGAAGGCTTTGACGATGATATCATAGGAAAATATAAAGACGTGTTGGGGAGAAATGATATTCAAGTGGCTGGTATTGAATTTATCAAAAACGCTGACGGCGACATTTACACCTATGATATTAATACAAACACCAACTATAATTCCGATGCAGAAGCAAAAGCAGGAAAATATGGAATGCTGGAACTGGCATCGTTATTGAAGAAGACACTGGAAGAACACTACTCAGTATCAGTAAATGTATAAGTTGGAAGGGACTGGGGCATAAGTATTTATTACGACTAAGATCCGAATGGTTAGGAGGTAAATCTTTCTAATCATTCGGTTTTTTTAATTAATTATTATTACAAACATGAGTGAAATGGTGCGGAGGGACCGGAGCGCATTGTAACGGTCTTGTTTAAATAACCAAACCATAACATTGAATATAAGCGTTCTAGAAATATGGTTTTAGGTTTGTCCCGCCACTTTGTTTTTTGCCATGAAAGAAAAAAGCACAACTAGCTTCATTTGCTAGTTGTACCATTTTCCTCGTGTATCTGTTAAGAGCATTCGTTAATTAATATCCTGAATCACTTTCTCCAGGAATTCACCCATTCTTTTCACAGCTGGTTCTGTAAAATCAAAGCTTACGCCTGTTTCTTCATAAATAGCAGCAATCGTTTGGTTATAGTCAGCACCAGCACCTTTTTTATAATCTTCAATTGCTTTTGTCGGGTCTTTCTGATAATTCTCCAGTAATTGCAGTGCACCAAGCATTGAAATGGAGTATTCAATATTATAGAAAGGAACCTGGAAATAATGAAGGGTGCCAGCCCAGCTCATTCCAACTTCTTCTTCAAAGCCAGTAGTATCGACAGGGCTTAAACCGTACCGTTTAGAGATTTCGAAGTATTTCTCATCTCGCTCTTTTGCAGTATGGTTTGGATTTGTATACATCCAATGCTGGAAGAGATCCCCTGATAATGGACCGAATAACATCGTAAATGCCCGTCTCAGCTCTTCACGCTGTGCACTCTTAAAATCTTCTGCTTCCGGATAAAAACGATCAAGCTTGTCCAATAACAGTAATTCCATTCCATGTGAATATAATTCAGCCACTTCCATGCGAAGCTGATAGTCTTCAGTAGGACCATGCTCAGAAAACTCAAGGTATCCATTGACCGCATGTCCCATTTCATGAATGAGTGCAATTAGAGAGAAGAAGGATGGGCTGAAGTTTGCAAAAACAAAGGTTTCTCCTGAAACAGGTAATGAAGTACAAAAACCGCCAGGGCTTTTACCTTTTCGATCTCCTAGATCGAGTAAACCATTCTCTCTCATATAATTGAAACGCTCAGTAAAATAGGCATCTGTCTTGCCTAACATCTCAGAAACGCCATCCATCAGATCAGCCACATCCGTGTATGGTGCGTTTTTCATCAATTTAGCATTGTTATCCCAAGGGCGATATGTATCGACACCTAGCTTGGACTTGAACACCTCTGCCAGACGGTTCCAGGCGGGAATGATGTGCTTTTCAACATTTTCATGGAAGTCATAGCAATCTTGCACACTATACTCACGATTTTTAGCGACAAACATATAATCGCGATAATTCTCAAAGCCTGCATTTAAAGCGATCTGATGACGCAGCTGAACGAGTTCATCCATAATGGAATCCATATCTGGCTTGATTTGACGATATGCTCCCATCATCTTGTGATAAGCTTTTTCTCTTATGGCTCTGTCAAGATGGTCAAGCTGTGATTGAATGAATGGAAATGGCTTTTCCTCACCCTCCCATTCAACGGTTAAACCTCCCATAATTTCGCTATACTTGGTGTTGAGCTCTTGCTCTTTAACCATTAACGGAATATTCTCTTCTCTGAACAATTTCACTTTCGATTCACGAGCACGTCTCATTAACCCATAACGATCTTCATTTAGTTCATGAAAATAAGGAGAATTACACAGTTTCTCATTTAGTTTTGCTTCATATTTCATGATTAGCGGCAGGATCACCTGCTGGTCATGAAGATATGTCGCCTTTATATCTTCATCTTCTGTATTGCGGTTAAAGTCTACTAAGTGACCTGTCATCGCTTCATCTAATTTATGTAAGAACGTTTTTTCTTCCAGCAGCCATTTTTCCAGATCAGAAACAGATTGTATCGGTATTTCCAGTAAGCTCTGAAACTGTGATTCTACCCCAGCTGCATCCTGTAAATTGATTAATTCTTTATAATATGTATGACTTAATTCTTGTGCCATGATAGACTCCCCTTCTCTTTATAAAAATTTTCTTAATATTATATTAACGGACTCTTGGCTGTAAATCTAGTTTTTTTCTTTATGCTGGAGATGGTTGTCTATTATTGGTTTTTGTTTTGGGTAAAAGAATGTTTATAGTGTGCAAAAATGTATACAGCACATTATGGTATAAATTTACATTCTTTATATTTTCCTTTAAAATTAAAGAAAAGGAGTTGTTCAGCATGGAACTCATTGTAGGCTTTCTTAGATTTATAGGAGAAATATGTGCTGCCTTTGCTACGGGTGCCTGGAGCCGTTATCAAGAAAAATAAGGGTAAATATACTAAAAGGAAGGAAGCGGCTTATATGAAAAAGATTTTTCTATTTTCATCTATTATGTTATTGCTTATTATTACTGGCTGCCAAGGATCACTGGAGGAAGAGGCTGTGCAAAGCCGTCCTAACTCAGAAGACGGAGTGAGGGTTGAAACAGAGGAACCAGTATATCCAACATCTGTGGATGAAATTAAAGTGAATATAATGAATGAAAGTGAAGAAGAATTTTATACGGGTGTGCATGTCTTCTTAGAAAAAAAGGAGGAAGATACATGGTACCAGGTACCGATGAAGGCTGATTCTTTTACAGAGCAAGCTATAGGGCATCCTGCCCATGAAACTTCTTCCTTAACCTTAAAAGTTAGTGATCTGGATTATAACCTTACTCCTGGAGAATATCGAGCAACAATAGGTGCTTTGGCCGCGCCATTTAAGGTGGAATGATGAAGGGGATACAATTGCATGTAGTCCTTGCATAGTTCGGCGCTTCCTTTTCAATTATAAAAAGGCTGTGACTGTTAAAAGTTCAGCCCCTTTTTTTTATGATTACTCTGATATACTTAAAATCACCAAAATGAGACCAGAAAGTAAAAGAGGAGAGGCAATAATCATAGATTTCCAAATCCATGAAACCCTGTCACGAATGATGTTAACCAAGAAAAGACCGCTCAGTGCAAATAGATAACGAACATAATAGACTATTTCTCCCTCATTGCCTAATGGATTTCGCTGCAGGAAAAAGTTAAATGCAATAAAAACGAGTATAACATTCCAGCTCATATGCCATTTTGGATAATAGTGTTTTATGGCTAAGAACAAAACTCCATTCGTAAAAATGAAATAAAAATACAGCTGAAGATTATAGAACATGCCAAAAAACGTTCCTTCCATGTACATTTCACCTTGAGAAAAAAAGGGGATAAACAAAAACAGATGTCCTAAGACATGGTTAATGACAAATACAATCGCTGCTCCAAGCAAACTCTTTTCAAGTAACTCTCTCAAAGGATCCTCCAAAAAAATACTTTTTTCTATATTATTACATTTATGATATTGAAATTGAATTGTTTTTTTGCTTGATTACAACATTCTTTTCTCTATTTAAGAGTATTCTCCATCTAGTCTACTAACTATTGATACAAGAGCCACATTTTCTAATTTTCCATTTACCATTCCAGCATGAATAACCATTGCCATTTTCTCGATTTTCTCTGTTCTTTCCACAAGTGTACAAGCAGTTAAGAGAGTAAAAGAATAGGATAGATTGAGGTGATGAAAATGGTGAAAATCTTTATAGATCCTGGTCATGGGGGCAGTGATCCAGGAGCTGTTGGAAACGGACTGCAGGAGAAGGATTTAACCCTTCAGATTGCCATTAGGATACGGGATATTCTAGGCAGTGAGTATGAAAATGTTGAACTTAATATGAGCAGAACAGGAGATACAGCTCTTTCATTAAGCAGCCGGACAAATGCGGCCAATGCATGGGGAGCAGATTTTCTTCTATCCATTCATATTAATGCGGGCGGAGGGACAGGTTATGAGGATTTTATTTATCCGAATGTTGGTGCACCGACTGCAACTTACCAAAATATTATTCATGAGGAAGTGATAAAGGCTGTTGATTTTGCGGACCGCGGCAAGAAGCAGGCGAACTTCCATATGCTTCGCGAGTCAGCGATGCCGGCTTTATTAACTGAAAACGGCTTTATTGACAATGCAAATGATGCAGCAAAGTTGGCACAGCCAGCTTTCATAGAAGGAATTGCCAGAGGACATGTCAACGGACTGGCAAGGGCTTTTGGGTTAAAAAAAAAACAAATAAACCTCTTTAGGGTGCAAATTGGGGCATTCCGAGATAAAGGGAATGCTGATAGTCTAGCAGCACAGGCGAGAAGTGCAGGATTTGAAGCGTTTGTACTTGCCGAAAATGGATTATATAAGGTTCAGGCTGGGGCCTTTTCTGATAGAAAAAATGCAGAGCAGCTGGTGCAGCATTTAACGGCTGCTGGGTTTGAAGCGATTATTCTGTAGAGGATTCTGTTCATTTGCAAAAAAAGAGTAAAAGCATTTTCGGGCTTTTACTCTTTTTTCATAAGCTACCCTAATTCGAAATACTGCCCTTCTCGAGAATGTTTTCCCATGATTCTCCAAAATCTGCTGATTGATAAAGGTCGCGCATGTAGGTTGAAAATGCCAGTGTGCCCTCATTCTTTTGACTGCCTGTTATATAGGTAATCGGGTTATCATAAGCGAGGAAAGGAATTTCAATACTTGCGCTTTCCATCGTCTCCATGCTGATAGAATGGAATAAAACCTTCTCACTTTCTACTGAAGAATAATATAAATGACCTTCTGTAAATGCAAGAGCAGTGACCATGATCTCTTCTGTAATAAGCTCCATATTATTTCCCTTATCCTCAGAAAGGTAGATACCGCTCCTTGTGGCCATTGCCATCTTATTCGCGTCAGTCGGATGGGCAGCGATCATGCCAAGCGTATCGGCACCAAATCCATTTAATGGTACAGGCTCAAATTCAGCATCCTCACCTGCAGAACGGAACAGACCTGGATCCATCTCAGTAGATGCGTCACCGTTTATTCCATAAATTATTCCGGTTTGATACCCGGCCGTCAGAAAAGGAAACTGTCCCTTTTCCTTAAAAGCAATGTATTCAAGTGTTTCACCTTTATCTGTACTTTTGGCAATTCCCAACTTTGCTTCACCTTGCTGGCCGCTTGAAATAAATCCGTCTTCCACCGCATTAAAGCCAAAATAATCATGCTTTTTTGAAGTCGTTTCAAACCAATTGTCTCCTTTATACATAAGCAAGCCTTGATCTGTTGCAACATATAAAGCGTCATCATTTCCAGGATAGCCTATTCCCTGCAGCTGGGCAATTTCTATATCTGCTGCTTCCACGATTTCAAATGGTACATCTTCTTCCTCTGTCTCCGGGTTTTCTTGAGCAGGTTCTTCCGTTTCATTGTCGGGTGTTGACGGCTGTTCTGCTTCATCCTCCGTATTCGTGCAAGCTGCTAAAAAAACGGTTAGCAGCAAAAAAGGGATTAAAAATCGTTTCAAAATCATCTGTTCACTCCAACTTTCATTTTTGCTTCATGTCAATGATAGCATAACGATAACCATGTTAAGAAGCAAACATAGCGCCTTCCCATTTTGATCCTTTTAAAAAAAGAAAGTCGTGAAGATAGAAATTTCCGAAAAATTAATTTATAATATAGAAAGTATTTCAGCTGCCGAAGTAAAATGAGCTTTTTCAAATAGAGTCAAAGGCAAATGATACATAACGATTTTAGGAGGCTTTGAAATGACAACAAAAACATATTCAGAGGTTTGGGATTTAGATGTATTTTTTAAAGGCGGAAGTGAATCTGAGGAATTTACAGCACATCTTAATGAAACGGAAGAACAAATAGAACAGTTTAAACAATCTGTACAGGGCTGGGAACCTTCGAACGAAGCAAGTGAAAGCAGTCAGCTGATCGAACTTTTGAAGAAGTTTGAAGAAACATCGAAGAAAATTAGACAGGCGGGAGCATTTGTCAGCTGTTTAGAAGCACAGAATACAGAAGACAAGGCAGCGAACAAACATCGTGCTACAGTGACACTTCTAAGTGCAGCATTTCAATCGGTGCTAACTGGTTTTGATGAAAAATTGACATCATTTGACCAAAATGTTTGGGAAGACATTTTACAAACAGAAGGATTATCTGAATTGTCATTTGTTCTGACAGAACGCCGTGAAAAAGCAGCGGAGAAGTTATCTGAGAAGGAAGAATCCTTAATCAATGCGCTTGGTGTTGATGGTTATCACGGCTGGAGCCAAATGTATGATGTGATTGTTCGAACAGTTAAGGTTCCATTCACAGAAAACGGCGAGGAGAAACTTTTGTCTGTTGGGCAGGCGTCCAATAAATTTTCCAGCCCGGATCGTGAAGTGAGAAAAGCTGTATTCAAGAGCTGGGAAGAGGCATGGGGAGAAAAGGCAGATTACTTGTCCAAAACATTAAACCACTTGGCTGGCTTCCGCTTAACGGTCTATGATAAACGCGGCTGGGAGGATCCATTGAAAGAGCCATTAGCGATTAACCGTATGGAAAAGGCTACACTTGATTCCATGTGGAATGTGATTTCAAGCTATAAAGCTCCTTTCGTAAAGTTTCTTGAAAGAAAGGCACAATTGCTCGGATTGGAAAAGTTGAGCTGGTATGATCTTGATGCTCCGCTTGGCGAGACAGAAACGAAGGTTTCTTATCAGGAGGGTGCACAATTTATCCTCGATCATTTCAGCAAATTTGGGGAGGAAATGACTTCCTATTCAAGAACGGCATTTGAAGATAGCTATATCGAAGCAGAAGACCGTGCTGGAAAGAGACCTGGCGGGTTCTGTACATTCTTCCCGGAAACTGGCCAATCTCGTATTTTCATGACATACTCCGGGACACCTTCTAATATCTCAACACTTGCACACGAGCTGGGACATGGTTTCCATTCATACGCGATGAGAGATGTTCATACACTGAACCGCAGTTATGCAATGAATGTAGCTGAAACAGCATCCACATTTGCTGAGATGATTGTCAGCGATGCAGCGGTGAAGAATGCACAGTCAGAGGAAGAAAAGCTTTCTCTTTTAGAAGATAAAATTCAGCGTTCTGTTGCACTGCTGATGAATATTCATGCTCGTTTCTTGTTTGAAACACGTTTTTATGAAGAAAGAAAAAGCGGCATGGTGAGCACGGAAAGAATTAGTGAACTAATGCTTGAAGCTCAGAAGGAAGCCTATGCAGGTGCATTGGATGAGTACCACCCAACATTCTGGGCATCTAAGCTTCACTTTTATATCACAGGTGTTCCTTTCTACAACTTCCCGTACACATTCGGCTATCTCTTCTCTCTTGGCATCTATGCGCAGGCAATTGAAGAAGGAGCTGGCTACGAGGAAAAATATATTGACTTATTAAAGGATTCTGCATCAATGAAAGTAGAAGACCTGGCACAAAAGCATTTAAACACAGACTTAACAAAACCTGATTTCTGGGAAAAAGCTGTTCAGCTATGTGTAGATGATGTAGAAGAATTCCTAGCACTAACAGAAAAGAAATAACATCTGCAAAAAAAACCGCTCTATGAGGGCGGTTTTTTGTTATTGTGTGCCCGGCATGGGTGCAGGCTCTAGGGTGCGAGTCCCGAACGGCGAAGGCAGTAGTAGCCGTAGCTTAAGACAAGGATATGCGGGGTGACCCTCCTATCTGAAGGAAGTCGGCGGCAAACTTCCGCTCTGAGGAACACGAATCTCATATGAGGCTAGATGACATTGGGTGAGTCTGCAATACAAGACAAAGTCCATACTGCCAAAGGTGTCACATAGTAAATGAGGCGGAGACATGGAAGGAAAGTCTGTACTCTTACCCGGGGAGAACCTGTCGATATGCCGTACTCATGCGGTAAGCCTATCCGTGAGGATAAGTTGAACGACAGGCGTCAGCAGAAGCCATAGTACTTATTCGCTTAAGAGGATAAGGAAGGGCTGAACCGGTTATGGAAAATAGGAACTAGGCGTATCTTTCCATTCGATGAAACAGAAAACATAGTACCTGTTTAATGAAAGAAACGGTGAATCCGCGGGGGTCATTAAACAGGGTGGAGAATGAAAAGGACACAAACAGAACACCTATTTACGCGGGAGGTTATATCAATGTTAATGGAACGAATCATGTCACGGGAAAACCTACTTAATGCGATTAAAAGAGTAGAAAAGAATAAGGGAAAACATGGAGTGGACGAAATGCCCGTCACTGCTCTTCGTGGACATATTATGCTCAACTGGAGCGAACTGCGAAAATCCCTCTTCGAGGGAACCTATATCCCATCCCCCGTCCGTCGAGTCGAAATCCCGAAACCAGACGGCAAAGGGAAGAGGAAACTGGGAATCCCAACCGTGACAGACCGTTTCATTCAACAAGCAATCACCCAAGTGCTTACCAGAATGTATGACCCTAGTTTCTCTGAATGTAGCTTCGGCTTTCGCCCTAACAGGCGAGCGCACCAGGCTGTTAAATTAGCCCAAAGCTATATAGAAGAGGGTTATCGATGGGTAGTCGACATTGACCTTGAAAAGTTCTTTGACAAGGTTAACCACGATAGATTAATGAGTAAATTAGCCATGAGGATAAAGGATAGTACTCTCCTCAAACTAATAAGACGGTTCTTAACCTCTGGTGTTATGGAAGGCGGACTTGTCAGTCCTAACCTTGAGGGGACACCGCAAGGTGGACCTTTAAGCCCTTTACTTTCGAATATTGTGTTGGATGAACTGGATAAAGAACTGGAGCGCAGAGGACATCGCTTTGTCCGCTACGCCGATGATTGTAATATCTATGTGAAATCTAAAAGAGCTGGAGAAAGAGTTATGAAGGCAATGACCCATTTTATCGAGAGGAATCTTAAACTGAAGGTTAACAAGGATAAAAGTGCTGTAGACCGCCCTTGGAAAAGGAAATTTCTTGGGTTCAGTTTTACAAGTAATCTAAAACCGAAGGTGAGAATATCTCCCCAATCAGTTAAACGGTTTAAAGATAAAATAAGAAAGCTTACAAGCAGACGAAGGTCAATTGCCATGGAAGATAGGATTCATAACCTTAACCAATATCTAGTGGGATGGGTTAATTATTATCATTTAGCAGATACCCGTTCAGTAATCGCAAAACTCGAAGGATGGCTTAATCGAAGGTTAAGAATGATTCGATGGAAGGAATGGAAACTTCCCCAAACGAAGGTCAAGAAACTTATTAAACTAGGTGTTTCGAAAGGGAAAGCATATGAATGGGGAAATACAAGAAAGGCTTATTGGAGGATATCCAAAAGTCCAATTCTTCATAAAACATTAGGGAAAGCCTACTGGCTTTCCCTTGGGTTAAAAAGTATTTCTGCTAGATATGACTTACAGCGTTCGACTTAATCGGAACCGCCGTATACGGAACCGTACGTACGGTGGTGTGAGAGGGATAAATGGAGGTTAATCGCCTCCCCCTATCTCAATTCACCAAGCTTATGGGTAAAAGAAATTCAGCGGATTTTCTTTACTTTCATCGTACTGACCATCATGAAAGATAAGATTATGGTGAAAGATAAATAGAAGACTGGGGGTATATGTAAAATCATCAGCATGCTCAGCGCTGCAAAGAGACCAGCAGCGGTAATTGGCAATCCAATAAAATACTCATCTTGATGGATCAGATGGTAACGTGCAAGGCGAATCGCCCCGCAGCATGTATACATCATGGTGAAAACCATACCAGTGACACCAAATTCATAAAGAATTCCCTGATATAATAATAGTGCTGGTGCTATACCAAATGATATAATATCACTCATGGAATCCAATTGTTTTCCGAACTCAGATTGAATCTGAAGTTTCCTTGCCAGCATCCCATCAAGAAAATCTAAGAGAGCAGCCAAAACAATGAACAAAATTCCAATTGAAATCTGCTCATTCATAATGAATATACAAGCAATACTTCCACTGCTAAGATTCAATAAAGTGAATATATTTGCGATTTGAGACCTGAATCTTTTCCATAAATGGTGGCTGCTTTGAAATGAAAGCATCTTTTCACTCCTTTGAATAAGAAAAGCGCAAGCGCTTTGAACACATTACATAAGACCTTTTAACAACGAATACAATTGTCCTTATATAATAAATATTTTAAAGACTGTTATTTTATACGGTTTAAAAGCAGCAAAGTTTCAGGATGCTGCTATGCTTATTTTGTATATAGCTGCTGATTTTAGGCAGGATGACTTAATGACAAGAGATTGGAGCTAAAAGATGAAACAACCTATCTATCGCTTTTTGATTGAACTGACTAATGGCAGAATTACGTCCTATCTTCTTCAAAAATTTGCTCGGTCAAAGCTTAGCAGATTTGTAATTCCTTCATTTTCAAAAACCTATAAAATTAATGAACAGGAAATGGAAAAAGAACGAAAAGAATATCAATCGCTGCATGATTTTTTTATCCGTAAGCTGAAAACAAATGCGCGGATCACACATGCTGCAGAAGAATCAGTTGTTAGTCCGGTGGATGCGGTCATTGAAGATATCGGCATGATTGAAAGCACGCGTGAGATTGTTGTTAAAGGAAAAACCTATTCAATCAGTGAGATGCTGGGAAGCAAAGAGAAAGCGGATGTTTATGCTGGCGGGGAGTATATGATTTTATATTTAAGTCCCAGTCATTATCATCGCATTCATAGTCCTGTTACAGGAACGGTCCTTGAACAATGGACCTTGGGCCGTAAATCATATCCAGTCAATCGATTGGGACTTAAATATGGCAGGGATACGTTATCGAAAAATTATCGGACAATCACTGAAATTCAGCATGAAGAAGGAAAGCTTGCGGTCATTAAGGTGGGAGCGATGTTTGTCAATTCAATTGAAACAACTCATAATGGGGACATGCTCGAAAAAGGGAAGGAAATGGCTTACTTTACATTCGGATCTACCGTTATTCTCTTGTTTGAAAAAGATACCTTTATACTTGATCAGGGCATTAAAGCACCTTTCAACATTCAAGCAGGAAAGAGAATTGGCGATATAGTCCATCAATCTGTCCAAGTTTAATTATAGAAAAAAATAAAAGCCCTTTAAAAAAGGGCTTGTCCAATTTACAAGTAGCAGACTTTAAGATGAAGCTTTAATCTGGTTTGTTAAAGATCTCCGGTGGATTTCCGTTTCAATTAATCGAATAAAGTCTGGGGAAAGTCGAAGTTCTTTTGCTTTATGATACGACTCTATGAGCAGGTCATCTGACAGTTTGCGCAAAGTTGACTCACCTCCAAAAGTGGGCTTTAAATCGTTCTATGTAACTGGATTTAAACATATATTTAGTAGGTAATTGTGTTGTACCCTTACTTTACCAAATTTAAACACACGGAACAACCGTTCGGTTATCCACAGTCAGTGGTGGATAACCTGTGATTATTTTGTTTATATATGGGAAAATGATAACTGTATCATAGTGTATAATGTGAATAAAGTTATCCACAAATTCGAAGCTGAAAATTTTGTCGAAAAGTATTTGCCTTAATTTATAAATGTACGGAAATTTGTTCTCCTTATGGGAAACATTTTTTATGCAAAAGATATAATGAGGATCTTTAAAGATCGGATTAGATAAATGGAAGAAACTAAGAGAGTAATGTGAAGAGGAATCTGGATAGTGAATGCTATCAAGCAGATATCAGAACATATCCTTAAAGCTTTATAACGCTTTAGAAATATATTGACCATCACCAGATGATGTGACATAGTAATGCAGAATAAGAAAATTGAGGTGTGACAATGGTGTTGAAGCATTTTTTACCAAATCAGCATGTGAAAAGTATCTTTGAAATAACTCCGGATACGCTGGCTGAAAGAGGTGTTAAGGGAATTATTACCGATTTGGATAACACGCTTGTTGAGTGGGATCGTCCAAACGCAACCCCGAAACTGATTAAATGGTTCGAGGATATGAAAAATAGCAATATTAAAGTTACGATTGTATCCAATAATAATGAAAATAGAGTAAAGGCATTTTCAGAGCCGCTTAATATTCCTTTTATATATCAAGCTCGCAAACCAATGGGACGAGCGTTTAGACGTGCATTAGCTGAAATGGGCTTACAGCAGGAAGAAACAGTTGTAATCGGGGACCAGCTGCTTACAGATGTTCTTGGCGGAAACCGCAGCGGGTTTCACACCGTATTGGTTGTGCCTGTTGCCCAAACAGATGGATTTGTAACAAGGTTTAACAGAAAAGTGGAAAGACGCATCCTTAATTTCTTCCGGAAAAAAGGGATGATTCAGTGGGAGGATTAAACATTGAGTGAACAATATGTCTGCATTGGATGCGGAGTGAAAATTCAAACAGATGAAAGAGAAGGCTTAGGCTATGCTCCGCCTTCTGCATTGGAAAAAGAGGAAATCATTTGTCAGCGCTGTTTCCGTTTAAAGCATTACAACGAAATTCAGGACGTCAGCTTAACAGATGATGATTTTCTGAAAATATTAAATGGAATTGGCCAAACAGATGCCCTCATCGTTAAAATTGTCGATATCTTTGACTTTAATGGCAGCTGGCTGCCTGGGCTGCACCGATTTGTGGGCAAAAATCCAATCCTGCTGGTTGGGAACAAGGTCGACCTTTTGCCAAAATCAGTTAAGCAGAATAAGCTGATCAATTGGATGAAGCAGGAATCCAAGGAGCTTGGACTAAAGCCTGAGGATGTTTTCCTTGTGAGTGCAGGCAAAGGACAGAACATGAAAGAAGTGGCAGAAGCGATTGATCACTATCGTGGTGGTAAAGATGTGTATGTGGTCGGCTGTACAAATGTCGGGAAGTCGACATTTATAAATCGTATTCTAAAGGAAGTAACAGGTGAAGGAGATATTATTACAACATCTCATTTTCCTGGCACGACTCTTGATATTATTGAGATCCCACTTTCTGATGGACAAGCTCTGATGGATACACCAGGGATTATCAATCATCATCAGATGGCACACTTTGTCGATAAGCGTGATCTGAAAGTCATTACGCCGAAAAAAGAAATTAAGCCAAAAATCTATCAGCTAAATGAAGGGCAGACATTATATTTTGGCGGATTAGCAAGATTTGATTATGTCTCAGGCGGCGGCAAAACCTCGTTTGTCTGCCATTTCTCAAACGAATTGCTGATTCATCGGACCAAAACAGAGAATGCTGGGGAGCTTTATAAAAATCATGCCGGCGAAATGCTGACACCTCCGAGACAGGAGCAAATGGATGATTTCCCGGAGCTGGTGAAGCAGGAGTTCTCGATCAAAGAAGGAAAGACAGATATCGTTTTCTCAGGTTTAGGCTGGATTACAATTAACGACCCGGGAATTAAAGTTACTGCCTATGTTCCTAAAGGTGTTCATGTAATAACCAGGAAATCACTGATTTAGTTTTCACGGAAGGGGAATCAGATTTATGCAAAAGCTATTTGCTGTTATAGGTGATCCGATCGCCCACTCCATGTCACCTCTCATGCATAATGATCTTTTTGGAGTATATGGGATCAATGCCCATTACCATCCTCTTCTCGTAAAAAAAGAGTCACTGCAAGAGGCTGTTGCAGGCTTGAAGGCCATAGGCATATCGGGATTCAATGTCACAGTACCGCATAAAGAAAGAATTATTCCTTTTCTTGATTATGTAGACCCGCTTGCAGGATCCATTGGTGCTGTTAACACAGTAGTCAATAAAGAAGGCAAATTGCATGGCTATAATACGGACGGCACTGGTTATGTGGCAGGATTGCAGACGGTACTGCCGGATTTCAAGAACAGGCGGACATTGGTTATTGGAGCTGGAGGAGCAGCAAGAGGCATTTATTTTGCACTCGCTGCTGCTGGCCTGCAGCACATTGATTTGTGCAATCGGACTGCAGAGAAGGCTGAGCTTATTAAGAATGAGTGTCCATATGAAGTGCAAACAACCGTTTATTCAAAGGACATGGCGGAAAAAGAATTGTCACAGTATGGGTTAATCATCCAGACAACGCCAATTGGAATGTCGGCAGCCAGTCAAGGCTTCCCCCTATCTTTACAGCGTCTCGATTCCAAAACATTTGTCAGCGATATTATCTATAATCCACTCTACTCTCCCTTTTTGCTGCAAGCTCAAAAGGCAGGAGCAGAGATTCAAAACGGCCTGCCAATGTTTGTGTATCAAGGGGCACTAGCGTTTGAACTTTGGACAGGCATAAAACCCGATACAAATAGAATGAAAAAACTTGTATTATCACATCTAGGAGGTTAACAATGTTAACAGGTAAACAAAAAAGATTTTTAAGATCAAAGGCACACCATTTGAACCCGATTTTTCAAGTTGGAAAAGGCGGCGTCAATGAAAATATGATCGGGCAGATTTGTGAAGCCCTTGAAGCTAGAGAATTGATGAAAATCAGTGTGCTTCAAAACTGTGAAGAAGATCGCGATGAAGTGGCAGCAAAGCTGTCAAAAGGTGCACGTGCAGAATTAGTTCAAGTGATCGGAAACACAATAGTACTATATAAAGAATCAAGAGAGAATAAGCAAATTCAATTACCATAACAGGGAGTGAAGACTTCTGAAAAAGGTAGGAATTCTGGGCGGAACCTTTGACCCTCCGCATCTTGGCCATTTTATTATTGCGAATGAGGTAAAAGAGGAACTTGAGCTTGATGAAATCTGGTTTATGCCAAACCAGGAGCCTCCGCATAAAGTACGGTTAAATTCGGTGTCGGCTTCAGATCGGGTCATGATGCTGGAGCTTGGCATTACCGGGCACCCTGGTTTTAAAGTAGAAACGATTGAACTGGACAGGCAAGGTCCCTCCTACACCTATGACACCATCAAGCAGCTGAATGAGTTATATGAACAATACAGCTTTTATTTTATCATTGGTGCGGACATGGTAGAATATTTGCCCAAGTGGCATAACATTAATGAGCTGATCACGATGGTGCAATTCATTGGTGTCAATCGTCCCTCTTATGAGCTTGAAAGCGACTATCCTATTACATATGCTAATGTGCCGGATGTGGCGATTTCATCCAGTTTGATTCGGGATCGCCTTCAAAAAGGGAGATCCATTACGTATTTAGTTCCGAATGAAATACGTGATTATATAAAGGAGAAAAAGCTGTATGGATCTTGAAAAAGCGCTAAGTCTAGTAAAAGAACAATTAACAGAGAAACGATATATTCATACCATTGGCGTAATGGAAACAGCGATTGAACTGGCGAAAAAGTATAAAGCTGATGAGAAAAAAGCGGAAATCGCAGCGATTTTCCATGATTATGCGAAGTTCAGACCGAAAGATGAAATGAAAAGCATCATCATTGAACAGAAAATGCCGGCAGACTTGCTTTTGCACCACTCTGAATTATGGCATGCTCCTGTAGGGGCTTACCTTGTTAAAGAGGAAGCGGGCATTGCAGATGAAGAGATATTGGATGCAATCCGCTATCATACATCAGGGCGTGAGCATATGACGCTTTTGGACAAAATTATCTATGTCGCCGATTATATTGAGCCGGGCCGCAAATTCCCTGGTGTCGAGGAAGTCCGGCTGTCAGCACAAGAAAATTTAGATGCAGCACTTAAACAGGCGATGAGCAATACAATTATATTTTTAATAAAACAAGGGCAGGCAGTATATCCGCAGACACTAGAGGCTTATAATGGATTATTGTTAAATAGAAAGGACAGATTAAATGACTGAAAAAACATTATTAAATACAGCTGTAAAAGCAGCAGATGATAAAAGAGCAGAGGATATTATCGCATTAAATATGAAGGGAATTTCCTTAATTGCCGATTATTTTGTGATTTGCCATGGTAACTCTGACAAGCAAGTACAGGCAATTGCCCGCGAAATCAAAGAAAAAGCAGAAGAGCTTGGACATACAGTTAAGCGTATGGAAGGCTTCGATGAGGCAAGGTGGATTCTCGTTGATTTAGGAGATGTGGTGGCACATGTCTTCCATAAGGATGAAAGAAATTATTACAATTTAGAACGCCTTTGGGGAGACGCGCCATCTGAAAATGTTCAAAGCGAGTTAAACTAATGAGCTATGAGCAGTTCGCTTATCTTTACGATGAGCTGATGAAAGATGTTCCCTATAAAAAATGGGTTGAAATCATTGAGCAAAAGGCCGCTGAATATCATGTTGCCGGAAAAAAATTGCTGGACCTTGCCTGCGGAACTGGTGAGCTTTCTGTACGCCTTGCAGGCAGCGGATATGACGTAACAGGAGTAGATCTTTCAGAAGATATGCTTTCTGTTGCAAGGGGGAAGTCTGATGAACAAGGCCTTCCTATCCAGTATTTTCAGCAGAACATGGCTGAGCTTGAAGGTCTTGGCCTCTTTGACATCATCGGTATTTTTTGCGACTCTCTGAACTATTTGCAAAATGAAGAAGACGTGAAGAGAACCTTTGAGGGTGTATTCACACACCTAAAGGATGATGGTCTGTTTATTGCTGATGTTCATTCTGTTTATAAAATGGCGCATATCTTTATGAACCAGACATTCGCTTTAAACGAAGAAGAAATCAGCTACATATGGGAGAGCTTTGAAGGCGAACACCCTCACAGTGTTGAGCATGAATTAACCTTTTTTGCACTTGATGAGGCAACAGGCAAATATGACCGCTATGATGAACTCCATTTTCAGCGCACCTATCCTGTTGAACAATACCGAACATGGCTGAACCAGGCTGGCTTTGAAGTGCTGGACGTTTTAGCAGACTTCTCTGACACCCCGCCGCAGGATGATTCTGAGCGGATCTTTTTCATTTGCAGGAAGCACATGAAAAAATAAGGAAAAAGCAAGATCATGAGAAAATGATCTTGCTTTTTTATCTTTTTTAAAAGGATTTTGTCTCGTTATCCCGAATACTAGAAGGTATACTGCTTTTTCATGAGATCCAAATCATCCGCAAACTTCGCGTGTGTTGCCTTAAATACTTGCTCAAACACATCTCCTAGCTCACTTTCCAGTACCTTAATGCCTTCTCCTGTAATTCCGCCTTTCACACAGACCTTTTCCTGCAATGTCGGCAGCGTATAATACCCTTTTCTCAAAAGTTCACCCAAACCAATCAGCATCTCGCCAGCAAGCTTTGTAGCTGTTTCCTGATCGATCTCCGTTTCATTTACCGCTGCCGTAATAAAACGCTGTGTTAAATAACTATAAAAGGCTGGTCCGCAGCTGACAATATCAGATGCCACACGCGTAATATTTTCTTCAATTTCGACCGGCGCAGAGATTGAAGCGAATAGAGCTTTCAGGTTCGCCTTCCACTTCTCAGCGCACCGATCACCGTAGCTAAGCAGAGATACCCCGGCTAAGGCGCGGTTTGTAATGCTCGGTATAGCTCTTGCTGCCGAGCATGGAACAATCGATTCCAGCTGTTTTATGCTGATTGGACTTGTGATGGATACGACGCATTTATCAGGTGCCAGCTGGTTTTGTATACTGCTGATGACATGATGTACATCATGTGGTTTTACACAGATAAAGATCAGATCAGAGTGCTCTGCTACCGCTTTAGCATCGACTCCGACATTTAATCCGGCATAAACCTCTTGCAGCGGCAATGCTTTTGCTAATGTTCGATTCGTGATCATTAGATCCTCTGGTAAAACAGTTCCTCCATCTATAAATGCTTCCGTCAGAATTCTGCCCATATTTCCTGTGCCAATCACACCAATTTTCATGCTGCAACCCTCCTATGCATGCAAAACTTTCTCCTAAAAACATATGAAAAAATAAAACAATTATGCTAAAAGAAAGCTGGTGAAAAATATGCTCCATTTTATAAAGGAAAAAAAGCTTTATTTCATGCTCATTTGCCTTGGGGCAGGCTTGCTGATTTTGTTTTTCTTTTTTCCTGGCCAAGAAGGTGATGATTTAACACAGATAAATGAGGAAGCAGTACAGCAGCAGGAGGCACTGCCGGTGACAAAAGAAGTCACAGAGGAACCTGCGGAGGAAGAAATTATTTTAGTTGATGTCAAAGGTTCTGTTGAAAATCCAGGTGTTTATGAAGCAGAAGATGGGGACAGGGTGTTGGACTTGATTGCCGATGCAGGAGGACTTGAAAAAGGTGCAGATGAAAAGAAGATTAATTTTGCACAGCGGGTGACAGATGAAATGGTTTTATATATTCCAAAGGAGGGTGAAGAGACAGCTGAGATTGAATTGAATATGCCGGCCAATTCCACTGATGATGAAACTGTCAATCTTAATACGGCAGACTCGGCGGAGCTTCAGACACTGCCGGGAATAGGGCCAGCTAAGGCAGAGGCGATTATTGATTATCGTGATACAAACGGACCGTTTAAAGAAAAGGAGGAGCTGAAAGAGATATCCGGCATTGGTGATAAAACCTATGAAAAACTGGCTGAACTGATTAAAGTCAATTGACCTGTCCTTTAAGCCGCTTTACACTAGAAAGAGAATGCGGGAGATAAAGGAGAGTCAAAAGATGAATAGAATTTCATGGGATCAATATTTCATGGCGCAAAGCCATTTATTAGCACTTCGCAGCACTTGCACACGGCTGGCTGTGGGAGCAACAATTGTTCGTGATAAAAGAATTATTGCTGGCGGCTATAATGGCTCCATTGCCGGTGGAGAGCATTGTATTGATGAAGGCTGTTATGTGATTGACAATCATTGTGTCCGCACAATCCATGCTGAGATGAATGCGATTTTACAATGTGCAAAGTTTGGGGTGCCAACGAGTGACGCAGAAATTTATGTTACGCATTTTCCTTGCCTGCAATGCTGTAAAGCGATCATTCAGGCTGGCATTAAGACTGTTTATTATGCGGAAGATTATAAAAACCATCCTTATGGAATCGAGCTTTTTCAAAAAGCAGGTGTCGAGGTCATGAAGGTTGATAGTGAAGAATTGACGATTGATTTTAAACAAGCAGAAAAACGGGCTTTTGTTTATGAAATGCTTTCCTTTATTGAAAACAAAGAGGGACAAGCAGCTTCATTTCAAAAGCTCCGCGAAGAGGCGGAAAAGCTTTTTTCATAAACAGGGTTTCGAGGTGAGAAATGAAAGGTAACGGCATTTATTTTGCTTTTGCTTCCTTACTTGGAATTACAGCCGCACTTGCCGATAGAATGGTTAGTTTTATTGGCTTGTGCCTGCTAGTAATCCTTTTAATCTTTTATAAAAAATGGCATGCTGGGTTGATCGCAATCCTTGTTGTTATTTCGGTCTTTATGTACTTTAGAAGCGAATTAGCAGAGCGCAATCAAGTGACACAGTTTAGGGGAGATGAAACAGAATTCACCATAACATTTCAAGACAAAATAAAAGTAGATGGGGATTTACTTTCAGCAGAGGTGAAAAGCAGCACTGGAGAATTGATGATGATGCGCTACGAAATATCATCTGAGATAGAGAAAGAATTGCTCACTGATGAGGTGCGTCCCGGACTGAATTGCTCTGTTAGGGGTCAGCTTGAAGAGCCTTCATCAGTTACAAATCCGAACGGATTTGATTATCGTTTATATCTGCAGAGAAATCGAATGTACTGGATCTTAGAAGTTCCAGATTTTCCCTTCGCTCAATGTTCCTCTGAAGTTTCATCTCCGATTACCTTCTTTCAAAAGCTTCGTTTTAATGGAATATCTTATCTCAAAGATCATTTTCCTGATCAGTCTGCAGGTTTGGCTGCAGCTCTAATCTTTGGTGACAGAAATGGAATTGACCATGATGTGATTACCTCTTATGAGCGATTGGGGATTGTTCATTTATTGGCCATTTCCGGGCTCCATGTTGCCATGCTGGCTGGCATTATGTATTATCTTGGCTTAAGAATAGGGTTCACGCGGGAAAGAATGACTCATTTCTTATTCATCATCTTGCCAATTTATGCTGTGCTGACAGGAGCGGCTCCTTCAGTAAACCGGTCGGTTCTCATGCTGATGCTTGCTTTGGGGGCGAAAAAATTCCATTTCCATCTTCCAACAAGTGATATCATATCAGCTGTTTTCATTGGATATGTACTTATTTCTCCATATGCCATATTTAATATAGGCCTGCAGCTCTCTTTTCTCATTACCCTCTCATTAATATTATCTGCACAGAACTTAACAAAAAAAGCTCAGAATTCACTGGTTCTGACCCTGCAGACTTCTTTTATTTGCTTGCTCTCTTCTCTTCCCATCATGTTTTATTATTTTTACGAAGTTTCCCTGATTTCTCTGTTTGTGAATATCATTTACATTCCGCTTTATTCATGGATCATGATGCCTGGATTCATGTTTTTATATTTTGTTCATATGGGAGCTGGAGGAGAGAAGGCTGAGTTTCTTGTTACTGTTTTTGATCTCTTTACACAATTAGTTAATGCCGGCAGTGACTGGCTGTCAGACGTACCTTTTGCCGTGTTAACGTTAGGGATTCCTTCTAATCTTGTTCTTATTCTTTATGCAGCGGCGATCATATCTTTTTTTGCATTGTGGGAAAAGCGTTCTGGAGCCAAGTCTTTTGTAAGAATTTTGCTGCTCCCGGCTTCTGTTGTCTTCATTCATTATGCTGTCAATTCTTTTTCACCGTATGGAGAAGTGACCATGATCGATGTTGGACAGGGAGACAGCATTTTCATCCAGCTGCCTTTTGGCCAAGGAAACTATTTAATTGACACTGGTGGTGTGTTTCGTTTTCCAGAAGAAAAATGGAGAGAAAGAAAGAAACCTTTCGAAGTAGGCAGAGATACGATTGTTCCTTTTCTAAAAAGTAAAGGAGTACGGACATTAGATAAGCTTATGATCACACATGGCGATGTTGACCATATTGGCGGCAGTGAAGCCATTCTGAACGAGATGGATGTGAAGGAAGTATTAATGGCGGCTGAAGCAGAACCATCTGAAGCGGAAAGGAAACTGGCAGCTGCTGCCAGAAATAATGATATTGAAGTCCATAATGTACAAGCAGGTATGGGATGGAAAAACGGGCAATCTTTCTTTCAGATTATGTTGCCGGGAGAGTCTGCGGAGAGCATGGAAGAAAATAATGGATCGATCGTGATGTATGCTGAGATTGGCGGCTTACGCTGGCTGTTTATGGGAGATGCCGAGGAGAGTGGTGAAAAGCTGCTAATAGATCACTATGAGAACCTTCGCGCAGATGTGCTGAAGGTGGGCCACCACGGAAGTAAAACATCCACTTCTATAGAATTGCTGCAAACTGTTCAGCCTCAATACGCTTTGATTTCTGCCGGGAGAAATAACTTGTATGGCCATCCACATGGAGAAGTAATAGATAAACTGAACGAAGAAAAGACTTTTATTCTGCGCACAGATTTGCACGGGGCAATTACCTATAAATTTAAAGGAGGCCAAGGTACATTTTTTACCGTTATTCCATAGGATACAGTATCAGAAAAAAAAGAATGAAAAAGAGACTGTATTTTGATCATACAGTCTCAAGGCTGCTGGCGCTGGCAACCTGTTCAGCTTTCTGTCTTCATTCTTCAATCTCGCTTCCACTCTGTTTTTAGCATGGAAGAGAATTTGAAGAGCATCTTAAGCATGAACCATTTAGAATCTCCTAATCATAAAGGATGATTTGAAAGCGTTGGCATAAAAAGTCCTAATATAGGAAGATTCACTTTATGTAGCGATTAAGATGCGATAAATTTAATGACTGTTGCAATGACAAACAACGTTGCAAAAAATCCGAATGATACGACGAAGCCGATACCAGAGTCAATTGCATCATTTCGTGTGCTTTGTACGTTTTTTTCAAATTCGTTCACAGTCTACCCCTCCTATTTCCTATCTAGTATAAGCGAAATACTCTAAAAAATCCATACTTCCTCACATGCTTTTCCTGTCCTTACAGCAGTTGTCACAAATAACGTACTACTATGCAGGAGAAAATAGAATTACTGGTGCACCGCTGACGGCGAAGATTCCTAGGCCTTCGCTGTCGGCGTTCTATATAGATTGGGAATCAGCTCTATTCTCTATAGAGCTGATTCCCTATTGCTACTTGTCAAAACATGATGGCTTCTTTAGGATAGTAGTAGTGAATACTTGAAGCAAAACCTATTGAACGGAGCGAATATTTGTGTTTGATATATGGAAACAAATTAAGGGGCAGCGATTTGCACCAGTTTATTTAATTTATGGAACGGAGCCTTATCTGATAAATGAAACAAAGCAGCTGCTCATTGAGCATAGTTTAAATGAGGACGAGCTTGATTTCAATTTAGCCTCTTACGACCTGGAAGAGACACCAATTGAAACAGCTCTAGAAGATGCCGAAACACTGCCTTTTATGGGAGAGCGGCGCTTAATTCTCCTGCAGAATCCCGTTTTTCTAACTGCTGAAAAATCCAAGTCCAAAGTGGAGCACAATGTGGCAAAGCTTGAGGCATATTTAAAAGAGCCTTCACCTTATTCCATCGTTGTATTTTCAGGAGCATATGAAAAATTGGATGAGCGCAAAAAAATCACGAAGCAACTTAAGAAAACAGCAGCCATTGTAGAGGCAAAAAAGCTCGGAGAAAATGAATTAAAAACCTGGGTTCGTGAGCGGGCGGCACTGAATGGTGTTCAGATTGATGAAGATGCTGTTGAATTAATGCTTGCACTTGCAGGCACCAATTTATTTATGCTGACAAGTGAGATAGATAAAATCTCTTTATATGCGGATGATGAAAAACGCATAGATCAACAAATGGTAGAGAAGCTTGTTGCACGGTCATTGGAACAAAATATTTTTGCGCTCGTAGATAAAATTGTACATAGAAAAATTGATGAGGCACTGCGGATTTTTTACGATCTCCTCAAACAAAATGAAGAGCCGATCAAAATTTTAGCGGTCATTACCGGGCAGTTCAGACTTATCTACCAGGTGAAGGAGTTATCCAGAAAAGGCTACGGACAAAATCAGATGGCTGGTCAGCTGAAAATACATCCATTCCGGGTGAAGCTTGCAGCCGGACAAGCGCAGCTTTTTGATGATCAGGAACTATCCGCAATCATGAGCCAGCTCGCTGATGCAGATTATCAGATGAAAACGGGCGGAATGAACAAAACCATGCTGATTGAAATGTTTTTATTTAAATTAAGTGCGTCGAAATAATTTGAAAAACTGTATTTTTTCTGTGGCCAGCAGAGAGAATGCGGTTTTTTTATTAGGGGATGAAAATGAAGGCAAAATAAAAAGGCTATCTTTAGCAGATAGCCATGATTCCATAAACTTAAGAGTTTACAGAGTTTAATTTCTTCATTAAACGAGATTGTTTACGGGCAGCAGCATTTTTGTGGATAAGTCCTTTAGCAGCTGCTTTATTTAGCTTGCTTGCAGCAGCAGCAAAGCTTTCTTGTGCGTTAGCTTCGTTATTAACGATCGCAGCTTCAGCTTTTTTCACAGCAGTACGCATTGCAGATTTAGCAGTTGCGTTAGCAGCGTTGCGAGCTTCGCTTGTTTTTACACGCTTGATAGCAGATTTAATGTTTGGCATTCCATTCACCTCCTGAAAAAGCATCGAGATGATTGCAGGTTAACGGCATTTTATGCTCACCAAATGGAAGCCATTGCCGAAAAAGCCTTTACTCTAACTCGATAGTCACATTCATTAACAATTCATTAAGAACAAGTGCTATTCTACCAAACCCCCGCAAATAATGCAATACTCTGCAGCCAATTATCGTAAGTTGCCTGTTCTTATTTTGTTCATTCTAAAGGAAAAGGAACGGAAACTGCTATAATTGTGAATCTTTTCCTGCTGTTCAGGACATGATACATGATATATGGAATACTGTTAACACTTTTTAGAATGCGAGGGATCAGTATGAATGAGAAACCGGATTTAAGCAATTTTTCAGTAAGAACAGATTTAGCTGTAGAGGCGAGAGAAATGGTGCTTGCTGAAAGGCAAAATGGAATTCATCATGAGGAAGATCTCTCTCAAATTGAAGGCGTCATTATAAAAGAAAAAGAAGAAGACGATATCAAGGTTTCTTTTGTGGAGGTTACAAAAAAAGGAGCCGAGGCGATTGGGAAAAAAGAAGGCAGGTATTTAACCATTGAAGCATTAGGCATTCGCCAGCAGGACACTCCGCTTCAGGAAAAGGTTGTCGGGGTATTTGCAAAGGAATTCTCCCATTTTATAAAACAGCTTGGCATTACAGAAACGGCTTCTTGCTTAATCGTAGGCTTAGGAAACTGGAATGTTACACCGGATGCACTTGGCCCTGAGGTTTGTGAAAATGTTCTCGTCACAAGGCATTTATATCAGCTGCAGCCTGAGAGCGTTGAAGAAGGGTACCGTCCTGTCAGTGCCATTGCTCCTGGTGTTATGGGGTTAACTGGGATTGAAACAAGTGACATTATCTTCGGGATTGTTGAAAAGACGAAGCCGGATTTTGTTATTGCGATTGATGCACTTGCTGCCCGATCAATTGAGCGTGTAAATGCGACCATTCAAATTTCCGATACGGGTATTCATCCAGGTTCTGGTGTGGGAAATAAACGGAAGGAAATCAGTGCCGAGACATTGGGGATTCCAGTTGTGGCAATAGGCGTGCCAACGGTGGTTGATGCCGTATCTATTACGAGTGACACCATTGATTTCATCCTAAAGCATTTTGGTAAAGAGCTGAGAGAAGGAGATCGCCCTTCAAGAGCATTAGCACCTGCAGGAATGAATTTTGGCGGCAGAAAAAAACTGACAGAGGAAGACCTGCCAGAAGAAGGGCAGCGTCAAACCTTTTTGGGCATTGTGGGGACATTAGAGGAAGAAGAAAAGAGAAAGCTGATTTATGAAGTACTTTCTCCGATCGGCCATAACTTAATGGTCACACCAAAAGAAGTGGATATCTTCATCGAAGATATGGCAAATGTCATTGCCAACGGACTTAATGCAGCTCTTCATCAAAACATTAATGATGATAATAGCGGGATGTATACAAGGTAAGTTCTTTTTTGCAGTGGAAGAGAAAATACTGCCCGATAGCGTGGAAAATTGCTGCTGAGGGGAAGAAAAGACCGATAAAAGTGCCCGTCAGCGTGGAAAAATACTGCTGACGGGAAAAAATGTCCCGAATAACTGCACATCACCGCTCAAAACTGCTGTGGAAAAGAAAAGTTATACAAAGTGCAAAGCCACTTCCCCACCAATTGTAAAATTCGCTAGCTTAAAAAATAAAACATATTCTAGTTCTATCTTTCCTATCAAAGTCATAAGATTTACTAGACTTGCAAGGAGAGGTGGAACAATGAGACCCCAAAAATCCAGCGGGATATTGATTACAGTTCAAGGATCAAATCTAGTAAAGTCAGCGGCAGCGTTTCTATTGTTTATATTTATGATTTTTTCGATAAGCGGTGCGATTACTTCTTTAAATCCAGACCTTAGGCCGTCGTCAGAATCGGTGAATAAGGCAGCATCTTTTTTCTCTGCAGATCTACTGTACAAAATCATCGGCACGGAAAACCGGGCTTTCGCAGCAAACATGGATTTAGAGGAAGGCCCTAATTTGTCCAGCTTGCTTTTTCAGCTTTCTACCAATATTAATTTGGATGACCCGAGAAGTCTGCTGGGACGGGAGCTTCCCTCTTTTACCATCTTTGATACAGAAATTTTAGTAGCGGGGGAAGGAACCAATTATACGAACATGCCGATTGAATCTGCCCCTCCACAGGATGTATTTGAGGGAAAGAGCGAACCGCCACTGCAAAATGTGGATGATCTAGACGAAGGTGAACCAGGTGAAGATACAGCCCCTCCACCGCAATCTACGGACGGAAAAGAGGTTGTTTATGTTTATTTTACTCATAACACTGAATCGTTCCTTCCTTATTTAAAAGGTGTGACAGATCCTAATAAAGCCTTTCATTCGCAGATCAACGTGACAAAAATCGGAGACAAGCTGAAAGAAGAGCTTGAGGGCAAAGGTATCGGAACAACAATTGATAAAACGGATGTTCAATCAAGATTGGTAAAAAAAGGCTGGAGCTATGGGCAGTCCTACCAGGAGTCACGGGAAGTTATTGCCTCGGCACTTGGCTCTAATAAAGATTTAACCTACTTGATTGATATACACAGAGATTCCAGGCGCAAGGAACAAACAACAAAAGTCATAAACGGTGAAAGCTACGCACAGCTGGCGTTTGTCATAGGCGGAAAACATCAAAACTATGAAAAGAATAATCAGCTTGCACAACAGCTTCACAAAGGTTTAGAAAGTAAATATCCGGGCTTGAGCAGAGGGGTTTTACTAAAAGATAAATCAGGTTCTAATGGCATTTACAATCAGGATCTTTCCGAAAATGCCATCCTCGTAGAATTTGGCGGTGTAGATAATACCTTCGAAGAATTAAATCGTTCAGCAGCAGCGCTTGCAGATGTATTCAGTGAATTCTATTGGCAGGCAGAGGAAGTAAACGGATCTGCACAAAATTAAAAGTATTGATAAGGTGTGATAAGGATGAAGAGGTTTACATTAAAAGCTTTGTTTCTGGCAGCGCTCATGTTTGCCTCGGTTCTATTTGGAATGCAGCAGGCAAATGATGGAATCCAGCAGATGAGAGGTTTTGATGATCCAAATTATGAAGAGGCCATAACGATTCAGGAGGCTGAGAGCGGAGAATTGCAGGCATCCATACTCGGCAATGAGGTTTCAAGCCATGATCTCCAGAAAAAAAGAGAGCAGCTTGAAGAGATGGAAGCTTATAATTTCTTTTCCTCACTTGGAAAACAGTTCTCAGCGACCATACAAGCCTTAATGGAAGAAACCATTCAGCTTATTACATCTCTTATCAACGGTGAATAGCGGCTGCTTTTAGCAGTTGCTATTTTTTTGCAGTGAGATCCATGCTGAATCCCTGCGCTTAACATTGAATGTTCACATTTGTACTGCTATAATCAAAAATAGTATGCCATTATAAATATCATTTTTCGAGTAGACACTTTTTAAAAGGTTTGCTCTATTAAAAGGACAAAGTGAACTTAGATCATGTTTAGCTCCGAGCGCTGCAAAATGGGCGATGAGCTTTTCTAATAGGAGTGTGTAGGATTTATATGAACAGAGAAGAAAGACTTGAGAGACAGTCGAGAATTCGTAATTTCTCGATTATTGCCCATATTGACCATGGGAAATCCACTTTAGCTGACCGTATTTTAGAAAAAACAAAAGCGTTAACAGCGCGTGAAATGAAGGATCAGCTTCTTGATTCAATGGATCTAGAAAGAGAACGCGGAATCACGATTAAATTGAATTCTGTTCAGCTGAAATATGCTGCCAAGGACGGAGAAACATATACGTTTCACTTAATCGATACTCCGGGACATGTGGATTTTACATATGAAGTTTCCCGAAGTCTTGCAGCCTGTGAAGGAGCCATTTTAGTTGTAGATGCTGCACAAGGCATTGAAGCGCAGACACTTGCGAACGTTTACTTAGCACTTGATAATGACTTGGAAATACTTCCGGTTATCAATAAAATTGATTTGCCAAGTGCTGATCCTGAGCGGGTTCGAAACGAAGTAGAGGAGGTCATTGGCCTTGATGCTTCTGAAGCTGTACTTGCATCTGCCAAAGCAGGTATTGGGATTGAAGAAATTTTAGAACAGATTGTAGAAAAGGTTCCTGCACCTACAGGTGACCCGGAAGCACCGTTAAAAGCACTTATTTTTGACTCGCTTTATGATGCATATCGCGGTGTTGTTGCTTATATCCGTGTTGTTGAAGGAACGGTTAAGGTCGGCGACAAAGTAAGAATGATGGCGACCGGCAAGGAATTCGAAGTAACAGAAGTTGGTGTATTTACGCCAAAATCAACACCACTGCAAGAGCTTTCTGTTGGAGATGTTGGTTTCTTAACAGCAGCGATTAAAAATGTTGGCGACACTCGTGTAGGGGATACGATCACAAGTGCAAAGAACGGCGCAACTGAGCCGCTTCCTGGCTACCGTAAATTGAACCCAATGGTGTATTGCGGATTATATCCAATTGACTCTGCGAAATTCAATGACCTGCGCGAAGCACTGGAAAAGCTAGAGCTGAATGACTCTGCTCTTCAATTTGAGCCGGAAACGTCTCAAGCATTAGGCTTCGGATTCCGCTGTGGATTCCTTGGACTTCTTCATATGGAGATCATCCAAGAAAGAATTGAACGTGAATTTAAAATTGATTTGATCACAACGGCACCAAGTGTTATCTATGATGTCATTATGACAGATGGCGAACAACTTAAAGTAGACAACCCTTCTAATATGCCTGATCCTCAAAAAATTGATCGTGTTGAAGAACCATATGTTAAAGCAACGATGATGGCACCAAACGATTATGTAGGGGCAATTATGGAGCTTTGCCAGGAAAAACGCGGTATCTTCTTAGATATGCAATATATGGATGAAACAAGGGTTAGCATTGTGTATGAAATTCCTTTATCAGAAATTGTTTATGATTTCTTTGATCAATTGAAGTCCAATACAAAGGGCTATGCGTCCTTTGACTATGAGCTGATTGGCTACAAGCCATCGAAGCTTGTTAAAATGGATATTTTATTGAACACTGAAAAAGTTGATGCCTTGAGCTTTATCGTTCACCGTGACTTCGCGTATGAGCGCGGAAAAGTCATTGTTGAAAAGCTGAAAGAATTAATCCCAAGACAGCAGTTTGAAGTGCCAATCCAAGCTGCGATCGGTCAAAAAATTGTGGCTCGTTCAACCATTAAAGCAATGAGAAAGAATGTACTTGCCAAATGTTATGGCGGAGATATTTCCCGTAAGCGGAAGCTGTTAGAAAAGCAGAAGGAAGGGAAAAAGCGCATGAAGCAGGTCGGTTCTGTTGAAGTGCCGCAGGAAGCGTTTATGGCCGTTCTGAAAATGGATGACAGTACGCCGAAAAAGTAATTTTATTGATAGAGTACATGCAAGTTAGGTATGCTTTGTAAAAAGCATACCTAACTTGTTTTTATCATACAGAAAAAATCTCCAACACTATTAAGAAATAAAGGTTGTGTAAAAAATGATTGGAGCAGCATATATTCATATCCCTTTTTGCGAGCATATCTGCCATTATTGCGATTTTAATAAAGTCTTTTTAAAAGGCCAGCCTGTTGATGAGTACCTGCAATCACTTGGCAAAGAGATGGCGATTGCGACGCAGGAATCTCCGCCGGATGTTTTAAAGACGATATTTGTAGGCGGAGGAACACCAACTGCATTAAACGAAAAACAGCTGGAAGTACTCTGTGAGACCATTCATCGTTACCTTCCGTTTAATGAGCATACTGAGTTTACGTTTGAAGCCAACCCAGGGGATTTATCAGCAGAAAAATTAAAGGTTCTTTATGATGCTGGCGTCAACAGACTCAGCTTTGGTGTTCAGACCTTTAATGATGAATTGCTGGAGCGGATTGGACGTGTACACAGGAAAAAGGATGTATTCCGGTCGATTGAAGCCGCCAAAAAAACAGGCTTTCAGAATATTAGTGTTGATTTAATTTATAGCTTGCCTGGTCAGACGGTAGCAGATTTTAAAGAAACATTGGAAACGTCATTTACACTGGATATTGAGCATTATTCAGGGTACTCCTTAATCATTGAGCCGAAAACGGTCTTCTATAACTTAATGAGAAAAGGCAAATTGCCCCTTCCTGGAGAGGATATGGAGGCTGAAATGTATGAAGTGCTGATCGAACAAATGAATAAGCATGGCTATGAGCAATATGAAATCAGCAACTTTGCGAAAAAAGGATATGAAAGCAAGCATAATTTAACGTATTGGAATAATGACCATTATTATGGTTTTGGTGCTGGTTCGCATGGTTATGTGGATGGCAAAAGACGCTCAAACTTCGGGCCGCTGAAAAAGTATATGGAGCCTCTTGAAGATGGCAAGCTTCCTATTATTGAAGAGCATGAGCTGTCAAAGGTTGAAAAAATGGAAGAAGAAATGTTTTTAGGTCTAAGAAAAACGAAGGGTGTCTCAATCCGTCGCTTTTCAGAGAAATTTGCAGAGAATCCATTGAGCTATTTTAAAGATGAAATAAATGAACTTGTAAATAAAGACTTGCTAATGGTTGAAAATGATGACATTAAACTGACGCATAAAGGCCGTTTTTTAGGAAATGAAGTATTTCAAAACTTCCTGAAATAATCCTAACCATCTGTATATGAATTAGGCTTTTTTATTGACACTATCCCGTGGATTTGTTAATTTATTAGTAGAATTAGCACTCAACGATTAAGAGTGCTAACAGAGGTGATAACTGTGTTAACAGATCGTCAATTATTAATTTTTCAAGTGATTGTTGATGATTTTATTCAATCTGCACAGCCTGTCGGATCAAGAAGCTTGTCGAAAAAGGATGAGATTTCATTTAGCTCGGCAACAATCAGAAATGAAATGGCTGATTTGGAAGAGCTGGGTTTTATTGAAAAAACACACACCTCTTCGGGAAGAATTCCTTCCGAAAAAGGCTACAGATATTATGTGGATCATTTACTTTCACCGCAAAGGCTGGGCAAAGAAGATGTATATCGGGTGAAATCCATTTTTGCAGATCGAATATACGAGCTTGAGAAAATCGTACAGAAATCTGCGAAAATCCTTTCAGAGATGACGAACTATACATCCATTGTTTTAGGACCAGACCTAGGTGAAAATAAACTGAAGAAAATTCAGATTGTCCCATTGAATGAACAGACAGCGATTGCTATTATTGTGACTGATACCGGACATGTGGAGAACAGAATGTTTCAGCTTCCTGAAAACATTGATGCCGGTGAGCTTGAAAAGCTTGTCAACATCCTGAATGAGCGCCTCTCCGGTGTGCCAATGGATCAGCTTCATAATAAAATTTATAAAGAGGTTGCAGTGCTGCTTCGCCAGCATATCAGTCACTATGATTATATGCTGCATTCCATCACTGAAACCATTAAAGCGCCAGCAGGAGAAAAACTGTTTTTCGGCGGTAAAATGAATATGCTAAGCCAGCCCGAGTTTCATGATATTGATAAAGTCCGCAATCTGATGAATATGATTGAACAGGAAAAAGGCTTCTATGACCTTATCCGCCATCATCATTCCGGGATTCAGGTGAAAATCGGCAGAGAAAACAATAATGAAGCGATTGACAACTGCAGTCTGATCACAGCCAGCTATTCAGTTGGAAAAGAAAGACTCGGCACCATCGCCATCCTGGGGCCAACCCGAATGGAATACTCCCGGGTCATCAGCCTGCTTCACTATTTCAGCAAAGACCTCTCCGCTGTTCTCACAAATCTGTATCAAAATGAAAACCGCGGGTAATATTGATAGAGGGATGTTAGAGCGAGTAGTCGTTCATATCAGCTCAATGAATTGAACTATTGCTAAGGATTTTGTTTAAATTAAGTTGCTTTCACGATATTACTTGTTGATTGAAACGGAATGGCACGAGACTCCTGCGGGAGAAGTGAGAAGGATGAGACCCCGCAGGTGCATAGCACCGAGGAGGCTCATCCCGCGCCCCGGAAAGCGAGTGCCATGGAGTGGAAATCACTCTGCTATTGCGATAAAGCAAAGCAGATACCGATATCTTTTTATCAATAAAAGATTGCGATAAAAACCCATTTTAAGGAGGTGAAAAAGTTGGCAGAAGAGAAAGACACTTTACAAGAAGAACAAAACAAGCAGCCATTTGATGGCGAAGAGCCGACAGAAGAAATTTTTGGTGAAGCAGAAGAAGAAGCTGTTGAGGCATCAGAAACAAACGATGCCGAAGCAAAAATTTCCGAGCTTGAACAAAAGCTTGAGGAAGCTGAAAATCGCTACTTGCGTCTGCAGGCTGATTTTGATAATTCCCGCCGCAGATCGAAGCTCGATCGTGAGGCGGCTGATAAATATAGGTCACAAAGCTTAATTACCGATTTGCTGCCTGCCATTGATAACTTCGAACGTGCCTTACAAATGGAAGCTGATACCGAACAGGCGAAATCAATGCAGCATGGAATGGAAATGGTTTACCGCAGCTTGATTGAGGCGCTGAAAAAAGAGGGCGCTGAGCAAATTGAGTCTGTTGGAAAAGAATTTGATCCGCATATCCACCAAGCTGTTATGCAGGTCGAAGACGAAAACTTTGCGAGCAATACGGTAGTTGAAGAATTCCAAAAAGGGTATATGCTGAAAGATCGCGTAATCCGACCAGCAATGGTAAAAGTAAATCAGTAATACATACATTAGGGAGGTAAATATTCATGAGCAAAATTATTGGGATTGACTTAGGTACAACAAACTCATGTGTAGCTGTATTAGAAGGCGGCGAAGCAAAGGTAATTCCGAATCCGGAAGGAAACCGTACAACTCCATCAGTTGTAGCTTTTAAAAACGGAGAGCGTCAAGTAGGGGAAGTTGCGAAACGCCAATCCATTACAAACCCTAACACGATTCTTTCTGTAAAACGTCATATGGGTACTGACTTTAAAGTAGAAGCTGAAGGAAAAGATTATTCTCCTCAGGAAATTTCTGCGATTATTCTTCAATACTTAAAGTCATATGCAGAAGAATATCTTGGTGAAAAAGTTGAGAAAGCAGTTATTACTGTTCCTGCATACTTCAATGATGCAGAGCGTCAAGCAACAAAAGATGCTGGTAAAATTGCGGGCTTAGAAGTTGAGCGTATCATCAATGAGCCAACAGCTGCTGCTCTTGCTTACGGAATGGATAAAGTTGATGAAGATCAAACGATCCTTGTATACGACCTTGGCGGCGGTACATTCGACGTTTCTATCCTTGAACTTGGCGATGGAGTATTCGAAGTTAAATCAACTGCCGGCGACAACCGTCTTGGCGGAGACGATTTTGACCAAGTCATCATCGATTATTTAGTAGAGCAATTCAGAAAAGAAAATGGCATTGATCTTTCTAAAGACAAGATGGCACTTCAGCGTTTAAAAGATGCTGCTGAAAAAGCGAAAAAGGATCTTTCTGGTGTAACATCTACACAAATTTCCCTGCCGTTTATTACAGCTGGAGAAGCTGGTCCGCTTCACCTTGAAGTAACATTATCACGTGCGAAGTTTGAAGAGCTTTCTTCTGACCTTGTTGAACGTACAATGGGACCAACTCGCCAGGCATTAAGAGATGCTGGTTTATCTCCTTCTGAAATTGACAAAGTTATTCTTGTTGGCGGATCTACTCGTATTCCTGCTGTACAAGATGCAATCAAAAAAGAAGTTGGCAAAGAGCCGCATAAAGGTGTAAATCCTGATGAAGTAGTTGCGATGGGTGCAGCTATTCAAGGCGGAGTGATCACTGGTGATGTGAAGGACGTAGTATTACTTGACGTAACTCCATTATCACTTGGTATTGAAACAATGGGCGGTGTATTTACAAAGCTAATCGACCGTAATACAACGATTCCAACTTCAAAATCTCAAGTGTTCTCTACTGCTGCTGATAATCAGTCAGCTGTTGATATTCACGTACTTCAAGGTGAACGTCAAATGGCAGCAGACAATAAAACATTAGGACGCTTCCAGCTTGGCGATATTCCTCCAGCACCACGCGGCGTACCGCAAATCGAAGTATCTTTTGATATTGATAAAAACGGTATCGTAAACGTACGTGCGAAGGATCTTGGCACAAACAAAGAACAAGCGATCACTATCAAGTCTTCTACAGGACTTTCTGATGATGAGATCGATAGAATGGTAAAAGAAGCTGAAGAAAATGCTGAAGCAGACAAGAAGCGCAAAGAAGAAGTTGAGCTTCGCAATGAGGCAGATCAGCTTGTGTTTACAACTGAAAAAACGCTAAAAGATCTTGAAGGCAAAGTAGACGAAGCAGAAGCTGCAAAAGCAACGGAAGCAAAAGATGCTCTTAAAGAAGCGATCGAGAAAAATGATCTTGAAGAAATCCGTGCGAAGAAAGATGCTCTTCAGGAAATCGTTCAAGCTCTAACTATGAAGCTTTATGAGCAGGCACAACAGCAGGCACAGGGCGCACAAGGTGCTGATGATTCGGCTGCCGGCGGCAAGGATGACGATGTTGTTGACGCTGAATATGAAGAAGTTAAGGATGATAAGTAATCGTTTAAACGATTATGAAGTTGTTTGCTGATTCGTATAAAGAATAAAGTAGACGACTAAGACCATTCATTCTATTTCCCGGGTGCAGCTTAGCATACATGTTGGCTGCACCTGGAATTACCACAGTCAAAGTCAGGTCTTTCTTGGCTTTGGCTTTTATTTTTGATACAATACAATTTATGTGAATAGAATCGGGGAGTGGTAATCATGAGTAAAAGGGATTACTATGAAGTCCTTGGCGTCAGCAAGAGTGCTTCCAAGGATGAATTAAAAAAAGCTTATCGCAAGCTGTCCAAACAATATCATCCAGATATAAATAAAGAACCAGGTGCAGATGAAAAGTTTAAAGAAGTAAAAGAAGCCTATGAAGTATTAAGTGATGATCAGAAAAAAGCGCATTATGATCAATTCGGTCATACGGATCCAAATCAAGGATTTGGCGGAGGCGGCGGTTTTGAAGGCTTCGGCGGCTTTGAAGATATTTTCAGCACTTTCTTTGGCGGAGGCGGCTCGCGCAGAAGAGATCCGAATGCGCCAAGACAAGGTGCAGACCTGCAGTATACGATGACTCTTTCATTCGAGGATGCAGTATTTGGCAAGGAAACATCCATTGAAATTCCTAGAGAAGAACCTTGTGACACTTGTGACGGATCTGGTGCAAAACCTGGTACAAAAGTGGAAACTTGCAGTCACTGTCAAGGATCTGGTCAGCTGAATGTGGAACAAAATACTCCGTTCGGCCGAATTGTGAATAGAAGAGCATGTCATCACTGTTCAGGTACCGGCAAAAACATTAAGCATAAATGTTCAACATGCGGCGGAGACGGCAAGGTGCAGAAACGCCGTAAAATTAACGTGAAAATTCCAGCTGGGATTGATGATGGCCAGCAGCTTCGCGTTTCCGGACAAGGGGAGCCAGGTGTAAACGGAGGTCCAGCAGGAGATCTGTATGTGGTCTTTGCTGTTCGTTCTCACGAATTCTTTGAAAGAGATGGCGACGATGTGTATTGTGAAATGCCAGTGACTTTTGTACAGGCGGCGCTTGGAGATGAAGTTGAAGTCCCAACTCTTCATGGAAAAGTGAAGCTTAAAGTGCCTGCAGGAACACAAACAGGAACAAAATTCCGCTTAAAAGGAAAAGGAATTCCAAATGTGCGCGGCTATGGCACAGGAGATCAGCATATTATCGTTAAAATTGTGACACCTACGAAGCTGACAGAAAAGCAAAAGCAGCTTTTAACTGAATTTGCAGAAGTAAGCGGCGGTGTACCTCAAGGTGAGCATGAGGAAAGTTTTTTTGATAAAGTAAAACGTGCCTTTAAGGGTGAATAATGGAAATGGAGTTGGTAAACGTTGAAATGGTCAGAAATTAGCATTCATACAACAAATGAAGCGGTAGAGGCGATTTCGAATATTTTGCACGAAGCGGGTGCAAGCGGAGTTGTTATTGAGGACCCGTTTGAATTAATTAAAGAAAGACAAGACCAATTCGGTGAAATTTACCAGCTCGATCCACATGATTATCCTGATGAAGGTGTAATTGTCAAAGCCTATCTGCCTGTAAACAGCTTCCTGGGTGAAACGGTAGATGAAATTAAAGAAGCGATTAATAACTTAATCCTTTTCAATATTGATATTGGACTCAATAAAGTAAGCATTAGTGAAGTAAATGAAGAAGAATGGGCAACAGCGTGGAAGAAATATTACCATCCTGTTAAAATATCAGAGAGATTTACAATTGTTCCTACATGGGAGGAGTACACCCCTGTCAGCAGCGATGAGCTGATCATAGAGCTTGATCCAGGCATGGCTTTTGGCACAGGAACACACCCGACAACAGTGATGTGTATTCAAGCCCTTGAGCGTACGGTTAAACATGGTGACTATGTTGTCGATGTTGGAACAGGCTCTGGTGTATTAAGTATTGCAGCAGCTATGCTTGAGGCTGAAAAAGTAACAGCACTTGATCTTGATGAAGTCGCTGTGCAATCAGCTAAAATAAATGTAAAGCTAAATAAGGTTCATGAAAAAGTTGATGTATTTCATAACAACCTTCTTGACGGTGTTGAAGAACAAGCAGATGTTGTTGTCGCAAATATTTTAGCAGAGGTCATCATGCGCTTCACAAATGATGTTGCCTCAGCTGTAAAACAAGGCGGCTACTTCATTGCCTCTGGCATCATTCAGCAAAAGAAGCAGGACGTTAAAGATAAGATCAGCGAAGCTGGCTTTGATATTATCGAAGTCATGCAAATGGAAGACTGGGTTGCGATCATCGCTAAAAGAAAATAATAGCTGTCATAGGGGTTGCCTGGTAAACAGCTGCCCCTATCCTTATGTAGATTAGGTGATTTTTTGCGTAGTTCTTTCAATCTGACATTATGGCCGCAGGAATTTCATTTTTCTAACGAGTTGTTTTGTCAATAATAATATGCTAGTTGATTGGAACGGAAGGGTGCGAGACTCCTGTGGGAGGAGTGGGAAGGTGAGACCCCACAGGTGCGATAGCGCCGAGGAGGCTCACCACCCGCCCCGCGGAAAGCGAGTACCCTGAAGTGCAAATCCAGCTTCTTATGTTTTAAACAGTAACAAAGTTTGTGTACCATCTATATTTTTTATATGACAAAGAGGGATCCTTATGCAGCGCTATTTTGTAAATGAACCTGCTCAAAATGAATTCTTTATCATTACTGGAGACGACCAGCACCATATAAGCAAAGTTATGCGAATGGCACCAGGGAATTCCATTATTTGCGTTGACCCAAAAGGAATCAGCGCAGAATGTGAAATTGCAGAAATTACCGATGAAAAAATAACGGCAAAAATAGTAAAATGGATAGAAGGTTCACCAGAACTGCCTGTACAAGTAACGATTGTGAGCGGATTGCCTAAAGGGGATAAGCTTGAGCTCGTCATCCAGAAGGGAACAGAACTTGGTGCATATAAATTTATCCCTTTTATATCAGCCCGTTCAATTGTCAAATGGGATGCTAAAAAAGCAGATAAAAAGCTTGATAGATGGAATAAAATTAGCAAAGAAGCTGCAGAGCAGTCTCATCGCACGATTTTGCCTGAGGTTACTGCTCCAGTTCAATTAAAAGAGCTGATCAAATTAGCAGAATCGTACGATCAAAAGTTAATTGCATTTGAGGAAAGTGCGAAAGAAGGAGAAGCTTCGATGCTTTCCCAAACATTACATCAGCTTAAAAGAGGACAATCACTGTTAATCGTGTTTGGTCCAGAGGGCGGACTGACTGAACAAGAAGTTACAGCTCTTCAAGAACAAGGATTTATTACTTGCGGTCTTGGACCTAGAATATTACGAACAGAAACGGCCCCGTTATATGCATTAGCGGCCGTTTCCTATCATTTTGAATTAATGGGGTGAATAAAATGCCTTCAGTAGCTTTTCATACACTTGGCTGTAAAGTCAACCATTATGAAACAGAAGCCATTTGGCAATTATTTAAAGAAGCCGGCTATGACCGGGTAGATTATGAGCATATTTCCGATGTTTACGTGATTAATACATGTACGGTAACCAATACCGGCGATAAAAAAAGCCGTCAAGTGATCCGCAGAGCGATCCGCAGAAACCCGGATGCTGTCATCTGTGTAACAGGCTGTTATGCACAAACTTCTCCAGCTGAAATCATGGCGATTCCTGGAGTTGATATTGTCGTAGGAACTCAGGACCGCGTTAAAATGCTGGAGTACATTGAACAATATAAGCAAGAACGCCAGCCTATTAACGGAGTCGGCAACATTATGAAAAGCCGTGTATACGAAGAGCTTGATGTGCCTGCTTTTACCGATCGCACAAGAGCCTCTCTTAAAATCCAGGAAGGCTGCAATAACTTCTGTACGTTTTGTATCATTCCTTGGGCACGTGGTCTTATGAGATCAAGAGATCCGGAAGAAGTCATTCGCCAGGCACAGCAGCTTGTCGATGCAGGCTACAAAGAAATTGTCCTGACAGGCATTCACACAGGCGGATATGGCGAGGATATGAAAGACTATAATCTTGCAATGCTTTTAAGAGACTTGGAAGCAAAAGTCCGCGGCTTAAAGAGACTGCGTATATCTTCCATTGAAGCGAGCCAAATCACGGATGAAGTGATCGAAGTGATCGATCAGTCCAACGTCATCGTGAGACACCTTCATATCCCGATTCAATCAGGCTCTAATACAGTTCTAAAAAGAATGCGCCGTAAATACACAATGGAATTTTTCGCTGAAAGATTGGATCGCTTAAAAGAAGTGCTTCCTGGTCTTGCAGTTACTTCTGACGTTATTGTCGGTTTCCCTGGTGAAACAGAAGAAGAATTTATGGAAACATATAACTTCGTGAAAGATCATAAATTCTCTGAGCTTCATGTTTTCCCATATTCAAAGAGAACAGGCACGCCTGCCGCTCGAATGGATGACCAGATTGATGAGGAAATTAAAAATGAACGTGTACACCGTTTGATTGCCTTATCGGATCAGCTTGCGAAGGAATATGCAAGCGAATTTGAAGGCGAAGTACTCGAAGTAATCCCAGAAGAAGCATTCAAAGAAAACGAAGGCAGCAATCTGTATGTTGGCTACACTGACAACTACCTAAAAGTTGTTCTGCCAGCAACCGAAGATATGATCGGCCAAATCGTCAAAGTAAAAATTACTAAATCCGGCTATCCATACAACGAAGGACAATTTGTCCGCGTACTTGATGAAGTGGAAGAAGCTGCTGTTTAAAGAACTGCCCTTTGGGGCGGTTCTTTTTTTTGGGGGGGGCAGTGAAATATGTATTTTAGCGTTTGGCGGATAAAGCGAAAATAACGGCGGATAAAAATTCTCAACGGTGGAAAAACCTCTCAAACGGCGGATATTTCTCTGGGAAGGGCGATATTTGCGCTTTTTTACTTAAAGAGGACAACAAAAGGACCTATTAGCACATTTTTGAGTCTCTTTTCGTACAGATCATAATGGAAACCACCATCCCCCGCAGGAAAACGGGTAATCATTGTCCGATTTGATCTCCTTAAAAGATAAAAAAATCATGCCAAGCAGCAGTATGGGCAATAATATAGTTGGAACCGATTGCAATTTTTCAAAAATACACTGTAATTTTTTTATGGACAATGGTATCATATTAGAGGTACGTACAACTAGTTTCCGGAAGGAGCAATACTTAATGACAAATGTAGCAAAAATGATTGATCATACATTATTAAAAGCTGACTCAACAAAAGAGCAAATTGAAAAAATCTGTGCAGAGGCAAAAGAATATAATTTTGCATCTGTATGCGTAAATCCAACATGGGTTAAGCTGTCAAGCGACCTTTTGAGCGGAACAGAAGTAAAGGTTTGTACTGTAATTGGTTTCCCGCTTGGTGCTTCAACATCTGAGACAAAAGCTTTTGAAACAAGCATCGCGATTGAAAACGGTGCAACGGAAGTGGATATGGTCATCAATATCGGCGCACTAAAGAGCGGCGATTATGACCTTGTTGAAAAAGACATCAAAGCGGTTGTTGATGCGGCAAAAGGAAAAGCATTATCAAAAGTGATTATTGAAACATCTCTTCTAACAGAAGACGAAAAAGTAAAAGCGTGTGAGCTATCTGTTAAAGCAGGTGCTGATTTTGTTAAAACATCCACTGGTTTTTCAACAGGCGGAGCAACGGTCGAGGACATTGCATTAATGAGAAAAACAGTTGGACCCGATCTTGGTGTGAAAGCATCTGGCGGAGTACGCAGTGCAGAGGATGCTCAAAAAATGATCGATGCAGGTGCAACAAGAATCGGTGCTAGCTCAGGTGCCGCAATTGTACAAGGCTTAACAAGCGATTCAGATTATTAATAGAAAAAAGAGCCGTCCATTGGGCGGCTCTTTTTAATTCACAGGTTTTCCTCCATGCAGCTTCTCTATAAAGGAGGCAAACTGGTGTGCAAAAGGCAATACAAGCAAGGATGTTATCACATTAAATAGCACACTGATATGGGCAAGCTGCGTATCGAGTGAAGAAGATAGAACCTCACCGGCACTTGCCAGCATCGAAATAAACGGGTAAAACAGAGCAACTCCCACGCAGTTTAGCCAAATATGAGCAAACGCTGTAAGCTTTGCAGCGCGTCCTGCTCCAATGGAAGCCAGATAAGCATCGGCACATGTGCCAATATTGGAACCGAGCATGATCGCTATTCCTGTATCCAAATCCATTAGCCCGGCCGACATAAAACCCATCACAATGCCAGTAGCAGCTGTGCTTGACTGAATGACGGCTGTTAGCACAATCCCTGCAAAAATACTATATAAATGGTGATCATCTAATGTTAGAAGAATGTCCGTTACATAGGAATTCTCTTTTAAAGATATGGCAAGAAATTCGAAGCCCCGCATTGCCGCAAAAACGGCCGAAATGCCTAAGAATGCAAATCCAGCACTTTTCACTGCTTTTTGCGGAAATAATGCCGCAGAAGCCCCAATTAATGCAAATGGAATCAGCAGGGATTCAATATTAAAGGTAATAAGTTCCGTAGTAAAAGTGGTTCCAATATTGGTTCCTAAAATAATGCCGATGGATTGCGGAAACGTCAGCAATCTTGCAGAAACAAGTCCAATGGTCATAATCATCAGAGCAGAACTGCTCTGCAATACAGCTGTTAAAATAATGGCAGTAAGCATCCCTTTCCAGGGAGTATATGTTAAAATGGTCAGCACTTTATGAATGGAACTTCCGGAAAGATTAAATAAACCTGTTCTGAGGATCGTCATTCCAAAAATAAATAAGCCAATAAGAAGTATAAATAATAGCAGCTGCAGCAGCATAAAATCCCCCCTTAACACTCATCATATGGACATGTATCGAGGGACATGCCATGGTGATCATAAATTATTTTAGGAAGAAAATAAAAAACAAACGGTAGCTAGTGCTAATTTCAGTTGACCTTCATACAGTGTTATATTATAATTGCAAGGTACATGGAATAAACCATGTTGTTGATGTAAGTGTGTTGTGCTCGGAGGGAGGGAAAGAGAATGTCTAAAACCGTCGTTCGTAAAAACGAATCGCTTGAAGATGCTCTTCGTCGCTTCAAACGTTCAGTTTCTAAAACTGGTACTTTGCAAGAAGCAAGAAAGCGCGAATTCTACGAAAAACCTAGTATCAAACGTAAGAAAAAGTCTGAGGCTGCAAGAAAGCGCAAGTTTTAAGAGAGGGTGAATGAAATGAGTCTTCTCGAGC
Organism: Cytobacillus gottheilii; assembly: GCF_001636345.1. Lineage (GTDB taxonomy): Bacteria > Bacillota > Bacilli > Bacillales > Cytobacillaceae > Cytobacillus > Cytobacillus gottheilii. The sequence goes on from NZ_KV440945.1 coordinate 1,668,933, forward strand.
GTTTAAATGAGGATATGAAACAAGCGATGAGGAATAAAGAAAAAGATAAGCTAACCGTTATCCGGATGATCAAAGCTTCCATTCAAAACGAAGCGATCAAGCTTGGCAGAGAGCTGTCCGGTGATGAGGAGCTTACTGTCCTCTCTCGCGAAGTTAAACAACGCAAGGATTCCCTCCATGAATTTGAAAAAGCAGGTCGTGAAGATCTTGTTGAAAAAATTCGTACTGAACTTCAGTATGTAGAATTATATATGCCTAAACAGCTGACTGAAGAAGAACTCTCTGAAATCGTTAAAGAAACGATTGAAGAAACTGGGGCTGCTTCTAAAGCCGATATGGGCAAAGTGATGGCCGCTATTATGCCAAAGGTTAAAGGCAAAGCAGACGGTTCAATCATTAATAAACTTGTACAACAACACCTTTCATAAAACGAGTTCGAAAGACCGGAAGCTTAATGCTTCCGGTCTTTTTGGCTATTTAGCGAAGTTTTTATAAATACATGAGTTTTTCCTTAATTAAATGAAAATAATTGAAACCTTTTAGTATCCTAAACCGTATAACAACCAAGGATAAGATTATGAATGAGAAAGGAGGGAGGATTAATGAGATCCGTTTTTAAACATATCGCTGTTATTTCATTCCTTTTTGCTTTTATTCTCATGCTTATTCCTGTCAATGGAACAAGTGCTAATAATGATATCGTCTACACGGTTCCAGTGGAAGAAACGGTCGAAAAAGGATTATATGCCTTTTTAAGCAGAGCCGTTCATACAGCTGAGGAAGAAGGCGCTGATGCCATTATTTTTGAACTCAATACGCCAGGCGGGGCCGTGGATGCTGCTGGAGAAATTGGAAAGCTTTTAACCAGCACAGATATTAAAACGATTTCATTTGTTAATAAACAAGCATTATCAGCAGGTGCTTATATTGCATTAAATACCGATGAGATTTATATGGTGCCAGGTTCGACAATGGGATCAGCTGCCATCATCGATCAATCAGGCAACACAGCTGGGAAGAAGGCTGAGTCTTATTGGTTCTCTGCTATGGAGAGTGCTGCACAGCAATCAAATCGAGATCCAATCGTTGCACGGGCAATGGCAGACGAATCTATTGAAATACCTGAACTCGGACTTGGGAATGATGAACTGTTAACCTTAACACCAGATCAGGCATTAGAAGTGAACTATTCTGAAGCTACCGTTGCCAATATGGATGAATTAGTCCAGCAGCTTGGTTTTGAAAATGCTGAGATCAGAAGCATGGAAGAAAGTTTTTCAGAGAAACTGGCTCGATTTTTAACAAACCCGGTCATTATCCCGATCTTGCTGTCAATTGGAAGTATTGGGCTGGTGGTGGAATTATATTCACCAGGGTTTGGAGTCCCAGGTTTTATGGGTCTGTCCGCCTTATTGCTATTCTTCTACGGACACCTTGTTGCCGGCCTTGCCGGATATGAAACCTTAATCCTCTTTGTGATTGGGATTGGCCTGTTAATCGCAGAGTTTTTCCTCCCGGGCGGCATTGCCGGACTGCTTGGAGCAGGGGCTATTATAGCCAGTCTGTTTATGGCATCTGGAAACGTTGTCCATATGGGAATTTCTATTTTGATAGCCATTTCGGCGGCAATTTTGGTTTCTATTTTATTGGTAAAGGTGTTTGGTAAAAAGATGAAATTCTTTCGAAAAATGATTTTAACCGACTCTACAAACACAGAAAAAGGATATGTGTCCAATACTAATCGTACAGAATTAATTGGTACGGAGGGATATGCTTTGACTGCATTGCGTCCAGCAGGTACTGTTGTAATAAGCAATGAAAGAATAGATGTTGTAAGTGAAGGTGGATTTATTCAGAAAGATGCAAAGGTTCGGGTCGTTAAAGCTGAGGGCTCGCGCATTGTAGTTAGGGAATTAACTAATTTAGATAAATAGGAGGAACTTACATGTTTGAACTTGGAACAGTACTAGGAACAGGTGGTATTTTAACCATTGTGCTGATTGTACTTGCTGTCATTCTCTTGGCAGTTCTATTCACTTTCGTACCAGTCATGCTGTGGATTTCAGCATTAGCAGCCGGGGTGAAGGTAAGTATTTTCACTTTAATTGGGATGAGACTTCGCCGGGTTATTCCGAGCCGTGTCATCAATCCGTTGATTAAAGCGCATAAAGCAGGTTTAGATGTGACAACAAATCAGCTGGAAAGTCATTATCTTGCTGGTGGTAATGTAGACCGTGTTGTGAATGCGCTTATTGCAGCACATCGTGCAAATATTGAATTAAGTTTTGAAAGAAGTGCGGCTATTGATTTGGCTGGACGTGACGTTTTAGAAGCAGTACAGATGAGTGTAAACCCGAAAGTAATTGAAACACCATTTATTGCCGGTGTGGCAATGGACGGAATTGAAGTGAAAGCAAAAGCACGTATTACGGTTAGAGCCAATATTGACCGCCTTGTCGGTGGTGCTGGTGAAGATACAATTGTTGCCCGTGTAGGGGAAGGGATTGTCTCCACAATTGGTTCATCTGATAATCATAAAAAAGTTCTAGAAAATCCTGATATGATTTCACAAACTGTTCTTTCTAAAGGCTTAGATGCTGGTACTGCCTTTGAAATTCTATCGATTGATATTGCGGACGTTGATATCGGCAAAAACATCGGTGCCGAGCTTCAGACAGAGCAGGCTGAAGCTGATAAAAAGATCGCTCAAGCGAAGGCTGAAGAGCGCCGTGCAATGGCTGTAGCGCAAGAACAGGAAATGAAAGCGCGTGTCGAAGAAATGCGTGCGAAGGTTGTTGAGTCCGAATCGAAAGTTCCTCTTGCTATGTCAGAAGCATTGCGCAGCGGCAATATGGGTGTAATGGATTATTTAAACTTTAAGAATATCTCTGCAGATACAGATATGAGAGATTCGATTGGTAAAATATCTGAAGATCCGAACAATAAAAAAGATTAATGGTTCTTAGCGCTGCCCTTTTAGAGGGCGGCTGATGAAAAGAATTTCCCTTTTGGAAGGGAGGAATCGTTTTATGGAATTTTTATTTGAAAACCCGCTTATCCTTTTGGCGATAATTGGTTTTATTAGTTCTCTATTTACAAAAGGAAAAAAAGAAGAAGAGAAACGCAGAAAACCAGCGCAGCGGCCTGTCAGCCGGCCGACTCAGCCACAGCAGCCGGCACAAGCATCTCCTATTGAACGAAAAAGAGAAGAGCTTGAAACGCGTGCAAAGCGGGCTGCTGCTCAAATGGAGCAGCAATATGCTGAAACAAGACAAAAGGCTGATGAAGAGCTGGAAGCTTTAAAGCAAAAGCAGCGGTATGCAGAACGGCGAACAGCAGCAATCAGAGAACGTATGCCTGCTCAGAATACAGCAAATACGAATACACAGGCGCAAGCCAAAGCTTTGGCTCCAGATAAACAAAAGCTTGCAGATGCGATTATTTGGTCTGAAATTTTAGGTCCTCCAAGAGCGATGAATCCTCATCGGTCAGTGAAAAGAAAATAACAGCGCTTGATTGGCGAAAAATGTGCTAGAACCTCCTTTCATTTCATACATATGAGATGAAAGGGGGTTCTTTTTTATGGCAAAAAAATGGGGGACCGTGCTGCGGAGCTGGATGACAAAAAATATGGAGCTTCCTCAAGATGTCATGATGGATTTACCCCGAATAACAATGATTGGACAAATCCATATATATATTGAAAATCACCGAGGTCTGCTTTCATTTTCAGATAAGGAAATTAGGCTTTTGCTTAAGCAGGGACAGTTATTAGTGAAAGGGAAGGCTTTTGTCATAAAGACAATAATGCCAGAAGAGATCATGCTTGAGGGGAAAATTGATCAAGTCACCTATCTCCCGGATTGAGAGGTGGCTTGAAGTCACCCTGTGGGCTGCAAATCATGGATCAGGAGGAGCGCTATGAAGAATCAATGGATTGAATTTTATAAAGGAGTAGTGACGGTAAAGGCATATGGAAAAGGAATTGAGCGTTTTATCAATTCTTTAACAAGAGATAAAATACATATCTGGAATGTCAGGAGTCATGGCACGAGTGCTATCACCTTTCAAATGAATCTTAGGGATGCAAAAAAGATTCGGAAGTATGCACGTGATAGTGAATGTAAATTAGAGTTTCAGCAAAGAGAGGGTATTCCTTTCTTAGCGATTAGAATGCTCAGAAATAGCGGTTTTTTAATCGGAGCTTTTCTGTTTCTGGTGGTAATTACCCTGCTTTCCAATATGGTATGGGGCATCGAAATTAAAGGGGCAAATCCGGCAACTGAATATAAAATTCAGAAAGAGCTGGAGGCAATGGGTGTTAAAACAGGTAAGCTTCAATTTTTTATCGATAATGTGGAAGCCATTCAAAAAGGTCTGACAAATAACGTAAAAGAAATAACATGGGTTGGTGTGGAATTAAAAGGGACAACCTACCATCTTCAAGTCGTTGAAAAGAATGAGCCTGAAAAAATAGAAGCGCTCGGTCCGCAGCATCTAGTTGCAAAAAAGAAAGCCATTATTGAAAACATGTTCGTTGAAGAAGGACAGCCAGTCGTCAGTATTCATGATCGGGTCGTTCCAGGACAATTACTTGTTTCCGGTTTGGTTGGCAAAGAAGAAGAGCCAGAGGTCGTATCTGCTAAAGGAGAAGTTTTTGGCGAAACTTGGTACAAGTCTACGGTCACATTGCCAATCAACAGCACCTTCCAAGTCTTTAACGGCAATGAGAAGGAAAAACACTATCTTGAAATTGGCTCTTGGAAGATTCCTATATGGGGATTTGGCAAAATCGAATTTAAAGAGCACGAAAAAGAAGAGAATAAAAAGAGTCTCCGCTTTTTATCCTGGAATTTACCGCTATCTTATCAGAATGAGACATTCCGCGAGCGGCAGACAATTACTAGGACGTATACAAATAAAGAAGCCGTAGAAGTAGCAAAAGAAATGGCGCGGCAGGATATAAAATCACTGCTTGATGACAATGCTAAGATAAAAGGTGAAAAAGTTTTGCACCAATCTGCAGACAATGGTAAAGTTACACTATCAATACATTTCCAAATTATTGAGAATATTGCACAAGGACAACCATTTACCCAAGGAGATGCAGAATGACAGAAGATTTAAAAACTATGAATATGCATTTTGAAAATCCAAATGAAGCAATTGCACTGCTCGGCAACTCTGATAACAATATTAAATTAATTGAAGAAGAGCTTGAGGTTTCTGTGGTGACCCGCGGCGAATCGGTATATGTTTCAGGAACTGCTGAAAGAGTAGAGCTTGTAGGAAACATACTTGATAAGCTTCTGTATGTAATTCGCAAAGGAATTAACATCAGCGGGAGAGATGTCGTGTATGCCATTGAAATGGCGAAAAAGGGAACACTTGAATACTTCAGCGACTTATATGAAGAAGAAATTACGAAAAACGCAAAAGGCAAATCCATTCGTGTTAAAACGTTAGGACAGCGTCAATATATTAATGCAATCAGAAAGCATGATCTTGTTTTTGGTATTGGCCCAGCCGGTACAGGTAAGACATATCTTGCGGTTGTCATGGCTGTCAGTGCATTAAAAACGGGCCAGGTCAAACGCATTATTTTAACAAGACCAGCAGTTGAAGCTGGTGAAAGCCTTGGATTTTTGCCTGGTGACTTAAAGGAAAAGGTCGACCCATATTTGAGACCTCTTTACGATGCTCTGCATGATATCTTAGGAACAGAGCATACTCAGAGGCTGATTGAAAGGGGAACGATTGAAATTGCTCCTCTAGCCTATATGAGGGGCCGTACCCTTGATGATGCATTTGTTATTTTAGATGAAGCACAAAATACAACACTTGCTCAAATGAAAATGTTTTTAACCCGCTTAGGTTTCGGATCAAAAATGGTCATAACAGGTGACAGAACACAGGTTGACCTGCCAAAAGGCGTTAAATCCGGACTGATCGCAGGTGAGGATATTTTAAAAGGTGTTCAAGGAATCTCGTTCATTCATTTAGAGCAAAGTGACGTTGTTCGTCATCCGCTTGTAGCCAAGATTATCCAGGCTTATGAAAAATCTGAACAGTAGTGAGCTAATGCCGCCAGGAGACTGGCGGTTGTTTTTTTGCTGAAAAAAAGCAGAAGATAACGCTCACCAAGTTTAATGAATCATTGTCCTCTATTCCGAATTCAGATATCCTATTGGTATAATTTGCTATTATCTATCAGGATAGGTTACCCTATTAGTAACGAACTATGAAAACTTTCTGGCATTTTAATGAAATTTGTCTAAAAAGCTGATATTATTTTACATAATTATAGTTATAGCGCAACCGTCATATTGTGGTATGGTAGGAGGGATCTTTTTTTGGAAAAGCTGCAGCGGAATATGGCTAAAATAAGAAATTTGCTTAATGTTAAAATATTTAAATTATTGCTGTTTGTTGTTTTAGGAATTGTTTTATACTTTTCTATGTTCGCGAATGTGAGACCAGAAATGCTAAATTTGAGTTTGTTTTCAGTCTCTGAGCAAACCATCCGATCTCCTATTACGGTTGAAGATAAGGAAAGCACTGAATTAAAGAAAAAAGAGGCGGAGAACCAAGTACAGGATGTTTATGTGGTCAAAAAGGAAATTGCTCAAAATCGAGTTGACCTTGTCACATCCATTTTTAGTTCGGCTACTGAAGTGAATGATGAAATTGAAGAAGATATGGCCGATAGGGAAAGAGCTGCAGAGGAATTAGCTGAAAGTACGGATGACGAAGCAGCTGAGATTGAAGAGCCCACAATAGATGAGAAGCTTTCCTTGATGAAAGAAAAGCTTACTGAGGGTGTAACAAAGGAAGTATCCGATCAATCGCTGCGCGCGCTTCTGCAGGCCGGGCAGGACGAGTTAAGCATAGCTCAGGATTTAACGGTAACGACGATCAATAATGTGATGCAATCACGCATTCCTGCTGATGAAGTCGAAAATGCAAAGAAAAGGCTTGAGGAAGAACTTAAGCTGACAAGTATGAGCACGGGATTAAAGACTGCAGCCATTGAACTTGGACGGTATGCTGTTTATCAAAATGAATTTTATGACCCTGCAGCTACACAGGAAATGCGTCAGCAGGCGGTTGAAAGTGTAGAGCCTGTAAAAATACTGCAAGGCCAAATCCTGGTAGAGCAAAACCAGCTTATTAGCAGGGATGTTTATAGACAGCTGGATCTTGTAGGACTGACAGATAATGAAAATTCGATTCAATCCTATATTGGCTTATTGCTCATGATTGTCCTTATTTTAGGAGCTATCTACTATTATTTCCACGAGCATAATGTGAGTGAAGAAAAGAAGCAAAGCCAGCTATTGCTGTTTAGTTTGATTCTTATTCTATCCACATTGCTGATGAAAGCAATTAGCTTTTTTCATGATCTCGATTACTCTGAAATTGTTTACATATTCCCTGCAGCAATGGGAGTCATGCTCATTAAGATATTGATTGATGAAAAGCTGGCGATCTTTTTTACCATTATAAGTACAGTGTGCGGCTGTATTATCTTTAATGAAGGAATCACAGGCACACTCCATGTCACGGCAGGAATTTACATTTTATGCAGCGGAATGGCAGGCATTCTGTTCTTAACGAATCATAATCACCGTTCTAAAATTTTGCAGGCTGGTCTGTTTGTATCGATCGTAAATATTATCGTGATCTTTTCATTGCTGTTTTTGCGCAATGGCCAGTATGATCCGCTTGAATATGGTTTCTATTTTGCTGCTGCTCTGATTTCCGGCATTGCATCAGCTGTCTTAACGATTGGGTTTTTGCCCTTCTTCGAGACCGGCTTTGGCATGCTTTCAGCGATGAAGCTGATTGAGCTTTCAAATCCGAACCATCCGCTTCTAAGAAAAATTTTAACAGAGGCGCCTGGGACCTATCACCATAGTGTAATGGTCGCTAACTTATCTGATTCAGCCTGTGAGGCAATTGGGGCAGACGGCCTTCTTGCACGGGTAGGCTGTTATTATCATGATATCGGCAAAACAAAGAGGCCGCAGTTTTTCATTGAAAATCAGATGAATATTGAAAATCCTCATGATCGTCTGCCGCCGCAGACAAGCAAAAATATTATTATTGCACATGCAGCCGATGGTGCTGAATTGCTGAGAAAGCATAAAATGCCGAAAGAAATTGTTGATATTGCCGAACAGCATCACGGAACCACCATGCTAAAATTCTTCTACTTTAAGGCGAAAGAGAAGGGCCTGGATGTGAAAGAGGAGGATTACCGTTACCCTGGTCCAAAAGCGCAGACAAAGGAAGCAGCAGTTATTGGAATTGCTGATAGTGTTGAAGCAGCAGTAAGGTCCATGTCAAATCCGACACCAGAGCAAATTGAGGATCTGATTAAGAAGATTATTGCCGATCGTCTGCAGGACGGCCAGCTGAATGAATGTGATTTAACATTAAAAGAGCTTGACATTGTAGCACAATCATTTAGTGAAACATTAAATGGAATATTCCATTCCCGTATTGAATATCCAGAAATGACGAAACAGAAGGTGAAAGAAGCATGAGTTTAAATATTGATTTTTTAGATGAAACAAATGAGATTTCTGCTCAGGATCAAGAGCAAGTCGAAAGGCTGTTAAATTTTGCAGCTGTTAAGGAACAGGTGGAAAATGAAACGGAAGTATCCGTAACATTTGTCACGAATGAAAGAATACAAGAAATAAACCGAGAATACCGGGACAAAGACAAGCCGACTGATGTGATTTCATTTGCTATGGAAGAACTGGGAGAAGGCGAAGTAGCTCTATTGGGTATTGAAATGCCCAGAGTGCTTGGGGATATTATTATCTCGGTTGAAAAAACAAAAGAGCAGGCAGAGGACTATGGCCACAGTTTTCAGAGGGAGTTAGGATTTCTTGCCCTTCACGGTTTTTTACATCTGCTTGGCTATGATCATGAGACGGAAGAAGACGAAAAAATGATGTTTTCCCGTCAGAAGGTTTTGCTGGATGAATTCGGCCTCGAAAGGTAAAAAACATAAGTGGATTAAGGCTGTAGCCAAATCGTTTTCTTATGCTGCTGAGGGGCTGGTTTCTGCAGCTAAAACAGAGCGTAACTTGAAGATCCATCTTGCTGTTATGCCGCTGATTACGGTTAGCGGATTTATCTTTTCCATCAGCAAGGCTGAATGGCTCGTAGTGATCATCGTCATTGGAGGCATGATCGCACTCGAGCTTATGAATACCGCTGTGGAACGAGTGGTTGATCTGGTAACTGACCAGTATCATCCTTTGGCAAAGCAGGCAAAAGACATTGCAGCAGCAGCTGTTCTTGTCTATGCTATAACCGCTATTGTGATCGGTGTCATCATCTTTTTGCCGAAAATTATAGTTAGTATGGGGTTGTAAGGACTGTCATTTTTGACAGTCTTTTTGTGCGACGGGCAGTTGCATTGGGTGCTGACTAAGTCAGTACCCTTCAATTTTTTTTTTATCGGATAGAGACGTCATCGTGATGAAACGACTAGTTCAACGATAACCAAATTAGAATTCCAGATGGTGAAAATCCATACCCGAGGAGACTGACCTAGCTCGTGAAACCTAATCTAGGGCGACATTGTGAGGTGTTGTCTGAAGGAGATGCGGAAAATCGAGAGACCCGCAGGTGAAAGAATAGACCCTAATGCAAGAAGTGTGAAGCACGGCGGCGGGATAAGTTGGTGACTTTGCGAAAAGTGAGGAAACCCACTAAGAGGCATTTCCTTTAGAAGTCAGAACAAGGAAATGTGACTTATCATGTGATGGTGCAGGGTATGTTCTGAAGGAAAATGCGATGACCCCGTGAGGTCTCCACCTTACCAAACAGGCTGGGTTCTCGTCTATAAGGGCAATCCGAAATGACAAAGAACGGGTGGAGAAGTCAGACGTTCTCATAGTACGGAAGTAACTTAATGACCATAACATTAAGTGAACGGAAGGGGAACGACCTATGGCTCCAAGCCATGAACAAGATGTAATGCCAACAATGAAGTTACTGAGGTAAAACTGCTTGAAAGTACATCAAGGAAAGGCGAGGAATACGCAATGAATCAAGAGTGGAAATTTAAATTACACAGTGTTTATGGACAACTTCTATTCGACCGTAAACTCACGAAAAGCTTTGAGCAAGTGAAAGCAAATAAGGGTGCAGGCGGAATAGATGGTGAAACAATTGAAAGTTATGAACGAAACCTGCATGACAATATCATGAATCTTCTTGGAAAGTTGAAATCAAAAACATATCATCCTCAACCTGTTCGCAGAGTCTATATTCCAAAGAAAAATGGAAAGAAGCGTCCATTAGGAATCCCAACAATAGAGGACCGTATTGTGCAACAAAGCGTAGTCAATGTTCTTCAACCTAAATTTGAAGAACAACTTTTCCATAGCTGGTCAGTGGGATATCGTCCAAATCGAGGAGTCAAAAGAGCCTTACAGATCATCTTGTGGAATATTGAACAAGGATATAATCACATATATGACTGTGATATCAAAGGATTCTTTGACAATATCCCTCATGAGAAATTGATAAAAGTGCTAAAGAAATATGTTTCAGACCGGACAACCTTGAATTTGGTCGAGAAATGGCTTAAAGCAGGATATATGGAAGAAGGGAAAAGACTACACTCGGATTACGGAACACCGCAAGGTGGAGTAATATCACCACTCCTTGCGAATGTCTATCTCAATGAAATGGATTGGATATGGGATCTGCATGGAATACGTTTTGTTCGTTACGCAGATGATTTTCTTCTTTTCGCCAAAACAAATGATGACATACAAAAGGCTGCCGCCTTAACGAAAGACGAGCTAAAAGAATTAGGATTAGAAATTGCCAAGGAGAAAACAAAAGTTGTAGACTTTCAAAAAGATAACTTTGATTTCTTAGGTTTCACTTTCCACCACTGGAGAGAAGGAAAGAACAACAAAAAGCCTGTCTTTCACGTAACACCTAAAGCAGAATCCATTAAAGACTTTCGTCTTAAAATAAAAGAGAAGACAAGAAAGAACCTTACTTTAAGTAAGGAAGAATGGATCAAACGGGTGAATCCCATCATAAGAGGAAAAGTGAATTATTATGTCACTATTATTTCGGCGATTAAAGAGAATGCAGATCTGGGTCTTAAAAGTAACTGTAAAACGAGATGGGTTCGGAGAACTCTAGAAGCCCTAGATGGATATATAAGAAGAAGACTGAGAGTGGCTTTTATTCATAAGCATCCTTCTCAAAGGAAAGGAATGAAGATGCAAAGCAGATGGAATAATGTATTCTTTCTAAAAATCAACCTCATTCCCACCTACTGGCTTTATCTAAACAAAGCTTATGGTTACACGAAAGAACAGTACATGGATGACATAACAAAGAAATCCAAACACCGTGTGAAGAATAGAATTAGACGCGCAAAAGAAAAAGGTGAAGAATATTATTCTTCACACCGTCTAAGCAAGATGCAAAATGCCTGGAATGCATCCTCTTGATAACATTATAAACATATGGGTAAGCCGTATGCCTTAATAAGGCATGTACGGTTTGATAAGGGGGAAGCCATGTAAGTGGTTTCCCTACTTTATTTGGGGTGGTTAAAGAAGAGAAAGCAGGGGCGTAGTGTCGTGAAAAGAGCGGAAACACACCCTTTGATATCCAGAAACTGGTAGATATTGTCGTGAAAAGAGCGGAAACACACCCATAATATCCAGAAACTGGTGAATAGTGTCGTGAAAAGAGCGGAAACACACCTCTAATATCCAGAAACTGGTAGAAAGTGTCGTGAAAAGAGTGGAAACACACCCTTGATATCCAGAAACTGGTAGATATTGTCGTGAAAAGAGCGGAAACACACCCCTAATATCCAGAAACTGGTGGATGGTGTCGTGAAAAGAGCGGAACACACCCCTAATATCCAGAAACTGGTGGATAGTGTCGTGAAAAGAGCGGAAACACACCCCCTGATATCCAGAAACTGGTGGATAGTGTCGTGAAAAGAGCGGAAACACGCCACTAATATCCAGATAATGTTGAATAGTGTCACGAAAAGAGCGGAAACACAGCCCTATTATTCAGAAACTAGTAAACTGTGTCACAAAACAAACCAAAACAAGCCCACATTACCCATGATACTGGCATGCCGATCACAATTAAAGCCCAACCCGCGCTCTTTTAACCAAATAGGAACCATAAGTGATTCCCGCCCCCAAAATGAAATGAATCCATCAAGCAAGATGGCGAGCAAAATCACCACGCCCTCCTAGCCATTTGTTAAAGAACCGCAAAGATTTTGTAAACACAGCTACAACCTATTTGAAACCGTTGCCTAAATCGGCTAAAATAACAGAACAGCAAACAAATAGGGCTAATTCATTAACTGAATTTTCAATTTTTTTATTACAATTTGACAACAACCCATGTAATTGCTCTTGAAATGATGTAAAATAAGTGTAAGGCTTCGGTCTTGGTATTGAAAGGAAGAATGTATAGTGGAAATCACACAATTAATCGAAGAAGCAAAAGTAGCAAGAGAAAAAGCATATGTACCATATTCTAAATTTAAGGTTGGCGCCGCTCTCCTTACGGATGAAGGTACCGTTATACATGGCTGCAATATTGAAAACGCAGCATATAGTATGACCAATTGCGCAGAAAGAACAGCGCTTTTTAAGGCATACTCTGATGGAATTACTAAATTTAAAGCAATTGCAGTTGTAGCAGATACAGATGGGCCTGTTGCTCCTTGTGGTGCATGCCGCCAAGTAATCTCTGAACTTTGCAGCAAAGATACAAAAATCATACTAACTAATTTAAATGGAGCTATTAAAGAGCTTTCAGTAGAAGAGCTGTTGCCTGGCGCATTTTCACCGGAGGATTTACATGAATAACGAACAAAAGCATAAATCAGGGTTTATTTCCATTATTGGCAGACCAAATGTCGGAAAGTCGACTTTCCTGAACAGAGTTATTGGTCAAAAGATTGCCATTATGAGCGATAAACCACAGACAACAAGAAATAAAGTGCAGGGAGTTTTAACAACGGCGGATGCCCAGTTTATCTTTATCGATACACCGGGTATTCATAAACCAAAGCATAAATTGGGAGACTTCATGATGAAGGTGGCCCAGAATACGCTAAAAGGCGTAGATGTTGTGTTTTTTATGGTAAATGCCGAAGAAGGTTTTGGAAAAGGCGAAGAGTTTATTATCGAAAAATTCCAATCCGTTAAAACACCTATTTTTCTTGTGATCAATAAGATTGACCAAATTCACCCTGACCAGCTCTTATCGGTAATAGAGTCATACAAAGAAAAGTATGATTTTAAAGAAATTGTGCCGATTTCAGCTTTAGAAGGAAATAACGTTGAAACTCTTCTAGAGCAGCTGAAGGAATATATGCCGGAAGGTCCGCAATACTATCCTGCAGATCAGGTTACCGATCATCCAGAGCATTTTATTGTTTCTGAGTTGATTAGGGAAAAAGCTCTTCATCTGACACGTGAAGAAATTCCTCATTCACTTGCAGTGGTGATCGACAAAATGAAAAAGAAAGATGACAAGGACATTGTTCATGTGATGGCTACCATCATTGTTGAGCGTGATTCGCAAAAAGGTATTGTCATCGGCAAGCAAGGGAAAATGCTGAAGGAGATCGGACAGCGGGCACGATTGGATATTGAAAATCTGCTCGGATCTAAGGTGTTCCTCGAGCTTTGGGTTAAGGTGCAAAAGGATTGGCGCAATAAGATGACACAGCTGCGTGACTTCGGTTTTAGAGAAGACGAATACTAATTCTCTTATCTACATTATTAACGTTATTCATGTTCAATGAACGATTTTAATTTACAAATTTTTCGTCTTATGATTTTCAAAAGACAGGCTATGATAAGGTTAAGGAATCATAATTGCATTGCTAGTTAAATACGGAAAGGTGGGGTTATCGATGATGGAATTTACCTGGAAGGTTTTCTCGCAAACAGGTAATATTGACACATATCTTCTTTTTAAGGAATTGCAAAAGGAAACAAATGATATACCCGGAAATCAGGACGAAGAGCTAGCAGAGGTTGATTTTCCCATCTCATAGGATTGTCTAAATATAGGGATGGTGACGAATATGCTTGAAAAATGTGAAGGCATAGTCATTAGAACAGCGAATTATGGAGAAAGCAATAAAATCGTTACCTTATATACGCGCGAATGGGGAAAGGTTGGGATGATGGCACGCGGAGCGAAAAAGCCGAATAGCAGGCTCTCCGCCGTCACCCAGCCTTTTACATATGGATATTTTCTTATGCAAAGAGGAAGCGGGCTGGGCACGATGCAGCAAGGAGAAATGATTTCCTCGATGCGATCGATTAAGGAAGATATTTTCCTTACGGCTTATGCTGCATACATTGTAGAACTCTTAGATAGAAGTGTTGAAGATCGAAAGCCAAATCCATTCTTATTTGAGCTATTATTTCAATCGCTGAATCTGATTAATGAAGGCTATGATCCCGACATTATTATGAATATTTTTGAGATGAAAATACTGAATACGCTCGGTTTATATCCGGTGCTAAATCAGTGTGCGGTTTGCGGAAGCACCGATGGGCATTTCTCTTTTTCCATTCGGGAGGGCGGTCTTATCTGCCATCGCTGCCTTGAAAAGGATCCATACCATTACAAACTATCCCCGGCAGCAGTCCGATTGTTACGGCTGTTTTATTATTTTGATTTATCGAGACTCGGAGATATATCAGTTAAAGAAGAAACAAAGGCAGAGCTGAAGAAAATCATTACAGCCTATTATGATGAAAACTCTGGCTTAAATTTAAAATCAAAAAAGTTTTTGAATCAAATGGAGAAATTCGATGGCTTCTTAAAGTAATATTTGACTTTAAAAATGATTTTCGCTATGATTCAAATATTAATAGTTGCGATGACGAAGAGGAGTACTTAATTCAGTCTATAAAAGCGAACCTAGGGTGGTGTGAGCTAGGTGATAGAAGGATTAAGGAAGGGCACTTTACGAGCGACATGAACGTTGAAAGAGGCTGAAGCTTTTGCTTTGGCAAATAGGGTGGAACCGCGGGTTAACTCTCGTCCCTATGCCGTATTTAGGCATAGGGACGGGAGTTTTTTAGTTTTTTGACGATTAAGTCCCTGTTGTCTAACATCAATTTTATAAAAAGGGTGAGATGTGAGATGAATATTCAGAACATGATTCTGACATTGCAAAAGCATTGGTCAGAGCAAGGCTGCATTCTAATGCAGGCTTATGATGTGGAAAAAGGAGCGGGCACAATGAGTCCGTATACATTTTTAAGGGCAATTGGACCTGAGCCTTGGAATGTCGCATATGTGGAGCCTTCCCGCCGTCCGGCAGATGGACGTTACGGTGAAAATCCTAACCGCCTTTATCAGCACCATCAATTCCAGGTGATTATGAAGCCTTCTCCAGATAATATTCAGGAGCTGTACCTTGATTCACTTAAGGCATTAGGAATCGACCCGCTTAAGCATGATATTCGTTTTGTTGAAGATAACTGGGAAAATCCATCTCTTGGATGTGCTGGATTAGGCTGGGAAGTTTGGCTTGATGGCATGGAGATTACCCAATTTACATATTTCCAGCAGGTGGGCGGACTTGAATGTAAGCCCGTATCTGTGGAAATTACCTATGGAATTGAGCGTTTAGCTTCTTATATTCAAGATAAAGAAGATGTATTTGATTTGGAATGGACAAATGGCTTTACTGTAAGAGATATCTTCCTGCAGCCGGAATACGAGCATTCTAAATATACGTTTGAAACAAGCGACCCTGATATGCTCTTTAACTTATTTAATATTTATGAAAAAGAAGCACATCGTCAAATGGATGTAGGTCTTGTGCATCCTGCATATGATTATGTACTGAAATGCTCACATGTGTTTAATTTATTAGACGCAAGAGGCTCCATTTCTGTCACAGAAAGAACGGGATATATTGGACGCTGCCGGAACTTGGCAAGAAAAATAGCAAAAACATTCTATGAAGAGCGTGAAAAGTTAGGATTCCCAATCCTGCAAGCAAAGGAGGAAAATTAAGATGTCTAAAAAAGATCTCCTTTTAGAAATTGGTCTTGAAGAAATGCCCGCAAGATTTGTTACAAATTCAATGAATCAGCTTTCTGATAAAATTCAAGCTTGGATGATGGAAAAAAAGATTGATTTTGATCATGTTACGGCTTTTTCAACACCTCGCCGTCTTGCTGTAATGGTGGAAGGCATCAGTGAAGCACAAGAGGATGTACATGAAGAAGCAAAGGGGCCAGCCAAAAAAATCGCCCAAGACGAAAATGGCGAATGGACGAAGGCTGCCATTGGATTTTGCAGAGGGCAAGGAGCAACAGTCGAAGATATTTTCTATAAAGAAATTAATGGTGTTGAGTATGTTCATGTGAGAAAGTTTATTCAAGGCCAGCAAACGAGTTCGCTTTTACCTGAGCTGCAGCATGTTATTACGTCCTTATCTTTTCCTAAAAATATGCGCTGGGCAGATGAAGAGCTTAAATATATCCGTCCGATAAAATGGATCATCGCATTATTTGGATCTGAAATCATTCCATTTTCAATTGCAGGTGTACAGACATCCAATTGGACAATGGGTCACCGCTTCCTGGGTGAAAGCATGGAAATTACCAGCCCAGATGCCTATGAAAAAACATTAATGTCTCAGTATGTGCTTGTTAATTCGGATGAACGAAAAGAAGGCATCCGCAACCAGCTAAAACAGCTTGAGGAAGAGCATGGCTGGGTCATTCCAGTCGATGAAGATCTACTTGAAGAAGTTACTAACCTGGTTGAATATCCAACTGCTCTTTTTGGAAAGTTTGAGGAAGAGTTTTTGCAGATTCCACAGGAAGTTCTTATTACATCGATGAAAGAACATCAGCGTTATTTTCCTGTTAAATCAAAAGATGGAGATCTCCTTCCATTCTTTGTTACAGTGAGAAATGGCGGGCATGAGCATCTTGAAAATGTTGCAAAAGGAAATGAAAAAGTATTAAGAGCAAGACTGTCTGATGCAGCGTTCTTTTACAATGAAGATCAAAAAACAGCGATCAGCGATTCGCTTAAAAAGCTGGAATCCATTGTGTACCATGAGGAAATTGGTACGTTATCACAAAAAACAGCAAGAGTGCGCAAGTTAACGAACAAGCTGGCAGGGTTATTATCCTTTAATGAAAATGAAACTGTACAGGCAGATCGTGCAGCGGAGATTGCGAAATTTGACCTTGTGACACATATGGTATATGAATTCCCTGAACTGCAAGGTTTTATGGGTGAAAAATATGCGCTGCAAAAGGGTGAAGATCCTGCTGTTGCCAAAGCTATTAATGAGCATTATATGCCTAGAAATGCTGAAGACGGGACGCCTGAAAGCAATGTGGGAGCATTATTATCGATCGCTGAAAAGATCGATACGATTGCTGCCTGCTTTGCGATTGGCATTATCCCAAGTGGTTCACAGGATCCATATGCTTTAAGAAGGCAAGCAACAGGCATTGTGCAAATTCTTTTAAATAAACAATGGGTACTGCCGCTTGAAACGATTATTGATCTTGCTTTAGAGCTTGTTCAGGAAGATAATATCGCGAAAAAAGCTTTAGAAGAGATACAAAAAGATCTTTCTGCATTCTTTAAACTGCGCATCAAGCATATCTTACAAGAGCGCGGCGTTCGTTATGATCTCATTGATGCTGTTCTTGGCAATGAACTGGGTTCGATGCCTTCATTGGTTAAGCGTGCAGAAGTATTGGAAAAAGAGAAACAAAATCCGGATTTCAAAGAAAACATGGAAGCGCTTGGCCGTGTATTAAATATCTCTTCAAAAGCAGTACATGTTGGAGAAGTAGAAGAGCGTTTATTTGAGAATAACTATGAAAAAGAATTGTATAACAAATATGAGGAAGTTCGTAATCAGCTGCAGAACATTGCAGATGAGAAAAGTTTATACGACTTGCTTGTTTCATTAAAGCCTGCTATTGATGGTTATTTTGAACATACAATGGTAATGGCAGAACAGGAAAACATCCGTTCAAACCGTTTAAGCCAAATGGCTAAGCTTGCGGAGATCATTCGTCAATTTGCAAATGTAAATGAGATTATTGTGAAATAGAGATGCAGTTCCACTTTTTAGCAGAAGCTCTTTTTGAAGAGAAAGAAATTCTGGCTTCTGAAAATAGCGCGAGTGCTGATAAGTGAAGAGTACCTCAAACTAGTCTTATGTGAAAAAGCATGAAAAAAACTGTTGGATGAGCTTGTCTTAGCGACAAGCTCTTTCACATTGCTAAATTGAGCTGTTTTATTCACATTTTAAAAGGAATCTATTCTGTTCATTTTGTCCAAATAGTATATAATGTTTCTATAATAGTATGTCTTATTGAATCGTATACACGTACATAGATAGGTGGTGAGTGAAATCGAACTGAATAAAAGACAGGAAAAAATTCTGGAAATCGTTAAGGAAAATGGCCCTATTACCGGTGAAAATATAGCAGAACAGCTAAGCTTAACCAGAGCTACATTAAGGCCTGACTTGGCGATTTTAACAATGGCAGGCTACCTCGACGCCAGACCCCGGGTGGGTTATTTCTATACAGGGAAAACGGGAGCGCAGCTTCTGACGGAAAACATGCAGAAGCTGTTTGTGAAGGACTATCAGTCAATCCCAGTGGTGGTTAAGGAAAATGTGTCCGTATATGATGCCATTGTAACGATGTTCTTAGAGGATGTTGGAACATTGTTTGTTGTAGATGAAAAATCACTGCTTGTGGGTGTTCTCTCCAGAAAGGATTTATTAAGAGCCAGCATAGGCAAACAGGAGCTATCGGCCATTCCGGTCAATATCATTATGACAAGAATGCCTAATATTACTGTTTGCAAGAAAGATGATTTATTGCTCGATGTGGCTCAGAAGCTGATTGATAAGCAAATTGACTCCTTGCCGATCGTTAAAGAAACAGACGAAGGTCTTGAAGTATTAGGAAGAATTACCAAAACCAATTTGACAAAAGCATTTGTTGCACTTGCTGGAGAAAAGTAATTTGGACAAAGGAGATGGGGATCAAGAATGGGGAAGATGCCAATAATTTATGTTGTTTCAGATTCTGTAGGTGAAACAGCGGAACTCGTAACAAAAGCAGCTACAAGTCAATTTAATGGCGGTGATGTCATTATAAAACGGTTTCCATATGTTGAGGAGCTAACACATATTGACGAAGTAATCTCACTTGCCAAACTGGATAATGGAATGATCGCATATACCCTGGTAAAGCCGGAAATCCGCCAATATATGAATGTTTCAGCACAGGATGCAGGGATTTATGCCTGTGATATTATTGGGCCGCTTATGGACCAAATTCAGACATTTTGCGGGACGGAGCCTTTATATGAGCCAGGATTAGTCCGTAAACTCGATGAGGATTATTTTAAAAAGATCGAAGCCATTGAATTTGCTGTTAAGTATGATGATGGAAGAGATCCACGAGGGATTTTAAAAGCAGATATTGTTCTGGTTGGCGTTTCACGAACTTCCAAGACACCTCTGTCTCAATACTTGGCTCATAAAAGACTTAAGGTCGCCAATGTTCCGCTTGTGCCTGAAGTGGACCCGCCAGAGGAGTTATTTCTTGTTCAGCCCGAAAAATGCTACGGCTTAAAAATAAGCCCGGAAAAATTAAATAATATTAGAAGAGAAAGACTCATTTCATTGGGGCTCAGTGATAATGCAAGCTATGCAAATATTGAAAGAATCAAAAATGAAATCAATTACTTTGAAAACATTGTGAACAGACTGCAATGCCCTGTCATTGATGTAACAAATAAAGCCGTGGAAGAAACAGCCAATGTTATATTGAATCATTATCGTAAAAGATTTCCAGCTACTTAGCACATATTCATTATGTGCTCTTTTTAATGAAGTGAAGCAGTTTGGAAGATCAAGTCGTCTAAATTAAAAAAAATGACGAAATTTGCAATTATCATCTATTTATTAATGGAAAAACCAGCAATTATGTACTATAATAAAAAATTGTGATAAAAATGTCTTCTAAATAGGTTTAGAGTTGAGAGTGAACGAATAAACTATTTAAAGGAAGATGTCAAGGAACCAGCCGAAAAAAAATTCGACAAATATCCCTTTTGAAAAATTAAGCCAGTAAGAAGGAAAATGCGGAGTGATGTAGAATTAATAAGTCATTAGGCACAACTGCCATCTTTGTGGATGCAGATTCTTGTCCAGTTAAAGATGAAATTGTCGAAATTGCAAAAGCTTTTTCAATTAAAGTTGTATTTGTTGCTTCATATGCTCACATGAAGAATGAAGCTCAGGAAGCAGAATGGAGGTTCGTTGATTGTGATCAGGAAGCAGCCGATCTCTACATAATGAACCATACATCATCTCGCGATATTGTCATTACTCAGGATATCGGGCTGGCTTCTACTTTGCTTCTTAAAAACATGTATGTGCTGTCTCCTAGAGGAACGCTGTACGAAGAATCAAATATCCGGACGATGCTTGATATGAGATACCTCTCTGCTAAAGCACGCAAAAAAGGGATCTATGGAAAAGGCCCTAAACCTTTTACGAAACAGGATCGAATACATTTTATTAACACATTAACAAAAATTTTGTCGAAAGTTGAAGGGATTCCATAACTTTTATAGAATACCTCTTAGAACTAGTAGGAGTTGTTCTTATGGCAGATCTTATTGCATCAGAAAAAATTGATGAAATTCGCAGGTCTGTAGATATTGTTGATGTAGTCGGCGAATATGTCCAGCTCACTAAAAAGGGCCGCAATTATTTTGGATTATGTCCTTTTCATGGTGAAAATACACCTTCATTTTCTGTATCAACAGACAAACAGATTTATAATTGCTTTGGCTGTCACGCAGCTGGGGATGCCTTCTCGTTTTTAATGGACATTGAAGGATATTCCTTTCAGGAAGCTGCAGTGGAACTTGCTGAAAAAGGCAATGTGAAACTCGATATTGAAGCTCCGGCGGCGGCGGCTAAGTCCATGTCACCTGATTTTCAGCAGATGGTTGAAGCACATCAGCTATTAAGTAAATTCTACCATCATTTGCTCGTAAATACAAAAGACGGTCAGCATGCCTTAGAGTACTTGCTGAATAGGGGCTTTACAAGAGAGTCAATTGATAAGTTTCAAATTGGCTACAGTCTAAACTCTTGGGACTTTGTTTATAAGTTTTTAACAAAAAGAAAGTTTCCTGAAGGGTTAATGGAGCGTGCCGGACTAATCATTAAACGGGAAAAAGATGGCAGCTACTTCGATCGTTTTCGTGATCGAATCATGTTTCCGATTAATGATCGAAACGGAAATACGATTGCATTTTCTGGAAGAGCACTAGGGGACGATGATCCTAAATATTTAAATAGTCCAGAAACGCCAATCTTTAATAAAAGCAAAATTTTATATAATTTTCAATCGGCAAGAGCTCACATGAAAAAAATGCAGAGAGCCGTTCTGTTTGAAGGGTTTGCAGATGTGATTGCAGCCGATCGTGCTGGAGTAGAAAACGGTGTTGCCACAATGGGAACATCTCTAACTGACGAGCATATTGCCTTAT
The DNA here is from genome assembly GCF_001636345.1 of Cytobacillus gottheilii. GTDB lineage: Bacteria > Bacillota > Bacilli > Bacillales > Cytobacillaceae > Cytobacillus > Cytobacillus gottheilii. Next base: position 1,690,563 of record NZ_KV440945.1, read on the forward strand.
TAAAAAAACAAGTACAATCCATCACCATTTGTTATGATTCTGATAATGCTGGGAAGGAAGCTGCTTTTCGAGCCTCAACCATGCTTTCTGACGCAGGATTTCAAATTAGAGTGGCAATGATGCCGGATGGATTAGATCCTGATGACTATATTCAGGCAAACGGGGCCGAAAAATTCAGAAATGAAGTAATTGATGGAAGTTTGACGCTCATGGCCTTTAAAATTCTTTATTTGCGCAGGGGGAAAAGGCTGCAGGATGAAGGAGATCGTCTTCTTTATATAGAAGAAGTATTAAAGGAGATTGCCAAGCTTGATAAAGCTGTAGAGAAAGACCTCTATATAAGGCAATTGGCAGAGGAATTTTCTGTTTCACTCGATGCGCTGAAGGAACAGCTTGCGGGAATGGAAAAGAAGCACTCCAGCAGCAAAGCTCAAAAAGAGCATGCTGGACGCTCAAATACACCCGTCATGTTGAATCCAGTTCCAGCTTCCTCTAAAATCAGGCCTGCTTTTCATACTGCAGAGAGAAATCTCATTTCTCATATGATGAAGGATGCAGACATTGCTTTTAAGGTTCAAAACCTTCTTGGTGAAAATACCTTTAATATCGATGAACACCAGGCGATTTTCACTTATTTATTAGGGTACTTTGAAAGCGGTCATTCGCCAGATACTAGTGCATTTATACATTTTATTAACGATGATAAGCTTCGTAAGATTTGTGCTGAGATTGCTTTAGTGACCATTAATGATGAAGTAAGTGAACAAGAGCTGTCTGATTATATTAAGCAGGTGTTGAATTATCAAAAGATGTTAAAGATAAAAGAAAAAAAGGCTGAGGCAAAAGAAGCTGAAAGGCAAAAGGATTATGTCAAAGCTGCATTAATCAGCATGGAAATTATTCAGCTGCAAAAGTCATTATAATCAGCTGTTTAATATATATTTTATCAATTACGGAAACACAGTAGAAGAAGTTTTGAGTGAAAGCTCATTTCTATATGGCATTAATGGTATGAAGACATTGCGGTTCACAATCGCGGTGTGTGATTTTTGGAAGGAGGGGGACAAATGGCTGAAAAATCGGCCCGTTCAAAAGAGGTTGATTCAGAATTGACCCTTGAACAAGCAAAAGAACAAGTGTTAGAGGTAGGAAAGAAGACTGGTGTTCTCGCCTATGACGATATAGCAGAAAGATTAGCCAACTTTGAGTTGGATTCACACCAAATGGATGAGTTTTATGAGTTCCTTGGAGATCAGGGAATTGAACTTGTCGGTGATAATGACGACGCAGATCCAAACGTAAAGGAACTTGCCAAAGGTGAAGAGGAATTTGACCTTAATGATTTAAGTGTACCTCCTGGGGTAAAAATCAACGATCCAGTCCGCATGTATCTGAAAGAAATTGGCCGTGTTGACCTACTGACTGCAGAGGAAGAAATTTCATTGGCAAACCGCATTGAAGAAGGCGATGAAGAAGCAAAACGCCGTCTTGCAGAAGCCAACTTGCGCCTAGTAGTTAGTATCGCCAAGCGTTATGTCGGACGCGGTATGTTATTCCTGGACTTAATTCAGGAAGGAAATATGGGTCTTATTAAAGCTGTTGAAAAATTTGATTACCGTAAAGGATTCAAATTCAGCACCTATGCTACTTGGTGGATTCGTCAGGCTATTACGCGTGCGATTGCAGACCAGGCAAGAACGATCAGGATTCCTGTGCATATGGTTGAGACGATTAACAAGTTAATTCGAGTACAGCGCCAGCTGCTTCAAGATCTTGGCCGTGAACCTTCACCAGAAGAAATTGCGGAAGATATGGACTTAACACCCGAAAAGGTACGTGAAATCCTAAAGATTGCTCAAGAACCTGTTTCACTTGAAACACCGATTGGTGAAGAGGATGACTCACATCTTGGCGACTTTATTGAAGATCAGGATGCAACTTCACCTTCTGAGCATGCCGCCTACGAATTATTGAAGGAACAGCTCGAAGACGTTCTTGATACATTAACGGATCGTGAAGAAAATGTGCTTAGACTTCGTTTTGGTCTTGACGACGGCCGTACACGAACGCTTGAAGAAGTCGGCAAAGTATTCGGGGTAACTCGTGAGCGTATCCGCCAAATTGAAGCAAAAGCACTTCGCAAACTTAGACATCCTAGTCGAAGCAAAAGACTTAAGGACTTCTTAGAATAGGAAAATTCACCTATTGATCAATAAAAAATTATGATTGCCTTAGAATAGTTTACTTCTTACAATAGAAGTAAACTATTTTTATTTTTAAAAAATGAAGCAGTACAGCTAAAGTAGATTGGGTGTGTACATCATGCAGCATAAAAGGAAAAGCATCATTATTAACGAAATTAATTATTGGAAGAAGAACAGGCTTTTGCCTGAACAGTATTGTGATTATTTACTTGCCTTTTACACTGAAGGGAATCAGCCGAAGGAAGATAGAAAAGACGTTAATGGGAAATTTCTGAAAAGTGCTAACCTTCTTTTCTTGCTGCTTATTCCAATGTCTGTGTTTTTATTATATTTTACTGAATTATCTATCATTTTGCAAACTGCCTTTGCTATTTTATTTATTTTTTTAGGTGCAGCCTTATTTTTTTATTTTTCTAGAAAAGAAATCATTTTACATATTCCCATTATAACTTCGGCATTGATTTTGCTATTTTATTCTGTTGACCTGACGGCAGCATTTTTTCCGAATCAATCGCTGCCCCTCTATATCAACCTAATTTGCAATTGCCTTATTTGGATTCTTATTGGCTGGAAGTGGCGCCTTGTGTATTTGTCGATCTCTGGTGGACTGGGTATTGTAACCGTGCTTGTTTCTATCTTTATATAATATTCTATTTTTAAAAATTTTTAAATGTTGAGAAAATTCACCATTCCCCTATATAATGATAATGAAAGCGTATACAAAACACTAAGGGGGATGCAGATGAATTTTGATTTTACATCCGAACAAGAAATGATTTATAAAACGATAAAGGAGTTTGCGGAAGAAGAAGTGGCTCCTGGAGCACTTGAGCGGGACAAAACGAAAGCATTTCCTGAAGAAATATTTAAGAAATTGGGGGACTTAGGACTAATGGGGCTGCCTTTTCCAGAAGAGTATGGGGGAGCAGGAGCAGACACAATTAGCTTTGCCATCGTAACAGAGCAATTGAGCAAGGCTTGCGCTTCCACAGGGATTACATACTCTGCTCATATCTCGTTAGGTGGTGCTCCATTAAATTTGTTTGGCACTGAGGAGCAGAAGCAGAAATTTTTAGTCCCAATTTGTACAGGAGAATCATTTGGCGCATTCGGATTAACTGAGCCTAATGCTGGATCAGATGCGGGAGGAACAAGGACTTCAGCGATTGAAGTAGACGGCGAATATATCATTAATGGGAATAAGTGTTATATAACGAATGCTAGCTATGCAGAACATTTGGCACTTACTGCAGTAACTGGTGAACATAATGGAAGCAAGGAAATTAGTGCCATTATTGTCCCCACAAAAGCTAAAGGGTTTAAAATTATCGATAATTATGAAAAAATGGGCCTGCATGCGTCTAACACGACTGAGCTGGTGCTAGAAGATGTCCGGGTACCGACTGAGCAGTTGCTCGGGAAAAAAGGTGAAGGCTTTAAACAGTTTCTAATCACACTTGATGGCGGCAGAATTGGAATTGGGGCTATGGCTGTGGGCATTGCTCAGGCTGCCTATGAAAAAGCCTTGCAATATGCTAAAGAGCGTCAGCAATTTGGCCGTTCCCTTTCGTATTTTCAGGCGATTCAATTTAAACTTGCTGATATGGCCCTTAAAATCGAATTAGCACGAAATATGGTATATAAAGCTGCATGGCTGAAGGATCAGGGGAAGCCGTTCTCTAAGGAAGCTTCAATGTGTAAGCTTTATGCCTCGGAAATTAGCATGGAGGTAGCTGATCAAGCTGTTCAAATTCATGGCGGATATGGCTATATGAAGGAATATCATGTGGAACGCTATATGCGCGATGCGAAACTGACAGAAATCGGCGAGGGGACTTCTGAAATTCAAAGAATGGTAATAGCCCGTCAAATCGGCTGCTGAAATTTGTATATTTTTATGGAAATTGAAAACTCTACTGGTAACGGTAGAGTTTTTTGTACGAACAAAATTATAAATGAGCAGCAAAGATAAAATCACGAGCGCAGTAGCTCCTCCAGGAATGTGGTACAAGTGCAGCTAAGCCTGGTGGTAAGTACTGCAGACTTTGCCGCTAGGCAAGTTTTTTTTGTCAAATTTATGAATAAGTAGTGACAACTTTCACTTTAGGTCTTTTCCTTCACGTCATTTTCAAGTAAAATAGAGTTTGTTTGTATGTGCTTAACTTTATTGAATGTGCTTCTTACATAAGGGGGGTTAAATGATGAACCGTAATCCAATTATTCCTTTCGTCCTTATAATGGTCATTGGAATTGGTGCTATGTTCTTGCTTTCATTTAAAGGAATCGGTGACAATGAAGATCTTGCAGCGGAGCTTAGCGGCGAAGGTGGAGAAACAACTGAGGAAACTGCTCAAGCAAATCCTGAGGAAATTTACCAGCAAAGCTGTATCGGCTGCCACGGTGATCAATATCAAGGTGGTGCAGGTCCTGCATTAACGGGTGTTGGTGATAGGCTGTCCCAAGATGAAATCGTTGACATTTTAACAAATGGTAAAGGCGCTATGCCTGGCGGGTTAGTTTCCGGAAATGAAACAGCTATGGCAGAGTGGCTTTCTGAATTGCAGTAAGACTAAGAATATCATTTGGACAGGCATTGACTAGCTTATCGCAGTGTGCAATGCTGTCTGCCCTGATACAAAATAAAAAGTCCTTTCTCGTGAAGGGCTTTTTTGCGTTCCAAAGCGTATGTACGGGCGGCGGGTTGACAAGAGAAGGGATCATTTATAGGATTGAAACAGGACTGCTTAGCAGACGAACTACATAGTAAAGTGGTGGCATAATGAATACGGATAAGTTATCAAAGCGGCTTGAATCAGTTGCGAATTACATAATAGAAGACTCGGCAATAGCGGATATTGGCTCAGATCATGCCTATTTGCCTTGTTATGCGGTGAAAAAAGGACTTGCCAAACGGGCGGTTGCCGGTGAAGTGGTAGAAGGTCCATTTCAATCAGCAAAGAAGCAGGTGCAGAACGAAGGGCTTGGAGATAGGATTGCTGTGCGCAAAGGCAGCGGCTTAGAAGTAATTGAAGCTGGTGAAGTTGATTGCATTACTATTGCAGGCATGGGAGGTCCGTTAATTGCCTCTATTTTAGAAGATGGCAAAGATAAGCTTACAGGAAAAGAACGATTAGTTCTGCAGCCTAATATTAGCGCGATCGCCATTCGTGAATGGCTGTTAAAGAATGGCTGGAAGCTTATAGCTGAAGAGATTTTAGAAGAAGATGGAAAGATCTATGAAATTCTTGTGGCAGAAAAAGGTGATCCTGAAGCACCATATCATCACTTAGAAAAGGAATTGCTCTTTGGGCCGTTTTTAATGAATGAAAAATCTCCTGCGTTTATGAAGAAGTGGGAAGGGGAATTAGCGAACTGGCGCAAAATCCTTGTGAATTTAGAAAAAGCTTCCGGCAGTGAAGAAAATGAAGAGAAAAAACAAGCACTGCAGAAAAAAATCCACTACACAGAGGAGGTAATACAGCAATGAAAAAAGTGAACGGACAGGAAATCATTGGCCTATTTGAACAATACTCTCCGAAATCTTATGCGATGGAAGGCGATAAAATCGGTCTGCAACTTGGCAGTTTGAGCAGAACGGTGGAAAATGTGATGATTGCCTTAGATGTTGTCGAAGAGGTTGTGGACGAAGCAATCGCTAATAATGTACAGCTTATCATTGCTCATCACCCTCCGATTTTTAGACCGCTAAAAGCAATAAATATGGATACGCCTGCTGGCAGGCTGCTTGAAAAATTAATTAAGCATGATATTGCTGTATATGCTGCTCATACGAACTTAGATGTGGCAGTCGGCGGTGTTAACGATCTTCTGGCTGAAGCGCTTGGTCTTCAAAATACAGAAGTGCTGTACCCTACATATGAAACTGTCTTAAAAAAGCTGGTTGTGTATGTTCCGGCTGAAGATGCAGCTTCTTTAAGACAAGCCTTGGGTGATGCTGGCGCTGGAGCCATCGGTAAATACAGCCATTGTACCTTCTCTTCTTCAGGGATGGGGCAATTTTTGCCGAATGAAGATGCAAATCCTCATATCGGGAAAGTAGGCATTCTTGAATCTGTTGCTGAAGAACGCATTGAGACCATTTTTCCAGAGAACCTAGAAAAAAGTATCCTGCGGGCCATGTTTAAAGCTCATCCTTATGAAGAGGTAGCATACGATTTGTATGAACTTGCCAATAAAGGAGAAACACTTGGTCTCGGCCGGATCGGTGAAATAGCAGAAATGACGTTAGAGCAGTTTGCAGCGTATGTGAAGGACCGCTTAGAGGTTAAAGGGGTAAGAGTCGTTGGTGACCTGAACGATAAGGTTAAGAAGGTCGCAGTGCTCGGAGGTGACGGCAACAAGTACTACATGTCTGCTAAACATAAGGGAGCAGACGTTTATGTAACAGGCGATATGTATTACCATGTTGCACATGATGCGATGCTTGCAGGCTTAAATATCGTTGATCCAGGCCATAATATTGAAAAAGTCATGAAAAAAGGGGTTTCACAAAAGCTTACTGAGATGGCTGAATTAAAAGGCTGGAATGTAAAGATTTTCCCATCCGCTCTGAATACAGATCCATTCCAGTTTTTATAAAGGAAAAAGGTGCCCTTGTTTCAGGGCACCTTTATTATTTTACTTGTTTAATTTTTGGCAGTATTTTGTTGAGCGGAACTTGTTTTTCTGTGACCCATGTAGACTCGTCAAGTGGATTAAATTGCTGAATAAAGTTGATTACTTCTTTTGTAATAGGTGTAGGAGTAGAAGCACCAGATGTTACCCCTACTGTCTCAGCGTCTTTAATCCAGTCAATTTGAAGCTCAGAAAGATCAGCAATTCTATATGCCTTAGTGCCTGCAATTTCTTCGGATACTTGAGCGAGACGATTAGAGTTATTGCTCTTCGGATCTCCGACAACAATGACAACATCTGCATCTCCAGCTTGTTTAGCAACAGCTTCTTGGCGGACCTGTGTTGCCAGGCAGATTTCTTTATGAAATTCAGCGTGTGGGAATTTTTCCTTGATCTGGTCCATTACATGACCAACATCCCATTGGCTCATCGTTGTCTGATTGGTTACAAGCACTTTCTCACCCAGCAGATCTAGCTTGTTCACATCTTCAATGGTTTCAACAAGGTGAACAATGTCTGGTGCAACACCGATCGCACCCTCAGGTTCAGGATGGCCTTTTTTCCCGATATAAATGATCTGGAAGCCTTCGTCTTTTTTCTCTCGAATTAAATCATGTGTTCGAGTGACATCTGGACAAGTCGCATCAATCGTTACTAATCCTTTTTCCTTCGCTCGTTTGCGAATTTGTGGAGAGACACCATGAGCTGTAAAAATGACGGTTCCCTTTTCAACCTTCTCCAGAATTTCTTCCCGGTCTTTTCCGTCTAATGTAATAATCCCTTCCTCTTCAAAGGCATCTGTTACATGTTTATTGTGGACAATCATTCCCAGTATATATATAGGTCTCGGCAGCGTTTTATCTAGGGCTGCGTTGCGCGCAATCACCATTGCGTCAACAACTCCATAACAATAGCCGCGAGGTGATATTTTAATAAGATTCATATTATTTCCTCCCCAAGTGAAACGTTCTATCTCTCAGATCGCTGTTTCCAACCTGAAGATATGTGATACCGATCAATACTACACTATTATATAATAACATACAGCAATAATTCAAAGATCGTCTATTTCAGCTTAGTGAGGTGTATATCTTTGAATAAAAATAAAAACCCGCCAAAAGCGGGTGGATGCAATTAAATATATAATTTAGGTGAAGATGTACCTTTTTTTTCCTTTTTATCTGGAGTAAATTCAACAGATTCTTCACCTGCAAATTCAATATTTTGTGAAGTTTTCGTCTGTTTGCTTTTCACCGGTTTTACTTCTGTTTCTTCCACTGTATCATCTGCATCTGGCATATCTTTTAGTCCTCGGTAGAGCTTCCACATGGCGGGCAGATTCTTTACCATTGGTCCGTATTGCTGTACCATTGGCCCGATTTGATTAGCAGTATGAAGCACCTTTTGGGTGTTATTAAGGAATCCGCTAATGGCAGCAGGATTTGTCAATGTCTGCAAAAAGCCTCCGCCTGAAGCTGCACCAGCACCGCCAGCTGCTCTGCTTCCCAAAAGCCCGGCTGCTCCGCCAGCTTTATTGCCGCCACCGCCAAGAATTTTTGCAAGTAATCCACCGCCACCGCCGCCTTGGCCGCGCATTGGTGCCCTCATCATCTGCCCCATTTGAGGCTGCCCGCCCATTGGGCCCATAAACGGACTGCGTGGCATTCCTCCCTGAAAAGGACCGCGTTGTCCTGGAAACATTTCTTTTCCCCCTTTCACAAACCTTCTATTCGCAATTAGAGTGAATCGTCTATTGTGATAGATGACTGCTTTTTAATAAACTATGCGCCAATATGAGAATGGTTTAGGTTTCAGCGGAAAAAAAGCTTTTCTTGTTAAAAAAACAAGAAATAGACCAACATAAATATATATGCAATGAATAGGTGGTTATTTACACAAAACTTTATTATAATAACATGATGACCAGAAATGCTTCATCGGCTAGCCGATGAAGCTGGATAAAGAAAAGCGCTGATAGCCTCCTGAATTGCATCTGAACGTAATTCAGAAGTGTCTACAGAGCCATTATATGTTGTTGAAGTGTTTTTGGAAGAATTGAACCTTAAGGAGTTTATATAATGTCAACAAAATTTGAACGTTTTCAATTTACACCGTTTATTAATGATGCAATTAAGGATTTGGGTTTTTATGAGCCAACGGAAATCCAGGAAAGGCTGATCCCATCCATATTAAAAGGGGAAAGTGCAATCGGGCAGTCTCAGACAGGAACAGGAAAGACTCTTGCCTATGTCCTGCCAATGCTGCAAAAAATCGACCCTTCTAAAAAGGAGCTGCAGGCAATTATCACGGCTCCTACACGGGAGCTTGCCAATCAGATCTATCAGGAAGTCCTAAAGATCACGAAGCATTGTAAGGAAGGCGAAGAAATTGCCGCGCGCTGCTATGTTGGCGGTACGGACAAGCAAAGAACAATCGAGAAGTTAAAAAACCAGCCTCATATTGTAATTGGAACACCTGGAAGAATCTCAGATTTGGTTAAAGAGAATGCGCTGTTCGTGCACACAGCACATATGCTTGTGGTCGACGAAGCAGATCTAATGCTGGATATGGGCTTTATTGAAGATGTAGATGTGATCGCGGCAAGAATGCAGGAGAAGCTTCAGATGCTTGTCTTTTCAGCGACTATTCCAGAAAAATTAAAGCCATTTTTAAAGAAATATATGGAAAATCCTAAATTTGTGCATGTTGAGCCGAAACAAATGGCTGCCAGCAAAATTGAACATGTTTTGCTGCCTTCACGCCACCGCAACAAGGTTAACCTTGTATTTGAAGCTTTAAAGGCATATAACCCGTATTTAGCGATCGTTTTTACAAATACGAAGAAAAAAGCAGATGAAGTGGCAGATGGGCTCATGAGCAAGGGGTTAAAGGTCGGAAGAATTCATGGTGACCTGAATCCGCGTGAACGCAAAAAAATGATGAAGCAGATTGTTGATTTAGAATTCCAATATATCGTGGCGACTGATTTAGCTGCCAGAGGAATTGATATTCAGGGAATTAGCCATGTCATTAACTATGAGCTTCCAACAGATCTTGATTTTTACATTCATCGTGTGGGACGTACGGGGAGAGCAGGCTTTTCAGGAATTGCTCTGACTGTCTATGATCCAGCAAACGAGGATGCGTTAAATAAGCTGGAAAAAATGGGTATTACTTTTAAGCATGTTGATCTGCAAAATGGCAATTGGACTGAATTGGACGATCGCAATAAGCGGAAAAATCGCCAAAGACAAACAGACGATACAGACAAAAAGGCACAGTCGCTTGTCCAAAAGCCGAAAAAAGTAAAACCAGGCTATAAAAAGAAAATGAAGTGGGAAATGGATAAGATTAAAAAACGCGAAAGAAGAATTAAACGCAAGTAAGCTGGGGGGAGAAGAAGATGCTTAAAATTGGTTCGCATGTTTCAATGAGCGGGAAAAAAATGCTGCTGGCAGCTAGTGAGGAAGCGGCATCCTATGGTGCAAATACGTTTATGATTTATACCGGCGCACCGCAAAATACACGCAGAAAAAAAATCGAAGACTTGAACATTGAAGAAGGTCTTAAGCATATGCAAGCAAACGGGATGGCTGATATTGTTGTTCATGCTCCGTATATCATCAATATCGGCAATACCACAAACCCTGCAACATTTGAGCTTGGTGTAAATTTCTTGCGATCAGAAATTGATCGTACAGAGGCCTTAGGCGCGAGACAAATCGTTCTTCATCCAGGTGCCCATGTTGGTGCTGGAGCGGAAGAGGGGATTAAAAAGATTATTGAAGGTCTTAACGAAGTCCTGAATGGGGAAGAACAGGTTCAGATTGCTTTGGAAACAATGGCTGGAAAAGGATCTGAGTGCGGAAGAAGCTTTGAGGAATTGGCGATGATCATGGAGGGTGTCACCCATAACGAGCATTTATCCGTTTGTTTTGATACGTGCCATACTCATGATGCTGGATACGATATTGTCGAAGATTTTGATGGTGTACTGGAAAGCTTTGATAAAATAGTCGGTTTAGATCGATTAAAGGTGCTTCATATTAATGACAGCAAAAACGAAAGAGGCGCTCGTAAAGACCGTCATGAAAATATTGGCTTTGGCCATATCGGATTTAAAGCATTAAATTATATTGTTCATCATCCGCAGCTGTCTCATATTCCCAAAATATTAGAGACACCGTTTGTAGGAGAAGATAAAAACAGCAAAAAGGCACCTTATAAGCATGAAATCGCTATGCTGAGAGAACAGTCCTTTAATGAAAATCTGCTCACTGATATTCAAGGTTCATAATGAAAAAGAGGAGGCCGTCTTATACGGCTTCCTCTTTTTGGCATTTGAAAGTATTAAAGAACGAAGCAGGCTTGCATCAAAGACATGTTAAAATACGATATAAAACCGTATCAGACTGCGTATGCCATTCTTTAAGTAAGTATTGGGTTACTTGGAAAACATTAAAAATAATTTATTTACTTGTTTCGCAGTATCAGGACCAGCGATTTTGGCAATTTCTTTAATAACTTTTGCACGGTCAGTATCGTTAAATATATTAATTTTTTTACCTCGCAAATATTGTGCAATCTTCTCTGCATCTGCTTTTGCAACGGAAATTTGGAATTGATTCGCATATTTTAATAATTCGGCACCAGTAATATTACTTAATTTATGATTAATAATGTTTTCAAACAGCTTCAATGTCATCCCTCCCAATGTACTCTATGACATAAGCTTGAAAATCGTGACAAATTTTATCGTGCAGGTGCTGCATAGCTAAAATAGGAACTTGGAATTAGAAAAAATATAAGGAAGCGAAGTGATTCGGTATGCGCTTCTGCCATTCGGCTGGTTTTCTTTACTTTTAAAAGAGCATGGGGTATACTACGGTTTGTTAAAAATCGTAATGATTCTTAAATAATAGGTGATTTAGATGGGGAATAAAGATTCCATTATTGTAATAGATGATGTTTCATATCGTTATGAAAAAGAAAATGTGCTCGAGAATATTCAGCTGACAGTAGAGGCTGGTTCTTTTTTAGCAATTGTAGGTCCAAACGGGTCTGGTAAATCAACTTTATTAAAGCTTCTGCTGGGCCTTTTAAAATTGCAAAGTGGCAAAATTAAGCTGTTTGGCCAGGATATTGCCAGGTTTAAGGAATGGCATAAAATTGGATATGTTTCACAAAAGGCAAATTCGTTTAACACTGGCTTCCCTGCCACTGTATATGAAGTAGTTTCAAGCGGACTGACTACAAAGATCGGCCTTTTCCGTTTTATGAAAAAGTCTGATGAGCAAAAAGTACTGCAGGCGATTGGATCTGTCGGTTTGCTGGAATTTAAAGATCGTAATATTGGAGAACTTTCTGGGGGGCAGCAGCAGCGTGTGTTTATAGCGCGGGCACTGGTCAGCGACCCGCAAATTCTGATCTTAGATGAACCAACAGTTGGCGTGGATGCACAGAATGTAGAATCCTTTTATGCCATGCTGGAACATTTAAATAAAGAGCTTCAAATAACACTTTTATTGGTTACCCATGATATTGGGGCTGTCTCTGATAAAGTTTCCCATGTTGCATGCATGAATAAAAAACTTCATTTTCACGGAGAAACTGAGGAGTTTGAACAATTAGATATGAAAGATATGTCATTATATTATGGACATGATGTTCAAATTCTTTCCCATGATCACGGTCATCAACATCACCATCATGGAGGTGGCCATGCATGATTGATGGATTAATGCAGTATGAATTTCTGCAGAATGCCTTTCTTACAGGAATCATTATTGGGATTATAGCGCCTCTGTTAGGCGTATTTATTGTGGTGCGCAGGCTTTCTCTTATTGCGGATGCGCTTAGTCATGTCACGTTAGCAGGAATAGCAGCAAGCTTGCTTCTGGAAAAAAAGTTTCTTGGATTGTCAGGACTTAATCCCCTGTATATGGGAATGGTTTTTTCTGTTGGAGGATCTTTGTTCATTGAAAAGCTGCGCGGTGTCTACAAACATTATCAGGAACTCGCGATTCCCATTATTTTATCTGGGGGCATTGGGCTAAGTGTGATCTTTATTTCAATGGCGGACGGCTTTAACACAGATATATTCAGTTATTTATTTGGCAGTGTCAGTGCTGTTAGCAGACTGGATTTATGGACCATTTTAGTTATAAGTGTGTTTGTGATCCTAATAGTTGTTCTTTTATATAAAGAATTATTTCTGCTTTCATTCGATGAAGAGCACGCAAAAGCATCCGGAATGTCAGTGAAAAGTCTTCATTTTATTTTTATTGTAATGGTTGCTCTTGTTATTGCTGCTTCTATGAGGATTGTGGGGATTTTATTAGTGTCTTCTTTAATGACTATTCCGGTTGCGGCTAGTATGAGAATTGCAAAAGGCTTTAAACAAACGATATTTTATTCTATACTATTTGGAGAGATATCCGTCATTGGCGGTCTGGTTATTTCTTATTACGCAGATTTGGCACCAGGCGGAGTGATTGTTGTCATTGCTGTCTGTATTTTAATCTTAACAATCTTTTCAAAAAAAATGATGGCAGCAAGGTCTGCTTAATATATGATAGATATAGGTTATTGAAATGCTTTTTTAGAGGTGATTACTATGAATACACAAGAAGCACTTGATCTTTTAAAAGAAAAAGGCTATAAAATCACTGGCAAAAGAGAAGAAATGCTTGAGCTCTTTGCTGCCAGTAATAAATATTTAACGGCACGAGATGTGATTGAACATATGAAAGACAACTATCCGGGACTTAGCTTTGATACCATTTATCGAAATCTGTCTCTATTTGCGGAGCTGGATATTTTTGAGATGACCGAGCTTTCAGGTGAAAAACATTTCCGCTTTACGTGTTCACATCATCACCATCATCATCATTTCATTTGCTTAGATTGCGGCAAGACGAAAGAGATTGGCACTTGTCCTATGGAAGGCTTGAGCGAAAACTTAAAAGGATACGATATTTCGGGTCATAAATTTGAGATTTATGGGAAATGCCCGGAGTGCAGCTGAATAAAACAGCATTAACCGTTTGGTTAATGCTGTTTTGTTTTTATCGGGAAACTTTATCAGCAGCAAGCCAATTTTTCACCCAGTCCTCTGCTTCCTGCCAGTTGTATACACGGATTACTCCTTCTGGAATTGGATCTCGATTGTATGGAGTATCAAAGAGCAGTACAGGAATTCCACATTGCTCATGGATCATTACGGCATTATCGTGTTTGTCCTCAAAAAATATATCCACATTGTGTTTTTTTGCTGCTGCAATTTTATCATGGCTGCCGATTAATTCAATATGGTGGAAGGTTAGTTCCTTATCTAAGAACCATTTCTTGGTTACCTCAAGCAGATGGCTCCCTCTAGCACTTATAAAATATAATTCATGCTCATCCTTCCACTTAGTTAAGACTTCCCCGGCACCTTCTGCCATTGGGGATTCCTCGTAAATCACCGGTTCATTTGTGGTGAACCACTCTGCAAATTCTTCTTCGCTTACATTAACAAGCGGCATTAAGTCATATTGCTTAATATCCTCTAACGTTAAATTCAACTGAAAAGAGGTATTTAAAAACGGAATCATCGAGGCTGGACAGGTAACTGTGCCATCAATGTCTATCCCAAAACGTTTCTTCATTGTGTACTGCTCCTTTTATATGTAGTAGAAACCCTTATAAGGGTTGTCGTTTCATGACTAGAAATGGCATCTTAAGACATGAGTACCTCTCATATCTTAACAAATGATTTGTAAACGCGAAAGAACTCAGTTCATATTGGCTCAAAAGTGGATAAACAGCCAGTATTTAGCATTGTAAAACGATCAAAATTGGCCATAATAATAACTGCTTCACCTGATACACTTCAGCAGTGATAAGGAAAGCGAGGGATTTTGATGGCAGATCAAGATCAGAAATTCGATGGAAAAACAAATCATCGATATGGCACAGATATTGGTGAAGTTGGAGAAGTAAAGCAATATGGTGCCTATGGAGCGGGAGACTTTACCGAAGAAACAGCAGCAGAGATTGCTGCTCCTGTCACAACTTATAACCGCAGCAGCAGATCAGAGGTTAAGGATCAGCCTAAAGCAGGCGAAGGAAAAGGTGTTGGTTATACAGCCCTAATCCTTTCAATTCTTTCCCTATTCATCTGGCCGGTTTTAATGGGAGCGGCGGGAATTGTTTTAGGCTTTGTTGCAAGCAGAAAGGGTTCTAAAACCCTCGGAGGATGGGCAATAGGAATTGGAGCAGTATCCATTATTATAGGTCTGTTCATATTGCCATTCTTTTAAACAGCAGATAAAAAAAGAGTCCGGCTTTGGAGCCGGGCTCTTTTCTTGTTTATTGAGTAATGATTTCTTCTTTTTCAGCTTTTGCTTTCTCTTCGGCTTGTTTTGCGAAGTATTCTTCAGCAATTTTATCAATTTCTATTTTTAATTCTTCTACCATGGTTGCTTCAGGTACTTTACGAACAATTTCTCCTTTGCGGAAAAGCAAGCCTTCTCCACGGGCACCTGCAATGCCTATGTCAGCCTCACGAGCTTCACCAGGACCGTTAACAGCGCAGCCTAAAACAGCTACTTTGATTGGAGCTTTTATTGTTGAGATATACTCTTCCACTTCGTTTGCGATTGAAATTAGATCAATTTCAATACGACCGCATGTAGGACATGAAATAAGTGTTGCAGCATTAGAAGAAAGACCGAATACTTTTAGCAGTTCCCTTGCTACCTTTACCTCTTCAACAGGGTCAGCACTTAAAGAAATACGAAGGGTATTCCCAATTCCTTTACTTAAAATGGCTCCTAGGCCAGCAGCACTTTTTACAGTACCGGCAAAAAGGGTTCCTGACTCTGTGATGCCAAGGTGAAGCGGGTAATCAAAAGCCATAGACGCTTTTTCATAAGCTTCAATAGCCAAATTTACATCTGAAGCCTTCATCGACACGATAATATCGTGGAAATCAAGATCCTCAAGAATTTTGATGTGATGTAAGGCACTTTCTACCATGCCATCAGCTGTTGGATAGCCGTATTTTTCCAGAATTCTTTTTTCTAAAGAACCTGCGTTTACACCAATTCGAATTGGAATTCCTTTAGCTTTTGCCGCTTTAACAACAGCTTCTACTTTTTCGCGTCTGCCGATGTTACCAGGATTGATTCGGATTTTATCTGCTCCGCCTTCGATTGCTTTTAAAGCAAGCTTATAATCAAAGTGGATATCGACAACAAGTGGAATATTAATTCTCTTTTTAATTTCAGCAATCGCATTAGCAGCTCTTTCATCAGGGCATGCTACACGGACAACTTGACAGCCTGCTTCTTCAAGACGTTTGATCTCTGCAACAGTTGCCTCAACGTCATGTGTCTTTGTTGTTGTCATGCTTTGTATAAATAATTCGTTGCTTCCGCCAATAGTTAAAGGACCAACTTTTACTGGTCTCGTTTTTGTACGATGTATCATCTCAGTCAATGGAGATTCGCTCCTTTTTTTATTCATAAATTTAAAGAACTATGAAAAGAAAGTTCACTTTATTGTATCAATGAAAGACTGAAGTTGACAAGAATGATGCAATGAAACTCTTATGTTTAACACTGCCTTAATATTATTTGTTTATTTATAAGAAGGGAATTTGTAAGTTTTCCCATTTTGTATTTGCTCAGGCTGTATGCCGTTATTTAAGGTTTGGAAATCATTTACAACCGTTTCGATAGCAACAGGAACAGGACCGCCCAGCTCGGCTTCCATAATAGTTAAAACAGTTTCCCCTGGACCGACTTGCTCTTCAAAATATTCAAGGCCTGCTGATTGATGATCCGCTGCAGAGGCTTCTACGGCTATCTCTTTATTCTGATCTGGAAGTGTACCTTTGGTTAAGTCAAAGTAGATAGCGTAAATACAAAGAATGGATAGGATGAAAGCTGATAGTCTCTTCATATTGGATGGCCCCCCAGGAATAATATTCGTGCTTATCCAATATGTATGCCCGTCCTTTTCCATTTATTCATTAAAAACAGCAAAAAAACGCGCAATGCGCGTTTTTATCAAATATGTTAAGATTTTTTTGGCTGAGGGACCTCTTTAATTGCAAGCAGCAGCACAATAACTCCCACAAGCCAGCTGATCATTGCTCCGTTAGGGACAACGGTTTGCAGTGAAGCCATTACGGTAAAGAAAACAGTTGATAATGTTATACTGTATGCAGACATGCGCCAAGTGTGGCGATATTGCAAATTGCGGTTTAGCATGCGTTTGATCAAGAGGCCAATTAAAGCAAGAATAGATACCTCAATAAATCGCAGGCCAGCTGAGAACAGATAAATAAAAATAGCCATAATCGGAAGTACAATAACTAAGAATGAATCAGCTGCCGCTAAATATTCAGTAACTTCTTGTTTAGAGAAGGTCATTCCAGTCAGCATGCTGTAATCATAGGTTTGTACTTGGCCGCCAGCAACAAAAACAAATTCATCTTTTAACAATGCAACCGTATTTTGGTCAGAACGAATATCTGCACTCGTTATTGTTCCAGTGGAATCAAATTGGATGGTCATATCATCTGCAGGAATTGTTATTGGTTTGTTTTCATCTGAGTGAAGCTCTCCATCTTCAATGTAAAAGTCAGGAAATTCATTCTCAATGCTGTTTTTGATTTCTTCAACACTATTCACAATGGAGGTGCTAAGAAAATAAATGGTCGGAATGACAGCGATAAAAGTGAGGAAAAATACATACAAAATGGTTTTTCCAATTCCTTGAAAGCGGAATAAACTAATATCTTTTGGAGAGTATAAGCTTTTAATAAACTGTTTAAAAATATTCATCTTCATTTAGTTGTAAACACACCCTTTTTCGTATTCACTGCCTATTCTAGCTTGTTCATTAATGATGTACAAGTAAATGGAAATGTCTAAATAATGAAACGTTTGTAATCATTTTGTAATATAAACACCAAATGTTAAGCTAATGTAAATTTAACTTAATAATTCTTTACTTTTGGTTGTACACCCATAATAATTGTAAGGGGTTTTGAAGAATATTGTCGATTGATTATTAAAAGTAGGGGTTGAAATTTTTGGAACTAGATGTTCAGCAAATGATATTCCAATTTCTTGGAGGACTCGGGATTTTTCTTTACGGTATTAAAACGATGGGGGATGGACTCCAAAAATCCGCTGGTGATCGATTAAGAGATTTACTGGACAGATTTACAACGAATCCGTTAATGGGGGTATTAGCGGGTATACTTGTTACGATTTTAATACAAAGCAGTTCGGCAACAACTGTTATTACGGTTGGTTTAGTAAGTGCCGGATTTATGACACTGCGTCAGGCAATTGGTGTCATCATGGGTGCAAATATTGGAACAACTGTTACAGCATTTATTATTGGAATTGATGTCGGTGAATACGCATTGCCTATTCTTGCTGTAGGTGCAATTCTAATATTCTTTATAAAAAATAAAAAGGTCAATAATATTGGTCAAATATTATTTGGCTTTGGAGCATTGTTCTATGGTTTAGAGCTGATGAGTGGCGGAATGAAGCCGTTGAGAAGCTTAGAGGCATTTCATGACTTAACTGTCAGCATGAGTTCCAATCCAATTCTTGGTGTAGTGGTGGGAACAGTATTTACTGTTATCGTTCAAAGCTCCAGTGCAACAATCGGAATTCTGCAGGGCTTATTTGCAGAAGATTTAATTCGTTTGGACGCGGCCTTGCCTGTTTTATTTGGTGATAATATTGGTACAACCATTACAGCTGTTTTAGCTGCTATCGGTGCATCTGTTGCGGCAAGAAGAGCTGCAGCTGTCCATGTTATTTTTAACATCGTTGGAACGACCATTTTCTTGATTTTATTAACACCATTTACCTATTTAATTGAAGTTCTACAATCTGCTCTGGGTCTGAATCCGCAAATGACGATTGCATTCTCGCATGGTATTTTTAATATATCGAATACTCTTATTCAGCTTCCGTTTGTAGCTGTGTTGGCGTATATCGTAACAAAGCTTATACCTGGTGAAGATTCAGTTATTGAATATAAAGCCAAGCATCTTGATCCTGTATTCATTCAGCAGTCGCCGTCGATTGCTTTAGGACAGGCTAAAGAAGAAGTATTAAGGATGGGGCAGTTTTCTGTTAAAGGGCTAGAAGAAACGCAAGATTTCCTGACAAATGGACATCAAAAGCATTCTGATAATGCTTATCAGCTTGAAGAAGCCATTAACAATCTGGACAGAAAGATTACAGATTATCTCGTATTATTGTCGACAAGCTCACTGTCAGAACATGAATCTGAAGAACATACCATGCTGATGGACACAGTTCGTGATATTGAACGAATTGGCGATCACTTTGAGAATATTATTGAATTGATCGAATTTAAAAAGGCGAATAAAGTGTCCATTACAGATAAAGCGATGAATGATTTGCAGGAGATGTTCGGCTTAACTATTTCTACTGTGAAAGAAGCGCTTCAGGCATTAGATCATAAAGATAAAGACGCTGCCATCGATGTAGTCAAAAAAGAGGAACAAATTGACCAGATGGAAAGAAAACTCCGCAAGCAGCATATCCAGCGCTTAAACGAAGGATTATGCACAGGTCAATCAGGGATCGTATATGTAGATATTGTCAGCAATCTCGAAAGAATTGGAGATCATGCCGTCAATATTGCTGAAGCTATACTTGGTGAAGCAAAGTAAAAAAGGTGAATACTTATTACTTGAAAAGCAAGAGGAGGGTCCTCTTGCTTTTTTATGTGCACTTTTTTTACTGCTTACTTTTCAAGTGATGAATGAAATAGTACAATAAGGAAGATTTTAAATCGGATATTATTGGCAGGGAGCTGATCAGATGGAGGCCATCAATTGGATTATTATTGGTGTCTTATTTGTTATTGCATTTGTAGGACTTGTATATCCCATTATTCCAAGTGTTCTTTTTATAGCGGCAGGTTTTGTGCTTTATGGATTTTTATTTTCTTTTGAACCGTTTAGCTGGCTGTTTTGGAGTATTCAAATTCTCTTTGTCATTTTGCTTTTTACGGCAGACTATGCAGCAAATTTAATTGGTGTAAAAAAATATGGCGGCAGCAAAGCCGGCATTTGGGGAAGTACGATTGGCTTATTAGTTGGTCCGTTTGTTATTCCAGTTCTGGGGATATTAATTGGTCCATTTTTAGGTGCCGTTATTGCTGAAGTCGCTGTTCATAGAAAGAACTTGAAAGAAGCTGCGAAAATCGGATTTGGGTCAGTTGTTGGCTTTGTCAGCAGTGTCGTGACAAAAGGAATTATTCAAGCGATTATGATTATTTATTTCTTTTTTGTCGTCTTGTAAATGTGAAAAGCGTGCAGGCGTCAGCTGTATGCTGACGCTGCCTGTTTTTGCATTTTAAAGTATTTAGTTAACCCCACAAATTTCTATTGGGCAGTGCTGACAGTCCACTTCTCTTTTTAAATGAGACATATCTTTTATAGTGAATTTTTGATTTTCATAGGAGATAATTCCATCTTCACGTAATTCCTTCAGAAGTCTCTGCACAACCTCGCGAGTACCAAATGTTAAGTTTGCCAGCTCCTGATGTGTAAGAATAAGGTCAATTAAAATTCCCTCTTCCGTTCGAACTCCATAGCTGTTAGCGAGACGGATCAGCATTGAGTATAGTCCGCCCTTTTTTCCATTGATGATTAAGTCTTGGCATTTCATTTGCGCTTTTAGATAACGGGTGCTGAGCCAGGAGGTTAAACTCGCCAGGAGCTTCTTATCATTTAAAAGGTATTCCTCAAATTGTTCTCTCTTAATTTTAAGAAGTTCACAGTCGCTTAGCGTCTTGACAAAAAAATGATAGGAAGGATTATCTTTAAATAATTGGTACTCAATAATAATTTCTTCGTCCTTTAATATTTTTAATATAAATTCTTTGCCCTTAATATGGTGCCTGCCCAGTGCCAGGTTACCGGACATGAGCAGGTAAATATAATCAACAGGATCTTTTTCTTGGAAAAGAATTGTATCTGCCTTGATATGCACGACTCTTTCATTTGCTATAAACTGCTGAATCAGCAGGCTGTAAAATGAGATATTAAAATCAGACATTTTGTCACTTCCTTATTGGATGCTATATCTCGATTTAAAGCAAAAGTTGTCATGGTGTCAATACAGTTAAGGTGCTGTTTTACCTTGTTTATGAACGATTCTTTGCATAGAATATTGCCGTGTAAACATTTAGTAGATATTTGACAATTTAGCGAAATTTGCTCGTTTTCATGCTTTTAAGAGAATATTTGCGAAAAAAAGGGGTATTTTAACTTTGTCAGCAAAGCGTTTTGTTTGAAAGAACAGGCTATCTTTGGTAATCTAACTTTGAAGTTCTTGAAGTTTCTTAAAATAAAGTGGCTTTGAGACTGAAACTATTCATATACATAGGGAGGAATTTAAAATGGCTTTTGAATTACCACAATTACCTTACGCATACGATGCTTTAGAACCTCATATTGACAAAGAAACAATGAATATCCATCACACAAAACACCATAACACATATGTGACAAACTTAAATAATGCGTTAGAAGGGAACGAAGAGCTACTTTCTAAATCAGTAGAAGAAGTAATTTCTAACCTTGATGCAGTTCCTGAGTCAGCTCGTACTGCTGTACGCAATAATGGCGGCGGCCATGCTAATCACTCTCTTTTCTGGCAAGTAATTGCTCCAAATGCAGGCGGAGAGCCAACTGGTGAGCTTGCAGATGCAATCACTGGCAAGTTTGGCAGCTTTGATGCTTTCAAAGAAGAGTTTGCTAAAGCGGCAACGACTCGTTTCGGTTCTGGCTGGGCTTGGCTTGCAGTAAACAATGGTGAGTTAGAAGTGACTAGCACACCAAACCAAGACTCTCCATTAATGGAAGGCAAAACTCCAGTCTTAGGATTAGATGTTTGGGAGCATGCATACTACTTAAACTATCAAAACCGTCGTCCTGAGTATATCAACTCTTTCTGGAACGTTGTAAACTGGGATGAAGTTTCTAAACGCTATAGCGCTGCAAAATAATAACGTTAAATCAAGCACAGCAGATTTTCTGCTGTGCTTTTTAAATTCTAAAGGGCAATTTTGCATAATGCATTGCCCTATGTTAAAAACTACCCTTAGAACCAAAGGGGAGTTTTTTTATGAGCAGATTTAAAAAGATACTAGGTGATATAGAGGTAACAAGGGATTTAACTTTATTGCTGCTGATTGGAGGATTGTATTCTTTAAGTATTGCCCTTTCAAATACTTTTGTGAATATATTCCTTTGGAAACAATCAGGAGAATATTTCGACCTCGGATTATACAATTTATCCATTGTTGTCTTACAGCTTATTACATTTACCATTGCTGGAAGATGGGCGAAAAAGATTGATCGTGTAATTGTTCTTCGAATCGGAGTTATTTTTCTTGGCATCTTTTATTTGGCAGTACTGATTGCAGGTGGAAATGCATCGGCGTATTTGCTTCTATTAGGCGCTTTGCTTGGAGTAGGCTATGGTTTTTATTGGCTTGCATTTAATGTGTTAACCTTTGAGATTACTGAACCGGAAAATCGCGACTTTTTTAATGGGTTTCTCGGTATTTTAAATTCTGTAGCAGGAATGGCTGGACCAATTGCTGCCGGATTCATCATTTCGAAGATGGAAAAGTTTACAGGATACTCTATAATTTTCGGTATTTCACTAACCTTGTTTTTAGTGGCAGTCATTTTAAGCTTCTTCTTAAAAAGGAGACCCGCAAGCGGAAGGTACTGGTTTACCAGAATCCTCAAGGAGAGAAAAAATAGCTTTAATTGGCGTATGATTACGAATGCCCACTTTTTTCAGGGGCTGCGCGAAGGAACATTTGCCTTTCTCGTTTCAGTCTTTGTTTTTATCTCAACAGGAAGTGAGCTTGCTCTCGGAACTTTTGGTCTTGTCAATTCAGGCATTTCTTTTGTTGCCTATTATATTGTCTCTAGAATGCTAAGGAAACATCAGAGGAAGAAAGCGATATTAATCGGTGGAATTCTGTTGTATGTGAGCATCTTTTTTATCTTGGCAAACATTACATTCCCTAAATTAATGATCTATGCGGCTATTATTGCGGTAGGATATCCGATTCTGTTTGTTCCTTACGTTTCTATGACTTATGATGTAATCGGCACAGCCTGGAAGGCCAGGGAGATGAGGATTGAGTATATTGTGGTAAGAGAGCTATATTTAAATATAGGCAGAGTTGTTTCTGTGCTGGCATTTTTAGCTGGGATCTCCATTTTTAAACCCGAAAATAGCATTCCTGTACTTATCATCATACTAGGAACAGGACATACGCTTATTTATTATTTTATTCATAAAGTGAACCTGGCTGCTTAATGGAAAACATTACATCGAAAAAGACTAGTTATTAATAGAATTTTTTTCTCACTTCTTATAAAATAAGACTAGAAACTTTTTAGGGGAAGTGTGGTTACATTTTGAACAGAAAGAATAAAAAGAAGAATCATGTTCCTTTTCGTCTGAATTTACTCTTCTTTGTTGTATTTGGTCTATTTTCTGTTTTAATTCTGCGGTTAGGATTTGTACAGATTGTTTATGGGGACGATTATAAGCGGGAAATTGAACGGACTGAGGATGTTACGGTAAACAACCCTGTTCCGCGCGGGAAGATGTATGATCGAACAGGGCAAATTATTGTTGATAATACACCGCAAAATGCAATTACTTATACTAATAATGGTGCGAGTCAGGAAGAGATGCTTGAAGTTGCCGAAAGACTGGCTAAGATGATTGACAAAGATACAGAAAAGGTAACGGAGCGGGATCAAAAGGATTATTGGATCATAAAAAATCCAGAGCGTGCGAAAGAAAAAGTGTCAGAGAAAGAATCAGATGCGTTAGCAGAAAAATATGAGGGCACTGAACTCAATAATGAAGTGTACCAATTGCAGTTAGATCGTATTACAGAAGGTGATCTTGCTGAATTAACACCTGAAGATATTGAAATTCTTGCGATATACCGTGATTTTTCAAGCGGCTATGCCCTTACACCGCAAATCGTTAAGAATAAAGATGTTACAGATGAAGAATTTGCGATTGTAAGTGAAAATCTGCAAATATTGCCTGGCGTTGATACTACAACGGATTGGGAAAGAGCTTACACTTATAACAACACATTAAAATCTGTGTTGGGAAAGGTTACTTCTTCTGATGAAGGAGTGCCTGCAGAACAGCTTGACTATTATTTGGCTAGAGATTACAGCCGTAATGACCGTGTTGGCAAAAGCTATATTGAGCTTCAGTATGAAGAGGTGCTTCACGGGCAAAAGGCAAAGGTTAAAAATGTAACGGATAAAGCCGGCAATGTACTGGAAACTATTCCGATCAGCGAGGGACAGAGAGGAAAAGATCTTGTTTTGAGTACAGATATGGAACTGCAGCTTGAAGTGGAAAAGATTATAGAAGAAGAACTTCGTGCAGCGAAAACATCACCTGGCACGACTTTGCTTGATCGTGCGTATGTAGTCTTAATGGACCCTCACACAGGGGAAATCTTAACGATGGCCGGAAAAAGGCTTGTTAAAAACGAGCAAACAGGCAAAACAGAATTGCAGGATGATGCTTTAGGCAATATTACGACAACATATAATGTTGGATCTGCTGTCAAAGGTGCAACCATATTAACTGGATACAATGAGGGAGTTATAAGTCCTGGGACAGTCATTACTGACAGACCATTGCTTATTAAAAACACACCTCCCAAAAAATCATGGAAAACATTTGGTCCGATTAGCGATGTGAATGCTTTAAAGGTATCTTCAAACGTTTATATGTTTGAAACAGCTATTCGAATTGGCGGAGGGAGATATCAGCCGAATCAGCCGCTTCCATTGAACACTGAAGAGGGCTTTAGTACTTTTCGTGATTCCTTTGCTCAATTTGGTCTAGGTGTTAGAACAGGCATCGACTTGCCTAACGAGCAAACGGGATTTAAAGGTGCGAGCAGTCTGCCTGGTTTCATGCTTGACTTTTCCATCGGACAGTACGATACGTATTCAAACATGCAGCTTGCACAATATGTTTCGACGATTGCCAATGGAGGCAATCGGATGGAGCCTCATATGGTAAAAGAAATTCGTGAACCTGTTATGGAAGAAGACCAGCTTGGACCGCTTGTTCAAGAAATTTCTCCAGTTGTTTTAAATCGCATTGATGCTAAGCCAGAATGGATGAAATTAGTCCAAGAAGGATTTAGACGAGTTATGCAAGAAAGAGATGGCACAGCATATTCCTTTTTTGGCAGTAAAGCATATAAACCTGCAGGAAAAACGGGTACAGCTGAAGCCTTCTATGATGGACCGTTGCGCAGTAATTATGGAAAAGAACCGCCAGAGGTTATGAATTTAAGTCTTGTGAGCTATGCTCCAGCCGAGAATCCTGAAGTAGCAATGGCAGTTCTGGTACCATGGGCCTATCAGGGAAGTGTGGATCATAGAGCCAATTTGAAAATTGGAAACCGTGTAATGGATGCGTACTTTGACTTGAAAGCAAATGATAAGAAAGCTTCTGATACAGAGGACGCTGAAATTACTGAAGAAGATACAGAAGAAGAATAATGGAAAGAGCCGCTCCTGCCTATGGAGCGGTTTTTTCTGTTATATGGATTTTTAGACCTAAAAGAAAATAGGTCAAAGAGCCTGTGTTTATATAAAATTCACATTGAATTTACAATATCTTAATAAAAAGCTGTGATAATGGAAGGGGAACTTTAGCGAGAGGGCGTGTCTTTTTGCAATTTATTAAACAGAAATTAGCACATTTGTACCAGAAGACGAGAAATCGGACATATTCCATTCCATTCAAAATGACCATCCAAAGAAAAATTATTCTAACTTTTTGTTTAGTACTGCTCATTTCAGGAGGTCTTGCCGCTTATTCCATTGTTAATACTGCTAAGTCTAATGAACTTGCGGAAGAATTAATACTGGCAGAATCTGTGGAATTGAACTTGATGCAAAATATTCGATTTAATATGTCCGAGCGACTGCGCCTTGTGACGAATTATTTGCTCGAGGGTTCACCGCAATCGATTGAAGATTTTGAAGCAAATGCAGCAGAAAGTGAAAAGATTGAAACAGAGCTTCTTCAGCGTATGGAAGGGAAAGATACCGAAGAAGAAATACATAAGCTGATTAGCTATGGAGCACGCTGGACTGATCTTATGCGAAGCAATGTCATTGGAGTTTATGATGATGGAGACCAGCATAAAGCTTTATTAAATCTTGGAGCTGAACAGGAACAGGCTCAAGATACAATGGCAAGCTTGAAACAGTTAGCAGATGAAAAGCAAAACAATGTATCTGAGCTGGGCAGTACGATAGTGGCAAATGGGAAAAAAGTTACCTTTATGACAGTGATTCTAACTGTTGTGATGGCGATTATTTCTATATTAGTTGGTATTTTACTTGCAAGGTCTATACATTTATCAATTAAACGTATTTCTGAAAGAATTCAAACTATTACAGAGGGTGACTTTAGTCAGCCGGAGATTAAGATTTATTCAAAGGACGAGCTTGGAGATCTAACATCTTCAATTAATAGGATGGTGTCTGATTTAAAACAGCTGATTCACCAGGCTACTTTAACAACTTCTCATGTGCTCGATTCTGCTGACGAATTGACAGCAAGTTCATCTGAAACAATGAAAGGCACAGAGCAAATTACAGGGTCCATCCAAGAAGTCGCCGCATCATCAAGCAAGCAGCTTAATACAGTGAATGAAATAATTGAGACAATAAAACACTTGCAAGATCGTCTGCAAATCTTAACTGCATCTGTCCAAACACTGGATTCTGTTGCCGATCAGGTAGCTGACATGTCAAGGCTGGGGAATGATGTAGTCGGAAATTCTATTTCGAAGATGCAGCAAATTAATGAATCAGTTCATAACGTTTCCTCTTATATAGATGAACTGGGGGAGAACTCTGTAAAGATAGGAACCATTACAGATGTGATTACGAATATATCAGAACAAACCAATTTATTAGCACTCAATGCAGCCATTGAAGCAGCTCGTGCTGGCGAGCATGGCAGAGGTTTTGCGGTAGTTGCTGATGAAGTAAGAAAGCTTGCTGTACAATCTCGGGAGTCTAGCAATCAAATAACGGACCTGATTTCTCAAATTCAAAATGGAATACGAGTAACATCACTTGCTATGAAAAAAAGTACAGATGAAGTTTTGGATGGTACTAAAGCTGTTAATGAAGCTGGTGCCTCATTTCAGAATATTAGTCAGTCCATTACAGAAATGAACAAAACGATCTTTTCCATGAATGATATGACTGCCGAATTCTCAAACAGTACAGAAATGGTCGCTGAGAATGTGAATGTTTTGACCGAAATGGCCAAAATTAACTCCTCCTACTCTGAGACTGTTGCAACATCAGCGGAAGAGCAGCTGGCTTCTAGCGGTGAAATAAATAATTCTGCGAGAAAGCTCAATGACATGGCTGCACAGCTGCAAATTGTACTTAATAAATTCAAAATATAGTAAAACTGTTTAAAATGGTTACGGATCAGAAAGATGCAGGGCATCAGTGATACAATTGTTTATAGACTCGTAAACTTAGCAGATATCTTAAAAGGAGATTTTCTGTCTAAGGCTTCGGGTCTTTTTTTCTGGGAAATTAGCTCTTATGTATTAGTGAATATAATTTTTAAGCAGATTAAATGAGGAAATGCATAAAATTATTCAACCTGAAAACAATATGAGTAATCAAATTGAATACTATTCTTGTTTGTTTTACATAGGCCAGGTTCAGTTCTAGCAATTTAGCAACCATCTTTTATACTAAAAACTTTGCTAATAGGTCAATCTTCGACTTAATTTACTGCCTAAATATCATATTATTACCGGATTTCGACATATTTACACAACAATCAACGAAGTTTACAAAACATTTACATTTGATTAAAACGGGATTAACAGAACACCTTTATTCTATTACTTGTAGGACAAAACATTGATAACTCTTAGGGGGAATTAAGAAGATGAAAAGCTTGAAGAAACTTAGCATGTTACTATTGCTTGCAGCTGTAATGACAATCATTGCTGCTTGCGGTGGCGGAGACACAGAAGAACCTGCCGAAGATAATGCAGGCGGAACAGATGGCAATACTGAAGATCCAGCTCCTGCTGACGAAGAAACTGCACTAGAAGGAAGCGTAGTAATCGACGGTTCTGGTACTGTTTATCCATTCATGGCTAAAATGGCTGAAAACTATATGACTAACGAAGAAGAAAATGTTTCTGTTGAAGTTAGCCGTGCAGGTACATCTGCTGGTTTTGAAAAATTCTTAATTGAAGACGGAACTGATTTCAATGATGCTTCTCGTCCAATCAAAGACGAAGAAATTGCAAAAGCAGGAGAAGTTGGCTTTGAACCTTTAGAGTTAAAAGTTGCTTTAGATGGCTTAACAGTTGTTATCAACAAAGAAAATGACTGGGCTACTGAACTTACTGAGCAACAAGTTAAAGATATTTTCCTTGCAAGCTCTGGCGTGAAAAACTGGTCTGACGTTGATCCATCTTTCCCAGATGAGCCAATCGTTACAATGGGACCTAACGAAAACCATGGTACTTATGAGTTCTTCTTTGATGAAATTCTTGAAGGTCAAGATTTAGTAGAAGGTGTTAACCTTCAGCAAGATTACTCTACTCTAGTTGATCTAGTTTCAAAAGATAAAAACGCTATCGCATTCTTTGGTTATGGTTACTATGAAAGCAACACTGATAAGTTAACTGCTGTATCTGTTGATTTCGGTAATGGCGCGGTTGCTCCAAGCTTAGAGACAATTGGTGAAAGCGAAGAGTTTGATTACTCTCCATTTACTCGCCCGGTATTCACTTACCTTAACCCAGAAATGGCAAAAGAAAAAGCACAAGTTCTTGACTTTGCAATCTACGCTATGGAAAATGCTGCAACTGTAGCATCTGAAACTGGTTTTGCTCCAATTCCAGAAGAAGAGATCCAAGCTAACATTGAAGCTTTAGAAGGTTTACAATAATAAACATCTATTAAACAAAGGTGATAGGAAGATGGGGGCTCTTAAGTCTCATCTTCCTATCTGTTTGATTAAGTATGAAATACCAAATTGGATGAATGGTTTTGGTGAAGGGGGTTTCACAACTTGAATAACAAGTTAGAAAAAAATGCAGTACGTGAAATGGTTGCGAAGAATAAGCAATCACGTTCCGTTTCTGCTATTTTTGAAAAAATAATGCCTAAAGTGTTATTAGTTATCGCTATAATTTCAATCTTAACAACGATAGGGATTGTATTTACATTATTAAGCGAAACAATTGAATTCTTTAAAATTATACCTTTTTTTGAGTTTTTCACTGGCACTGTCTTAAAGCCATTGGGAGATAATGCGGAATTCGGGGTACTCCCATTGCTAACCGGTACAATTATTTCTTCTACAATAGCCATGTTTGTGGCTATTCCAATCGGTTTAATGACAGCTATTTACTTAAGCGAATACGCTTCTGAAAGAGTTAGAAGAGCATTGAAACCAATACTTGAGATTCTTGCAGGTATTCCAACGATTGTTTATGGTTTTTTTGCTTTTACATTTGTCACTCCTCTATTGAGAGCAATCATTCCTTCTTTAGAGCCCACGAATATCCTCAGTCCGGGGATCGTGATGGGAATTATGATTATTCCAATGGTGGCATCTTTATCAGAAGATGCAATGAGTTCAGTGCCATATTCTATGCGAGAAGGTGCCCTTGCACTTGGGGCAACAAAGTTAGAAGTTACATGGAGAGTAATTGTTCCAGCAGCAATGTCTGGAATTATCGCTTCTTTTGTATTGGGGATTTCAAGAGCGATTGGTGAAACAATGATCGTTACAATCGCCAGCGGAAGTAATAAGAATTTCACCTTTGACGTTACACAGTCCATGCAAACGATGACAGCTTATATAGTTGAAGTTACTGGCGGGGATGCTCCTGCTGGCTCTACCCTTTATTACAGTTTATATGCTGTTGCTATGACATTGTTCGTCTTCACGTTAATCATGAACTTAATTGCACAGTATATTTCTCGTAGATTTAGGGAGGAATATTAATATGAAACATATTGATACAAAACTAGTTGAAAAGAAAATGGGATCTAGATTAACAACAAATACAGTTGCAAAAAATGTTTTCTTAGCTGCAACGCTATTCGGTCTATTGGTATTAGTGATCCTGATTTATCGGGTGGTTGCTGACAGTATTGGCTGGATTGATTTTGAATTCTTAACAAACAAGCTGTCAACTGATCCAGAAAAAGCTGGAATCATGGGTGCAATATCTGGTACATTATGGTTAATGGTTGTAGTTGCACCTGTTACGATGATCCTAGGTGTTGGAACAGCAATTTATCTTGAGGAATATGCGAAAAAGGGCCGTTTGCAAGCCTTTATTCAAACGAATATTTCCAATCTTGCTGGTGTTCCTTCCATTGTATTTGGAATTTTAGGTTTAACTGTTTTTGCCCGTGCTCTTGGATTAGGTAATATAGTATTAGCAGGTGGGCTTACAATGAGTTTACTTGTTTTACCAGTTGTGGTTGTTGCAAGTCAGGAAGCCATTCGTGCTGTGCCGCAATTTTTAAGGGAAGCATCCTATGGTATGGGAGCAACTAAATGGCAAACCATAAAAAATGTGGTTCTGCCAGCTGCGCTACCGGGTATATTAACTGGAGTCATCTTAGCACTTTCTCGTGCTATCGGTGAGACAGCGCCTTTAGTAGTTCTTGGTATTCCTGCATTGCTGATTCCGCTGCCAGACGGTATTTTTGACAAGTTCACTGTAATGCCAATGCAAATATATTACTGGACATTAGATTCTGCCCTTGTTGCAGAGTATGCTAATCTTGCTGCTGGAACAATCGTTATTCTATTACTTGTGTTATTCATAATGAACTCGATAGCAGTTTTGATCAGAAATAAATTCCAGAGAAGATTCTAACGACGGGAGAGATTCAAACATGACAGTTTCAACTTTTACAGCTAATAGTGCTGCTAATACAGTGAAAGATAAAACAGAAAGTAAAAAGGGTATGGTATATAATACAAAGGATTTGAACCTTTGGTACGGAGAAACACATGCTCTTAAAAATATTAATCTTGAGATTCAGGAAAATGATGTTACAGCGATTATCGGTCCATCCGGATGCGGAAAATCTACTTATATTAAAACATTAAATCGCATGGTTGAATTGACTCCAATTGTGAAGATTTCGGGTGATATTCAATATCGTGAAAAAAGTATTTTTGATAAAAACTTTAAAGTAGAAGATTTGCGTACACATGTAGGAATGGTATTCCAAAAGCCAAATCCATTCCCAAAGTCAATTTATGAAAATGTTGTGTATGGTCCAAAAATCCATGGCATTCGCGACAAGAAAGTCTTGGATCAGATTGTGGAGAAAAGTTTGCGTGGCGCAGCGATTTGGGATGAAGTTAAGGATCGCCTCCATGAAAATGCATATGGCTTATCTGGCGGTCAGCAGCAGCGTCTGTGTATTGCACGCTGTCTAGCAATTGAACCTGATGTTATTCTAATGGATGAACCAACATCCGCACTTGACCCAATCTCAACATTAAAAGTTGAAGAGCTTGTACAAGAGCTTAAGAAGGATTTTAGTATTATTATCGTTACACATAATATGCAGCAGGCAGCAAGGATTTCAGATAAAACGGCTTTCTTCTTAAATGGTGAAGTAATTGAATATGCAGATACCGATGTGATCTTTTCGAATCCGACTGATAAGAGAACAGAAGACTATATTACTGGTAGATTTGGTTAATAGGAGGCCGCTATGTCTGTACGTGAAAAATTTGATGATGAATTAATCCGTCTTCAACAAAAATTAATTGAGCTTGGCGAATTTGCTGAGTCTGCTTTATCAAAATCAATTCTGGCCCTAGAAACAAAAAATATCGAACTAGCGATTGAAATTATGGAAGATGATATTAAAGCAGATGTGCTTTATGAAGAAATTAATGACTTTGCCATTCTTTTAATTGCGAAACAGCAGCCTGTGGCTATTGATTTACGTCGTATTATCGTGGCTATTAAGATTGCAACAGATATTGAAAGAATCGCAGATTTTGCTGTAAATATCGCCAAATCAACGATTCGTATCGGTTCTGAGGAGCATGTTAAGCCAATTGTTCACATCAAAGAGATGTATTCAATTATGATCAAGATGCTCAAGCTATCTTTAGAAGCTTTTAATGAAGAAGATATTGTAAAGGCGAAAAAAGTGGCAGATATGGATGATAAGGTAGATGATCTTTATGGTGAAACCATCTTGGATCTGATGAAAATAAGCGTTAGCATGCCAGATCGTCTTCCGCAAATCACTCAGCTTTCTTTTACTTCTCGTTATTTAGAAAGAGCAGCTGACCATGTAACAAATATTGCAGAACATGTTTTCTACCTTGTTAAAGGACGTCAATATGATTTAAATTCGTAAGTAAAAAAGCTAAAGGTCACTGACCTTTAGCTTTTTGTTATGGTTTTAGCAATCTCTTCAATACTCATGCCTTGTTTAATTTCAAATGTGCCAAGCTGGATCTTTGTGCTATAGCCATTTTCCTCCATATATTGTGTGAACGCACTCGCATCCTCTACTAAACCAACTTGAACTAATAATGATGCGATTTGCCCAACATTCATCCCTTGGCTTATCTCCAGTTCAAAGGAAACAGGGGGTTCCTCAGGAGCTGTGTCTTCTCCTTGTGGCTGATCAGGATTACTGCCGGCCTCGTCGCCGTCGTTGCTATCTGTGTCTGGCTGCTCTGTCTGTTTTTCAGAGGAGTCAATCGCATTATTCAATTCTTCCTCAGTCAAAACAGTGTAACCCGCCTCTTCTAAGTATGCTTTGGCTCCGTTGTCTGTATAGGCAGTTTCTTTACGTTCTGGATCGGCTATAAACGTGTAAATAGCAATAACCAGAACAGAGAAGAAGATGCCAAATGAAAAGGAACGTACATTTCTTTTATGCATAAAAATCACCTTTTAGCTTCATTGTCCGTAAGATGTTTTCAACTTCTTCTTCCGTCAATGAAGATTGCCTTGCAATTTGGTCGATGCTTAAGCCTTGTTTACTAAGAACAAGAACTTGATTTTTAATAATATCATGGATTTCTTTCTTTTCTGGTTTCGGGGCAGGTGACTGAGCTTTAACTGTGTTCAGTATTTGTGGCATGACTTGTTCATCCAATAAAAGCTCTTCTTCTAGTACCTTTAGCTTCTTTTTAACCACATACATATCCTGGACCTGCTGCATGGTGAGCTGATCAATATCTTCTCTTAAGGTTTTATAGGGATCTTTTAAGAAAATTGACACTACGAATAGCAATAAAGAAAAAACTAGTAAGGCAATTAAGACATATATCAATGTTTTTCAACTCACTCTCTGTTTTATAGACAAAAACATTCTATCATATGAAGACGACAATTTTCGAATGAAGTTAGAAAAAAGGGTGAATCTGTCGTTTTGAATAGCTGATCTAGTCGAAAGAACTTCTTTTTCCAGCCTAATAGATTTTTGTTAAAAATATTTTTGCATATATAGTATGCCTCGAGTGCCTATCATACAATTCCCGACAAATTCCGTTCATTGCTGGTGTGCTTGTTCGATGATAACATTAACTTACAAAATAAAATTAATAGAAATCAAAATAAATTCAGCTTTTCATATAGTAAACATGCTAAGTGAGAATGAGAGTGAGGTGCAAAAATGATTGAAGACATTATTGCGTTAAAACGAAGCGGATTATCCTTCCGTAAAATTGCAAAAGAACTTAATACAACGGTTGGTAAGGTACAATATCAGTGGGTAAAGCTAATCAATCATAAAAAAGGCGAAAAGGACATAAAGATTGCAGATGATCAGCAGACTTTTGAAAGTATAGATAATAACTATTTATCCATGTCTTTGATTTCACCTCAGCAAGTGTTTTTGCATTGGAATGTGTGTGACAACACGAGAGACCTTGTAAAGCAGTATTTTCATCTAAACGACTTAAACCTTGTTATTAGGTTAAACGACGTCACCTGCATCATTTATGATGGTTCTAATGCCCATTCAACTACTGATATTGGAATCTCGGAGAAGGATTCCCATTGGATCATCTCTGAATTGGAGGCTAATCACTGTTATGTTGCTGAGATTGGCATAATGTTTTCAGATACATATTTCTTTCCTATTGTAAGGTCCAATTCTATTCATGCCCCAAGAAACAGTATGGAGCAGACTGGACACCTAGGTCATGATGTTCAGCAATTTCTGCTTAACCGTAATGAAATGCCAAAATGGGTTGAGCATGTGAGCACATATAGCTATTACGAAAAGGAAACGAAGGTGAATTAAACAATGGACAAGCAGCCAATTACGATTATACTTCAGCCTGATGTGCATTATTATCCCAAGCAGGTGGAATACTGGCCGGACCTTTATCCCTTCGTTCATAAGCTTCTGCAGTTGTTTCATCATCTGGAGAATACTAGACACTATGTAAACATCCAAATCGCCTTATCGTCTTCATATTACCAGATCTTTGAAAGTCCTGAATTTCAAAAAGAAATGGACACCTACTTAAAACAAGATCAAGAGGTACTAGAGTATTGGCATGGTTTTAATAAAAATATTAATAAGCTCATATCAGCACTGCTGCAAAGAAAGAGCATACAAGTTTTAGCCACTTCAACTGGTATCCTTCCTTATGCAACAACCTCTGTTGGAACACAGCTGCAGATTAGAAATAGTTTAACTTGTTTGCAGAAGCACTTGCAGATTAAACCAGAAGGATTCTGGTTTCCTTACGGAATGTATGCACCTGGACTAGATTTATTTTTAATGGACCAGGCATTTTCTCATACTTTTATAAGCTCTGAAACCATAAAATTTGCTGATCCCCCACCTATCCATGAGGGAAGAAGCATTGTAAAGTCACCTCATGGTTTAACGATCCTTCCTATTCATACTGATTTCTCAGAGCAATTCAGCAATCAAAGAATAGAGATGAAAGATTGGTTAGCTCAAACTTCTGCTTCTTCTGAAGAAGTAGTGATCTATTCCGATATTTCTACTCTTCTGGCACGATTGGAAGAACTTGAAAAAATGGATCTTATATTACAAGGAAGTGAAAAGGGAAACCTTTCTCAAACTGAAGAGAATGTTCACTTGTGTCAATCGTTTCTGCCTGAAGTGACTCCGCATTCTCTATTTTCGAAAGATTTGGCCTATTCGTGGACATATGTTCACAAAATGGAGCAATTGGTTGGGAGAAACTCCACATATCATAAAGATGAATCAATGATGGATGAGCTTATTGATGAATGGCTTGATGCAACTGGAAGAATCTCAACAGGTCTCACTATAGATAAGTCCTCTTACAAAAGGTTTTATCCTTTAAAAGAAGTGCATTTGGAAAGAAAGGAACAAAAGAGAAAGGTTCTTCTGCTCTCTTGGGAATATCCACCTAACCTTGTTGGCGGTTTGGCAAGACATGTTGGTGCCCTGGCAGAAAGCCTTGTAAAAATAGGTTTTGAGGTTCATGTCCTTACAGCTAATACAGGAGAACTGCCTGAAACAGAGGCAGTAAACGGAGTCTTTATTCACCGTGTAGAGCCATTAAATAGCAGAGATCCTGATTTTTTAAGATGGATTGGCGGTTTAAATCTGGCAATGGAAAGAAAAGCAAGAGAGTTACGCTTCATACATTCTTTTTCATTAATACATGCGCATGATTGGCTGGTTGGAGCTTGTGCAATGAGTCTAAAAACGCTGCTTAATATTCCCCTCGTTACGACCATTCACGCAACGGAATCAGGCAGAAATGGCGGAATTTTTACGGAGATGCAAAGCTTTATACACAAAAAGGAAAAACAATTGATTGAACACTCAGAGCACATCATTGTCTGCAGTGTATATATGAAAAATGAAGTTATTGATCTGTTTCAGCATTCAGAAAACAAAATGACGATCATTCCAAACGGCGTAGAACATGTATCTCATCATCAGACTAAATGCTCTGCTATGGGAATGCCTTATGTGCAGGAAAACGGAAGACTTATCTTTTCCATTGGAAGAATGGTACAGGAAAAGGGATTTGAAACGATTATTGAGGCAGCGAATGAGCTTTGTGCAACGTTTAAGGATATTTATTTTGTTATTGCAGGCAGAGGTCCGCTATTAGAAGAATATCGCAGCAAAGTGAAAGAGTATAAACTGGAGAACCGCTTTTATTTTCCAGGCTTTATCAGTGATCAGCAGCGTGCAGAGCTTTTCTCAATGTGTGAAATGGCCGTATTTCCAAGTAACTATGAACCTTTTGGGATTGTGGCTCTTGAAGCGATGGCTGCAGGAAAGCCAGTCATTGCTTCAAATACAGGGGGATTAAAAGGGATCGTGCAGCATGGTTCTACTGGTTTATTGATGAACCCAGGTGATCCGGACAGCCTGATAGACCAAGCATCTTTCCTTCTGTCGAATAAAGAAGAAGCCATCACACTCGGAATAAATGGAAAGAGAGTAGCAGACAGCCTTTTCAGCTGGAATCGTACAGCTGAATTGACGAAGCGTGTATACGAAGAAATATTGATTGAAAGCAAAATGATTATACAAAAATAAATAAAAAAGGTGTCCTAAAATGAATACAAATTCTCTTAGAATAACTGATCATGATCCTCTATATGAAAGTGTTAATAGAAAGCTGAGAATGTTTCCTGGCATTAGGGTCGATGGAGTCACCTATTGGCTAAACGGAGGGCTTCAGCAGACACTCCATGAGATCGGCTTATCGATTCATGTGAAAGAATTGCACATTCATTCAAAGGTCCGCTATTACAAAGTGTATGTCACAAACCATTACCCATTTTCACGAAAAGTGAATGTATTGCTTCAATACAAACACGAAACTCATTCTAGAGAACATGTTTCTTTTGTTTCTCCTGTTGATAACCTTGTATACCATTTGGCTGATCAAACTGTTTACTTAGTTAACGGGTATCTGGAAAATGAAAAAATGAGCGAATGTACAATCCAGCCTTATTGGAATATTCATACCGATAATATATGGGCGGAATCAGCTAGCGGAAGATTAAAATATCTTCCGATGGTAAAGGGAAATGCTGTCAGTCTGTATACAAAAGAAATTGAATTTGACGGAAGGCAAACATGTGAAGGCGAGTCTTGGATTATTAGCGGCAGCAGCAAAACGGAATTACAAAACTTAAATTCTGTTCTTTTAAAAAACACACTAGCATTTCAAACTAAAAAGTGATATTATAGAAAAGTCGTATGAACGAACTAGTCATCTATAGTTTGGAGGGAAATTACATGCGTGTGAATATTACGTTAGCTTGCACAGAATGTGGAGATCGTAACTATATTTCTAAAAAAAATAAACGAAACAATCCAGATCGTCTTGAGCTTAAGAAATATTGCCCAAGAGATAAGCGTTCTGTTACACATCGTGAGACAAAATAAGCAGCGGGGTCATTCCTGCTGCTTTTTTTGTATGTAAAAAAACAAATGAAATAGCAGATAAAAGGAGGACTGGAGGATGGAACTGGACCAGCAAAAAAAAGATTTACGCAAGTATATAAAAAATACTCTTGCCCAGTTAACAGAAGCTCAATATATGCAGCGTTCTGAAATCATTGCTCATAAACTCTTTCAGCAGCCGGCATGGGAGAAAGCATCAAGTATAGGCATTACAATTTCTCTTCAGCCTGAAGTCGATACATATGCAATCATCAAAAAAGCATGGGAGGAAGGAAAAACGGTCTCTGTTCCAAAATGTGAACCAAAAGAGCGAAAATTGATTTTTCGTACCATTACAGATTTTAAACAGCTAGAGCGGGTTTACTTTCAATTGTTAGAGCCAATTGAAGAGCAGACAAAGGCAAAAAAAGCGGAAGAGATTGATTTATTAATTGTGCCTGGTCTTGCCTTTACTTCAAGCGGAGAGCGCCTAGGTGTTGGGGGCGGATACTATGACCGTTTTCTTCCCTTTTATGAAGGTAAAACCATTGCGCTTGCATTTGATGAACAAATCGTGAAAACTTTGCCAGTCGATGTGTACGATCAGTCTGTTATGCAAATAATAACGGATGCGAAGGTTTACAATCCACATGTCTAATGATCTTATTCTCATCTTCATCATTCTCGCCGCATCAATCGGCGGGTATAAGTTAAAGGTTCTTTCCTTTTCAGGTAGCATATGTGCTGTTGTCGTAGGGATTAGTATTGGCTATAGCTTTGGTTATGAAGGTTTGCTGATCCTTGGTCTGTTCTTTCTTTCATCTAGCATATTGTCTCTTTATAAGAAGCAAAAAAAAGCTGCTATAGAGGAAATTGTACAAAAAGGCTCCAATCGGGATTGGCAGCAGGTTGCTGCCAATGGCGGTGCTGCTGCAGCGGCCAGTCTGCTTTATTTTCAGACTGCTGATGAAGCATGGCTGCTTGCATTCCTTATTTGCATAGCGAGTGCCAATTCGGATACATGGTCATCAGAGATCGGTTCCCTCAGTAAGCAAGCGCCCATATCAATTAGAACATTCAAACAGGCACAAGCAGGTACTTCTGGAGCAGTGAGTGTTATGGGTACACTTGCGGGGATTGCAGGATCTTTTGTCATTGGGTTTGCTGGTTTACATTTATTTGATCTGGAGTTAGCTGCCTTCTGGCTTGTCTTTTTATTTGGCTTTATAGGCAACTTACTCGATACTGTAATGGGAGCCTATTTCCAAGCTGTTTATGTTTGTACTATTTGTGGAAAACAAATGGAAAAGACTGTGCATTGTCAGACAAAAACAAGTCTGCAAAAAGGGTCTGCTTTTCTTAACAATGATTCAGTAAACTTTCTATCAGGATTTATTGCTGCTCTTCTAGGTTTTATATATTTTCAATTTACAATTAGTTAATAATAATCTGATACAATGATTGAAATATAAAGGAGGAGATATCGTGTCAAAAAGAGTGAATCGGGTAGCTTTAATTGGAACTGGATTTGTCGGATCCAGCTATGCTTTTGCGATGCTGAATCAAGGAGTTACAGAGGAATTAGTGCTCATTGATCTGAATAAGGAGAAGTCAGAGGGAGATGCGATGGATTTAAATCACGGCCTGCCTTTTGCTCCTTCTCCCACAAGCATTTGGTATGGAGATTATTCTGATTGCCGTGACGCAGATATTGTTGTGATTTGTGCTGGGGCCAATCAAAAGCCTGGCGAAACCCGTTTGGATTTAGTAGAGAAAAATACAAAAATTTTTAAAAGCATTGTCGATCAAGTGATGAACAATGGCTTCGACGGTATTTTTCTTGTTGCGACAAATCCTGTCGATATTCTCACTTATGCGGTTTGGAAGTATTCCGGATTGCCAAAGGAAAGAGTCATTGGCTCTGGCACGATTCTGGACACAGCACGGTTCCGCTACTTGCTTGGAGACTATTTTCAAGTGGACTCCCGAAATGTTCATGGCTATATTATAGGAGAACACGGGGATACAGAGCTTCCGGTATGGAGCCATGCAGATATTGCCGGTAAAACGATCGCTGATTGGGTGAAAAAGAAAGAGCAATATAAGCAAGAGGATCTGGATCAGTTATTTTTAAATGTAAGGGATGCCGCCTATCATATCATAGAACGTAAAGGGGCAACCTACTATGGCATTGCGATGGGACTGGTTAGGCTAACAAAGGCCATTCTGCAAAATGAAAATTCGGTCTTGACCGTTTCTGCGTACTTGGACGGCAAATACGGACAAAGTGATGTGTACATTGGGGTTCCTGCTATTGTGAACAGAAAGGGAATACGCGATGTAATTGAGCTTCACTTAAATCAAGATGAACAAGAGAAGTTTACACACTCAGCTGAAGTGCTTAAGAAAACGATGAAACCATTTTTCTCAAACAATTAATAATGATAGAAAAAGAAAAAGGCCGCTCTGGCCTTTTTCTTTTAGGAGATTACATTCTAACGGAAGACCGAATTCATCATGCGATCGCGCATTCCAGGCATATTTAGAAAAGAGCCAACAACAAATCTGCGCAGCCATACATTGCTTAAGACAAAGTTTAATAATCGATAGCGATTTTGAAAAAATAAATAGCCGCTAAGACCAATAACAAAGATCGAAACAAATTTTCCCATGATCCAACCTCCTGTTTTTTTATTAGTTTGAATGAAAGACAGCATTTTTATCCAAATTTCTTCCTGAATTTATAAAAAGACATATAAGGATGATATTGCTTTACAATACAAAGTGTTTTTTTCTATAGTTAAAGGATAAGTTAGCCGTATAGATACAAGATTAAAATGGTTTAAACGCACACGAAGGCAGCATGCAGCCTGTTCTTTTAGAAGCTGTATCGAAAAGCAGGATCAAAGCCTGCTTTCAAGATTTGTCTAATGTGTTTTTCCGAAAAGTTAACATAGAGTGGTGGAGATCTTATGCAAGAAGAGTATATGTTTTGGAGATTAGCATGGTATTTTATTTCAGATCATGATTTTCGCATTGTTCAGTTAGGGGAAGGCGATAAAGAATTGTGGCTTGAAAAAATGGAAAATAAACAGCTGCAGGTGATTCGATTGCTGCGGTATGATCTTGACTGGAGCAGCTGGATGGAAAGGGATATTGAACATACAGCTGCAAACGGTGAAAGAATTAGAAAGCAGCTGGCGAAAAAGCAATTAGGCATTTTAAATATTTATATTTCTCCATACCCTCCTGTTGATGATTATGAATATCGGTTGGAGGCACCTTTTCAACTCCAGGAAGGCAGTAAAACAGAAGTTACAACAATGATTATGGCTCCAGTTCTTTATGAAAAAGAAACAGCAAAGCTTAATAGCTTATTCTCTTCTCGATTTGACATTCCTGCAGAGTTACATACCGATCCTGAAGAAATAGAGAACCTTAAGCAAAAAACGTTAGCAGGAGCAGTTAAAAAGGA
The DNA here is from genome assembly GCF_001636345.1 of Cytobacillus gottheilii. Taxonomy (GTDB): domain Bacteria; phylum Bacillota; class Bacilli; order Bacillales; family Cytobacillaceae; genus Cytobacillus; species Cytobacillus gottheilii. The sequence continues at coordinate 1,731,448 of NZ_KV440945.1, forward strand.
AAAGGAAGAACAGGCAGTTTTTCGGGCTGGGAAACCTCTGTTTACCTATGCTTTTATCGCCATTCAAGTTCTTATGTTTCTTTTACTCGAATGGAAAGGAGGCAGTACAAACACTTCCACTCTAATTCAATATGGTGCTAAGTTTAACCCGCTCATTCTTGAAGGGGAATGGTGGAGATTTTTCACTCCGATTGTTCTTCATATTGGCTTGGTGCATTTATTGATGAATACACTTGCATTATTTTATTTAGGTGCTGCTGTAGAGAGGATTTTTGGCAGCATCCGCTTTTTTCTAATTTATTTGATAGCTGGTTTTTCCGGTACGCTTGCCAGCTTTATTTTTAGCGACGGTCTGTCTGCAGGAGCGAGCGGAGCCATTTTTGGCTGCTTTGGTGCATTGATTTATTTTGGCTTTATGTATAAAGAATTATTTTTTAGAACCATTGGGATGAATATCATTGTTGTATTGGGAATTAACCTTGTACTGGGATTTGTGATACCAGGAATTGATAACGCAGGCCATATCGGCGGTATGATTGGAGGCTTCCTCGCCGCAGCGATTGTCCATCTGCCTAAAAAGAAAAATATGCGTTTGCAAGTGCCAGCATTGCTTTTAACAGCGCTGATCTTTGGTGCACTTTTATGGTACGGATTTAGCGATCATTCCAAAGTGGTCGATGAACAATCTTTAATGATTGCCGCAAGTGAATACATTGATGCGGGAGAACACGAAAAGGTCATAGAACTGTTAGAAGAGCCTGCACAGTCTGAAGACGCATCAGCTAATGTGTTGTTCCAGCTGGCCTATGCGGAGATTCATACTGGAAAAATGACAGAAGCAAAAGAGCATCTTCAGGGTGTTATAGAGAAAAATGATCAATTTCATGAAGCATATTATAACTTGGCTCTGATTTATTTAAATGAAAATAATGTGGCAGAAGCAAAGGAGCTTGTGACACGGGCGATTGAATTGGAAAATGGTGAAGAGTTATATACAAATCTCTTAGAGCAAATCAATCAATATGAATCCGGAAACTGATACATTGCTAAAAATAATCCTCATTTTATCGAATCATACCAGTAGATGGTATGATTTTTTTTCTGTATGTCAATGCTGATGAATATATGCATTGAAAATGCTGGAAAATCATATTGAGGTGGAGAATTTGGAAGAAACAAAGAAAAAACAAGTTTCTGCTAATCTTAAAGAGAACATCGCATATTTAAAAGAAGCTTTAGGTGTAGAGAAGAGCTTTGATATTATTCAGCTCGATGTGGAATATGCGGAAAGGGAAATGGCGCTTTATTTAGTGGATGGATTTGTGAAAGATGATATTCTCCATTATTTAATGAAAATGCTCTCTGGCCTTGATCCAAAACAGCTGGAAGGCGATACATTATCTAAATTAGTTAAAACGTATATCCCATATGTAGAGGTTGAGACAACAACAGATCTTGATGCAGCTATAAGTGCTGTACTGGCTGGGCCAACCGCACTCGTTGTCGATGGAGTTCCCGAAATCATTTTAATCGATGCTCGTACATATCCTGTCAGAGGGCCGCAGGAACCTGATACAGAACGAGTGGTCCGGGGATCAAGAGATGGATTTGTTGAAACACTTGTATTTAACACAGCCTTAACAAGAAGAAGGATTCGAGACAAAACCTTGCGGATGGAATATATGCAGGTAGGCAGACGATCAAAAACCGATATCGTAGTTAGTTATATTGAGGATATAGCAGATCCAGCGATTGTAAAAGAAGTAAAGGATGCTATAGCCAAAATCGATACAGATGGACTGCCGATGGCTGAAAAAACAATCGAGGAGTTTATATCGGGAAGGCATTGGAATCCCTATCCGCTCGTGCGTTATACGGAAAGACCTGATACAGCAGCCACCCATTTATACGAGGGACATGTCTGTATTATTGTCGATGGTTCACCGAGTGTCATCATTACACCGACAACGTATTGGCATCATCTACAGCATGCTGAAGAATACCGCAATAAGCCATTGGTAGGTGCCTATTTGCGAGCTGTACGATTCTTAGCTGTATTTGCGTCCCTTTTTTTACTGCCATTATGGTACTTACTTGCTGTAAAACCGGAGTTAATGCCAGCTGGACTTCTATTTTTGGTGCCAGAGGATACAGGACATCTGCCATTGCTGCTGCAATTTCTGCTGATTGAAACAGGCCTTGATATGCTGAGGATGGCCGCAATCCATACCCCTTCCTCACTAGCAACTGCGCTAGGTTTAGTTGCAGCATTAATGATTGGTTCCGTTGCAGTTGATGTGGGTCTCCTAATTAATGAAGTGGTATTGTACTTAGCAATCGCAGCAATAGGAACATTTGCAACACCAAGCTATGAGATGAGTCTTGCAAACCGGCTTATTAGAATTGGGCTCTTGCTCATGACAAGCTTATTCCATGAATATGGATTCATGATCGCGGTCGTCCTGCTGATCATTATGCTTTCAAGAATGCAGTCATTTGGCGTTCCATATTTTTGGCCGTTTATACCTTTCAACCTGCGAGCCTTCCGGGATGTCCTAATTCGCTCTCCTATTCCTTTAAAAAATAGAAGACCGAGGGTTATCCATCCCAAAGATCCTGACAGATAAATAAAATGCTAATTAAAAACTTCTCTTTTATATAAGGGAAGTTTTTTCATTTGTAAAAATCAAGAGGAATCTACTACTTTGGAAAAAAGTATTTAGCAGCTGATTCTAACCCTTGAGAGGACAGGAGCTTTCGATTATACTTTAAGGTAAGCAGTAAACGTGACAATGGGCGTGTTTTAAGGGTTTTTTTGGCACGAAATAACGTTAATTTTATATTTTTATTCAGATGAAGTTCTTTCAATTATGCAAATGTTTAAAGCGCTTCACTTTTCCAGTAAAGGAGCAACTATGAATAGTATTTATGATGTTCAGCAGCTGCTGAAGAAATTTGGCATCTTTGTTTATATAGGAGATCGTGTCGCTGATTTGGAGTTAATGGAAGCAGAGATACAAGATTTATATGACTCCTTGCTAATAGAACCGCAGCAATACCAAAGTGCGATTTTGCTGTTAAGGCATGAAGCACAGCTATTAAAAGAGAAACAGCAGAAGGGTGAGTAGGGTTATGGATAGATGGTTGATTGGCGTAGATTTAGGAGGCACTTCTACCAAACTGGCACTGTTAAATACATACGGAGAAATTCAGCATAAGTGGGAAATTCCGACTGATAATAGTGAAGAAGGAAGAAACATTACCGTAAATATAGCTAAAAGTATTGATGAGAAGCTTGAAGAATGGAGTATTGAAAAAAGCCAGGTCCAAGGGATTGGGATGGGGGCACCAGGACCAGTTGATCTTGATGCAGGAATTGTATACCATTCTGTAAACTTAGGGTGGCGGGATAACTATCCGGTAAAAGACTTGCTTGAAGTTGAAACAGGCCTTTCTGTTGTGGTAGATAATGATGCAAACTGTGCAGCTCTAGGAGAGATGTGGAAGGGTGCAGGCAATGGAGGGAAGGATCTTGTTTGTGTTACGCTTGGCACCGGTGTTGGCGGCGGAGTTATTGCCAACGGGGATATTGTACAAGGTGTAGCAGGTTCTGGGGGCGAAATTGGCCATATAACGGTGATCCCAGAAGGCGGTGCCCCGTGTAACTGCGGCAAAACCGGCTGCCTTGAAACGATTGCATCTGCCACAGGAATTGTTCGGCAGGCGACCGAAAAAATCAAAATCAATGAAAATATGGAAAGCGAGCTGCTCTCGATTTATCAGACAGCTGGAGCTATTACAGCAAAAGATGTATTTGATACAGCACGAAGCGGAGATAAGCTTTCATCGGAAGTGTTAAAGGAAACAGCCTTTCACCTTGGCTTTGTTCTCGCAAATATTGCGAATACCTTAAATCCTGAAAAGATTGTATTAGGAGGGGGAGTTTCAAAAGCAGGAGATATTTTATTAAAACCTGTAATTGAACATTTTCAAAAATACGCTTTTCCAGGGGTCAGAAATACAACAACAATTGATTTAGCCATTCTGGGAAATGACGCAGGCGTCATTGGTGCAGCTTGGCTGGCAAAAAATAAATAATCTATAAGAGACAAGCGCCTTTTGATCAAGGTGCTTTTTTTCATTTTCTTTTATTTCATACTGAAAAAGGAAAGTATAAAGGCCAGAAGGTTCCTATTTATTTTTATTAATGATGTAATATTCGAAACTTTTTAAGGTCTCAAACGTCTATTAATTAAGCCATTTTTTAAAAAGTATTTATTTTGGAAAAAACCGCACAGTATCGAAATAAGTTAAATAAGAAAACGTTTTTAAGAGATCATTTCTTATGCAAGGAGGTTTGCATGATATGAGCAAAAAAACAATGCCTGCAATGTCAATTATCTCAATTGCAGTAGTTTTGCTTTGGCTCAAAACATATATCGTTTATAAAACCAGTTTTGATATACAGATTGATAACTGGAAACAGGAGTTAATTCTTTTTATAAATCCATTGAGCTTTCTGTTAATTGTTTTAGGTATTGGCTTGTTTTTTAAAGAGAGGACGAGAAATATTTATGTTTTGACATCAAGCTTCCTGATCTCGGCTGTTCTTTTTGCAAACGTTGTCTTTTACCGATTTTATAATGATTATATAACACTTCCCGTATTGTTTCAGACAAGCAATATGAGTGACCTCGGCAGCAGTGTGAATGAACTGCTTCGTTTTAGTGATCTTCTTTATTTTACTGATGTTGTCCTAATAGCCCTTATCATTCTTTTAAAACCAAAATTTGCATTATATAAAAAGTATTCGAAGATCAAAAGGGCTGCTTTTTTTATTGCAGCAGCAGCACTTGCTTTCTTTAATATTGGCTTGGCGGAATCACAATGGTCAGATCTTCTGACCCGCACCTTTGATCGGGAGGTGCTTGTGAAAAATATTGGAACGTATAATTATCATGTATATGACTTGTTTCTGCAGTCAAAGTCTTCTGCACAGCGTGCAATGGCTGATGGAAGCGAACTTGCTGATATCGATAATTATATTCATGCTGGCTATGATCTCCCAAATGATCATTTATTTGGAGCAGCTAAAAATAAGAATGTTTATCTGATTGCGATGGAATCTGTCCAAAGCTTTGTGGTTGACCAAGAAGTTAAAGGACAGGAAATTACACCATTTTTAAATGATTTTATAAAAGAAAGTTACTATTTTGATCAATTTTATCACCAGACCGCACAAGGCAAATCGTCTGACTCTGAATTTTTAATTGATACATCATTGTACCCGCTGGACCGGGGTGCCGTCTTTTTTACACATTCGGGTAATCAATATGAAGCAATGCCTGAGATACTGAGAGATCATGGATATACAACAGCCGCTTTTCATGCCAATAATAAAAGCTTTTGGAACCGCGATATTATGTATAGCACTTTAGGATATGACCGATTTTATTCATTGCCATCTTATGAGGTGAATCAAGATAACTCTGTAGGCTGGGGGTTAAAAGATATTGAATTTTTTGAGCAATCTATTGAGCATATAAAAGAAATTCCCTCACCATTTTTGGCTAAGTTTATTACTCTTACAAATCATTTTCCCTTTGAATTAAAAGAAAGCGATCAGCTGATTGAATCCTATGGATCAGGGGATAGTATTGTAGATAATTACTTTCAAACTGTCCGTTATACAGATGAAGCGGTTAAGACTTTTGTTCAAAAGCTGAAGGATGAAGGATTATATGAAGATTCGATCATTGTACTTTATGGTGATCATTACGGATTATCAGAGCACCATAATGGCACATTGAGTGGATTTTTAGGTAAAGAAGTTACTCCACTCGTGAATATGGAGCTGCAGCGGGTTCCGCTAGTTATTCATATTCCTGGGCAAAAGGGAGAAACCATTTCAAAGGTTTCTGGCCAAATTGATGTAAAGCCAACACTGCTGCATTTACTTGGTATTGATACGAAGAATGGCTTCAATTTTGGCTCAGATCTTTTTTCAGAAAACCGTTCTCAGTTTACGGTGCTAAGGGATGGCAGCTTTATATCCGAAAAGTATGTCTATACCCGGAATACTTGTTATGATCAAACCACAGGAGAACAGGTTGGAGAAAGAGAGTGCGCACCATTTATTGAAGAGGCCAAACGTGAGCTTGAATATTCAGATTCCATTATAAATGGTGATTTGCTTCGATTTTATCCAAACAATAATAAATAGCAATTGAAATCTATCGGCTCTAAGCACTTGTCCTCATAAGCAGTGCCCGCACCAATGGTTGATCATAGTCATTTTTCTTCTCTTTCTTTCATACAGTATGAATGATGGAAAGGGGGAGTAGAATGAAGATCATTGTTCGTTCAGGTGACTCATTATGGTACTATAGCCAACTGTTTATGGTTCCGTTAAATTTAATTATTGATTCTAATCCGAATATAAATCCATCTGCTCTGCAAATAGGGCAGGAAGTACAAATCCCTGGCTTTTCGATAGAACGTTATACAGTCAAAAGAGGGGATACATTTTGGAAATTAAGTGCAGGACGGCATCTTTCTGCAGATGCATTATTATTGCTGAATCAAAATATCAATCCAAATCAGCTCGTTATTGGATCAGTAATTAATTTGCCTAAAAGAATGATCGCTCCGTCGCTCAATCGGCGCATGAATTATACATTTGAATCCCTGCAGACGGATTTGACTTCCCTAAAAGGAGTTTTTCCTTTTATACAAATAAACACAATCGGAAATAGTGTTCTTGGGAAACCTATACAAGAAATAAAAATAGGAACTGGTCCTAAGAAAGTGCAAATCAATGCATCCTTCCATGCAAATGAATGGATTACAACGCCCATTTTAATGGCTTTAGTTAACAATTATTTGCTTGCACTCACTAATATGCGCCCGATCAGAGGATTAGATGTGCTGCCATATTATCAGAATGTCAGCTTATCCATTGTACCGATGGTTAATCCAGATGGTGTTAACCTAGTGTTGAAAGGACCTCCTGCCCAGATGAGAGATCAGGTTCTGCAGATTAACAATGGCAGTACAGATTTCTCAGGCTGGAAAGCGAATATCCGTGGGGTAGACTTAAATAATCAATATCCAGCTAAATGGGAAGTAGAGAAGGAACGCAAAGAGGAAAAAGCACCAGCTCCAAGAGACTTTCCGGGAACTGCACCATTAACAGAGCCTGAGGCTGTAGCGATGGCAGAGTTTGCCCGTGAAAATCAATTTGACAGAATGCTTGCTTTTCATACACAAGGAGAAGAGTTTTATTGGGGATATGAAGGGCTTGAACCTCCAGAATCTCAAGTCATTGCAGATGAATTTGAACGAGTCAGCGGATATACATCCGTACAGTATATTGACAGCTTTGCAGGGTATAAAGATTGGTTTGTTCAAGAGTTTCGCAAGCCAGGATTTACAATTGAGTTAGGAAAAGGCATTAATCCGCTGCCATTGTCCCAGTTTGATGAAATATATGAAGAAGTGCTGGGAATCTTTCTAGCTTCATTATATATGTAATTAACGCTTGTATTTTAGGGAGGAAGAAAAGTATAATAGCTTGAAGTCCTTATTACTCTAGTCCAGTTAAGCAAATAAACAAGGGTACACGGACACAAAAAACTATAATCGCTGTTAGTACAAAAAGCCGATTTCGGCTTTTTGTTGTTTTTTTAAAATATTTTTGAAATAATTGAAACATTTTTAACATATTTACGTACAAATAAATAGCGGATTAAAGGGGGAAAGAAGATGAGCGGTAATCAGAGGCAAAAGGCGAGAGGTTTTTTAACATCTACATATCTGTGTAAGGGCCTTTTACTGATTCTTGCTTTTTCTCTTCTTCTTTTGGCAGGCTGTCAAAAAGGCGATGACGGCGAACTTGAAAAAGATGGCGATGCAGCGCCGGAAAATTTAGTAGAGTCTAAGAAAGAATTGGTTCCTATAGAGGTGAACGACGGACAATTTTCAGGAATTAGCGGTTGGCTATCAAATGAAAAAGTTGTTTATACCGTATCAAAAGGCAACACCTCTGATATCTATGAATATAACCTCTATTCAGGTGAGAAATCATTATTGTACACATCAGAACTGCCCATTGTAGATGTTTTAATCAGTCCGGATGAAAAGAACCTTTTTATACACACATCCGTTTCTACGTATGAAGGACTGCTGACGGTTATTGATCTGCAAGGTAAGGTCCTGAATTCGCAATCTTTAACTGCTGCTGAGCTAACCTATACATGGAATCCTTATGATTCGAATCTGATTCTCATTTCGGCTTTTTCAGAGGATTGGACTTTCACTCCTTATTTAATGAATATCGAAGAAGAAAGCTTAAGTGAATTGACTTTAAATGAACCTTTTGTGCATTGGCTTAATAGCGAAGAGGTAGTATATCTTGACTGGAGTTCAGAAAACCCAGCTCTTTTTGCACCCTTAGTTAAGCATTCAATTTTTAATGATCAAAATGAAACGATTCTTGATCACATTTTTCAAGTAAAGGGATTTGATCAAGGAGTTATGACGATATCTGCTGAAAATGGTAAAATGGACGAAGCGGTCTATACGTTTATGACAGAACAATTTGAAGTATTATCCTCCTTTTCTGTCCCGCAATTAACGAACTATTCAGATTGGCTAATTCCATACTCTGACTTCATCGGGAATGAATCTTTCCTCTCTTTCCAGCCTTTACATAGCTCTGAGGCAGATTTATATCAGGACGGATTTCAGCTAATCAACACAAAATTGAGCAGCGGAGAAAAGGAAATCCTGCTCGAAAACGCAGAAAATGAGCCGCTCAGCTGTTCACCTGATGGCAAAGCTTGTTTGTATGGTTATTATTTTGAGAAGCTGATCCACCTGGAGAGCGGTGAGATTATCTCTTTAATGAAAGAGGAAATTTTATAAGAAGGGGACGTAATAAAATGGCAATAGTTGATGTAACAGTCATTCCAATTGGAACGAAAACACCAAGTGTAAGCAAGTATGTAGCAGAAATACAAAAAATCCTTGCTTCCTATCAGGAAGCCGGGAAAATTCATTTCCAGCTGACGCCGATGAATACCATTATTGAAGGGGAACTTCCAGTATTGTTTGAAGTCATTCAAAAAATCCATGAAGCTCCTTTTCAGCATAATATTGAACGGGTTGCTACTAATATTCGAATTGATGATCGCCGTGATATTCAAAGGAAGATGGAGGATAAGGTAAAGAGAGTTCAGTCTTTATTGGAAGAATAAAAAGAAGAGGGTTGCCACAAGTGGCAATCCTCTTCTTTTTAATGTCTTAGTGTACAGCAGGATACCCGCTATTGATTAAAGTCATAACCGCGAACCAGCCAAAAACAGCTAGTGTTCCTCCGCCAAAGACAATTCCAAGTAAATTTTTGTTTTTTAGTGCACTAATTGTTCCAAATAGTGCCAGCAGTGCTGTTAAAGCAAAAATAATTACAAGTCCCATTCAGTTAGCCTCCTTTATGTTTTTGCAGCAGGCGAAAGCCTTGTACAGTTTTACTATGTACTCTTTTTGTGCCATAGCTAAACGTTTATAATTCCTTCAATGTATTCCAGTGAAGAAAGCTTAAATTAAACGTTTACAAAACGGCAATGGATGACTGCATTTTTTAAGAAGTATTTACCTTACTATCATTTTGCATTCGTTATTATTTTATAAGTTTTTCGAGAATTTGTCGAGGTCTAAAAATGACACTTATTTGTCTTTAGGGCAATGCATTAAATCACTTTGAGAAGGATTTTAAAGTTTTAATGGCATATATGGCTAATGAGGAGCGCTTATATCTGCATGCTTCTCTTTAACATCTTGTATAATCTAGTGTAAAATGAAGGGAACAAACGGACTAGATGGAGGTTGAGAACATGAAATGGCATTGTATTCCTTTAGGTGCTTTACAGACAAATTGCTATGTTTTGGCTATAGACAATCAAAAATGTTTAATTGTAGATCCAGGCGGAGATGCTGAAAGGCTAATCAGCGCTGTAAATGAAAAAAAATATCAGCCACAGGCGATTTTACTGACACATGCCCATTTTGACCATATTGGTGCTCTAGATGAGGTGCGTGAATACTTTGATATTCCTGTCTATATACATGAACAAGAGGCAGGATGGCTCTTTGATCCATCTCTAAATGGCTCACAATTTTTTCAAATTGGCACATTGATACGAATGAAGCCAGCAGATCATATCCTTACAGAAGAAAAACATATGCAAATTGGTGACTTTAAGTTCCAGTTACTTGAGACACCTGGACATTCACCTGGCAGTGTGACTTTTTATTTTCCAGAATCATCAATTGCTGTTTCCGGGGATGCGCTTTTTCAAGGAAGTATTGGAAGAACAGATTTGCCGGGCGGCAACCATGCACAACTGATAAAAAGTATTCATGATAAGCTTTTGGGACTGCCGGAAGAAACAATCGTACTATCAGGACATGGACCTGCAACGACTATTGGACAAGAAATGGATTCTAATCCATTTTTAAACGGATTTTAATCGAGGTTAGCTTACTGCAAATAAAAAAACGATGAAATCATCATCGTTTTTTTATTTGTGCTTTTTGGATTAAAGAAGCTAGAACAAAAGCAATAACGCACGGTAACCATCGAAGCTATTAGTGCAGTTTGCCGGTTCCATTGCTGCGCACTAAGTCAATCTGATTAGTGGCCGCCTGAACCCGGGATCATCATAAATGTTGACCAGTACGTAAACCCAACGAAAAACACAGTTAAATAAGCTCCAAATACATAGATATACATACGTTCGGAAAGCTTTAAATAGCTTAGAAGCAGGAAAAATCCTGTTTGACCGAAAAAGATTAAGGACGTAGTATACATATCGCCTACATAGAACATTATCGCGAATATGCCAGTCCAGAATCCGAGTACTCTGTACATACGATCCATATGTATCCCTCCTTTAAAACGCATACAATTGCATACGATCTTATTATAAGGTAAATGTTAGATAAAAGTAAATAACATGTTATCAGTTTGTCAAGACCGTCTGGTAGGAGCAAAAATCACAGCCTTTAAGCATATTGGATTTTTCCATTAGCTCCACATCCGGAAAGACAGATGAAAACATTCCATTTAAGAATTCATAATGCATGTGACAGACGGACTCTGGATGTGCTGCAGCAATTTCCTTGAACGGACAATTGTAAATTTGAAAATAAACAGATGTTCCATCTTCATTGACTTCAAATTCAGGGTGAAAGCCAGATAGCGTTGCTGCGTTTTTAATCAAGTTCAGCTTTTGATCAAAACTGGAAATAGCCATATTACTGTGCGGACGCTGATTTTCCTGATCCATTAAGCGCTGGCCAAACTTTTTGCCTGTCGCATATAAGGCAGCTTTGCCTGCTTCTCCAAGTGACATGAGGGTTTCAAGTGCAATCTCTGAAAGGAGCTGGTAATCTCTGAAAGGAAACTGAAGCTGAATAACTTCATCAGAAAGGCGATATAGCCGGCTAGGGCGTCCGCCTTTTCCGGTTTTCTTTGTTTCAGAAATAATCATATTTACATCTTCGAGCTTTGATAAATGCAGTCTTGCAACGTTTGGATGAATGGAAAAATTGTCGGCAATCTCCTGCACCGTCACATCACGATGTTTTTCAGAGATATATTGGTATATATAATAGCGGGTTGGATCAGATAATACATTCGTGATCTTTAATGTTTGTTCCACTAGAATTCACCTCAGACTGAGTATTTATTCCATTATAATACAGCCATTTGAAGTAAACACTGTTTTCACCATAAGTTTAGAAAATGTTCACATCTTCACGTTTTTTGAAGAATGTTGAAAAAAATTCAAGAAAAAAGAAGGGAAAGGCAGGAAATTGTCGAAATTTAATATCATCCTAAATAAGAAGGTGGTGTACAACAGCGGTGAGCAATATTGAAAGGCTCGCAGAAAGTATTATCCGTGATGCTGTCCAAAAACAGGCGACAGATATTCATATTCTTCCCCGCAAAAACGATACATTGATTCAGTTTCGCTTAGCCAGCAAACTTGTCCCCAGAATTCAATTGCCAAGAGAGGATTGCGACCGTCTCATCTCTCACTTTAAATTCACTGCATCCATGGATATCGGTGAAAAGAGACGTCCGCAAAATGGAGCCAGCTCTTACACGATGAATGGTTATCAGATTGGCTTGCGCTTTTCCACTCTACCTTCCCGGTTTTCAGAAAGTCTTGTTATCCGCATCCTTCCCGCACATCAGAATATCCCTTACTATCACATTTCATTATTCCCTGAGACGACAAGAAAAATGCTGGCACTATTAAAACATGCTCATGGACTGATTATTTTAACAGGTCCTACAGGCAGCGGCAAAACAACAACCTTATACTCACTCCTCAACGAAACCTCACATATCTACAATCGAAATGTAATCACATTAGAAGACCCAATTGAAAAAGAAAATGATCAGGTTATGCAGGTGCAGGTAAATGAAAAAGCAGGAGTTTCTTATGCCACCGGTTTAAAGGCCATTTTGCGCCATGATCCGGATATTATTATGGTTGGAGAAATTAGGGATGCTGAAACTGCTCAAATAGCGGTGCGTGCTTCGTTGACAGGACATTTAGTATTAACAACGATGCACACAAGAGATGCACAGGGAGCGATTGTAAGACTGCAGGAGTTTGGTGTGAGTTTACTGGAAATTCAGCAAACACTGATTGCTGTTACAGCTCAGCGGCTAATGGAGCTGACTTGCCCTTATTGCGGGGGAGAGTGTTCTCCTTATTGCTTGAGTTATGGACAGTTAAAACGTGCTACTATTTTTGAACTTTTAACAGGGAAAGCGCTGCATAGTGTCATCAATCATTTGAATGATGGAGGAACATTAGTTGAATATCGGACATTGAAGGATTATATCCGCAAAGGAATTGCCCTTGGATATGTAAAGGGATCGGAATATGAACGGTGGGTGATGGATGATGCAAAAGAATAAATGGAGCCTTCAGGAGCAGGGGCTGCTATTAAAATGGATTGGTGACCTTCTGAAAAGAGGTTATCCATTATCCGAGGCGATTGAGTCAGTCATTCTGCACCTGCCGCATCACAAAAGGCCGGCAATGGAGCTATGCTTATCAGAATTGCGTGAAGGCTATTCCTTATATAATGCCTTCTCAAAACTAAAATTTAATGAAGATGTCATTGGGTATGTTTATTTTGCAGAGCAGCATGGCGGATTGGCAGATGCATTTAAAGATGGAAGTGAGATGATTTTAAAGCGGGATGAAAATTGGCAAAAACTTAAGAAGCTGCTAATGTATCCCATTTTTTTGATATTGGTTACGATTGTACTGTTTTTGTTTGTTATACAAATCCTGCTTCCTAAGTTTTCATCCTTGTTTCTATCATTGGATTTGGAGGCTAATTTCTTCACAAACATAGTGTATGGCTTCGGTAACTTATTTCCTATTATGTTGAGTGTGACCTTCCTTCTAGTCATTGTGCTCCTATGTTATTATTCCTTTCGCTTTAAACGTTTAACGTTTTTAAAGCAAAAGACAATGATCTCCTCCATTCCAGTCTTCGGGATATTTTTAAAACTATTCTATTCACATTATTTTTCGGTACAGCTTCATTATTTGCTGCAGGCAGGATTGTCTGTATTTGAGGCTCTGCAGCTATTCGAAAAGAATGAAAAGCAGCCACTTTATCAGGAACTGGGTTGTGAATTGCAGAGCGGCTTATTAAGAGGGGAAGCGCTTGAAATGTTAATTCAAAAGTATTTTATTTTTGACTTTGAGCTTTCCCGAATCATTGCACATGGACAGAAAAACGGAAAGCTGGCAGAGGAGCTTGCTTTTTTTGGCGAGCATTGTATGGAGAGATTGGAAGAAAAGGTGGAAAAGACGATTAAAACGATACAGCCGATCATTTATTCTTTTATTGGCTTTCTGCTTGTTTCTATGTATTTGGCGGTTTTATTACCTATGTTTCATTTAATGGAGGGATTTTAATGTTAAAAAATCAGCGTGGTTTTACTCTGATTGAAATGATGATTGTTCTGCTGGTGATATCTGTATTATTAATTATCACAGTACCAAATGTAACACAGCATAATTCAAAAATTAATTCTAAAGGCTGTGATGCTTTTGTTCAGATGGTGCAGGCTCAAGTCCAAGCATACGAAATGGATGAAAAGGAATTGCCGGCAACGATTCAAGAGCTTGCTGATAAAGAATACTTAAATGAAAATCAGCTAAAGTGCCAAAATGGTGATGAAATAGTCATTTCCGCTGATGGAGTAGTATCATCTGAATCGCCCTCATCATGAAACTTCATACTGAGTCTGGTTTCACTTTAATAGAATCATTAATTGTATTCTCTATTGTATTAATCATCTTAACAGCTTCAGTTGTAAAAATCAGTCCAATGACAAACACACTTTTAGAGAAGCAGTTCTTTTCTCAACTAAAATCTGATCTCCTCTTCGCTCAAAGCTACGCTATTTCTCACCAAAAGCAAATCCGCGTGTTTATTCAGCCTGAAAACCATATGTATTACGTAATAGAAAACAGTGAAGAAATTCTATTTAGCAGACAGTATTCCAAAGATATTTCCATTCAAGAAGGGAGCATGGACTTGTATTTTTCCTTTTTGTCAGATGGGAATGTCAATCAATTTGGCCAGTTTTATATTTTCTTCAACGAAAAGAGCTTTAAGATGACCTTTTTAATCGGGAGAGGACGATTTTATGTTGCGGAAATGTGATGGCTTTATTCTAACAGATTTATTTTTGTCCCTCTCAGCTCTTTTTCTTATTGGTGCGTTATTGATGCCGTTATTAACAAAAATTTATGAGTCACAGCAAAATGTTCAAAGCCATCATATAGCGGTCAAGCTATTGTATGAAAGCTTGATGGAAAGTGAGGCTGCAATGATGTCTCCCCGTTCGGAAACCTTTTTGAAAGATGGTGTGGTATACAGCCTAATTTTAAATAAGGGGGAGGTGTGTGTGTCCTATGAAAGGAACGGAGAAGCTGCTGGGCAAGTATGTGAATCAATCCATCAATGAAAAAGGATTTACAATGGTTGATGCTCTATACGGTTTTACTATTTTTCTGCTTATTATGAGCTTAATTCCCCTAACCATGAATCATATTATTCAAAGTTCCGAGACAGATAAGATCATTGCCAAAATGGAGTGGAATATCTTTGTTCAGCAGCTGAAAAAAGAAGTGCGCTTATCAGAAGGAATTGAGATTGCAAACGGAAAATTGATTGTAAGAAAGAATCAGCAGCAAATCAGCTATGAAAAATACGGAAGTAATATTAGAAGGCGGGTTAATGGAACTGGACACGAAATTGTACTGCAAAATGTGGGAGATGTAATATACGAAGAACAGAGAAAAAGTATGGAAATTAGAATGATAGATACAAGGGATGAAACACATACCACTTTAATAACACCTTTTATTAATGGAGCATCCCAATGATCAGAGAAGAGAACGGGTTTACGTATCCTCTTACGTTAGCATTATTGCTGTTAGTGTCGTTTCTGCTTACTCTGCATTTGGAGTTATATTTAAATGAAAAACGGATCATTGTTGAAGAAAATGCACTTTTGCAGCAGGAATATTATTATTTTCGTACTTTCCATCATGTGGAGGAATTATTGCAGACGAAGAATCACAACATGAATGGTGTTCTTGCTTTTAATCATGGACGAGTTGCCTATCATACAGAACAGATGAACAATAATCAGCTCAGAATAATATATGAACTGAATTTGGAGGATGAATATCAGCTTACAGCTTATAGCTATTATGATCAGGATACAAAGCAGATGACAAGATGGATTGAGCGAAATTAGCCACTATTTCCCGGGAAAGATGGTTTAGCTGTTTAGAAAAATTAGACTTGGACATACTTGTTACTATATGGGGAACAATTTGCACTATTTATTTCTGCAAAGCAGGTGACAAAATGAAGTCCAATGACTATGTGAAGTTTATGACAGAAACCTTCGTTAAATATATGGATCAGCCAAAAGATGAACGAAAGAAAAATCGCCAGCAGAAGAAGGTTGAAAAAGAACCCTTTTTATTTCGCTGGTTTGGTGTCATTCCGTATGTGTTTTATTATGGATTGAAAACGAAACGGAAAAATTAGTATTAAAAATAGAATTTCATATAAAAGCAAGAATGCCATAAACAGCATTCTTGCTTTTTCTTATGATACTGCATGATCTGTTAAATAAAACAATCCTCCATTGACCATTGATATCGAAATCTTTGGTTCATATTGCTCCTGCAGTGCCTTTTTTTCAATTTCATAGCTGTCAGCTTTTTCTTCCTCATCCTCATAAAAATGCTCGAGCAGATCAAGGTCCTTGTTCCACCGTTCTCTCGCTTCATCTGCCCATGTATGGTCTTCTTGAAGAATACTGTTCTGTAAGAAACCCGCTACTCTTGTCATCCCGCTTTTTGGCATAATAATGGGCGAAAGAGTGAAAGAATAGTCAGGGATTTTAGGTGTTAAGTTCATTGTTAGCAGCCTATCATGAAAGTTTTCAATCATTTGGCCATTAATAAGCTGCAGTCCAATGGATTTGAAGATATCTTTTTTACGGTCACATTGATACGAAATACGAACGTTCATCCCAAGCCATGGACGCAGCGGTATTTGGGTCCCATTTTGATGATGATGGTTTTCATATAGGCGGATATAGCCAGCTAAGCTTCTGGCTGATTGGAAAATTTGATGCAAGCGAGGCGAGCCAAAATGGATAACCTCGCCTTGCATATTTTTAGGTGCCAGCATTTTATTTGTGATTAATGTTAGCTGCATAGGATTTGGTATTCCGCCTGTTTTCTCAAGATAATGCCAATAAAACGGCCTGTTCATTAATTCTTTATCAAGCTCAATCGTCAGTTGTACTCGTAAAAAACCAGGACCCTGCTCAATAATGTCGCATTCATTGGCCTGAAAGTACTTAACGAGGAAACGATGTATTTCATGTTGCTGCATGTATATTCCCTTCCTTCATATCTTCTGCGAATTGAATCATGCTTGTGAGATTATCCATTTTAATCTTCATCTCGCCTTCAGAAGAAGATTTTCCAAAGATATCAAGCAAATGATCTTCAATATTACCAAACTCAAGTTTCGTCAGGATATCGTCCAGTTCACCAACCACCTTCTCAAATAGGTGTATCTTTTCGTGAAGAAGCTTTAGAATATGTTCCTCAACCGTATCTTTAATGGCAAAGTTATAGATCATAACATCTTTTTCCTGACCAAGGCGATGAACACGGCCGATCCGCTGCTCAAGACGCATTGGATTCCACGGAAGATCAAAGTTGATCATATGATTACAGAATTGAAGGTTAATTCCTTCTCCGCCGGCTTCGGTCGCAATAAGAACTTGCGCATGTTTTTGAAAAAGCTCTCTCATCCAGTCTTTTTTGCCTCGTTTAAAGCCGCCTCTAAAGGGTACAGATGTAATTCCATGCTGCTTGAGATACCATTGCAGGTAAAGCTGTGTTGAGCGATATTCGGTAAAAATAATGACTTTGTCGTCAATTTTTTGAATTAATTCAAGTGCTTTTTCTGCTTTCGAATTTTTATCAACCGCTTCCACCATGGAAACCAGTCTTTGTATGCTGCCTTGAAACTGAGCAGATGGATTTTCTTGTTTGGTCAGCATGTTTCTGAGGGTGTAGTAGACTGCTTCTCTGCTGCTGCATGCCTCACGCTGCAACGTCATGATAGAGAACTGGCTGGATGACATTGTTTCATCTGAGCGAATAGCGGACACAGCATCATATAGGGCTCTTTCTTTTTCCGAAAACTCTATGGGTATTGTTTCCACATGCCTTTTTGTCCATTCAATGCCTGTATCTGCTCTGCGGTTTCGGATCATGACTTTATTGACGAGTTCCTTCAAATGATCATGGTCGTCCAGCGAACGTGTGTCCTTCTTATACTTCTCATAAAACGCGGCTTCATTGCCTAAATGTCCTGGTTTCAAGAGTGAAACAAGATTAAAAATCTCGCTGATTCTATTTTGAATAGGTGTTGCTGTCAGCAGTAAACAAAATTTCTTCTTTAAGCCCTGTACAAATTCATAGTTCTTTGTTTTATTGTTTTTCAGTTTATGAGCTTCATCGATAATAATGAGATCATAATCAAGATTATTAATAATATCCCGGTGGGGGTTTCGTTTAGCTGTATCAATCGAGGAAACAACGACATCACATTGCTCCCAAACATAGCTTTTTTTCTGGGCAATGGCAGGAATGAAAAATTTACTGTTCAACTCGATTGCCCATTGAGATACAAGGGAAGCTGGGACTAGGATCAATACTTTTTTCACAAGCCCGCGAATCATATATTCTTTTAGTATTAAACCTGCTTCAATCGTTTTGCCTAAACCGACCTCATCAGCAAGAATTGCTTTGCCATTCATATTTTCTACAACCTGCTTGGCGACTTCCAGCTGATGGGGAAGTGGCGTTAAATTCGGAAGATGCTCAGGTGCCTGCAAGCCCTCAAATTCCGGAATGGTTGTATGATTTTCTACCTCAATTGCTAGTTTGTAAAGTTCCCAATTCCCCCAGGGTCCATCCGAATCAATTCTCTTAAAAAATTCTTCTTGCCAAGATGTATCAAACTCAATTTGCACAGACATAAAAATTATTCTCTCCTTTCAGATGAAGCAAAGATGAAGAACATAGATATATGAGAGTTTATTCGCGAATATTTATTTGTTTTATCATTTAAATGTTCGTGTTTTACTATTAATATTTGTTATGATATCTATAAATATGAATAAATTTAAGAGATTACGGATGATTTTCTTAATTTCTCCTGATAAAATTGTTGCTCAATTTACATGGAGGTGTTAGGATGTAAATAGCTTTGAAAGTTTTGAAATTTGTCACATTATGAAAAATGGCTGACATCTTTTTTTATGAAATCATGATTGATTCCATCAACTTTAAAGTGACCAGTATGAAATTTAGAATGCTAATGCAAGCGTTATTTCATACGAGACATTTTTGCTTATCTATCAGTATGACCATCTTGGAAAATTTTTATAATGCGAATGACAGCAAGGGGAGAGACTGCTATTTAAGCAGCGCCGAAGGAGCAAGCATCCACATGTGAATCTCTCAGGCAAAAGAACTCTTGCTTGACGCATCTCTGGAGAGAGTCCATAAAAGGGCCACCCAAGAGGACAGCCATACATATGGTTAAACTTTCAGGTGAAAGGACAGAGGTCTTCTCAAATTATATGAGGGGATTTTCTGTCCTTTTTTGATGAATTTAGCTGTTCCTGAATTTTCTGAGTTTTCACTTTCAAATTAGAGGAGGACAAGTAAATGTCACAATTAAAGCGCACACCTTTGTTTGATGTATATAAGGAATATGGTGCGAAAACAATTGATTTTGGAGGCTGGGATCTTCCTGTCCAGTTTTCCAGCATTAAAGAAGAGCATGAAGCAGTAAGAACAAAAGCTGGACTATTCGATGTATCCCATATGGGAGAAATTGAAGTGAAAGGACCAGACAGCCTAAGCTATCTTCAAAAAATGATGACAAATGATGTTTCGCGTCTAAAAACGGATGGTGCCTTATATACAGCCATGTGCTATGAAAACGGCGGAACAGTTGACGATTTACTTGTTTATAAATTAAAAGAGGAACACTATTTGCTGGTAGTTAATGCAGCAAATATTGATAAAGATTACGATTGGCTGAAACAGCATGAAGAAGGAAATGTAGAGGTTATTAACTTATCAGAGCAATACGCACAGCTGGCACTGCAGGGACCGCTTGCAGAAACAGTCCTGCAAAAGCTGACAAGCGATGATTTATCCGCGATCGGATTTTTTAAATTTCAGGAAAATGTCGATGTAAATGGTAAACAAGCGCTTGTTTCACGCACAGGCTACACAGGTGAAGATGGATTTGAAATATATTGCAAAACAGAAGATGCAGCTGCTATGTGGAAAGATATTTTAGAGGCTGGTAAAGAAGATGGTGTTTTGCCATGCGGACTAGGCTGCCGGGATACTTTGCGTTTTGAAGCCAATCTTGCACTTTACGGGCAAGAGCTTTCCGCAGATATTTCACCGCTTGAGGCAGGCATCGGCTTTGCTGTTAAACTAAATAAAGAAGCTGACTTTATTGGAAAAGCAGCTCTAGAGAGTCAAAAAGAAAACGGCATCCCGCGCAAGCTTGTTGGAATTGAAATGATTGAGCGGGGAATTCCCCGCCATGGCTACCCTGTTTACAAAGGCGATGAAAAAATCGGCGAAGTAACAACGGGTACACAATCACCAACATTAAAGAAAAATATCGGCTTAGCCTTATTAAAGACAGAACATGCTGTTGTAAATGAAGAAGTAGAAGTGGAAATTCGCGGAAAGCGTGTAAAAGCACAGGTTGCCGCTACACCTTTTTATAAAAGAGAGAAGAAATAATAGGGGGCCAAACACATGAAACATCGCTACTTACCGATGACAGAGTCAGATAAAAATGCCATGCTCGAAGCAATCGGCGTTCAATCAGTAGATGAGTTATTCAGTGATATACCAGAAAGAGTTCGTTTTAAAGGTGAATACAATATTAAACCTGCAAAACCGGAAACAGCCTTAATGAAGGAACTGACATTACTGGCACAAAAAAACGCTGATCTTAAAACACATTCAAGTTTCCTTGGTGCAGGAGTTTACGATCACTATATGCCTGTCATCGTTGACCATGTATTGTCCAGGTCCGAGTTTTACACAGCTTACACACCTTATCAGCCTGAAATTTCACAAGGTGAACTGCAGGCGATCTTTGAATTTCAAACGATGATTTGTGAGTTAACAGGTATGGATGTAGCGAACTCTTCTATGTATGACGGCGGAACAGCTTTAGCAGAGGCTGCCATGCTTTCAACAGGGCAAACTCGCCGCAAAAAGGTGCTCGTTTCAAGTGCTGTGCATCCAGATTCCAAGGAAGTTGTTAAATCATATGCAAAAGGCCAGTATGTTGAAGTAATTGAAATTCCTCATAAAGATGGTGTGACAGATCTTGAAGCATTAAGCAATATGATGAATGATGAAATTGCAGCTGTTGTCGTGCAGTATCCGAACTTCTTTGGCCGGATTGAGCCGATGCAGGAGCTTGAGCAGATCGTTCATGAACACAAAGCAATGTTTGTTGTATCCAGCAACCCTCTTGCGCTTGGTGCACTAAAGCCGCCTGGTGCCTTTGGAGCAGATATTGTAGCAGGAGATGCACAAGTATTTGGCATTCCTACTGCATTCGGGGGACCACACTGCGGATATTTTGCAGTCAGCAGCAAATTAATGCGTAAAGTACCTGGTCGTTTAGTTGGGCAGACAGTGGATGAGGAAGGCCGCCGCGGCTTTGTTTTAACATTGCAGGCACGTGAGCAGCATATCCGCCGCGATAAAGCTACATCTAATATTTGCTCTAATCAGGCATTAAATGCACTGGCAGCTTCAGTAGCCATGACTGCACTTGGGAAAAAGGGCGTTAAAGAGATGGCTGCCGCGAACATGCAAAAGGCCTTTTACGCAAGAAATCAATTCAAAAAAGCTGGATTTGAGATTGCATTCGAAGGACCTTCTTTTAATGAATTTGTGGTAAAGCTAAATAAACCTGTTAAAGAAGCGAATGTTGAGCTATTGAAAAAAGGAATAATCGGCGGATATGATCTGCACCGAGATTATTCAGAGCTGGCTAATCATATGCTGGTTGCAGTGACAGAATTAAGAACAAAAGATGAAATCGATACTTTTGTACAAGAATTGGGGGATTATCATGCATAAGGAAGATCAGCCGCTTATTTTTGAACTAACAAAGCCAGGACGTATTGGCTACAGCTTGCCGGAAATGGATATACCTGAGGTTGATATGAGCGAAATGCTGCCGGAAGAATACGTGCGCGTGGAAGAAGCCGATCTTCCGGAAGTTTCGGAGCTTGATATCATGCGCCACTATACGGCCTTATCAAAGCGGAATCATGGTGTAGATTCAGGCTTTTATCCTCTAGGTTCTTGCACAATGAAATACAATCCGAAAATCAATGAAAATGTTGCGCGCTTTAATGGCTTTGCACATGTTCATCCGCTCCAGGATGAAAGCTCTGTTCAAGGTGCAATGGAATTAATGTACGACCTGCAGGAGCACTTAAAGGAAATTACAGGGATGGATGAAGTAACACTTCAGCCTGCTGCCGGAGCACATGGCGAATGGACTGGCTTAATGATGATCCGTGCTTACCATGAAGCAAATGGCGATACAAACCGCACAAAAGTGATCGTGCCAGACTCAGCACACGGAACAAACCCTGCTTCTGCAACCGTTGCTGGCTTTGAGACAGTTACAGTTAAATCGAATGAACATGGATTAGTGGATTTGGAAGATTTAAAGCGTGTAGTGGGAGATGACACAGCGGCACTTATGCTGACGAATCCGAATACCCTTGGATTGTTTGAAGAAAATATTCTTGAAATGGCTGAAATCATTCATGGTGCCGGCGGGAAACTTTACTATGATGGAGCCAATTTAAATGCCGTTTTATCTAAAGCTCGTCCTGGAGATATGGGCTTCGATGTCGTTCACCTTAATCTTCATAAAACATTTACAGGCCCGCACGGCGGCGGCGGTCCAGGATCTGGCCCAGTTGGTGTTAAAGCAGATCTGATTCCTTATTTGCCAAAGCCTGTTCTTGTGAAAAAAGATGATGTATTTACATTTGATTATGACAGACCGGATTCTATTGGCCGTGTAAAACCTTACTATGGAAACTTTGGCATTAACGTACGTGCCTATACGTACATCCGCACAATGGGCCCAGATGGATTAAAGGCTGTTACGGAATATGCAGTATTAAATGCAAACTATATGATGAGAAGATTGTCTTCTGCTTATGATCTGCCATTTGACAGACATTGCAAGCATGAGTTCGTTTTAAGCGGAAAAAGACAGAAAAAGCTTGGAGTACGTACACTTGATATTGCCAAACGCCTGCTTGATTTTGGCTATCATCCGCCAACCATATACTTCCCGCTTAATGTCGAGGAGTGCATCATGATCGAACCGACAGAAACAGAATCAAAAGAAACGCTCGACAGTTTTATTGATGCAATGCTGCAAATTGTGCGAGAAGCAGAGGAGAATCCGGAAATTGTGCAGGAAGCTCCTCATACAACGGTTATTGGCCGCCTGGATGAAACTCTTGCAGCCAGAAAACCAGTATTGAAGTATGTAAAACAATAATAATAAAGAGGGATGCTGCATCATGCTGCATCCCTCTACTTCTTAATGAACAATTATCTATAAGCACTTTCGCATGTATTTGCCTGCGGCTCGTAATAACAATGCTGTTTATACTGCCCGGCAAATGGCTGGCCATACCATGTTGGAGGACATGGCGCATAAGGATTAAAATACCAAAGAGCATATTTTGAAGGATGCTGCCGCCAATTTTTCACTACTCTGCGTGCCAATTCTCTTTCAACCTCTCTTGCGGGGTTATAAAATAAATTGCCTTTTTGTACTGCTTCAAAAGAATAATTGCCGCCTTGAACTTGAAAAATGACATCCCTTATCGTTCTTACATCCCTAAAATCTAAACAATCAGCTGCAGCTCGATTGACAATAACATTTCCAACCATCAGCATTCCAAGCTGTCCTTCACCCTCAGCTTCTGCTCTCATCATTCTTGCAATTAAATCAATGTCTTTGCTGGTATACCTCACTCTTGTCACGGTGATCACCTCTAAAAATATTGTATGAAAAAACCGTTCATACATGTTAGCTTTTCGTAATTTTTCTTTGCAGAAATCCTTATGTAACAAGCTGTTTGTTGAATTTGAATATAAAAAAGCCCTGCAGAGGTTAGATTCAGCAGGGCTTTACAGGATAGAAGAGAACTGTATCAATTCTTACTAAAAACGATTAACTTACTGGTTCCTTCGTTTTAAATTTCCAAACTGGTTTTTGTTTTTGGGGCAGCTTTCCAAATAAGAAGTTTGCAAAAGGAACATATGAATGAACAAACAAGATGATTAAGTAACACAAAATAACGGTAATGGCATATTGTAATGGAATCATGATATGAAAAGATAGGCCCGTTCCCCTAGTTGGGAGAAAATTCATTACTTGATATAACACAAGTGGATGAAGCAGGTAAAAACCAAATGAATATGATGCTACATTTTTAAATCTTTTTGTCGTGGTCTCACTAAATGCTGTACTGAATCGTTCTGACATGTAAAAGAAAAAGAAGCTTCCTCCAACATAAAAACCCATAACAAGTAATTTATAGACACTATCAGGAATGGCAATCTGTTCAATGAACGAATTTTGGTAACGAATGTATATGACTGATATGCTACATGCTAAAAATAGAACCGCGAAGGTCCACATTTTCTTATTTGTCACTTTAGCCTTTATTTCGTCATAATGAAGACCAATCCAGCCCCCAAGTAAAAATGCACCCAACGAATTAACAAAACGGAAATTATCCCAGCCATAATTCATCCTCATCATAAAGAAAAAGAATTCGAGAATAATCCCAATGAGCCAAAGGTATTTTTTTAGCAGATGAGATCTTTTCACAATCATGATCATAAAGGGAAGCAGTAAATAAAATTGAACGACTAAATAAATAAAATGCAGTTGATACTTGCTGCCCCCGGTTAAAATATTCTCCCATATATTATTAATACTAAAAACCCTTGTGCCCAAATATATTTGCTCCATCTCGTAAATAAGGGACCAAATGATATATGGCACCAATATAAAGACGACACGTTTCTTCCCATACTTATAAAGTTCCTGTGGGGTAAATGATTTGTTTCTATAAATATAGAAAAAAACAATCCCAACCAGCATAATAAAAATTCCAACTTCAACACGAACAAAGTTATTCATAAAATGATAAAACTGATGCTGGATCGAATCTACTGTAAATAAGTGCCGATATTGAGCAGTAGTGTGAACAAATACCACAAAAAGCATAGCGAATACTCTTAGATAGTATACGGATAAAATCTCTTTCTTCATAACCATGCCCCTTTTTATATAGTTTGTTAGTTATAAGTAAGCATACCCATTAATTTAAAGTATTAGTATACTACTAGACTGATTTAACATGCTATTTTTTGTAAAAGGTAATATAATCCAAGCTATATTTGTTTGAATCTCAACCATAAAAGAGATATTTTACGCTGGTATTCAGAATAAAGCCATTAAGTGGATACATCTGCTGACAATCTGTAATGGCAGTGGAGACCTCAAGATCAAAAAAGGATTCCAGCTATGATTGTTGAAATTACTTAATATGTAAATTTTAAAGAAAAATAGAGGTGGCAAATGCTCATTTCCGAATTAGATGCTGAAAAGCTGACAGATTTTCAAATGTCCAAATTGTTATTTTCGGGTATTGAAGATGATCAGAAAAATGGAGATTGTATATTTGTAGCAGGCAGCAGCAAGGCAATTCAGTATCGTCTGCCAAAAGCTGTTGACTTATATCGTGCCGGCCGGGCGAATAAATTACTTTTTGCAGGAGGAGTAAAGTGGAATGGAAACAGTGATTCAGAAGCAGTAATGCTAAAAAAAGAAGCCATTAAATTAGGGATACCAGAAAAAGATATTTTAGTAGAAGACGTGTCCGTACATACATTAGAGAATGTTCTTGCCTCACTTCTTTTGTTAAATAGAGAATTTCATCTGTATAAAATGAAGCGGCTGCTGGTTGTCACAGCTTCTTGGCATATGAGACGGCTGCATCTAACGTTAAAAACGTATATGCCTAGCTGGATCGAATACACCCTGTGCTTTGCTGAAGATCAGAATACAAGGGAAGATAACTGGTTCCTTAGTGATATTGGCAGACAGCGTGTGAAGAGCGAATGTATAAAGATTATTCAATATGTAAAACAAGGGGCGTTGTTTGATCAGGAGATCGATATGTGAACTGTACTGATCAACACAAATGAAGAGTTGAGCTTGTATATCTACTTAAAACTTGCCTAAAATCATAAAGTGACTTTAGACTAACTATGTATACCGCTAATAAAATATGAAAAAAACACAAAGACTGCATTCAATCAGAAGAGGAGGGTACTTATGTTTAAAAAAATATTAAAGCAGATTACAAAGATGTCCCGTGACAGCAGTGATCGCAGACGCCATCATCGCCGCTCCAGCAGCAGTGACCGGAAATACTATGGCAGGGGAAGCAGCAGCCGTGGCTACAAACGCAATCCGCTGGGAGGAAGCAAATATTATAAACGGAAAGGCAGAAGCAGCAGTTAATCGGAAGGCGTCTGTGCTTCTAATGCTAATTGAAGATCGGCAGAGATTTCAGCAATGTTTCCGTATGGGTCCTGAATTTGCAAAAGTCTCTTCAACAAGAGAGTTGTTTCCGATTTTATTGAAAGTTCTTCTGTCCATGGAAGAGCTTTTTTATGTTTAGATGTGTAAGTGGTATAAAGTAAATATAATAGGATTTCTCCTAAATCATAATAATCCTGCAGTTTCATTTCCAGCATGTCATCGTGATTTTTGGGTGACTGTGCTAATCCTAAATCGATTAAATAATACTCCTCTTTGTTGTAGATGATATTGGGGATCCGTATATCTTGATGGTAAATGTTTTTATCATGAAGATAGTTTATGAAATGAAGCAGATGATTAAGAACCAGCAGGGATTCTTTTTCATTGAAGGTCATTTTTTTACTAAATATGAGATCCTCTAAATTATCTCCTTCAATTAAGTTCATAACGTAAAACAGAGAGCCATTACTTGCAAACGTATCATAAACCTTTGGGATATAAGGATGGTCGAGACGGCCTAAAATAGAAACCTCATTTTTAAATAGTTCTACTTCCTTTTTGTTCTGATATTTACTTGGACGCAGCTGTTTAACCACTTTTTTCTCGTGTGTTAATCGGTCATTGCATAAGTACACAAGTCCATAACTGCCTGCACCTATTATATTCAATATTTCATAGTGCTGGTTTAGCACGGTTCCTTTGTGAATTGGTTTATCGGTAAAAAATTGATGGATTTTTCGAATAAAACGCACAATAGTATCCCCTTTAGGATTGTTTTCGGTTTTTGTTCAGAAGAGGAAATTACAATATCACTGTTTTAAAAAATAAATGCAAAAGAGGCTCCTTCACAGAAAAGGCAGCCTCTTGCTGTTTTATACTTTCAAAAAATAAAATTCCTGACAAACAAAATTTCAAATATGAAGTATAAGTGCAATATGCACGAGTTTATTTTTTCTTAACCTTGCCGCTCCATTTTTTGAAACCGCCCTGCAGATGACTAAGGTTTTTGTAGCCTTTTCTGTTTAAAAGTTGAGCCGCTCTGCCGCTTCTCATGCCGCTTTGGCAATATAAATAAACAGGCTTGTCAGGACGCAGTTCCTGAAGTCTCGTTTTAAGCTGTGATAATGGGATGTTTCTTGCACCGAGAATATGTCCAGCTTCGTATTCGTTTGGCTCGCGGACATCAATCAGCTGTGCCTTGCGGTAGCCTTCCCGGAATTCTTCCTCTGTAAGTGTTTTAACGATTCTCTTCTGAATTAGCCAGTTAACGACAGAATAAACAACAATCGCACCAAGCATAATCAAAAGGAAATAAAGGATATCCAATGTGTCTTTCTCCTTTCACACATATGATAAGACAAGTATAATTATATAAGGCATCACTATATGAGTAAAGAAAAACAGATAAATTTTTATCTGAAACTCAATTGCTTTTTTTCTAAATGGAAGTTTGCTAAACTTTGGTTTGACAGCAAGTAAATAACAATTCGTAAAAGAGGGTTTAAAATGGCAAAGGAAGTATGGCGGTTTATCGATTCAGGAAATCATTCAGCAGCATTTAATATGGCGCTTGATGAAGCGCTTCTTGATTGGAACAGCGAAGGGAAAATCCCGCCGGTTATCCGTTTTTATGGCTGGGAACCAGCGACTTTATCGATTGGTTATTTTCAAAAAGTCGAGAAGGAAATAAATATGGACATGGTCAAACAGCATGGGCTTGGTTTTGTGCGTCGCCCAACTGGTGGCAGAGGTGTCTTGCACGAGCATGAACTTACATATAGTGTTATTGTTTCAGAGGAACATCCTGATATGCCAAAAACAGTTACAGAAGCTTACCGTGTTATTTCAGAAGGAATTTTAAAAGGATTCCACAATCTTGGGATGGATGCTTATTTTGCCGTTCCAAAAACAGAAGCAGACCGCGAATCATTAAAAAACCCCCGTTCTGCTGTATGTTTTGATGCACCAAGCTGGTATGAGCTAGTTGTAGAAGGACGTAAGGTAGCTGGAAGTGCACAAACGAGACAGAAAGGGGTCATCCTCCAGCATGGCTCGATTTTGCTTGACCTTGATGAAGATAAACTCTTTAGCTTATTTAAATATCCCAATGAGCGCGTAAAAGAAAGAATGCAAAAAGCATTCAAAAGCAAAGCAGTAGCAATCAATGAAATTGCTAAAGAGAACGTAACCATTGAAATGGCGAAAAAAGCATTCAAAGCAGGTTTTGAGGAAGGCCTGGATATTGAACTTGAGCCTTATGAGCTAACAGAAGAAGAATTGGCATACGTCCACAAAATTGCAAAAGAACGATATGAAAGCGATGAGTGGAACTTTAAAAGATAATATAGCAACCGAGAGAGGCTGGAGGATCATGTTCCAGCCTCTCTTTTTCTTTAGGATTTCCTCACTTAAGCCACTGAACCAATTTATATCTTTAATTTAAATATCACTCTAATGCTGATTAAATAAAATCGTACTATTTTCCATGACCTCTGCTTAAAGATGTAATAGGCGAGTTCTGCGCAGGGGGTGGCAAACATGTTTATTGATGGCGTGTTTTCAGGGGGAGGCATTAAAGGTTTTGCGTTAGTTGGTGCTTATGAGGTAGTGGAGAAGCGGGGCTTCCGTTTTAAAAGGGTAGCTGGAACAAGTGCCGGCTCAATCGTGGCGGCTTTAATTGCGGCTCAATATACAAGTGATGAAATCGCTGAATTAATGAAGGAACTGGATGTTAAGACATTTATGGATGATCGGAAGGCACTTATTCCGTTTGCGGTGACAAAGTGGATTTTTTTGTATTGGAGATTGGGGCTTTACAAAGGAGCAGAGCTTGAAAAGTGGATGGCAGAAAAGTTGGCAATCAGAGGAATTAAGACGTTCTCTGACTTGCCGCCACAGGCTCTTCGGGTGGTTGCGTCGGATTTAACGAACGGCAGACTTGTTGTTTTGCCAGATGATCTCCCGAATTATGGAATCGATCCAGGGTCATTTTCTGTTGCAAAAGCAATCCGAATGAGCTGCAGTCTTCCTTATTTTTTTGAACCTGTTAAATTGCATGCCCAGAATCAAACAAGTCTGATGGTAGATGGCGGTGTATTAAGCAATTTTCCAATGTGGCTTTTTGATAAAGAAAATGTTAAGAAAGTGCGGCCGGTACTTGGCGTTAAGTTAAGCCACAATTTAAATGAGCGTGATCCTAAGAAAATTAATAATGCTTTTAAGTTGTATGAAGCATTGTTTGAAACGATGAAGGATGCACATGATGCTCGTTATATCTCCAGGAAACATGCGCAAAATATTATTTTTATACCGACAGATGGCGTACTGGCAACGGAATTCGAATTGACAGAGGAAAGAAGAAATGATCTGCTTGAACTGGGTAGACAGTGTGCTCAGCAGTTTTTTTCAAAGTGGAGTTATTAAAACATAAAAACGGGCTTCTTTATAAAGATGCCCGATTTTTTCTTTTGCTTTTTTTTCCTTCTATAACAGTGAGCTGTACAGATGATTTTTTCTTTGGTTTTTTGATAGAGGTTAGGGAAGCAGTTTTTGTTTTGCGGCTTGCACTTGAAGTCGCGTCCTTTTTCATAAACCGTTTTTTGGATTTTCTGGCAGCTTGTTTAAACGCACGGTTTTCCTTATTGCCAGAGTTACTGGAGGTTAAACGCGTAATCAGAAAATAGACTATTGCGATGACAATCGCAGATATGGCGACTGTGCGCAAAACGCCAGCTGGATCAGAGAATACACTGACGGCAATTCCCAATACCCCCAATACAATGAGTG
This sequence comes from Cytobacillus gottheilii, assembly GCF_001636345.1. Taxonomy (GTDB): domain Bacteria; phylum Bacillota; class Bacilli; order Bacillales; family Cytobacillaceae; genus Cytobacillus; species Cytobacillus gottheilii. The sequence continues at coordinate 1,761,607 of NZ_KV440945.1, forward strand.
CTGCAACAACATAAAATGAAACTCGATTCTTCAAGAATGCCACCTCCTTAGGTACTTGCTATTCAAAAATTATTTTCATAACAATTTTTGGCACGATATACTTCTATATATTTTTTCCATAAAAGACATTTTTAAACGATAAAAATGAAGGTTGTATTCGTTATTATAATAAATTCTCTTTTTCTGCGTCAAAACCTTTAGAAGAAATAAAAATATGTTTAAGAAAAGAGGTTTAATGCTCGTTTCATGTCATCCGATCATCATGCACACCAAACACATGCCTTATTAAATTCTATTGAGCATGCAAAGGAATAATTGCAGCGGGGCATACTAGGTGTGGAGGTGTTTATTTTGGCTGATAAAGATAACAAAAAACTGGAGCAAAATCAAAAAGAAAAGCCGATGTCAATTTTAATGATGACGGTTTTAACTGGTCTGATAGGCGGGATACTCTGGAGTGGTGTAGGTTATATTGCACATGTTTTTAATTTTACAGAGATACCTGCAAATACAATATTAGAGCCATGGACAATTGGAGATTGGAAAGACGGCTGGCTGGGAATCGTCATCTCTATTTTAATGATGGGAGCGATCTCCATTGTAGCTGCTCTCATTTATTATGTTTTATTAAGAAGATTCTACAGTATCTGGATCGGAATGGGGTACGGAATTGTCTTATTTTTATTAGTATTTTTGGTGTTAAATCCAATTTTTCCAGGGATTCCTCCGTTCGGGGAGCTGGAAAGGAATACAATTATAACTTCAGGCTGTTTATACATTTTATATGGAGTGTTTGTTGGTTATTCAATTTCTTATGAAAATAGCGAGCTAAAGAAAATGGAACAAAAGGCAGAAGAAGCCGATGCGCGCGGTTAAAGGTCTTTGGAAGCAGAGAAAAACCTGTTCTGAAAATCGTTTCAGGACAGGTCAGATCAGATCTAAATGATAAGCACGTTTTAAATCTGGAGCTATTGCTGTGATTTTTCAGTTTCCGTCTAATGCCAACTGGTAGTCTTTCTAATAATTCATAGCTGTTTTGAACATTCTTTCGTGTCTCAAACTTTCTTTTTTATTCAATTGCCATAATTGTGATAAAATAAGAGTGTTGTATAAATTGTTTGGCAGAGGTGTGGGGAATGAAAAAAATTCTGTTGCTGAATGGACCGAATCTGAATATGCTCGGGAAAAGGGAACCTGGTATTTATGGTGCTGTCACTCTTTTGCAGATCGAAGAGCAAATGAAAGAAGCTGCAGCAAAGCATGGAGCCGAGCTTTCTGCTTTTCAGTCCAATCATGAGGGAGCTTTAATTGATAAGCTGCAGGAAGCAAACGCCTCTGAGTGTACAGGCATTATTTTTAACCCTGGTGCTTATACCCATTATAGCTATGCCCTTAGGGATGCTATTGCAGGAATACAAGTTCCTGTTATCGAAGTACATATATCAAATATCCATGCAAGAGAATCTTTTCGCCATACGTCCGTGCTTGCACCTGTAAGTAAGGGACAGATTGCTGGCTTAGGGATAAAAGGCTATGAGCTGGCGCTTCTTGCATTATTGGATTTATAAAGGAGAGAGAAACATGGGGAAAATTGAAAAATTGCGTTCAAAGTTTAGTGAATTAGGCATTGATGGGATGCTGATTACGAGTTCGTATAATCGCCGTTACATGTCAGGTTTTACTGGCAGTGCTGGTGTGGTTTTAATAAGTGAAGAAAAATCACTTTTTATCACTGATTTTCGTTATGTTGAACAAGCAGGCAAGCAATGCGAAGGCTATGAAATTGTTCAGCATACTGGCGTGATCCCTGCTGAAGTAGAGGAACAGGTGAAAAAGCTGGGCATAACAAAGCTTGGATTTGAACAGGACTATGTTTCATTTGCTAGTTTTAAAACGTATGAAAAAGCTGTTTCAGCCGAACTTGTACCGATTTCAGGTGTTATTGAAAAGTTGCGCTTGATTAAGGATGCATCTGAGATTAAGATATTAAAGGAAGCTGCGAAGATCGCGGATGATGCTTTTTCGCATATATTAAACTTCATTAAGCCAGGCAAAACGGAAATTGAGGTTTCGAATGAGCTGGAATTCTTTATGAGAAAAGCTGGTGCTACTTCTTCTTCTTTTGATATTATTGTTGCTTCAGGATACCGTTCAGCTTATCCGCACGGTGTGGCAAGTGATAAAGTCATTGAAACTGGTGATTTTGTCACAATGGATTTCGGTGCACTGTATAACGGCTATATTTCAGATATCACTCGTACCGTTGCTGTTGGACAGCCGTCAGATCAGCTTGCAGAAATCTATAACGTGGTTTTAGAAGCACAATTAAAAGGAATGAATGGAATTAAGCCAGGTCTTACTGGAAAACAAGCTGATGCCTTAACTCGTGATCATATTACTGAAAAAGGCTTTGGCGAATACTTTGGACATTCAACAGGTCATGGGATTGGTCTTGAAGTGCATGAAGGTCCTGGACTTTCCAGTAAATCAGAAGTAGTTCTAGAGCCAGGCATGGTTGTAACAGTAGAACCAGGAATTTACATTCCAGGTGTAGGCGGCGTTCGTATTGAAGATGATACGATTATTACAGCTGATCATAATGAATCGCTTACTCATTCTAAAAAAGATTTAATTATATTGTAATGAAAATTGGAGGATTTTTTGCATGATTTCAGTAAATGACTTTCGTACAGGATTGACAATTGAAGTAGATAACGGCATTTGGCGCGTACTGGATTTCCAGCATGTTAAGCCAGGGAAAGGTGCTGCTTTTGTTCGTTCAAAGCTTAGAAACCTGCGTACAGGTGCAATCCAGGAAAAAACATTCCGTGGTGGAGAAAAAGTAGCAAAAGCACAAATTGATAACCGTAAAATGCAATATTTATATGCAAACGGTGATCAGCATGTATTCATGGACAATGAATCATATGAGCAGCTCGAACTTCCTGCAACTTCAATTGAGTACGAATTGAAGTTTTTGAAAGAGAACATGGAAATTCATATTATGATGTTCCAAGGCGAATCTCTTGGAATTGAACTGCCAAATACAGTTGAACTTGTTGTAACTGAAACAGAGCCGGGCATCAAAGGGGATACTGCTTCAGGCGGTACAAAGCCAGCAATTATGGAGACTGGTTTAAGTGTTCAAGTGCCATTCTTCATTAACGAAGGCGACAAACTGATCATTAATACAACTGATAGTTCTTATGTATCTCGTGCATAATCAATAGCATCAGACAAAAATCCCGAGGGTTATTGCTCCTCGGGATTTTCTGTTTATGAATAATAAGAAAACTCTGCGATGATCCTGCTGTTTATTGTTATTTCTCCCGGCTGAATTGGAACTGCTTCTGCTTTAGCCATTAGAGCCGTACTGCTGAAAGGGGCTATTCCATCAGTTTGTAATTGTTCTGAGACACGCAGCGGTGTTTGATTCAATTGAACACCCATGCTCCTGGCAATAGCTTCTGCTTTCTCAACAGCATTAAATACGGCAATGGAAAGTGCTTGCTGCTTATAGGCATTTGGAAGTGAAGAAGTAAACTGAATGCTGTTCACTATATTTGCACCGTTCTGTACAGCTGTATCAACAATTTCTCCAGTTTTTTCTAATTCCTTTACTGTAATCTGCAGAAGATGTTCAACTTGATAGCCCCGCAGAACTTGTGTGCCTTCATCATAGTCATAAACAGGGAACACTTGATAACTTGCCGTTTGAATTTGTTCCTCAGGAATACCTTGTTCTTTTAGTCCTTGTATAATTCTTGTCATCGTAGATGTGCTGATCGCTTGAGCCTCATTTAGTGTCTTCTGTTCCTCCCTCACGCCCAGCTGGATTTGTGCCTCGGTCGGCTGTATTTTCCATTCTCCCACGCCGACAACCGTTATTCGTTTCTTTGAAGCAGAATGTCCAGTTTCCCGATAAAATGATTGTCCGTATACCATTCTCTCTCCTCCACTTGTGATGTATTGTTGGTCTTATCTATTTTATTCAGGTAGATGTCTTTGTTTTCCTTTAATTAATATCTTCTAATTTCCTCTGCCTTCAGTCACACCCCTTCTCATAAGAAGGATTGCCACGTTTAAAAATGCATCAACACCGCCTATCCTTAATATCCACCTAAAAAAATTCAAACAAGGTCATAAAGTCCATTCCCCAGCATACATTTTAAGTAATGAAAGCTAGTCCAATAGCTGTTGAATTTTTAAAGGGAGGCATTGCGTTTTGGAAAACATTCTAGCCTATTTGCCAAATAATATTTCAGATCATTGCAGACATATTCCTCCAGACCATCTATCACAGCTTGAAGAAATACGCGTTCGCATTCATCGACCGCTGGAATTGACTTGGAAAGGTGAGACAAGCTTCTTGCCCTATATTGCTACACATGATGATGCTGTTCAGCTTTTAAATAAAATCAGTCACCATTCGATCTACACATTAGAAGAAGAGTTGAAGAGAGGTTTTATTACGATCGAAGGCGGTCATCGCATTGGTCTAGCCGGAAAGGTCATTCTTGAAGGAGGGAAGGTGAAAGCCATAAGAGATATTTCCTCTTTCAATATTCGGATTGCCAAAGAACAGCTTGGCATAGCAGAAAAATTAATTCCTTTTATTTATAACGGGTGCTGGCAGCATTCAATGATCATCGGTCCGCCGCAAACCGGAAAAACAACCCTGCTCCGTGATATTGCAAGGATCATTTCAAGTGGAGATCCTTCTGGGAGGTTTCAGGCTCAAAAAGTCGGGATCGTTGATGAAAGATCTGAGATTGCCGGGAGTGTAAACGGTATTCCAGAAATGACCTTTGGACACCGCCTTGATGTTCTCGATGGCTGTCCAAAGGCCGAGGGTATGATGATGATGATCCGGTCCATGAGCCCAGATGTATTAATCGTGGATGAAATAGGATCTCATGAAGATAAAGAAGCGATCATGGAAGCTGTAAATGCTGGAATTAAGCTGATTATGACTACACATGGCACCTCCTTTAAAGAAATCAAGCAGCGTCCTACCTTAGCCCCGATCATAGAAGCAGGCATATTTGAGCGATTTATTGAACTGGATCGGAAGCATGGACCGGGTGGCATTAAGGCAATTAGAGATGGACAAGGTCTGCTTGTGACATCTGAAAAGCTGGCGATGGCAAAATGGTAAAGGTCATCGGTGCCATTTTAATCATACTTGCTACCTCATGGATCGGCTTTGAAGCCTCAAGGCATCTTAGTGAAAGGCCACGGCAGCTGAGACAGCTGAAATCAGCTTTGCAGTCGCTGGATGCAGAGATCATGTATGGTCATACACCTCTGCATGAAGCGGCAAGAAGGCTATCTGCTCAGCTATCTAATCCATTGGCTTCATTTTTCTCGTCATTTTCTAATAGGTTAACAGAGACAGAGACGACGGTTAGAGACGCATGGGAGGATAGCTTAAAAGAGATTTGGAGCAAGACAGCATTAAAGCAAGGGGAATTTGAGATTATGAAACAGTTTGGTGAAACGCTGGGCAGACATGATCGGATTTCTCAGCAAAAGCAGATCATGCTTGCGCTTGCTCATTTGGAAAGAGAAGTCAATGATGCACATGAAAAACAGGCGAAATATGAAAGAATGGCCAAAAGCTTTGGATTTCTTTCTGGTCTGCTCATTATCATCTTATTAATATAAAATTCTTCAAATCAATCTAAATGAACCAAGAGGGCGAGACCTTAGGAGGAGTAAATAATGGGCTTGGAAGTTGATATTATTTTTAAAATTGCTGGTGTAGGAATTGTCGTTGCCTTTCTTCATACCATTCTTGATCAAGTTGGCAAAAAGGAATATGCCCAGTGGGTTACATTATTTGGTTTTATCTATATTTTGTTTATGGTTGCCTCGATTGTCGATAACCTATTTCAAAAAATTAAATCGGTCTTTCTATTCCAGGGCTAAGGGAGGCGGCTGCCATTGAAATTCTTCAAATAGTCGGTCTCGGTCTTGTTGCAACGTTTTTAGTTCTGGTTGTTAAAGAGCAAAAGCCCAATTTTGCTTTTTTTATCGTTATGTTTGCCGGCTGCGCCATTTTTTTATTTTTAATCGACCAAGTACATGCAATCATCATGATGATTGAAAAGATTGCTGTGAATGCAAACGTTAATATGGTCTACCTGGAAACGATTTTAAAGATCATCGGCATTGCTTATATTGCAGAATTTGCTTCACAAATGACAAAGGACGCCGGCCAGGGAGCGATCGCCAGCAAAATTGAACTGGCAGGAAAAATATTAATATTAGCCATGGCTATTCCGATTTTAACCGTTTTAATCGAAACAATTGTTCAGATGATCCCTAATTAGTTTGAAGCACTGCACCAATAGACGCAGCAATAGTCGTAATTCCTTTAAAGAGGTGTCCATATGAAGCACTATATCCGGAACGTGCTGATGTTAAGTATTTTTGCTTTTTTCCTATTCATTCCGAGTGTACAAGCCTCCCCGCAGACAGATCATGCCGAAGCGGCCATTCATGCGGAAGACTTGCTTGATAGCCAAATAGAATCCTTAAATCTTGATGAATTAAAGACATTCTGGGAAGAGATCAGCACCACATACGGAGGCTTTCTGCCAGAGAGTCAAAAAGGCAGTTTGTATGAATTTATTAAAGGGGACAAGCAGTTTTCCTTTCAGGAATGGGCTAAAGGGGCTCTAAAGTTTGCTTTTCATGAATTAATTGTGAATGGAAAGCTGCTCGGAACTTTAATCCTTTTAACGGTTTTTAGCATGTTTCTGCAATCTCTGCAGAACGCTTTTGAACAAAGTACGATCAGCAAGGTTGCTTATGCGATCGTGTTCATGGTTCTGATGATTATTGCGTTAAACAGCTTTCATGTTGCCATGCAATACACAGAAGATGCCATTAGCACAATGATTTCATTTATCATGGCACTGATTCCCTTGCTTTTGGCATTGATTGCTACATCGGGAGGAATTGTATCAGCAGCATTTTTTCATCCCGTTATTCTCTTTCTAATGAATATCAGCGGATTGCTTATACAGTATGTGATTTTGCCGCTCTTGTTATTATCAGCAATATTAAGTATTGTCAGTGCTTTATCTAATCAATATAAAGTAACACAGCTGGCTAATTTATTGCGTAATTGGAGCATTGGTCTGCTCGGTCTGTTTTTAACGGTTTTCTTAGGTGTTATTTCTGTGCAGGGTGCATCTTCAGCAGTAACAGATGGCATTACGATCAAAACGGCCAAGTTTATCACTGGAAACTTTATCCCGGTTATCGGTCGGATGTTTACAGATGCAACAGATACAGTGATTAGTGCTTCGGTTCTTTTGAAAAATACAGTCGGCATCGCAGGAGTAGCGATTTTAATTATTATTGCAGCATTTCCGGCAATCAAAATTTTAATGATCGCCTTCATTTATAAATTTGCTGCAGCCATTCTCCAGCCCCTTGGCGGTGGGCCAATCATCACTTGTCTGGATATTATCAGCAAAAGTGTCATTTATGTGTTTGCAGCATTGGCGGTTGTTTCTTTAATGTTTTTCCTTAGTTTAACCGTTATCATTGCCGCAGGAAATTTAACGATGATGATCCGGTAAGGAGGCAGATGATGGACTTTATTAAAGAGTGGATTACAAATATTATCCTATTTATTCTCATTGCAACAGTCATAGATATGCTGCTGCCGAATACAAAGCTGCAGAAATATACGAAGATGGTCACCGGACTGCTATTAATTGCGATAATCCTTACTCCAATCCTGCAATTTATATCAAAGGATTTTGAGCAGGCATTTGCTGATGTGCCCTCCTTTCAGGCTGTAAATGAAAATAATATGGAAAATTCGATAGAAATGAAAAAAAAAGAAATACAAGCCTCACATGATGCATATATTTTAGAAAACATGGCTGTCCAACTGAAAATGGACGCAGAGGAGGAGTTGATGGCACAATACGGGCTGCAAATCGCTCATATCGAAATAATATCTGATGAAAAGGATGAAAACGACATTCCTGTCCTGCAGCAGCTGATTGTGCAGCTGGAGCAGGCACAAGAGGAAAGCGAAGCAGTTGAAGCGGTAGAACCGGTTGATATCAATACCGGAAAACCACTGCCTTCACGTTCGGAGGATCATAACTCTGATCGTATTGCCTCACTCCTCTCCGAATCATGGGATGTAGATGGAAAAATAATCGAAGTATTGGTGGAAGGGGGGGCATAAACAGCAATGGACAAAGATAAAGGGCCCATATCGTTGTTGAAAAAATGGCTCTCAAAGGAAAATCAGCCTGATAAAAAGCCTGGAAAATACCATTATCTACTGCTTGTTCTCCTTTTTGGAGCAGCCATCATGCTGGTAAGCAATATGTTTTTCAGTGAGGAAGAGTCGACCTCAGAGCTTCCGGTGTTTAATAACAGTGAAGAAGATAGCAGCAAAGAAGATGTAGCCACATTTGGCCAGAAGCAGGGAGAAAGTACAGGTGCTATAACGGACTATGAAAAGATGTATGAATCACAAATAAAAGAAGCGCTCGACACCATTGCAGGGGTTGACGATGTAGCAGTTGTCGTCAATGTGGATGCAACAGAGAAAAAAGTGCTTGAAAAAAATAGAACAAGCCAGACTCAAACAACAGACGAAACGGATCGCGAAGGCGGAAAGAGGGTTGTTGAAGATACTTCTAAGGAAGAACAGCTCGTCATCATCCGTGAAGGAGAAAAAGAGGTTCCTATTGTGATAGAAACGAAGAAACCAGCCATCAGAGGGGTCTTAATCGTTGCCAAAGGAGCCGAAAACATCCAAGTGAAAAAAATGATTATCGAAGCAGTAACAAGAGCACTTGATGTGCCTAGCCATAGAGTATCTGTAATGCCTAAAAAATAAGAGGAGGAATCATAGATGTTATTAAAAAAACAAACGGTTTGGTTATTAACAATGTTAAGTTTAGTGGTGGTATTATCGGTGTATTACATTACGTCTCCAGAACAAGGCAGCCAGGATTTAGCAGGAATTGAGGAATCAGAAAATGCTGAAGAAAATGCAGAAGAAACAGGAACTGTTGAAGAAGAAGCTGAGATGCAGGGTGAAAATGCAGATGCAACTGTTTCAACAGTAGAATCAGATGAAATGTTTGTTCAGCTGCGTTTGGACTTAGATGACCAAAGAAGCAAAGAGAAAGAGGCATTAACAGCTGTAGTTGCTTCAAGTGAAGCTACAACTGCCCAAATCAGTGAAGCGAAGGATCAGATTGAGCAATTGAATGAAATTGCCACCAAAGAACACACATTAGAAATGCTGATCAAATCCATGAACTATGAAGACGTGCTCGTCCGTGCTGAGGGTGAAGAAGTAAGAATCACTGTAAAAGCTGAAGAGCATTCTAAATCAGCGGCAAATGAAATTATCCGTGCAGCAAAGAATGAAATTGAAAATCTAGGAGCAGTAGCTGTTGAGTTTCAAGTAAAATAAAATGGTTTAAAAGCAGCTGGCGGTCGCGTCAGCTGCTTTTTGTTGGTGCGCCCGGCATGGGTGCAATCTATAGGGTGCAAGTCCCGAGCCACGAAGGCAGTAGTAGTGGTTAGCTTAACGCAAGGGTGTCCGCGGCGACGCGGAATCTGAAGGAAGCGAGCGGCAAACCTCCGGTCTGAGGAACACGAACTTCATACAAGGCTAGGTATCATTGGATGAGTTTGCCAGACAAAACAAAGTCCTTACTGCCGAAGGTGGTACAGAGTAAATGGAGCAGATAGATGGAGGGAAAGATTGTACTCTTACCCGGGGAGGTCTGGTTGGTACGCCAAGTACACTTGGTAACCTATCTAGAAATAGATAGCTGAACAACCAGAAGTCAGCAGAGGTCATAGTACCTTACCTACTCGAGACGGTAAGGGAAGGACTGAACAATTAGGAAGAACGAGAACTAGGCATACAATTCCTGTGTAGAAG
>NZ_KV440945.1:1775630-2621413 GCF_001636345.1 Cytobacillus gottheilii
AGCTGGCTGTATAACTGATTAGACTTTTCAATGAGATTGGCATGGAATTTTTCAATGGCTTTCTTCCATACAAACGTGAATTTATTAGCGTTCGCCTCAATTTTTGTGCCATCAATAAAGATCGCTTCTTGATCAATCAGGTTCTCCTGAACCAGCTGACATCGGAATTGGACGAAACATTGGCGTATTAATTCTTTCATTTCGGGGTGTACACGGAACCGGTTGATCGTGCGGTAGCTTGGCTCATATCCTTGTGCGAGCCACATCATGCGGATACTATCTTTCAATAATCCTTCTATTTTACGACCAGAGAAAGTAGATTGCGTGTAGCCGCATAAAATAATTTTCAGCATCATGCGTGGATGATAGGATGGACAGCCAGTCTGTCGGCTAAAGGAATGAAAAGCTTCTTGAGGAATACTTTCGACTAAATGATGGATGGAAAAGGCGATATCATTTTCTTGTAATTTCACTGCTAAATCTAAAGGCAAAATAATTTGATTCATGTTATAATCTTTAAACATAAGGACCCTTCTTTCTGATTGAATTTGTTGTGGTGACTTTATTTTATCAGAAGTGGTCCTTATTTTTATTTAAAAATGATAAAAGCCGGTGAAATTTTACAATGAGTAAAATTTCACCGGCTTTTTTATCTTGGAGGTAGGTTTTGTCCCAGCCTCTGGGTTAAAAAGTATTTCTGCTAGATATGACTTACTGCGTTCGACTTAATCGGAACCGCCGTATACGGAACCGTACGTACGGTGGTGTGAGAGGGATAAATGGAGGTTAATCGCCTCCCCCTATCTCAATTAAGAGAAAATAGGCAAATTTAAACCGTATTCACCATAAATTAAGGAATTTACAAACACCAAAGGAATCATGATAGAAAATAGAGAAAATAATAAGAGAACAATAATACAGTTGAATTAACATAAGGTCTTATCGTATGATTATAGTAGCTAGTCATAAATTATGCACTTCTTCTTTAAGCTTTTGATTGAAGTGAAGTGCCAAGTGAACAAGGGGTGCATTAAATGTTAAAAGTAGAAGAAATTCGCGAATTAATTAAGCTTGTTGACGATTCAACGATTGATGAGTTTGTATATGAGCATGAAGGCTCCAAAATAAAAATGAAGAAAAATACATCTGAAACGATTGTTTCTGCCGAGTCTTTCAAACCAATTGCGCAAGCCCCGCAAGTACATACTCAGCCATCTGTACAGCCTGCAGCAGCTGTTGAAGCACAAACTGCGAAAGAAGCTGAACAGCAAAGCGCACCAGCAGGAAATGAAGGAAATCTTCATAAAATCGTTTCTCCAATGGTTGGTACATTTTATCAATCCTCTTCACCAGAAGCTGGTCCATATGTAAGTGCCGGCAGCAAAGTGTATAAAGAAACGGTTGTATGTATCGTTGAAGCAATGAAGTTATTTAATGAAATCGAAGCAGAAGTTAATGGTGAAATTGTTGAGATTCTTGTAAAAGACGGACAATTAGTAGAATACGGTCAGCCATTATTTTTAGTGAAGCCTGAGTAAGGGGTGCTGACAGGATGAATACAATGATTAAAAAATTATTAATTGCAAATAGAGGGGAAATTGCTGTTCGGATTATTCGCGCCTGCAGAGAAATGGGCATCGAGTCTGTTGCCGTATATTCAGAGGCAGATAAGGAAGCATTGCATGTACAGCTTGCAGATGAAGCTTACTGTATTGGTCCAACATCGTCTAAAGACAGCTATTTAAACTTTACAAATATAATAAGTGTGGCTAAGCTGACGGATTGTGACGCAATTCATCCGGGCTATGGATTCTTAGCAGAAAATGCTGACTTTGCTGAACTCTGCAGAGAGTGCAACATTATATTTGTTGGACCGACACCAGAAGCCATTTCAAAAATGGGCACAAAGGATATTGCCCGTGAAACAATGAAAGCAGCTGGGGTTCCTATTGTTCCGGGTTCGAACGGGATTATTAAAGATGAAAAAGATGCGATAGAGCTGGCTAATCAAATTGAATACCCAGTGATCATTAAGGCAACTGCCGGCGGCGGAGGTAAAGGGATCCGTGTAGCTAAAAATGAGCAGGAGCTTATTAAAGGAATTACGATCACCCAGCAGGAGGCACTTACAGCCTTCGGTAATCCTGGCGTTTATATCGAGAAATACATTGAAGACTTCCGTCATGTGGAGATCCAGGTGCTTGCTGACTCCCATGGAAATACGGTTCACTTAGGAGAACGTGATTGCAGTATTCAGAGAAGGCTGCAAAAGCTGCTTGAAGAAACGCCTTCACCTGCATTAGATGGTGAAACACGTGAAGAGATGGGGAATGCTGCAGTTAAAGCTGCACAGGCAGTTAATTATACTGGAGCGGGAACAATCGAGTTTATTTATGACTATAAAAATAGAAAATTCTATTTTATGGAAATGAATACGCGTATTCAGGTGGAACACCCCGTAACTGAAATGGTAACCGGTGTAGATTTAATTAAAGAGCAAATTAAAGTGGCATCTGGAGAAAAACTGGCATTTAATCAGCAGGATATCACGTATTCCGGCTGGTCGATTGAATGCAGAATCAATGCGGAGAATCCGGAAAAGAACTTTATGCCTTCAGCTGGAAAAATAGATATGTATCTTCCTCCAGGCGGTTTAGGTGTTCGTGTAGATTCTGCTGCTTATCCTGGTTATGTGATTCCGCCATTTTATGACTCAATGATTGCAAAAGTGATCACTTACGGCGATACTAGAGAAGAGGCAATATCCCGAATGAAAAGAGCACTGAGTGAATTTATTATTGAAGGTGTTCACACAACCATTCCATTCCACTTAAAGCTTTTAAATCATGATCAATTTGTGGAAGGAAATTTTAATACGAAATTCTTGGACATTTATGATGTAATGGGTGGTAAAGAATAATTGGAGGTGCTTTAGATTGAGTGAAAATCAAATGCTGGAAATGAATCAAGAGCATACGGGTTTAGGCAAAGTAGAGATTGCACCAGAGGTAATTGAAGTAATTGCCGGGATTGCAGCAGCAGAGGTTGAAGGAGTTGCACAAATGCGCGGCAACTTTGCAACTGGTGTCGTTGAAAGACTGGGCAAGAAAAATCATGGCAAGGGTGTCAAAGTAGATTTGACTGAAGCTGGCATTAAGGTGGATATTTATTGCTTAATGAAGTTCGGCATATCTATCCCAAATGTCGCTCAAAAGATTCAAGATAACATTCGGCAAGCCCTCCTGAATATGACGGCACTTGAAGCAAGTGAAGTAAATATTCACGTTGTTGGTGTATTATTCGAAAACCAAAAGCAAGAGCCGGAATACGATCAGGAAATGTAAGATCCCGAAAGCCAAGGACCAATAGTGTCTTTGGCTTTCATTATGTTATTAAACAAATAACGTTATGCTAAAAATCATAATCATGGAGAAATTAAGTACATAAGTGCGCATAATGGTGACATATGCTATTATCTTGTTATGTGTTTTTTTCGATGACGCGTAAATTATGTGAAATAAAAGGGGTTAATGATATTAAATGAAAAGAAGAACAGCAAGGGAAAAAGCTTTACAGGCATTATTTCAAATAGATGTTAGTGAAACGGATATAAACGAAGCAATTGAACATGTACTTGATGGAGCCCCTCATGATCAATATTTAACGATGGTTGTTGAAGGAGTTATAAAACATCGTGATGAAATTGATCAGCTGATTCAGAAGCATCTTGAGAAATGGACGATTGAAAGGCTGGCAACTGTTGATCGCAACATCTTAAGAATAGCTATTTTTGAATTCAAATATACGGAAGAAGCGGTTCCTGTTAATGTAGTACTCGATGAAGCCATTGAAGTAGCTAAATTATTTGGTGATGACAAATCACCTAAGTTTATTAATGGTGTCTTATCAAAAGTTAAAGCAGATATGCAGTGACACGTATGCTGATGTTTGAGGGTGTCGGCCATAAATGTAAAATGATACCCCAAATATCTGCTTTTGTGGGCTGAATTTGTGCCAGGTAAGGCGATCATTACTTATGCCAGGAGGGTATGATGGGTACAGAGCGTTATTTAACTGTCATTGCATTAACAAAATATATTAAGAGAAAGTTTGACAAGGATCCTCATCTCCAGAACGTGTTTGTAAAAGGTGAAATTTCTAATTTTAAACAGCACTCGAGCGGGCATATGTATTTTACGCTAAAGGATGAAAAAGCACGGATTTTAGCTGTCATGTTCTCCCGCTATAATCAAAATATGAAGTTTCAGCCTGAAAACGGGATGAAAGTTCTTATTAAGGGCGATCTGACGGTTTATGAGCAGAGCGGCCAATACCAAATTTACATAAAAGAAATGCAGCCGGACGGAATTGGAGAATTGTATTTAGCATATGAACAGCTAAAAGAAAAGCTTGAAACAGAAGGCCTATTTTCTCCAAAAGCGAAGCAGGATATTCCGAAATACCCTGAATGTGTAGGAGTCATTACTTCACCTACAGGAGCGGCAGTAAGGGATATTATAACGACGATAAGAAGGCGCTATCCAATTGCAAAAATCATTGTGTATCCTGCCTTGGTTCAAGGAAATCAAGCTGCGCCATCAATCGTTAACTGCATTAAACAAGCAAATGCAGACGGACAAGCTGATGTTCTGATTGCTGGAAGAGGCGGCGGTTCGATTGAAGAGCTATGGGCATTTAATGAGGAGATTGTGGCTCGTGCGATCTATAAGTCAGAGCTTCCGATAATCTCTGCAGTAGGGCATGAGACAGACTTTACGATTGCTGATTTTGTTGCTGATCTTCGGGCTCCAACACCAACAGGTGCGGCAGAATTAGCTGTTCCGCATATAGATGAGCTGGCTGAAAGAATATGGAATCGGCAATCAAGGCTTATTAGAACGATGAGAGAAAGCATGTCGCGGCAAAATATCAGACTAACAAGGATTCGTAAATCCTATGCTTTCAGGAATCCTCAAAAGTTGTACGAGCAAAAATTAGAGCAAGTTGATAAATATGCTGAACAGCTAAAACGCGGGGCAGAAAAACTGTTTCTTATAAAACAGGAAGAACAAAAGCTCCTCCTTAAAAGGCTAGATCGTGCCAGACCGCAAGAACTGCTGCAGGAAGCAAAACAGCGCTATGAAAACTCAAATAAATACTTAACGAGAAATATGACAGCTATTTTGCATTCTAAGCAGAAGGACTTTAAACATATCCTATCCTCTTTAGAGGCGATGAGCCCGCTGAAAATTATGGATAGAGGCTATAGTCTCGTATATTCTGAAAACGGCGAGTTAGCAAAATCGGTAAAGGCAGTAAATGTGAATGACAAGGTGAAAATTCAATTTTCGGATGGATCGGCAGAGTGTACTGTCGTTGATACGGAGGGGAAATCCATATGACAGCTGATAAAAAGGTAACATTTGAAGAAGCAATGGAACAGCTTGAGGAGATTGTCGAACAGCTCGAAGAAGGCGATGTTCCTCTAGAGGAAGCCATCGACATCTATAAAAAAGGCATGGAGCTTTCTAAGCTATGCCATGATAAGCTGAAAAATGTAGAAGCTCAAATAGCAGAAATGATTACCGAGGATGGAAAGAGAGAGCCATTTGCCATCGCTGAGGAGGAATAGTTTTATGGGGGAAACGTTTAAGGAGTTTTCTAAACAATATAAAGAACTGCTGGAGAGCAATCTCCGGGCAGAAATGCAAACACTGGAAACACCGCAGATTTTAAAGGATGCAATGATCTACTCTTTAGAAGCTGGAGGAAAAAGAATCCGTCCTCTTTTACTTTTTGCCACATTGGCTGCTTTTAATAAGGATCCTAAAATGGGTCTTGAGACAGCTTCAGCAATAGAGATGGTACACACTTATTCGCTTATTCATGATGATTTGCCAAGTATGGATGATGATGACTTGCGCAGAGGTAAGCCAACAAATCATAAAGTTTTCGGAGAAGCAGCCGCTATTCTGGCCGGTGATGCATTATTAACATACAGCTTTCAGTTAATCTCTACCATTCAATCTGCGCAGACAACTGCAGACACGAAACTTGCTTTAATTGCTGAATTTGCTAAAGCTGCTGGTGCTGAAGGCATGGTTGGCGGACAAGTAGCCGATATGCAGGGGGAAGAAAAGCAATTAAATCTTGAAGAACTTGAATATATTCATGTACACAAAACAGGGAAGCTGCTTGCTTATAGTGTAATTGCTGGCGCATTGCTCGCTGAAGCTGATGACAGTTTAATTGATAAGCTAAGATCCTTCTCCTTCCACTTAGGACTGGCTTTCCAAATCCGTGATGATATTCTTGATCTCGAAGGAACCGAAGAAATGATTGGGAAACCGGTTGGCAGTGATGAAGATAACCATAAAAGCACTTATCCTTCTCTTTTATCAATGGAAGGAGCAAAAAAAGCCCTAGAGGAACACATTAGTGCAGCGAAAAAATATCTAAAGGAAACAGCTCTAGACACAGCTTATCTCGAAGACATTACCGACTTAATTGCTGTAAGAGACAACTAGTATAAAAGTTTCTATTTGGAAATTGAAGCGAAATCATGTAATCTAATGATACTGAATCTATATAAACACTCTGTGGAACTTGTTTATTCAACGTAATGAAAAAGTGAATAGCAGAAGCCCGGATACTGTATGAATAAGATGATGAAAGTGAGTGATCCATACATGGATCTTTTAGACATTAAAGACCCAAAATTCCTAAAAGACCTTTCTATTAAGGAACTCGAGGCGTTAAGCGAAGATATTCGTTCATTCCTTATTGAAAAGCTTTCTGTAACAGGAGGGCATATTGGCCCCAACCTGGGAGTAGTTGAATTAACGATTGCCCTGCACAAGTGCTTTGACAGCCCTAAGGACAAATTTCTATGGGATGTTGGACATCAATCGTATGTTCATAAAATTCTTACCGGGCGCGCTGGTCAATTTGATACGTTAAGACAATATAAAGGACTGTGCGGCTTTCCGAAAATGGTTGAAAGTGAGCATGATGTATGGGAAACAGGACATAGTTCAACTTCACTTTCTGCTGCAATGGGAATGGTCATTGCGCGTGACCTGAAAAAGGAAGATTCACACATCATACCTGTCATTGGTGATGGAGCGCTAACAGGCGGAATGGCTCTGGAAGCATTAAATCATATTGGGCATGAACAAAAGAATATGATTGTAATCCTAAATGATAATGAAATGTCCATTGCACCAAACGTGGGAGCGCTTCATAATGTGCTTGGGCGTCTGAGAACAGCCGGCAAATATCATTGGGTGAAAGATGAGCTTGAAATGCTCCTTAAAAAAGTACCTGCTGTTGGCGGGAAATTAGCTTCCACCGCTGAAAGGCTAAAGGATAGCTTAAAGTACTTGTTCGTTTCTGGTATGTTTTTTGAAGAGATGGGTTTCACTTATTTAGGACCAATTGACGGGCATAATTATGAAGAACTGTTTGAAAACTTAAGATATGCTAAGAAAACGGAAGGGCCAGTCCTTTTGCACGTCATTACGAAAAAAGGGAAGGGCTATGACCCAGCTGAAAGTGATACCGTTGGAACATGGCATGGTACAGGCCCATATAAAATCGAGACAGGTGATTTTGTAAAGCCTGTAAATCCTCCTCCGGCATGGAGCAAGCTTGTCAGTGAAACGGTTCGGAAGCTGGCTCGCAAGGATGAAAGAATTGTAGCGATTACGCCTGCAATGCCTGTCGGTTCAAAGCTAGAAGGGTTTGCCAGTGAGTTTCCTGACAGAATGTTTGATGTAGGAATTGCAGAACAGCACGCGGCAACTGTTGCAGCTGGGCTGGCTACGCAAAAAATGAAGCCATTTTTAGCGATATACTCAACATTCCTGCAGCGTGCTTATGATCAAGTGCTGCACGATATCTGCCGTCAGAACTTAAATGTCTTTATTGGCATTGACCGTGCCGGCTTGGTTGGAGCTGATGGTGAAACACACCAAGGTGTCTTTGATATAGCTTTTATGCGCCATTTGCCAAACGTGGTATTGATGATGCCGAAAGATGAAAATGAAGGACAGCATATGGTTAATACAGCTCTTTCCTATGAAGATGGCCCAATTGCAATGAGATTTCCCCGTGGAAACGGCATTGGAGTACCAATGGACGAAACCTTAAAGCAAATCCCAATTGGCTCTTGGGAAGTTTTGAAGGAAGGAAAAGATGCAGCCATCCTAACGTTTGGAACGACCATTCCGATGGCGATGGAAGCAGCAGTTCTCCTTGAAAAACAAGGCTATTCGATTAAAGTAGTGAATGCACGATTCATTAAGCCGCTTGATGAAAAAATGATGTCCGGGCTATTGGGCAGCAATATGCCAATTTTAACGATAGAAGAAGCTGTGCTGCAGGGCGGATTTGGAAGTGCTGTGCTTGAATACGCACATGAACAAGGATTCCATCATGCTGAAATAGATCGTATTGGAATTCCGGATGAGTTCATTGAGCATGGAAGTGTGAATGAACTCTTAAAGGAAATTGGCATGACTACCGATGAAGTAGTGAAGAGATTAGTGATGCTTGCCGGAAAAAAACAAAAAAGGGCTTAACGGATGAAAAATAAAAAAGAGCGTTTAGATATACTTCTTGTTGAAAGAGGTCTTGCGGAAACAAGAGAAAAAGCCAAACGGTCAGTAATGGCAGGTCTTGTTTTCAGCAATGAAACCCGGCTCGATAAACCCGGGGAAAAAGTGGACTCAGAGATCCCGCTGATGATTAAAGGCAAAGCGATGCCTTATGTCAGCCGCGGCGGATTAAAACTCGAAAAAGCATTGCAAGTGTTTGATTTAGATGTGAAAGACAAAATTCTTTTGGATATCGGTGCTTCAACAGGCGGATTCACAGATTGTGCATTGCAAAATGGGGCGGTTATGTCCTATGCCTTAGATGTCGGTTATAACCAGCTCGCATGGAAACTGCGTCAGGATGAACGGGTACATGTTATGGAGAGAACCAATTTCCGTTATGTGACCCCTGCTGACCTTCCAAAAGGAATGCCGAATTTTGCATCTATTGATGTTTCATTTATATCTTTGGAACTCATTTTGCCTGTTCTTAAAACTCTCCTTGTTCAGGGCAGTGACGTTGTGGCTCTTGTAAAGCCGCAATTTGAGGCTGGCCGAGATCAAGTGGGCAAAAAAGGCATAGTCCGGGATCCGAAGGTACACAAAAGTGTCGTTGAAAAAATCATTCAATTCGCTTTAAATATTGGATATGATGTTAAGGAATTATCCTTCTCGCCTATAACGGGCGGAGATGGCAACATTGAATTTCTGCTTCATTTGTATTGGTCAGGCGAAAAAGAAACTGGACAAAATGACTTAATGACAAATGTAGAAGAAGTAGTTAAAACTGCACATGACGAACTGAAATCTAAGAAGAAGAGTGATGAAGGATAAGCCGTCTAGGGCTTATCCTTTTTCATGCTATAAGAAAAAATAAAGATAAGATGAAATTTCTAATTAGAAAATAAAGCAAAGAGCAGTTAAGTCTTTTTTTCAACTTGCTGTTGTCCAATCGGCCATTTTTTTATCTTGCACTCTTGAATAGTTTCCCTTCTTGTTCTTTAATATTATTGTACAATATTGCTAAAATCGGCTAACATATGTAAGAAAGGCAACGATCTTTACTTGTACACAATACAGTTTATATATAGAAAAATTTCAAGAACCTTGAGGTGGTAGTTTCATGAATAAAGGACAGCGCCATATAAAAATACGGGAAATCATTACCATGAATGATATTGAAACACAGGATGATTTAGTGGATGAATTAAAGAATGCAGGGTATAACGTAACACAGGCAACTGTTTCAAGAGATATTAAAGAACTGCATCTTGTGAAAGTGCCATTGTTAGATGGACGATACAAGTACAGTCTGCCGGCTGATCAGCGCTTTAATCCGCTGCAAAAACTCAAAAGGAACCTAATGGATGCTTTTGTACGAATTGATATGGCAGGACACCTTCTGGTCATGAAAACATTACCGGGTAATGCCATGGCGATCGGTGCCTTAATTGATAATCTTGATTGGGATGAAATTCTCGGCACCATTTGTGGAGATGATACGTGTTTAATCATTTGTAGAACTCCTGAAGACACAGAAGCGATTTCAAATCGCTTTTTAGATATGCTGTAATTTGGGGTGAGGTTACATGTTAAATGAGCTTTGTATAAGAAATTTTGCTATTATTGAAGGCTTGGAAATTTCGTTTGAAAAAGGGTTAACCGTACTATCTGGAGAAACAGGAGCAGGTAAATCAATCATAATTGATGCTATTCACTTGCTGGTTGGAGGCAGGGGTTCGAGTGAATTTGTCAGACACGGGGAAGATAAAGCCGAAATTGAAGGACTCTTTCTTCTCGATGACAAAAATCATCCCAGCTACAAAAAAGCAGCCGAATTTGGGATCGACATTGACGATGGCATGGTTGTTTTGCGCCGTGATATTTCTAAATCCGGCAAAAGTGTGTGCCGTGTAAACGGTAAGCTTGTGACGATTTCCACATTAAGAGAATTCGGAAGTGCATTAATTGATATACATGGACAGCATGAGCATCAGGAGCTTATGGACGAATCCTTGCATTTGAACTTGCTGGATCAATTTGGCGGAGAAAAAATCCGTGCAGCCATTCATGAATATGAGGACATCTACCACTCATATGAGGAGACAAATAAAAGACTAAAAAGTCTGAATGAAAATGAACAGCAGATGGCCCATCGTCTGGATTTAATTCAGTTTCAATTAGAAGAAATTCAATCAGCGAATTTAAAATTAAATGAAGATGAAGAACTGATTGAAGAGAAAAGGAAGCTGGCCAACTTTGAAAGCATTTACGATGCCATGCAGACTGGCTATAATGCACTGCAGGGAGAGCAAAGAGGAATTGACTGGCTGAGCCTTGCTGTCAGCAATTTGGAGACTGCTGCTGAATTAGAGCCGAAATACAAAGAGTTAGCAGAATCTGTTTCAAGCAGTTTTTATCAAATGGAAGACGCGGTCAGAACCATTCGCAATGAATTGGATTATCTTGAATTTGATCCTGGACGGCTCAATGAAATTGAGGAAAGATTAAATGAAATTCATCAATTAAAGAGGAAATATGGCAAAAGTGTCCTTGATATTTTAGAATATGCCTCCAAAATTGAAGAAGAAATTGAAACGCTCCTCAATAAAGAAACACATATTGACCAGCTCGAAAAACAAGCTGCCATGCTTAAAAAAGATCTCTTAGTGGAAGCGGCAGAACTAAGTAAACTGCGAAAAAATGCAGCTGTCCAGCTAACAAAATTAATTCATAAGGAATTAAAAGAGTTATATATGGAAAAGACTGTATTTGAGGTTGTTTTTTCAAATGAAGAAGACCGATTTTATAAAAATGGCATAGATGAAGCTGAATTTTATATATCAACAAATCCTGGCGAGCCTTTAAAGCCGCTCTCAAAAATTGCTTCAGGCGGAGAACTGTCGCGAATTATGCTGGCATTAAAAAGCATCTTTTCCAAACATCAGGGCGTTACCTCGATCATTTTTGATGAGGTGGATACCGGTGTAAGCGGAAGGGTTGCTCAATCGATTGCTGAAAAGATCCATCATGTTGCAATTGGATCACAGGTGCTCTGCATATCCCATCTTCCGCAAGTAGCGGCGATGGCAGATACACATCTCTTTATTGCGAAGAATACAAAAAATGGACGAACCAAAACAACGGTAAAGCCTTTAACTGATGAAGAGAAGGTAAAAGAAATTGGAAGAATGATTTCAGGTGTTGAAATTACGGATTTAACGAAGGAACATGCCAAGGAATTACTGAAGCTTGCCCGTCAAATTAAAATACCATGAAAAGCTATCCAAAGGTGGGTAGCTTTTTTTATCGGCTTGGGGGTTATAAATGCAAGTGAAGCAGGCAAAATTATAGATGTAGCCATTTCGTGTTGGACTAGAAGCGAGGAGAGTGAATTAAATTGTCATATGATGTTTTGCGAAAAATAGTTGGTGGAATTCTCCTTGTTTCATTAATTGCAATTGGTTTCTCTAAACCCTTTCAGGAGTATATTCAAATTCCAAAAAGCATCACCATGTTTGAAGGAGATCAATTGGAATTTTCAAAAGCAAGACCTGTTTCCGGAACATTGGCACAGCCACAGAATAGTGTCTCCATTGAGCAGAGTACTGATTCAATCGCTATAAATGGGCTGGAAAACGGCAAAAATGAAATGCTGCTTGAACTTGCAGGCTTTCCGGTTAAAAAAGTTGATGTAAACGTCTTAAAGGATTTTAAAGTAATACCTGGCGGCCAATCCATCGGTGTCAAACTCAATACGGTAGGCGTATTAGTTGTTGGACATCACCAGGTTAACACTAGCAATGGCAAAACGTCTCCAGGCGAACTAGCAGGAATTAAGGTTGGAGACATTATCACTGAAATTAATGGCAAAACAATTGAAAAAATGGCTGATGTAGCTCCATTTGTTCAAGAAGCCGGTAAGTCGGGCAACCCTTTGCAGATCATTGTAACTAGAGAAGATGGTAAGGTAAAAACACAATTAACTCCTCTTAAAGAAGAAAATGAAGAATTGTATAAGCTGGGCCTTTATATAAGAGATTCAGCAGCAGGAATTGGAACAATGACATTCTTTCATCCTCAATCAAAAAAATATGGCGCACTTGGCCATGTCATATCAGATATGGATACAAAAAAGCCAATTGTAGTTGATGATGGCCAGATTGTTCGATCAACGGTCACATCCATTGAAAAAGGAAGCAATGGAAATCCTGGTGAAAAGCTGGCCAGATTTTCCTCAGATAAAGAAGTAATTGGTAACATTGTCAGGAATAGTCCATTTGGCATCTTTGGTGAACTGAATCGCGGCATTAAAAATGGCATTATGGATAAGCCGATGCCAATTGCTTTATCACACCAAGTAAAAGAAGGACCTGCTAAAATTCTGACGGTTGTTGAAAATGATGAAGTGAAACTTTTTGATATTGAGATCGTTAGCACCATTCCGCAGAAATTTCCAGCTACAAAGGGTATGGTCATTAAGGTTGTTGATGACGAACTCTTAAATAAGACAGGCGGAATTGTTCAAGGAATGAGCGGAAGTCCCATTATCCAAAATGATAAAGTAATCGGAGCGGTCACACACGTATTCGTTAATGACCCAACAAGCGGGTATGGTGTTCACATTGAGTGGATGTTAAATGAAGCAGGCATTAACATATACGAACAGCCTGAAGAAAAGGCTTCATAAAAATAACGGGGAATAATCCCCGTTATTTTTATTATTGTGTGCCCGGCATGGGTGCAGGCTCTAGGGTGCGAGTCCCGAACGGCGAAGGCAGTAGTAGTCGTAGCTTAAGACAAGGATATGCGGGGTGACCCTCCTATCTGAAGGAAGTCGGCGGCAAACTTCCGCTCTGAGGAACACGAATCTCATATGAGGCTAGATGACATTGGGTGAGTCTGCAATACAAGACAAAGTCCATACTGCCAAAGGTGTCACAGAGTAAATGAGGCGGAGACATGGAAGGAAAGTCTGTACTCTTACCCGGGGAGAACCTGTCGATATGCCGTACTCATGCGGTAAGCCTATCCGTGAGGATAAGTTGAACGACAGGCGTCAGCAGAAGCCATAGTACTTATTCGCTTAAGAGGATAAGGAAGGGCTGAACCGGTTATGGAAAATAGGAACTAGGCGTATCTTTCCATTCGATGAAACAGAAAACATAGTACCTGTTTAATGAAAGAAACGGTGAATCCGCGGGGGTCATTAAACAGGGTGGAGAATGAAAAGGACACAAACAGAACACCTATTTACGCGGGAGGTTATATCAATGTTAATGGAACGAATCATGTCACGGGAAAACCTACTTAATGCGATTAAAAGAGTAGAAAAGAATAAGGGAAAACATGGAGTGGACGAAATGCCCGTCACTGCTCTTCGTGGACATATTATGCTCAACTGGAGCGAACTGCGAAAATCCCTCTTCGAGGGAACCTATATCCCATCCCCCGTCCGTCGAGTCGAAATCCCGAAACCAGACGGCAAAGGGAAGAGGAAACTGGGAATCCCAACCGTGACAGACCGTTTCATTCAACAAGCAATCACCCAAGTGCTTACCAGAATGTATGACCCTAGTTTCTCTGAATGTAGCTTCGGCTTTCGCCCTAACAGGCGAGCGCACCAGGCTGTTAAATTAGCCCAAAGCTATATAGAAGAGGGTTATCGATGGGTAGTCGACATTGACCTTGAAAAGTTCTTTGACAAGGTTAACCACGATAGATTAATGAGTAAATTAGCCATGAGGATAAAGGATAGTACTCTCCTCAAACTAATAAGACGGTTCTTAACCTCTGGTGTTATGGAAGGCGGACTTGTCAGTCCTAACCTTGAGGGGACACCGCAAGGTGGACCTTTAAGCCCTTTACTTTCGAATATTGTGTTGGATGAACTGGATAAAGAACTGGAGCGCAGAGGACATCGCTTTGTCCGCTACGCCGATGATTGTAATATCTATGTGAAATCTAAAAGAGCTGGAGAAAGAGTTATGAAGGCAATGACCCATTTTATCGAGAGGAATCTTAAACTGAAGGTTAACAAGGATAAAAGTGCTGTAGACCGCCCTTGGAAAAGGAAATTTCTTGGGTTCAGTTTTACAAGTAATCTAAAACCGAAGGTGAGAATATCTCCCCAATCAGTTAAACGGTTTAAAGATAAAATAAGAAAGCTTACAAGCAGACGAAGGTCAATTGCCATGGAAGATAGGATTCATAACCTTAACCAATATCTAGTGGGATGGGTTAATTATTATCATTTAGCAGATACCCGTTCAGTAATCGCAAAACTCGAAGGATGGCTTAATCGAAGGTTAAGAATGATTCGATGGAAGGAATGGAAACTTCCCCAAACGAAGGTCAAGAAACTTATTAAACTAGGTGTTTCGAAAGGGAAAGCATATGAATGGGGAAATACAAGAAAGGCTTATTGGAGGATATCCAAAAGTCCAATTCTTCATAAAACATTAGGGAAAGCCTACTGGCTTTCCCTTGGGTTAAAAAGTATTTCTGCTAGATATGACTTACTGCGTTCGACTTAATCGGAACCGCCGTATACGGAACCGTACGTACGGTGGTGTGAGAGGGATAAATGGAGGTTAATCGCCTCCCCCTATCTCAATTCATATTAAATTTGTTGCTTTTAGAGAATATGCTGTTAGGTGGACGTGTGGACTTCAGTGAGAACATGGAACCGCAAAGGAGAATGGGGTAATTTGATTTGAGGTTATATCAGCAGGCATCTATTCAATTTATTCCACCTATGCTATGATTAAATAAAGATTTTTCGACAAAGTGTTAATCGTTTTGAATTAAATAGCGAATAAGGTCGAAAATAAGAGAAAATAGAAGGAAATAAAAGATTTTATAGGTTTTTTAAGAAATATTAAAAAAACTAGAGGATTTTATGTTGCATTGTCGAAATTGTACTTTAGAATAAAATATATAAATAAAAAAACTTGCCGTCTGCTTTTTGCATACTGCTCAAACAGTGGTGCAGGTTTAACTGCACTTTATACGAAAATAAATTAGCTACTTCCCAGTTTTGCTTCTGCGCTGCTAATCACAATATTTATAAAGTGTAAAAAAAGAGACCACAAATGGATCGAGGAGGAAACAAGTAGTGAAGAATATTAAAGTGTGCGTAGTTGACGACAACCGCGAGCTTGTCGCTTTATTAGAGGAGTATATGTCATCTCAGGAAGATATGGAAGTGGTAGGAGTAGCCCATAATGGCCAAGATTGTCTAAATATCATTGAAGATACAGAAATTGATGTTCTTGTTCTTGACATCATTATGCCTCATTTAGACGGATTAGCAGTTCTTGAAAAAATGCGTGAGCTGAATAAGCCGCTTCCCAATGTCATTATGCTGACAGCTTTCGGCCAAGAGGATGTAACAAAGAAAGCAGTTGATCTTGGAGCATCTTACTTTATATTAAAGCCTTTTGACATGGATTATCTTGCGAGTCATATTCGTCAGGTCAGCGGAAAAACAAGCCCTGTGATGAGAAAGCCTTCATCGTCATCAGTACTCCGTTCTTCACACCAGACAGAAGCAAAGCCAAAAAATCTTGATGCAAGCATTACAAGTATCATCCACGAAATTGGTGTCCCTGCTCATATTAAAGGATACTTATATCTACGTGAAGCCATTTCCATGGTTTACAATGATATTGAACTGCTTGGATCAATTACGAAAGTTCTTTATCCTGATATTGCAAAGAAATACAACACAACGGCTTCACGAGTGGAACGTGCGATCAGACACGCGATTGAAGTTGCATGGAGCCGCGGTAACATCGATTCTATTTCTTCCTTATTTGGCTATACAGTGTCAATGTCAAAAGCGAAACCAACGAATTCAGAATTTATTGCGATGGTCGCTGATAAGCTGCGCCTGGAGCATAAAGCTTCATGAGAGGGTAAGAATTAATCATACACAAAAATTGTCTTTATATTTTTATACGTACTAAAAAAGCATCATGCTCCATCTTCTGATGGAAGCATGATGCTTTTTATATCCTTTGAGTGAAAGTAAGCAGAAGAAACTTTATCTTACTCTTTCGGATCGATTTGTTCAGAGGCTTCTTTGTTTAGTTCTGCCAGCTTTTGAATTAAGATATGCTGAGGCATATGCATAATTTGTTCGAGCGGCAGATTTAGCCTTTCTGCCAGCTTTAAGGCAGTACTCGGACTGATTTGCAGTGGTCTCATGAATTGCGCTCCCTTCCGCTAGGTCTTTGAAAGCGGGTTTGAACTTTATTTTTTTTGCGGTCACGATGCAGGATAAAACCTGCCACAAACCCAAGACCTAGTATAAAAAGGATGAGACCGGCAATAAACTGCATCCATAAATACGGAAATGGAGCTTGCAGGATTCCAAAAACCATATCCCGCATCAGTTTGATTCCATAGGCAGCTAACGCGCCAGGTATGAGCAGTACGATAAGTGCAATTATTCGGATCATATCGATATTCCCTCAATTATCATCTAGAATTTTTCTATATAGTAAAAATGATAAATCAATGCTGTCATTTGTCAAGTGCCTGCTAAAAGGATACAATATACTGTGAAAAGATTTGCGCAGCATCTTGAAAAAAATTTCAAGCTGGAGGATCGTGCATTTATGCAAAAGGTATTGATTGTAGGGGCCGGTAAAGGCGGAACAGCCATATTGAAATTGATTAAATCACTCAGTGTCCTTCAAGTCGTCGCAGTGATTGATAAGAATCATGATGCACCGGGTATTCTGCTGGCAAAAAGCGAAAATATTTCTACGGGTACAGATTGGAAAGCATATATTCATCAGGATATTGACATTATTGTAGAAGTGACTGGGGATGAAAAGGTGTTCACTGATTTGCGTGATGCCCGCAGCAGGAATACAGTATTGATCCCTGGTACGGTAGCTTTTCTCATTTCGCAGCTTTTGGAAGAAAAAGAAAGTTTAATTACAAGGCTGAAAAATCAAACACATAAATTTGATTTAATCTTCAACTCAACCGATAATGGGATGATTGTCATCAATAGAGACGAAGAAATCATTCTCTTTAATAAAAGTGCAGCCACTATGACTGAAGTTAAGCAAGACACCGTTATTGGCAAGAAAATAACGGATGTGATTAAAGAAAGTCGATTGCCATACATACTGAAAACTAGAAAAGCGGAAGTAAATCAGGAATTTACACTTAATAATGGGCAGAAAATTATCACAACCAGAATTCCGATTATTGGAGATGAACAAGAATTAATTGGTGCCATTGCTATTTTTAAAGATATTACCGAGATGGTTAGTCTGGCTGAAGAAATAACGGATCTAAAAGAAATAAAGACAATGCTCCAGGCGATTATTCAATCTAGCGATGAAGCCATATCTGTTGTTGATGAGAATGGAAAAGGGATGATGATTAATCCTGCCTATTCCCGAATAACGGGACTGTCAGAAACAGAGATCATTGGCAAACCTGCAACTGCCGACATATCTGAAGGAGAAAGTGTTCATATGAAAGTTCTCCAAACTAGAAGAGCAGTTAGAGGAGTTGCGATGCGGGTTGGACCGAAGGAAAAAGAAGTAGTTGTGAACGTGGCTCCAGTTATTGTTGATGGAGTTCTAAAGGGAAGTGTCGGTGTCCTTCATGATGTATCTGAAATGCAGAATCTTAATAGAGAGCTTTCAAGAGCAAGACAGCTGATTCGTACTCTGGAAGCCAAGTATTCGTTTCAGGATATTATTGGGAGCTCAGAGGAAATGACAATAGCGATTGAACAGGCAAAGCTAGGGGCGAAGACTCCGGCTACTGTTCTGCTCAGGGGAGAATCAGGAACAGGAAAAGAGTTATTTGCACATGCCATACATAACGCAAGTGATCGGAAATATAACAAATTTGTACGTGTAAATTGCGCGGCAATTTCTGAGTCACTGCTGGAAAGTGAACTATTTGGGTATGAAGAAGGAGCATTTTCCGGTGCAAAAAGAGGCGGAAAGCGAGGCCTTTTTGAAGAAGCAGATAAAGGCAGTATCTTTCTGGATGAAATTGGCGAGTTAACAGCCAATACCCAAGCCAAACTATTGAGAGTACTGCAAGAGGGTGAAATTACTCGAGTAGGAAGTACAAAGCCTATTCAGATTAATGTTCGGATCATAGCCGCAACAAACGTTAATCTGGAAAAAGCCATTGCTAATGGAGCCTTTCGTGAGGACCTCTATTATCGGTTAAACAGAATGCCTATTCATATTCCTTCTTTAAGAAAGAGAAAAGAGGATATTCCGCAATTATGTGAACATTTGCTGCAAAAGATCAATCAGGAATATGGCCGCAATGTTGAAGGATTGACAGAGGGGGCCGTTGCTAAACTTATGGCTTATGATTGGCCAGGAAATGTGCGGGAGCTAGATAATATCCTGGGCAGAGCCATTATTTTCATGGGTTATCATGAAACCGAAATTGATGCTTCCCATATCCCCGTGCTGGTCAGCTTTTCTAAATCACAGGGCAAGGAAGTATATCATGAATCAATTGATCAAAAATTGACCTTATCACAGCTTGTAGAGGACTTTGAAGCCAAACAAATCAGGCTAACCCTTTTGAAGGCCAATGGCAATAAAACACTTGCGGCCAAAATGCTTGGTCTGTCAGTCCGTAATCTGTATTACAAGATGGAAAAGTATAATCTTGCAAATAATAGCATGCAATAATTTGCGTACCGTGCAAAAAACTTCATGGAATTTAAGTGGATATAAAGCGTTTTCACTGATTTTTAAGTTGGCACGCTTCTTGCATATTATTTTAATGGTGATAACAACCTCTCGTTTTTTCTCATAAGATATGCACAACAAAAACTGATACTTATTTTCATGTTAGGGGTTGAAGCAATTGAAATTGGATGTGCTTTTAACAAAGGCAGCCCAAATTGAAGGGAAAACTGTAGCTGTTGCTGCTGCAGAGGACCACGAAGTATTGCAGGCTGTTGCAGATGCGCTTGAAAGGAACCTTGCTCATTTTTTGCTTTTTGGTAATCAAGATAAGATCGCAAATATTCTCAGTCAAATAGACGACAGGCTGATTACGAATGACAAGGTGAAGATCATTCATGCTGATACACCTTCTATAGCATCAGATCTTGCTGTAAGGGCAGTAAGCCAAAAAGATGCAGATGTGCTTATGAAGGGTCATGTCAGTACAGCAGTTATTTTAAAGTCTGTATTAAACAAGGAGTTTGGTCTTAGAACAGGTAGTGTTCTTTCCCATGTAGCACTCTTTGAAGTGCCAGGGTTTCAATCTTTAAAAATTGTTACAGATGCTGCGATGAATCTTGCTCCAGATCTAAATCAGAAGGTGCAGATCACAAATAATGCTGTAAGTATTGCTAGAAGTATTGGAATTGAATTGCCTAAAGTGGCAGCCATTGCAGCAGTTGAAGTTGTCAACCCTGCTATGCAAGCAACACTTGATGCTGCAGCATTAACGCAAATGAATCAGCGCGGACAAATAAAAAATTGTCTGATTGATGGTCCGCTTGCACTCGATAATGCTGTTTCACTGCAGGCAGCCGAACAAAAGGGCATTCAAAGTGGTGTAGCTGGTCAGGCTGATATTTTGCTTGTACCGACCATTGAAGTTGGGAATACTCTTTATAAATCACTTATTTATTTTGCGCAGGCCAAGGTTGGCGCCATCATCGCAGGAGCAAAAGCTCCAATTGTTCTGACTTCAAGAGCAGATTCAGCTGAAAGCAAGCTCTATTCATTAGCTCTTGCCATTTGCTCTGTACAAAAATAAAATTTAAAATGCTTTGCTGAACATAAGGTTGATACACAATTTTTTGTTCTTAAATACTTAATAAAACTTCCTGGGGAGGATTTTACAAATGGAAATTTTCAAATATCTAGAAAAATATGATTATGAACAAGTCGTTTTTTGTCAGGATAAGCAATCAGGATTAAAAGCTATTATTGCTATACATGATACAACACTTGGTCCAGCACTTGGCGGAACGCGGATGTGGACATATGCATCCGAAGAAGATGCAATTGAAGATGCATTGCGTCTTGCAAAAGGAATGACTTATAAAAACGCTGCAGCTGGATTAAACCTTGGCGGAGGAAAAACAGTTATCATTGGAGATCCTCGCAAAGATAAAAACGAAGAAATGTTCCGTGCTTTTGGCCGCTATATTCAAGGACTGAATGGCCGCTATATTACGGCAGAGGATGTTGGTACTACGGTTGCAGATATGGATTTAATTCATGAAGAAACAGATTACGTAACAGGTATTTCTCCAGCTTTCGGTTCTTCAGGAAATCCTTCTCCTGTAACGGCATATGGCTGTTATGTGGGCATGAAGGCGGCTGCTAAAGAAGCGTTCGGATCAGATTCATTAGAAGGCAAAGTTGTAGCTGTACAAGGCGTTGGAAACGTTGCTTATCACTTATGCAAGCATCTTCATGAAGAAGGCGCACAATTAATCGTAACAGATATTAATAAAGAAGCAGTTCAGCGTGCAGTAGATGATTTTGGAGCTAAAGCGGTTGAGCCAGATGAAATTTATGGTGTTGACTGTGATATTTATGCACCTTGTGCACTTGGTGCAACAATCAACGATGAAACGATTCTACAGCTGAAAGCGAAAGTGATTGCTGGTTCTGCCAATAACCAACTGAAAGAAGAACGCCATGGTGACCTGATTCACGAAATGGGCATCGTTTATGCTCCGGATTATGTTATTAATGCTGGCGGAGTTATCAACGTTGCAGATGAGCTATATGGCTACAACGCTGAGCGTGCGATGAAAAAAGTAGAAGGTCTTTATGACACGATCGCCAAGGTAATGGAAATTTCTAAACGTGATGGCATTCCAACATATAAAGCTGCAGATCGCATGGCGGAAGAAAGAATTGAAAGAATGCGTAATTCCCGCAGCCAATTTTTGCAAAATGGCCACAATATCTTAAGCCGTCGCTAATTGGGCTAGCTTCAAGATTAAAATACAAAGCGCTGAACTAAATTTCAGCGTCTTTGTATTTTGAATAAATAAATGCGGATTATTGCCGCGAATTCACTGGAGGTTTAACCGTGCAGGAGCATATAAATCGAATCCTCGTCATTAATCCGGGATCTACATCTACGAAAATTGGCGTTTTCGATAATGATCAATCTATTTTTGAAAAAACTATTCGGCATGACACTGAACAAATCAGTGCGTTTGAACAAATTATAGATCAATATGAATTTCGCAAAAATGCCATATTAGAATCCTTAGATAGCGAAGGAATGAATATTTCCAAGCTTAGCGCAGTATGCGGGCGCGGGGGATTATTGCGTCCAATTGAGGGCGGAACATATTCTGTTAACGACGAAATGTTAAAAGACCTGCGTGCAGGATTTGCGGGACAGCATGCCTCAAACCTGGGCGGAATTTTAGCGTTTGAAATTGCTTCAGGCTTGAATATTCCATCATTTATCGTTGATCCGGTTGTTGTGGATGAATTAGAACCAATTGCAAAAATCTCAGGCTTCTCCCTGATTGAAAGAACAAGTATTTTTCATGCTCTGAATCAGAAAGCAGTTGCACGCAGAGTGGCAAAGGAGCTTGGAAAGCCTTATGAGCAGTTAAATTTAATTGTGACACATATGGGCGGCGGGATAACGGTTGGCGCACATAAAAACGGCAGAGTTATTGATGTAAATAACGGACTGCATGGAGATGGTCCATTTAGCCCGGAACGTGCCGGTACGGTGCCGGCTGGTGATCTTATTTCTTTATGCTATTCCGGCAGCTATTACCGCGAGGAAGTTATGAAAATGTTAGTAGGTCAAGGCGGACTTGTGGGTTATTTAGGTACAAATGATGCCATTAAAGTTGAAGACATGATTAAAAATGGCGATGAAAAGGCTAAGCTTGTATATGATGCCATGGCTTATCAGGTTGCGAAAGAAATTGGATCTGCCGGTGCTGTGCTCAGCGGCAAGGTTGACGCCATAATTATTACAGGCGGCTTGGCTTACGGCAAGGATTTTGTGAAGGAAATAAGCAATCGCATCAGCTGGATTGCAGATGTGATTGTTAAACCGGGAGAAAACGAACTGCAGGCTCTGGCAGAAGGGGCATTGCGGGTATTGCGCGGGGAAGAGAGAGCGAAAGATTATCCTGGTACAATATCAAGCAGAACGGCTGTAAAATAGGAGGAACGAACATGGCACAAGAATATGATCTGGTCATTCTTGGCGGAGGTACAGGCGGTTATGTAGCAGCGATCCGCGCATCTCAGCTTGGTTTAAAGACAGCGTTAGTTGAAAAAGGAAAGCTTGGGGGTACATGTCTGCATAATGGATGTATTCCGAGCAAGGCTTTGTTAAGAAGTGCTGAAGTATATGCTACGGCAAAGCGCAGCGATGAATATGGTGTTATGACAAGTGATGTAACAGTAGATTTCGGCAAAGTACAAGAACGTAAAGGGAAAATTGTTGAGACTCTTCATAAAGGGGTTCAGCATTTAATGAAGCAAGGAAAAATTGATGTGTATGAAGGTCTTGGCCGTATACTGGGACCATCGATCTTCTCACCGATGCCTGGGACCATTTCCGTAGAGATGAACAATGGCGAAGAAAATGAAATGCTGATTCCTAAGAATGTGATTGTCGCTACAGGTTCCCGTCCACGCACATTGCCAGGATTAGAAATTGGCGGAAATGTTATGACATCTGATGAGGCGCTTAAGCTGGAGGAAATTCCTTCTTCTATTATCATCGTCGGCGGCGGTGTAATCGGGATTGAGTGGGCATCGATGTTATCGGATTTTGGGGCTGAAGTGACGGTTATTGAGTATGCAGACCGCATTATTCCGACAGAAGATAAAGAGATTTCAAAAGAAATGCAGCGTCTGATGAAGAAAAAAGGCGTTAAAATCGTAACAAATGCTAAAGTATTGCCTGAAACACTTTCACAAGGTGATCAAGTAACCATCTCTGCTGAAGTAAAGGGCGAACAGAAACAATTTTCGGCTGAAAAACTGCTGGTTTCTGTCGGCAGACAGGCAAATACTGAGGGAATCGGCATTGAAAATACCGATATTCAGGTTGAAAAAGGTGCTATTCTTGTCAACGAATACTATCAAACAAAAGAATCACATATTTATGCGATTGGAGATGTCATCGGCGGCTTGCAGCTTGCACATGTTGCTTCACACGAAGGCATTACTGCAGTTGAACATATTGCCGGAGAAAATCCTTCACCGCTGGATTACCGTTTGATTGCGAAATGTATTTATAGTTCACCGGAAGCGGCAAGTGTTGGTTATACAGAAGATGAAGCGAAGGAAAAAGGATATAAAGTGAAAACCGGCAAGTTCTCTTTCCGTGCGATTGGAAAAGCGCTCGTATATGGTGAATCAGATGGCTTTGTCAAAATCATTGCTGATGAAGAAACAAACGATCTTTTAGGCGTGCATATGATTGGGCCGCATGTGACAGATATGATTTCTGAAGCTGGTCTTGCAATGGTATTAGATGCAACACCATGGGAGGTTGCACATACGATTCATCCGCATCCAACATTATCAGAAGCAATCGGGGAAGCTGCTCTTGCTGTTGAAGGCAAGGCTATTCACGGCTAGTACCGACATTACATATATTTAGGAGGTTATATAATGGATAAAAACCGTCATAAAGCATTAGGGTTAAGTGATGAACAAGTTCTTGAAATGTATGAAACAATGCTGCTTGCTCGCCGAATCGACGAGCGGATGTGGCTTTTAAACCGTGCAGGTAAAATTCCTTTTGTTATTTCATGTCAGGGGCAGGAAGCTGCACAAGTTGGAGCCGCATTTGCCTTAGATCGTGAAAAAGATTATGCACTTCCTTATTATCGCGATATGGGCGTGGTATTAGCTTTTGGAATGACTGCAAGAGAGCTTATGCTTTCAGGATTTGCTAAGGCAGAGGATCCGAACTCAGGCGGCCGCCAGATGCCAGGACACTTTGGACAAAAGAAAAATCGAATTGTTACAGGATCTTCGCCTGTTACAACTCAAGTGCCGCACGCAGTCGGAATCGCATTGGCAGGCAAAATGGAAGGCAAAGATCTTGTTACGTTCGTAACCTTTGGAGAAGGTTCTTCCAACCAGGGTGACTTCCATGAAGGCGCCAATTTTGCAGGTGTACACAAACTTCCTGTCATTTTTATGTGCGAAAATAACAAATATGCAATTTCTGTTCCAATTGAAAAGCAATTGGCATGTGAAAAAGTATCTGATCGTGCTATTGGCTATGGGATGCCAGGCGTTACGGTTGATGGAAATGATCCATTAGCGGTTTATGAAGCTGTAAAAGAAGCAGCTGACAGAGGACGCCGCGGAGAAGGGCCAACATTAGTTGAAACTGTTTCTTATCGTTTAACACCGCACTCTTCGGATGACGATGACCGCAGCTACCGCGCACCAGAAGAAGTAGCTGAAGCGAAAACAAAGGATTCTATCATTACTTTTGGTGCGTATTTAAAAGAAAATGGCATCATGGATGATGCAAAGGAAAAAGAAATCAATGACCGTATTATGGAACTGGTGAATGAAGCAACGGATTACGCGGAGAATGCGCCATATGCAAATCCAGAAGATGCATTAAAATACGTTTACGCTGAATAGCAGGGGGGAGAAAACATGGCTGTTATTTCTTATATTGATGCGGTAACAATGGCAATCCGCGAAGAAATGGAAAGAGATTCAAAGGTATTTGTATTAGGTGAAGATGTAGGGTTAAAAGGTGGAGTTTTTAAAGCGACTCAAGGATTGTATGATCAGTTTGGCGAAGAGCGTGTAATTGATACACCTTTGGCTGAATCTGCTATTGCAGGGGTTGGGATTGGCGCAGCAATGTATGGCATGCGTCCGATTGCTGAAATGCAGTTTGCTGACTTTATTATGCCTGCTGTTAACCAAATTATTTCGGAAGCTGCCAGAATTCGTTATCGTTCTAATAACGATTGGAGCTGTCCAATGGTTATCCGTGCTCCTTATGGAGGCGGCGTGCATGGTGCATTATATCATTCTCAATCCGTTGAAGCGGTTTTTGCTAACCAGCCAGGATTGAAAATTGTCATGCCTTCTACTCCTTACGATGTGAAAGGCTTGCTCAAGGCAGCCATTCGAGATGAAGATCCAGTTTTATTCTTTGAACATAAGCGTGCGTACCGTTTGATCAAAGGTGAAGTGCCTGCTGATGATTATGTATTGCCAATTGGCAAAGCAGACGTAAAACGCGAAGGTGAAGACATAACGGTTATTACATATGGTTTATGTGTCCACTTTGCACTGCAGGCGGCTGAAAGATTGGCTAAGGACGGCATTTCCGCTCATATTCTTGATTTAAGAACCATTTACCCGCTCGATAAAGAAGCAATCATCGAAGCTGCTTCGAAGACTGGGAAAGTGCTTCTTCTTACTGAGGACAATAAAGAAGGAAGCATTATGGGTGAAGTGGCTGCTATTATCGCAGAAAACTGCTTATTTGAATTGGATGCGCCGATTAAACGATTAGCAGGTCCAGATGTACCGGCAATGCCATATGCTCCAACAATGGAAAAATACTTTATGGTAAACCCAGATAAAGTAGAAAAAGCAATGAGAGAGCTAGCTGAATTTTAAATAGATCGGATTGCAGGTCAAATACAAGCGGTATAGGAGGTCAAAGCATTGGCAATCGAACAAATTAAAATGCCTCAATTAGGGGAAAGTGTAACCGAAGGAACAATCAGCAAGTGGCTGGTTGCTGTTGGGGACAAAGTAAATAAATATGATCCATTAGCAGAGGTCATGACAGATAAAGTAAATGCAGAGGTGCCTTCATCCTTTGCAGGAGTGATTAAAGAACTTATCGCAGAAGAAGGCGAAACATATGAAGTCGGGCAAGTAATTATGACGATTGAAACAGAATCTGCAGGAAGTTCAGGTGCTTCTCCAAATCACTCAGAACCAGTAAAGGAAGAATCTAAAACCGAAGCGGCAGCAGAGAAAGCGCCAGCTGTAAAACAGGATCGTTCTGCTGGAAGCAAGGTCCGTTATTCTCCAGCCGTTTTAAAGCTTTCACAGGAACATGGCATTGACTTAAATCAAGTAGCTGGTACGGGTGCAGAAGGAAGGATTACAAGAAAAGATTTAATGAAAATCATTGAATCCGGCCAAATTCCAACTCAGACTGCAGCGAAAGAAGAAGTGAAGGAACAGCAGCAGGCTGCAGAGACAAAAGCAGAAGCTCCTGCTCCGGCACCAAAAACAACTGCACCAGCAGCCAATGTGCCTGTTGTCCCTGGGGATATTGAAATTCCTGTTACTGGTGTCAGAAAAGCAATTGCTGCTAATATGCTGCGCAGCAAGCATGAAGCACCACACGCTTGGACAATGATGGAAGTAGATGTTACAAATCTTGTAGAATATAGAAACTCTATTAAAGATGAGTTCAAAAAGAAGGAAGGCTTTAATTTAACATTCTTCGCCTTCTTTGTAAAAGCAGTTTCACAAGCACTGAAGGAATATCCACAAATGAATTCCATGTGGGCAGGCGACAAAATCATTCAAAAGAAAGATATCAATATTTCAATTGCCGTTGCCACAGAAGATGCTTTGTTTGTGCCGGTTATTAAAAATGCCGATGAAAAAACGATTAAAGGAATCGGCCGCGAAATCGGTGAACTTGCAGGAAAGGTTAGATCCGGCAAGCTTACATCAGCTGAAATGCAAGGCGGCACATTTACAGTTAACAATACAGGTTCTTTTGGCTCTGTCCAATCAATGGGCATCATTAATTACCCTCAAGCTGCCATCTTACAGGTTGAGTCGATTGTCAAACGTCCAGTAGTCATGAACAATGGCATGATCGCTGTTCGTGACATGGTTAACCTATGTCTGTCACTTGATCACCGTGTACTAGATGGTCTTGTATGCGGAAGATTCTTACAGCGTGTGAAAGAAATTCTTGAAAACATTTCAAAAGAGAATACGTTTGTTTATTAATAGAAATGCCGCTGCTTTCTGCAGCGGTCTTTTATTATTCAAAGTAAAAAACCCCTTATTCATTTATCAGTCTTGTCAGTCTTAAGTTTCCTTAAATGCAAAAAAAGACCAGTGCCTCTGCAAGCACTGGTCAATCTAGGGAGTATTAGGGGTATGGATCTTGATGTACATATATACTTCCCCGATCAAGAGGATGTTAAACTTTTGTGGCAAAAAACTCTCTTCATTGTAAAAACAGTTGTTAAATTGGTATGATAGATAATGTAAATAAGCATATATATTTTATTAAAGGAGTGCTGGAGATATGAATATGGATTTTAACTTTTTAATGAATGACGTCGTTCAGCAGGCTCGCAAAGAAATTGCTGCTGCAGGATATACAGAATTAAAGACGCCTGAAGAAGTAAAAGAAGCGTTTGCTAAAGAGGGCACAACACTTGTTATGGTGAACTCTGTCTGCGGCTGTGCTGGCGGCATCGCTCGTCCTGCTGCTGCTCATTCTGTGCATTTCGATCAGCGTCCAGATCATCTGGTAACTGTATTTGCGGGTCAGGATAAAGAAGCAACAGAGCTTGCGCGCACTTATTTTACAGGTTATCCCCCGTCCTCACCATCATTTGCATTATTAAAAGATGGCAAGCTATGTACAATGGTTGAGCGTCATGAAATCGAAGGACACCAGCCAATGGAAGTTGTGCATAAACTGCAAAGTGCATTTGAAACACATTGCTCAGAACTTTAATATTGGTAAACAAAAAAAATCTCTGTATGGAGATTTTTTTTGTTATTTCATTTACAGAAAGCAGAAATAAGCATAACAGTAGAAAATTCCTAGTCAACTTTTCATTTATAAGAGACTATAAGGCATTCCTTCATTCTCAACTTCTTTCACTTTCCAATCAGAAAAAAGTTCTTAAATGATGAAATTTAAACATATAAATAGAAAGGATTTTGCTTGCTATTATCTGAATGTTCAATTATTATTTATATTATTAAAATTATATTGCATAAATATAAACATGTGTTAAAATACACTTAGATGTATATTTATTACATGTTTATGCATAAAAATTATTTTAATCATATAATATTTAGGGGGAAAATAAAAAATGAAAAAGCTATTATCATTAATGCTAATGTGCGTATTATTTGCAGGCATTTTAGCTGCATGTGGAACTGATGAAGGAGATTCTAGCAACGGTACAAATGGCGATGATGCTGAAAAGAAAGAATTAGTTATGGGAACATCAGCTGACTATCCGCCGTTTGAGTATATTGACACAGCTGAAGGCGATGATATCATTGGTCTTGATGTTGATATTGCAAAGGCAGTGACAGAAAAGCTAGGTTATGAGTTTACAGTTAAAGATATGGACTTTGCTGGTCTTATTCAAGCATTGCAATCTGGTCAGGTTGATTTTGTTCTTTCTGCCATGTCAGCAACAGATGAGCGTAAAGAAAGTGTTGATTTCAGTGAAATCTACTATACTTCTAAGCATATGATCGTATCTCAAGCTGGAAGCGGCATTGAATCAGTAGAGGATTTAGCAGGTAAGACGGTTGGTGTACAGTTAGGTTCTATCCAGGAGGGCAAAGGGGATGAGCTGGCTGAAGAAGTAGATATGACGATTGAAAGCAGAAACCGTATCCCTGAGCTTATTCAGGAAATCAAAGCGGGCCGCTTTGATGCTGCAATTATTGAAGATACTGTAGCACAAGGCTACTTTGAGGAAAATGAAGATCTTGAAGGATTTACAGTAGAAGATGCAGATGGCGGTTATGCAATTGCTCTTCCAAAGGATAGTGAATTAACAGAAGAATTTAATGGTGCTCTTCAAGAAATGATCGATAACGGTGAACTTGATGAAATCATTAAAAAATGGTTTGAAGGGGAATAATAATCAGCAGCGTTCAGGAGAGTTTTCTCTTCTGAACGTTTTCCCTTGAAAGAAAGAATGCTGGTTTTGGTAATTCCTA
This sequence comes from Cytobacillus gottheilii, assembly GCF_001636345.1. Lineage (GTDB taxonomy): Bacteria > Bacillota > Bacilli > Bacillales > Cytobacillaceae > Cytobacillus > Cytobacillus gottheilii. The sequence continues at coordinate 1,805,206 of NZ_KV440945.1, forward strand.
TATAAACAGTCCGGCTCAAATCCTATGCAAATTCGAATGCAGCATTTATATAGGATTTGAGCTGTCATAGAATTTCTAATTACATTATTTCAATATGAGAGGATTCTTAACATGACATTAGATTTTACATCTATCCTCCCATCCCTGCCGTTTATCTTAAAGGGAATTTTGGTTACACTTCAAATTGTCCTTTTGGCAGGCGTAATTGGGTTTATACTCGGTATTATTTTATCGTTATTTAAAATTAGTTCTATTAAAGTTCTTGGTGTCATCGCAGATATTTATACATCCATCTTTCGGGGTACTCCATTAGTACTTCAGCTGATGATTATTTATTTTGGCTCGCCGCAAATATTCGGCTATCAAATTGAACCAGTTACTGCTGCAGTAGCTGCTTTTGCACTGAATTCAGCTGCATATATCTCAGAGATTATTCGTGCAGGCATTCAAGCTGTGGACAAGGGACAAAGCGAAGCCGCAATGGCGCTTGGAGTGCCTTATCGTCCGATGATGCTGAATATTATCCTGCCGCAGGCTATGAAAAACATTTTACCTGCTCTAATGAACGAGTTTATTACACTGACAAAAGAATCAGCTATTGTCACAACAATCGGTGTAATGGATATCATGCGTAGAGCTTATATTATTGGTGCTGATAAATTCAGATTTATTGAGCCGTTATTATTAGCTGGCTTGATTTATTATATTATGGTTATTACGTTAACCTTCCTCGGCAAACTCGTCGAAAGGAGAATGAAGCGCAGTGATTAAAATTGAAAATTTGCATAAAAGTTTCGGATCTCTGGATGTTTTAAAAGGGATTTCAACGACTATTAATGATGGAGAAGTTGTCGCGATTATCGGGCCATCTGGATCTGGGAAATCGACGTTTCTTCGCTGCATTAATTTATTGGAAACACCAACAAGCGGAAACATTTGGATCAACGATCAGGATATTACAAACAAAAAAACTGATATTATGAAGGTACGCGAGAATGTAGGAATGGTATTTCAGCATTTTCACTTGTTCCCTCATAAAACAGTACTTGAAAACTTAACATATGCACCAATGAAGGTAAAAGGGAAGTCCAGGCAGGAAGCAGAAAAAAAAGGACTACAGCTGCTTGAACAAGTTGGCTTGGCAGCAAAGGCAAATGAATATCCAAACCGTCTTTCAGGCGGACAAAAGCAGAGGGTTGCCATTGCACGGGCGCTTGCTATGGAGCCGGATTTCATGCTGTTTGATGAACCAACATCTGCACTTGATCCAGAGATGGTAAAAGAGGTGCTAGATGTAATGAAGTCACTTGCACATACAGGTATGACAATGGCCATTGTGACGCATGAAATGGGATTTGCGCGTGAAGTTGCAGACCGGGTTCTGTTTTTAGATGGAGGCAATCTTGTTGAAGATGCTCCACCTTCACAATTTTTCTCAAATCCTGTAACAAATCGTGCAAAAGATTTCTTGCAAAAAATGTTGTAATGGTTATATGCTTATAGTAAAAGATGGTCAGATGATGATCATCTTTTTGCTTTTTGTTGCAATAATGCAACCTTAATTGTAGGTTTTTAACTGAACAATAGGCTAATTTCTGTAATTAATCATAAAATATACAAAAGGTTATCCTTTGCAAAAATAGTGTGGTCAAACATTTGACTTCAGTTATAAAATACATAAATACATCATTAATGAACATATGGGAGTTTTGCTATGAAGTTTCGAATTGGCTACAGAACGATTAAAACGGCTGTTGGCACATCAATTGCAATCATGATCGCGCAAATGTTTGGGTTGGAAAATTATGTATCGGCCGGCATTATAACTATTCTTTGCATTCAAGTGACGAAGAAAAAATCATTAATGGCTTCCTGGGCTAGATTTTTTGCATGCCTGATGTCAATGGTTTTTGCTTCCCTCTTTTTTGAATTGATCGCGTTTCATCCGCTGGTCATTGGACTGCTGCTGCTGTTATTTATTCCTATTACGGTCATGATGAAAGTAAATGATGGGATTGTTACAAGTTCAGTTATTATTTTGCATATTTACAATGCGGGTGAAGTCACAAGGGAACTGTTAATCAATGAACTAGGACTTATTACAATTGGTATTGGAGTTGCGTTGCTCGCAAACCTGTATATGCCAAGCTTGGATGGAAAGCTGATTGAGTATCAGCAGCAAATTGAAGAGAACTTCAAAATCATCTTTGAAGAAATTGTAAAATATTTACGGACAAATGAAAGCAATTGGGATGGAAGTGAACTGACCGAGACCTATGCCCTCATTGAAGAAGCTCGAGCACTAGCCAATAGAGACACAGAAAATCGATTTATTCAGCAGGAGAATTTATATTATAGTTATTTTCGCATGAGGGAAAAGCAATTTGAAATTATTGAACGGGTATTGCCAAGTATCACCTCTATTTCGCTTCAGCTTGAGCAGGGGGAAATGATCGCTGATTTCATTGAAGAGCTTTCAGAGCATATTCATCCAGGCAATACGGCGATTGTATATATCGAAAAGCTGCTGCGCATGAGACTGCAATTTCAGAATATGGAGCTTCCAAAAACACGTGAAGAATTTGAAGCACGTGCTGCCTTGCTTCATTTTACCCAAGAAATGGAACAATATTTAATCATTAAAAGTAACTTTAAAGGGTTAAAAATGAAAAAGGAGCTGAATCAAAAACAGGTGACTGAAGCAAACTAGGAGAAAAATGGATGGAGTGAAAACGTATGATGAAATTCCTTACATCCTTGCTTCTATTAGGAGTAATTTCACCTCTATGGCCTCTTGGGCAGAATCCGCTTCCAGGCGATCCTTTTGTTATTGTTAATAAAGAAACGAATGAGGCAGCTTATATAAACGAAAATAAAGTCCAAACTGTATATCGTGCTGCCACAGGCAAAACAGAGGAATTAACACCCGAAGGTTTATTTACCATAACAGTTAAAGCCTCAGATCCTTACTACCGGAAAAAAGATATACCAGGCGGCGATCCGAACAATCCGCTTGGAACACGCTGGATTGGCTTTGACGCAGAAAATTCAGATGGGCGAACATACGGTATTCATGGCACAAATAATCCTTCGTCAATTGGGACCTATGCTTCTTTAGGCTGTATACGGCTGCAAAATGAACATGTTGAAGCACTTTATGATGTCGTGCCAATAGGAACAAAAGTGCTGGTACTTTCAACAGATCTAAGCTTCGAAGACATCGCGAAGGAATATGGAGCAATAGAATGATAGTGCAGATACTACACGAAAAAACCGCTTGAGGCTCTAAGCGGTTTTTTATTTCTTTAGTTTATGTACCAAATGTCAGCTTTCACGAGAAAAGATTTACTCTTCTTGAACGTCCAGGTTTTTATAGAAGTCATTTACAATTGGAAATATATCTGGCTCTGTATAATAATAATGGTCATTTACTGAACTAAGCGAAAATATAAAAGGGGCTTCTCCATCTTGATGCAGTGACAAAGAATACGTAAAACCACTTCGATCTTCTTGGTTTTTATCAGGTATAAACTTAGTATCTTTAATCTCACTTAAAAACTCATCTATCAATTCTTTATCCTTTATGATTTTTTTATATCCCGTACTTCCATCAAGAATGTTAATTTGATTTACATCTTCCAGACTGTTCTCATAAAATTCGGAAAGTGTTTTTGTTTCTAATCCACATCCTGTAATGAAAGAGCAAAATATAAGCAATAGAATTAATTTGCTTTTCAAACGGAACCCTCCCTTCTATTTATAGACGGAAAATCATGGGTTTAGTTACACTTTCTGAGCTACCATTGAAACCGATCTGGAACCCAAAAGGCAATTTCATTTCCTGGTGCAGCAACAACAAGCCATAACTCCTCTTCATCTTCCACACCAGCCTGCCAGCATTCATACATATCATTACAACCGTTTATAAAAATCGTATAGCCGTTCTCTAGTGTAAGCAGCAAATGGGGAGCTGTTTCTCCTAATTGTACATTGGTCACTTTCTGCCTTCGGATCTGGTAAATCCTATTATATTGTTCAGCCTCAGTATAATCTTCTATTTCATTTTCATTAGCTGGGTATTCTATAGGCGAATTCTCGAATAAGCACCATTTTGTTTCAATATTCAAGTATAATTGGCCGCCAATATCCTCAATCTCCTTGTAGTTTGTAAAATAAAGCTTATTTGTCGAAGAGGACAAGCCAAATTGTAATCCGTCCACTTGCGTCCCCATAAAAAGATGCTTTAATACTTGTTCAGCCTGAACTTTCTCCTGTGCATTCAACATTACAGCACTCCTTTATTTCAGAACAAAAATAAAGCGTGATTCAAATGTGAATTCACGCTCCTTACATACGAGTATTTTCATTTAGTTCCGGCAGTGAAATTGCCTTTATTAAAATAGCATCGATAATCCCATAAGTAATGTGGATGCGAGCATGATAAAGATCATAACGTAAACGATAATTTTTTGTGCTTTTTTAGACAACGGTCATCCTCCTATCATTATGATAATTATATTTTACTAGGTATTGAGAAAATCGCAAGAGTTGTGGGCAAAACTTATTCTGTTTATGTCTGGATGAATGATATTGGCTGTTTTGGTACATATTAACATAATTGTAATAAACTTTTTCTCCAACTGGCATAAAGAGGTGACTAGACATGATTAAGAAGATCGATCACATCGGCATTGCCGTGTCATCACTGGAAAAAATATTACCTTTTTATATAGACATTATGCAGCTTGAGCTTTTGCATATTGAGGAAGTGGAGAGCGAAGGAGTAAAGATTGCTTTTATCGCGGCTGGTGAAACAAAAATAGAACTTTTAGAACCGATAAATGAAGAATGTGCTGTTGCGCGTTATATTCGTAAATATGGTGAAGGAATGCATCATATTGCGTTTGTGGTAGATTCAATTGAAGAAAGAATAGAAGAAATAAATGAAAAAGGAATCAAAATGGTCAGCAGCCAGCCAAAAACAGGAGCCGGGGGAGCTGCTGTTGCGTTTATGCATCCGCAATCTACTGGCAGAGTATTAGTTGAGTTATGTGAGAGAAAGGAATGAAATCGTCCATTGGCTGACATCTATGAAAAAATCCGCGAACTAAACAAGCGCCGCCAAGAAACGGAGCTAGGCGGCGGTGAAGAACAATTGTCCCGCCAGCAGGCAAAAGGGAAGCTTACTGCCCGTGAGAGAATCAAGTTACTAGTAGATCCCGGCACATTAGTAGAGTTGAATCCTTTTATGGAGCATCGGAGCCAGGAGTTTGGCTTAGATCAGCAGAAGATATCAGGTGATGGAGTAGTGACCGGATATGGAAAGGTAAATGGCCGCCCTATTTTTTTATTTTCTCAGGATTTTACTTGTTTTGGCGGTGCTCTTGGAGAAATGCATGCCAAGAAAATCGCTCATGTAATGGATTTAGCTGCTGAAAACGGGGCACCAATTATTGGATTAAATGATTCAGGAGGAGCGCGAATTCAAGAAGGAGTAATGGCGCTTGATGGCTACGGCCAGATTTTTAAAAGGAACGTACTGTATTCTGGAGTCGTTCCGCAAATTTCTGTCATATTGGGGCCTTGTGCAGGTGGAGCTGTTTATTCGCCGGCTCTTACAGATTTTGTGTTTATGGCAGAAAAGATCAGCCAAATGTTTATTACAGGTCCTAAGGTCATTGAAACCGTTACAGGGGAAAAAATTTCAGCAGACGACTTAGGCGGTGCATATGTTCATAATTATATTAGCGGCAATGCGCATTTTTGTGGAGAAACAGAAGCAGAAGTCATTGGACAGGTGCGTTGTCTTTTAAGCTATTTGCCGCAAAATCATACGGAAAAGCCAGTACAATTGCCTTATCACGAATCTGATGAATATCGTAAGCAGCTGACAGAGATCATTCCTTCTGATTGTACAAGAACGTATGATGTTAAAGCTGTGATTCAAGAAATAGTGGATGCTCAATCCTTTTTCGAAGTACAATGCGGTTTCGCCAAGAACTTGGTCATTGGCTTTGCACGAATTAAAGGGCAAACAGTGGGGATGGTATGTAATCAGCCGAAAGTAATGGCTGGGAGTCTTGATAATGATTCCTCTGATAAAGCAGCAAGATTTATCCGTTTTTGTGATTCGTTTAATATCCCGATTATCACACTTGAAGATGTAACAGGATTTTTTCCAGGAGTTAAACAGGAACACGCAGGCATTATTCGCCATGGCGCAAAAATTCTATATGCATATGCAGAAGCTACGGTTCCGAAAATAACGGTGATCCTGAGAAAAGCCTATGGCGGAGCCTATGTAGCTCTAAACAGCAAGTCCATTGGTGCAGATTTGGTTTTTGCATGGCCAAATGCTGAGGTAGCTGTTATGGGTCCTCAGGGGGCAGCTAATATCATTTTCTCTAAAGAAATATATGAAAGTAAGAACCAGGCAGAAACAAGAGAACAAAAAATTGAAGAATATCGGGAGACGTTTGCTAATCCATATATTGCAGCAAAAAGAGGAATGATTGATGACGTGATTGACCCTCGAGAAACGCGGATTAAGCTCATTCAGTCCTTGGAAATGCTTCAGCATAAGAAAATACAGAGACAAAATAAAAAGCATGGGAATATCCCATTATAAACTTTATTACAAGAATTGTATGAAAACTGGAATTTTGTATAGGAGTTAAAAAGGGTTTTGCCTGTAAATCTATTTGCTGACATGTTTTGATAAGAGTATACTTAATAGATAAGAAGCTTGAATCTCTTTTTTTAGATTCATCTTTACATAATCATAAGCTTACTTGGAGGTTGGAGAATGATTAACGAGGAAAGATTGTTAAATGAATTTTTGGAGCTTGTTCAAATTGATTCAGAAACAAAATTTGAAACGCAAATAGCAAAGGAATTAAAGAAGAAGTTTCGTGACCTTGGGGTAGAAGTGTACGAAGATGATACAACAGATCAAACCGGTCATGGAGCAGGAAACTTAATTTGTACGCTTCAAGGAACAAAAGAAGGAGTAGATCCCATTTACTTCACTTCTCATATGGATACTGTCGTCCCTGGCAACGGGATCAAGCCAGCCATTAAGGATGGTTATGTGGTAACAGATGGTACCACAATCCTTGGAGCGGATGATAAGGCAGGACTTGCTGTTATGCTTGAGATTGTAAAAGTGCTGAAAGAGCAAAACATTGAGCATGGTACGATCCAATTCATTATAACTGTTGGGGAAGAGTCTGGTTTAGTCGGTGCAAAAGTGCTGGACCCAGCTCTTTTAAAAGCGAAGTTTGGCTATGCGCTTGATAGCGATGGAAAAGTCGGCAATATCGTTGTTGCTGCTCCTACACAAGCAAAGGTAAAAGCAAGAATTATTGGGAAAACAGCACATGCTGGAGTTGCTCCCGAAAAAGGAATTTCTGCGATTACCATTGCGTCTAAGGCGATTGCAAGAATGCCGCTTGGCAGAATTGATGAAGAAACAACTGCAAACATCGGCCGCTTTGAAGGCGGACAGCAGACAAACATCGTATGTGACCGTGTTGATATTTTAGCGGAAGCTCGTTCCTTAATTGGTGAAAAGATGGAGCAGCAGGTTGCTAAGATGAAGGACGCTTTCGAAAGTGCTGCTGAGGAAATGGGCGGAAAAGCGGAAGTGGAAATCGAGGTTATGTATCCTGGCTTTAAATTTGCTGCTGGTGATCATGTAGTTGAAGTGGCACGCAAAGCTGCAGAAAAGATCGGCAGAAGCTGTGAACTGCTTCATAGCGGCGGCGGAAGTGATGCCAATGTCATTGCAGGCTTTGGTGTTCCAACAGTAAATCTGGCTGTAGGCTATGAAGAAATTCATACAACAAATGAGCGCATGCCAGTTGAAGAATTAAACAAATTGGCAGAGATGGTCATTGCGATTATTGAAGAAGTATCCGCGTAAAAGATAAAGATCCAGCCGATAAAAACCCGAACAATCAGCAGATATTCGACTATCTGTCTAATTGTTCGGTTTTTTTGAGTTTTGGAGAGGGTGTACGTCTTTTGCAGAGAAGTACAGGAAAGCTTCTTAGGGTATGCACCGTAAGGGAATAACCGGTATTATCTCACATGAAAAATGAGTATTCATATAAACTTGCTTTTAGGTATTTTTACCTAAAAGCAATGACCCTATTTGTACTGCTTTAGGTGTGAAATATGGTATATTGGAAGTAACATCATTCAAGCAGGGGGATATGAAATGGCTGAAAACAGAAAAGTTGTTGTGTTTCGAATTCAAGGGGAAGAGTATGCTATTCCTATTGAATTTGTCATATCTATTGAGAAAATAGCAGGGATTACGCCAATTCCCCATTTGCCTCATTATGTGAATGGAATTGCGAAGGTAAGAGACGAGCTGATCCCAGTCATTGACTTAAAGCAAGTTCTCTACCATCAAGGCACAAATCTTGAAGAAGCTTCAAGGAAAATAGTTTTGCAGACAGAGGAATTGTCTGTTGGAATCATTGTCGACGAGGCGAAAGAAATTATTGATATTCCCAATGAAGCTGTGAAACCTTTAGGGCTTGCAGCCTACCAAAAAACATCCTATTTTTCAGGTGTGGCGAACCTAAACAGCAAGCTGATTACCTTGATTGATCCTTCTGTACTTGTTGAATCACTGGAAGGGATTAAGGATATTAAGGAATATATGAATAGCCAAACACAATTGCAATAAGGTGAAGTGGAGGAGATCAGTATATCTCCTCTTTTTCTATCCTTAAACGCTTTAGTTTGTATGTAAAGAGGTCTGCTATTTGATAAAATAATGATAAACAAGAAACCGGGAAGTGTGATAGATGTATCCAAAAAACGGAAGGGTCATTTTGCATGTCGATATGAATAGTTTCTATGCCTCTGTTGAAATGGCTTTTGACCCTTCATTAAAGGGAAAGCCATTGGCGATTGCGGGCAATCCAGAGGAAAGGCGGGGCATTATTGTAACATGCAGCTATGAAGCTCGTAAATATGGCGTAAAAACGACGATGCCACTTTGGGAGGCTAAAAAGCTTTGTCCGCAGCTTATCATTATGAGACCCAATTTTGAGCGTTATCGGGCGGCATCTATTGGCATGTTTGAAATTCTTGGACAATATTCTGATCTTGTAGAACCCGTATCCATTGATGAAGGCTATGTTGATATAACCGATAGTCAGGAATATGGAAATCCTGTACAGATTGCCGAAACCATTCAAAAGAGAATATATGAACAGCTGGACTTGCCGTGCAGTATTGGAATCGCACCAAATAAGTTTTTGGCAAAGATGGCATCTGATATGAAAAAACCGCTAGGCATAACGATCTTGCGAAAACGGGATGTTCCGCAGATTTTATGGCCGCTGGAAGTGGAAGAGATGCATGGAGTCGGCAAGAAAACAGGTGAAAAGCTGCGGAGTTTTGGCATTCAGACGATCGGAGACCTTGCAAAGGCGGATTCCATACAGCTGAAGGCGAAATTAGGCATTAATGGGCCGAGGCTTAAGGAAAAGGCGAATGGGGAAGATAGACGGCGGGTAGATCCAGAAGCGGCAGCAGAATTTAAAAGCGTTGGGAACTCAACGACACTACCGAGAGATACAACCAATCAGCAAGAGCTATTTACCGTGTTTGCCGGTTTAGCTGAAAAAGTGTCAGTGCGGTTAAAAAGGAAGAAGGTATTAGCCACAAGCATCTCCATTATGATCCGATACAAGGATCGAAAAACGATTACAAGAAGCAAGCAGCTGGACCAGCCTATTGTACAAGTGGAGGAGATCGCAGATCAGGCCAAAGCGTTATTCAGAAAGCATTGGAACGGCAACGCCGTCAGATTACTTGGAATAACTGGCGGAGATTTAGTAGAACAAGGTTCTGCGGTTATGCAGCTGGATTTATTTAATTTTGAAAAAGAAGCCAAGAAGGAGCCTCTCTTAAAAGCAATGGAGGAGCTTAAGCTTAAATTCGGAGCGGATATTATTGATCATGCAGGTGCAATCAATGAAATGAAGAATAAAAAAGATGATGTTGGAACAGCGACTAGTTTTAATAAGGATTTTTTGCAGATGAGAAATCATACTGAGCGATAGTTTATATTTTATTCTCCTAAGAAAAAGGGCGAGTGTGTTATACCTAATTCACTCACTCTTTTTTTCTATTTTTAATAGCTTGTTTATAAAGCAGGCTTTTTTATGAGGAGGGTTAGATAATAAAATGGTTCGGTTTATCTTAAATTTAATTGAAATCATTTTGTCAGATGTTTTTGAAATCGTTGAAGACGTCACGCAAATAAGAGGGCAAACAGGTCCTCCAGGTCCAAGGGGTCCAATTGGGGCTACCGGTCCAACGGGAGTACCAGGCATACCCGGAGTACCGGGTCCATCCGGGGCGACGGGTCCAACGGGAGCAGCAGGTCCAACAGGAGCGACGGGAACATCCGGAGTAACCGGTCCAGCGGGAGCAACAGGAACATCGGGAGTAACCGGTCCAACGGGAGCGACGGGAGTACCAGGGGTAACCGGCCCAACGGGAGTGACAGGAATCCCAGGAGTAACCGGTCCAACAGGAGCAACAGGAACACCCGGAGTAACCGGTCCAACGGGAGCGACAGGAATACCAGGAGCAACCGGTCCAACGGGAGCAACGGGAACAACGGGAGTAACCGGTCCAACGGGAGCGACAGGAATCCCAGGAGTAACCGGTCCAACAGGAGCAACAGGAACACCCGGAGTAACCGGTCCAACGGGAGCAACGGGAACATCGGGAGTAACGGGTCCAACAGGAGCGACGGGAATATCCGGAGTGACCGGCCCAACAGGGGCAACAGGAACACCTGGGTTGACGGGTTCAACGGGGGCGACCGGAACACCAGGAGTGACGGGCCCAACAGGAGCGACGGGAGTACCAGGAGTAACCGGTCCAACGGGAGCAACGGGAACGCCAGGAGTAACGGGTCCAACAGGAGCGACGGGAACACCAGGAGTAACGGGAGCAACAGGAGCGACGGGAGTACCAGGAGTAACGGGTCAAACAGGAGCGACGGGAACGCCAGGAGCGACGGGAACGCCAGGAGTGACAGGTCCAACAGGAGCGACGGGAACACCAGGAGTAACCGGTCCAACAGGAGCGACGGGAACGCCAGGAGCGACGGGAACGCCAGGAGCGACGGGAACGCCAGGAGCGACGGGAACGCCAGGAGCGACGGGAACGCCAGGAGCGACGGGAACGCCAGGAGCGACGGGAACGCCAGGAGCGACGGGAACGCCAGGAGTGACAGGTCCAACAGGAGCGACGGGTAGACCAGGAGTGACAGGAGCAACAGGAGCGACGGGAACACCAGGAGTAACGGGTCCAACGGGGGCGACGGGAACGCCAGGAGTAACGGGTCCGACAGGAGCGACGGGAACGCCAGGAGTAACGGGTCCAACAGGAGCGACGGGAACACCAGGAGTAACGGGAGCAACAGGAGCGACGGGAACGCCAGGAGTAACCGGTCCAACGGGAGCAACAGGAACGACGGGAACACCAGGAGTAACGGGTCCAACGGGAGCAACGGGAACGCCAGGAATAACGGGTCCAACAGGAGTAACGGGTCCAACAGGAGTAACGGGAACACCAGGAGTAACCGGCCCAACGGGAACGCCAGGAATAACGGGTCCAACGGGAGCAACAGGACTACCAGGAGTGACAGGCCCAACCGGAACAGCAGGAGTAACCGGTCCAACGGGAGCGACCGGAACACCAGGAGTAACCGGTTCAACAGGGGCAACGGGAACACCGGGAGTAACCGGTCCAACGGGAACACCAGGAATAACGGGTCCAACAGGAGTAACGGGAACACCAGGAGTAACGGGTCCAACAGGAGCGACGGGAACGCCAGGAGTGACAGGTCCAACAGGAGCGACGGGAACAGCAGGAGTAACAGGCCCAACAGGGGCAACCGGAACGCCAGGAGTAACAGGCCCAACAGGGGCAACCGGAACGCCAGGAGTAACCGGTTCAACAGGAGCGACGGGAACACCAGGGGTAACCGGTCCAACGGGAGCAACAGGGGTGACGGGACTACCAGGAGCGACGGGAACACCAGGAGTAACGGGAGCAACAGGAGCGACGGGAACGCCAGGAGTAACGGGTCCAACAGGAGCGACGGGAACGCCCGGAGTGACAGGTCCATCAGGAGCGACGGGAACAGCAGGAGTAACAGGACCAACAGGGGCCACCGGAACGCCAGGAGTAACAGGATCAACAGGGGCAACCGGAACGCCAGGAGTAACGGGTCCAACAGGAGCGACGGGAACGCCCGGAGTGACAGGTCCATCAGGAGCGACGGGAACAGCAGGAGTAACAGGACCAACAGGGGCCACCGGAACGCCAGGAGTAACAGGATCAACAGGGGCAACCGGAACGCCAGGAGTAACGGGTCCAACAGGAGCGACGGGAACGCCCGGAGTGACAGGTCCATCAGGAGCGACGGGAACAGCAGGAGTAACAGGACCAACAGGGGCCACCGGAACGCCAGGAGTAACAGGATCAACAGGGGCAACCGGAACGCCAGGAGTAACAGGCCCAAGAGGGGCAACCGGAACGCCAGGAGTAACCGGTTCAACAGGAGCGACGGGAACACCAGGGGTAACGGGTCCAACGGGAGCGACGGGAACGCCAGGAACAACAGGAGCAACGGGAGCAACAGGACTACCAGGAGCGACAGGACCAACCGGAACAGCAGGAGGAACCGGACCGACGGGAGGGACGGGAGCAACAGGAGCGACGGGACTACCAGGAGTAACCGGTCCAACGGGAGCAACAGGGGTGACGGGACTACCAGGAGTAACGGGTCCAACAGGAGCGACGGGAACACCAGGAGCAACAGGAGCGACGGGAACACCAGGAGCAACAGGAACGCCAGGAGTAACCGGTCCAACGGGAGCAACAGGAGCAACGGGACCAGCAGGAGTAACCGGCCCAACGGGAGTGACGGGAGCAACAGGAGCGACGGGACTACCAGGAGTAACCGGTCCAACGGGAGCAACAGGGGTGACGGGACTACCAGGAGTAACGGGTCCAACAGGAGCGACGGGAACACCAGGGGTAACGGGTCCAACGGGAGCAACAGGAGCGACGGGACTACCAGGGGTAACCGGCCCAACAGGAGCGACGGGAGTACCAGGAGTAACCGGCCCAACAGGAGCAACGGGAGCAACAGGTCCAACCGGAGCAACCGGTATCCCAGGAACAGGTTCCCAATTCAATTTCACCCAAGCTTCAACTGCAGCTCCAATTACTCTTACACAGGGGACGGAAACACCGATATTAACGATCCCTGTCACTGTAACTGCCCCTTCTACTAGACTCAAAATTGATACTGCAGCCCAATTAAATGCAGTAACAACATCAGGAACTAAAGCACTTAGTTTTTCCATTCGTCTTTACAGAAATACTACACTACTCGCAGCTTTTGAGGTGTCAAGATCGTTTCAGGGTGGAGCTGGGACAGATATATATCTGCCAAATACAACCTTTACAGATCAGCCAGGTGCAGCTGGAACCTACACATACCAGCTTAGGATCGCACCTCAAACATTTACAAATATAACGTCCTTAACAGCGGGAACTAGAGCAATGAATATAATATCTTTTTCATAGAGATTTACTCAAAAACCCTTTAAACTTCTGCAATCAGTTTAAAGGGTTTTTAATAGTTCAGTTCAGAATAAAAAATTATTCTTATCACAGAAAAAAATCTATTTTATGAGTTTTTCTCTATAGATTAGTAAACGTTAAGAAACAAACAATATTAACTTTTTTAAGATTAAGCACAAGTTTGTGTCCGCTTTCATTTGGTGAATATCTAGAATGACTCCTGTTTCGCTCTTTTTTATTTGCACATTACATGTCTTATTGCTAAAGTAAAGTGGGATTAATACATTATTGATAATGTAAGAAGGGAAGATATAAAATATGGCAAAATCACAATTTGGTGTCATAGGTTTAGCTGTAATGGGAAAAAATCTCGCAATGAATATTGAAAGCAGAGGCTATACGGTTTCTGTTTATAATCGTTCATCAGAAAAAACAGATGAAATGCTGAGTGAAGTTGAAGGCAGACAGTTCACTGGTACATATTCAATGGAAGAATTTGTAGGTTCTCTTGAGAAGCCTCGTAAAATCATGCTTATGGTCAAAGCAGGCGGACCAACAGATGCAACAATTGAACAACTAAAACCTCTTTTAGATAAAGGAGATATCTTAATCGATGGCGGAAACACGTTTTTCGCAGATACACAGCGCCGTAATCAAGAGCTGAGCGAGCTTGGCATTCATTTTATCGGCACAGGTGTATCCGGCGGTGAAGAAGGAGCTTTAAAAGGTCCATCCATCATGCCTGGCGGTCAAAAGGAAGCATATGAACTTGTGGCTCCTATTTTCAAGGATATTTCTGCTAAAGTAAACGGAGAGCCTTGTACAACATACATCGGTCCAGATGGCGCGGGACACTATGTGAAAATGGTCCATAATGGGATCGAATATGGCGATATGCAGCTGATTTCTGAAGCATATTTCCTTTTAAAAAATGTTCTTGGTCTAAATGCGGATGAATTGCATGAAGTATTTGCTGACTGGAATAAAGGCGAACTTGACAGCTATTTAATCGAAATTACAGCTGACATTTTTACGAAAAAAGATGAAGAAACAGGCAAGCCGCTTGTAGATGTTATTTTAGATACAGCTGGTCAAAAGGGAACAGGAAAATGGACAAGCCAAAGTGCTCTAGATCTTGGTGTGCCGCTTCCAATCATTACAGAGTCTGTATTTGCCCGTTTCATTTCTGCTATGAAAGAAGAACGTGTACATGCAAGCAAAATCCTTTCTGGTCCTGAGCAACAGGAATTTAAAGGCGATAAAAAAGCGTTCATTGAAGCAGTTAGAAAAGCACTATACATGAGCAAAATCTGTTCATATGCCCAAGGATTTGCCCAAATGCGTGCAGCTTCTGAAGAATACAACTGGGATCTGCAGTATGGTGAGATCGCGATGATCTTCCGCGGAGGCTGTATCATCCGTGCACAATTCCTGCAAAAGATTAAGGATGCTTATGATCGTGATGCTGGCTTGAAAAATCTTCTTCTTGATCCTTACTTCAAGGAAATTGTAGAAGGCTATCAATCAGCAACTCGTGAAATCATTGGTGTTGCAATCCAGAACGGTATTCCAGTACCAAGTTTCTCGGCTGCTCTAGCTTATTATGACAGCTACCGCACAGAAACATTGCCTGCCAACCTGCTTCAAGCACAGCGTGACTACTTTGGTGCACACACATATCAGCGTGTTGATAAAGAAGGAGTATTCCATACAAATTGGATGGAATAATCACTCAGACCCCCGATAAGAACTATTTATGTTCATTATCGGGGTTTTTTTATTTCTTTTGATTGAATAATTGTTAATTTCTAGATATAAAAAGATACGCAAACTAATCTGCGTATCTTTTTTAAGTTTCTTCATTTCAAATGGGCTGCTATGATCTCCTGAGAAAAAATATGCATAAAAAACAGCACGCTTCAGTGAATAAGCGTGCTGTACCAATTGTGGAGATTAAAATTTAACAATTCTCTACATCTAAATCTGTCACTGGCCACCAGAAGAACCCATCTTTTTCGAGAAGGAGATCCGCTCCGCGCGGGCCCATTGTGCCTGATTCATAATTCGGGAAGTTTTCTGCTTTTGTGTTTTCCCAAACCTCAGAAATGTTATCAACGAAGCTCCAGGAAAGGGCAACCTCGTTCCAATGTGTGAAGTTTGTGGCATCACCGCGCATACAGTCATAAAGAAGACGCTCATAAGCCTCAGGTGTGTTCATGCCTGCGGTGCCTTTGTTCGCAAAGTTAAGCTTAACAGGTGTTGCTTCCATGTTCTGTCCTGATTTTTGGGCATTTAAATATAAGGTAATGCCTTCTTCAGGCTGAATATGAATGACAAGCAAATTTGGATTTAATGTTTGTTCTGTTCCGTAGTACAAATTCATTGGTATATCTTTAAACTGGATGACAATCTTCGTTGACTTGGCAGCCATTCTTTTTCCTGTTCGGATATAGAATGGGACGCCAGCCCAGCGGAAATTATCAATTAAGAGCTTGCCTGCTACAAATGTTTCTGTGTTAGACTCTGGATTTACCATTGTCTCTTTACGGTAAGCAGGGACAGCATTTCCATCCATTTCTCCTGCTCCATATTGTCCGCGCACAAAAGCATCCTTAACTTCGTCGCCCTTAATGGTGCGCATGGCTCTAAGCACCTTTACTTTTTCAGAACGGATTTCATCTGTATTGAGGCGAATTGGCGGCTCCATTGCCAGCAAGGCAACCATTTGCAGCATATGGTTTTGCACCATATCGCGGAGCGCTCCGCTTGTTTCATAATATCTGCCGCGTTCCTCTACCCCAAGCACTTCGCTTGATGTTACCTGGATATTGGAAATATAACGGTTATTCCAGAGCGGTTCAAAGATGGCGTTAGCAAATCGGATAACTTCAATATTTTGTACCATTTCTTTTCCTAAATAATGGTCAATCCGATAGATCTCGTCCTCAGAGAATGCTTTTCGAATACGCTCATTAAGCTCTTTGGCTGATTCTAAATCATGTCCAAACGGCTTCTCGATCACCAGTCTTTTAAAACCAGAAACATCTGTCAGGCCATCTGTTTTTAAATGTTCAGCAATTGTTCCGAAAAATTCAGGAGCCATTGCCAAGTAAAAGATCCGATTTCCTTCTAACGAATAGTGGCGATCTAAATCAGATGCGATTCCTTTTAATGTCTGGTAGGAACTTGAATCTGTCACATCATGTGAATGGTAATAAAAATGAGAGACAAAGTCATCGAGATCTTTGTGATCTTCTATTGCATTCTCTACTGATGTTTTGACGCTAGCTTGAAACTCCTCGTTCGTAAGCGGCCGGCGGGCAACACCAACGACTGCAAATTGCTCGGAGAGATTCCCTTTTTTATATAGCCTGTATAGTGAAGGAAACAGCTTTCGTTTCGCCAAGTCACCTGTTGCCCCGAAAATCATAATTAACCCGGCTGGTTTTTCCGTATGTTTCATTTAGGCCGTACCTCTTTTCATTAAAATTGGCTGTGGTATATGTATGACAATTTAGTAGCCTAAAATAATGTACCCACTCAAGTATAAAATTTTAGCCTTTTCTTGCAAAAACAGCAACCATTATGATCTTAGTTTTTGCATAATCTGATGAACTATCCGTAACACTGCCGTGAAATGCCTTTGCAATTATAGTATGATAATTATAAAGAAAGGTACAAGGGAGGAGTTTATTTGGATATTTTTTTCTTGGGCACTGGAGCAGGAGTCCCTGCAAAGCCCCGAAATGTGACGGCCATTGCCTTAAAGCTTCTCGAGGAAAGGGGAGCCATCTGGCTTTTTGACTGTGGAGAAGCGACACAGCACCAGATCCTGCACACAAGCATAAAGCCGCGCAGAATTGAAAAGATTTTCATCACGCATCTGCATGGTGATCATATCTACGGCCTTCCTGGATTGCTTTCGAGCAGATCTTTTCAAGGCGGAGAAACGGAAGTCGTTGTATATGGTCCTAAGGGTTTGAAGGAATACATACAAATATCACTTGCGATCAGTCAAACATATTTGAAATATCCGCTTTCCGTTGTTGAAATCGAGCAGGGAACCGTGTTCGAAGATGATGAATTTAAAGTGGAAGCAGAGCTATTGGAACATGGAATACCCTCCTACGGTTACCGGGTAACGGAAAAGGATCGCCCGGGCACATTGCTGGCGGATAAGCTGTTAGAGGACGGAATAAAGCCTGGTCCGATTTATAAAAAAATTAAAGCAAAAGAGAGCGTTGAGCTGGAGGATGGCCGTCTTATTAATCCACATGATTATATTGGTCCTGATCAAAAAGGAAGAGTCATCGCCATCTTGGGTGATACAAGAAAATGCGATGCAGCAGTTCGGCTGGCGCAAAATGCAGATTTATTAATTCATGAAGCCACGTTTTCTGCCGGAGAAGAGCAGCTCGCATATGACTATTTTCATTCAACCACCACCCAGGCAGCCGAAATCGCCGAGCGTGCGAATGTCTCAATGTTATGTTTAACACATATTAGTTCCCGTTATGAACGCAGCGAATGGAGAACACTCGAAAAAGAAGCTCAGGAACTCTTCCCAAACACGGTCATTTCTGAAGATTTTAAAGAAATCCATATCGAAGCGAAAAAGGAGCAGATCCTATGAAAACCATTTATGTTGTGAGACATGCAAAAGCAGATGGTCAGCACTTTGATGCAAAGCTTACAGAAGGCGGCCAGGAACAGGCTCATTTGCTTAAAAATTTTTTCAAGGATAAACAGATTGAGGTCATTTACAGCAGTCCTTTTATACGTGCAATCGAAACGATTAAGCCACTGGCACAAGAACGCGGATTGCAGATCGTGGAGGATGCGAGGCTGGGAGAGCGGGTCCTTAGTTCCGAAATGTTTCCGGATTGGCAGGACAAATTACAAAAGAGTTTTGATGATTTTGAGCTTGTGTATGAAGGGGGAGAATCACAAACCTCTGGCATGAAAAGGGCTCAAGAGATGATTCAGCATGTTTTAAAACTGGAAGTAAACAACATTGTCCTTGTCAGTCATGGCAATCTAAGCACCTTGCTGCTTCGGTATTTTGACCAAAAAATTGGTTTTAAAGATCTAATGAAGATGAGCAATCCAGATGTATTTGAAATTACTGTAGAGAATGAGAAAACGGCACTGCGCAGACTGTGGGAGGAACAGCGATAGTCAATAACCTATGCCGCCTAAATATGACAGTTACGGGAGTGATTGATTTATGGCAGAAATGAATACAATTATGGCTTGGACCTTTCATGAAGAAGTACCCGTGCCCGAAGATGTCCAGCATCTATTAGTTGAGGGTGAATATGTAGAGACGGCGTATAAAACCATCCGCGATGTTGCCGTTATCACAAACAAACGGCTGATAATTGCAGATCGCCAAGGAATCACAGGCAAGAAAACAGAGATTTATACCATTCCTTTTAAATCAATTGTCATGTATTCCACCGAAAACGCTGGCAGGCTCGACTTTAATGCCGAGCTTGAGCTGTGGACCAGAGCGGGGCATTTTAAATTGAATTTAAACAAAAAAGTAGATATTCGAAAGCTCGATAAGCTGATTGCCAAATATATTTTATAAAAAATGATTTTGAAATAAACTTTTTATTGTATCTGTATTCATATAGGGGCATCAAACTCGTTTGTATTTTTATTAAAAGAATCGAATATTTTCAAAATTTTATCATTGACTCTTACTGCACTCCATACTATAATCACACTTATACTTTAAAACATCATATGATTTAAGCGATGATAAGAATCCTATTAAGTCTTATTTCCCTGTTATAGAGAGCCGGCGGTTGGTGAAAGACCGGCACATAAATAAGATGAATTTCACTCTTTGAGCTTTCCTTGTCTATTACGCGCGTGTTATTTCAGACAAGGCGGTTTTAACCGTTATATTTTCGAGTGGAAAGTCACATGCTTTCAAAAAGGGTGGTACCGCGTGCAATTTGCACGTCCCTTTCAGGATGCATGTGGCTTTTTTGTGTTTTCAGAAGTATAAATACAACTAGGCCATTGGCATTGCCCTTTTAGGCTAGCCAGAGGCAGTTTTAAAAAAGATAGAGGAATAATCAAGGAGGAACACACATGCAGCAAAATGAGCAATGGTCATCAAGAATTGGATTTATTTTAGCTTCTGCAGGATCAGCCATCGGGCTTGGAGCGATATGGAAGCTTCCGTATGTAACGGGAATGAGCGGTGGAGGCGCATTTATTCTTTTATTTGTATTGTTTTCTGTTTTAATCGGGTTGCCGCTGCTGCTTGCAGAGTTTATCGTTGGACGAAGCACTGGTAAGGAAGCCATTTCAGCATATAAGCAAATTGCTCCAAATACGAAATGGCATTGGATTGGCTATTTAGGAGTGTTTGCCTGTTTTCTTCTTTTGTCCTTTTATAGTGTAATTGGCGGCTGGATTATTCAATATTTGTATTATGCAGTGACCGGAGTGGGAAGCAGCTATGAAAATGGGTATGAGGAATTGTTTAATCAAGCTGTTTCGAATCCATACACTGCGATCGGAGCTCAAGCTCTGTTTCTAATCTTAACCGTTCTTGTTATTTCAAGAGGAGTGCAAAATGGAATTGAAAAAATGAATAAAGTGTTTATGCCTGCTTTATTTATTTTATTTGTCATTTTAATTGTACGCTCTTTAACATTAGAGAATGCAATGGAAGGTGTGTCTTTCTTTTTAAAGCCAGACTTTTCAAGTATTACGTCTGAAAGTGTTCTATATGCAATGGGTCAATCATTCTTCTCGTTAAGTGTCGGGGTATCGGTTATGGTGACGTATAGTTCGTACTTATCGAAAAAAGAGAGCCTTGTACAGCCGGCTGTTTCTGTAGTAGGGATGAATTTATTTATTTCAATTTTATCTGGTTTAGCGATTTTTCCAGCGGTCTTTTCGTTAGGCTTCGAACCCGCACAAGGTCCAGGACTATTGTTTATTGTTCTGCCATCTGTCTTTAATGAACTGATGTTTGGGCAAGTATTTTTACTTTTATTCCTTCTATTATTCTTGTTTGCTACGCTTACCTCTGCGTTTTCCATGCTGGAGATCGTCGTCGCGGCGTTCACAAGCAAGAACCCTGGCAAGTCGAGAGGGAAAATGGCCTGGTTAATGGGAGCAGCCATTTTTATTGTCGGTATTCCGTCGGCGCTATCTTATAGTGTGTTATCAGACTTTATGATTTTTGGAAAAACTATTTTTGACGGTGCTGATTTCCTTGTCAGCAATATACTGATGCCAATTGGTGCTTTCCTTATCTCTATTTTTGTATCCTTTAAAATGAAGAAGGATCTTTTGACAAGCGAAGTCGTTCAAGGATCAAAATCTTTACATGGCCTGTTTAAGGTTTGGTTTATCCTTATTCGATATGTTGTTCCACTCGTTATTATTGTTGTATTTTTGGATGTGCTTGGAGTCATTTAATACGGTTATCAACATTACGGCGTACCAATTCTGTAGAATTGGTGCGCTTTTTGATTTATCTGGTTTCCTGTGATGTACTAATGGTAATTTGAAGCAACAAAATTTACGAAAAAGTAAAACATTTTAAAGGATATTTGATTTGTTTGGAGAAACAAACTGCGATAGTCAATATAAGGAGGCACATTATGAGCAAACACAGTTTGTTTGGCAAGTTTACTGTAAAAGAAGGCGAGCGTAATACGATGGTGGGAATTTTGCTGGAAGCAGCAGAGTCGATGAGGGATTTGGATGATTGCGAAATCTATCTAGTGAACACTGCTGACGGCGAGCCTGATTGTGTATACGTGTATGAAGTATGGAGCAGCGAAAACGCTCATCAAGCCTCTCTAAAGCTTGAAGCAACTCAAACGTTAATAAGCAGAGCGAAACCAATTATTACCGGAATGGAGAGAATCAGCACGTTAAAGACAATGGGCGGCAAAGGAATCTGAATGTAGCCGGCTGTTATAGCCTTGCGGCTGAGGTGCTGTTTCGAAAAACTTTATTATCGCTTTCATATACATTACGCCTTTGAGGGAATAGAGATGATCATTGAATGTTAGACAAAATAATAAGCCAATTTGGTTTGCAACTATTGTCTGTTAATGAAGCTGCTGATTCTTTTAGTTCGACCGTATATAAATGTACGCTGCTTAATAGAGAGAATGTTTTTATAAAAATTCCATATACCCAATTGAAATTTCAGCGGGAATTGGAGGCCTATGAAATTCTGAAAGGTCAAGTTGCTATTCCAGAAATGCTTAATTATTGGCCGGGAGATGAGGAATGTCCTGGCGCTTTTTTATTATCGCAATTAAAAGGGAATGTATTAACTGCGGAAGCTTCACCTCAAGTTGCCTTTCAGGTGGGAGTCATTCATGCCGAAATGCATTCCGTACAGCCTCCTCCTGGGAAAGTGCTGACTGGTTTGAAAAATGAATTACCAGACTGGCCGATTTTTATTGAAAAGCAATTTAATAGTTTTGCTGAGGATGTAAGAGAAGTGCTGGATAATGATTTATATAATAAAGCTATCGCAAGGTTTCTGAAAATGAAGCAGGAACTTCCTTCACCAGATGGACCAAGCTTTATACATATGGACTTTCGCCCAGCTAATATTATAGTAGATCATGATAAGGTTTCAGGCATAATCGATTTTGAA
Organism: Cytobacillus gottheilii; assembly: GCF_001636345.1. GTDB lineage: Bacteria > Bacillota > Bacilli > Bacillales > Cytobacillaceae > Cytobacillus > Cytobacillus gottheilii. The sequence goes on from NZ_KV440945.1 coordinate 1,827,491, forward strand.
AGTGTACGATTTGGTTCCACCGAAATTGATTTTACTAAACTATACCGTGATTTTTTAAGTTTGGATTCTGCGAAATACAAAGCATATAAAGACGGCTACAATAGTGTCAGAACCTTGATTGATTTAGAGGCAGTATTGCCTTTTTATCGTTTTACAGATGCGTTTAATAGCATCGGCTGGTGCAAACGGCGCGGGATGAAGAAGAATGCTGCTTTTTATGAGGAAAACCTGGAAATCTTAAAAAAGCTACTGTAATACCATTTTTTGAAATAAGATAAACGCACAGCAATGTTTATACTGTGCGTTTATCTATGTAATCAACTATTTTACTGATCAATTATTTTACAGCCAGCCTCGCTCATACTGCTTCGGCGATTCAATCTCTGCGCCAAGTTCTTTGGCAGCTGTACGCGGCCAATAGGGGTCGCGAAGCAATTCACGTGCAATAAAGATCATGTCTGCTCGTTCATTTTGCAGTATTTCTTCTGCTTGGATGCCGGTCGTGATCAGGCCGACTGCTCCAGTTGCAATGTTTGCAGCGTTTTTAACCGTTTCAGCAAATTTCACCTGATAACCTGGATAGCTATGGATCCTTGCAGGAACCACTGCACCTGAGCTAACATCAATTAAATCTGCACCTTGCTCTTTCAGCCATGTACAGAATGTGACATAATCTTCAGGTTTCAGCCCTTCCTCATGGTAATCAGAAGCGGAAATACGGACGAGGAGAGGTCCATCCCAGACTGTATTAACAGCTTCCATAATTTCTTTCAGGAATCGGTAGCGGTTTTCAGCACTGCCGCCATATTCATCTGTTCTTTTGTTGGATAGAGGAGAAAGGAACTGGTTAATTAAATATCCATGTGCTGCATGAATTTCAATCACATCAAATCCAGCTTGCTTGGCGCGCTCTGCACCCTTGCGGAACGCGTCAACAGTCTCAACAATATCTTCTTTTGACATTTCCAGCGGCTGCTTCATTTGATCATTAAAGGCAAGCGGTGATGGAGCAATAATGTCACCATCAATGACAGCTTTTCTGCCTGCATGTGCTAGCTGAATGCCTGAAACAGCACCATTTTCCTTCATTAATGATGTTAGCTCCCGCAATCCTTCGACCTGTTCATCATTCCAGATGCCTAAATCCTGCTGAGAAATTCTGCCTTGCGCCGTTACGGCTGTTGCTTCAATAATGATTAAGCCAACCCCGCCGACTGCTCTCGTTGTATAGTGAGTACGGTGCCAGTTTTCTACCTTGCCGTCTTCATTATGGCTTGAATACATGCACATTGGTGCCATGACAATGCGGTTTTTCATCGTGACATTTTTAATTGTAATTGGTGAAAAAAGCTTTGTGCTCATTGCTTTGCCTCCTTTTTCCTTCAATAATCCAAGTATAGCAGGAGGGCGTGCAATTGGAAAAAATTCAGCTCTGCCGTCTACACTTTTACTTTGCTGCTAAAGTTTTCACCAAGCTGCTTTGACCGCTCCGCAGCTGTTTTAATACAATCAATAACCGATTGCTGCACCTCATTTGCCTCGAGCACCTGTATCCCAGCTTCTGTTGTGCCTCCTGGACTTGTAACGGCTTTGCGCAATTCTGCTGGTGTTTTGTGTGATTTTGCCAGCATTTCGGCTGCGCCGATCAGCGTTTGGATAATGAGTCCTTTTGCCATTTCATTATCAAGTCCAATTTCTTTTGCGCTTTTTTCCATCGCCTCAGCCAGATAATAAACATAAGCTGGGCCGCTTCCTGATAACCCTGTAACAGCATCCAGCTGTTCTTCTTCCACGATCGCAGTGAAGCCAATGGTTTCAAAGATTTTTTTGCATTTTTGCATTTGCTGTTCCGATACACGTTCATTGATGGCCAATGCGCTTGCTGATTTTCCGATGGCGGCAGATGTGTTTGGCATCGTTCTTACAACAGCAAGCTCTTTCCCGGCCAGCTGCTCGATGCTGCTGATGGATACACCTGCTAAAACAGAGATAATCAGCGTATCAGAGGTTAAATGGTCTTTAATCGCACGAATTGCGTCTGCCGCATCCTTTGGTTTCATGGCTAACATGATAGCGTCAGCATCTGTAAAGATCTGCTGCATGTCATACCCTATCTTTACATGATAGTTTGAACTCAATTCCTCTAACTTTTCCTGATTGCATTTATTCGTTACATAGATTTGCGAACTCTTTAAAAGGTTACTTTCCAAAATGCCCGCGATAATGGCTTCTGCCATTGATCCAGCACCTACAACAGCAAGCTTTTTCATAATTTTTGCTCCTTTCGTTTGCTTGATAAAAATAAAAAGTCCCTTCATCCTGTAAAGGACGAAAGGACTGATCTTCCGTGGTACCACCTTCATTTGCTTTTTACCATGCAGCATGTAAAAAGCATCTCAATTTCGTTAACGCCGAAACACGGTAGCAGGTTTCCCTGACAGCTCATAAGCAGGTTCAATGGTCAAGGGGGCAATGAAGCCTTTCAGCCGGTGGGCTCCACTCTCTTTTGCGCTTTTCCATTTACTAGTCTTATTCATTGCTTTTGTTATTTAGTTTTAGGGTGTTAGTGTATTCTGCAGGTATTCTTTATAGAAGTTCTTCAGAAGTTTTTTATATAGCTTCTGTTTTGAAGTGTTTAATTTTTATAATATTGTGGATTTTTACAGTGATTATCTAAGAAACCACTTAAGTTGTCAAGGGATAAATGGTTAATTAAATGTAAATGCTTACTTCATACCTTTTATTATTATGTGAAAATAATGACAATTACTCGGAAGAAAGGTAAACTAATTTCATACATAAAATTTATAAGAGTAAATATGTTGTAATGTATTTGGACCAGAAACAAGACATAGAGATTCTGCGCATGGTTCCCCAAATGAACCAAATTATATAACCATAATAAAGGGTGATGATCGTGATAGGATGGAAAAATGGAGTGGCTAAACTTACAGTGCCAACACCTTTTCCTGTTGGTGATGTTCATGTTTATGCTATTAGGGGAGAGAGGATGACTTTAGTTGATGCCGGCCCAAAGACAGAAGAGGCATGGCAGATTTTGAAAAGCCAGCTGTGGGAGCTGGGTCTTACACCAGATGATATTGATCAAGTAATACTGACACATCATCATCCTGATCATGCGGGGATGCTTGATTTCTTCCCTAAGGATCTCCCGGTCTATGGGCACTTTTTAAATGAAAGATGGCTTAATCGTACAGATGAATTTTTGCAGGCACATGATGATTTTTATTTTAAATTATTTGCAGAGTTTGGAATTCCTGAGAAATATAAAATGGTGATTCCTTTATTAAAAAGATCATTGCGCTTTGCATGCAGCCGCTCTTTAACAGGCGTGCTGGAAGAGGGAGATTCCATTCCGGGACTTGAAGGCTGGACTGTCATTGAAACACCAGGCCATGCACAAAGCCATATTGGCTTAATCCGCGAAAAAGATGGAATTTTTATTGGCGGTGACCACTTGCTTGCACATATTTCAGCCAATCCATTATTAGAGCCTCCGCTTCTGGGCAGCAATGAGCGCCCCAAGCCACAGCTTCAGTTTAATGAATCTCTTGAAAAATTGAAGCAGCTGCCGATTTCATTGGTCTATCCTGGTCACGGTGAAAATATTGAGAATGTAAATGAATTAGTTGATAAACGCCTAAGACGTCAGCATGAGCGTGCTATGATGGTAAAAGAATGGCTTGAAGAGGAAGCGCTTACGGTTTTTCAAGTGTGTAAACGGCTTTTTCCTTCTGTTTATGAAAGAGAGCTTGCCCTAACTCTTTCCGAAACCATTGCCCAGCTTGACTATTTGCAAGTATTAGGGGAAATTAGTATTAATAAAGAAGCAGCAGCATTTCTTTATACTTGTGTGAAAGGATAATTTAGCTGCACAAGGAAAAAAATCAGTGCATTGGCTAACTAAGCCTGTGGTTTTGCTGGCTTGTTTCTTTACTATGCTAATTGAGGTGATTTACTTTTGAGTTTAAAACATAAACATATTGTCATAACAGGAGCTTCTGGCGGCATCGGCGCTAAAATGGCTGAGCTTTGTGCAGAGCAGGGAGCCCGTCTTGTTTTACTTGCCCGAACTGTCAGCAAGCTTGAGCAAATGAAAGCAGATTGGGAAGCGAAATATGGTGCAGCTATATCTGTTTTTGCTTTAGATGTTTCCGATACAGATCAAGTTCAGGCTGTTTTTGAGCAAATACATAAGGAAATTGGCCATGTAGACATTCTTGTAAACAATGCTGGATTTGGCGTTTTTCGCCATGCGCATGAAGTGCCGATGGATGAAGTAAAGACCATGTTTGCTGTAAATGTCTTTGGACTGATCTCTTGCACAAACGCAGTGCTTCCTGCCATGCGGGCAAGGAGAAGCGGGCATATTATCAATATTGCATCACAGGCCGGCAAAATTGCGACACCAAAATCCAGTGTTTATTCTGCAACGAAACACGCAGTCTTAGGGTTTACAAACAGTCTGCGGATGGAAGTAGCGGAAGCTGGCATCCATGTCACAGCTGTTAATCCTGGACCGATTGCAACCGATTTTTTTGCAACAGCTGATACAGAGGGCACATATGTAAAAAATGTCCAAAGATATATGCTGAAGCCTGAGTATGTTGCACAAAGAATTGTAGCCGCAATGGAAATGCCTGTCCGTGAAATTAATCTGCCAGGCTGGATGAATCTCGGCAGTAAAATATTTGCGCTCTTTCCGGGATTATTTGAAAAAGCCGGCAGGCGTGCCTTTAATAAAAAGTAATGCATCTGTATGAACTTCCCTAATCAGGATACATTAAAAATGAATTCTGAAAAGGGGGACTTTCATATGGATAATACACACGAATTTGTTGAAAAACTGCACGAAAGACAGGAAAAAGCCAAAAAGAACGAAGAGCGTCAAGGTAAGAAGCATGCTAGCGAAAAGCTTCCGAATAAGCAGCACTAATCATGAAGGTAAATAAGATCTCATAAATTCCACCTGAAAAGACCGCATTTATATGTGGTCTTTTCACATTTAGAATTATATAGTGAAGAAATTGGTATTTATAGTAAAATGATTATAAGGATTTTGACATGATATTTGGAATTTATAAGAGGTGAACTCGTGAAGAAAAAGGTGGTTTTAGGAAGTTTATTGCTTATTTTAATTTTGGTTATTTTCTTGAATGCTTTTCAATTTTTTACACGCAGCGCCAATTCAGATTTATTGTCTGATTTAGAAGGGACGATTTACTTTACCGAAAGAGTTGATGGTGTATTAACATTATTTAAATCGGATGCCTCTTTACAACACAAAGTCTTAGTATATAGCCATAACGGGAAAGGAAATGATGGTTACGGAGATTTTAATCATAATATTATCGATTTTCATTATGATCGTATAAGTGAAACGTTTACTTTTATTGCAATGAATAACGGCTCTTGGAGCTTGTTTTCCCTAAAAGAAGGAGAAAGCAATCCGACTGTACTCCAAGCAGATGTAATGGAAATGGACACGGACTATCTGCAGAACGAGAATCAGGATCTTTCTGTTGCTTCCAAAAAAGGGTCCCTTTATCTTTCTGAGAACGGAAACGAAAGCATACTTAAGAAATTTAACGGAATTTATGATGAAAAATATACAGGCTATGACTCTATTGGATTTTCACCAAATGGAAACTATTTAGTCTATCGTTCGATGGAACACTTTACGCCAATCGGGACCATTTTAGAAGGGATCTTTGCTGACTCTGTGGGCAATACTTATATATTGGATCTATCGACAAGAGAGAGTACTAAATTTATAGATGCCCATCAAATTCAATGGGTTATGGATTAATGAAGAGTAGAATTTGAAAAAAGTATTGCACACAAAGCAGTGCTTTTTATCTTGCGTGATTTAATAGAAAAGTGATTTTTTAATCATTGCGCTGAATGTTCGATATTTAATCAACATTCTAGGTTGGTGTTGCAAGTGGAGACGCATGAAAAATAAGTGAAACTTTAAAAAGTAACATTCGTCAAATCAGTAAAGGAGGGATATTTTGAGATTAAAAACGATTTTAGCATTATTTATCATTTTAATAATGGGTTGTTCAAATAATGTTGCAGATATAGGAACTGAAGACTTAAACAGTGAATTTCCTCCAACTATGACAGGGCTAATTATCATTAACGGGATAGAGCATCAGATGGAAGAGGGAGGTTATTACTGGGAAAGAAAAAAAGGTTTAGAAACAGAAGTAGTGGCAACAGACCACGCCTCGCCTTATCAAATCGCAGACCACATGAAACCAATTAGCGTTAACCCTAATGAAAAAGTGGAGATTATGATTGAGGAAAATCCAACTATTACAGTTTATTTATGGAATGAAAATGGAAGAGAAAAAGAAATCGAACAAAATGCTAATCAGATAATTGTGCCCTCAAGTAAAGGGAAGTATATCTATGAAGCCTTAGCAGAATGGGCTAACGGAACGGTTTCCTACACATTTGTTATAGACATTCAGGTAGATGCAAAAAGATAAGTCTATAAGTGAAGGGGAAACCTTATTCATGGTTTCCCTAATTTTGTTTAAAATCCCACCCGCATTAAAATGCATCAGATCTTAAAAATACGGCGAACCCGTTACATATCCATACACAATATCGCTGACAATATCATGCAAATCCGTTTCAGGTTCATCTTTTTTTACTGTCATAACCTTCTCATAAATCTCCGCAAATTCTGTGCTTTCGCAGGGAATTGAATCCTTCTCCCAGTTATATTGTCCAAGGCAGCTTTGCACCATTTTATATACATACCGTCTTTCCACTTTGTGTCACCTCTTGTTTATTATAACGGCTTTCTGTCTGGCAGCAGAGGGGGATATAAGAAATTCGTCGTAAAATTTCCATTGAAAACGAACGTATATTCGCTTATCATAATGGGTATATATAAACAGAACGAGTGTTCGTTTTAAAAAGTATTGTATGTGTAAGCAAGGTGGAGGGACCTCTATGGTGGATTATCGTTCATTGCCGCAAGGGCAAATCTTATGCATTGATATGAAGAGCTTTTATGCAAGCTGTACGGCTGTCATGCTGGGGCTTGATCCGCTGAACTGCTATCTTGTGATTGCCGGCAACCATGAGCGCAAGGGAAGTGTTGTACTTGCAGCATCTCCAAAGGTCAAGAAGGAATTCGGCATCAAGACGGGTTCGAGACTTTTTGAAGTTCCGAACGATCCGCGCATCAGGATTGAAGAGCCGAAGATGGCAACGTACCTGCGGGTTTCGACTGAAATTACACGTGTATTTAACCGTTATGTGCCAAAGGAGGACATTCATACGTACAGTGTGGATGAAAGCTTTTTGAAGGTTGACAGTGTCTTGCATTTATGGGGAGACGCAATCACCATTGCGGAAAAGATCAAGGATGACATTGAACGGGAATTTCAGCTTCCATCCGCAATTGGGATTGGTCCCAATATGCTGATGGCAAAGCTATGCCTTGATCTCGAAGCAAAAGGAAAAGGCATAGCAGAGTGGACGTACGATGATGTGCAAACGAAGCTTTGGAATGTCTCTCCTTTAAGAGAAATGTGGGGAATTGGCCGCCAAGTAGAAAAAACACTGAACAGCATGGGGATTTTTTCAGTCGGCCAGCTGGCTCGCTATGATTTGAAAAAGCTTGAGAAGAAATTTGGTGTTATGGGCAATCAGCTTTATTTTCATGCATGGGGTGTTGATTTGTCTGAGATTGGGGCTCCGATTATGGAAGGGCAGATTAGCTTTGGCAAAGGTCAAATTTTATTAAGAGATTATAAAGAAGAGCATGAAATTAAAAATGTGATACTGGAAATGTGCGAAGAAGTAACAAGACGGGCACGTGCACACCGCAAAACAGCCCGGACGATCAGCTTTGGAGTTAGCTATAGCAAGGATGAACTCGGAGGTGGCTTTTATCGTTCAAAGACGATTGAGCGGCCGACAAATATCACGATGGATGTTTATCATGTTTGTCTGGAGCTATTTCAGCAGTTTTATGAAGGGAAAACGGTGCGGAAGATTACGATGTCACTAAGCAATATTGAGGATGATCATGAATTGCAGCTGAGCTTATTTGATTTGGATGAATGGCGCAGAAAAAAGCTTGGCTACACAATGGATGGAATCCGCAGGCGCTTTGGATCGGCTTCTCTTCTTCGGGCGGTTTCCTATACAGAGGCTGGCACAGCAAGGCATCGCGCAAAACTCGTAGGCGGGCATAAAATGTAACAAGGACAAGGGGTGTTTGACATGATTCGGGATCGGGGAAGAATTAAATGGACAGCCATGATGCTGCCAGAACATGTGAAGATGTTGCGTGACTGGGCAGATGAGGATCAATACGAACAAAAGAAAGAGCTTGATGAACAAGAAGTGGAAAGGCTGAATGAAGTGCTGGCGGAAGCGATGGAATTTAACAGCAATGTGGTAATCACGCATTATCGGCGCCAGAAGTATGAGCTGACAATGGGAACCATCCACTTCTGGGATGAAATGAACAAACGCCTTCACATTGCTGACCGATTTCATGAAATTCACCGCATCGATCTAAGCAGTGTAGTTGACGTGCGATTAGCGGATGACTAGAAAAGCGGAGGCGGCTTGCTCAGGGACGACAAGCTTAAGACAAGATATTAGCTGCCTGATCGTATGAAAAAATGCATATGCCTTCAGAAAGAATACTGAAAACATATGCATGTGGAATCTTATTCTTCTGAGCCCTCTGGCTTTGGTGCGCGAACGGCAGATTCAAACTTGCCTTTATGGCTCCCATCACAAAATGGAGCTTTTGCGCTTAACCCACAGCGGCAAAGCGAAAATGCTGGCTTTGTCTCAAACGGGTTTCCTTCTGCGTCAACTAACTCCACGTCACCAGTAATGCGGAGCGAACCATTATCATTTACTTTAATTTGTACTTTTTGCATACTTTCTCATCCCCCTCGCAATAATGGTATAAGGAAGAGAGACAGAAAGCAACAGGCAAAAGCAAAATAGCAGAAGCAGCGGCAAGAAATATGTTAAAATAACGTATTCAGCCATGAAAGGAGAGAAGAATTCATGGAAATTAAAATTACAGAAACAGCAGCCGTTAAATTAAAAGAGCGACTAGAGGGAAAAGAAGGGTTTTTGAAACTGAAATATGATACAGAGGGATGCGGCTGTGTTGTCAGCGGTGTGGCAGCATTATGGCTTGTAGACGAACTCGATAGCGATGATCTTGAGGTTATAACTTCTTCAGGCAGTATATATATAGAAAAGTCTAAAATTGTCTTTCTTGATGAAAAACTCATCATTGATTTTTCTGAAGCAGCTAACTGCTTTCAGCTGAAAAGTCCTAATCAGTATTTAAACCCGCGTATGAGTCTGATTGATCAAACGAAAAAAGCAAGTGTATAAAAAGACCGGCATGAAGGAACTCTTCATGCCGTTTTTTATATATCTGCCTGTGCAAATGCTTCATCTCTTACTTTTTTTTCACCGACATACTCATCCAAGAATTCATCAATAACACGCTCATAGTCTTCCTTATTTTCATTATACGATTGGGCATGGATGCCGTTTGTCGCCAAATAGAGTTTTTTGGGTCCTTGTTTGCGCTGAAAAAGTTCTTCAGTCATTGTTGGAAGGATAAAGTCATCCAGTTGGCTGTGAATGAAAAGGATAGGCTTTTGAATATTTTCAATCACCGATATTGGAGAGACATCCTTTATGGAATACCGCTGGCGCACTCGTATAAATAAATCCGCAAGTGGAATGAACAATTTCGGCGGCAGCAGCTTCATTTCCGTTTTCAGTCTATGAGAAAGCTGTTCCTCAAAGTCGGAAAAAGGGCAATCAGCGATATAAAAGTCCGCCCCGTCCTCAAGCATACCCGCGTATAGCAGCATAGTCGCAGCTCCCATCGATTCACCATGAATGCCGATTTGAACATCTGGGCCCTTCTCCGCTTTCAGCCACTGAACAACAGCCTGAAGGTCGAACTTTTCGTAATGTCCATAGCTCGTTGTTTTTCCTCCTGATTCACCGTGGCGCCGATGGTCATAAATGACCGCATTATAGCCGCGCTTCAGAAAGATATTCATATATTTAACCGAGTTCATCTTATTTTCGGTCACTCCGTGTGCAATAATGATGTACTTTTTCCGGTCATGTGGTTCAGCTATAATCGTTTTTAATGGATAGCCGAAAGGGGAAGAGATGGAAACTTCTCTTTTAGGAAGATTTTCGAAGGCAAGGGGATCAAATCGGCCAGCCTCTTTTTCACGATTTAAAATAAAATTTTCATCCTTCTTCTTCATATACATTAGGCGATTTGAAAAATAAACCCCCAGAGTAGTCAAAAAGAGAATGAAAGAAAGTAAAAAACGGAGAAGTCGTCTCATATTCATTTCCCCTTAATGTTTTTTTCTTTTATTTTACCATTACCAAGAAAAAATAAACTATCGATTAGCCTAAAAATGTAAAATTACACAATATATTCATATTAATAAAGATATGTGATCTCTTCACATATAGTCTTATGCAAAGGGATAACAGATATGTAGAAAAGGAAAAAACTTAACATAAATTTATGCCTGATAGGAAGAAGGGGTCGTTTGATAGGAAAACGAAAAATTTTGATAGGAAAGCGATTTTGTTTGATAGGAAAACGAAAAATTTTGATAGGAAAGCGATTTTGTTTGATAGGAAAACGAAAATTTTTGATAGGAAAGCAGTTTTATTTGATAGAAAAATGAAAATTTTGATAGGAACCAGGCTGAATATGTTGGAAAGCAACTGAAGAAGTGCATAGGAGTTTCCATTTTTCTCATATAGAGCAAGGTTTAGAAACAAAGGTATATGATAAAAAAAGCCGTCTGCTAAAGCAGCGGCCCTAACTTGTTAAAGAACAAATCACTGTTGTGAATTTTGTCTTTTGGTGGGATGAATTGCCTTTTCTAATTCTTCAGCGGCTATTGTGTTATTGACTGTATCGCTGTTTGGTTTTCCTTTTTGGCTGTTTCCTTTATCGCGCTTTTGGCTCATTTCATAAGCTCCTTCCTAAATAAGGTCTTCTTTTAAGATGGATAAAATGTGCGGCACTTATTCATGGAAGTATTTAAAATAAGTTTAAGTATGAAGTTTATAATACATGCTTTCAATCGGCCGAGTAAGATAGGGCTTGACGGCGTCAACAGCACGAAGCAGCTTATTTAAATCTATATTCGTTTGAATATTCATGCGCTCGAGCATGTAAACAACATCCTCGGTGGCTGCATTTCCAGAAGCTCCAGGTGCAAACGGGCAGCCGCCAAGACCGCCTGCAGATGTATCAAAGCGGCTGATGCCTGCCTGAAGGGCAGCGTAGATATTGGCGAGAGCCATTTTGCGGGTATCATGAAAATGAGCAGTCAATAATGTATTCGGAAATTCCTTGACCAGCATGGAAAAGAGCTGATAGGACTCTGAAGGAACAGCCATGCCAATTGTATCTGCCACACTGAGCTCATCAGCGCCGGCTTCAGCAAATTGGCGGCAAAGCTTTAGCGTATCCTGAAAGTCGATCTTTCCCTCATATGGACAATAAAAGGCGGTGGAAATACAGGCGCGCACAAAATATCCCTTTTCCTTTAATTCAGAAATCAGCGGAACAAGTTCGGTCATGCTTTGTTCTGTTGTTTTGTTTATGTTTTTTTGATTAAACGAATTGCTGACTCCAACAAATACAGCAGCAGCCTTGCAGGATGTTTGATAGAGCCTGAGGATTCCCTTTGTATTTGGCACAAGGATGATCTCCCTTGTATGTTCTGTCAGACAGGAGAAGGCAATGTCATCAGCATCCTGCATTTGCGGCACCCATTTTGGAGAGACAAATGAAGTGATCTCCATTTCTGTAATGCCAGCCTCTTTTAATCTAGCAATAAATTCCTTTTTGACGTCTGTTGGAACAAATTCCTTTTCATTTTGCAAACCGTCCCGCGGGCCAACTTCAATAATTTTCACTTCGGCAGGAAGACTGTCCGTCATGTTTTCAGCTCCTTTTTCATAAAGTAAAAAAGTATAGTCTTTAACATAGAAAATAGCGCATTTCTGCACGCTTTAAGAAAGCGTTTTCTTCATTGTATGGCAGGCTTTTTAGTAAATGCAAGAATAATAGGAATTTTGACAAAATAAAAGGATTTTTGCAGATTTTCACGAAGTAATAATATGGATATAGCATGAATCTTTTTTAAATGAGAAATGAAATGTAAGCGTTTGCTTTATTAGGAAGAAAGGAGCAGAAAATATGAAAACTATCTATAGCTCGTTTAGTGAAGCGGTAGAAGAGATACACGATGGCGCCACCATTATGGTTGGAGGCTTCGGCTTATGCGGAATACCTGAAAATCTTATCCTTGCATTAATGGAGAAGGGTGTAAAAGATTTAACAGTGATCTCTAACAATTGCGGAGTTGATGATTGGGGACTTGGATTGCTGTTAAAAAACAATCAAATCAAAAAGATGATCGGTTCCTATGTGGGAGAAAACAAAGAGTTTGAAAGACAGGTGCTGTCTAGGGAATTGCAGGTAGAATTGCTGCCGCAAGGGACGCTTGCTGAAAAAATCAGAGCAGGAGGAGCAGGCATTCCCGCTTTTTATACACCGGCAGGCGTTGGCACACCGATAGCAGAAGGAAAAGAAATAAAGATCTTCAATGGCAAAGAATATTTACTCGAAGAGGCATTGAAAGCAGATTTCAGCTTCGTGCGGGCGTGGCAGGGAGATAAAATGGGCAACTTGATCTATCGGAAAACGGCACGCAATTTTAACCCAATGATAGCTGCCGCAGGGACAGTAACGATTGCGGAGGTCGAAGAGTTAAAGGAAATCGGTGAGCTGGATCCGAATAGCATTCATACACCAAGCATTTATGTACAGGGAATGATCCAAGGTACCCAAGAAAAACGGATTGAGCGTTTGACGGTAAGCAAATAAAGTGAAAGGAGTTGTACATATGAAGAACGATAAAGCAGCCATCCGTGAAAAAATTGCAAGAAGGGCAGAAAAGGAAATTAAAGACGGCTATTATGTAAACTTAGGGATCGGAATGCCGACATTAGTGGCAAATTATATCGGAGAAAATAAACAAGTGGTTCTTCAATCCGAGAACGGTTTACTTGGAATCGGCCCATATCCGCAAGCAGGCGGAGAGGATGCGGATCTAATCAATGCAGGTAAAGAAACCGTCACCGCAATACCTGGGTCTTCTTATTTTGATAGTGCCGAATCATTTGCCATGATCCGCGGCGGACATGTCGATATTGCCATACTCGGCGGAATGGAGGTATCACAGGAAGGCGATCTTGCCAATTGGATGATCCCCGGAAAAATGATTAAAGGCATGGGCGGTGCGATGGATTTAGTGCATGGAGCCAATAACATCATTGTCATAATGGATCATGTGAATAAAAACGGAGAATCGAAAATCCTGAAAAAATGCACGCTGCCGCTGACGGGAAAGCAGGTCGTCAACCGAATTATCACCGAAATGGCTGTTATTGATGTGACTGAAACAGGCTTAAAGCTCGCCGAAGTGGCAAAAGGTTATACAATTGAAGAGGTTGTACAGGCAACAGAAGCGGAGCTACATGTAGATGACTCTGTTAAAACCGAAGCTTTTTAATTCAGATTTTAACATCGCCAAGAGACAAGTTTTTTGCTATAATGAGCAAAAAATTAAGCGGAGGATTCAAGCAATGAAGAGAAAACAGCAGCCGGCCCGTAAACAAGAAGATAAGCCCGTTACGCTCGGAGATATGTTAAATGAGAGCTTAATGGATCAGCTGAAAAATAAAAAGCAGGAACTTAAAGCAGAAGCCGATCAAAAACGGGAAGAAGAAGAGCGCCGCAAAAAAGAAGAACGTAAACAGCGTGAAAAGAATAAAAGCTTTGAGGAGCTGCTTGGGGAAAGCAATATGAATTGGCGTGAATACAAGTAAAAATCTTATAGAAAAAGGTCATCTTAATTTGCTAAGATGACCTTTTTTTATTACCTGTGTTCCGAATATCCGGTACTGCTTGTTAGTTGTTGAATCACTTTCAATTCTTCCAGTGATAGGGCCGGTTTGCGGACTGCGGCAGCATTTTGCTGAACTTGTTCAACCGAGCTTGCTCCAGCAATGACAGAAGCGACTGCAGGCTGTGCCAGATTAAATTGCATAGCGATTTCACCTGGAGAGCGATCGCCAAGCTTCTCTTCAAGGCTTGGGATTAGCTGCTGCAAATCTTCATAGCTGTAGCTTAAATAGCCGTTTTTTTGTGCTTTGGCCAGATTGCCGTTTAAGATTCCTTTTGCAAGAGGACCGCGTGTAACTACACTTATTTTTTTCTGCTCTAAAAGCGGAAACGCCTGTTCCTCTGGACGGCGGTCAAGCATGCTGTATTGCATCATAACCGAGACGATAGTTGATTTTTCCGCATATTCGCGAATCACATTTGGGCGAATGGAAGAGATGCCATAATAGCGGATATAGCCTTCCGTTACAAGCTCCTCAAATGCTTCAATCGTTTCCTCTATATTGTCTTCGATTGTACCGCCATGCAGCTGATACAAATCAATATAATCTGTCTGAAGCCTCTGCAGACTATGTTTGACTGCTTCCTTTATGTGTTTTTTGGAAGGATTCCAGCTCCAGCCATCTTTGTTTTCATTCCAGCGGTTGCCTGCTTTTGTCGCAATGATCACTTTATCGCGAACCGGCTTCAAAGCTTGGCCTACGATCTTTTCATTTTCGCCAAAATCATATAAATCTGCTGTATCAAAATAATTAATGCCGGCATCAAGAGCTGCTTCAATAATGTTCTTCCCTATGTTCAGATCTGTGCCCAGTGACATGCAGCCTAAACCCAACACACTCGCATGAAGCTCAGAAGTGCCAATTTGTCTCTTCTCCATCATTCCACCACCAGTTTTTTCTTTTATTTTAACGGAGACAATCCAAGACGCCAAATCATAACACTTCATTAAAAAAATGGGTATGATAAAATAGAGCAGGTAATGTACATAAAAGGGAGTGGCAGGAAATGAGCAGTCTTGAAGAAAAAACAATAAAATCGGAATCTATTTTTAAAGGGAGAATCATCAGTCTGCAAGTTGATGATGTTGAACTTCCAAATGGAAAGCACGCGAAAAGAGAACTAATTAAGCACCCTGGTGCGGTTGCTATTTTAGCAGTGACAGATGAACAGAAAATCATCATGGTTGAGCAATATCGCAAAGCACTTGAAAAAACGATTGTAGAAATTCCGGCAGGCAAGCTTGAACAGGGAGAAGATCCACAAGAATGTGCGAAAAGAGAACTGGAGGAAGAAACAGGGTATGAAGCGGCGGAATGGTCCCTATTAACCTCTTTCTATACTTCACCGGGATTCGCGGATGAAATTGTTCATTTATACATAGCGAAAGGTCTTAGCCAAAAAGAAAATAGTGCAGAACTAGATGAAGATGAATTTGTGAATCTGATGGAATTAACCCTTGCAGAAGCAGAGCAGCTTGTGGATGAGCAGAGAATCTATGATGCCAAAACGGCTTATGCTGTATTATATTTAAAACTTCAAGAGGCGCTGAAAACATCGAAATGAGAAATTATTATGCCGACTTGCATATTCACATCGGAAGAACCTATACAGGGAAGCCAGTCAAAATTACAGGTTCAAAATCGCTGACCTTTTCAAATATCATTGATCATGCCCGTGATGAAAAAGGGCTGAATATGATCGGTATTATTGATTGTCATTCACCGGAAGTCATTCAAGAGATGGAGATGCTGATTGCTGCTGGGGAGATGGCTGAAACAAAAGAAGGCGGATTAGATTATGGTGATTTAACCATCATTCCTGGCTCTGAAATAGAAATTTATGATGAAAACTGTAAAGGCCCTATTCATGTTTTATGTTATTTTCCTGGAATAATGGAAATGAAGAGTTTTTCGCATTGGTTATCACAGCATTTAAAGAATATTACACTCAGCTCACAGAGAATTTATGCTGACGGAAAAGTACTGCAGCAAAAAGTAAAGGACCTTGGCGGTTTATTTGTGCCAGCCCATGTGTTTACGCCTTTTAAAAGTCTATTCGGAAAAGGGGTTCACAAAAGCTTAACAGAAGTATTTGATGCGAATTTAATTGATGGAATTGAACTTGGTTTGAGTTCAAATACGCAAATGGCAGACCAAATAGGAGAACTGCATCGTTACTCTTTTTTAACGAACTCTGATGCTCATTCATTAAGTAAAATTGCACGCGAGTATCAAACCCTTTATCTGCAGCATCCATCTTTTCAAGAATTGAAAAAGGCTCTCCATATTGAGGAAGGGCGGAAAATTGCCGCTAACTACGGCTTGGATCCATTGCTTGGAAAGTATCATGAAACCGTATGTGCTTCCTGTTCAACACGGTGGCAAAACGCACAGGATACTTGTTCAAATTGCGGACACCATGCATTTGTAAAAGGTGTGGCCGAGCGGATCCTAGAACTGAAAACAGCCGAAGCGGGTAAAGCAGACAGACCACCATATATTCATCAGATCCCGCTTGAGTTTGTACCAGGATTAGGGCCGAAAATGCTTGAAAAACTTTTGAACCATTTTGGAACAGAAATGAATGTGCTGCATCATGTGTCAGAGGAGCAGCTGGGACAAGTCATCCCGGAAAAAATAGCAAATCTGATCGCAAAGGCACGGAGTGGAAAGCTGTCGCTTGCTGCAGGCGGCGGCGGAAAATACGGGAAAATCTCAGAATGAAAATTCCGGCGCGGAAAGCAGCCGGAATTTTTTTGTTTTAGTCATGCGAGCTATTATTCCTCGCAACCTCGCAGTCTTCTACTCTTTTACCTTCGCAAACACACATGTATCACGCAATTGTGTTCCATCTGCACTCATCGAGTCTTTGCGGAGAATGCCTTCAAGCGTAAAGCCGAGCCGCTCAGGAATCTTCCTGCTGGCTGTGTTCAGTGTGTCGCAGCGAATTTCCACCCGGTTTGCATGAAGCTCCTCAAACGCAAAAGCGGTAAGTCCTTGTACGGCTTCAGTCAGATACCCCCTTTTGGTCCAGCGGGTGTCGCACCAATAGCCAATTTCAAATTTCCTGACTTCCCAAGATATACGATGTAACCCAATTGATCCAATAAAAATTTGGTCGTCTTTTCTAAAAATATGGAGTCTAATATCCTCTCTCCTAATGAATTGAGCATAAGACATGCGAATGTTTTTTTCTGTCTCTTCAAGCGTTTGCTCTTTATGAGCGAATGGAAACCATGGCTTAAACTCCTCTAAAGAATGCTGAATAGCTTCATAAGTTACTTGCCCATCTCCAGGCAGACACGGACGAATCAGCAGCCGTTCTGTTTCAATTTTTTCCGGAAAATCAAATAGTATAGGATTCATGGAGTATCCCTCCTAAGTAAATTGATAATATTATAGGCGCTATTGGGCTGATCTTCAATAACTTTCTGGAAATTAAATGAAATAGTCATGACACTGTGAGGACAGGCATACAATGGAGTAACTGAATATGTACAGGAGGATTAGCAATGAAGAAAAAAAAGTACCAGAACGTCGCCGCAACCCATTTTCGTGAGCATTCCTCGATCTATTTATTTGTGATTGTCTTGTTTTTCATGGGTGTTATATTTGGAGCTATTGTTGTCAATAGCCTAAGTTTTACTCAAAAAGAAGATTTATTTTATTACTTATCGCAATTTTTCGGACAGGTTTCAGCCGAAGAAGTTGCTACATCTAATGATTTGTTTAAACAAAGCTTGCTTCATAATGCTAAATATATAGGATTGATTTGGCTTTTGGGCATTTCAATTATCGGCTTGCCTGTTATTCTGGTTATGTTATTTATAAAGGGAATGGTTGTAGGCTTTACTGTTGGTTTCCTAGTCAATCAGATGGCATGGGACGGATTCCTCTTGTCCTTTGTTTCCATCCTGCCGCAAAACTTAGTCATCATCCCGGTGTTCATTATTGCTGCCACACTTGCCGTTGCTTTTTCATTAAAAATGATAAAAAAGCAATTTATGAAAAGAATGGGCGACCCCATGCTTCCTTTATTCGGACGGTATGCTGCATCGTTTGCCATCGCTTTAGTTTTTATAGCAGCCGCAGCTGGAGTTGAAGCATTTATATCACCGCCATTAATGAAATCGGTTATACAATCAATACAATAGAAATAATAGAAAGAAAAAACCAAGATACAATCGTAATCTTGGTTTTTTCTTATCAGCACCTAAGGGAACTCTGACCTGCTGGAAGATCCTCCTCGTTTTGTTCACATATATTACATAATAATCATTCTAAAAAGTTATTTGTAATTATTTTATTTTGACACTATCGGGTGATCTGTTATAATGAGAATGTTAGCGGCAAGGGAGGGACTTTCGGTATGGAAAGCAGAATTGATAGAATAAAAAAACAGTTGCATTCATCCAGTTATAAGCTTACTCCACAGCGTGAGGCTACTGTAAGTGTACTGCTGGAACATGAAGAGGATCATTTAAGTGCGGAAGATGTCTACCTCCTTGTAAAAGAGAAGTCGCCTGAAATTGGTTTAGCAACTGTATATAGAACACTTGAACTACTAACAGAATTAAAAATAGTGGACAAAATTAACTTTGGTGATGGCGTATCCAGATATGATTTGCGTCAAGAAGGAGCTGCGCATTTCCATCACCATTTAGTATGCATAGAATGTGGTGCAGTTGATGAAATTCAAGAGGATCTGCTTGAAGATGTAGAAGAAGTGGTCGAAAGACGCTGGAACTTTAAAATCAAAGATCATCGTTTAACATTTCATGGTATTTGCTATCGCTGTCAGGATAAGGACAGTGAAGATGAAACAAAAACAGAAGATTAATTCTAAAACCTTTTCTTCCTATAGAAAGGGTTTTTTTGTATTGATTTTTTATTGTATCTCCTATTCTGAAGCTCGTGGGGAACATTTTCTAAAATAAATGAATGGAATTCCTTCCTTAGGTATATTTCTTGTCCAATTTGGCATATCTTTTACTAATATGCAACAGGGTTGGAGGATTTATATATGAGATCGGGATTAAAAATGATTTTTCAGACAACAAAAGTATTTGTGCTGTTTACAGGCTGCACAATTCTTTTCTATTACGGAATAATGTGGTTAAATGAAGAATATCAGGACTATCATCGCTATGATGAGCCCGATGGAGCGGCTGTCAAAGTTTCGGCAAGCGGAGAAAATCATGACAGCAATTTCTTGGATAGGTTATTTCTTTTCTATCTAAATGGGGAGTAATGAAAGAATGGAAGATCAGTTAAAGGACTTTGTGCACTATTTGACAGTGGAAAAGGGTCTTGCAGAAAATACGATTGTATCATATGAAAGAGACTTAAAGTTTTATATTCGCTTTTTAAAAGAAAATGAGAAATTGACTTCTTGGCATGATGTGCAGCGTGCACAAATTATCCAGTTTTTAGGTTCGCTTAAAAAAGAAGGAAAATCTTCTAAAACATTAGCACGGCATATTGCCTCGATTCGAGCATTTCATCAATTTTTATTGCGTGAAAGAGCAGTGGAGCATGATCCGTCCGTTCATATTGAATCGCCGCAGCAGGAAAAGTCTCTGCCAAAGGTATTAAATATGGCAGATGTTGAAACACTTTTGGATTCGCCGAAAACAAACAACCATTATGGGCTGCGTGATAAGGCCATGCTGGAGCTTTTATATGCAACAGGAATCCGTGTCAGTGAATTAATTAATCTTAACCAGGAAGACGTACATTTGACGATGGGATTTGTCAGATGCATCGGAAAAGGGAATAAAGAGAGAATTATTCCGCTCGGACGTACTGCAGCTAAAGCACTTGATGACTATCTGCAAAAGGGAAGACCCGTCTTCCAATCCAAAAAGCATCGCGACGATGCCTTATTTTTAAATCATCATGGCAGGAGGCTGTCCAGACAAGGATTCTGGAAGATCTTAAAGGGATTGGCGCAAGCAGCCGGAATCCAGAAAGAGTTAACTCCTCATACACTAAGGCATTCGTTTGCAACCCACCTGTTAGAAAATGGAGCGGACCTTAGAGCTGTTCAGGAAATGCTTGGCCATGCGGACATATCTACAACGCAAATTTATACACATGTAACCAAAACAAGGCTAAAGGACGTATATAGCCAATTTCATCCAAGAGCTTAATAAAAGATTTACAAAGCTGCCCGGAAAAAAAGGCAGCTTTTTCTTGTTTTTTTATGATTATTCGTTACAATAGAGATGTCAGACTTCTGACGTATGTATATGTGTATTTCAAGCTGAAAAGGGTAATATAAGCAATAAAGATATACATTAATAGAATGGATTTTGTAAGGGTATTCAATTTTATAGGAGGAACATTAATGACAAATCATACATATAAAAGAATTTTTCTCGTTGTAATGGACTCAGTTGGTATTGGGGAAGCTCCTGATGCAGAGAGATTTGGCGATAAAGGTTCTGACACATTAGGCCATATTGCTGAAAAGATGGACGGCTTGAAGATGCCAAACATGGGGAAATTAGGACTGAGCAATATTCGTGAGATCAAAGGAATTCAGAAAGCGGAAAAACCGCTTGCTTATTATACGAAAATGCAAGAGGCATCCAATGGAAAAGACACGATGACAGGACACTGGGAGATTATGGGATTAAATATCCAAACACCTTTTAAAGTGTTTCCAGATGGTTTTCCGCCCGAACTTATTGCTGAACTGGAAGACCGCACAGGCAGAAAAGTGATCGGAAACAAACCGGCAAGCGGAACAGAAATACTGGATGAACTTGGCGAAGAGCATATGAAAACAGGCGCACTTATTGTCTATACTTCAGCAGACTCTGTACTGCAGATTGCAGCACATGAAGAGATCATTCCTATCGAAGAACAATACAACATTTGTGAAATCGCAAGAGAATTAACATTAGATGAAAAGTATATGGTTGGACGTGTTATTGCACGCCCATTTCTCGGTGAGCCAGGGGCATTTAAACGTACATCCAACCGTCATGATTATGCACTAAAGCCATTTGACCGAACAGTGATGAATGAGCTAAAAGACGGTGGATATGATGTCATTGCCATTGGGAAAATCTCAGATATTTATGATGGCGAAGGTGTTACAGAATCATTAAGAACCGTTTCCAACATGGATGGAATGGATAAGCTTGTTCAAACATTGGACATGGACTTTACAGGTCTAAGCTTCTTAAATCTTGTCGATTTTGATGCACTATTTGGACATAGAAGAGATCCAATTGGCTATGGTGAAGCTTTAGAGGAATATGATGCCCGTTTAGATGAAGTATTTGCAAAGCTGAATGAGGATGACCTTCTAATTGTAACAGCAGACCATGGAAATGACCCTGTGCATTATGGTACAGATCATACAAGAGAATATGTGCCATTGCTTGTCTACTCAAAAGGGATGACAGAAGGAAAAGAATTGGCGATCAGAGAAACATTTGCCGACATTGGTGCAACTGTTGCGGAAAATTTCAATGTGAAACTTCCGGCATTCGGGAAAAGCTTCCTGCAGGAATTAAAATAAGAGCTTATAGAAGAACGTACAGTTAAATAGAGGAGAGTTTTTCTCACAGAAGGAAAGATCTATTCACTATCCTTTTTTAAATATAGAACCGAAGGAGATTAAATCATGGATGTAAACAAAATTGTAAACGCAGCCTCATTTTTAAAAGAAAAATACTCGAAGGTTCCTAAAATCGGATTAATTTTAGGCTCTGGTTTAGGAGTATTAGCAGACGAAATTATTGAACCAGTTAAAATCCCTTATAACGAAATTCCAGATTTTCCTGTGTCAACGGTTGAAGGTCATGCAGGACAGCTTGTTTTCGGCGATTTAAATGGTGTGGATGTCGTTGCCATGCAAGGACGTTTTCATTATTATGAAGGCTATTCTTTTGATAAAGTAACATTTCCTGTACGCGTGATGAAGGAGCTTGGGGTTGAAATCCTCATTGTTACTAATGCAGCTGGCGGTGTTAACGAATCCTTTACACCAGGCGATTTGATGCTGATTTCAGATCATATTAATAATATGGGAAGCAACCCGCTGATCGGACCGAATGATTCGAAGCTTGGCGTAAGGTTCCCTGATATGTCAGAAGCATATGCAAAAGATCTTCGTAAGGCAGCAAAAGAGATTGCACAGCAGCTGAACATCAATGTAAAAGAAGGAGTTTACGTCGGCAATACGGGCCCTACATATGAAACACCTGCAGAGGTTAGATTGCTTCGGGTATTAGGCGGAGATGCAGTTGGTATGTCAACAGTACCAGAGGTTATTGTTGCTCGCCATGCCGGATTAAAGGTACTTGGCATTTCCTGCATCAGCAACATGGCTGCTGGGATCTTAGATCAGCCGCTTAACCATGAAGAAGTAATTGAAACAACAGAAAAAGTGAAAAAAGATTTCCTTCAATATGTAAAAGCTTTAGTTAAAAATATGGCGTAAGCAAACTAGGTTAAAAGCGCCATTTAATGTTAAAAGCGCCATTTAATGAACCTTGCAGTGGTGCTTGCACTTTTAGAATAGAAGGGCGGATTCACACAATGAGAATGGTTGACATAATTGAAAAAAAGCGTGACGGGATTGAATTAGCAAAAGAAGAAATTCAATTCTTTGTAAATGGGTATACAAATGGATCAATTCCTGATTATCAGGTGAGTGCTTTGACAATGGCGATTTTCTTCAAAGGAATGACAGAAAACGAACGTGCTGACTTGACGATGGCTATGGTAGAATCCGGGGATCAAATCGACCTGAAGAAAATAGAAGGCATCAAAGTAGATAAGCACTCAACAGGCGGTGTTGGTGATACAACGACACTTGTTTTAGGACCGCTTGTAGCGGCAGTTGGCGTGCCTGTTGCAAAAATGTCTGGACGCGGATTAGGGCATACGGGCGGCACCATTGATAAATTGGAAGCTGTTGAAGGATTTCATGTAGAAATTGAAAATGAAGAATTTATTAAGCTTGTGAATGAAAATAAAATTGCTGTAATCGGCCAAAGCGGAAACTTAACGCCTGCAGATAAAAAGCTGTATGCATTGCGCGATGTTACGGCTACAGTTGACAGCATTCCGCTCATTGCCAGCAGCATTATGAGCAAAAAAATTGCAGCAGGTGCTGATGCGATCGTTCTTGATGTAAAAACAGGCGCTGGTGCTTTTATGAAAACGCTGGAGGATTCCAAAGAATTAGCGAGCGCAATGGTTCGCATTGGAAACAATGTGGGCCGGAACACAATGGCTGTTATTTCAGACATGAGCCAGCCTCTTGGTTTTGCCATCGGAAATGCGCTTGAAGTGAAAGAAGCGATTGATACGCTAAAAGGGGAAGGCCCGGAAGATTTAACAGAGCTATGCCTAACCCTTGGCAGCCATATGGTTGTTTTAGCGAAAAAAGCTGCAACTGTAGAGGAAGCACGTGAAAAGCTGCAGCAAGTAATAAATGATGGCAGTGCACTTGAAACCTTTAAAACATTCTTAAGCTCTCAAGGCGGAGATGCGTCTGTTGTGGATCAGCCAGAAAAATTGCCTCAAGCAAAATATCAATTTGAACTTGAAGCAAAAGAGGATGGCTTTGTGTCAGAAATTGTGGCTGATGAAATTGGAACAGCTGCCATGCTTCTTGGGGCAGGGCGTGCAACAAAAGAATCAACCATCGACCTTGCAGTTGGATTAATGCTGCGCAAAAAAATCGGAGACGAAGTGAAAAAAGGAGATTCACTCGTAACCATCTATAGCAATTTTGAAGATGTCAGCGATGTTAAAGAGAAATTATATGCAAATATCATGCTGACAAGCGAAAAAGTAAGTGCACCAGTTTTAATTCATGGTGAAATCACGAAATAAAAAAATGAATTACTATATACGAAAGAGCTGCCGAGATATATATGGCAGCTTTTTTTCATTTAAATATATCTTGGAGACTATTTGGTCTGGCTTTAGGGCAAAGTGGACAGATCTTGGGTAATAATGTACGCATTATTGGATAATAGAGGTGTGTTTCGGAGCTAAACGCGACTATGAAATCCTATATATGGAAAATTGTGTCGTGGAAATGCTCTAATCACGAAGGAATAATCCAATAAATGGATAACAGAGGTGTGTTTCAGAGCTAAACGCGACAGTAAAATGCTATATATGGAAAATAGTGTCGTGGAAATGCTCTAATCACGACAGAATAATCCAATAAATGGATAACAGAGGTGTGTTTCGGAGCTAAACGCGACTATGAAATCCTATATATGGAAAATAGCGTCGTGGAAATGCTCTAATCACGACAGAATAATCCAATAAATGGATAACAGAGGTGTGTTTCGGAGCTAAACACGACAGTAAAATCCTATATATGGAAAATAGTGTCGTGGAAATGCTCTAATCACGACAGAATAATCCAAAAAAATGGATAACGGAGGTGTGTTCCGGCACTAAACACGACAGTATAATCCTTTATATGGAAAAAGGTGCCGTGGAGATGCTTTAATCACACCAGAATAACCTAATAACTGGATAATAGAGTCCCGTTTCATCTATTAACTAAACTTAGACTAGTTATCCCAGCTCAACCATAATAAATCCCCCCTTAAATTTAGAAACTCTAGTTTTGTTCTTTCCCTCAAACCCCAAAAGCTACAAATCACTAACGCTCTCCCACTAATTTAGTCTCTTATAGCCTCTATCTTTCCCTATCAAGGTTTCTCCTAAGTGCTCTTCCTCCTCATGAATATTTTTACCGGAATGGTATAGATTTTCCTCAAATGGAAATGATGGTAGCAAACGAAACGATCATCAGTCTATGCTGGTGTCATTTTTTGGAGGGGTTTATATGATGAAGAAAATTGTCTTATTAATGATGCTTTCTTTTCTTATGCTTACAAGCTTCTTACCTTCAGCATTCGCTGAAGAGCAGAAAGCAGAATTAGCTGAGGGAGTAAAATCAGCCATTTTGATAGAAAGAGATACAGGAACGATCTTATACGAAAACAATAGTAAAGAACAGCTGCCGCCAGCCAGCATGACAAAAGTGATGACAATGCTTCTGATTATGGAAGCAATTGATGAAGGCAAGCTTACATGGGATGAGAAGATTCGTACGAGTGAGTATGCGGCATCTATGGGAGGATCGCAGATTTTTCTTGAGCCTGGTGAAGAAATGACAACAAAGGAAATGCTTAAAGGCATTGCAATCGGATCTGGGAATGATGCATCCGTGGCAATGGCAGAGCGGCTTGCCGGTTCAGAGGATGAATTTGTTGAAATGATGAACAGTAAGGCAAAGGAGCTTGGTTTAAAAGATACATTCTTTAAAAATCCAACAGGTTTGCCGGAAGAAGGTCATTACAGTACAGCACATGATATGTCAGTAATGGCAAAAGAGCTGCTGAAATATGAAGATATAACAAGTTTTACGGGAACGTATGAATCCTATTTGCGTGAAGGTACAGATAAAAAATTCTGGCTTGTTAATACGAATAAACTTGTTCGTTTCTATCCTGGTGTTGATGGATTAAAAACAGGGTTTACGAATGAAGCAAAATATTGTTTAACGGCAACCGCTGAAGTAGATGGAATGCGTGTGATTGCGGTAGTGTTTGGAGCTCCAACTTCTAAAGACCGCAACGCGCAAGTAACGAAAATGCTCGATTATGCTTTTAGTCAATATAAAACACATTCAGTGTTTGAAAGAGATCATACATTAGGCAAGGTAAAGGTTAGCAAAGGCGAGCACAAATTTGTCGATGCAGTGACGAGTGAACCTATTTCTCTGTTAACAAAAAAGGGAGAAAGTATAGATAACGTTAAGCAGAAGATAGAGCTGTCAGAAGACATTAAGGCTCCGGTGAAAAAAGGAGATGAAGTCGGCCAGATCATTTTTGAAAAGGATGGCAAACAGATTGTAGAAAGCAAACTTGTCGCCAAAGAGGATAGTGCTGATGCAAGCTGGTGGACACTATTTAAACGGTCCATGGGTATGTTTACAAAATCTGGTGAATAAAGAAGGCAGGAATATGTCGAAGTGTTCCAAGCTTCCTTCTAATTTTGGCGAAAGCACACTAGTTTTGTCTTCTTGAAGGATATCGGAAGTGAAATATAGAAATTGACTCACTAAAGGCGGATAAAGGAGCCTGCTTCAGTTTAAAGCACTCTGCATCCGAATGCTGCTGCGATTTCATTTAGCGGCTTCATACCACATAAGGAGGCTATGAATAGTGAGTCTTAACATTAACCTGGAAGTGAAAAATGAAATTTTATGCATTCGATTAAGCGGGGAGCTTGATCACCATTCAGCAGACGAATTGCGTGAGCAAGCAACAGCCGCAATTGAGGAATTTCATATCCGTCATATCATTCTTAACCTAGAGCATCTCTCATTTATGGATAGCTCGGGGCTGGGAGTCATACTTGGAAGATACAAACAAATAAAACAAGTACACGGAGAAATGGTTGTTTGTGCCATCTCCCCAGCTGTGCAAAGATTATTCGATATGTCCGGTTTATTCAAAATCATTCGTTTGGAACCGACAGAAGAATATGCATTGCAAAGATTGGGGGTTGCCTAAACATGAAAAATGAAATGCACATTCAATTCAGCGCTTTAAGCCAGAACGAGTCTTTTGCTCGTGTAACGGTGGCTGCTTTTATTGCTCAGCTTGATCCAACGATGGATGAGCTTACTGAAATTAAAACAGTTGTATCAGAAGCCGTTACGAATTCTATTATTCATGGCTATGAGAATGACCCGAATGGTCTTGTGTACATTTCTGTCACGATAGAAGATGGATTGGTTGATCTATCGATTAGAGATGAAGGATTAGGCATTAGCGATGTCGATGAAGCGAGACAGCCGCTTTATACGACAAAGCCAGAGCTTGAACGTTCTGGCATGGGCTTTACCATAATGGAGAATTTCATGGATGAAATAGCGGTTGTATCACACCCAGGGGAAGGCACAGAAATCCGCTTAAAAAAGCATTTATCAAATAGTAAAATGCTATGTAATTAAGGGAGTCTTGCTATGGATGTGGAAGTAAAATCAGGTAAGGGCCAAACGTATTTAAAGGATCATGAAGTCAAGGAACTAATTCAGCAAAGCCAGAGCGGTGATCAGAGTGCCCGGGATACAATTGTTCAGAAGAATATGAGACTCGTCTGGTCTGTCGTGCAGCGTTTCTTAAATCGGGGCTATGAACCTGATGATTTATTCCAAATCGGGTGCATCGGATTGCTTAAGTCTGTAGATAAATTTGATTTGAGCTATGATGTAAAGTTCTCTACTTATGCTGTTCCAATGATTATTGGGGAGATTCAGCGGTTTATTCGTGATGATGGGACCGTTAAAGTAAGTCGATCCTTGAAGGAACTCGGCAATAAAATCCGAAAAGCGAAAGACGAACTATCGAAAACATTAGGACGAATTCCAACCGTTTCGGAAATTTCAGAGTACCTGGATATTCCGTCTGAGGATGTCATTCTCGCACAGGAAGCAAGCCGGATTCCATCGTCTATTCATGAAACGGTTTATGAAAATGATGGAGATCCAATCACATTGCTTGACCAAATAGATGATGGCAATGAGGGCAAATGGTTCGATAAGATTGCTTTAAAGGAAGCGATTAGAGAACTGGATGAACGCGAAAGGTTGATTGTGTATCTTCGTTATTATAAGGATCAAACTCAATCAGAAGTAGCCGAAAGACTCGGAATATCCCAAGTACAAGTCTCCAGGCTGGAAAAGAAGATATTGCAGCAGATGAAGGACCGTATGGATTTATAAATCCATACGGTTTTTTTATCGTGTCTCAACATAATGGTAATTCATGAAATTATTGCCTTTCATGAAGATAATACCTGCAACTCATACTATATGTAAGGAAATCACTCGCGTGGGAAGTGAAAAGAATGGAACACACAGTGTATATTCGTTTGCGCCATCGGCTCCAAGTCAGGCCGAATACGGCGATCCACTTAGAGGACATCGCGCAGATCATTGCGGATGAAGAACTATTTTCTGTATTGCGCAGATTAAAAATGCATCAGGTCATTGAAGAAGATAATAACATCATTATTATCGACATCATGAAGGTCATCAAACTTATAAAAAACCAATTTCAGATGCTTGAAATTCAAACCATTGGTCCTTCACAGGTGATTGTAGAAGTGGCCAGAAAAAAAAGAAAAACGTCCATGTCGTTATTTGTTTTAGTATGGCTCCTATTATTCTTTGGAGCTGCCTTAACGATCATGAATTTTCATGAGGATGTAAGTATGAGAGAAGTTCATCTGAAGATTTTCACCATCATTACTGGAATTGAAGACGAAAAGCCGCTCGTATTTCAAGTGCCGTATTCAATTGGTCTTGGAGCGGGGATGATTATCTTTTTTAATCATTTATTCAAGAAGCGCCTCAATGAGGAGCCAAGCCCGCTTGAGGTAGAGATGTTTAATTATCAGCTTGATTTAGATAATTATGTGGCTATGAATGAAAACAAGGAGAGCATGAAAAACATTGATGACGATTAAGATCATCGCGGTGATCTTCTTAGGCATTGCAAGCGGCTTGGCTGTAGGAGCAGGATTTGTGGCTTTTCTGACAGTACTGGGGATTATTCCCCGCCTGACACAGCTCACAAAAACAATGAAAATGATCCGTTACTATGAATGGTCGGTAGTATTAGGAGTTATTGCGGGTTCGGCTGCGACTCTTTGGGATATTGCTTTTGCTTTTCCGCCATGGTTATTAATCCCTCTTGGTGCATCATCAGGCATTTTTGTAGGCATGCTTGCTGCAGCTTTAACAGAGGTTCTGAACGTACTGCCTATTTTAGCTAAAAGAATTGGCATTGATGGCCAGATTGTTATTCTGCTGATGGCCCTTGTTTTCGGCAAAATCGCCGGCAGCCTCTACCAATGGTTTTATTTTATAGGAAAGTAGAAAAAAGATTGAATGACAAAAGGAAGGATCGATTTTGGATATGAGTGAAAAGCGAAATGTCATTCTCATAACAGATGGAGATGTTTATGCCCGTAAGGCGGTTGAACTTGCTGCACAGGAAATTGGCTGCAGATGTATAACTTCTTCTCAAGGAAATCCCTCTGTATTGAGCGGCCCTCAACTTGTAAAGCTCATTCATAAGGCAAAGTGTGATCCAGTGCTTGTCATGTTTGATGATAGCGGGTTTGTTGGTGAGGGGGCAGGTGAACATGCAATGAAATACGTGGCGCATCATGAAAGCATACAGGTATTAGGAGCCATTGCGGTTGCCTCTAAAACAAGGCATGAAGAATGGACACATGTCGATGTCTGTATTGATCGCTTTGGAGAGCTTACACACTATGGTGTAGATAAATATGGCATTCCAGAGATGGAGGAAGGCAGAATCACAGGAGATACGGTATATTGCTTGGATGAATTGGATCTGCCAATTGTCGTTGGTATTGGAGATATAGGAAAAATGGGGAAAATGGATCACTTTACAGTTGGTTCACCTATTACCATTAAAGCCATCAAGCTAATACTGGAAAGGAGCGGAAAATATGACAGCAGCAAAGAAGGATAATATGAAACCCATCCCTATATCGGTAAACGAAATTGAAACTTATATGAAAAATAGAGTTGGACTGGGTGAGAGTTTTGATCTGGGAGTCCGAAAATTAAAGGTTCTGCGCAAAGATGTTCATTTTTACTACGTTAATGGATTGACAGACACCCAATTTATCATTGAGATTGTTGAAGAATTAGTGGCTATAAATGACCATGAGAAACTTTCAACCAAATTGTTCAGCGTCATCGAAAACCGACTTGTTCATCAATCTGTGGATAAGATTAAGACGCTTGATGAACTTGTTGATCAGGTTCTTTCCGGACTAATTGTCGTTGTCATGGAAGGAGAAGACACAGCTTTAGTCGTTGATGTCAGAAGTTATCCCGGCCGTACACCGCAAGAACCGGACACAGAGAAAGTGGTGCGCGGTTCAAGGGATGGCTATGTAGAAAATATAATTATCAATACAGCATTAACGAGAAGAAGGATTCGAGACGAACGTCTTCGTTTTGAAATGCTTAAAGTAGGAGAACGCTCCAAAACAGATGTAGCCATAGGTTATATAAAAGATGTAGCAGATCAGGATCTAATTGATATTATTAGAAAAGAAATTGAAGCGATTGACATTGACGGGATTACAATGGCAGATAAAACCATTGAAGAATTCTTGTTAAAACAAGGATATAACCCGTTTCCGCTGGTCCGTTATACAGAGCGTGCAGACGTATCTGCAACACATCTTCTGGAAGGGCATGTTGTCATTTTTGTTGATACATCCCCAAGTGTCATTATTACACCAACAACTTACTTTCACCATCTGCAGCATGCAGAGGAGTATAGACAGTCACCGGCAGTCGGTACGTTTGTAAGGTGGATTCGATTTTTAGGACTACTATCATCACTTCTTTTATTGCCGCTTTGGTTCTTATTTGTATTAGAACCTTCGCTTTTGCCTGAAGCTATAGCGTTTATAGGACCAAATGAAAAAACAAATATTCCAGTCATCATTCAGCTCTTTATAGCAGATGTCGGGATTGAGTTTTTAAGAATTGCAGCCATTCATACGCCAACCCCTTTATCGACAGCAATGGGTTTAATAGCGGCTGTTTTAATCGGTCAGATTGCAATAGATGTTGGGTTATTTGTACCGGAAGTCATTCTTTATGTTGCTTTGGCAGCAATTGGAACATTTGCAACACCAAGCTATGAGCTAAGCATTGCCAATAAGTTAGTCAGACTTGGAATTTTAATTCTCGTTGCAATCTTCCATACTCCTGGATTAGTAATTGGCACCACGGCCTTTATTCTTTGGCTTGCGAGCATAAAATCTTTAAATGTTCCTTATTTATGGCCGTTTATACCATTTAATCCTGGTGCGTTTGTTCATATTCTTATCCGAAGAGCTGTTCCGGGTTCTAAGATCAGACCAAGTATTGTACATGCGAAAAATCGTTATAAGCAGCCTGTTAAATAGTGTGCCACCCATGCTCCGTTGCGGGATTGATTGAATTGTGTTAAAGTATTTTCAACTGAATAAAGCGTTAAAGGATACAGAATATTTTATTATGCTTATAAAAGAGTTCAGCACCAGCGCTTAGGATGCACGTAAGTCATAAATGGTTAAAAAACAGCAACGTTCAACGTTGCCATTTATGGTTAGATGGACTGAGCATGGTGCGTGCGCTTTTCTTTTGGGGGTATTGGGTGGATGTATTTTAATGGCACAGCACAGGTAAATGAAAAAGGGCACTTGCAAATTGGCGGAGTAGATACACTTGACTTAGTAAGTCAATTTGGAACGCCGCTTTATGTATATGATGTTGCATTAATCAGAGAACGTGCAAGAGGCTTTAAGGAAACGTTTGACAAGCTTGGCGTAAAAGCACAAGTCGCCTATGCAAGTAAAGCCTTTTCTACGATTGCGATGGTTCAGCTTGTAGAAGAAGAGGGATTATCACTTGATGTCGTTTCAGCAGGTGAACTGTATACAGCTTTGGCTGCAGATTTTCCAGTGGAACGCATTCACTTCCATGGCAATAATAAAAGCCGTGAAGAGCTGGAAATGGCTCTGGAAAAAGGAATCGGCTGTATAGTTGTTGATAACTTCTATGAACTTCAATTATTAGAGCGTATATGCGGAGAAAAAAAGCAGAAGGCTAACATTTTATTGCGCGTTACACCTGGAATTGAAGCACATACACATGATTATATTTTAACTGGCCAGGAAGATTCTAAATTTGGCTTTGATCTGCAAAATGGACAAGCAGAAGCTGCTCTGCAGAATGCTTTAAATTCTCAAGCATTTGAAGTGCTTGGCATCCATTGTCATATCGGGTCACAGATTTTTGAGACAACTGGATTTATTTTAGCTGCTCAGAAAATCTTTGAAAAACTAAATGATTGGAAACAGCGTTTATCGTTTGAACCTGCTGTTTTAAATTTAGGCGGCGGATTTGGCATTCGTTATACGAATGAGGATGAGCCGATTGCTGCGTCACAATATGTGGAAGATATCATTACAGAAGTGAAAAATCTTGCACAGCACTATAACATGAAAATGCCCGAAATTTGGATTGAACCTGGCCGCTCTCTTGTTGGAGATGCAGGGACAACTCTTTATAAAATTGGATCACGTAAAGAAGTGCCAGAAGTAAGAAAGTATTTGGCGGTTGATGGAGGGATGAGCGATAACATCAGACCAGCTCTTTATCAGGCGAAGTATGAAGCAGTTTTGGCTGGAAGACCTCTGGAAAAAGCAAATGAGGTCGTTTCAATTGCCGGGAAATGCTGTGAATCCGGGGATATGCTCATTTGGGATTTGCCTTTGCCTGAGAGTGATGACAATGATGTGCTGGCCGTTTTTTGTACAGGTGCTTATGGCTATTCAATGGCCAATAATTATAATCGTCTGCCGCGCCCGCCAGTTGTCTTTGTGGAAAACGGTGAAGCTCAGCTAGTCGTCCGCCGTGAAACATTAGATGACTTAATCCGTTTAGATTTATCTATTCAAACGAAAATCAAGAATTAATGTCTTTAGCGTAAAATGAATCACATGAACCTATAAATACTTTTTCAGCAAAGCTGCCGGAACCGGCAGCTTTTGTTAATTGTGTGCCCGGCATGGGTGCAGGCTCTAGGGTGCGAGTCCCGAACGGCGAAGGCAGTAGTAGCCGTAGCTTAAGACAAGGATATGCGGGGTGACCCTCCTATCTGAAGGAAGTCGGCGGCAAACTTCCGCTCTGAGGAACACGAATCTCATATGAGGCTAGATGACATTGGGTGAGTCTGCAATACAAGACAAAGTCCATACTGCCAAAGGTGTCACATAGTAAATGAGGCGGAGACATGGAAGGAAAGTCTGTACTCTTACCCGGGGAGAACCTGTCGATATGCCGTACTCATGCGGTAAGCCTATCCGTGAGGATAAGTTGAACGACAGGCGTCAGCAGAAGCCATAGTACTTATTCGCTTAAGAGGATAAGGAAGGGCTGAACCGGTTATGGAAAATAGGAACTAGGCGTATCTTTCCATTCGATGAAACAGAAAACATAGTACCTGTTTAATGAAAGAAACGGTGAATCCGCGGGGGTCATTAAACAGGGTGGAGAATGAAAAGGACACAAACAGAACACCTATTTACGCGGGAGGTTATATCAATGTTAATGGAACGAATCATGTCACGGGAAAACCTACTTAATGCGATTAAAAGAGTAGAAAAGAATAAGGGAAAACATGGAGTGGACGAAATGCCCGTCACTGCTCTTCGTGGACATATTATGCTCAACTGGAGCGAACTGCGAAAATCCCTCTTCGAGGGAACCTATATCCCATCCCCCGTCCGTCGAGTCGAAATCCCGAAACCAGACGGCAAAGGGAAGAGGAAACTGGGAATCCCAACCGTGACAGACCGTTTCATTCAACAAGCAATCACCCAAGTGCTTACCAGAATGTATGACCCTAGTTTCTCTGAATGTAGCTTCGGCTTTCGCCCTAACAGGCGAGCGCACCAGGCTGTTAAATTAGCCCAAAGCTATATAGAAGAGGGTTATCGATGGGTAGTCGACATTGACCTTGAAAAGTTCTTTGACAAGGTTAACCACGATAGATTAATGAGTAAATTAGCCATGAGGATAAAGGATAGTACTCTCCTCAAACTAATAAGACGGTTCTTAACCTCTGGTGTTATGGAAGGCGGACTTGTCAGTCCTAACCTTGAGGGGACACCGCAAGGTGGACCTTTAAGCCCTTTACTTTCGAATATTGTGTTGGATGAACTGGATAAAGAACTGGAGCGCAGAGGACATCGCTTTGTCCGCTACGCCGATGATTGTAATATCTATGTGAAATCTAAAAGAGCTGGAGAAAGAGTTATGAAGGCAATGACCCATTTTATCGAGAGGAATCTTAAACTGAAGGTTAACAAGGATAAAAGTGCTGTAGACCGCCCTTGGAAAAGGAAATTTCTTGGGTTCAGTTTTACAAGTAATCTAAAACCGAAGGTGAGAATATCTCCCCAATCAGTTAAACGGTTTAAAGATAAAATAAGAAAGCTTACAAGCAGACGAAGGTCAATTGCCATGGAAGATAGGATTCATAACCTTAACCAATATCTAGTGGGATGGGTTAATTATTATCATTTAGCAGATACCCGTTCAGTAATCGCAAAACTCGAAGGATGGCTTAATCGAAGGTTAAGAATGATTCGATGGAAGGAATGGAAACTTCCCCAAACGAAGGTCAAGAAACTTATTAAACTAGGTGTTTCGAAAGGGAAAGCATATGAATGGGGAAATACAAGAAAGGCTTATTGGAGGATATCCAAAAGTCCAATTCTTCATAAAACATTAGGGAAAGCCTACTGGCTTTCCCTTGGGTTAAAAAGTATTTCTGCTAGATATGACTTACAGCGTTCGACTTAATCGGAACCGCCGTATACGGAACCGTACGTACGGTGGTGTGAGAGGGATAAATGGAGGTTAATCGCCTCCCCCTATCTCAATTTTGTGAGACTTCAATTGCACGGCTAAAAAGCACATGGAAAAATCAGAGCAGATGGTGTACAATGAATCATAGTTTCCATTCACTACAGATTGCAGGAGTATGGTGTATATGAAAAAAAGCAATTGGATCCTTTTTACCGTCATTCTGATGTTTGGTCTGCTCTGGGGTTTATATTATTGGTTTTTTATCGTTCTTGGCTAACGTGCATACCGAAGAACAATAGCATATAAGAAACATACAGACTATCTTACATATAATGATGCAAACAGTTTATAATGCTGTTCAGATGGGGAAAATAGAAAAATGGGTTTCATCCTTATACTTTAATTTCTCCACTTGACTGATCAAGCCCGACTTTAAACAAATTTAATGAGGGATAATTATGTTAATTCGATATAAAAAAACATTTGAAAAGATTGCAATGGGCCTTTTATCTTTTATGCCTAATGAAAAAGATTTAAAAAAATTGCAGCAAACTATGAAATTATATGAAACAGAGCGGCATATGCAGCTTTTTTTGTGGAAAGAAGAAGAGGATATTATTGGGCTTGTAGGTATATCCTTTACTGAAGATACAATGGAACTGCTTCATGTATCTGTTAATCCATCACATAGGCAGCAGGGAATCGGAAAAGCGATGATCAAAGCTCTGCAGGACATGTATCCAGAGAAGATTATGACACCATCGGAAGAAACGGAAGCTTTTTTGCATAGATGCCAAACGAATGAAACAGGAAAAGGCAGTGTATAATCACTGCCTTTTCTATGTGTTCATTTCTTTAACTGTATCCACCAATCCTGAGTAAGGACCGCAGCATATACGAGTGAAGGTTTACCTTTTATTCTGTAAGGCGGCATCTCTTTCCGCAATTACCTCACTGCGGTCTCTTCTTGAATGGCGGTGGATTAAATCCAGGTTTGTTAAATCACTTGCACAGCACCACGCTAATCCTAATGAAGTACACTCCTCCATCGCTCTCTGAATAAGAACAGGATCCTTAATAGGCATATTATAGCTTTCATACGGCTGTCTATTTTCGATCTCTGTATACTTCTTCTGTAAATCCGCAAGAAAAACATTCGTTTGCAGACCAAGGCCAGTTATTTTCTCTTTTTTGTTATAAAAAATATCAAGCGCTTTTTTTAATGTCCGTTCTGCTCCGTGATAGTTTAAACGGCGATGATGATAACAGGAAACGGCAAATAAAATAAAGCCGACCCAAATAGAGTTTTTATGGTAATCCTCTGTTTGTTTCCAATATTCCTCTAAAATTTCATGACATTCAAAATAATCACGGTCTCCGTGAAAGTGAACGATAAATTTTATATATTCGAGTGGGTACAAGTCATCACTCCTTCATAAATCCTGACGTGCAATTTAAACAGTTTTTCTTTATTTGAATTATTTTATCATAAAAAGACAAATACATACCTAATTTTAGCATTGGATAACCGCAATGAATCCTATATACTAATATAGAAAATCTGTTTGTGACTAGGTTCTGCTGTCAATACAGAAAAGACATATCTGTTCATACTTATGATATTAAAATACCCATTAGGACAATCATATGGCATAATGGATATTCATGCATAATAATTCTCTATTTGATTCTTGAAGAAATTTTGGTGGTACGAATGATGCAATATAATGTTAAGATAGATGCTTTTGAAGGTCCATTGGACTTGCTGCTGCACTTAATCAATCGATTGGAAATTGATATTTATGATATTCCAGTGTCAAAGATAACGGAACAATATTTACTATATATCCACACGATGAAGGAGCTGCAGCTTGATGTGGCAAGTGAATATTTAGTAATGGCTGCGACACTTCTGGCAATTAAGAGCAAAATGCTCTTGCCTAAACATGAAGAAAATGAGCTTGAGGATGAGTACGGACTGGAAATGGAAGACGATCCCCGGGATGAACTTGTTGAAAGATTAATAGAATATAAGAAGTATAAAGAAGCAGCCGAAGAGTTAAAAGAGATGGAACAGGAAAGAGGCATGATTTACACTAAGCCTCCGAGTGACCTTGCGGTATATGCGGAAAGCGAGCAGAATGATTTAAAAGATCTAAATGTTTCTTTATATGACATGCTGGGAGCCTTTCAGAAGCTATTACGCAGGAAAAAACTGCAAAAGCCGCTATCAACAAAGATTACCCGACAGGAAATACCCATTGAAACAAGAATGGAAGAAATCATTTCATTTATTAAAAATTCTCGCGGCCGTACAACCTTCTACAGCTTATTCCCAAAAGAGGACAAGGAGCATCTTGTTGTTACCTTTTTAGCAGTATTAGAGCTAATGAAAAGGCAGGAGATTGCTGTAAGTCAAGCGGGGAATTTTTCTGAAATTTTTATAGAAGCAACGGAAGGAGAAGCAGTAAATGGAATTAATTAATTGGAAAGGCATCTTAGAAAGTCTTCTTTTTGCTGCAGGAGATGAAGGTTTATCGATAAAGCAAATTATGAACGTGCTTGAGATTGATGAATTGCAGGCAATTGAAACCGTTGAAAAGCTTAAGCAGGAATATGATGAGCAAACTTCAAGAGGTATTATGCTTGTTGAAATGGCAGGAACATATCAGCTCGCTACAAAAAAGGAAAATGCCGTATACTTAAAAAAACTGGTCGAATCTCCTTCAACCGCATCCCTCTCACAGGCTGCTTTAGAAACATTAGCCATCATTGCTTATAAACAGCCCATTACGAGAGCTGAGATAGAAGAAATCCGCGGAGTTAAAACAGAGCGTCCCCTGCAGACACTAACCTCTAAAGTGCTGATTAAAGAAGTAGGCAGAGCTGAAGGAACAGGACGTGCCTATTTGTATGGCACTACAAAAGAATTCCTGGATTATTTTGGCCTCAATCACATTGATGAGCTTCCTCAGCTCCCAGATGACGTTGAGGATGAATCATTGTTGGACGAAGCAGATTTATTTTTTGAAAAATTCCAGGAAACGATTGATAATTGACTTTTCTGAAACATTTAAAGCTTGTTTGTGGTAAAATTAAATAGGAAGTACGATCCTTCAGATTGAGACTAGGAGGGACGATCCTATTTAGCAAAGTGTAGAGAAGGACAAGCAGGAAAATCGTCATTGTTCAGGACAATTACATGTCCGAAATTGGAAATTTGTCATAAGCTAATATAAAAAAAGAGTGCTGTTTGATCATTTGGAGGTGTAAGTATTGGGAAATGCCATTGTTAAGACGCAAATGGAGGATGTTAAAAATTTCCTAGGGAATACTGTATCTGTATTTGAAGATTTCCTGAACGAAACGACCGTTTCAGGGTTATTATCGGAAGAGCAAGGCAACAAGGATTATTATAAACAGGTTCTTTCTAATATAAGAAAGCTGCTCGTTTATTGTGAAGAAGGCTTAGATGCTTGTAATATCATTATTTTAGGTGAACCCTTCCAGAAGGGAGCTGCAGAAAAGACGCTTTATCGCATTTATCATCAATGTGTAGAAGAATTTTTCTCTCCTAAAAATGATACTTGGTTCGAGAACAGCCGATCTGCTTACACTGGAAAAAATTCAATCCGTTTTCATGAACCAGTGCCGCATAGTGTGCAAAACCTTTTCCAAGGACTAGAATCTGATTTTCAGCATATTAGAGAAGAACTAGAATACTATGAGACGGATTATAGAACAAAAATGATCCAATCAAGATAAATCCTGAATATAATCAAGACAACCAGCCGAAACCATCATATAAAGTTGTTTTCGGCTTTTTTTTATCCAGAAATATATGAGCAAAATGAAGAATGGAGTGCTGTGGATGACAGTCAGAAATAGAAAACCGCTTATGTTTGTATGGGCAATCATAGGCGCTATTTTTGGAATGATAGCTTATCAAAATGGATGGTTAGGTTAATAGTCAGTTCTTTTGCTCATCAGGACATTTTCTCATTCTAGCGGCCAAGCAATCTTTCATACGATTGTAGGAGGTCATTGAAAAGAAAGGAAGGTTCAGATGAGCAAAATGAATGAATACGTGCAGGATGTTTTTAAATGGAATGATGAAATGAAGAAATTTCTGGAATCAGAAAATGTGGATCGCAATAACGAGCTATGGCAAAAGCTGGACAGTTTCACTGAAATTATGAACAGAATGAATCAGCCATTAAATGCGCAAGAAATCAACGGTATTCATGAACAAGTAGAGGGCTTGCAGGAGGATATGGAAAATTATTTTCGGGAGCGTTCAAGCTTAGGCAATATATTCTCAACTCAAGAGCCCTTTATTTCAGCAGGAAAACATGCCCTGCCTCCGCTGCCATATGCTTATAACAGCCTAGAGCCCTATATCTCAGAAGAAATTATGAGATTGCATCATGATAAGCATCATCAATCTTATGTAGATGGCTTGAACAAAGCAGAAAAAGAATTAGAGAAGGCAAGAACAACAAATGACTTTTCACTAATAAAGCATTGGTCTAGAGAGCTGGCCTTTCATGGATCTGGTCATTATTTGCATACGATATTCTGGAATAACATGTCTCCTAATGGCGGAGGAAAACCTTCAGGCTCACTCTTAAAAGAAATAGACAAATACTTTGGCAGCTTTGATCAATTTAAAAAGCAATTCTCTGAAGCAGCAAAACAGGTAGAAGGCGTAGGCTGGGCGATACTAGTATGGTCACCGAGGTCGCGCCACTTGGAAATCCTTCAATCAGAGAGACATATGATCTTAACTCAATGGGACACAATTCCCTTGCTTGCACTAGATGTTTGGGAGCATGCTTATTATTTACAATATAAAAATAAGAAAGCAGACTATGTGGATCAATGGTGGAATATAGTCAACTGGAAAGACGTTGAAGACCGATACTTAAAAGCTTCTGAATTAAAGTGGAAGCCATATTAATAACAAAAAAAATGTGAAACACAAGGAATGCATACTCCATATTCCTTGTGTTTTTGTTTTTTTAAGACGAAGTAAAACATCTTGTTCCAATTCAAGGCATATCCATCTTCATTTTGCATAAACTTGTACAAACAATAATGTGAAACGGGGATTGGCAATGAAACTCTTTAAAAAGCTCGTCATTTTATCGATTACTTTGACATTTCTTTTGGTGAATGTCCCGCATAAAGCAGACGCTGCCATATCAGTCAGTGCCAGCAGCGCGATCTTAATGGAACAAGAGTCTGGAAGGGTTCTATATGGAAAAGAGGCAAATACGAAACGAAGAATTGCCAGCATTACCAAAATAATGACGGCGATTCTTGCAGTAGAATCTGACAAGCTTGATGAAATGGTTAAGGTAAGCGGAAATGCGATTAGGGCAGAAGGTTCTTCCATCTATTTGCAGGAAGATGAAAAGATAAAGCTTGAAGATTTAGTTTATGGGCTAATGCTTCGCTCCGGCAATGATGCGGCCGTTGCGATTGCTGAGCATATTGGCGGCAGTTTAGAAGGTTTTGTTTTTTTAATGAATCAGAAGGCAGAGGAAATTGGGATGATAAATACTCATTTTGAAAATCCTCACGGGCTCGATGATCATGAAAACCATTATTCAACGGCATATGATATGGCAATCCTGACTCGGTATGCAATGGAAAATGAGATGTATAAAAAGATCTCTGGAACAAAGGTACATAAAGCACCAAATCCAAATGAAAGCTGGGATCGTGTCTGGAATAATAAAAATCGCTTATTAACACAACTGTATGATCATACAACTGGAGGGAAAACGGGCTATACGAAAAGAGCTAAACGCACTTTAGTGACTACAGCAGAGAAGGATGGGCTAGAGCTTATTGCTGTTACACTCAATGGTCCAGATGACTGGAATGACCATATTCAAATGTATGAAACAGCCTTTAAAACATACGAACCGGTAGAAATATTATCGGAAGGAAGTATTGAAGAGGCAGATGAAGGAATTTATAAAAATAAAATTTATTTAAAAGGTCATTATACCTATCCAGCAACAGCAGAGGAAAAAGAGAATTTTAAAGTGGAGTATCAATTAATCACTCCTAAAGATGGTTGGGAAGAAAGTGCTGACATACCCGATGTGGTCGGGAAAGCCATTGTCTATTTGAATAATGAACAAATAAAAACGATGCCCATTTATTTTGAAAAAGAACAAGAATTAGAAGAAAAATCATTCTTTGATAAATTCCGCAGTATATTCTCTTTTATTGTGGGTGTGAAGCAAGATGGTTAATATCATTTGGGTTCTATTAACGTTGATTGGAATTGTGTTTGCGATGTTC
Organism: Cytobacillus gottheilii; assembly: GCF_001636345.1. Classification (GTDB taxonomy): domain Bacteria; phylum Bacillota; class Bacilli; order Bacillales; family Cytobacillaceae; genus Cytobacillus; species Cytobacillus gottheilii. The sequence goes on from NZ_KV440945.1 coordinate 1,868,346, forward strand.
AATGGAACAATGAGTGAAGTGAATGAAGCTGTCTTTAATGGAGCGAAAGAGGCAGTGACTTTATGTATTGGTTTGATCAGCATTCTCGTCTTCTGGCTCGGAATGATGAGAATTGCTGAGGATGCTGGTCTATTGAAAAAGCTGGCAAACTTGTTTAAGCCGATTGTCAAAAGGCTATTCCCTGAGGTACCTAACGATCATCCTGCAATGGGCTATATTTTATCCAATATGATGGCCAATTTATTCGGATTAGGCAATGCAGCTACACCGCTAGGCATTAAAGCGATGGAAGAATTGAAAAGGCTAAATGGCGGAAAAGATTATGCAAGCCGCTCGATGATTACTTTTTTAGCAATAAATACTTCAAGCATTACCCTCATTCCAACGACGGTCATTGCCATCCGAATGAATTATGATTCTGCCAATCCTACCGATATAGTCGGACCAACGCTGATTGCAACCTTTTGCTCTGCTCTTGGTGCTATTTTAATAGACCGCTATTTTTATTATAGAAGAACTCGAAAAGGATGAGGTTGTATGCAAATTGTCTCACTTATATCTTTGTGGTTTATACCCGTTTTAATTGGCATCATACTTATCTACGGTACGATAAAAAAAGTTCCAACCTATGAAAGCTTTACTGAGGGCGGTAAAGAAGGAATAAAAATTGCGGTATCAATTATTCCCTTTCTAGTTGGAATGCTTGTAGCGATATCTGTATTTAGAGCTTCTGGCGCCCTTGAATATGTGATGGGCTTTATTAAACCGGCATTAGAAGCAGTAGGAATTCCAGCTGAGATTGTACCTCTAGCCATCATTCGGCCAATTTCCGGAACGGCAGCACTCGGAATGACGAGTGATTTAATTGCTTCATATGGACCAGATTCCTTTATTGGAAGACTTGCATCTGTGCTGCAGGGGAGTACAGATACTACTTTTTATGTGCTGACAGTCTATTTTGGTGCTGTTGGGATTAAGAAAATGGGAGATGCATTAAAGGTTGGACTGCTGGCTGACCTTGTCGGTATTGGAGCAGCGATCATTGTTGTAACCCTGCTTTTTGCTTAAATGATTATTACTATATAATATAAAACAAAAAACCCGATCCATTAGCAGGTGTTTAAATCTGTTTAATGGGCCGGGTTTCTTATTATTTTTAAAATAGTGAAATGGAGCTTAAATTAGCATATTTTCATCGTCATATGCTATTTTTCTGCGAGTTTTTACAGTTTATCGTATAGCTTACTTTGAAAAGAAGCTGGAATATGGCATAATTCATAAGGATAGAAAATGTATTGTCGAAATATATGAGGTGACAAAATGGAAAGATTGCAAAAAGTAATAGCCCATGCTGGCATTGCGTCAAGGCGTAAAGCAGAACAATTAATTAGCGAGGGGCATGTGAGAGTAAATGGTCAAGTCGTCAAAGAGCTGGGAGTTAAGGTTGGCTCTAATGATAAAGTAGAAGTTAATGGCATCCCGATTGAACGGGAGCAGCCTGTTTATTTCTTATTTTATAAACCAAGAGGAGTTCTCTCCGCGGTATCAGATGATAAAGGCAGAAAAGTAGTAACAGATTATTTTCAGCAAATCGAACAGCGAATCTACCCTGTTGGCCGATTAGATTATGAAACTTCAGGTTTGCTGCTCTTAACAAATGACGGAGAATTCGCCAACTTGTTAATGCACCCAAGAAATGAGATTGAAAAGGTATATGTGGCAAAGGTGAAAGGCATTCCATCAAAAGAGAGTTTAAGAAGTCTGCAAAAAGGCATTCGGCTAGAAGATGGGAAAACAGCACCAGCCAAAACAAAGCTGTTATCAATGGACAAGAAGAAACAAACTTCGATCATTGAATTAGTCATTCATGAAGGAAAGAATCGTCAAGTGCGCAGAATGTTTGAAGCAATTGGCCATAATGTCCTGAAATTAAAAAGAGAACGATATGCTGCATTAACCTTAGAAGGACTTTCTCCTGGGGATGGAAGAGAGTTAACTGCTCATGAAGTGAAACAGCTTAGAACACTAGCAAACCAAGGAAAAAAATAGAAAATATAGAAATGATTTTGTGTAAATGTCACATTTACTTCACATTGTTAACAACGTCTATATGCTAAAAAATGTTATAATTATGTACAAATTGCTTTACTGAGTATTTGTGATCAGATACAAAATGTTTCCTTAACGCTCTGTTTTTTTGTGTTGAATGGGGGAGGGCAAACGATGAAGAAAAAACGGCTTGTGATACGAACGGTGATCCTGCTCCTGCTCGGAGCTGCAGTAGCTTATACATTGTATGCAAATTTCAGCAGTGATGATATTAGAAAAGTGGCTATTAATGAGAAGGCTCCTGACTTTGTACTAACAGATATGGAAGGAAATAAGCATCAGCTCTCCGATTATGAGGGACAGGGGGTATTCCTCAACTTCTGGGGGACATGGTGCAAGCCTTGCGAGAAAGAAATGCCATATATGAACAACCAATATAAGCAATTTAAGGAGCAAGGGGTACAGGTGCTTGCAGTGAATATTAACGAATCGGATTTTGCCGTCAATAAATTCACTTCAAGATATAATCTGGATTTTCCAATTGTAATTGATAAAGGGGAAGTAATGGAAGCTTACGGAATTGGTCCGCTGCCTACAACGTTTTTAGTTGATAAGGATGGAATCGTTATCAAGAGACTTGAAAGCGGAATGACGGAAGCAATGATTAAGGGGTACATGGAAGAGATTAAACCATAAGGGTGTATGGGGAGTTTTTACAATGAAAGAAGTTATTTGTGAATGCGGTCACCACAATCCGCATGGTACCGTTTTGTGTGAATCATGCGGAAAAGTTCTAATTGAAAAAGATAAAGATAAAAAGCTGCTGGATATGCGGTATGAGGGAAGTGCAAGACGTTCTCAAACCTACAATAAAACAATTATTGATAAAATCTGGAACTTCTTCTCTTCTGTCAAAGTGGGCGTATGGCTAATTGTCATCACATTGATTGCTTCAGCACTAGGTACAATATTTCCGCAAGAAATGTACATACCGCCAGTTATGCCTGCATCTGAATACTATGAAGACCAATACGGCTGGTTAGGGCAACTATATTATACACTTGGCTTTCATAATTTATACAGTTCTTGGTGGTATCTGCTCTTAATAGCCTCTATTGGAATCTCTATCATTATTGCCAGCTTAGATAGAGGGATTCCTCTTTACAGGTCTTTAAAAACACAGAGAGTAACAAGACATGAAGGGTTTTTAAAGAGACAGAGACTATTCAGTGTGTCAGAGGCAGGAAGCGAAGATCAAACGTTTGAATCAGTTAAAGAAAAGCTAAAAGCAAAACGTTATCGCATACGTGAAGAAGATGGAAATATCCTCGCTGAAAAAGGCAGATTTTCTAGATGGGGTCCATATGTGAACCATGTTGGCCTAATCATTTTCTTAATAGGCGGTATGCTTAGATTTGTTCCTGGGATGTATGTCGATGAAATTTTATGGGTGAGGGAAGGCGAAACAAAAGTTATTCCTGAAACGGATGGCCAATATTATCTTGAAAATCACGAATTTATTCTTGAGACGTATGACAAAGAAAATTCTAAAGAAGAATTTGCTGCAGCCATTGATGATAAAGGAATGGTGGCGAAGAACTTCCAGTCAGATGTCACTTTGTATAAAACAAAGGGAGAAACAGTTCATGGTGAAACACCACAACTGGAAAAAGTAAGAGATGACAGCATCCGTGTTAACCATCCACTTAAATTCGAAGATTTGGCCTTATATCAAGTAGACTATAAGCTTGATGAGCTAAATCAAATGACCTTTGCTTTATCCAACAAAGAAACAAATGAGGAATATGGAGATTTAACCATTGACTTGTATGACCCAAAGGACACCTATGATCTTGGTAATGGATATCAAGTAGAGATTGTTAGTTATTTCCCTGATTTTGAATTTGACGAAAACTCTGAGCCTATTACAAAATCAAGAATACCGAACAATCCAGCATTTGTATTTAAAATGTTTACACCAGACAAGCCTGAGGGAGAAGTGAGTTTTGTAGCAATACAGCAAACCATTGAACCTTTCACGGACAATGAATACAAAATGTCTTTTAAAGCGGTAGAAACGAAAGATGTTACAGCCTTAACCGTCAGAAAAGATTTAACGTTATGGGTGCTGGCACTGGGCGGATTCATTTTTATGATTGGCGTCGCACAAGGATCCTACTGGAATCATCGCCGAATCTGGCTGCGAAAAGTCGATGGCGAAGTCTGGATGGCAGGACATACAAATAAAAACTGGCATGGTCTTAAACGTGATATAGCTTCTGTTATTGATGGAACAGACTTGAACGAACCAGCAGATCAGCTTGATAAGAAAGAGTAAACATAGGGGGGAACTTTAGGTGGATTTAGTAAGTTTGAGCGGCAATCTTCTTTTTATAGCCTTTTTGCTCTACTTAGTAGGTACGGTATTTTTTGCCGGCTCTATTAAAGATAAACGTGCAAAAGAAAGAGAAAAAGGCACTGGCCCGAACAAATGGGCGAAGACTGGGATTGCCATTACAATTGCAGGTTTCATTTCACAGTTAGGATACTTTATTTTAAGATGGATTGCTGCTGGGCACGCTCCTGTCAGTAATCTGTTTGAATTTACTACCTTCTTTGGAATGTCACTAGTTGGAGCATTTATTGTTATCTACTTTATATACAAAACGGCGGTATTAGGACTATTTACACTTCCAATTGCAATGCTTCTGATTGGCTATGCAGCTATGTTTCCTAGAGATATTGCACCGCTGGTACCATCATTGCAGAGCCACTGGCTGCATATTCACGTAACAACAGCAGCGATGGGACAAGCAATCTTAGCCATCAGTTTTGCTGCTGGTCTTCTTTACCTGGTAAAAGTGATTGATCATACAAAAAAGTCTAAAGAAAGTTTTTGGCTTGAAGCCGTTATGTTCGGTCTTGTATGTACATTAGGATTTATCTTTATTTCAACAGGATTCTCTGCTTCAGGGTATAAAGCGGATTTCAGTTGGGTAGATAAAAATAATGTAGAGTCGATTGCCGAGTATCAGCTGCCTCCGCTAGTTGGTCCCAATCAGGGAGAGAGCTTGACTGAAGGGGCAATGGAGCCGCTGGTTGAAATGCCGGGAATCATTAATGCAAAAAAATTAAATACTGTTATTTGGTCGATCATGGCGGGAATTGTATTATATCTTCTATTAAGATTAATTTTGCGGAAACGCATTTCAGCAGCTCTTCAGCCTCTGACAACGAAGGTAAACGCAGATTTAGTTGATGAGATTGGCTATCGTTCCGTATTAATTGGATTTCCTGTATTTACTCTCGGTGCACTCGTGTTTGCGATGATTTGGGCGCAAATTGCTTGGACGCGTTTCTGGGGCTGGGATCCAAAAGAAGTTTGGGCTCTTATCACCTTCTTATTTTATGCAGCCTATTTGCATCTGCGTCTCTCAAAAGGCTGGCATGGGAAGAAATCAGCGTGGCTTGGTGTAATCGGGTTTATCATTATTATGTTTAACCTTATTGTCGTGAACCTGGTTATTGCCGGATTACACTCCTATGCAGGTTCCTAAGCTGTTCAGCATGACTGAAATGTAAAGTGATTTATATCATAATCTCATAGCCTTCACTATTAAAAGTGAAGGCTTTCTTTTAAAACAAATCGTTACTTTTAATAAGGAGATGAATATCATGGATCAAAATGCAAAAATTTTAGTTGTAGATGATGAGGAAAGAATTCGCCGCTTATTAAAGATGTACCTAGAGAGAGAAGATTACATAATTGAAGAAGCTGAAGATGGGAATGAGGCATTAGAAAAAGCACTTCATAATGAATATGATGTCATACTTCTCGACTTAATGATGCCAGGAAAAGACGGACTTGAAGTGTGCCGTGAAATTAGAGAAAAAAAAGCGACACCTATTATCATGCTGACAGCTAAGGGAGAAGAAGTAAACCGGGTCCAAGGTTTTGAGGTTGGAACAGATGATTATATCGTAAAACCGTTTAGTCCGAGAGAAGTCGTTCTGCGAGTAAAAGCACTGCTCCGCCGTTCTTCTGCTTCAAGTTATGTGCAGGCAGAACCGTCAGCTAAAGATGTAATCGTTTTTCAGCATTTAACAATTGATAATGATGCACATAGAGTTTTAGCGGATGGAAAAGAAGTTAGTTTAACTCCGAAGGAATATGAACTGCTGTATTTTCTGGCGAAGTCTCCTGATAAGGTATTTGATCGGGAACAGCTTCTTAAAGAAGTTTGGCACTATGAGTTTTTCGGAGATTTAAGAACAGTTGATACCCATGTGAAACGACTGCGCGAAAAGCTGAATAAGGTTTCAGAACAGGCAGCAAGAATGATTGTGACTGTTTGGGGAGTAGGCTATAAATTCGAGGTTATTAATGAATGATGCTTTGGCGAAGTGTAGTAGGTAAGCTGTGGATTACCATTATCCTGCTCGTTTCCTTTGTTTTATTTATTTTAACAGTCATGCTATTAGAGTTTTTTGAAAACTATCATATAGATGAAACTGATAAGGGACTAGAAGCCACAGCCATAAAGATTTCAAGGATTCTAGAAGAACATGATCAGGATATAGGTCTAGAGATTGCCTGGGAATTGATTGATGATGTTACAAAAGTCATTATTATTAAGGAAGATGATGAATATTATTATTCTCCCAATCACTTGAATGATTCAGAAAAATTGCCTATTTCGTATTTAAGAGATGATGATGAATTAAATCAAGTCTTTACGGATGATCATACTGTTCGAAAAATATCTTCCTATTTTTCAGCTAATCCAGAAGATGAAGACGAGGCAAGGGCATTAATAATTGGTGTTCCGCTTCCTGCTAATGAGAGTGAAGATGGCGCCGTCTTTATTTATCAATCAATCGAAGTAATGCAGGAAACAACAAAAACAACAACAAAATTCATCCTTCTGGCGGCTGGTGTGGCAATCATATTAACCACTATTTTTGCTTTCTTCTTATCAACGAGGATTACTGCGCCGCTCCGAAAAATGCGGGAAGCCGTTTCGGAGGCAGCTAAGGGAAAATTTGATACGAAGGTTCCATTTTTGTCTTATGACGAAATCGGAGAATTGGCTACCGCCTTTAACCAAATGGGTAGGCAGCTTAAATTTAATATGGATGCCCTGAGCCAGGAAAAAGAACAGCTCGCAAGTATTTTAAGCGGAATGGCAGATGGAGTCATTACCTTTAATCGCGATGGAACGATATTGATTACCAATCCACCTGCAGAGAGGTTTTTGCAAAGCTGGTATTTTGAAAAAGGCAATGAACATAATCATACTTCAGAAGCAGTGCCGTCAAAAGTAAGTGAGCTATTTCAGCTTGCAGTCAGTACGGAAAAGGAGCAGGTTGGCGAATTGTCCATCCAGGGCCGCTTCTGGGTCATGATCATCAGTCCTCTCTATAATCAGAAGAATATTCGCGGAGCCGTTGCTGTTATTCGTGATATGACAGAAGAAAGACAGCTCGATAAGCTGCGGAAAGACTTTATTGCCAATGTTTCACATGAGTTAAGAACACCAATCGCAATGATGCAGGGCTATAGTGAGGCAATTGTTGACAATATAGCTTCCACAGAGGAAGAAAAAAATGAGATGATTAAGGTCATTCACGATGAATCACTGCGGATGGGACGCCTTGTAAATGAACTGCTAGATCTCGCAAGAATGGAAGCAGGGCATATTCAGTTAACAAAAGAGCAGGTTGATGTAACTCCTTTTATCCAAAAAATCATCCGTAAATTCCAAGGACTGGCCAAAGAAAAAGGCATCTCTTTGGGAGAGCTGCTGCAAGGAGATTATGTCTTTATGTTTGATCCGGATCGTTTGGAGCAGGTTTTAACAAACTTAATTGATAATGCCATGCGGCACACACCGGAGAGAGGAACAATTTCCGTTGCCTCGAGTATGGATGAACGCGGTTTGTACATGGAGGTAGCCGACTCTGGATCAGGAATTCCGGAAGAAGATCTGCCGTTTATCTTCGAACGATTTTACAAAGAGGACAAGGCAAGAACACGAGGAAGATCCGGTACAGGTCTGGGCTTAGCTATTGCAAAGAATATTATTGATGCACATAAAGGTCATATTACTGTGCAGAGCAGGCTTGGACATGGTACGACATTTTCTATATTTATTCCGCGAAATATTGAATAAATGCTAAAAATATGCCGATTGTTCTTGATTCACAAGAAACAATCACATATGATGAATAGGAGAAAGGAAGGATATGGCATTGTGATCCTTCCTTTTTTCTATGATAAATATTATATTTAGATTGTAACTTTTTATCCTGAATTTACGACTATTATATTGAACGGGGAGGGGAATCGATGGACTCCGTTTTTGATGACCTATACAATAAATATCATCATGACGTTTTTCAATTTTTATTTTATATGGTAAGAAACAAGGAACTGGCCGAGGATTTGGTGCAAGAAGTATATATAAGAGTATTGAAATCCTATGAAAAATTTGAGGGGAAAAGCAGTGAAAAAACCTGGCTTTTTTCGATTGCCCGAAACGTTGCAATCGACTCATTCCGCAAGCAAAAAGGATGGAAGCAGAAACTGATCGAAACCTTTGATTGGTCAACACATCAAGTGAAGGATGATCTGCCTATACCAGAAGATATCCTCATGCAGAAGGAAGAAGTGCGCGTAATGTATAAATGCCTAGGCTATTGTACGGTTGATCAGAGATCTGTCATTGTGATGAGATATATACAAGAATTAACAATTACTGAAACGGCTGAGGCGTTGAACTGGACGGAAAGCAAAGTCAAAACAACTCAGCATAGGGCACTAAAAGTGCTAAAGAAACATATGGAAGAATTAATGGTAAAGGAGGGTGTGGATAATGCGGAAGAATGAACATAGCGATAGGGATATCGAAGAGTTATTAAAACAAATGCCAAAAGTGAAAGATCAGCGCGGAAAACGGGAAGTTTATCAAAATGTGACCATGAAAATGAACCGGCGAAAACGGCAGACATGGCTTATTCCTACAGCAGCGGCCGCTGCCGCACTGCTTCTTTTGGTTATTCTTATCCCTGGAATGATGGGCGGGCAAGATACCGCTGAAGAATCCTCGAGCGGTTCAAACGAATCGGCGCAATATAGTACTGCTACCAATGAATCAGCTGATAGAGCTGAAAGTACTCAGGAAGAAGATACAAGTTCATCCGAGAATGACTTTACAAGTAATGAAAATCCTAAGAATACTATAGATGATGATCAAGGCGTTAAATCCGAGGGGGAAATACAACGGGAAAGTGACTATACAACAGCTGTATATGAAGAGGAACTTCAGGATCAGGAAGTACTCACATATCCCATACTGGATAATGCAGTCCAAAATATAGTTTCTGTCAGTGTTTTAGTTCCTAAAGAAGATGGGAAATCAAAGTTTGATTTATATAAAGAAACAATGCCATTGTTAACAGAAGAACAATGGGGATTATCCGACAATTATCCATTGGAAGCTGATCTTATTTATAATGATGAGCAGAAAACGCTGACTGTTGACATGTTTGAAGATCATGGATATAGCTATGGTCCTGCCAATAGTCTATTTATCAATACTGTACTAAGCAATCTATGGTCTGATTTTGATCTTGAAAAAATCACATTAATGACTGATGGAGAGCCAGGCGTTGATTTTGAACACAATGAGCCAATCACAGAGTTTAGTCCTAATGATGTTACAGCTTATCCTGGATACTATCTATTTTATCCGAATGACCAGGAGGAACAGCCAATGTTTGTTCCATATGTGCAGCTTGAACAGCCAGAAACAATTCAGGAAGTATTCAACTTCATGAAACAAGATGTTGATACACATTTTCTAAAGGCATCAATTCCAGAAGATATTGATTTTGAAGCGAATGTAGATGATGAAACAGTAGTGATCACGTTTACCGATGAGTCAGTAATCGAAGATAATGAAGAAACAGCGCATATGATTGAAGCCTTATTATTAACGGCTAAGGAATTTCATTACGAGCATGTCAGAGTGGAAAATGCAGATGTTGATACAATTGGCAGATTTAACCTCAGTCAGGAGCTGGAACTTCCAATTGCACCAAATCAAAAAGAGTTGCCTTAAAACGAGCCTATATGCTCGTTTTTTTTTTTATTGCATAATCACCCTGTATAGGGACACATACTAAAAAACGTGTCTTTGCTGAGAGACTCTTAATTATTAAATGTTCTAATTATGTACATGCCTTCATAGGCTGTGAAAGAGAGTTTTAGAATAAAAGGCTGCTGCACATTTGAAATAAATTTCTGCTTTATTTGGTTGGAAAATATGTGCTTAAAGCTTCGAAAATAAGCTGCAGTCAAAATTAGGAGGAAAAACATTGAAGGATTATATAAAGCGTTTATTAATCGCTGGGGGTTTGGCGCTTTGTGTTAGTTTGCTGTTTCTTGGTGGAAAGACAATAAAAGCTGAAACGTTTAATATTACGGACGAAACAACACACTGGATATGGCCAGCTGATGGAGTCATTACAGATACTTTTGGGACAAGAAATGGAAAACATAAAGGAATTGATATAGCAGCAGACTCGGGAACACCTATTTACGCTGTAGATCAGGGTACGATCACGAAATCCTATTATTCTGGTTCTTACGGTCATGTTATTTTTGTCAAACATAAGAATGGCACTGAAACGATATATGCCCATTTACAAGAGCGCCTTGGGGAAGAAGGAGATGAAGTAGAACAAGGAGAGGTAATTGGCAAGATGGGCAGTACTGGAAACTCTTCTGGCGTACATTTACATTTCGAAATACATAAACATGAATGGACATATGAAAAAGAGAATGCTCTTGATCCATTTTTAGCTTTTGGTCCTGAATCACTGGGTGATTCAGTCGAAGTATTTGGAAGAGAGGATTCTGCTGTTAACATAAGGACTGCAGCTGTACTCAATGAATTTGGTTCAAGAGGACAGAATTATGATCATGAATCAGAGGAAGATGAAAACAATAGTGCAAAAAAGACAGAGGAACATGAGTCTATTACCCATATTGTGCAGAGCGGTGAAACCCTATGGGATATTTCAGTTCAGTATAAAATGGATGTCATCTCCATTCAAGAGGCAAACAAGCTTGACTCAGATCATATTGAGCCTGAACAAAGTTTAATAATTCCCGACATAGATCCTGATAAGGTTTATTTGGTGAAAAGAGGGGATACCTTGTCTTCTATTGCTGAAGAGAAGAATCTTACAGTACAAGAGTTAAAAGATTTAAATATGTTAAAAGACGATACAATTCAAATAAATGAAAGAATCATGATCTCAAATTAACCTACCTATTTTTCTCCTGCTCGATCGCTGTTTTTCAACAGAGCAGGAGTTTTTTAGTGAGAAAATCAAACTTGTCCATTGCCTGATTTTTCTGATAAGCGTATAATGATGTCTAAATTAAGGGGGAGATTACATGCTCACGGATTATCATAATCATTTGGAAAACGGAACGCTATCATTAGATTATTTAACAAAATTTACAGGTAAGGCAAAAGAACTTGGAATAGAAAGCTTTGGTATTTCAGAACATGCTTATCATTTTTACCAGACGGCTGATATATTACAGAATCCATGGGTAAATGAAAGACGCTATTACGATATGAAAGACTATGAAGCTTTATTTCAGCATGCTTGGAAACGTGATATAGATGTCAAAATGTCAATAGAAATGGATTATACTCCAGGAAAGCATAAAGAAATGGAGCAATTTATCAAAAGCTATGATTTCGATTATGTGATTGGCTCCATTCATTGGGTCGGTGACTTCGGCATTGATTTAGCTGAGTACAGAAAAGAATGGGACAGAAGAGACGTTGCACAAGTCTATAAGGCTTATTTTGACCAGGTTGTTACATTGGCAGAGTCTAATTTATTTGATATCGTCGGTCATCTTGATTTAGTGAAAATATTTAAATATGTACCAGATGATGAAGAATTTTTATTCCAGCAATATGAACGGGCAACTGATGCATTAGCGAAGTCAAAGACTTGTGTAGAAATCAGCACGGCCGGGTTAAGAAAACCGGTTGGCGAAATATATCCAGATCCTAGATTGCTGCAAAAATGCTTCGAGAAAAACATTCCGATTGTTTTATCATCAGATGCCCATTTCCCAGAACATGTCGGAGCGAACTTTGATCAAGCTTTGAAACTTGCAAAAGAGATTGGTTATACATCAATTATGACTTTTTCAAAGGGAGAAAGAAAAGAATACCCGATTGGCTAACGAGACGGATTGAGAAGGAAATAAAATAATAAAGCGCGCTGCATATTTGCGGCGCGCTTTAAGCTTTTGTTAAAGGTATTCAACTGCTAAAGCAAAATGGAATTAATGGATACAATGTCCTCTAACTTAGATAAAGCGGATAATGTTTGTTCCTCTATTGGATTATCAAATGATAAGACCATAATCGCTTCTCCACCGGCTTCTTTCCGGCCAACTTGCATGGTGGCAATATTGACTGATAAATCACCCAGAATTTTTCCTACGCGGCCAATGACCCCAGGGCGGTCCATATGCTGAATATATAGAAGGTTTCCATCTGGGAGAAAGTCAATATTAAAGCCATTTAAAAAAACAATTCGAGGACCATAATGATCAATATATGTTCCTCTCACAGTGAAAGCCGAGTCTTCTCCTTTAGCTGTCACCGTAATGCAATTAGAATAGCCAAATGCGTCTACAGAGATTTTTTCACCAATTGTAATGCCGCGCTCTTTTGCTGTTAACAGGGCATTTACTTCATTTACATAAGCATCAATTCTGTTCTTGAAAAAGCCGGAAATTAGCGCTTTTGTTAAGTATGGTGTTTCTAAGTCTGTTGCCGATCCAGAATAGGTGATGCTCAATTCATGAATACCGGTTTTTACACATTGAGACAGGATCGCTCCCATTTGTTTAGCGAGCTGATGAAAAGGCTGCAACTTAGCATATAAGTCTTTTGATATGGCAGGTAAATTGATTGAATTGGAAACAGGCATATCTTCAAGAAATAACCGGACTTCCTTTGCAACTTGTGTAGCTACATTTAATTGTGCTTCTTTTGTTGATGCCCCGAGGTGAGGGGTGGCAATGACTTGATCAAATTTAAGAAGCGGGTGCTCTCCGGGCGGTTCTAATTCAAAAACATCAAGTGCTGCACCAGCCACATGCCCGCTCCCAATATAATCAGCGAGAGCGTGTTCATCAATGATGCCTCCGCGTGCACAATTTAAAAAATATACTCCTTTCTTGGTGAGTGATAAGCTTTTAGAATTAATAAGTCCTTTGGTTTCTGGAGTGAGTGGTGTATGTACGGTGATAATATCAGATGATTGAAGCAACTGCTCTAGTGATGCGGATTCAACGCCAATTTTAGCTGCACGTTCCTTAGTTAAAAATGGATCAAAGACTGTGATCGTCATGCCAAATGCTTTGGCGCGTTTTGCAAGCTCTGCTCCGATTCTGCCTAATCCAACAATTCCTAATGTTTTTCCGTGAAGCTCCGTTCCAACAAATGTACTGCGTTTCCATTCTGTGTTTTTTACGCTTACATAAGCTTGTGGAATCCTTCTCATTAACGATGCCATCATGGCAAAGGTATGCTCCGCAGTCGAGATTGTATTGCCGTCTGGTGCATTGACGACAACGATCCCTTTCTTAGTTGCAGCCGGAACATCAATATTGTCTACGCCTACTCCTGCTCTGCCAATAATTTTCAATTTAGGCATTTGATCCAGCAGCTGTTCAGTAACTTTAGTAGCACTTCTGACAAGCAAAGCATCAATGCTTTCAAGACGAACGGATGGATCATCACTTTTCTTCTGAATAATTGCTAGATTAGGCATGTCAAGAAGCGGTTTGAGTCCTTCAGCATTTATAGCATCTGAAACTAATACGGTATACATAAGATCCCCCTGGAGAGTACGATTTTTTTGACTATTTTACAAGAACGCCAATAGTCTGTCAATTTAAATTATGCACTAATGTAAAAAGGAAACGCTTTAAAGAGTTAAAATACTTGGTCTGAGATTTATTTCTTCACAAAAGGATCTTTCTTCAGTATAATGTACCTGTATGATAATTTAATATGGTCTATCTTCGGGGCAGGGTGAAATTCCCGACCGGCGGTGATAAGCGCAATGCTTTAAGCCCGCGAGCCTGATTGTATGGTGTGATGATGCACTTCACTCACAAGCCATACGTTAAATTAAGCAGGATTTGGTGCGATTCCAAAGCCGACAGTACAGTCTGGATGGGAGAAGATGGAGGTTCCGCAAGCGTTCAAAAAATGCAGGATTTTGAGCGTTTATTAAAGCGTGCCTATTTCTCCCTCAAGTACACACTTGGGGGTTTTTTTATGCCGCTTACTTTGCTGAACCTTTCTTCTTTAGGAGAGATAGCCTAAAAAGGAGAGAGGAAAAAATGAAAAAATTGAATGTAAAAGCTTATGTAGCAATTGGAATGCTGAGCAGTATCGCATATGTATTAATGCTGCTGAACTTCCCGCTGCCGCCATTTCCAAACTTTCTAATGATTGATTTCAGTGATATTCCTGCACTAATCGCTGCATTAATCTTTGGACCGCTGGCTGGCATTTTGGTTGAATTATTTAAAAATATTCTGGATTATTTTATGACAGGAAGTGCTACTGGAGTTCCTGTTGGACATATATCGAATTTCTTGGCAGGAATCTTATTTGTTCTTCCCGTTTACTATATTTTCAATCGTCTTAAATCGAAAAAAGGAATGACAATTGGACTGATCTCGGGTTCAATCATCATGGCGATTATGATGAGTGTTCTCAATTATATAGTGATTCTTCCGGCGTACACATTCTTTTTGAATTTTCCTGCGATGTCCGCTCCTGAAATGCGGACAATGGTTGTTACGGGGATCCTGCCTTTTAATATCATCAAAGGATTATTAATTGCAGCCGTATTTATGCTGATTTACTCTAAAATGAGTGTATGGATAACCAAACAAAGTCAAAATGCACTTAAAAGTGCCGTTTAAATGTAAAAAGAGCAGCCTAAGAAGCTGCTCTCAGATTGTAGACAAAAGGGGTTCGGAATGGTCTCATTCCGAACCCCTTTTGAAGTTTTTTTCTATTTTTATTCCTTTAGAGGACAGAATGCAGCTATCCTATCCTAAGATTTATACTGTTTTTGGGTCCTGCCACGTCCAGTTGGCTATTTTCTTTAAATTCATGGACGCGAAAGTAAGCATCGCTTGCATCGACAATTTTTTAAGTCCCCTTAACGTTGTCCAACGCATTCCATGCTTTTCTTTTGCATCAGCGAAAACACGTTCAATCGTTTCCTTTCGCTTTGCGTATATTGGTTTTACATCTTTGTGATGGCGAAGATGTTCCACTTCCTCCACATATTCCTGCCAAATATGCCGGGTCACCACTTTTTGGTGATTCTTACTCTGTGTACATTGGTGCAATAATGAACAAGTGCCACAAGTCTGTTTCGATGATTTGTATTCACGGTAACCTTCCTTGGTGGTAGTTGAATAGTTCAAAATTTTGCCCGCTGGGCAAATATAACAATCAAAATGTTCATCATAAACATATTCGTGCTTTCGGAAGAATCCATCCTTTGTACGTGGTCTTGTATAAGGGAGTGCAGGTGTTATTTCATGTTCAATTAAGTACTTCGTGATGGCAGGTGTTTTATAAGCTGCGTCTGCGGCAACGGCTTCAGGTTTTCCAACTCTATCAATCACTCGTTCAACTAAAGGCTCAAGGATTCCACTATCATGAATGTTTCCTGGTGTAACTATATTTCCTAAGATAAATCCGTTGCGATCAGAGGCGGCATGAAACGAATAAGCAAACTGTTTAGTGCGTTCGTCTTTGACGTAGTAGCCACTTTCTGGGTCTGTGGTACTTTCTTTGATCTCTTTTGTTTCCTCTTTTTCAAATTTATCAGGTGGAAATGGCTTCTTCCCATGATCTTCACGGTCATCGTTGATTTCTGTCTGAAGCTGTTCTTGATATGCGCGTGTTTCCTTACGCACAACTTTCTTCGCAAATTTATGTTTATTCGCGCTTGCTTTTACGTGTGTCGAGTCAATAAAAACATGTTCAGCGCTAATTAATTTCTTTTCCGTGGCCGTTTTTAAGATTCGATAGAAGATCTGTTCAAATAGATCAGTATCTTTAAAACGACGCTCATAGTTTTTACCGAAGGTAGAGAAGTGAGGAACTTTATCATAAAATCCATATCCTAAAAACCAGCGATAAGCCATGTTTGTTTTTAGTTCCTCAATGGTTTGGCGCATGGACCGAATACCGAAGGTATATTGAATAAAAGTAAGCTTTATTAAAATTACCGGGTCAATACTTGGACGACCTACTTCTGAATATGTATCTTTCACTAAATCATAAATGAAGGAGAAGTCAATTGCAGCCTCCATTTTTCGTACTAAATGGTTTTCAGGTACCAGTTGATCTAACGTAACCATTTCAAGCTGATCACGTTGAATCGAATTATGTTTGGAAAGCATCTTTCATCACCTCTAACCTTATTCTCCTTTTATTCTAAAACAAAAAAGACTGTAGGCAAACTCGATTTTCATCGAGTTTGTCTACAGTCTGAGAGCAGCCTAAGAAGCTGCTCTTTTTATTTACACCTTAAAAAGAAAAATCTCCTTTCAGCTGAAAGGAGATTTTAGAAGAAACCTTTTTTATTCGTATTTAAGCGGATCTCCCTCAAAGGAATCATCTGCCACTTTAATAGAATCAGTTGGACAGCCTTCAAAAGCATCCATCATATCGTCCATTAGAACATCAGGAACTTCAACCGTACCCTGGTTATCATCTAATGTAACAAAGGCAATGCCTTCATCATCATAATCATAAATATCTGGAGCAGCAGCTCCGCAAGCCCCGCATGCGATACATGTATCTTTGTCAACGATTGTATATTTAGCCATCTTAAAAAAACCTCCTGAATGAATTAAAAAAAGAAATATATCTTGTTCTTCTGCGCGCTGCAGAATCTCGTCCCTCATTCCTATTGTAAAACTGAAACTTCAACTTTTCAATAAAAAGATGTTGAGAATACTTATCACAGTAGGGTTTTCGTGTTTTGTAAACGAATAAAACGCTTACATTAAACAACCCTTTTTCTTTCATGATACAATGATCGTAACGGTTTAAAAGATAACTGTTCACTTTTTAATTTATACGAAATTTGAAAAGGGGATACAATACAATGTTTGGGTGTTATAAAAAGAGCATTATCCTATATTGCCTCCACCGAATAGCAGATGAACGCACCGTCTATTCAGTTTTCCATTTATTAAACGGTAAAAAATCCTCCCAAACGATCCAAGATGCTTTTCTTTTTCAGCTCACACCATTTTTTCGTGTATATCCTTCTATGACAAGGCTGCAATTTGATCAGCACCTGACAGAAATGACAAAGGTAAAATGGATTTTAGAATATGAACCTTCTCAGTATCGTCTTACAGACCTGGGCAGAGAGGCACTAAAGGAACAATTAAAAAAGCAGCCGCTGCCTGTAAACTTAAACGGCTGGAAATATCATCAGCTATCTGTAGTATTTTGGGAAAGACTTTCATTGCTCGTACAGGTTATTTCAAACCTCATGTATAGCAATTCTAAATATTTGCCGATTCAGCGTAAAAAAGAAACACATTTATGGCTTAAACAGTTTTTACAGGACACGAAGATGGACAGGCAAGTTCTTGCCCAAAAAGTGTTTAATGAAGTGGTCGATTGTCTAGAAAATAGCACAAGTATACAGCCGGAGTTTTTGATCAGCAGGCTGACCGGAGCGGAGACAATTGGTCTTACGAAAGAACAGGCAGCATTACAGTATTCAATGGACCAGGATTATTTTGAGCTGCAGTTTCAAAGTATTCTGCATACTATGCTCTCGGTGATAAAAGAGAAACCTGTTCAATTGCCATTGCTGAATAAAGTAATACAGTCTGCTGAAACTGAATTTACGATGACCGTCTCTGCGCAAAGAACGGAAGAATTATTGCAGCAGGGCTTTACAATTGAAGAAATAGCAACTTTTAGAAAGCTAAAGAGAAACACAATAGAGGACCATATTGTCGAACTTGCACTCAACAAGCCTGATTTTGAAATAGGAAGATTTGTTACTGATAAAAATGTGGCCGAAATAGCAGAAGCAGTAAAAAAAGTAACATCGAAACAGCTAAAACATATTAAAACGATTGTTCCGCATGCACCGTATTTTGAAATAAGGTTAGTGCTTGCGGTATTTGGTGACTCACTATGATAATTGAAGAAGTATTAAAAGAACGTTTTGGCTATAGCCATTTCAGAAGCGGTCAAAAAGAAGTTATTACCACCCTTTTAGCAGGGAAAAATACGCTGGCTATGCTTCCAACAGGTACAGGGAAATCACTCTGTTATCAGCTGCCAGGTTATATGCTGAATGGACAAGTAGTTATTGTGTCCCCTTTGCTTTCTTTAATGCAGGACCAGGTTGATCAGCTGAAAATAAATGGAGAAAAAAGTGTCATTGCCATTAATTCTTTTTTATCGTTTGATGAAAAGCTGAATGCTTTAAGACAATTAAATACATTTAAATTTATTTTTATCTCACCGGAAATGCTGGTGACAGAAAATGTTTTAGCAAGAATGAAAAGTTTAAATATCGCCTTGTTTGTTATTGATGAAGCTCATTGTATATCGCAATGGGGTCATGATTTTAGACCAGATTACTTAAAGCTGGGTTATATTCGCGAGCAGCTGGGAAATCCCCTGACAGTTGCCCTGACAGCAACGGCAACAAGTGAAGTCCGTGCTGATATCATTCATTCACTTTCACTTCAGGATTGCGAACAAATTATTTATTCTGTTAACAGATCTAACATTACAATTGCTGTAGAGCACTTTCAGCATTATCGGGAAAAAAGGGATCGCTTAATTGAACTTGCAAAAAGATTACAAGGACCCGGTATTGTTTACTTTTCAAGTAAAAAATTGGCAGAGCAAATAGCTGCTGATTTAAAACAGCAGGGAGTCGGAAATGTGATGCCATACCATGGTGGTCTTGAGCAGGAGACTAGAATGCTCATTCAGCAGCAATTTCTTCATGGGCAGCTGGATCTTATATGTGCCACAAGTGCTTTCGGGATGGGAATCAATAAAGAAAATATCCGATATGTCATTCATTTTCATATGCCGATGCAATTTGAATCGTATGTGCAGGAAATTGGCCGAGCCGGGAGGGATGGTCATCCCTCTATTGCATTTATGCTTTATAGTGCGGGAGATGAAATGCTTCAGCATCAGTTAATTGAAGGAGAGCTGCCGGATGAATCACAAATATCCCTTCTTGAAAACTGGCTGAATGAACAAAAACCAACCCTTCAGAATGTGACAGAGT
Source organism: Cytobacillus gottheilii (assembly GCF_001636345.1). GTDB lineage: Bacteria > Bacillota > Bacilli > Bacillales > Cytobacillaceae > Cytobacillus > Cytobacillus gottheilii. The sequence continues at coordinate 1,887,828 of NZ_KV440945.1, forward strand.
TTGAAGAAGAATTATCATTGATTTGCGGATTGAATGAAATTCAGCTTAGATTAACTCTTGATTACTTAAAGAATTGCCTGGCTAACGGAAATGACTTCTCAGTGTTCAGTTCTAAATTTAAAAACTTTATTAGGGAACGTCTGGATAGTAAAAAAAGTAAAATTGAGGAAATGGTCAATTGGATCCGTTCGGAAAAGTGCAGAAGACTTCAGCTGCTTGATTACTTTGAAGAGTCGGGGCAGCAGCAGATGAATGATTGCTGTGATCATTGCGGATTTTCGATAGTGCCATTTGAGCGCATAGAAGCAGAAAATACAGAAAGCAAACACAAAGAGGTCAACTGGAAAGAAAGATTGGCAGACATACTGCTGAAGAAACGAGAGGGAGAGCATTGAAGAATCGCCAAAGTGATTTATTGGAGGAAATTTCTGATCGTGAGCTTGTATTTCACCTATATTTGACGCAAGTTATTCTGCTAGCACTTTCAGCGTTATTAGCGTGGATATTTTTTGACAAATACAGTGAAATGTTCGCTCTGTTTAAATGGGATATGAAAGAAATCGTGTTAATTGGCGGCGGAGCGGGTATTCTTGTTGTTCTTTTTGATACTATCATGATGAAGATTCTGCCGAAATCTTATTATGATGATGGCGGATTGAATGCAAAAATTTTCAGCAAGCGTCCAGTATGGCACATCGCAGTTATTTCACTTGTGGTGGCCATAAGCGAAGAGATCCTCTTCCGCGGTGTCATACAAACTCATTTTGGGCTTATTATCTCAAGCGCTGTTTTTGCCCTTATTCATTTTCGATATTTATTTCACTGGTATTTATTTTTAAATATTGTGGCACTCAGTTTTTTTATTGGTTATATTTATGTTATAACAGAAAATTTATTTGTGACTATTTTCATGCACTTTTTGATTGATTTTTTACTTGGGGTCATTATTAAGTATGGAAAAAACACGAATACTTCAGTATAGGCAGGGATGATTTATGAATAAAGAGGGTCCATATAGAGATCAAGCAGAAAGGCTGCGAAAAAAGATTACCAAAAAAGCTGCTGAGAAAACAGATGTCGTGAAAGAGGAGCTTCCTCCACGGAGCAGGGTGCACAGAAACAAGCAGACGAAAAAAGGTATTAAAGTTAAATACCCAGTGATTCGGCTGCTTGCTCTATTCTTTATTTTGCTTCCAATTATTATTTTTACTGTTTACACGTATGCGAATTGGGGAGATAGTGAAACGACGACAGCTTCTTCAGGCTTTGAGACGTTTGATTACGGGAAAAACAACGAGAATGAAAATGAAGTGATTTTTGAAATAGATGAACAAATGGACGAGAACAAAGAAGAACAGCCAGAGGAGGACAAGCAGCAAACTGAGGATCAAGATCAGAAAGCTGATCCTGCTGAACAGCCCTCTGAACCTGATTCTTCTAATAAACCTGAACAGAACAATCCAAAAGAGCCAGCAGACGAGACCGATAAGCAGCAAGACGAAATTACAAATGAGAGCAATAAGCAAAATAGTGAACCAGCAGAAGGGAAAATCGTCTATCATACTGTGAAAGCAAGTGAAACATTGTTTCGGGTCAGCATGAATTATTATGGTTCTCCTGATGGAGTAGAAATCATTAAGCAGGCTAATGGCCTTTCAAGCAATGAAATTCAAGCTGGACAAGTCTTAAAAATCCCTTTAAATCAATAACTATAACTACCCCTTATTGATCATATTTAAGCGTACAAGCTCATATGATGTACGGATGATAGGGAGGGGGACGGATGGAAACAGCCATTATTGAACTGGATCACCGAACAGATCAGGCTACAAGGCAAATGCTGCAAAAAGTCGTGGATAAAAAGAAAAAATTTGATAAATTAAAGCTCTGGCATTTATATGTCATGTGGGCCGTGTTAATTGCTTCATTCTTATATCTTCTCTTATTATATAAGAATGTTATGGAGCCATACTCTTATTCTTTTGAGGCCATGTTTTCTGCATTTGTTCATTTGCCATTTAATATGTATATGCTGGTCTTTATCGTTGCTTTATACGGCTTTATGAATGTCTTAAAAGAAAAACGCGAAAAAGCGGATAAAGAATTTAATGCTTTAAGATGTGAAATCATCGACAAGAGCAAGGATTTATGGAAAAAAGAAGAAGAATGGAAAAATCGCCACTTGGTATATGAAATGATGAAAAAAACATTTGATGTTAATTTATATCATGAAAATAAATAGTGAATAAAAAAAGAAGCGCTGAGCTTCTTTTTTTTATTCTGGAATAACATTAAATCGTAAATACCATCTATATTGGGATCTGTTTTATATATTTATAAAGGAATTAGTATGCAGTGAAGAATATTTTATTTTAATTGCTTCGGGCACTTGGTTTACATCATACAAATGGGTAAAGAATTTAATTTTTGGGTAACAGTCAAGTGAAAACTTATTCATTTGATATCAATTTTAATGTTTTAAAATAATTTATGAATTAAATGTGAAATGCAAGTTAGTTTTGCTCATAAAAGAGGTATTTTCATGGATATGTGGAAATATACGTATATACTGAAAAGAATAGGTGAGGTGGTTTTAATGTTTGTAAAAAATAGCATGATTCCTAAGCATGGATGTATAACTATTCAGGAAGATGAAACTTTACAAACTGCCTTGGAGAAGCTGGAGGAACACAAAATTGATGCGCTTCCAGTACTAAAAGGCGAACAATATGCTGGAATTGTTACGAGATATCACATTTATGAATCGTTTTTCTCAAAAGGCGGATCGAAAGAAGATTATCTAAACAATACGCTCGCAAAAGATATTGTTACTTTTGTAGACAAATACTTAGAGGGAAGCGAAGTATTTGAAAATACATTGCTGGAATTAAAAGATTTCCCGCTGTTAGCTGTAGTAGGACCAAATCAGAAGTTCCTGGGTATTGTGACTAGATTTGATGTCCTCGCACAGTTTCAATCTGCTTTTGGCACCAATCGCCCAGGAGTAAGAATTGCTTTTACATCGGTAGAATCTGAGGGCAGAATTGCACGGCTTGCAGAAATTGCTCATCAATTCCACGAGCATATTATTTCCTTAGTAACCTTTGATGAGACAGATAAGCTTGTTAGGCGTATTGTAATGAAAGTCGAAAAGAATGAAAATATAGATAAGTTTACCAAAAAACTGGAAAGCTCAGGCTTTAGAATTATAAGCATTCAGGAAATGTAAGAGGCAATGGGCTGGGACATAAATAGTTAGTACCGTGATCCATCCGGATGATTAGAACATAACACTTTCTAATCATCCGGTTTTTTATTGTTGCTTTTAAAAAATACTTTCAATTTCAATAAAATATAATAAAAGAAAAAGCTGCAAGAAGAGAATTTCTTGACGGCAATTAAGCATGATAAGTGTGGCCCCGCTATTGAATTGTACAAGGTGCAAACTATATATTCTCCTCGGAACTTCCATCTTTCCCATTACATACACTAAATAGTCATTTAAATAAGCTGGCCTATGATGGCGAGTTTTCTTTATACTTTTAAAAATTGTGTGATAAAATCATAACATTCGTCGCTTTGACGAAATTGAAAATGGATGACGCTCTTTGAGAGCTTTTTTGGGGGTTCATATGATTTATTTTATCGTGCTGTTCGTACTATTAATGATTTTTCTGCTTCTATATATGGTAAAAGAGGCATTTGCCAATAGAATCCTGCATCAGGAATTAGCTTTTGATGATTTTCCGATCGGGTTCGGAGAAGTTAAGATTTTCTTTATATCAGATATCCATAAGAGAAAAATCCATGAGGATATTATTAATGAAGCCTCTGCTTCCAACTCTGATATGGTGATTATCGGCGGAGACTTGCTGGAGAAAAAGGTTCCTTTGTCAAGAGTGAAAGAGAATCTGCAAAAATTAAAGAGTGTTGCGCCGGTATATTTCATTTGGGGAAATAATGATTATGAGGTTGATGTTAAAAAATTGAATGCATTGCTAATGGAATGCGGTGTAAAAATATTGGATAACTGTGCTGTTACCTTCAAGTCTGCGTTAAATGAATCTTATGCGCTATTAGGAATTAATGATATCAGCTTAAAAAAGGATCGTCTTGATTTAGCAATAAAAGATGCAGAAGACGCTGATTTTAGAATACTAGTAAGTCATGAGCCAAGAGTTATGAGCAAACTGAAGAATGATCATCGTATTTCTTTAGTTCTAAGCGGACATACACATGGAGGGCAAATTCATTTTTTAGGATTTGGTTTGTATGAAAAGGGGAAGATAAAAAAGGCGGACACCGCTACCATTTTGGTTAGTAATGGTTATGGCACTACCGCGCTGCCTCTTCGGCTAGGAGCAAAAGCTGAAACCCATGTTCTCACAATTAAAAACTCAAATCTCTAATGGTAACTGATGTGTTAAAGTGAGTATAAATCCCTGTTTGCCAACAGCAATGATGAATTGTTAAATATGACAGCATTGGACTAATCACCATCTCAGATTTCTTTCATACACTATCGCAAGAGTTGGTTCAGCAGGGGGCATAAATATGCGCTTAGAACGTTTGAATTATAACAAAATCAAAATTTTCCTTTCATTGGACGATTTAATAGACAAAGGTTTGACAAAAGAGGATATTTGGAAAGATTCACTGAAATGGCATCAGTTATTTCATGAAATGCTAGAAGAAGCAAGTGAAACTTTTGGGTTTGAAATACATGGATCAGTTGCAGTGGAAATCTTTTCTGTGCAGGCACAAGGGATGATTATGATCGTTACGATGGAAGAGCATACTGAAGAAGAAGAACTGCTGCAAGAAGGCTTTGTTGAGATGCAGGTCACAATAGACAGCACAGAAGAGAGCGTCTATGAATTTAACGAATTTGATGACATTATCCTGCTTGCAGGGACATTGTATAGGAATGGTTTTGATGGAGGAAGCGTCTACTACTGGAACAATAAATACTTCTGTATATTAAAGGCTGATTCTTCACAAGCTGCAAAACAATTATTTGCCTTAACAGAAGAATACGGCAGTTTAAGTAGTCTTACCAGTCATTATTTACTTGAATATGGAAAGCCGGTAATCAAAGAAAAAGCGATCCAAAATATACATCATTACTTTCATGGGTGAGTGCTATCTTAGAAAGCAGCCCTTAATACTGCATAACAGTAAGCCTCCACTTGGCTGTTAGAGAGGAGGCTTATGATTGTAATTCATCCCTCACAGTTCCTCAAATGAAAAAGATAGGAACAATTAGCAGAGTGAAAAAGGAATTGGAATCCAAAGTGGAATAAGACTAAGAAGAGAAGCTGATAGAACTAGCAGAAGCTGATGCTGAAATCATTAGAATATACTGAAAATTCCCTTGCTGCATCAACGTTGGTAGCGTTTACATAAAATGATAGAAAAATGCGTAAAATAAGTTTTTTCTTCTTGCATAAATCAATCAAAAGTGTATACTATGTCATGAAAGCGGACAACTAAAGAAAGTGATTTTTCTAGGAGGTTTACAAATGGTAGCCGATAAAGGTACTGATCATAAAAACAATGAAGACAAACATGATGTTTTAAAATCAACTCAAACAGTTATCCATAAAGCATTGGAAAAGCTGGGTTATCCGGAAGAAGTATATGAGCTCTTAAAAGAGCCAATGCGATTAATGACGGTTAAGATACCAGTTCGAATGGATGATGGAACAGTTAAAGTCTTTACTGGCTACCGGGCGCAGCATAATGATTCCGTCGGCCCAACAAAAGGCGGTATACGTTTTCACCCTCACGTAACAGAAAAAGAAGTCAAAGCTCTATCTATTTGGATGAGTTTAAAGTGCGGTATTGTTGACTTGCCATACGGAGGAGGAAAAGGCGGGATTGTCTGTGATCCACGTGATATGTCTTTCCGCGAACTTGAGCGGTTGAGCCGTGGCTATGTACGTGCAATTAGCCAAATTGTTGGACCTACTAAGGATATTCCTGCACCTGATGTATTTACAAATTCACAAATCATGGCATGGATGATGGATGAATACAGCCGAATAGATGAATATAACTCACCAGGTTTTATCACAGGAAAACCATTAGTGCTTGGTGGATCTCATGGCCGTGAATCGGCTACTGCTAAAGGTGTAACGATTTGTATACATGAAGCTGCTAAGAAGAGAGGAATTGACCTTAAAGGTGCTAGAGTGGTTGTCCAGGGGTTCGGAAACGCAGGTAGCTTCCTTTCTAAATTTATGCATGATGCTGGCGCTAAAGTGGTTGGTATTTCAGATGCATATGGCGGGTTATATGACCCTGAAGGTCTTGATATAGATTATTTATTGGACCGCCGTGACAGCTTTGGAACTGTGACTAAATTATTTAATGATACGATTACAAATAAAGAGCTGCTTGAGTTGGATTGTGATATTTTAGTTCCCGCGGCTATTGAAAACCAAATTACTGAAGAAAATGCCCACAAAATCCGCGCGAGTATTGTAGTGGAAGCAGCCAATGGCCCAACAACACTTGAAGCAACGGAGATTTTAACAGAACGAGGCATCCTGCTTGTTCCTGATGTGCTTGCTTCTGCTGGCGGTGTTACAGTTTCTTACTTTGAATGGGTGCAAAACAACCAAGGATATTATTGGACTGAAGAAGAAGTGGAAGAGAAGCTTGAGAAAATATTGAGTAAATCGTTTAATAATATTTATGATCTCGCTCAAACACGCCGAGTGAATATGCGCCTGGCTGCATATATGGTTGGTGTTAGAAAAATGGCTGAAGCATCAAGGTTCCGCGGCTGGATTTAATTTTCAACAATAATGTGAATTCATTGTATGTATTTAAAAAATCTCCTATCATATATGGATGGGAGATTTTTTGTATCTTTTAAGCTCGTCGCTTTTGCGTATAGGGTAAGTATACAATTGTAGAATTGAAGAAGGATAAAAATCGGATGTGTTTCTACATTCGCATTGCGAGACATAAAGCAATTCTACATACATAACAGAATTTAATTATAGATCGGGGAGCTGATTTTTTTGAATGAACAAGAAGCAATCATAATAGGCGGGGGACCGTGTGGCCTGGCAGCTGCCATTGCTCTTCAGGATGTCGGAATTAGACCGCTTGTTATCGAAAAAGGGAATATTGTCAATGCCATTTACCATTATCCAACACATCAGACATTCTTCAGTTCCAGCCAAAAACTTGAAATTGGTGAAGTGCCTTTTATAACAGTGGAACATAAACCAACCCGGAATCAGGCATTAACGTATTATCGTGAAGTAGTTAAAAGAAAGAACCTGGACATTCATGCATATGAAAAGGTGTTATCTGTTGCGAAAAAAGAAGATGGACAGTTTATGGTTGTTAGTGACAAACAAACATATAAAACACCATACGTCGTTATTGCGACTGGATATTATGATCATCCAAATTATATGGACATACCTGGAGAAGATCTACCGAAAGTGTTCCACTATTTTAAAGAGGCTCATCCTTATTTCGATAAAGATGTAGTGGTTATTGGCGGGAAAAATTCTAGTGTAGATGCTGCTTTGGAATTGGTAAAAGCAGGTGCAAGAGTGACTGTTTTATACAGAGGAGAGTCTTATTCACCAAGCGTAAAGCCGTGGATCCTTCCCGAATTTGATTCACTGGTCCGGTCGGGTGCGATTTCAATGGTTTTTCAGTCCCATGTAGTAGAAATCAAAGATGATACAGTCATTTATGAAGTAAATGGTGAGACACATGAAATAGAGAATGATTTCGTCTTTGCAATGACAGGCTATCATCCGGATCATCAATTCTTAAAGAGCGTTGGAATAGGAATTGATGAAAGTACTGGAAGACCTTTATATACGGAGGAAACGAAGGAGACGAATGTAGAGGGTATTTATATAGCTGGTGTTATTGCTGCAGGCAATAATGCCAATGAAATTTTTATTGAAAATGGCAGGTTCCACGGAGCTGAAATCGCAGCTTCTATCGTTCAAAAACAAAAGGCTGATTCCTGAATGGAACAGCCTTTTGTTGTTCTCGGGGGGGCTGAACAAGCCGCCTCCGCATTTCTACATGTCCAGCTCCGGCGGCTAGCCCCTCGAGGTCTTAAGCCAATCCAGCCAAAAGGTCAAAGAACGACCTTTCGTCCGACTTGTCTTAAGCTTGTCGGGGCTGAACAAGCCGCCTCCGCATTTCTACATGTCCAGCTCCAGGCGCTAGGGGCTCGAGGTCATAAGTCAATCCGTCTAGAAGGTTAAAGAACAACCTTCCAGCCGGCTCGCCTTATGCTTGTCGCCCCTGAGCAAGCGCCTTCCGCTTTTCTACATGTCCAGCTCCGGCGGCTAGCCCCTCGAGGTCATAAGTCAATCTGTCCAAAAGGTTAAAGAACAACCTTCCGGCCAGCTTGCCTTATGCTTGTCGGGGCTGAACAAGCCGCCTCCGCTTTTCTAATTGTCCAGCTCCAGGCGCTAGGGGCTCGAGGTCATAAGTCAATCCGTCCAGAAGGTTAAAGAACAACCTTCCGGCCGGCTAGCCTTATGCTTGTCGCCCCTGAGCAAGCGCCTTCCGCTTTTCTTATAACCCAAACATTTTTTCGATTTCGGGTTTGGTTTGTTGGTTGGCTAGGCCGATCATTAGTTTTAGGCGGGCTTTTTGGCCGTTTAGTCCGTTGGAGAAGATGACACCTAGTTCTTTTAAGTGTTTGCCTCCGCCTTCGTAACCATAGACATCCTGGGCGATACCGTTAAAGCACCGTGAAACAATGACAACGGGAATGTTGGCAGCTGTCATTTCTTTAATCCCATCAATTGCAGCAGGAGGAAGGTTTCCTTGACCGAGTGCCTCAATAACCACACCATCATAATTGAGTTCTTTAATGGCGTGCAGGAGGGTAGAATCCATTCCGGCGTGTGCTTTCAATAGTGCTACCTTTTGGTTTAAATCCTTAATTTCATAAAGCTCTTTTTTTGTTGGCATATGATGGAAAAGAATACCTCGTTTCGTTACAATACCAATTGGTCCATATTGCGGGCTTTGGAATGTAGAAACATTACTGGTATGCGTTTTTGTGACATTTTTGGCTGTATGTATTTCATCATTTAGAACAACCAGAACGCCTTTGTAATGAGCCTCTTCACTCATTGCAACCCTTATAGAGGAAATTAGATTATACAGTCCATCAGAGCCAATTTCATTGCTTGAACGCATGGCACCAGTTAGTACAACCGGCAGCTGCACATCAACTGTTAAATCCAGAAAATAGGCTGTTTCCTCCAATGTGTCAGTCCCATGTGTAATGACAACACCAGAAACATCTTTCCTTTTCACGTGATCTTCAATCAAGTTCTTTAATATGTTCATTTCTTTTACCGTAATATGAGGCGAAGGTAAATTAAAGGGCTCCTCTACTATAAGATCAGCAAGGGCATGCAATTCATTTGTTTTATCTGTTAATGGGTTTTTTTCATTTGTTGAGACTGCACCGGTTGAGCTGTCTTCACTCATAGATATGGTGCCTCCTGTATGTATAAGCAGAATTTTTTTTCGATTCAATGCTTTGTCCTCCCTAATTTGAAAAATATAGAATATAATTAAATATGCTGTAATGCATTTTCAATCCAATATGATCATGTTACGATTATAGAGACGATTTGAAAAGGAGGGTGGCTCATGTTTGGGATATTATCTGCGGGAATTGCCCCAGGATTAGCTTTATTAAGCTATTTTTACTTGAAAGATCAATATGAGTCAGAACCCTTTTCAATGGTGTTTAAAACGTTCATGTCAGGTGCAATGCTGGTGTTTCCCATCATGTTTATCCAGCATGTAATGGAAACGGAGCATATGATTGATTCCAGCTTCATTAGTGCATTTCTCTCATCTGGCATGCTGGAAGAGTTTTTCAAATGGTTTATTTTATTTTACACAGTCTATCAGCATGTGAATTTTGATGAGCCATACGATGGTATTGTATATGGTGTGTCTGTCTCGTTAGGATTTGCAACAGTTGAAAACATATTATATTTATTTGCACTTGGCATTGAACATGCTGTAGGCAGAGCGCTTCTTCCTGTATCAAGTCATGCACTTTTTGGTGTAATCATGGGTTATTATATAGGAAAAGTGAAATTTTCAGCAACTTCTCGAGGAAAATGGCTTATATTATCCTTATTTGTGCCTTTTTTGCTGCACGGCACATACGATTACATTTTATTAACTTTCAAGTATTGGCCGTACTTCATGGTACCATTTATGATTTTCCTATGGTGGCTGGGTATGAGAAAGGTGAAAAAGGCGAGAGTTTTAACCATCCGGCAAAATCAGGACGCCTTCAAATTTGAACCCCCTTTAAACATGTAAAGAAAGATCTTATAGATGAAATGGTCTGTAATGAAAAAACACTGATAACCTAGATGTTATCAGTGCTTTTTTGCTATTAAATACTATGTAAACAGCTGTTTGAAAGAAATTCAAAGGTGTGGCTACATATTCTTATTTGTTCTCTTATCAGACTTCCTTCTTGAAAGATCTCCATTGGTAAAATACCCCACTCAATCTGATCCTAGTTTTTTGTATAAAAATCCAGACGCTACAGAAAATAGGGTTAATGTAATAAAGAATTACTTTTGGAGGTTATTATACATGAATAAAAAGTTGCTTCTATCCAAGATAATGATCATAATCTCCTTTCTTGTGCTGATGATTCCTTTGATTGGAAATGGCGAAAAAGCAGCCGCCTTCTCTGATCAGGTCATACAGCAAGGAGCTGTTGGAGATGATGTCATTGAACTTCAATCAAGGCTGCAATATCTTGGTTTTTACAATGGGAAAATCGATGGTGTATTTGGCTGGGGAACCTATTGGGCATTAAGGAATTTTCAATATGAATTCGGTTTGCCTATTGATGGGCTTGCTGGTCAAAAAACGAAAGAAAAGTTAGCGAAAGCTTCAAACTATAACGAGCAATTTGTGAAAGAGCAAATTAACAAAGGTAATAAATTTACTCATTATGGCGGTGTAGATTTAAATAAGCAGAAAAAACCTGCTCCTTCCGGTGGCGCAAACCAAAAGAAACAGCCTGCTAAACAAGGACAGACAGGAGGAGGTCAATCTGGCGGCGGAACTCAGTCGGGCGGAGGACAAACCGGCGGGACTCAGGGACAAACTGGCGGTAACCAAGGACAAACCGGCGGCACTCAGGGACAAACTGGGAATGGAGGAACGGCAAATCAGGCTCCTGCTCAGCAAAAACCAACGGCAGCAAATATGCCTAACGGATATTCTGAAAATGATATACAGTTAATGGCAAATGCGGTTTATGGTGAAGCACGCGGAGAGCCATATACTGGGCAGGTTGCTGTTGCAGCAGTTATTTTGAATCGGGTAGAAAGTGCAACATTTCCAAACACCGTTTCTGGCGTCATTTTCGAACCTAGAGCTTTTACAGCTGTAGCTGATGGGCAAATTTGGCTCACACCAAACGAAAAAGCACGTGAAGCAGTATTAGATGCCATCAATGGCTGGGATCCTACCGGAAATGCTTTATACTATTTTAACCCAGACACGGCAACAAGCGGCTGGATATGGACACGTCCGCAAATTAAGAGAATTGGAAAACATATATTCTGTAAATAAGGGGTGAAAGCATGCTAAGAGGCGTTTTAATTGGTGTACTGACATTAGGAGTCGCAGGAACAGCCTTTTGGGGGTATCAGGAGCATAGAGAAAAAAATGCCATCCTAATCAACGCTGAAAATAACTATCAGAGAGCATTTCATGATCTAACCTATCAGATTGATTTGCTGCACGATAAAATTGGAACAACATTAGCAATGAATTCAAGAGAATCTTTGTCACCGGCACTTGCTGAGGTATGGAGGGTTACCTCAGAAGCACATACGGATGTCGGTCAGCTTCCCCTTTCTTTGCTGCCATTCAATAAAACAGAAGAATTTTTGGCGAAGATAGGAGATTTCAGCTATCAGACTGCAGTCAGAGATTTAAATAAAGAACCTTTATCAGACAAAGAATACGATTCACTAAAACAGTTATACACACAAGCAGCCGATGTTCAAAATGATTTACGTGAAGTTCAGCATATGGTACTGGAAAATAATCTGCGCTGGATGGACGTTGAAATGGCATTGGCAGCAGGAGATGAAGCAGGAGATAATACAATCATTGACGGCTTTCAAACGGTTGAAAAGACTGTAGATGGATACGGGGAAACTGATTTTGGCCCTGCATTTGTCAACATGCAGAAGAAGGATGAAAACTTTAAGTACCTAGAGGGTAAAGAAATTACAGAAAACGCAGCGATCAAAGAAGCTAAGGAATATGCTGGATTAGGCAATGATGTGAATGTAAAAGTGACGGAAAATGGAGATGGCTCTGACTACGGCTTCTTTAGTGTGACACTTCAAGATAAAAAATCAAAACAGGAAGCCAATATGGATATAACCAAAAAAGGCGGATATCCGATCTGGTACCTTATGTCAAGGGAAGTAACAGATCAAAAAATCAGTTTAAATGAAGCAAGCAACAAAGCGGTTGAGTTTTTAAAGAAGAATCAATTTGAAAATCTTGATCTCTTTGAAAGTGCGCAATATGACAACATGGGTGTTTTCACTTTTGTCTCTACGCAAGATGGTGTGCGTGTATATCCGGATTCCATCAAAATGAAAATGGCTCTTGATAATGGCAAAATCTTAGGCTTCTCTGCTGAAGATTATTTAAAAGCGCATCATGCAAGAGAAATTCCTGATCCAGGGATTACAGTTGATGAAGCCCGAGAAAAGATTAATCCAGCAGTAGAGGTTATGGAGAACCGGCTGGCAATCATCATCAATGATATAAGCGAAGAAGTACTCTGTTATGAGTTTATGGGTACTTTAGGGGAAGATACGTATCGAATTTATATTAATGCAGATACAGGCATTGAAGAAAAAGTAGATAAATTAAAGAATGCAGAGCCTGTATATGAAGATGTGGTGTAGGAAAAGCGAACTAAGCTTTTCCTTTTTTTTCTATAAACTATATCTTATTTCCTGTGTATTTCGTAAAATGGTCTTGCAACATATATGAGTCACATGTCATAATTAACTGACAAGTTTATCCTTTCGGACAGGGGAAGTGCGGTAATTGATTAAGATAGGGGACACAATTATATTAGAGACAAAATACTCTGAAAGCGGGGAGAGGTATCAAAGTAAAGTAATTGATCAGTCAGAACACTATATATACATAGATTATCCAAAAAACATGGAAACACATAAAACGGCCTTCTTATTGGATGGCACACAATTAAAAGCTTCTTTTGTTGCTGCTGCAGGTGCAGTTTACCTATTTGACAGTGAGGTTGCCGGCAAAGTCAAACGCAATGTTCCGATGATCATGCTTACATATCCTGGAGATGAACAGCTGATGAAAATTCAGCGCCGGCAATATGTACGAGTTGAAACGGCTGTTGATGCAGCTTTGCATTCGCCTGAGGAGAATTTTCCTCCCTTAGTTTGTGTTACAGAGGATATTAGTGCAGGGGGAGCCTCTTTTTCAACAAAATCACAAATTCATGTAGAACCAGAAATGAATGTAAACCTATGGCTTGTTCTCCTTATGCATGGCGGCGAATACCATTATCTAAACTTAAAGAGCAAGATTGTCCGTATTATAAATACGAAGGAGAATAACCGAAAAATCTCAGTTCAGTTTTCAAACATTACTCCGAATGAACGGCAATTATTATTGCGCTATTGCTTTGATCGTCAGCTTGCCTATAAAAAACGCGGAATTGAAGCATAAAATAATGAAAACTTCTCCATACTTGGAATATCAGACAAGTATCGAGAGGTTTTGCTATGAAAACGTTTGAACGTATTCTTTTAAAAATAATCGTTGTGCAGTTTCTTTTCTTGCTATGTTCTCAGCTTTTTTTCCACAAATGGAATGTGTTTCCTGAAATCAAACAGCTAACTCAATATGAAGGAGTCACAGATCAGAACTTTACTGAACTGCTCGAAACCTTTAACTCTAAAAAGTAAGCAGATTTTTGCTTGCTTTTTTTATATTTTTAGCAAGGTTTTGATTTTTTTGGAAATGATATCTGCACACCTTTAACAAATAGAAAAATAAGTCATATTTTTAAAATAGGGAATGCTACATTTTGAGAGATTATCACACGAAATGAACACCGATTCTCTTATTTCTGTGTTAAAATAAATTCGATATTATTGTTTTACAGGAGGAACTATGAAGAAAATCTCAATAGCTATTGATGGTCCTGCTGCTGCAGGTAAAAGTACAGTAGCAAAGATCGTTGCTGAAAAACTATCTTACATATATATAGATACAGGTGCCATGTATAGAGCGCTCACATATAAAGCGATCCAAAATCACGTGAATCTGGAAAATGAGCAGGAATTACTTGCTGTCCTGCAAAAAACGAGTATAGAGCTTATGCCTGGTGAAGAGGGACAAATTATTATTCTTGATGGTGAAAACGTTACAAATGATATCCGTTCAGCTCAAGTCACGAATTCGGTATCAGCTGTAGCAAAACACCGTGCCATTCGGGCAGAGATGGTTGCCAGACAGCAGGAATTTGGGGCTGAAGGCGGAGTTGTGATGGATGGCAGGGATATCGGCACACATGTATTGCCAAATGCTGAGGTAAAAGTTTTTCTTCTTGCATCTGTAGATGAGCGGGCTGCAAGGCGTCATGCTGAAAATCAATCGAAGGGATTCCCAACGGACCTAGAACAGCTAAAGAAAGAAATTGCAACAAGGGACAAGCTGGATTCCGAGCGGGAAGTTGCACCATTGAGGAAGGCAGAAGACGCTGAAGAAATCGACACTACATCTATGTCTATTGGGGAAGTAGCAGATCGTATTTTAGCTTTAGCTGCTGAAAGGAATTAATGATATGACATTATATGGATTTGCAAGGTCTGCTGTAAATGCAGTATTAAAACCGATCTACCGTTATGAAGTGATCGGGAGAGAAAATTTCCCAAAAGAAGGCGGCGTTTTGCTCTGTGCCAACCATATAGATAATTTGGATCCGCCTGTAGTAGGAATTACGGCGCCACGCCCCGTATACTTTATGGCAAAAGAAGAGCTGTTCAATGTGCCCGTGCTGGGGAAGCTGCTGCCTAAAATTCATGCCTTTCCGGTTAAAAGGGGAATGAGTGACCGGGAAGCCTTAAGAAATGGTCTCAAAATTATTAAAGAGGGCAATGTTTTAGGTCTGTTTCCAGAGGGAACTAGAAGTAAAAATGGTGAGCTGGGAAAAGGTTTGGCAGGAGCTGGATTTTTTGCTCTCCGCTCAAGTGCAGAAGTCGTTCCATGTGCTATAATTGGCCCGTATAAACCCTTTAGAAAAATTAAAGTTGTTTATGGTAAGCCAATCAACATCCAGGAATTGCGCGATAGAAAGGCATCTGCAGAAGAAACGACGGATATGATTATGAATGAAATTCGCACTCTGATCAATGCTTATCAATAAGTCTTCTTGCTTGACAAAAACAGCCATTTGTAAGAAGTTTAATAAAAGGCGTTTTTTGTATTGCATTTAAATACAATGTTTTCTGAAAATAGTCTTTAATCATATTTTAGGCTATAGCTGCAGTAGCTGTGCAGTGATTAATCGCTGCATTGAGTATACGGCACAAACTAAGCAGTGCGTGTCATAAGATCATAACCATTTTGCTTCAATTTACAATTAAATGTTGCGGATGGATTTCCAGCATAAAATCTGAAGCAGCCATTGGATTAAGGAGGATTACATATGTCAGAAGAAATGAATGATGTAGAAGTGAAAACCTTTGAAGTTGGAGAAAAAGTTACTGGCCAAGTGACAAAAGTTGAGGAAAAACAAGTAATTGTGCATATTGCAGACAGCAAGCTGGACGGGATTATCCCAATCAGCGAGCTTTCAAGCCTGCATATCGAAAAAGCAAGTGATGCTGTAGCTGAAGGTGAAGAACTTGAGCTAGAAGTATTAAAAGTTGAAGAAGAAGCGTTAATTTTATCAAAAAGAAAAGTAGACGCAGAAAAATCCTGGGAAGACCTTGAAAAAAGATACAATGATGGTGAAGTTTTCGAAGCAGAAATTAAGGATGTTGTAAAAGGCGGTCTTGTCGTTGATCTAGGCGTACGAGGCTTTGTACCGGCTTCTTTAGTTGAAGCATTCTTTGTTGAAGATTTCTCTGATTATAAAGGCAAGACAATGACTTTTAAAATTGTTGAGCTGGATAAAGAAAAAAATCGTTTGATTTTATCTCACAAAGCAGTTGTTGAAGAAGAAAAAGGAAAGCAAAAAAACGAATTGCTTGACTCTTTAAAAGCTGGTGAAGTGCTGGATGGTACTGTACAAAGAATTACAGACTTCGGTGCATTTGTTGATATCGGCGGGGTTGACGGTTTAGTTCATATTTCTCAGCTTTCCTATGAACATGTTGAGAAGCCATCTGATGTAGTGGCAGAGGGCCAGCAAGTAAAAGTAAAAGTGCTTAGTGTTGATCGCGACAATGAGCGGATTTCTCTTTCTATTAAAGAAACACTTCCTGGACCATGGGATCAAATCGGCGAAAAAGCGCCTAAAGGCACTGTTTTAGACGGAACTGTTAGAAGACTTGTTTCTTATGGTGCATTTGTTGAAGTATTCCCTGGTGTTGAAGGGCTTGTTCATATCTCTCAAATAGCTCACAAACATATCGGCACTCCACATGAAGTGCTGAAAGAAGGCGAACAAGTAAAAGTAAAAGTACTTGAAGCAAATGAAGAGGAGCAAAGATTGTCCTTAAGCATTAAAGATCTGCTGGAAAAAGAGGAAGAAGTTCCAACAGATTATGAACTGCCAGAAGAATCTAAAGGTTTCCAGCTTGGTGAAATGATTGGCGACCAATTAAAGAATTTAAATAAATAATGGTGATAAATAGTGTCTAGAGCAAAAAGGAAATGGGATCATATTCAAAACGCGCTATCTACCGGGCAAAAGTCACTAACCGGTTTTCAAGACGTTACTTTTATCCATCAAAGCCTGCCAGACACAAGTCTAGATCACATATCATTAGCATCAGAAATTGGCGAACTATTATTAAGTTCGCCAATTTTTATCAATGCAATGACTGGAGGCGGAGGAGAGAAAACCTACCAGATTAATCGTGATCTGGCCATCGCTGCAAGGCAGACTGGTGTAGCAATTGCGGTGGGTTCACAAATGTCAGCCTTAAAAGATCAGAACGAAGCAGAATCTTATCGAGTTGTTCGGAAAGAAAACCCTGATGGCATTCTGTTTGCCAATCTGGGCAGTGAAGCCACTCTTGACCAGGCAAAAGCGGCTGTCGATATGATTGAGGCAAATGCTCTTCAGATTCACTTGAATGTAGTTCAGGAGCTGGTTATGCCTGAAGGTGATCGTGACTTTACTGGTGCGTTAAAAAGAATTGAACACATTGTACATAATTTGGAAGTTCCGGTCATAGTGAAAGAAGTTGGATTTGGGATTAGCAAAGAAACGATTTGGAAACTAAAAGAAGCAGGAGTAGCTATTGTAGATGTTGGCGGTTTTGGCGGCACCAATTTTTCAAGAATTGAAAATGAACGGAGACAAAGACATATCCCATTTTTTGATTCATGGGGCATTCCGACAGCCGTTTCAATTGCCGAAACATCAGCGCACAAAGGAAATATAACTATCCTAGCATCTGGAGGTATTCAAACGAGCACAGAGGCTGCCAAATCCATAGCACTTGGTGCAAATGCTGCAGGCATGGCTGGTGCCCTCTTAAAGGTGCTTATTAAAGGGGATTTAGAGAATCTCATTGATGAAATCGGTCTCCTGCACCAGGAGTTAAAAATGATTATGACCGCATTAGGAGCGAAGACGCTCAAACAACTGCAGCAAGCTCCACTTCTTCTAAGCGGTGATGTGCACCATTGGTTAAAGCAAAGAGGCGTCAACACGGAAATGTATAGCCAGAGATCTATCAAGTAATTGAGATTCATATCATATAAAAAGCAAGCAGGGATATATACATATCTCTGCTTGCTTTTTTGTGTGTGAAAAAAATGAATCTTTGTTATTTGTAAGAACGGATTTGACCTGCCTGGCTTGTCTTATGCTTGTCGCAGCTGAGCGAGCCGCCTCCGCTTTTCGTATTGTCTAGCTTCAGGCGCTAGGGACTCGAGGTCTTAAGCCAATCCAGTCAAAAGGTCAAAGAACGACCTTCTGCCTGGCTTGTCTTAAGCTTGTCGTCCCTGAGCAAGCGCCTTCCGCATTTCTTTATTGTCTAGCTCCGGCGGCTAGCTGCTCGAGGTCATAAGTCAATCCAGTCAAAAGGTCAAAGAACGACCTTCTGCCTGGCTCGCCTTATGCTTGTCGCAGCTGAGCGAGCCGCCTCCGCTTTTCTGTTAATGCTGTGTCTTCATGTTGTCGTTTAGGGCTCTTGCTTCTTTGGGGCTTTGTAATTTTGTTGCTCCAGGATAGTGGAGTGCCTGATCACGATCAGATTCTACTCTTCCGCTGTTTTTTAGCTTCTTTTCTTGACGATCTCTTCCCATAATACACACCTCCTATGTTTAAGATGAAGCTTTCCTGAAAGTTTATACTGTAAAGATTAAAATACATAGGATTTAGTCATAATGGTAATGATAGGAGGTGTCGGGTTGGACGGAATAATATTTTATTTTACAGCGTGGGGAATTTGGATTCTTTCCAGCTTTTTAATAGATAAGAAACAGCGTTATAGGCTAGGGTTTTCAGCATGGATATTGCTGCTCATTATTTTTTCAGGTTATTACTTTTCTATTGATGCTGTTTCTGTTTCTTTTTCGGCTATTTTAGTCGTTCTAACCGTTTATTCATTATTGGCTAAATATAAAAACAAAAAGCTTTTTTATTTTTTGGTGTGCCAGTTAATTGGAGTTTTAGCATATGTTAGTTTTCATTTGTTTGAAATGTTTGATCCTGTATGGGTCATTATGGACAGAGAATGGATGCTTTCTGTCATGATGGTGCTTGTATCTTTAATTTTAATGAGAAAAAGATTCGAACGGGTCTTGCTGCTTGCATCAGCTGGCATACATGGAGAAATGGTTAATGGAATTATTTTTCATTCATTTTCTTTTCCCTATACAATAGGGTCTTTTGTTTATTTAGATGTTCTGGCAATGGCTGCTCTGATCCTGCTTTTATGGAATGGAGTAGAATATATAACTGCCTATTTAGGGTCTTACTTTAACCAGCTTGAAAAAGAGAGGGGAAAACCATCATGAGTGAATATACATATCCCATTTTGTTTGGTTTGATTATTGGAACTGCAACAAGAATGTACATGCTGCGTACAGATTATCGGCAATACCCTACCTATCTGCATGGCAAAATTATTCATGTAGCACTTGGGTTTATCGCAGCGGGACTTGGGACAGTAGCAATCCCTTCAATCATGGAAGAGGATTTTACGGCCATTACGTTTTTAACGTTAGCAGCCTCTCAATTTCGTGAGGTTCGCAATATGGAAAGAAACACCTTAACTGAGCTGGACAGCTACGAAATGGTGCCAAGAGGCAAGACGTATATTGAAGGAATCGCCATTGCGTTTGAGAGCAGAAATTATCTTGTCATCTTTACATCACTAGTAAGTACACTAATCTATTTATTAATAAATGTATGGGCTGCCCTGATCGCTGCAATTATTTGTGTCTTGATCGCTAAAGTGCTTATGTCCGGCGGGCGTTTAAAGGATATTGTTGAGATAGAATATGTAGAGCCTCGTTTTGATGGTCCTGGTCTTTACGTTGACAATATTTATATTATGAATATCGGTCTTCCTCAGCGGCAAGAAGAAGTACTGCGGTATGGAATGGGCTTCATTTTAAAGCCAAAAAACTTTAATTCCAGATCAACAATTGCAAACCTTGGCCAGCGTCAAGCGATTTTACATGATGTTTCAACTGCTCTTGGTGTTTATAGAGATTCGGGCACACCAGCGCTCGTTCCGCTTGCTAAGCGAGATTTGGATGATGGTCGTGTTGGGGTGTTCGTTCTGCCGCAGGAAAAGGATATAAAACGGGCAATTAAAATAATTGGAGCTGTTCCAACCCTTGAAAATGCGATTAGGATGCCAAGCGAACGTCATGTAGAAGGCGAGGGGAAATAAAGAATGGTTTTAGAAAAATATATATTGGCAGCCATTACAACCAATTCTTCCAAAATACCTGGCGGAACTGCTGTTTTTTATTGTGACAGCAAACAGGAAATGGAAACGATCGCAGCAAATCTGGAAGCGATATTAGATGGTATCGCCCATATGTTAACAGAGGAATTATATGTTATTGTTAAGCACTAATCATATAAATTGCAGAAGAGTATAGCTCAAAACTTATCCAAATGTTGCCTCTATGAAGAAGCTCTGATAAAATAATGAAGTTAGACCCTTCTTTTTCATAGAAGGGTTATTTTTGAGATATGAATGATTTTCATTGTTTATTACAGAATAACTCGTCATATTGCTCTTAAATAGAACATGCTGATTGGCAAGCCTGAAAGGCGAAGCCAGAGGCTTAGTTGCACTTATACCTTATTCCAAATTAGCAACTGCGTCGAATGATCTCCAGCGCTGATAACCTATACGATTTTAAAGTATAAATAAAAACCTTGAAGGGGTGATGTTATGGCAAAACCAGTAGTGGCTATTGTCGGACGTCCGAATGTTGGTAAATCAACTATTTTTAACAGAATTGTAGGAGAAAGAATATCCATTGTCGAAGATATTCCCGGTGTAACGAGGGATCGTATATACAGCTCTGCAGAATGGCTTACACATGATTTTAATATTATCGATACTGGCGGTATTGATATAGGGGACGAGCCTTTCTTAGAGCAAATTAGACAGCAGGCAGAGATTGCCATAGAAGAAGCAGACGTTATCGTCTTTCTTGTTAACGGCCGTGAAGGTGTTACTAGTGCGGACGAAGAAGTTGCCAAAATCTTATATAAGGCAAAGAAACCTGTTGTGCTTGGTGTGAATAAAATTGATAATCCTGAAATGCGTGACCAGATTTATGACTTTTACGCATTAGGCTTTGGAGAACCTTTCCCAATATCCGGCTCACATGGACTTGGTTTAGGAGACCTTTTGGATGAGGCTGCTAAGCATTTTCCAAAACATGGCGGAAATGAATATGCTGATGATGTCATTAAATTCTCTTTAATCGGCAGACCTAATGTCGGCAAATCGTCTTTAGTAAATGCCATTTTAGGAGAAGATCGTGTAATCGTCAGTAATGTGGCAGGAACAACGAGAGATGCAATTGACTCCCAGCTGACTTACAACGGTGAGAAATATGTAATCATTGATACAGCTGGCATGAGGAAAAAAGGAAAGGTCTACGAAACAACTGAAAAATACAGTGTTTTAAGAGCCCTTCGTGCAATTGAACGTTCTGACGTTGTTCTTGTTGTAATAGACGGAGAAGAAGGAATAATCGAACAGGATAAACGTATTGCAGGGTATGCACATGAAGCAGGCCGTGCAGTGGTAATCGTTGTGAATAAATGGGATGCTGTTGAAAAAGATGAAAAAACGATGAAAGCGTTCGAAACGAATATTCGAGAGCACTTTTTGTTCCTCGACTATGCACCAATTGTCTTTTTATCTGCTATAACGAAAAAACGGATTCATACTCTGATCCCTATGATTAATACTGCCAGTGAAAATCATGCATTGCGTGTTGAAACGAGCATACTGAATGATGTGATTATGGATGCGGTTGCTATGAACCCAACTCCAACAGATAAAGGAAAACGACTGCGCATTTACTTTGCAACACAAGTAGCAGTTAAACCGCCTACTTTTGTTATTTTCGTAAATGATCCTGAACTCATGCATTTCTCTTACGAACGCTTCTTAGAAAATCGAATCAGAGATGCTTTTGGCTTTGAAGGCACACCGATTAAGATTTTTTCTCGCGAAAGAAAATAAAATCAATAAAAGCACTGTACATTAGGACAGGTTTTATAGATACAAATCTGTGATAAAGGCTCTGTAAGGCGATTAGCCTAAATCCTTGAAGCAGGACAATAAGTTAAAAAGCGGTGATGATAATGAAAAGTGTTGAATCAATTGCCGTCATTGGCGCAGGAAGCTGGGGTACTGCCCTTGCCATGGTTTTAGCTGATAACGGACATGATGTAAGGCTTTGGGGTCATAAACCAGAACAAATTGATGAAATTAATACACATCATACAAACCAAAAATATTTACCGGATATAACTTTGCCAAAAAATATTATCGGTCATGTATCCCTCGGAGAAGCTATAGAAGACGCAGAGGTGCTTGTTCTTGCTGTTCCGACCAAAGCGATCCGTGAAGTCGTCAACAAAATTACTGTAATCAGAAAAGACCCGATGACAATCGTGCATGTGAGTAAAGGGATAGAGCCGAATAGCTTAATGCGCATCTCAGAAATGATTGAAGAGGAGACACCCTCCCATCTTTTAAAAAGTGTAGTGGTGCTTTCTGGCCCAAGCCACGCTGAAGAGGTCAGTTTAAGACAGCCAACAACAGTTACTGTTTCTTCCAAAGAATTAGAGGAAGCAGAGAGAATTCAAGATCTATTTATTAATCAGCATTTTCGTGTCTATACCAACCCTGATATTATCGGTGTTGAAATAGGCGGAGCATTAAAAAATATTATTGCACTGGCTGCTGGGATTACAGATGGTCTTGGCTATGGGGACAATGCCAAGGCAGCGCTCATCACAAGAGGATTGGCTGAGATCGCCCGTTTAGGGGTTAAAATGGGTGCCAGCCCGCTTACATTCTCTGGTTTAACAGGGATTGGTGACTTAATTGTTACTTGTACAAGTGTTCATTCCAGAAACTGGAGAGCGGGAAACTTACTCGGTAAAGGCCAGAATTTGCAGGAAGTGCTTGATAATATGGGCATGGTGGTTGAAGGTGTCCGCACAACGAAGGCTGCTCATCAGCTTGCTGAAAAATATCAAGTAACAATGCCGATTACAGACGTGCTTTATAGTGTGCTTTTTGAGAATGTCAGTGCAAAAGACGCTGTAGAATTGCTAATGGCACGTGGAAAAACGCATGAAATGGAAGACCTTACAAATTTGCTTGGCGGCCAGTAACCGCCATTTTAGACTTCTTTCTTCTGATCATTCATTTGCTTTATATGATCAATGGCGGTAATTTATTTGAAAATATAGGCATTTAAACGATACAGGAAGAAATGGAATTGCATACAATGCAACGAAGCAAACTGGTAACATGATCAGGGTGTAGGTTAATTTAGTCATATTGCCGGGAAATTGGAAATGCCCCTTCCGATTTCCCGGTTATTTTTATACAAAGAAAAGGAAGGGTGCAAAGGTTTTAATAAGCATGAAAACGTTTGTGTACAGCCTATATTTCCTGCTTTTTCTATGTTATAATACTTTTCGGAAAAAGGAGTGAAATGAATGTCAGATTCTTTAATGAAAATGTGGATTTCTCTATCATCCATGGGCTTTATGTTTATATCCATTTTGTTAATATACTTAAGCCGATTTAAATTAAAAAATAAAACACTAAAATTTATTACAGCCTTTATTGCCTATATTCTTATGATTATTAGCGGTATTATTATATTCCTGATCGTATTTGGAGGACCTACACCTGAATAATTCTGTTTAAGGGATAGATCATTCTGCTGTCTGGAGTTCCCATTCAGAACAGAAGTCTTTTGCAAAAAACACTAGATATACATACTAAAGGATTGATAATCATGAAAAAAAGCTTGCTGCGTTTAATAGGTGCAGCCACTATATTAATATGTTTGGCTGGCTGTGCATATCCACAGGAGCGGCTGGCGCAGAATCAAATTCCATATGAGGATCAGCTTGCTGCTGTTCAAAATGCAGTCGACCAATTCAGGGAAACAAATACGGGGCTTCTCCCGATAAAAACGAAGGATATGGATACACCAATCTATCAAAAATATTTAATTGATTTTAATAAGCTAACCCCTGCATTTATGGCCGAACCGCCAGGAAATGCTTTTGAAATGGGTGGTGTGTTTCAATATGTCATCGTAAATGCCGAAACAGAGCCTGCTGTAAAGATCTTTGATTTACGTATGGCTGAAACGATCCGCGAAATTAAAATCCGTTTAAAAGGTCATGAGTACCCTCCTTTTAAAGAGCAAATCGAAAGCCATGTATTCACTCTCGATTTTGAAAAACTCGGCTATAAAGAGGATCCTGTAGCTATCAGCCCGTACTCCGGCAGAAATCTGCCATTTGTGATTACAGGTGATGGTGAAATTTATGTTGATTATCGCAGTGATTTATTTGAGGCTGTAGATCAAACGGATACTACGTTAAAACAGGGAGAAGACATCCGGAATATTTTAGTGGAAGATTCTCCTTTTGTGCCTTCCTATTCTTTGCCTTACACAATAAATGAAGACAGTGAACCAATCTTTTTGGTGAAATAGTCATAACCTTTCTTTTACAAAATATATTGTAAGAGAAAGGTTTTTTTGTTTTACTATACTGCCGAGTAATCAGCAATACTCCTTTGTTAACATTCATGATTAGTTCTTATCTGCTATTCATAAATATTAGCTTCTCAAACCTGGTGAATACACTGTTTACAAAGGATAAGAGATATAGAAAGATACTTTATTTTAGGGAGAGGGGAAATTTTATAAAAAAGTTGGCATAACGATGTAGGACAACATCATAAACATATAGTGTCCAGATATACTTAATAGGATAATATTTCCCACTAACTCGGAGATTCAGGAGGGGATCACTTGGAAAAGGTAGATGTGTTTAAAGATATTGCCGAAAGAACCGGAGGCGATATCTATTTCGGAGTAGTAGGTGCAGTTCGTACAGGGAAATCAACGTTTATTAAAAAATTTATGGAATTAGTTGTTTTACCGAGCATGGAAAATGAAGCTGAACGCGCACGTACTCAGGATGAACTTCCGCAAAGTGCTGCAGGGAAAACAATCATGACAACAGAACCGAAATTTGTTCCAAACCAGGCTGCATCTGTACATGTTGATGAAGGTCTTAACGTAAATATTCGTCTTGTCGATTGTGTGGGGTATACAGTTCCTGGGGCAATGGGCTATGAAGATGAAAATGGTCCAAGAATGATCAATACTCCTTGGTATGAAGAGCCGATTCCTTTTCATGAGGCAGCTGAAATCGGAACGAGAAAAGTCATTCAGGAGCATTCTACCATTGGTGTCGTCATCACTACGGATGGTACAATTGGTGAAATTCCAAGATCGAGCTATTTAGAGGCAGAGGCTAGGGTGATTGACGAACTGAAGGAAGTTGGAAAACCATTTATTATGGTGATTAACAGCGTACAGCCTCATCACCCGAATACTGAGGCGTTAAGAGAGCAATTAGCTGAACAGTATGATATTCCTGTCCTTGCGATGAGTGTGGAGGGAATGAGAGAGTCAGATGTTCTAAATGTAATGAGAGAAGCCCTTTACGAGTTTCCAGTCCTCGAAGTTAATGTTAACTTACCAAGCTGGGTAATGGTACTCCGTGAGGATCACTGGCTTCGTGAGAGCTACCAGGAAGCTGTGAAGGAAACAGTGAAGGATATTAAAAGATTAAGAGATGTCGATCGGGTTGTCCATCAATTTGGAGACTTTGAATTCATTGAGCGCGCTGGATTGGCAGGGATTGAGATGGGGCAGGGAATAGCGGAGATTGATCTATTTGCTCCGGATGACTTGTATGATGATGTGCTTAAGGAAATTGTCGGTGTTGAGATCAGAGGAAAAGATCATTTATTAGAGCTTATGCAGGAATTTTCTCATGCGAAAGCAGAATATGATCAGATATCTGATGCGCTTACAATGGTTAAGCAAACAGGTTATGGGATCGCCGCTCCATCTTTAGCTGATATGAGCTTGGATGAACCAGAAATTACGCGTCATGGCTCAAGATTTGGAGTCCGTTTAAAAGCGGTGGCACCATCCATTCATATGATTAAAGTGGATGTTGAATCCGAATTTTCACCAATCATTGGCACGGAAAAACAAAGTGAAGAGCTGGTTCGTTACTTAATGCAGGACTTCGAGGACGATCCGCTATCCATTTGGAATTCAGATATTTTTGGCAGAAGCCTGAGTTCGATAGTAAGAGAAGGCATACAAGCAAAGCTCTCCCTTATGCCTGAAAATGCTCGCTATAAACTGAAAGAAACGCTGGAAAGAATCATTAATGAAGGTTCTGGCGGCCTAATCGCCATTATCCTATAAGTATATGGATGCAAGGCAACGGACTCCTTTTAGGGGTCTTTTTTTTGCATTTAATCATAAATAAACTACAATAATTCATAGGAAGGATAAATAGAAAAAAGTAGAGCATTTAATGGTATAAATATATTCTAGTGGTTTGTCAAAGTGCAAGATGGGGAATACATCTTTCTGTTGGGCGTATTACAGTTATATTTCAAAAAAGAAAAGATTCCCATTAAATCGTGAAATATTCTTGATATGCATAAATGATTATGATAATCTTTTAACAGAATTACTGTTGTGATGCTTAAACCCTTATCACAAAAGGATTTTTTGCGTTATTGATTGAAAAATTCCGCGAGTTGATATATGATAAGGCATGCTTAAACAAATATACGTCACAACGTATAGAATTCAGTAATTTTGTTTACAAATGAATGTAAGAATCTATTTACTGAGTTATATTGTTTTTGGGAGGAGGTGAAAGTAATGAACAAGACAGAACTAATCAACGCAGTTGCTGAAGCTAGCGAGCTTTCCAAAAAGGATGCTACTAAAGCAGTCGATGCTGTTTTCGATACAATTTTAGAAGCGCTTAAAAACGGTGATAAAATTCAACTAATCGGTTTCGGAAACTTTGAAGTGCGCGAGCGTGCAGCACGTAAAGGCCGCAACCCGCAAACAGGCGAAGAAATCGAAATCGCTGCAAGCAAAGTTCCTGCTTTCAAACCAGGAAAAGCGCTTAAAGACGCTGTAAAATAAGTACATATATGTGCGATAGAAACCGCGAGATCATTCTCGCGGTTTTTGTTTGTGCTTAAGAAATGTAAATTTATGCTAAAGGGCTTCCGTTAGCAACATGACCTTGAGAGAGATTATTCATATAAACAATAGGATGAATAGATCGGCCTTAAACGATTCGGCAAGATGTTTTTGCTAGTAAGTCATAGATTATGCTAATATGAAAGTTATGAGCTATAAGAACCAGTGATGATTAGGAGGAACAATCATGGCATCAGTTAATACTGCACAGATAGAAGAAGCGGTCCGTCTCATACTAGAAGCTATTGGAGAAAATCCCAATAGAGAAGGGCTATTAGATACGCCAAAACGAGTGGCAAAAATGTATGAAGAAGTATTTATGGGATTAAATCAGGATCCTAAAGAATATTTCCAGACGGTATTTGGCGAAGATCATGAAGAACTCGTGTTAGTGAAAGATATCCCGTTTTATTCTATGTGTGAACATCATCTTGTCCCGTTTTTTGGTGTCGCACATGTAGCATATATACCGAAAAACGGAAAAGTAACAGGATTAAGCAAGCTGGCAAGGGCAGTAGAGGCTGTTGCGAAACGTCCGCAGCTTCAAGAACGAATTACATCTACAGTAGCAGATTCAATTCTTGAAACATTAGAGCCGCATGGCGTTATGGTTGTTGTTGAAGCAGAGCATATGTGCATGACAATGCGCGGTGTTAAAAAGCCTGGTTCAAAAACGATTACATCTGCAGTAAGAGGAGTTTTTGCAGAGGATGCTATTTCACGCTCAGAAGTACTTTCACTTATAGCGAAGAAATAAGCGATAGCAATTCAAGCTAAACTGAAGGAACATGTTTTATGGGCAGAGCAGCAATGAAATTCTCAACAATTAATTCTCTGCCTTAGTACTTCAAGAAAAAGGATGATCATGGTGGAAAAAAACAATAATGATTATATTGTCATCAAAGCTATTGAAGATGGTGTAAATGTAATTGGACTTACAAGAGGTTCCGACACAAAGTTTCATCACTCTGAAAAACTTGATGAAGGTGAAGTGCTGATCGCACAATTTACGGAGCATACATCAGCGATTAAAATTAGAGGAAATGCAATTATAAAGACATCCTATGGAGAAATTGAAAGCGATGCAAAGAAATAAGCACGCTGCTAAACTGGCAGCGTGCAAATTCCTTTTATATTCCTCTAACATGGTACTGTGATTTATGATATAATTGTCTCTGCCTTAAATGGGCAGTGGCAAAGTCAAATACAAGTTCAAAAGTAACCGCTTCAGGTGCTTTTTTTATAGAATTGAACCTTGTTTATTAAATGAAAAAGCTAAACGTAAAAATTATATATACATATCATTTTATTTTTAAAAATGCCAAACATAATAGATAGATCTATTCCGCCAATAAAACATGATTGCTTATTCCTTAAGAGTAAAAGAGGTTTTTTAGGACCGGCTGTCTGACTCAATGGTAGATAGATGAAAACTTTTGAATCAAGGGTGATTGCATGCAAAAACTTACCACTAATTTAGCAGATGTGAAATCACAAATACATGAGCATGTCAAACACTCATACTTATTTAAATATATAAATGAACCCGTTATAGATGAAGATAAACTTTTATTATTCACTTCAATTTTTTCTCTATATGATCTGCCAAAAATGCAAGCCGAACAATATGCTGTGACTGCAATGCTCGTCCAAATAGCATTAGACACTCATGAACTCGTTGAAAATGGAGAACTGAATGCCGAATTGCATAAAAGCAGACAGCTGACTATTTTAGCGGGAACTTATTATAGCGGTCTTTATTATAAAATTTTATCATCAATTGAAGATGTAGGAATGATTCGTACGCTTGCAGAAGGAATTAAAGAGGTTAATGAACATAAAATTTCTGTCTATCGTAAAGATAGTAAAAGTATTAAAACCTTAATGGACTCGGTAAAGAAAATAGAATCTGCACTTTTTGAAAGAGTTCTTACTTACTTTAATAGTGAGAATTTACAGGGCTTCACAGCGAATATTTTATTTTACAAAAAGCTTCTAATGGAAAGAGATCGCTTCTTTAAAGAGAAGCCTTCAATTGTTTTTGAAGCATTAGGAGAGCTTGTTTTTCCAGAGGCTGATCTGCAAAATAGCTCATTGGACTATAGAGATGAATTAATATCAGTTGCTGATTCGTATATAGAAAATACAAGGCAGGAAATTGAAAAATTGTACAAACAAATTCCTTATATGAACAGCTCACTTCAGCAAAAAATTCAGGCAATGATAGATTATGATACACATAAGGTGAAATCATTTGCGGAGGAAGGGTAAGCATGCAACAATCAAAAGAAGAACGCGTTCATAAGGTGTTTGAGAAGATTTATGGGAATTATGACAAAATGAATTCTGTCATTAGTTTTCAGCAGCATGTTAGATGGCGTAAGGATGTCATGAAACGAATGAATGTGCCTAAGGGTGCAAAAGCGCTTGATGTATGCTGCGGCACTGCTGATTGGTCCATTGCATTAGCTGACGCCGTTGGAGATCAAGGGGAAGTTTTTGGATTGGATTTCAGTAAAAATATGCTCAAAATTGGAGAGCAAAAAGTAAAAGAATTGCAGTTAAACCATGTAAAGCTAGTGCATGGCAATGCGATGGAGCTTCCCTTTCCAGATGATTCATTCGATTTTGTAACAATTGGTTTTGGCCTTAGAAATGTACCAGATTATCTGGAGGTATTAAAAGAAATGCGCCGTGTTGTTAAGCCAGGAGGAAAGGTCGTCTGTCTTGAAACGTCTCAGCCTACTCTGCCGGTATATAAACAGCTGTTTTACTTATATTTCCGTCATATCATGCCGTTTTTTGGTAAACTATTTGCAAAGAGCTTTGATGAATATGCATGGCTGCACGAATCGGCAAAGGATTTTCCCGGCATGAAGGAGCTTGCAGAATTATTTAAAACTGCTGGATTGACGAATGTTCATTATAAATCGTACAGTGGCGGAGTAGCTGCTGTTCACATAGGGATGAAGGAAAAATAATATTGGATCTGAATGCTTTGTTCATTACTAAGTGTATGATGCATTAGGGATTTATAAGCTAGGTGAGATGAAGATATGAAATTGAAAATGATGTACTCATTTTTGAATTCAGATATAAACGTGATAGAAGAAGCATTGGAAAACGCTATTCAAGCCCAGTCACCGCTGCTTCACCAGGCTTCTCTGCACTTATTGCAAGCAGGGGGGAAAAGACTGCGACCTGTATTTGTATTGCTTGCAGGTAAATTTGGAGACTATGACATCAACAAAATGAAGGATGTTGCTGTTTCACTTGAGCTGATTCATATGGCTTCACTTGTTCATGATGATGTGATTGATGATGCAGAGCTGCGCAGAGGTCAGCTGACCATAAAAGCGAAGTGGGACAATCGAATCGCCATGTATACTGGCGATTATATATTTGCGCGAGCTCTTGAACTAATATCCAATATCGATAAGCCATATGCACATCAAATATTATCTAATACACTAGTTGAACTTTGCATAGGTGAAATTGAGCAAATAAAAGACAAATATAACTTTGATCAAAACCTGCGCAGTTATTTGCGCAGAATCAAAAGAAAGACAGCTATTTTAATTGCTGTCAGCTGTCAGCTTGGAGCCATTGCTGCGGATGTAGAGGAAGAGCTGCACAAAAAATTATATAAAATTGGCTATTATATTGGCATGTCATATCAAATCATAGATGATGTGCTGGATTTTATCGGAACAGAACAAGAGCTTGGAAAGCCTGCTGGCGGTGATCTGCTTCAGGGAAATATAACACTTCCCGCATTATTTGCGAGTGAAAATAAGCAAATACATGATAAAATGGTCAATGTTTCAGAGCATACAACACGTGAGCAAATACAAGAAATCATTACGCTTATTAAAAATTCTGGTGCAATCGAACGCTCTTTAAAGGTCAGTGACCAATATTTGCAAAAGGCACTTGTGCTGATTGACGAACTTCCAACTAACCGCTCAAAGCGGGCATTTCGAGATCTTGTGCGTGTGATCGGGAAGCGGCGATTCTAACTTGATTTTCACTTTTCTAAGTTATTTTATTTGACAGAAAAATTTGAAGTTGAATAATTGTCAAATAAGTGTTAATATTTTCGTGGATTGTCTATGACAGCCATATACATATAACTTAGGAGTGGAGACTATGCAAAAGACGTTTTTAATGGTCAAGCCTGATGGGGTACAGCGGAATTTAATTGGTGAAATTGTTTCTCGTTTTGAAAAGAAAGGCTTTCAGTTAGTTGGAGCAAAATTAATGAGTATTCCAAAAGAGCTTGCCGAAGAGCATTACGGTGAACATAAAGAACGTCCATTTTTCGGTGAGCTTGTTGATTTTATTACTTCTGGCCCAGTGTTTGCTATGGTTTGGGAAGGCGAGAATGTGATTGCAATTGCTCGTCAAATGATGGGTTCTACTAATCCAAAGGATGCAGCTCCTGGAACTGTGCGCGGAGACTTTGGTGTGATTGTCGGCAAAAACATCATTCATGGTTCAGATTCTCCTGAAAGTGCAGAACGTGAAATTGGCTTATTCTTTAAACAAGAAGAATTAGTTGAATATAATAAATTAATGAATGATTGGATTAATTAATCATTGTATAAATTTAAGAACATGGCTAAGCTTAAAACCACTTGCATTTGCAAGTGGTTTTTTGTAACCGTATACAATGTTTAAGAGAAAATTTAGGTGATTCTATTTTCTTCTATTTTCCGTTATACTTCTAACTAGGACTATCGATAGAGGAGAATAAAAATGGTTCAAGAATATCAGGAATTTATAATGAATATTAAGAAGAAGACAGGAATTGACTTAGGGGCATATAAGGAAGCACAAATGAAAAGACGCCTGGAGTCTTTATACGATAAAAAAGGATTTACATCATTTCGTGATTTTTTTCACGCTATCAACCAGGATAAAAGCCTTCTGGATGATTTCTTGGACCGTATGACCATTAATGTATCGGAATTTTACCGAAATGCGAAGCGGTGGGAGGTATTGGAGAATAAAATCCTGCCTCAAATATACGGAAGAACAAAGCAAGTAAAGGTTTGGAGTGCAGCTTGTTCTACTGGTGAGGAGCCCTATACGCTTGCTATGATTATGTCAAAAGTGATGCCGTTCTCCCAAATTAACATTCTCGCAACAGACCTGGATGAAAAGGTCATTGATCGCGCCAAAATTGGGATTTATCCTGAAAGATCTTTAAACGAAGTTCCTTCTGAAATGAAACAGAAATACTTTCAAAAAGAAGGCAGTTTATATAAAATTTCAAATGAAATCAAAAAAACGGTGACATTTAAAAAGCAAAATCTGCTGTCTGATTCATTTGGCGGGCCTTTTGATTTAATTGTTTGCAGAAATGTTCTCATCTATTTTACGGAAGAAGCCAAAGATGGCCTTTATCATAAATTCAGCCAAGCATTAAAGCCAGAAGGGTTCTTTTTTGTCGGAAGCACAGAACAGATTTTCAATCCGGGAAAATACGGTTTCCAGACAGAGGATACATTCTTTTATAAAAAAAGCTGAAAAGAAGAGGCTGGACATTATATAGCACGACCATAGAAACGAATGGTTAGAAAGTCGATCTTTCTATCATTCGTTTTTTATTTGTATTTCTAAAATATATCTTTTTCATTCATAAGTGTAATGAGCGGAGAACACTCGACTTCTGTGGACAATAGAGGAAAGCGGGTAGAACATGCTAGTTTAAATAACCAAACCATGAACATTGAATTTCGTGTTCAAGACATATTAATCTAGATTTGCCCCAGCCAACTCTCTTATTTTTATCGACAGTGCCGCATCTCCCAACCATCACTCTGCTTTTCAGCTTAAAGCCTTCATGGTAAAATGACTGCAATTGATCAAACAAGAAAAATTTTCGAAATTCAAAAATTTTTCTATGTTTTACATAAGGGCATATGTTATATTGGTACATAATCCTTTAACAAGTTGAAGGGGGAAAGAGTTTTGAGATACTTAACATCTGGAGAATCACATGGGCCACAGCTGACAGCGATCATTGAAGGGTTACCAGCTGGGATGCCGCTAGTCGATTCGGATATAAATGAAGAATTATCAAGGCGCCAAAAAGGTCATGGAAGAGGGCGCCGCATGCAAATTGAAAAAGATACAGTCAACATTACAAGCGGTGTACGACATGGTTATACCCTTGGCTCACCAGTATGCCTTGCAGTCGAAAATAATGACTGGAAGCATTGGACCAAAATAATGGGGGCTGAGCCGTTAAATGAGGACGAATTGGCTGAAATGAAAAGGGTCATTTCAAGACCAAGACCTGGACATGCTGATCTGAATGGTGCCTTAAAATATGGCCACAGAGATATGAGAAATGTACTGGAACGCTCTTCAGCACGTGAAACAACTGTGCGGGTTGCAGCTGGTTCTGTTGCCAAAAAACTACTAAGCCTATTAGGCATAAAAATTACTTCTCACGTTCGTGAAATTGGCGGAATTAGTGCAGATATTAAAGAATATCCGCCAATTGATGAAATGATGAAAATTTCCGAAGCTTCTCCTGTCCGCTGTCTCGATGAAAATGCTGGACAGAAAATGATGAACTTAATAGATGAAGCAAAGCAAAATGGTGATTCAATTGGCGGTATTGTTGAAGTAATTGTTGAAGGCATGCCTCCTGGAGTTGGCAGTTATGTTCACTATGATCGAAAGCTGGATGCGAAGCTTGCTTCCGCCATTGTCAGTATTAATGCCTTTAAAGGAGTAGAATTTGGCATTGGTTTTCAGGCTGCAAGAAAACCTGGAAGTGAAGTGCATGATGAAATTGCATGGAACGAAACAGATGGCTACTACCGCAAGTCTAATAACCTCGGAGGTTTTGAAGGCGGTATGACAACGGGAATGCCAATCGTCGTCCGTGGTGTTATGAAACCAATTCCTACACTGTATAAACCATTGCAAAGTGTGGATATTGAAACAAAAGAACCATTTACGGCCAGCATTGAAAGATCCGACAGCTGTGCTGTTCCTGCTGCAGCTGTTGTAGCAGAGCATGCGGTGGCATGGGAGCTTGCCTCAGCACTTGTGAGCCAGTTTTATGCAGACCGCTTTGAGACTCTTCTGGAGACAGTGGAAATGCAAAGAACATATGCGAGGGAATTTTAATGAAGGCTGTTTCTGTTCAAACTTCTTCAAAAGAGTATCCAGTTTTAATAGGGGAAAAGATCATCCATGAGCTTCCCCTTTTTTTACATAATGAATTTCCTCAGCTGACAAAACTGATGATTATAACGGATGAAAACATTGGCAAATTATATTTACAAGATTTGCTTGAAGTGCTTTCAGACTTTGAATCCAGTCATATCATTGTTCCTAATGGTGAAAATGCAAAAACGTTTGCAGTATACCATGAATGCCTGACTTTTGCGCTAAAACAGCAGCTGGACCGTAAATCACTCATACTGGCATTTGGTGGCGGAGCAGTAGGAGATTTAAGCGGGTTTGTTGCTGCAACGTATATGCGCGGTATTCCTTTCATCCAGATCCCTACTACCATTTTGGCACACGATAGTGCGGTTGGAGGAAAAGTGGCGATTAACCATGAGCTCGGGAAAAATATGGTTGGTGCCTTTTACCAGCCAGAAGCCGTTTTTTATGATTTAGAATATTTGCATACACTGCCAGAAAGAGAAAAGAGATCTGGATTTGCAGAAGTAATCAAACATGCTCTTATTCATGACCTCTCTTTTTATGAGGAGCTCAAAGAAAAGGTCAAAACAATAGAAGATATTCAAGCACGGCTAATACAGCCTTTTTTAGCTAGAGGTATTGAGATTAAAGCGAATATAGTAGGAGAAGATGAGAAAGAAACAGGTAAACGTGCCTTTTTAAATTTTGGCCATACACTTGGTCATGCAGTTGAAGCAGAGATGGGCTATGGCGGCTGGTCACACGGAGAAGCGATTATTGTCGGCATGAGGTATGCCATCCAATTAAGTAAAAAGTATAATAAATTCGCTTTTAATGATGAAGAATTTACAAACTGGCTAATTTCATTAGGATACGAAACAGAGATCCCAGCTGAAATTCCAGCTGAAAAACTTCTGCTGCGCATGAAGCAAGATAAAAAAACTATTGGTTCTTCCATTACATTCGTATTGCTTGAAGCAATAGGAAATCCAATGATGATGAAAATAGATGATGAAGCTTTAATGATGGAACTTGAGCGTTTTGTCAAAAAGGGATAAGACGAAAAGCAACAATACTTAGACAGGATGTAAAGGAGGAAAAAAAGTGATCAGAGGGATTAGAGGAGCAACCACGGTTGACGAAGACAGTGAAAAGCTCATTTTAGAAGAGACAGAAATTTTGCTCAAAGAAATAATTAAAGAAAATAAGCTCGAAGCGGAGCAAGTTGCCTCTGTACTCTTTTCAGTCACAGAAGATCTGACTGCGTGTTTTCCTGCAAAAGCAATGAGAGCAATTGACGGCTGGAAATACGTTCCTGTCATGTGTACACGAGAAATTCCTGTGCCAGAATCCTTGTCTCTGTGTGTACGGGTGATGATGCATGTCAATACAGACAGATCACAGCAGGAAATAAATCATGTATACTTGCGTAATGCCATTTCGCTGCGACCGGACTTGGCGGAAACGGAAAAAGAATAAACACTATTAATGAGGCTTTTTAATTAGAGGTGGGGATAACGATGAAATGGAAGGAACAGCTTTTAAGTTTAACACCATATCAGCCAGGAAAATCAATTGAAGAAGTGAAAAAGCAATATGGCTTAGCAGAAATCACAAAGCTGGCATCAAATGAAAACCCATTTGGCTGCTCCCAGGCAGCATCTGATGCTATGCAGAAGGACCTTTCATATTACGCTTTATATCCGGATGGTTATGCACAGGAACTGCGTGATACGCTTTCAAGCTTTTTGAAAGTAAAACCAAGTCAATTAATCTTTGGAAATGGATCCGATGAAATTATTTTAATGATAGCAAGAGCATTGCTAAGTCCTGGGACGAACACCATTACATCTGCTCCTACTTTTCCTCAATACAAGCATAACGCTATTGTTGAAGGTGCAGAGATTAGAGAAGCACCGCTTAAGAATGGCGGCTTTGACTTAGATAAGATGCTGGAGCTTATCGATGAGAATACATCTGTTGTATGGATCTGTACACCAAACAATCCAACAGGTGTCTATATTCCTGAAAAGGATCTTATTGCATTTATAGAAAAAGTTTCTGAAGATGTTTTAGTTGTAATTGATGAAGCTTATTGTGAGTATACCACTGCAGAAGATTATCATGATTCTGTAAAACTTGTAGAACGTTTTCCAAACGTCATTGCGTTAAGAACTTTCTCAAAAATATATGGCCTTGCCAGTCTTCGAATTGGCTATGGAATTGCTAATGAGAAGATCATTCGCGGCTTAGAGCCTGTCCGTGAACCTTTCAATGCAAATAGATTTGCTCAGGCTGCAGCAATAGCTGCCGTTGGAGACCAATCTTTTATTGAAAACTGTAAAGAAGCTAACAGGAAGGGATTAGAACAGTTTTATACTTTCTGCAAAAACAGGAATCTGAAGTATTACCCTTCCCAAGCAAACTTTATTTTAATCGATTTTGCTGCAGATGCAGATGAAGTTTTTCAATATTTACTAGAAAAAGGTTATATTGTCCGTTCCGGTAAAGCGCTTGGATTTCCTGAAGCAGTGAGAGTAACAATCGGTTCAGAACAGCAGAATGCAGGAGTTATTTCTGCAATGGAGCAATATCTCAAAGTTCAGAATGCACGAAATTAAAATAGTTTCAGAGGTGATCGATCTGCCTCTGAATTTTTTTCAATTTAAACAGAAATTGAGTCTTTCCTTATTACTACAAGCAAGAAACTAATGATTGGTACAGTGTGAAACTCGTTTTAAAGGGAGAGGTCATAACATGCAAGGAAGAGTATTGATGATCGGATTGGGGCTTATTGGCGGATCTCTTGCCCTTTCAATTAAAAAAGCTCATGAAAAAGCTTGGATTGTTGGCTATGATGTTAATGAAGAACAAGGAAGGTTAGCAAAGATGCTGACAGTTGTAGATGAATTAGCAGTCTCAATTGATGAGGAAGCGGTGAAGGCTGATTTGATTATAATTGCAGCTCCTGTTATAGAAACCGAGCATATCCTTCATCAATTATTAAGGCTCGAGCTTAAGGAAAATGTTATTATTTCGGATGCTGGAAGTACAAAGCAGGAGATTGTTCGTGCAGGTGCGAAATTCAAAGAAAAGAACATTGCCTTTATTGGAGGTCATCCAATGGCAGGTTCACATAAAAGCGGCGTTTCTGCAGCTCGCCCGCTGCTTTTTGAAAATGCCTTTTATTTGCTCACACCTGAAGAGCATATTAAAGAAGATCAACTAGATCTCCTGCAAAATTGGCTCTCAGGAACCAATGCAAGATTTTTAGTTGTCAGTCCAAAAGAACATGACCAATTAACAGGGGTTATCAGTCATTTTCCGCATATTATTGCAGCCTCCCTTGTTCATCAGGCTAAGAGGTCTGGCGAAACGCATGAGCTTGTAGCACGTTTAGCTGCTGGTGGATTTAGAGATATAACAAGAATTGCCTCAAGTAATCCAAACATGTGGAGAGACATTTTATTGCACAACAAAGCTGTCCTGCTCGATCTTTTGGAGGATTGGCAGCTTGAGATGGAAAAAGTGAAAACGATGCTTACTTCTGCTAGTGGTTCGGAAATTCATCACTATTTTGCCGATGCCAAGCATTATCGTGATGATCTGCCCCAAAAGCAGAAAGGGGCTATTCCCGCTTTTTATGATTTGTTTGTAGATGTGCCTGATTATCCTGGTGTCATTTCGGAAATTACGGGATACTTAGCTAAAGAAGAAATTAGCATTACAAATATAAGCATACGGGAAACAAGGGAAGATATTATGGGTGTGCTCGTCATCAGCTTTCAAACAGACGAAGATCGCAGCAGAGCCATTTCTTGTATAAAGCATCATACACAATATGACACAACAATAGGGTTATAGGAGGTAAAACTGTGAAGCTAGTACATGATATTCCTGGATTAAAAGGAAACGTACAGGTGCCAGGTGATAAATCAATATCACATCGCTCGATCATGTTTGGGGCAATCGCCACTGGAGAAACAAAAGTAACGAATTTTCTGCAAGGGGATGATTGTTTAAGCACAATTTCCTGTTTTAGAAAACTTGGTGTCCAAATAGACTTACAGGAAGATCAGGTGGTTATTAAAGGATCAGGCTTAGCTGGTTTAAAAGAACCTGAAGATATTTTACATGTTGGTAATTCAGGCACAACCATTCGACTAATGATGGGAATTTTGGCTGGCAGAGATTTTCACTCCGTTCTGATTGGTGATGAATCAATTGCCAAACGGCCAATGACAAGAGTAACAAAGCCGCTTCAGCAATTTGGTGCAAGCATTCAAGGAAGAAAAAATGCAGAATTCACGCCAATTTCTTTAAAGGGCGGTCCTTTACAGGGAACTACATATGAAATGCCGATTGCGAGTGCACAGGTAAAATCGGCACTGTTGTTTGCTGGCCTGCAGGCAGAAGGAACAACAACAATCATCGAGCAGGCAAGAACAAGGGATCATACAGAAAAAATGATCAAGGCTTTTGGCGGGAAAGTGGAAGTTGATGGATTAAAGGTCAGTGTGCAAGGCGGTCAAGAGCTTAAAGGCACAACGGTGCATGTTCCTGGTGATATATCTTCAGCAGCTTTTTTTCTCGCAGCTGGTGCCATCGTGCCAAACAGTAAGATCACCTTGAAAAATGTCGGTTTAAACCCAACGCGTACAGGTATGATTGATGTGTTATCAGCAATGGGAGCAAATTTACAAGTGGCTCCATACGAAAACGGACAGGCAGAACCAGCTGGAGATCTTACCATTCAGACATCGGCTTTAAAAGGGACTGTCATTGATGGTGAATTAATTCCTCGGCTCATTGATGAGATTCCGATCATTGCTCTTCTTGCAAGTCAAGCAGAGGGTCAAACGATCATTAAAGATGCAGAGGAATTGAAGGTAAAAGAAACGAATCGTATTGATACTGTTGTGAATGAGCTCCATAAACTTGGTGTGAAGATTACTGCAACCGATGATGGAATGGTGATTGATGGGAAGTCGGCTATTTCAGGCGGCAAAGTATCAAGCCATGGCGACCACCGCATTGGAATGATGCTTGCTATTGCTGCTGCCATCAGCAAAGAAGAGATCCATTTAGAAGAAGCTGAAGCCATCTCGGTCTCATACCCGAATTTTTTTGAGCACTTGCATAGTTTGATTGCAGAATAATGTTTTGATTTTATCATTGTGTGAAAAGAAACAGCCTGATAAGGAGGGATCAATTAGATCCTGGCCAATCAGGCTGTTTTTTTGTGAAAATGAAGATATTACCAGCTTGTTCTATTGAGACGTAAACGAGAGAAGGTTATACCTGTGGCGCAATTTTACTGGTATGAAGGCATTTCTTAATATCATTTATTGCCTGCAGATGCATTCCTTCATGGAAAATAGTTCTAATTAATACTTGCTCAATTGTTTGCATGCCCATTTCTGTTGGCGGAAATTCTTTGTCTAAACAATTGCTATATTGTTTAAGGATCAAATCAGGCTGCTTTTTCAGCAATTCTTTAAGTTCAGAATATGTAGGTGTCAAAGCTTTCTGGACTAGTTCCAAACCCAAAAGATTTTCGAATGCATTCGGGTATTTCAATGTTTTCTTTTGTTAAAGTCTCAATCCATAAGTATTGATCAAGATAAAGATGACCTATTTGCCATCTTATATTGTTGCGGAAATTTTCCGGAATCCATTCTGCTTCATGGTCAGTTACGTTTTCCAATGTATGAAGAACTTCTTCACGGTAGGTTTTTAATTGCCTGAAAAGGTTTTCCTGTCGGCTATTCATTTTGAAAAACTCCTTTATTAAATTGATTAACAGTTTATGTTATAAAACTAACACCTTAACTCTGAAGGCTGTTGGAATATATTAGTGTATTTCGATTTTTTGGCTGATTTTACCTTCTTGAAATGGTGTTAAGTGAAAAAATATTTTTAAAAAATTCTATAGGATTAAGAGTCCCGGATTCTTCTGATGAGAAACAGTCATTATTTTCACACCATCTTCATAGCTTGTCTTAAGACCGTTAAGAGGGTGATTTGATGGCGTACATTATTGAAAATGCAAATATTGTTAGCGGAGATACAATTAAAGAGTCTTCTCTCTTCGTTGAGGAAGGGAAAATTTCCACGTTGAAAACTGCATTTCCACGCTATAAGCATATGAGGATGAATGCCAATTCTTTTTTGCTGACACCAATCCATGTGATGTATGATTCAAAATTTCCAAATCTGGGCTCTCATCTTAATCAGAAAAGCTATTTTACAGAGGAGTATATTTTAAAAGGAACTACTGCAGTGCTGACATCCGTCTATGTGCACTTTGAAAAGGATCTTAAAACCAATATTAAGCGTTTGAAAACAAATTTGCTTAACAGTCCGATTGACTATATAATCGGAGTGCGCATCCCCCTGAGACTATTAACAACATCTTTTTTGTTAAAATCGAAACAGGAGAGGATTCCCGCATTATTTATAGAAATAGATAGTGTTGAAGAATTGAAAAATATGCCTTGGGGCTGGATCCGAGAAGCCATGTTTCCATACAATAGCCCTTTGATCCCTGTTATAAAATACGAGCAGCCTTCCGAGCGGACATTGGCATTAAAGACGTGGAAGATGATTGTTAAGAATGAGAAAATCCCTGCCTTATTGGGGGAGCTGCCGGAAAAGCAAAATCTGTCCAGAAGTATATTGGCGAAAATTGGCATCTATCCTTTAAAAGCGGCAATTCAAATAGGAAGTGAGCTTTCCTATAATCTTTATCTTCCTGGCAAGGAAATCATAAAAATTGAAGAATTAGAGCTTAATGATTATCATAAAGAAAGGTTAGCGGTTACGGTTCATAAAGGAACAGTAATCCGAGCCGGTGATGAGGTTATGTACAGACCCGGAGCCGGGGAACACGTACTTATTAAAACTCCTTCTTATTTTACATTTGGAGATTAGAGAGCGAAAGGAAAAATACATGGATAAAGTTAAGCAAATCATTTCTCTATTAGAAAACGGTCAGCATGAAGAAGCAATTAACAATTATAAAGATATATTAAAAGATGGATCCCACGAAGAAAGGTTTGTGTTAGCGGAGGAGCTGCTCCAATTCGGATTTCTTGAAGAAGCAAAAGCCCTGTTCGAACGCTTATTACAAGCCTATCCAGAAGAAGGGGAGCTGCTCGTTTTACTGGCAGAAATAGAGATCGATCTTGGCAATGAAGAGGAAGCGATTCTTGTTCTTGAAAAAATAGATCACAATGATCCAAGTTACCCCCAAGCTCTTCTGCTCCTTGCTGATTTATACCAAATGCAGGGTTTGTTTGAAGTAAGCGAACAAAAGCTTTTACAGGCAAAGTCTATCCTGCCTGAGGAGCGTGTCATTGATTTTGCGCTCGGCGAGTTATTTTCCGAGGAAGGCAAGTTTCTTGACGCCATAAAGGCTTACCAGAAGGTCTTAAAGACTGATGAAGTTATTGCGGGGGTAAATGTAAACGAAAGACTTGCCGACGTTTTAAGTGCGTCTGGAGCCTTTGAGGATGCATTGCCTTTCTTTGAAAAAGCATTAGAGCATAAACTTGAGATCAATACCTTATTCAGCTATGCCTTTACTGCCTTGCAAGCAGGATTTAATCGTACAGCCATTGAAAAGTTTAATGAATTAAAAGAATTAGATCACGAATATCATTCACTTTATTATCATCTTGCTAAAAGCTATGAGCGAGAAGAAGAGCTGGAAAATGCGTTTAATAGCATTAAAACAGGCATTGCACAAGATGAGTTTAATAAGGAGCTATTTTTCTATGGAGGAAAGCTTGCGCTGAAACTGGGAAAAGAAGATGAAGCTGTCGATTTATTCAGGCAGGCGTTAGCTCTTGATCCTGAATATACAGAAGCTGCCCTAACTTTAAATAAAGTATTTTTAAAGCAGGAACAATATGAAGATATGCTTGAAATTGTCACTTTAATGGAGCAGTTTGAAAATGAGGAGCCGCAAATTTTATGGGATGCTGCTGTAGCTTATCAGCATCTTGAAGAATTTTCACAGGCATTAAACAAATATCAGCTTGCATATACTTATTTTAAACAGCAGCCGGATTTTCTTTCTGAGTACGGTTATTTTCTAATTGAGGAAGGAAAAAGAGTGGAAGCTGCAGAAATCTTTAAGCAACTCATAAAGCTCGATCCGGAAAATGGGGAGTATGCGGATGTATTGGCACGGATTACAGACGAATACATGTAAAGGATCGTTCTAAAAATCTGGCTGTTAGCAGAGGAGGGAATCACATTGACGGCCCCTGTATCTGTCAACGAAAAAAAAGATTTTATTCGCTGGTTTTTGAATCACTATCAACTGAAGAGACGGGAATGTGTCTGGATTTTAAACTATCTGATGAGTCATGATGGTTTAATGGAGAAGGTTCATTTTGTGGACCAGGCACAATATTGTCCGCGAGGTTTAATCATGTCAGCACATTGTGTAGATGAAGCGCCTTTTCGCTTTTATAAAGGCAATGTGATGACAACTGACGCGGAAAAGTCGTTTCATGACATCCGGCTAAACAGAGAAGAAGAGATTTATATTCAGTTAAACTTCCATGCGTCAAATCAAGCCCATCAGTATGCAGCTGTACTCGAAGAGAATCCATTTATGCCGAAGAAGCTGCAAATAAGTGATAAGGACCGTATCATAGCGGAAAGATTCCTTACTGAGAGCATTGAGAAATTTCAAAAAGAAAAATTGCTGTCCCTTATTGATGAGGCATTAGATCGTCATGATAAGGAAGCATTTGCAGCTTTAACAGATCAATTAAAAAAACTTAAAAAGTGATAGAAAGAGTCTGTACAATTGTGCAGGCTTATTTTTTTTAATGGATACTTATATTTTTTCGATTAGACTTCTGCTGAAACATACACATTATTGTAAAAATGCATTCGCTGAAATAGGATCATTGTTGCCGTTTCCTGGACATGTTATGATTAGCTAAAATAGTATCTTTTTGGGGTGATTTGGGTGAAGTGGAATTCAGAGGACATTGAAATGTTTATAAAGGAAAAACAATATATTGATACAGTTGTTCTGCCTTTATATCCTGTCTCTTTCGGCGATGATATTAAGCAGGCTGTAGGCATTACAGAGTTCATATCATTGCTCTCCGTTCAATTAGAGAGACAATTTAAAGGGAGATTATTAATGCTTCCTGGTTTTTCCTATTTAAAGAATGCAAATGAAGATAAACTTGTCAGTGATATTAAGCACTGGGAAACAGAGTTAATGTCACAAGGATTTTCACATGTTTTCTATGTAACTAGTGACAGTAATTGGAAAATTCATGAAGGAAACCTGGAAGGTGACTTGATCTGGCTGCCTTCGCTGCCATTAGAACATATGGAGGAGAAATATAAAAATCAAATTCTGGAAGATCAAGTGAAACAGCTATTGAATTTATTTGTCCGGAAATGGCAAAATAATGAATGAAAGCAATATTAATCACTTTGTTTCCATCTTTGTGCACAGGATTATATTGACCTTACATAATTATTGATATATCATTGGTATGTCCTAGTTTTATATTGTGTTGAATTATGTCCGTTGGACTCAACTTCATAATAGAGGGGGGAAAAGTATGAGCAAAAATCGTGTTTCAAGACGTCAATTCCTAAACTATACTCTTACTGGTGTAGGCGGTTTCATGGCAGCTGGGATGTTAATGCCTATGGTTCGCTTTGCAGTGGATCCTGTTTTGCAGCATAAGGGTGAAAGCGATTTTATTCCAACAAAACAAAAGATTTCTGAAATCACTGAAGTACCAACAAGAGTTGATTACACATTTGAACAAGTGGATGCATGGTACACTTCTGAAGTTACTGGATCTGCTTGGGTTTACAGAGATGAAAATGGAGAAGTTGTAGCCTTATCACCTGTTTGTAAACATCTAGGCTGTGTAGTTGACTGGAATTCGGACGAGTCAAATCCTGAACACTTCTATTGTCCTTGTCATGGTGGATTATATACAAAGGATGGTACGAATGTGCCTGGAACTCCTCCAATTGCTCCACTCGATGTATTTCCAATTCAAGATGTAGACGGCTATTTGCATTTAGGTAAAGCAGAACCGCGAAAGGGGGCGTAATCATTGTTAAACAAAATTTATGATTGGGTAGATGAGCGTTTAGATATTACGCCAATCTGGCGGGATATCGCTGACCACGAAGTGCCTGAGCATGTTAACCCGGCGCATCATTTTTCTGCGTTTGTCTATTGCTTTGGCGGTCTGACGTTTTTCGTAACTGTAATTCAAATACTATCTGGTATGTTCTTATCTATGTACTATGTTCCAGATATTCAAAATGCTTGGGAATCGGTTTATTATTTGCAAAACCACGTAGCATTTGGACAAATTGTCCGTGGAATGCACCACTGGGGAGCAAGCTTAGTTATTGTCATGATGTTCTTACATACGCTGCGAGTATTTTTCCAAGGCGCTTATAAAAAGCCTCGTGAATTGAACTGGGTTGTTGGTGTACTTATTTTCTTCGTAATGCTGGCACTTGGTCTAACTGGTTATTTATTGCCGTGGGATATGAAAGCGTTATTTGCTACAAAGGTTACAATTCAAATTGTTGAATCGACACCGCTGATCGGGGAATACCTGAAAATTCTAATCGCA
This sequence comes from Cytobacillus gottheilii, assembly GCF_001636345.1. Lineage (GTDB taxonomy): Bacteria > Bacillota > Bacilli > Bacillales > Cytobacillaceae > Cytobacillus > Cytobacillus gottheilii. The sequence goes on from NZ_KV440945.1 coordinate 1,932,734, forward strand.
GGAGATGCAGATATTGTTGGTGCGCAAACTATTACAAGATTCTTTGCTATCCATGTTTTCTTCTTGCCTGCTGCATTATTTGCTTTAATGGCGGCCCACTTTATCATGATTCGAAAGCAGGGTATTTCTGGACCGTTGTAAAATTAAAATAATGAACGAAGGAGGGGAATTACCCAATGCATCGCGGAAAAGGTATGAAATTTGTAGGAGATTCACGTGTTCCTGCTGAGCGTAAGCCGAATATTCCTAAAGATTATTCGGAATATCCGGGGAAAACAGAGGCATTCTGGCCAAACTTCCTTTTAAAAGAGTGGATGGTTGGAGCTGTATTCCTAATTGGGTTCTTATGCTTAACTATTGCACACCAGCCTCCATTAGAGAAGATAGCTGATCCAAGTGATACAGCCTATATTCCATTGCCAGACTGGTATTTCTTATTCTTATATCAATTACTGAAATATACGTATGCATCTGGTCCGTACAATGCGATTGGAGCATTCATTATTCCAGGCTTGGCGTTTGGAGCTCTTTTACTGGCTCCATTCATTGACCGCGGACCTGAACGCCGTCCATCAAAGCGTCCATTAGCAACAGGTTTTATGTTATTGGCGCTTGCAGGTATTACATTCTTAACTTGGGAATCTGTTGCTCACCATGATTGGGAAGCAGCGGCACAGCAAGGAAAGATCGTAGCGGAAGCTGAGATTGATACAACTGCAGAAGGATATGCACTTCTAGAAGCTAACACATGCTTGTCATGTCACGGCACTGAACTGCAAGGTGCAGCTGGTCCTGCATTAATTGACGTTGAACTAACTCCTGAAGAAATTAAAGAAGTTATTCAAAACGGTCGTGGCGCAATGCCAGGTGGCCTATTTGCAGGCACAGAGGAAGAACTTGATAAGCTAGTAGAATTTATTGATAGCGTAGAGAGTGAATAATGTAATTAAAAACCGGTATGTCAATTGACTGCCGGTTCTTTATTGTGTGCCCGGCATGGGTGCAGGCTCTAGGGTGCGAGTCCCGAACGGCGAAGGCAGTAGTAGCCGTAGCTTAAGACAAGGATATGCGGGGTGACCCTCCTATCTGAAGGAAGTCGGCGGCAAACTTCCGCTCTGAGGAACACGAATCTCATATGAGGCTAGATGACATTGGGTGAGTCTGCAATACAAGACAAAGTCCATACTGCCAAAGGTGTCACATAGTAAATGAGGCGGAGACATGGAAGGAAAGTCTGTACTCTTACCCGGGGAGAACCTGTCGATATGCCGTACTCATGCGGTAAGCCTATCCGTGAGGATAAGTTGAACGACAGGCGTCAGCAGAAGCCATAGTACTTATTCGCTTAAGAGGATAAGGAAGGGCTGAACCGGTTATGGAAAATAGGAACTAGGCGTATCTTTCCATTCGATGAAACAGAAAACATAGTACCTGTTTAATGAAAGAAACGGTGAATCCGCGGGGGTCATTAAACAGGGTGGAGAATGAAAAGGACACAAACAGAACACCTATTTACGCGGGAGGTTATATCAATGTTAATGGAACGAATCATGTCACGGGAAAACCTACTTAATGCGATTAAAAGAGTAGAAAAGAATAAGGGAAAACATGGAGTGGACGAAATGCCCGTCACTGCTCTTCGTGGACATATTATGCTCAACTGGAGCGAACTGCGAAAATCCCTCTTCGAGGGAACCTATATCCCATCCCCCGTCCGTCGAGTCGAAATCCCGAAACCAGACGGCAAAGGGAAGAGGAAACTGGGAATCCCAACCGTGACAGACCGTTTCATTCAACAAGCAATCACCCAAGTGCTTACCAGAATGTATGACCCTAGTTTCTCTGAATGTAGCTTCGGCTTTCGCCCTAACAGGCGAGCGCACCAGGCTGTTAAATTAGCCCAAAGCTATATAGAAGAGGGTTATCGATGGGTAGTCGACATTGACCTTGAAAAGTTCTTTGACAAGGTTAACCACGATAGATTAATGAGTAAATTAGCCATGAGGATAAAGGATAGTACTCTCCTCAAACTAATAAGACGGTTCTTAACCTCTGGTGTTATGGAAGGCGGACTTGTCAGTCCTAACCTTGAGGGGACACCGCAAGGTGGACCTTTAAGCCCTTTACTTTCGAATATTGTGTTGGATGAACTGGATAAAGAACTGGAGCGCAGAGGACATCGCTTTGTCCGCTACGCCGATGATTGTAATATCTATGTGAAATCTAAAAGAGCTGGAGAAAGAGTTATGAAGGCAATGACCCATTTTATCGAGAGGAATCTTAAACTGAAGGTTAACAAGGATAAAAGTGCTGTAGACCGCCCTTGGAAAAGGAAATTTCTTGGGTTCAGTTTTACAAGTAATCTAAAACCGAAGGTGAGAATATCTCCCCAATCAGTTAAACGGTTTAAAGATAAAATAAGAAAGCTTACAAGCAGACGAAGGTCAATTGCCATGGAAGATAGGATTCATAACCTTAACCAATATCTAGTGGGATGGGTTAATTATTATCATTTAGCAGATACCCGTTCAGTAATCGCAAAACTCGAAGGATGGCTTAATCGAAGGTTAAGAATGATTCGATGGAAGGAATGGAAACTTCCCCAAACGAAGGTCAAGAAACTTATTAAACTAGGTGTTTCGAAAGGGAAAGCATATGAATGGGGAAATACAAGAAAGGCTTATTGGAGGATATCCAAAAGTCCAATTCTTCATAAAACATTAGGGAAAGCCTACTGGCTTTCCCTTGGGTTAAAAAGTATTTCTGCTAGATATGACTTACAGCGTTCGACTTAATCGGAACCGCCGTATACGGAACCGTACGTACGGTGGTGTGAGAGGGATAAATGGAGGTTAATCGCCTCCCCCTATCTCAATTGGTTCTGAACCTGCTGCTGAGTAAACCATAAGCAAAAAAAGCTATGACCTTTATGTTGCTGTTGTAAATGGAATACTTTATGATAAAAGAGAAATTTAGGTAGAGATGAGGTAAGTTATGAAATGGCTATTTCCGTTTTTTGCTAATCGTACCATTCTGTTATTACTGTTATTAATTAATATAGGAGGAACTATTTACGGTTATATATGGTATGAAGGGCAGCTTGTCGAGACACCCCTGCATTTTCTTCCATTTGTTCCGGATAGTCCTACTGCAAGTTTATTTTTTGTGTTTGTTCTTATTGCTTTTTTGCTGGGGAAAAATTGGCCGCTATTTGAAGCTCTTGCCATTGTGACCTTAGTGAAATATGGTGTATGGGCGGTTGTTATGAATCTGCTTGTCTTCCAAGTCACTGGTGATATTCAGCCTGCAGCTCTTATGCTGATTTTTTCACACGGTGCTATGGCGGTTCAAGGGATTTTATACGCACCCTTTTATCGTTTGAAAACATGGCACTTAGTTGCTGCTGGAGTCTGGACATTGCATAATGACGTGATTGATTATGTCTTTTTTATGCTGCCGAGATATCCAACCTTGGATTTATACATACCTGAAATCGGATACTTTACATTTTGGCTCAGTATTTTCTGTATAGCACTGACCTATTACTTATGTTTGCGAAAAAAATCCTTTCAATTAACTATTACATATAATTAAGGATCTCGCTAGACTCTATGGGTGCATGAAATTGTCGGGATAAGAGACGATACTTGTTTTATTTTCCCTGTACAATCATATATTGTACAAAGGGAGGGTTTCATGTGTTCAGAAGAAAGAGGAAGGGACTGTTTAAAGGACCTTTACCAGCTAAGCATGTATTCTTCATTTCGTTAATCCTTTTTGTCCTTCTTACTTTTTTTGGTCTTCTTATGATTGATGAACAAATTGAACCAGTATTAATGGATATTGCTGAAACACGGGCGAAGCAATTCTCAGCTCAAGCCATTAATGATGCCATTACAAAGGAATTATCGGAAACGATTGATGTAAACGAATTAATTGTTCGCCATGGTGATGGTGAAAATGCGCCTTACAGCTTTAATCAGCAGGTTGTAAACAAAGTGATGTCAGATACGAACCGGATGGTGCAGGAATATCTGGATTTAGTTGAGCAGGGTGAATTAGAGCAATTTGAAGCCTTTCGCAATGATTCCTATATTGATTATGAAGCTTCTCATAAGGAAAAAGGGATTATCTATCGAATCCCGCTTGGAATGGCTACAAAGCAAACATTATTCTCTAATCTAGGGCCAAAAGTGCCAATTAAATTTGAGCTTTTAGGTCACTCTATGTCAAATGTGGAAACGAAAATTCTTGAAACAGGCATAAACAATACATATCTCGAAGTTTATGTGAAGGTTCAAGTGCAAATGAAGGTCATCATACCGCTTGTTGAACGAGATATCGTTATGGAAAACTCGGTGAAAGTTGGCGATTTATTTTATCCGGGTAAGGTTCCTCAATATTTTAATGGCGGAAGCAGCGGGCAAGGAGATGTTAACCCTGTCATCATTCCGCAAGGCGGGAGTTAATATTGAAGTATATAGGAAAGAAACCAGAGAACGTTGCTATAGGTTCTTTGGTTTTTTTTATGGTTCGTTTGAGTCATTGAAGAATATCAATTTGCTGACTGAAAAAGAATTATGAATTCCTTCTTGATGAGTCTCCGCATATCCATAGCCGGAGGATGTTCAGGATCTGACCAAGAAAGCAATCACCAGAGGGCGTGAAAAAGGATATACTCTCTCTAAATGGAATTGTTCACTTCATCATTTTTCATGTTCTAGCCTTGTCCATTTTCTCATACATTTTCTAATAGGGATTAGAGGAGGGACAAGGTATGAAGAAACTATATTCACTATTAATAAGCATATTATTTTTCATTCTTATGCCGTTTTCGGTGTATGCAGAAAGCAGTTCACCTGTTGATAAATTAAATGAGATATCGGACGAAGCACTTCAAATGATGAAATTGAAGCGGTATGATGATGCTAAAAGGCTGCTGGACTATTTCTCGGAACAATATGTATATGCGACAGGAAATGAGCGGCCATTTACATCCGAAGAACTGAGAGCAGTAACGTCCACTCATCATGAAGCGCTTCAGGCTGCTGTGAGTTCTGAAATGAACTATACGGACAGAGTAAATAGCCTAACAAAATTCCGTCTTGTTATGGATGCTGTAACATCTACATATCAGCCAATGTGGACTGAAATGGAATCACCGATCTTATCTGTTTTTAATGATGCAAAAGAGGCAGCAGAAAGTGGAGACACTGAAAAATTTCATGTTAGCTATAATTCCTTTTTAAACTTATATCATGTTGTATATCCAAGCATGAAGCTCAATATTTCTCCAGAGAGAATGCAAAATGTTGATACACAGGTTCAATATATTGACCAATATCGTCCGGATATTATATCATCAGGACAACCGAATGAGCAGCTGGAAGCATTGGAAGCCGACCTGCAGTCCATATTTGAGGATATGACAGAGGATGAAGCGGATCCATCTCTTTGGTGGGTAATCATTTCGACAGGCAGCATCATTATACTTACATTATCCTATGTAGGCTGGAGAAAATATAACGGTGACAAGAGAAAACAAAAGAAGCAAGAGAGTTAATATAATTTCTATGTTTCCATGAGAGGCCATAAGGGGAAGATAACAACAAGAAGGTAAATAACAGGAGGGGTTATTATGGGAGCATATTTGATATACTTTGCCATAATTATCATCATTCCGATCTGGGCACAGTTTAAGGTAAAAGGAGCTTACAATAAATATTCAAAAGTAGCATCCTCTTCCCATATGACAGGTGCAGAGGTCGCAAGAAGAATATTAGATGCAAATGGACTTTACGATGTGAGTGTATCGGAAGTGCGCGGTCAGCTTACAGACCACTATGATCCAAGGTCTAAAGCGGTTAGACTTTCTTCAGGCAACTACCATGGCCACTCAGTGGCTGCTGCAGCCATTGCTGCTCACGAAGTAGGTCATGCTATACAGGATGCAGAGAGTTATTCGTTTTTAAGATTGCGCCATACGCTTGTTCCGGTAGCAAATATAGGTTCGAACTTTTCATGGATCTTAATTATGATTGGATTTTTTGCAGGAGCCAGCGGTTTTGTCCTGCTGGGGATTCTCTTTATGGCTGGGGCTGTATTATTTCAAGTTGTTACCCTGCCAGTCGAGTTTAACGCCTCCAATCGTGCCATGGATCAAGTCGTCTCCCTTGGTGTGATCCGCAATGATGAAGAACGTGAAACAAAAAAGGTACTAAATGCCGCAGCGTTAACATATGTTGCTGCAGCTGCAGTGGCTGTTTTGGAGCTATTGCGCCTAGTGCTCATATACACAGGTATGCAAAGGTCTGAATAAAAAAAGAAATACCAGGTCGGTGATGGCCTGGTATTTTTGTAGTGTGTAATTCTATTTTATCTTTCAATCGGCTTCTTGTTTTCATCCAATGTAAATCCTTCGCCAAGCACATCATGCACAACAGTGACCGAAACAAAAGCGTGCGGATCAACTGACGTAATTACGCTTTTCAGTTTGACGATTTCATTGCGGGCAACAACACAGTATAATACTTCTTTATCCTTCTTTGTATAAGGTCCATAGCCTCGTAATATGGTCGCTCCACGATCCATTTCTTTCATAATCTTCTCTGCGATTTGACCGGTGTTTTCAGAAATGATCATCGCCCCTCTTGCGGCATATGCACCTTCCTGCATAAAATCAATCACTCGTGCGCCTATAAAGACTGCTACAAGTGTATACATGGCTTCTTGATATGTTAAATAGAATATTAATGACAGTGCGATAACAACAGCGTCAAACATAAACATCGCTTTTCCCATACTGATGCCTGCATATTTATTGGCAAGTCTTGCAATAATATCAACTCCGCCCGTTGTCCCTCCATAGCGAAAAATGATTCCAAGGCCAACCCCAATAAAAACACCTGCAAAGAGGGCAGCTAAGGTAAGATCATCTTTAAGCGGCATATTAATCTGATAGCGCTGAAATATCCATAGAAAAACGGAAACACTAAAAGTTCCAATTATGGTATAGAGAAATACACTTCGCCCAAGAAGCTTCCAGCCAATAAAAAACAGCGGAATATTCAAGATTAAATTGGTATAGGATGGATCCCATTCCCACAGGAAATATAAGAGAAGCGTGATTCCTGTAAAACCGCCTTCTGCTAAATTGTTTTGCATATTAAAATGAACAATCCCAAAGGAAAAGATTGCAGAACCCAATAAAATAAAGAATATGTTTTTAAGTTTCAAACCAAATACCATAAAACCCCTCCACTTCCTTATTTAGCTCACATTATTATATAGGATAGAAATTGGAAGAGCAACATCGTGCCGATCAGCAGAAAAACGTCAAAAATGTTTGTAAAACTTGGAGTATTTAGCTAACATGAAAGGGTGCAGTCACATATCAGTTTGGTGGTGAAAACAAATGAATAAACATAAAACAATGAATGAGCTTCAAAAAGAAGTAGATACGTACATAAGTCAGTTTAAAGAAGGCTATTTCAGTCCGCTTGCCATGACGGCAAGATTAACAGAAGAGCTGGGAGAGCTGGCAAGAGAAATTAATCATCATTATGGAGAAAAGCCAAAAAAGAATAGTGAAGATGAAAAAGCGATAGAAGAGGAAATGGGAGATGTCCTTTTTGTCCTCATTTGCATGGCAAACTCCTTACATATTGATTTGCAGGATGCTCACGACAGAGTGATGCATAAATTTAATACGCGGGATAAAGACCGCTGGACAAGAATTGAAGAAGGAGAACAATAAGATGACAAATTTAAAGATTGCTATTGCAGGTCCGCGCGGCCGAATGGGAAGAGAAGCTGTCCTGCTTGTACAAGAAATAGAAGGATATGAACTTGCAGCTGTTTTAGATCACAAAAACGGGGGAGGTTTATTAAGCGATTTTGATGGCTTTGCAGGGATAGATGTTCCAGTGTATTCAGATGTACAATTGCTGATGCAAGAGGTGCATCCGGATGTCTTGATTGATTTAACAACTCCTGAAGTGGGGATGCTGCATACAAAAACAGCACTTGAGCATGGCGTCAGACCTGTAGTAGGTACGACTGGCTTTACAAAAGAACAGCTACAGGAACTGGAAGAACTATGTCATGATAAAGGCATTGGCTGTATTATCGCTCCTAATTTCGCTTTAGGTGCTGTTCTAATGATGAAATTCTCGCAAATGGCAGGCAGATATTTTCAGGATGTTGAGATCATTGAATTGCACCATGATCAGAAGCTTGATGCTCCATCTGGAACAGCCGTAAAAACGGCAGAGATGATTGCAGAAGTAAGGGAAACAAAACAGCAGGGTCATCCAGAAGAAAAAGAGACTATTAAAGGTGCCAGAGGAGCGAATTATGATGGCATGCATATTCACTCTGTCCGCCTTCCTGGGTTAATTGCTCATCAGCAGGTTATGTTTGGTGCAGACGGGCAAACATTAACGATTAGACATGATTCATATAATAGGGCATCCTTTATGTCAGGTGTAAAGCTTGCGGTCGATACGGTTGTGAAAATAGATACGCTTGTATACGGATTAGAAAATATTATTGAATAAGGTGGGGGATAAGATGAATATTGCATTAATCGCACATGATAAAAAGAAAGATGATATGATGCGTTTTGCGACTGCATATAAGGGGAGCTTGTCGGGTCATAATTTGTTCGCAACCGGTACAACTGGGCAGCGGATCATGGATGAGACAGGACTGCAGGTTCATCGTTTTCAATCAGGCCCGCTTGGCGGAGATCAGGAAATTGGGGCAATGATCGCTAATAACAAAATGGATATGGTGCTATTCTTCCGAGATCCTTTAACAGCGCAGCCGCATGAACCTGACGTAACGGCATTGCTTCGTTTATGTGATGTTTATGCTGTGCCGCTTGCTACGAATATGGGAACTGCTGAGATGCTCATCAAAGGTCTGGATAGAGGAGATTTAGCTTGGCGCTCGGTTGCAAACGGAGAAAAAGGTGAATAAAATGGAAGACCACCACATTGATTTATTAGCATTTGGCGCCCATGCAGATGATGTTGAAATTGGGATGGGTGCTACAATCGCTAAATACACCAAGCAGGGCAAAAAAGTTGTTATTTGTGATTTAACTAAAGCTGAATTATCTTCTAATGGAACTGTTGAAATAAGAAATAGGGAAGCGAAGGAAGCTGCAGAGATCCTTGGCGTTACCGTTCGGGAAACACTTGATCTTCCCGACCGCGGCTTATTTTTATCAGCTTCTTATATCAAAGCAGCGGCAGAAATGATTCGCAAATACAAACCGCAGATTGTTTTTGCTCCATATTGGGAGGATCGTCATCCTGATCATGGCAATTGCGCACGATTAGTAGAAGAAGCCGTTTTTTCTGCTGGCATCAAAAAATATCCTGCGGCTGGTGAAGCCCATAAAGTGAAAAATACATACTATTATCTCATCAATAGCACAGCAAAACCTGATTTTCTCATTGATATATCAGAGTATATGGAACAGAAAAATGCCAGTTTAAATGCTTATAAAAGTCAATTTGTAAAAGATGAACATACGGTAGATACTCCGCTTGTAAACGGGTATATAGAGATGATTCAGGCGCGCGAAAAGTTACATGGAACACAAGCCGGAGTGTTATATGCAGAAGGCTTTAAGTCCAAAAATGCGCTTGTCATCAATTCAGATTTATTTGGAGAATAACATGAAAAAATTAAAAATTGGCATTACTTGCTATCCGACAGTTGGCGGATCGGGGGTAGTCGCGACTGAGCTCGGAAAAATGCTGGCTGAAAAAGGTCATGAAATCCATTTTATTTCCTCGAGCCTGCCATTTCGTTTGAAGAAAATGTATCATAATATTTTTTATCATCAAGTAGAAGTAAATCAATATTCTGTATTTCAGTATGCACCATACGATATTGCTCTCGCCAGCAAGATGGCTGAGGTTATTAAACGGGAAGACCTTGATTTATTGCATGTTCACTATGCAATCCCTCATGCCGTTTGTGCCATTTTAGCAAAGCAAATGAGCGGACGGGATGTTAAAATTGTCACGACCCTCCATGGAACAGACATTACCGTGCTTGGCTATGACCCGTCGCTGACCGATGCAATAAAATTTGGCATTGAGAAATCTGACGCTGTAACAGCCGTATCAAATGCGCTGATTGCACAAACATATGATTTAATTAAACCAGATAAACCGATTGAAGCAGTCTATAACTTTATTGATGAACGGGTGTATAAAAAAGTAGAAGCTTCACACCTTCGCAAAGAACTAGGAATAGATGTCAACGAAAAAGCGGTCATCCATGTTTCTAATTTCCGTGCAGTCAAAAGAGTGCCGGATGTTATTCATGCTTTCTCCAAGATTACTGAAAAGATTCCAGCGAAGCTTTTGCTTGTTGGAGATGGACCAGAAATGACAACTATTTGTAAGTTAGTAAAGAAACTTGAGCTGACAGATAAGGTCATCTTCTTAGGGAAACAGGATAATGTAGAAGATTTGTATTCAATCAGCGACTTAATGCTCCTATTATCAGAAAAAGAAAGCTTCGGATTAGTAGCACTAGAAGCTATGGCTTGCGGAGTTCCTTGTATTGTGACCAATATTGGCGGATTGCCGGAAGTGATTGCTGACGAAAAAACTGGTTTTATTTGTGAACTTGGTGATATTGCTGCTGTGGCAGGAAGAGCGATTGAGCTTTTAAGCAATTCAGAAAAACAGGCTGAATTTGCTCATAATGCAATTGCACATGTGCAGAAAAATTTTAGTGCAGACATGATTGTAAAACAATATGAACATATTTATGAAACCTTGCTAACTGGGGATGAGAAAAATGAATCCTGAGTTTCAAAAGGCAATCCCTTTATTATTAAAAATAGAGGAAGCCGGTTTTGAAGCCTACTTTGTTGGCGGCTCGGTCAGAGATGATATTCTCGGCAAAAGAATAGCCGATGTTGACATTGCCACATCAGCAAAGCCGGAAGAGATCAAAGCTATTTTTCACAAAACCATTGATATTGGCCTTGAACATGGAACCGTTGCTGTTTTACATGAAGGTGTACCCTATGAAATAACGACTTTCCGTGCAGAGGCTGAATATAAAGACTTTAGAAGACCGTCAGAGGTTTATTTTATCCGCAGTCTTAATGAGGATTTAAGCAGGCGCGATTTTACCATGAATGCCATTGCCATGAATGCGAATGGGAAATTAATTGATCCTTTTCATGGAGTTGACGATATCCGCCTGAAAGTGATTCAAACCGTAGGCAAAGCGGAAGACCGTTTTAAAGAAGATGCCTTACGCATGATGAGGGCTGTCCGTTTTCATAGCCAGCTTTCTTTTAGCATAAGCGAGGATACGATGAATGCTCTAATAAGAAATGCTCATCTGCTGGAGCATATTGCTGTAGAGAGAAAACTTGCTGAATTTGAAAAGCTCCTCTCTGGAGTGAATATCAATGGCGGCATTAGAGTGTTAGCTGAGAGCGGGTTGTATCATTATTTGCCGGGATTGCTGCCATATAATCAGCAGTTAATTCATTTTGCAGAGATCGAGAAGGCGGCTTTAAATATAGAAGAAAGATGGGCATTGCTGGTGCACATTCTTAAAAAGGATGTCCGGGAAGCACAATCGTTTTTAAAAAGCTGGCGGCTGCCGGGCAAAAGAATTAAAACCATCATAGCGATACAAAATGGGCTCGATTTACGTCTGCAATCAGTATGGCAGCCGTTAAATCTGTATCATTGCGGCTATGATACTGCGATTAGCGTAGAAAAAATCGTTAATATCATGAATCGCAGACCAGCAAACGCACATTTAGAAGATGTTGCTGATCAATATCAGGATTTGCCGATTAAAAGCAAAAATGAAATTCCGGTAACTGGAACTGATTTGATGCAGTGGCTAAACAGGCAGGCAGGAGCATGGATTAAAACGGACTTGCAAAGCATTGAAGAAGCCATTATTCTAAAAAAACTGCCTAATGACAAGGAATCGATAAAGGAGTGGCTTATAAAATGCAATCAGAGCTCCGAATGAAAATGCTTGATGCTTTTACGAAAAGCGGAGATGAGTTTGTATCCGGCCAGCATTTGGCCGATGTGCTTAATTGCTCAAGAACAGCAGTGTGGAAGCACATTGAAGAATTAAGAAAAGAAGGATTTATTCTTGAGGCAGTTAAACGAAAAGGATACCGCATTATAAAAGCTCCAGAACATATTGGAGTGGATGAGATCAGGTTTGGTCTTCAGACAGACAAGCTTGGGAAGAATATTCATTATGAGGAAAGTGTCGGCTCTACCCAAAAAATCGCATCACGCCTTGTTTTAGAAGGCGCACCGGAAGGCACAATTGTTATCGCTGAGGAGCAGGTAGCTGGAAGAGGCAGAATGGACCGGAGCTGGCATTCTCCAAAATATACGGGGATTTGGATGAGTGTGATATTACGCCCGAATATTCCCCCTCAAAAGGCTCCACAGCTAACGCTAATTACTGCAGTTGCCGTTGTACAGGCAATGGAGGAGGCTGGCCTTCATCCAGCCATCAAATGGCCAAATGATATTCTGCTGAATGGAAAGAAAGCAACAGGCATTTTAACTGAGCTACAGGCTGATGCAGACCGAATTCAGGCTGTGATCATTGGGATCGGCATAAATGTGAATCAGAAACATGAAGATTATCCAGAGGAGCTTCAGTCTATTGCTACATCAATGAGCATTGAAGCAGGCAAACCACTTGATCGTGCCCAGATTCTTCAGCATGTTCTATACCACCTTGAAAAACTGTATCTGCTCTATTTGGATAAGGGTTTTCAACCGATTAAGCTGCTATGGGAAAGCTATGCCATCACAATAGGCAAAAAAATTACCGCCCGATCCATTAGTGAAACCATCCATGGTAAAGCGTTAGGCATTACCGAAGATGGAGTCCTTTTAATCGAAGACGAATCCGGAAAACAGCATCACATCTATTCGGCTGATATAGAATTATAAAGAGACACTGGGAAATAAGTATTTAACACGATGATAGAAGCGAATGGTTAGGTTTTTAAATCATTCGCTTTTTTTATTTGTTATTTAACAACATGAGTGAAATGGAACGGACCTGTTTATTGTCCTGCTGCAGCAAAATAAAATTCTAGCCAAAGCTTTTACATATTGCTATACTTTTGATGGGCAGTATCCATGCTGAACTGCACCCTTTTTAAGTTCAAAAGTAGGCTTGTTTCATACTATGAATTCATTGTGTAATGGATAAGCTATGAACAAGATCCTATGTGAAAATAGTTCTGCCTAGATCCAATATGGACCGGGACAGAGGGATGAGACACATTAATGAGTTCGTCATGTACAATCCTTCTGCTTTAAGCTGAAGGATTTTATTATTTTCGTCACTTTATCTCATTACAGTCAATCAATCGCCTCTTCCCCAAATCGAGGAGGATACAGAATGAAAACAAGTACAGATTTTCTGAAAATGAAGGAGTCAGAAGAAAAGATTGTAATGCTGACAGCTTACGACTACCCTTCCGCAAAACAAGCTGAACATGCTGAAGTGGATATGATTCTTGTAGGAGATTCATTAGGAATGGTTGTTTTAGGTTACGATTCAACCGTACCAGTCACAATGGCAGATATGATTCATCACGGAAAAGCTGTTAAACGAGGTGCACCAAACACGTTTATTGTGATTGATATGCCTTTCATGAGCTATCATTTATCCGTAAAAGACACACTGTTAAATGCAGCAAGCCTTATCCAGGAAACTGGAGCACAAGCTGTTAAAGTAGAGGGCGGCGATGATGTTATCACCCATATAAAAGCTTTAACAAAAGCAGGCGTGCCTGTTATGGCCCATCTTGGCTTAACACCACAATCAGTAGGTGTGCTGGGTGGCTATAAAGTTCAGGGCAAAAACGCCGGGGCTGCTCGAAAGTTGATCGATGATGCTAAAAAATGTGAAGAGGCTGGCGCTTTTGCAGTCGTACTTGAATGTGTTCCGAAACAGCTAACAGATGAGATTGTTAAACAGATCGGTATTCCCGCAATCGGAATCGGTGCTGGTGCCGGAGCAGATGGACAAGTGCTTGTTTATCACGATATTTTAACCTATGGAGTCGACCGGGTTCCGAAATTCGTTAAGCAGTATGCAAATAGCGGTGAAATGATGGAGAACGCTATTCGAGCGTATAAAGACGAAGTAAAAGGTAAGCTGTTCCCGAAAGATGAGCACTCCTTTACGATGAAAGATCAGGAGCTATCAGGTTTATATGGAGGAAAAGCATGAAAGTCATCAGAAGTGTAAAAGAAATGCAAAATACAATGCTGGAACAGAAGCGCTCAGGTAAGTCTATTGGTTTCGTGCCGACAATGGGCTATCTGCATGAAGGTCACTTAACGCTTATCAAACAAGCACGGAGGGAAAACGATATAGTTGCGGTCAGTATCTTTGTTAACCCGCTTCAATTTGGGGCTAACGAAGATTTGAGCACCTATCCCCGCAATTTTGAGCGTGACAGCCAGCTGGCGGAAGAAAGTGGAGCGGACTACTTATTTTGTCCTGAAGCTTCTGAAATGTATCCAAGACCATTGGCCGTTAAAGTAACTGTTGAGGACAGAACCGACGTATTATGCGGCCGTTCCCGCCCTGGACATTTTGATGGAGTTGCAGCCGTTCTATTAAAATTATTTAATATAGTTATTCCAAATTTTGCCTATTTTGGTATGAAGGATGCACAGCAGGTCGCGGTAATTGATATGCTAATAACGGACTACAATATTCCAGTCACTCTCAAGACGGTTGAAACGGTCAGAGAAAGTGATGGTCTGGCAAAAAGTTCCCGGAATGTTTATTTACAGCCAAACGAGAGAGAAGAAGCTGTGATTTTAAACAAATCCCTTAATGAAGCAAGAGAGGGAATCATTAACGGTGAAAGAGACCCTGAAAAGGTGTTATCATTCATGAAGGAACGAATTGAGCAAAATAGCAGCGGCACCATTGATTATATTGAACTATACAGCTACCCGGAATTGAAACCAGTAAAAGAAATCAAAGGAACGATTATTATTGCGTTAGCCGTGAAATTCACAAAGGCACGCTTAATTGACAATACAATCATATCCATCTAAGGGGGAATCCTCATGTTCCGCACAATGATGAACGGAAAAATCCATCGCGCAACCGTGACAGAGGCAAACTTAAATTATGTGGGAAGCATTACAATCGACAGTGATATTTTAGATGCAGTTGGCATGCTCCCTAATGAAAAAGTACAAATTGTTAATAATAATAACGGAGCAAGATTTGAAACATATATTATTCCTGGTGAAAGAGGAAGCGGCGTAATCTGTGTAAACGGAGCTGCCGCTAGACTTGTTCATGAAGGCGACATTGTAATCATCATTTCTTATGCTTTTGTTGCAGAAGAAAAACTGGCAGATCACCAGCCTAAAGTGGCAATCATGGGAGAAAATAATGTGATCAAGCAGCTGCTGCATGCGGAGCCAGCGAGCACTGTAATGTAAAGGATGATGCTTGAAATGGGCACATGCAACCCAATATAATAAGCTTGTGATCGTAAAGATCAATTGCAAACAAGGCTGAAGGGAAATTCTCCGCTTCAGCCTTTGCTACACCTATGGATAGATAACAAACGATTTAATGCTGAATAGCAAGATTGCCAATTAGGTGGTAGTAGCTAAACCTTTTTCTTTTTACTTTTTTATGTTACCGTTCTAATGACAGAACGTCCGAGGTGTAAGAGATGAGTAATAAATATGTTGTCGTTGATTTAGAAACGACAGGAAATGCCCCCAAAAAAGGGGATAAAATAATTCAATTTGCAGCAGTTGTCATAGAAGACGGGAAAATAACCAAAGAGTATTCCTCACTTGTAAATCCAAATCAGCCTATTCCTCCGTTTATTGAGGAACTGACTGGGTTAACAGATCAAATGGTGAAGACAGCTCCATTTTTCTCGGAAATCGCCGAAGAGATAAATGATTTATTAGAAGATGCCTATTTTGTCGCTCATAATGTGCTCTTTGATTTATCTTTTTTACAGGAAGAACTGATCAATGCTGGTTATATCGGCTTTTATGGTCCGGTCTTAGATACCGTAGAACTGGCTAGAATTCTGCTTCCTTCAGCAGACAGCTATAAGCTTTCCGAACTATCACAAAGCATCGGAATTATTCACGACCGGCCGCATCAGGCGGATAGTGATTCATACGCTACAGCAGAGCTGTTATTGCTGTTATTAGATAAACTGGAAAAGCTGCCCAAAGAAACGGTAAAGCAGCTATTTAGACTATCAGGCGGCTTGAAAAGTGACCTATATACTTTACTAGAAGAGCTTCTGCAGCACAAAGAAACACAGCTTGAAGAAACTCCTCCTATGCTTGAGATATTTAGGGGAATTGCGATTTGCAAGCAAGAAGATAGTGAAGTAACTAGTAATCATGTGAGCGAACTAGATGAAACTTTTGAGCAATTGAATAAAGAGTTTG
Source organism: Cytobacillus gottheilii (assembly GCF_001636345.1). Lineage (GTDB taxonomy): Bacteria > Bacillota > Bacilli > Bacillales > Cytobacillaceae > Cytobacillus > Cytobacillus gottheilii. Next base: position 1,949,236 of record NZ_KV440945.1, read on the forward strand.
TGTTAAATAAAGGGTTTGAAAGATACGAGAAAAGAGAAGGACAATTAACCATGATGAACAGTGTTAATCATGCATTGCGTTCATCAAAGCATGCCCTTATTGAAGCCGGTACAGGTGTCGGCAAATCAATCGCTTATCTGCTGCCAGCCGTTTATTATGGAAGAGAAACACAAAAACCTATTATTATCAGTACATATACAACACAGCTTCAAGATCAGCTGCTTACAAATGATATTCCAAAATTGAATAAAATGCTTCCTTTTCAGGTGAATGCAGCGTTAATAAAAGGTCGTGGCCATTATATTTCAATGGAAAAATTTGAGCACACACTTAAAGAAAGAGAAGATAATTACGATACAGCATTAACAAAAATGCAAATCTTAGTGTGGCTGACGGAAACGAAATCGGGAGATGTTGATGAATTAAATTTATCGAGCGGCGGTTCACTTTTCTGGAATCGAATTAAAAACGATCTTAATGTTTTTATTGAAACGAAAGAGTGGAAATCACGGGACTTTTACAGCAGTGCAAAAAAAAGGGCAAATGGTGCCAGTGTCATTATCACCAACCATTCCTTATTGCTGTCGGATATAACAGCAGAAAAAGCAATGCTCCCTAAATATCAGCATGTCGTGGTAGATGAAGCACATCATTTTGTTAAGGCTGCAGGAAAGCACCTTGGAAAACGTTTTGATTATCTGACGATTCGCATCCTGCTCAGCCAGATTGGCTTGCTGGAACAGAATCAGCTTTTAAATAAACTGGAAAAGCTATTATCTAAACAGTCCAATCATACCGTTAAGACCATTCATGCTTTTGAATTCAGCCGTCTAATGACTGCTCTGACTGAAAGTATGGATGAATTGTTTAAGATGATTGGAATCTATGCGAAAAGACACAGTAGTGTTAAAAGTCATCAAAACAGAATAAAGGTACTATTTGAAGATGCTGGCCATAACAAAGAAAGTCAATACGTAAAAGCTAATGCAGAAAGGTTCTTATTTTCATTAAAAGATGTTCTGCATGCAGTGAACGGGACCTTAGAAAAAGCAGCTCTTTTAAAGGAGCTATTAGCACCGGAAGAAAAAATTCTGCTTGAGGAAACTGCTATGTCTGTCCTAAAACTGGAAGAAATCGCCTCAATGACACGCTCCTTATTTTTGCGGGACCAAGAGGATTCTGTTATTTGGATTGAAATGGATCAAAGAGCAGCACAAAATGCGACTTCTGTATTGGCAGAACCAATTGAGACTTCAGCACATCTAAAAGAAAGGTTCTTTGCTGTAAAGGAAAGTGTTGTTTTAACCTCAGCAACTTTAGTGGTGAACCATTCTTTTCAATATTTTCTTAATCAAATTGGGCTGACTAAGGAAGAATGTTTATTAAACCAGATTCCCTCTCCATTCCAATATAAAAAGCAAATGAAGCTTGTTGTACCGACCGATTTACCGGAAATAAATGCAGTGCCTTTAGAAGATTATGTCGCTTCAATAACGGAACATATAATCACGATTTCCGAAGCAACAAAAGGCAGAATGCTGATCCTGTTTACCTCATATGAAATGCTTAGAAAAACATATGAACTGATTAAAGAATCCGGGCTGCTTGAAGGATATGCCTTATTTGCACAAGGTATTTCTGGAGGAAGCAGAACACGGTTAACGAGAAATTTTCAGCGCTTTGAGAAATCAATTCTTTTTGGCACAAGCAGTTTTTGGGAAGGTGTCGACATTCCAGGAGATGACCTATCCTGCTTAATTATCGTGCGCCTGCCTTTTACGCCGCCTGATGAGCCGATTCACGCTGCGAAGTCAGAACATATTCGCAAGCAAGGCGGAAATTCTTTTTATGAATATGCCCTTCCGGAGGCCGTTCTGCGCTTTAAACAAGGCTTTGGCAGATTAATCCGAACAGAACATGATCGGGGATTCATACTAGTGTTTGATCGGAGAATCGTAACCACTAAATATGGAAGAGCGTTTCTCGAGTCTGTCCCTGCAATAGACGTTCAAGAAAAAAATATTAATGAAACTGTCCAATTGATTGAAAAATGGCTATGAGGGATTTTTGACTGAAATAACGATCCTAAAGCAATGGATTGCATCTGTCTGCTATACAAAGAAAAAACACTGCGCCATAGAGGCGCAGCTTGCCATTTCGTGTTTGGACTAGAAGAAATATTTTGGTTTAGGTTATTCCAGCGTTGAAGTATAGCTGTTATACTGATATAAGAAGTTTTACAACTGATTGTAATACTATTTTATCCGAAATGAACGCTGATATAAGTTACAAATATTGTAGTCACTAGGGAGGAATTCCAGTATGGAAAGTAAAATTGAAGTGCTGTCAACAGTTAAAATCCAGCAAAGTCCAGATTTGTATAAAATTGTTGACGCATTGAACAGAACCTTAAAACGTGAAAACCTAATGTTTGGGTTAGCTTTAGATAAGCAAGATGACAAAAAAGCTGTTTTCACGATCTATCGTACATAATGAAAAAGGTTATCTTAATATGTTCGGTCATTTTAGTCATTTTACTCGCATTGGGTATTAATATTTACTTAAATTCAATTGAGCCAGTAAAGGCAGCAGAAGATGAAGCTGTTAAAAGGGCTAAAGAAGACACAAATCTTGTGTCAGTATCAGACTTTGAAATATATCATGGAAATGAAACAATCTTTGTTATTGAAGGAAAGGATGAAAATGGAGACAATGTTTTTGTCTGGGTTCCGGAGAATGATGGAGAAATCCAGTTGTTAAAGCAGTCTGAGGGAATTACTGAACAAGAGGCTCAGAATATTCTTTTATCAGAAAAAGGGCAAGTGGACGTTATTTCTAGAAAGCTTGGGATGGAAAAGAATATCCCACTATGGGAAATAGCTTATAAAACTGAGGGAGATTTGCTGAATTACTTTCTAATTGATTTTGAAACAGGCAATAAAAAGTTAAAAGTTATTGAAAACTTGTAATTTTTTAGGAGGCGCGTTTAATGGATTTTGAATTGGCAAACAGAGTGAAAGCACTAACACCATCAACCACTTTAGCGATTACAGCAAAAGCAAAGGAACTAAAAGCACAGGGATTCGACGTTATTGGCCTTGGGGCAGGAGAGCCTGACTTTAATACTCCGCAGCATATCATTGATGCGGCAGCTGCTTCAATGAATGAAGGTCATACAAAGTATACGCCTGCAGCTGGGCTTCCTTTATTAAAAAAGGAAATCGCTAAGAAATTGCACAATGATCAAGGACTGCATTTTGACCCATCTGAAATTATTGTGACGAATGGAGCGAAGCATGCTTTATATACATTGTTTCAGGTTTTGTTAAATGAAGGTGACGAGGTCATCATTCCTATTCCATATTGGGTAAGCTATCCTGAGCAGGTTAAGCTTGCCGGCGGTGTTCCTGTTTACACGGAAGGATTAGAGGAGAATGAATTCAAAATAACACCAGAACAGCTGGAAGCTTCCATCACTGAAAAAACAAAAGCAGTTATTATTAATTCGCCATCCAACCCAACTGGGGTTTTATATTCGGAAGAAGAATTGAAAAAGCTTGGTGAAGTCTGTTTAAAACATAAAGTTCTAATTGTTTCAGATGAAATTTACGAAAAGCTTGTATATGGAGACCATAAGCATATTTCCATTGCACAGATTTCACCTGAGCTTAAAGAGCAGACAATCATTATCAATGGTGTTTCAAAGTCCCATTCTATGACAGGCTGGAGAATTGGATATGCTGCCGGCAATCAGTCAATCATTAAAGCAATGACAAACCTGGCAAGCCACAGCACATCCAATCCAACTACACCAGCTCAATATGGAACCATTGCAGCATATGCAGGTCCGCAGGATAAGCTTGCAGAAATGAATGCCGCTTTTGAACAGCGTTTAAATATTATCTATGAGCAGCTTGTATCCATACCGGGGTTTACATGCATTAAGCCGCAAGGAGCCTTTTACCTCTTCCCAAATGTTGCTGAGGCAGCAGCATCAGCAGGCTATCAGAATGTTGATGAATTTGTAGCAGCACTGCTGGAGGAAGCGATGGTTGCGGTTATTCCAGGTTCAGGTTTTGGATCGCCAAATAATATCCGGATTTCTTATGCAAGCTCATTAGACTTCCTTGAGCAGGCAGTATCAAGAATAAAAAACTTTGTTCTTAGCAAAATAGAACAAACTAACTGAAACCTGCTTTCTTGTCAGGCGGAAAAATTTAATGGAAAACTAACACTTATGAACCCCGCCATAAGCTACGAATGGTTTTTGGCGGGTATCTTTTATTTAAATAGCAAGGCTAAAGACAGGTAATCACAGGCTGATCTCAGCAAAGCATTGCTTGAGTGCAATGTGAAAGGTATAATATATTACGATACATAAGAGCGTTTCGTTTTGGAGGGAACATTAGTGATAAAAACAACAATTTCAGAAGTGTACAAGCACGCAGAAAAAGAGGTTAAAATTGGCGCGTGGATCGCAAACAAACGATCCAGCGGTAAAATAGCATTTCTTCAGCTTCGCGATGGATCCGGATTTATTCAAGGAGTTGTCGTAAAAGCTGATGTATCTGAGGATGTATTCCAAACAGCGAAAACTGTTACACAAGAATCATCTGTATATGTAACAGGAGTTGTTCAAAAGGATGAGCGATCTCCATTAGGATATGAATTGCTTGTAACAGGTGTTGAGGTGCTTCATCATGCAGTTGATTACCCAATTACACCTAAAGAGCACGGAACAGAATTCTTAATGGATAACCGTCACTTATGGCTGCGTTCACGCAGACAGCACGCTGTGATGAAGATACGTAATGAAATTATTCGTGCAACGTACGAATTTTTCAATGAAAATGGCTTTTCGAAGGTTGATCCGCCAATTCTAACAGGCAGTGCTCCGGAAGGAACATCTGAATTATTCGCAACAAAATATTTCGATGAAGATGCTTATCTGTCTCAAAGCGGCCAGTTATATATGGAAGCTGCAGCAATGGCATTAGGAAAGGTTTTCTCTTTTGGACCAACCTTCCGTGCGGAAAAATCAAAAACGCGCCGTCATTTAATTGAGTTCTGGATGATTGAGCCAGAGATGGCATTCACTGAATTTGACGAAAACCTTGAGGTTCAGGAACAATATGTAGCATACATTGTACAAGCTGTTCTGAAGAACTGTAAGCTTGAGTTAAAAACATTAGGACGCGACACAGAAAAGCTTGAAAAGATTACAGCACCATTCCCGCGTATAACATATGATGATGCCATTGTATTCTTGCACGAAAAAGGCTTTGATGACATTAAGTGGGGAGATGATTTCGGCGCACCACATGAAACAGCTATCGCTGAAAGCTATGATAAACCTGTTTTTATCACACATTACCCGACTTCGTTAAAACCTTTTTACATGCAGCCAGATCCAAACAGAGATGATGTTGTATTATGTGCAGATTTAATTGCTCCAGAAGGATATGGAGAGATTATCGGCGGATCTGAAAGAATTCATGACTTTGAACTGCTGAAACAGCGTTTAGAAGAGCATAACCTTGAAATGGATGCATATAAGTGGTACTTAGAGCTGCGTCAATATGGCTCAGTTCCTCATTCCGGCTTTGGTCTTGGTTTAGAGCGTACAGTAGCTTGGATCAGCGGCGTGGAGCATGTTCGTGAATCTATCCCATTCCCGCGTTTGCTGAACCGTCTATATCCATAATACAAATAGTAAAAATGAAAATCCGCCAATGCGGATTTTTCATTTTTTACAGACCTTGCTGAAAAAACTTACCTTTATTTCTAACACCCAGTATGTAATTCTTCATGATATACTAAAAGGGAGGTGTCCAATTCATGGCGAAAGAACATTTATTAAAATGGCTTCAGGAAGGTAACATAAGTGTTCCTGATGTCCTGCTTTCCAATTATAAAGACTTAAACTTAAACGAATGTGAATTAGTGTTAATTCTCCAAGTCATTTCATTTATTGAAAAAGGCAATGATTTTCCTACCCCTGTTGAGTTATCTTCAAGAATGACAATTTCCGTTTCAGAATGTACAGATCAATTGAGAAGACTCATTCAAAAGGGCTGTATTAAAATAAAAGAGGAAATAACAAGAGATGGAATCCGCTTTGAAAAATATGATATTGAACCGCTTTGGGGCAAACTGATTGATCTCTTTCTGCATAAGGAAAAAAGAGAGAGTCAGTTAAAACATCAGCAGGATGAAACAGACTTATATACATGTTTTGAAAGAGAATTTGGCCGTCCTTTGTCTCCATTTGAAATTGAGTCTTTAACATTATGGCTGGACGATGATCATCATGATCCCCATATTATTAAAGCGGCTTTAAGAGAAGCGGTGATGTCTGGAAAGCTTAATTTTAGATATATTGATCGCATATTGTTTGAATGGAAGCGCAATGGCATTAAAACCATCGAGCAGGCGAAAAGCTATGGGAAAAAATTCAGGCAAAACCAGCAGCAGGCAAGCCGCCCTGACAAAGATTCATCTTCACAGGCAAAGTCAGTGCCTTTTTATAACTGGCTTGAGCAATAACGTACAAAGAAACTAAGTGGTGAGGTTTATGTTAAATAAAACAGATATTAGATACTGTTTAGACACAATAGGTGAAATGTTTCCAGAAGCACATTGTGAACTTGTTCATGAAAACCCATTTGAACTTGTCATAGCCGTGGCTCTTTCTGCACAATGTACGGATGTGCTTGTAAATAAAGTAACGAAAAACTTATTTAAAAAATACAAAACTCCTGAGGATTATCTGCAGGTATCTTTGGAAGAGTTGCAGCAGGATATTCGTTCCATTGGTTTGTACCGCAATAAGGCGAAAAATATTCAGAAGCTATGCCGAATGTTAATTGATGAATATAATGGAACTGTGCCAAAGACAAGAGATGAGCTTGTTGAGCTTCCTGGTGTCGGCAGAAAAACAGCAAATGTAGTTATGTCTGTTGCTTTCGGAGTTCCAGCGATTGCTGTGGATACACATGTTGAAAGAGTCAGCAAAAGATTAGCTTTTTGCAGATGGAAAGACTCTGTACTTGAGGTTGAAAAAACATTAATGAGGAAAGTTCCTGAAGAAGAATGGTCTGTTACACATCACCGGCTCATTTTCTTTGGGCGCTATCATTGCAAGGCACAAAACCCCCAATGTCCAGAATGCCCATTATTAGAGATGTGCCGTGAAGGCAAAAAAAGAATGAAAGCAGCTCAAGCAAGTGGCTGATCTCATGATTGATGTTCCTCAGCATTTTTGCCACGGTTCTTTTTATAAAAAAGGCACAATGATTGCAATTAGACAAGACACTTCACCTGCAGATCTCACGGTGCCTTTTTTGGCGGACATTCTGTACTTAAAAAACTACTCTAAACTTTATCCGCCAGAGCAAGTGGACATCTATATTCCAATGATGCTAAAGCAATGGAGATCCATCAAAGAATTATTGGCTGTTAAGTTTGAAAAGCGCCAGTTTGAGGGAGCAGAGGAGCAAATGAAATACGGAATAGCATTTGCGATCCAATGGATACACTGGATGAATGGAAAGACAGTGGATTTAGGTAATATAGGTCATTTTGATGAATGGAAAATACATCCGGTTAACAGTACAGAAAGAATTCAATTTATCCTCATAAGGCCAGTGCTCTATCATTCATTTGTTCAGCTTTGTGAGTTAATAGGAGAATTGGAGAAACAATACTTTAAAATGCTGGCAGTAAAAGGGAAGAGCAAATAGCATCTTCATAACCGTGTTAGCCGAAATATAAAAAGAAAAAGCGCTCAAATTGAGCGCTTTTCTTTTTGAATAGAGGAGAGTTATTGTCCACCGCCGCTATTGCTTCCTTGCTGATTATTGGAGCCTTCATCTCCGCCGCCATCAGAGTCGCCAGAATTTTCTCCGTCTCCATCTTCATTATCAGATCCGTTTTGATCTTCGTCTTCACCGTTTCCGGATCCTTCATCACTGCCATCTTCATTGCCAGAATCATTCCCGTTACCATTTCCATTCCCGTTGCCGTTCCCGTTTCCATTGTTATTGCCATTCCCGTTACCATTTCCATTCCCATTGCCATTACCGTTTCCAGGGTTTTCACCATCATTCTCTGATCCCTGATCTTCTTCATTATCATCGGCCTGTGGAATTTCAACGCTGGCTGTGGCAGGATCACTTTGCAGGGAACCTCGTATAGCTCTTACGGTAAAGCGATAAATGGAGCCTGGTTCAATGTCTTGAAGGGTTAACGACGTGTCACTCATCGTCCCGAGCTGCTGCTCAGCTCCTTCATTTAAAGAGACTGATATATCGAACTGTACTCCGTCAAGATCATCAGGATATGACCATGCAACATTAACTTGATTGGTTTCAGGATCATACTGCGCCTGTAGTTCACTTGGTGCGTTTAGCTTTTCAAATCGATCAGATACAGCATCTGGAGCAAAACCTTTGACTGCATATTCATTTATGATTTGACTTTCCGGTGTATAGTCACTCGCAAGCTTCGCAGGATTACTTCCTTTTTCAATTTGTACTTGTTCAACGCTGCTTGGCTGTTCAAAATCAGGTGTTTCTATGCCTTCAGAGACATAACTCATTACATTGCGGAACAGCTGCTGCGCAATTCTTTGGTCATTGCCAGCTTTAATAAAGTTCTTTCTTTCAGTATATCCTGTCCAAATAGCTGCTGTGTAATTGGTTGTGTAACCAGCGAACCAGGCATCAGGTACACCGCCATTGGTTACTCCATACTCACGAATTTCTTCAGCAGTATAGTTTGTTGTCCCTGTTTTACCTGCGACAGGCAATCCGGGAACGTTTGCTTCACGGCCTGTGCCGTAAGAAGAATTGACAACACTTTTCAGCATATCGCTGATCATGAATGCCGTATAGTCTTTCATAACGACTTCAGCTTCAGGTTTTGCGTCAATCTTTGTTCCATCACGCATTTCAATTTCCTTAACAGAATATGGTTCTGTATAGAATCCATTGTTGCCAAAAGCACTATAAGCTCCTGCCATCTGCAGCGGTGAAACTTCAAAAGCACCAATCGAATACGATTCAAGCATCGTTTCAATAGGAATGCCCAGCTTATTTGCAAATTCCTTCGATTGATCAAGTCCTACTTCCTGTAATGCCTTTAAAGCAGGGATATTACGGGAGCGGGCGAGAGCTTCACGCATGGACATTGGTCCCATATGGCGATTATCCCAGTTATTTATAGCTGTGCCGCCTGAATATGTGTATGGTTCATCCACAATCGTTTGATATGTGCCCCATTGTTCGTTTTCAATGACAGGGCCATAGTCAACGATTGGTTTAAAAGTAGAACCTGCATGCCTTCTTAAATCGACAGCATAGTTAAATCCGCGTTTGACTTCCAGATTTCTTCCTCCGCCAATCGCTTTAATTTGCCCAGTTTTCGTATCAAGCAAGGTAATTCCTGCCTGAAATTCGTCATCTGGATATTGAATAACATCATTTCCATTCAGCAATCCTTCAACATGCTTCTGTGCATTTACATCCAGTGTCGTGTAAATTTTTAAGCCGTCAGAGAAAATATCTAAATCAGGATATTTGTCTTCCACTTCATCAATCACAACATCAACAAATGAATCGTAAGGCATGTCATCTGTTTCTCTTTGGTCCTCCGGTACAAGGGAGCTTTCTACCGGAATCTCCTGTGCCGCTTTCATTTCTTCTTCCGTTATAAATCCATGCTGATTCATCAGCGATAGAACGATATTGCGGCGCTGTTCAGCTCTGTCTGGATGTTTAAAAGGATTGTAATTCTCAGGACTCTGCGGCATTCCGGCCAGCATTGCCGCTTCATGGAGTTCAAGTTCATTTAATTCTTTTCCAAAATAAATCTTGGATGCAGTCAAAACACCATGGCTTCCTTGTGACATCCAAATTTTATTCACATACATTTCAAAAATTTCCTGTTTTGTATATTTGCGCTCCAGCTGGAAGGCAAGCCATGCTTCCTGTGCTTTCCTGCTGATTGTCTTTTCATTATTTAAGAATGAATTTTTAACAACCTGCTGTGTAATGGTACTTGCACCTTCTGATCCAAAGCCATCAGTAACGTTGGCAATCACAGCTCCGCCTAAGCGGATTAAGTCCATACCATTGTGTTTATAAAATCGGACATCTTCAGTCGCAAGAAATGCGTTTTCTACTAAATCAGGAATATCCTCGTAATTCACATAATCCAATTTTCCTGAACCAACTTTAGCGATTGTATTTCCTTCACTATCAAAGATTTCAGAAGGAATTGGATCCTTTAAGGCGGATTCATCAAGTGGCGGTGTATCCTTTACCATAAATGCAAAAGTAGCAGCACCAGCAATCATTCCGACAATGCCAAGAACAATTAAAGTAAGAAAAATCCTTTTAAAGATGTTTTTGGATTTCTTTTTGCCCTTGTTTTTTGGCTTGGAGGCAAGCTCTTTTCGGCGCTCCTCCCTTGATTGGAATTTCTCTGCCATATATGTTCATCCTTTCTTACAAAAGCCAAATGTACTTTATAAGAACATTCATGTATTCGTCTTATTATGGTCCTGCTCAAGTCATATGGATGTCAGAGCAAAACGATACGTCTCAGCTTTTCTTCCTATTAAAGGTTATAAATATAATCTATTATTTTAATATAGTCAATTGTTGGTTGAAAGCCAAGCGGAATGGAATGGCCTTTTTCTGCAATCTCATCTTTTCTTATGGATTTTCTCCCACCATTTACCATTCTGTCCCAAAATTCAAGCAAATAGAGTGCATCCAGCAGGAATACTTCGTTGGTTTGAGAGAAGCGAAGCAAAACAAAGCAGATGCCCCTTTGATTTAACACCTTTTTCATATGGTTAATTTGGTGCTCGTGAAAGTTTTTAAGCGGAAACGAAGTTGTATTTTGCGTTTCCTTTGCTTCAAAATCAATATATTTTCCCTTATATACGCCGTTATAATCAGTAGTTGATGCCTGTTTGAAATAGGCTTCTTTAATAACGGCTGCACTTCTGCTTGGATAATCGACCTGTACAATTTGCAGCGGTGTTGGTTTTTTATGAATGCAGGCTATACCATGTGTTAAATAGTATTCATTTGATTGATTGATATCTTCCTCCAATGTCATTCCTCTATTGCTGTAAGACCATTTTTTTTCTTTCTGAGCTGGCTGGCTTGCCGTTTTTTTCACAGCAGGCACATAACGTTTTCCATTTGGATAATGGAAGTTCATTGTAATTCACCTCACAAACTACTACCTATCATACCAAATGTACTTAAGGTTTTGGTGAATAAATAGCCCTATTAAGCAAACGCTAACCTCATAAATCATTATGCTGGGGGAAAAGTAATGCTGATAAAAAGAAGACCAGCTTCCGGAAAAGAGCATCAAGAAATAATTTTAGCCATTAACAATCAAACTGCTTTTTACAATAGAGACAATCTTTCACGTACAAATGCTTATTTGAACTATTATTTGCAGCACCAGGACATTCAATGGGCGTTTTTAGCAAGCATGGTTTCTCGCAATGCCGGCTGGAACATGTGCGATTTAGAAGGTGACCTTTTTGCTGATCTCCTCAGTGCAAATTTTCGGAGCAGATTGTTTTTAACGTATGAAAGAGCAAATTGGCTAATATTTCAAGATGCCTACCCGCAACTTCTCCTCTATCATTATTCGACGAAAATAGGGGAGCCTTTGTTTCATTTATTGAGAAATTTTCATGTTTCCTCCTTTATGGAAAAAGAATGGATGCTGTATTGGCATCATCAAGATCTGCAGAGGTTAATGACTTCATTAATTATTAATGAACAAAATGTCATTCAAAGACCTGTTATTGAATATGGTGTATACCGGGAAAAAGTTTTTGGAACCTTACTCTTTTCCTTGCAGGATTGGTTTCATTTCAGTGTTGTCTTATTTCCTACAATCTACGGAGAACTTTATGGTGCAAGTGTGCATGGATTTAAAAATATCAGTAACCGTATTGAATTGGGAAAAGCATTAGCCACTGTCTTGTTCAGCAATGAACACTATGCTGATTTTCTTGAATTTGCCCTGAAAACAGAACATACAGGTTCCCGGCATGATTACGAAAGATATATTCCCTTTAAACATAATCGGAAAACACCAATGCTGCGGCTTACTTTTCCTTTGGTGAGGCATCATCGGCATCAATTTGAGGATTGGAGCAATAGCACAGCAATAAAATCACAATGGTACAAACGAGATAAAGGAATTACAATGCAACATTCTCTAACAGAATGGTATTTTTCTAAACAAGAGCAGCTCCAATTAGCACACGCATGTAAGAATGTTCTTCTTCGCTTTTTTAGTACGAATAAAAATCGCTGATTTATTTTTTGTAATTAAAAATAAGCAAGGAGTCTTATCTCCTTGCTTACAAGTGTTAGGGCGATTATGTAGAGGGACGGTCTGGACCTTCTAGTTTTTTGTCGCCATATCCTGCTTTTTGTTCATTTTGTTTTTTGGGCTGTATATTGTTTTTCTTTTCCTGCTTTGCCATGCCTGACACCTCCGTTTATTCGCTTTATCGTGAATTACATTGCTATGACAAACTGCTTTGCTGAAGCATTATTATGCTTTTACAATTGTCATCGCTATTATTTTGTGCAAGTCCCTTACTTTCATACACAGAATATGTGTCGAAAATGGAAGGCTAATCTTGGTGGAATAGTTCTTTCTTTGCCGAATCAGTTCTAGTTTTGTCATGGTACAAGGATTTAAAAGAAGATCAGCGAAAAGTAATAGTCAAAGGCTAAAGTTATTGGAGGGTAAACAATGAACAGTAATGATAAGGTAAAAGAAGAGCTCCTCACAATGCTTTCTGAGATTTGTGGACAGCTGGATGAACTGGAAGGACTTCTGGAAAAAAATGCAGCTCGTACACGTAAAAAATTAATGAACAAACAGGCTGAGAAAATGATCTCATGTTACGGAAAAATGAATGATTTAGAAGAAAAGCTAATAAAAGATACATCTGCCCAAGGAACTTATACTAACACCCGCAGCCTTAAACTTGAACTTGGCTACTGATTTGCATAGAATAAGGCATATACTGTAAGTGGCTGGACATTAGTGTTCAAAAGATGATTTAACCGAAAGATTAATGCTTTACATTGTTATTAAATGTTTGGTTTATAGTTCTGTTGGTTTGAATACTATTTTTAAAACGCGTGAAATGGAGCGGAGGGCACTCGACTCCTGCGGGAAATAGAGGAAAAGGTGAGACCCCGCAGGCTTGCCGAGAAGCTCAGCTTCCTCCCCGAGGAAAGCGAGTGTCTGCAGCGTAATGGAACATACTTGTCCATACAGCTAACTAATTTATCAACATAAATATTGTTACAATATGTTGAGAAGATTCTTCATTTTAGTATGATTAGTTTAATTCGTCCCAGCCACGTTCTTGTGGAGTGATATATAGTGGAAAAACAAAATCTTTTGCAGCAAACAGAAAAACTGATTGAGTATGTCAAAAGAGCAGATGAAAAATACAAAGAAATTAAAATCAGTGGAGAAAAAGGCGACTTTTATAATGAAGTGAAACCCTTTGCAGATGAAGTCAAAGAAATAAATGATCAATGGAAAAATGCAGCCATTCAATGGATTCATACAGAAAGACCTAAAAACATCGATGAACAGCAAATTGACTCATGCCATGAACATATTGAAATAATATCCATTCAATCTTTTTTCCCTGAGACAAGCAGAACAAGATTCAAAAATTTAGTCAGCTCATCAATATATGTTCTTCAAACGATTGTTCTTGCAATAGACAATGACAAGCTTGGATGAAGAGTATTCAGCAAAAGCAAAGAGAGATCCAGGCAAAATGGATCTCTCTTTGCTTTGTAAAAACAATACGTAAGCTTTATGAGTGTCATTTAATTAGAACCAATGAGGGAGTTGTCCTCTAAATGATCAGGAAGTTGTGCTCCTAGGGCTTCTAGCTCTCGCACGAGGTCACGATACACCTCAATGGAAATTTCATTTTGAATATACGCTCTTTTTGAGAAATCTAATAATTCATTGACATGCTCTGGATCACAATCGCGAAGCTGCTGAAATTTCTGTTTTAGCTCGTGAATATTCATCATCATTTGGTGCCCTCCTCAAAAGTCTACATGCATATGATACACTCCTGCATCTGTCCGTTTTATAACGGTGCAGGTTTTCTATATGGTAACACGGAATAAAAAATATCTTCGTTTTTCCAAAATTTAAACTTCCGACAAAAACCTTCATCTTTTGACATGTGCAGTCCCTTTCATTAGCAAAGATTTTCAATAGTTTATCACCAGCTAGGCGGGTTCATCATATTTTGTAGTATAGATCTAAAAAAGGAGGAAGTCTGCTTATGTTTGGACGCAAAAGGCAAATAGTCCAATACCCCCATAATCGTACAAGATTGAATTATGTTAATCCTTATGCATCATCAGCTTTTGATATGTCTCAAAGCAGACAATCAAATCATCAGTCCTATCCTCAGCAAGCATACTATGGAGGAATGAATCCATACTTAACGTCATTTCAGCCGCCGCCTTCATTTCAATATAATGGATATGACATGCAATCGAATGGCGGGATGGGCTTTCCGCCAGGTGGTCAAGGGTATTATCAAAATCATCAAGGGTTTATGAATCAAAATGCAAATGTGTTTCAAAATCCGCTCGATCTCCCGCAAGAAAACAGCTATCAGAACCAGAATTACAATATGCAGCAAAATCCCTATCAAAATCCTTATCCAAAACAGTCTTTTATTCAAAAGAAACCTTCGGGTGTTCAATCGATTATGAATTCCTTTAAAGGACAAGACGGTTCGCTTGATTTTAATAAAATGATGGATACAGCAGGGCAAATGATGAATGCTGTAAACCAGGTATCCACTATGGTTAAAGGTGTGGGCGGAATGTTTAAAGTGTAAATAATGAAGAAAAAAGTCCCGTTTTGGGACTTTTTTGTTGTTGAATTAGTATATCGTGAAAAGATTTACTGAACGAGAAAGTTCCAAAGGGAGTTTGCCAATTAGACCCCCAACCATACTAAAGATGATTTCAGCTTAGCTAAAATTACAATTAACAGAGCCTGTTAATTGTAATTTTCCTCATCAGGAAAAAGGATATGGAAAAAATTTTATTGACAATTATTTTAGAATAGTGAAAAAATATATAAAGGAAGTGATAGGGAGGAAATCGTATGTGGCGAGTTGTCCAGCAGATCATCATCATCCTGCTGCTCATTATCTTTTTGGCTTCTTTGCCAATGATGATCATGGTAGATCCAGACAGTCAATCGATCAAGCTGGATGTTCAGCAGCTGCCAGAGGTTTATGGGCAGTTTTTTACGAATTTAATGGAAGGCAGCTTAGGTACATACCAGCTAGGTTATCAGGAAAGATCAATAGCTCAGGATATCAGTGATAATTTTTTTACCAGCCTTTCCATAATGCTGATAGGAGTCAATGCTGCCATTGTCACTAGTATTGTGTTTGGTATTTTTATCAGCAGGTTTAAAATTACTAGAGTTTTTGGTGTCATTTTAAATATATTAGCGACCATACCTGACTTTATCATCATATTGTTGTCAATGATCTTGGCTGTGAATTTTTATAAAATGACAGGAATTCGGATTATTTCGATGAGACCTGAAGCAGGGGCACTTAATCTATGGTTTCCAATCATATTGGCAGGCTTTGCTCCAACCGTTTATTTATTTAAATTAATAGCAGTGAAATATTATCAGACCGGCGGAGAAGATTACATTCGTACAGCAGTTGCGAAAGGGATGAAGTTAAATTACATCAATTTTCAGCATGTGTTTAAAAATATTGAACCATTCATTGCTGCTGAGCTTATAAAAGTGATTTCACTCGGGATCGGCAATTTATTTATTATTGAATACATATTAAATGTACCGGGCATCACGAAGTTTATTTTTCAAAGCGCAGAAATCCAGCCAATTGCCGTTGGATTAATATGCATGCTGATTATTTCTTTACTCGTGTTTTTGTCTGTAAAACTCGTATTCTTTTTGTTTAAAAGAGGTTTTATATATGAATAAGTTAAAGAGCATCAATTACTCTTATTATCTAGGGATCTTTTTGGTAACATTCATCCTGTTTTTATGTATTTTCGGTCCAATAATGGCACCGCATTCTTTAAATGTCACCTTGGAAACACAGTATCAGGATGGAAAGGTTCTGGCACCGCCGCTTGAACCATTTGAGAATAAAGATTACCTGTTAGGAACCGATCGCTGGGGATATGATCTTCTTTCTATGATCTTATTTGGAATTCGCTACACGGTCTTTATTGCACTGGCTGTTACTGTAATTAAAATGGCGGGAGGCACATTAATCGGCTTGTATGCCGGAACAATGAAAAAAACGCCGTCAATGATCACTGCCTTCGAGAAAGCGTGGAGTTATATACCATTATTCTTAATTCTTTATTTTTTTCTAATGCCTATCAGCGTGAATAGCGTGTTAGGGTCTGATACACTTGTAGCATATTTTATAATCATTGCATCGATCATCAGTATTCCGAGTGTTGCTTCTTCTGTCAGATTGAAGACAATAGAAGTAAATAAATCGATCTATATTGAAGCCGCCAAAACACTTGGTGCAAAGAGAAACAGATTAATCTGGAAGCATATTTTTCCGCAGCTGAAGGAATCTTTGCTCGTGATGTTTATCTTAGAGGTCGTCTATGTAATTACGATTATGGGGCAGCTTGCATTGATGAATATTTTTGTCGGAGGAACCATTATGCGTTTTGATCCTACGATATATTTATCGGTTACAAAAGAACTGGCGGGACTTGTAGGACAGGCACAAGGCAATATTTATGGCAATGTACATATTTTATATGTCCCTCTCGCCGTTCTGCTTTTGACAACCATTTCTTTTAGTCTGCTAGCAAACGGCTTGAAAAATAAATTTCAGTCAGATTATCAGCGAACACCTTGGATAAAAACTGGACATGACCCGCGGATTATGCCGACAAGAAAGCGGTATGGTTCACAGAGCTGGAAGAATGTTACGTTAAATAAAATTGTATTTGGCATATTAATCCTGCTGTTTGCAGCTGGCGGAGCGTATGTATATATGAAAAAGGATGCAGATCCTGGAGTTGAACAAGGAAAACAATTAAACGGCGAGGCAATGGCTGAAAGGTTTGAAAAGGAAGAGCTATCATATACTGTGCATATTGGTGAAAAAAATCTAGTGGGGGATGAATGGGTCAGCTAGTAATTTATTTATAGAATGGTATGAACACCTTCAAAACTTCATCATATACTTTAATCATTGCCCGGAGACAACGAAAGCAAGCAGCTAAAACGCTGTTTGCTTTTTTTACATTTAATCCTCTAAAAATATGGTTTTCCCTTTTTGCTTAGGAACTTTGATTTGCAGCAGCCCATTTTTATAGTTTGCTTTCACTTTTTTCTCGTTAATAGGCTGCGGCAGCGGAATCGTTCTGCTGGAACGCTGGAAAGATTGATGTCTTCTAGTGATTTGCCGGTTTTCATCTTCTTCGGTGAGGCTCTCTAATTGGTTGATTGTAATAGTAATATAATTATCGAGAACATCAAGCTGAATTTGTTCTTTATTTATGCCTGGCAGTTCTGCTGAAATAATATGGGCATCATCCGTTTCTGATACCTCAACATGAAAATGGGCAGCTGGGAATGGATTTTTAAAGAAGTCATCCATCGTTTGCATAAATCCTCTAACCGGCTTCTCATGAAAAAATTGATTCATAGATTTCATTATGTCACCAAAAGGCTCATTGCGAACTTTCTTCTTGTTATCGCTCATAGTCGGACATCCTCCCTTGCACTTAATTCTGCTTATTGTATCGTATGCCTAAAGCTTGGGAATGGTTCAGTAAGCTCAGTTTAAAAATGAATAGTTTGTGACAATTGTCTATCAAGTGATTTACGTCACTATATACAGATGAAATTCCCGTTAAGCTAAGGTAATAAGACAGAAGCGTCAATGCCTATTTTTCTCAAAGAATAGGTGTGAACGCGGTAAGGGTATTTTTACATTAAAGGGGGATGAAGGATTATGTTCTGTCATCAATGTGAACAAACACCAGCAGGAGGCTGCAAAATTGTTGGGGTTTGCGGAAAAGATGAAAATATTGCAAGTTTGCAGGATACCATTATATTTGCTCTGAAAGGGATTGCAGCTTACCGAACACACGCAAATCAGCTTGGCTGTACAGATCCTTATGTAGACACAGTCACACACGAGGCACTCTATATGACTTTAACGAATTCAAATTTTAATGTGCAAGAGCATATAGAGATGGCGATGAAGGTAGGTCAATCAGCTGTACGTGTAATGGAAATGCTTGATGTCGCACATACAAAAAAACTGGGAATACCAGAGCCTATTAGAGTATCACAAAATAAAATAGAAGGAAAATGCATCGTAGTCACAGGGCATAACTTGTATGCATTAGAAGAACTGCTTAAACAAACAGAAGGGTTAGGCATTAATATTTATACGCATTCTGAAATGCTTCCCGCTCATGGCTATCCTGCCTTAAAGAAGTTTGCACATCTTAAAGGGAATATTGGCAAGGCGTGGTATGATCAGCGAAGACTATTTGAGAAATTCCCTGGTGCTATATTAGCAACTACGAACTGCGTCATGCCGATTAAAGGCTCATATGCTGATCGGATGTTCACATATGAGGTGACGGGTCTTGAAAATGTTCAAAAAATAGAAGGTGATGACTTCAGCGCACTTATCAAAAGAGCGTTGGAGCTGCCAGAAGCGGCTATTGATTCTGATGAAACACTCTTAACCGGTTTCCACCATGAAACGGTTTTAGGTTTGGCACCAGAAGTCATTGCAGCAGTGAAGGATGGCAAAATAAAAAGATTTTTTGTCATAGCTGGCTGTGATGCTCCAGGAAAGGGCGGAGAATATTATCGTGAGTTAGCAACATCACTTCCGCCTGAGACAGTTATTCTGACAACTTCCTGCGGGAAATTCAGATTTAATGATGTCGATTATGGAACTGTGCCTGGTACAGATATTCCTAGATACATTGATTTAGGGCAATGCAATAATTCTGGTTCTACAGTGAAGATTGCCCTTGCTTTAGCAGACGCTTTTGAATGTGAAGTGAATGAGCTGCCGGTAAGCATTGTGCTGTCCTGGTTTGAACAAAAAGCAGTTGCAATTCTTTTAGGACTTTTCAGCTTAGGCATTCAAGATATCCGCATAGGACCTAAACCGCCGGAATTTATCTCTGACGGAGTAATGAATGTTCTACAGGAAACATTTGGCTTAAAGTTAATTGGAACCGCCCAAGAGGATATGGAAGAAATGCTGAATTTATCATAAAAAGAAAGAAGGCTGGGAAATAAGTATTTAACACTCTTATTGAACCGAATGGTTAGGAAGGAGATCTTTCTAATCATTCGGTTTTTTTATAATTATAAAATATATTTTATTTGCTTGAGTGAAATGGAGCGGAGGACCCTCGACTCCTGCGGGCTGAAGAGCAAAGGGTGAGATCCCGCAGGAACGGAGTGACGAGGAGGCTCAGCTTGCTCCCGCGGAAAGCGAGGGTACGCAGCGCAATGGAACGGTCTTTGTTTTAACATTTTTAAGGAAATCTGATTGTTCGTGTTTTAAGGTGGTTATTTTAGTTTTGTCTCACGCTCTTTTATTTTAGATTTTGTATGATAAGGGATTCAGTCTTCAACAGCTGTGAAAATATGTTAATATGATGATAGAAAAGCTGTTTGGAATGATAAGAGGGAAGTGGCAGGATTGACTGATAGAGCAGTATTAAATAATGCAGCTGAAATTAATTTTAAAGCAGATTGTCTGAATTGTTTTGGGCTTTGCTGTGTAGCATTGCCTTACGCGAAATCTGCTGACTTTGCATACAACAAAAATGCAGGTACACCCTGCCGGAATTTACAGAGTAACTTTTTGTGCAGCATTCACGAAAATCTGCGGGGAAGCAATTTCCGGGGCTGTGCTGTATACGAATGTTTTGGAGCCGGTCAAAAAGTTTCACAAGTGACCTTTAAAGGAAGAGACTGGAGGGAAAATAGAGACCTAGCAGATGAAATGTTTCATGTGTTTCCAATCATGCAGCAGCTGCATGAAATGTTAATGTATGTGACAGAGGCCTTATCATTTGTAGAAAACCGTTCACTGCATTCCTCATTGAAAGAAGTCCAGTCTGAAACTGAAAGAATCACTTTTTTAGGTCCAGATGAATTGGTGAAGATAAATATAGATGAACATCGTGCTGCAGTAAACGAACTGCTGCTGAAAACAAGCAAGATGGTACGCTCTAAATTTCTTCCGAAAGATGGACAAGAGCAGCAGGTCAGAGGGATGGAATTTATAGGAGCCAAGCTGTCGGGCAAAAAATTTAGAGGCAAGAGTTTCCGCGGAGCCCTGCTAATCGCTGCTGACCTAAGAAATGCTGATCTCCGTGTGACAGATATGATAGGTGCTGATTTGCGTGATGCAGATCTAAGTGGAGCAAATCTTACAGATAGCTTCTTTCAGACACAGGCTCAGGTGAATGCTGCTATAGGAAATAAACAAACCCTGCTTCCGAAAAGACTTGAAATGCCAGAGCATTGGAAACGGTAGTTTGATAGGTTTTCATAAAAGGGCAGGGGGCGTGGGTTAAACACCGAAGTCAGAGAATCTAGCCGAGGTGGGTAGTTAAAAAGAGAAATAAACGACCGAAGGGGACTGATCTAGCCGAGATGAGTAGTTAAAAAGAGAGGGGTATCTCCGCCGAAATTGGTCGATCCAGCAGAGCTCCCTCTTTTATCCACAAAACTTCCCCTCATTACACAAATCATTAAAATTTATCCATTGCTGCAAGGAGCCGATCTGGTTCAATAATGATGCCTCCGGTACTATGCTCTAAGATGATGTTTTCTTTTTTCATTTTGGTTAACGTCCTGCTGATGGTTTCTCTTGATGTGCCAATCATTTGGGCGATTTCCTTATTTGTCATTTTTAATTTAAGAAGGTAAGTCTCTTTATCGATCAATTTTCCTTCTTTTTTAGCGAGCATAATCAGCAGTTTTACAAGCTGCATATTAGAATTGTCCAAAACTTGCGCTTCCAGTCTCTCCTGTAGATCAACTATTTTTTCACCCAGCACTTTTAACATTTTGACCGCAAGCTCAGGGTTTGTCATGAGAATTTTTTCAAATTTTGTATTGGGTACGACAACAAGCTGAGCTTGTTCTATGACTTCTGCAAAGGCTGGATACTGTCCCCCTCTAAAAAAGCCAACATGCGGAAACATATCTCCTGCTTTCAGCATATTAACAATCTGTTCCTTCCCGCTGCTATCACATTTATATATTTTAATGCGTCCTCTTTTTATAAAATAAACATTCTCCAGTTGTTCGCCTTGCATAAAAACATGGCTGCCTTTATTCATTTCCCTTATGATCGAAATCTCTTTAATTTTTTTCAATTCCGTCGCGTTAAGCTGTTTAAAAACCGAAAATTGAGTAAGGAACTCTCCCATCTCTTTTCACTTCCTTATAGAGAAACCTTTTTGATTTTGTTGGTTTTCCCTATAATTAGCATAACAAAAATGTCAGAGGTGAGAAGACAGCTCTTTTGTCTATTAAATGAACTTTTCAATAGAATTTATGATCAATAAATGGTGAGCAAAAAGGAAAAAACTAGCTGCCGCTTTCCCGTCCATTACCATTTCAAATTCTTCAATACTTCTTCATGGTCTCACTATTTAAGAAAGCAATTTCCTTTTTTCCTGCTGGAAATAATTTTTTTAGGTTAAGCTCTTTTGCAACGAACGTTTATTCGCTAAAATAGATGAGAGAGGGGTGAGTGCTATGAAACTTAAAAAAAGTTTGCAGGATATACTAAAAGATTTAAATTCTTCGAGCCAATTCAATGAAAATATTGTTCATTGGAAAACAATTGAGGAGAAGGAAGCAAAGACCACCCACCTTCCAGATGATTTGCATCCATCACTTCAAAAGGCATTGCAGGAAAGAGGCATTTCTAATTTATATACACATCAAAAATCAGCATATGATGCAGTGATGCAAGGAAGAAGCATTGTTGCAGTTACCCCGACAGCATCTGGTAAAACACTATGCTATAACCTGCCTGTGCTTCAGACCATTATAAATGACTCAAATGCAAGAGCGTTGTATATGTTTCCGACGAAGGCACTTGCACAAGATCAGAAAACAGAAATAAATGAATTGATTGCCGGAACTGGCTTAAATATAAACAGCTATACATATGACGGAGATACGTCTCCAGGGATACGGCAAAAAGTGCGAAAAGCAGGTCATGTGGTTATTACCAATCCCGATATGCTCCATAGTGCCATTTTGCCTCACCATACAAAATGGGTATCTCTATTTGAAAACCTTAAATATGTTGTTATTGACGAACTGCATATTTATCGCGGTGTTTTTGGAAGTCATGTAGCTAATGTGATTAGACGGCTGAAAAGGATTTGCCGTTTTTATGGAAGCGACCCTATTTTTATATGTACATCTGCAACTATTGCTAATCCGCAGGAGCTTGCCGAAGAGCTGACTGAAAATAAAGTAAAACTTATAGATAATAATGGAGCGCCAAGCGGCAAGAAGCACTTTGTTTTTTACAATCCGCCTGTTGTAAATATACCGCTTAATATTAGACGCAGTGCAACTCTGGAGGTTCGGAAGCTGGCTGGGACACTGCTGAAAAATAAAATTCAAACCATTGTTTTTGCGAGAAGCAGGGTAAGAGTTGAAATTTTGTTAACGTATCTGCAGGAACTTGTAAAACATAAGCTTGGACCTAAAGCGATTAGAGGATATCGCGGCGGTTATTTGCCAACCGAAAGAAGAGAAATAGAAAAAGGTTTGCGTTCTGGAGATATTTACGGTGTTGTCAGTACGAATGCCCTTGAACTAGGTGTTGATATTGGTCAGCTGCAGGTTTGTATTATGACAGGATATCCCGGTTCGATTGCGAGCTCATGGCAGCAGGCTGGACGGGCAGGCAGGAGACATGAGGAGTCGCTAGTCATCATGGTGGCAAGCTCTAGCCCGCTTGATCAGTTTGTAATCAGTAATCCAGATTACTTTTTTAGTAAAAGTCCTGAAACGGCTCGTATTCATGCTAACAACCTCGTGATTCTGATTGATCATATGAAATGTGCTGCATTTGAACTTCCATTTAAACTTGGAGATACTTTTGGCAGCTTTGAAGCAGATGAAGTGCTTGATTATTTAGCGGAAGAAAGAGTGCTGCATCAAAATGGAGATAAATATTACTGGATGAATGATGCTTTTCCTGCACATAATGTCAGCCTCCGTTCTGCATCACAGGAAAATGTCGTGATTATTGATCAAAGCGATATTGCCAATGTCAGGGTTATTGGTGAGATGGACCGTTTTTCAGCGATGACCTTGCTTCATGATGAGGCCATATACTTGCATCAAGGCAGACAATTCCAAGTAGAGCTTCTAGATTGGGAGGAAAAAAAGGCGTTTGTCAGAGAAGTAAACGCTGATTATTTTACGGATGCCAATCTAGCGGTAGAGCTAAAGGTGCTAGAACAGGACAAATCCAGAAGTGGAGGATATGGCGAAATCGGTTATGGCGATGTAAGTGTCAGAGCGATGGCTACTATATTTAAAAAGATCAAGTTCGAAACACATGAAAACATAGGCTCAGGTCCAATCACGCTTCCAGAGGAAGAGCTTCACACAAATGCAACTTGGATTTCACTGCAGGAGAACTTATTTCAAAGTGATCAAAATCGCCTTGAACAGAGCTTAATTGGACTCTCACATGCCATTAAGCATATTGTTCCGCTATTTGTGATGTGTGACCCGCAGGATGTTCATGTAGTGCCGGAGGTAAAGGCAACACATAATCAGCTTCCTGTCATCTTCTTTTATGATCGTTATCCTGGAGGTGTCGGATTGAGTGAAAAAATCTTTGATAACATTGAACAAATCATGAACGAGACAAAAGGACTAATCACAAGATGCCAGTGTGAAAGCGGGTGTCCTTCCTGTATCGGGATGGATATTACATCTTCCTCTGCTAAAAAAGATGTGTTTACTTTGATCAATTCCATTCATACCGGTGAGAAATATGAGTCTTAAAAATAAACTTAATAGGCTTAAGCCTTTTCTTGGAACAGAGCAGCCTAAAAAAGAAACGATAAAGTCGTCAAGTCTGCATAATGAAACTGAGATTCCATTTCAATCGGAATGGGAAAAAGCAGGTTTCTTTCCTTTTTATTTTGATCAAACGTATTGTTTGGTAAGAGAGAAGCGTTATCCTCTTCATGCTAGGCATGGCACGTATACCTTAAATGAGTTTATTGATGCTGTGGAAGCTTGGAATCAAACAGATATAAACCATCCTCTTTCCTCAGCTGGTCATAAACCAAGTGATCTTTTTTTCTTTGATACAGAGACAACAGGATTAGGAGGGGGAGCGGGCAACACAATCTTTTTGCTGGGGCATGCAAGCATAGCTGGAGATGAAGTAATCGTAAAACAGCATGTTCTCCCGCATCCGGGTGCAGAGGTCGCTCTATACCAAAGCTTTTTAACAAGTGTTGATTATACAACCATGGTGACATATAACGGAAAGGCATTTGACTGGCCTCAAGTGAAAACACGGCACACTTTAATTCGTGACCAGGTGCCTAAGCTGCCTCCTTTTGGTCATTTTGATTTGTATCATGGTGCAAGAAGAATATGGAAGCATCAGCTTGAACGCATGAAGCTATCTATTGTAGAAAAAGAAATACTTGGAGTACAGCGGCAAGATGATATCCCTGGATACTTGGCTCCAATGATTTATTATGATTTTCTGGAAAGTAAAAATCCTGAAGGCATGCTGGGAATTATTCGCCATAATGAAATCGATATCTTATCTCTAATCAGTTTGTATACCCACATATCGTTTCAGCTGCTTCAATTTGAAAGGGAGCAAACAGCGAAGGCTGCATATGAGACTGGAAGGTGGTATGCTGCACTTGGGGAAACAGCTGCCGCAGAATTAGCATTTAAAAAGCTGCTGAAGGGCAATGAGCCAGAAAAGTTTAAAGCGAAATATGAATTAGCAAAGCAGTATAAAAAGAATGGGAATGTGAACAAAGCTCTGTCCCTTTGGAAAGAGGTTGCTGAATACGGTGAGCCAAAGCAAATGTTTGCAGCCTGTATAGAAATCGCTAAGTTCTACGAACATAAAGAGAAAGACTATACTGAAGCAAGCAAATATGCATATAAAGCCAATAGGCTCCTTAGTGCAAAGCAGCAATTCCCTATTCCTAATAATGAAAATATACAGAAGCGCCTAGACCGGCTGGAAGCAAAATTATCGAAAGAGCAATTGATTTTGATTTCTATGGACAAAAAATGACAAATTTCTTCTATTATCCACATTTTCCTAGTTGTCTGTACATCTTAATGGCTGTAAAATGATATGTATAATGAGTAAACTTGGAAAAGTGAGTGAACTGCCAGTATGTATAAAGCGATTTTATTCTTGTTTTTTGCTGTGATCATTTTTACTGCTCTGCTTTTATCAGGCATGAAGGATAGTTTTTATAGCTTGTTATAATAGCAAAATGGGTTTAAATTAGGTTCTTTCATTAGTACAAGATACCCGGCTTCATCATAGATTATTAATGTAAATAAAATATAAATGATGAAAGGGGATCTTCACTTATGCATTGCGGACCAAAGAAAACGAATGTTTTACCTGCAGTTGTGCATCCGACGAAGTGCTGTGTGAACAACACATTCCAAAACAACGTGGTGCCACATATTCATCCAACTCATACAACTACAGTCAACCATATTAACTATGATCACGTTCATTACTTCCCGCAAACTCATTCTACTGTAAACGAGGTAACGAACCAGCAATTTGTAGCAGGACCAGGTCCAGTTCCAGGATTCGGAGCTGCTCCAGGATTTGGCGGTCCAGGACCAGGGTTTGGTGCTCCAGGACCAGGATTTGGCGGTCCAGGACCAGGTTTTGGCACTCCAGGACCAGGCTTCGGTACTCCAGGACCAGGTTTCGGCGCTCCTGGTTTCGGTTTCCGTAAATAAGGTTTTTGCTGAAAGCTTTGGAATGATGGAGATCATTCCAGAGCTTTTTTGTATTTCATGAAAACAGGTCTTCCTCTTGCTGTTAGTAAATAAAGTTTTAAAATTAAAAGACAAGTACATGACTGATAAACACTTCGATTAATTTTCTTATCAAAAAGAAGTGATGTTATGGTAAAATAAAGTCAATACATAATCCCTGCTGCAGGCAGGTGATTAAATAGGGAGCTTTTTTATTTGGCTAAGGTTGCAATGGTATCAGGGTACAAGCCGTTTGAACTTGGCATTTTTCAAATGGATCACCCTTCCGTTAAATTTATTAAGTTGGCACTTAAAAAGCATATATTGCAATTAGCAGATGAGGGTTTAGAGTGGGTTTTAATCAGCGGACAGCTTGGCACAGAGCTATGGGCGGCTGAAGTCGTTTTTGAATTGCAGCTTGAAGGATATCATGAACTGCAGCTCGCAGTCATCACGCCATTTTACGAGCAAGAACAAAACTGGAGTGATAAAAATAAAGAATGGTATGAATCGGTGCTTGCCGGTGCTGATTTTATTGAATCGGTATCTCACAAACCATATGAGGGTCCGCAGCAGCTCAGGCTAAAAAATCAATTTGTTGTTGAAAAAAGCGATACATTAGTTTTATTTTATGATCCAGAAAAAGAAGGAAGTCCGAAGTTCTTATATGAGGCTGCAAAACAAAAGGACGATGCAGAGAACTATGAGATCAGGCAAATCACTTTCTATGATCTGCAAGTGCTTGTTGAAGAAGAACAACTGAATTCACATGACAGCTATGATTAAAATTGACAAAAGACTATAGATTTGAAAAAATATAAAGAATGATTGGCGATATACTGAGGTGAAGATGATGTTGGAGCAAAAGTTAAATTTAAGTGCTAAGGATATATTGGAAAAAGAATTTAAAACATCAATGAGAGGTTATAAACCAGAAGATGTTGATAAATTCCTTGATGTCATAATTAAGGATTACGAAACATTTTTCTCCATGATTGATGAACTGCAGCAGGAAAATATGAGATTGAAAAAGCAGGCAGAGGAAACACCAAGACGTGCTGCTGCACCGCAGACTGCAGGTACAACAAATTTTGATATTTTAAAACGTCTCTCGAATCTTGAAAAGCATGTTTTTGGCAACAAACTGTACGATTGACAGGATTTCTCTAGATTTCTTGTAAAAACCATTGCTATTGCATAACATATTTCATATAATACTATTTGTGTCATTAATAACGTTCGGGTAATCGCTGCAATTTTTATTGTAGAGGAAAGTCCATGCTCGCACTGGCTGAGATGCCGGTAGTGTTCGTGCCTAGCGAAGTCATAAGCTAGGGCAGTGTCAAAGCTGACGGCAGGGAAAACACCTAAGTCAATCATTGATATGGTGTGAATACCTTGAAAGTGCCACAGTGACGTAGCCTTTTCAGAAATGAAAAGGGTGGAACGAGGTAAACCCCACGAGCGAGAAACCCAAATTATGGTAGGGGCACTTTCTCTGAGAAAATGAACGAAGAGAAGGACAAACATATATATGTTTGTAGATAGATGATTACCACCTATGTACGAGACTGAAGTCGTTTGCAGTACAATGGTACAAAACATGGCTTACAGAACGTTATTATTGCGATTTTTTTTGGGAATAATTATAAAGGCTCTCCACACAGGAGAGCCTTTCTTGCAGTATGTAACTAAAAATTGGCAGATAAAATTCGATCTCAAGAATTTTACATAGAATGTAATTGCAGAGAAAATGATGTTAGGGTGAGAATATGACGAAATATGATTTAATTGCTACATCTGCAATGGGTCTAGAAGCCATTGTAGCAAAAGAAGTGCGAGATCTTGGCTATGAGTGCGAGGTTGAGAATGGGAGAATAACTTATAAAGGTGACGAAACTGCAATTGCGAGAAGCAATATGTGGCTTCGAACAGCTGACCGAATTAAAATCAAGATCGGAGAATTTAGAGCAACAAGCTTTGATGAGCTGTTTGAGAAAACAAAAAGCATTCCTTGGGAAAGGTATTTGCCGGCAAACGCAAATTTCCCGGTTTCAGGAAAGTCTGTTAAATCTAAGCTTTTTAGTGTATCTGACTGTCAGGCAATCGTGAAGAAGGCAATTGTGGACCGCCTAAAAACTCATTATAAAATTCCAGGCTGGCTGGAAGAAAACGGGCCGATGTTCAAAATTGAAGTAGCTCTTCACAAAGATGTGGCTCTTTTGACGATCGATGCCTCAGGAAGCGGACTGCATAAACGCGGCTACAGAATTGACCAAGGTGAAGCCCCTCTTAAAGAAACATTAGCAGCTGCTTTGGTGATGCTTACAAATTGGACAGCAGATAAGCCATTTGTTGATCCATTTTGCGGTTCAGGCACAATTCCTATTGAAGCGGCATTAATTGGACAGAATATTGCTCCAGGCTTTAACCGGGAGTTTATTTCAGAGCAATGGGATTGGATACCACAGGATATTTGGGACAAAGTGCGAGAAGAGTCAGAGGATCTGGCTAAATATGATCAGCCCCTTGATATTACAGGTTCTGATATTGATCACCGCTTAGTGAAAATGGCAGAAGAAAATGCTTTTGAAGCAGGTTTGGGTGATTTGGTTCAATTCAAACAAATGCAAGTGAGAGATTTTACAACCACAAAAGAGTATGGAGTCATCATTGGCAATCCCCCATATGGTGAACGTCTTGGGGACAAGCCTGATGTTCAGAAAATGTACCGGGAAATGGGACAAGCACTTTCACCATATGATACATGGTCTATTTATATGCTGACTTCCGACGAAGAGTTTGAAACTGTATTTGGAAAAAAGGCAACGAAAAAGAGAAAGCTGTTTAATGGATTTATTAAGACAGATTATTATCAATTCTGGGGAAAAAGGCCGCCGCGTCAGCAGCAATAGTTATTTAAGGAACTCACTGAAACAGAAGAATAGACTGATCCTCTGCTGAATATAATAGTTATATTATATTCGGCAGGAGGAAAGACGATGAAAGACAGCAGAATAGATTTTAATAAAATTGCTCATGCATTAAATGCCTCTATGGGGAAAATGATTGAGGAGAATGGACAGTCGTATGCTGGTCTTGATAAACTCAAACATGCACAATTAGAACTGCAGCAGGCCATGACATTCTCGTTTTCAAAAAAAGCAGTTAAATAGCCTGCTGGCAAGTCCTAAGATGAGCCACGATGTCGAGCCTTCTTCTGAGAGGCTCATTTATCCCTTTCTGATAGTATAAAAACGTTGTCGCATACGATATGAACTCCATCAACAAAAAAGACGATAAAGAAAAACCATGCCCAGTGCAAGGTTTTTTATTTGTTTAATGAAATGATAGATCTAAATAAATTTAGAGCAGATTATACGGAGGGGTAGCATGCAAAGCCGAATGCCATTTGCAATTGCAAAAACAGAATCTTTTTACGAAAAACTCAGTGAGTGGATTGGAGATGTCTTTTACGATATTCTTCCTGAAGCTGGCTTTGAAATGCGGGATGAGCAGATCTTTATGGCCTTCCAGCTTGAGAAAGCTTTCAAAGAAAACAAAATAATCTTTGCTGAGGCAGGAGTAGGAACGGGTAAAACGATTGTCTATCTTTTATATGCGATTGCCTATGCCAGATACAAAAACAAACCTGCGATTATTGCATGTGCAGATGAAAACTTAATTGAACAGCTTGTGAAAAAAGAAGGGGATATTGCAAAGCTTGAAAAGGCATTGAATTTAAATGTTGATGTCCGTTTGGCAAAGTCCCGTGATCAGTATTTATGTTTAAACAAGCTTGATCAGCTTGTAGCAGCAAACGATAATGAAGTATACAATGAAGTGTTTGATATGCTGCCTGATTTTATTCATAGTGGATCTTCTATGCAAAAGTTTAACAAGTATGGTGATCGCAAGGATTATCCGCACCTAACAGATGAGCATTGGGGAAATGTTGCTTGGGATTCATTGCAAGACTGCTTCACATGTGAGAAGCGTCACCGCTGCGGACAGACTTTGCATCGCGAGCACTATCGCAAAGCAAGTGATCTTATCATTTGTTCACATGACTTTTATATGGAGCATATTTGGACAAAAGAATCACGCAAACGAGAAGGGCAGCTTCCGCTCTTGCCAGAGAGCTCGTGTGTTGTTTTTGATGAAGGCCATTTATTAGAGTATGCATCGCAAAAAGCACTGACATATCGTTTCACAGAGCAGATTTTAGAATCTCTTCTTACACGTTTAATGGCAAATGATGTACGGGAAACAACATTAAATACAATCGAAGATACGATTTATCAGAACGAAGTGTTCTTTTCAGAATTGGTTAATGCTTCTACTGAGGAACTTGGATCTGAAAAACGTACGATCCAAAAAACACCGGCTGTTCTGGCGGAAGGAAAGAAACTTCTTAATTTAATCAGCACGTTAGAAGAAGAGCTGGTATTCGAAAGTGAAATGTATGTCATTAATGAATATGATTTGAAAATTGTAGAGGAATATTTAGAGCAAATCTCTTATTCCCTTTCCTTATTCTTAAAAGAGTTAAAGGGTATTACATGGTTTGAAGACCATAACTTAGAACATACGCTTGTCATCATGCCAAAAATGGTAGAGGAAATAATGAAAGAAGAAGTCTTTTCCCAAAAACAGCCGTTTGTGTTTTCTTCTGCAACATTATCTGAAAACAAATCGTTTGAATATATGGCAAACAGCTTAGGGATGACAGACTATCTATCTTTCTCGGTAGAATCTCCATTTGATTATGATGAGAGTATGACCATAAAAATGCCAGTGTTTAAAACAGACAATTTACATGCGAAAATAGAGTATACAAAGGCACAAATAGAGAAATCAGAAGGACGGGCACTCGTTCTTTTCAATAATCAGGCTGAATTGGCTGCCTTTAAAGCGCAAGCTGCCGGGAAGCTGCAATGGCCAGTCTACTTTGAGGGTGAAAGTGAAATTAGTACTTTGGTATCTAAATTCCAAAATGAAGAACAATCAGTATTATGTTCAACGACACTTTGGGAAGGATTGGATATTCCAGGCCGTTCACTCGAAAATGTTATAATCTTTTCTCTGCCGTATCCGCCGAATGATCCAGTGTTTACTGCTAAAAGAGAAGGAGCAGAGGATCCATTCAAACAAGTGGACATGCCTTACATGATTTTAAGGCTTCGCCAAGGGATCGGCAGGCTGATTCGAACTCACGAGGATCAAGGAACAGTACACATTTTATTACAGGAAAATGAAAACAGGGATGCTCTTTCAGCAATAGAAAAGGTCGTTCCTGTACAGCCGCAATAGACTCAACATAAAAATCCCCCTAAACCATATTAGGGGGATTTTTCCATAGGTTATATAAGGACATCCATAATACATTACCAAACAACAGACAGGCTGCAATCAGAAAACCGCTCTTAAAACTAACTGTCAGAGCACCGGTAATGGCTGAACCAGCAACAGATCCCAGTGAGAAAAAGGCATAAAAATAACCAAATGCTCTTCCTCTTGCTTCTGGTGCTGTCTGCTGAATCAATAGGGCAGAAATAGATGGGAACAGCCATGCAAAGCCAAGGCCGTAAATAACCATCGAAACATATAGCATAAGCAGGCTTGTGCTATTGCTTAAAAGCAATAAAGCAAAGCCAATGACCGACATTCCCAGAGTCATTAAACGAAAAGGTTTATACTTGTCATAAAGCTTATTTGTTGGCAGTAAAAAGATACATATTGCCGTAATGCCAAATGTACTTAACAGTGTACCGCTTGCTGATGAGCTAAACTGCAGCATTTCCACTTGAAGAGGCAGCATATAAGCTAATACTCCTTGAGCAAACATCAGGCTAAAGGCACCGATAAAGCTGAATATCATTAATGAACTGATGGACCTGCCAGACTGATTGGCAGCCTTCTTTTCAGAAGAGGCTCCGCTAACTCCCTGTTTTGGAATGAAAAAAGGGACTGCGGCAGCTGTTAGAAGCATTAAAATTCCGTTTACAATAAAGACAGTCTGAACATTCCCAGAGCCGGCAATTCCGCCAAAAGCAGGTCCGGCGATAGCGGCAATTCCTACTGCTGCACCAGTAATGGCCATCGATTTGCCTTGAGTACCTGATTCGCTTCTGTTCGCAATCATGGTAAAGGCAGCAGGAACAATAAATCCGCTGATAAAACCATGAAGGAAGCGAATTCCTAATAATTGAGCAGGAGTAACGGCAAAGGGGTAAAGAAAGAGAATTGCTCCGCACAGACCAAGTCCAATCATCAGAATGGTTTTTCCTCTGCTGCGGTCGATATAATAGCCGGCAAGCATATTGCCGATCATATTAGAAAAAGAATACATGCCGACAATTATGCCGATAATGGCAGATCCTGCCCCTAAACCTTTTGCATATGTACTCATGATGGGCAATTGCGAAAACATGTCAAAAAAGGAAATAAACACTATCAATAAAATGAAAAATCTCATGAATTAAACTTCCTCATCCTATATTTTAATGTATTCATAGAGTTAAGGCACTTCCTAATTATAACGTACTAAAATGGCTTTGACATATGTGGAATTCAACGATTTTGAGAAAAAATTTCAGAAAAATATGATAAGATGTAAAAGTGAAGATGAATACATAGGAGGACTGCCTGATGACGATTCAACAAACAGAACAAAAATTTCTTGATTATGTAAAGAAAATGGAAGCATATAATGAAGCTCTTTCCCTTATTTTCTGGGATTTGCGCACGGGAGCACCAAAACAAGGAGTAGAGCAGCGATCTGAAACGATTGGTGTGCTTTCTTCGGAGGTATTTCACCTTTCAACTTCTGATGAAATGGCTGGGTTTCTTCAAGCCCTTTCCCAGGATGAAGTGAAAAAAGGACTGTCTGAACGAACAGTGAAGACAGTTGAACTATGCCAAAAAGAATATGACCGCAATAAAAAAATTCCTGCTGAAGAGTATAAGGAATATGTTATTTTACAATCACAGGCGGAAAGTACTTGGGAAGAGGCAAAAGAGAAAGACGACTTTGAAATGTTTAGACCTTATCTTGAAAAGCTAGTCTCAATGAATAAGCGTTTTGTTGAGTATTGGGGTTACGAAGGAAATAAATATAATACATTACTGGATATGTACGAACCAGGCATCACTGTTGAAACACTGGATGAGGTGTTTGGGAACTTGCGCGAGAAGATTGTACCGCTCGTCAAGCAAATTGCAGAGGCAAAAGTAAAGCCTAAGACGGAATGTTTATATGAACAGTTTCCAAAAGAAGCTCAGCGAGACTTCAGCTTAGAGATTCTTGAACAAATGGGTTATAACTTTAAGGCGGGAAGGCTGGATGAGACGGTTCATCCGTTTGCGATTGGTCTGAGCCCTGGAGATGTGAGGGTCACGACAAAATACGATGAAAATGATTTTCGGACGGCAGTGTTTGGAACAATCCATGAAGGCGGGCATGCCTTATATGAGCAAAATATAAGCAAAGATTTAATTGGAACTCCGCTTTGTGATGGTACATCAATGGGCATTCATGAATCACAATCATTATTCTATGAAAACTTTGTTGGAAGAGATCTATCATTCTGGAAAAAGAACTATGATCTATTAAAGCAATATAGCAGCGGTCAGTTTGATGATGTAGCTGTAGAAGATTTTTATACAGCAATCAATGAAGCAAAGCCATCCTTGATTCGCATCGAAGCAGACGAGCTAACATATCCGCTCCACATTATTATTCGTTATGAAATTGAAAAGGGCCTTTTCAATGATGAAATTGAAGTAAAGGATCTGCCTGAAGTGTGGAATGCAAAATATAAGGAATACTTGGGTGTAGTGCCTGACAATAATGCAAAAGGTGTGCTCCAGGATGTTCATTGGTCTGGCGGCAGCTTTGGCTATTTCCCTTCCTATGCACTTGGATACATGTATGCGGCCCAGTTGAAAAATGCAATGCTGAAGGACTTGCCTCACTTTGATCAGCTGTTAGAAGAAGGCAATCTTACACCAATTAAAGAGTGGTTTACAAAGCATGTACATCAATTCGGCAAAATGAAAAAACCGCTGGAAATCCTTCAGGACGCAACAGGGGAAGGGTTAAACGCACAGCATTTAGTAGAGTATTTATATGAAAAATATAATAAAGTATATCAATTAAACTAAGAAAAGGTCCCTTGCTCGGACAGGTTAATGGGCTCATCTCAATCAAAAAGGGATGTGAATGATGAATAAATACAAACCTGCGCTTTTCATTGCCTCAGGTGCTGCATTATGGGGAAGTATAGCTTTATTTGTAAGAGAGCTAGGAAATCTAGGGTTTTCTGCGATGGAAATAGTTGCTATCAGGGTAATATCGGCTGCATTTTTTCTTTTTTTCTTAGGAGTCTTTTCCTATCGTAAAGAGATGCAGCTATCACAATGGCATGATATCCGCTATTTTATCGGTACTGGGATACTTAGTATTGTATTTTTTAACTTTTGTTACTTTACTACGATGAATCAGGCAGGTGTTTCAGTTGCGGTCATCCTGTTATACACCGCTCCTGCCTTTGTCACTGTTCTATCTTTCTTCTTTTTAAAAGAAAAGATAGATAGGAAGAAATTAATAGCAGTATTCGCAACAATTTTAGGATGTGCTCTGATCACCGGCTTAAGTGGAGGGAATTCAAATTTAACAGCCATCAGTTTTCTGATCGGGTTAGGATCTGGCTTGGGTTATGCATTGTACACAATCTTTGGGAAATTTGCCTTAAGAAAGTACTCATCCTACACTGTTACTTTATATACCTTTCTAGTAGCTTCTGTAGCGTTAGTTCCTTTTACAAGACTATGGGAGAAAATACAGTTATTTATGACATTTGAAGTATTGCTTCTAAGTCTTGGTCTAGGATTAATACCAACTGTTGTTGCCTATATCTTATATACGAAAGGTTTGGAGCAGACAGAAGGTAGTAAGGCTGCGATTATAGCAACCATCGAACCAGTTGTTGCCTGTGTCATTGGAGTAGCTGTTTTTGGTGAATTCTTCGGTAATGCCCAAGTATTAGGTGCTGTCTGTATTCTTGGGTCAGTGATTGCCGTCAATATAAACAGCAAAAAGTTGAGAGTTCCAAAAGATAGAGGAGTTCACTCTTAGTGAGAAAAAAAGCGTCTGCTGATATGCAGACGCTTTTAAAATGTCTATTTTTGCTTTACCAGAGATTGTTATATCCTTTTGAACCAGGCGGCGCATTTTGAATAAGGTCAATAAATGGTATGGTATAAGCGAATAAAATTAATAAAACGGTAATACCCATCCAAATTTTCCAGTTTTCAAAAACCATAGGAGCCGGTTCAGCATGAGTGGACATTTCACCAATAGGGAATTCCTCTTCTCCTTTTGGAGCAAAGAATGCAAGATTCACAAAGATATAGAGCATTAGAATAATCGCTAAAAATAGAATGGAACCGCCGACTGCTTGTGCGACTTGATAAGGAATCCATTCAGCGGCTTGCGGGGCACCACCGTATTCAGAAAAAGCAGAGCGGCGCGGTGCACCTAACAACCCGGCAGCATGCATGGCGCCGGACATAAACGTCATTCCAATTGCCCAGAGCACACCTTGTATAAGAGCTAATTTATTGATCGCTTTTGTTAATACACGTCCAGTTAAATGCGGTACTAGCCAGAAAGTGATTCCAAAGAACGTTAATACAACTGCGGTTGCTAGTGTTAAATGAAAATGTCCTGTTACCCAGATCGTGTTGTGAACAACCTGGTTCATCTGGTTGGAAGCATTAATTAATCCTCCTGCACCAGCAGGGATAAAAGAAAGCATTCCGATAAATGGAACAGCGAAGCGTGCATCTCCCCATGGCAGCATTTTAAACCAGCCAAATAAGCCTTTTGCTCCTTTTGAGCGCCCAAATGTCTCAAAGGTTGCAAAGAGTGAAAAGGCTGTCATCAATGACGGAATAACGACTAGGAATGTTAAAACAACTTGTAGAAATTTCCATGCGGCGTCAATTCCCGGTTCTAATAACTGATGATGAAACCCGACAGGTATGGAGAAAAGCAAAAACAAGATAAAGGACATACGTGCTAAAGAATCTGAGAAAATCTTGCCGCCAATGATTTTTGGAATGATAACATACCAGGCCATATAAGCCGGCAATAACCAGAAATAAACAAGCGGATGTCCAAAATACCAGAATAATGTACGGCTGACACCGACATTAACGGTTTCAACTAATCCAAGAGACCATGGAAGAAGCTGAATCAAAACGGTTGCAGCTACACCAAGAGTCGCAACAATCCACATTAACACATTCACAAGAGCCATAAATGTGAGCAGCGGACTAGGTGTACCTGGATTAGCACGGCGCCACTCGGCATATTTCATAATAATAGCAGCACTTCCCAGCCAGCTGCCGACAACGACTAATGTTAATCCAAGATAAAACAGGAAGTGAGCCTGAAGCGGAGCGTAGAAGGTGTAAAGCACGCTAGCTTCATTTAGAAGAATCATAACTGCAGCCATCACTGTTCCAATTGTCATTAACCAGAAACCAATCCATGCGATGGTTCGCTGTTTAGTTGTAAATGTTCCGGCTGTTTTACTTACACATGCCTGCATAAAGCCCATGATGAAGAATGTGGTTAATACAAGACCCAAAACAACACCGTGAACAGTTAAAATTTGATAATAGCCAATCCCTGCCGGCAATTCGAACCTGCCTGAGCGTACAAGCACCTGCAATAATCCTGCAAGTCCTCCTATTAATAAAGCAATAAAGGCAACATAGATCTGTGCCATAACCAATTTGCCGTCACGGCGGTCAACTTTCAGTTTGTCTGCTGAGTTGATCATGATTCAACCACCTCGATTTTGGAAGTCATTAAATGGTGTCCAGCACCACAATATTCATTACAAAGAATTAAGTATTCACCGGTCTTATCAAATGTTGTGATATGTTCACTGATATAGCCTGGCTCAAGCATCATATTGATGTTTGTGCCTGCAACTTCAAAACCGTGGATGACATCCTTAGTGGTTGCAATAATTTTTACTGTAGCTCCAAATGGAATTTCTACATCACCTGGATTATAGTTAAATGCCTGTGCAACAAAGACAAGCTCATAATCCCATGCTTTTCCTTCAACTTTTTTTAAGCCAGGTTCATTAAATGGTGCCTGTGTTTCAACCTTTTCTGGATCAATTGTCGCTAAACAGCTAGGAGGCTGGTTTCCAAGGTAGAATGCGCTTACACCTAAAACTGTCAGAAAAACAAGCAATGTCCCGACCCCAAAGATTAGCCAAACTTTTTCAAACTTATGCATATGCATGGCTATTTTCCCCTTTCAACTTCTTAAAAACGATCTAAAAATAAAAAGAACACACCTACCCATGAAACAATTAGAAAGAAACCTAATAAGAATACGGAAGCTAACGTCCCTTTAAGAGAAGATCTATCTTCCACTTCTGTTTTTACATTTTTCCTGAGTTCCGTTTTCGCCACCTTCGTCCACTCCTTTCAAAGCTTTGAAAAATGAATGATTACAACTCCATCATACAAGACTAAATGTTAGAATCTAGATAGATTTCACTAGTTCACAAACTGTTCATTGGTAATATTTTCACTATGTTTATGTTGTAAAATTGATATATCAGTGATATATGTCACAATACAGATCGTTAAATTGTGAATAAAATGTGAAGAAGAAAAACAGAAACCAGATATGATAAAAAGGAAGCACGCAGCGCGGGTAATTAGAGCGCTATGATAATTATCACAGTTGAAAATATGACAAACACGAATATTCGGATTATTTTAAACTATAAAGTTCGTAAAATAATCGATTTACTATTGAAATCTTCATTTGCGGTGTTATAATGTTAATACAATTAAAAAATGAATCATTCATATAATAGCAGGGATATGGCCTGCGAGTTTCTACCGAATCACCGTAAAGGATTCGACTATGAGTGAGCAGAAAATAAGAGATAACTCTCTTATTTTATTGTCTTTTCCGATGAAAACCTAAAGGCATTGCTTCACTCAACTTGTGAAGCAATTGCTTTTAGGTTTTTTTTATTAGGCAGATTTCATTTAAAATACATAGACAACAGGGGGAGAACGATGGAGAGACTTAAAGCAAAAATCGAAGCAGAAGGAAAGGTATTATCAAGTTCGGTACTGAAAGTTGACAGCTTTTTAAATCATCAAGTAGATCCGCATTTGATGATGGATATTGGAAAAGAGTTTGCATCCCGTTTTAAGGATGCAGGCATAACAAAAATTTTAACGATTGAATCTTCTGGTATTGCTCCATCTGTTATGGCAGGATTGCATTTAAATGTGCCGATCGTTTTTGCAAGGAAAAAGAAGTCACTGACTCTAACTGAGGATTTGATTACTTCGTCCGTCTACTCTTTTACTAAACAGGAAACAAACGAAATTTCGGTTTCGAAAAAGTTTTTGCAAAGTAACGATACCGTGCTAATTATCGATGATTTTCTTGCCAATGGTCAGGCTGCAGAGGGACTTGTTGAGATTGTTAAAAAGGCAAATGCAGCTGTTGCCGGAGTGGGAATTGTCATTGAAAAAGGTTTCCAGGGTGGAGGTAAATTATTGCGTGAAGCAGGAATTAGAATCGAATCTCTCGCAATCATTGAATCTCTTGAAAATGGGGAAGTCACATTTAGAAATAAAGAAGAATTGGAGGAAGTGACACGATGAAACAGAATTCATTTAAAATCGCATCATTAGGCATTCAGCATGTGCTTGCCATGTATGCTGGTGCAGTCGTAGTACCGCTAATAGTGGGCGGTGCGCTTGGTTTAACAGGGGAGCAGCTAACCTATCTTGTATCAATTGATATCTTAATGTGCGGAGTCGCAACGATTTTACAAGTATGGAAGAATAAATTTTTTGGTGTAGGTCTGCCTGTTGTATTAGGCTGTACGTTTACAGCAGTTGCCCCAATGATTACCATTGGCGGCGAATATGGAATTTCCGCTATTTATGGAGCCATTATTGTTTCTGGATTATTTGTTTTACTTATTTCTACTGTTTTCGGAAAGCTCGTACGATTCTTTCCGCCTGTTGTGACTGGTTCTGTCGTAACCATTATTGGTATTACTTTAATTCCAGTAGCTATGAATAACATTGCTGGCGGTGAAGGCAGCGCTGATTTTGGATCACTTGAAAATATTGGTTTAGCTTTTGGGACATTGCTCTTTATCATTATCTTATATAAATTTTCAAAAGGCTTTATCCGTTCAATTTCTATTTTATTAGGACTTGGAGCAGGTACTCTGGCTGCATTTTTCATGGGTATGGTTGATTTTACGGAGGTAGGAGAAGCTTCCTTGCTTCATATTCCGGCACCATTTTATTTTGGAATGCCAACATTTGAACTATCTGCTATCTTAACCATGATTTTAGTCGCAATGGTCAGCTTGGTTGAATCAACTGGGGTTTACTTCGCACTTGGCGATATTTGTGAAGAAAAACTGGATGAAAAGGATTTGGCAAGAGGATATCGTGCTGAAGGTTTGGCGATCGTGCTTGGCGGATTGTTCAATTCATTCCCATATACAACTTATTCTCAAAACGTCGGTCTTATGCAATTGTCTGGCGTCAAAACTCGCAATGTCATTTACGTCGCTGGCGGATTGCTTGTATTGCTTGGGCTTGTTCCGAAAATTGGTGCTCTGACAACAGTCATTCCGTCATCTGTTCTCGGCGGTGCAATGGTAGCAATGTTTGGAATGGTTATTGCTTACGGAATTAAAATGTTGAGCCAAGTGAATTTTGCTTCTCAAGAAAATCTTTTCATCATTGCTTGCTCAATCGGGATGGGTCTTGGTGTAACGGTTGTGCCTGAAGTATTTGCTGAAATGCCAGCTGCTATCAGCGTTCTAACAGAAAACGGAATCGTAGCAGGCAGCTTAACAGCTATTCTATTAAATCTGATCTTTAACGAATTTGGCGTTAAAAAGTCAAAAGTAAAAGAGACAGAAATAGAAGTGCAGCAGGCTTCATAATCGCATCAAATAGAGGAATGCAGGAAAATGAAACGCGATTATCTTAACCTACTTATTTCGTTATATCCGAAAACTTTTTTTCTATTACAATTTTAATAATTTTATCCATAGTAAGCATCATTTCGTCAATATACGAATATAATATCTCACAATCTTCTAGAATGTGGGGTTCCTATGGAAAAATATTATTGTGATTATTGCAGGCAATTATACAATGAACCAATCTTGTGTGAGAAATGCAGCACACCTGTCAGTAAAAAAATCAAAATTGATGTACAGAATCAATCATCAGATAACTGGAAAAGATTATACAATGAATAGAAGGTAAGAAGGATTTATAATAAAAGAGCACAACAACTCCTTCAAAACATTCGCTCCGTCCATATTGGGCGGAGTTTTTTTATACACGAAATACCTGCTTAACTTAACTTATTATCGCAAATGAATAATTTTAAGTGGTTTGGAAAAATTAACCGCATTGGAGGAAAAGGAGCGGTTATATGCCATCAATTATTTCAGTTGCTGAGGCAAGTCCAAAGCAGGTCGTCCATCAGAATGAAGTGATGAATTTTGCGAGAGATTTGTTCTCTGAATCCTATAAAGATATTGAAAGATTATTAAAAGTGTTTCAAAATGGCCAGATTGAAAAAAGGCATTTTGCAAAAGACTTGAATTGGTTTAAAAAAGACCATACATTTCAGGAAAAAAATGATGCTTATATAGAATGTGCAGTTGAATTGGGGGCAGAAGCGATGAAAGCCTGCCTCACCAGCAAGGAATTTTTGGTTGAGGATATTCCTTTTGAAGAAATAGATGCGATTTTTACCATTTCAAGTACAGGCATTGCTACACCAAGCATTGAAGGAAGAATCATGAACATCCTGCCCTTTTCCGAACATACGAAACGAATCCCAATTTGGGGTCTTGGATGTGCAGGAGGTGCATCGGGATTAGCGAGAGCTTATGAATATTGTATTGCATACCCAAAAGCAAAGGTGCTTGTGCTGACGATTGAGTTATGCAGTCTTACATTTCAGCGGAATGACTTTTCAAAAAGCAATCTGGTAGGGACTTCTCTTTTTGCCGATGGTGTTGCTTGTGTGCTTGTGACTGGGGATGAAGGAAAACCTTCTAATTTAATGAAGAAATCAGCACCCAGAGTGATTGCAACACAATCTACTACCATGAAACATTCAACAGATGTGATGGGCTGGGATGTTAAAAATGAAGGATTATATGTCATTTTCTCAAGAGATATCCCTTCGATTGTTGAAAAATGGCTTAAACCAAATGCTCTTGGATTCCTGGAGAATAATCATATAAAGCTGGAACAAATTACTCATTTTATTGCACACCCTGGCGGCCGAAAGGTAATAGAAGCCTATCAGGAAGCACTTGATTTCAATCCAGAGATGACTCAAACATCCCTTCAGGTGTTAAAAGAATACGGAAATATGTCCTCCAGTACAATTCTCTATGTGCTGAGAAGGTTCATGCATAGCGGAAAAAAAGGAGATATAGGGCTTGCAGCTGCATTGGGACCAGGCTTTAGCTCCGAATTGCTGTTGCTGGAATGGAGTTGATCATAATGAACGTGTTTTATATCGTCTTTAGCTTAATTGTGCTCCAAAGATTATGCGAGCTTTTCGTTGCAAAACACAATGAAAAGTGGATGAAAGAAAGAGGAGCTTTGGAATTTGGACAAGCTCATTATCCGTTCATTGTTCTCCTGCACACCGCTTTTTTTATTAGCTTGCTTGGAGAAACGGTGTTTTTGGAAAACTCGGTTTCATCTCTCTGGAAAATCTTATTGCCGATGTTTATTCTTTTGCAGGCAGGAAGGATATGGGCGCTTTTTTCATTAGGGCGCTATTGGAATACAAAAATTATTGTGTTGCCTAATGCAGAAGCGGTTCGAAAAGGTCCATACAAGTGGATCAAACATCCGAATTATGTCATCGTAGCATTAGAATTAATGGTCATTCCTCTCTTATTTCAGGCATATATAACATTTGTACTGTTCACTTTATTAAATATTGGGATGATGATGATCCGCATTCCAGCTGAGGAAAAAGCTTTGCTGAATCTTGCAGGAGAAAATCGCCTGTTAGAGAGAGAGTAAAATGTGTGAAAATTTCATGAACATATTGAAAATGATTCTCGTTCTATGTTAGAATCCTAATTGAGGTTGAAAATTATTATCAATAAAGGATTTTAATAAGGAAGGTGTTGTTACATATGACAGCAGTCTTAGTTATTGGCACCATCGCCGCATATTCGATCGTAATGAAACACGTATTAAACAATGTAGTGAAACCAAACATATAAGAAATACAAAACCAGGGCTGGAAGTAAAGTCCTGGTTTTTTTATTGTCTAATTTTATAGGCCTATTTTGAATGTAAAAAGTTTGAAAAATCAAAAGACATACATAGGAAAAGTGATAAAAATCATATACAATAATAACAATACAGATGGCAAGGGGAACTCAAAATGATTCAAACGGATCTTCAGCAGTTAGACAAAAATCAATTAATAGAACGAATTACCTCATTTTATCAATATTTTCATGATAATGCTGATGTCAAAACAGCAGAAAGAGCGAAAGACCTGGCTCAAAAACTTCAGAAGGAAGAGTATGCCATAGCGTTTTGCGGCCATTTTTCTGCCGGGAAATCAAGCATGATCAATTCTGTTGCAGGGGAGAACCTTCTTCCTTCAAGTCCGATTCCAACGAGTGCTAATTTAGTGAAAATTAAAGCAGGCGATGACTATGCAAAAGTGTATTTTAAAAGTGGTGCGATTAAGCTTTATGAAGCTCCATATGATTATGAAAAAATAAAAAAATACAGCAAAGATGGAGATCAAATTCAATCAGTTGAGATAAGTCATTCTCAAACATCACTACCTGCCCATGCAATTGTTATGGATACACCTGGTATTGATTCAACGGATGATGCCCATCGGATCGCAACGGAATCAGCGATGCATCTGGCTGACGTCGTTTTTTATGTGATGGATTATAATCATGTTCAAGCTGAATTAAATTTCTTGTTTACTAAAGAACT
The DNA here is from genome assembly GCF_001636345.1 of Cytobacillus gottheilii. Taxonomy (GTDB): domain Bacteria; phylum Bacillota; class Bacilli; order Bacillales; family Cytobacillaceae; genus Cytobacillus; species Cytobacillus gottheilii. The sequence continues at coordinate 1,992,499 of NZ_KV440945.1, forward strand.
TGTTAACGCCGGGAAAAAGGTGTATCTAGTTATCAATCAAATTGATAAGCATAGAGATGAAGAGCTTAGCTTTGAACAGTTTCAAAATGGTGTGAGAGATTCGTTTGCATCATGGGGAGTTATTCCCTACAGGATTTTTTATACGACCTTAAGAGAAAATGATCACCCACATAATGAATTTACCGATTTACAGAACAATCTGCAGAATTTATTAAAAGATGGAAGAAAGCAGCTGCCACAGTCAATTTATCATTCTTTAGAAAAATTAATGAAGGATCACCATATATGGCTTGAGGAACAAAACGCGGATCAATTAGATTCATTTGAGCGGGTGTTAGCAGCTTTAAATGAAAGTGAGCGAGCGCTCGTTCCCGAAAAGCTGCAGGAAATAAATAAGATCATCGATGAAAAAAAGAAAGCGGCTACAATAATTGAAGCTGACTTAAATGACCAGGTAGATGAAATTCTTAAAAGTGCTTATATGATGCCGTTTCAGACAAGAGAACTCGCTGAAAACTACCTGCAGGCAGAGCAGCCTGATTTTAAAGTTGGATTGTTTTTTTCCAAACAAAAGACTATGGCTGAAAAAGAACAGCGGCTAACACAGTTTTATGATGACTTTTCTGATAAGGTAAACGCCCAGATTAATTGGCATCTGCGTCAGTTTTTGCAAAAGACACTGAAAGAACTGGAAATCAATAATGATACTCTTTATGAACAGGCCCAGCAGTTTGAAGTGAAGTTTGATAAAAGCCTGTTATCAAATACCGTTAAGACCGGCGCAAGATTATCTGGTGATTATGTGCTTCAATATACCAATGATGTTGCCGAGACTATTAAAAAAATCGCAAAATCTGAGTATCGCTTAATGAAAGATCAAATTATAACTTCTATTAAAAAGAAGGGTGAAAAACAGCTTCTTCAACTATCTTCAGATCTTGCTGAACTAAAACGCTATGATGGAGCCATAAAGGAAATACACACAGTGAAAGAACAATTAAAGCAAGCAAAGTCCTATATGAATGAACTTTTAACTGGAGCAGCTTCCCCAGACAATATTCAGATCACATGGGCTGATCTTATAGCAAATGAAGAAGCAAATGTAGAAATTGTTACTGAAGAATATACAATAAAGGAAGAAAAGGAACACCCTAAAAAGGTAATAGATCTGCCTGAAGCAGAAAAAGACGCAGTTAGTAAGCAGGATACATCAGCATTGGTTGAAAAGCTTTTGCATACTTCAACTTTACTTGCTGACGTTCCTGGGTTTAAAACCATATCAGAGCAACTGATCATAAAAGCAGACCGAATTAAAAATCAGCAGTTCACCGTAGCACTTTTTGGAGCCTTTAGTGCAGGGAAATCTTCTTTTGCCAATGCATTAATAGGCGAGAAGGTTCTGCCGGTTTCACCAAATCCCACCACTGCAGCCATTAATAAGATTATGCCAATTGATACAGACCATGGGCACGGAACTGTTTTGGTATATGTAAAAAAAGAAGACATCCTCGCTCAGGATATTAATGAATCTTTAAAGGTTTTTGGTTTGTCTGCATTCAATTTGAGTGATGCTCTGCAGAAAATTGATAAGATTTTTCAGCCTGAACAACAATTTGAGGCATATGAGAAAACACATTTTGCCTTTTTAAAAGCATTTTCACAAGGTTTTTCAGAATTTCAGAACAATCTTGGGGAAATGATCACAACCAATCTTAGCGAATTAGCAGATTATGTTGCGAAAGAAGAGAAATCCTGTTTTGTTGACTTAATAGAAGTGTATTATGACTGCCCGCTGACAAGAAGCGGTATTACTCTTGTTGATACACCAGGAGCAGACTCAATTAATGCCCGTCATACAGGAGTGGCGTTCAACTATATTAAAAATTCTGATGCAATCCTTTTTGTTACGTATTACAATCATGCTTTTTCAAAAGCGGACAGAGAATTTCTCATTCAGCTTGGCCGTGTAAAGGATTCTTTTGAGCTTGATAAGATGTTTTTTATCGTCAATGCCATTGACCTTGCTAACAACGAGGATGAGCTTGAAGATGTTCGGACATATGTTGAGGAACAGCTGACTCAATATGGTGTGCGCCTTCCTTCCGTTTATGGTGTATCAAGTCTGCAGGCGCTAGAGCAAAAGAAAAATAATAGGTCATTACATGAGGGAATGCAGCAGTTTGAAGAGCGTTTCTATTCATTTATACATCATGACCTCATGAACATATCAATCTTAAGTGCTAAACGTGAACAGGAAAGATCAAAAGAGCAGCTTCAGGCATTTATTTCATCTTCCATGGAAGATCAGTCACTAAAAGAGCAAAAAATTCAAGCTTTGGCTGAAGAGCAGCAGCGCATGCAGCAGCTTCTCAAAGAGCAAAGAACAGATCTTCTGCAAAAAAGATTTGCTCAAGAAGCCGATGAGCTAACCTTTTATATAAAACAGAGAGTATTTTTAAGATTCAATGACTTTGTTAAAGAATCTTTTAATCCATCCTTGCTGAAAGATGATGGAAGAAATTTAAAACGTGCATTAGAAGCAGCTTTAGAAGACTTTCTAAAAAGCTTTGGGTTTGATTTTGCACAAGAAATGAGGGCCACATCTTTAAGAGCAGAAGTTTTTATAGGAAAAATACTGCAGGAGCAGTATGGACGTTTAATGAATGAAATGAAAGAAATCAATCAAAATATCTCTTTTACTTCATTTGAAAAAGCAAAGTTTGAACCTATAGAATTTACAACTGCTTTCTCTGATCTGGATCAGCAGATGTTTAAGAAAGCATTATCGTATTTTAAAAATCCTAAAGCATTTTTTGAAAAAAATGAACGGAAGCTTTTGGCCGAAGCATTACAGACTGCAATGGAGGATCCTGCGCTTGCCTACTTACAGAAGGAAGGAGAGCGGCTGAAAGATCATTATCATCCGCTGCTGGCTAATGAATATAGCCGTTTAGCAGACTCAATGATCGAGCAAACAAGTGAATATTATAACGGCTTACTTTCTGCACTTTCTAACCAATATCCAATAGAAAAGTTATATGAAATTGAAAAGCAAATTTCATAATTTTTAGAGGGGTTTTGAAATCAAAATCCCTCTTTCTAATAAGCTTTTTGGTAAAATGACAGCATATTGCACATGAAACACTGGAAATGGAGGAGGAGTTCAATTGAGAACAATTGATGCTAACTGGCTTAAACAGCACTTGAATGATGAAAAACTCGTTATCGCAGATTGCCGATTTAATTTAAGTGATCCGGAGGAAGGTGAAAAATTATATAAAAACAATCATATTCCTGGTGCGCTTTATTTTGATCTGGAAAAGGATTTATCAGCTCCAGTTCAGCAGCATGGCGGAAGACATCCATTGCCGCCAATGGATCATTTTATCGGGTTATTGGAGCGTTCGGGCATTGACCGAACCACAACTGTTATCGCATACGACGGCGGGCAAGGTGCTTTTGCTTCGCGTTTATGGTGGATGCTTACATATGTCGGACATGAAAAGGTTTATATTTTAAATGGCGGTTATGAAGATTGGAAGAAACAAGATGGTGTTGTAACTGACGAAATTCCAACTCCAGCACCTGTCAGCTATAGTCCGGCCTACAATCATGACATGATTGCTACATACAAAGAAGTAAAGGAAGCTGTCAGAGAAAAGCCAAATAATATAGTAATGATCGACTCACGTGAGGAGAAAAGATACTTAGGAATAGAAGAGCCAATAGACAAAAAGGCAGGAAGAATACCTGGCGCCATAAACAAAGTTTGGTTTGAAGGACTGGAAAATGGAACCTTTAAAAATACAAAAGAACAGCAAAAAAGATTCACAGACATCGACCCTTCTAAAACACTAATCGTCTACTGCGGTTCAGGCGTCACAGCCGCACCAAACTACATTGCCCTAAAAGAAGCTGGCTTCCCACATGTCAAACTATACCCAGGCAGCTTCAGCGACTGGATTTCATATGAAGAAAATGAAGTGGAAACGGGACCATTTAAAGGACTTTGATAGGGTCAATTGTAAAACGGAAGCTTAAAGAGAAGTAAGTATATTTGCTTTATTAAGCACATTGATTTTGTAATAAGAAAAGAAACTTACGATTGGAACGGAATGGTGCGAGACTCCCGCGGGACGAGTGGGGAGCTGAGACCCCGCAGGCGCGCCGAGGAGGCTCAGCTTCCTCCCCACGGAAAGCGAGAGTCCGCAGCGCAATGGTACGGGCTGGTTATAATACCCCTATCATGACATTGAATTCGTATTTTAGACATAGTATTATAGTTTTTTTAACCTGTTTTGGCATTTTATATCCAGTTTTTATAGAACATCTTAACCTATGCTATAATAGTATCTACGCAGTTTTCCAAGGAGGAATACAAATGAAAGAAGATAAATCTACTCTACTATTAGTCGACGGAATGGCCCTTTTATTCAGAGCCTATTTTGCCACAGCAGTCAGCGGTCAATTTATGATCAATTCAAAAGGAATCCCAACAAATGCAGTCTACGGCTTTGTAAAACACTTTTTAACGGCTATGTCTTCATTTAACCCAAGCCATGTAGCTGTGTGCTGGGATATGGGCAGCAAAACATTTAGAACAGAAATGTTTGATGGCTATAAATCTAACAGACCAGAGGCTCCAATTGAACTTCAGCCACAATTCGAACTGGTAAAAGACGTGGTAGAAGCGTTTGATGTTCCCAACATCGGATTATCAGGCTACGAAGCAGATGATTGTATCGGCACCATTGCAAGAAGTGCTTCCAAGGAATGCAATGTTATAATCTTGACTGGTGACCAAGACATTTTACAGCTATTGGATGAACAGATCTCAGTTGTTCTTCTCCAAAAAGGATATGGTAATTATAAAGTGCATACAAAAGATACATTCTTTGAGGAAAAAGGCATTACACCGAAGCAGATGATTGATTTAAAGGCATTTATGGGGGATACAAGTGATAACTACCCTGGAGTAAAGGGAATCGGCGAAAAAACAGCATTAAAGCTGCTTCAGCAGTACGAGCATATTGAAGGAGTTCTTGCTCATTTAACAGAGCTTCCAAAAGGGCAAAGAACGAAAATTGAACAAGATCTGGAAATGCTCCACTTAAGCAGGCAGTTAGCGGAAATTAAATGTGATGTCCCTGTTACATGCACACTTGAACAATCACTCTATAAAATTAATCGTGAAAAAGTTCTTGCTAAATTTACAGAAGTTGAATTCCGCGGTCTTCATAAATTGATACAGGAAGAACAGCAATACGCATAATATAAATTCCGTGATAGAATACGGAATAGAAAAGGCCGACGAGTGATCGGCCTTTTTACTTACTTTATTTTGTGTTTTTCTTCTTCGCTGCATTCTCAAGCTTGCTTTTAGGCTCCTCAGAAAATTCAGCGTCTTGACCGTAGCCTTGCGGGTTTACACCAGATGCTTTTGTACCACGATTATCATTGCCTCTTCTGCTCATATCTTCATTCACCTCTCTTTTATGATCGATGTTTAGTAGTATGACCGAAAAGGAATAATTACACTACACAAACTCCAAAATAAACAGGAGGTGATGATATGAATAAAGGAGTTTACATAGCACTCTTAAGTATCGGACTTGCTCAAGGGTTAAAAATTCCGATCCATTATGCAAAAGAGAAAGAATTGAGGCCAGAACTCTTTTTTCAAACAGGAGGGATGCCTAGTTCACATTCAGCTGGAGTATCCTCTCTGACAACATTCATTGCATTACAAAGAGGAGTTCCTACAGTTGATTTTGCGTTATCCCTAGTATACGGACTTATTGTTATGTATGATGCACAGGGTATACGCCGTCAAACTGGCGAACTAACATTAAAGGTAAATAGCCTTGGTGAACTAGTTGATAAAATTAATGCAGATGATACAGTTGAATTTAAAGAGGAAAAGCCAAAGAAGCTAAAAGAAATGCTGGGACATCAGCCTCAAGAGGTAATTGGTGGAGCGATACTCGGAGTTATTACAGGTACAATCGGCTATTATTTGACCAAAAAAAGGTAGATAATTGTCGAAATTTACGGTAATATTTGAGGAGGAATGCTTTGTCAATTAGGGAGAGGAATGAATATGACTGTGAAAACAGTGGAAGAATATGTTCGTTTTTTAGAAAGCAAAGGCTTTCAGCTGAAGGAAGATGCCATTGGTTTTATCTACTTCGGCAAGCATTATACGAATGCTGGGGATGAACTTGTGAATGCCGCTTTAGAACTTACTCTAAAAATACAAAAGTCATTTGATGGCAGTTTTTATATGTCCTTACTTGAAATGCTCACAACTCATGGTATAAAAAATAGGCAGGAAGCTATACAATTTGTAAAAGAAAAGCATTTGCTTGCCATATAATTGAATAAAGACTAAGAAGGCGTGCAACCACACGCCTTTTCTTTTTTATCCATGTGCCATAAGACCTTTAACAGAACAGGTCCTGAGCCGATATTTAAGGCTCATTTTTAAAATGTTGAGTGAACAATAAAGATCTTTAAGCTTCGAGCTGTGCTTTCTTGCTTTTTTTCGGGATCTCAGCAAAAATCATCCCGGCAAAAATGAATCCGCAGCCAATAATGGCGGTTGAAGCTAATCGTTCATCATTCCATAAATAGCCTGCTAAAGCTGCAAAAACCGGTTCAGTCGCAAATATTAGCGCAACTCTTACTGGTGTTGTATATTGCTGAAATGCTGTTTGTGCTAAAAACGCAAGAGCAGTAGCAAATACGGATGTAATCATGAGCGCCATTATAACATCCATATTAAACATAATGGATGGGTTAAGAACAGTTTGCCAATCTTCTGTCGCTATAGAAAAAATCATAGAGAGCAGAGAAACAAACATCAGTTGCACAATCGTTAAAGGAAGCACGGCATGCTTGCTGCTGTATTTTCCGGTCATAATAATATGCATGGCAAAGCCAATTGCGCATATAAATATGTAACCATCACCGATATTCAAGGTAACGGTATCCGTCATAGTCAGTAAATATAATCCTCCTGCAGCAACGATAGCACCGATAAGAGCGTTTCTGCCTGGGTTTAATTTGAATAGCATCCATGAAAACAAGGGCACAAGCACAACGCTTAAACCAGTAATAAAGCCTGCTTTTGAAGAAGTGGTATATAGAAGACCGACTGTTTGAAAAGCATAACCAATAAATAACCAGAATCCAACTTTCATTCCTGCAATAATCAATTTTTTATTGAAATGGCCAGGTTTGCTTCTAGTAAAAACAATATGTATGAGGAATAATAATAATCCTGCTATAAAAAATCGGATTGCATTAAATGTAAAAGGCTCTAAAAAAGCAATCGCATTTTGGACGACAACAAATGTCAGGCCCCATACGAAGGCTACGAGCAGAAGTGAGATGTGGGCAACACTATGTTTATTATTTATCACTGTTCAATATCCTTTGTATTATTTTTCCGGATGGCAGCGCGAGCCAAATCATCAGCACTTTTATTTTCAGAGCTAGGCACCCATTTTATAAAAAAAAGCGGAAGCTGCTTGCTTAACAGTAATGCCTGTTCTAATAATGGGGAATATCTTTTATTTTTTACAAATTCTTTCTCCATTGCAGCGTTAACAAGCTGTGAGTCGGTGCGAAATGAAACCGTCTGATAATTTTTCTGAATACAAATTTCCAGAGCTTTTATTAACGCATGATATTCTGCTTCGTGATTCTCCATAATACCTAATGGAATCGAGTGCCTTTCAACATTGCCATTGGCTTTTATAAATATGCCCGCACCACTGGGTCCAGGGTTCCCGGCACTTGCTCCGTCAATATATACTTCAATCATTCATGATCCTCCATCAAATCCTGTAAATTATGTAAGCTAAAAATAAGTGTATCATAAAAGTATGACCACCTAAACTACATGATTTGCTTCAAATTAGGAAGAAAGGATAAAATAAATGAAATATAAATTAGAATGGAATTATAAATTAAAAGGAAGTTCAAATGTATTTTTTACATCAGATTGGCTGACAGGTGAATTGGCTCTTTTAACAGGAGAAGAACTTACTAAGTCTGGCCGGGCTTCAGATATGGTATATTATGATGAACGCGGTACATCCTGGACGTTAAAGGAACTGGGAAAACTGCTGGAAGAAATTGAGGAAGAACCCCATGATATCGTCGTTTATTTTGATGGGGGCTATGATAAACAGGAACAGCTGGCAGGATTAGGGGCTGTGATTTATTATAAACAGGGCAAAAAAAAATACCGTCTGCGTGCAAATGAATTGCTCCATGAGATTGATGATAATAACGAAGCTGAATATGCAGCATTTTATTTTTGTGTTAATATGCTTGAAGAAATGGGTGTCCGCCATATGAGCTGTGAATTTAAAGGTGATTCCCAAGTCGTATTGAATCAGCTGGCTGGCGAGTGGCCGTGCTATGAAGAAAATTTAAATCGATGGCTTGATCGTATCGAAGCAAAAATAAAGAAGCTTGGATTAATACCAGCATATTCGCCGGTGGGAAGAAATGAAAATAAAGAAGCAGATAAACTTGCCACTCAAGCAATTGAAGGGAAAAACATCCACAGCAAAATGCAAATGATTTAAGGAGCGGAGGTGTAAAGGTTATGGAAAGAAAAAAAGTGATCCAAGAGGCAGAATCCATTATGGAAACATATTGTAAAGGCTGTTTCTTGCATCAGCATCATAAAGAGGAAAAAGGAAGGCGCTTTGCACACCGCTTCTGCATCACACAATGTACAGTGGGGAAGAAAATAAAATCAATTGGAAAAGGATTGTGCTGATTTCCTGAAAGTAAAATAAAATGAATGTTTAAAATATGACAAAAGGCTGGCACAAGGCCAGCCTAGTTTATTATAAGATTATAGTTTTACTACGTTAGCAGCTTGAGGTCCGCGATTTCCTTCAACGATTTCGAAAGAAACTTCTTGACCTTCTTCTAAAGATTTGAAACCGTCACCTGTAATAGCTGTGAAGTGAACGAATACATCGTCTCCGCCTTCAACTTCGATAAAACCAAAACCTTTTTCATTGTTGAACCATTTTACTTTACCGTTTTGCATGTTAACTTTTCCTCCTAAACCTTAAAAGACACTCTAGTGCCTAAGATAAATATTATCACTCAACTTAAACATATTGCAAAATAAATTGTATATATTCTGTTAAATGATGATTATAATATACACGAATGCCTGCCCGCAGTCAAGGTTCAAGATCGCAATAATTGGAAAAAAACATAAAATAGTAACAAAATTTAAAAAATAATATTTTTAAAGAAATAATACATAAAAATCATCCTTCCTCATACAAATATTTTAAACTCTGAGAAGAGGGTGAGAGAAAGATGTTCAGGTTTTCAATCGATGATTTAGAATGGATTTTAAGATTTTCTCCAAACTTTCATCTTGATGAAGATATTAAACAAGCAATAATCAACTCTATTCGGCTGATAGGAAAAGAGATCCTGGCATACTCTCATGGCGATTCTTTTATTATCATGAATGATCGAGTTGGGTTAATTGTGTTTCATGTTGAAAAAATCCCCTCTCACATCCTAACCGTATCAAATGTTGTCAGTATGAATCGCTTTTATGTGCTTGAACATATGACGATCACTCCTTATAAAAAGAATGGTTAAAAGCAGCAAAGTACTTATAAAAGAATAAGGTTCTAATGTGAAAATCGGCTAATGCCGATTTTTTTTTGCTTTTGAATTGACAAATATCTGAAAAGAGTTAAAATGTTGCACTAAGGAAACATTTATTGCTTAATAAAAAAAACATGTCTTATGTTAAAATGTGTGCACTAAGCATAAATTTGTGCATATACTCATCTAAGGCTGAACTAAATAATTTCCAAAGGGAGATGGGGAGAAAATGAAAAAGCTGTTAGGGTTAACAATTGCAATGCTTGTAATGGTTTTGGCGGCGTGTTCAGGTGATTCAGCATCGGAGGATTCAACACAATCAGACGGTGAAAAGCTAACTGTGACAACAACAATTGGGCAGATAGCTGATGGAGTGAAAAATATTGGCGGAGACAAAGTGGAAGTTATTAGTTTAATGGGACCTGGAACAGATCCTCATCTTTATAAGGCAACACAGGGCGATATCGCGAAGTTTGAAGAAGCAGATGTTATCTTTTATAACGGATTGCACCTAGAAGGTAAAATCTTAGAAGTCCTTGAAAAAATGAATGCTGATAAGCCAACTTACGCAATTGCTGAAAATGTCAGTGAGGGCGAATTGCTGGAAGATGCCGAAGATCGTTCAGCTGCTGATCCCCATGTATGGTTTGATATCGATCTTTGGAAGCAGGCCTTAAACAAGATTGAAGAAGGTCTTATAGAGGCAGACCCGGATAATCAGGCATTTTATGAAGAAAATGCTCAGAAATATTATGCTGAATTGGATGACTTAAAAGAATTTGCTGCAGAAGAAATGTCAAGCATTCCTGAAGATCAACGAGTTCTTGTAACAGCTCATGATGCATTTGGCTACTTTGGAAATGCTTACGATATGGAAGTAATGGGTTTACAAGGCATCAGCACAGAATCTGAATATGGTCTAGGGGACGTACAATCTTTAGTAGATACATTAACAGAGCGTGAAATTAAGGCTGTATTTGTTGAGTCCAGTATTTCTGAGAAATCAATTAACGCTGTTATTGAAGGAGCAAAAGACAAAGGGCACACAGTAACGATTGGCGGAGAGCTATACTCTGATGCAATGGGTGAAGAAGGTACAGAAGAAGGAACGTATATTGGCATGTATAGACATAATGTTGAAACGATTGCTGATGCGCTGAAATAAGGAGTGGAAATGATGAATCCAGTCGTTGTAAAAGGATTAACTGTCGCATATCAAGAAAAGCCGGTACTAAAGGATATAAACTTTGAAGTGCCGGAAGGAAAGCTTATTGGAATTATTGGGCCAAATGGAGCGGGTAAATCAACGTTAATAAAAGCCATTTTAGGGTTAATCCCTAAGGCGGCAGGACAGATTCAAATCTACAACAAACCGTATCGGGCGAAGGATCGGGTTGTAGGCTATGTGCCGCAGAGAGGATCTGTTGATTGGGATTTCCCGACTAATGCACTTGATGTTGTGCTGATGGGCAGATATGGTCATGTTGGCTGGTTTAAAAGACCAGGCAAAAAAGATGAAGCTTTTGCTCTGGAATGTTTAAGGAAAGTCGGAATGGCTGATTTTGCAGACCGCCAAATTAGCCAGCTTTCAGGCGGGCAGCAGCAGAGAGTATTTCTTGCTAGAGCACTGGCACAAGAGGCAAAGGTTTACTTTATGGATGAACCATTTGTAGGTGTCGATGCAGCAACCGAACGTGCGATTATTGATTTACTAAATGAGTTGAAAGAACAGGGGAAAACAGTGCTTGTTGTTCATCATGACCTGCAGACTGTAAAAGAATACTTCGATCATGTTCTGCTTTTAAATGTTGAAGCAATTGCGTCAGGTCCAACAGAAAGCACTTTTACAATGGAAAACCTTCATCAAACGTACGGTGGGAAGCTGGCATTTTTAGAAAAAGGCCAGATGATAGCAGAACAAAAATGAGGTGCCTGTAATGAGTGATCTGATGAATATGGTTTTGAATAATGCTAATACACAATGGGTACTGCTCGCCACAATGCTATTAGGCATTGCGAGCGGTGTCCTTGGCAGCATCGCTTTATTAAGGAAACAAAGTCTAATTGGAGATGCCGTTGCACACGCCGCTTTGCCGGGAATATGTATTGCCTTCATGCTAACAGGGGAGAAATCATTGCTTGCTCTGCTGATCGGCGCAACCATTACAGGGCTTTTAGCAGCCTACTGCATTCAATTTGTTATCTCCAATTCCATTATTAAAGAAGATACAGCCATCTGTTTAATTCTCTCCGTCTTTTTTGGCTTTGGCATTGTGCTGTTAACAAAAGTAACGCAATCTCCCGCAGGCAATAAAAGCGGATTAAGCGATTTTATTTTCGGGCAGGCAGCATCACTTGTTGGCAGTGATGTTAAAATGATGGCCATTACAGCCGCTGCATTAATTGTCATCACTGCCTTAATCTTTAAAGAGTTAAAGGTACTGACATTTGATCCGGAATTTGCAAAGGGACTTGGCCTTCCGGCTGGATTTCTTAATCTGGTATTTTTATCTTTATTGGTGGCTGTCATTGTGATCGGTATTCAGGCAGTAGGTGTTATTTTAATGGCAGCATTGCTTATTACTCCTGCAGTTGCTGCGCGCTATTGGACGGATTCTTTAGGTAAAATGATTGTTATATCCGGAATCTTTGGAGCGATCTCGGGTGTAGCTGGCACATTAATCAGCACCTTGGGAGAAGGCCTTGCTACCGGACCGTTTATTGTTGTAACAGCAACGGCATTATTCTTATTCTCTATGTTCTTTGCACCAGGAAGAGGCATTGTAACGAATGCCATTAAGAGACAAATAAATCATAAGAAGATTAATAGAGAACTGACAATGCAAAAGGAAAGAGGCGAGTACCTATGAGTTACGAGGCATGGATCATTCTAATCGGATCAATGGCTGGCATTACTTGTGGAATTACAGGCTGCTTTCTCATTTTGCGGAAACTTTCAATGCTGGCGGATGCCATTAGTCATACAGTTTTGCTTGGGATTGTGCTGGCCTTTTTAATAAGTCAAAGCATGAATGGAATTTATATGCTCATTGGAGCAGCAGTTGTTGGACTGTTAACAGTTGTTTTTGTTCAGCTGCTCCACAGCAGCGGTGTACAGGAGGATGCCTCCATCGGGGTGGTATTTACGTTCCTATTCGCAATAGGTGTTATATTAATCACCCTCTATGCAGGTGATGTGCATCTTGATGTGGATCATGCACTAATGGGAGAAATCGCATTTGTGCCATGGGACACAGTGCAAATTGGTTTTCTCCCGGAACTTCCTAAGGCGTTCTTAATGTTATCGGCAGTATTGCTGATCGTTCTGGTTATTATTTTCCTTTTCTATAAGGAACTGAAAATTACCTCTTTTGATCCTGCTATGGCCGCTGCAATTGGAATCCCAGTACTATTCATTCATTATTTGCTGATGGGAATGGTTTCTCTTACAACAGTCGCATCCTTTGATAGTGTCGGTGCTATTCTCGTTGTTGCCATGCTGATTGCACCAGGGGCTTCTGCCTATTTATTAACAGATAAAATGAGTGTGATGCTTATCTTAAGTGGAGTGTTTGGAGTAGCTGCAGCTATAATAGGATATTATGCTGCTATGCTGTTTAACGTATCCATCTCAGGAAGCATGGCCGCAGTCAATGGAATATTATTTGCTCTCGTCTTCTTCTTTTCTCCAACAAAAGGGTATCTATTTAAAAAATTCGCATTAAAAAAAGTGAAATATGGCTCCGAACAATAAGGTTATATAAGAATAATAGTTTAATTGGAAAGAACGACAAAAAATAGTCGTTCTTTTTTACTTTCTCTTCAGCTCAATTACAGGTAAAATAGAAACTATTATTAGAACACTTGGAAGTGAAACGCTATGAAACTTATCATTGCTGAAAAACCAGATCAAGGTTTAACATTAGCCTCAATCTTCAAAATGAAAAAACATCAAGGATTTGTTGAAATCCTCCCTGCTGATTTATTCCCCGAAGGAGCCCTTGTCACATGGGCAGTTGGCCATTTATGCCAGCTGTCAGCACCAGAAAAATACCATTCTTCCTGGAAAAAATGGTCACTAACCAATCTGCCTATTATTCCAGAGCAGTTTCAGTATGAAGTAACAAAAGATAAGGCAAAACAGTTTAATGTCATAAAAAAACTCGTACAGGATAAGCGAGTCACAGAAATTATTCATGCTGGTGATGCTGGGCGAGAAGGAGAACTGATCATCCGCAATGTCCTTCGAGTTGCAGGTGCAAAGCAGCCCATGAAACGGTTGTGGATCTCTTCTTTAACACCAAAATCAATAAGAGAAGGCTTTACATCATTACGGTCAGAGTCTGATACGCGCAATCTCTATTATGAAGCCTATACGCGAGCATGTGCTGACTGGATTGTCGGGATGAATGCGTCCAGGCTCTATAGTCTTCTGTTGAAAGAAAAAGGCTTTTCAGACGTTTTTTCTGTCGGCAGAGTGCAGACACCAACGTTAGCTTTAATCGTGAAAAGAGAAAAAGAGATTGAACGTTTTGTTTCAGAACCTTTTTGGGAAGTGACTGCCGAGTTTCATATGAATGGCAAAACATATCAGGGCAAATGGGACAAAGATGGAGAGTCAAGAGCAGAATCAAAAGAGCTTGCTGAGAAAATTGCTGCTTTCTGTAAAGGAAAAAACGCAGAAATAACAGAAGTGAAAAAGGAAAAGAAGGAATATTTGCCTCCTATGCTATTCAACTTATCCGCTCTGCAGGCAGATGCAAACCGCAAGTATAAATATCCTCCCAAAAAAACGCTTGATATTCTGCAAAAATTATATCAAAAAGGCTTTGTTTCCTATCCACGTTCAGATTCAAGGCATGTAACAGCAGGAGAAGCAGAAATGTTTCCAGATATATTGGCAAAACTATCAAACTTAAAGGAATTCAAAACCTATTTCCCTCTGCCAAAACAATCGCTTTTAGGCAACAAACGATATGTCGATGATAAAAAGGTAACAGATCACTATGCAATCATTCCGACTGAACAGGTGCCTTCAATCGAGAAGCTTTCTTCTGATGAACAAAAGATTTATTTGATGATTGCCCGCAGTTTAATTGCTGCATTTCATGAAAAGTCTGTCGTGGAATATACAGAGGTTGATACGCTTGTAGACGGAAGAGCGATGTTTAAATCAAAAGGAAAAGTTCAGCTGGAACTTGGCTGGCGCAAAGTCATTCCTTTAGCAGAGAAAGATAAGGAACCCAATCTTCCGATTCTATCTAAAGCTGAAAAAGGTGAGGTGCTAAAGGCAGAAGTAAAGGAAGGTAAGACACAGCCGCCCAAAAGATATACGGAAGGTCAGCTCATCACTTTAATGAAAACGGCCGGCAAGCATTTGGAGGATAAAGAACTTGAACAAATGCTGAACAAAACAGAAGGTCTTGGCACAGAGGCAACAAGAGCAGGGATTATTACCATGTTAAAGGATCGAGGGTATATTGATATCCAAAAAAACATTGTCTATGCTACCTCAAAAGCGAAAATCTTAATTAGTGCAATTGGAGAAGAGATTTTGGCTTCTCCAGAGATGACGGCTAAGTGGGAAACAAGGCTTCAGCAGATTTCTGAAGGAACGGCATCACCTAAACAATTTATGGAGCAAACAAATAAAATGGTCCTCCATCTGATTCAGGCATCTTCCGAGAATAAGGATAAATGGACATTTGCACAAGAGGATCAAGATAATTTTACACCGAAAACCTATAAGCAAAAAAGAACATCTTCGGTAGGAAAATGCTTGCTTTGCGATGGAAAAGTTGTTGATAAAGGAACTTTTTACGGATGTTCCAATTATAAAAAAAGCAATTGCGGCTTTAGTATATCGAAAAAAATCTTAAATAAAACGATCACACAAAAGAACGTCAAATTGATCTTGAAGAATGGGGAGACCGAATTAATTGAGGGTTTTTCCAGCAAAGAAAAAATGTTTTCAGCCAAACTGGCATGGGATCAGAAAGATCACAAGCTGAAATTTATTTTCGATAAACAGGTGTAAATAAGAGCGGAGATGTTTGCTGTATACATCTCGGCTTGATGGTAATTTTGAGACATAAGCTTGTCTCCTATTGCCATTTTGTAGTAAACTTTTTAAAGGCTAATGTCATATTAGCCATGCACTTGATAAAAGTATTTGCATCACAAATAAATGTCATGGCTTAGTGTATATTTACATTGTGCTATAAATATAAATGAGAAATAGACAAGTTATTTCAGCGTCAAGTACCTCAAATGGAAGTACTTAATCATGGCGCTAGCGCTTTTCTTTTAGGAGGTACCCTATGCCAACACCAAGTATGGAAGATTATATTGAACAAATATATATACTGATTGAAGATAAAGGATATGCCCGTGTATCCGATATAGCAGAAGCGCTATCTGTTCACCCTTCATCTGTTACCAAAATGGTGCAGAAACTGGATAAAGATGAATATTTAGTATATGAAAAGTATAGAGGTCTTGTTTTAACAGCAAAAGGCAAGAAAATTGGCAAGCGGTTAGTGTATAGACATGAGTTGCTTGAACAGCTTCTCAAAATCATCGGAGTGAAAGATGAAAATATATATCAGGATGTTGAAGGAATTGAACACCATTTAAGCTGGGATGCAATAGACCGCATTGGGGATCTTGTCCAATATTTTGAAGAAGATGAAAACCGAATAAATGCCCTAAGGATTGTTCAAAAAAATAACGAAAATGCTTAAGTGAAAGAAAAATACACAGAAGTCTTGTGTGTTTTTTTGTTTTGTGAATTTGAGAAAAGGCTTACAATATAAATGTTTAGATAAACCATAAGGGAGTGCTTGAGAAGATGCGAACAGAGAAAGATAAAATGCTAGCTGGCGAAATGTATGACCCATTAGATCCTGAATTGCTTCATGCCCGCACAGAGGCCAGAAAAAAGGTGCGTCTTTATAATCTTTCATTAGAATCAGAACACGAAGAGCGGACTAGCATGTTAAAAGAGTTGCTTGGTTCTACAGGAGAAAATGTGTATATGGAACCCAATATTCGCTTTGATTATGGCAGCAATACGCATGTTGGCGAAAACTTTTTTGCTAATTTTGATTGTGTCATTCTTGATGTTTGTGAGGTCAAAATCGGTGATAATTGCATGATGGCACCGGGTGTACATATTTATACAGCCACACATCCTCTTGACCCTGAAGAGAGGAACTCGGGCAAAGAATACGGCAAACCAGTAACAATCGGCAACAATGTTTGGATTGGTGGAGGCGCGATCATCAATCCTGGTGTAACAATTGGAGACAACGCTGTTATTGCCTCTGGGGCTGTCGTTACAAAAAATGTTCCTTCAAATACAGTCGTTGGAGGAAATCCTGCAGCAGTGATTAAACAGCTGGATTTATCGTGAAAGAGAGTTGTATGCAAGCTTTTATGCATACAACTCTTTTTGTTATGCTGTTTATTCTTATCTTATATGGGCTAATGATTAAATAAATAGTTTTTTATATCAGACATAGATAGGATTGTTATGAATAAGTCTAGAATGTACATAGGATGAAACTTTTGAGAAAGTGTACCGTATATAAAGGGGAAGATGGCGAGGGATGATATGCAAAATTGGAGTCTAGAATCAGAGAAACAATGGAATAAACGATCTGCCACATGGCATGCAAGCAGCAAAACGATGTGGGAAGAGGGCAGCCGCAAAGATATTATCCCTTTTTTTTGTAAAGTGGTTCCAGCCTATTCAAAAGTGTGTGATCTTGGCTGCGGAGATGGCTATGGTTCATTAAAACTAGCAAAAAAGGGTTATGAAGTGACTGGCTATGATGTTGCTGATGAAATGATACATAGAGCAAAAGAAACAAACAAACAGAACCATTCTCAATTCATCAAAGGCGATATAACCATACTTCAATTACCCGAAAATTCTTATGACGCAGTCCTTGCAATTAATTCGCTGGAATGGACAGAAGATCCTCTTAAGGTATTAATGCATATGAAACATATGGTTAAGCCAGGAGGCTATGCATGTGTTGGTGTGCTGGGACCAACTGCAGGTCCCCGAAAAAGCAGTTTTCAAAGATTATATGGCGATCAGGTGATCTGCAATACTATGATGCCATGGGAGTTTGAGGCTTTGGCACTAGAAAATGGATGGGAAAAAATAGCGGAATTGCCCGTTTTTAAAAAAGCAGCAGAACAGGTACCCAAGGGTTCACTTCCAGTCGAGCTTAAGCAGGCACTATCTTTCATGTGGGTGTTTATGCTTAAAAATAGAAAAGAGGAGGAATTAGAAAATGAGCAGATATTCGATTGATCAATTTGTAAATCAAACAAAGCAAGAGGACAAAGGGGAAGGTTTGTTTGAATTAGAGACGCCTAGAATGCTGGAAATCAACTTATCCAATCAAATTTGGGCAAAATCAGGAGCGATGATTTCTTATCGGGGGCAAATTAAATTTGAGCGTGAAGGCATTCTGGAGCACGGCTTAGGAAAAATGTTTAAAAAAGCGTTAACAGGTGAAGGCACTTCTTTAATGAAGGCAACTGGGAATGGAAAACTGTATTTAGCCGATCAAGGAAAGAAGATCTCCATCTTACATCTCAATGGCGAATCGATTTTTGTCAATGGGAATGATTTGCTCGCTTTTGAACCGTCAATTGACTGGGATATCAAATTGATGAGAAAAATTGCGGGGATGATGAGCGGAGGTTTATTTAATGTCCGTCTTGAAGGTACAGGAATGGTGGCTATTACCTCACATTACGAACCATTAACACTGCTTGTCACTCCGGATAATCCTGTTTATACAGATCCGAATGCAACAGTCGCTTGGTCTGGCAATCTTCAGCCGGAATTTGTTACAGATGTATCTTTTAAAACATTTATCGGCAGAGGAAGCGGAGAATCCATTCAAATGAAGTTTGAAGGAAATGGATTTGTTGTCGTGCAGCCGTTCGAAGAAGTTTACTACAGTCAGCAATCATAAATAAAACAAGCCTGGATGATTCGTCATCCAGGCTTGTTTTTGATTCAGGGATATTGAGAAGTTCCGTAGCATTATTTAGTGAAAAGAACAATGGCAGCTTAGCATACTCTTATGCCTTCCAGGCTTGCTAATGTTTTATGACCAATTATACGGTGTCTCCTGATACACATAATAATTCAGCCAGTTCGAGAAAAGCAGAAATGCATGTGAACGCCAAATATTAGCTGGAGCTTTTTGAGGATTATCTTCTGGAAAGTAATGAACCGGAATTTTTATATCCAGACCTCTTGAAGCATCTCTCTCATATTCTTCTAAAAGAGTAGTAGCTTCATATTCTAAATGACCCGTTATCATAATCTGCTTTCCTCTATTGGCAGACATAATGAAAGCACCCGCCTCATCTGATGAAGAAAGCAGTGTAATTTCTTGATGAGCAAGCACTTCGTCTAAAGACACATCTGTATGACGGGAATGGGGTGCCCAGAAATAATCATTAAATCCGCTGAGGAGCTTTTCATCTGATTGATATACGGTGTGAGGAAAGACTCCAAAGCATTTGCCTTCTAAATTATATTTTCCGATTCCAAAATGATAATATAAAGCTGCTTGTGCTCCCCAGCATATATGTAATGTCGAAGTTACATTTGATTTTGTCCAGTGCATAATGTCTTTTAACTCCTGCCAATAATCGACCCCTTCAAAGGGAAGCTGTTCAACAGGGGCACCAGTAATGATCATGCCGTCAAACTTCCGGTCTTTAATCTCTTGAAATGTTGAATAAAATTGATCAAGATGCAGCTGGCTTGTATTTTTTGATGTGTGTGTATCTGTTTTTAAGAATGTTATGTTTGTTTGCAGTGGTGTATTGCCTAGAAGTCGAAGCAGATGGGTTTCCGTTTTTTCTTTTTGAGGCATCAAATTTAAAATAAGTATATTCAGCGGGCGGATATCCTGTTGAAGGGCCTTGTCATCATCCATAATAAAAATATGCTCTTTTTCTAATATTTCACGGGCAGGCAAATTTTTCGGTATGTTAATAGGCAAAAGATCAACTCCCATTTTTTCTTAATTGAAAGGCGATATACATATATAACAATATGCTCTCTTATCCATTTTATTAAGATCATTATATAAACGATTGCAATAGTCAGCAATGATAATGTGTTTTAATTTGCTAAGTTTTTTAAATATTATCTCACTGTGATGGTACAATAAAAAGTGGCAAATACATATCACATCATGTTGCAGGGGGAAGATGCATGAACACTAAACTTGAAGTCAAGTCAGATATAGAAATTGCTCAGCAGGCAAAAATGAAACTGATTACAGAAATTGCTGCTTCAATCGGTTTACAGGAAGATGATATTGAATTATATGGCAGATATAAAGCAAAACTCTCAGCAGACACACTAGAGAGAATCAAGACGAACGAATCTGGAAAAGTCATTTTGGTTACAGCGATCAATCCAACTCCAGCAGGAGAAGGGAAATCAACAGTAACAGTCGGTCTCGGTGATGCACTGAATGCTATTGGCAAAAAAACAATGATCGCCATCCGAGAACCTTCCCTAGGGCCAACAATGGGCATAAAAGGCGGTGCAGCTGGCGGCGGGTTTTCACAGGTGCTGCCTATGGAGGATATCAATCTTCATTTTACGGGCGATATCCATGCCATAACATCTGCTAACAATGCGCTGGCTGCCTTAATTGATAATCATATCCAGCAGGGAAATGAGCTGAGAATCGATCAGCGCCGCATTGTCTGGAAGCGTGCGCTGGATTTAAATGATCGTGCGTTAAGAAAAGTTATCATCGGCTTGGGCGGTCCCATGCAAGGTGTGCCAAGAGAAGATGGCTTTGACATAACAGTTGCTTCCGAAATTATGGCGGTGTTATGCCTCTCTGAAGATATAAAGGACTTGAAACAACGACTTGGAAAAATGGTCATTGCCTACAATATGGACAAGCAGCCAGTTACTGTAGCACAGCTTGGTGCAGAAGGGGCGTTAACACTTCTGCTGAAAGAAGCCATCAAGCCAAACCTCGTTCAAACGATTGCTCATACACCTGCACTTATTCACGGCGGGCCATTTGCTAATATTGCTCATGGCTGCAATAGTGTTATTGCCACAAAAGCAGCTGCAAAGCTCGCTGATTTTGTTGTGACAGAAGCAGGGTTTGGAGCGGATCTTGGAGCAGAAAAATTCCTGCATATAAAAGCAAGAACCTCAGGGATTAAGCCAGAGGCTGTCGTGATCGTAGCGACGATTCGAGCTTTAAAAATGCATGGAGGAGTAGCGAAGGACCATTTAAAAGAAGAAAATATCGAAGCGATTCGCATAGGGTTTGCGAATCTGCAAAAACATGCTGAGACGTTACAGAATTTCGGTTTGCCATTTGTTATTGCTATTAATAAGTTTATAACAGATACAGAGGCAGAGATGAATACAATGCTGGAATTATGTGCTGCGAATGGAATGGAAGCAGCTGTTACAGAGGTTTGGGAAAGAGGCGGAGACGGAGGAATAGAGTTAGCACAAAAACTGGTTGAAGTCATCGAACAGCATGAAGGAACCTTTTCCCCTTTATATGAACTTTCTGATTCTCTCGAAAATAAGATAACAGCGATTGCGGAAAAAGTATATGGAGCTGGAAAAGTAGAGTATTCTCAAAAAGCCAAAAAGCAAATAACCCAATTTGAAGAACTTGGCTGGGGGAACCTGCCGATTTGTATGGCGAAAACACAATATTCATTATCAGACGATCCTTCCAAACTCGGCAGACCAGCAGATTTTTCAATTACCATTCGTGAACTTAAGCCATCGATTGGCGCTGGTTTTATCGTCGCATTAACGGGTGAAGTAATGACCATGCCTGGTCTTCCTAAAAATCCGGCTGCATTGCGGATGGACGTTGACGAACAAGGCCAGGCAGTTGGACTATTTTAATATGTTTGATCCTACAGCATTTGAAAATATGAAGGTCGTAATGGAAGGATGTCTCTATGATTACGACCTGGATGGCGAAATCATTATTACTGACCGTAATGATTGGGTGAACTTAGCAAAGCTTTCCCGTAAGTTTGAAATGACACTAAAGAAGAATTCAAGCAGCAAGGTATTCTGTACATTTATTTTGCAAGCTGACCTTGCTAATTTATCAGCTGAACTGCTGCCTCTTTCAAATGGGGTACAGCAAAGTGGTGCTTCTGTTTTTATTAAAACAACTCTCGAACATCCTGAGAACGAAGAATTATATAAAAAATCGGCAGAGCGATTAAAAATCATTTGGGGAGCCAATCATTCAGTTCTGCAGCATATTAGAAAGAATGCCTTAAATGAACATGCTCACGTAGAAAATGAACTAACCATTTCTTTCAATCGCCACATCCAGGAAGATCAAATTGATGACCTTCAAAACATGGCTGAATACATGGTCAAAACCTTAAAGGAAATGGATCATCTTATAAGAAAGTTTCATTGAGCAAACAAGGCGCTATCTTTATAAGGCGCCTTGTTTGTATTTGTGTAATAATCAGAATAATGTTTACAATTGTGCTGTGAACAGCTAGTATAAAATAGGGAAATCATTCCTATTATTAAGAAGGAGGAGAAGCTGATGAATATTTCATCTGTGCAAAAATCGGAAAATGAGGAGAAAAGACAAGAAGTCACCTAGCTTAGGAGGATAAGAGAATGAACGTAAAAACAAATGAGATTGTGATTACCGAATATAGAGAAGAGCATGCTGCACAAGTAGCGAAGATGTGGAATCTGAGCAGAGATAGCTGGGGTGGAGATTCTAGGGTTACAACTGCGGAAGATGTGAAAACAAAAGAAGAGAACTCCGGCAATATTACCCTCTATTTAGCGATGGACCAGGATGAGGTTGTAGGGTATTGCGGGCTATCTAAATACAGGGAGGATATCGGCGCTCTTTATATACCACTTTTGAATGTACGCCCGGATTATCATGGCAAGAAGATCGGTAAAATGCTATTGATGAAAGCCATTTCTAAAACCGTGGAACTCGATTTTCCCCGCGTAGATTTATTTACCTGGCCGGGAAATTTGAAAGCAGTTCCACTCTATAAAAAATGCGGCTTTTTTTGGGAAGATCGCGATGATACTACACATTTAATGAACTTTATTCCATCAGTGCTAAAGATGCCGGTTTTACAGCCGTTTTTTGCAGAAGCAGATTGGTATGAGGCGAGTACGAGATTAATAGAAATTAAGCCGGATGGAGTTAAGAAAAACGGTTTTTCTTTTTATGAATATGAATGGAGCAGTCATGGTAAAAACGTACGGGTAACATTTGAGCGAACAGGAAGAGGAATTGCTGCAATTGAAACGGATGATTTTGCGGTTGAACTTGTAGTGCCATCTCATGAAATGATAGAAGGTCAGACTGAGCTAGTAGAAGTGCATGTGAAAAACAAAAGTGGAATCACTTTAGAGGTTCAGGCAGAAGGCATAGACAATGAACGTTCAACCCTTCAATTATCTTCAAATTTAAATGTAGCCGATGAGGCAATTATAAACGGTACAGTGATGCTTGCAGCTGGAGAGGAACCTAATATCTGGAAAACGCATCCAGTGGTTCAAGTAGAAGTAAAAATTAACGGAGAATCCTGTCTGTTATCTCTTGGTGTGTTTCCAAAACAGCCGGCAAAAATCACCGGAAAATCAACTATGAATTTAGCATTTCTAAATGAGTTATCTCATTTTGAACTAGAGGTAGAGAACAGTTTGCCGGAAGAAGCAGCCTTTACTGTTGAAATTGGTGAACATAATCATGTGGAACTTAAGACAAATCAATTTGTACTCGAATTAAAGCCAAAGGAAAGAGCGCTATTAACGGTTCCTTATATTGTAAAAGAATATGGGTTCTACCAGCCGGACATAAAAATAAAAGCTGTAAAAAAGGATGGCAGTGTTCAGGTCTTCCTGCATAATGAAGTGGGCTTCGGTCTAAAAGGCTTTGGAAAGAAATTTGGAGGGGAATCTAAAAAATATTGGCATTTGTATAATGGAGTCAGCCAAGTCAGGATAAGCAAGCAAAATTATTCGACTGCTGCTGGAAGAAATGAATTAATTGACCAGCCTTTTGCTTTTTTTATTCCCAAGCTTGGAAAACCATATTCATTTGAGTTTTCAAAGCAAAAACCTATTTCTCTTGAGTGGATTTTGGATGAAGAGTGCATTACGTTGAAAATGGTATTTGATTCTGAAGATTTTGCTGGAATACAGCTCGCAGTCTATACATCCTTATTTGGTGAAGGCATTGTAAAGAGGTGGGCTGAAATAAAAAACAGCCATTCTGAGATATATAATCATCTTTTCCTTCAGCAAGCAAATTATCATGACCTTGAAAACGCCATCTTCCCGCTTAAAGCTGGTGTAACAAAGTTTTCGAGAGTAAGAGAGCTGGAATATGGTGATCTTCATAAAGGAGATCTGCAGGAAAATTGGTATTTTTGTGAGCATGAAGAGATGCCAATCGGCCTTTCTTGGGCTGACGACTGGAAGGCGAATCCAGAAGGGTGGCAAATGCAGCTGGAGTTCCATATAGAAAAGCTTGTCCCAGGTGAACAGGTCGAATTGCCAGCAATTGTTCTGGCAATGGGTACATTTCATTCCTGGAAGGAGCAGCGTGATTTTGCCTTGAAAAAGAAGGTGAATAACCAGCCAACTTTATTATTCGAAAAAGAAATTATCATTAATAACGGCAATCCAGTTGTTACTCTTGGCAAAGCAGACATCGTCTTAAAAACTGCCAGAAACAATTATTTGAACGGTAAATGGAAGATGCGCGTAAATGATGCGGTCGTTTTGGAAGAAAAGCTGACTGAGCAGGATGAGAAAACAGAGTTCGGCTCTACACTACAGCTTAAGGATCATGTAGGCATTCAAACCGTAAAAGGAAGTCTTCTTAGCGATCATGAAGAAATTCGATTTGAGGAGCTGGTATTTGCAGCAGGTGGGAGTGTCCACTCATCAATAGAAAAAGGTGAACACTATGACACCTACGTTCTTCACAATGAATTCATTGAATTGAAAGCATCACCAGATTTCTACGCTGGCATTTATTCGCTTAAGATGAATGGAATGCAGTGGCTGCACAGTTCTTATCCGGATTTAATTGCAAAAGGCTGGTGGAATCCGTGGGCGGGAGGATATAAAACCATTCCATCAAATATCAGTCTATTTTCGCTGCAGCAAGCTAAACGTGATGCCAAATTTGTTGATCTGTCTGATTCGTATGGTAATAAGTGGAGATCATTGGCGATACGAACGGTATTTGAGCAGCATGATACGTGGGGGAATTTTCAGTTCACACAATATTTTGCAGTGCTTCCAGGTGTACCGGCAGTTGCTCATTTTGTGCGGATTAATGATCAGAATGGAAAATCAATCGCAGGAGAAACCTGGAATACAGATGTTTTTTTTACAGGAGATCAGCTGAGTGATCTTGCTGTACATTTGCCTGATGGCAAACAGCACATATTTAAAGCTGGTATGGAAGAGATGTCGATCTTTATGCATGAAGGCAGCAGCATAAGCTCTAATGGCCGGGAAGAAAGATTATATGTATTAACAGCAGAAGAACAGAGTGAAGCAGAAGCTTATTTAAATAAGGAAGTTGCTGAATTAACCTCATCCCAAAAAGCAGCCGCGGTAACTGCGCCAATGTTTATGATATTCGATCACCGTCCTCTTACAGCCGATAGCTTTGAGAAGCTGCGAGGAATTTCATTTTTTAATAGTTAATATCAATTCTGTCCCTTAAAAGATGGTTATTTAATAAATAAAGCATGTAATACGTGAAAAAGGCTATAAAAAGAATGTGGGAAATAAGTATTCAGCATTGTGATAAATCTAAATGATTAGTAAACAACTTTTTATAATCATTCGGTTTACTAGTTATTATTTTTATAATATATCTTTCAAACATGAGTGAAATGGAGCGGAGGACCTTCGACTCCTGTGGGCAATAGAGGAAAAGGTGAGACCCCGCAGAAGCTTTGCTTCGAGGAGGCTCAGCTTCCTCCCCACGGAAAGCGAGGGTCCGCAGCGCAATGGAACGGGCGTCTTTAAATACCTAAACCATGACATTGAACTTTCATGTGTTAGATATATTTTTTTCTTTTTGTCCCACCTCTTCTTTCAAAAGCCATATGTTATGGTATTAATTAGAACGTTCAGTTACTATAATAAAAGCAAACATTTTAAAGTTAAAGGAGTACATATGAAAATCATTGACGCACATATTCATTTTTCAAATGTAAAATCTTTTCATCATACTGCCGCAGAGATTTCTAAAGTGGATTATTCTTATGATGGCTATATAAATGAATATAAAGAAGCGAACGTTGTATTAAGCATCGCTATGGGGCTAACGGAGACAGATAAAATGGGTTTCCCTGACCATGAGGCTGTAACGCCAATGGGCTTGGATTTAGGAGATGCTTTGCCGGAACAGATCGTATATTGTGCAGGAATAAATCCATTTGATTTGGATGAAGCTGCTTTAGGCAGACTTGAGCAGGAACTGCAGCATCCAAGAGTGGTTGGGATTAAAATCTATCTTGGTTATTATCCTTTTTATGCATATGATGAGGTATATGAACCGGTATATAAGCTTGCAGAAAAGTATGGAGTACCGGTCGTGTTTCATACAGGCGACACATATTCAGAGCGAGGGCTATTAAAATATTCTCATCCGCTTGCAATTGATGAAGTAGCTGTAAAGCACCGAAATGTGCAGTTTATGATGGCTCATTTTGGAGATCCATGGACGATCACTGGTGCAGAAATCATTTATAAAAATTCGAATGTATATGCCGACTTATCTGGGATAATTGTTGGTACTGAAGAGGAACTGAAAAAAAGAAGCGAAGGCCGTTTCTTAGATCATTTAAGACATGCTCTTGTGTTCGCTGATTCCTATGATAAGCTGTTATTTGGAACTGATTGGCCGCTTGCTCCGGTTGGTCCATATATCCAATTTATCAAAGATTTAATACCGGAAGAATATCATGAAGATGTATTTTATAATACAGCTGTAAAGCTTTTTCCAAAGATAAAACCATTTCTAAAAGAATAAGAAGTAAGGCCGTCAATCACTGACGGTCTTTATTTAAATGCTTGTACATATATTATGGAAAAAGGGGGCAGAAGATCGAAATGAAAATTGCGTGGGTAACAGACAGTACAGCTGCAATGGATGACGTAATGCAAAACCATCCGGATGTGTATATTGTTCCAATTACGATCCTGCTGGACGAGCAAGAATATATTGATGGAGTGGACCTTACACCGGCAGCTCTTTATGAAACGTTAAAAAGTATAAAAGCAGTACCTAAAACCTCTCAGCCTTCTATCGGAACGTTTCAGCAGTTGTTTGAAAAGCTGGGGGAGACATATGATGCCATCATTGCTGTACATCTCTCTGAAAAATTGAGCGGGACCGTTTCTTCCTGTAAACAGGCGGCAGAACTTGTGAAGATTCCTGTTTACACAATTGATTCTGGGCTGATATCATATCCGCTTACGTGGTTGGTGAAAAAAGGAATGCAGCTTGCTGAGCAAGAATTGCAGCCAGAGCAGATTACAACAAAACTGGAATCATTAAAACACGAGAATGAATTATATGTATTAATAGGAAGCTTGGAACAGCTTCATAGAAGTGGACGGATGAATGGCCTGCAATTTTTCCTAGGGAGCGTGCTTCAAATTACCCCAATCATCTCGCTGGAACAGGGTCAATTAAACACGAAAGAAAAGGTGAGAAGTAAGAAAAAAGCACAAGAAAAAATGATAAATTATTTAAAGTCAGCATATGAACAGCATGAACTGAAAGAAGCATTTATCCTTTATGGATTGCACAGGGAAATAGCAGAAGAATGGAAAAGGACAATCGAAATGGAAATCCCCGGTCTTGTGCTGAATTGTTACCCATTGGGAGCAGCAGTTGGCCTTCATGCAGGCGAAGATACACTGGGAATTAGCTGGTTTAACAAGCAATAAACATATAGAAGCTAAAATTTTAATAATGACAATCATATTCTGAAACCGAACAATTTTAGCAGCTGTTAATAATACGCTGTCTAATGGTTCGGCTTTTTTGCTTTTCACATAGTTAGGCTTCTTTTATTTATATGATAATATGTATTATAGCAGGATGAGGAGGGGCACAAGTGGATCAAAGAGAAATCATAGAAAAAACGGAGCTTTTTGTGCAGCAAGTCATGCAGGAAGACTGCACGGGGCATGATTGGTATCATGTAAACAGAGTCCGGGATACGGCGAAATATATACATAAACAAGAAAAGCTTGGAGATTTGTTTATAATAGAAATGTCTGCGCTTCTGCATGACGTGGCAGATGAAAAACTGAACAAATCAAAAGAAGCAGGAGAAAAAAAGCTGAACAGCTTTTTACAAGAACTTTCTTTGCCTTCTGAAACTTCAGAGGAGATTATCAATGTTATTGCAGGCATTTCTTATAAAGGCGGAAATAATCATCGTACTTTGACTATAGAGGCAAAGATTGTACAAGATGCAGATCGGTTGGATGCTTTGGGTGCTGTTGGAATAGCAAGAACCTTTGCATATGGAGGATCTAAAAATCTGCCAATTTATGATCCAGCTTTAACAGTTAGAAATGAAATGACTGTGGAGGAGTATCGGCAGGGAAAATCATCCTCCATTAACCATTTTTACGAAAAACTTTTAAAGCTAAAAGAAAGGCTAAACACACAATCAGCCATAAAAATAGCAGATGATCGCCATCATTTTATGGAGACTTTTTTACAGCAATTTTTTAACGAATGGAATGGTTATTATGAAAATGATTTCTCTTGAAAATATATATAAATCATATGGTGAAAAAGACTTGTTCAGCGGCATTGATTTTACAATTGCCGAAAAAGATCGAGCAGGTTTGATCGGAGTAAATGGTACTGGGAAATCCTCACTTTTGAAGATTGTTGCAGGTGTTGACTTGCCTGATTCCGGTCATATAACAGCGCCAAAAGATTATTCAATTGCTTATTTGCCTCAGGAACCAGATTTAAATCCTGACTTATCTGTTTTGGAGCAAGTCTTTGCGGGAGATGCTCCTGTTTTGAAGCTGTTAAGAGAATATGAAGAGACACTGCTGAAGTTAAATGAGAATCCAGAAGACCAGAACGTTCAGGAAAGACTGTTTCAGCAGCAGAAGCAAATGGATGCTTTGAATGCCTGGGAAACGAGTACAAATGCTAAAACTGTACTAACTAAACTCGGAATAGAAGATTTTAATAAGGCAGTCGGAGAGCTTTCAGGCGGGTTAAAGAAACGCGTTGCACTCGCTCAGGTCTTAATTCAATCACCTGATTTGCTTATTCTTGATGAGCCGACAAACCATCTTGATTATGAGTCTGTTAAATGGCTTGAAGATTATTTAAGCAAATATCAGGGAGCCTTATTAATTGTTACGCATGATCGTTATTTCTTAGATGCTGTAACCAATCGGATGTTTGAATTAGAGGGCGGTAAATTATATGCCTATAAAGGCAATTATGCAGCCTTTTTAGAAGCAAAGGCTTTGCGTGAGGAAAATGAGCAGGCAGTCATTGAAAAGCAGAATAATTTGTATCGCCGTGAACTTGAGTGGATTAGACGAGGTGCAAAAGCTCGAACAACTAAACAAAAGGCCAGAATTCAGCGATTTGATAAGCTGGACGACGAGTTATCCTCTGTAAAAGCAAATGAAAGGCTTGATATGTCGCTGCAGGGAAGCAGGCTTGGAAAACAAGTATTTGAGTTTAAAAATGTGACCAAAACATACGGTGAAAAGACGATTATGAATTCCTATGATCTTCTTATTAAACCTGGTGATCGGATTGGCATCATCGGCAGAAACGGAACTGGAAAATCAACTTTCCTAAATATGCTTGCCGGTAATATCGCACCTGATACGGGAGAAGTTCAGGTTGGGCAAACCGTAAAAATTGCCTATTACACGCAAGAAAGTGAAGATATGGACGAAAATAAACGCATGATTGAATATTTGAAGGAAACTGCTCAAGTTGTTGAAACATCTGATGGCAAAACAATCTCTGCTGCACAGATGCTTGAACGATTCCTTTTTCCTCCATATTCGCATGGCACGCCTATTCGAAAGCTCTCTGGCGGTGAGAAAAGAAGGCTGTATTTATTAAAGATCCTGATGTCAGAACCCAATGTCCTTCTGCTGGATGAGCCTACAAATAACTTGGACACTCAAACATTAACGGTGCTAGAGGATTATCTCGATGATTTTTCAGGAGTGGTCATTACTGTTTCCCATGATCGGTATTTTCTTGATAAAGTGGCAGAACAGCTTATTGTCCTTCGAGGCAATGGGGTTATTGAATCAATCTACGGAAATTATAGCGATTACTTGGAAAAAGAAAATCAGAAACAGCCTGTAAAAGAAAAATCAGATTCAGAGAAACCAAAACAACAACAGGAAAAGCCAAAGAAAAAGAAGATGACATTTAAGGAAACGAAAGAATGGGAAGAAATTGACAGTAAAATTGAGGCCGCAGAAGCGCGTATAGAAGAAATAGCAGCAGAACTTTCCAAGACGGGAAGTGATTTTGAAAAGGCCCAGTCCTTAACACAGGAAAGTGATGAGTTAAATCAGCAGCTTGAATATTTAATTGAACGATGGAGTTATTTGTCTGAGATAGCTGATCAATAAATGAACGTAAGCATTCTGTATGAACTCAGAAGATTTGCTGTGATAAAATAAGTCTACATGCAGATCAAGTGATAAAGGGTGATACTTTTGAAGATAAAAGCGATTGAACCAACACCGAGTCCGAACACAATGAAAGTCATACTTCATGAAGAACTGCCAATGGGAAAAAGCCATAATTACAAAAAGGATCAAAGTGAAGGTGCTCCCGATGTGATTAAGCAAATCCTGGAGATACAGGGAATCAAAGGTGTATATCATGTTGCCGACTTCTTAGCAGTTGAACGAAATGCCAAATTTGACTGGCAGGAGCTTCTTCAGCAGGTTAGAGCCTGTTTTGGAGAAGAAACAGAAGCAAATCAAAATGAGCAGCGTATCGATGAGCATTACGGTGAGATAAACGCTTTAGTGCAAGTTTATAAAGGCATTCCCATGCAAGTGAAATTAACGAATGGGACAGAAGAGAAGAGATATGGTCTGCCAGAAGCATTTGTTCAGGCTGTTGGACAAGCACAAAGTCCAGACGATAATGTTGTAGTAGTACGTAAGTGGAAAGAATTAGGCGTTAGATATGGTGAATTTGACGCGATTGGAAAAGAAGTAGTAGAAGAGCTTTTAGCCGCTTATCCTCAGAAAAGATTAGATATTCTAGTGGAAATCGCCAATAATCCAGATCAGCAGGAACAGCTGAAGCAGAAGGAAAAAGGCAAGGTTACGCTGGAGGATCTAAATGATCCGGATTGGCGTGTACGCTATCAAAAGCTGGAGCAAATGGACGATCCTGAATTAAATGACTTGCCTGTACTTGAAAAAGCATTAACAGACGAAAAAGCATCTATCCGCAGATTGGCAACCGTATATTTGGGCATGATTGAAGATCAGCAAGTACTTCCTCTTCTTTATAAAGCCTTAAACGATAAAACCGTCACGGTCAGAAGAACAGCAGGAGATTGTCTATCAGATTTAGGTTTTGAACAAGCAGCACCAGCCATGATGGAAGCATTAAAAGACAGCAGCAAACTTGTCCGCTGGCGTGCCGCTATGTTTTTATATGAAGTAGGCGATGAACAAGCGCTGCCGGCTTTGAAAGATGCGGAAAACGACCCTGAATTTGAAGTGAGTCTGCAGATCAAGCTTGCCATTGAGAGAATCGAAATGGGCGAAGAAGCTAAAGGATCTGTTTGGAAGCAGATGACAGAGTCAAGGAAATCTTAAATAATATGATCTTAAGAAGCAATAGTCTAGTCTCATTCACCACATTGCACATTAAATAGATTATATAGTAAAATGAATTGCAATTTTAAAAAGGAGGCATTACAAATATGTCAATGGCCTATGAAGAATATATGAAGCAAATGGTAAAACCAATGCGTGAGGAATTAGTCAGAGCAGGATTTGAAGAACTATTAACGGCAGAAGATGTCAATGAATTTATGAGTCAAAATAATGAATCAGCATTAGTAGTTGTGAATTCTGTATGCGGATGTGCGGCAGGATTGGCTAGACCTGCTGCTACACAAGCTGTAATCAATACAGAAAAGAAACCAGATCGTTTAGTGACTGTATTTGCTGGTCAGGATAAAGAAGCGACTGCCCAAATGAGAGAGTTTTTTGGTGAAATTCCGCCTTCTTCTCCATCGATGGCATTAATCAAAGGCGGAGAAGTAGTTCATTTTATTCACCGTCATGATATTGAAGACCATGCAATGGAAACCATTATGGAAAATCTCCTGACTGCATTTGACGAAAAGCTTTAATTTATATTAAAAAAGGATGTCCTCAGTTGGCATCCTTTTTCTCGTATTAAACTGAGCAGGTGAATATTATGTTATTAACAACATGTGGTAGACCAGATGAACAAAACATTCAGCAAGCGAGACAAGCTGCAGAACAATTGGGAATTCGATTTGTTTACAGAAAAAAGAGATCGATTCAGAGCATACAAGAACAGGAAAATAGTGATTGCATCGTATTTGGCAAAGAAAGACTGGAACTTTACCTAAAAGGTGAAAGAGAACCCTTCTTTTTCCATCCTAATTCAGCGATGTTTAGAATGAAAAGAATCATCAGAGATGAACATGATCCTTTTCTTACAGCGTGTAATCTGTCTGAAGGAAACTCATTTTTAGATTGTACTTTAGGATTAGCCGGTGACAGCATAATGGCTAGTTATGCGGTTGGTTCAACTGGGGAAGTGGCAGGGATTGAAGCAAATCCTTTTATTGCTTATATTGTAAAGAATGGTTTGCGAACCTGGAGTTCTGGCGTTGCAGAAATGGATGAAGCCATGAAGAGGATTACTGTCAGGCAGGGATATGCATTAAATGTTCTAAAAAACCTCCCTGATAACCGTTTCGATTGTGTATATTTTGATCCCATGTTTGAGGAAAGCATTGATGCTTCAGAAGGCATTAAAACATTAAAGAATTTCGCCGTATATGAACCATTTACTTCTGAATTGATTAATGAAGCGATCAGAGTTGCAAAAGATCGTGTAGTTTTAAAGGATCATTTTCGCAGTGAAAAATTTATAAATTACAACTTTGAAGTAATCAAAAGAAAAAGCGCAAAATTTCACTATGGAATTAAATTAAAAGAAAGCAATAACTAATAAAGGATTGACTCGGGGAATACTTCTTTCCAAGTCAATCCTTTATTAGTATCTGATTTTATTAATGAACAGCATAAAGCAACTAAGCTGATTTTAATCTAATCTGCGATAGCAAGGTAAATAAAATAGGCAATCATAACAAAGATAACACCAATAAGCACTACACTCATATCCATAAGAAGTCCTCCTCTTCACTTTCCGTTTTGTTTATTCATTATTCCCTTATTAAAATAGCTATAACCATGTTTATTAATGAAATCAAAAAATTATCGCTAATTTTAAGACGTTTTTTCATCTATATTCCCTATTATTATGATAAAATAGTATAAATTAAATGAGAGTCATTTAATGATACATAAAAAGAAGTTCCAGATTCCAATAATATTAATTTTTATAGATTTAAGGTTAGTGAGGAACAAAATGATGGATATAATTAAATCACAGCGAATGAATTCTTTTCAGCAAAGTATATTTTCAGAACTTTCAAAACGTAAAAATTCAAAACTTTCTGAAGGTGCAGATATGATTGACTTAAGCATCGGCAGTCCTGATACGCCTCCACCTTCATTTATAACAGAGATGATCTCAGATTTGGCAAAAGATCCAACGATGTATCAATATACATTAAAAGGAACAGACCAATTTCATAAGTCTGTAGCAGACAATTATCTGAGAAATTATGATGTGAAAATAAATCATGATACTCAAGTGGCGCTGCTGATGGGTTCACAAGATGGCCTTGTTCATTTGCCGCTTGTTCTTTGTGATCCTGGCGATTATGTGCTCGTACCAGATCCGGGTTATACGGCATACGAAGCAGGCTGTAATTTGGCCGGTGCTGTAAAATATCCTATGCCATTAAAAAAAGAGAATGGCTTCTTGCCTGATTTGTCACTCATACCTGATGAAGTATCCGAAAAAGCAAAATTAATGATTATCAGCTACCCGGGAAACCCAGTCCCCGTTTTGGCGACAGAGGAATTTTTTAAGGAAGCAATTGCATTTGCAAAGAAATATAATATCGTTCTGCTTCATGATTTTGCCTATTCAGAACTTTATTTTGAAACCAAGCCGATCAGCTTATTATCGATTGAAGGCGGAATGGATGTAGGGATTGAGATGAACTCCCTATCTAAGAGTTTTAGCATGGCAGGTTGCCGTGTTGCATATGCAGCTGGAAACGAGGAAGTAATCGGCCTGCTTGGCAGCCTAAAATCAAATTTGGATTATGGTGTCTTTCATCCTTTCCAAATGGCCGCAGCAAAAGCACTTATGGATCAATCTTCCTTTTTAGATGAAATGAGAAGCAATTTGCAAAAAAGAAGAGATTACTTACTATCAGGATTTGCTGATATTGGCTGGCATATAGATCCGCCGCAAGGGTCAATGTTTATTTGGGCAGAAATTCCGAAGAATTACACATCAATGGAATTTGCTTTTGAGCTACTTGAAAAAGCACATGTGGTAGTCACACCAGGAAGTGCTTTTGGAGAGTATGGAGAAGGCTTTATCAGAATGGCAATGGTGCAGCCGGAAGAAATTTTAGATAAAGCCATTATGCAAATCAAAAACAGCAGGATGATCACACCACATGCCTGGACAGCAGGCAGTAATAGTTAAGGAGGTTTCAGGTATGTCAAAATGGCTTCGCAATTCATTTATCATTCTTGTTACTCTTTTTACCTTTGGGGTCGTTACCCCTTCACAGGCAGCTTTACTATACGATAGTTCATATCAGGATCGCTCGCCTAAAAAGGACCATATTGAATTTCTGCAAACAGAAGAAGATTATTCACAGAATGATGATGAAGTTTCTTTTTTAGATGGCAGGGAGGAGTTTATAAAGCAAATGGTTAAAGAAGCTGAATACCAATCATATGAAAAATTTGGTACCAAAATCAAACCTGTTATTGAAGATGAATTCAATGTTTGTATTTTGCCTAATATTGAAGCAGCAATAGCTGAAATTGCTGAGCAATATCCAGAGGAAGATCTGAAAAAATTAAGTATTACAGAGTCTCCAGCGGGAGGCAATTCTGAAAAGATTTTCCATATTTTGAATGATGAAACCAAAAAGGATGTCATTCGTTTTCATGTAAGAAAAGATCATCCTCCACAGCAGGGCTATTGGTTTAATTTTCATTTCCACACCTATCATGACGACTTTCAAAAGCATCATGAATTAGGCGCGATTTACTGGGATAAAAATACGCCTCCAAAGTGGATGAGTTAAAAATTGAAAAAAAATGAAATATGTGAAAAAATATAAGTGTATTTTCGAAACTATTTATGTACTTAGTACGTAAGAAATGAGAATTAAAAAAATGGAGGTTTAACAAATATGGCTGTTAGTTTATCAAAAGGACAAAAGGTTGATCTAACGAAAACAAATCCTGGTCTATCAAAAGTAATTGTTGGTTTAGGATGGGATGTTAACAAGTACGATGGAGGTCATGATTTTGATCTTGATTCATCCGTATTCTTATTAGCAGATACTGGCAAGGTAGCATCTGATAGCGATTTTGTCTTCTACAACAACACAACTGGCGGAAATGGATCCGTTGTACATACAGGCGATAACCGTACTGGCGAAGGTGACGGAGATGATGAACAAGTAAAAGTTGATTTATCTGCTGTTCCGCAAAGTGTATCAAAAATCTCATTTACCATTACCATCCATGATGGTGAATCCAGAAACCAAAACTTCGGACAAGTTTCAAATTCTTATGTCCGCATTGTCAGTGAAGATTCAGGAGAAGAACTAATTCGTTATGATTTGGGAGAAGACTTCTCGATTGAAACAGCTGTTGTAGTTGGTGAACTATACCGCCATAATGGGGAGTGGAAGTTCAGCGCAAACGGCAGCGGATATCAAGGCGGATTAGCTGCATTGGCAAAAGATTTTGGTTTACAGATTGGTTAATAGTCTTTAAGATAAAAAAAGGAAAAGGCTCGGCATAGCCCGAGTCTTTCTAATGAAATATACATTTACTATTCAGGGGGAAATGAGCTTAATGGAAATTATTGATGGAATTTTACATACCTACTCTCAGCTATTCAATTGGGACATGTGGGTAGAAGCTTTATCGCAGCCTGACAATTGGCTGTTAATTGGAACACTAGTTATCCTGGAAGGTCTTCTTTCAGCTGATAATGCTTTAGTGTTAGCTGTAATGGTTAAACATTTACCGCCAGATCAGCGTAAAAAGGCGCTATTTTATGGTCTATTAGGTGCCTATTTCTTCCGTTTCCTAGCGATTGGTGTAGGTGTATTCTTAATTGAATTCTGGTGGATTAAAGTGCTTGGTGCGGCCTATCTTGCTTGGCTTGCTATCAAATACTTTATTGATAAGAAGAAAGCCCAGGAAGCAGAAGATGACGAGGCACTTGAAGGAATTAACCAGCGCGGCCTTTTAATACGATTATTTGGTACTTTCTGGGGTACAGTAATCTCCGTTGAGTTAATGGATATTGCATTCTCGATTGATAGTATTTTAGCTGCTCTTGGTGTCAGCCAAGAGATTTGGGTACTACTTCTAGGCGGTATGCTTGGAATCATCATGATGCGTGGAGTTGCAGGAGTATTCCTGAAACTGATTGATGCAGTTCCTGAAGTTGAAACAAGTGCATACGTATTGATCTTGCTTATTGCAGCAAAAATGCTCTTAAGTGCAGCTGGCGTTCATATTGATCATATCTACTTCTTCATGGTACTTGTATTAGTATTTGCGATTACATTTGTTATTCACTTTAGAAATAAGAAAAAAGAAGCAGCCAAACAAGAATTATAATCAACTAGAGTATAAAAAGGGATCAGACATTTGTCCGCTCCCTTTCTTTTTATCTATTTTTTCAAAAAAACAGCTAATTTAGCATTTTTGCAGATTATTAATTTACAGGCAATGACAAATTACAAATTGTTACTGGGCGAGCGCCTTCCACTTTTCTAAGTTGTCTAGTTCCAGCGCCTAGCCCCTCGAGGTCATAAGCCAATCCAGTCCAAAGGTCAAAGAACGACCTTCCGTCTGGCTTGTCTTATGCTTGTCGGGGCTGAGCAAGGCGCTTCCACTTTTCTGATAAGGAGTTGAGTATATGCGGTTATTTTCTGATTTGCACGATGAGGAGCTGGGTAAGATTTTTTATAAGCAGCCTGTCGATTTTAATAAGCGGTCCGATAAGGATCAGCTGGCATATGCTTTAGGTGCAACTCTTTATATGCCTGCTACAAGACCAAATATACATCAGGATTTGCTGTCCAAGAAGCATTCAGGTTTGACTTCTATGGTTATTTGTCTTGAAGATGCAATTGGTGACTGGGAAGTTGAAAGAGCTGAGAAGCTTGTTGTAGAAGAACTCTTAAGACTGCAGGAAGATATGAAAAAAGGGTTTATTCAAGAAGATGATCTGCCCCTTCTTTTCATTCGTATCCGCAGCTATGAACAGCTTCTTCGGCTTATCAATCAGGCTGAGCAAGCGCTCAGTTTGCTGACTGGTATCGTTATTCCAAAATTTAATCCGGTAAATGGAACTGAAATTATTAATGAAATCCAAATGCTTCATCAAAGAGAGAATTTTAAATTGTATGTGATGCCAATTCTTGAAACTAGAGAAATCATTTATAAAGAAACAAGACTGGACGAGCTTCTTAAAATTAAAGCTGTTCTAGATGAATTTAGTGATTATGTATTAAATGTCAGAATTGGTGCAACTGATTTTTGCGGTTTATTTGGTATTCGCAGAAATACAGATACAACTATATACGATATAGCGATAATGAGAGACTGCATAACAGATATTCTGAACGTTTTTTCGCGTTCAGATTCTCCATACTTAGTATCTGGACCTGTGTGGGAGCATTTTTCCTCAAAAGAACGCAGGCTAAAGCCGCAATTAAGGCAAACGCCATTTCGCCAGCGTTATGGTCAAAAAGGGTTAGAGTTAAGAACAGACTTAATTGATCAGCAAATGGATGGGTTGATAAGAGAGGTTTTAATGGATATATCCAATGGCATTATTGGAAAAACGATTATTCATCCTACACATATTAAAGCGGTCCAAGCACTAAATACCGTCTCCTGCGAAGAATATTTGGATGCAAAAATGATCTTAGAACAGGCAGATGGTCAAAAAGGAGTTTTAAAGAGTTCATACAGCAACAAAATGAACGAAATAAAACCTCACTATTACTGGGCAGAGAAAACGATCAAAAAATCATTAATATACGGGGTGCTGCATGAGGACTACACATACATCGACATTCTTGAGTCAACCATACACGCAAAACATTCTGAATCAGTTAAATATTGATATTACAATTACAAACAATCCATATTCACTTAAACCTGAAGATTTATTTGAGATGGCAGCAAGAATAAATAAAAAACGTTCATTTTTATTTGTCAGTAAGGTGCTGGGGAAGCATATTCCGATCTCTCCATCCGCTGGGTTAGTGTGTGGTGCTTTACTTGCAGACCGTTTCTTACTAGAAGTTAAAGGTGAAACGTCAGGCAAAACGGATACTCTTCTATCTGCCTTTTTAAATCCATTGCAGCATTACGATGAAGATGCATTTGTCAGCAGCAAGTGGAATCCCGTTATTATTGGCTTTGCTGAAACGGCAACTGCACTTGGACATGCTTTTTTTAATGCTTTCACTGCAGGTGATTATTTTCACACAACACGAGAACAAATAGAAAATAAAGAATCGGTCATTAATTTTGAAGAAGAGCATTCGCATGCGACCTCACATAGAACTTATATCGAGAAGGATTTGATCGACAATAATAGAGAAATCATTCTTGTGGATGATGAGATTACGACTGGGAAGACAGCCATAAATATCATTAAATCAATTCATCAGCAGTTCCCTCGTAGCCAGTATACGGTTGTATCTATTTTGGATTGGCGGACTGCAGAGCATAAAAAAGAGTTTGAACTGCTGGAAAAAGAGCTGAATATCAGCATCCATTGCGTTAGTTTAATGAGCGGTACAATTAATGTGGATGGCAGCGCAAATCTGGACGGCGAGTCCGCAAAGTATGAAACAGAGAGACAAGAAGGAACTTATCATTTTATTAATATACAAAGCATCCTTCCAAATAGGCTCAAATCCATTCCTTCCGCTTCCTTAGCAGAAAAAAGTTCTCCTTCTTATCTGCAGGCAACTGGAAGATTTGGTTTGTCAGCTCACAGCAATAAATCTAATTTTCCTGCATTCCGGGAAATTGGTGCTTATTTAGAATCACTGCGAGCAGGAAGCAGATCATTAGTACTGGGAACAGGTGAATTTATGTATCTGCCGATGAAAATGGCTTCGTATATGGGGGAAGGTGTTTTTTATCACAGTACAACTCGCAGTCCCATTTTCCCATGCTATAAAGAAGGATATGGAGCAAAAAATGCTTTTATGTTTCCAAACCCTCAGGATCAAAGCATTATGAATTATGTCTATAACATAGCACCAGGAAATTATGATGATATATTTCTATTTTTTGAAAGGGAAGTGCCTAAGCAGCAGCTCCTTTCGTTTCTTGAATTGTTAAGTTCAGCTGTGCCAGATATAAAAGTCGTATATTTAAACGGGGAGGAAGACAGATGAAGCATGTAAAGGAAGAACAGAAATTCGGTTCTTATGATTCTGATGACGTTATATTCTTACTTAAAGACT
Organism: Cytobacillus gottheilii; assembly: GCF_001636345.1. Classification (GTDB taxonomy): domain Bacteria; phylum Bacillota; class Bacilli; order Bacillales; family Cytobacillaceae; genus Cytobacillus; species Cytobacillus gottheilii. The sequence continues at coordinate 2,032,165 of NZ_KV440945.1, forward strand.
TAAGTGATTACAAGCTCGAAGGACCTGCCGAGCAGCGTGAAAAAAATATACAGTCTGGACAGCATTATAGCGAAAGTCTGCCCATTGAATATCAGCCGCCAGACTCCTATATGAACCTGTTCTTAGAAACACTTGAAACATACAAGCGAAAAGTTGCTCTAAGTACTGGTGTTGTGACTGAACAGGTTTATCTGAAAAAGGGAAAAGATGTTGTATTAGTATCCCTTGCAAGAGCGGGTACACCTGTCGGAATCCTTATGAAAAGGTATTTAAAACAAAAATACCAATTAAACATTCCGCATTATAGTATTTCAATTATTCGTGACAGAGGAATTGATGAAAATGCTTTGCATTATATACTCAAGACTCATCCGGACAAGGAAATTCAGTTTGTAGACGGGTGGACAGGAAAAGGTGCAATTTCCATTGAACTGACAAAGTCTTGCCAGCAGTTTCAAGCCAAGTATGGCATAACTTTGGATGATACCTTAGCAGTTATAGCTGATCCTGGTCACTGTACAACTCTTTATGGAACAAGAGAGGACTTTTTGATTCCGAGTGCTTGTCTTAATTCAACCGTATCAGGCTTAGTCAGCAGAACAGTTCTTAATGACCATTATATTGGGCCGGAGGATTTCCATGGGGCGAAATATTATGATGAATTAAGCAGTGCAGATGTATCAAATGACTATATTTCTGTAATCACTGCACAGTATGAACATATATTTAATGAAGCCTATGAAAAAGCTTCGAAAATAGTGGAGCAGCAGCCTGATGTAACATTTAGCGGAATGGCCAGTGTGAAACGCATTCAAGATGAATTTAGGATTGATTCCTCTCACTTTGTTAAACCAGGTGTTGGCGAAACCACACGTGTATTATTAAGACGTGTTCCGTGGAAAATTCTTGTAAAAGACCAAAACAGCCCGTTTATTCGCCATATAAAAATGCTTGCTGAAGAAAGAGGAGTAGAAATGGTTGAATATCGTGACATGGATTACACATGCTGTGGATTAATTAAGAAGGTTGAACAATAATGATAAATCTGTTTGCGTCCGACTTAGATCGTACATTAATTTATTCAAAACGCGCTTTGCAATCTTTTTCTCAGGATCATCTATCTGATCTTGTACCAGTGGAAAGAAAAGATGAAAATGATGTTGCATTTATGACAGGACGTTCTTTTGCTATGTTAAAGGAATTGGCAGATTCACTCATGTTTGTTCCTGTTACGACAAGAACGTATGAACAATACAAGAGAATTTTTATATTTTCAGAGGATATTAAAGTCAATTATGCTGTAACAGCAAATGGAGCTAATATTCATTACAAAGGGCAGGAACTGCTGGAGTGGAAAGATGTGCTAAAAGCTCGACTTGGTCAAGATTGTACACTATACCAGGATATGATTGATAAGGTATCCTGCTTATCCATACAAGGGAATCTGAAAAAAGCAGAGAACTTGTTCTTCTATTATATTTTAGATTCAGTATCTGATCAGATTAATATAGAAGAAATAAGCAAATTTGCTTTTGAGCATGGCTGGAGAATTTCGCTTCAGGGTAAGAAGCTGTATTTTATGCCGAATCCGATTTGTAAAGGAGAGGCTCTGAAATTCATTCAAGAGCGTGAAATGATCGATCATATGATTGGCGCTGGTGATTCAATCTTAGATTATGATTTTTTGCGACATTGTCAGGAAGCACTTGTTCCGAATCATGGAGAACTGGTGCAGCGTCCTGAAATTAAGGAGCTTTCTTGCAAGATTACTAAAAACAAAGGAGTTTGGGCAGGGGAAGAGATGCTTGATACTGTGATTAAAACAGTTAATATCCCAATCTAATCCCCTGGCTGCTCCTTCAGCCATAAAGTTAGCAAGCTATAGAGAATTACCCCAAAAACATATGAACTCACAAAGATGATGAATCCGATAAAAATAGAACCGTGTGCTTCAAAAGTCAGCATGGTTAGAAGAAATGACCAGAAGATTAAATCAAGGAATACAAAATATCCAGAACTTAATACTTTATTTAATATCTCTATATCGATTTGCTGGATGTTTCGAGTGTATTTTTTTGTATCAAGGAACAATCTCATGCCTTTTCACCTTTTTCTCGCTTATTTACCAAATCATATGCGGAACATAGGCAAAGGGTGAAAGCTAACAGGAATTTCTGCTGTACTATATACGTAGAGCAGATTTTTTTAACATATAAAATTGAAACTTTTTCTCAGAAACTTCGTATATATACGTAATCATTTAGATTAAAAGAATATATATGATATGATGTAGTTATACATATGTAAATCATTTTACTTCTTTCGCTCTGGAGAGGGGAAGGTTCAGTTATGAATAACGAATATAATCAAATACAACCAATAGTCACAACCGTTGCGGCTGAGAACTGGTTAGAAACACTAAAGAAACAGACAAATAACAGGCCATCTTATCATTTGAACAATGGCTTATTGCAAATTGGCCAGGTAGTTGTTCGAATATTGGGTGTAAAAATGGATGAAGATGAGTATTACAATGAACTTTTCTCACTTGTAAACGAACAAAATATTCGTTTTATCTTACTTAGTGAAGAGCATTTGGATAAAACAATTGATAACAATCATTTTCAATCCATTCAAAAGATAATCAATATAAATAACGAGCAAAATTTATCAGTCAACCGCTTTGTTGCCTTTTTAGATGGTGAACAGCTTTTAATTAAATCTGAGAACGGTGCCATTCATCGTAAAATACGCGAGGCAATGATTGAGGTGCTTAAGCAATTTACTGCGAATGAAAAAGATGGGTTGAAAAATGCAGAATTAAGGCGAGTACTTGTAGACTTGGTTAAATGGTCTTTTAATCATCTTGAAAGCCAGCTTATCCAAGTCAATCCGGAAATAAGTATGCCGAAGATCCTTTGGTATGGAGAAACAGTTAAAAGCCACTATTATTTTCTATACTTTATGTTAAAGCTTGGGTGTGACATGGTTATTTACAATCCGGCTGGCAAGGATCCGCTTGCTCCGCTGGCAAGTGAGCTAACAGCTGCTTTCTTAGAAACATATGCAAATGAAAAAGATCCTGCGTCTTTTCCGACTGAAAAAAGGAGAAGGAGTGCTACCGTTGCTTACCGGGCATCCAGAGAGATTGAGAGCATTCTCAATCATGAAGGTTCAGGCTTTTATAAACCATGGCAGCTTCGTGAGTATACACCGGTATCTGTTACGCTTAAGACTACGTATGATGAGCTGTATTTATTAATGAAAGAGAAAGCGATGATCCGTCCAAATTTTGAGGTGAAGGACGGGACAGTCAGTATTCCATCTATTTTTGCTAAAGTTCAAGGAGTAAGCAGAAATCGAAAGGAATATTGGGATCGGCTTCAGCAATTAACGTCCCTTGATCATACACTTCTTATTAAAAGGTTTCCTTTTACAAATAGCATTAACAATGATTTTCGCTATCATTTCCGAAATGCACTCGATAAATCTGGTCTTTTGGATCCAGAAAAAATGATTTCAGCTCATTACTGGAAGTATGGACATCTGCCTGCAGGTCTGCAAACTGGGATTGCGACAGCTATCCGCAATATTTGTGCTGTCCCTGCCCTAAAAGCGCAGCCGCATGAATCAGAAGAGGATATAAAAACGTATCTCTTTGCACAAAGCATGCAGATCCCTCCTAGTATGCTGAAACTTTTTCAAAAATTTGACTATTCTCAAGATGTTCCTAAAGTAGTACTGTATAATAATGAGGTAAATGGTTTTCTTGTCCGCACAGATGCAGCATTACTGCTGCTATTAAACCAATTTGGGATTGACGTTGTGATCTATAACCCTCCAGGACACAATGACATTGAAAACTTCATTGATGAAAGTTTGTATGATGTGCACTGGCTCGAGGATGTTGTTTTTGATCAAGAGTTTAAGGAGCCTTCCATTATTAAAAGTACTATTTCTAAATTGTTTAAAAAGCTATAAAGGAGCAGGATAAAGATGAATTCAATGCCTACTGATCTTGTAAAAGCAAATACAGATGATAAATTAACAGAAGCAAATGCTTCCGAAATTAAATTAGCATTAAGGCAAGACCCAGATGTCCAAAATTTAGTTCGTACGATTGATGAGAGAGACCAAATTCAAATTCTTGAATTTGGTAAAGAACCGGCAGAACAAATCTCTCGTTTTTCTGACCAAATTCTCGGCAATATGCGGACAACTAAGGTAGAGGACTCAGGAGAGCTATTAAAGCAGCTTGGCAAAGTGATGGACAAGTTTGATAAAAAAGACTTTGAAAAAACGTCTGGCGGCATCTTTGGGAAACTCTTTAAAAGAGGAGAAAAACTTGTAGAAAAGCTATTTGGAAAATACCAGACAATGGGTCAGGAAATTGATAAAATATATGTTGAAATTTCCAAATACCAAAACGAAATGGTACAATCCACAACTACGCTTGATGAAATGTATGAACAAAACTATCAATATTATCTGACATTGGAGAAGTATGCTGTTGCTGGAGAAATGAAGTCAGAAGAATTAAAGCAAAATCAGCTTCCTCAGTTAGAAAGCCGGGCCTCTGCCGGAGATCAAATGGCTTCCATGCAGTTAGATACATTAAGAAACGCGGTTGATTTGCTGGATCAAAGAGTTTATGACCTTGAAATGGCGAAGATGGTTGCTTTGCAGACGGCTCCGCAAATCCGCCTGCTGCAGCGCGGGAATACGAAATTAATTGGTAAAATTAATTCAGCGTTTGTGACCACGATTCCGATTTTTAAAAACGGCTTAATCCAGGCTGTGGCTGCGAAAAGGCAAAAGCTTGTCGCTGATTCAATGAGTGAGCTTGATCGCCGTACAAATGAAATGCTTGTTCGCAATGCACAAAACATTTCAACTCAAAGTGCGGATATTGCCCGTCTTGCTGGAGGGCCAAGCATCAAAATCGAAACAATTGAGGAATCCTGGAACATTATTATCAAAGGAATGCAGGAAACCAAATCCATTGAGGAAGAAAACAAGCGCCTTCGCGAAGAAGGAACGAAAAAGCTTGAACAGCTTCAGGACAACTTCAAAAAATTGAAACACCAAGGTTAACAATGGCCAATTAATATTAGATTCACGGCCTTAATAATGAAGCTTACTGTAAATTAGTAGATAGCTTCTATAAATGGACAAATATATAAACAATGATGAGGTGGAGAAATTATGGCAATTAACTTACAAAAAGGACAGCGCGTAGATTTAACAAAGGGGAATCCGGGTTTATCTAAAATTCTTGTTGGTCTCGGCTGGGATCCTGTGCAAAACCGCGGAGGCGGCGGTTTACTGGGTTCATTATTTGGCGGAGGCGGCAGTGCAAATATTGACTGTGATGCTTCTGTTATTATGCTTGGAGAAAATGATAAGATCAAAAGCAATAATGATGTGATCTATTTTGGCAACCTGAAGAGCAAGGATGGCAGCGTTCAGCATACTGGAGATAACTTAACAGGTGATGGAGATGGAGATGATGAGCAGGTTCTTATTGATTTAACAAGAGTGCCATCGTCTATTCAAAAGCTGGTTTTTGTTGTAAACATCTATGATTGTGTAAAGCGCAAACAGCATTTCGGCATGATTCAAAACGCGTTTATTCGCATTGTTAACTCTTCAAACAATCAAGAAATGATTCACTTTAACTTAACAGATGATTATAGCGGCAAAACAAGCCTTGTTGTGGGTGAAATCTATCGTCATGGTACTGACTGGAAATTTGCTGCTGTCGGCACAGGAACAACTGCTTCCGGATTAGCTGATGTTGTAAGAACTTATTCTTAATTGATTTACAAGTTAAATACATTTGTTTCTTGAACAGGTCAAGGGTGTGGACTCTCACATTCTTGGCCTGTTTTTATGTTGATATGCCTCATTGATTAGCATTAATTCCCACCCTTGTTTTTTCTCAATTTAATAGAATCCTATGATATAATTTTAGTATATTCTAACTATTTAGCTTGCGGATACATCCCTTATGAGTGACTTCCGAATTAAGCAGAAGGGACTACATACATGAAGAAGGTTACTATTTTTTCAATCATATTCTTTGCTTCACTCGCGTTAATGGGAAATTCCCAAGCGAAAATGAGCGGGATCTTTTTAAAGGATTACCCGGCCAGTTCCACCCTTGAAGAATACTTAAATCTTGCATCTCCTCTAGAAATAGGAGATATCTTTATATTGCCTGAAGGACTTTTTGACGAGCAAGAAGCAGCTGCCATCATCTCTCGGGTCGACAGAATTCCTTCCTCATTATTGGCAAAAGTAAATAAGGAAGGGATTTATATTAAGCTTTTTTCAGGTAAACTGACAGATAACCCCACTGCTTCCCATTTACAAGGCATTATTCCACGCGGTTATACTAGTAATAAGACATGGGATGAGGTACCTGGAATCGGAGGAAGCCAAACAGTACTTGTTAAAATTGGCTCAAGTGAAAAAGGGCAGGGACATGGCTCTGTTAATTTAGAATTACACGAACTTGCACACTCGATCGATCGTCATGTGTATAATGGAATTCGCTATAATACTCGTTTTCTAGAAATATGGAATAAAGAAAAAGCAACATTATTCTCCGGAATGGATTACTTTTTGAATTATCCAGAAGAGTATTTTGCTGAAAGCTTTGCCATGTTTTTCGTAAATGAAGAATATCGAGCACAGCTAAAGGAAAAAGCTCCACTCACTTTTGTGTTTATAGACAACCTCAAATAAGGTGCGGTACAATATAACGAGCATAACGAGAGGTTGGGGAACACATGAAACAATATCTGCAATTGTGTGAGCATGTTTTAAATAATGGGAAAGAGAAAAGCGATCGGACTGGAACGGGAACCATCAGTACATTTGGTTATCAGATGAGATTTAATCTTCAAGAAGGTTTTCCGCTCATTACAACCAAAAAGCTGCATGTAAAGTCAATTATTCATGAATTGCTTTGGTTCTTAAATGGCGACACAAATATTCAATACCTGCAAGATAATGGTGTCCGTATTTGGAATGAGTGGGCGGATGAACACGGTGATCTTGGACCTGTTTACGGCCATCAATGGCGCTCCTGGACAGACCGCAATGGGGAAACTGTGGATCAAATTAGTGAGCTAATCCATCAGATCAAAACGAACCCTGATTCCCGCAGACTGATAGTAAATGCTTGGAATGTTGGCGATCTTCCAAAAATGGCGCTGGCACCTTGTCATTGTCTATTTCAATTTTATGTGCAGGACGGTAAACTGTCATGTCAGCTATATCAGCGCTCCGCAGATGTTTTTTTAGGAGTGCCGTTTAATATTGCATCATACGCTTTACTTACTATGATGATTGCACAAGTTTGTGATTTGGAGCCTGGTGAATTTGTACATACGTTTGGGGATGTTCATATCTATCAAAACCATCTTGAACAAGTTCGATTGCAGTTATCCAGAGAGCCTCGAGAGTTGCCAAGAATGGTTATTAACCCGGATGTAAAGGATATCTCTTCCTACAGCTATGAAGATTTTACGCTTGAAGCTTATGATCCGCACCCGCATATTAAAGGAGTTGTCAGTGTATGATATCTCTAATTTGGGCTATGGATGAGAACGGTGTGATCGGTAAAGACAACAAACTGCCATGGCATCTGCCTGAAGACTTAAAGTTCTTCAAAAGAACGACAATGGGGCGTCCCATTGTAATGGGGAGAAAAACATGGGATTCCATCGGGCGTCCGCTCCCAGGCAGAGAAAATATTGTAATTACTCGCGATCGGCAGTTTACTTGTGACGATTGTACAGTCTTTTATTCATTTGAAGAGCTATTACAATACTGCGGTAAATTAGAAGAAGTATTTGTCATTGGAGGAGCAGAGATCTTTAAGCAGATCTTACCTGCAGCTGACCGTCTTTATATCACAAAAATCCACGATGTCTTTGACGGAGACACCTATTTTCCTGAGCTAGACATCTCAGGGTGGACACTGCAATCAAGAGAACAAGGTATAAAGGATGAAAAAAATCCTTACGATTACGAATTCTTAATCTATGCAAAATAAACTAGGGGGTGAGCCTCCTGGTTTTTTTGTGTTCATTAAAAATGGCACTATACAAAAAACGAAATAATCTAAAATTTACAAATAATGCGTTGATTTACAGATTCATCATGTTATAATGAAAAAATTAAACTTGAATTTGAAACGGGGTGCCATATGAAACATAGTGCTATAAAGGAGAAGAGAGTGCAGCTGGAAGATATTTTAATTGCTTATCAGCATCTCAAAGATATTGTAGCGCATACACCGCTGCAAAAAAATGAACGGTTATCTGAAAAATATGAGTGTAATGTTTATTTGAAAAGAGAAGATTTGCAGCATGTTCGTTCCTTTAAATTAAGAGGTGCATATTATTGTATAAACTCACTGGGAGACGAGGAACGAAACGGCGGTGTTGTTTGTGCAAGTGCAGGCAACCATGCTCAAGGAGTGGCATATGCTTGTAAGCATCTTGGAATTAGCGGGAAAATCTTTATGCCTGCAACAACGCCAAGACAGAAAGTAAGTCAAGTTGAGCTTTTTGGCCGTGGAAATGTAGACATTGTTCTTGTTGGAGACACATTTGATGATGCATACGAAAAAGCGCTAGATTGTGCTAAAGAAGAAAGCAGAACATTTATCCACCCGTTTAATGATGATAAAGTGATTGCTGGCCAGGGAACGGTCGCGGTTGAGATCTTAAATGACTGTGAGGTCGCACCTGATTATGTATTTGCCAGTATTGGCGGAGGTGGCCTCATGGCTGGAACATCCGCTTATATTAAGGCAATCTCTCACCATACAAAAATGATTGGTGTGGAACCAGATGGTGCTCCGGCGATGAAACAATCCTTGTTAGAACAAAAGGTTACTCCGTTACATAAAATAGACAAATTTGTTGATGGTGCCGCAGTTAAAGCTGTTGGCGACAAAACCTTTTCTATTTGCCAGGAGCTGGTAGATGATGTGGTGACAGTAGCAGAAGGAAAGGTTTGTACAACCATTTTGGAGCTTTATAACGAGCATGCGATTGTTGCCGAGCCTGCAGGAGCGCTGCCAATAGCTGCGCTTGATCTTTATAAAGATCAAATTAGAGGGAAAAATATCGTCTGTATTGTCAGCGGCGGAAATAATGATATCGGCAGAATGCAGGAAATTAAAGAGCGTTCATTACTCTATGAAGGACTTTTGCATTATTTTATCGTTAACTTTCCACAGCGGGCAGGAGCCTTAAGAGAATTCCTTGATGAGGTTCTTGGGCCAAACGATGATATTACTAGATTTGAGTATACAAAGAAAAATAATAAAGAAAATGGTCCAGCACTAGTGGGAATTGAACTGAAAAATAAAGAAGACTATTCTGGTATGATCCAAAGAATGGATAAGAAAGGATTCTCCTATCAAGAAATTAATAATGATAAGAAACTGTTCCATTTACTTGTGTGAAGATGGAGAATTCATAGATAAAGGAGGCTGGGACATAAGTAACTAACACACCTATTGAACCGAATGGTAAGGAAGGCATCTTTCTAATCATTCGGTTTTTTATTTATAAGTATAAAATATATTTTATATACATGAGTGAAATGGAGCGGAGGGCCCTCGACTCCTGCGGGCTGCAGAGCAAAGGGTGAGACCCCGCAGGAACGAAGTGACGAGGAGGCTCAGCTTGCTCCCCGCGGAAAGCGAGGGTCCGCAGCGTAATGGAACGGTCTTGATTAAATACCGAAACTAAGATATTGAATATTCGTGTTTTAGAAATATTAATTTCGATTTGTCCCATCCTCTTTTTTAATGTAAAGAACCAAGATCCACTAGCTGTCTGTGATTTTTATTGCATTACTATATTATTATTGTTAATGTGTATATAATATGAATTTTTAGCTATCCTCTACACAATAGCCTAAATTAGTAATATAATGAAGACAGATTTACAAGACATATTAAGGAGATGTTTATATGTTATCAAACATCGGTGTACCTGGGTTAATTTTAATTTTAGTACTGGCTTTAATTATATTTGGTCCGAAAAAGCTTCCGGAAATTGGCCGTGCATTTGGTCAAACCTTACGTGAGTTTAAAAAATCGACTCGTGAATTAACAAGCGATGTTATGGAAGAATTCGAAGACGATAAGAATAAAAAAACTGTTAAATAAGGTGTGAGATTCATTCTTACACTTTTTCTTTTTGGATCAGTGAGTGGATTTATGATGCACTCACTTTTCCTTGCCTCTGGGCATGTAAATTGAGACAGGCAGGGGAAGATTATGGAAGATAAAGAATTAAATATAATAGATCACTTGGATGAACTTAGAAAGAGACTGATCTATACAGTTGTTGCTTTCTTTGCTTTTTTTATCTTAGGTTTTATCTATGTGGAAGAGATCTATAAATGGGTTGTTCGTGATTTAGACGTTAAACTGATTGTATTGGGTCCTAGTGACATTATTTGGGTATATTTCACATTGGCTGGTGTTGTAGCTCTTGCAGGAACCATCCCAGTCTTAGCTGCACAGATATGGATGTTTGTTAAACCGGCTTTAACGCCAATTGAACGAAAAGTCTCGCTTTCTTATATTCCAGCATTGTTTATTTTGTTTATTGTGGGACTTTGTTTTGGTTACTTTGTTATTTTCCCGACAGTATTAGGTTTCCTTGTTGAACTTGGAGAAGGCATGATGGTAACAAACTTTACGGCTGATAAATATTTCCGCTTTATTATGCATATGACATTGCCTTTTGGTGTATTGTTTGAACTGCCTGTAGTAGCTATGTTTCTTACAACACTTGGGATTATAAATCCATATGTGCTGCAGAAAATTAGAAAATATGCATATTTTGTACTTGTTGTCATCTCTGTAGTGATTTCGCCGCCAGACTTTATATCAGATATTTTAGTGACAATTCCTTTGTTATTCTTGTATGAAGTCAGTATTAACCTCTCTAAGATTGTATATAAGAGAAAGCTCAAGAAAGAGAAAGAGTGGGAAGAACTGCAAGGTACCGAAGAAGTTATTGATTAGTTGGCATTTTTACAAAGATGGCTAATACCTTGTTGTAATTATAATTATTTGCATGCAAAAATCGACAATTTTCAATAGAGTTTTAGGGTATAATGATGTTAAACGGGTGAAAAAGAGGATTGATAATTTGTTATTCAAAAGCCTAGTGTTCAAAAATGCTGTTGGGCAGAAGGTTAAGATCATCGATATTCCTGTTCTAGACAAAAATAATCCGAATTACTTTCTAGTTCAGGCGCGTTTGCAGATTTATATGAATCAAATTTATGCTTCAGCAGAAGAAAGACCATTTTATTCCTTTAAAGAATATATGAAGAGAATGACAAAATGGACGATCTATGAAGAAGTCTATCAATCGCCGCAATTACTGAATAATGCCTAAAAATGAAGAGAGCTTGGACTAAGAATTCAACTCAGTGATATTTGCGAATGATTAGAAGATACACTTTCTGGTCATTCGTTTTTTATTGGAGCATATAAAAAATACTAATTTGTAAGCTTAATTCAGATCGCTTACTTCCATCGGAGTACGGAGGTTTTGCAGCTAAATAGAGCGGACTATTATGACATCTGAATGGAATGCAGTGATTATTCGTGTTTATTATGACTGAGTTTAATAGGTATTGTATTGATGATATTGCTTTTCTTCATATATGTAAAATTGTATAATGAAATGGAATTGTTATAGCAGGGACGTGAATTCGTGAATAAAGTCAAAATTGTTACAGACTCTACAGTTGATTTGCAAGATGAAATTTTACAAAAATATGATATTGAAGTTGTTCCATTGTCCATTCATATTAATGGAGAGACTTATTTAGACCGAAAAGATATTACACCGGTTGAATTTATGAAAAAGATGAAAGAATCAGACGAGCTGCCAAAAAGTTCACAGCCTCCAGCAGGTGTTTTCTTAGAATTGTATGACCGCTTGACTGATGAGGGGTATGATATTATTTCCATCCATATGACTGGCGGGATGAGCGGCACAGTGCAATCTGCGGACAGTGCAGCCAGTATGGCAAAAGGCAATGTTAAAGTTATTGATTCCCGATATATTTCTAAAGCGCTTGCATTCCAAGTGGTTGAAGGTGCTAAAATGGCTATGAACGGAAGCTCTGTTGAGGAAATATGTTCAGCACTTGATGATATTAGAGCGAAAACAAAATTATTTGTTGTCGTAGATACGCTTGAAAACTTAGTCAAGGGCGGAAGGATAGGAAAAGGTAAAGCATTATTAGGTTCTCTTTTAAATATAAAGCCAATTGCATCACTTGAGGGTGGTGTTTACACACCAGTAGCCAAAGTGCGAAGCCATGCACAAATTGTAAAGTATTTAGCTAATCAATTTGCAGAAGATGCTAAAGGGAAAACCATTAAAAGTGTAGGCCTTGTTCATGCTGAGGGCTTTGAATTAGCATCTAAGCTAAAAGCAGCAATTGGAGATCTGACGGGATATACAGATATTTCAATTGAAGATACAACGCCAATTGTCAGTACGCACACTGGTGCAGGAGCTATAGGATTTATGTATTATCTGGATTAAAGAGTTAAAACAGCGGGGAAAATCTCTGCTGTTTTTTTATGTATTGCCTTTTTACAAATCACCCTTATGTTTTTCCTCGCATTAGAATTAAACATTTCGTTAATAAATCCTGTAGGAAAATATCACTGTTTTTCTAATGATACTGTTAAATATTTCTATTTCTTTTCATAATGAATATTACTATAGTAGGGGGTGAAAAAGTGAAGGTTAAAAATATCCTGCTATTTAGTGATTTTGGAATTGATGACATGGTTGCAGCTGCATTTGCGGTTTTTAACGAGGAAGTAAATGTTGTAGGCATTGTTGCTGATTATGGGAATGTTTCTAAAGAAAAAGCTCTGCAAAATGCCGCCTATTTGCGGGATCTTACCGGTCTGACTGAAATCCCTGTATTTGGAGGAGCTGGCCTGCCGCTAACTGGAGATATGCCTGAATTTTATCCAGAGATTCACGGTCTAAGCGGATTAGGGCCAATTCTTAATGATGTTGTAGTAGATGTTGATTTTTTTGAGAATTTTGATGAGATCAAAAGAGTTATTGAACAATATGAAAATGATATTCTAATTGTAAACATCGGCCGATTATCCTCTCTAGCCACAGCATTTATTTTATACCCCAATTTATTAAAGCAAGTATCCGATATATATATTATGGCTGGAGCATTTTTTGTACCTGGCAATGTGACCCCAGTAGCCGAAGCCAATATTTATGGCGATCCGTATGCTGCCAATATCGTTTTATCACATGCACCAAAAAAGGTGTATATTATTCCGCTGGATGTCACAATGTCCGCTATTTTAACGCCCGCCCTTGTGGATCGGCTTCATGAACATTTTATTGAAACAGGCAATCAATTTGGCCAGCTCCTAAAACCGATGATTGACTATTATTATGAATTCTATCAAACACAGTTTGCTGATATATCCGGAAGTCCCATGCATGACTTACTAACTTTTTGGGCAATTATGGAGGAATCTGCAATTGAATATATTGAAGCGCCAGTCAAAGTAGTTGTCGATAAGGGAGTCGCATTTGGTCAAACAATTGGAGATTTTAGAAAGTTGCCAGCAGAGAAAAAAGAGAATTATCAAGTTCATTATATTGCTGTCAAATTTGATTATAGACAATTCATCGAGACGTTCTATCGTGTCATGACAAACCCTGTTGAAAGGGAGTTATAACTACTGCGTTCACAACTTTGTCATATTCTTTTCTTTCTTCTTTCATGGAGGTTTGCTAGAATGAAACTTGAACTTTAGTGAAGCAGGTGAAAGAAGTGAAGTTAAAGAGATATTTTGCAATCATAGCTATTCTTGCAGTTGCAATGCTTTCAGCATGTGGAGCTGGCGGTATTGATGGGGCTTTAGATTACGAAGTGGAGGATTTTGAATTTACAAACCAGAATGGAGAGCAAGTCGGGTTACAGGATTTAAAAGGCAAGGTATGGGTATCTGATTTTATTTTTACAAATTGTGATACTGTCTGCTTGCCGATGACCTCTAATATGAAAAAGCTGCAAACAATGGCAGAAGAAGAGGGGATCGAAAATATTCAATTTGTCTCTTTCAGCGTCGACCCTGTAAATGATACTCCGGATGCATTAAAAACGTTTGGAGATCTATATGAAGTTGATTATAGCGGCTGGCACTTTCTGACAGGTTATGAACAAAAAGAAATTGAAGAATTTGCTTTGAATTCTTTTAAGGCACTTGTCCAAAAGCCAAAAAATGAAGAACAAGTCATCCATGATACGAAATTTTATCTTGTAAATAAAGAGGGCGTTATACAGAAATATTATGAAGGAGTGACTGGCGTTCCATACGAAGAAATAATAGACGATATTAAAACTTTGCAATAGACCTTTCTTATCGGGTCTATTTTTTCATGATCTACGTAAATAATACAATGTATGAATTAGATAGCAGATAGAGTGGGAAATTACAGCTTAGGTATTTTCTTGTTTTAAATAAATAGACTGGCCTTAATGCAGTTCGTATGAGTTCTGCAGGATAAGACTTAACGGCGGACAGAATGAAAGGCTGGTGTTCAAGTCCTATTTTTCAAGACTCTTATGATCATGCTATAATAGATATACTTCTAAGAGGGGTGATGAAATGGTAAAAAAATTCACCTTTAAACCTTCAACAGCAAGTAATTTATGTATATCAGTAAAGCCTCTGTTAATAATTATTATAATTATAAGTATGCTTTTCCTGTCTGCCTGTAATATTGGCTTAAGTAAAAGCAGTGCTGAACATATAGAAAAAAGTGTTGTTTATGCTGAGAAGAAAGAGATCGATCCAGCATTTTTAATGCAAAATCTGGCAATTGTTTCAGTAGGCGATTCATTAACACAGGGTGTTGGGGATAGTACAGGCAAAGGCGGCTATGTTCCCTATACTGAGACTCTGCTGGAGAAAGAGCGCGGAATCGGCGACGCATCATTTGCTAATTATGGTGTGCGCGGCAATCGTTCAGATCAGCTGTTAAAAAAATTAAAAACAGAAGAGGTTAAAGCTTCGATTGCAGAAGCAGATCTAGTCTTAGTTACTATTGGCGGAAATGATATTATGAAGGTCGTAAGGGAAAATTTCACAGCGCTCAATCTGCAGGCTTTTGCTCAGCAAAAGAAGACGTATGAGAAAAATCTCCAGGATGTGCTGCAAACGATTAAAGAATACAATCCACGAGTTAAAATTGGTCTGATCGGTTTATATAATCCTTTTTTAACTTGGTTTTCAGATATTAGAGAAATCGATGAAATTATGAGTGATTGGAATCAAACTAGTAAGACCATGTTGAGCCAATATTCAAATACATTTTTTGTTGATGTAGATGATATTTTTCAAACAGAAGGGGAAAACCTCCTATATACTGATTATTTCCACCCAAATGATCAAGGCTATGAGAAGATGGGGAATCGTATTTATGAGGTAGTGAAAGAAAGAGCATTAACAGATATTTTATTAGAGAAGTCAATGGACAGCTAAGAGGTGAGGAGATTTGAAAAAGAATAAATGGAAGCTGTTTTTTTTCGTTTTGTTGGGATTAAATCTTGCATTATTCGTTTTGTTAGCACTTTTAATTTATACACCAACTGAACATCAGGCCTATGAACAAAAAGAATTAAATGAAAGTGGATATGCTCCTTTTTCTATTAGTGCAAACAAGCAGGATTTGAATGGTGTCATAAACCATTACTTAGAAAGTGAAGGTTTGACAGGTGCGTTCGATTATCAGATTTTCCTAAATGATGATGTGGAACTAATCGGTTCACTGCCTGTTTTTACTCAGGAAATACAGATGAAACTTGCGTTTGAGCCTACTGCCCTGGAAAATGGAGATATTGTATTAGAAAAGAAAGAAATGTCTGTCGGTCAGCTGCAGCTTCCAGCATCATATGTGATGAAATTTGTGAAGGATAACTATGATATTCCGGAATGGGTGGAAATTGTACCTAGTGAGGAGCGTATTTATGTCGCTTTAACGGATATGAAGCTAAAAAGTGATGTGAAAGTTAAAGTAAATGAGTTTAATTTAGAGCAAGATGATATTCGTTTTTCTTTGCTTGTACCTGTTCAGTAAGAAGCAGAACGAAAAGAATAGACTGTTATTTTAAGAGGTGGCCAGAAGGTCACCTCTTTTATTATGAGAATTCCGCAGTATAAAATAGAGTCATTAAATGCAGCTTCACATCATTAAGACATCTAATTTAGGGCGGCCTGTAATAGATCCAACGAGAAAAATAGTGTTAATTGTATTTGCCTTAAAGACTATATTTTCGATTGGAAATATATGATTATCACTTCCTGCTACTCTTGCATGCAGATGAACGGTTATGGGAGAGATGCCAAGATATTCGCTTGCTTGCCGGTAGCTGATGCTATGAAACACAACATCCCCATTTTTAACGGCTAGATCAATGGCTGGTGCATCTGTTGATAAATGAATAAATCTAAATGACGCTTCACCATGCGGAACGATTTGATCATCTTCAAATATTGTACCTTTTATAGCTTCTCCAATACCTGATATGGTAATGGTGTATGCCTTGCCCGGCTCTATCTCAATCACTTGGTGCAGCAATCTTTGATTGGAATTGCCTGCTGGATGTAGATCAAGCTGATACGTACCGGAAGGCAAAGCTAAGTAACTGCTTCCATTAGAATAACGAAAGTTTTGTAAAATCTTAGAACCATTTAAGTATATATCTGCTTTTTCTACATCATGTGCAGCATGAAGCAAGCGAACTCTGCTTGGCAGGACATGCAGAGGCTGGAGAGAGTTCGTTCTGGAATGCTTCATCGCTGAATAGATGTGCTGTAAGTATTTTTGGTAATACTTTGTATACTTTTCAATATCTGTGTACTTATAATAGTCAGCTTTTATTCTATAGTGTTCAGCTTTCATAAAATGAGGCTGTGTTGATGTATGATTCTCCAAAATGGTGACCTCCTAACAATGGTTATAAAAGTATGTAATAGCAGATTATGCGAAATGCATTAGGTGAGTGTCTAAAAAACCAAAGAATAAAGGATGACATGATAAACTGTTTGCTTTTTCTGAATTTAGTGATATAATAAAAAAATCAAAAGTGAAAGGGTGATGTGTTATGGCAAGCTTATTTGTAAATCAAACGTTAATTGAATGCACTAGCACAGCCCAAATGGATTTTAATCTGTAAAGTTTATAGAAGAAAGTATGTTTTTTTCTCTTTCGTTTATTAAACCATGGGCTGTGTATGCCTATGGTTTTTATTATTTTATAAACGAAAGCGGAGGAAATAAATTTGACATTAAAAAATTTAGGTTATGACGATCATTTTGAAGGTTTTTTTAAACCATTTGAGAAAGACGGATATGTGGCTGGAAGAGTCACATTAGAACATAAACGATCTTACCGGGTAGTGACAGAAACAAGAGAATTACTTTGTGAAGTATCAGGAAAATTTTCTTTTGAAGCAACCGAAAGAGAAGATTACCCTGCTGTTGGAGACTGGGTTGCCGTGAAAGAAATGAGCGGAGAAAACCGTGGCATCATTCACCGTCTCCTGCCGAGAAAAAGTAAGTTTTCAAGGAAAGCTGCAGGTGTAAGTACGGAAGAACAAATTGTGGCAACAAACGTGGATACTATTTTTTTAGTCAATTCATTAAATGAGGATCTTAATGTAAGAAGAATTGAAAGGTATTTACTATTATCATGGGAAAGCGGAGCAAATCCTGTCATTGTTTTAACTAAATCTGATTTATGCAGTGATCTTGCCTCGAAAATTGCTCAAATTGAATCAGTAGCGCTTGGTGTACCTGTCATTTCAGTTAGTGTTGTGACAGAGGAAGGTCTTGATCAATTGACATCTTATCTGCAGCAGGGAAAGACAGTTGCTTTATTGGGATCATCGGGTGTTGGCAAATCCACTTTAACAAACTTTTTTCTTGGAAATGAAAAGCAAAAAGTGCAGGAGATTAGAGGTACAGATGATAAAGGAAGACATACGACAACACATCGTGAATTAGTTTTACTTCCAAACGGCGGTATTTTAATTGATACCCCTGGAATGAGAGAGCTGCAATTATGGGATAGTGATCATGGAGTTAGTGAGAGCTTTAGCGATATCGAAAAGGCTGCCATGGATTGCAAATTTAGAGATTGTCAGCATGAAAAAGAACCTGGGTGTGCTGTAAAGGCAAAGATAAAGGCTGGAGAGATAGAAAAAGCAAGGTTAAACAGTTATAAAAAATTGCTGAGGGAGCTGGCTTATCTAGACCGAAAACAAGATAAGCGGGCACAGGCAGAACAAAAAAAACTCTGGAAAAGTGTATCAGTTCAATCGAATAAGCGATAAAAGGCAAAAAGCGCAGGATCCTGCGCTTTTTTATATTGTTATTAACTTTTTTTATCAGGTGCCATGTAAGCATTTATGGCTTATAGCATTTCCTTTTTCTCTTTATAAGTAACCATCGCACTAAAAAAGAAGACCGGCGAAGCATATTGGATATGAATGACTTCAATACGAGGATCATTGATAAAATGATTGATTCTGTCGTCCATTTTTGATTCGGTCCAGCCATATAAAGTTTTTACTTTCATCTTTAAACCTCCCTCTAGATTTTTTCCCTGTGTACTTAGCCTTCATCTAGTCTATTTTCTTGCATAATATCTAATTTTTCTTTACTCTTATGTTGAATGCGTTAAACCTCTTCGAATAGGGAATAAGTATGAAGAGAATGTGAAAGAGGTGGACGGAATGGAAAATCAGCGAAGCAATTTAGCTACATTTGCAGGGGGATGCTTCTGGTGCATGGTAAAACCATTTGACGAACAGCCTGGAATTATTGAGGTATTGTCAGGTTATACAGGCGGCACGAAAGAAAATCCAACCTATGAAGAAGTCTGTTCGGAAACAACAGGTCATTATGAAGCTGTTCAAATTAAATTTGATCCAGAGGTATATCCTTACGAAAAGCTTCTTGAATTATACTGGCAGCAAATTGATCCAACGGATGCTGGCGGCCAGTTTTACGACCGTGGTCAATCGTATCAGACAGCTATTTTTTATCATGACGAACAGCAAAAAATGCTGGCAGAACAATCAAAGCACGATCTCGCGGAAAGCGGTAAATTCCAAAAGCCGATCCAAACAAAGATTTTGCCTGCATCTGTCTTTTATCCTGCAGAAGATTATCATCAGCATTTTTACAAAAAGAATCCGACTCGGTATAATGCTTACCAGCAAGGATCTGGTCGAGCGGACTATATTAAAAGACATTGGGGTGAATAAAAATGACCAATCAGAAGGACTTAAAAGAGAAGCTTAGCCCAATGCAATATGATGTAACTCAGAACAATGGAACTGAGCCGCCTTTCCGCAATGAATATTGGGATGAATTCGGAGATGGCATTTATGTAGATATCGTATCAGGTAAACCTCTATTCAGTTCACTTGATAAATATGATGCAGGCTGCGGATGGCCAAGCTTTACAAAACCAATTGAAGACGAAGAAATTCTTGAGAAAAAAGATTTAAGCCATTTTATGGTTAGAACCGAGGTAAGAAGCAAATCAGCTGATTCTCATCTTGGGCATGTCTTTGACGATGGTCCGGGACCCTCAGGTCTTCGTTATTGCATCAACTCAGCTGCATTACGATTTATTCCGAAAGATCAGCTGCAGGAAGAGGGCTATGAAGTTTATCTAAAATTGTTTCAAGAAAAATAAAAGTAAAAGGTGATTATGATGTTTAAAAAATTATTCGGTAAGAAAGAAGAAGTAAAATCTGTAGACATTTTGGCACCCCTTTCTGGTGCAGCTGTTTCTTTAGAAACTGTACCTGATCCTGTGTTCGCAGAGAAAATGATGGGTGATGGTATTGCTATCGAACCAACTGAAGGTGTTGTTGTTTCTCCTGTAAAAGGAGAGGTACTTCAAGTGTTCCCTACAAAGCATGCGATTGGGCTTAAAGCTGAAAATGGAGCAGAAATCTTGATTCATATCGGTTTAGAGACTGTTTCTATGAATGGAGAGGGCTTTGAAGCACATGTTTCAGAAGGCTCAAAGGTAGAAGTTGGAGATCAGCTTGTAACTTTCGATATGAACCTGGTAAAAGAAAAAGCTAAAAGCACGATCACTCCAGTTATTATTACAAATACTGACCAAGTTTCACTGGAAAAACAGTTAGCATCTTCTGTTCAGCGAGCATCGAATGTCGTCATGACAGTAACAATGAAGTAATTGAGACATATATACGTTCTCTTTTTAACAAAAGCCTAAAAGCAAATTGCTTTTAGGCTTTTGTTTATCATAGGAATCGAATGACTAATCCGTAATGATTGATGATATGGCTACAGTGTGATGATCTGTTGTGTTGTTAATCGATTTTTCACCTTTTGATACAAAAACAACTGTATGTTTCTTATTTTCTAAGCCGCTGGCAATATATAAATATCTTTCTCTTTCAAATGGCCACCAAGTTGAAATTTCGGTAATCCAATTGCCATTCAGATAAACATCTGCTTTTCCTCCTATTTCACTGCGCAACGCGCGTATACCGAGCATTGTGCCTGTAAAGGAATATTCCAGTGTATCCCCTTTTGATTCGCTAACCCAATAATTCTTTTCCTTTGTAAATCCACTTGACATATGCACATCATGTATTTCCTTTAAGCTGATATCCGCATTAGGAAAAATAGGTTCTGCCAAGTAAGCAATACTTTCCTGTTTAGAAGTAAGTTCCTGTAGTGTTTCTAATACGGCAGCGCTATACAGCTCATATCCTTGGTCATTAGGATGGACCAGATCAGTGGTCAGTTGATCTGCAGGGTATTCAGATTTTGAAAAAGGAAGGCGCATATCTATATTTTTAGCATGATAATGATAGGTAATTTCTTTAATACTATCGGCAAATTCATCTTCCGTCAAAGAGCTTTCTGTAAACGTAATAATTTCACTGTTAGGGTAGGTCTGTTTCGCTTTTCTTATTAATGCCTCATATGTGTGAGCAAATTGAGTGACATCCATATATTTACGATCATTTTCACCAAAGACGATAAAAATTAGATCAATATGTTCAAGCTGCTTTGCGTTTTGGAGTTTGTATAAGCCCTCGAAGGCGGTAGCGCCACTTTGGACAAGCAGATGTCTTTCCGTTTTCACCCTGTATTCTGCAAACAGTGCAGCTTCCATTTTTCTGAACCAGGTTTTAGATTTATGTGAGGCACCAGAGCCTCTGCCTATGCTGTCTCCTATGATTAAATAGCTGATTTCTTCTCTTTTGGCGAGTTTTTCGTAAAGATTTGCTGATTCAGCCACACCTTTAGAAGAAGAAAAATAATTAATTATAAACGTTATTCCAGTAACTGCAGCAATAATAAAAACGAAAATTCTGATTTTTTTCTTTAGCATATAAGTTTTCCCTCGCATTTATGTACTAATCTTATCGTAACGTAAATGTAACATAAATGAAAGATAAAGAAACAATTGGAAATTTTAGAATATGGGCGAATGCACACTCAGGTCAAGCACCTATTACATAAGTTAATATTGAAAATGCCTAATACAAATGAGGAGTGGATATTGATGAACTACGGATATAACTACGGATGCGGAGACCCTTGCTACACACCTGGATACAGCTACCCAGTTGCTGGTGCATATACTGGTCATACAGGCGGATTTCAAGGTTTCGCATTAATCGTTGTGTTATTTATCTTGTTGATTATTATCGGCGCAAGCTGCTACGGAAAATAAAAAATGTATGACTCAAAGAAACTGCCTGTTACAGGCAGTTTTTTTGTATGAAAGAAACCGTCGTTAAGATCATATAATTGAAAGAATTGACAAGAATGAGGTGGGAACAGTGGATCCTTCTTATTTAATTAAACCACTGCTTGATGAAACATATCCGGTTATTGATTATGGCAAAGGAGTCTACTTATATGACATGGACGGAAATGACTATTTAGATGGAAGCTCTGGAGCGATAACATCCAATATTGGTCATGGTGCAAAAGAGATTATCCAGGCAGCGGCGCAACAGGCTGAAAAGGTCTCTTTTGTATATCGCTCTCAATTTACAAGTGAAGCTGCTGAAAAGCTGGCATTAAAATTGGCTGAATTGGCAAAAGGTGAATTGAACTGGAGTTTTTTTGTTAACAGCGGATCTGAAGCAACTGAAACAGCTATGAAAATTGCCATTCAATATTGGCAGGAACAAGGTGTTTTTACAAAAACAAAAATTCTTTCACGATGGATCAGCTATCATGGAATTACGCTTGGTGCCTTATCCATGTCAGGACATAAAGGACGACGAGCACGATTTATGCCTCTTCTCGAAGATTGCCCTGTATTGCCGCCTCCTTATTGCTACCGATGCCCTTATGATGAAATCGAGGGCAGCTGCCAGTATAGCTGTGCACATGAGCTTGATCTTTTAATTAAAAGGATTGGACCAGAACATATAGCAGCTTTTATTGCCGAACCGATCGTTGGAGCTGCCGGAGCAGCCCTGACACCTCCAAAGGACTATTACAAGATTATAAAAGAAATCTGTAAAAAGCATGGCGTTCTTTTTATTGCGGATGAAGTTATGACCGGTTTTGGCAGAACGGGAAAAATGTTTGCGGCTGAGCATTGGGACGCAGCTCCAGATATTGTTGCATTAGGAAAAGGGATGGGAGCAGGTTATACGGCGATCGCAGCTGCTTTAGTCAGTGATTCTGTGATGGAACCAATTCTAAAAGGCAGCAAAAGCATTATGAGTGGACACACCCTTAGTGCAAATCCGCAAAGCTGTGCCGTGTCTTTAGCTGTTTTGGATTATTTAGAGAAGAATGATCTTGTAAAGCAGGCAGAAAAAAAAGGCGTTTATTTAATGAATCTTCTTCGGAAACTGCAAATCTCCTTTCCTTTTATAGGTGATATTCGCGGGAAAGGATTAATGATTGGTCTTGAATTTGTGCAAGATCCAATCAAAAAGTCTGTATTCCCGCGTGAAATGCTATTTACGCAGCGTCTCATTTCAACTGCTCAGAAGAATGGTTTGCTTCTTTATCCAGCTGGTGCTGGTGAAGATGGAATTCATGGCGATGCTATTATAATTGCTCCCCCTTTAACAATTACTGAACCCGAAATGGATGATTTAGGGAAACGACTTGAGAAAACGTTTCAAATGATGATGACTGATAGCAGTTCTACAAAGGAGGAAGGTGCATAAATTTGGTTAAACCTTTTAACAAGAAAACATCGTTCGATAAAATAAAGCATCTATTTACAAATGAAATGACGATTATGTATGGCGGTTTTGGAGGAATTGGGACACCTCCTGGACTAATTGATGTGATTTTGGACAGCGGGGCAGAAAATTTGCATTTAATAGGAAATGACACGGGATTCCCAGACATTGGAATTGGCAAAATTGTTTGTGCCGGAAGAGCAAAATCGATTATTACTTCACATATTGGCTCAAATCCTGTTGCTGGACAATTGATGACAGAAGGTAAGCTGGATATTGAGTTTTCACCGCAAGGTATTTTAGCAGAAAGAATTCGGGCAGGCGGAGTGGGAATACCCGCCATCCTTTCTGATATTGGAACGGAAAACTCCTTTATAGCAAATCATAAACCAAAAGTTAAGCTGGAGAACACAGAGTATCTAATTGAAACGGCTTTAACCGCTGATATCTCCATTGTTTATGCAAAACAGGCAGATCCATATGGAAATTTAATTTATGACAAGAGTGCACGAAATACAAACCCGCTTGTTGCCATGGCAGGGGAAATCACGATTGCTGAAGTAGAGGAAATTGTTCCTGTGGGCAAACTTCATCCTGATCAAATTGTGACTCCAGGTGTTTTTGTGGATTATATCGTTGTATCTGAGGGGGTGAACTGGAAATGGGTTTGGGAATAGATCACCGCAATAAAATGGCGAAAAGAGCCGCTGCTGAAATTACAAATGGGATGATTGTCAATCTAGGGATCGGAATTCCTTCTCTTGTGCCGAATCATCTTCCAGATGAAATCCAAGTCATTTTTCATGCGGAAAATGGTATAACCGGGATAGGTCCAAGCCCAGAAATAGGGACGGAGGATGCTAATTTATGTAATGCAGGCGGTTTGCCTGTCACCTTAAAAGAGGGCGGATCCTATTGCGACAGTACGATTGCTTTTGGAATGATCAGACGGGGATTATTGGATATGACCATTTTAGGTGCATTACAAGTAAATGAAGAAGGAGACTTGGCGAATTGGATTGTGCCAGGTAAAAAGGTTCCAGGCATGGGTGGTGCAATTGAACTTGCGCAAAAGTCTAAAAAGGTTGTTGTCTTAATGAATCACACCGATAAAAACGGAAAATCAAAAATTGCAGCAAAGTGCTCTTTGCCGCTCACTTCCCCTAAATGTGTCAACTT
Organism: Cytobacillus gottheilii; assembly: GCF_001636345.1. GTDB lineage: Bacteria > Bacillota > Bacilli > Bacillales > Cytobacillaceae > Cytobacillus > Cytobacillus gottheilii. Next base: position 2,056,678 of record NZ_KV440945.1, read on the forward strand.
AATCATTACGGATCTGGCGGTTATTGAAGTAACAGAGCAAGGTCTGCTGCTGAAGGAAGTATTTTCGCCTTACAGTATTGAAGATGTAATTCATTCCACCGATTGCCAGTTAACTATCGCAGAAAATGTAATATGGCATGAAGAGTGAATGCTTTTGCAGAAAGGAGGCAGGAAAGTGAATACAACGGTAAAAATTAAGCAATGGCTGCATAAGAATGAACATCGAGGAATCAAGCTGCTGCAGCAGCTTGTACAAGAAAATAGTGTAAGAGAAAATGAAAGCAGTGCCCAGGCAGTCATTATTGAAAAATGCAGAAAGCTGGGTCTTGAACTTGATATCTGGGAAATTGGCAGTGATGAGCTTAAAGAGCATCAGGCATTTTATTGTGACCGTAAAGATTTTTCTGGCACCCCAAATGTCGTAGCCGTAAAAAAGGGAAGCGGAGGCGGTAAGTCGATTATTCTAAATGGTCATATTGATGTTGTGCCTGAAGGCAATGAAAAAGATTGGATCCATCATCCATATAGTGCTGTGGTCGAAAATGGGAAGCTATATGGTAGAGGCTCAACTGATATGAAGGGCGGTACGGTCGCTTTATTATTAGCTATGGAAGCGATTTCATCAGTGGGTATTCAATTAAAAGGAGATATTATTTTTCAAAGTGTCATAGAAGAAGAGAGCGGCGGAGCTGGCACATTGGCAGCTATTTTAAGAGGTTACAAGGCGGACGGGGCGATCATTCCGGAACCTACCAATATGAAAATATTTCCTAAACAGCAAGGCTCCATGTGGTTCAGAATTACGGTGAAAGGAAAATCAGCACATGGCGGCACACGCTATGAAGGAGTTAATGCGATAGAAAAGAGTATTCTGGTTATGAATGCTTTAAACAGATTGGAAAAAGTGAGGAATGATCAGATTACCGATCCTCTATATAAAAATATTCCGATCCCCATTCCGATTAATATTGGAAAAATAACAAGCGGGCAATGGCCCTCCTCTGTTCCTGATTTGGCCTGGATTGAAGGAAGAATTGGAGTTGCACCGCATGAAAAAATGGAAGACGCTGCAGTTCAGCTTGAAACCTGTCTGAAAGAACTGGCAAATGTTGATCCGTGGTTTGAAGAGTTTCCGGCAGAAGTAGAATGGTTTGGAGCCAGATGGCAGCCGGGCAATTTAGAAACAAATCATGAATTAATTCAAACAGTAGCAAAAGCTTATAAGAAAGTAAAAGGAATTGAGCCAGTGATTGAAGCATCTCCATGGGGGACGGATGGAGGTCTGCTCGCTAATGTCGGAAATACACCAGTTGTTGTCATTGGACCGGGTGTGACAGCCGCAGCACATGATGTAAACGAATATATCGAATTAAAAGAGGTATTTACGGCTGCTGAAGTTATTGCTGAAGCAATCATGAATTGGTGCGAAATATGTGATGAACAGGGGGATTGAGGATGTCAGATATCTATTTGAAAACAGCTATTCCGGGGCCGAGGGCAAAAAAGCTGCTTGAAGCAAAGAAACAGCATGTACCCAGAGGTCCGTTTAATACAGTAGAAACCTTCGCAGCAAAAGGAAACGGAGCACTGTTAACAGATGTTGATGGCAATACGTTTCTTGATTTTGCCGGTGCCATCGGTTCATTAAATACAGGTCATTGTCCACAGCGAGTAGTTGATGCTTTAAAAAAACAAATCGATTTATATCTGCATCCAAGCTTTCATGTCATGATGTATGAACCTTATATAAAGCTTGCTGAAAAACTCAATGAAATAACGCCAGGATCACATCATAAAAAGACCTTTTTCTTAAGCACAGGTGCCGAAGCGGTGGAAAATGCGATTAAAATTGCAAGAAAATATACCGGAAGAAAAGGGATTATCTCCTTCGAGCGCGGCTTTCATGGCCGCACATACATGTCCATGTCACTGACAAGCAAGGTGAAGCCATATAAATATGAGTTTGGGCCCTTTGTTCCAGAAACCTATAAATGGCCATATCCATACTATTACCGAAATGAACATAGTGATCAAAAAGGCTTGGATGATATGCTTCTCGCTCAATTTCATGATTTTTTCCTAAATGAAGCCTCTCCAGAAGAGATCGCTGCGGTCATTATGGAACCTGTACAAGGAGAAGGCGGCTTTGTTATTCCATCATTGTATTTTGTACAGCAGGTGAAAAAAATCTGTGAAAAACATGGGATTTTGTTTATTGCCGATGAGGTGCAAACAGGATTTGGACGGACAGGGAAAATGTTTGCAATCGAACATTTTGACGTTGTTCCTGATTTAGTAACGATGTCAAAATCAATTGCAGCCGGTTTACCGATTAGTGCCGTAACAGGCAGAGCCGAAATAATGGATGCCCCAGGCGTAGGAGAGATTGGGGGAACGTATGGCGGAAGTCCGCTTGGCTGTGTCGCAGCGTTAGAGGTTATTAACATGATCGAAGAAGATGGCTTGCTCGCACGCGCGGATCATATCGGAAGCCTTTTTGCTGAAAAATTCTCAAGACTTCCTTTACAATATAATAGGGTAGGCGAAATTAGAGCTTTAGGAGCAATGTGTGCCATTGAATTTGTTAAAGAATCAGTTTCAAAGGAGCCGGACAAAGAGCTTGTTCAGCGCATTACAGCACTGGCACAAAGCAGAGGTTTAATTATCATGAGTGCTGGTTTATATGGCAACATTGTCCGCCTGCTAACTCCTTTAGTTGTGAGTGATGAACAGCTGGAGGAAGGCTTCTCAATTTTAGAAGACGTTATAAAGGAATGCTGTCAGACAGGAGGATAAAAGATGAAGCAACATTTATGGATTAACGGGAAAAACGTTGAAACTAATACTTATTCTACATTAAAAAGTCCTTACAGCGGCAGGGTGATTACAGAAGTAGCTTCTGCAGCAGCAGAGGATGTAAACCTGGCAATTGAAGCAGCAGAGGAAGCTGCTTCTGCACTTAGAGAGATGCCCGCACATAAAAGGGCTGATATACTTGAAAAAGTGGCAAGTTTCCTTGAAAGAGATCGGGAGGATTGTGCTAAGATCATTGCAAATGAAGCAGCTAAGCCAATAAAAACAGCACGCGGTGAAGTAGATCGCACCATTATGACCTATAAATTTGCTTCTCAGGAAGCCAGAAGAATTTATGGAGAAACCATTCCGATGGATGCAGCGCCTGGCGGAGAAAATCGTATTGCGTATACGATGAGAGAACCACTTGGAATCATCGGGGCTATTACACCATTTAATTTCCCAATGAATCTAGTCGCTCATAAAATTGGGCCAGCTATTGCAGCAGGCAACACGGTTGTCCTTAAGCCTGCATCGCAAACTCCCCTTTCAGCCTATCGCATTGCCCAATATTTTCATGAAGCAGGCTTGCCGTCAGGTGCACTAAATGTAGTTTCAGGCAGCGGCAAAACCATCGGTGATCTTTTGGTCACAGATGAACGCCTCTCTATGATTACTTTTACAGGCAGTCCAGGCGTAGGACGGTCTTTAAGAGAAAAAGCCGGACTGAAAAAGGTGACACTCGAATTAGGCTCCAATTCTGCGGTAATTGTCGATGAAGGAACAGATCCAAAGAAAGCGGCAGAGCGTATCGCAGCTGGTGCATTTGTATTTGGAGGCCAAGTGTGCATTTCGGTACAGCGCATCTTTGTACATGAAACCCTGGCGGAAAGCTTCTCAGAATCATTTTTACAGGCAGCCAAAAACTTAGTTACTGGTGATCCTTTAAATGAAGAAACCGACCTTTCAGCCTTAATCTCAGAGGATGACACGAATCGTGCAGTAGAATGGATTAATAGTGCTGTAAGCCGCGGAGCACAGCTGGCTTTGGGAGGAAACACAGAGAATGGTATTCTTCAGCCTACTGTTCTCCTAAATGTGCACGAAGAGGAGAAGGTTTCTTGTGAGGAAGTGTTTGCCCCAGTTGTTCACATCAATACATTTTCACAGTTAGAGGATGCCATTACCATGGTGAACACATCGAAATATGGCTTACAAGCCGGCATCTTCACTCAAAATATTCAGCATGCAATGCAAGCAGCGAAAAAATTAGAGGTTGGAGGGGTTATGATTAATGACTTTCCAACCTTCCGTGTAGACCATATGCCTTACGGCGGTGTTAAGGAAAGCGGCACCGGCAGAGAGGGAATTAAGTATGCGATTGAAGAGATGACTGAGCTGAAGCTTATTACCATTAAGCTTGATTGATAGAAGCAGTATTCAGGACCCGGTTTTCCGGGTCTTTCTTTTCATATACTTAAACTAAATGATGATTGGATGGTGAGGATGTGGGCAAAACAGTCGAATTCGAAAAAGATGCTTGTAAGCTTATCATATATATGGACCCTTTTAATAAAAGAATTCGTGTTGATAAACTGATAGGAAGTCTTTTAGAATCTATAAAGTATGCAGAAGAGATTGCCCGGGAGAATCAGGCAGAAAAATTAATTGTCAAAGGGAAGCTTCAGGATTTACCCATTTTTCAGGAGCAGGGTTTTTCTTTAGAAGCTAAGATTGATCAGTTTTTTAGGGGAACCGATATGTACTTTTTCTGTAAATATTATTCTAGCGAACGCAGAAACAGTGAGCACTGGCTAGAAGAGGATGATGTATTACAGTCTGTGCAGGATAAAGAAGTTTCTGAGAAGACTGCTATTATGCTGCCGAAACCATATAGATTAAAAGAGCTTTCTGCCGAAGACGTGCAAGCTATGGCATTGCTCTATCAAACTGTATTTGAAATCTATCCAGTTCCGCTCCACGATCCAGTTTATATTCGTAAAACAATGGAAGAAGGAACCGTGTATTATGGAGTTTATTTTGAAAAAGACCTAGTGAGTGCTGCTGCAGCCGAAATTGACTGGGAGCATGGCAATGCAGAGCTGACAGATTGTGCGACACTTCCTCAGCATAGAAAGCATCAATTAATGAAAATTCTTCTTGTGCAGCTTGAAGAAGTTTTAAAGAAGCATAACTTTTATTGTGCTTACTCCATCGCAAGATCTTTATCATTTGGCATGAATGCTTCCCTTCATTCACTCGGATATAAATATCGCGGCCGTTTAACTAAAAATTGTTTTATTTTTAATAAGCTTGAGGATATGAATGTGTGGGTGAAAGATTTATCTGCTCATTAAGGCTGCTGAAAAACGGGCACTATATGCCGAGTTTTTGGCAGATGCAAAGGGAGAGGGTGGTGTGCATGAATCAGCAGATTTCAAGAGAGGTGTTAGATGCGATTTTAAAAGGGATTGACGAAGCAATTCATGTAGTCGATCTGACTGGCACCACGATTTATTATAATGATGTAGCGAGTAATCACGACGGGCTGAAAGCGAATGAAGTGGTTGGAAAGCAGCTACTTCAAGCATTTCCATCACTAAACAGCCAGTCAAGTACATTGCTGCGGGTGATTCATACAAGTAAGCCGATTTTAAACGAAACACAAGTTTATGTGAATATCCATGGAAAGAAAATTGAAACGGTCAATTCAACCTATCCGCTATATGTAGATGGCGAACTAGTTGGTGCTGTTGAGATCGCGAAGGATTACACAAGATTAAAAGCCATCTCAGAAAAATTACTGCATTTACAGAGCTTTATGTTTACACCACAGCAAAAACGAAAAAAAGCAACACAGCATATATATACATTTGATAACTTACTAACACTTAATAAAGAGTTAATGGAAATTAAGGAGCATGCTAAAAAACTGGCAAGTTCTCCATCACCGATTCTTGTTTTTGGGGAAAGCGGAACGGGCAAGGAATTATTTGTACAAGCAATTCACCAAGCCTCGACTGCTACAAAAGGTCCGTTTATAACACAAAATTGTGCAGCCATTCCTGAAACCCTATTGGAAAGCATCCTATTTGGCACAACGAAAGGAAGCTATACCGGTGCACTTGACCGTCCAGGATTGTTTGAACTTGCTGATGAAGGGACTTTGTTTTTAGACGAAATCCATGCAATGCCACCTGAGCTCCAGGCAAAGCTGCTGCGAATTCTAGAAGATGGTGAACTTCGGCGCGTTGGCTCGGTAAAAAGCAAAACTGTGAATGTACGCGTGATTGCTGCCATGAACATTCATCCAAAAGAAGCGATTGAAAAAAAGCTGATGCGAGCAGATTTATTTTATCGGCTGAATGTATTAACATTTGAACTCCCGCCCTTAAGAAACAGAAAAGAAGATATTCTGTATTTATCCAATTACTTTATCGGACAATATAATAATTTGTTAGGCAAGCAAGTGCAAGGTCTGTCAAAACAAGCTGAATATATATTCTTAGACCATTCCTGGCCAGGCAATGTCCGAGAACTAAAACACACGCTCGAATATATGATGAATTTATGTGAAGAACAGATGCTGACAGAGGCCAATCTCCCCATTATGCTTAAATACAAAAAAGCGGATGCGGCGATGGGCTCCGCGCCATTAAAGGAGAAGATGATGAAATTTGAACAGGAGCTAATACAACAAGCACTAGAAGACTCAGAAGGAAATATCAAAAAGGCAGCACAATTCCTGCAAATCCCCCGCCAAACCTTACAATACAAAATTCAAAAATACAATATTAGTACTGCCGAAAATTCGGCAAATCATTAAAGAATAGAACTCCTCCTCATTCGGATATTCAGAGAATAGAAGTGCAGCTAAGCTTAATGGTCGGCTAACAGGCTCGCCAGCCGGCAAAGTCGCATGATTTTAGTCTTTTGAATATGTTAATGCAAAGGTTTTAAACTTTGGCATGAATCTTGCATTCTATATTTATGAAAGAGGATAAAGGGGGAGTTTGCATGAAATACAATTTATATAAGCCTGAAAGACATTGGAAAGAGATTGAACTTTGGAAAGATGTGTCCGACGAAAAATGGAATGACTGGCTTTGGCAGCTGACAAATACGATTCGAACTCTCGACGATTTAAAAAAGGTGATCAACCTAACAGAAGATGAAGAAGAAGGCGTGAAAATTGCGACAAAAACGATTCCTTTAAATATAACACCCTATTATGCATGGCTCATGAATCCAGATGATCCCCGCTGTCCAATTCGAATGCAATCAGTTCCCATCTCAAAGGAAATGTACAAAACGAAATACGACCTGGAGGATCCGCTTCATGAAGACGAAGATTCACCTGTTCCCGGGTTGACACATCGTTATCCTGATCGTGTATTATTTCTTGTCACCAACCAATGCTCGATGTACTGCCGCTATTGTACTAGAAGGCGGTTTTCTGGACAAATTGGGATGGGAGTGCCAAAAAAACAGCTTGATGCGGCAATTGACTATATTGCATCTGCCGAAGAAGTTAGGGATGTTCTTATTTCAGGCGGTGACGGACTGTTAATTAATGATCAGATTTTAGAATATATTTTAAAAAGACTGCGTGAAATTGATCATGTGGAAATTATTCGAATTGGCACTAGAGCGCCAGTTGTATTTCCACAGAGGATTACCGAGAATTTATGCAATATTTTGAAAAAATACCATCCTGTTTGGCTCAATACCCACTTCAACACATCCATTGAAATAACGGAAGAAGCAAAAAAAGCATGCGAAATGCTCGCTGATGCAGGAGTTCCTGTTGGTAATCAGGCAGTTATACTCGCTGGTATCAATGACAGCGTTCCGATTATGAAAAAACTGATGCATGATCTCGTTAAAATCCGAGTACGTCCATATTATATTTATCAGTGTGATTTATCTGAAGGAATCGGACATTTCCGTGCACCAGTAGCAAAAGGGCTGGAGATCATTGAAGGACTGAGGGGGCATACTTCGGGGTATGCAGTTCCAACCTTCGTCGTCGATGCACCTGGCGGCGGCGGAAAAATTGCATTACAGCCTAATTATGTGATTTCCCAAAGTGCAGAAAAAACGGTGCTGCGTAATTTTGAGGGCGTGATTACAACGTATCCAGAGCCAGAGAATTATACAGCAGGAAAAGCGGATGATTATTTTGCACAAATCTACCCTGATGTTTCAAAAAAGCAATCCAATGTAGGTATTGCAGCGTTAATGAATGACACAGCATTCAACCTTGTCCCAAAAGGACTTCAGCGATTAAATCGGCGTGAACTGTATGATCAGGACCCTGCTCATAACTCCTTAAAGGATAAGCGGGAAAAGCGAGATGAGCTAAAAGATAAAAAATACAAAGCAGAACAGAAGAAATATAGAAAGGAAGATACTGAATGAGTAATGAATCGGCTTGTGAATGGTGTGGTGGCAAAGCGGCAGCAGGCAGTGGAATGGTTTATTGGGAACTGCCAGATGGAACAAGGGCAATTGAGATTAAGAATGCACCTGCCATTATTTGTTCTGAATGTGGGATGATCTATCAGACAGATATGGTGACAAAGGAGATTGAGGATCAATTATTTATAGTGGATACGAAGAAAATTAATAGTTCTATTGAATATAAGGAATTAATGGAATTACCAAGGTTGCTGAAAAGAAATTATTTTGATTTTTCTTCCTAAGCATACTAGTTATAAAAGGCACTCAGATTGAGTGCCTTTTACTTGTTGTACAATTTGAATCTTTAGGCTAGTTTTCTTTTTAAAAATATTAGTCCCCTTTTGGTAAAGAGTATTGTTTACAGTTGAATATATCCAAATTTTGTGAGAAAAACTGGAGTTTACAAGTTTTTACTCCGGGTAAAGAGGTGGAGAATGATTTATTTTAATTTTCGAAATAAACAATCTTCCGTTGAAAGGAGGTGAGCATAGCGAGTGTCAACTAGATTTGTACAAGCATTGGTTCTTGCTTCCTTTTTTATTATTCCCTCAACTGTATTGGCAAATAGTTTGCCGGAATCGGACAGTGACAGGGCAGAAAGTGCTGAAACAGAAACAGTTCCGTTGCAGCAGAATGAAGAAAATAAAGCTCAAAGCCTTCAGCAAAATAATTCTGATGATAATGAGAAAAACTCCTCTATTCTAGGTATGGTAGCAGAAACAGTAGGAACCACTGTCAAATCTGTGGTTAAGCCGATCATTGGATGTGGATACTGAAGAGCAGAATCATGCAGAAGATGAGTCCTTATTGAATGTCAGCCTTTCTGAAAAACCGTCTATTAAGGTGGATGCTAAGATAGCAGAGGTAGAGGTATCCAAGAAAATCTCTGTCAAGACTCCAGTCGCGAACGCAGAAATAGGAGAATCCGTTAAGCTGGAGACACCAGTCGCAGATGTAAATGTATCTGACACTATTTCTATTAAAACACCAATAGCGCAAGCAGATGTAGACGCTTCTATTAAAGCAGGTGGTACATCTAAGGAGAACAATCATGAATCTGGACCTTCAGAATCTGTAGCAGTAACAGAGCCACCAAATTCGAACAGTGAAAATGATGTTACTGACTCTGCTGACGTTACATATCCAGAGTCTCATACAGAGGTTCCTAAAGAACATACTGAGGAAAAACCTGTAACTGTTCCAGAAGAGCTTGCTGAAACAATCACACCTGTTATCACGGAAGCTGACGACGATCAAGTGGAGTTAAAGAAAGAAACAGATCTCTCATTTGAGGAAGATATTAAGAATTCTATAGAAGCAGATCCACTTAAAAATGCAGCTGATGATCAAGCTCTTAAGAAACAGGATTTTTCTGAGAACGAAAACAAAAATGAAGAGGCCTTCATTAAAGTTCCCTTTGATGACCATGCTGTTCAGAAAGCAGCTGATAAGCCTTTTCATCAGCCTGCAATAATTGTCCAAGCGAATCATGGATCAAACAGTTCAATCACCATCAGCGCAACTGGAGGACAATCTTTATCCGGAGGAGCATCATTTCCTTCCTTATACTTTGCGGATCTAGCATTGCTAGGTGAATGGTCTGGCGTACTGAGCTATCACGGAAATGTTGCCTTTTTCTATGATCAATGGTTAAATGCACCTCCTTCACAGCCGCCGCAACCATCCTTCTTCTCATACGTTTTTATATAAAAACTTAAAAGAAGAAGGAGAGAATACGATTGAAAAAGAGACACTTATTAAAAACATTAGCGATCACAGGTTTTGCAGCAGCAGGTTTCCTGGCAGGAGGCTCCAGCACTTTTGCATCTGAGAAAAGCAGCGATGGAGCAGCAGATCTTTCAGATACAGCCTTGGCAGGTATCCATTCGAATGATGAGAAAGCTTTATTGGATTCAAACATAAAGATTGATTTGAATTTATTATCTGGTTCAAGTGATTCAAAAAGTAAAGAAAGTTCTGCTGAATGTAGTGAAGATGCTGCTGATTTGGCTAATGAACAAGAAAGTGTTGATTTCGATAAAACGAAGGATTCTTCTCAATGGGAAGACAAAAAAGCAGATTTACCTGTAAGTAAGGAAGAATCAGCCTTAATAGATGTTAAAGCGGACGCAGATGTTGAAGCATTAACAACAGAAAAAGAAGCTGTAACTTCCTCTCATCCTGAAGCAAAAGAAACACAGGAGAAAGTAAGTAAGGAAGAGAAAACATCGTCACTAGTAGATGTAAAAGAGGACGCAGATGTTGAAGCGTTAACAACAGAAAAAGAAGCTGTAACTTCTTCTCATCCTGAAGCAAAAGAAACACAGGAGACAGTAAGTAAGGAAGAGAAAACATCGTCTCTATTAGATGTAAAAGCAGATTTAGATGTTGAAGCGTTAACAAGAGAAAAAGAAGCTTTATTTTCTTCCCATGCCAAAGGAAAAGAAACACACGATTCAGTAAACAAGGAAGAAAAAGTATCATCTTTAGTTGATGTAATAGCGGACGTAGATGTTGAAGCATTAACAACAGAAAAAGAAGCTTTATCTACTTCCCATGCCAAAGGAAAAGAAACACACGATTCAGTAAACAAGGAAGAAAAAGCATCATCTTTAGTTGATGTAATAGCGGACTTAGATGTTGAAGCATTAACAACAGAAAAAGAAGCTGTATCTTCTTCTCATACTGAAGGAATAGAAATACACGATTCAGTAAGCAAGGAAGAGAAAGTATTATCTCTAATTGGTGTAAACGCGGACTTGGATGTTGAAGCGTTAACAACAGAGAAATGGGAAGTTACACAGTCCACTTCTACTGAATCACAAGAGGATAGCAATGATGTAATAAATGATGAGGAAGAATCAGTTTCTGATGATTCAGATCTGGTTACCAATGATGAAACTGCGAATGCAGAAAAAACTGAAACCCCTTGCCCTTGTGCTGAAGAAAAAGATGAAAATTCTGAAGTAACAAAGGAAGAGGAAGACAAGACATCAAGTGATTCCAATTTGGAAACAAATCATGAGGCAGATACAGAAAACCATGATCCTTCATCTCCTGCTACTGAACAAAAAGAAGACGATACTGAGGTAGTAAAAGAAGAAACAACATCAGTTGATTCCAATGTGGATGCAAAAGAAGAAAATACGGATGCAGAAAATGAAGAGACTTCAACTATCTGTACAGAAACAAAAGAAGACCTTGCATCAGGAGTAAAGAAAGACGAAAAAACGTCTTTAGTGGATGTAAACACGGACTTGAATGTGGAAGTCCTGCCAACAGAGAATGGTGAAACGGTAAGTCCATGTACAGAAACAAAAGAAGACCTTGCATCAGGAGTAAAGGAAGACGAAAAAACGTCTATAGTGGATGTGAACACGGACTTGAATGTGGAAGTCCTGCCAACAGTAAAAGGTGAAACGGTAAATTCTTGTTCTGGAACATTTGAAGACATCATTGCAACTGTTAAGGAAGACGGATCTCTAATTGATTTGAACACAGAATTGGATCTTGAAGCTTTGATGACAAAAGAAGGGACGCATTTTCTTTGTGCTGACGGAAAGAACAATGATTCTTTGGTTGACTTAAACTCTGTGCTTAGCCTAGGAGTTCTGACATCAGATAATTCGGAAAGCTCAACCCATTGTTCTAACACAGAATTGGCCAAAACCGAAGAACATGATTTTTCAATTCTGGGAGTTAACACAGATTTAGGTCTAGCTGCATTAAATGATGAGGAATCTGCATTATGGCTTGACCTTGGCCTTAACCTTGGAAATATGAATGAGGAAAAGAAGGCGGAAGATTTTTCAATTCTTGATTTAGATCTTCAGTTGGGTCTTAACGATTAGAACCAGTCTAAATAAGAAATCACCAGCTTGCTTCTTGTTAAAGTGCTTGCTGAAATTCGCGACTTTAGCTTGTACAAAATTTTTAATTGAAGCAACCGAGTGACAAAGCAAGAGAGTTCTGCGACGGCAGAGCTCTCTTTTTTACGGTATTACGAAGCGTAACTAATTTGTTTGATTTGGTTAGGATCTCATATGCCAAGTACTGTTTCCGACTTCAATCTAAAGGGTAAAGAAAAACGAATGAAAATTAATCAAACATCCGGAATCAATTTGAAAGGAGATTTTTATGGGACACTACATCAACACCGAAAACAATGTACAAATATATGCAGAAGATATCGGAGAAGGACAGCCGGTTATTTTCCTGCATGGCTGGCCATTAAATCATGGAATGTTTGAATATCAAATGAATGAGCTCCCAAAACATGAGTTCAGGTTTATTGGAATTGATCTGCGTGGTTATGGAAAATCAGATCGACCATTTAATGGTTATGATTATGATACAATGGCAGACGATCTTCATGAAGTTATTCAAAAGCTTGATCTTAAAGATGCTGTATTAGCCGGTTTTTCAATGGGCGGGCCAATCGCTCTCAGATATATGTCGCGCTACGATGGAGACAGAATTTCAAAACTGCTGTTACTTAGCCCAGCAGCACCTATTTTTACAAAACGGGATGACTACCCTTTTGGAATGGAGAAAGAGGAGGTAGACACTCTGATTGATCAGCTGAAGAAAGATCGTCCACACGCAATTGCATCTTTTGGAGAAAAGTTCTTTGAGAAGGAGCCTTCTGAAGAATTTCAACAATGGTTCTTAAATATGGCTATTTCTTCATCTTCATATGGTACCATACACTCAGCTATTGCATTAAGAGATGAAGACCTTCGCAATGAGCTGTCAGGTATTGCAGCACCAATCACGATCCTTCATGGGAAAAAAGATCAAATTTGTCCATATGATTTTAGCGTGCAGCTGGCTGACCAGCTTCCTAATGCAAAGCTTGTTCCTTTTGAAGAAAGTGGTCACGGTGTTTTTCATGATGAACCTGAAAAATATAAAAAACAAATTCTCGAATTTCTTCAATCCTCTTCATTAGAATAAGACAGAAGCCGTATTCCTAAATGAGGCCTGGCGTGTGCCGGGTCTTATTTAAGTTTTGTTCCACTGAAATACAGCGTCTCAGTTTATGAATTTATATGGTCGCATATTTTTCTTCTTGATTTATTTTGTCTATTCAATCATCATATAACTAATTCTTAATGAAACAGAGAGGCGTTTAATATGGCTAAAACCTTTTATCATTTTTTAATGAAGTACAGACATCCGAATCCAAAAGACGAAATTAGCCAGTTTGCTAATGACGCTTACGAGGATCATAGCTTCCCAAAAACTTCTGAAAACTACGAAGAAATTAGCTCGTATCTCGAGTTGAATGGGAGTTATTTACAAAGTATGATGGTTTTTGATGAAGCATGGGAGCTTTATTTGCTTTCTGAAGGATAACATACTGTCTTTTTGACACAACACCATATAATTGGAAAAAACACTCATTACGCTGGAGTGTTTTTTTGCTGTGTACTTCAAATGGCAGATTCAAATCTGAAGAAGCGAATTTTATCGTTTATGCATATACTATTGTATTCAAAAGCTGCGGTGATTCATTGAGAGGATGGAGGAAATGAATAATCGGAAGAAAGCAAAATACAATATCGGCGATACAGTCGTCATTATTATATATGGTACGGTTGGGAAAATAACAGATGTAAAATGGCTGGATGATATGTATGTGTATGAAGTGAATAAAAGTGAAGGCCTATATGTTGAATCAAGCTTACAGTTGTTATCAGATTACAAAGGAAGTATTGTCGAAAAGGAGCATGTTGATATTGAATATCAATATTTTATCGGTGATTTAGTGCAAGTAAGAGGATATGGAACAGATATTTTCAAAATTGTAGGTTTTCGTACTGAAATATGGAGATACAAAGAGGATGCCTGGGAGGATGTAATCTATGAGCTCTCAAGGATGAATGATGGCGAATGGCTGGAAGCCTCAGAAGAAGAAATAACACTTCTTGCTGATGCAGAAAGTGCTGAGGCTTTTATACAAAAACTCGGTACTCTTTATTTAATGAACAAAAAAGAAAAATTGCCTGAATTAAAGGAATCAAAAGCCACTTTCAGAAAAGCCGAGAAAGACCTTCTGGCAATCAAGCAGGATAAGCAGGAGCTAATCGATGGACTCCTTGATATTTATAATGATTATCAGATCTTATACCGTTTGTTCCAGGATGAAGAATACAAATATATTATGCGTATGATTATTAGAAAATTAAAAAACTTAGCTGAAAATGATGGCAAAAGCACCGTTTAACTAGATGAAAAGTTGAAGGATGCTATACCCAACAACCGGAATCCCTATTAATAAAAAGGTCTGGAACATTTTTTGAAGCCCTTTATTTAAGAAATTTATTATTTTACCTTGATCATCATTTACATCTTCAATAAATGCTTCGGCTAAGCAGGATATTTTTTTCATGTCATTACCTCCGGATAAATAGTGGGATGAAAGCTGTATATGAATCTATCTCTATGCCATTTTTAGTCTGTCTAGAACGATTTGCTTTCAAATAAGAGGTATTAATAGATAGGAATGTAATATGTGCACATGAAACAGTACTGTCTGTCATACATTTGGTACAAAGGGGGCGTTGCTATGAGGGAAATTGAGGTTTTTATTGATACGGAGGAGATTGCAGAATTTTTCTTTCATGAGCTGGCGAAACGGGGGTATGTCCCAACTGAGGGTGAATTAGACGATCTGGCTGACATTACATTTGAATATTTACTGCAAAAATGCATCATTGACGAACAAATAGACGATGAATAAAAGTTTAATCCAGGACCAAATAGGTGACGATCAAGATGGCGAATAACATTCGCCATTTTTGCATTTTAATGAAACTTAAATTCTTTTAAAACGTATACATACAGAAATTTAAAATACCTTTGTAATGATCCGGGAGGGAATAGGATGTCTTTTTTTAATAAGATGCTGGCTAGTGTAGGGATTGGATCTGCTAAAGTTGATACAAAACTTGAAAGTGATAAAGTAATGCCTGGGAGTGAAGTAAAGGGAATTGTTGAGATTCAGGGAGGAAATACAGAGCAGCATATTTCTGACATCTATTTAACTTTAAATACAACCTATATTAAAGAATCAGATGATAAGAAAGTAAATGTGACAGGACAAATTGAACGTTATCATATTACTGAAGCTTTTACATTAAACGCCAATGAAAGAAGAGAGATTCCCTTTTCTTTTATTCTGCCGTTAGATACACCGCTCTCTTATGGTAGAACGAAAGTCTGGCTGGCAACGGGCCTTGATATAAAAAATGCTGTTGATCCAACTGACAAGGATTATATTACAGTCATACCGAATGAATTAGTAAATTCCGTTTTACATGCGGTTTCTAACCTGGGATTCCGAATCAGGGAAGTTGAGTGCGAACAGGCACCTCATCGTTTACGAAAAAGACTTCCATTTATCCAAGAATTTGAGTTTGTCCCAACATCAGGTGCTTTCCGAGGACGCTTGGATGAGCTTGAAATCGTCTTTTTCCCTGTCTCCCAAAACCAGACAGAAATCTTAATGCAGGTTGATCGAAAAGCGCGCGGTTTAGGCGGCTTCTTATCAGAAGCATTGTCAATGGATGAGTCTAATTTAAGGTTAATGATTCATCAAAGCGATATACCAAATCTGCAGCAGAAATTGCAATCAGTCATTGCACAGTATTCATAAAGGAAAAAAAGATGGGGAATGGCCTCATCTTTTTTTTGTCAGAAAATGGGACCGAACCTTCTCTCTGGGCATACATAATGTTTAAAAAAGCAGGAATTGCTCGACTTAGCTAAAAAAATGTAAAATATCTTTTCTAAATCGACAAAAATAGAATGTTTCTGATAAAGGAAACGACAAGCCTAATCTCTAAACTGTTATACAAGGAAAGGACTTAGTTATATCCATTACTATGTAAACATTTGGAGGGATGTAGATGCTGAAGGAATTAACAAAAACTAGAAAGAAACAATTTGATGTCACTATTTTTCAAACACCAATGTTTAACCAGAAAAAGGGGTATAAACAAGTTTACCGCATCATGGTGGAAAGTGCAGATCATGATGAATGTTTAGGCAGTGTGTTCAAAAAATTTAATGTACTAGATCGGCTTCCTGCTGATTTTCGGGGCAGATATATTTCTACTGGAGATATCCTCTATATAGATGAGGGTCGTCGCGGCCAGCGCTATTACCAGCTTCAGCCAGGCGGCTGGCAGGAAATTAATCGAATTCATATACGGTAATCTATTTTCCCTAAAAGAAGGAGTGAACCTTCCCTTCTTTTAGGGAGTTTTCATTTTATTCTCTATTATTTATGTGAACCGGGACCGTTTTTACGCCCCCCGCTAGCTGAATATTCTTTTCCGTGAGCCTCTTGTTCGGCGATTATTGCTTCTTCGGGAATATGATTATTTTTCTTTGGTGAATTAATTCGATTGCGATGTTTTTTTCCCATATTGGTTCCCCTTCCTTTTTTTAAAGATACTGCGGAATATGTGTTAGCTGTGCATTTCTCACTAAAAACTTGAGAAGCTAACAATAGTTTGTCCATGATGAGTATTCTCATTCTGGTGCTGAAGGTTTCTTCGCAAGTATCTATATGGTATATTGTGAATGTAACAAGAGTTAACACAGTTAGAAATTGGGAGGTTTTTTTAATGAGTGTACATATTGGAGCAAAAGAAGGCCAAATTGCTGAGACGGTGTTATTGCCGGGAGATCCCCTCAGAGCAAAATATATTGCTGAGACCTTTTTGGAAGGTGCAGAATGCTATAACGAAGTCCGTAATATGTTCGGATATACAGGCACATATAAAGGAAAACGCATTTCAGTTCAGGGAACTGGCATGGGGGTTCCATCCATATCTATTTACATTAATGAATTAATGAACAGCTATAATGTCCAAAACCTAATAAGGGTAGGTACTTGTGGAGCAATCCAAAAGGATGTAAAAGTTAGAGATGTTATCCTTGCGATGACTGCTTCAACAGATTCTCAAATGAATAGGCTTACTTTTGGCGGTGTTGATTATGCACCAACTGCTAATTTTGATCTTTTAAAGAAAGCATATGATTCCGGTCTTGAAAAAGGCTTGAACTTAAAAGTTGGAAATGTTTTTACTGCAGATATGTTTTATAACGATAATGCTGAGCTGGAAAAATGGGCTAAATATCAAATTCTTGCGATTGAAATGGAAACAGCTGCACTCTACACGCTTGCTGCTAAACTGGATCGCAAAGCATTATCTGTGTTAACGGTAAGCGATCATATTTTAACTGGTGAAGAAACGACAGCAGAAGAAAGACAAACAACCTTCAACGAAATGATCGAAGT
Organism: Cytobacillus gottheilii; assembly: GCF_001636345.1. GTDB lineage: Bacteria > Bacillota > Bacilli > Bacillales > Cytobacillaceae > Cytobacillus > Cytobacillus gottheilii. Next base: position 2,074,247 of record NZ_KV440945.1, read on the forward strand.
TGCTTTAGAAGCAGCTATTAAAGAATAAGCAATGATAAACTAAACTGGCCGGTTTGGCCAGTTTTTTATTTTGACAATCGAGTAAAGACGGTTATGAAAAATTGTATAAAATTTACCATTAACGACATTTTTCGCATTCATTTCTTGATCATGCTAAAATAGAGTGGAATGATTTAGAAAAAGATAGGTGAGAACATTGAAAAAGCAAATAGTGCTGTTAGGATTGCTAAGTGTCCTTTTAGCAGGCTGCAGCCAATTGGACGGATATTTAGAAAAAATTCCTTTTATAGGAAACGCGAGTGAAAATGGTTCACAAAATGAAACTGAACCTGTGCAAAATGACGACAAGAATCCTGAAGAAGAAGTTAAAAATGAACCGCAGAAAGACACCGATGCAGAAAAATCAGATAATGAAGAACCAACAAAGCAAGAAGATCAATTGGTGCTGGAAGCTTCATTCTTTAATGATATTAAGGTTGTCGATGGGAAAAATTTCATTCAAAATCCAGAGAATGTAATGGCATTAGTGAACAAGGAATATTATTATATTGAAAAATATACTCCCGCTGATCTTGTAAGACCAAACGTGGCGTTTTCTTTTGGAGATCAGGATATCGAAAAAAGCTATATGCGCAAGGAAGCAGCACTGGCTTTAGAGAAGATGTTTTTACAAGCAAAAAAAGAAAAGATAAACCTTTTTGCTGTATCTGGTTATCGGTCTTATGCTAGACAAAACGATCTTTTTAAGGCTGAGGTAGCAAAAGTTGGCGAGGAACTGGCAGCTCAAGTAGTTGCATATCCAGGCAGCAGTGAGCATCAATCAGGACTGGCAATGGATATTTCAAGCCAAAGTGCTGACTTCATGCTGTCTGAAGAATTTGCGAATACGGCTGAGGGAAAGTGGCTTGCAAATCATGCACATTCCTTTGGATTTATTTTGCGCTATCCTAAAGGGAAAGAAAGTATAACGGGCTATAGCTTTGAGCCTTGGCATTATCGGTATGTAGGACAAGAAGCAGCCAAAACGATTTTCGAAAATAAGTTAACCTTGGAAGAATACTTTAATTTGGTAAAGAAAATTTGAAGAGTGAATGCTTTCACCTTTTAGCAGTCAGTTTTTGGAATTGTTAACCTGACTCATATTTTGCAATAATAAAGGCTAGAAGGAAGATGTGTTCATACTGCTTGAAATGATTTTTTATTATCCAATTGTTAAATGAATGGTGTATAATTTGAACAGGTTTTTATAAATGTCTCTTAGTGAAAAAGAATGATTTTTTTGTTAATCACCATGAAAAAATGGTATTCTAATCAAAAGAAGCTTCGTTAGTACCTAACGGTTATGAAAGTGGTGAAGGGTTTGCAAGATGAGAACATAAATCAAGAATCAACAGAAAAGCAATCAAGTTTTATAAAAATGAAGAAATTCCAATTTGTTATGCTTTTATTTATCATTGTCTTTTTGTCTGCTGGCATAACAACTTTTGCTTTGGCATTTGGAGACGAGAAAGCAGTCAGCGTAGGAAATGAAACAAGTCGAAGTGAATTTGATAAATTGTATACGGCTTTTGATACATTAAAGAATGGTTACTTCCAAGAAGTAGAAGATAATACCCTCATTAATGGAGCCATTAATGGAATGCTTGAATCTTTAGATGATCCATATTCAGATTATATGGATGTTGAAGAAGCTAAGAACTTCCATGAAAGCATTTCTTCTTCTTTTGAAGGCATTGGAGCTGAAATTACTGAACAGGAAGGATCCATTGTAATTGTTTCACCATTAAAAGGATCACCTGCAGAAAAAGCTGGATTAAAACCTAATGATGTCGTTTTATCAGTAGATGGAGAAAGTATTCAAGGGATGAGTTCAACAGAAGCAGTTCTGCTGATTCGAGGCGAGAAAGGATCGACGGTGGAGCTTGCCATCCAGCGCCCAGGCACAACTGAGCCGATCACATTCCCGATTGTTCGTGATACAATTCCAATTGAAACTGTTTATGGAGAAATGATTGACGATGAGATAGCAAAAGTCCAAATCACCTCTTTCTCTGAAAAAACGGGTGAAGAGCTAGTGGAGACCTTGAATAACCTTCAAGGTGAAGGGATGAAGGGACTTGTTCTGGATCTTAGACAGAATCCAGGTGGTCTTCTTGATCAAGCGATTTTAATTTCAAGCTTGTTTGTTCCTGAAGGAGAAATCTTATTCCAAATTGAAGATCGTGAAGGCAATCGAGAAGCCATGCAGTCTACTGCACAAGAAAACACAGACATGCCGCTAGTTGTTGTTATTGACCAAGGAAGCGCAAGTGCATCGGAAATTTTAGCTGGAGCAGTACAAGAGTCAGCAGATGTTCCGCTTGTTGGCCAGAAATCCTTCGGTAAAGGTACAGTACAGCGTGCACAAGATTTCTCTGATGGATCAAATATGAAGTTCACTACAGAGAAATGGCTGACACCTGAAGGCAATTGGATTCACAAAAAAGGAATCCAGCCAGACTATGAAGTAGCATTGCCTGAGTATGCTTCATTGCCATATGTCAGTCCAGATCTTGAATTGAAGCTTTCTTCTTCTTCCACACAAGTCCAATCAGCACAGCAAATGCTTGCTGCATTAGACATTGATCCAGGCAGAACGGATGGATTCTTTGATGAACAAACAGAAACAGCTGTTAAAGAATTTCAAAAGTCTGCTCAGCTTGAAGAAACAGGCGTACTTACAGGCCAAACAACACTTAAGCTGATGGAAGAATTAAGAGCACTAATTGATGAAAATGATACTCAAATATTAAAAGCAACAGAATTATTAAAAGAAAAACTTAATTCGTAATAATTTGCTCCCCACTATCAGGTGGGGAGTTTATTTATTCTTACCTTGAATTTTAAGCAAAGCAGGAGTCTGTAACTTATGCACGATTCTGTTTCATTATATATAGGCCAAAGTTCTGTATTTAATTGATTACGTATAGAAAAGATCCATCTGTATCACAATGGTTGTAAAAGGAGAAATTTTTACTCCTAACTTAGAGGTGAGCAGTTATGGAAAAAAGAGTAAGTCTCTTACTATTATTTACGGTGTTAATTTTGTCTGGCTGCTTAAATGCAGATCCTTTAACAGAGAAAGAGTCAGAGCCTATTAACTATTCATCAGATCATAAAAACTTTCTTTTGCTGGGAGTAGACAGCAGAGGGGAAGAGGAATCCAGATCGGATGCAATCCTTGTTGCCCGCTATGAACCGGATGATCATTCAATGAAAATTGTATCACTTATGCGTGACAGCTATGTGAAAATTCCTGACTACCCATTTGAATACAGCAAATTAAATCATGCTTACTATTTAGGCGGTCAAGAGTTGTTAAAGGATACGATCCAAGAAAATTTCGGCATTAAAATTGATCATACAGCCGTAATTGACTTTAATGGGTTTGCTGCTATGATGGACATTCTGGCTCCAGATGGTATAGAGGTTGAAGTTTCACAGCAGCTGATTGATGATATGAAACTTGATGTAACACCAGGCAAACAAAAGCTTAACGGCGATCAGCTCCTTTCCTATGTTCGCTTTCGCCATGATGCAAAAAGCGACTTTGGAAGAGTAGATCGTCAGCAGGAGGTATTAGTTTCGATTAAAGATCAAGTGATGAAGCAATTTACAACTCCAGAAGGATTAGTAAAATTTCCGGAAATGCTGAAAGAAGTTATGAACTATGTGGAGACGGACTTAAACTTTGAACAAGCATTTTCTATTGGTACTTCCTTCTTGCTTAATCCCATTACGGAAATTGAAACATTAAGAGTTCCTGTCGCTGACAGCTACGAAAACAAAAGCTACAATCATGCTGGTGCCGTACTGGAAATGAATCTTGAGGAAAATACAGAGGCCTTAAAACAATTCTTCAATGAAGTGAAAAAAGAAGAAATTATGAAGCCAGAATCAGACAAAGAAGAAAACTGATTCATATTTTTGATAAAAAATGATGAAAATGATCATCAGAGGCACAGTGAGTTGGTGATGACCCGGACAATTCAATTGTTCGGTTCTTTTTTTGCATGTTTCTGCTCACGAGATAAATCATTTGTACGTTCCGGGCAAAACCTTTAAAATAATTATTTAGAGTCTCATAATAAAAATGGAATATTGTAAACGAGGTGATTTCTTGAGACAGATTGTTCAATTTGATGAACATATTAGACAGGAAGTTGCTGCAATTGAATGTAAATGGGAAGTCATTGCGAATGAGATTTTTAACATCTACCACCAAAAGTTCATTACCTTTAATGAAGATTTAATTATAGAGGTCATAAGGATTCAAAAAGGCAAAAAAGCAGCACAGGAAGACCTGTTCACACCTAATTATGAGTCTTTTTTAGAGATTGGTGTCGAAAATGATGATGAATACTATCCAAACGCTTATATTCCAATATGGAAATGTAAACAAGAAATGTTTCAAAAGGTTGGTTATCTTACAAGACGTACAATTTCGGATGTAGGAAAAATGCTTCACGAAATGATGAAAGAAATGCTGGAAGAGAGAGCGGAAAATGGTGAACGTAATGAATAAAACAGAAATATATATTCTATCAGGCTTTTTAGGAAGCGGGAAAACAACCCTTCTAAAGCAATTGCTGCAGGCAGAAAAAGAGAAGGGAAGAAAAACAGCTGTTATGATGAATGAGCTTGGAAAAGTATCCATTGATTCTGACGCAGTTGATACAGATGTTCCTTTAAAAGAGCTTCTCGAAGGCTGTATATGCTGTACGATTCAAGATAAACTGGAAGCACAGCTTCAAGAATTATTAATAATGGAAAAGCCTGAAGTAATCTATATAGAGTCAACTGGTGCTGCTCATCCCATTGAAGTTTTAGATGGAATATTATCGCCTATTTTTGCAGATCAGTTGCATGTAAAAGGCATTATTTCTGTATTAGATGGGCATCTTTGGTTAGAAAGAAACAAATTAAGTCCGCAAATCAGACAGCTTCTTGTCGAACAGGTAAAGCATTCAGACTTACTTCTATTAAATAAAGCAGATCAGCTGACAGAATCACAGCAAGCTCAGCTTGTCTTTGATGTTCAAGGACTCAATCCAAAAGTGCTAGCATTGCTGACCACCTTTTCAAAAGTACCAATGGAAAAGGTTAGAAACTTATCTGCCGGTAAAAAAGGAGCAAATGAAACGGCTCATGTAGTTCAAGATTTAAACTTAAGCACTTTTGTATACACATTTAAACAGCCTGTCCATCGAGAAGATTTTATGAGCTTTCTTCATGGACTGCCTGATACCATTTATAGAATGAAAGGATACATTCAATTTACAAATTCGTTGTATCCTGAGCTTTTTCAGTATTCATATGGCATGCCGATTTTTCTGCCTGAAAACATGAAAATGCCCTTGAATTTGGTATTTATCGGTGAAAATATAGATTGGCATAACCTTAAGTCTCAATTAAAAGCTCTTGAGTCTGTCTAATCTTTAGGTTTTCTTTCATGCTAAAAGGGAATGACTCCATTAAAGGAGTTGATCGATATGCCATGGAGCAAAAATGATTATCCGGATGCTATGAAAAATTTAGACCCTACAGTCCGAAACAAAGCAATTGAGATTGCAAATGCCCTTTTGGATGAGGACTATGAGGAAGGGCGCGCCATTCCAATAGCCATTGATAAAGCGAAGGAATGGAAAGAAAACAGAGAATAACTTCATATAATAACGAATAGTCTCTCTAAATTTTAGGGAGACTTTTAATATGGACAAAAATACAACATGCAAATGTACATTGATGCTTACTTTTACCTTTCTCTATTTCTTTAGTTTCAACAGCCTAGAAGTTGACGCTTCCAAACATGGGATAGGCTATCATATTGAGATGCTTGATTGGATTGAAGTAAATAAACAGCTTCCGAAATTCAGTAAATTTCATGTTTTGGATACAGAGTCCGGAAGAATGTTCGAAGTGCAGAGAAGAGCAGGATCTAATCATGCTGATGTTCAGCCTCTGACAGCAAAGGATACAAAAATAATGAAGGAAATTTATAATGGCAAGTGGAGCTGGAGAAGAAGGTCGATTATTGTGATCACTAAGGATAGGTGGATTGCCGCATCCATGCACGGAATGCCTCATGGAGCTGGTGCATTGCCTAATAATTTTCCAGGTCATTTTTGCATTCACTTTTACGGCAGCACCACTCATCGCACCAATGAGATGGATCTATCCCATAAATTAATGATATTCAAAGCTTCTGGCAGGTTATACCCATATTTAACACTTGCCAGTGCTGAGGAAGTGATACACTCTTATGTCACAGGTTTAAAGGAACATGACGAACAAATTGCAGAGTTTTTATCTTTGCAGACAATTAGTTGGAAAACCGTTTTCCCGGAAATTGAAAATGCAAAACTGTCAGCTGTTGAGCTTTCGGAAGAAACATCTTATCTGTCAGATTTAGTATTAGAGGTTCCTGTTAAAATCGAGTGGTATATAAAAGAGCATGGAAAACAACTATTTAACGGTAAGATTGTTTTAGTCAGATTTTCAGCAGCTGGTCCCTGGAAGGTAGATACTCTCCAATTTTTCGAAGACCATAAGCAGTTTTTGACTGAACCAAAAAAATAAGCTTGAGAGGGAATCTCTCAAGCTTATTTTTTTTCACCAAAAGCAATAAACGTTTTTTCATCTTCAACTAAACCACAGGCAGCGCATTGAACTTTATGATTTGGTCCTTTATACGGAATGTGAAAAGGTGATAGATCATTTGCAGAATATTCCTCAACGGTATCACCTGTAAAAGGATCCAATTTTACTGGTTTTGAAACTTGTTCAATGATATTAAATCTGCTGCGATTTGTTTTACAGTTGGGACAACAATAGGGTGCACTCATTTGTTTTCTCCTTTCAATATCTGCCTCATTTTTGCAATGAGCAGAGTAGATAACAACTTTGGGCAAGAAGTTCATTGTGACAAGCAAATAACATAAGAATATGCCTATTTATCCAATTATTTATTTTGGCTATTCTAATCCTAAGGAACAAGCAAACATAGCTATATCTTATATTTTGCATTTTTACTTTTTTTTATGTGAAAATACTAAGTAGAGTAAAAAAGAATGAAAAGGGAGAAAACCATGAAATACGAATATTTATTGAATCAATACAAAAGCCTATGGCAAAACCGGCAATTAATCACGGATGAAAATACCCCGGAGCAAGTTTTAAAAATGACAATTCAGCGAGAGCTGCTGGATGAAAATGCACACCCACGAGTACGCAAGTCCTTATATGAAAAATTCTATCAGGCGATTAAAAGGATTAACGAATCAAGTTTGGTTGCAGAAGATAAAGAAGAGATTATTTCTATTCATATTTCCCTAATGGAACAATTAAGAAAGTAAGAAATAGTTCACAAATTACACACAAAAAAGTCTTATAGTATAGGCATAGAATGACAAAGGGGAATAGAAAGATGTCAGTATTCAAAGCCTTCTTATACAGTATATCTTTGATCGTTTTCTTAGCTTCATGCAGCAATCATACATATGAGCCCATTTCTTCAGATATTTCATTGGCAGCAACTGTAAATATGAAAAGTATGTCTGTAACATTTATTGATGTAGAAAAACGTGAAATTGCAGCAGAATGGCAGCTTGAAAAACCTTATACAGGCGGAATTGTTTTTCCTGATGGCGATACTTTTTTATTGTATGGAAAAGAGATGGAAACGGCGGATTTGTTTTCTTTGCAAACTGGTGAAAAAAAGGCAAGTTGGGACACAGGGAAAGGAATTGTCAATGCAAAGGTAATAAATGATCAAAAAGAAATAGCTCTTGTAAATCAAAATAATAGTTCAGTGATTTTTTATGATTTAGATGGAGAGAAGCTTGCAGAAGCACAAACAGAATCTTCACCGCTTTCGATTGTGGAAAGCGAGGAAGAGGGAGTATTATTTGTTTTAAGTTTTAAAAATCAAACTTTATCTAAAGTGAATTTGAAAACGAAAAAAACAATCGGCGATTATCCTATACATGGTGCTGCCTCTGGTGCCCTTTTGTTAGAGGACGGAACTCAGCTTTGGTTAGGGGGACATGGTGAAGGAGCGACGATTGAAAAGGATATTCATGTGTATAATGCCAGTGACGGAGAGTTTATCAAAAAAATACCCGCTCCTGTTATGCCAATTAACTTTCTGCAGTACCAGCAATCTATTTTTGTTTTGAGCCACGGTTCAAATCAGCTCTATAAAATGGATCTTGATGGGAATATTATGGGGACAGTCAAAGTTGGAGCAAATCCTTTTGAATTGGCTTTAACGTCAGATCATACACTTCTTGTTGCCGGTTATGACAGCAATGATCTTTCATTTATCAATCCTGAAAATTTAGAGGAAGAAGATAAAATTGAAGTAGGCAATGGCCCATTTAAAATTGTATTGAGGGAGAAGACAGAATGAGCAGCATTACCGTTTTAATCATTGATGATGAAGCTGATATGAGGCATTTAACCGAAATGTATCTTGCAAATTCAGGCTTTTTATGTGTTTCTGCCGGCAGCGGCACGGAAGCTTATGAAGTGATGGAGAAGCGAAAAATTGATTTAATTATTCTTGATATCATGATGCCTGGTGAAGATGGCTATATGGTCTGTGCCAATTTAAGAAAAAAATATAATACCCCTATCATATTTCTATCCGCTAAAGGTGAAGAGTGGGATAAAGTTAAAGCCCTCCAATTAGGCGGGGATGATTATATCGTTAAACCGCTTAGTCCTGGAGAACTCGTTGCTAGAATTCATGCAGTATTAAGGAGAACTGGTCTCTCTAAGCAGGAATCAGCTATTAACACGATTGGAAGAATCAGCTTAGATAAAAAAGCACGAAAAGTAATGGTTGATCAGCGAACGGTTAACCTTACTTTAAAAGAGTTTGAACTGCTGCTTTTTTTTATGGATCACCGCAATCAGGCTCTTTCAAGAGAACAGCTTCTTGAGCATGTTTGGGGAATAGACTATGAAGGCAGTTTGCGAACAGTAGATACACACGTAAAAACACTTAGGATGAAACTGCAGGAAGGCGATTATATTGAAACGGTTTGGGGTGTTGGATATAAGCTGGAGGTTCCTTCTGCATGAAGCATTTAACCAATACACTGGCAAAAAAACTTTGGCTCACTGTTACAGCAGCCATTCTGATTACTATTCTATATTCCTATTTTCTTTCTTATTTATTCTATGAAAAACTTTATGTAGAGGATATTGAAGAATCTTTGTTTGAAGAAGGAATGGCCCTTGCTGAGGACTATGAAGGCGGACCTTTAACAACGGAGCTTAAGGAACAGGTAGAGTGGTATAACACGAAATCAGACTCTGAGATTTTTATTGTCAGTAATCCAAGGGAATTAAGTGCTTGTTTGCCGTTTGATATTGATTACGAAACATTAATTGGCGAAGCTGAACGTGAAGAGCTGCTGCAGGGGAATGCAGTTTTTAAAGAAGGGTTTGAGGAACGCTTTGACCGAAACATTATGGGTGTTATCATTCCTCTTCTTGATCAAGACCGTTTAGAAGGAATTATTTATATTTATTTGCCATTAGCCAAAATTACAGAAATCACACAAGACTTTGCTTACCTCTGGATGATTGCTTCCTTTCTATTTCTGATTGTTGCTTTAGGTACAGGTGCATGGCTGGTTAAAAGACTAACAAAGCCGCTATTAGATATGAAGCAGGCTGCCGATTCGGTTTCAAAAGGAGACTATGGTGTGCATCTGAACATTCAATCCAAGGATGAAATTGGGGAGCTTGCATTTGCCTTTAACCATATGGCTGATTCAATAAGACGTGAGGATGAAAGAAAGAGGGAGTTTCTTGCAAATGTTTCTCATGAATTGAGAACTCCTATTTCTTATGTTAAAGGTTATAGTGATGCATTAATGACAAATATGGTTACTTCTGAGGAAGATAGAATTAGATATTTACATTTAATTCATCGCGAATCTGGAAGAATGGAAAGACTGGTTGGAGATTTATTAGATCTTTCGAAGCTGGAAACAGATGAATATCGATTAGAAAAGATGCCTCTGCCGCTTGCTCAATTAATTGAAGATGCACTTCAAAAATACGGTTCAACTCTTAAAGAAAAGAAATTATCCTTAATGAAAAATCTGGATCCTGACATTATTATTAATGGTGACGAAGGGCGAATAGAACAAGTGATTCAAAACATAATGGATAATGCTATTCGATATACAAAAGAAGGCGGAATATCAATTTCTTTATATGCCGCAAAAAATGGCTGCTGTATAGAAGTGACTGATACTGGATTAGGAATTCCTCAGGAAGACTTAGAAAAGGTAAAGCAGCGCTTTTATCGTGTCAATAAGGCTAGAACGCGGAGTGATGGAGGAACAGGGCTGGGCTTGGCTATTGCAGAGAAGCTTGTCCAGCTGCATGGCGGAGAACTATTGATTTCGAGCAAAGTAAATGAAGGAACTACCGTAAAAGTATTGCTGCCAGTCATCTAATAGAGAATTACACAAAGCTTGTCTTTAATAGGCAAGCTTTGTTACATATGTGTAATAAACGTAACGGCAGATCCTCTCCTTAAAACCTGTCAATGCTCATTTCTTAGTATATAATTGGTATTCTCTTAAGCTCATTGCCAATTTAGTATAATAGAACCTTAGAATAATTAACCAGCAGAGTTTGAGAAAAACATAGATGGCTATTAAGTTTTACTCATTGCTTCAAATGAATATCACTATTTATGATCTATCAATATACCTATTTGTTAAATCCTCCCTCAATTATTACGGAAAAACCCGTGGTATGATGATTCTGCAAGCAAGACAGCACAAAAAACTTTACAGATATCAGGGAGGAAACAAATAGATGAATAAAAAAATGATTTTTTCAGTCGCAGCAGCAGCAACACTATTAATGTCAGCACCTGGAATCAATAAAGCAGATGCTGCTTCACCAGTTCAAGCAAAAGTAGAAACAAAAGTGTATCACTATCAAGCTAGTAATGTGAACTTTGAACAGATCAATAGCATTCTTCAAAAATATATGAAAAACTACTATAATTTAGACTTAAATGCATTGCTGCAAAAAACAGCTATTCAGCAGCAGGCTAAACAAGAAACGGCAGTAAAAACACCAGTACAAACAGAAAAGGCAAAAACAAAAGCGCCGGCAAAAGCACCAGTACAAACTGAAAAGCCAAAAGCAGAAGCACCGGCAAAAGCGCCAGTACAAGCTGAAAAGCCAAAAACAGAAGCACCAGTAAAAGCACCAGTGCAAACTGAAAAGCCAAAAACAGAAGCACCAGTAAAAGCACCAGTGCAAACTGAAAAGCCAAAAACAGAAGCACCAGTAAAAGCACCAGTGCAAACTGAAAAGCCAAAAACAGAAGCTCCAGCAAAAGCACCAGTGCAAACTGAAAAACCGAAAGCTGAAACAACTGCTCCAACAGCAAATACACAAACAAAAGCACCAGCTCAATCAAACACAGCTACTCAAGCAAAATCTCAAGTATCTGCATTCGAACAGCAAGTACTTGATTTAACAAATGCTGAGCGTGCAAAGTATGGTGTACCTGCTCTTAAGCTTGATACAGAACTTAGCAAGGTAGCGCGTGAAAAGTCAAATGATATGAAAGCAAAAGGTTACTTTGACCATAATAGCCCAACATATGGTTCACCGTTTGATATGATGAAGCAGTTTGGCATTAGCTATAAAACTGCAGGTGAAAACATTGCTATGGGTCAGCGTTCACCACAAGAAGTAGTTACTGCATGGATGAACAGTGAAGGACACCGTAAAAACATCTTAAATGCAAACTTCACACATCTTGGTGTAGGTCATGTTGCAGATGGAAATTATTGGACTCAAATGTTTATCGGAAAATAATTTTGTGATAAAGAGCAGCCAGCTGGCTGCTCTTTATTTTTTTTGTAATCACTCATGTTTAGTAAACTCTATTTCAGTAAATTGAGCTTCAGCATTTTTAGGTAATTTTATTTCAAGAATGCCATCCTGATAATTAGCCTTTGATCCTTTCCGTTTTACAGCTGCTGGCAAAGTAATGGTTGTTTTATCCTCATAAGCAGGGATTGCCTCAATAATCATTTGATTTGATGTATGATATAACTTCATTTGATGAAGCCAGCCTTTATCTTCTATAAATACTTTTACATAAACATCATCATGGGTATCAAAGACGGAAGCATTCAATTTTGCGGATGTCTGATTATTTTTAGACTCGGCATTTTCAGGGTTAAGACCGCCGAAAATATCATTGAAGTTTGGCATGCCATTTGATTGCTGGGGAAATACATTTCCCATTATATTATGAACATATTTATTTATTTCTTCCGGTTTCATTTTTTTAAAATCCTGGAAGTTATTTTTCATTTCTTTATTAAAAGGGAATAAGTTCCACGGAAACATCACAATCATCCTTTCAACAGAGCAAAACAATTAAATGGGTAAGAATGAATTCATGACTATATTGAGAAAACAATATTACGTTAACATGAAAGCTAGCATGAGTTATATACATGATAATCTATGCATTTGTACCACTTTTTGTACTTCTAATGTGGTGTAATTTTTTTCATTTTAACGTTTTTGTTGCATATATGAATGGTACTAACTAGTATAATGATAATAGGTCTGTACAATAAAAAACAAAACGAGGTAATTATTTGTGGGAATAAGAACTGCTTTAATTACAGGAGGAGCAACTGGAATCGGTAAGATGACAGCATATAAACTCGCACAAGAGGGAATTAATCTCGTGATTAATTATCGTCACAGTCAGAAAGAAGCGGAAGAACTTTGTCAGCATTTAACAAAAGAATTTGGAACCAATAATATTTGCATCCGAGGAGATATAACGAACAGTGATGACTGCGAATTTCTTATTAGCGAAGCATTAAAAAAATGTGAATATATTGATATTATTATTCATAATGCCGGTCCCTACATACATGAGCGAAAAAGGATGACAGAATACACATTAGATGAATGGAGATACCTTGTAGACGGCAATTTAAATGCAGTATTTTATTTATCAAAATTAGTCATTCCTAAAATGAGAGCTCAACAATGGGGACGTATTATCACCATAGGATTTGACCGTGCTGAAGCTTCTTCAGGATGGATCTACAGATCGGCTTTCGCGGCGAGTAAATCGGCTGTTGCTTCATTAACAAAAACATTGGCAATGGAAGAAGCTCAATATGGCATAACAGCAAATATGATATCACCTGGTGATATTGTGGGCGAATGGAAAGAGAAAGAGATAGAGAATGCCATTCATGTGGATGATAAAGATACACCAGTCGGAAGACCGGGAACGGGAGAGGACATTGCAAGATTAATTAGCTTTTTAGTTGAAGACAAATCCAGTTTCATTACTGGGAGCATCATACCAGTAACTGGGGGAAAAGATGTTTTGGGGAAAATACATAAATTATAGACAGAATAGTCATATATTTCAGGAGCGAGGCGAAAATTGAGCAGCAGAAAAAAGCACCCTGAGACGATTGTCTCAGGGCTGCTTTTTTTCTTTATATTTATGCTTCTAACAAATGAGAGCTATCTTCAACAATAGCAGTATTTGTTCTTAGGACATGTAATGTATACAAGTCCTTTGGAATTTCGTACAAATTATAAGTAGCTCCATTGGCATTTAATTGCTGTAATAATGATTTTCTTGTTTCATTTGCTTTTACAACATAAGGAAGTTTTTCAGCGGCTTTCTGAGAACGGATATTTTCTACCCGTATTCTCATATAAATGGTTTCAATGCCTAAATCATAAAATAATTCCTCGAAAAAAGCATCTTTAGCCAATTTGTTATAACCTTTTCCGTGATATTCTTTGCCAAGCCAAGTGCCTAAGAAACCAGCATTTTCTTGAATATCAAAAAGATTAATTGTGCCGATTGGAGAACCCCACTCATCAAGAATGGTGCGTGATATAAGTTCACCGCGTTCTTCAGCTTCAATCGTTTGTTTAGTTAAAAATAAAAATTCATCATCAGAGTATGCTTTTTGGCGCACGAAAGGGAAGACATCTGGATGCGTCATTAATTCGTACAAATCATGGCAATCTTGAAGATCGCGTTTCTTAAGCATGGGGGGTCCCTCCAAACTGAGGACAGTCCTTCTCCACGTCAAATAGAGAATCCGGTCCACCCTCGAAATTTTTTGTAAATGTTGCTAAAAAATTTCGGGGTGGGAATCGAACCCACTAGAACCAGTTATACTGGTGGCGCACCATTTGCCTTCCCTATATACTACTGCTTTTTATATACAAACAAAAATGTATTATTGCTCCCTTTTTAAGATCATCGTCTCTATATTTTCATTACTATCGTATAATACTAAAAAAAATAGAAAAAGGGAATAGATTTTTTTCTTATTTTTTTCATCATTTTTTGGCATATTTCTACATTGTTTATGCAGTTTGTTTTTGGCAAATTTGTGCTTTATTATATATAAACACGGTAGTGAAAACTTAATGATGAATGATTTCGCCGTTTATCATTGTCCAGATCGGTTTAGAAGAGAAATGGAAGGGATGAGAGCTCCATAATACAAGATCTGCATCTTTGTTCTGTTCAATGCTTCCAAGTTTATGGTCTATTTTCAAATTGCGTGCGGGAAGGATCGTTATTCCTTCTAAAGCTTTTTGCTCAGATAATCCTTCTCTAACTGCAACGGCAGCACAAACATTTAAGTATTGTATAGGTGTATAGGGATGATCTGTAGTTATGGATACCTCAACCTGCCGTTGTGCTAATTCTTGATACGTATTCCATGTTTTATTTTTTAATTCAATTTTAGATTTTCTTGTTAAGGTCGGTCCAACAGAAACTTTTAAAGCACGATTTTTAAGCTCATCTGCTATTAAATGGCCTTCCGTACAATGTTCAATCCGTAAATCAAGGTTGAATTCTTCGGCAAAACGCAAGGCTGAAATAATATCATCTGCACGATGGGCATGCACCCTTACAGGGATCTCTCCTTTAAGAGCTTGAATGATAGGACGAAAACGGATATCTTCTGGATGATCTGTATAATAAGCAGAATAAAAGGCTTCACGCAGCATACCCATTATGCCCATTCTTGTAATAGATTCTTTGTTTCCATGACTATGCATTCTTTTAGGGTTCTCACCTAAAGCAACCTTTAATCCTGCTGTTTCTTGAACGAGCATTTTTTGTATGTTTTTTCCATAAGTTTTAATAACTGAGGTTGTACCTCCGATAACGTTGGCGCTTCCTGGCATAATATGAACAGTTGTGATCCCATATTTAATTGCATCGGAAAATGCCGGATCTAATGGGTAGACACCATCCATAGCACGAATATGCGGAGTTAGCGGTTCGATTGTTTCATTTGCATCATTGCCTGCCCAGCCTGTTCCTTCATCATATAACCCTAAATGTGTGTGAACATCAATAAATCCGGGGAACAATGGACGTTTACCACATTCAATTACTGTACAATCCTCTGATATTGGAATACTTGGAGCAAGCTTGCTGATTATTCCATCAGAAACATACACATCTCCTAAAAATGGTGATCTAGTAATGGGATTAATATAAGCATCCTTCAGTAATATCTTTTTTGTCATTTTTTTCTCCCTTTTATGCAAAGAATGTACAATCGGCAAGTTTTGTAGAAGTGCTATGTTCATATATAACTTCTATTTACCTGCGTAAAAAAATGTTTAGCATTCCCTCATTTTCTTGCCAAGTTTTTTTATGATGAAAGTCTAATGATCAGCGATTATTCTTGAATAGGCTATAGATCAAAATACTCCAGTTATTTGAAGCAGGACGACTGTCACACCTAATATCCAAACATAAACGGCAAATACTTTTAACGATTTCTTTTTTAGAAAGTTAATCATCCAAACAACAGCAAAATAGCCAAACAGAGCGGATGACAGAGTAGCTATAAGTAAACTGCCAAGAGAAACAGCTTCTATATGTCCATTTACCATATCGCCAAACTTCATTACAATTCCGCCGGCAATAACCGGAATGGAAAGTAGAAAGGAAAAATAGGCGGCTGTTTCGCGATCAAGTTTCCGAAATAGCCCAGCAGCGATTGTCAGTCCGGAACGCGAAACAGCAGGAAATATAGCAGCTGCCTGAAAAGAACCAATAAAAATGGCATCGCCATATGACAGATCGTGCATTTGTTTCGATCCTTTTTTAACAGAGTCGGCCATCCATAAAATAAAGCCAGTAAAAATAAACTCCCATCCAATAGTTACACCAGTTTTTGAAATGCTCTCGAACAAGTCATTAAAAGTAAGTCCGATGATAACGGCAGGAATCGTACCGACGATCAGGAGCAGGGATAGCTTTCCAAATGGCTTTTTAATAATCTGGAGCAGTTCGTTTTTATAAACCACAATAACAGCTAATAACGTTCCAATATGAAGCATAGTATCTAAAAAAAGCCCAGCTTCGTCTAAGCCAAATAAATGTCTTCCTATATAGAGGTGCCCTGTACTTGATATTGGAATAAATTCAGTTAATCCTTGGATAATTCCTAATATAAAAGCCTCAATTTTCGATAACAAAACCATCACCCTTTGAAAGATATAATATAGTGTTTTAAAATATAGCCTAAGGAATTACAGCCTTGTTTCATTTTATTCAGGTTGTCCAAATCAAGAACTCTAAAAAATTGAATGAAACTTTTAGAGAGCGGGTACGTAAAATAAGATAAGAAGAAAATAATTATTAAATGAATAGGAGCGCTAAAATGAATTTAGATAAAATGGGAAGTCCTTCTCAAGACGAGCGGTTAATCGCAGCCGCCATTTATGTGACGAGCTTTTTTTCAGCCTTTCTTGGACCGCTGATTATTTGGCTTTTAAAGAAGGATTCTTCTTCGTTCGTTGATCACCATGGAAGAGAGTATTTGAACTTCTTTATTTCTTACAGTGTTTATTCCATTATTAGTGTTGTATTAATGATCGTATTAATTGGATTTGTAACCATTTGGATAATCGGTGTCTTAGCTTTTGTTTTCACCATTATCGCTGCCATCAAGGCATTTGAAGGAAAAGGATACCGTATCCCATTAGTGTTTCGAATTTTATAATGCGTAGCAGCCCCGGAGGAGATTCCTTCCGGGGCTTTTTCTTTTTTTAGAAGTTTTTGTACGTTTGGGAAGATTTTTTGAACGATTTCTGAACTTATTCGTCTTATCTGTAATGAAGGTGTTTCAGCCAATAGGAGGTTCAGGCTGCTTTTCATTTTTACTGCTTAAGATGGCGAATAAGCCGCGAAAGTAAAAAATATGAACTGGGAGGAACTGCATGGAAGTTATAAATGAAATCAATTGGGAGTTACTGCTGCCATTTTTTATTTTACAAGGTATTCTTTTAATCCTTGCCCTAATTGATATTTTCAGGAATAAACAACTAAATGGCCCTAAATGGATGTGGATTCTTATTGTTCTTGTTGGAAATATTTTAGGTTCCATTCTTTATTTTGTAATTGGAAGGAGGCAAAATAGATGATTACATTGAGAGCTGAAAACTTAAAGAAGAAGTATTTAAAAAAGGAAGTTATTAAAGGTATTCATTTTGATCTTCCGGCGAATACATGTATTGCTTTATTAGGGGCAAATGGCGCAGGGAAAACGACCATTCTCCAAATGCTGGCTGGAATCATTCACCCAACTGAAGGGCAAATAATTGTAAATGGATCAGCATCTATAAAAAAACGAAGAACTGCCATAGGGTATTTACCTCAAAATCCAGCCTTCTTTGATTGGATGACAGGTTTGGAATACCTCATATACTCTACTAGATTAACAGGTGCAACCAAAAAGGCTGCTTACGATAGAGCGCTAAGTTTACTTGAAATCGTAGGTCTTGGTGATGCGGGCAACAACAGAATAGCTCAATATTCAGGAGGAATGCGCCAAAGATTAGGAATCGCACAAGCGATTACGCATCAGCCGGATA
Source organism: Cytobacillus gottheilii (assembly GCF_001636345.1). Lineage (GTDB taxonomy): Bacteria > Bacillota > Bacilli > Bacillales > Cytobacillaceae > Cytobacillus > Cytobacillus gottheilii. The sequence goes on from NZ_KV440945.1 coordinate 2,092,247, forward strand.
TATTGCTGCTCGATGAGCCAGTTTCCGCACTGGATCTGGTTGGAAGAAGAGAGGTTCTCACCTTATTTCAGCAGCTGAAAAAACATACAACTGTGTTTTATTCTACACATATATTACATGATGCCGAGGAAGTCAGTGATGAAATTATCTTCCTTGATAGAGGGCAGATTGTAGAGGGAGGGTCACTGCAGTCTTTAAAGAAGAAATATAAAAAAAATAAACTATCAATTGTGTTTGAGGAAGATATGCAGGTTGTTATGGCCCAATTACAATCTGCATTTCCATACTTTAAAATGGAAAGTGAAGGACAAATGATTCATATTTTTTCAGAGGATTGTTATGCAGCACAGCAATTATTAATGAAGGAAGTATTAGCAAGAAATTGGCGGACGCTTAAATTGGAAATAAGCAGCACTAGTTTGGAAGAAATGTTTTTAAAGGTGGCTGATCAAAAGTGAAACAATGGCGATTATTTGCAGAAAAAGAATGGCTTGAAATGTGGAGAAGCTATAAATGGGTTTGGATGCCGATTGTATTTATTTTGATTGGTGTACAGCAGCCCCTATCACTCTATTTTTTGCCAGATATTATTAATTCTGCTGGAAATCTACCTGAGGGAACAGTGATCGAAATTCCGACACCCTCTGCTGAGGAAGTGTTTGCAGCTTCCATTGGCCAGTACAATACTCTTGGCATCTTAACAATTGTTCTGGCTTTTATGGGGATGATATCAGCTGAAATGAAGAATGGAAGCGCGGGGATGATCCTGGCAAAACCTGTTTCGAGATCATCATATATTTTAGCGAAATGGTTTAGTTCAGCATTGCTATTATTATGTTCAATTTTGTGCGGTTATTTTGCCACATGGTATTATACAGGAAATTTATTTGCTTTTATTCCGCTTAAGGATTTTATTGAGTCGCTCTCTTTATATAGCTTATGGCTGCTATTTATTTTATCAATGCTTCTGTTTTTTAATAGTATTTTTAAATCTCAGGGCATGATTGCGTTTATTGTCTTTGCTATAGTGATTCTCATAAGTATGGTGAGCAGTGTGATTCCTGAAGGGTTATCCTGGAATCCATCTTTATTAAGCTCCTATTCTGGCTTAGTCCTGGAAAATGAACCATTTCCCAGCGGTTTTTACAGCGTTTTAACTATTACTGTTATTAGTATCTTAGTTTTTATAAGTTCTTCGATATTTATCTTTTCAAAGAGAGAACTTGTGTAAGCATGGTAGAAATGCAATCGTTCAAACGGCAGTAGAATTTTATTTTTATATAATTTTTAGTGGATTCTATCATGAAAATAAAAGGCTCATAATAGACTTACTAGAGTAGGAGATTGATAAGTCCAAAATAGTAGGTGAGTAAATTGAACATGCATATGTATTATAAACAAAAAGCGATTATCGCATTAAATGCAGGAATAGCTGCGCTGATTCCGCCGGTATATTTTACCGTGTATGGTCTGATTGATCCGCTTCATAGATACTTCGTATGGCTATTATGTCCATTTCTGGTTTATAGCTTTATTTGTTATTATGTATTTGTCTTAAACAAGAAAAGAAGTGAGGAAACAAAGAGTGTTATGGGAGAAGCAGCTGTCAGCCTTGAACAGGATGTTACCTCAATCGAAAAGCTATTAATTATGTTTTTGCCTTCGCCTAATTTGCATATGCAGCTATATGATCATAATGGATTTTTGGCAGGGGAGCTAAGAGATATAAATCAGAAAGCGGTTCGATGGTTTATGCCTTATTTTGCAGAAAAATTATTGACTAAAACGTATGGTCTATATGATCATAGCGGCAGGCTGAATGCTACGATCCTTATAAAGAAAAATACAATTGAACTGATTGGATTAAATGAAAAGGCAGTATTGCATTTTAAAGACCAGAGGAGTAAAGGATTCATTGAGTTTCTGGATTATGAACGCTCTAAAAGTTATTATCTTGAGCATGCTCTGTTTCGAATGGATGCTAAAATATTTATTAACTCTTCATCTGAAGCAGTTGTATTGCAAAAAGGATATATGCCGCTTTCGTATCAATCATTTTTTAAAGACGCAAATACACCGCTATTAACCTTTCATAAAGAACTTAGCCACATAGAAAAATTAAGTGTTTTAGCTATTCTCGCTGACTATTTGTCTACAGTAGAACATTAAGGCTTTCCATCTATGGCCAGCATGATTCTTCACTTTTTTAAAATTTTGTGAAAACATATACGAGTGCTATAAACAGTGATATAATTGGCTTTGCATGAGGTGATAAGAGTGAAAAAGTTAGTGATCATTGTTATTGCAGTACTCGCTGTGATGTTCATCATAGATGTAACGATCTTAAAAGACAAAGGAATTATGCCAATTTCTTTTGGCGTAGAAAAATATGAAAAAATTGAAAATGTGGATGATTTAAATATGGGTTTAGAAGTAGGAGAGCTAGCCCCAGAAATTGACCTGCTTGATATGGAGGGCAACACTCAGAAGCTTAGTGAGCTGCGCGGGAAAAAAGTACTTTTAAATTTTTGGGCGAGCTGGTGCGGACCCTGTGAAATCGAGATGCCGCATATGGAAAAGCTGTATCAGAAATATAAAGATGAAGGATTTGCCGTTTTTGCAGTTAATATGAGTCAAAGTGAGCGAAACGATGATGATGCTGAAAAATTCGTGAAAAGGCATGAACTGACTTTCCCAATTCCAATGGATACAGATGGAGTTGTAAGCAGGGATTATGATGTGGTTGGCTATCCGACATCCTATTTTATTGATTCAGATGGCGTAATCCGCCATATCGTTTTAGGTACCCTTGATGAAGAATATATGGAGAATCAAATTTTGAAACTTCCATAAAAATATTAGAGGGCTATTAAGCCGGTCATGAAAAGAAGTGCCCGTCAGCAGAGAAAACAGAGTCTGGAGGGAACTAAGTCGCTCCCAAAGTGGTGCCCTCCAGCAGAAAAAACAAAGCTTGAAGGGATCTAAGACGCCCCCAAAGTGCCTGTCAGCAGAAAAAACAGAGCCTAAAGGGAACTAAAAGAGCAGCGGACCCAGACTTGTCCGCTGCTTTTTATCTATTCCTCAATTACTTCTGTCACGCTCTGCAGTCGTTCCATAATTTTTCTTTTGCGATACAGCATCATTCCTGCTTCTGCGATATCATTTACAGCCGATCGATTAATAAAGGCACCGAATAACAGGCCGGCAACAGGAATCATTTGGAAAAGTTTTTTCCAGCCGATTTGATCTCTATATGAAAATACAACTTCACGCCAGCCTTGAAGCTCGGATATAACTTCTCTATTAGCTGGAAGACTTGGGTTATTCATATGCGTAATTTGATTTAAAATTGCTTTTTTGCCAACTATATCAGAGGAAACAAACTGAAGAATCTTTACAATAAACATACGTTCCTGTTTATCATTTGGATCATAACCGTAGCAGAGGGCGATATCCTGCAATGTCTTTAATTGCATTCCAAGCAAAAGCGGAATATCAATGGATAACGTGAAAATACCTCCAAATCCAGTGCTAGCTCCTTGAACAGTGGCTATTCGTTTTCTGTTTCCTGAAAGCTTTGTTACAGCTTCATCCATTTCGGAGATTGGCAAGCGATCGACCTCTTCAAGGGCTGTAATGCCTTTTTCAGGATAGTATGATCGTAAGGATTTAACGGAACTTAAATATTTGCCGCCAGATTGAATATAGCTGCCAAGTTCATCTAAGATGACCCCAACTTTATTCTGCAGAAACTGTGGTGTGAATTTATCGAGCAGTTTAAAAGGAAGACGGCCCAACTTTTCCCAGAACCATAAATCCGACTGATCTTTTTCCCATTCATTAATCTTAGCTAATTCTTCGTTTAGATACTGTTTCGTTTCATTCAAAATCCTTAATTCCTCTCATTTTAAGTTAATTTTTATACGGTTAAAAAAGCAGAAAGTTTCAATAAGTTTTTCTTTGAGCTGGTTTAGGTATCCTATTGGCAGTTTGCACTTTTTTTGTTACAATATTGACTTGTGGCTCACCTGTCTTAGCAGGGAGAGCGGGTAGGGAGAGGGCTAATTGAATAGTTAGGTAATACAATGAATAAGTGGTTAAATCAGCTTTTTCAGCTCACCAGTAATGGCACAACTGTCAAAAAAGAAATCATGGCAGGATTTATTGGCTTTTTTACTATTGTGTATATTATCGCAGTCAATTCACTCATTCTTTCTGAAGCGGGCATTCCTCTTGAAGCAGCTATTATGGCAACGATTATCACATCAGTTGTCGGATGTCTGATCATGGGATTCTGGGCAAACGTTCCAATCCTGCTTGTTCCGGGAATGGGGATTAATGCACTGTTTTCATATACTATGGTACAGTCTATGGGTCTTTCATGGCAAGAGGCTTTAGCAGTTGTGTTTGTTTCGGGACTTATTTTTGTAGTGATTGCATTTTCGCGGTTTGCAGCTGCATTAAGTGCTGCAATTCCTCAGTCTCTTAAGGAAGCAATCACAGTTGGGTTAGGATTGTTTCTTATGCTGATTGGCCTTGAAAAAGGCGGTATTGTTGTAAAAGGAACAAACTCATTGATTGCGCTTGGTCATCTGGGGGAACCCCATGTATTGGCGACCATTATAACCTTTTTACTGGCATTGGTACTTTTCATCCGCAATGTTCCTGGGAATTTCCTGATTACGGTTGTGGCAGGAACACTAATTGCCTGGTTATTTGGAACGATTCAGCCACAAGACTCTCAGAACGGTCATTTTGCGTTCAATGAATATTTTCAAGTTTTTGGAAGTATGTCGTTTGATAATATCCTGTCCATAACCTTTTGGATCGCTGTTTTTTCATTAACTATGGTACTGGTTTTTGAAAATATTGGTCTGGTCCATGGACATGTATCCTTTATTAATCGAAATGATCGCTTTTCACGTGCGTTTCAAGCCAATTCGGTTTCAGCTCTTTTATCAGGGGTTTTTGGCACAAGTCCTACTGTCTCAACTGTTGAAAGTGCTGCTAGTATGGCGGCAGGTGGAAGAACTGGACTGACGACTGTGACTGCAGGGATGCTCTTTTTGGCTTCAGCGTTTTTTATACCAGTTATTAAGCTGATTCCAAACAGTGCAATCGCACCAATTCTTATTATTATTGGCGGATTAATGCTGCAGAACATCCGTAATTTAGATATGAAGGATATGAGTGAAAGCTTTCCTGCACTCTTTCTAATTGCAATGATTCCGTTTACGTATAGTATTGCAGATGGAATTGCTATTGGCTTTATTTTGTATCCAATTCTTAAGATTGCTATTGGAAAAGCAAAAGAAGTATCGATTCCTCTCTATGTCATTGCGGCATTGTTTTTGTTTAATTTTGTTTTTCATGTAATAGGTTCATAATCTATAAGATCTAAAAATTAAGCAGAGGAGCCTCCTCTGCTTTTTTTTGTGTTGAAAAAACGGCAATTGAGCAGGAATATATACTAATTAAAAACATGTAAATATTGTTAAATAAATTTTCGCCAAATTTCGACAAAAATCTTTATGCTTATACAGTACTATTATCCTAGGTATATATATCTGTTCTGGTTAAGGGGGAGCATCATGGAGGTATTTGTTGCAAGACAGCCGATATTAACGAAAAATGAGGAAATATTTGCATACGAGCTTTTATATAGAGGAAATCAGCTGAACGCTGAAGTTGATGGTGACCAAGCAACAGCTGATGTTATTGTAAACGGATTTTTGAATATCGGAATAGATAAGTTGTCTGCAGGGAAGCCATGTTTTGTGAATTTTACAGAAAAGCTGCTTGAACAGAGGCTTCCTGTTTTTTTTGACCATAATGAACTGGTTGTTGAAATACTGGAATCAGTGAAACCAACACAGGAATTGATTGATATTTGCCTTGAATTAAAGCAATTAGGCTATCGAATCGCGTTGGACGATTTTATTCTTGATGAAAATAATAAATATAGCTTCCATTTATTAAGAATCGTAGATATTATAAAAATTGATTTATTAAATACGCCGGAAGAAAATAGGCTAAAAAGTGAATTTGTAGCAAAAAAATTAAATATTTCTTTGCTTGCTGAAAAAGTAGAAACAAGAGAAGCCTTTGAAGATGCAAAAAGGAGAGGCTATGATTATTTTCAAGGTTATTTTTTCTCAAAGCCTGTGACGATTTCAACATATGATGTGCCTGCATCTCTTCATACATACTATGAAATTATAAATAATATCTCTAATGGAAATCCGGATATCGATAAAGTTGCTGAATTGTTTGAAAGAGATATATCTCTTTCATATAAACTGTTAAAATTAATAAATTCACCGGCTTATCGCCCGAAAAATCGAATAAGTTCAATAAGGCAGGCTATTATGCTGCTCGGATTAAATGAGCTTGAAAAATGGATTTATATTATGCTGGTGCGAGAAGCGTCCTTTAAACAAGCTGGAAATTGTGATGAAATCATTCAGCTGTCACTTATTCGTGCAAAAATGTGTGAAGGTATATGTGCAATAACCGGTGCGGCGTTTTCATCTTCAAGCTACTTTATTACAGGCATGTTTTCGTTGATGGAATCTCTTGTTCATAGTCCCATGGCAGTAATCTTGAGAGATCTTCCATTAGATGAAGTTATTTGTGATGCACTTAATGGGAAAGAAAATCATTTAAAAATTGTCCTTGATCTCGCGACAGCGGTGGAAAGTGCTAATTGGGAAAAGATTGAGCAAATTTCAGCTGGTTTAAATATAACGAGCCCTAATTTATTTAAGATTTATACAGATGCAATTGAATGGACCGAGTCACTTTTAGCGGTAAATGAAACCGCTGGCCATTAAAATAATGAGAAGGTGCTTTGTTTTTCATTTGATGAAAGTGAACTTTTATGGCAATCTTTTTATAATTGCTTATTAAGGAGGATTATTTAATGGAATTTAACGTAATTAAGTGTCACGGATCAGGAAATGACTTTTTTATAATAGATGAAATAACACATCCATATGATTTAACAGATCAGCAGCGAAGCAGCTTAACTATTTTGCTTTGCAATCGGGAATATGAGCTTGGAGGAGCCGATGGAATTCTATTTGTTCAAGCAAGCGAACGAGCTGATGCACGTATGCGTGTGTTTAACTCGGACGGATCCGAAGCTTCAATGTGCGGCAATGGTCTTCGCTGTGTTGCGCGCTATGTATGTGAAAAGCTTTCTTTAAAAGAAGCCGTGATTGAAACAATGAAAGCAGATTTGCAGGTAAGTGTCCAGAATGATTTGTACGATGGCGTTCCTACGTATTTAGTTGAAATTTCTCCGATCTCTTTTAATGTTAAAGACTTGCCACTGCATATTGAAGAACAGGAATTAATACAGCGTCCCCTGCCATCCTTGTCTGAAGACTTAAAATTTACTGCTTTAGCAGTGCCTAATCCGCATATAATTGCGGTTGTAGAAAAGGAGCAGCTTCAATCTGATATTCAAAAAGGTATGAGCGAGTATGTAAACGGTCCGAATGATTTGTTTCCGGACGGTGTAAATGTCAGTTTTGTATTGCCTCTTAGAAAAGGACATATTTATGTTCGTACGTTTGAGCGCGGTGTTGGATTTACAAATGCATGCGGAACGGCAATGTCGGCTTCAAGCCTTGTTACATGCTTACTGGAATTGAACAACAAGGAAGAAATCATAGAAGTATATAATAATGGCGGTAAAGTAAGATGTGTTGTACATAAAGATCATATTGATTTGATTGGTAATGCATCATACGTTTTTAGCTGCCAAGTAAGTGCTGACTTGAATGCCAATGAATTCAATATTAAAAATAAAGAGGGATACCAAGAAGAAATAGCTCAATATAAAGAGCTGGAAATGCAAGCTTCCTCTTTTTTAGCAGAATATTTGTAGGTAATAGGATCCCAAAAGCATCTTACACTTTTGGGATCTTTTTTTCCTCTTGTTTTAAAAAGGACAGAACAGGAGAAAAAGGCTGAGTTACTTTTGAATCAAAATACGAATGAAAGGGATCGCCTGTATTTTTTAACCTTTCAATCATGTTGATGATCGTATAGTTTCCAATTTGCAGCGTTTGGTCCACTTCTTCCCAATACAATGGAGCAGCTACACTTGCCTGTTCTTTTCCTCGCGGAGAATAGGGAGCAATAATGGTTTTTCCTTCAGCATGCTGAATATAATCCACATACAGACGATTACCCCGATTTTTTTTCAGCCGCTCAATTGTGAAGGAATCTGGATCTTTTGTAATTAAATAGTGAGCAATAAACGTTGTAAATAGCCTTGTATCATCATACGTAAATTGATTTTCTGGCAGTGGGATGTATACTTGCAGTCCTTTACTGCCGGAAGTTTTAATATAACCTGTTAAGGACAAGCCATCTAAAACCTCTTTAATTAGCAGGGCTGCTTTTATCGCTAAATGAAATCCTTCTGCTGAAGGAGGATCCAGGTCAAAGACAATCTCACTCGGTCCTTTTGAATGGATCGTTTGAAAAGGAATATGAAATTCAAAAGCAAGCTGATTTCCAAGCCATAGAAGACTCTGCAGATTGTTGCACACAATATACTCAATGTCTTCATGCTGCTTTGTTTCGATAAAGCTCGGGGCATAATCTGGCACATTTTTTTGATAAAAAGGTTCTCCAAGCATGCCATGAGGATAACGAATAACGGTTAAAATTCGATCCTGTAAAAAGGGCAGCAAATAAGGTGATACTTCTTGCAAGAAATGGATGTAATCCATTTTTTTAATATCGGGTTTTGTCCATAATGGCTTTTCTGGATGGGTTATATTTATTTCAGCTGGAAGATTTTTTCGCTGCTGTGCAAAATCCTGATATGTACATTTTTCAGGCTGAAGATCAAATCGAAAACGGTGAAAATGAGGCTCGCGCATTTGTTCATCATACATTTCCAAGTATTTGATTTCTGTGCATATAGCAGGCTCAACATAAATGAAATTTTGATCTTCATCCGTTTTATTATTTTTTATGATTTGCATTAATGCGTTTTTTTCATCAGGCTTAAGTCCAAATAGAAACTGGCCGATTCCAATAATATGATCATGCTGATCAAAGACACCTGCATAAAAATAACCGTTTGATTTTTCATACTTTATGATAAAACAGTTTACATACTTCCAATTTTTAAACTTTAGCCACCCTGCGGACCTTTTACCAGCGTCATAGCTATACGAATTCCGTTTACTTACAATGCCCTCTCCATCTGAAAGAACGACCTGCTGCCATAGTGCCGGGAAATCATTTGTTCCAGGGATTAATTGGATGAGTTCTTTGCTTCGTTCATTTGGTTTTAAAGGAAGATTACACATAGAGAAAAAGTCAGTTAGGATGGTTTTCCTTTCAAGATAGGATTTGTTAACCTGTGATACACCTTTCAATAATAGGAGATCGAATACAAGAAGTCGGCAAGGGCGGTTATGTGCTTTCTCTAGTATTTTATCTTTAGCTCTCATGCGGCCCCTAATTTGAATTGCTGAAAAATTTGCTTTGAACGAATCCTCCAAAGACACAAGCTCTCCATCTAATATAAAAGGTACATAAGGCAAAAAGGTCTTCTTATTGTCCAGTAAAAACTGCATGATTTCCGGAAAAAGATCTCCAAGTGGTTTTTCATTTCTGCTTTTGATGAAAATTCCGTCCTTATTCCACTCAAGAATTGCCCGAAAACCGTCATATTTTACTTCATGATGCCAATCATCTCCTTTGACGGCTTCAAAGGTTAATGTTGGGAGCATTGGTTTCATAAGCTACCTCCCTCTGCATATTGGTGTTCTATAGTATGCCCTGCATTTCAAATCATAATTTCCTTAATTTCTATAGTGTGAATTCAGCTGCTATAGCGTAACTTAACGATAAAAGTATCTGCTGTAGAACACTGAAGGAGGACCTAACATGCATACGATGTGGAAGGGAAGCATTAGCTTCGGCCTGGTTAATATACCGATTAAGCTGCATACAGCAACGGAAGATAAAGATATAAAATTACGGACACTTCATAAGGAATGTCATTCACCAATAAAATATGAAAAGGTATGTCCTGTTTGTGAAGTGGAGGTCCAAAATGAAGACCTTGTTAAGGCATATGAATATACAAAAGGCAAATTTGTTGTATTAGAAGCAGAGGAATTAGAAAAGCTTCGTAAAGAAAATGAAGATAAAGCAGTTGAAATTATTGACTTTGTGAAAATTCAGGAGATCGATCCTATCTATTTTGACCGCACATATTATATGTCGCCAGGAGATGGGGGAGGGAAGGCATACGGCCTTCTTCGCAAAGCTCTTTTGAACTCCGAAAAGGTCGGTATTGCGAAAATAATAATCCGTTCTAAGGAACAGCTTGCAGTTGTCCGTGTGTATGAAAATACAATCGTCATGGAAACCATTCACTTTCCGGATGAAGTAAGAAAACCTCAGGATGTACCGAATGTTCCGGTTGAGGACAAGGTGACAGGCAAGGAATTAGAAACAGCCATCATGCTTATTGATCAGTTAACTACCTCTTTTGAACCTGAAAAGTATAAAGATGATTACCGTACAGCACTGCTTGAATTGATTGAATCAAAACAAACTGGCAAAGAAGTTGTAATAGCAGCTGAAAAGACACCGGCAACGAATGTTACGGATCTAATGGCTGCATTGCAGGCTTCTATTGATAAGACAAAACCCAAAACAAAAACAGCAACTGCTAAGAAGAAGCGTGTGAGTACAAAGGTGAAAAAAGAAGCGTAAGAAAAGGGCTAGAAAATTTCAAAAATAAATAACCCGGCAGATTAGCAGGAATTTTTTCTCTGCGTAGTCGTCCGGGTCTTTTTAATGAAAGAGCATTTTTAAATGATGTAAATTTGGATATAGACTAAATGATAAGATACAATGATAAGAATAAATTGACGATTGAGAGAATGGTTTTTTCCACAGCACATTGGGTATTAGAATAAAAACGATATGGAGAAGTATATATTGAGATGAAATTTAAAAACTTTACACAACGGCAAATCGTATACTGGTCTTTCATTATTGGGAGCATTTCTATTTTTTTGTTCATATTTTTTCAACTGGTAGATGCTTTGGATGAGAGTGAATTATTATCCTATGAAATGCTTGTGATTTCATATGTACAGGGATTTCTTCATCCAACCCTTACAGAAATCATCATTTTTTTTACTTTCTTTGGTTCAGTTCTTTGGATCACAATTGGTACCATTGTTACTGTAATCATTTTACTGCTTCTGAAAAAAGTGGACCTGGCAATCTTAGCAGCTGCTGTTAATTTATTTGGCGGTTTATTCAATCTGCTGCTGAAATGGATCTTTCAGCGAGAAAGGCCGGACATACAGCCCTTAATTACAGAAGCGGGTTTTTCTTTTCCGAGCGGTCATTCAATGGGTTCATTTATCTTCTATGGAACGGTTGCGTATCTAATCTTCTTATTAGCGAGCAGGAAAGTATATGCCCTGCTAGGCTGCTTTATAATGGGATTGATGATTATTGGAATTGGACTATCTAGAATATACTTAGGTGTTCATTATCCAAGCGATGTTCTTGCTGGTTTTTCTGCAGGAGCTGTTTGGCTCATCGCTTTTGCTCTGTTTTTAAAGCTCTACCATTTCCGGAGAAATAGGAGACGTATGAGAACACGGAGTGAATAATTCTGAATCGCTTCAAAAAGTTTTTCCATTTGAGGTAAGGGGAATTGTGCAGATTTGACCTGGAAACCTCTTACTTTTCATGGACTGTACTAATCCTTATAGAGCAACTGAAAAACAAAACAATAACTTCATAATGTTCAAAAAATTGTTATAAAGTAAATTCCCTTGACACCAACAGTGATATCCAGTATAATTCCAATTGTAGTATTTGAGCAATAAAGACGCCATTTCATTCTGGCAGAGACAATAATAAGAAAAGCGGCTCTTAATAACTGAGCGAGTAATTGGTATGTCAATTAAGAAATAATTTTGTGGACAACTATATGTTGGATTTCTTCTTATATCATCTTCTTTCATAACCGTATACTTTCTCCAAATCTAAAACGGCCGACCTCAGGCTGATCATTTTATAATTCACGAATATAGAGTTGCTTTTATCAAGATACCTTGAAATCCTGATTCCCACTGGAACAGCCAAGGAGCTGTAAGGATGGAAGAGAGGAAGGGCTTTCATTGTTTTAGGTAAAAGGATCGCGGTTCTCAAATATTAAATATGCTGACGGATTAGCATGTCAGCTGATAACAAACCCGAACGTTTAGCAGATATCATTTCTATTATCTGTTTAAACGTTTGGGTTTCTTTGTCATCTTAAAATACTATTGCAGAAACAGCTGCTTTAAATAAAAATCGGTAGGACACTGGATTACTGTCAAGAAGCACAGCTTCCTTCTAACATAAGCGGAGTCCAATGATTTTTTTAACATAATATGTATCCAGAGCTATTTTCCGAACGATAGAGATGAAAAATATTGAATTATATGTCTTTTGTGTTAAAATGATATTGAAAAATTGGATATGTTTAAAAATCGCAGTAACTGACGACAATGCGGAATGAACCGCTGGGGAGCTGCGTCTATGTATAGCCGGTCGTCTGGGCAGAGAGAGGGATTTCCTTGTCTCTTTTCTTATTAATTGGAGGGATATACATGGAGAAGAAAATGATTTTAGATGGAAATGCAGTTGCTGCAAGTGTAAAGGAAAGTTTAAAAGAAAGAATTACCCTTTTAGCACAAGCGGGAATTACACCGTGCTTAGCTACGATCCTTGTTGGGGATGACCCTTCTTCAGAAACCTATGTAAGAATGAAGGGCAATGCATGTGAAAAGTTAGGAATTATTTCTAAACGAATCCATCTTCCAAAAGAAACAACTACAGAAGAACTGCTTGAAACGATCACCGGACTGAATGAAGATGAAAATGTTCATGGCATTCTTCTACAGCACCCTGTTCCAGAGCAAATTGATGAACGAAAAGCATTTGAGACGATTGCTATTGAGAAGGACGTTGATGGAGTAACAAGCCTTGGATATGGGCAAACAGCATTTGGATTTGGTGTCTATCCTTCCTGTACTCCTGCCGCAATATTAGAAATAATGGATTTCTATAATATTGATGCTTCAGGGAAGCATGCAGTCGTAGTTGGAAGAAGTCCCATCCTTGGAAAGCCTGTTTCTGCACTACTGCTAAATAGAAATGCAACAGTAACCACTTGTCATTCTTACACAACAAATCTTGAACAGTTTGTTAAACAAGCAGATATTGTTGTCGCAGCCGTAGGGAAACCTAATTTTATTCAGGGTGCATGGATTAAAGAGGGCGCAGTGGTATTGGATGCTGGTTATAATAAAGGAAATATTGGAGATGCAGATTATGAAAGCTGTGCTGAAAAAGCATCAGCTATTACTCCGGTTCCTGGCGGTGTCGGGCCTGTCACCATTTCGATGCTCCTTAAACATACAGTAATTGCAGCAGAAAAGGGTATGTCGAAAAAGACTTCAACTTTATAATGTTATTTCGAAACTTAAGTTAAAGGTGATTCAATATCATTTTAGGATAATTTTCCAGTAATTATGCAGTACCCGAACTAACAATTAATTTGACATATCGGATTAAATCACTTATTATAAAGCTAACGCTGTAATGTTCGTTATATATATTTTATGGATAAGTGGTCGTAACTGCATTGAAATGTAGGCGATTTTACTCCTCATTTCGAGTGGTTGCGATCTTTTTATGTTTAAGCTTATATAATCAAGACTTATAGTGAACACATTTTTGGAGGTATTATCATGAACACAGGTAAAGTAAAATGGTTTAACGCAGAAAAAGGTTTTGGTTTCATCGAAACTTCTGAAGGTCAAGACGTATTCGTTCACTTTTCAGCTATCCAATCTGAAGGTTTCAAAACTTTAGAAGAAGGTCAAGACGTAACTTTCGAAATCGTTGAAGGTAACCGTGGACCTCAAGCTGCTAACGTTACAAAAGCATAATTATTGCTAACATGAGGTGATGCATGAAAGCCATGCATCGCCTTTTTATTGCACTTTAAGAACATAAAATGATCAGCTGAGAGAATATCACTACAGCTGATGATATTTAGGTTAAGTAAAAGTGTTAGCCTCTGGCATCGCCTTCGGAGGCTCGCCAATCGGCAAGTTTTCTTTATAAGATCTTTGACATAATATTTTGTCCCTTTCTGACTCCACACAAGCCGACTTCTTTTATTTCTTCAAAAGGAATTCCATCCACTATTAGCTGTGGCAGGAAAACGGTTTTATAAATCCTGTCAATAGAAGTGACATTATGTTTATTATGTTTTTCATAATCATCAACAATTAAATATATTTATATGTTTCTAACTGAAAGAGATCTGAATTAGCACTAGTAAGATCACCAGGAAATAAATACGTTATGTGTTTTTGAATATTGCCTCATTTATTCAAGACTATCAATTAAAAGTTTTCTTTTTTTTTGAATGAGGTAAAGACCTAAGAAGAAATCATAAAAATTAAATTCAAAATAATGATAAAAACAATTAAAAGCTGGGAAAACTAGCATTATTGATAAAATTAGCATGGAAAGAATTAAGGAGGAAATACATTTTGACAACTTTTTCAGATTTTGGTTTAAGCACAGAGCTAGTAAAAGCTCTATCTAATATGGGTTTCGAGGAGCCAACACCTATTCAGGCACAGGCTATTCCAATCGCCATTACTGGTCAGGACATGATTGGCCAGGCACAAACAGGTACTGGTAAAACGACTGCTTTTGGTGTGCCGCTACTGGAAAAAATTCAAGCAGATGAAGGAATACAGGGTCTTGTTCTTGCGCCTACTCGTGAGCTTGCTGTTCAGGTTGCCGAGGAATTAAACCGAATTGGTCAGGTAAAGGGCATTCGTACACTTCCAGTCTATGGCGGGCAAGATATAAACCGTCAAATTCGCGCTTTGAAAAATAGACCGCAAATTATTGCTGCAACACCTGGTCGATTAATTGACCATATCGAAAGAAAAACAATCAGGCTTGCTAATATTAAAACGGTTGTTCTTGATGAAGCAGATGAAATGCTGAATATGGGCTTTATTGAAGATATTGAAAGAATTTTAAGCGAGATCAAAGGTGAGCGTCAAACACTATTGTTCTCAGCAACTATGCCAAAGAGAATTCAAGCTCTTGCTGAAAAGTTTATGGTTGAACCACAAATCGTAAAAGTTAAGGCAAAAGAAATGACAGTTAAAAATATTGAGCAAAGCTATATGGAGGTACATGAGAAACAAAAATTTGATGTACTCTGCAGCTTGCTGGATATTCAGTCACCAGAACTTGCTATTGTTTTTGGACGCACAAAAAAACGTGTTGATGAAGTGGTTGAAGGATTAATTAAGCGTGGCTACTCAGCTGAAGGAATTCACGGTGATATTCCGCAAGCAAAACGTGATCAAGTAATCCGCCGTTTTAAAGAACAGACAATTGATATCATGGTTGCGACTGACGTTGCTGCACGCGGACTTGATATTTCTGGTGTTTCTCACGTTTACAACTTTGACATTCCTCAAGATCCTGAATCATATGTTCACAGAATTGGAAGAACGGGACGTGCAGGTAAAAAAGGATTGGCTGTTACATTTGTAACACCTAGAGAAATCGATCATTTAAAGATCATTGAAAATGTAACAAAGAGCAAAATGGCGAAACAGCCAGTTCCATCTTTCAAAGACGTATTGGCAGGCAATCAGCAGGCAACTATTAATAAATTAATGAATGTTGTAGAAAAAAATGAACATGGCGACTACAAGCGTATTGCAGAATCTTTGCTTGAAGATACAGACTCTGTAACAATGCTAGCTGCAGCTTTAAAGCTTCTTACAAAAGATCCTGACGTTACTCCGGTTAAATTGACTGCAGTAGAACCACTGCGCTCTAAAAAGCCAAAAAGCGGTACGCGTGATCGTAAACGCTATACCGATAGACCGCGTGGAAACAGAGACCGCGGCCGTGATCGCAGAGAAAGTGGAAGAGATAGAGACCGCAGAAGAAATAGAAATCGCAATAATGAATTATAAAATCCAGATAAATTAGGCATAATGATTATAGGCAGTTATTTTCTGCTCTGATTTAAAGATATTAGGAGGAAACAAAAATGGCAACAGGAAAAGTAAAATGGTTTAATTCTGAAAAAGGTTTTGGCTTTATCGAAGTAGAGGGTGGAGAGGATGTATTTGTACATTACTCTGCAATTCAAACGGAAGGCTTTAAAACACTTGAAGAAGGCCAAGAAGTTCAATTTGATATAGAAGATGGCCAGCGTGGCCCTCAAGCTGTAAATGTAACAAAAAACTAAGCAAAAAATAAAAAGCCGTTTTCGGCTTTTTATTTTTGGTCATTATATTAAATTGAATATGAATAATAGTCCTGTGAGCCATATTCTTTGAAGCCGCAGGAATGATATAGCTTAAGAGCATTATAATTGGTGGCGACTACATCTAAATGGATGGATTCGCCACCTTTTTTAGTTAGTGATTTTAAACATGAGGTTAATGCAGCTCTGCCAATCCCTTTGCCCTGAAATGAGGGATGAATGGCAAACGCATATATCCAGAACCCTGTCCCATCATTTTGGATGCGAATTTTTCCAACATCTTCTTGCTCGAAGGCAATGACATAATTTGTTTGATCATTATTACTAAGTGCTTTTCTATTTGTAACAATAGCGTTCTCTATTGTAATACCGAAGCAGAGATGGTCAATCAAACTCATTTTCTCTAAATCAGATTGAATTGCATGACGCAGTATAACATGATCTTTCTCTAAAGCTAATTCTTTTGGTATCCATTTCATCTGGTGCTCTGAAAAAGAATATTTATACTCTTTCGCATTTAGGAATGATTTTGCTGCGGCTGAGTTTGATGGAGCATTAATTAATATACTTTGATATGTCTTTAATATAGGTTTAGCTTCAGCGAGCAAGGCTGAAAAGATGCCCCTTCTTCTATAATCTGGATGAACCATCCCGCAAATCTCTGCCTCACTGCCAAATCCATATATTGCAGCAAAACCTGCTAACATTTGATTGTGATAATAAAAAAAGTCAGTTTTCAATTCATCATTTCTGTTCTTTAGCATATCCCAATTTAGCTTCAATTGAATATTGTCATGGTTCTCACAAAGAATTTGCAGCATCTGAATTTGCTCAAGTTCCTTTGAAGTTAGCATTTCATGATTCCCCCAGATGAAATAGTAATAAGAAAAAACTGATTATTAAAAATGAACGTACGATTTGTATTAATCTTACTGTAAATGAATGAGGTTTGTATACAAAGATTATGTTTGATGAATGATAAAATGGTTTATAATACTAAAATCAAACTATTTATGCTATGATCAATTGAGAAAGCGTGGCGAACAAAATGAAAGCATTTTCTGTTAAGTTTCATAAAGAAGACCGTGTCGATGCAATGAATGTATTAAAATTAAATGAAGAAGATTTTCAAAGAGCCACAGAGGGCGGTACAAGGCACCTTTTTGAATTAGATACTAATATTGGTTTCTTTGTATATTTTGATGGTGTAGATGAGAATGGCAAGGAATCCTATATGGTCCTTCATTATGAAGGGGAAGAAGAGGAGCCAGATGCTTGTTATGCTTTTGAATTAAAAGATTTTTACCAATTTGCGGCCCTGCATTTGAATGATCTGGAATTTAATGAAGAACTGGAAGAGGATGAGGAGGAAGATGAGGAAATCTATACTCCAATCCATCATTTAGCTCATTTAATGTACCATATTATTGAAGAAGGCAAAACAATAGAAGTTTAGAGCGAAAAGAGAAAGCTGAACCACAATCATGGTTCAGCTTTTTGCTTTGTTCTTATTCTGCGGAAGCAGCGTGCTCATTGCAGAATTGCAGGATCTCAGATTCTTCATCTTCCTCTAAAGCGAAATCAAGAATTTCACCAGTTCCTGTTTGGAAATGGTAATTTAAAATTCGGGAATCCTGTTCATCTTTAAAATATAAGACGCGTAAGCTAATACCAGCTTCTGAATATAATTCATCCTCTTCATCAACTTCTAAACTTAAGAAAAACTCATATCTTAAACCTGAGAGTATTCCAGTAGGATCTTTTATTTGTTCAACAGTATAACTATTGATATTCATGTTATGTTCATCCTTTCCTTCTAACAGTCAACTTAGCCATTATACACTTTTTTAGTATAACAATGAAAATCTTTGGTCTATTTTGCTCAAAACTTCCGGCTTTGACGACTAAGACAAAAGGTGTTATAATAAAAAAGATAAATATTTGAATATTTTTGTGCTTTGACCACACTTGTTATAAAGAACCTATAACAAACGTTCTTTATATTAACGTGTGATTTTTATTTTCTCATAGGGTTTTACTCTTTCTAGGAGGTGCCTGTTTATGGCAAAGGGATTTGGAAGAAGAAACATGGAAGAAGTAAAAACGGAAGAGGTTAAGATTTGGGAATGTACATCCGAAACATGTAATTGCTGGGTGCGAGACAATTTTAAAAGCAGCGAGAAGCCTCTTTGCCCTATCTGTAACAATGAAATGAAGGAAAACATAAAAGAATTGCAAGTTGTAAACAACAGCAGTATTTTTTCAACTAAATAAACCATTTCTTGATTTTGAAAGCTGGCATACATATTGCCAGCTTTTTGCATTTTGCTGTGTATCACCGAGCACTTAAACAGTTTGTTCCTTTATAGTGTTTGCAGTCTTTACCGAAGTTATTCCTGTTAATATTTCTTTTTCATTTTGTCTAGGACGGTATCAAGTTCGTCGGGGCGGAGCAGCTCTATAGGAGAGTAGCCTTGTTCAAATTGAATCATATCAGCTTCTATCAGCAGCACATATTTTTGATTGATTTTGGCCAAATGAATCTGCTCACCGTAATCGCTTAACAGTCCCTTTATTGAAATATGATCTAACTTCATTTTCAGCTCAGCTTCGGGTGTTAGCTCTGTAATTTGTGCTGTGGCCTCTACTACTTGTTCTGTACTAAATCGTTCCTGCAGTTCTCTTTTAGGGCTAGTTGCCCAAACATCCATTGCAGTTTCGAATTGTTCTCTTTCTTCGCTTTCGCCTTCAAATGATTCCTCTATATGTGATTGAACCATTGTCATTACTTGAGACTTAATAATTTCCGGCATTGATTCTCCGTACTCCACATACTTTAAAAAGTCTTCAAAATAGCGGGCATGTGATGCCTGGTGAATCTTAACTTCATTCGGCTCAATTATTCCTTCTTCGGGCATGTAAGGATATTGTATTGATTTCATATTCTTTGTTGTAATGGCCATTTCGACATTTCTGATTAGGGTTGCTTCATCAGAGATAGACGCTACTTTTGGCTCGAAATCACACTTCATAATAAATAGAAAAGGTTCATCAAAGTACTTTCGAAGTTTTGCTGAAATAATGAGCAGCACACCGCCCCGAATTGCAGCTGTATCCGCATAAGCTCCTACAATTGCTTCGTTGGCATCTTGAAACTCTTCTTTAGTAGCAGCGTTTCTAACCTTTGCAAATACATTATAGTTTGGATTAGAGGTGAGATCATGTCCTTCTTCCGTAATAAAGCGGCCAATTTTAGTTGGTGCATTTTCTGATTTAGGATGTCTTTCTACTTTTCTTTTATTAATCTTAGTGAGTTCTCCATCAAGAAAATCCTTTAGCGGACTTTCTTCGTAAGCAGCCTGATCTAATGTCTGGTAATGTTTATTCGACTTACTTACGTTTTCGCCTTCACCGTGTATATTAATTACATAAAATGATAAGAACTTAATTTCAAAATCCATTTATATGCTCACCTTTTTTAAATGTTATCGTAGCATACTTGGACTATTGTCCGATTCAGCACTACAAAAGTATAGGAGAATAATTGGAATACGTCAATCAATCAGCTGTTGCATATTATGGTGTTGATAGGAAAAAATAACGTGAATGAAAGATTCCTGCTGGATGTGATTAAATGCAAAACATGTTATGGTATGCAATTTTAGGAATCATCGGCTGTATAATGATTAGGTTCACATACAAAAAAACAGATTTACGATTGTACATTGCTTTATATATTTTCACCATGGGACTTGCTTTTTTTTTGGATTTCTTTGTACTAATATTATTTGATGCATATGCATATCACCCAAAAGTATTTCGGGACCATTGGTATGATAACACAGTTGGATCGAGTATGTCACAGGCACTATTTATTCCAAGTCTGTTAATGGTAATGATTACTTTCAAAATGAAGCTAAGAATTGTTGTGCTCTTATTATTTGGTGTTTTTTTGATAGAGGAGGTTTTTACCTGGATCAACATCTATGAGCATTACTGGTGGAAATCTTGGTATACGATTATCATTTTATTCATTTCTATTTACGTTTTGAAAATGTGGAGAAACTTGCTTAAGCTGCAAATTCCGTTTACTAGGTTTTTGACAATCTATATGGCAATTACCACATGTATGCAAGGGCTGACGATTATTATTCAAGCGTTCTGGAGAACTCACCATTATACTATTGGCTGGTTTTCTGAATTATCAAGAGATAGTATTGCATTTAATACTGCATACTGGATGGTTTATAGCTTGCTTTTAGCAGCTATTGTTCTATACTTTTTTTCTTTCTCAGCTTGTTCCATCCTGCTGGTAGGTGATTTTTCAATTAATGTTATCTTAGAGAGGGCCGGAATATTGCATATAAACCAATACTGGCATCCAGTACTGTTTGGCATCTGTTTAATAATCGTCTTATTAATGATAAAAAAGTTAGATGATTATTTATTTTCCAGGATTCTAAAGTAGCGTATAAAACTTGCAGAACTGTTTAAAATAACTCTGATCACATACAAGGGAAAAGGGGTGTCCTGGTGGAAATAAACCGTGTGAAACAAATTTTATCATCAAGTGCAGATATTGAGGTTCAATATAATGGTGCATCTGTTTGGATCGATGGCATCAATGAAGAAAATAAAATGGCAACAGTGCATTTGCGCGGCCCTTTAGAAGAGCGAACAGAAGTAGCTATTTCAGATCTTAGAGAGATGTAAAGAGTTGCCTATATAGGCGGCTCTTTATCTTTGTACAAGTGTAAAACAGCCAAAGGTCGAATGCATCCTTAAGTATGTAGTGTTAAAATAATTGAAGCAAGGGGAAGTTAACAAAGTATCAATGTTGTTGCCTTTAAATACGTTGCCAGAGTATAATACCCTTAAAAAAGGGGGCTAGCCCATGAATATGGATGCTGCAGATCATACAGCTTGCGATCATCAAAATGTTCGTAAAAGCCATCATTCAGATGAGGTCAAGAAAAACCTGACTACCAGGTTAAATCGAATTGAAGGTCAAATTAGGGGCATAAAAGGTCTCATTGAAAAAGATACATATTGTGATGATGTCATTACACAAATATCTGCTACTCAATCTGCTTTAAATAGCGTGGCAAAACTGCTGCTGGAAGGTCACTTGAAGAGCTGTATAGTTGAGCGTATTCATGAAGGTGATGACAAGGTATTAGATGAATTTCTTACAACCGTTCAAAAATTGATGAAGAAATGAGGGGCACATATGGAGTACATAACTTTACAAGCCAGCGGCATGTCCTGCGGCCATTGTGTAAAAGCAATAGAGGACAGTGTCGGCGAATTATCTGGAGTAAGCAAGGTGAAAGTTCATCTTGAAAGCGGCAAGGTTGAGGTTGAATATAATCCTGCATCTGTTACACTAGATAAGATCAAAGCAGCAATTGATGAACAAGGATATGATGTTGTATAGAGAATCGTAGAACGTGTATTTATAGCACGTTCTATTATTTTTTTAATCTGATAAAAATATTTTTTTATTGGGAAATCGTGCTGGAACAAGTGTTTTTCGGGAAGAAAGGGTAAAAACAGAGTGTTCTAGCAAAATAAAAAAATTGAATTATATTTTTGCATATGATAGAATTACATACAATATCTAGTGTTGCTCTTGATAGTGTTAACTATATATAGATAATTACACAAGACCATCCGGACTTAAGAGGGAATTCGCTAGAACGCTGATGATTGCGCCTATCATCTTAAGCAGCAATCAAAATAGTGAACCACTGATATAAATAGTTGCAAATGGCAATATGACGTGAGGGGCAACTAGTTAAAAAAATGCACAAGCCAGAGAAACTGCTTGCGCGAGCAAAAGTTTCTTTCTTCGGGAAGTGTTTTTTTTTGTGAAAATGATAATCAGCAACGGTCAAAAAGATGATCGATGTTTCCTGGAAACATCAAAAACTTTTTTGATTCTGGTTAAATTGAAGCAGCATACAGCATGAAACCTTTAATTTTCGTTTTGCTTGGCTCAAATCTGTGGGATAGAGCGTATTCTCGACTGTTTAAAGACACCTGAAAAAGGACATTTACATAATGTGCATCAGGTGCATAATGTGTTTCCAAAAGAACAGCATTCCGCTGATTCTTTCATGTTGAAGGAGGAATTATCAATGACGAGTTTAACAAAAGTTGTTAACTTTCAGGAACTGCAGGAAATGTTTCCTGAACTGCAAATGCAAAATTTAGAAAAGAAAGCTGCGCAATTAGACAGCCTAAATGAAAATTCTTTTTATGATCAGCTAATACTAGAGTGCTTATCCTTTATTTCAATGGATGAACCTAATTGGACATATGTTGCAGCTCATTTATATTTACAGCAATTATATCGTCATGCAGGTGAGAATCGAGGATATCAGGCAGATCACAAATATGGCAGCTTTTATGATCTATTACATAAACTCGTCTCATTAGATATATATGAAGGTAAACTAATAGAGAAATATGATAGAGCTGAAATTGATGAGCTAGGGCGTTTTATTAACCCTGAAAAAGATCAGTTATTTACTTATTTAGGGATTAAGATGCTCGCTGATCGATATTTAGCGAAAGACCGTCAAAAGAATATCTATGAATTGCCTCAGGAGAGATTCATGGTGATCAGTATGATTTTGATGCAAAATGAAGCTCGCTCTCAAAGAGTTGAACTAGTAAAAGAAGCTTACTGGGCACTAAGTAATTTATATATGACTGTAGCAACACCGACTATGTCAAACGCCGGGAAAAAATGGGGGCAGCTTTCAAGCTGCTTTATTGAAACAGTTGACGATAGCTTAGATTCTATTTACGACAGCAATACGGATATTGCTGCATTATCTAAAAATGGCGGAGGAATTGGTGTCTACTTAGGCAAAATCCGCAGCAGAGGCAGTGATATTAAAGGCTTTAAAGGGGCATCTTCCGGCGTTTTGCCATGGATGAAGCAGTTAAACAATACAGCGGTAAGTGTAGATCAGCTTGGTCAGAGACAAGGAGCAATCAGTGTTTATTTAGATGTATGGCATAAGGATATTTTCTCTTTCTTAGATGCTAAATTAAACAATGGGGACGAGCGTTTGCGTACACATGACCTTTTCACTGGCATCTGTATCCCTGATTTATTCATGGAGGCTGTTGAGAATAGAGGAGACTGGCATTTATTTGATCCTCATGAAGTCAGAAGAGTAATGGGGTTCTCGCTGGAGGATTATTTTGATGAAAAAGATGGTGAGGGCTCTTTCAGAGAAAAGTATCAAGAGTGTATTGATAATGAGCAGCTTAGCCGTGAAACCATTCCAGCTATCGAAATTATGAAATCCGTTCTTAGAAGCCAGCTTGAAACAGGCACTCCGTTTATGTTCTATCGTGATGAAGTGAATCGTAAAAATGCAAATGGACATAAGGGAATGATCTATTGCACAAATCTTTGTACAGAGATAGTTCAAAACCAAAGTGTTACAAAAAGAATAGAGGAATATACAAAGGACGGCAAAATCGTGATCGAAAAAACGCCAGGAGACTTTGTTGTATGTAATCTTTCTTCCATTAACCTAGCACGTGCTGTCAGCGATTCTGCTTTGGAAAGACTTATTAAGGTCCAGGTTAGAATGCTTGATAATGTTATCGATATTAATACGATTCCTGTTATACAAGGGCAGTTAACAAACCAAAAGTACCGTGCAATTGGCTTAGGGACATTTGGCTGGCATCATTTGCTTGCGATCAGTAAAATTGCTTGGGAAAGCGAAAGAGCAGTTCAATTTGCAGACGAGCTATATGAAAAAATCGCTTATTTAACGATTCAAAGCTCTATGGAACTTGCTGCTGAAAAAGAATCATATCCTGCATTTGAAGGCTCAGATTGGGATACTGGAGCATATTTTGAAAAACGCGGATATCTGCAGTCAGACAGCAATCTGGATTGGCAAGGGTTAATGGAGTCTGTGCAAAAAAATGGAATGAGAAATGCTTATTTATTAGCAGTAGCTCCTAATGCTTCAACAGCATTGATCGCAGGAAGCACACCAAGCATCGATCCTATTTTCAATAAGCAATATTCTGAAGAGAAAAAGGATTATCGTATCCCTGTAACTGCTCCAGACCTTAACAGTGAGACAACATGGTATTATAAATCTGCTTACTTATTGGATCAAAAATGGAGTATTCTGCAGAATGCGCAGCGTCAAAAACATATTGATCAGGCAATCTCTTTTAACTTATATGTACCAAATACAATCAAAGCAAAAGACCTTCTTGATCTTCATACAACAGCTTGGAAAGAAAAGTTAAAAACTAGCTATTATATTCGATCAACATCTTCTGAAATTGAAGATTGTGAATCATGCTCCAGCTGATTTGAAAGGGGAAATACGAATGGTAACGATCAATAAAAGAAAAATTATGGATGAGACCGCCCCAAACCGGTCTACGGCTATTATCAATGGCTCAACTTCAAATATATTAAACTGGGATGATGTCCGTTATTCTTGGGCATATCCTAAATACAAAAAAATGCTGGCTAACTTTTGGACGCCATTTGAAATTAATATGTCTCAAGACATTAAGCAGTTTCCTGCATTATCAAAAGATGAACAAGATTCCTTCTTGAAAATTATCGGGTTATTAGCTCTGCTTGATAGTATCCAGACGGATTATGCCGGCAAGGTTGCAGATTATCTGACAGATTCCAGCCTTTCAGCCTTGATGATCATTCTTGCACAGCAAGAAGTCATTCACAATCATTCATATTCATATGTACTATCAAGTATTGTTTCAAAACAAAAGCAGGACGAAGTTTTTGAATACTGGCGTACAGAAGAAACATTAATAAAAAGAAATGAATTTGTTACAAACGGCTATAAAGATTTTGCAAAGGACCCAACTGCTGAAAATCTATTAAAGTCTATTGTTTACGATGTGGTATTAGAAGGTTTGTTCTTCTATTCCGGCTTTGCTTTCTTCTACTATCTTGCAAGAAATCAAAAAATGGTTTCCACATCCACGATGATTAACTATATAAATCGTGATGAACAAATTCACGTGGATTTATTTGTGAAGATCTTTAAAGAAATAATAGCTGAAAATCCTGAATTGGATACACCAGAACTAAAAATGTTTGTGAAAGAAACATTTAAAGAAGCGGCAGAGCTTGAAATTGAATGGGCACGTACTGTTATTGGTAATAAATTAGAAGGTGTTCTGCTAAGTGATCTTGAAGCGTATATTAAATTTTACGCAAATGTGCGCAGCAACCAGCTCGGTTTTGAACGACCGTTTGAAGGTTTTAGAACAAATCCACTGCGCTGGATTGTAGCATATGAAGAAGTTGACCAAGGCAAATCAGACTTTTTCGAGCAAAAATCACGTCAATATACGAAAGTGAATCAAGTCGATAACGGATTTGATGAGCTTTAATGAGAAAAGGATTAGTGACTTGAAACGTCGCTAATCCTTTT
Organism: Cytobacillus gottheilii; assembly: GCF_001636345.1. Taxonomy (GTDB): domain Bacteria; phylum Bacillota; class Bacilli; order Bacillales; family Cytobacillaceae; genus Cytobacillus; species Cytobacillus gottheilii. Next base: position 2,118,080 of record NZ_KV440945.1, read on the forward strand.
TTTATTTTCTCGGTATAATTGTATTTGTCAATAATATTTCAAAGAAATATTTTACGATTTTTTGAACGTTTTGATTGTATTCCTTCATAATCTAATTTATAATTATTATAAATAAGGTGAAGGAGTGAGAAATCATGATTCGTATTGCATTTTCCGGTTTTGGAGCAATTGTTCTGATCGTTATTGAATCATATATCGCTATGTACCTAAAAGGATCATCAACCATTCAATTTGGAGGCTTAAGTCCTGTGATTTCAATTTGGGCGATGAACTTCTTCTTGCTATTTACAATGTTTACTCATTATAAAATCTGGAAAGAAAACAGGGAAGTTACAAAGGAAAATACCTCTGTCTAAACGAATAAACAAGCGTTTGGGCCCACAGGGATTTATTTTCAACCCCGGGTCCTTAGGCGCAAACTCGTATGATTGTCTACATACATGCGAAAAGCCTATCCGAAAAGGAAAGGCTTTTTTTATACTCTAAAAAGGTAATTGCATGAGAGAGATAATCTATTTTAAAAAATCTGATTCTTTTACGAAAAAATTAAATATTTTAAATACGGTAAATAACATTTTTACCTATTATAATATGACGTATAGGAACATTTAACTATAATAATTCATTACCACTATAGAATTTTAAGAGAGGCAAGGTACATTCCATGGAGCTTACCAGCTACTATAATATAACTCTTGTTTTCATTTCCATTTTAATTGCTGTTATTGCTTCATACGCATCCTTAAATATTGTCAGCCGCCTAAGAAGATCTTCAGGTATGGTTCGTTATATTTGGCTTACTGCTGGTGCTTTTTCATTAGGCTTTGGTATCTGGTCTATGCACTTTATTGCCATGTTGGCTCATCATCTTAGTATTCCTGTTATGTACGATACCTTTCTGGTGGTTTTATCAATTGTTTTGGCTGTAGTTGCATGTGCCATTGCTTTTGCTATTGTTAGTGTAGGCTTAAACCGGGGATTATTTATCTTTATAGGAGCTGCCTTTTTATCAGCTGGAATTGCATTAATGCATTATGTAGGAATGGCAGCCATGGTAATGGATGCTGCGATTATTTATGATCCATTATTATTCGTTTTGTCGATTATTATTGCTTTTGTTGCTTCATTAGCGGCCTTATATTTATTCTTTTATTTTGAAAAAAATGCAAATCAAAAGTACACACATCTAAAAAAGATAGCGAGTTCTTTAGTTATGGGTGCCGCAATCTCCGGCATGCATTTTACCGGGATGGCTGCAGCGACATATGAATCTATGGGAATTGAACACAATCACGCACACGCTCATTCCTCAGCTGCAATCTATACAACAGTCATGGGGTTCACTATAGGAATTGGAATGTTTCTGCTTCTCACCATTATTTTGGTTAGTACATTTTTAGATAGAAGATTTCAGCAGAAAACCGATCAGCTTCAATTTTTGGATAATATGTATCAATCCATTATTATGACTGCGAATGATGCGATTGTTTTAGCTGACAGTGAGGGAACCATTATTGCCTGGAATAACGCAGCTGAAGCTATATTCTACTACAAAGAAAATGAAATTCTTGGGCAGAGTCTGGACGTTATTATTCCTGTTAGCTACCGCAAGGCGCATAGTAAGGGTTTGAAGGATTATGTTGCTACTGGAAAAGAACAAATTATTGGAAAGTCGGTTGAGTTAGAAGCTCTTCGCAAAAATGGAGAGGTCTTTGCAATTGAATTAACACTATCAACCTTGACGAATGATGAAAATACGTATTTCAGTGGAATCATCCGGGACATTTCTGAACGGAAAAAGAATGAGAAGAAAATAACGGAGCTTGTTTATCGTGATCCATTAACAAACTTACCGAATAGAAGGTTCTTGAATAATTATCTTTCCTTAAGTATCGAACAGGCAGCAATCAATCATCAATCATTGGCAGTTCTTTTTATTGACCTTGACCGTTTTAAATATATAAATGATACACTCGGCCACAGTGTCGGTGATCAGCTTCTCGTGGAAGTATCGAAGCGAATGTCTAAATATATTGAGAAAAAGGACATGCTTGCCAGACAGGGAGGAGATGAATATATATTAATCTTCCCGCAAATGAATCATCAGCATGCTGCAAAAATTTCACAGCAGATTTTAGATGAATTGTTAATGCCATTTCATTTTGAGGATAACGAACTGTTTATCTCGGCTTCCATTGGCATCAGTATGTATCCTGAAGATGGCAGTGAAGCTGATTTGCTTGTGAAAAATGCCGACACAGCAATGTACAGGGCAAAAGAGAATGGAAAAAACAATTTTCAATTCTTTACAGCCGATATGAATGAGCTGATGGCAAAAAAAATGAGACTAGAGATTGGATTGCGCAAAGCGGTCATTAATAACGAATTAGAACTATATTATCAGCCGCAAATACAGGTGAACACTGGTCATATTATGGGGGTTGAAGCATTAATCCGCTGGAACCATCCTAAGATGGGCATCGTTTCACCTGCAGATTTTATCCCACTCGCTGAAGAGACAGGATTGATTATCCAGATTGGAACTTGGGTAATTGAAACGGCATGCCGACAAGCAAAGGAATGGGAGATACAGGGATATGCTCCCGTAAGAATGAGTATAAATATCTCTGCACGCCAATTCCAGCAGACCTCGTTTGTAGATACGGTGATGGAAATTATCGAAAATACTAAAATTGATCCACAATACCTGGAACTTGAATTAACGGAAACGATTGTACAAGATCCGGTTTATGCGATTCCAGTGCTTAATCAATTAAAAGAGATGGGCATAAAATTATCCCTGGATGATTTCGGTACAGGGTATTCTTCATTAAGCTATTTAAAGTCCTTTCCGCTTGATACATTAAAAATTGACCGTTCATTTATTAGTACAGTCAACGAAAGCGGGAAAGATGCAGCCATTGTCAAAACAATTATTAATATGGCTAATAGCCTTGATCTAAATGTAATAGCTGAAGGTGTGGAAACAAATGAACAGCTGTTATCCTTAAAGCAGGATGGCTGTGACGAATATCAGGGATACTTGTTCAGTAAGCCTGTAAAAGCTATTGCAGTACAAGAATTGCTTCAAAAATGTATGGAAGAAAAGTCATTAGGACCAATAGTTGAAGTTTAAAACATAAATTGGTTTTCTCAAGAATAAAGCCTAAACAATAGGGAAACAAATGAACTAGACGAGGAATCATATTTCCGTCTAGTTTTTTATTTTTGGAGCATAACAGTCTCTTGAACGATGAAATGCCATTAAAATATAGCCTTATTATGTATTTTAACCCCTGTGCACAATTATTTGTTACCTAACTATTTAGAAGCAAGTATACTGATATTAATGGAAGGATGAAAGGGCAATCTGTTTCGTGAGTAAAAACTCAGTGCTTCAACAGAAGGCAAAGGAATGAAAAAATATAAATTAATCATGATTATGATTGTAGTCCTATTAATTGCTTTTTTCATGTGGAGTAAAAACGGGGACGGTGTTACCGTGCAAAAGTATGTAAAAGAACATTATATGAGTGATTCACTTATTTCTAGCTACCAAACCGGTGAAGATGAGCAATATTTATCAGAAAGTATAGGTTTGTATATGAAATATTTGCTGCTTGGCGGGTATGATGAAGCGTTTCGTGAGCAAGTAGATGTTCTTAAAAAACATTTCCTTCTTTCAAATGAAAAGGGTATCTATATACGCTGGTCTCTTGACGAGCATGCAGCAGCTAATGCACTAATAGATGATGTAAGGATTATTCAGGCGCTTATCAAAGGTTCATTATCATTTAAGGAACAAGAATATCAAAAATTAGCAGATGAACTAAGGGACTCTTTAGTAAGTTTGCAGTATGAAGATGGACTGTATCGTGATTTCTCAGATTGGACTACAGGTGAACCAGCAGGAAGAATAACATTAAGCTATTTAACAGATGACTTTTTTCGAACACTAACAGATACAGATGAAACAGAAGAGCTGCTTTTAAATGCATTAACTATCGAAGGACCATTTTTTCCAGAATACTACAATATAAGCAAGCAAGCATATCAATATAGTGATGAGGTTCATATGGTCGATCAGCTGTTAATCGCTGCCAACAAAGTGAAGCGTGGACAAGAACTTCCCTTATTCAACAATTGGCTGCTCACACAATTGGAGGAAGAAGGAAAAGTGTTTGGCCGTTATGATAGAAACAGCGGAAAGCCCCTTGTTTTGTATGAATCATTGGCTGTTTATGCTTTTACGTATGATTACTTATTGTTAATTGGAGAAGAGCAAGTTGCAGAACGTATGTGGAACCATGTTATCGAGCTTGAAAAATCGATCGCTTCTGAGGAAGAACATTTCTTTGATTATATTTTATTTCATACATTTAATGACTTTAGCACCGCTCCGCTATAGGAGTGGTGCTTTTATTTTAATTCCTCGATCGTAATCCTTACTTTTTCTCCATGAATGTCTTTTAATAATTGAAGCAAATCTTCACCGCCAATTGATAAGTTCAGCGATTTTTCTTCGTTTGTCTGAATGTCCGTGTGAACAATTCCTTCTAAATTTATATCCAGCAACATAATGACCTCCATTTATTTTATTTACTGATTATATTCACGATTCAAGCTGTTGTTAAACATTAAGATTATGTGATGGATTTCACAATTGAATTAAAAAAAGAGGGTGAAGCCAGGTAAGGGGGAGTGGATGAAGGATATAGGAAAGATTAGTTTACTTTTTTATATAGTTCTTCTGTTTCTCTTGCATGTGCACAGGCAGAATTGAAAGAATCAAACCGCTCTGATTGGTAGACAAGGTCATTCCATTCAAAGTTTCCTATTTCACTTGATGGGTAAACCGCAACTCGCCAGCTGTAATTTTTCTTTTTCTCTAATTTGCCTTCTATGGCAATGAGCCAGTGACTGCAGGAAATAGAGTTATTTTTCATTTTAAAAGCTGGCAGGGGGATAATTGATTTTTGAAAAAAATCAACATAACTTTTTGTGAGGGTGTCCATTTTTAAATACCGCCTTTCAAAAGGGATTAATTTTATTATATGTTCTTGAAGGGTGTTTTTCTGTCACACCTTTCTGAATTAAATTGACAAGAAAGTTACTTTTGACACTTTTAAATGCTTTAATTCAAGAAAATTACATCTTATGTCTAATCTGCTTGTTAAGTGGTCAATAATAACTGTGTATCTGATCGAATTTAATTTAGGAGGAAATAATATGAGTTCAGCTTTTTTTAATGCTATTAAAAACCGCCGCTCCATTTACGGTATTAGTAAGGAGCATGTTGCTTCGAATGAAGCTATAAAAGAAATTATTCACGAAGCAGTTCTCCATACACCATCATCATTCAACTCGCAAAGCACGCGAGTGGTCTTATTGCTGGGTGAGAATCATGATAAAGTTTGGGAATTAACAAAGGATGCTTTAAGAAAAGTTGTACCAGCTGAAAATTTTTCGCCTACAGATGAAAAAATCAATTCTTTTAAAGCTGGATATGGCACCGTTTTATTTTATGAAGATCAGCAAGTAGTAAAAGGACTTCAGGAAGATTTTGCGTTATATGCAGACAATTTCCCTGTATGGTCAGAGCATACATCTGCTATGCATCAATTTGTAATATGGACTGCTTTAGAGGAACTTGGTTTTGGGGCCTCTTTACAGCATTATAATCCGTTAATCGATGAGTCAATCCAGCAGGAGTGGTCAATTCCGTCATCATGGAAGTTAATTGCACAAATGCCATTCGGAAAACCAACTATAGCTCCTGGAGAAAAAGATTTTAAACCGCTGGAAGAGCGTATTAAGATATTTGAATAATTACCTTAAAGGGTACTAGACATGAAGAACCTGGATGATTAACTTTATATAATCATTCAGGTTTTTTGTTTTGTGCTACTGTGTTATAAAAATTAAAAGGAAAGTAAACCCAACGGACAAAGCTGCGGATATGATTCAGATTTTTTACAGGAATTTCAAATTCCCATCTCATTTATCCGCTTAGAAAGAAATAATTTCAGAACAGCAGGCAAAAAATATAGGAACATAAAAAGATCCGCTCCACAAGGAGACGGATAAAAAAGAGACTATGGAATCATTAGAAAAAACAAAGATAAAACAACATATAGTATTTATTATGGAGATTAAAACTATATGTTGTTATTTTAGATTTTAGCATAATACATAATATAGATCAAACTATTATTTTGAGATAATTCTAAAAATAATAGTAAATTCAATTTCCATTCAAAAACAATCACTAGTTGATTGTTTTTGAAAGAAAATGATTGAAATCTGCAATCGGTTTCAGTACAATAAGAACATGATAAAGCTTCAGTAAAAAGGAGATTTTTATAATGCTTACGCCAGACAGGCACCAGCTTATATTAAAACTATTAAAGCAGCAGTCAACGGTGAAAATACAAGATATCGTAGAGGCTACAAATAGTTCAGAATCGACGATCAGACGTGATTTAACTCAATTGGAAAAAGGGAAATACCTGAAAAGAGTACATGGAGGGGCTTCAAGATTACAAGGAAAGCTTCAAGAGCCAAGTATGATTGAAAAATCAGCCAAAAACCTTCAAGAAAAAAAACAAATAGCCAAGCATGCAGCATCGCTGGTTGAAGAAGGAGATTCCATTTACTTAGATGCAGGTTCTACAGTAGCTGAAATAATCCCTTTCCTGCCTGTTCATAATATAGTTGTTGTTACGAATGGACTTACACATGTAAATCAATTAATAGATCGAAACATTACGACTTACATTATTGGCGGCTTTGCGAAGCCAAAAACAAATGCAGTAATTGGCCGCGGAGCACTTGAAAGCTTGAAACAATACCGTTTCGATAAATGTTTCATGGGGGTCAATGGGATTCATCCCGAATTTGGCTTTACAACGCCAGATCAGGAAGAGGCATTGATTAAGCAGACGGCCATTGGTTTAGCCCGTGAAGCATATGTGCTGGCTGATGATTCTAAGTTGTTTGAAATTGGATTCGCTAAAATAGGAGATTTGCACGAAGCATTAATTATTACAAATGAACATGATGAAGAGAGTCTAATCGAAATAAAGAGTAAAACTATGGTAAAGGTAGTGAATTCATGATATATACACTAACGCTAAACCCTTCTGTAGACTATATCACATCCCTTAATCAATTTAATGTGGGTCATTTAAATCGGGTTGAAGAGGGAACTAAGCTGCCAGGCGGCAAGGGAATCAACGTTTCCCGTCTTTTAAAAAGAATGGGAGTTACTAGTGTTGCACTTGGTTATGTCGGAGGATTTACTGGCAAGTATATCGAGACGTATTTACAGGGTGAGCAAATAAATACAGATTTTGTACACGTTAACGATGATACAAGAATTAATGTAAAAATTAAGGCAGCTGAAGAAACAGAACTGAATGGAAAGGGACCAAATATAACAGCTGAAGAAATGGATCTGCTGAAAAGGAAAATTTCTGCTTTAACGGAAGAAGATCTGCTTGTTATTGCCGGGAGCATTCCAGCTAGTTTGCCTGCTTCAACATATGAAGAAATCGTAAAAACACTAGGAGAAAACGGAACATCATTTGTAGTGGATGCTGAAGGTGAGTTATTAAAAAAGGTGCTTCCGTATCGTCCGTTCCTGATTAAGCCAAACCATCATGAGCTTGGACAGCTTTTTGAGACTGAGATTACATCAGCAGAGCAGGCCATTTTATATGGAAGACGTCTGCTGGAGATGGGTGCTCAACATGTCATTGTTTCAATGGCAGGGGACGGTGCCATTTTTATCAGTGAGAATGAAGTCTATACTTCAAATGTTCCAAAGGGAGAGGTACAAAGCTCGGTTGGTGCTGGTGATTCGATGGTAGCTGGCTTTTTAGCTCAATATGAAAAAACAAAAAATATTGAAAAGGCATTTCAATATAGTGTGGCTAGCGGCAGTGCAACCGCATTTTCTATTGGGCTTGCGACCGAGGAAAAAATTCAGCAGCTCTTAGATGAAGTGAACATAAGAAAAGGAAATGGAGCGAACTAAGATGAAAATTACAGAATTGCTGACAAAGGAGACCATTTTGCTTTCGATTAATGGCAGCGAAAAAGCTGAAGCAATCGAAGCATTAGTCAATAAATTAGACTCAGCAGGCAAATTAAATAACCGAGATGAATTTAAGAAAGCTATTCTTAAAAGAGAAGAGCAAAGTACAACAGGAATCGGAGAGGGAATTGCGATTCCGCATGCTAAAACTGCCGCAGTCAAAACTCCTGCCATTGCTTTTGGTAAGTCTGAAAATGGTGTTGATTATCAATCACTGGACGGACAGCCGGCATTTCTTTTCTTTATGATTGCTGCTCCTGAGGGTGCAAACAATACACATTTAGAAGCATTGTCACGTCTTTCCTCCATTCTTATGAATGAAGAAGCACGTCAAAAACTGCAAAACGTTAAAGTAGAGCAAGATGTTATCGATATTATCAATTCATATGATCAAGAAGAGGAAGAAGAACCAGCTCAAGAGGAAATTAATGAGACTGAGCAATTTATTGTTGCTGTTACTGCGTGTCCAACTGGAATTGCCCACACGTATATGGCGGCAGATTCTCTTAAAGCAAAAGCTGCTGAAATGGGTGTTCAGATTAAGGTTGAAACAAATGGTTCTAGCGGTGCGAAGAACGTCTTAACAGCTGAAGAAATTGAGAAAGCAACTGCAGTTATTGTAGCGGCTGACACAAAAGTAGAAATGGCGCGTTTTGGAGGCAAGCATGTCCTGCAAACGCCAGTTGCTGATGGAATCCGCAAGCCGAAGGAGTTAATTGAAAAGGCATTAAATCAGGATGTACCTGTTTATACAGCGGATAGTAATTCAAAGTCAGGTGAAGGGCAAAAAGAACAAAAAGCGGGGATTTACAAGCATTTAATGAATGGTGTATCAAACATGCTGCCATTTGTTGTCGGCGGAGGTATTTTGATTGCGATTTCCTTTATGTTTGGTTATAATGCTTCAAATCCTGATGACCCATCATATCACCCTATTGCAGAAGCATTAAATACAATTGGCGGTGGCAGTGCATTTGGTCTTATTATTCCAATTCTGGCTGCCTTCATCGCAATGAGCATTGCTGATCGTCCAGGGTTTGCAGCTGGTGCTGTTGGCGGTATGCTTGCTGCAACTGGAGGAGCAGGTTTCCTTGGCGGTATTATTGCCGGGTTCTTGGCTGGATATTTAGTTGTAGGCTTGAAAAAGGTTCTTTCAGGATTGCCTGCAGCATTAGAGGGAATTAAAACGATTTTATTATATCCTCTACTTGGTATTGGATTAACTGGATTCATTATGCTTTATGTTGTTAATAAACCAGTAGCCGCATTAGATGATGCCATTACAGGCTGGTTAACAGGTTTAGGAACAGGAAATGCTGTTTTGCTTGGTGCTGTTTTAGGGTTAATGATGGCCTTTGATATGGGAGGACCAGTCAATAAATCCGCATATGTGTTTGGAACAGGTCTCCTTGCAAGTGATGTATTTGGACCAATGGCAGCTGTTATGGCAGCAGGAATGGTTCCGCCATTAGCAATTGCTTTAGCAACTACTTTCTTTAAAAATAAATTTACGAAACAAGAGAGAGAAGCAGGAAAAGTGAACTACATTATGGGTGCTTCCTTCATTACTGAAGGTGCCATACCATATGCAGCAGCCGATCCGCTCCGTGTAATTCCTTCTATGATGGTTGGTTCAGCTATTGCCGGTGCTGTGTCCATGATGGCCAATATTGGTCTAAGAGCACCGCATGGCGGAGTATTTGTTATTCCATTAGTTGAAGGTCCATGGTTTGTTTACCTGATTGGAATTGTAGCTGGAGCAATTGTATCTGCTCTATTAATAGGACTTCTGAAAAAACCAGTAAAATAATGTAAAGTTCATTTTAGATACCGAAAAGGCGCTTCCGGCTTTATAAAAGCAGGAGGCGCCTTTTATATAGATATAGGAATGAAGACTCAATTTCAATATTTAGAACATACGTTCGATTTTTAGGACGAGTTTATGGTATAATGAAATAGCAGTGGAAAGTTTCTATATAGGGTGGTCGGCTAACCCCGTTCCGAGAGGGGGTGATGCCTTTGACAGTATATGAAGGAATGATGATTATGATTTCCTTTGCAAGCTTGATTATTGCTGTCTTAAGTTTTAAAGATAAAAAATAGACCTCCCTTGAGCTAAAAGAAGGGTGAGGTCTACGTGATTTGGGCCGATCCCCGATGGAAACGGACTATTGTAAATGGCTGTGAATGCTGCAACATTCACAGCTGTTTTTATTAAGTATTTAAGTTTACTTAGTTAAAGGATATCATATCAACCATGCAAAGTCACGGCAATTTATTTGAAATTCCTCAGATCTTGCGTTAGGCAGCTTCCTTTTCAGGTTTTATTGCCCACAGTGTTGCTAATGCTGCTAGGACAGTAAGTGCGCATAACAAATAGAAAAGCCAGTTTTCAGCATGCTTTAATAGCAATGCAATGGCAGGTGGTCCCCCTGCAACTCCAATAAAGCGCATTGAACTGTATACCGAGGAAATCGTTCCCCTTTCCTCTTTTTCAATTCCTTCTGTAATTAAAGCATCGAGACATGGAAGAGCTATGCCAATTCCAATTCCACAAAGTAAAAACAAGCAAATCATATAGATTAGATTTTCAGAAAAACTAAGCAGAACAACGGAAGCTGCAGATAATGAACAGCCAATGAAAATAATCCATTTCATCATGATTTTATTTTCTTTAATCTTTTTTCCAGTAATATAGGATCCTAAACATAATGCCCCAAGAGGTACAGCGAGCAAAAATCCTTTTTTAAGATTTTTTATATCAAAAGTATTCTCAAGAACATCAGATAAATAAAAGAGCACACCAAACAGTACAAACATCAAAATAGCACCAATCAGAAAGATGGCATATAACCATTTGCCATTATCTTTGAAAATCTGCTTGATCTTTTTGAAAAACTTTTTAATAGGCAAGGGTTTTTCTTTTTTTTTCGGCGTCTTAACTAGAAAAAACATTAGTAATATAGAAATACCGCAAAACACTGGAAATGAAAAAAAAGGTAAAAACCATATAAATCCAGCTAATAATGCTCCAAGGATAGGACTGAGAACTTTTCCGAACGTATTTGCCGTTTCAATCAAGCCTAAGGAGCTGCTGATTTCATCATCATTTTTGTACATATCGCCAACAAGCGGCATTACAATAGGTGCAGCACCTGCTGCACCCACTCCCTGAAGTGCTCTTCCTAAGAGGATAATCATGTATGGATCATTCATTTTCCATGAAGCCCAGCCAGAGATAATGCCTCCAATTCCAGCTATAAAAAGGCTTGGAATGATAACTCTTTTTCTGCCGATGTGATCAGATAACAAGCCGGCAAGGGGTATTAAAAAGATGGCCACAATTGAATAAACTGTTATAATCATACTAACTTGGAAAGAGGAAATGTTTAGTTTTTTTTCCATCTCAGGCAGCACTGGAATGAGCATCGAATTTCCCAAGGTCATAACCAATGGTATGGATGAAATGGATAAGATAGCCCATTTTTGATTATTCTTATCTTCTTGCTCGTTGTTCCCTTTTTTCTTTTTTGCAACAATCTGTTCAATATTGTCCATGAGTGGGCTAACCTTCCTTCTGTTTAAGGTCACTAAGCTTAATATGGACGATTTATGACAAAAATAATTGCTGAATTGACTTATTTTTTTGGTAATCAATAGGAATAAAGTGTAGATGGGGTGTTTTATTTTGAAAGGAAAAATTATAACTTTAAGTATCGGAAAACCTAAAGTTTTTCAATGGAAAAGAAAACCTGAACAATCAGGAATTGCGAAGACAATTGTCGAAGAAGTCCAATTAAATAAGCAATGCTTTGAAGGTGATGGGGTTGCTAATGAGAAGTTTCACGGCGGACCAGATCGTGCTGTTTGCGCATACCCTTTTGAACACTACGAATATTGGGAAAAAGTCTTTCAAAAGCCATTTGCTCCACCGTCATTTGGAGAAAATATTTGTGTGAAGGATATGATAGAAAAGGATGTCTACATAGGTGACATTTTTCAAACAGGAAATGTTATCATACAAATCACGCAAGGAAGAATTCCATGTTCGACGCTTTCAAAATTCAATGAAACCGATGCATTACTTTCAAAAACATTTGAAACAGGCTATACAGGCTATTTTTTTAAAGTGCTTGAAGAGGGTACGGTTTATTCAGAGAGTTCTTTAGAACTGATCGAGAGAAAGCAGGAAAGTATTTCAGTTTTAGATGCTAATTTAATTATGTTTGAGCGTAATGATCCGCAAAAAATGAGAGATCTTCTAACTTTACAAGATCTGGCCGAAGAGTGGAAAATTAAGCTGGAAAAATACATAAGAGCTGCAAAATAATTTTTTTGTAAAATACTCTTGACATTTTTGGAATTGACAAATATGATAGTAGACAAATATGAAACGGCAATGACGAAGAGTAGTAACTTCTGTAAATACTTCAGAGAGCTGGTGGTTGGTGCAAACCAGTGTAGCTGCAGTTGCGAATGGACTTCAGAGCTTTCAAACCGAACAGGAACACTCCTTATTAGGCTTTGGCGAAGCGTCTCATCGTTACAAGAGACAGGTATTTGGAATGCTTTTAAGCATTTAGATATCTGTTTAAGTGAGCTGAATTTTTCAGCTAATGAAGGTGGCACCACGGATTTCTCGTCCTTTTTATGACGGGAGGCCCTTTTTGTATTTCAAAAAAAAATTAAATTGATGATCAAGAGTAGTATATTGAAAAGAAGCACTTCAGAGAGCCGGGAATGGTGGGAACCGGTGTGATTCTTCAATGGAATGGACTTGTGAGAGGTCTTCTGAATGGCAGTAGGAAGACACGGGGATCCTCCGTTATTAGGAAAAGGTACTTCTGTTATACAGATGTACCGTTCAGAGGGAGTATGTTTAAAAAACTCCGAACTGAGGTGGCACCACGATCGAAAGATTCGTCCTCTATGCGCATTGCGATGCGTATAGGGGATTTTTTTATTTCTCTAAAAGGTCAGAGCAAAACTTAGTAAACGTAATGAATAAAAGAATGGAGGATACAAAATGATTGCCTCGAAAAATCAGTTAATTATTCAACAGCTCTCCGGAGATACTCTAACACCTATTTCCATTTATATGAAACTGCAGGGCAGCCGGAAATTTATTTTCGAAAGCTCACTTAAGCATGAAAAGTCTGGCCGTTATTCATTTATTGGAACAAACCCTGTTTTAGAGCTCACAGGCAGAAATGACCAATGCGAATTGAGCTTCTCTGGTCAGGTGATAAGCAAGAAGCAAAAACCCATTGAAGCTTTAAGGGAACTGCTTCCCATGATAGACGAACAATCTGATCTCCCATTTTGCGGAGGAGCTGTTGGATTTGCAGGATATGACGCCATTCGTCAATATGAAAAAATCGGCAAGACCGGAGCAGATGAGCTGAATCTGCCGGATGTTCACTTTATGGTATACGAGGAAGTTGTCGTTTTTGATCATCTTGAGCAAAAGATCTACCTTGTAGGCTATCCAATTATAAGTGGGCAAGAAAAGGTAAGAGCCAGTCTTGAAAAGTTAACAAATGACATTCAACAGATTGATGGCTGTTTTCAGCAAAGTGAGGCAAAGCTTTCACACTTTACTCCGTCAATGAAGAAGGAGGAATACGAAGATATAGTAAAAAAAGCAAAGAGATATATTGAGCAAGGAGATATCTTTCAAGTCGTGCTTTCGCAAAGGTTCACAGCAGATTTCAAAGGAGATCCATTTTCTTTTTATCGAGAATTGCGGATTAGCAATCCATCCCCCTATTTATATTATCTGGATTACGGTTCCTATTCGGTTGCTGGTGCATCGCCAGAGAGTTTAGTAAAGGTGAGCGGTAACAAAGTATTAACAAATCCAATAGCAGGTACACGGCCACGCGGCAAAACGGCTCAAGAAGATGTGGAACTTGAAGCGGATTTACTCGCCGACGAAAAAGAGCTTGCGGAACATAGAATGCTTCTTGATCTCGGCAGAAATGATATTGGAAGAGTAGCTCACTTTGGCTCAGTTAAAATCGAAAAAAACATGCTAGTAGAAAGATTTAAACATGTGATGCATATTGTGTCCGAGGTATCTGGAACATTGAAAGAGCCTTATACAGCATTTGATGCCCTTATTGCCTGTTTGCCTGCAGGAACTGTATCAGGAGCACCAAAAGTAAGAGCGATGGAAATTATCAATGAACTTGAAACATTGAAAAGAGGGTTATATTCCGGGGCAGTTGGTTATTTTTCCGTAACAGGCAGTATGGACTTTGCCTTAGCGATCCGGACGGTGATTATAAAAGGAGATAAAGCCTATATACAAGCAGGAGCTGGAATTGTCCATGACTCTATTCCTGAAAAAGAATATGAAGAAACCATTCATAAACTAAAAGCATTCATGGAGGACGAACATGATTCTATTAATCGATAATTACGATTCGTTTACGTACAATCTCTATCAATATTTTGGCGAATTGGGTGAAGAGCTGCTGGTTGTTCGGAATGATGAAATTACTGTGGACGAAATTCGTAAATTAAATCCTGAGGGCATTGTCTTATCACCAGGTCCAGGTCATCCAAAGCATGCAGGGGTTTGTATAGACCTTATCCGTGAATTCTTTGCCAGCATTCCGATGTTAGGCGTTTGCCTGGGACATCAGGCCATTGGGTATGCCTTTGGTGCAGATGTTGAAAAAGCGGAAAAAATCATGCATGGAAAAATATCGAAATTACAGCATCAAAGCTCATCCCTTTTTGAAAAGATTTCGCCGCATATCGAAGTAATGCGGTATCATTCACTCGTTATTAAAAAAGAATCTCTTCCAGCCTGTTTAGAGGTATTAGGCTATTCGCTTGATGATCATGAAATTATGGCAGTCAAACATAAACAATATCCTGTTTACGGTTTCCAGTTTCATCCTGAATCCATAGGAACACCAGTTGGAAAAGAGCTTCTCAGCAGTTTCCTGAATAAAATTGAGAGGAGAAAAACAGATGAAAGCCATTCTGCAGCAACTAGCTGATCAACAATCATTATCAGAGGAAAGTGTGATCGAAGCCATGGAGTCGATCTTCGAGAAAAAAGCTACCAATAGTGAAATCGCGGCTTTTCTAATGGCGTTAAAGATAAAAGGAGAAACCGCAGAAGAGCTTACCGGATTAGTTAAGGCAATTAGAAAAAGGTCTAAGCCTTTTGCAACAAAATTTCCGAATGTTCTAGATAATTGCGGAACAGGGGGAGATGGATCCAAGAGTTTTAACATCAGCACAACCTCTGCATTTGTTATTGCCGGAGCAGGAATACCTGTCGCAAAGCATGGCAATCGCAGTATTTCCAGTAAAACCGGCAGTGCTGATGTCCTTGAAGAGCTGGGCATCTCCCTTGATTATGCACCTGATATTGCAGAGGAATTACTGGACGAGGCTGGGATTTGCTTTATGTTTGCTCCAAATGTACATCCCAATATGAAGGAGATTATGAAGGTGCGCAGTGATTTGCGGATTCCGACTATTTTTAATTTAATCGGGCCTTTAACAAACCCTGTCCCTCTTGAAAACCAACTAATCGGAATTTATCGGGAGGATTATTTGAAAACATTTGCTGAAGTATTAAAATCACTTGGAAGAAAAAGAGCGATTGTACTTCATGGAGCAGGAGGTATGGATGAAGCTTCTCTAATAGGAGAGAACAAACTGGTCATGCTTGAAGACAGCTCCATTACTGAAATGACCTTACATCCAGCTGACGTTGGACTCCCGACTTATTCAGCAGAGAGCATTATCGGCGGAAATGCAGCTGAAAATGCCGCAATATTGAAAAAAGTGTTACGCGGTGAACATGGTCCTTTTCGTGATACCGTCTTGCTTAATGCAGGTTTAGGAATCTTTACTGGCGGGGGAGCAGCAACCATTCAAGAAGGAATTAAGCTTGCCAAAGAATCCATTGATTCTGGAGAAGCTTTGCAGAAACTTCTGCTATTAAAAGATGCCAGCAAAAAATATAAGCAGGAGGTTATTTAGGATGTCAAACATATTAGACAAAATACTAGCTGAAAAAGAGAAAGAAATTGAAATCCTGAAAAGTACAGCTTTACGACCAATAGGCAGTGAAAAGCGTTCATTCATTTCTCATCTGCACAACACAGTTGAACTGGCTGTTATTGCAGAGTTTAAAAGGGCTTCTCCATCAAAAGGAGATATTAATATGCACAGAGATCCAGTTTCACAAGCATTATCATATGCACAAAACGGTGCTGCTGCTGTGTCTGTTCTCACTGATCAATCTTTCTTTAAAGGAGATTTTAAAGATTTGACTCTTGTAAAAGAGGCAGTGAACATTCCGGTTTTATGTAAGGACTTTATGATTGATGAAACACAAATCATCAGGGCAGAACACGCAGGAGCAGATATCATTTTATTAATCGCTGCTGCACTTAACAGAAAGAGACTGCAGGAGTTGCATCAATTTGCTCAAGAGCTTGGCTTCGATGTCCTTGTTGAAGTTCATAATCAAGCTGAGGCAGAACGTGCCATTGACATTGGTGCGAAGCTTATTGGAATTAATAATCGAAATTTAACTACGTTTCATGTTGATATAGCAAAAACAGAAGAACTGGCACCAAAGATCAAAAAAAGTGGTGCATATGTAATTAGTGAAAGCGGCTTGAAAACAAGTGAGGATATTGAAAGGGTAAAAAATGCAGGTGCAAACGGAATTCTAGTTGGCGAAGCATTTATGGCAGCAGATGGAGTGAGTGAAATGTTTGACAGAATAAAGTGTTCAGGAAAGGAGCATAGCTCAGCATGAAAGTGAAAATATGCGGAATTACAGATCTAAATACAGCACAAGCCGCAATAAATAGCGGAGCAGATGCGGTTGGCTTTGTATTTGCAGAAAGTAAAAGGCAAATAACGGCTGAAAAGGCTTTATCCATCATAAAAAATCTTCCGGAGTCTGTTCTTAAAGTTGGTGTTTTTGTTAATGAAACACGCGAAAAAATAGAGGCAGTCATACAAGAAACGGGAATTAATGTGATCCAGCTTCATGGAGATGAATCTCCAGAAGACTGTCTTCATTATGAGGTCCCTGTCATTAAATCGTTTAGTATTGGATCAAGCAGTGATCTAAAAACATTAGCACTGTATCAATGTGACTTTTATTTGCTTGATAGTCCCAAAGGAAAATACAGAGGAGGAAATGGCACTTCTTTTAATTGGAAGATGACTAAAACACTTAATAAAGATGGAAAAAAAATCATTCTTGCTGGAGGATTGAATGCATTAAATGTGGCCGCAGCTATTAACGTCGTTGATCCCTATATGGTCGATGTGAGCAGCGGAGTAGAAACGGAAGGTGTAAAAGATATAGATAAAATCAATGATTTTATGCTGCATGCAAAAGAAATGAAGGAGGAAGTAAACAAATGACTTATACAATGCCAGACAAACGCGGCCACTTTGGAACTTATGGCGGCAGATATGTGCCGGAAACACTCATGCAGGCCGTTTTAGAATTAGATGAACAATACAGGAAAGCATTAAAAGATAAAGCTTTTACAGAAGAGCTTAATCATCTTCTTAAAAACTATGTAGGCAGGGAAACACCTCTTTATTTTGCTGAGAATTTAACGAAATATGCAGGTGGAGCACAGATTTATTTAAAACGAGAGGACCTAAATCATACAGGTGCCCATAAAATAAATAATTCTCTCGGGCAAGCTTTGCTGACTGTCAGAATGGGCAAAAAGAAAGTTGTGGCCGAAACTGGAGCAGGACAGCATGGAGTGGCAACAGCCACCGCCTGTGCACTTCTAAATCTTGAATGCATTATTTTTATGGGAGAAGAAGATATTCGCAGACAGCAGCTGAATGTCTTTCGAATGGAATTGCTGGGAGCAAAAGTTGTGAGTGTCACATCTGGAAGCGCGACTTTAAAAGATGCGGTAAACGAAGCCTTGCGTTATTGGGTAACCAATGTGGAAGATACCCATTATATACTTGGTTCGGTAATGGGACCGCACCCGTTTCCGGAAATGGTACGGCATTTTCAAAGTGTAATTGGCGAGGAAACAAAAAAGCAATTTCTTGAGATAACGGGCAAGCTTCCAGACGCGGCAGTTGCGTGTATTGGCGGGGGCAGTAATGCGATGGGCATGTTTTATCCTTTTATTGAAGACGAGAGTGTGGAGCTGTTTGGGGTAGAAGCTGCCGGCATCGGCCTTGAAAGCGGAAAACATGCAGCTTCTTTAACAAAAGGAAATCCAGGGGTGCTTCATGGTTCATATATGTATTTGCTGCAGGATGCAAACGGGCAAATCGAAGAAGCTTTCTCAATTTCTGCAGGTTTGGATTATCCAGGTGTTGGTCCAGAGCACAGCTAC
This sequence comes from Cytobacillus gottheilii, assembly GCF_001636345.1. Lineage (GTDB taxonomy): Bacteria > Bacillota > Bacilli > Bacillales > Cytobacillaceae > Cytobacillus > Cytobacillus gottheilii. The sequence continues at coordinate 2,136,548 of NZ_KV440945.1, forward strand.
TTAAAGGATATAGGAAGAGTGAAATACACGTCCATTACAGATACAGAAGCTTTATCTGCACTGCAATTACTATGCAGAACAGAAGGAATCATTCCTGCTCTTGAAAGCGCCCATGCCATATCCTATGGTGTTAAACTTGCGAAAGAATTGGGAAAAGAAAAATCAATTGTCATCTGTTTATCAGGCAGAGGAGATAAAGATGTATCTTCTGTGCAAGAACGACTCGGAGGTGACCATAATGAATAGAATTGAAAAAGTATTTAAAACACTAAATCTTAAGGAAGAAAAAGCATTTGTTCCTTATATTATGGCAGGAGACGGCGGTTTAGAAAACTTAGGAGAACGAATAACATTTCTGGAGAGGGCTGGGGCCACAGCGGTAGAGATAGGCATTCCATTTTCAGACCCGGTTGCTGATGGGCCCATTATACAAGAGGCAGGGATCAGAGCTTTGAAGAACAATATCTCATTAAGAGATGTCATTCAAGCAATCCGCAGCATACGCCCGATTATTCATATACCTATTATATTAATGACATACCTGAATCCTGTTTTAGCATACGGAAGAGATCGATGCTTTGAGGATTGCAGAAATGCTGGAGTAGATGGATTTATTATTCCTGATTTGCCGATTGAAGAGGAAGAACTACTTTTAGAAAAGGCGGATAGAGAGGGGATTGAGCTGATTCGCTTAGTAACACTTACGAGTCCAGTGGAGCGTATTCAGGAAATTGCTCAAAGAGGTAAAGGCTTTTTATACGCTGTTACCGTTAACGGAATTACTGGTACACGTTCAGAGTTTCATTCTCAGCTCGGCGATTATTTGCAGAGTATAAAAGAAGTTTCTTCTATTCCTGTATTAGCCGGGTTTGGTATTTCGACTCCAGAACAAGTAAGATCCATCAGTTCTTATTGTGATGGTGTAATTGTTGGCAGCAAAATTGTTCAGTTATTTGAACAAAATAAGCAGGAGGAAATTGAAACATTGATTGGAGCTGTGAAGAAGGTAAATATAACAGAATAAAACTAAAAAGGCTGATCCTCTGAATGAGTTTAAAATGACGTCATTAATGCAAACAAATTTGGATAAGAAAGATGAATAGGGAAATTTTATAAAAGAAGATACAATCACGGAGGTGTCCTGCTGTGATTTACGGCCCTGAACAATATAAAAATGACGTCGATCGCTATATCGTTAGTATTAAAAATCAGCTGCAAAAATTATCTGGTTCATGGAATATACAAAGCTGCTGTATATTGGAAGATTTTGAACTGCTCCAAAAACAAGTTATGGAAGCACATAACCTTGCTTCCACCTATTATTTACAATCGTATTTATTGCCTTATACAGACGAAGCTGCGACATTAAGTCTGGCTGCTCAGCATTTATCAGAGCGGAGGCACGGCGGCTTAAATGTTATTGAAAGAACGGAAGATGTAACAGCATATATGCACAATGGGATTGAAGTGGGGGCGAAAGTAAGTTATACAATGCTAGAGACGATTTTTTATGATGGTAATCCCTTACATGATGGTGCCGTTCACATTCGAAGAGATGAAATTCTTTCTGCTGGTAACATATTGCCTGTTGCTAAAACAGAGCAGCAGGGGAAAAAGATTGGTACGCGGCATCGAGCTGCTATTGGCATTTCTGAAGTAACTGACGCAATTGCAATAGTTGTATCAGAAGAAACAGGACGAATATCATTTGCCTTACAAGGCAAGCTTTATACAGTGCGCAACTAGTTATTTTTTGAATTTGGCTGAATGTAGTTTGTATAGAGGCTGGGACATAAGTATTTAACATGCCCATAGAACCGAATGGTTAGGAAGTCATCTTTCTAATCATTCGTTTTTTTTATTTATAATTATAAAATATATTTTATTAACATGAGTGAAATGGAGCGGGCTTGTGTAAACACGCAAACCTTGAAAATGAACATTACTGTTTTAGAAAGAGTATTTTCGTTTTGTCTAGCCTCTTTGCTGTTTAGAGGAAATCCTAAACAAAATTTAAAAAAGGAAATCTATTACATAAAATTTCATCTTACTGGAAATCCTGTTATTAGTTACTAAAGGAGGAATAAACATGGATCATCAAAATGCTGAAAATCTAAATGAAGAAACAGCTGAAACATTAACGAACAGACAGGGCCACCCGATCACAAACAACCAAAATATGCGGACAGTTGGAAATCGAGGACCAGCCACTCTTGAAAATTACGATTTTATTGAAAAGATTAGCCACTTTGACCGCGAACGTGTGCCTGAAAGGGTCGTTCATGCCCGCGGTGCTGGTGCACATGGATATTTTGAAGCATATGGAACTTGTGGAAACGAGCATGTATCAACATATACACGCGCAAAGCTTTTTCAGGAAAAAGGCAAGAAAACTCCTGTTTTCGTACGTTTTTCATCCGTTATACATGGCGGTCATTCGCCCGAGACATTGCGTGATCCACGCGGATTTGCTGTTAAGTTTTATACAGAGGATGGAAATTGGGATTTGGTTGGGAATAATTTGAAGATTTTCTTTATCCGCGATGCCGTGAAATTTCCTGATATGATTCATGCCTTTAAACCTGATCCAATTACAAATATTCAAGACAGTGAACGCTTCTTTGACTTCTGTTCGAATTCACCGGAAACCTTTCATATGGTAACATTTGTATATTCACCATGGGGAATTCCTGCAAACTATCGAATGATGCAAGGCTCTGGTGTCAATACATATAAATGGGTCAATGCAGAAGGTAAAGCTGTGCTGGTGAAATACCACTGGGAACCAAAGCAAGGCATAAAAAATTTAACTCAAAAAGAAGCAGAGCAAATCCAGGCGAAGAATTTCAATCATGCTACACAAGACTTATATGATGCGATTGAAAAGGAAGATTATCCTGAATGGGAGCTTCTTGTTCAAATCATGAGTGATGATGATCATCCTGAGCTGGATTTTGATCCGCTTGACGATACAAAGCTTTGGCCGGAGGATCAATTTCCGTGGATGCCAGTCGGAAAAATGGTGTTAAACAAAAATCCAGAGGATTATTTTACTGAGGTTGAACAGGTTGCATTTGGTACTGGTGTATTAGTTGATGGACTTGATTTCTCTGATGATAAAATGCTTCAAGGCAGAACATTCTCATACTCAGATACACAGCGATATCGTGTCGGCGCCAATTATTTGCAGCTGCCAATCAATGCACCGAAGAAAAGAGTATCAACAAACCAGCGCGGCGGGCAAATGCAGTATAAAGTTGATTTAGCACCCGGGCAAAATCCGCATATAAATTATGAACCTTCAACACTTGGCGGCCTAAAAGAAGCCAAGCAGGCAGGCAAGGAATATACACCGAAAGTGGAAGGAAAGCTTGTAAGAGAATCGATCGATAGACAGAGCAATACGAAGCAAGCAGGCCATACGTACAGAAGCTTTGAAGAATGGGAAAAAGATGAGCTAATTTCAAATCTTGTCAATGATTTATCTGACTGTGATCCTCGCATTCAGGAAAAAATGATACAGCTCGCTGAAGAAGCTGACGAAGAATATGGCCGCAGATTGCGTGAAGGGATTGCCAGCAAACCAAAGGATGGCACAACACATAAGCCATTAGGAAATATTGATGGAGATAAAGCACCAGAACAAGCAATAAATGAAGGTCATGAAGCAGATCCTTATTAAATTGTAAACTGAGAATGGCTGAGGGGAATACCCTTGGCTTTTTTTATTTTTCAGATGTGTAATTAGGAAAAGTATGGCAGTTAATTGGTAAAAGTTATAAAATAAATAGTATATTTAGGTGTGTTAAAGGGGGTATTTTCTTGGCTGAAACAAAAAAAGAAAAGAAAAGTCAGATGCCATTTCGTATCAATTTGTTATTCTTTGCTGTTTTTTTTCTATTTTCGATTTTAATCGTCCGTCTGGGAATTGTGCAAATTGTAAATGGAGAATCGTATAAACTAGAGGTTGAAAAAACCGAGGATGTAACAGTTTCTGATCCTGTGCCGCGCGGCAGAATGCTCGACCGCCATTTTAATATCATCGTCGATAATGTTCCAAAGAGTGCGATTACCTATACAAATTCAAATGAAAAACAGCAGGATATGCTTGAAGTTGCCGAGAACCTGTCACTCTTAATAGAACAGCCTGTCGATAAAATTAGAGAAAGAGAAAAGAAAGATTTTTGGATTATGAGAAATCCCGATGTAGCAAAAGAAAAAATTACAGAGGAAGAATGGGAAGAATTCGAAAACAATGAACGAACTGATAAGGAATTATATCAGCTTCAAATAGATAGAATTACAGATGAAGATCTTAAGGGACTGTCAATGGAAGATTTAGAGGTCCTGGCGATTTTTAGAGAGTTGACGAGCGGATATGCTTTTACAAAGCAGATTGTTAAAAATGAAGATGTCAAACCAGAGGAGTATGCTGCAGTAAGTGAAAACCTTGCTTATTTGCCTGGTATCGATACGACTACTGACTGGGATCGAACCTATAACTTTGGCAATACATTAAAATCAGTTTTAGGCGGAATCACAGATTCATCGGAAGGACTGCCGAAAGAAAGACTCGACTATTACTTAGCAAGAGATTACAGCCTTAATGACCGGGTCGGCAAAAGTTATTTGGAGCTCCAATATGAAGAAGTACTGCATGGGCAAAAGGCAAAGGAAAAAGTCATAACAAAAGGAGGACAGCTTCTCGGAACCGAAACACTTACTGAAGGGTCGAGAGGAAAAGATTTAGTGCTTTCTGTTGATATGGAGCTTCAGCAGAAAATTGAGAAAATAATTGAAGAGGAAATGATCAAGGCAAAAAATAGCGGAAGAACTCGGCTGCTTGACCGCGCATTTGTCGTGTTAATGGATCCCTATACAGGAGAAGTCCTAACAATGGCAGGCAAACAGCTGGTGAGAAATAAAGAAACAGGAAAACAGGAAATGCAGGATTATGCGCTTGGAACCATCTCATCAGCATATGGTGTTGGCTCTGCAGTTAAAGGAGCAACTGTCTTAACAGGATTTAAAACAGGGGCCATTAATCAAAATACAGTGTTTTATGATTCGCCAGTGAAAATTAGGGATACTCCTTTAAAAAGTTCTTGGTTTAATGGCAGTTTCCAAGGCAATATGAGTGTCTTACGGGCTTTGCGAAAATCATCCAATGTCTATATGTTTAAGACAGCGATGGCGATTGGTGAAGGAAATTATGTTTATGACCAGCCGCTTACATTAAGAAATAAGCGTGCTTTTGAAGATATGCGGGATGGCTTTAGTGAATTTGGTCTTGGTGTACGGACAGGAATTGATTTGCCTAATGAGATTCCAGGCTATATTGGGCAAGATAGACTGCCGGGAAAACTGCTTGACCTTGCGATCGGACAGTTTGATACTTATACACCTATGCAGCTGGCTCAATACGTATCTACTATTGCAAATGGGGGTTACCGTATTCAGCCAAGAATGGTAAAAGAGATAAGAGAGTCGACGATTGATGGGGAAACGCTTGGACCAATCATTCAGGAGATGCAGCCTACTATCTTAAACAAATTAGAGATGACTGAAAATGAAATTGGGATTGTGAAGGAAGGGTTTAGACAAGTAATGAACAACCCGGACGGCACTGCTTATAGAGCGTTTGCAGATGCACCCTATGCACCTGCGGGGAAAACAGGAACAGCTGAGGCCTTTTACGATGGACCGGATCGAAAAAAAGGAGATCCGCTGATTCCGGTTATGAATTTAAGTCTGGTCGCATATGCACCATATAACAATCCAGAGATCGCCATGTCGGTTGTCGTGCCGTGGGCATATGAAGGAGAATCAGGTCATACAGCTAATTATGATATTGGCCGGAGGGTATTAGATACGTACTTTGCGTTAAAAAATGATCAGTCAGATCCGGTTAAAGATGAATCAGAAGATCAGTAAAGACCAGGAGTTTTCTCCTGGTCTCATCTCATTCATGGTGTTTCCTCGGAAGGACCTGCCTGCCTTTAATCATGAATTTATTCCATAACTTTTTCAGTTTTATAAAAACACTCTCTGTCCGTCGCTCCGTTTTTAATAGCTTCCGATAGAAAAAGAAATGTATGGCTTCCTCCAAAAGAATGAGAAACAGAAAGAGACCTCCTATCAGCATAAGCCAAAATGTCATCTCAATACCTCCTTATCTTTCATCCTATTGGAATTACAGGGATATTATGCAGCATTCTATTGCTATTTTCCCTATCCGATTCTTTCATAAACAGTTCAGGTTTAGTTATTTAATAGAAGGGAATAAAAAAACATAAAGATCTTGATGAGGAGGATCGACATGACAGAACTAACGAAAACCTATTATATCGATATTGAAAACAGAGTCATTCATCAAACACCAGAAGCAGCAGAATGGCATTTTAAAATATTCGCTTCAGAAGAAGAGGCCGCTAAAATAAGTGACGAATTACGCAAAAACTATAATGCCGACTTGAAAACATATGTTAGATCTCATATTCCATTTTTAGAATATCATCATGACCCGCAAAACGATGAATATGATGAAGCAATAGAGAAAGTTTATGCGATGATTTATCAATATGGTGATGAAGAAGCAAAAGAGCATATTGAGCGAATGGGGATACTATCCGAAGAGCAAAAGCAGTCCTAATAGGGGCTGTTTTTTTACTTTCAGGGAGGAGTGATGATCTGACATAGCTTATTAGAAGGTTGAAAAGGTAAATGAAAACAAGTTGTTTTTATGTATGATTACCAGTCAATCGTCAAGTTCTCAAAACATAAATAAGCAATAAAAAAGAACCATCATGATTTTCATCTAATGAATGGTTCTTATGTTTTATTCGGAATAACGTTTCATTTTTTGTCTTCGTTTTTCTCGTACTCATATCTGCTCCAGCAAACGGGCTGCGGTTTTGCTCGGGGTTCCGTCTTCCTTCACGAACTAACTTTTCTCTTTTCTTTTTAGCAGCTGATTTGGCCATTAAATCCACACTCCTTTAATTTGTTAGTCATATTTTACCATAATTAAAACCGAATTACATAGTTCAGCAAAAAATAATGAAGTGACAGTAAAATAAGGGTTTTTCCCTAAAGAGATAGGGAAGTTCCCCGATATGGCGACAGCTCTTTCTCCTATACAATGAAATCATAAAGTATGTGAAGGTTGTAACAAGGAGGAGTAAACATGGAAACAGCCAAAACTGAGAAAGCTGTTACTTCAATTAATCAGGCATTTGCTTCAAGGTTCGCAAAATCAATGTTTCTATCTGTAATAGGACTTGCAGTACTATCATTTATCGGAACGAGAATGTTTACACATGTTGACTTAAATTTATACGGATACATGGTTGGTACGATCATATTTTTAGGAGGCTTCTTTTATCGCTTTATTGCTTGGGGAGAACGCCCGCCAACAAAAATCATCATTAAAAAGGGAATTAAGCTGCTTTTCAGAAAATCAACACCAAAAACATCTGTAGAACAGCTGGCAACCTACCGTTTTATCTGGAATAGGGGAATTTACCGATGGACACAGCACATTATGATGGGCTGGGGAGTAATCTTGTCCTGTCTCGTTACTTTTCCGCTAGTGTTCGGCTGGATGTACTTCACAATGGATGAGAACGGTATGTACAACATCATTTTAATGGGCATTCAAATTTTGACAGTGCCAGCTGATGGATTAATCGCTAACTTTTCTTATAATGCACTAAACATCTCCGCAACAATGGTTATTATCGGAGTTTGTATGGCGCTTTACCGCCGTTTGAAAAATATGCAGGCAAGAGCAGAACAAAAATTTCTATACGACTTTCTTCCATTATATATGCTGCTCTTTATCAGCATAACAGGATTAGCTCTTACATTCAGCAATGTATTCCTGCATGGATTTGGACACCCGGTTATGTCGCTCATTCATCAGTGGTCCGTCATTATCACGTTGATTTACTTGCCATTTGGTAAGCTTGCACATATTCCATTTAGACCATTAAGTGTCTTTGCAAGAAACTATCGAGAGCATTATATGGAAGCTGCACCAAAGCAATGCAAGGTTTGCGGCAATGAATTCGTATCAGTTGAACAATCAAATGACGTTATAGATGTACTTCAGACAAATCATATTCAATTTCAGACAGAGGATGGGCATCACCTTGCAGAGCTTTGTCTGCCATGCAGAAGGAAATATCGGATGGCACAGTTTTCAGGGTTTCCTACTCACGAAGTAAAGGTTAAGGAGGCAAACCAGAATGCAAAGGGATAAGTTTTTTAAAGAAATCGAAAATGTGTATCACCCGAATGAAAAATTAATTAAAACACATTGCAGTTATTGTGGAATGCAGTGCGGCATGAATCTGCGGGTTAATACATCTACAAACAAAATCATTGGGGTTGAGCCAAGATATGACTGGCCGGTTACAGTAGGAAAAATGTGTCCCAAAGGGGTTACAGCTTACCAGCAGACGAATCATGATGATCGCCTATTAAAACCGCTTATTCGTGATGATGCATCTTTAAAAGGAACAACAAAGGGTTTTAGAGAAGCCAGCTGGGATGAGGCATACGACCTGATCGCTAAAAAATTTACAGAGCTTCAAGAGAATTACGGGAAAGACAGTTTATCCGTTTTTAGCGGAGTATCAATGACAAATGAAAAATGTTATCTGACAGGGAAATTTGCACGAGTTGCACTAGGAACAAAATATATCGATTATAATGGGCGCTTCTGTATGTCAAGTGCTGCCGGCGGTTTCCTAAGATCACTTGGGGTTGACCGAGGATCTACCTTGCCTTGGACAGATATACATGAAACAGATTGCTTATTCATAGCTGGCAGTAATACAGCAGAATGTCATCCGACCTCTATCTTCCGCTTATGGAATGTACAGGAGAGAGGCGGTTATATTATCGTCGTGGATCCAAGGGAGACACCTATTGCCAGAAGAGCGGATGTGCATTTGGATATTCGTCCTGGAACTGATTTAGCGCTTGCAAATGGAATCCTTCATTTATTAATTGAAAATGGATTTACTGATGAACAATTTGTGAACAATCACACAAATGGTTTTGAAGAAACAAGAGAGCTTGTTAAAGAATTTACTCCTGAATATACAAGTGAAATTACAGGTGTTGATCCGGAAAAGATTATCCGAGCAGCGGAAATCTACGGTAAAGCTCCTAACGCGGTTGTTATGTTTGCCAGAGGAATTGAACAGCAGCATAAAGGTGTTGACAATGTTTCTGCATATACAAACATGGCGCTTGTAACAGGGAAGATCGGAAGACCTAAATCAGGAGTAGCGACATTTACTGGACAGGGAAATGGCCAGGGCGGCCGTGAACATGGACAAAAATCAGACCTTCTGCCAGGGTATCGTAAAATCACGAACCCAGAACATGTAAGAGAAGTTTGCCAATTCTGGGGAATCTCAGAAGATGAAATGCCAAAGGCTGGTGTTTCTGCCTACGAACTCTTCGAACTGATGGCTAAAAAGGAAATTCGCGGTTTATATCTGCTTTGTTCAAACCCAGCTGTATCCGCGCCAAATTTAAACTTTGTCAGAGAAACACTGAAGAATTTAGATTTCATGGTGTGTGCAGATTTCTACCTATCTGAATCAGCTGAATTTGCTGATGTAATCTTGCCTTCTGTTACCTGGTCAGAAGATGAAGGTACGACAACCAACCTGGAAGGCAGAATTATTAAAATTAATAAAGCGCAAGAGCCTGTTGGAGAATCAAAACCAGATTGGCAAATGCAGGTTGAGCTAGCAGAACGTCTGGGAAGAGGGAAGTATTTCTCCCATCTGAAAACAGCCAGAGATGTTGCGGATGAATTCAGGGCAGCTTCTAAAGGCGGCTATGCGGACTACTACGGAGCAACATGGGAAAAAATCGAAAAACAAGATGGAGTCTTTTGGCCATGTAAAGATGAGAACGATGAAGGAACACCGCATATGTTCCTTGATAAAAAGTTTTATCATCCAGATGGAAAAGCAAAAATTTGCGCATTGCCATATCGAAAGTCAGCAGAGGAACCAGATGAAACCTATCCGCTGCGGATGACAAATGGCCGCGTAGTCTATCACTATCTATCTGGTAATCAAACGAGAAGAATCCCTTTCCTCCGTGACATGTGTCCGGAACCATTTATAGAGGTTCATCCGCAAACAGCTGAAAAATATAAGATCTCCCATGAAGAAGAGGTACGTCTTTACACAAGAAGAGGGGAAGCTTTTTACAAGGTTAAAATAACAGAGGCAATTCGTCCTGATACGGTCTTTGTGCCTTACCATTTCGGCCATGAAAAATCTATCAATCTACTTACGATTGCTGCACTGGATCCTATGAGCAGAATGCCTGAATTTAAAGTTTGTGCAGCCCAAATCGAAAAGCTTGATCGAGAGAAGGTGTAACAGCAATGAAAAAGAGACTTTATATAGAGCTTGAAAATTGTATAGGCTGCAGATCTTGTTTAGCAGCCTGTACACAGTGCGGAGGGCATGAAGAAAGAAACAGAAACTACGTTTATGATGTGAATCCGCTTGTCAGCCGTCAGACAATGCCTTTAATGTGTCTGCACTGTGTGAATCCTGCTTGTGCCCGCAGCTGTCCGGCACAAGCCATTCAAATTCATGAAACAGGAGCGGTGCTTTCAGCGCTGGTTGAAAAATGCATCGGCTGCCAAAACTGTACGATTGCATGTCCATACGGTATTCCGAAATTCGACGAAGAGCAAAACCTAATGTACAAATGTGACCTGTGTATTGACCGTACGAAAGATGGAATACCGCCAATGTGTGCAAGCGTCTGTCCTTCAAACACACTGCAATGGCTAACAGAAGAGGAAATTGAGCAAAAACAAAAGCAATACAACATGTCTAACGGAAAATGGGTAACAAGTCAGCCGTATTTAGAAGGCGAAACAAATGTAAAAGTAAATCTTCCTGGGATCCTCCAGGGAATCACAAAGCTTTATTAGGAGGTGGACGGTGATGAAAGAACGAAATAACAAGATTCCTTTTCCAGAAGATAACTATACTCATAACATTAATCGGGACAATGAAAGAAAGCTGGATCGCCGTGGGTTTATGAAAACCCTAGTAGGTGCAGCAGGAGTATTTGCTGTATCTTCCCTGCCATGGGGAGCAGTTGCAGCAAAAGAGCTGATGGGATTAGGAGAGAAAGAGTATCCTCATAAAAAAATTGCTGATCTGAACAACCTGCCTATTGGTGATGCGGTAGAGTTTAAATTTCCAGGAGAACATGATGACGCGATCCTCATCAGACTAGGTGAAGAAAAATTTGTTGCTTATCAAAATGCCTGTACCCATTTAAGATGTCCAGTATTTTGGGTCAAAGAGCAGGGAGAAATGGTATGTCCTTGTCATCATGGCAAATTTGATGTGGAAACTGGTGCACCTACAGCAGGACCGCCAAGGCGGCCGCTTCCTGAAATACAAGTAGAAGTAAATCAAGGTGCTGTATATGCAGTAAGGGTGAAGAGATATGAAGCGTAGTTATATTGGCGTTCTTCTCCTCAGTGCTGTCTTGTTTTTAAATATTATTTTCACTCAATATATGGTGCATCAATATTTTTATGAAAATTATGTAAACACATTGATCTTTTGCGGCTTAAATATCGTCATGTTCCCTATAGCTTTCTTTCTCTATAAAAAAACAAAAAAGGCGTGAGTGCTATGAATAGTGAAACATATATCGATTTTTGTTTTATAAGAGAAAGCAGTGGAAGTTTCAAAGAGGAAATTGATCAGCTGCTACGAGAACTGTTCGCTAAAATTCGGCTGAACTGGTACTTAGACGTAAAACAAAAAGATGGCCTTGAGATCATCGTTGCGGAAATTAAAGGGATGAGCAAATGGCAGTCCGAAGCTGAGCTGATACAGTTCATAGAGACAAATGCAAAAGAAGACTTCTGGACGTATCTGCAAGGATATAAAGCTTTTATCTATCCTCAAAGTAAGGGAGGGAAAAGCTGTGGAGTCCGATAAAAAGAATAGCTTAAGCATGTTCATACATGAAGATGTAGAAATAGCCATTATCGATACAGATGGAGAGGATCAGGCACCCCTCTTAACAAAAAGAATTGAACGGATAGAAAATTGTCCTGATCACACTCATTTCAGAATGTATGTAAACCACCTTCAGTTTTTGGCCATTCCCATGGAAGCACGATTTGAATGGAAGAATGACCGACTGGTCGCTACTGATGAAAACAGTCAGCTGCAATACTGCATTCGAAAAATAACGAATAACTGAGTGATAGGAAATTCCGCTGCAGGCAGCTGATTGAAGTAAGTAAAGCCAATAAGCGTATAAGGGTATCTGTACATGCTTTAATGATGACTTTTTAATAGAAGGCAATTTTAAAACTGTGACAGATCGTTTTTAAAGAATTGAATCAGTAATCTTTAACACACAGCAATGCCGAGTCGAATGAAAAGTATTGTAACAGGAAGGTGAAAAGAAATGAAAACGAAAAGAATAAACGACTGGATGCCTGAAAATGAACAGTTTTGGCAAACACAAGGAAAAAAGCATGCTAAACGAAACTTATGGATTTCAGTTCCTTCTTTAATGATGGCTTTTATTGTATGGCAAATTTGGTCTGTTGTCGCTGTACAATTAAATGAAATAGGCTTCTCATTTACAGATGAGCAATTATTTACTTTAGCAGCTGTACCCGGACTTGTAGGAGCAACATTACGCTTCTTCTACACATTTGCTGTCGGATCATTTGGAGGAAGAAACTGGACTATTATCTCTACAGCAGTCTTAGCTATTCCAGCGATCGGTATTGGTATGGCGGTTCAAAATCCTGAAACTCCATATTCAGTGATGCTATTACTGGCTGCACTATGCGGTCTTGGCGGAGGAAATTTCTCCTCTTCATCAGCAAATATAAGCTTTTTCTATCCTAAAAAAGAAAAAGGGACAGCATTAGGAATTAATGGCGGCTTAGGAAACATGGGTGTCTCAGTCGTACAATTTGTGACACCGCTTGTCATTGCCAGCGGAGCATTTGCCTTCTTTGGAGACAGCCAAACTTTAGCCAGTGGTGAAAAGGTATGGCTGCAAAATGCAGCATTTATCTGGGTCATCCCAATTGCAGTTTTAACGATTGCTGCTTATTTTGGAATGGATAATCTTCCAAATACAAAACAATCAGTTGGTGCACAGTTTGTTGTATTGAAACGAAAGCATACTTGGATTATGACAATCCTTTATGTTGCAACATTTGGTTCATTTATTGGGTATTCTGCTGCATTCCCATTATTATTAAAATCACAATTCCCTGAACACATGGGGCTGGCATTCCTTGGTGCATTTTTAGCGGCAGCTGCACGACCGGTTGGAGGCTGGCTGTCAGATAAATTTGGAGGAGCATCCGTAACTGCTTGGGTATTCGTTGTCATGAGTGCTGGTGCAGGCGGAGTGATCTACTTTACTAAACAAGCTTCGTTTGCAGGATTTTTAACCGCTTTTCTAATCTTGTTTATTGCTGCAGGAATTGGTTCTGGCTCAACATTCCAGATGATACCTGGAATCTTCCCTGTAAAAGAAGCTGCTCCAGTATTAGGTATTACAGCTGCATTTGCGGCTTACGGCTCATATTTTATCCCGCAATTATTCGGCTGGTCTACTAAGTCAACTGGAACGCCTGTCAATGCATTATATATTTTCATAGTGATATATGTCATATCATTTATACTGAATTTCTTCTATTATCAGCGTAAAGCTAAGTTGAATACAACCTATCCTTTAAAGAAAGCTAACTAGATTTATAACCTGATTTGGCCTGCCTCGCACTTTCTGCGGGCAGGCCTTATGTCAATTATAGCTGGACTTAAAGGTCTGACTGAGTGCTGATGCTTGATCTTTGTAGTATGGAGTTTGCCAGCCGGCAAATTTTATTTTCAATGAAAACCCTATAAACATACTGGTTAAATATTTTATACTTATTGAAGGGAGTGTATTAAGTGGAAAAGGATACTGTAATCAGCCATTATATTATAGACTCACAAGAAGATGAAATTAAAAGGATTTCAAATGAATTACACGAAGGAGTAGGGCAGACGCTATATAGTGTATTTACGGGACTGGAGTACCTGGAAGGCAGTATGCAGGAACCGGCAATGAAAAGTTATACTGCAGAAATACGGGAGCAGTTAAGTAAAACGATACAGGAGATTCGGCTGTTATCTCTTGAGCTGCATCCTCCGTCATTAGCCTCTTCAGGTATTACAGCCGCTCTTAAAAGTTATTTAAAGTTATATACTTCAACCTATGGAATTATTACAGAATTAACATCTGCTGGCAATGAAAGAAGATTACTTGAAAAACAAAACATTATGTTATACCGTGTTTGTCAAGAAGCATTAGGAAACATAGCTAAATATGCAGATGCAAATCTTGTTCATATGAAATTGAATTGGGAAGCTGAGAAGGTAATAATCGAAATAAAAGACTTCGGCAAAGGCTTTGATATTCATACAGGTTTAGCTAAAAGATCAGGGTTAGCAGCTATGTGTGAAAGAATGGAGTTAATTGGGGGTACATGCTTAATCACTTCAGCAATTGGGAATGGAACACTTATTACGCTATCATTACCATACTAGAAAGAGGCAGCCTTATATGGGGAAATGGACAAAGGGGGAAATGAAATGATTAAGATTTTGCTGTGCGATGATCATGCAGTAGTGAGAATGGGGTTAAAAATGCTATTAAATAATCACCCGGAGCTTGAGGTAATTGGGGAGGCATCTGAAGGCAATGAAGCGATTGAAAAATCGCTGCAGCTTGAACCTAATGTAGTAGTTATGGATTTAAGTATGCCACACGGAAAAGATGGATTAAGTGCAACAATTGAGCTGAAAAAGAAAAAACCGGAAATTTCAATTTTAATCCTAACAATGCATGATGACGAAGAATACTTGTTTAAAGCCATACAGGCTGGTGCATCTGGGTGTCTGTTAAAAAGTTCTCCGCATGATGAACTAATATCAGCCATTAGAAGTGTTGCTTCGGGTGAAGCTTATTTGCATCCTTCTGCAACAAAACGATTAATGGAAGAATACCTAAATACAGTAAGAAGCGGAGATTCTGATCATTTTGAACTGCTGTCAGATCGGGAGAAGGAAGTTTTAACGTTAATAGCCAAAGGATTCTCTAATAAAGAAATCGCCGAACAGCTTTTTATTTCTGTTAAAACGGTTGAAACACATAAAAGTAATGTAATGGAAAAGCTGAAGATGAAAACACGGCCAGAGCTTGTTCAGTTTGCATTAAAAAAAGGACTGCTGGGCTATGGTATATAGGAGGATGGCCTAGTAATGGAAAACCAGATGATTCTTCAAATGTTACACGATCTGCTAGTTGATGTACCATGTGAATTTGGGGCCATTGCGATTCAGATTCCAAAGGGTTCAGATGTTAAATGGAAGCATGCTGCCGGAAATTTGAACGACAAGTATAAAAGAATTACCCTGCGTTATGGAAAAGGGATTGCTGGTAGAGTCATTTCAACTGGGACTCCCATTCACCTAGATCGTTTTCCGGATAATATAATTGGCAGAGACTTAGAGTATCCAATTATGCTTGCTGAGAAGCTAATCAGCGCTTACGCAGTTCCGATTCTTTTAAACGGCAGTGCAAAAGGAGTGCTGCTAGTCGGACGCCGTGTGAAAAAACCGTTCCAGCTTCATGAACAAAAGGCTGTAAGAGATTACACAACCAAGCTCGAAAAGGTGGTATTCAGCCATGATTAGGAGAGGTTCAGATGAAGAATACAAATAACCCTCAGCAGCAGTATGCGTCAAAAAATGATAATAAAGCAGGATTACAGAGTAATCGGAATGCTGCTGTTGATCCGCTAAGAGAAGAAGCTTCCTATCATAAAGAGCTAAGTGATATGAAATTTGCTCTAGATGCCTCTTCCATCGTAGCTATAACTGATCGGAAAGGGAAAATTACATATGTTAACGATGAATTTTGCAGAATTTCTAAATATAACAGAAGCGAATTAATAGGTGCTGATCATCGGATTATCAATTCGGGTTATCATCCGAAATCATTTTTTAAACAATTATGGGAAACGATTAATCAGGGGGAAGTTTGGAAAGGCGAAATAAAGAATAAATCCAAAGATGGAAGCAATTACTGGGTGGATACAACGATCGTTCCTTTCCTTGATGGTGATGAAAGGCCATATCAATTTTTAGCCATTCGCCATGAAATCACCAATCGCAAAAAAGCGGAAGAAGAAATCAAGAATATGATGACGCGGATGATTAACTTACAGGAAGACGAACGAAAAATCATTTCACGCGATCTTCATGATGGGGTAGGGCAAAATTTATATAGCCATATGATAACTATTAATCGCCTGCAAGCTGAATTGAACCATCCGCTTCTAGAACAGCTTTACACGGAAACAGCAGAAATAATTGAAGAGCTGAGAGATATTTCAAGAGAGCTGCGGCCGTCTGTTCTGGATGATTTAGGTTTATTGCCTGCCATCCGTTCTTATTTGCATCGATTTTCCCAATACCATCAAATAGATGTGCAATTTACGAGTAATTTAAATGAGCGCCTCAGCACAGATAAAGAATTGACCATTTATAGAATCATCCAGGAAGCATTAACGAATATCCGTAAATATGCAGGGACAAACGAAGCCTTTGTTACCATCCGCGAACATGATCATGAAATTAGAGTAGTAATTGAAGATTATGGTGCTGGGTTTGATTACGAAGAAATTCAGAAGGGTGTCGGGCTTTTTAGTATGGAGGAGAGAGCAAAAGTGGAAGGCGGCTCTTTGGATATCCTTTCTGAAAAAGGTCGCGGAACAAGGGTAGTATTGGTTATGCCCATATAAAATAAAAAAACACAAAAACTCTGCCGTACAGCTGGCAAGAGTTTTTGTGTTTAAATTAAACAGTAAACATCTGTTAATTAAGAGAACTGCTGAAAGTTCTACAGCATGTGCATCAATGCTCCAGCTGCAGCACCAGTAACAACGACAATCCAAGGCGGGAGCTTCCAATAATTGAGCATAAAGAATAAAATGGCAGCTAATGAAAAATCGGCTGCAGTATGAATGGTGCTCGTCCAAATTGGATCATATAACGCTGCAATTAATATGCCGACAACTGCTGCATTCACCCCATATAAGGCTGCTTTCATATTTTTGTTTTTGCTGATCTGCTGCCAAAAAGGCAATGTTCCTGCAATGAGCAAAAAAGCAGGCAAAAAGATAGCAAAAGTCGCTAATAATCCACCCTGCCAGCCATTAATGATTGTTCCGAGGTAAGCTGCGAACGTAAATAGCGGACCCGGAACAGCCTGTGCGGCACCATAACCTGCAAGGAATGCTTCTTCAGAAAGAAAACCGCTAGGAACAAATTCCATTTCTAAAAGCGGAAGAACCACATGTCCACCCCCAAAAACAAGGGCGCCAGAACGATAAAATCGATCAAATACGGTGATCCATTCTGCTGTGAAAATTTGATTTATGATTGGCAGTAAAACCAATATAGCAAAGAACATGACGAGAGAGAGCAAAGCGAATTTCTTAGAAACAGGCACATGAAGACTTGTTTCTTTATGCTCCGTCACGTTTTTATAAACGAAGAAGCCAATGATTCCAGCTATAATGATAATTAAAATTTGTGTCATTGTAGTTTGCCATAAAACCGCTGTGACAACTGCCAGCAGGGTAATCGTTTTTCTTGGGAAATCTGGCGCAAGATTTTTAGCCATCCCCATTACAGCCTGAGCAACAACGGCAACTGCAACAATTTTCAATCCTTGAATCCAGCCTAAATCAAACTGATTAAAGCTTTGCAATGTTAGCGCAAATAGTATAAGTGCCAAAACAGATGGAAAGGTAAACCCAATAAACGATATAATACCTCCAAGCCAACCGGCCCGTACCATCCCGATTCCAATGCCTACTTGGCTGCTTGCTGGCCCAGGTATAAACTGACATAATGCCACAAGCTGAGCATAGCTATCCTCATCCATCCATTTTCGTTTAATGACATATTCATCTCTAAAATAGCCAAGGTGCGCAATTGGACCTCCGAATGAAGTTAGCCCTAATTTGGTTGACACAAGCAGGATTTCCCATAAGCTTGCCAATTTGTTTTTCAATCATCTCCACTCCTTAAGAATCTTTTATTTCTTTAAATAGTTCAAAAGCTTTCTTTCTTGCTTCCAGTAAAACCTCTTTTCCTTTTTCGGTTGTACGATAATACTTTCTAATCTTTCCCTCCACTTTTTGCTTTTCCTGAAGAAGCAGGCCATCATTTGTCATGGAATGCAGAATGGGATAAATGGTACCGGCACTCATTGAATATCCGTGTTCCTTTAATTCATCTAACATCCATAGACCATAAATGGGCTCTTCATCAGCATGATGCAGAATGTGAATTTGGATAAAGCCTAAAAACAGTTTTCTAAGTACACGATCTTCCAATAAGACCACTTCCTTTCTGTTATCGAAAAGCAATATTGGAAATCGATAATGTAAGTATATATTGGGCGTCTACTGAAATCAAACAAAATCATGGCGTATAAGGGCATAAAACGTTTATAAATTTAATGATTTTGCTGGAGGTTCTATTTAAGGATAAGAGACAGATAAAAATGAACAACAAAAAAACACCGATCTACTTCAGTGTTTTATATGTGTTCATATTGAATTACCTCTGAAAAATTTCTATTCTTTATTTTAAGGAACAGGTTTAGCTGTTTTGCACCCTCCTGATTAATTCATATGCATTGTCTCCGGCCATTTCCGCTAAGTTCTCCCAAATCCTATCCCGTAAAAGGTCAAGTTCAATGATTTTTTTAGCGAGTTCAAGTGCATCATGACTTTCCATCTTTTCATTTCCTCCCTGTAACGATTATTTAACGACCATATGTTTTTTTGAAAGTAGTTCAAGTTCTGTTAATGTTAGATTTTGCAATTGTTCGATTTCTTTAGAAACACCAGCTTTTACGAGTAGCTGGATTAAATAGTTGCGCTTCTTTTCAACCGCTTTTCGTAAGTATTGCATATTCCATCTCCTCATTTCGTATTATTTCTGTCAGTTTATATGATTAAAAGAGAACTTTCATTTATATTGTAAGATATCCTAACATGTTTTTTGTTAATGTTATATTTTATAACATATATAGTGAAAAAATCTAACAAACGTGTATAATAGTATTAAAACCTTTTCATTTGGGGTGGGCTCGGTATGGAAAATGAAGCATCATATAAAAATAGAAAGGTCATTTCAATCGGAACTGTAAGCGAGTTAACGGGATTAACCGAAAGGCAAATTAGGTATTATGAAGAAAGAAAGCTAATTTCTCCAGAAAGGTCTGATCGGGGAAATCGCAAATATTCTTTTATGGATGTGGAAAGACTCATTGAAATTGCAAATAAAAGAGAAGAAGGTGTGAGGACAGACGAAATACTTCAGGAATTAAAGAAAAAGAAGAAGAAGGAAGATACAGCGACGAGAAACAAAATGATACAAGGGCAGTTGAATGCCCGTTTTAACAAATCCAACCGCTATCCCAAAAAGTGATGGCGATCATTTTTGAAATGCGAAACTCCCAATGGCGTGAGTTTCTTTTTTTATGCTTTTTTTACCTTTATTAGTTAGATGTATAAAGGTTTTCGCTTCAGAGTACACATTCAGGCTATGCGGGTGTGCCTGAGCTTAACCGCGTATGGCTCTTGCTATTTCGTCTTCAGCCAACAGGTATAATACCATACTCCCCAAAATGCAAGAGTTACACATTTCATAAATAGGCGGAAGAATTCCGCTTAAATCGTAAAATCACTTAAATTGTGCTGAAATAGACGGAGAAATTCCGGCTAAGGAACTAAAAAACGGTCAAATAGGCGATTTTTTTCAATATAACCGTAAAATCTCCGCTTATTTTGGCCAAAAATGGCTCAATTCTTAAAATAAGGGTAGAATCTCCGCTTAATTCACCGGTTTCTTCCAATAAAGGCAAGAAAAGATGTCAGATAAGTACCCATCTGTTCTGCAGTTATTCCCATGAACAACAATCTTTCAAGGGGAGACTTAATTTTTTGGTGACTTTTCTCCGGGTGTAAACGTTCTCTAAAATGAAAATATTGTATGATGTAATAAGGACTTTATTAAAGGGCATATTTGGATTAAGATGAATGAGGCATTATGCATGACGCGGAAGGAGGCGGAAGAATGGAACATAAATTTCCTACCAGCTTGGAGGTAATTGATATATGCTTACTGGCAGGTAAAATTATGCTTCAATGCGGAGCTGAAACCTATCGGGTAGAAGATACCATGTCAAGAATCGCTGCAACATTTGGAATTCCTGATTCCCATAGTTACGTTACCCCAACGGGCATTATTTTTTCTGTTGACGGAACAGAACCTGCGAAGCTGATTCGTATTTCTGAACGAACTACTGACTTATATAAGGTAACGTTAGTGAATGGAGTATCGCGAAAGGCCGCCAGCGGGGAATTAACCAGCAAACAGGCATACATACGATTAAAAGAAATAGAAGAGGCTGATTTCACCTTTCCTATTTATCAGCAAATTGTGGCGGCTGCTATTGCGAGCGGCTGTTTCATGTTGATGTTTTTAGGACAGTGGAGTGACTTTATACCAGCGGTGATATGCGGAGGAATTGGCTTTACTTCATTTATATACCTGCATCGAGTTGTTCAAATAAAGTTTTTTTCTGAATTTCTTGCTTCATTGATTATTGGGCTGGCTGCGTTTTTATTTATAAAAAGCGGATTTGGAGCACAGCTGGACAAAATTATTATTGGCTCCGTAATGCCTCTGGTTCCTGGGCTGCTTATAACGAACGCAGTCCGTGACTTGATGGCTGGGCATCTTGTTTCAGGGCTATCAAAGGGAGCAGAGGCTTTTTTAACAGCTTTCGCCATTGGAACGGGAATTGCCGTTATTTTTGCATTTTATTCATAAGGGAGGCGGAGATACATGCTTACACATTTAGTTACTAGCTTTATTGCCTCCGCAGCATTTGGGATTTTATTTAATGCACCAAAGAAATCATTGCTTCAATGCGGTTTTGTCGGAATGGTTGGCTGGATGATTTACATTATACTAGTCGATCGCTATTTTGATGCAGTTGTTTCTTCATTAATAGCCGCTTTTTCCATTGCAGTGCTGAGTCAAATGTTTGCGAGGTATTACCGGACGCCCATTATCATTTTTAGTGTGTCAGGAATCATACCGCTTGTCCCAGGAGGACTTGCTTATGATGCGATGCGGAACTTTGTTGAAAATGATTATAATACGGCTATTCAGCTTGCAGCCAAAGCATTTATGATTTCTGGCTCAATTGCAGTAGGCCTAGTTGTTTCAGAGGTTCTTAATCAGCTGATTCGGAAAATACCATTAAAAAGGTGAAAAGTTAGTAAAAGGCTTGTAACAGCCTGTTGTTGGGCATATAATCCAAGTAGCATAAAAATCTCAGAAGAATAGGAGAACATGATGATCCGTCGTTTTTTTACTTATTATAAACCTCATAAGAAATTATTTATCATTGATTTTTCGAGTGCGGTTATCGTAGCACTCCTTGAACTGGGCTTTCCTCTCGCAGTGCAATGGTTTATCGATGACCTGCTGCCGGATGAGAATTGGGCTATGATTGTTTCTGTAAGTGCAGGATTGCTTGCCTTTTACGTAACAAGTACATTTCTCCAATATATCGTTAACTATTGGGGACACATGCTTGGCATTAATATAGAAACAGATATGCGCCAGCAGCTTTTTAATCACGTTCAGCGCCAATCATTTCGTTTTTTTGATAATACGAAGACCGGACATATTATGAGCCGGGTTACAAATGACTTGATGGATATTGGTGAACTTGCCCATCATGGACCCGAAGATTTATTTATTGCTGTCATGACTTTCTTTGGGGCCTTTGGAATCATGCTGACCATTAATGTTAAGCTTGCCATTGTTTCGGTTGTTGTGATGCCATTCCTCGTTTGGCTGATTGCTTTTTGTAATGTACGCATGAATAAAGCATGGAAAAAAATGTATGGTGAAATTGCTAATGTGAATGCCCGTGTTGAGGATAGTGTTTCCGGCGTCCGTGTTGTTCAATCTTTTACTAATGAAAAGTTTGAGATTGCTAGGTTTATGAAGGATAACCAGACATTTCGCAAAGCTAAACTTGGAGCTTATAAAATTATGAGCTATAGTTCTTCTGGTATTTATATGATGACTCGCTTAATTACCTTGCTTGTATTAGTATACGGTGCTTGGTTAAGTTTTACAGGAGAGCTGACTCATGGAGAGCTTGTCAGCTTTATACTTTATGTAAATGTATTGTTAAAGCCGATTGATAAAATAAGTGCGCTTATGGAACTTTATCCAAAAGGCATGGCTGGATTTAAACGATTTACCGAATTAATTGATACAGACCCTGAAGTTGAAGATCGAAAGGATGCGGTCGAAGTATCAACCTTAAGAGGGGATATCCGTTTTGAGGATGTCAGCTTTAGCTATGATGAACACAAATCTGTCCTTAAGGATATTGACCTCTCAATAAGAGCAGGAGAAACCGTTGCATTTGTTGGACCATCCGGTGCAGGGAAAACAACGATTTGTTCTCTGATTCCACGCTTTTATGATGTTTCAAACGGCAGTATTAAAATTGATGGAATCGATCTGAGGGACATGACAAAGCAATCTCTTCGCTCGCAAATTGGAATTGTGCAGCAGGATGTCTTCTTATTTACTGGAACGATAAAGGAAAATATCGGATATGGCAACCTCGATGCTTCTGATGAAGAAATTTATGAGGCTGCACGCAAAGCGCATTTGGAGGATTTTATTGCTTCACTACCTTTTGGCTATGAGACTCAAATTGGTGAGCGTGGCTTAAAACTTTCCGGAGGGCAAAAGCAGCGTTTAGCGATTGCTCGAATGTTCTTGAAAAATCCTCCTATTTTAATTTTAGATGAAGCAACTTCTGCACTGGACACTGAGACAGAGCGAATTATTCAGGCGGCATTAACCGACCTCGCAAAAAATCGAACAACATTGGTAATTGCCCATAGACTGGCAACAATTCGAAATGCAGATCGGATTGTCGTTGTAACAGAAAATGGGATTGCAGAGGAAGGCAGTCACGATGAGCTAATTGAAAAAGGCGGTATATTTGCTAATCTGCACAAAATTCAATTCCAAAAAGCGTAGGATAAAGCAGTGAATCACATCGATTCACTGCTTTTTATGTGAGTAGAGTTCATGACTCAGGGATAACTTGCACTTTCAGGAGAAATAAGGACTGCTTCTAATTGTTTTTTTTACGAAAAAGGGTACACATAGTGTTTATTATCCTGTAAAATCATTGATAATTCATGAGTTCCATTACGGTGGAGAAGGAGGACGATAAATGAAAATGAGAGTATCAGCTGTGCAATACCATTTGCATAGTATCAGGTCTTTTGAGGAATTTGCTGCCCAGTGTACACATTATGTGAAAACAGCTCAGGAGTTTGGAGCCGAATTCGTCCTATTTCCTGAATTTTTTACTACACAGCTGCTTTCCATAGGAAGTGAAGCGGGAGGAAGCTTAACGATAAATGAACTTCCAGGCTTTACAGAACAATATAAAAATCTGTTTATAAGCCTAGCGGTCAATAACAGCCTTCATATTATTGGAGGTACACATGTTATTTCGCGAAATGGGAAGTTATATAATGTTGCCCATTTATTTTATCCGGATGGAAGAGTGGAAGAACAAGCAAAACTTCATATTACTCCAACTGAAGTAGATGAATGGAATATGTCGGCAGGAGATCATTTTCAAGTATTTGATACGCAGAAAGGCAGAATTGCGATCTTAACTTGTTATGATATTGAATTTCCTGAAATTGTCCGTATGGCTAAAGCGAAAGGTGCAGACGTCATCTTTTGTCCGTCTTGCACAGATGATCGTCATGGATTCCATCGGGTCCGTTATACTTCCCATGCAAGGGCCATTGAGAACCAAGTATATGTTGTGGTGACAGGAACGATTGGCTCGCTGCCAACCGTGGATTTCATGAGAGCGAACTTTGGTCAGGCGGCCATTATCACTCCGAATGATATACCATTCCCGCCTAAAGGAATTATGGCAGAAGGCGAATTAAATGATGATATGATCATTACAGCCGACCTTGATCTAAACCTTCTATATGAAGTAAGGGAAAGAGGTTCGGTAACAACGTGGCGAGATCGGCGGACTGATTTATATACAGACTGGGAAAAAGAGAATATTGATGGATAATACTATTCACTATTTCAGCGACTTTTATATAAATGCCAACGGAAAAACCGCAGCCGCTGTCATTAGAAATTATAAAGATCAGGATTTTGATGATTTAATTCAAATCCAGGCTGAGTGCTTCCCGCCGCCATTTCCTTCGGATTTATGGTGGAGTGAAGAGCAGCTAAAAAGCCATATTCATCATTTTCCTGAAGGTGCCTTATGTATTGAAGTAGATGGTGAGCTTGCTGGTTCTTTAACAGGTCTAATGAATAATTTTGACCCTGACCATCCTTATCATACATGGGAGGAAGTGACGGATCATGGTTATATCAAGAGCCATGATCCTAATGGAGATACCCTTTACATTGTTGACATTAGTGTGAAGCCGAAGTTCCGTAAATTAGGATTAGGTAAGATGCTAATGGAGGCAATGTATCATGTCGTCATTCAATTAAATCTAAAGCGCCTTCTTGGAGGGGGAAGAATGCCGGGATATCATCTGTTAGCCGAGAAACTAACACCTGATGAATATATAGCTGAAGTCGTCAGGGGAAATTATAAAGATCCCGTCATTTCTTTCTTGCTGCGATGCGGCAGAAAACCGATTGCTGTATGTGAAAACTATTTAGAGGATAATGAATCATTAAATTATGGTGTACTAATGGAATGGAAAAACCCATTTAAATAGGAAGAAAAAAGCTGTCAATAAAAAGTTGGCAGCTTTTCTTTAGTTACTATGGAAATAGTTCCGAGATAGTTGTCATTTAGTTGTACTGACAAATTCTATTAGAATTAAAAAATATGTGGAAATTTGACATTTTATATAATAAAATGGCATTATGTCTAAACTACTATATGACAAACACGTAACATTTTAGTCTCGCAAAGCGGAAACAGAGAAAGAAGGGTTTAGCGTGGGCAAAATAAATGAGGATAGCTTCATTGAAACCGTCCACATGAAAGGTCTGCAAATATCTTTAATTGCATCTGGAGATGGGACAGAGGTTATCTATCATAAATTAGAAGATCAAGCAATGTGGGGTATAGAGCCGCAGGAGGGCTGGGATGCAATGGAATATTTGCATGTGCTTTCCGGACAGCTAAATATAAAATATTCAAATGAAGAAAGAACTATTAAAGAAGGAGATTCTTTTTTCAAAATTCCTGTAGAACAACATTATATCTTCCAAGCTATAGGTATTACTGAATTCCTATATGTAAGTTCTCAGCCTATTTTTCACTATTACAGCAAAGCTACCAAACAATTAATGGAACTTTCAATCTCAATTGAAGAAAAAGATGGATATACAGTTGACCATTGTCAAAGGATTAATAAGCTTTCTATGATTGTTGGAGAAGCTATGGATTTAAATACAAAGCAATTAAAGGGTTTAAATATTGCTTCTTTTCTTCATGATGTAGGTAAATTAAGAGTTCCATTAGAAGTATTGCAGAAGCCTGGAAAGTTAAATCAAGAAGAATGGGAACTAATGAAACAACATTCAAAGCATGGCAGAGAAATACTAGAAGAGCTTGGGCTTACTTTCTTAAAAGAGGCTGGGAAGATCGTTGAGCAGCACCATGAAAGGTTTGATGGAAAAGGCTATCCTAATGGTATATCCGGTGAGGAAATCCTTATTGAAGCTGCCATTATTTCAGTAGTGGATTCTTTTGATGCTATGACAACTAATAGAGTCTATCAAACAGCACGTTCAAAGGAAGAAGCATTTGATGAGATTTTGAGGTGTAAGGGTACTATGTATCACCCTAAGGTGGTAGATGTTTTTCTTGCATTAAAAAATAAAATAATAGAAATATAGGGGGAGAACTTAATGAAAAAAATTACTGTTATGTTTACAGCATTTTTGCTTGCGGCTGTAATCAGTGTAAGTTCAGCAGAAGCGGCTTATTTACCTGAACATGATCAATATGTTGAGGTTACATTTGAACAAGCCAGATTTATTGCTGATCTAGTCGGTTTAAAAGATGTTGAACTAGGTGAAGAAACAGCAAGAATCTCATTTGAAGTACAAGAAGCTATTATTGCAAAAATTGAAAAATTACTAGATACAGAAATCGATCATTTTTACATTTGGCTAACTGTAAATGGAGAGCCTGTATTAGGAATTGATCCACCATTTGCATTATATTAAAATAGAAATTAGAAAAGAAGCTGAACATTCAGCTTCTTTTTTAGGTTCAACTTCATTCCACCAAATCCTTCACATACCCATCAGCATATTCACGATACTCATGAAACTTTCCATCCTGATCAATATAATAAATTGCAATACTATTAACTGTTTGTTCATCCTGTTCAAAACTGATATAGATAACGTACTCAAGTTCCCCTGATTTTAGTGCATCAACGTCAATGGCATCAAGATCGTGTGTAAATACATAGTTTTCATTATTTTTATAATCATAGCGCCATAATAGATTGTTATCCATAGCGCCTCTTAAAACATCGGCTGGTTCACCAAAAGTGCTGATTATTTCATCTTTTGAATGTGTCGGGTTGCTCATTTCCTTTAACGTCTTAATATCTGGATGTAAACTCAATGACATGTTAGATGAAGATGTTTTCGATAACACCTTCGTTTCTGCTGCATACACATTATTTGATTGAACATGTGCCTCAGATAATTGTATTGGTGAGAAGAACAGGCTTCCGGAAAGAATGCAAATAGATAATACCGTTTTCTTCATTTTAATAATGTCCCTCCAATAGTTCAGTTACTTATTAGACGGATAGAGCTGGAAAAAAGTTTCACTTTTATTACAAAAACATTACAAAAATTTCAATTGTTAAAGTTCCTCTGTGTATAAAGTGGAAAAGAATATTAAAATGCCTCGACGTAAACGCCGAGACATTCATAGAAGGAAATAAAATTACGATTTTGGCATTCAGCCATCCATTGCCATGGTTGGGAATGGGTTAATGGTAAAAGAGTAAATGGTAAATGGTCATTGGTTTGCCATTTGCATTTATTCAATTGTACTTATATGCACACTAGGTTTTCCTTCTACGCCTTGAAGAGGAGTCTCACCTCTCCAAGGTTAAAAATATTGATCGCCATTAAAATCCAGTAGAATGCTGTAATTCTTTGCATTAATTGCATTCGAAAGACGATTAGCCTGTCTT
This sequence comes from Cytobacillus gottheilii, assembly GCF_001636345.1. GTDB lineage: Bacteria > Bacillota > Bacilli > Bacillales > Cytobacillaceae > Cytobacillus > Cytobacillus gottheilii. Next base: position 2,164,008 of record NZ_KV440945.1, read on the forward strand.
TCGGTTTCTAAAGCTTTTAGTCGGTATTCTTCAGGTTCAAAAGTTGCTACTCTATGCATGGCTGAAGAATCTCCAACTGCATAAAGAAATTCTTCTTTATGAACCGACCCATATACTTTATACTTTCTCGCTTGAGCTCTAAGTTGAGCTGCTAGTTCAATCGCTTCTACGATCGTATAATGATTGCCTTCGAATTCGATTTCGTTTATGCTATTAGCCTTATACATTAATACATCAAGCAGGCGGAAATCCTTGCGAATGGCAGCAAGATCGCTTTCTACTTGGGCTAATGTACGGGATTGCTTAGGCGGTTGAGTTCCTTTTTCTATTTCAACAAAAGCAGTTCGATCCATTTCTTCTTCTAATTCGTGAATTCTTTTAGATAAGACACTTTTTAATTTTACAGCTTCAGCAAGCGATATATTTGGCATACAAAAGCTCCTTTATTGAATGAATTACAAATAAAATACCATTTTAGCTAATGATTAAACAAGTAATAGATGAAAAAATAGGAAATTAATAGGATGATAACTCGTAATCTGTCGTATTTAGTAATATATTTGTAATATTATTATTACACGGTTGTCAAAAAATGATGTTATAATCCCATTTGTATAGAAATTAGTACTAGTTAAATTGTCATAAAATATAAAAAAGTGTCAGTTATTTACATATAGAGATAATCCTTATATACATAGTGAAAGCAGGGGAATATGTTGAAGAAAAAGCTAGTTGTCTTAAATACTACTATTATGCTCGGATTAGGTTCATTAGCACTACCTTCAGTACAAGCAGAAACAGTTGATAGCATCCAGAAACAGCGTTCTACACTGCAATCCAATCTTTCAGCAGCTGAAAAAGAGCTTGCAGCTGTCCTTACAGAGCTTGCTAAGTTAGATGATCAAGTTAAAAGAGTAGATCAGGCTGTAGCCGATAATAATGAAATGATAATAAAGACACAAGCGGACATAAAAACAGCACAAGAGCAAGTTAAAAAACTTGAATCTGAAATCGCAGTAATACAAGAACGAATTGATAAACGTAATGAAATCTTAAAAGAAAGAGCTCTTGCATTTCAAGAAAGCGGCGGAAGCAATGTAGGTTACATTGAAGTATTATTAGGTTCTACAAGTTTCGGTGATTTCATTGATCGTGTTGGCGCTGTAAGCAAAATTGTAGAAGCAGATCAGAGCATAATTGCTGAGCATGATGCTGATAAACAGGAAATCGCTGATAAAAAAGTAACTGTGGATGAAAAACTGGCAGATCTAAATGGCATGAAAGCTGAACTTGAAGGTATGCGTGCGCAATTAGAGGAGCAGAGTAAACAAAACGATGAGCTGAAAAAGCAGCTTAATCAGAAGAAAAAATCTGCAGAAGCTAAAAAAGCAGAATTAAATACAGAAGATCAAAAACTTGCAGCAATGCAAAGACAAATTGAAGAAAGCATCACACGCTCTTCTTCATCTTCAAACGCAGCTGTGAGCAGCAATGTTTCGTATTCAGGCGGGACTTCTACTGCTAAGCCAAGTGGCGACATTAGTACGGTTATTAATGCTGGATACAAATATATTGGCAACTCAGTTTATGTATTTGGAGGCGGCAGAAATGCATATGACATCGCAAATGGCCGTTTTGACTGTTCAGGATTTGTTTCCTGGGCTTTTGCTCAAGCAGGAATTAGTGTAGGAGCAAGTACAGATTCACTAAAGAACACTGGTACTCGTGTACCAACTAGCCAAATGCAGCCTGGCGATCTTGTATTCTTTAATACTTATAAAACGGACGGACATGTAGGTATTTATCTTGGCGGCGGCAAGTTCATTGGTTCTCAAAGCAGTACTGGTGTAGCGATTGCTAACATGAATAGTGGATATTGGGCAGACACATTTAATGGACGTGTTATGCGCGTACGATAATAGAATTAAAACCTGACTTCTTTAAAGTAGTCGGGTTTTTCTATTATATAGATACCCGCTCCTAAATAATCTAATCCGATTTAATATTAAAAAATGAGACAAGATCCTTAGCTGAAAAATTAAGGATCTTTTTAGTGTTTAAATAACTAAATAACGAACCCTTAAGATATTTTTAAAAAATCTCTTTCCATTTGCAGGATATTATAATATAATCAATCTGTATTAACTGTATTATGTAACGTAGTACACTACATACAGTTGGGAGGGTGCTTATGTTTGAGCTTGATGTGAGAAGCCGTAAACCGATATATGAACAATTAGTTGAGCGGCTGAAGGAGCTAATTATTTCAGAGATACTTAAAACCGACGAGCAGCTTCCTTCCGTTCGCACGCTTGCTCAGCAGTTAACCATCAATCCGAACACCATCCAAAAAGCTTACCGAGAGCTGGAAACACAAGGCTATATTTATTCCATAAAAGGAAGAGGCAGCTTTGTCAGCCCTCCGAGTTTACATATTCAATCAGAGAAACTTGAAAAGGTAAAAAGTGAATTAAATAAACTGATGTCTGAGGCTCTTTATTTAGGTATGAATGCCGGGGACTTAATAAATATGGTTAATAATATCGAAATCGCGTCCAAAGGGGGGCTCGAAGATGATCAAAATCAGTAATGTGCGTAAGGAATTTCAAGAAATTGAAGCAATTGAAAATGTAAGTATACATGTAAACAAAGGATCGATCTACGGGCTTCTCGGTTCAAATGGGGCAGGAAAAACGACCCTTTTAAAAATGATTGCAGGCATTTATGAACAAAGTGAAGGAAGTATTCTCATAGACGGCAGAGTAGTTTATGAAAATCCATCTTTAAAACAGGAAATCATTATCATACAGGATACACCATTTTTTATTCCACAGTATACCTTGAAACAAATGGGAAAGGTGTATCGCAGTTTTTATCCAAACTGGTCCGAGGAAAGGTTTAAACAGCTAGCCGCAGACTTTAACTTAGACGTCACGAAGAAAATTCATAAATTTTCAAAAGGAATTCAGCGGCAGGCAGCATTTATTTTAGCATTATCTGCGCAGCCAAGTGTTCTGATTTTAGATGAGCCTATGGATGGTTTAGACCCAGTTATGAGGAAAAAAGTAAAAAGTCTTATTTTCGAGGATGTTGCAGACAGAGAAATGAGCGTATTAATTTCTTCTCATAATCTAAAGGAAGTTGAAGATATTTGTGATCATGTAGGTATATTGCATAAAGGGAAAATGATTTTAGAAAGAGATTTAGATGACTTAAAATCAGATACTCACAAAATTCAGCTTGCTTTTAAAGGGGAAATTCCGCAGCAGTTAATCTCATCATTAGACATTGTTCATCAAGAAAAGCGCGGCAGCATTTTCATCTGTATTGTTAAAGGGTTAGAGGAAGAACTGCTGACGAAAATACAGGCATACCATCCAGTTATACTTGATATATTGCCATTAACACTGGAAGAGATTTTTCTTTATGAAATGGAGGATGCAGGCTATGCCGTACAAAACATCCTTGATTAATAAAGAATTGCAGAAATTGATATTTAGAAGTGTAGGGTGGATTTCAATATTGCAGTTTGCTGGATTATTCTTTGCACTGCCATTACAGTTAATGGCGTTTACTGAGGAAGAGCGCCAATATCTTTTTATCGACAATTTATTTTCTTTTCAGCAGGGTGTGCAAATCGTTTTTACAATGGGAATTCCTGTGCTTATGGCAATCTTTCTATTCCGTTTCCTGCAGGTCCGGCAATATAGTGATTATGTGCACGGTTTACCTATTACGAGAAAAGCTCTGTTCCACCAATATACAATAACAGGTATTTTATATTTAATATTGCCCTTAGTTTTTATAACATTGATTCTTTTAGCAATGTATGAGCCTTTTCAATTAGAAGAACTATTCTCGTTGAATGATGTTGGCAGCTGGATTTTAATCATGCTGCTGTTTCATATATTATTCTTTCTAATGGGGGTATTTATTGGAACCATATCCGGTATCTCTGCCGTTCAAGGGGCACTCACATATATCGGATTATTATTGCCTCTAGGCATGCTGATGTTAATCACCACCAATCTTTCCTATTTTCTTACTGGTTTCTCAGCAGATTACATACTGGATACCAAGCTGGAAAGATTTTCGCCGCTTGTGCTTTTTGCTCAGATAAGTTATATAGAGGTCGATTCATTAGAATTAATCCTATATAGCAGCACAGCAGTTTGCTTATATATATTAGCTCTTTTTTCTTATGTTAAAAGGCCAATTGAAGCTGTTTCACATGCACTTGTTTACCCATTTTTAAAACCGGTGTTTAAATATGGAGTAACCTTTTGCATGATGCTATTAGGCGGTTTGTATTGTGGGGAAATACAGCAAATGACTTCCTGGATCGTAGCAGGATATGTAATTGGGGCTATCATCGGATATGTAATTGCTGAGATGGTGCTTCAGAAATCTTGGCGAATAACATTTCAGGTAAAAGGGTTTCTCATATTTGCTATTGTAATGGTAGGGGCTGCGGTTTTATTTAAGCTTGATTTAACTCAATTTGAAAAAAGAATTCCTGCCTATGATGATATACAAGGTGTCCACTTAAGTGAAAGTTATTATTATTACCAGGATTCTCTAGAAAATGAAATGCCCGTCTTTTTAAAGGAAGCTGATAATATAGAAGCAGTTCGTGAACTGCATGAAAATATTATTAAAAATAGAGATTACACAGGAGTGGGCCATGAACCAACTGTCTATATGACATATCTGCTGAAAAATGGAGAAAAAGTTGTACGAAGTTATCAAGTTGACCTTAATCAATATGAAACTTACATTAAGAAAATTGAAGAATCGCAGGAGTATAAAACGAATACGAACTCAATTTTCCAAGCAGATCCAGAGAACGTCAGTGAACTAATAATTGATGCAAATGGAACACTTCCTAAAAGAACTTCCATTACTGACAACAATGAAATTCAGGAAGCGATGCGAGCTTTAAAAGAAGATATTCAATCAGCTAGCTATGAGAATATGACATCCAGCAAAGAGCCAATTGCTTTCATTGAGTTGCGCATAAAAGATAGTGACAATTCTATTTATATGGAATGGAAGACATATGATCAGCATTTCAAGAACTGGATTCAAGATCATGATTTACTGGAACAATCACGTATTACAGCTGAAGATATTCAATATGCTTATATTTTAAAGAAAGAAATGATACCTGAAGAATTATGGCTTGGCTACACCTATTCAGATATTTTTAAAGAAATGGCTAAGCATGAAAATGCACTTAAATTGACAGATAAACAGGATATAGACTTTCTCTTAAATAACGCTTCATATTCACCACAAAATGAATATGTCATTTGTTATGTATATGCTGAGGGTAAATATGATGTTAAAGAGCTGGCAGGCAAGGATGCACCAGCAAGCATTGTAAGACACTTTGAACATAATTGAATTTGATTGGTAGAGGGGAGGCAGCAGAAATGTCAAAACATCTTGAAATGAGAGAAATTTGTGATCTGCATCAAAAGCGTCTGTTTCAAATTGCCTACGGTGTTACAAGAGACTATTATTTAGCACAAGATGTTGTTCAGGAGGCACTAATTAAAGCCTATAAACATTTGGATTCTGTTGCCGACCCTGATAAACTGGGTGCTTGGCTTGCTTCGATCACGACTCGAACAGCTATTGACTTTTTGCGGAAAGAAAAGAAAACTAGAGAAAAAGTAGACGGATATACTGAATTGGAAAATGTATATGCAGTTATGGCGCAGAATGTTGAAAAAGAGGCTGAAGCAAACGAGCTGCAAGCAAAAATATATCAATATCTTAATTCACTTTCTCCAGAACAAAAGCAATTGTTTCTTTTAAAAATGAAAGATGGTCTAAAAGAAAGAGAAATAGCAGAAATCTTAGAAATGAATCCAAATACGGTGAAAACAAGACTGTATCGTATGCGAAAACAATTAAAAGAGCTGCTTGCCGAACAGGATACAGCATCATAAGTTGTAAAGAAATTACTTAGAAACGCAGGATCATCTCATATATAGATGATTCCTGCGTTTTTTGCTATAAATAAAATTAATTCCTTAAAAAAGAGATTTAATTTTACCAGAAAAACGGAAGAAAGGCGATTGCAGCAATCGCTCCAATAGCAAGTCCAGTCCCGAATCCACCCCAGCCCCATCCATAGCCATAACCGTCATAATTACGGCCGCCTAAAGGTCTAAGGAATACACTTCCAGGAGATACGCGGTCGATCACTCCTCGGTGAACAGCTCCATTGCTCATTCTAATTTGCACAGGCCTTCCAATTCCTCTTCTGCAAGTTTCATAATGACCCATAAAATACACCTCCACGCTCATATTTCCAGTACAAGATTAGATTATGTCCAAAAAATAAAAATGGTTAGGTTTTTGCTGTGGTGCATATGCGGAAGTTTTTAGGCGTAAAACGATAATCAAAAACATTTTGGACCTCATACTATACTACAGATCTTAAACAGAGAAGGGAAGTTGTCACGTGTCTTATACTTATCATGATATGTTAGCTGCTTATGAGATAGGAAATGCACATCCAGGAGGCCGCAGACTTACACAGGAACTTATAAAAAGCTTACCGATTACATCCACTTCATCCGTACTTGATCCTGGCTGCGGAAGGGGAGAGACATCCATTTATTTAGCTGAAAACTTTCACTGTCATGTATCTGCTATTGAGCAAAATAAACAGATGGCAGATCTAGCGCGGAAAAATTTTCAGGAGAATTCAGTTTCAATTGATCTGCATATAGGGAATGTAGAAAGTATGCCATTTAAAGATAAATCTTTTGACTATATTTTGGCTGAATCAATCACAGCTTTTACAAATGTAAAAAAAACGTTATTAGAATATGAACGAGTCTTAAAGCCTACAGGAATTTTATTGATGAATGAAATGACAATAGAAGAGGAATTACTAGATATAGAGAAGGATGAACTCACACAATTTTATGGAATGAAAAACCTGTACACAGAAAATGATTGGAAGAAAAAATTAGCGGGGGCTGGATTTAATACAGTCGAAATCATAGAGGGGAAAACCATACTGCAGGAGCTTGAAGAGTATATTCCCGGAGAGGAAGACAGCAGTCCTCCAAGTATTCACTTAAATAAAGAGCTAGAGGAAATGATGGCTGTACATCAAAAACTTACTTTAAATTTTGCCGAGGTGCTGGGCTATAGAGTTTTTAGAGTGACAAAATAAAATGGAAAGTTGTGCTTAAGTAGAAAAATGTCTCATATAGTTAACTAAAAAAGCAAAACAAATAAAGTGGAGAAAAATTAAATGCTCCAAATTTTTCTCCATAATAAACCGAACCAATCATGATTATCACTAAGTGCAGCCTGATAATGATGTTCTGACACATTAATGAAATCAGACATCCTTCCTTGGAAGACAAGCTGAAAAGGATTACTGTGCTGTAAATCATGCGGCGTAACAAAGCATGCAGGTTTATTCAAATTGACAACATTTCCCTCAGAAAGAACGGTAGAGACAAACTGAGAACAGAAAAAAGCATGAGAACGATTAATTTTCTTTTGAAAAGGCAACGCAAATACCCCTAGCAGATTATACCTATATCTGTGCTTTTCCATTTCAATCTTAGAGATAAATTCCTGCATTTTCTGATATTGTTCTTCCGTAACATGGCAGGAATATATTGCACATGATGCATTTTGCAATAAACCCTTGGAAACACTTTCCTTAACAAATCCTCCGATAAATGGATTCCTTTGACGTTTTCGCCCGAAACTGTAAACTTGCAGAAAATGCGAATCAAAGGATAGGGAAGCGTGATTGTAAGGCTTTCGTGTATACATTTTTATTAATCTAGTAAAAATGGTTCCTGTATCAGTTAAAATCAAATAGATTTTGCGTTCCATAATCATATCTCCTTATAAGGCAATTTAATCTGTATGTATTGAGATTACTACTGATAGTTTAATGAATACTTTAATGGAAAGAAGATTTCTATTAAAATCGCACTTAGCAGTTAGATGGTAAATTACCCTGTCATATTATAATAACATCCTATCAATAGACCTTAATGTAAAAAAGGAGCCAGAGATTTAATATAGTCTAAGACTTGAGGCTTATTGAGCAGCAGAAGTGTTTGTATGTATGACGATTGAAGCACTTGTTTTGTTTCATTTTTTTCATATTTTACAAAAAATTAATAATATACAAACATTTAATCTGTCTTTCATCACAAAGAAAAGGGTAATTAGACCTATGTTTCGTTTGCCATATGCTCTATTTCTGAATATTTTCATGAAACAGGATGATCTCAGTAAAATAATGACTATATAAATGGTATAATATTTGAAGGAAAAAGTTGCTGAGTGAGAAAGTGTATTTTGGTTAAGAATAAAGAGTATTGCATTTATAAGTACGTGAAGGGAGTTAGTTGATACAGAGTGAGATTTATTAAAATGATCCCGAATATGATGACACTCGGGAATTTATATTGCGGTTTTTTATCTATAGGATTTGCTGCATATGGACAATATAACAATGCCGCAATCTTAATTATTATTGGTATGATGCTTGATAGTATGGATGGACGTGCTGCCCGAATGCTAAAGGCAGATAGTACATTAGGAAAAGAATTAGATTCTCTTGCAGATATCGTGACTTTTGGGGTTGCACCTTCATTTCTGGTTTATTATACATATTTTTCTCAATTTGGCATGCTGGGTATGGCTATTTCAGGACTATTTCCGTTATTTGGGGCATTTAGACTTGCTCGATTTAATATTAGTACGAGTAAAACCAATATGCATTACTTTATTGGAGTCCCCATAACAGCTGCTGGTGGTATTCTGGCCATTCTCACATTGTTTGGTCATAACCTTCCTAACATTGTCACAACCGTTGTATTTACCGCCCTGTGCTTTCTTATGGTAAGCAGAATCCGAATCCCAAGCTTTAAAGAAATACCTCTGCCTAAATACGGAACAATTGTAACGATCTTTTTGGGATGCTTGTTATTTGTTTTATATAAAGGAACATACAATTCATATCCATATTTAATTTATATAGCAACCCCTCTATATATTGCTTATATTGCTTATATGTTTAAAAAGGGGAAAGAGAGAAAAGAAGAATAATGAAAATGCCTTGCAATTTATAGATGCAAGGCATTTTTTTTGTGCTTAATCAGTTTAAAACTTGTCTCAAATTCTACCGATTCGCTCTTTTACTTATAAAAAACTTTATCAATGTTGTATTCAGCATGTAAAGTATTGATGATGTAAGTTTCATAAATTTCACGTTCCATTGCATCTTCTACAAGGATGATCGCAATTTTATAGACATCATCACGGTACTTTTTAATTGGAGAAACATTATCTTCAAAATGCTTCTTCACACGCTGTCTTAATTTACGTGCTTTACCTACAAACATTAAATTTTCATCGGCATCTAAAAATAAAATGAGACCGCCTTTATCTCTTGGGATTTTATGATAATCAACAAATCCGTAGTCATTGCTGATGACTGAAGAAGATTGATCAGGCTGCTTTTTTGTAATCACAAGGTTTGGTTCTGGGATTTCAATTTTTATCATTATTATCACTTCCTATTCTGTTGTAAATAGTACCATAAAAATGAAAGAAATAAAAATCTCAGAAAAGAAAATCAACTTGCATTAGGTTTAAACAATTTTACTTACATTGACTCGTCCAGAGAAGAAAGTTGCACCGTCGCCCATATCAGAGAGACGATCAGGTGTTAATGCGTTAACGAGCTGTATTTTTCCGTCCTGATCTGACCATAGTCCTTGTGTAACAGCGACACCTGGCAAAACAGTTTCTCCTACGGCAGCTTTTAATTCACACATTCCCCTGTCATTCCATACCTTTACCATTTCTCCGTCTTCTATATGCAGTCTGCCCGCATCTGCACTATTTAAATGAACCTTTGGCTCTTTCTCAAGTTTCTGGTGTTTATCATTATTCGAGAAAGTGCTGTTTAAAAAGTTATGGTTTGGTCCTGGTATAAACATAAACTCATAGTCACCATCAGGCTTTATAGGTACGTATACTGGCAATGGATCATATCCATCTTCGATCATTTTTTCGGAGTAAAGTTCAATTTTGCCGCTCGCAGTCGGAAGGTTTTCCAATAATGACAGATTTAGATCAGCTTTCATAAATTGATGTTCCTTTAATCCTTCAAATGTAATATGACTGATATAAGGATTTTCCTCATAGTTTAAAGACATCTGTATAAGTTCTTCATCGGTTGCTGAAAAAGCTTCATTAGTTATGCCCATTTCTGCGGCCAGCAGCCTGAATACGTCTGTATTGGATTTTGCCTCACCGAACGGTTCAATTACTGGCTGTTGCAGCTGAACATAATGATGCCAATAGGATGCTAAAAAATCAGTATTTTCATAGGATGAAGTCGCAGGCAGGACAATATCTGCCATCTTCGCCGTTTCAGTCAGGAACAAATCATGAACTACCAAAAATAAATCATCACGCTGAAGACCTTCCCGCACTTTATTTGCACTTGGAGCAACAACAGCCGGATTGCTGTTATAAACAAACATGGAACGTACTGGATCATCGGTTTGAAGCAAGGCATCACCAATCTGGTTCATATTGATTACGCGTGTATTTTTGTTTGTAAGTAAATCCGGACGCTGCAGCTGATCTTCATTGTGGGAAAGAAAACCTGAATTCGATTTAATGGCTCCTCCGCCTTTTTTAGCCCATTGGCCAGTGACCGCAGGCAGACAGGAAATAGCCCTTGTTGCCATTCCGCCATTATCATGATGCTGAAGTCCGTTTCCAATACGAATAAATGCTGAAGCAGATGTTGCGTACAACTCGGCTAGCTCATAGAGGTCTTCTAATGATACACCAGTGATCTCAGCTGTTTGTTCAGGAGTATATTGTCTAACATGTTTTCTGAGCTGTTCATGGCCAATTGTATGCTCCTGCATAAATGCTTCGTCAACTAGATTTTCTTTAAAAAGAATATGCATAAGTCCTAAAGCAAGCATTCCATCTGTACCTGGTTTGATGGGAATAAACCAATCAGCAAGCCTGCCGGTTTGGTTTTTGTGCACATCAATTACCACAATTTTTGCACCGTTTTTTCTGGCCTTCTGAGCAAGCATGACCTGATGCATATTGGTGCTCACTGCATTAATTCCCCAGAAGATGATCAGTTTTGCATGAATCGTATCCTCTGGGTCAACGCCAATATTTCCTCCCATTGTATACGAATAGCCTTTTGTCCCGGCTGATTGGCATATCTTGCGGTCAAGCTGCGAAGAACCTAGTGCGTTAAAAAATCGGCGGTCCATTCCCTCAGAAGTAATAAGACCCATATTGCCATAAAAACTATAAGGCAAAATACTTTCAGGGCCATGATCCTTAATGAGCTTTTTCCAGCGGGAGGTTATCTCGGAAATTGCTTCCTCCCATGAAATACGGGCAAATTTGCCTTCCCCCTTTTTTCCAATTCGTTTCAAAGGGTATTGCAAGCGATTTTCATCATATAAGCGGTTTGTCATATGTCTTACTTTATTGCAAATACTTCCCTGTGTTACTGGGTGATTGGGATCACCTTCAATTTTCGTGATTTTTCCGTCTTTCTTATGAACAAGCAGTCCGCACTGATCTGGACAATCGAGAGAGCATACAGATGGAAAGACGCCATTTTCTTGATCAATATATGATGGCATAAGAATGTACTCCTTTACTGAATGTCAGACTGTTTTATTTATGAGGTCAAAACGGAAGTTGAATTATGTTGGGATATGATGAAGAACCATCATATTTATTACAGAATAATTCAGGTCGCTATTAAATGAGGAGATTGTTAAAAACTCATAAAGAATTAGTAAAAACAGCCTAACGCATCTAGATAAAATATAAATTATTACTATCATAAGATAGTTTATTGCAACCCGCAATAAGAACGTTTTGGATAAAAGGGGGGACTCTAGAATTTCGTTTATTTAAAAGCTTTTCATTCTCTATTGCCAAAGGAGAATAGCTTATAAGATAATAAAGGTTGTTTCGAGATCCTAAATAAGTTATAAACAAGGAGTACACCATGCATCAGACAAATTCAACTATGGAAAAAATCAAACAAATCACGGTTCTTTTACTTCCTATATTAATCACTCAGCTTGGGATGTTTTCAATGGTGTTTTTTAATACCATTATGTCTGGAAAGTATAACTCAGCTGATCTTGCTGGAGTTGCCATTGGGACATCTATTTGGAATCCCATCTTCACAGGCTTAAGCGGTATATTAATAGCCGTGTCACCGCTTGCTGCACAAAAATTTGGTGAAAAAAAGAAAGACGATGTTGCCTCAATTGTTAAAAATGGTGTGTATTTAGCCATAATCATTGCTTTTATTGTTCTTGCAGCTGGCAGTTTATTCTTAAATGAATTACTGCTTTTTATGAATCTGGAGCAGCATGTTCATAAAACGGCCTACCAATATTTAATAGGACTTAGCTTTGGGATTCTGCCGCTCTTTCTCTTTAATGTATTGCGTTCGTTTATATATGCACTTGGTAAAACTAGAGTTATTATGGTGGTTTTATTATTGGCGTTGCCAATCAACTTAGTTCTGAACTATGTTTTCATTTTTGGAGCATTCGGTTTTCCAGAACTGGGAGGAGCAGGAGGAGGATATGCAACAGCCATTACATATTGGTTCATCCTTGCCATGACCTTGTTAATCATTATTAAACAAGAACCTTTTTCTCAGTTTAGGATTTTGAAGAATATGCGCGGCTTCGATCCTAAAGGATGTGCTGAGATTTTAAAAATAGGTGTGCCAATGGGATTATCAACTTTTTTTGAAACGAGCATGTTTGCTGCTGTAACCATCTTAATCAGCAAGTTTAGCATTACAACGATAGCTTCTTATCAGACCGCATTAAATATTGTCTCTTTTTTATATATGATTCCGATTAGCGTATCAATGGCATTAACGGTCTTAGTAGGCTTTGAAGTGGGAGCTAAGCGTTATAAAGATGCAAGAGTTTATAGCTGGCTGGGAATTGGCATGGCCATGCTTGTTGCTCTTTTTACAGGATTATTAGTCGTTTTATTCCGGGAACAGGTAGCAGGGTTTTACTCAAATGAACCAGCAGTTATAGCATTAACCGGCAGTTTTTTAATCTACGCTTTATTCTTTCAAGTATCAGATGCGCTGCAGGTTACTGCACTGGCAGCTTTACGCGGGTACAAAGATGTGAATATTGCATTTGTCATTACTTTAATTGCTTATTGGGGGATTTGTCTGCCTCTTGGCTATTATCTTTCACATTTTACAGAGATGGGGGCAACAGGCTATTGGATTGGATTAACAGTGGGGCTGCTGGCTGCAGGAATTGCTCTGATGGGGAGATTGCTTCTTATTCAGAAGCGTTTTAAAATTAAGGCCATTCAAAGTCATGCTTAGAATGAAGGCTGTGATAGAATGTGAAATTGGCAGGCATTCCGAGAAAGCTCAGTTACCCCTCCTCGGAATGCGAGTATCCTCAGCTCAATGGAAAGGACTTGTTCTCAGCTACAGCAATACTATTATATTCGTCTTTGCAATAGTGATGAAAGTTTTGTCCCATTTTATAATTCGCCAGATTGCCCCCAGTCTGTATATAAACCAGTTCCATTGCAGCCATGACAATTTATAGATTCACTATTATACAGATACATACTTGCCGGAAAAATTAGAAATCCCCTGCCATTGCAATCTGGGCATTTATTATTTTCTTTCATTCTAGACATATGTTCTTCATACTTTGCATTTTTCCATTTTTGAAAGGAACCAAACAATCCCATTGCTATGCACCTCACATTTTTCCTTATTTTGTATAATAAATTTGGATTTTATACATTATATTAAGAGTGAATCAAAATGGTTTATGCTCATGAGGTGTGCTTAAAAATTTTATATGCAATTTCAAAAAAATAGGAGTATAATATCCCAATAATAGCTATAAAAGCTAGAGTATAAACATATTCATTAAAAAAAGGAGTCTTTGTAATGGAGATATTGCAGCAATTATTGGACACATATGCCTCATTTTTTGACTGGAACATGTGGGGTGAAGTTTTAACCGATCCTGTGTCATGGGGATACATTGGCACGTTGGTTGTGCTGGAAGGGCTTCTATCGGCAGATAATGCTCTTGTCCTGGCTGTAATGGTTCGTCCGCTGCCTAAAGATCAGCAAAAGAAAGCATTAACATATGGACTTTTCGGTGCATATTTCTTCCGATTTTTATTTATAGGATTAGGCATGCTGCTTATTAAGTTCTGGTGGATTAAAGTACTTGGCGCGGCTTACCTAGCGTGGCTAGTTGTCAAGCACTTTTGGCTGGGAGAGAATGATGAAGAGGTTACAGAGAAAAAGAACAAAGGCTGGCTCACTAGAACCTTCGGTGTTTTTTGGGCAACCGTAATCTCAGTAGAATTATTAGATTTAGCGTTCTCAGTTGATAGCATTTTAGCAGCCTTCGCTGTTTCTGAAGAGGTTTGGATCCTTCTGATTGGCGGTATGCTTGGTATTTTAATGATGAGAACAGTTGCAAAAGGGTTCTTATACTTAATAGAAAGAGTTCCTGAGCTTGAAAACACAGCTTTTATCCTAATAGGGATTATTGCAGCAAAAATGCTTCTTAGCGTTTTTGGGATTGAAATAGGTCATATGGTATTTTTCTCAATTATTATATTAGCCTTCTTATGTACCTTTGTTGTTCATTACTTAAATAATAGACATAATCACCATGATAAAACGATTTAAATATAATAAATAATGAGAGTATCTCTTATAAAATAGCAATTTTTAATCAGAGCAGAACAGCGCCATGCAAAATGGAGCTGTTCTGTTTTTTTTCTGCCAATAATCATCATCAAAATGATCCTATAATGTGAATCACATAGCACTTAATAGAGGATGAATTGGAAAAGCGCTTACAAAATAGGAAGTCTGTACTATTGTAAACTTATGTCAAACTTTTTAGAATAATTATATATTTCAGATAAAAGGAGTGGTGAAACGAAAATGGAAAATACGGCTAAAGAGCTGCAAAAAAATGAAGAACATATAAACTATAACCAAATTGCCAATAGTTCAGAATTTAAGCAGCTTATAAAGCAAAAGAAAAAATTCCTCGTCCCAATGACCATATTCTTTTTAGTCTTTTATTTTACTTTGCCGATCTTGACATCTTATACGACAATACTGAATCAGCCAGCCATCGGTTCAATCACATGGACATGGGTTTACGCTTTTGCACAATTCATTATGACATGGGCTTTATGTATGATTTATGTAAGAAAAGCTGCAGGTTTTGACCAGAAGGCAGATGAAATTGTTGATCAGTATACAGATAAGGGAGATCAAACAATATGAGTACGATTGGATTAAGCTTATTTGTTTTAATCGTTGCTGTGACGCTAGTGATTACTTATTGGGCTGCCAAGAGGACAA
Source organism: Cytobacillus gottheilii (assembly GCF_001636345.1). Lineage (GTDB taxonomy): Bacteria > Bacillota > Bacilli > Bacillales > Cytobacillaceae > Cytobacillus > Cytobacillus gottheilii. Next base: position 2,179,477 of record NZ_KV440945.1, read on the forward strand.
ATACAACAAGTGAATTTTATACGGCTGGAGGTGGCCTGACAGGCTGGCAGAATGGGCTTGCTATTGCAGGTGATTATTTATCTGCAGCATCTTTTCTGGGGATCGCTGGAGCAATTGCCTTGTTTGGTTTTGACGGTTTCTTTTATTCAATTGGCTATTTAGTTGCCTATTTAGTTGTTTTATATATTGTGGCAGAACCTCTGCGCAACTTGGGGAAATACACAATTGCGGATATGATCAATGCGCGTTTTGATCAAAAAAAGGTACGCGGAGTAGCAGCATTAAGCACAATTACTATCGTTATTTTTTATATGATCGCGCAGCTTGTTGGCGCAGGTGCACTTATACAATTACTGTTAGGCATTGACTATTGGATAGCGGTATTGTTGGTTGGCGTTATGATGACCACATATGTTTTATTCGGCGGAATGACAGCAACCAGCTGGGTGCAGATTATTAAAGCAGTTTTGCTTATGCTTGGTACTGTTATTATTTCGGTTCTTGTATTAGCCGAATTCAATTTCAACATATTTTCTATGTTCGAACAAATGAAAACGCTAACAGAGCATGGGGAGAGCTACTTAAATCCTGGAGTCAGATATACGAATTCCTTAGACACGATTTCAATGATGGCAGCACTTGTATTGGGTACGGCTGGTTTGCCTCATATCTTAATGAGATTCTTCACCGTAAAAGATGCTAGAACAGCAAGAAGCTCTGTTGTAACGGCTACATGGGTAATCGGTATTTTTTACATTTTAACCATTTTCCTAGGTTTTGGAGCAGCAGCGTTTGTAGGTTCAACAGACATTATGGCAGCCAATTCGGCTGGAAATATGGCAGCACCACTGCTTGCGCAGGCACTTGGCGGCGATCTGCTTATGAGTTTTGTCGCAGCTGTTGCATTTGCCACGATATTAGCAGTAGTTGCAGGATTAGTATTATCAGGTGCCTCAGCTTTTGCACATGATATTTACGGACAGATTGTTAAGAAGGGCAAGATTACGGAAAAAGAGCAAATGCTAGCTGCCAGATATGCGTCTGTTGCGGTATCCGTTTTATCTATTTTACTGGCACTATTTGCTCAAAAGATGAATGTTGCTTTCCTTGTTTCATTGGCGTTCTGTGTAGCAGCAAGTGCGAACTTGCCAGTGATCATCTTTACGATTTATTGGAAGAGGTTTAACACTGCAGGTGCCATGACTGGAGTAATCACTGGATTAATCACAGCGTTAGTGCTTGTTGCGATTAGCCCAAGTGTTTTAAGTCCAGAAGCTGGGGCTGCGATTCTTACAGGAGAACCAATTTTCCCATTAACAAATCCTGCTATTGTATCCATACCAGCAGGTTTTCTCGGAGCTTACATTGGCACGATAGTCTCCAATAAGCGAGATGAGAAGAAATATGCAGAAGTCATGGTAAAGGCTAATACAGGATTAAAATAAGTAAAAAGAGATTGGGTCATAATTATTTAATACTCTTATTGAACCGAATGACTAGGAAGATGATCTTTCTAATTATTCGGTTTTTATTTATAATTATAAAATATATTATATTTACTTGAGTGAAATGGAGCGAAGGGACCGCAGCGCAATGGAACGGTCTTTGTTATAAGGTGGTTATTTTAGTTTTGTTTTAGCCTCTTTCCGCTTTAGATGTAATTTCCTAAAATTAGTGAAACGCTATTGACTTACCTTAAATAAGTATGATAAATAATTTATGTTAGCACTCTTACTTTTAGAGTGCTAACATAGAATGAGAAAGGGGAGATTATAATGGAAAAAATGCAATTCCAGGCAGAGTCTAAACGTCTTTTAGAAATGATGGTTAATTCTATTTATTCTCAAAAGGAAGTTTTTCTGCGAGAATTGATTTCAAATGCAAGTGATGCGATTGATAAGATTTACTATAAAGCTCTAACAGATGAAAATCTAACATTTAATAAAGACAGCTATTACATAAAAGTAACTCCTAATAAGGAAGATCGTACATTAACGATTCGTGATACTGGAATAGGAATGACAAAAGACGAACTTGAAAATAACTTAGGTGTGATTGCTAAAAGCGGCTCCTTAGCATTTAAGTCTGAAAATGAAATCAAAGATGGTTTTGATATTATCGGCCAATTTGGAGTTGGCTTTTATGCTGCGTTTATGGTTGCAGATACTGTTACGGTGATTACAAAATCTCTGAATAGTGACGTGGCGTATAAATGGACATCTGAGGGTGCAGATGGGTATACAATCGAGCCTTGGACAAAAGAAGATGTAGGAACAGAGGTTATCTTAACTATTAAAGATAATGCCGAAGAAGAAAATTACGATGACTACTTAGAAACATATCGACTGCAATCTATCATAAAGAAATATTCAGACTTTATTCGTTATCCAATCAAAATGGATACAGTCAAAAGTACCCTCAAGGAAGGCACTGAGGATGAATACGAAGATGAAACAATAGAAGAAACCATTAATAGTATGGTTCCAATCTGGAAAAAGAATAAAAGTGAGTTAACAGAAGAAGATTATGAATCTTTTTATCATGAAAAGCGATATGGGTTTGATCAGCCGCTAAAATCCATCCATATTAACGTTGATGGAACAATCAGATATAATGCTATTTTATATATTCCTGAAACCGTTCCATTTGACTATTATTCAAAGGAATTTGAAAAAGGTCTTGAGTTATATTCCAGCGGTGTATTGATTATGGATAAGTGTTCAGATCTGCTCCCGGACCATTTTGGATTTGTTAAAGGGCTGGTCGATTCTGAGGATCTTTCTTTAAATATCTCACGTGAAATGCTTCAGCAGGATCGCCAGTTAAAGCTGATTGCCAAAAATATCAGTAAAAAAATTAAAAGTGAACTGCAAAGTCTTTTAAAGAATGACCGGGAGAAATATGAAAAATTTTATCAGTCATTTGGCCGCCAGCTAAAATTTGGCGTATACAATGATTTTGGTGCTAACAAGGAAGCATTGCAAGATTTGTTAATGTTCTATTCTTCTAAAGAAAAGAAGCTCGTTACATTGGATGAATATATAGCCAGAATGCCTGAAGATCAAAAATACATCTATTATGCTACAGGTGCGACAAATGAACGCATTAGCAGATTACCGCAAACAGAGCTTGTAGCCGATAAAGGCTATGAAATTTTATATTTCACTGATGACGTGGATGAATTTGCGATTAAAATGCTAATGACCTATAAAGAAAAGGAATTTAAGTCTGTATCCAGTGCAGATCTTGGGATTGAAGAGGACGAGCAGGATGACAATGAGGAAAATAACCAGCAATACGCAGATCTTTTCGAAAAAATGAAGCAATTGCTGGAAGGAAAGGTAAAGGATGTCCGTCTATCTAAAAGATTAAGAACACATCCAGTCTGCCTCACTGCTGATGGAGAAGTAACGATTGAAATGGAAAAAGTCCTTAGCATGATGCCGGACAACCAAAATGTACAAGCTGAAAAGGTATTGGAAATTAATCCGAACCATGAGGTAATGAACGCACTGCAGCAGGCATTTAGCCAAGATCAAGAAAAACTGGCATTGTATACAAACCTTCTTTATCATCAAGCCTTACTTATTGAAGGCTTGCCAATTGAAGATCCAGTGGAATTTACCAACAATATCTGTAAGGTAATGATTTAAATAGCACACTGGCAAGAAAATTAGACTATATGTTTAAGTCAATAAGTAGCCCGAATTATTAGCAGGTATTTTGATCTGTTTAATGGTTCGGGTTTTTTGTGAGTGAGTGGATAGTATGTAAAGGTCAGAATTCATAAGACTTTTTACCCTGAAAATGAGTATGGTTTAAAGTCAGATGAGCCAATAGTTTGAATTGACTAAAAAGTGGATTAAAATAGTGTGAAGATCTAAGAAATGAAGCTAAAATATGAAGAGAAGAATGGCAGTGAAGATATGGCACTCTTTTGAGACAGCTTTTGTAAAGGGGAGTAAATGACAGATGAATTTACTTATACGCAGCATGACGGAGGGATATGCCAAAGAGATATTAGAATGGAGCTACGAAAAACCATATGATTTTTATAATATTGAGCAAGAGGAAGGTCAGTTAGAAGAGCTATTAGATGGCACTTATTTTGTTGTTGTGAATAATACTGATGAATTATACGGATTTTTTTGTGTAGGCAATGCTGCAAAGGTTCCTGCAGGTCACCAGGCTAATGCATATACAGATAACTGTGTGGATGTAGGATTGGGAATGAAGCCAGATCTAACTGGGCATGGTTATGGAACAGCCTTTTGTACACTGATTTTGGATTTTATACAGCGTGCCAATCCTTGTTTGCCGTTAAGGTTAACGGTTGCTCATTTCAATAAGAGAGCTATTAAACTGTATAAAAAACTTGGCTTTGAAATGGAAAGATTCTTTAATACGGACAATGGACTATTTGTAACAATGATTAAGAATGATACGATCGAATAATTAATTACTGAAGAACTTATAAAATTTCTATATATAATTAAAACCAAGTCATAACCTATTATTTTTTCATCCTTTAAAATACAATACAAAAAAGTGGCGTCAGTTGCAGACGCCACTTTACTAAATTTATTAGGCTGTTTTCCTCACAATAAAGCTGATATATAGAAGTAGTGATATAAAAACAGATATAGCGGACACAACATAAATACTGCTGTAACCAAGCCAGTGTGCCACTTGACCAAACGTTATGGCACCAATTCCCACACCCAAATCAAAAAAGGAAAAGAATGTAGCATTTGCCATGCCTCTGCGATTTGCTGGTGCTTCCTTAACAGACCATGCTTGAAGTGCTGGCTGAACGGTGCCAAAACCTAAACCATATAAAACAGCAGCTGCATATAGAATAAGACTATTTGGCAGCCATGCAAGTAAGCCCATTGCCGCAATAATCAGCAGTGCTCCTGGAATAAATACAGCCCGATGCCCTTTTTGATCATATAATCTGCCTGCAAATGTTCTGCTTACTAGCAATGCCACTGCATACAGCAGGAAATACCACTCAATCCCAGTCACATTGCTTTGTGCTGCATAGATTGGCAAAAACGAAGCGATGCCGCCGAAAGTCACTGTAATAAAGAATAATAACAATGAAGGCTGCAGTGCACTCTTTTCATATACATCCCATTTTCTTTTTTCAGTAACAGGCTGCTCTTCCACTTTTTTGTAATTAATATTACCTGCGAGTAGCAGTGCAGTTAACCCTAAAGCACCGCAAATTAGAAATAATTGCTGAAATGATAAAACACCTACAAATGCCAGTCCTAACGTCGGTCCAAAGGCAAGGGCGATATTACCGGACAGACCATAATACCCCATTCCTTCACCACGGCGTTTAGCAGGTATGATATCTGTTGCGATCGTTCCAGAAGCAGTGGTGGAAAACCCCCAGCCTATTCCTTGAATGATCCGAATGACGAGCAAAAGAGTTAAGCTTGCTGCAAAACCAAATGATCCAACAGATAAAACAAAAATAGCTAGACCAATTATATAAACATATCTTCTTCCTTTTGTTTCTAAAGCATGACCAGCATAAGGTCTCAGCAATAAAGCAGAGAAAGTAAATATGCCTACAACAATTCCTATAAGCTGATCATTTCCGCCTAACTCTTCAACAAATAGCGGCAATGTTGGCAATGTCATTTGAAATCCGAGGAATACAAAGAAATTGGCCAGACAAATAAATATAAAGTCTTTAGTCCAGATTTTCTCGGGCTTTCCTTGTGTGCCTGCATGTTCTGCTTGTTTTGATTGCCCCATACATACTCCTCCTATTGGAAATATCTATTTAATATATTTAGCTTTCCTAAATACAACAAACACTATTGTACAGGAAACTGATAGAAAAGCCTATCAAAAAGCCAAAAATATCCTTGATTATTCTAAATGTTTAAGTACAAGGCTGCTGTGGTAACTTATAAATACAGGAAGAAAAAAGAATTGAAAAATCAGAAAACTTTTGCTATAATTGAAAAAAGTCAAGGGGTTGATTTCAAATGGAAAAGCACACGCTCTATTCACCGCATCAGTCTGAGGAAAACATGGTCTCACACCTAGCGGAAAAGGTGTTAAATGAAGCATTGCTGACGTATAAAATCCAAAAGCTTCGCAATGAAATTGATAAGACCCTCGAAATTCGCGACCAGGCATTATTCATGAAATTGACAGAAGAATTAAATGACCTGACAGAACAATTAAATTAATTTATTCAAACAGCCCTTGCTTTATAGGGGGCTGTTTTTCTGTGTGTGGTGAATTACTTCAAACTGATAAAAGGGGAAAAAGGATGAGTACCATTAAAATTGGAAGGTATAATAGCGGGGCGAAAAACTGCATAACAGATGTGGAGGGAGTAAAGGTCGGGCACGTGACCATTGACGAGCAGTATGAGTCCTCCAATGAATTCGCCTGTACAGGAGTGACGGCCATTTTGCCGCATAGCGGCAATCTTTTTAAAGAAAAAGTAATCGCTGCAAGTTATATTATAAACGGTTTCGGTAAAACAACAGGACTTGTACAGCTTAATGAGCTTGGATTATTGGAATCGCCTATTATGCTGACAAATACATTCGGTGTTCCAGCTGTAACACAAGGAACATTACAATATATGCTGCAGCAAAACGAGGAGATAGGTGATACAACAGGAACAATTAATATTATTACAGGTGAATGTAACGACAGCTATTTGAATTCAATTCGATTATTACCGGTAAAACCGCATCATGCCATAGCTGCAATTGAGGAGGCAAGTGATGTATGTGAAGAGGGCGCAATCGGGGCAGGCAAGGGGATGGTTTGTTTTGGGTACAAAGGAGGGATTGGCACTGCTTCCAGGAGGATTCCTTATACAAGTGATCAAGATTTTATGTTAGGCTGTCTCGTGTTAAGTAATTTTGGTAACCCTAGAGATTTTCATTATAGTAAATACATAAATGATATAAATCAAGATTCAATTCATAAACCTGAGGATGGTTCCATTATAATTGTCATTGCGACAGATGTACCATTAAGCGACAGACAACTTAAACGAGTTGCCAAAAGGAGCACTGTAGGGCTGAGCAGGACGGGGAGTCATATAAGCCATGGAAGCGGAGATATTGTCATTGCCTTTTCAACAGCTAATAAAGTGCCCCACTTCTCTGCCGATTCTTTTATCGACCAAGGGCTAAGCATTCGTGAAGAACAAGGGATTATGGACGATATCTTTGCTGCTACCGCTGATATGGTTGAGGAAGCAATTGTTTCTTCATTGTTAAAAGCAAAAACAACGATTGGCAGGAATGGCAGAGCTGTTAAATCAATAATTGATAAATAAAGTATCTTTTTACCGGAAAATCTGCTGATTTTTCCGGTTTTTTTTTATTGTTTTTATCTCATACTAACGAATGTAAATAATGGCATTACTGCTAACATTCTCTTTCTGGGGTGTGAATATATGTTCAGAACAAGAAAAAAGGATAAAACTTCAGCAGAGAATAAAAAAGCTGCAGAAACCATTCAAACGGTATTTAATGATTTAAGCGCATCAGATGATTTTAAACAGTCGTTTGTAACAAATAGACATGTAACCTTTTGTATTGGATTTTATGAAACACTTACAGAGGCGGATATATTACACAAAGATATTCTTCACAATGTTCAAAAAGCAGTAAGTATTGAGGAATTGACCGCCTTGCTTCCTTTTGAAGATCTTAAAATATCCGAAGATGTAACGCTTATTCAGGATGCTTTGCTTCAAGGATCTGTTTGTATTCATAACAGTATAAGTAACAAGCAGTTTTGTCTTGTAAAAGCTAAGTCTGCAAAGGAGAGACAGGTAGCTCCGCCAGAGGTTGAATTCAGCGTGGTTGGTCCTAAAGAATCTTTTGTGGAAAGCTATCAGACGAACATTCATTTGATTAGAAAAAGATTGCCAATTTCTAATTTAGTTGTCAAGGAGAGAACAGTAGGAAGACTCTCAAAAACGAAGGTGGGCGTATTATATATTGAGGGCATTGCCAACAAAGAAAATTATAATACGGTTCTTCAGCGTATAGAAGATTTGAATATAGATCAAATTGCTGATAGTTCTTATTTAACCCAGCTTATTCAGGATAATCAGCATTCTCCCTTTCCTCAATTTATCGATACAGAACGGCCAGACCGGATTGCAGCCGTATTAGGAGAGGGGAAAGTTGCCATCATAGTGGACGGGGCTCCGCATGCCTTAATTGGACCTACAACCATTTTTGAATTTTTCTCAGCATTTGAGGATTACTATTTAAACTGGCTAGTGGCATCATTTTTTAGATTAGTCCGCTTTTTTGCCGTTTTATTCTCTATCTTGGTTACACCCTTGTATGTAGCCGTTTTAACATACCATTATGAGCTTATCCCTAAGGATATGGTTAGTACACTTGTAACATCACGAACCGCTATCCCGCTTCCTCCCATACTGGAAGCTCTTATACTTGAATTGGCGATTGAATTACTTCGTGAGGCAGGTGCAAGGCTGCCGACAAAGGTAGGTCAAACAATTGGTATCGTTGGCGGGATCGTCATTGGTACAGCCTCTGTAGAAGCGGGATTAACAAGTAATGTACTGCTAATTATAGTTGCTTTAGCAGCCTTGGCTTCATTCACTACCCCTGTCTATCAAATGGGCAACACAATTCGATTAATACGATTTCCCTTTCTGCTCATGTCCCATTATATAGGTCTGATTGGCGTTGCTATCAGTTTTTGTTTTTTACTGATCCATCTTCTGCGCCTTTCCTCATTAGGAAGACCTTTTCTTGAACCTCTTTTCCCATTGCGCGTATTTGATTTGAAGGATGCACTCATCCGCTTGCCTTTTAAGTATCAATCCAAGCGACCAATCCAGGCGCAGACAGAAGATACGGTGAAATTTAATCAATCAGAAGCAAAACACAAAAACGAGTGAAATTGAATTTATGAGAAATGAGCGATTGTTATGGTACAAAAGGAAGAACAAGTTTCGCCTTTTCTAGTTTTCTTTTTAATACATGCGATTCAAGTTGGAGTGGGGATCTTAGGTTTTCAGCGGATTGTGATTAAATCAGGAGGAAATGACAGCTGGATTGCTGTTATAGCCGCTGCAATAATCGTCAGTGCAGTAATATTTATACTGTACACGCTATTAAACCGCCACCAAATGGACATTATACAGATTCAGAAAAAACTATTTGGCAAATATATTGGTTCATTATTTGGACTAATATGGATAATGAATTGGATCTTGTTAACAGTTACTGTTTTGAGCAGCTTTGTGGAAATTGTGGAAGTCTGGGTGTTCTCGACAATTAATATTTATGTATTTGCCTTTATTTTTATTTTGCTCACCTACTATTGCTTAACAGGAGGATTCCGAGTAGTTGCGGGTATATGTGTATTAGGAACCATTATCCCTATGTATTTATATTTGACTTTTTTATTTCCTCTCGAGCATACTCACTTGCGCAATCTGCTGCCCATCTGGAATCATTCAATAAAAGAAATGGGTCTTGCGACGAGGGATATGTCGTTAAGTTACCTGGGATTTTCAAGCTTGCTCATGTATTACCCTTATATAAAAAATGCAAAAAGCTCGCAAAAATGGGCTCATTTTGGGAACATCCTTACCTGCCTCATCTATTTATTTCTAATGGTTATTACTATAGGGTATTTTAGTGAAAAGCAGTTAAGTCATCACATATGGGCTACTTTATCACTCTGGAAAATTGTTGAACTGCCTTTTGTAGAAAGGTTTGAATATATCGGAATTACATCATGGGTGCTAATGATTTTACCGAATATCTGCTTATTGGTTTGGGCGGCAGCGGAAGGGATCGGGAAAGTAGTAAACATTAAACAAAAAAAGGTACTGCTCATTATTTTATTAATCGTATACATTTTAACCATTTTCATGAGTGGCAGAGAAAGAATAGACATGATGAATAATGTATCAGCTAAACTTGGCCTATTCTTGCTATTTGTTTACATCCCAGTTTTAAGTGCATATTCTTTTGTTTGGAATAAACTGAAGGAGAAGAAGAAATGAAGAAAATCTTTCAGCTCTTTTTGCTTGCTGTTATTGTTTTTCTAAATGGCTGTATGAATATTGATACGCAAATTCTCGATGAAATCCAGCTTTCTTCTGCAACGGGCTATGATTTAGTAGATGAAGATCAATATGAAGTTACTGTTGTATATCCAGTATACGAAAGTGGGGGCGGAGTGAAAAATAAGACTCTGACAACTACCGATAATTTAAGTAAAGAAGTACGAGATAAACTGAACTTGAAATCAGAAAAACCATTGGTAAGCGGAAAACTTGAAGTAGCTCTATATAGTAGAGAATTGGCAGAAAAAGGTATTTCTCTTATTTTAGATTCTCTTACCAGGGATCCTTCTGTTGGATCTAACGTGATGATTGGAGTAGCTGATGGCAGTACGAAAGAGATTTTAGAACAGCAATACGGTGAAACAGATAATGGCATTTTTTTATCAGACTTAATTGAACAAAATATGGAAGCTGGTGTTATTCCAAAAACAAATCTTCATCTTTTTATGTATGGCAACTATGCTGAAGGACTGGATCCTATTGCGCCAATAATTGGCCTATCGGAGGATGAATTGACATTGAAGGCAATTGGATTATTTGATAGCGACCGTCTGGTTGGACATGTTGATGAAAAAGATTTCTCGCTTTTAAGAGTACTAATGGAGCATAAAAGCAAGAGAGATTCTTTTTCGCTGGAAATTAATGATCATGAAAAAGTATCTATTTCATCGATGGGAACAACGTTAAATTATAAAGTCTCTAACCCAATGGAGATGAGTGATATTACTATTCACTTAAAGATAAAAGCGTATATTCGTGAATATATTGATGGTGGATTAAAGAAAATCAAAAAGCAGCAAATTGAAAAGGCTTTTGAGAAGGATATAAAAGAAAGAGGAGATGCACTAGTTAAGCAATTTCAAGAATTAGGTATTGATCCGCTGGGAGTTGGTGAAGAAGTTAGAACGAGAAGCCGAAATTGGGATGTGAAAAAATGGGATGATCTTTATCCTGAGATTTCCATTCATATCGTGCCTGAGGTCAACATAACAGAAACTGGTGTATTAGAGTAGGTGCATTAGAAAAGATTATTATTTACCAAAATTTAGATCGAGCTTGCTGGCACATCAGTGCATCATCCTTAAAACCTTGATGACAGATCATTCTTCCACTAAAATGTATATATGGTAATGTGTTACGATATTATTAGTTCAATTAAGTGAAAACAAAAGATTGCACATACATTTGGAGGGTGGATTATGATTAAATTCGGTGTGATAGGAACGAACTGGATTACTGAAAGCTTTTTAAAGGCAGCTAGCGAGATTCAGGATTTTAAATTGCAAGCAGTTTATTCTAGAACGGAAGAAAAGGCTAAGACATTTGCAAATCAGTATCATGTAAGCACGATTTTTACAGATCTGGAGGAAATGGCAAAAAGCGACGAAATTGATGCTGTATACATAGCTACTCCCAATTCATTGCATGCTGAGCAGGCCATTCTTTTCTTAAACCATCAAAAACATGTTTTATGTGAAAAGCCCATTGCATCCAATGCGATTGAGTTTAAACAGATGGTTCAAGCCGCAAAAGAAAATAACGTGCTGCTTATGGAAGCGATGAAATCTACATATATGCCTGTTTTCAACGAGGTAGAAAAGCATTTAGAAAGAATTGGACAAGTTCGTAAATATTTCGCCAGCTATTGCCAATACTCATCAAGGTACGATGCATATAAAAATGGTCAAGTTCTAAATGCTTTTAATCCAGCATTTTCGAACGGTTCTTTAATGGACATTGGCGTATATACCATCTATCCTCTTGTTAGATTGTTTGGAAAGCCAAAAGAAATACAGGCTTCCTGTATAAAGCTAGATACCGGAGTTGATGGTCAAGGCAGCATTATCATGAAGTATGAAGATAAAGAGGCAGTTGTCTTCTTTTCAAAGATTGCTGATTCTAATCTGCCTGCTGAAATACAAGGAGAGAAAGGCAGCATTATGATTGATCGAATCAGTTCACCTCAAAAGGCTGGAATTGTACTTAGAGGCAGCGAAGCAGAAGATCTAACGGTATCACAATCATTTGATCCTATGTATTATGAAACAAAAGCATTCATTGACCTGATTAAAAATGGGGAAACAGAATCTAAAATTAATTCATTCAAAACATCTCTTGAAGTGTTGGAAATCATGGATGAGGCCAGAAAGCAAATGGGTATTGTTTTCCCAGCAGACGAGAAGGCAATAAATAGCTGACGATAAGCAATGGTCTTGCCGATGTTCAGAAGGTAATGCAGAGCCTTAAATATCAGAATAAAAACCTGCAATATAGAGGCGGCTTAAATGGAAAACCCAAATGATTAAAAGACGTTGCATTTTTCGTCCTTCTAATCGTTTGGGTTTTTTTTATGAATTAGGTAAGACTGCTAAAATAGCGATCTAATAAATTGATAAGTCTATGAAGCTGTTTTTCTATGCTAACATACTTTTCTATGTTGCTGCTGCAGTTATTAGGACAAATATAAAGAATCCGAGCATTGCAGCAAATCCTACAGGCAGTCCAAATTTAGCCCATTCCTTGCTAGTAATCTGCAATTTGCCGGCAGAGATGATATTAGGAATATTTCCAGGTATCAGCATGCCTCCGCTTAATAATAGCCCCATTAAGATCATTTGCACGGTAAACTGTGACATGGAAGAACTAATTTCAGCAGCAGCAAGTGTGGCATTATCCAGGAGAGCGGAAATAATATTAATCCAATACAAATAATAGGGATCAAGATTAAGTAAATAGTGATTGATTAACGGTTCAAAACCTGCACCAAGGAAGGTTAAACCCATGACAAAAAAGTAGATCTTTAATGCTCGAACAAATATCTCTTCATAGTTTTCTGAGTTCGGTCTCTTGCTGAATGAAGCTTTTCCATCCGCTGGGGGATGAACAAATAGAATGGTCAGAAAGGCAAAGAAGATAATAACAGCGATCACCTGAGGTCCAATTAAGGAAAACAATAAGAAAAAGTCACCCTTTAATTTACTCACAGCAATCGTTGCTAATGGTTCGCCAATAGGAGTTAAGGCTGCCCCAGATCCAATCGCAAAACATGCCAGTACAACAAATCTAACTTCAGAAGCTCTATCAAGCTTCAGCGCACTTACAACAACGACAAGAACTAATGCAGCAATAATAGCTGTTATAAAGCTGGAAATAATGCCAAGTAAGACCACAACACTTGCAGCAAATAAGCGGAACGGCATTTTCTGACTAAAACGGATGATTGATTTTTCCAGAGGCACCTGCAGCCATTTAAATAACAACCCAGCAATAAATACGGCAATGGCAATATTAATTGGATCACTAGCAGCCTTAACGAAAAGGGCGCCGTCAAACACTCCGCTCACGAAAGCTGCCAGTAATCCCATCAAGAACAAGAAAAATTCTAAGTTTTCCTCAACGACTCTTACAGTAAACGGTAATAACATAACGAGCGCAAAAATAATGAGCAATCCAAAAAACATAATCAAACTCCAATTATTTGTATTTCCACACGTGTACGCGGATATTTGATATATATGTTTTAAATTGGACAAACTTTACAACTAGTTCATTTTGTTCGTTTATATACTGTTAAGAGCTGTACCGTTAATATTAAATTCTGGCTCTTTCATCGCCAGCTTCGGTGTTTGGCGTTCAATACCTTCTTCTGTTGAGATTGAATAGCTTCCAGTTTGTGCAGTGGAGGCCCCTTTCTGCTCAGTGTGTTTTTTTATTATATTTATATTCTTTACCTAGTGTGTAACAAAATTAGGAATTTTTCTCTAATAAATTTACTACTTTCTGCTCCTGTTCTGCTTAAAGGGTACGAAGATTTGAATAGGGATACTGAATATTATTGTCATATAGTGAAAAGTCCTTGTATAATATTTATAATGGTTTGTCATACAAAGAGGAGTTTTTATATATGGAAATTTTAATATCTTTTTTAGGGCATGTAGCAATCGCTATCTTTCTAGCTCTTAACGCGCCAAAATACGGGAAAAGTCCTGTTTTATGGGGGATTTTTGGCTTTTTCTTCGGAATATTGGCTTTAGGTATTTATTTTGTACAGACAGGAAAAAAGGTGATTGGCTGGATTCTTATTATCATCTTCGTAATGATCATGATTTTGATCGTCATATTTTTTTCAGTCCTCATAGCTTTTATTTTTAGTTCATTCAGTTAACCTATGCTGCCTAAAGCTTAGGTTTTCTTTATATTAGCTTCATAAATTTTTGTTTGTGCAATAGTCTCTCACTGCGGTAAAATAAAGGGTATGAATTTCGTTGAAAAGGTGATGTTTTTTGAATAAGAGAAAGCTTCATGTTATGGATATAGCTCATCATCTCTTTATTGAAAAAGGCTTTCAAGCAACTTCTATACAAGAAATATTAGAAAGCAGCAGGATTTCTAAAGGTACTTTTTATAATTATTTTTCCTCTAAAAGCGAATTATTAATTGAGATTATAAAATGGCTTCATGAAAAACTTGAAGACGAACGAAGTGCCATGCTTATAGGAGAGGATTTGAAGAATAAAGAGGTATTTTGCAAGCAAGTGGTTATTCAAATGAAGAATAATAAACGAAATAAGCTCTTGAATTTATATCGTGAAATATTTGCAAGTAAGGATGCCGATCTTGTCCGTTTTATTAAGCATCGCCAAGTAATGGAGATACGCTGGTTAATGAAACGATTCAGTGATATTTGCGGCGAAGATAAAAAGCCATATTTACTTGATTGTGCAGTCATGTTTTTAGGAATCGTCCATCAAAATATTCAATATAACAGATTAGATGAAGAAGCAGATAACGACCATATTGAAAAAGTAATCGAATATAGTGTGAATCGAATCTTATATATGGTCGAGGAAGTATCACTTCATGAAGCACAGCTGCTGGATCCTGCGATTATAAATAAATGGCTGCCGACACATTCACAGGAAGAGCTGGAACTAAATGAACGTATTGATTTGCTTCATGCACAGCTTCAAAATATTATCCATAATTCCCATTTTAGTGCTGAAGAAAAGGATCGGCTGACAGAGCTGATTGAATTTATTAAAGAGGAATTATTTGAAGTAAAGAAGGTAAGGCATTTTGTAATTGAAAGTGCACTGGATTCAATATCGGCTAATGAGGTAATAGCGCAGAATGTTTATTTTCAAAGATATATGGATGTCATCAGGCAGAATATTCATTGACTTGAACTACACATTGATTACGTATTCAATGATTATAATCCTTCATAGAACACATAAAAAACCAGCAGATGTTGTGCTGGTTTTTTTATTATATTTATTTGTCCTTTTTAGGAGGAAGTCCATTGTCCGCCGTTCACATGCAAGGTTTGCCCCGTCATAAAGCGGGAATCATCAGAGGCTAGAAAAACAAATGCAGGAGCTAGTTCAAATGGCTGACCCATTCTGTTCATTGGATTTCCAGCCAGTGCTACTTGATCAGCCGAAAAACTAGATGGGATGAGTGGTGTCCATACCTTACCCGGAGCCAGTGCATTAACACGAATGCCTTCCTTTACTAAGTTATTCGCCAGTGCACGGGTAAATCCCACATTGGCTGCTTTTGTAGCTGTATAATCAATCAGCAAATCATTGCCTTCATAAGCTACAATGGAGGCTGTATTGATAATAGTGCTGCCTGCCTTTAAGTATTTCAGTGCTGCACGAGTCGTATAAAAATGAGAATAAATATTCACTTTAAATGTATCATCAAACTGTTCATCGCTGATATCCATTAAACTATTTTGATGAAATTGAATGCCGACATGATTGCATAAAATATCCAGCTTCCCGAACTCGGCTACCGTATCTTCTACAATTTTTATGCATTGTTGTTTTTCTCGCAGATCACCCGGCAATAGTAGACAGCGTTTGCCAATCGCCTCAATTCGTCTTTTCGTTCGATTAGCGTCATCATGTTCATCCAAGTAGGCGATTGCAACGTCAGCACCTTCTTTAGCAAACGCAATGGCTGCGGCTGCTCCCATTCCGCTGTCTCCGCCAGTGATTAAAGCTGTTTTACCGTTAAGTTTTCCGCTTCCAGTATAATTTGGATTTTCAATGATCGGTTTTGGCACCATTAAGCCTTCTTCACCAGGCTGCCGGTATTGACGCTGCTCTGGTACTGCGAGCGGTACTTCCTCATATCTTGTAATTTTTCCGAAATTCGGATACATAGGGTATTCTTGCTTACCTAGTTTTTCATAATCGTTATTAGGCACGGTAAAGCCTCCTTTTCCTGCAGTCAGATTAACTTATGATGCATATGCCTAATTTGTGCCTATGTGTTGCAGTAAAGGAGACTTGCTCAATAATAGGTGGATTTGCATATAGTGCTCAAGACTGGATGTAAGAGAGGAGATGTGAAGGATGTTGCCTTATTATGTGAATTTAGAAGTGAAATACTTACTGATCGACGAATCAAATGAAAAAGAGGAAGTTTTTTATGCTGATAATGAGACGCCATTTAACCTGGCCATGATTGGCCCAAGACCGCCTTTCTATGCAAATCCAAGATATGAACCATATTTTACAAAGATTTAAGATTATATTTATCAATTTAGGAAACGAAAAAGGGAATCCAAGGCTGCTGGATTCCCTCTTTTATATTTACGAAACATATGGAGAAGATCTAATACTTTACAAAACGTACATAAACACGCTTAAGAAATGAGCGGTTGTTCCAAGCATAATAAAAATGTGAAAGATCTCATGAAAACCTAAATGTTTAAACTCTAGGAATTTTGGCTTAACGGCATAAATGACTCCGCCAATCGTGTATAATACACCACCAAAGATTAATAGGAAAACACCCGCTGTGCTTAACGTTTCACTTAAAGGTGCAAACGCAAAAATAATGATCCATCCCATACCAATATACAGGGCAGTCGATAACCAGCGCGGGCAATTAAACCATACCATTTTAAAGACAATACCCAATACGGCAATAACGGATACAATCGTAAACAGCACCCATCCGGTAACTCCGTTTAAACTAATTAAACAAAAAGGAGTATAGGAGCCGGCAATTAATACGAAGATCATAGAATGATCCAGTCTTCTAAGAAAAGCGATCACTCGGTCTTTTGCGATGACCATATGATAGGTCGCTGAAGCGGAATACAGCAAAATCATACTAATTCCAAAAATGATGACAGCAGTAATCGCAATTGCTGAAGTAGTTGTCATTGATGCTTTTATTACCATAGCGATTAAGGCAATAAAAGAAAGGATTGCACCGGCAAGGTGGGTAAGTCCGTTAATAGGTTCACGAATATAAGATGTCATTTTTGCATCCTCCTTCTTTTAAAACAATTATATGTAGTATCGATAACTACATATAATGATATACGTATTTTGATATGTAGTCAACATTTACATACTGAAAAATTTAAAGTAATATGAACGATATAATACATCGAAATAGAGGGTTAAACAAATGAAGGAAATGAATGAGATAGTAAGGAAGATGGCGCTGGAGAAGTATATATCATTAGAGGAAATTCCGCAGATCGATTTATATATGGATCAGGTCATTCAGCTCTTTGAAAATAAATATGCAGAAGCTAAACGCAATGAAGATGAGAAAGTCCTAACAAAAACGATGATTAATAATTATGCTAAGGGAAAGTTGTTTTTTCCAGTAAAAAACAAAAAATATTCCAAGGAACATATCATCTTGATCAGCTTAATCTATCAATTAAAAGGTGGATTATCCATTAATGATATTAAAACAACGCTGGATGGCTTAAATAAAAGAGAAGACGATTCAGATTTCGAATTAGAAGGCTTTTATAATAGTTACCTCAAAATCTTTAATCAAAACATTACCGATTTTCAAAGTCATGCGGAATTAAAGCAGGAAGAAGCTCGTGATCAAATAGCGCACTCTTGTCATGAAAGTGAGGAAGAGCTGCAGCAAATTCTTCTCATCACATCAATTGTACAAATGAGTAACCTTTATAGACGATTGGCTGAAAGATTAGTAGATGAATTATCCTCCAAACAAGAAAAGTAAATCGTTATAAACTTACATATACACCGTCTCAGATAATGAAAAAGGCTATTCCAGTCCATAACAGAACTGGAATAGCCTTTTTGTTTGCAAATTTATTTTGCGTTGTGCTGCTTCATTACTTCTGAAACGATCTCATAGGAACGCAATCGGTCTGTATGATCAAAGATTTGTGCATTGACAATAATCTCATCAGCGCCAGTTTCTGAAATAAATGCAGTTAATTTTTCTTCAACAGTAGAAGCATCACCAACAATTGAGCCACCTAACTGCTTATCAAGAATAGCCTTTTCATAAGGCGTGCAAACAGATTCAATCTCATCGATTGGTGCTCTTAATTTTCCGCGTTCATTTCGAATTAAACCAAGAAAAGATTGCTGCATAGATGTAGCTATTCTTTTAGCCTGTTGTTCTTCGTCTGCTGCAATAACATTCACACCAACCATCACATAAGGCTCACTTAAGACAGAGGATGGAGTAAAGCTTCTTCTGTATAAATTAATAGCCGGTATTGTATTCTCAGGTGAAAAATGGCTTGCAAACGAGAAAGGCAATCCTAGCTGACCCGCAAGCTGAGCACTAAAACCGCTTGATCCGAGCAGCCAAATTGGTATGGAAAGTCCTTCACCAGGGACGGCATGTACTGCCGGAGTATGTTTACTTAAAGAAGGATCAAAATAGGCTCTCAATTCCTCCAGCTGTTCAGGAAAGTCATTCCCATCGCTGCGGCGATCCCGTCTTAAAGCCATTGCCGTTACCTGGTCTGTACCCGGCGCACGGCCTAATCCAAGATCAATTCGATTGGGGAAAAGTGACTCTAGTGTACCAAATTGTTCTGCAATGACTAATGGAGCATGATTGGGCAGCATAATTCCGCCGGATCCTACTCTAATAGTTGAAGTTCCAGCAGCAACATGGCCAATTACGACAGATGTTGCAGAACTTGCGATGCCTGGCATATTATGATGTTCAGCTAGCCAGAAACGCTCATAACCCCATTTTTCTGCATGCTGTGCTAAGTCTAATGTATTCATTAAAGAGTCTTGGACTGTACTATTTTCAACGACAGGCGCTAAATCCAATACAGAATATTTTACGTTTGTCATCTGCTCTCAGCTTCTTTCTGAATTATTGTAGGTACATACATTCTAACAATTGTGTACGCTATGACCAAAAAAAATGCTTAATAAGGAGGAGATACATAAAATATCTTTATTTAGCTTACAAGTACTCCTAAATACTAGCTGTCTGAGAGTGCTGGAATATTGGTTACATTCAAAAGGGTATTAATACGAGATCTAATAGAAAACATGTTCTGGCCTAGAGAAAAATAAAGTAAATAACCAATGCTAAAACAATACGATAAATAGCGAATGGAATCAGTTTAATTTTGTTAATGAGCTTCAAAAAGAATTTAATGGATAACAGTGCAAAAAGAAAGGCACTAATGAAGCCAGCAATAAAAAAGGGCAGAGCATCAATGGTAAAGTACTGCCAATTTTTTAACAGGGATAAAAAGCTTGCACCAGCCATAATGGGCACGGCCATTATAAAGGTAAAATCAGCTGCAGCACGATGGCTTAATCCCAATATTACACCGCCTGAAATGGTAGAACCAGAACGTGAAAAACCAGGCCATAGTGAAAAACACTGTATTAGACCAATCGAGAAGGCCTGTTTATATGTAATCTCCTCAACTGTGTTAACCTTTGGCTTTTTAGATGATAATAAATCAGCAGCAATCATAAATAATGCCCCAATAATCAGACCAATTACAACCGTCTTTGTTGTAAACAAATGCTCATCAATATAATCCTCAAATAAAACCCCTAATATTCCAGCCGGTATTAAACCAACAATCACTGTAGAGAGCCTTAGTCGATTACGATCTGCCGCTGCTTCCGCTTTTTTCTTTGATAATCCAAGCATATCAATAAAGCGATCTTTAAAAATAATAACAACTGCTAAAATCGAACCTAACTGAATGACCACTTTAAAGGTATTGGCCGTATATTTTGATAAAAAAGATTCAGTCTGCAGCCACATATCATCCACGATGATCATATGTCCTGTTGAAGAGACAGGTGCAAATTCTGTTAAACCTTCTACAATTCCTAAGATAATTGCTTTTAAGATTGTTAATAAATCAAATTCCATTTTTCTTTGCTCCTTTTATAATGATTCTTGCCACATTTATAGACGAAGAAAGCTGCCTAATTCCCTTCAACATTATAAAGTTTTTTTAAATAATATTTTTTTGATGAATGGGATGATCTGTAAACTTCAGTGATAAAGAAGGAATGAGTATTTTGTTTTTTAAAGGTAAGAATAAAATATAGTAGGAATATATCACATAGTGTACTGTTGATTAACAGTACTTTGCAGTGTAATTATTGGAAATTGGTGAAAGAAAAAGGTTATTATATTAAAAAAGAAGGGTAACAAACAATAAAATTGATTGAAATGGGGAAGAGTTCTTGGTTATTGCAATAATATTTTTCATGTTAATGTCTTTCTTCTTATCCGGAAGTGAAACCGCATTAACTGCAGTCAACAAAATGAAATTAAAAACACGTGCTGAAAATAATGATACGAAAGCTGCAAAGCTGCTCGAGACAGTGTCTAAGCCAGATGAGCTTATTACAGCAATTCTTATTGGTAATAATATTGCCAATATTATGCTTCCGACTTTAGTTACTGTCATTGCGATTGAATATAATTTTAATGTCGGAATTGCAACAGGGATTCTAACAGTTGCGCTTATTATTTTTGCTGAAGTTCTGCCAAAGTCGATTGCTGCATCTCTGGCAGACCGAGTTGCTTTTATTGTATATCCAGTAATCAGAATCTTAATGATTGTCTTAAAACCTTTGACATTCTTGCTTTCAAGATTCACAAGAATGGTGATAAGGTTAGTTTCAAAAGAAGATCCTGATGCAGTTTCAGTTTCAAGAGAAGATTTGATCACAATGGTAGACATTGCAACTGTAGAAGGGACCTTTAAGAACGAAGAAACACAAACCATTAAAGGGGTTATTGATTTTTACAGTCTGGATGTAAGAGACGCTCTTAAAACTCCCAGGATGGATATCATAGGCATTCCATATGATTCAGAGTTTGATTCAGCCCGGGATATTGTGCTAAACAATCATTACACAAGATATCCGGTTTATAAAGAAAATATGGATAATATTATCGGTGTGTTTCATTCAAAATATTTATTATCCTGGTCTGTAGAGGACGGCAAAACACTTCATGACTATACAGATAATGAACCGCTTTTTGTTTATGAATTCCACTCGATTGAAAAAGTCTTTAAACTGATGACAAAAGAGCGTAAGCATATGGCGATTGTGTTGGATGAATACGGCGGTACCCGCGGAATTATCAGCCATGAGGATATAATTGAAGCGATGCTTGGACAGGAAATCGAAGATGAAACGGATGAAGATGCAACTATTTTAATTGATGAATTAACAGATACTCATATTATCTGTAATGCCAAATTGGCGATTAGACGCATTAATGATGTGTTTAAAAGCAGAATTCCAGAGGACGAGGACATCCTAGCAGGTTTCTTGCTGAAAGAACTAGGTTATTTTCCCGAAGAAGGTGAGAAGTTCGATTATCAGCACTTGGAGTTTGAAATTTTAACTGTTATAGATAATCGAATTGACCAGGTTAAGATTGAAAAGAAGGTACCGGCAAAATAAACCTAAAAGAGCAGCTGTTTATATAATAGCTGTCTCTTTTTTTGTTGCTGTTGGGTTTGATCGGAAATTCATTCCCATATAAAAGGAGGAATTCTCTAAAGAATTCCTCCAAACTGAAACAACATTTTAAGTTAATCCGTATAGAAGTTTTCTGTGTAATACGGCTGAAGATTCTCATTAAAAGATACTCCTACACCTAGATATTCATAGTCTTCACGAAGGATATTCTCTCTATGTCCTAGTGAGTTCATTAACCCTTCATGTGCAAATATGCTGCTGAATTGACCTGATGCAAGATTTTCACCAGCAATCCGGAAGACAAGTTGATCCTCTTTCATTCGATCAAATGGAGATTGCCCTTCTAAATTGTTATGGTCAAAATAATTATTCTCGGCCATATCATCACTATGTTTACGAGCTGTTTCTTTTACATGGTCATCCCATGTTAGTGCATTAATTCCTCTGCTCACTCTTTCTGCATTCGTGATATCAAACAACTGATATTCAAAACCAACCATTAATTCTTCATTCGGTTCACCATAAAAGCCGTCCTTTTCAGATTCGAGAGAATGACTAATGATTTGCAGTGCTTTAACCTTATCATCATTATGCTGATCATAAAAAACGGTAACATAGCTGTCATTTAATTCAAAAATATCATAGTCACGGTTTTCCTCAAATTGATAGTAGGTAAAACCTTTTCTTATTTTCGATAATGGAGTTCCTAACTGTTCAAGAACCTCTTGTTCCGCAGTACCAAATGCAATGTCATAGGTTGAAGAGATGACATCTTGGTTTGAGTATAATCCTGCAGCGGCATCATCCAGATAAGTAACCATTACAAAGTTGTGGTAATTGTCATGGTAGGTGTGCCATTCTTGACCATACTCGTTTGTTGTCGTCCGCTGTGGTTTGCCCAAATTATTTTCAATTTGTGATCGGGAATCACCGATCTCTAGATTCAGGATCGAAAAAGCTTCAGCATCTGGTGCGTTTAGATCGGGTTTATCAACTGGCAGTGCTTCTTGCTCCTGTTCTTGATCGGAGATGTCCTTGAGTGAAGCAACAATATCGCTGAAGAGATCCTCTGCATTTTGTAAGAATGAACTGAAAAACGAGGAGACTTCTTCATTTTCTTTTATTGCAAAGAAATCATTCTTTAGATTTTCCAGAACAGAGGCATCTGCTTGTTGCTCAGATTCATTTGTGAGTGTCGGCCAAGCTGTATACAAAACAGCAACAAAAATAGTTAATAGAATTAATTTACGCACTTGTTCACCTGCTTAGAAATGATTAATTCATTACATCATGTAAATTGTCGTTATACAAGAGGATTTAGACGTTTTTCCTCCTTCCTTTTTTACCCTTAATCGAAAGAATTTAAAACACAGTCATGAACCTTTTGTTTTTTCAGCATTTAAATGGGTAACATAAGAGAAAGAAGAAACCTGTTATGAATGAAGAGAGGGATAAAATGAAACTGACACCAGAACAAAGAATTGAATTGCATGGATTTAATAATTTAACAAAATCATTAAGCTTCAACATGTATGATATTTGTTATACGAAAACCAAAGAGGAAAGAGAAGCATACATTGAATATATTGATGAGCAATATAATGCAGAAAGATTAACCTATATTTTAAAAACTGTATCCGATATTATCGGTGCACATGTGCTAAATGTTGCTCAGCAGGATTATGTTCCACAGGGAGCTAGTGTGACAGTACTAGTTTCAGAAGGGCCGGTTGTAGAGGTTCCAACTGAATCTTTTGACGAGTCCCCTGGGCCGCTGCCAGATTCTGTTGTCATGCAGCTTGATAAAAGTCATATTACGGTTCATACATATCCTGAATATCACCCTGATGAAGGAATTAGTACCTTCCGGGCAGATATCGATGTATCAACGTGTGGAGAAATTTCTCCATTGAAGGCTTTAAACTTTTTAATTCATTCCTTTGATACAGATATCATGACGATTGACTATCGAGTGCGTGGGTTTACTAGGGATAAGGATGGTCAGAAGCTATATATTGATCATGATATTAGCTCGATCCAAAACTATATCCCTGAAGAAGTTAAGGAAGAATTTGATATGATCGATGTAAATATATATCAAGCGCACACCTTTCATACAAAATGCAAGATTAGAGATTTCGACTTGAACAATTATTTATTCGGATATACTAAGGACAAGCTTACAGACCAAGAAGAAAAAGAAATTACAGAACGTCTGCAGACAGAGATGGATGAGATATTCTATGGAAAAAATATACTTTAAAAACGAACGGTCCAGCTTGGACCGCTCGTTTTTTTTGATTTTATTCCTATTGCCATTTGTCCGATATGGTCTGTATCCGGATGTGTGTAAATAACGATATCAATCATATTCATACTCAGGATTTGCAGATATTCTATTACTTCGTCTCCTGTGAAGTCACCTGCGTCAATGAGCATGCTATAATCTCGATCACGATCCGCGAACTGATCAAAGGCTGTTTCAACTTGGACTACACCCATTTGGTTTACAGCTATTTAATATCATTTGACATTAATTCGTTAATTTTATATTCAAGCTGCTCAAGCTTCATTTTAACCGCGTCCATTTTCTTCTGCAGCTCATCCAGCTGAAAACGATCTTTTTGCTTAGAAGAATATTTATCAGCTGATTTTTTTTGTGTGGACATTTGCGATCACCTTCCCATTCTGAATTAATCCTATTGTGTGAACAGCCAGCGATACAAACCAGCACTTTAAAATTTTTTGATGAAACCCGTGCAAAAGGGATTGTATATTATTAGCAATTACCCTTTTTTCGCTAAAACATGTAAGAGTAACGGTTATTTCCAAAATTGCCACCAATTTTTTTGAGGAGCTTCTTCAGCTGCAGCAGTTTTTCGAAAAGATTCAATGAAGTTTTGAAAACGATCTTCTCTTTCACGAACTTGCTGCCAGTACATTACTCGTTCTTTTTGGATTGACTCTATGTATATTTCCCGATCTGCATTTAATGTTTCAATTAATGTGCTCATTTCACCGCTCGTCACTTCAGCTGAACTGGATATATAGTGAATCATTGTTTTAAATTCCTCAGAGGAGGCTTCGGATGATTCAGATATTCTTTTTGTCAATGCATGAAAGTGTTCGGAATGACGTTTCGAAGCTCTCGAAACCCGTTTAGACAACGTTCCGACTACTTCGGAGGTTTGTTCCGAAGACTGTTGAATCCGATCGGAGAGAGAATGGATCTCAGCCTTCGTTTTTTCACTGGATTTATAAATGGAATCTGAGAGGTTTTTTACCGTATAAAGAGCGCCTTTTGAAATTTCTCTTTTGACCTCATCAACCACTTCCTTGCGGATACTCATGACGATTTCGTTTTTTATTTCACTTAATAGTTCTGTTTTAAATTCTTCAATGGAAGGGGGGCTTGCTTGCTCTGTTTCTTTTTCAATGGCTGTTATTTGATTTTCAGACTCTTTTATTTCATCTGATTTGCTTGCTTCGAGCTGAAGGTGGGCGTGTAACAGCTGATGGATCATTTTTTGACTCAAATTATTATCACGCATTTCTTTAATTTTCGTCAGCAGTTTTATTTCATGATCGGTATAAAACCGTGCCCCATTTTTGGAGCGGGGAATCTGTAATAACCCTTTTAGGTCTTTTTCCCACTGTCTTAGTGTACCAGCAGGTACTCCAATTTGTTTTGAAACCTCATTAATCGTATATGCTTTAGTAAATTGGTTAGTCATAGGTTTTCGCCCTTTCAATGTTAGATAGATAGTATGAATGATTCGGAACCTGATTCCGAATTCCCGTTTTATACGTTAACTTATTCAGCAACTCTATTGTCTTTTTCCTGCATGACGACAAAACCTCTAAAAACAAGACGAAATTCAGCAAGAAGAACGAAAAACTGGTGAAAAAAGGAATTCAGTGTCCGAAACAAACGAAAAAAGCTGCCATAATCGGCAGCTTAATTTGCATCCAACAAAGAGCGTGGATATTCGACAAAATACGAGGAATTCCGGGGTGTCACTGTGACAGCCTTCGAAACAACCACTTCAAAAAAGGCGGAATAATAAAGTATATAAAAAATATGCGAAAGAGCTGATAGCTTGTTACAGTTGAAAGATCTGCGTTGACTTCATGTGCCATGATCGCCATCTGGTCCATCCCGCCTGGTGCAAGGCTTAGAAAGCTTGTTGGTGCAGAGAGCGGCAGGATTTGCCTTAATCCGAAACTCATTAATAAAGAGCCGCCAATTAGCACGATACTGCTGATGATTGCCAGAATGAAAATTTTCCGCTTATTTTCTAAATGTTTCGGCTTCATTAGCATGCCCACATAACAGCCGATTGAAAGCTGAGCGAGATCTAAAACAATCGCAGGAATACTAGGGCCTTCGAGACCGGTTAATCCTAATAAGGCGGTTGCTGCAAGAGGACCAAGCAAATAAGGGGTTGGGGATTTTATTCGCTTGCCTAAAAGTGTAAAAAGAATCGCTGCAGGAATGTATATAAGCAAGGGTAAATAGTTATCCATTCCACTGGAGCTTAAAGCAGAATAGCTTTCAGCAGCATTTTGGTGAAATAATGGCCCAAAGAGCAGGAAAGGGACAGTAACAACGATCATGATCACTCTTGTTACTTGTAAAAAGGTGACTACTGTAAGATCAATACCCTTTACCTCTTCAGCAAATACGAGTATTTGCGATAAGCCTCCCGGTATGCTTCCAACTAAAATAGAAGGATAATCAATCCCGGTCATTTTTGAGATGAGTTTGGCAGTAAAGCCGCAAAAAAGGATCAAAACAACCGTGAATGTCAGCATATACGGCAAGCTGGTCCCCATCTGGATCATACTCTCCTTAGTAAACGAAAGCCCCATTGAATAGCCGATAATCATGATGCTAATATCCCGAAACTTCGCTGGAAAAACAGGAGTTACCTTACTAAAAGAAGAAAAGAGCAAAGTGGCAGCTAAAGGACCAAGCAGCCATGGAACAGGTATGCCAATAAATGAGAAGAGCAGAGCTCCCAGGACAGCTAAGCTTAGTGTTAAAATGATATTTTTGCTCTTAATGCTATTCATAACAAACCTTCTTACCTACATTTATTTCAAGTCTCGAAAAATATGTTACTATTTTAACATATTGCCGCTTTACTTGCTTCATTCCCTGCCATCATTGATATAATGAAATGGTACATAGAGAATAATTAGATGAACATTCATACTGAGAACGATTATTTTAAGCGGGGGAGAATAGGATAATGTTTTTAAAGCGGGTTTCACTGATTTTTGGAGCAGATGATGATTTAAGTAAATATCCATTTACGATTCCATCCATAAAAAACTTCAAAGAACTGCAGTTAGAGAAAAGAGTTACTTTTTTCGTTGGTGAGAATGGATCAGGTAAATCGACACTTCTTGAAGCTATTGCAGATAAATGTGAATTTAACACAGCGGGCGGAGGCAGAAATAATTTATTTGATGTCGATCAAGCTGAATCTGCACTTGGGGAGAATATTCGTTTGTCTTGGATGCCTAAAGCGACCAATGGATTTTTTTTGCGTGCTGAATCTTTTTATCAGTTTGCTTCACATATTGATCAGTTAGCAAAAGAGCATCCAATGATATATAACCAATATGGGGGGAAATCTCTTCATCATCAATCACATGGTGAATCGTTCTTAACCTTATTCCAGCATCGTTTCAATGGAGAGGCACTCTATTTGTTAGACGAACCAGAGGCCGCTTTATCACCTGCAAGGCAGCTGGCATTTTTGCGAATCATTCATGATTTAACGAAAACAGAAGATTGTCAATTTATCATTGCAACACATTCACCCATTCTTCTGGGTTATCCAGATGCAGATATTTTTAGTTTTGATGACGGGGAAATTAGGAAGGTTGCCTATGAAGATACCGATCATTTTCAAATAACAAAGTATTTCTTGGATAATCGCGATCGCTTTTTACTTGAGCTGTTTAAAGAAGAATATGATGAAGATATGTAAATTTTATATTATTCTTTTCTGATTTTTTTGTAAATAATGTAAAAAAAAGCTGATTCTTAGAAAAATGTTGACCTTTCCTTTTATAATAGGTGTAGAAAAGGGAGGTATGCTAAGACATGTTGGGTTCTAAAAACACACCAGAAATTAAATTAATCGCCCTTGATATGGATGGCACACTGCTGAATAGTGATGGAGAAGTTTCTCCTGAAAATAGGGCTGCCATAGCAGAAGCTAAGAAAAAAGGGATACATATTATCCTGAGTACTGGAAGATCTAAATTATCCTGCAATGAATACGCAAAATCCCTGCAGCTGAATTCCTATTTAGTTACGGTAAATGGCAGTGAAATTTGGGGGCCGTCTGGAGAGCTGGTACAAAGAAATAATGTAGATGCTGAATTAGTTCAATGGATGTGGGAATTATCAAAAACACACAGCACAAAGTTTTGGGCAATTGGCTGTGAAGGGGTTTGGCATAATGAAATGCCTGATAACCTGTTAGAGATTAATTGGCTGAAATTTGGCTTTGATATTGAGGATGACCATATTAGAGAAGAAATAAAAATACAATTATCCGAAAAAGGTGCTCTTGAAGTTACAAATTCAAGCTTAACCAATTTAGAAGTAAATGCACTTGGAATCAACAAAGCGATGGGGATAAAGGCTGTATGTGAAAAACTTGGCGTTTCCATTGACAATGTCATGGCATGCGGGGATAGCTTAAATGATATTGCCATGATTAAAGAATCCGGCTGGGGCGTAGCCATGGGCAATGCTCAAGAGATTCTTAAGCAAACAGCAGATGCAGTAACAGAACATCATAATCATGATGGAGTTGCCAAAGCGATTCGTAAGTGGGCGCTAGGCAAACCTGTTGAAGTATTTTCATCATAATGTACAGTAAAAAACCAACAGACCAAATTGGGCCTGTTGGTTTTTGTTTTAACACTTAAGCTTTTGCTTCGTCTTTCTCATAAACTGGCACCCAGCCTTCTTGGGTAATGAAAAGTCGGATTGCCACAACCTTACGATCATCAGCTAACGTGAAGTAATGTCTAGTATTTTCAGGTACAGAAATCAAATCACCAGGATTTAAATGGACTTCAAAAAAACGGCTGTCTTTTCCCTGAATAACAAAGACTCCATGGCCACTCACAATAAAACGAACTTCATCATCTGTATGATGATGCTCTCTCTGGAAATTTGTTAACAGCTCTTCTAAATTTGGAGTGTTTTCAGATAGTGAAATGATGTCCGCAGCTTTATATCCCCGTTTTTCAGAAATCTCTTTAATTTCATCATGAAAAGCGTCAAGGATCGACTGTTTATCATCATCTGATAGAGTGAATTTTTCATGTAATTCACCATCCAGTTTAGCCATATTCCAATTTTCATAGATAACTTCCTGACTTTCTAAAAATGCCGCAACCTCTGCTTGCTCTAAAATAACTTCCTCTGAATTTTGAAATTGAATAGTAGCCATTAATTTTTTCCTCCCGTCAATTGTAAAAGTTTTAATTTATATTGAAATAAAAATTCACTTGCTTCCAATAATTTTTTTGCCTCAAATCCATTCCTGCCCCAAACGGTGATGCCATGATTACGGATTAGAACAGCTCCTTTATTACTGTTTATATGTTCCTTAAATGCTTCAGCTAAACGCGGGATAGAGGCATAGTTTTTGATAATAGGGATGGTAAGAACGGCATCTTCTTCCCATAAATCAAAAGCCTTAATTAGCTCTTGATGCTGAAATTCCACTTGGCCATTCTCTCCATAAAGTTCTGAGATCACATTGTTAGCCACAGTATGTACGTGCAGGCTGCAGCCGGCATTACTTTGACGGTATATAGCAGAATGGAGCAATGTTTCAGCAGAAGGTTTTAAGTTTGTATCTCCAATTGGCCGACCTTCTAAGTTGACCAGTAAAAAATCCTCATTCGTTCTTTGTTTTTTATCTTTACCGCTTGCAGTTACATAAAAATGTGAAGAAGTATCACTTACTTTTATGGCTAAATTTCCGCTTGTGCCCATAAACCAATCTCTTTGAGCCAATTCATCTTTTATGTCTGCTAATTCATTCCACTTTTGTTCATATAGGTTCATATTTTTACCTCAATCATTTCTTCTAATTTATTAATAATGTCGTAGAAGTTATGGAATGACTGGTAAGGAATGTCATATTGTTCACATTTTTTGATAAGTAAGTCTCTGGCGAATACATGGTTTGCCAACTTTGCTGCCTGCAAATCGGTAATTGAATCTCCGATCACAATTGTTTCCATGTCTTGATCTGAAAGTGAACGAATAATCGATGGCTTGCAGCATCCGCATCCTTGGGAAGAACATAAATCATCACATGAATGAGGATAAACGATGTTAATCTTCTCACCCGAAAACTCTGCATGATTGCAAAATATGTTCTCAAAAGGTCCATAGGGTTCTAATACAGGATGTATGAAGAAATCAATTCCCCCGCTGACAATGTATAACGGAATATCGTGTTTTTGAGTAAATGAAATAAATTCACCAAAGCCTTCACGAATTTTTGCATTTTCTAAAACATAAGAAATAATTTCATCTTTAAGAGAGGAGGGCAGCAGTGAAAATAATTGTTTGACACCTTCCTGGATGGATAGCTCCTCGTTTAAGATGGCATTTTTGATTTCATTCGCTTCAGCAGAAGCGAACTTTTCCATAATCATAATAATATTGTCACTTTCAGTAATCGTGCCGTCAAAATCGCAAAATATAATTGGATTCACACTCATACAACTCCCCATAAGTCTAAAGCCGATTTTAATTCTTTATGCTGAGATGCTGCCTCCTCAAGTGTAATGCCTTTTAATACTGCGTCGACAGCTTGCCGGAATGCTTTACCTCCTCCAATGGCGCCCTGGGGATGGCCGTGTACTCCTCCGCCGGCATTGATAATGCAATCTGTTCCAAAATCATTGATTAGCTTAGGCACTAAACCGGGGTGAATGCCCGCAGATGGTACTGGAAATGCTGCCGCCAAGGAAGATTCCTCCCGCAATGCCTGAGCGATCCTTAAGGTTTCGTCTCGGGGCATTGCAACACTTCCATATGGGGAAGGGAATAAGGAAAAATCTGCTCCTGCATAGCGGACTAGTTTTCCAAGCGCTAATGAACTTGACAATCCATAGAAGTCTGAAGAAATGAATGCTCCGCTAAACGCAGGGTGTGCCATTAAAGGCAAGGCAATTTCATCGTCTTCAGCTAATTCCTGGAGTACATCCAGCCCATATGTATGAACATTAAAAAGAAGTGCATCTGCTCCGAGCTCCTTTGCCTTTCTGGCTTGGTCACGCAACTTAGATGTCCGCCCAGTTAAGTTGACTGCATATAGAGTTCGGTGTCCAGTTTCCTCGTAAACATTCTGCAAAATTTCTCTCGATGACACAATGCGTTCATTAAAAGGAGTAAGCTCGTTCTCAAATAAGATTTCATCATCTTTTACAAGATCTACTCCGCCTAATGCTTGATTTTTCAGCTGTTCATTTAAAAAAGGTAAATCCCTGCCAATAACTCCTTTAAAAATACTCATGACAAGTGGCCGATCAAATACTCCAAGCGACTCTCTTATCTGGGAAATTCCAAAGCGGGGACCAGGAAAGTGAGCTGTTATATCTGAATCAAACTCAAGGTCCAAAAGTTTTATTTCTCCGTCTAAAGAGAGCTTGCCAAAAACAGTTGTTAAAATGGCAGGCAAATCAGCGGTAAAGTTGGCGGAAGGATAAGCAATTTTTCCTTCTGCCCTTACTTCACCAAAGCGGGAAGGGTGCTCATCATCATAAAATTCTCTCACTGACACAACTCTGCCTTTATGTTTTCTTAACTGTTCCTGATCGACGGCGGGAAGATCTGTCCAAGATCCTACAGTTAATCCAAGGGCAATACTTTCAAGTTTAGATTCCAGTTTTCCGGGCTTTCCGTATATTTGATAGGTAGCAATGATTTCACTCATATAAATCTCTCCTAAACACTTTGATTATAGGGTTTTGTGCAGCATAGGATAATAGCTGTAAAGCAAAAAACCTCTTCACATAAGAAGAGGTTAATAAAAGTATTAACAGCTTCTTATCTTCCAGCTTTTGCTGCAAGAATTAGCACCGTGTCCATTCATTTGGATCGGTTGCCGGGTATCATCGGGCTCGTCCCTCCACCTGCTCTTGATAAGAAAATGAAATTTTATAAATTGACTGAATATATCCCGTATTATTACATCACCAATTCATTCTGTCAATTATGAATTTTTTAAATTGAGGTTATCAGATTATACGATTGAAAACTGAAATTATTCTTGAGAATAAGTTAAACAACGCTAGTGCCTTTTAGGGTAGCTGTTTAAGATACATAGTATGGAGGATGCAGCTGAAAAATGATCAATATATTGTATGCAGAAGTTATTTTTCAAACATATGTGGCTTAGTAAATAAAAAAACATTTGACATATTCAGAAAAGTGGTGCTAACATTTTCCTCAAGTAAACAACTTGAATATGTGATTTACACTCTTATCCAGAGCTGGCGGAGGGAAATTTGGCCCGATGAAGCCCAGCAACCGACCGTAATATCGTTGTGAGACGAGGCGCAGTTAAATACGCGCCAGAGGGCACGGTGCTAATTCCATTCAGAGAGAAATCTTTCTGAGAGATAAGAGGCGATAGATAATTTCGATTGCCTCTTTCTGATGAAGGAGGCATTTTTAATTTTGCGAAAAAAATGCCGGCTTCATAAAACTCAGCAATTATATTGAGAGGAGTGGCAGCATGGCCATATTAGCAAAACAATCATACGAAAGCTTAACAGAGGATACAGCAATTCATTTAGCAAAAGAACTGAACCTTTTTCCTGAACAAGCATCGTTATCTTGCATTGAAATAGGTGATGGGAACTTAAATTATGTCTTCAAGATAAGTGATAGGATAACAGGCTCAAGTGTCATTATTAAACAGGCACTTCCATATGCAAAAGTTGTAGGAGAAAGCTGGCCGCTGACGATTAAGCGGTCAACGATCGAAGCAAACGCTTTAAAAAAACATGGTGAATATGTGCCCCATCTAGTTCCAAAAGTGTTTGCAGCAGATGAACATTTAGCCATTACCGTTATAGAGGATTTATCACATTTAGAAATAGCTAGAATTGGACTGATCAACGGAGCTGAGTATCCTAATCTATCACAGGATATTGGAGAATATTTAGCAAAGACACTTTTTTTCACCTCTGATTTTGCACTTCATCCTTTTGAAAAGAAACGTCTTGCAGCACAATTTTCAAACCCGGAACTATGCAAAATCACGGAGGACTTGGTTTTTACAGATCCATTCTTTAACCATGATTCGAATGATTATGAACCGGAGCTTGCTGAATTAGTTTACGAACTATGGAAAAACACAGAACTAAAGGTTGAAGCAGCTAAATTGAAAAGGTCATTTGTAACAGAAGCAGAATCCCTTTTACACGGAGATTTGCATACGGGCAGTATTTTTGCGGGCCCTGCAGAAACAAAGGTCATTGATCCGGAATTTGCTTTTTATGGTCCTATTGGTTTTGATGTCGGCCAGTTTATCGGCAACTTACTATTTCAGTCTATTGTCAGAACAGGTGTAAAAAGAGACATGATTCATACTCACATAAAAACGACTTGGGATGTTTTTTATTCCACGTTTTCTGAATTATGGGAAAGTCATAATATTGAACCTTTTTCTAAAACAGAAGGAGTGAAAGAGGATTTTTTACAAAAAGTTTTCAGGGATACTTTAGGGTTCGCAGGCTGTGAACTGATCCGCAGAACAATCGGACTATCTCATGTAAAAGACCTGGATGGAATTGAGCCTAAAGATCAAAGAATTTTGTTTAAGAAAAGGGCGATTGAACTTGGAACGACACTCATCTTAAACAGAAGCCAATGGACTTCTATTACAGATCTCATTGGCAGATTGGAGGAGGAAATATCATGACAATTCCAGTTTCAATTCTTTGGAATCAAGATCAGCTAACCATTTTAAATCAGCAAAAGCTGCCGCATGTTATTGAATATATACATTTAGACACAATAGAAGCAGTTTTTGATGCGATTATCAGTTTAAAGGTTCGAGGAGCACCTGCCATCGGAATCACAGCTGCTTATGGTTTGGCAATCGGAGCAAGTCAATTCTCAGCAGAAAAGTTAGAGGACTTTCAACAGGAGCTTCATGAACAATACATTTACTTAGCAGGTTCCCGGCCAACTGCT
Organism: Cytobacillus gottheilii; assembly: GCF_001636345.1. GTDB lineage: Bacteria > Bacillota > Bacilli > Bacillales > Cytobacillaceae > Cytobacillus > Cytobacillus gottheilii. The sequence continues at coordinate 2,213,591 of NZ_KV440945.1, forward strand.
GTGAATTTATTTTGGGCTCTTGAAAGACTAATGAAAAAAGCAGAGACTGCGAAAACAGTGGAGGAAGCAAAGGCGATCCTTTTAGCTGAAGCAATAGCTATTCACAAAGAGGATGAGGAACATTGCCGGAAGATTGGTGAATATGCACTGTCTGTACTTGGTGATTACAGAAATGTTATGACCATTTGCAATGCAGGTTCTATTGCCACAGCAAAATATGGAACAGCACTGGCACCTTTTCATTTAGGCGCAGAAATTGGCAAGGAGTTTCATGTTTATGCATGTGAAACAAGACCCGTATTTCAAGGATCCCGTCTAACGGTTTGGGAGCTTCAGCAATCAGGGGTAGAGGTGACATTAATTACAGATGGCATGGCCGCTCACACAATTCAGGCAAAAGGAGTGCAGGCCATCATTGCAGGTGCTGATCGTATAGCAGCAAATGGAGACAGTGCCAATAAAATCGGTACATTGGGATTGGCTATTTTAGCAAAAGCTTTTAAAATTCCGTTCTTTATTGCTGCGCCATCATCAACGTTTGACTTAAATCTTGCAGACGGTACACAAATTCCAATTGAAGAAAGAGATGAGAAAGAAATAACTCATATTGGAGAAAGCAGAATTGCGCCAGAAGGAACGCTGGTATATAACCCTGCATTTGATGTGACCCCTAATGAATACATAACGGGGATTATAACAGAAAAAGGGATTATCTATCCTGATTATCAAAAAAACATTCACAATACCCTTGGTGAGCAAATTGGAGAGGAAGTATCACAATGAAAAAACCTTTAACACTGGTGTTTATAACAATTATTTCACTACTTGTCTTATTAACAGGGTGTCAGCCCAAAGGGGAAAGCGCAAGTGAGCCTGCAGGAGGAGAGGTTTCTGCAGATGAAAAAGAGCATCCTCTAGCCAATAAAAAAATAGCTCTCATTATGCAAATCAATTTAGGAACATTTTCAGCTCAATACATTGAAGGTGTAAAAGAGCAGGCAGAAAAATTCGGAGGAGATGTGACCGTTTTTACTTCTGAAGGTGATTTGGCGAAAATGGCTTCTAATTTGGATGCAGCAATCAACCAAAAATTTGATGGGATCTTAATTGATCACGGTACAAAAGAAGCCTTGACTGCAGGCATTGAAAAGGCAGAGGAAGCAAATATTCCTGTAGTCGTTTTTGATGCTGACGTAGAGGTTGAGGGAGTTCCTGTCTTACAGCAGGGTGATGAGCAAATGGCTGAAATGACATTAAATAAGCTTGCAGAAGATGCTGGAGGAAAGGCGAATATCGTAAAAATATGGGTAGCAGGCTTTGCTCCAATGGAACGCCGGCAAATTGCTTATGAACAATTTATGCAAAGCAACCCGGACATAAAAGAAGTTGCATCATTTGGTGCTGCAACTGCCAATACAGCGCTGGACACTCAATCACAAATGGAAGCAATACTAAAGCAGTTTCCAAATGAAGGAGATATCACAGCAGTGTGGGCTGCCTGGGATGAATTTGCCAAAGGAGCCGTTCGTGCGCTTGAACAGGCAGGTCGCACGGACATTAAAGTTTATGGCATCGACATGAGTGATGAGGACCTGCAGATGATTCAAGCAGAAAATAGCCCATGGGCAGCAACAGCAGCTGTTGATCCAAAGGATATTGGACGTATTCAAGTCCGCTATTTATATCAGAAAATCAATGGAGAATCACCAGAAGACAAAATCATTTTAGATCCTGTATTTGTTGAAAAAAGCAAACTGCCTGATCATTCTATTACAACTGGAGAACTGCACGAGTATATTGATGGCTGGGGAGTAAGTGATCAAGGCTACACAGCTGATCTTAAAGAACTGGAAGGCAAATAAATAGTTACAAACTATCTTTCTATTTAAATCTGAGCTGTCTATGAAAATAACATGTAGGCAGCTCCTTACATGCAGAGGTGAAATACTTTGGCAAACGAACAAATACTGAGAATGAATCATATTGAGAAAACCTTCGGAAAATCAAAAGCTTTAGATAAAGCCTCCTTTGATTTGAGAAAGGGTGAGGTTCATGCTCTCCTGGGTGCTAATGGAGCGGGTAAAAGCACTCTGATGAAAATCTTGTCTGGTGTTTATGAGCCTGATGCTGGAGACATTTTACTGCATGACCAAGCTGTTGTTTTTAAACATCCTAAATCTGCAAAAGACCATGGTGTCTTTTGTGTGTATCAGGAAGTAGATACTGCCATTGTTCCTGATTTATCTGTTGCTGAAAATATCTTGCTTGATACCTTCGCAGCTGAAAAAAGTATGTGGGTTTCGAAAAAGAAGCTGCATAAAGAAGCGAAGCTGGTTTTAACACAGCTGCAAGCAGATACAATTGATGTAGAGCGGCCGGCATTCGAGCTCTCATTGGCTGAAAAACAGCTGGTGTTAATTGCCAGGGCTATGATTTCACAAGCAAAGATTATTATTTTTGATGAGCCGACTGCTCCCTTATCTGTCTTCGAAGCAGATCGCTTATTTCATATCATCTCTCACTTAAAAGAACAAGGAGTAGGCTGTATTTATATTTCGCATCGATTGCCGGAAGTGTTTAAGATCAGTGATCGGATAACAGTCATGAAGGAAGGCAGGAATATAACCTCTGGACTAACAAAAACGATGTCTCAAGCGCAGGTAGTAGAAGTTATGCTTGGAAAAGTATTAGAACAATTTGCAGAGACAAAGGGTAAATCAATTGGAGATTGTTTGCTTGAGGCAGAAAGAATTTCTGATGGAAGAAAGCTCCGGGATTTGTCTTTTACTGTTTCAAAGGGAGAAGTGTTAGGAATAGCAGGTTTAGTTGGTGCTGGGAAATCAGAGCTGGCCAAAGCGATAGCCGGCGCATCACCGTTAAAGAACGGAATGTTAAGAAAGTCTGGCAGGAAATTGAATATCAAACATCCGCAAGATGCGATCACATCAGGTATTGTGCTTGTGCCAGAGGAGCGACGGAAGGAAGGCTTGTTTATACAAGAGTCACTTCGTATAAATACTACTTTTCCAAATCTAAAAAGATTTTCAAGAGGCTCAATTTTACAGAGAGCGAAAGAATCAGCATTTGCCAGCTCAGTAATATCAGCATTAAATGTGAAAACAGGCAGCACAGAAACACGATTACACCATTTGAGCGGAGGCAATCAGCAAAAAATTGCAATTGGGAAATGGATGTCTGTTCAGGCTGAAATCTATTTATTTGATGAGCCTACTAAAGGCGTAGATATTGGGGCAAAAGGAGAAATTTTTAGTTTGATTCATCAGCTTGCTGAGGAAGGAAAAGGAATCATTTATTTTTCGAGTGAAATTCATGAATTACTGGCCATCTGTGATCGGGTGCTCGTTATGTATGATGGGGCATTTGTGAAGGAGTTTTCACGGTCACAAGCAACACAGGAAAAAGTGCTGCTGTATGCCAGCGGGGGAAGGGAAGAGCTAATAGATGAAAGAAAAGAGCATACAATTTCTATTTAAATATGGAGCCATTCTTTTACTTATTTTCATTATTATATACTTTAGCATAATTAGTCCTGCTTTTTTATCTTACGGAAATTTTACAGATATTTTAAGATCTATATCCATTGTAACCGTTCTGGCGCTCGGAGTGACCTTTACATTAGTTGTGAATGGATTTGATTTGTCGGTTGGTTCCACTATGTCATTGTCTACCGTTATAACAGCCTCATTAATGGTGTGGTATGATATGCCGTTATGGCTTGTTCTTATTTTGCCAATAGCAGTTGGGGCATTAGTTGGGTTATTTAACACTCTTTTAATTGTGGTCATAGGGATTCCGGACTTGCTTGCCACACTTAGTACCATGTATATCGTGGCCGGGCTGCATCGCACCTATACAGAAGGGTACTCTATTTATAATCATATGCCGCTCACTTCTGGAGGAACGGCTATTGGAGAACTTTCAGAAGCCTTCCTTTGGATTGGGCAAGGCAAGGTAGCGGGGCTTCCTGTGCCAGTTTGGCTTATGATAGGACTGATCGCTTCAGCTTATTTATTCTTAAATCATACGAGATGGGGCCGGATTTTTTATATGACTGGCTCAAATGAAGAAGCAGCAACGTTGTCAGGGGTAAAGGTTCGTAGGGTAAAACTGGCTGCATATGTTGTGTCCGGAATTTTTGCTTCAATTGCTGGTATTCTATTTACAGCTCGAGTAGGATCTGGTCAGATTGATGCTGGTGCCCCTCTATTAATGGAAGCTGTGGCAGCAGTGTTTGTAGGATATTCGGTGTTAGGAGCAGGTAAACCAAATGCACTTGGGACCTTTTTTGGAGCTGCTGTTATTGGAATTCTCTTAAATGGACTGACCATCTTAAATCTTCCTTACTATGCATTCGATATTATTAAAGGCAGTGTCCTTGTATTGGCGCTTGCTGTCACGTATGTGTATGCAAAGAAGCGGACAGCTGCATAATAAATAGAAAAATAGAAAGCGAAAAATGCCTGCTTGCAGCATTTTTCGCTTTTTTTTGAGTGAATTATACTATGCAATTCTAATGGTTAGCTCTAACTCGATTTCTACATTGCCTTTCAAAGCCCTTGAAATCATACAGGAAGACTCCGCTTTATGTGCGAGTTTTTCTGCTAATAATCTTTGTTTATCCGGTGCATCTGACTCTAATACCAGCACCGGCTTATGAATAATCTTTTTATAGGTAATAATCCCCTTTTCTACTTCCACCATGCCAACTGAGTCCATTGAAAGCATCTTCTTATTGATTTTGCTTCGCTCCAGCATGGCGGCTAATGTAATGATATAGCATGTAGCTGCAGCTCCAAGGAGCATTTCATCCGGATTTGTTCCTATACCTGGTCCATCCATTTCTGGCGGTATAGAAATTTTGGTGGTTAACCCTTTTGTTGTTAAATCTCCGATGTCATTCCTCGTTCCTGGCCAATTTGTATGTAAATGAAATTCATGAAGCATTACATCTTCTCCTTTCAAACACCACTCATAATATAGACAGTGATTCTTCAGTAGATATTATCATATCAAAAAGAAGGTGCAGAAAAAAATTGTATGATTAGAGCAGCCTAATGAATTTATTATAAATGCTAACCTTTTAAAAATGCTCTTTATCATGTAAACTATTTTTATACATCGTTAAGTTATTTAGGAGGATCGTGTGAATTTAGTAGATTGGTTGTTTAAAACAAGAAATACTTTAACAGAATTTATTGCTGTTTGTATTGGTTTCTTTTTTGCTATTCTAATTCCAAATTTATTAGATCTCAGCAGGGTACAAACGGTTTTATTTATTGTTATGGTTTTTTTATTAACGCGAGCTTTGGAATGGATTTTTGCTAAGGCTGCCGGTGAGCGGGACCGGAGCATCCCTTTTTTTTATTATTATGGCATGATTATCTTTATTCCGGCTCTAGTATATCTATCCGTTGTTTTCTTCAAATAAGCTGCACAGTAAGGAGTTATTAACAGCATGAAATTGGTTTCTTGGAACGTAAATGGAATAAGAGCATGTGTTAAAAAAGGTTTTCTAGATTATTTTCAAAATGTGGATGCTGATATTTTTTGCATTCAGGAGTCTAAACTGCAGGACGGTCAGATTGAACTGCAGCTAGAAGGATATCATCAATATTGGAATTATGCAGAAAGAAAAGGATACTCAGGAACTGCTGTCTTTACAAAAGAAAAGCCGTTATCCGTTTCTTATGGGGTTGGTGAAAACGTTTCTGAAGAGGAAGGACGAATCATTACCCTCGAATTTAAAGATTTTTATCTTGTCAATGTGTACACGCCAAATTCTAAAAGAGATTTAACACGGCTTTCATATAGACTTGAGTGGGAAGAAGAAATTCGCAAATATTTAATAGAGTTAAATTCAGTCAAACCTGTTGTGTATTGTGGTGATTTAAATGTTGCACATGCAGAGATCGATTTAAAAAACGCAAAATCGAATCATGGCAACTCCGGGTTTACCGCAGAGGAACGAAGTAAGATGACAAACTTACTTTCAAGTGGATTTGTTGATTCTTTTCGATATATGTATCCTGACAAAGAAGGAGCATACACATGGTGGTCCTACATGGCGAAAGTAAGAGAACGCAATATTGGCTGGCGTATTGATTATTTTTTAGTATCTGATAGCCTTAAAGAGCAAATTATAGATGCTGATATACATTGCGATATTATGGGCAGTGACCATTGTCCCATCATGTTGGAATTATCTTAAATAAAGGGAAAGACGTTTCAGGAAGCGTCTTTCCACTGTTAATGATTATAGTACATACACCAAGTGAACCGACTATTAAAACACGCTATAGAATATGATATATAAGGAGAATGAAATGATGATTAAAGATACAATTGGTCAATTTCGTTTAATGGGATTTATTGAAGGCGCTTCCTTGTTAGTTTTGTTATTCATTGCGATGCCTTTAAAGTACGCTGCTGGAATTCCAGAGGCAGTGCGGATTGCCGGTTCATTACATGGCCTTTTCTTTATTTTATATCTTTTTGTTATTGCTTTTGTAACAATAAAAATAAAATGGTCATTTATTTGGGTTTTTAGTTCGGTAGCGGTAGCATTTATACCATTCGGAAATTTTATTTTAGATCGTTATTTAGTTAAATCCTCTTATCATCATCAGTAAATCCTCTTGCCACAGTAGTTAACTGTGGTTTTTATATTTTTAGATCCCCTTCTTCGCAAAAAACCTTCTTTACTATACACAATCGTTGAATTAAGAGAATGGAATATAAAGTAATGACTTATAATATCTATATCCAATATATGGAGTGGATAGAATGAATGAAGCAGCTGTCGTAGCGGTGAGATCAATTATTGCGTTTGGTTCCCTGTTGATATTCGCCCGTTTTCTCGGCAAACAGCAAGTGAGCCAAATTACTTTCTTTGATTATATATTAGGCATAACAATCGGCTCAATAGCGGCAAACCTGACGACAGACTTAACGAGTGAAGCTTGGCCGCATTGGATTGGACTTATTACTTGGACCTTTATGGTGTTCATCCTGCAAGTCGTCACTTTAAAATGGAGAAAAGCCTCTGTTTATTTAGACGGGGAACCAGCCATCGTTATTATGAATGGTAAGATAATGGACGGAGTGATGAAAAAACTTAGATATCGAATTTCTGATTTACAAGAGCAACTAAGGGAGAAAGGTGTATTTAATCTCGAGGAGGTTGAGTATGCGATTATCGAGAAAGATGGACAAATCTCGGTAATGAAAAAAGCAGAATATATGCCGCTGACTGCAGAGGCTGTTCACTTGAAACCCCGTTATAAAGGATTAGGTACGGAGTTAATTTATGATGGTGTTATCATTGAAAATAATCTGCAGGCTGTGAATCATTCAAAGAAATGGCTGGAAGAAAAAGTGAAAGAACATGGTTATAAGGATGCCTCAGAAATATTTCTTGCCATCCTTGATCCATCTGGTGCGTTTTTTATTGACGGCTATCGGGATCATTTTCAGCATTTTACAGATATAAGTGATTATGAAGGACTTCAATGAAATGAAACATTTTATTTTATATAAACTGATACCAGTAGTCATTCTCCTCTTCTTTATTGCTATTATGCAGTCAGGTATTATATTAAAGCAGCCATTTTCTAAAGAGGAAGACATTTTATTTTATATAGAAGCGATTGAGTCAAATATTGTTTCTGAACAATGGGATATAGCATCAGCAGAACTAAAAAATCTAGAAGAAGCATACAGCAAAGTACAAAAGAGAATACAATATAGTGTTGAGAGAGACGAGCTTGATTCCTTTACGACTTGTATAAAAAAAACAGAAGGATATATTCAGGCTCACGGACAAGGCGGTGCTTTGGCTGAATTGAGTGAAGCAAGGAACTTATGGGAAGGCTTAGGGAATTGAGTTGATTGCTGTCTTCTTAAAATATAGCGAAAAACATAAAGCATTAAAGCAATTTTGAATTACTGCGAGTTAGAATGTACTGATTTCATTTGTTGCAAGGCAAGATAAAAGCCTGGAGATCTCTGTAATTAAACAGAATTTCACTGGGCCTTTTTGTTTTTCAGAAAAAATGAAAGTCCTTTAAAAAGTAAAAAGCTCATTCTGCAGGTTAAAAATAGGAAAGAATTCTGATAAAGTTATTTGTTGGGACCAGTAATCATATATTATTTATGAAAAAACTAAATGTCCATGAAAAATAAAAATAAAGGACATTGATAATTTTTGTCGAATTGATTACGAGCTGATCAATTGATACTTAAGTTAGAAGTAGAGGGTAGGTCATTATAACTGGGGTTGGTGAAACATAATGAATGACGAACATGATTTTAGAGAACATGCTGGATTTTGGATCAGACTTGGAGCTGTACTTCTTGATGGTCTAATTATTCATATTCCAATTGCAATAATTTTCTTCTTAATAACAGGAGACATTAACACGGAGTGGATGGATACATGGGTATATACACTTCTCAATGAAGCTTATTTAACGATTGTGCCAGTGTTATGGGGCGGATATGTTATTGGAAAAAGAATTTGCGGAATACGAATAAAACGAATAGATGGAAAAAAGCTGACATTGCTTACGATGATTTTACGTGAAGTGATAGGATTATATCTGCTTTCTATGGTCACATTTAGGATTTCGATGATTGTCAGCGCAATCATGGTAGGGGCAGGGAAACAAAAACGAGGTTTGCATGATTTAATCGCAGGCACATATGTAGCTCGCAACAATTATTGACATTAAAGAATTGATAATAAGAAAAAGCCAGATAGTAACGACCATCTAATGGTGTTATCTATCTGGCTTTTTGTTTTGAACCTAATCAATCATCACTGTACGATTTTTGGAGGTTTTTTATCTCGCACTTCTTGAACTTCTAAAACATCTAACAAGAATACAAATACCGGAATTCCGACAATCAGTCCCCAGACACCAAAGAAATGCTCAGAGAAGATCAGTACGATAAATGTATAAAAAACAGGTAAATCTGTTTTTGATGACATAAGCTTAGGGTTTAAAATATAAGCTTCAATCGCATGGATAATCATAATGACGATCAAGATATAGATCACATGCATAATTCCGCCAACCGTGTAAGCAATCGTACATAGCGGGAATAAAGATATGATCACTCCTGCAACTGGGATTAATCCAAGGAAGAAGATTAAAATGGACAAGCCCATTAGATGTGGAAAATCCATAATCCAAAGTGCAAAAGTAGTAAGTACACAGTTTACAGTTGCAATAATAAATTGGGCCTCAATTACTTTACCAAACGTTTTGACAAATTTTGAACCAAAAAAAGCAATTTCATTATAAAATGCGCTTACTTTGCTGCTCTTAAACTTCTTTGTAAACTGGACTAGTTTTGGCTTTTCTATTAGGAAGAATAAGCTTAAAATTAATGAAATCATGATGTGCATTCCAATTTTGCTAACGTCAGAGAAGTACTTCAGCAAGAAGGTAAATCCTTGTTCCAGATAGCTTGTAATTTCGTTTCTGGCCAGCATTTCTGTTAAGTAGTTCAAAATTGGATTATCATGCTTTTGAGTAAAGAACAGCTCAAGCTGATTAACAAGCTGAGAAATCTCAAAGATGATTACAGGCAGGTATTTAACAATACCGACTGAAAGCAGTCCGATAATGGACATATAAAGTATTAAAACTGTAACAGTACGGTTGATATTTACTCTTTTCTGAACTAAATTCACTAATCTGTCCATAAGAAACGAGAGTATAAACGTAAGCAATATGACATTAATCATGCTTTTTAGTAAAAACAAAGCAACAACAAGAATGCCAAATATGATAAACCTTTTCAACCCGTTATTCTCAACCCATGCTTTAAATGTATTCATTAATGTTGTTTTCCCCCAGTGCAGATAAGATCCCCTTTTAAAAGTTATGAAAGTGTTATCTTTTTATTCATCATAGCACAACTTGCTCATTACTTCTCAAGAGATGTCTCAACAATATAAAGATTGTTAATATTATTTTATATTATTTTTAATTGTTTTCAAATGCAAAAGTGTGATGTCAGAAAAAAAAACTAGAGAATTAGTACTAAATACATGAACGACAAAGCTAGATGAAATGAATTCATGAAACATCGCTAGAGTAATCTTTGAACTAGTTTAAAGGTGAAGTGTATTTTTTTTATAGATGAGTTTATTTTAAAAAGCTTGCTGCTTACAATTGTTAGTTAACAGAATCTTTTAGCAATCTGGCTGTTAATTGGAACGGAAGGGTGCGATACTGCTGCGGAGACGAGTGGGAGGCGAGCACGCAAGAGGCGAGTAGGCTCAGCACCAGCCTCGCCGGAAAGCGAGTACCCAGGAGTGGAAATCATTTAAAAAATCTCATTATAAGTGACATAGTTTGCGATATTAAATAATAATCAATTATTTGTCAAGTTTTTTACGATCCTTATTGATATTAACGCTTTATTAAACTAAAATATGATATTAGTATGATTGTTGAACATTGTCATTTATTGAAGAAACAGCAATCATGAATTATTTATATAAAAAGGAGAAATAAATGGGAGAGAATACGATAATTCGTTTTGAACATGTGACAAAACAGTATGATGACGATTCTCCTGTTCTGCAGGATGTGTCTTTTGAAATTGAAAAAGGAAAGTTTTATACACTGCTTGGTCCGTCTGGCTGTGGAAAAACAACTGTTCTTAAGCTAATTGCCGGCTTTATTGAGCCAACAAAAGGCAATATTTATTTTAATGGCAAGGTTATTAACAATTTGCCTGCAAATAAACGTCAAGTTAATACTGTTTTTCAGGACTATGCTTTATTTCCACATTTAAATGTGTTTGAGAATATAGCGTTTGGATTAAGAATTAAGAAAATCAAAAATGATGAAATTACACGTAAAGTAAAAGAAGCTTTAAAGTTCGTCAACTTAGAAGGCTATGAGAATCGCGAAATTAAAGAAATGTCAGGCGGTCAGCGGCAGCGTGTTGCCATCGCGCGTGCTATCGTAAATGAGCCCGAAGTGATCCTTCTGGATGAACCACTCTCAGCACTTGATTTGAAGCTTAGAACGGAAATGCAGTATGAGCTGCGCGAATTACAGCGGAACTTAGGCATTACCTTCATTTTTGTAACTCATGACCAAGAAGAAGCATTGGCTATGTCTGATGAAATATTTGTTCTTAATGGCGGTAAAATTGAGCAAAGCGGCACACCTACAGATATTTATGATGAACCAATTAACCGGTTTGTTGCAGACTTTATTGGGGAATCGAACATCGTCTCCGGAACAATGCTGGAAGACTATGTTGTAAAATTCACTGGAAAAACCTTCGATTGTGTGGATGCTGGGTTTAATAAATCGGAAGATGTTGATGTTGTCATCAGACCAGAGGATCTTGAGATCACACTCCCGGAAAAAGGGAAGCTGCAGGTTAAAGTTGATTCACAGTTATTTAGAGGTGTACACTACGAAATCAGCTGCTATGATTCAGAAGGAAACGAATGGCTTGTTCATTCAACAAAGAAGGCCATTGTTGGAGAGGAAATAGGGTTATTTTTTGAACCAGAGGCCATTCATGTCATGAGACATGGTGAAACAGAAGAAGAATTTGATAAGCGTCTGGAAGCTTACGAAGAGGTAAACGGATGAAGAACAGATCACGTAATTTCTACCTGATTCCTTATGTGATTTGGATCGCACTGTTTGTCATTGCACCTCTGTTTCTGGTCTTATATTATTCTTTTTTCAATATAGAAGGAGAATTTACGCTTTCTAACTATCAGAAATTCTTTACGCCAGTCTACTTAAAAATGACCTTCAGTTCATTTTGGTATGCGTTCCTTATCACTTTATTTACTTTATTAATCGCATATCCAACTGCCTATTTACTGACTAAGACAAAGCATAAGCAGCTTTGGCTGCTGTTAATTATTGTTCCTTCCTGGATCAATCTTCTTTTGAAAGCTTATGCTTTCTTAGGGATCTTTGGAACATATGGGGCAGCAAACAGTATCTTAGAAGTGATTGGAATTGGAAGCCAGCAAATACTCTTTACTGACTTTAGTTTTATTTTCGTTTCGGTATATATATTCCTGCCATTCATGATCTTGCCGATTTTTAATGCGCTGGATGAATTAAATCCATCTTTGCTGTATGCATCAAGTGATCTTGGTGCCTCACAATGGACAACATTTACACGTGTTATTTTCCCATTAACATTAGATGGAGTAAAAGCAGGCTGCCAAATCGTCTTTATTCCTGCACTATCACTATTCATGCTGACTAGACTGATTGCAGGAAACCGTGTCATTACGCTTGGAACTGCGATAGAACAGCATTTCCTTGTAACGCAAGACTGGGGCATGGGGTCAACCATTGCTGTGTTTTTAATTTTGGCTATGGTGCTCATTATGATCTTTACGGGTACTAGGAAAAAGGGGGTACTCTAAAATGAAAAAGAATTCAATCTTATCAAAAGTGTATTTGGTTTTAATTTTTTTCATTTTGTATGGACCTATTTTCTATTTAATTTTCTACTCGTTTAACAGCGGTGGGACCATGTACCAATTTGAAGGCTTTACACTTAACTGGTACAGGGAGTTATTCCAGGATACCAGGTTGCTTACAATTGTATTAAATACTGTCATAATTGCATTATTGTCAGCTACCGTGTCTACCATTCTTGGTGTCGCAGGTGCTTTAGCTATTTTATATGCAAGAAAAAGAAGAGTTAAAAATACACTTCTTTCTTTAAACAATGTATTAATTGTTAGTCCTGACGTTATCATTGGTGCTTCGTTCCTGATCCTCTTTACTATGATCGGCATTAAACTCGGGTTCATTTCAGTTCTTCTTGCGCATATTGCATTTAGTGTGCCAATTGTTGTTTTAATGGTGCTGCCAAAACTGGAAGAAATGAGTGAATCGATGATTTATGCTGCATTAGATCTTGGAGCAAGTCGATTTGATGTTCTGACTAAGGTCATTCTGCCATACATTACACCAGGTATTTTTGCAGGGTTCTTTATGGCATTGACGTATTCTTTAGATGATTTTGCGGTTACCTTTTTCGTTACAGGAAACGGATTTACAACTCTATCTGTGGAAATATATTCATTGGCAAGACGAGGTGTATCTCTAAATATTAATGCACTTTCTGCTTTATTATTTGTTTTCACCATGCTTCTTGTAGTTGGCTATTACTTTATTACGAAAAAAAGTGAAAAGCCTCGCGGTATGGGGGTGAGACAGTGAAACAGCTAGTTAGAGCTTTTGTTGCGGTACTTGCGATTTCATTTATACTGTTATATATCGTTAATCGATTAAATTCTGCACAAGGTTTAACGGAAGGGAATGTACTGACTGTTTTTAACTGGGGAGATTATATTGATGCTGAGCTGATCGACAAGTTTGGAGAAGAAACAGGCATTAAAGTAATATATGAGACGTTTGATTCCAATGAGGCCATGCTAACAAAGATTCAGCAGGGCGGTACTACTTACGATATTGCTGTTCCTTCTGAATATACGATTGAAAAAATGAAAGAAGAAGATTTGCTTTTGCCTGTGGATCATAGTAAGATTCCAAACTTAAAAAATATAGATGAACGTTTTATGGATCTTTCTTTCGACCCTGGCAATGAGTATTCTATTCCATATTTCTGGGGCACAGTAGGAATTGTGTATAATACAGATATGCTTGAAGAGAAAGGAATGACTCTTACAAGCTGGAATGATCTGTGGGATCCGCGTTTAAAAAATGAAATCCTTCTTATCGATGGTGCCAGGGAAATCATGGGTATGGGCTTAAATAGCCTGCATTATTCATTAAATGATAAAAATGATGACCATTTGATGGAAGCAAAAGAAAAATTGGACTCCTTAACACCAAATATAAAAGCAATCGTTGGGGATGAAATCAGACTGCTGATGGAAAACGATGAAGCAAGCATTGGCCTTGTTTGGTCAGGTGTAGCTGCAGAGCTTATGTGGGAGAAAGATAATTTAGAATATGTTGTGCCTGAAGAGGGTTCTAACCTGTGGTTTGATAATATGGTTATTCCGAAAACAGCTAAGAATATTGATGGTGCACATCAGTTTATGAACTTTATCCTGGATGCTGAAAACGCAGCTCAGAATACCGAATATGTTGGATATTCAACACCAAACAAAGCAGCAGTTGCTTTGCTTGATGAAGAAATTGTAGGAGACGAGCGCTTCTATCCAGATGAGGAAATGACAGCCAGATTAGAGGTTTATGAAAATCTGGGACCTAGATTGCTATCTCGCTATAATGATCTGTTTCTTGAATTCAAAATGCATAGGAAATAATGAAATGATAGCCGATCCTAAATAATAGGGTCGGCTATTAACACAATATAGATAGTATAGAGAAAAAGGTGGGTTCGTTCAATGATAAAAGAGCTTGAAAACTTAAGAAATGAGATTAAAGAAATATTTCAGCATTTGCATGAGCATCCTGAAGTTAGCTGGCAGGAAGTTGAAACCACAAAATTTATAACCGCCTTTTTAAAGGATAGAGGCTATAAAGTAAGTAATTTTAAGGAAAATACAGGTTTGGTTATGGAAGTTGGAAGCGGAAGGACTTGTATTGCTGTTAGAACAGATATGGATGCTTTATGGCAAGAAGTGGATGGTGTATTTAAGGCGAACCACTCCTGTGGTCATGATGCCCATATGACCATGGTGATCGGAGTACTTCTCTTGCTGGAAAAATTAGAAAAATTAAATAATGACAATATCAAATTAAAGTTTATATTTCAGCCGGCAGAGGAAAAGGGCACAGGCGCATTAAAAATGATAGAGCAAGGTGTATTGGACGATGTTGATTACTTATATGGCGTCCATTTGCGGCCAATTCAAGAATTGAGCGATGGATTTGCAGCCGGAGCAATTCTGCATGGAGCTTCAATGTTCCTAAATGGAGAGATCAATGGAAGTGATGCTCATGCAGCTCGTCCGCATCTGGGACAAAATGCTATTGAGGTTGCAGCTGCTATTGTGAATGAAATCAATAATATTCATATTAACCCTTTAGTTCCGTATTCGGCTAAAATGACGAAATTACATGCTGGAGGAGATTCAGCGAATATAATTCCTGGCCGTGCTTCATTTACAATCGATTTACGGGCACAAACAAATGAAATGATGAAACAGTTGATAACTAAAATCAACATGATTTTAGAAGGGATCAGCCTAATTCATAATGTGAAAATTGATTCACAGATTTGTGCAACAATGCCAGCAGCAACAAAAAGTGAAGAAGCAATAAAGATTATGGAAAAAGCGATTGCCGAATCGATAGGTAAAGAGAAATTAATGCCTCCCATTGTAACAACTGGAGGTGAGGACTTCCATCATTATACAAATAACCGTCCGCACCTTAAGGCAACAATGCTTGGCTTAGGATGTGATCTGCAGCCAGGACTGCATCATCCAAAAATGAGGTTTAATGAAGATAGTATGTTTACAGGGATTGAAATACTGGCAAGAACCATTCTTCATACGATTGATAAAGTACAGAGCTGATAATAGAGGTGTTTTCAATTGATTATTACAAAAGTCATCATGAATCACGTCCGAATGCGACTTCGTGAACCATTTCATACTAGTTTTGGAACGATCCAAGATAAAGATATTGCTGTTATTGAGGTAATTGACGGAAAGGGGAACAGCGGCTGGGGTGAATCCGTTGCATTGCCTGATCCAACTTATACGGAAGAAACATTTAAAACAAATTGGCACATTCTTGAGGATTATTTGATTCCTTTGTTATTGAACAGAGAAATCAGCCACCCAGATGAAGTAGGAGTGATATTCTCCCCAATCAGAAGAAATTATATGGCAAAGGCTGCCATCGAGGGTGCCGTTTGGGATTTATATGCAAAAAGATCGTATCTTTCTCTCTCAGATGCACTTGGAGGCACCAGGAAGAGTATTGAAGCAGGAATAAGTATTGGCATCCAGCAATCCAAAGAAGAACTATTTAAAAAGATTGAAGGTTACCTGGAAGAGGGCTTTAAGAGAATCAAGATTAAAATTAAACCTGGAATGGATGTAGAAATTATAAAAGCAGTCCGCGAGCGCTTTCCTGATGTTCCATTAATGGCAGATGCAAACTCAGCCTACACTTTAAAGGATACTGACCATCTGCGCAAGCTTGATGAGTTTAATCTGTTAATGATTGAACAGCCGTTAGGTGCTGATGATATAATCAACCATGCTAAGCTGCAGAAAGCAATTAAGACACCTATCTGCCTTGATGAAAGCATCCAAAGTCTTGATGATGTGAAAAAGGCAGTAGAGCTTGGGAGCTGTCAGATCATAAATATTAAAATTGGCAGAGTTGGCGGTCTAAGTTCAGCACGAGATATTCATCAATACTGCAAAGAGAATGGAATTGCTGTCTGGTGTGGAGGCATGCTTGAAGCAGGGATTGGAAGAGCATTTAATATTGCTCTCAGCTCCTTAGAAAATTTCACCTTGCCAGGTGATACGGCCGGTTCTGCACGTTATTGGGAGGAAGACATTATTAACCCGGAGGTTGTTGTCGTTGATGGGTTAATTGAAGTCCCGTCAAGCATTGGGATAGGTTATGAACCAAATCGTGAAACCATAAAAAAATACACAGTAAATCAAACAATATATTCGAAATAAAGATATGGAGATTTTCCTCTGGTATTTGGGAAAGCTAAACATCAGAGGTGATTCTATGAAAAAGATAAATATGAGTTTAACATTGGGGCTGCTCTTTTTTCTGATCGTTCCGGGAGTAGTTGCTGCGGAAGAACAAAAGAACGAATTAGCAATCGTAATTGATGATCTTGGTAATAAAATGGAGGGAACAGAAGAAATCCTAAGTCTTAAAGTCCCGCTTACAATTGCCATCATGCCTTTTCTTGAATCAACAAAAGAAGATGCGGAAACCGCCTTTAACAAGGGTCATGAAGTTATTGTGCATTTGCCTATGGAGCCAAAGAAAGGGAAGAAGAGCTGGCTTGGTCCTGGAGCTATTACGACAGATCTTTCTGACCAGGAGATTCGTAAAAGAGTGGAAAAAGCAATTGAAGATGTTCCGCATGCTGTTGGCATGAATCACCACATGGGTTCTAAGGTGACAGAGAATGAGCGGATTATGCGAATCGTTCTGCAGGTTTGCAAGGAACACGGGCTATTTTATTTGGATAGTAAAACGACCGGAAAGAGTGTAGTCGGCAAGATTGCGTCAGAATTAGAGGTGCCTTATTTAGAAAATAACATTTTCTTTGATGATATATATACGAGACAGCATATAACAAAACAGGCAAATATGTTAGCAGAGAAGATCGTAAAAAGGGAACAGCTAATTGCGATTGGTCATGTTGGTATAACCGGGAAAAAAATGGCGGAAGTATTGCAGGAATATATTCCTGTTTACCAGCAGAGTGCTGATATTGTCCGGTTATCTGAATTAATTCCCGGATACGAACTTATTGATAAAGGGATATAAATTTATGCACAAAAAAAGAGCCGCCCACAGATTACTTTGGTTAGTCCCGCAGTCGCTGCGTGAAAGATTGTGGACGGCTCATGAATTAGTATAGACAGTGATTGATCGTTTTATGATAAATTATGCTTAAAGGTTAAGTATTTTCGAACAACATTCATAAGGATATTTTTGAAAATTTGAAAATTATTTCTCGGGAAAGCGCATAATCAGACAATTTAGTACATGAACACCTTTTTATATGTAAAATAAACAATAAATAGAATCGAATTTGTCGCATATTCTTTTATATTAACTAATTTTTGTCGAAATGCCGCGATAATCCTTGGCAGGTACTAGTGGAAATAGTAAAGAAAATGTTGTTCCGCATCTCTCTTTGCTTTTAATTTTATATTCCCCATTCATACGTTTAATGATGTCAAAGGAAATCATGAGTCCTAGACCAGTTCCTTTTGTTTTTGTTGAATAATAAGGCTGTCCTAATTGTGTGAGCTGCTGCTCTGAAAGACCAATCCCCTGGTCAATAATATCTACCACACCATCTCCATCACTTTGATAGACCTTAATAGTTAAGCTTCCTCCTGATTGCATCGCTTCTATACCATTCTTAGTTATATTAATGAGTACCTGCTTCATCTCATGTGAATTTCCTAATATAAAGAGATCTTGTTCAATATCGCATTCGATAAGGACATTCGAAATATTTGCATAAGGTTTCATAAAGCTAAAGACTTCTTCTATTGTTTTGGTTAAGGAAATAAGTTCATTGCTTTTTGTCTCTGGGCGTGCGAGAGAAAGAAAATCATTAATAATTTGATCTGTTCTCTTTAATTCTTCTAGCGAAATGGAAATAAACATTCCTTGCTCCTCTGTAAGGTTATTGTCACTTTTAATGAGCTGCAAAAAGCCTCTTACAGAAGTCATTGGATTACGAATTTCATGTGCTACAGAAGCAGCTAATTGACTAATTGCATTCATTTTATCTGAGTTTTGCAGCTGTGCCATCATAGATAGCTGTATGTTATTTAATTCGATAAGATAAATAACCATTGTTAATGTTATGGCGGACATAATGGAAAACCAAATTAAATTCAGTATTTCATCCGTATCTCCAGATCTGACAATCGCTAAGTATCTTGTCAGTGTAATTGGAATATAAAAACATGCACCAAAAATAATTTTTTGCATAAAAGAAAATCTTTTGTAAAAAGTAGACATGATTATAAAAATGACTGAAGCAATTCCATAGTTTAAAAGTAAAAAAAGCACTTCACTTGGATTAACCAAGGATTTAAATAAAATAATAAATACAACAAACAAGATTCCAATAGCAGGGCGTATATAGAAAAAAACGATGAATAAGGGAATAAATTTTAAATCAAAATGAATATTCCCTGAAATATTAGCAGGGAATGACATAGTTAAAAATAGTGCAGCAAAATTGGCAATCGCAAAGAGAATAGTGGTTTTAGTATCCATGCACCTTCTATATAAAATAAAGCAGCTTAACGGAATCATCATCATAACAAAAAAATGTAAGGCTAATTCAGCAACAAACTCATACACAATAAAACCTCCGACTACAGAATATACTCTTATTGGATTAGACATAAATCTGTAAAATCCTTGTTTCTGATTGAAAAAAATGTAATTTTATTCCTTGTAGTAGAATAGTAGGATTCACTTATATGTAAAATTAAATATGATTAATTCGAAAGTTTAAGAAGATATCTTCAAATCATTAAGAAAAGGGGGAGATAGAGTGGGTTCTCCTAATGAGTATTTGCATATGTGGCAGGCTATGGAACTTGAATACACCTCCATATCCCAGTATCTAGAAATCAGGGTCTCGATTCGGTGAGAAACACACCTCTTTAATCCATTTTATGGAAGAAAGGATCCTGATGGCGAGAAACACACCCCCTTCACTCCAGTATCTGGTAAATAGTGTCTCGATTAGGCGAGAAACACACCCCTATAATCCAGAATTTTGTAAACGGTGTCTCAATTCGGTGAGAAATACACCTCTATATTACAGTATATGGAAAATATTGTCCTAATTCGGCGAGAAACACACCTCTATTATCCAGAATTTTGTAAACAGTGTCTCGATTCGGTGAGAAACACACCTCTTTAATCCATTTTATGGTAAACAGTGTCCTAATTCGGCGAGAAACACACTTCTATAATCCAGAATTTTGTAAACGGTGTCTCAATTCGGTGAGAAATACACCTCTATATTACAGTATATGGAAAATATTGTCCTAATTCGGCGAGAAACACACCTCTATAATCCAGAATTTTGTAAACAGTGTCTCGATTCGGTGAGAAATACACCTCTATAATCCAGTATCTGGAATCAAGTGTCCAGATTAGGCGAGAAACACACCTCCTAAATCCAACATTTAGTAATTATTGTCCTGATTAGGTGAGATCCAATTGAAAAAGCCTCCGCTTTATGTGGATTAGGGTCCACATAGAGGGAGACCTCTCAATGCTAAAGACGGTTTGGTGAATTTGTTAAAGATCATTTAAACAATAACTAAGTGTTCAGTTTGCTCAGTGCTGACATGATCTGCAATTCTTTGAACCTCATTGCCTTCAAGTGTTTCATATTTTAGTAATGCCTCAACAAGCTCATCAAATTGAGGACGATTATTCTTAATAATGGTTTCTGCTTTTAATAAAGCTTTCTGAAATAGTTCCTGCATTTTTTCTTCTTTTTGCTTCGTACTAAATGTGAGTGTAAAGCCGTCTTCTAGCAAACCGGTGTCTACCATTTGCTCAATAATTGATTTAGCTTGTTTTACATCACCGCTGACTCCAATACTGTGTTCACCTAATAATAATCTCTCAGCAGTTCCGCCGGCTAAGATCATTGCTACTTGATCTAAAAGCTCTGAAGCAGTGGACAGCTGCATTTCCTTCGTAATTGGAGCAACGTATCCAAGCGCCTGACCGCGCGGGATTATAGTAGCCTTACGAACTGAACCGGGTTTCGTAATGGCAGCGACAAGAGCATGACCAGTTTCATGAATAGCAACTCTTCTTTTTGTATCGGCATCTTGTAAAGCTCGGCTGCTGGTTCCTAAAATGGTTCTGTCTAATGCAAAATCAAGATCCTCACGTGATATATTCTCTTGGCCGGACTTAGCTGCCCGTCGGCTGGCTGTTTCAAAAAGAGAATGTAAGTCAGCGCCAGAGAAACCAGATGTGCTTTCAGCAAGCTGACCTAAAAACGCAGCGACATCAGGAGCTAACTGCCTGTTTTTAGAGTGGATATCAATAATTTCTTTACGTCCTTTTGTATCTGGGAGAGGAACATGGAAAGAAAAATCAATTCTGCCAGGCCGCAAAAATGCTTCGTCTAACATATCCCGTCTATTCGTTGCTGCGATAAAAAGGATCCCTTCGTTTGAGAGACCTCCATCTAACTGAACAAGCAATTCAGTTAATGTCTTTTCTCCTTCTTCACCGCCATGCTGTTTTCTTCTCCCTGCAAGCGAGTCTACTTCATCAATGAATACGACTGCAGGAGTTTGTTTTCTGGCATTTTGAAAAAGGGAGCGTACCCTCGAAGCACCAACACCAACAAACATTTCATTAAATGCAGAACCGCTTGTACTAAAAAACGTAGCGCCAATTTCTTTGGCAATCGCTTGAGCAAGCAAAGTTTTTCCTGTACCAGGGGGACCGTATAATAATATGCCTTTTGGCGGTTTAATTCCCAGGCGCAATGCTTTTTCAGGGTCTTTAAGGGTTGCAAGTGTTTGAAGGATTTCATCTTTCATTTCCTCCTGAATACCGCCCACGTCTTCTAAGGAAATAGTAGGCAGCTCCTTCGGCTTAGAAACACTTTGCTTCATTGAGTTAGCTGCGCCTAATCCGCCTTTACCAGATTTGAAAAGGTAAAAACCAAATCCAGCCATAACGGAGACTAGAAAAATTAAAATCATAATTGTGTAAGGGTTTGATGCTGAATAGCTGTATTGTAAGTCATAATTTTCAACAAGGCTGTTTACCATATCACTATTTGGGGGAACATGTGAAATATATTCTTGATCATCGGCTGTGATGATTAATTTTCCACTTTTATATTCTTTAATGGATGACTCATTTGTTGATGCAGAAATGATATTTTCAACTTGAGAGAATGGGATTGTTGTTTCTGTACCTTTCGTATTCATGAAAGTAAACAATAATGCTAAAATCACGACTGAAGCTGCTGCTAACCAAAGAAATGAAGAGCCTTTTCTAAAAAGTGATTTCAACCTAATACCTCCTTATATATCTATATATATTATAGACTACTTGTCTCCTAAGTGTTAGCAATACAATGCTTTTAAACGTGGTAATTATTGGTTAAATGCAGGGAGTATATACACTCAGCTAAATATTTTGAGTTTTCAGCCTATATTTTCCAATGAAATGAAAGATGTTTAATGAGGTCGAAAAAAGTCAATATATAAATATAGAACATTTTGTGAAAATAAATTGACAATTTTGTGAACAAAAGAATATTATAGAGGTACAGGAGGGTGATGGATATGAGTAAACATCGAACCATGTTAAAGGCAATTAGATACTGTGGAATTTCAATTTTATCAATTGGCATTATTCTATTTACGATAGGTTTCCTTGAAAGCGGTTCCAGTATTCTTACCCCAATAGGAATCGGAACAGTAATGGGAGCGATCTTTATTTTCTTAATGGGTGTATTCTTTGTAGCAACAGAGGAAACATTAGAAAAATCGGAAAAAACGCCACGCGGATTTTTATTCAAAAGATAAAAAGGAGCGACATTAGTCGCTCCTTTTTGTTTCTGCAGTTTATACATAACCCCATACCATTGTCAGTAAAGTACCTAGTATTGTAACAATGGCAATAAAGATTCCATAATAGACATTTGTGTAAATATGAGCTTTGTCTTCTGATTCTCCAGCATGCATAAACATAACCAGCTGCAGACCTGCTTGTATAAATGCTGTGACAAGCAGGATTGTCATTCCCGCAGTAAAAGACATATCAAAGAAATAAACGGCTAAAGCTACTGCTGTTAAAACAAGAGAGAAGATAAAGCCCATAACTTGTTTTATAGGAAATAACTCTTTCATATTACATCATTCCTTTCAAGTAGATGAAGCTGAAAATAAAGATCCAAACTACATCCAGGAAGTGCCAGTAAAGAGAGAATATAAAAGATTTATTAGCAGTTTGAGGTGTTAAACCATTCTTCTTAATTTGAATCATGATGAATAAACCCCATACAAGACCAAATGTTACGTGAGCTCCATGCGTCCCTAATGTTGTTAAAAGGATGGAGGTGAATGCACTTGTCTGCAAGGCAGCACCCACATGAATATAATGATTAAATTCGTAAATCTCAACACCTAAAAACGCAAGACCAAGAATTAGCGTGATTCCAAAGAAGACTAACATTGGTTTTGTTCTTCCCAGTCTCATCGCGTGAATCGCAAGCCCAATTGTGAAACTGCTTGTTAAAAGCAGAATAGTTTCAGCCAGCACTGGTGTTAATTCAAAAATAGAAGAACCAGCAGGACCGCTTCCAGTTCTGGGTGCTAGAACAAAATAGGAAGCGAATAGTGTAGCAAATAGCATGATTTCAGCGCCAAGGAAAATCCAAAAACCTAAAATCTTCATTTGATTTTCTTGTGTACTGTATTCAAGAGGGAGTGAATGATCTATTTTCATACGGTAGGACCTCCCAGTTTTTCTTCAGTTTCTTTTATTTCTTCGACAGAGATATAGCGGCCATGATCTTTTTCAAATGACTGATAAGCCATGCAGCCGAAAATTCCGATCGTTGCAATAATTAATGGAATCCACATTGCAAATACGAATGAGAAGCCCCATACAAAGAAGATGCTGCTCATGATGAAAGGAATTGGACTGTTGTTTGGCATGTGAATCTTTTCGAGTTCACCTTTAAACAGCTTGTGGCCTTTCTTTTTAGCATCCCAGAATGCTTCAGTTGAATCAACATTTGGAACAATTGCAAAGTTATATTCCGGTACTGGACTATGTGTAGCCCATTCAAGTGATCTTGCATCCCATGGATCTGAACCGATGTCTCTTGGAGCGTAACGAATACTATAGTAAATATTATAGACAATCAACGCAAAACCGATTGCAAGGCCGGCTGCTCCAACAAAAGAAATCATATTCCACATTGTAAAGCCTGCTTGTTCAGAATATGTGTACATTCTTCTTGCCTGACCATCCAGACCAGAGAAGAACATTGGAATGAAAGCAACAAGTGTACTGATGGAAATAATCCAGGCACTTAATTTTCCAAGTCTTTCGTTTAACATAAAGCCAAACATTTTTGGCCAGTAATAAGTTAAACCTGCAAGCATAGCGAATACTACGCCTGGAATAATAACTAAATGGAAGTGAGCAACTAAGAACATTGTGTTGTGATACTGATAGTCAGCTGCTGACATTCCAAGCATTACTCCTGTAACTCCGCCGATTGTAAATAGCGGAATGAAAAGCAGGGAATAAAGCATTGGTGTCGTAATAACAATTTTTCCTTTCCAGAGTGTAAACAGCCAGTTAAAGATCTTTACACCTGTTGGAACGGCAATGGCCATTGTTGTAATTGAGAAAATACTGTTAACAAACGCGCCTTGACCCATTGTAAAGAAGTGGTGAACCCAAACAAGGAACGAAAGCAATGAAATAATAACCATTGATGCGACCATTGATTTGTAGCCGTAAAGGTTTCTGCGCGCGAAAGTTGAAATGATCTCACTGTATATACCAAACGCAGGCAATACTAAAATATATACTTCAGGATGTCCCCAAACCCAGAACAGGTTGGCCCATAACATGTCCATTCCGCCATTATTCGTTGTAAAGAAATTAGAAGCGAATAGACGGTCAAGTGTACCCATTGCAAGAGCAACTGTTAGTACTGGGAATGCAAAAACGATAATAATATTTGTGATAAAAGCTGACCATGTGAACATAGGCATTTTCATTAAAGTCATGCCAGGTGCTCTCATTTTTAAGATTGTTGTCATAAAGTTGATCCCTGTTGCCAGAGTACCGATCCCAGCAATTTGCAGGGCAATCATATAATAGTTCGTCCCGACTGACTCACTAAACTCGGTTCCTGCTAAAGGGAAGTACGAAGTCCAGCCTGCGTCAGGTGAACCGCCGATTACGAATGAGATGTTAAAGAGCATTGCTCCCATGAAAAATAACCAAAAACTTAAAGCATTCAAACGTGGGAAAGCGACATCTCTCGCACCAATTTGCAAAGGTACAACAAAGTTCATCAGTGCCATAATAAATGGCATTGCCATGAACATAATCATAACAACTCCGTGAGTTGTGAATATTTCATTATAGTGCTGTGCGTCTAATAATTTGTTCTCCGGCATTGACAGCTGAGCTCTCATCATGATCGCATCAGCGCCACCGCGGAACAGCATAAGAAGCGCAGAAATTAAATACATTATACCGATTCGTTTATGGTCAACAGTTGTTAACCATTCGCGCCATAAATAACCCCATTTTTTAAAGTAAGTTAATCCAGCGATGATGGCAATAACGGTTAACCCAATAGCGACCATGGAAGCGTATATTGCCGGGCTTGGATGCGGTATGGCGAATCGTTCAAAGAATTCCATACGATTTTATCTCCTTTCACGTATAACAAACAAGTTTACTAGCTTTAAATATATAATCTGCCTATTAATGATGATGTTCAGATTCCTCATGATCGTGGTCTTCATGATCATGAACTTCATGATTTTCTTCATCAGAATCGTCTTCATTACTAGAAGAACCGTGATTATGTCCGCCATGTTCACCTTCAGGAGCTGGACGGAAGTCAAGATGTGTACCGGTAAAGGTTAATTGACCAAGATGACCTGGTTCAAGTAGTTCATCAAACTTTTCTTCAGTAATAGGTGAAGCTGTATCTTTCACTTCTTCTACCCAGTCGTCAAATTCGTTTTGCGGCATTGCTGTAACATTAAATGTATTCTCAGCAAAGCCTTTACCATTAAAGTTTGCATTTCTTCCCATATATTCACCAGGAACATCTGCAGCAAGGTGCAAAGTGTTAACCATATCGGACATAGCATATTTTTGTCCGCCTAATTGCGGAATCCAGAAACTGCTGATTGTTCCAAAAGAGTATAATTTGAATTCTAGAGCACGGTCAGTTGGAATGTATAGGTAATTTACCGTTTCAATTCCTTCTTCTGGGTAGCTGAAATGCCACTTCCATGCTGAAGATGATGCATAAACAACTAAAGGTTCTTTATCTTCATATCCCGCTGGAGTTGCTTCGACTTTATAGTTGCTTTGCACAGACATAAAAGAGAGAACAGCAACAATCAGGACAGGAATACCAACACAAATTGATTCAACGAGTATGCTGCCTTCAATATGCGGCGGTTCATAATCTTCTTTTTGCTTTGAAGCTCTGTATTTAATTAACATGTAGGCCAAAATACCAAACACAGCCAATACGATAAATAACATGATACTAGCTGAGATGATAATGTCATTTGCCTGTGTTTCTGCTTGCGGGCCTTTTGGATCCAGAACAATTAATTGTTCACACCCTGTAAGCACTGTGGCAATAGTAATAACTAGAAAGAGGATTGCCGATTTAAGTTTCATTATTGTGCTCCTTTCATCAATGAATGAAATATAATTTTCATCATTACTAAACTATAAATTGTTCACATTAACAGTCTCTATATTAGTCTCATATAATGTTAATTACAATCATTTGTGATTTGTGTCACAAAATGTTCATGATTAGGAGACGTGTTTTTGTCACAAAAAGTTCATAAATAGACTAGTAAATGATTGGTAACTCCTGTTTTTTATTAGTATTTTCGATAAACCTAGAGTAATATAAGCTCTTTTAACCCATATTGTAAGAGCAACTAAAGTTTTTTTACTATAATTCATTTCTTATAAAAATTCATTTTAATGCAGTTTAAATATGTACATATCTGGGTAAAATATTTTCAACTATCTATACCCCCAGAAAAAAGTCTTTAACCCCGTATTGTATTGTAAATGTAAAGTTCAATTTATTGTCACAAAATATTCTTTAATGGAGCATTCAAGTTACAAGGAGTCTGATTATGAAAATCTTTAATGCGGACATAGACCAAATATTAGATGATACATCCGATATGGCTGATGAAGATCTTTCTCATCTAATCAGACATATAGAAATAGATCTTTTGCTTGAAAGTACACAAGATTGGTAATAAAAATTTAGGATTAAGGATTCTTATTGAAAGGAGCTTCGGTAATCACGAAGCTCCTTTTTTATAGTGGTGGCAGTAACAGAAAAGAAAGGGGAGTACACGGAATTCAATTATATAAGGCTAAATTAAGCCGCTAAGAATTCTGTTGCTTCATTGTAACCATTTTCCAATTGTTCTCGTCAAAAGGAATAAAGGGGGAAATGCGATGAAAAAAATATGGCTTGTTATGTGCATTTTGCTGCTTGTTCCTGCGGCAATTGCTGCTGTTATTCTGAGCACGCAGCTAAAGGTTGTCAGCCAGATTGAAAATGAAAATGTGGAGGTACTCAGCAATAAAACATGGAAGATTTATTTTTCACGAAAGTTAGATCAAAAAACAGTTAATTCACAAACTGTTTCTGTCATTAACGATCAAGGTGAGAAACAAGATATTGACATAAACTTAAGTGATGATCAAAAGAGCATCATTGTTAAACCTCCCGAATCAGGCTATAAAGCAAGAACAGGTTCATACAAGCTATTACTGACAGAGGACATTCAATCAGTGAACGGAAGAAGATTAGCTTCTCAAAAAGAACAGCTTTTTAGTGTTGAGCTTACATTGCCAAAAGCTGAATCCGTTGCTCAAATAAATGACCATTTTTTAACACTGTTAGGAGATAAAGGGCGTTCAAAAGGGTTTGGACTTTATAGCGATGCAAGTTCTGCAGAGGACAGCAGTATGGAAAGCAGCGGGGAAGGCGGACAGTATTCAGAAACAAATATCCAAGTTGAAGGTGTTGATGAAGCAGACTCGGTAAAAACAGATGGTCAATACATTTACCGGGCAACAGATGGCGAAGTGCAAATTGTATCTGCTCATCCAGTTAATGAAATGGAAGTCATGTCTGTACTGAAATTCACTCATGATTTTAGTCCGCATTCTCTGTTTCTGCATGAAAACCAGCTTGTTGTTTTAGGACACAGTTATACAGAAAATAAAAAGGGTACTGAAAACAAAGTTCAAGACATTTCTTTTCCCGCATATTATCAAAGTGTAAAAGCAATTGTTTATGATATCGAAAATAAAAAACAACCAAAAGTAATAAGAGAAGTTGAAGTGGAGGGTTCCTTAACAGCAGCAAGGATGAAGGAAGGAAAAGTATTTATGGTAACAAGTCAATATCCAGATATTTGGATGTTAGAGGAGAAGCCAGATATGGACCTTCGACCAATTTTTAAGGATACTGCAAAAGCGGAATCCTTTGAGCGTGTGGATTTGAAAAATATCAATTATATACCAGAATCAAAAGATCAAAACTTCACCAATATTGCTGTCTTTGATTTGAACCAAAATACCAAAGAAGCAGTAATATCCTCCTTTATTGGCAGCGGTGACAATATGTATATGTCAAAAGATTATCTTTATATGGCTTCGGCTGATTATTCATTAATGCCACTGCGCGAAGAGAGCTTTGAAGATTTTAGTCCGGATACAACGATTTATAAATTTAAGTTTGAAGGTCTAAAAGCCGTTATGATGGCGAGCGCCGAAATAAACGGCACCATTTTGAATCAATTTTCAATGGATGAGCATGATGGTTATTTCAGAATAGCAACAACAAAAGGGAATACATTCAACGATTCCACCCCTTCAGCTAATAATCTCTACATTTTAGACGAAAACTTAAATGAGACAGGTAATCTTGAGGACCTAGCGAGAGGAGAAAGAATATATTCTGCTCGATTTATGGGTGATAAAATATATATCGTTACCTTTAAAGAAACAGATCCATTGTTTGTTATAGACAGCAGTAACCCAAGGTCTCCTAAAGTTTTAGGCGAGTTGAAGATTCCTGGTTTCAGCAACTATTTACATCCTTATGACGAAAACCATTTAATTGGATTTGGTTATGATACAAGGGTTGAAGCAGGCAAAAACGGAAGCGATCCGCTCGTCTTTACTGAAGGCATTAAAATCTCACTATTTGACGTGAGTGACATGAAGAATCCGAAGGAAAAATTCACAGAGATTATTGGCGGCAGAGGAACCTATTCACCTTTAAATTATGATCACAAAGCATTACTTTTTGATAAAAATAAAGATATTTTCGCATTTCCCATTACGGTATATGAAAACATGAAAGATAATCAGTATGATAGTAAATTTACATTTCAGGGTGCTTATATTTATGGTATTGATGTAGAGAAAGGTTTTACAATAAAAGAGATGGTGACACATCAGGATCAAGATGCAATTTACGAAGAATGGGAAGATACAATTGATAGACTCGTTTATATTAACAACGTGATCTACGCACTTTCCCCAAATGCCATATCAGCGTATGATATGGATTCCTACAGGAGAATAAATTTTGTAGAAATCAACTAGGAAGGAAGCGAGACTGCATCTTGGCATGCAGTCTTTTTTAAAATTATTCTAACATAAATAAATTCAAACCAACCTTTGATAACAAACTTGAAGTCACAGTAGTTCACATCAGAAAATAAATCCAGTAAAATAATTATATAATCCGATAGGAAAAGAGGGATTTATAATGAATTTTTTACAAACAAATGATGCCAAAGAGCGTTTGCACTATCTTGAGAAAATAGCTGAAAACTTTCGAACAAGGGCACATATACATGACCAGGAAGGAACGTTTCCTTTTGAAAATATGACTGAGTTAAAGAGGTCCGGCTATACTGCATTGACAGTACCTGCAGAATATGGAGGTAAAGGAATCTCATTAACCGAACTGCTGCATCTGCAGGAGACCATAGCAGAAAGAGATGGATCTACTGCCCTTTCAATTGGATGGCATATGGGGATTGTTCACAACCTATTCGAGAAAAAAGCATGGGATGAAAGCATTCTTCGATGGTTAGCTGGTGAAGTTTTGAATGGTGCCCTTATAAATACGTTGGCAACCGAGCGGCAAACAGGCAGTCCGACACGAGGAGGCAAACCGCATACAACTGCAAAGAAGCACAATAATAAGTGGATCATAAATGGCAGGAAAAGCTTTGCAACCATGTCACCTGTACTCGATTATATGATCGTAACAGCAACGATTACAGAAACGGAGGAAGTTGGAAGCTTTATTATCCCTGCAAACAAAGAGGGAATTATAATAGAAGAAACTTGGAATAGCGTAGCGATGAGAGGGACGGGCAGTCATGATGTTATTTTCCAGGATGTAGCCATTGATCGTAATTTTCTAGTTGAAAAAATGCAGCAGGGTCCCAATCAGGCTAACGGCTGGCTTCTTCATATTCCTGCGTGTTATCTAGGAATTGCACGGGCAGCTCAATCTTATTCCATCCAATTTGCAAAGGAATATTCTCCTTCTAGTATTAATAGGCCAATTATTGAATTGCCTAATGTTCGTCAAAAACTTGGTGAGATTGAGCTAGAGATCATGAAGTCCCGCTATTTCATGTATGGAGCTGCAAAAGGGTGGGATGAAAGTGAAGCTGAGGAACGAAATACAATGACACCCATTTTATCAGCTGTTAAACGTGAAGCTACAAATAGTGCATTGAAAATTGTTGATTTGTCTATGAGAATTGTCGGTGCGCATAGTTTGGCACAAAATAATCCGCTGCAAAGATACTACCGGGATGTTAGGGCAGGTCTGCATAATCCTCCTATGGATGATATGACCATTGAACAGCTTGCTGCGTTTTCAATTGATCAGAAAAAGTAAAACATTTTAAAATAATGGCAAGGAACATGTTATAATACGGGAAGTATATTTTCGCTAGGAGAACATTATGGTGTTCATTATCTATCTGTTTGCATATTTTACTGGAAATCTTTTGACTGGTGTTTTAATCAGCAGTCTGTTTAAAAAAGGGGATATTAGGGGAACAGGATCTGGAAATCCCGGAGCACGAAATGCAGGACGTTTGTATGGAAAAAAGGCTTTTGTTTATACGTTTTTAGGCGATGCAGTAAAAGCAGCAATTGTTGTAGCAGTATGTTTTTATTTTCAGTTATCGCCGAGTGAAACGCTATTTGCACTTTTGCTGACTATTATTGGCCATATTAAGCCAATTCTTTTCCAATTTAAAGGCGGAAAAGGCATTTCATCCTTTATAGGAGGAATTCTTGCTATTGAGCCTTTCATGGCGGTTCTAATTATTCTAGGTTTTATTATCTTTTATCCATTTTCTAAAAGTTTTACGATAGCTGGACTTGGTTCTTTTATACTTATCCCATTTACAGCTTATTTTGTTTTTCACATTTCTTTAGTAGAAGCTCTCTTGCTTTTCCTTATTATTTTGGTCGTTATTTTAGCACACGAGAAAGACATAAGAGGTTACTTTATAGAAAAATTCACTTCCATTTAATACATAGCTTAAGCTAAAGCAGCAAAAGACCCGAACGATTAGACAGAAGATGAATACTGCAATCGTTCGGGTTTATCTTTGTTTTCATTATTTAGATAGAATTATTTGTTTTCTAAGGCTTTTCTTTCATGAAATTCTGCTTTAACTGCAGCAAGAGTTTCTGGCTCCGTTACCAGTTTGAGTGCTGTTAAAGCAAGTGCCTTGGCACCCGTAATCAAAGCCTGATCTCCTTTTGGAGAAGCAGCTGCTTCTCGGAATGGAACAGTATGAGGTATAAGGTCACTTGAACCAATCTTAATATAAGGATGGATGGTTGGCACCACTTGGCTGATATTTCCTGCATCTGTTGAGCCAAGCCCTTCGCGTACGCCCATGACAGTTTCTCCTAATTCTTCAGCAGCTTCTCTAAAAATTTCATCATACTTTTCGTTTGCAAGAAGGTTATCAACTTCATTTTGGAAAGCAATAACGTTTAATTTAGCGCCAGTGGCTAATGCTGCTCCTTCTGCAACTGCTTTTACTTTTTCAGTAACTTCATTTAATTTTGCTCTTGTTGCTGCACGAATAAAGAATCTTGCTTTAGCATATTCAGGAATAATATTCGGAGCATCTCCGCCATGAGTGATAATTCCATGTATACGCACATCATCTGTCAGCTGCTGTCTTAAAGCATTAATACCATTGAACAATTGAATAACCGCGTCTAGTGCATTAATGCCTTCGTGCGGGGAAGCAGCAGCATGAGCAGGTTTGCCGGTATATTCAAAATCAAGCGGATCAACCGCCAGAGAAGGACTGGTTAACCGTGTTTCACTGTTTGGATGAATCATTAAAGCCGCATCTATTCCATCTGTTAGATTATGTTTTACAAAGCTTCCTTTCGCACTGCCGTTAGGTCCGCCTTCTTCAGCAGGTGTTCCAAATACAACAGCTTCACCGCCAGTTTCTTCAATCACTTTGCTTAATGCAATAGCTGCAGCTGTACTAGTCGTGCCAATAATATTGTGCCCGCATGCATGACCAATTCCTGGCAAAGCATCATATTCAGCTAAAAATGCAATTGATGGTCCGGGTTTGCTGCCTTTTTTGCGTGCGACAAAAGAAGTTTCATGCCCTGCAACGGCCTTTTCCACAGCGAAACCTTCTTTTTCAAGCAGTTCAGTCAAAAGGGAAGAGGCAAAGAATTCTTCGTTTCCTATTTCGGGGTTCTCATGAATTTTGTGACTTGTTTCTATGTATACAGATTTGTTGTCTTCAACATTTTGAATAATTTTCTCTTTTAAAACAGCTGCTGGTTGAGTAGATGTGCTCATTGTATTTCCTCCTTATATTGGAGGAGGTTCTTGCTAAGGCAAAAACCTCCATGAACTTTTAGTGTGACGGTTTACCAGCCAATGTTGCTAAGTGGCACAAAAGTAGGGATTAAGTTGCCATCGTATTCTTCTTTAATAAATTCTGCAGTATCTTCTTCCTGGTAAAGCTCGGCAATTCTTTTATATGTTTCGTTATCTTTGTCTTCTTCGTTGGCAGCAATAATATTAATGTAAGGTGTTGCCGTTTCGCTTTCATGGTAGATGGCATCAGTCAATGGAGTAAGTCCTGCATCACGTGCAATTCCATTGTTAATAAGAGATGCAGCAACGTCCGGCAATGCTCTTGGAGTTTGAGCAGGAACCATTTCAACTAATTCAAGGTTTTTCGGATTATCGGTTACTTGCGTTAAGTTGCCGTTAGAATCAAAATCTTCTGGCAGTCCGATTAGTCCGGCATCTTCAAGTAGCA
Source organism: Cytobacillus gottheilii (assembly GCF_001636345.1). Lineage (GTDB taxonomy): Bacteria > Bacillota > Bacilli > Bacillales > Cytobacillaceae > Cytobacillus > Cytobacillus gottheilii. Next base: position 2,246,478 of record NZ_KV440945.1, read on the forward strand.
TTAATGCACGTCCTTGATTTGATGCATCATTCGGAAGTGCAATTTTAGCACCATCAGGAATATCATTAACGTCTTCGAATTGGTCAGAATAGATACCCATTGGAGCCAGAACCGTTGTAGCAATTGGAACAAGGTCTAAATTATGCTCTTCAATAAAAACATCAAAGTAGGCAACCGTTTGGAATGCGTTTAAATCTAATTCATTTTCTGCAAGTGCAGTGTTTGGTGCTACGTAATCAGAGAATGACACGATCTCGATGTCAATGCCTTCCTTTTCTGCCTTTTCAGCAATAAAATCCCAAGTTCTCGTATCCGTGCCGCTAATTCCGATTTTCACCGTTTCCGAACTGTCGCTGGAGCAGCCTGCTGCAAATCCCGCAAATGCTAATAATATGCTTGATAGTATAAGTTTTTTCATGATGTATTTCCTCCTAAATTATCTTCGTCTAATTTTTTTAGCTGTAAAATTTCCTAAGCTTTGTAACCCTTGCACAATGACCACGAGAATGGCTACAGTAATCATCATTGTAATTTCATCAAAACGCTGATATCCATATGTAATGGCTAAATCGCCAATACCCCCGGCGCCAACTGCACCTGCCATTGCTGTTGCCCCAACAAGCCCGATGGTTGCGATGGTGAGTGCAAGGACGAGGGAACTTAGCGCCTCAGGTAGCAGAAACTTAGAAATGACCTGCCATGGAGTAGCGCCCATTGCTTCAGCAGCTTCAAGAACGCCTGGGTCAACCTCCAACAAAGAGTTCTCTACCAATCTCGCAATATATGGCCCAGCATAAAAGACAAGAGGTACAATTGCAGCTGCTGTTCCAATGGATGTGCCAACAATTAGCCTTGTCACTGGAATAAGCGCAACCAATAAAATAATGAATGGTACTGAACGGAAAATATTAATGATTCCATTTAAAATATTAAAGACAGGCAAGTTTTGAAGCAGATGACCTTTTCTCGTGACAACCAGCAAGATTCCAAGAGGCAGTCCAAGCAGGGTTGAAAACAAAAGTGAAAAAGTGACCATTTGAATCGTTTCAATCAGAGCTTCGATAATTTGATCTGTATTAGCTAGCATGTTCATTCACCTCCTTAATGCTTATATCCTTTTCTTGGATATAAGTTAAGGTGCGGGCAATTTCTTTTTCGTCACCCTGGAACTCTACAATTAAGTTGCCAAACGGAGTTCCCTGCAATTCTGTAATATTGCCAAAAAGGACATTAATATGAATATCAAATTTCTTTGAAATTTCCGATAATAGCGGCTGTCCAGCTTTGTTTCCGACAAAGTTAATGCGGAATATTTTTTGCATGCCTGCGTGCTGCTGAATCAGTTCCTTGATCGATTCTGGAAGCTGATCATTCATGACCGTGCTGACGAAATTTCTGGCTGTTGATGTAGTTGGAGAAGAGAAGACGTCAAAAACAGTTCCTTCTTCAATAATTTTTCCGTCTTCGATGACGGCAACCCGATCACATATTTCTCTAATAACAGACATTTCATGGGTAATGATTAAAATAGTAATGTTGTATTCTTTATTAATTTTTTTCAAGAGCTGCAAAATAGAGCTTGTTGTCTGCGGGTCCAATGCAGATGTTGCTTCGTCACATAGCAATATGGAAGGCTGGGTTGCTAAGGCTCTCGCAATACCAATTCGCTGCTTTTGTCCGCCTGAAAGCTGATCAGGGTAATTATCTGCCTTGTCAGCTAAACCGACAAACTCAAGCAGCTCATGTACACGTTTTTTTATTTGGTCTTTTGGTGTATTCACTAATGTAAGCGGCATTGCTACATTGGCAAAAACAGTTTTAGAGTTTAATAGATTAAAATGCTGAAAAATCATGCCGATATTCTTTTTAACATTTCTGACCTCTTTGACAGACAGAGAAGTAAGGTCGTGTCCATCTACAATGACATGACCAGATGTCGGACGTTCAAGCAGGTTCACACAGCGAATGAGCGAGCTTTTACCTGCACCGCTAAAACCGATGACACCAAATATTTCTCCTTTATTGATTTTTAGGTCGATACCGTTAAGCGCAGCAACCTGCTGTCCGCCACTTTCGTATACCTTTCTGAGCTGCTGAAATTCAATCAAACTTTTCATCTCCATTTCCGTTGTGTTTCATAAGAAAAGCGCAAGCGCCTTAGCTCCTTTTAAAATAAAAAAGTCTCCTTCTTGAAAGAAAGAAGGAGACCTGCAAAAAAATACTGCAATCCGTTCTCCTTATCTTCCAAGCTGTTCTGCTTGCTGGATTTGGCACAGCCTCTCAGGAGGAAGCCGCTGCCGAGGTGTCATAGGGCCAGTCCCTCCGCCTCTCTAGATAAGAATATTATTTAGTTAAAATAAAAACCCTCTTCTAAAATAAGAAGAGGGCAATAAATAATAAACGTCATGACCTCTTCTTATCTTTCAAGCCGTGCTTGCTGGAGTTGGCACAGAATTAAATTCCGCTGCCGAGGTGTCATAGGGCCAGTCCCTCAACCTCTCTTGATAAGAAGTGTGTTCGTATTTTGTTTTTTTAAAACTTGATTATTAATTTAACGCATTAAATCATAGATGTCAAACATTTTTTAAAATAGTATATTTTTTATTTTGAAATAGTAAGTGATAAACTTTCCGGATGTTACATTACTATTCCTTTCATTCTATTTCCTATTCCTCGAAATATTCTTTAATTTCTTTTTCATTTGATCCATTAAAATAAGGGTTTTGTTCTGTTGCGTCTTTCTCGTCTAAATTCGTGCGAATGACTAGTGATGGACTTGAAGAATGCTTTGCAATTATTCGATCATCCAGCTTAGTGAACGACGGCAGCTTATTATTCCCGATGTTTTTGTTATCCATTGTAACACCTCCCTGTGTTAGCTTTGCTAACAGATACGTAAAATATCCATGCGAGGTTTTGGTTTTATCATAAGAAAAAAAAGGTAAGATAGTATTAAGTTATTTACCAAGGAGTGCTTTGGGGGGAAGAGATTTGAGTATGTTTGATACGATATTAGATATTATAGACGATAAAGGTCCCATCTCAATGCCTGAATTATGTGATGAGATAAATGATAAGAATGGAAAAGTAGATATAGGGCAAAGTGTACAAATAGCTGACGTAGAGGCAGTCATTACGCGAAAAAAAGATTTATTCAAAGTTCAAGATGGATCTATAATGATTGATCCAAATAAAGATCCCATTCGATTGCGTGTTTCTTTAGGGGGTCATCCAGGGCCTTGGTATAAAATTAATATAGATTTTGCACAACAGCATTTTCATTATTTTGAGTGGCATTTGAGCAGGCATTCTAATACAAAAATACTTCCTAAAAGAGCAGGGAATCTTGCAGCGTTTAAAAGGCAAATGTATCGTTACCGCATATGGAACTGGTTAGAATTTTATGAAGACGATGGTTTAAGGTTAGAAGATACGTATTGGGATGTAAAACTTGAGACTAAAGGCAAAATATACAAAATGAAGGGTAACGATTCTTATCCGAAGGAATGGGCAAACTTCTGTATATCCTTGTCAAAATTGATCGGAAAGAGAATTTGTTAAGCTCCTATTTCTATTCATCAATCAAAATTGGCTGAGACATCATTAGAAATTCCAGCGAAACACAGCTTACATATTTAGTTCCGCACTATTCAAACTCGTAATGCAGACTTTGAATAAGTGCGGTTTTTTCTTGATAGAGGACCGCTATGCTTATTAAATATTAAAGCTGCTGGAGCTTAGCTTGATTAGTCTGCATCAAGAACCCGCAGTATAAATGCTTCATTTATGGCATCAATGAATAGACAATATTCATGCTCACAATCTACATTGAGCAGCAGCTGCAGCTCTTTCGGAATATATATTGCCCCGCCTTCGGTAATAATTCTTTTATTATTTGTTGTACCTGTCCGCGCTTTTTGTATAACCACCTGTTTCTTTGCATACGTAAGTTCAGCAAGCTTGCCGGGCAGCAGGCCGAACTCTTTTCGCCATTTACTTGGAAGCTGAATTTTACCTGTCTTGCTGAAATTTTTGCATTTATAAATATCAGGCATAGATGATCATCTCCATTTTGTTCATATATACCCTATTTCACCAATTCATAGATTAGAAACATGTTTGCATACTTTAATAGCGATTCGTAAATATTTTTGCCGGTACGCATAAAAAAACAGAGCTAACTTCAAACTGAATATAAAAAGGTTGGGAGGCTTACGATGAAAGATAATCGAATGGATGATAAAGACATTATGCATCATTTATTAGAAGAACAAATTGCCTATATTTTAGTGGATGAAGAAAGAGAGCGGGCTAAAATAGAGCATTTGAGAAAGGCAGAACAACATGGTTTTGGCAAATAGTCTATTTCTGATTTTTTCATTAGTCTTTTCTGCTAATATTCATTCTGCAGAGCCGTTAGCACATCAGTTCGTAGTGGTTCAAGATGGCTACGCACAGTGGGGAAGACTTGCCATGCAAACTGCGAAACAAAAATTCCCAGACGCTCAAATTGTCGATTATCGCTATGAGGGACGTACTGATGAAGGTGAGACGGCAATTGAGCAATTTAAATTGTGGGCGAAAAAAGGACAAGAGGAATTTGGCATTGTAATAAAAATTAGAGTAGATCAAAATACGAATAAATTACAAAATATTCAAGTATTAAAGACTCAACAATAATAATATTATGTAAACTGTTAAGGTCAAGGTTACGTAAAAGGTTTTAGTTAAAGAAAAACAATAAATAACCCGAAGGATTAGCAGAAGTCTTCTTAGAAGGCTGTCTAATCTTTCGGGTTAGTTCTGTTGTTTGCTTGAAAACCAGCTGCGACTGATATAGAGGTCTTAAACCAACAGGAAGCGATGGAAAGAGGTTTCTCCAATGTCCCGCCAAAAGCCTTCTCTCAAGAGGCAGCAAGATTTGTTTTAACTTCTCATTCTTCAATTAAATAAAGAACTGGAACTTCATGTTCACGCTCGGGTTCTTTCTTATAATAGATCCTAGCCGTTTTCGTGCTTTCATCTACATGTTGGATAATGACTGGCTCATCCATATAAGTGATGTTAAAGGTTTCTGCAGCAGAAGATATTTCAATGGCACGCCCAATATTCACTGATGTTCCTCCTATTTCATATATATAGGTTATTTTGTCATTACAAGCGTATTTTATACGGAAAAATTTAGTAGAAATTGTATCTTTACGCCTGTGAAAATCAGAATTTTTATACTATAATTAAACATAAGTTTTTGAATGTTACACGGTTTTATGTGCAAAAAAATTGATGCTTGAAGAAAGGATGGAGGCTTTTACATGCAAATTCATTTTCATGCTAAGGAATTAATGGGTGAGGGTGATCCAATGGTTATTGCTACAGAAGATGGGATAGAAGTTACTCATCAATGCAAACAGAATCAATGTTTCATGTGCAGCGGTCATATTGATGATCCTGGAAATTCAAGATCAATCATAGAGACTGCCAGGACTGTACAGAAAAAAGTAGAGCCTCTTTATTTAGTAGAAATGTGCTAAGCTGGAAAATAGCAGTTTAATTCTGTGTACAGTCGCCTTAAAGGGATGGGAACAGAGCTTCTTTTTCTTTGAAGGCAGAATACGTTATTTTTATGCTTGCCCATTGGCAAGTTTTCTTTGTTTTAGGGGATACCATAAGTTTTCAAATTTATAAATATATTCAAATAAAAACGAATGACAATTCATTTTCTCAATATAAGTATTTTTCTAATAAATAATATTTTATTTTCCACTATTTTCGTGTTTTTATCTTTGTATCTACGCCTTTAACGTGTTAAAATGGCTATGGAAACGTTTTATCCTCTGAAAAATAATATTATTCATAATCTTTTCCGTGTTTTTTAAAGCGGAGTTTCTGAATACCATTTAATGAGGATAAAATTTTAATATTATATAAAAAACATTTAAAAAGAGTTATGGAGGTAATTTTCCATGAAAAAGCCATCTAATGGCGAAGGGCCATTTGGTCTTGGTTTTCACGGCCCAAACCTCGGCTATGTAATTGAGCTTTATGAAAAATACTTAGAAGATCCACAATCAGTAGACGATGAAATGAGAATGTTTTTTGAAGAAAATGGATCACCATTCCAGGAAACTGGAACGTTATCTCAACCTGCACAAAACACAGAGCTTGCAGTAAGTGCCGGGCAATTGGAAAAGAGTCTGGCTGCTATTAAACTTGCTGACAATATTCGCTCTTATGGTCACTTGGGTGCGAAGATTTTCCCGCTTAATGACCGTCCGGTTGAAGAAACGTTATTTGATTTAAACACATACGGTTTAACAGAAAATGATTTGATAAATGTGCCTGCACATGTAATTTGCACAGATGCACAAATCCCTCTTCGAAATGGGAAAGAAGCTATTGACTATTTAAAATCAGTTTATATGGGACCAATCGCTTTCGAGTTTAACCATGTATACGATGCCAGCGAAAAAGAATGGCTTCGCCGCAAGGTTGAAAGCAATAGTGTAAGGGCTTCCCTTTTAAAAGAAGAGAAAGTAAAGGTTTATAAGCGTTTAACAGAGGTAGAAGAATTTGAGAAGTTTCTTCATCGCACCTTTGTTGGTCAGAAACGTTTCTCAGTAGAAGGTTTGGATACACTAGTGCCGCTGCTTGATGAAATTGTTTCAGAATCAGTAGGTGATGGTGCCAAAACAATCAATATTGGCATGGCCCATCGCGGACGTTTGAACGTTCTGGCACATGTTCTTGGTAAACCATACGAAATGATTTTCGCAGAATTTCAGCATGCGCCAAATAAAGATTTAGTTCCTTCAGAAGGTTCCATTGGCATAAGCTATGGCTGGACAGGAGATGTAAAATATCATCTTGGACTTGATAAGCAAATTAAAGCTGAGAATACAACAGTTGCACGGCTGACATTGGCAAATAATCCAAGTCACCTTGAATTTGTAGGTGCTGTAGTGGAAGGATACACTAGAGCTTCTCAAGATGACCGCTCTGCATCCGGTTATCCAAAAGTAAATCTCAGCAGTGCATTGTCCATTATTATACATGGTGACGCTGCTTTCCCGGGACAGGGTGTAGTTGCTGAAACGTTAAATCTTGGTCAATTGACAGGGTATGATACAGGCGGGTCTATTCATCTAATTGCAAACAACACAATCGGGTTTACAACAGAATCACATGATTCACGTTCAACAAGATATGCGAGTGATTTAGCAAAAGGGTATGAGATCCCGATTCTTCATGTGAATGCAGATGATCCTGAAGCTGTTGTATCAGCAGCCAGATTGGCATGTGAATACCGTGCTAAATTCCAGAAGGACTTTTTAATTGATTTAATTGGCTATCGCCGTTTTGGCCACAATGAAATGGATGAACCTATGACAACGAATCCGCTGATGTATAATATTATCCATCAGAGACCAACGGTTAAGGAGCTTTATGGAAAACAGCTTCTAGAAGAATCCTCCCTTTCAGAAGGGGAAGTAAAGGGAATTCAAGACGAAGTACTGGCAAAACTGACAGCTGCGTATGAAAAAGTGCCAGCCAAAAAGAAAACAGTGCAAATCGAGGATATGAATCCTCCTGAATTTGTTGATAAAGAGCTTCCTTTTATTTCCACAGCGGTTTCAATTGATAAATTGAAACAAATGAATGAAGAATTGTTAACATGGCCGCAGGATTTCAAAGTTTTTGACAAGCTGGGTAAAATCTTAAAACGCCGTACAGATGCCTTAGAAGGAAATGGGAAGATTGATTGGGGATTAGCGGAGACACTTGCTTATGCTTCCATTCTGGCAGATGGAACGCCGATTCGTTTAACTGGACAGGATTCAGAACGCGGAACTTTCGCACAGCGAAATGTTGTCCTTCATGATCATACAACAGGAAAAGCATATTCACCATTGCATAAGCTGCAGTCTGCAAATGCTTCCTTTGCCATCCATAATAGTCCATTATCCGAAATGGCTGTCCTAGGTTTTGAATATGGATACAATGTTTTTGCACCTGAAACACTTGTATTGTGGGAAGCACAATATGGAGATTTTGCCAACTCAGCTCAAGTGATGTTTGACCAATTCATTGCTGCGGGCCGTGCAAAATGGGGGCAGAAATCTGGTCTTGTTATGCTCCTTCCTCACGGATATGAAGGTCAGGGACCAGAGCATTCAAGTGCAAGATTAGAGCGTTTCTTAATTTTAGCTGCTGAAAATAACTGGACTGTTGCCAATCTGTCTTCTTCAGCTCAATACTTCCATATCTTAAGAAGACAAGCGGCTATTTTAAATAAAGAGGAAGTTCGTCCGCTCGTCATCATGTCGCCAAAGAGTTTGCTTCGTAATCCACTTGTTGCTTCAAATGGCATCGAGTTGAGTGAAGGTGAATTTAAGTCTGTTATTGAACAAAGCGGACTAGGTGAAAATCATGAGGCCGTAACAAGAATCGTTCTAGCAACAGGAAAAATGTCAATTGATCTGGCAGAAAGCCTGAGTAAAAAAGAGGATATGGATTGGCTTCATGTTTTACGTGTTGAAGAAATCTATCCATTCCCTTTAACAAAAATAAAAGAAATTATGAGTCGCTATCCAAACCTTCAAGAAATCATTTGGGTTCAGGAAGAGCCTAAGAACATGGGGGCATGGACATTTATTGAACCTCGTCTGAATGAGATCGCACCTGAAGGATCCGCTGTAAGTTACATAGGCAGACGCCGGAGATCATCACCTGCTGAGGGAGATCCAAATGTGCATAAAATGGAGCAAGCGAGAATAATCGAAGAAGCATTAACACGTAAGCAATAAGGGAGGAAATTAAGGTGGCAGAAATTAAAGTTCCTGAATTAGCAGAATCGATTACGGAAGGTACGGTTGCACAATGGTTAAAACAGCCAGGTGATGCAATAAACAAAGGGGATTATATCGTTGAGCTTGAGACAGATAAGGTTAATGTGGAAATCATCTCAGAATACAGCGGTGTGTTATCAGAATTAAAAGCACAAGAAGGCGACACAGTAAATGTTGGGGAAACGATTGCTGTTGTTAGCGAAGGCGGAGAAGCGCCTGCACCTGCTGCATCAAAAACTGACGAAGCACCGGCTGTACAGCCGAAAGAAGAAGAGCAAAAGGCACCTGCTGCTGCTGAAAAAGCTGAAGAACCTGCTTCAGCATCCAGTAAACAGCGTCCGATTGCTTCACCTGCTGCTAGAAAAATGGCCAGAGAAAAAGGAATTGATTTAACTCAGGTGCCAACAGCAGATCCATTAGGCCGAGTGCGTGCACAAGATGTATCTGGTTTTAATCCAGAAGCAAAATCAGCACCAGCTGCGCCGGCACCGGCACCAAAAGCACCATCCCAGCCTGCAGCAGCTTCAGCAGACAGCAAGCCGGTTGAACGGATTCGGATGACTCGCCGCAGACAAACGATCGCAAAACGTCTTGTTGAAGTTCAGCAAACAGCTGCAATGCTAACAACATTTAATGAAGTCGATATGACTAACGTTATGGAGCTTCGTAAAAAACGCAAAGATAAATTCCAGGAAGAAAATGATGTTAAACTTGGATTCATGTCTTTCTTTACAAAAGCTGTTGTCGCTGCTTTAAAACGCAGCCCGCTGCTAAATGCGGAAATTCAAGGCGATGAGCTTGTGCTTAAGAAGTTCTATGACATTGGAATTGCTGTTTCAACGGATGAAGGGTTAGTTGTTCCGGTTGTCAGAGACGCGGATCGTAAAAATTTCGCTGAAATTGAAAAAGATATTGTTGGCCTTGGCAAAAAAGCAAGAGACAATAAATTGGCTATTTCAGACCTGCAGGGTGGTACTTTTACCATTACAAACGGCGGTGTGTTCGGCTCATTACTGTCAACACCAATCTTGAATGGACCGCAAGTGGGTATTTTAGGAATGCATTCCATCCAATTGCGTCCAGTTGCGATTGATGCAGAAAGAATGGAAAACCGTCCGATGATGTATATTGCATTATCCTACGATCATCGAATTGTTGACGGAAAAGAAGCGGTTACGTTCTTAAAGCGTGTGAAAGAGCTAATCGAAGATCCTGAATCTTTATTATTTGAAGCTTAAGAGAAACGGGGGCCATTGGCCTCCGTTTTTTATTGTGTGCCCGGCATGGGTGCAGGCTCTAGGGTGCGAGTCCCGAACGGCGAAGGCAGTAGTAGCCGTAGCTTAAGACAAGGATATGCGGGGTGACCCTCCTATCTGAAGGAAGTCGGCGGCAAACTTCCGCTCTGAGGAACACGAATCTCATATGAGGCTAGATGACATTGGGTGAGTCTGCAATACAAGACAAAGTCCATACTGCCAAAGGTGTCACATAGTAAATGAGGCGGAGACATGGAAGGAAAGTCTGTACTCTTACCCGGGGAGAACCTGTCGATATGCCGTACTCATGCGGTAAGCCTATCCGTGAGGATAAGTTGAACGACAGGCGTCAGCAGAAGCCATAGTACTTATTCGCTTAAGAGGATAAGGAAGGGCTGAACCGGTTATGGAAAATAGGAACTAGGCGTATCTTTCCATTCGATGAAACAGAAAACATAGTACCTGTTTAATGAAAGAAACGGTGAATCCGCGGGGGTCATTAAACAGGGTGGAGAATGAAAAGGACACAAACAGAACACCTATTTACGCGGGAGGTTATATCAATGTTAATGGAACGAATCATGTCACGGGAAAACCTACTTAATGCGATTAAAAGAGTAGAAAAGAATAAGGGAAAACATGGAGTGGACGAAATGCCCGTCACTGCTCTTCGTGGACATATTATGCTCAACTGGAGCGAACTGCGAAAATCCCTCTTCGAGGGAACCTATATCCCATCCCCCGTCCGTCGAGTCGAAATCCCGAAACCAGACGGCAAAGGGAAGAGGAAACTGGGAATCCCAACCGTGACAGACCGTTTCATTCAACAAGCAATCACCCAAGTGCTTACCAGAATGTATGACCCTAGTTTCTCTGAATGTAGCTTCGGCTTTCGCCCTAACAGGCGAGCGCACCAGGCTGTTAAATTAGCCCAAAGCTATATAGAAGAGGGTTATCGATGGGTAGTCGACATTGACCTTGAAAAGTTCTTTGACAAGGTTAACCACGATAGATTAATGAGTAAATTAGCCATGAGGATAAAGGATAATACTCTCCTCAAACTAATAAGACGGTTCTTAACCTCTGGTGTTATGGAAGGCGGACTTGTCAGTCCTAACCTTGAGGGGACACCGCAAGGTGGACCTTTAAGCCCTTTACTTTCGAATATTGTGTTGGATGAACTGGATAAAGAACTGGAGCGCAGAGGACATCGCTTTGTCCGCTACGCCGATGATTGTAATATCTATGTGAAATCTAAAAGAGCTGGAGAAAGAGTTATGAAGGCAATGACCCATTTTATCGAGAGGAATCTTAAACTGAAGGTTAACAAGGATAAAAGTGCTGTAGACCGCCCTTGGAAAAGGAAATTTCTTGGGTTCAGTTTTACAAGTAATCTAAAACCGAAGGTGAGAATATCTCCCCAATCAGTTAAACGGTTTAAAGATAAAATAAGAAAGCTTACAAGCAGACGAAGGTCAATTGCCATGGAAGATAGGATTCATAACCTTAACCAATATCTAGTGGGATGGGTTAATTATTATCATTTAGCAGATACCCGTTCAGTAATCGCAAAACTCGAAGGATGGCTTAATCGAAGGTTAAGAATGATTCGATGGAAGGAATGGAAACTTCCCCAAACGAAGGTCAAGAAACTTATTAAACTAGGTGTTTCGAAAGGGAAAGCATATGAATGGGGAAATACAAGAAAGGCTTATTGGAGGATATCCAAAAGTCCAATTCTTCATAAAACATTAGGGAAAGCCTACTGGCTTTCCCTTGGGTTAAAAAGTATTTCTGCTAGATATGACTTACAGCGTTCGACTTAATCGGAACCGCCGTATACGGAACCGTACGTACGGTGGTGTGAGAGGGATAAATGGAGGTTAATCGCCTCCCCCTATCTCAATTTAGGCTCTTTACTGAGCGATTGTTGTTCTTGGTCATCACTATAAAGAGGGGAAATAGTTATCTGATTTTATTCTTGTTTTGCAATTGAGGAAGCGGTGAAAATAAGCGGAGATTTTACCCTTATTTCCAAAATTAAGCTATTTTATTGCGAAATAAGCGGAGTTTTTCCGACTATGTTGAATAAAATCGCTGATTTACAAGTTTTTCGGTCAGTTAGTCGGAGTTTCTCCGTTTATTTAAGCACAAATTCAGCAATTTTACGATTTAAGCGGAATTCTTCCGTCTATTTATGAGAGATTTATAAACCTATAGACTTGGAAAATCTAATTAATTAATTACTTTGCCTGTTAAATGAAACATAAACGTGTGAGACACCTGATCAGGACCGAAACCTTCTCAGTTAGAGTATGAGTACACCATCTGGACATCAAACCAGTAAAATGGGTTTTACATAAAGGATCAATGAGGTTTGAAAATGTTGCATTAAGGAAACATTTTGGTTGTTGTGCATAAAATGGAGTAAAAGCAGGAGTGGTGATCATGAAAGGAAGGAAAGAGAAGGTCGTACTATACAGTACACTGCTTCAAAAAGCGGGAATTTTAACAAAAGAAGACCTGGATTCAATTGCAAGTTTAAATCATATCTCATTAAACAAGAAAAAGAGAGAGAATGACCAAATATGAATTGAGATAGGGGGAGGCGATTAACCTCCATTTATCCCTCTCACACCACCGTACGTACGGTTCCGTATACGGCGGTTCCGATTAAGTCGAACGCTGTAAGTCATATCTAGCAGAAATACTTTTTAACCCAAGGGAAAGCCAGTAGGCTTTCCCTAATGTTTTATGAAGAATTGGACTTTTGGATATCCTCCAATAAGCCTTTCTTGTATTTCCCCATTCATATGCTTTCCCTTTCGAAACACCTAGTTTAATAAGTTTCTTGACCTTCGTTTGGGGAAGTTTCCATTCCTTCCATCGAATCATTCTTAACCTTCGATTAAGCCATCCTTCGAGTTTTGCGATTACTGAACGGGTATCTGCTAAATGATAATAATTAACCCATCCCACTAGATATTGGTTAAGGTTATGAATCCTATCTTCCATGGCAATTGACCTTCGTCTGCTTGTAAGCTTTCTTATTTTATCTTTAAACCGTTTAACTGATTGGGGAGATATTCTCACCTTCGGTTTTAGATTACTTGTAAAACTGAACCCAAGAAATTTCCTTTTCCAAGGGCGGTCTACAGCACTTTTATCCTTGTTAACCTTCAGTTTAAGATTCCTCTCGATAAAATGGGTCATTGCCTTCATAACTCTTTCTCCAGCTCTTTTAGATTTCACATAGATATTACAATCATCGGCGTAGCGGACAAAGCGATGTCCTCTGCGCTCCAGTTCTTTATCCAGTTCATCCAACACAATATTCGAAAGTAAAGGGCTTAAAGGTCCACCTTGCGGTGTCCCCTCAAGGTTAGGACTGACAAGTCCGCCTTCCATAACACCAGAGGTTAAGAACCGTCTTATTAGTTTGAGGAGAGTATTATCCTTTATCCTCATGGCTAATTTACTCATTAATCTATCGTGGTTAACCTTGTCAAAGAACTTTTCAAGGTCAATGTCGACTACCCATCGATAACCCTCTTCTATATAGCTTTGGGCTAATTTAACAGCCTGGTGCGCTCGCCTGTTAGGGCGAAAGCCGAAGCTACATTCAGAGAAACTAGGGTCATACATTCTGGTAAGCACTTGGGTGATTGCTTGTTGAATGAAACGGTCTGTCACGGTTGGGATTCCCAGTTTCCTCTTCCCTTTGCCGTCTGGTTTCGGGATTTCGACTCGACGGACGGGGGATGGGATATAGGTTCCCTCGAAGAGGGATTTTCGCAGTTCGCTCCAGTTGAGCATAATATGTCCACGAAGAGCAGTGACGGGCATTTCGTCCACTCCATGTTTTCCCTTATTCTTTTCTACTCTTTTAATCGCATTAAGTAGGTTTTCCCGTGACATGATTCGTTCCATTAACATTGATATAACCTCCCGCGTAAATAGGTGTTCTGTTTGTGTCCTTTTCATTCTCCACCCTGTTTAATGACCCCCGCGGATTCACCGTTTCTTTCATTAAACAGGTACTATGTTTTCTGTTTCATCGAATGGAAAGATACGCCTAGTTCCTATTTTCCATAACCGGTTCAGCCCTTCCTTATCCTCTTAAGCGAATAAGTACTATGGCTTCTGCTGACGCCTGTCGTTCAACTTATCCTCACGGATAGGCTTACCGCATGAGTACGGCATATCGACAGGTTCTCCCCGGGTAAGAGTACAGACTTTCCTTCCATGTCTCCGCCTCATTTACTATGTGACACCTTTGGCAGTATGGACTTTGTCTTGTATTGCAGACTCACCCAATGTCATCTAGCCTCATATGAGATTCGTGTTCCTCAGAGCGGAAGTTTGCCGCCGACTTCCTTCAGATAGGAGGGTCACCCCGCATATCCTTGTCTTAAGCTACGGCTACTACTGCCTTCGCCGTTCGGGACTCGCACCCTAGAGCCTGCACCCATGCCGGGCACACAATAAAAAAGAACGGAAGAGGATCTTCCGTTCTTTTCGTATTATTAATCTTTAAATGGCTTTAATCCGCGTCTTTGAATTTCTGACTTTAACATTCTAATCCATTCCTCTTCAGACCCTGACTTTAATGCATCACGATACGAGACGACCAACTGTTCATTACTCATAATTTTCAATGTGCATACCTCCTGGTTAAATGGATTGAATTTTCTATCTTTTGTTCATTGTAAAGGATGTGTTAAGATTTGAAAAGCAATATGTTCGTAAAATTTACAAAAGGAATGAATTACCACTATTTCCAGGATCCTATCCTGCTTGCCTTAAGAATGATAAAATAAGGATTATGTTTTAAATAGAGGGGGACTAAATGTGAATATTACATTAGATCATGTCGTTCATTTTATAGCAGAAACACCACAGAATATTGTAGATACGTTTCAGAATAAAGGAATACATGCTGTAGCAGGAGGAAGCCATCAAAGTTGGGGAACATACAATAGTCTTCTGTATACGGCATCCTCATATATTGAATTCTTTGCAATTGAACATGATGAAATTGCAGCAGAAAGTGATAATCCTTTAGTAAAACATCTTAGAGAGAAAATAAAAAAGAAAGAAGGCATTGGGCAGATTTGCTTTAGAACAGATAATATTAATAATCTGCAGCAGCACCTGCACAATCAAGACCTTAAAACACTGCCTATATTTGATGGCAGCAGAGTACGTGATGATGGAAAACGAATACAATGGAAGATGCTTTTTATTGAGGAGACGGATCCTTCTATACCATTTCCATTTTTCATCGAATGGGCCGAGAATGATGATATTAGATTAGCAGAATTAAAGAATTCAGGGTTTATTCACCCAACACTTGAAAATAGTTATATTGAGTTGATACAATGGCCGGTACCTGATTATAAACAAGCAGCACGCTCTTTGAGTCCTTTATTTCAAGAAAAAATGGTCATAAATGATGCTATGCAAATCACACAGATAACAGCTGGAAAGACTAAAATTCAACTGTTTTCAGAAGATGGTCAAGAATCGTTGATAAAAGAATGTAAAATCAAAATAAGTCCTCCACTCAAAAACGGACCACTTTATGTAAACGGAGTAGTATATGAATAAGCCGTAATTGGCATCCATTATAAATGGTTTCAAAAAAATGAAGTGAATATAAAGCTTCATTTTTTTTATTTATATAATTTGTGTAGTATAAGATATTTTAAAATCTATTAAGAATATAAGTGCAAAGAAAGTATAATAAATATTGAATATTATAAATTTTTTGATATTATAATATGAAAGCGCTTTAATAAACAAATTATTGAAAGAAAGGGCTGGGTATATGAACGGATTGATGAACAAAACAGTAGGGCAATTGCTTGAGGAGAAGGCTGCGCTGTATCCAGAAAAGCAAGCCCTAATTTATTCTGATCGAAATTTACGACTTACCTACCAACAATTCAATGAATCATGTAATAAAGCTGCAAAGGGATTCATGAAGCTTGGAATTAATAAAGGTGATCATCTTGCAGTTTGGTCCAGTAATATTCCCGAATGGGTAACGACTCAGTTTGCAACCGGGAAAATGGGGGCTGTGTTGATTACGGTAAATACAAATTACCGAAAAGCTGAGCTTGAATATTTGCTGAAGCAATCAGATACCTCAACACTAATATTAATGGAAACATATCGGGATACCTCATATATTGAGATGTTATATGAGCTTGTTCCTGAATTGGCAGATGCAGAAAAAGGAAACCTAATGATTGAGAGATTTCCATATTTAAAGAATGTGATTGTAATAGGAGAAAATAACTATCCTGGTACATACAAGTGGAATGAAGTAATAGAGATGGGCATAGCTGTTACAGATGAAGAGTTGGAGGAGCGTCAGAAAAGCCTTCAAAGTGATGATGTCATTAATATGCAATATACATCTGGTACAACAGGATTTCCAAAAGGAGTAATGCTTACCCATTCAAATATTATAAACAACGCTTTTCAAATCGCAGGCTGTATGAAGCTTACAGAAGATGATAAATTGTGTATACCTGTGCCGTTTTTTCATTGTTTTGGATGTGTGATTGGCACACTTGCGAGTGTTTCTGTAGGTGCTGCCATGGTGCCAGTTCAAGAATTTAATGCTGCAGAGGTATTGAAAACGGTAGAGAAAGAGAAGTGTACAGCTTTGCATGGAGTGCCGACAATGTTTATTGCGGAATTAAATGACCCTCATTTTGCCACTTATGATCTTAGCTCATTAAGAACAGGCGTTATGGCCGGCTCAAACTGTCCCATTGAAGTGATGAAGGATGTTATTCATAAAATGGGTGCAGCTGAGATTACCATTTGTTATGGACAGACTGAATCCTCCCCTGTAATTACGCAAACAAGAGCCAATGATCCACTTGAACTAAGAGTTGAAACGGTAGGAAGAGCATTGCCCATGGTTGAAGTGAAAATTACAGAACCAGGTACCAGCAAAGAATTGCCAATTGGCATGCAGGGAGAACTTTGTACAAGAGGATATCATGTAATGAAGGGTTATTATAAAAACCCAGAAGCCACCAAGAATGCCATTGATGAAGAAGGCTGGCTTCATACTGGAGACTTGGCTGTTATGGATGAGAACGGATATTGTAAAATAACCGGGAGACTTAAGGATATGATTATTCGTGGCGGTGAAAATATTTATCCGCGTGAGATTGAAGAATTTTTATATACTCATCCCGCCATCTTGGATGTGCAAGTAGTTGGCGTGCCAGATGCAGTATATGGAGAAGAAGTAGCGGCGTGGATCATCCTCAAAGAGAATGCCAATCTCAATGAAGAGTTATTACGTTCTTTTTGTGCTGGCCGTATCTCTCGCCACAAGATTCCGCGTTATATTGAATTTACAGAATCTTATCCAATGACTGCTTCAGGTAAAATTCAAAAATATAAGCTCAGAGAGCAATCTATTGAAAAGAAGACACATCAAAATTTATAACATTATAGGTTCCTTTCACCTCACCCAAAAGATGTATGAATGTTCATTCTTCGTGCCAATGTGAACAGGATGTATCGTTACTATAATGAAATGGAAGGTGTTGAGGCAAGAAAGGAGCAACCACAATGAATATTGATATCTTTACAATGGAAATGCTTAAAAAAGAAAGAGAAGAAGAACTAAAGGGCATTCTCGATAACATTCATTTAAATAAAGTGAAGAAACCTGCATTTTGTAAACTGCCTATTATAAAAAAAATTGACTATTGTCAATGTAAGTGCTTAATGGCTCAGTAGATCAATACAATTTTGTCTATTAAGCTCCTGAACCTTCATTTCTGCCCCTTTAAACAGCGGATATTTTAAAAGGATTTTGTTTTTACGCTGGAGAATAAGGTAAAGAGAAGAAGGTAAGGGGGCTATATTTGTGAGTGATAAATACAAACTGTTTGTTTATGGAACCTTGAGAAAGCACGAACAAAATCATTTTCTATTAGATGACAGCAGATGCCTTGCTCAGCAGGCATGGGTATATGGAGAGTTATTTGATACTGGGTTAGGCTATCCGACAATGAAGGGATCACATTTAGAAAATAAGGTATATGGCGAGCTATATGAAATCAATCCTGAGCAATTTAAAGAGCTGGACGAGCTGGAAGATTATATACCTGGTGATCCGGATAATTTATATAACCGAATAGAACAAGAAATCCATACAGATTCAGGCATAGAACATGCATTTGTTTATGTATCTAATCGAGATGATCTTTTAGTTAAGCCAATCGTTCATGGTGATTGGAAGCTAAATAGACTATTGGAGAGGAAACCAGACAAAATATTTTATTTTGCTTATGGTTCTTGCATGGATATGGAACGTTTTAAGGCAGCAAAAGCAGATCAATATTTCCGCACCATTCGGGGAGTTGGTATGTTAAAAGGATATTCAATGAAATATGTATTTCCAGGTGTTGATGGAGGAAGAGCAGATATAGTGGAAAATGGCGGTGAAACGGAAGGTATTTTATATGAGATTCCCTATGATGGTGTTGAATATTTGTTCCAGAGAGAAGGGTTTTATGGGGGATGGTATCGACCGGTTTTCGTCGACATAGACTTGTTCGATGGAAGGAGAATTACAAATGTCTTAACCTTCCATGTTTACAACAAAAAAGAAGAAATAGCACCACCTCTTCATTACGCAGCAGAAATACTGAGAGGAGCAAAAGGGAGGCTTAGTGAAAAGTATTTTGCACAGCTGGAGGAGCAGTTAAAAGGCTTAGGTTTAGACATTTAATAAACCATAGTTATTCATTCAAAATGTACATGCACATCATGCAAAATCAGTGTGCAAAATGTTTAATACATGCTGAGCTGGTGGTAAAGATAGATGCCAACAGCTTAGAAAGAAGGTCATTTAATGAATACTATTGCAGATATCGGATTAATTGAAATTGAATACAACCATCAGCAATATGAAAATATGGAATTCATTAGAGTCGATCGCATACAGAATATAACATATATTACTCTTAAACATGTGTTAACAGGTGAAATGTATACATTTGAGGAAAATAAGATCCAATCTATTCGCAAAAAGATGAAAATAATGCCTCAAAAGACTCTACAACCGCAAAATCAGCTTGCAGATAATGATTCATATTCTTTATACTAAGAGAGAATGGAATATGAAGGAGTGTCATACAATGATTCATCAAACATGGAATGAAAAACCTACACTTAAAAAAGTAAAATGTGTTCATACAAATGCAGCCAAATATATTGTGAACAGAGCCTTAACAGCTGGAAAAACGTATGATGTTAAAAACGAAACGGAGGAGTTCTATTTCCTCGTTGATAACTCCGGAAAAGTTAGCGGTTTTTATAAAGATTACTTTGAAGAGATGTAATGAGTGATTATAAAATGCAGGCTTGTACTTGTTTTTAGTACATAGTGGCACACAACCATCTGGTTATGATATACATCTCTATTTTAAAATGATAAGAAAAGGCAAGCTGCAAAACTTCAGCTTGCCTTTTATCATGGGAAAATGAATGGTGCTATAGATGGTCAGTCATTTTGAGTTGGAAAAATTCTGCGCACCATTTCGTTAAATTCATCAAAGAATCCTTCTGCTGGTTCCCCATTGCGGATATCATCAGCGTAGGTTGTCATACGATTATTAAAATCTGGATCAAATGATACATATACATTATTGATATCCTGGTCAACCGACTTAACTTGATCAGAAATTTTATTTTCCAGTGTACCTCTTGTCTCTAGGTTCCTGACATCCTCAAGTGAAGCTGCAACATAGGCGTTATTATCTGTGACAATGACATTGGCGCGATCAACTTCCTGCATATCTGTAATTTTGTCCGCTACACGATCAGCAACCTTCATAGATCGGTTGATTTCATCATCGGCATTGTTAACTCTATCGCCGCCATTTAAACGGTAGTCGTTAAGCTCTTGATTGCCATTATTATTTATATTATAGGATCGTGTATTGCCATTATTTTCATTTGTTCTGTTCATTCGGTCATTATTTTCATAATTTACACGAAGGGGTTCGTTTAGGTTTCTATCATCAAATGCAGTATCATTGAGGTTGTTGTTATTGGCACCACATGCTGATAGCATAATGGCTGCAAAAGCTGTCCCAATTAGTGCTTTTTTGTTTATCAACTGGATCACTCCTTCTCTTCATTATCTTTTTTAGAATGTGTAAAATACATTTAGTTATGTAAGATGTTAAAGTGGGAGTTAAAGGCAATCGGGATATAGTAAGGAGTTTTTAGTATTGACGTATATATATGTTGGCGTTGGCGGAATGATTGGAAGTGTAATGCGCTTTTTTATTGCGTCATTGCCATTTAGTACAGTTCATTCATTTCCATTTGCTACTTTTTTAACCAATATGTTAGGTTCATTCCTATTAGGCATACTTGTTACAAATTCGGCAAGGTTAAAGATAAACCGGCACCATCAGCTTCTCTTAGGAACTGGAGCTATTGGTTCTTTTACAACCTTGTCAGCAGTGAGTGCTGAAACAGCAAGGTTAATATCTGAAGGAGAACAATTAATTGCATTTATTTATATTTTCTCTTGCGCACTTGGAGGGATTTTGGCAGCTGCTCTGGGATTGAAATTTGTAGTAAAGCGCAAGGAGGAGACTCATTCATGACCATCCTTTTAGTTGCTGCAGGTGGTTTTTTAGGGGCTGTTTGCCGGTATTGGGTGTCTATATTCTTTTCAAGCAGAACCAATAGCAGAATCCCATATGGCACACTTTCGGTTAATTTGATTGGGTCCTTTTTATTGGGCTTGCTTGCAGGCAGCGGTTTGAAAGGGGATCTCTATGCCTTATCTGCAATAGGGTTTTTGGGGGGATTTACCACTTTCTCAACACTTTCGATTGAGCTTGTAAACATGTTTAAACATAAAGATTATGCTTCTTTTTTCTTCTACTTGAGTATCAGCTACTTTGGTGGCATCTGTTGTGCGTTTACTGGGATGCTGCTAATCATGGCTGGTTAGAAGAGAAGCTGAAATATACAATCGCAGCAAAAAAGCGCAGAATCACTCTGCGCTTTTTGTTTATGCTTCATTATTAACTAGACCAGATGGTTCTTTCTTCTGCTGATATAGCTTGCGTCCTAACCAGGATTGGAACATTAAGAAAATGCCTCCAACCGTCCAGTAAAGCGGCAGAGCAGCAGGTGCATTTAACGAAATAAACACGATCATGATTGGAGAAAGCAATCCCATAAATTTCATTTGCTGCTGCTGAGCAGCAGGCAAACTTGTTTGAGTAAGCTTGAATTGCAGAAAGTAGACAATACCAGCTAATACTGTAATCCATATATCTGACTCTCCAAGGTTAAACCAAAGAAAAGAATGTGTGGCAATTTCCTCTGATCCTCGAATAGCATAATAAAAGCCCATTAATATTGGCGTTTGAATAAGCATAGGCAGACAGCCAATGTTAAGCGGGTTGACTCCATGCTTTTGGTAAAGCCCCATCATCTCTTGCTGAAGCTTTTGCTGTTCTTTCTGGTTCTTTGTTTCTTTTAACTTCTTTTGAATCTTTTCCATTTCAGGCTTCAGAAGGTCCATTTTTTCTTTCATAACCTGCTGGTTCTTATATTGTTTCATCATCAGCGGCATTAATAACAGCCTAACTGCTAATGTAATAATGATAATAGCAATCCCAAAATTATCATTAAAAAACATGCCAACATAATGAATGGAAACAGCAAATGGGTTAACAAAGACGGTATGGAAGAAACCTCCGTCACTTCCCTGCGATTGACAGCCTGCAAGCAGTGCTGCTGATAAAATAATCATCGTAAACATTAAAAGCTTTTTGTTTAATTTCAAGTATGTTCAATTCCCTTCTGTTTTTCATTTTAGTGATTGAAACAGATAGGGAGGTGTGATGCTGTATCGTCATTTGGTGCTTCTTTTCTGCGGATACAAACAAATAGGAACCGCAATTCAAAGTTTACATTTAAAGAGTCACTAATTTTTAAAATATAATCCTCTATATGAAGTGAAAACTGCTTCTGATATTTATTGGGCTTCAAATGAATGGATTCTGTATTCCAAACCCATGCAAATTTAGCAGTAAAGACGATGAATAAACTAGCATATAATGTGTAATGTGCATAGTTGTTGCTAATTTCTAATATAAAATCCGTCATTTATTCACCTCTTTTTTCTCACACCATTTGTTTGTTATATCACAAATTATACAGCAATTTTCCTCTAACCACAATGGCAGGAGCAAGAAGCGATATAGCTGACACGATTGGCAAGATCGCCATTATAAGTGAGTTTATATTGTGCATAAAGAAAGTCAGTTACAAAAAAGCTATCTGTGAGATGTAAAGCAATACAGTTTAGGAAGGATCAGTTTATTCCTTTTTTAGGGTTGCTATTGGGGAAGTTTTCCTTATATCATTAAATGGCTGACTTTCCTTATTGCAATTATTTGACGGAAAGTTCACTAGGAAGAATTGGAGGAGTAATTTGTCTATTATTAAAAAGAAACACGTTGTAACAATAGCAAAAGTGATTATTCCGCTGGTGATCTTGGGGATCATTTATTATGAAGCTCAGGGGATTATGAAGGATTTTAATTGGAGTTTGTTAAATTTGTATATGGACAGGCTGTCTGTTCAGCATATTATTTATATCTTTATTCTCGGTCTCATTGCACTTTTTCCTATGTATTATTATGATGTTATTCTTGTAAAGTTATTCAAGATCGAAATCTCAAATAGGAAACTGTTTTGGATGTCGTTATCCGCTAATGGATATTCGAATTTAGTGGGATTTGGCGGTGTTGCAGGAGCAACATTACGTTCAATGTATTTTCGGCGCTATGTTCAAAATGACGTTCCATATATTAAAATTATTGCCAAGCTGTCATTATTTTATTTAACCGGTCTATCTATTTTATCTTTTTTAATTATCTTATTTGACGGCCGTTTTTTAAATGAAATGAAAATGGCAAAAATTGCGGTCATTGCTGTGGCAGCCTATACACCAATATTGTTTGTTATTTTCTCTCTTCGTAAGAGTACATGGAATCTTGAAAACGTTAAAAAGTCTTATCTTGGAGAGCTTTTACTGATCTCTTTCTTCGAATGGCTCTTTGTAGTGATCTGTATTTGGGGAATATCCAATATTTTGGGTGTGCATATTTCACTTCTTTCTATTTTACCTATTGTGATTTTATCTTCATGTGTTGGAATTATCAGCATGATTCCAGGTGGAATAGGATCATTCGATTTTGTTTTTTTAATAGGGATGGAATTTTATGGAGTTCAAGCGGAATTGTGTTTATTAATTCTTTTATTTTACCGGTTAAGTTATTATTTGTTTCCTGCCATTCTAAGTACTCCATTTGTTTTGAATGAACTATTTCGGAATCAGCGAAAGAATTATTTATAGAGTTAACATAAATAGAAGGTTAATAAAAGCATTGGGGGAATTGTTTTGCATCAAACTCATTTTGAAATTATACATGCTTACAAAAATAATGAACATACGGGAGTATTGCCCGATTGGCTTGATATGATTGTTTCAGCAGAAGAGATCACGCAAAATTATGAGTCAGTCGAAGCTGTGAATCATATGAGTTCATCTCACCTTTTTGATTATGTTTATCGTACTCTTGCTATTCTTGAGGAAATAAAAGGTGAGCGGGATGAAATTTATTACATGCTATCTACAGTTCTGGCTTATAGTGAAATTTCAAAAGGCGGCAGTTACAGTCAAAGGAAAAGATGGAGTGATCAGGGCTATCAGCTTCAAATTCACAATGAAGCATCTGCTCATATCTTTAACGATCTTGTTTTTTATGAAAATCCTGAACGAAAGGATCTGACTTTTCAGCTGATTTTCACACATGGATTAATTGGTCAATACATAAGAGGGGAGTCCCGGCTTCAATCCTCAATAAAATTAATTGTTAGCTTAAAGAAGTTTTATCATGACAAACAAATAAGAGAAATGCTTATGATGTTAAATGAGTGTATTATCAGGGCGGTGTCTGAAAAAATATGGAGTGAAGTAAAAGATGAAGCAGCAGAGATCATTGACCATATAATAGATGGAGAAATAAAGCAAACCTCCAGAGAACGTCTCTTCAGGTTAACAGAAGGCAAGTATATCGAGGGAGAGATGAACCCTTCTATTGAAGCGTTAATTGAACATGCTGATATTTGGTATGCTGCAGCTGCCTTACATGATTTTTCTCTTTTAGATATATTCACTATTATGGAATTAGCTGCAGATCATACAGCTTCTTTACAGATAAGGCATATTCATTTTGGAGAATTTATGGTGCAAATGCATTATGACTATAAAGGGATTAAACATACAAATATTTATCGAAAACGAGTTATTGAGAAATATTTGCTGGAATATCGTCAATCCATGAAACCAGATGAGACACATGTGTCATTTAAGATGGATTATGATAAAGAGGCACAGTGCGCCTTCATTTCCTTTGCATTTTCTGATGTTGGCGAAGCTTTAATCCGTTTTTGCGTAGAGGCAGAAAAAGTGGATTTGATGCATTCCAGAGCAACCATCATGTTATTTGACTTTTTTGGCCTAAGAAGAGATGCGTATGACCGCTTTCACAATGAACAGGAATATTTAGAAGGTATGAACAAAGCAGCAGATGATAAGCGGATCATTCTCGATTATTTAAAAGGAAACAAAATAGTCGATATCGGTCCAGGCGGCGGCATAATGCTTGATATGATTGAAAGAGAGACAACGAATAAAGATATTATAGGTATTGATATTGCTGAAAATGTGATCGAAAATCTGCTGAAGAAAAAGGATGAAGAGCAGCACACATGGCATGTCATGAAGGGTGATGCACTTCAGTTAGCAGATACATTTTCTGCTGAATCTGTTGATACGATTATCTTTTCTTCGATTTTACATGAACTATTTTCTTATATCCCGTTCAAGGGCCGCAGGTTTAACCATGAGGTAATTGGTGAGGCCCTGCAAAGTGCATTCTCAGTTTTAAAGCCAGGGGGAAGAATTATTATAAGAGATGGGATCATGTCGGAGAATAAAGATGAATTCAGAAGAATCCGTTTTAAGGATGAGAAATGGATGACCTATTTAGAACAATATGCAAAAGAATTTAAAGGCAGAAAAATTACTTATGAAATAATAGCGGAAGATGAAGTGAAAATGCTGATTAACGATAGCATGGAGGCATTGTACACACTAACATGGGGACCAGAAGCCTTTGCACATGAAGTGCAGGAGCAATTTGGCTACTTTACACCGGCAGAATATGATGAATTTATTAAGAAAACACTAGGGGAAGAGGCAAAGATTATTTGTTTAAAGCATTATTTGCAGGAAGGATACCCCGTTCATTTAGGTGAGAAAATACTGTATATGGATGAGTTTGGAAGAGAAGTTGCTTTACCAGATAGTACATGCTTGATCGTTATTGAAAAGAGAGAAACTAATTATAACTAGGGAATTAAGGGGTATTGCCTAAATGGTTCTGTGAAGCTAGATGATTTTTGTCTTATAGGCATATTTTCCTCAGACTGCTTAGAATGTATGATACAATCCTTATATATAGTGATTACATGTAAAGGAAAGAATATGTGGTAATGGCAAATAAACATGAAGAGATAACAATACAGAAACAACCAATGACAAAAATTTTAGCTGCAACAGTTAAAACAGGAATTATAAAATCGAATCTAATTCCTATGTTTGCTGGACTTACATTGGCAATATACACGTATGATTTAGATCTTATAGATCAAATCCCGAATATATTTTTTGCCCTTATTGGTTCAATTTTAGTGATGGGAGCAGCTGGTGCATTTAATAACCTGTATGACCGGGATATTGATGCTGTAATGGAAAGAACAAAGCAAAGACCAACTGTTACAAATGAAATAACATTTTCTAAAGCATTATGGCTGGCAATCATTATGACAATCGCAGGAATTATTTCGCTAGCATTAGCCTCACCATTAGCTTCCATCATCGGTTTTGCGGGCTTGTTCTTATATGTGGTGCCATACACCATGTGGAGCAAGAGAAGAACCGTCTATAATACGGAAATCGGGAGTCTGTCTGGAGCTACACCTCCATTGATTGGCTGGGCTGCTATTAATCCTGAAATTACCCATCCAGCGGTATTAGGATTATTTATTATTACGATTATTTGGCAAATGCCGCATTTTTACGCAATTGGCATTCGCAGACATGATGAATATAAACGTGCTGGTGTGCCTATGCTTCCTGTTGTAAAAGGGATAAAACGGACATATTGGCAAACGAATTTTTATCTGGTTTTATTGATCTTAACAAGCTTTCTTTTTAGCTCTTTAAGCATGGGTTTAACACTTGTTTCTTTTCTGCTTGGAGGCGGATGGCTGGCTTTAAGTATTTACGGATATCATAAAATGGATCCGGAAAAATGGGCAAAAACAATGTTTATCTATTCGCTTTTGCATATGACCATTCTTTTTTCAACAGTCATAGTCTACTCGCTAGTAGGCACGATCTTTAATTTATAGGCAGAAATAAAAAGAAGCCAAGGCGTCTGAAGAACGCTTTGGCTTACTTTGTGTTTTATTTAAGCTGATTTCTTCGCTGTATACTCTGTAGGCAGTAAAAGCTTGGCAGATTGCAGCCGTTTCCTTACTAAAACACCAATCCATGCAGCCATTGCGGCTTTAATAAGACCAACAATGATGAATGGTGTAAATCCGCCGGCAATAGCAGCAAGCCAGGACATATCAGCAGCAATCTTTAGCCATACTGTACCGAAAATAAGTGCGATCAGCATACCGATTGTATTGGCGATCATTGCCTGTAAAAAGGTAAAAGCGGTTTTCTCCATATAAAAGCCCATTATAAAAACGGCAGGAATGAAGCCAATTAAATATCCGCCAGTTGGTCCAACAATGGTAGAAAGCCCACCTGAAAATTCCGCAAAGACAGGGACACCAGCAGCGCCAATCATTAAATATAAAAGAACAGAAAAAGTGCCATATTTTGCCCCTAAAATAGTTGCAGCAAGTCCGATTGCCAGTGTCTGGCCTGTAATCGGTACGGGAGGAATAGGAATGACCATCTGTGCCATCACACCGATCACTGCCGCAAATAGAGCGGTAACAATCATTGATCTAAGTTTAATTTGTTCGCTGTTCATATGTATCTCCCTTTCTAAATATGTAAACTATCTTTCTTTGTTAGTTTACATTATAAAGAAAAGGATGGTTTTTAGTCAACTAATTTTTATATTAAGTTTACTATTTAACTCCATAAATAATCGCTTAAAGCACCACGGAATAAGTTTGTATCAATATTGCATGTTTGAGCGTCAAGACCATATTGCCATCCATAGATTTGTGAACCTTCAGGAGCTTCTGGATTATATGCTGGCGCATTTTCCTTCGTCGTAATCCCTACCTGTGGAGAGGCGGTCCAAATAATCATATCATTCTGCAAGTCAGAATGATTTTCAGCCGCTGCAGCATATTCTGTAAATAATGCTCGTTCTGAATCAAATACCCCGTACACACCAGGAACATAAGAAGATTCACTTATTCCCTCATAATAACCGCGAATAAATTCACTATCTACCGGATAATTTGGTTCAATATCCGCAAAAATGGCAACTCCTTCTGGTATTCCAAGCTGCCTTGCTTCTTCAATTGCTTGTCTAGCTTCGTTTTGCCCATTTTCGTAGCCTGTGGCATTGGTGAAATGATTCCATATAATTAGGATTTCAATTCCTTCAGTATGAAGAAGTTCAATTTCTTCAGGGGTAATACCAGCAGATACACCTTCCTTTTCCCCTAAATATCGGCCCCAGATTGCTGGATCACCAAAATTTTCACGTACACAGGAAAGCAAGTCGTTTGTGGTTAGACTTGCCGAGTCTACACCCCAAACGACTTCTTCACTTCCGTTTCCGTTACCGCTGGCATTTTGATCGCTGCTGCTTTGATTCGAACTTTCTTCACTAGAATTCTGGTCATTTTCAGCATCATTACTCTCATCAGTGCTTTGATCTTGATTGGATGATGCACCATCAGTATTGTTTGTAATATCATTTTGAACGTTTACGTCGACATTAACGTTAATATTGTTAGTTATATTGTTATCAATTGAATTATTGTTTCCGTTTTCTATTTGATTATCTATCGAATTATTAATATTTGCTTTATCGCTATTAACATCATTTTCAACATTATTTATAACACCGTTTTCTCCGCCGCTAGCTGGTTCGGATTCCCCGGTTTCATTGGCATGCGTTTCTCCGCTTGGGTGATCTTCCTTACTATCAATAAAAGAAAATAGAAATATAGACACTACCGCTGCAGCAAATGCTGTGATGGCATAAGATAGCCATTTTTTTCGATTCAATGTTCCTTGCCTCCTTCGGCATATAGTTGTCAATACTTTGTGGGTAAGATCCATACATCCTATGCACAATGAGAGGGAGGCGTGAAAAAGCAAAAATTAGTGAGTAAGAGAAAAAAAATAGGGAAAATAAAGTAAAAGACTTTCTTTCTTGGAGAAGATTGCATATAATAAAATTAACAATTAACATTTTGTTAAATATAAAAGGTGGTGACGTTTTAACAATTGGATATGAACCAAAAATATCGTACACCTGATGGCTATACGGCTGATATTGCTGTTTTCACGATTGTCACTGAAAAAAGAGAGGCTTTTAAACCTCCTGTTATGTCATTGAAAATCATGCTTATAAAGCGCAGTGAATTGACTGCTGAAGGAACAGAAAATATTGAGGCAGGAAAGTGGGCACTTCCTGGCGGTTTCGTCAAAGATAGTGAAAATGGACTGGAAGCCGCTGAAAGAGAATTAATGGAAGAGACAGGCATTCAAAATATTCATATGAAGCATTTTGGAGTGTTTGATCAGCCTGGAAGGGATCCGCGCGGCTGGATTCTTTCAAATGCCTTCTACGCTCTAGTGCCTGAACACTTATTAAAAAGCCGTCAAGCAAATGATGATGCAGCAGATGTTGCCCTTTTTTCAGTTGCCGATGTGCTGCAATCGGAATTAGCTTTTGATCACCAGGAAATAATCAAACAAGCACTTGAAATGGTTACCAAGGTTATGCTTCAGACAACCGCAGCTAAAAACTTTCTGCCAGATGAGTTCACATATTCAGAGCTTCAAGCTGTGCTCTCAACCGTCACAGAGGATTCTGCCATTTTGAATGAGCAATCTTTTGCAAGAAAGATTAAAACATTGCCGTTTATTGAATTAGCAGATGGAAAAACAACACAGCGGACATCCAAAAAAGGAACAAAGCTCTATCGCTTTATTGATATGGATATCGTAAATCCAATCTATACCGCAAGATATTAATGAAGGAGGAATCAGTGTGAAGAAAGCTTTAATAGTCATTGACTACACAAATGATTTTGTTACAGGTGCATTGCCATGCGGAGAACCTGCCATCAAGATTGAAGATAAAATCACTTCATTAACGGAAGAGTTTATAAATGCAGGAGATCCAGTCTTTTTTGCCATCGATTTGCATCACGAAGGAGATCCTTTTCACCCAGAAACTGCATTATATCCTCCGCACAATATAGCTGGAACTGAAGGAAGAAATTTATATGGGAAGCTTGCAGATGTGTATGATAAATATAAATTGGAAAACCATGTAATATGGAAAGATAAAACACGATACAGCGCATTTGCCGGAACCAACATTGAGTTGCTGCTTCGCGAAAGAGGTATTCAAGAGCTGCTTCTTGTTGGGGTCTGTACAGATATTTGTGTGCTTCATACTGCTGTTGATGCATATAACAAAGGATTTAAAATCAATATTCATAGTGATGCAGTTGCAAGTTTTAATGAAATAGGACATGAGTGGGCACTTTCCCATTTTAAAAATACTTTAAATGCAAACATAATCTAAAGGAGAAGGTGAGTCACCATGGGTACAATTTTTGAAGATGATAGCTTAGGACTTCACACAGATCTTTACCAAATCAATATGGCTTTCACTTATTGGCAGGACGGCATTCATGAAAATAAGGCTGTTTTTGATCTCTTTTTTCGCAAGCTGCCTTTTGGAAATGGATATGGAATTTTTGCAGGTTTAGAGAGAGTGATTGAATACCTGCAAGGTTTTTCATTTACAACAAGTGATATTCAATTTTTACGTGAAACATTGAACTATCCAGAGGATTTTCTTGCGTATTTAAGTGAATTGCGTTTTACAGGTACAGTTAACTGTATGGAAGAAGGAGAATTGGTTTTCGGTAATGTGCCGATTTTAAGGGTGGAGGCATCACTAGCAGAAGCACAATTGATTGAAACAGCCCTGTTAAACATTGTTAACTATCAAACATTGATCGCTACAAAAGCGGCAAGAATTAAAGAGGTTGTTGGTGATGAAGTTGCCATGGAATATGGTTCACGCCGCGCCCAAGAACTTGATGCTGCGATTTGGGGCACTAGAGCAGCTTTTATTGGCGGATTTCAGGCTACATCAAATGTAAGGGCCGGAAAGAAATTCGGAATACCAGTAGCTGGTACGCATGCCCATGCCCTAGTTCAAGCATATGGAGATGAATATAAGGCTTTTCATAAATATGCAGAAAGCCATACAGATTGTGTATTTCTAGTCGACACTTATAACACCCTCCGTTCAGGAGTGCCTAATGCAATTAAAGTGGCAAAAGAGCTTGGAGATAAGATCCGATTTAAAGGAATTCGGCTTGATAGCGGTGACTTAGCGTATCTGTCAAAGGAAGCACGCAAAATGCTTGATGATGCTGGGTTCACTGATACAAAAATCATTGCTTCTAATGATCTTGATGAGTATACCATTATGAACTTAAAGGCCCAAGGTGCTAAAATTGATATATGGGGAATCGGGACGAAGCTAATTACTGGCTATGACCAGCCAGCACTGGGAGCGGTATATAAACTAGTCAGTATTGAAAGAGACGGAGAAATGACCGATACCATTAAAATTAGTGCGAATCCTGAAAAAGTATCAACACCAGGACTTAAAAAAGTTTACCGTATAATCAATAAGGCAAATGATAAATCAGAAGGCGATTATATTGCCCTAGATTATGAAGATCCTCAGCAGGAGGAACGGTTAAAAATGTTCCATCCAGTCCACACGTATATTAGTAAATTTGTGACAAATTTTGAGGCAAAAGAACTTCATGTGCAAGTTTTCAGTAATGGCGAACTGACTTATCAAAAGCCGGAGATTGATAAAATTCAGCAAAAAGTAAAAGCAAATCTCAGCCTGCTTTGGGATGAATATCGCCGAGCATTAAATCCTGAAGAGTACCCTGTTGATTTAAGTCCTGCTTGCTGGGAAAACAAAATGAATCATATTGCCACTATTAAAGAGAAAGTTAAACAAAATGAAAAATAGAGAGGATGCTGTAAAATGAGCTTGCAGTCTGAAATTATTTCCGCATTAAATGTAAAATCAGAAATTGACCCAAAAGAAGAGATAACAAATCGTATTCAGTTTCTAAAGGATTACCTGAAAAAAACAAACGCAAAAGGCTATGTGCTGGGCATTAGCGGTGGACAGGATTCTTCATTAGCTGGACGCCTTGCTCAATTAGCTGTAGAGGAATTGCGCTCAGAAGGATATGATGCAACATTTGCAGCAATCAGACTGCCTTATGGTACACAACTGGATGAAGATGATGCACAGTGTGCCTTGGATTTTATTAAGGCAGATCAAGAATTTTCATTTAATATTAAAACAGCCGTGGATGCAGTTAAAGAAACCTATGACACGTCTGGAGCCGGAGATGAACTCAAGGATTATCATAAAGGAAATGTAAAGGCAAGAATGAGAATGATCGCACAATATGTTTTTGGCGGACAAAAAAACCTGCTTGTCATTGGAACAGATCATGCTGCAGAAGCGGTAACTGGGTTCTTTACTAAATATGGTGATGGCGGTGCGGACGTTCTGCCATTAACAGGTTTATCCAAACGGCAAGGAAAACAGCTGCTTCAAGAGCTTGGGGCAGAAGAGAGAATTTATTTAAAGGTTCCAACAGCAGATTTACTTGATCAAAAGCCCGGCCAGGCAGATGAAACAGAGCTTGGAATTTCTTATGATCAGCTGGACGACTATTTGGAAGGCAAAACAGTTCCAGCAGATGTTGCTGAAAAAATTGAAAAACGCTATGTGATGACAGAACATAAGCGACAAGTGCCAGCATCTATGTTTGATACGTGGTGGAAGTAAATTCTGTGACATATTATTTAATGTAATTGCAAAACCCAAACGAATTGGAGAGAGTCTTTAATTCCATCAAATCGTTTGGGTTTTTTTGTCCTTTTTTCTATGATTGCTTATCATCTCCTTTTTAAAAAGTACTTTAAAAAAGTCCTATTTTTGATTGGTGAATCTAAACTCCTAATGAAATAGGTTTAAGACAAAGAATTCAGGTTAAAGTGAAATATCTGTAACTTTTCATCAAATATTACGTCAAATGTAGAAAGATAGATAGATATTGAAATCATTTTGTAACATTTTTGAAATATTTTTAAATAAATTATCAACTTTTATGTTTTTTGCATCGTCTAATAAGTAAACAAATGAAAGCAACAAAAAGGAGTGAATGATTTGAAGAAAAAATGGATTTATACTTTAGTAGCGGCTTTGTTCTTTTCTGCTGCAGGAGCTTTTTATTATGAAGGCAGACCAGATGATGCTTCTGCAAACGAAGAGCAAGTAAATGAGGAGATTAAAAGTGACAGTCAGGATGCTGTAACTGAAACTGAAGAGGAAGAAACTGAATCTAATAATGAGTTAAATAGGGAAGATCCTAGTGAAACAGAAGAACCAGTAAAAGAAGAAGTTGATCATCAATCTGAAACCGAGCCAGCTAATGATGAAAAGCAAGAAGGAAAGACGGAAGACAAAAATGAGGATCCTGAGACAATTGTATCTCCAGAAGGGGATACCTATCATTTAATTGAAGATAAAACAAAATATAGTAATCTTGCAGATTTAATCGATGCTGCTGCAAACATTGATGCATCCTTGTATGGTATTAAAAATTCTGATGTATTTACACTGATTAAGAATGGCGAGCCAATCGGTGGGTTTTCAACCGGCAGTTTGTCTATTGATCCGGAGTATAAAAGCTTTGCCATTCAAAAACACAGTTTTTATAAGGACAAAGGGTTGGAAGATAATATTAATCTAGCTATTCGTACAGGTGCCAGCATTACTGTTAACTTTGATGAATATACAGGTTATCATATTGAATATAAAAACGGCAGACTAATTATTAATCATTAATTATGTTGTTGTTTTCTGTACAATGGACAGTAAATGAAATATACACTAATCACTCATACATGTATGAAAAAAGCATTCCTGATCAAGAGGAATGCTTTTTCGTATTATTGTGATGTTAATAGCTGATAAGCCCACTCAGCTACTTCTTCGCTTGGTGGTTCAATATCCTTTAAAGGGTAGTCTAATCCAAGAGCTTCCCATTTATAAACACCAAGTTTATGATAAGGCAATACTTCTACCTTTTTAACGTTATTTAAAGTGCTAATAAAGCGGCCTAAATTGAGCAAATCTTCTTCAGAATCTGATATTGTTGGAACAAGTACATGCCGAACCCAAACAGGGATCTGTTGCTCTGATAAAAATTTGGCAAATGACAAAATATGCTCGTTTGTTAATCCAGTTAATTTCTTATGTTTGTCTTTATCAATATGCTTAAGATCAAGCAATATTAAATCTGTGTATTTCAGTACTTCTTTTAATTGATTCTGGAAATGAGGGGAGGTGGAATAGCATCCTCCTGAAGAGTCAATAGTAGTATGGATACCAAGCTTCTTGCATTCCTTGAATAATTCGATTAAAAAGGGCAGCTGCAATAAAGGTTCTCCACCGCTGACTGTAATACCTCCGCCTGATGATTCAATGAAAGGAAGGTATGTCTTTAAATCAGCAATGATTTCGGAAACAGACATTTGTTTACCTGTGCCAATCTCCCAAGTATCTGCGTTATGACAGAATTGGCAGCGCAGAAGGCACCCCTGCGTAAAAATGACATATCGAATGCCTGGTCCATCAACTGTTCCAAAGGTTTCAATAGAATGTATATTTCCGTTCATTGTGATCTTCCTTTCATGATTCAAGAGTATAGAAGGGGAGAAATCAGGCGAAGCTGATTTCTCATTGTAAGAAGGTCGAGCGCTTCCGCTTTTCTGTTTGTCTAGCTGCAGCGCCTAGCCCCTCGAGGTCATAAGTCAATCCAGTCAAAAGGTCAAAGAACGACCTTCCGCCTGGCTCGACTTAAGCTTGTCGTCCCTGGGCGAGCGCCTTCCGCATTTATTGTTGTCTAGCTGCAGCGCCTAGCCCCTCGAGGTCATAAGTCAATCCAGTCAAAAGGTCAAAGAACGACCTTCCGTCTGTCTTGCCTTATGCTTGTCGGGGCTGAGCAAGGCGCTTTCGCTTTTCTGTTTGTCTAGCTGCAGGCGCTAGGGACTCGAGGTCTTAAGCCAATCTGTCCAGAAGGTTAAAGAACAACCTTCTAGCCATCTTGTCTTAAGCTTGTCGTCCCTGGGCGAGCGCCTTCCGCTTTTCATGTTGTCTAGCTGCAGCGCCTAGCCCCTCGAGGTCATAAGTCAATCCAGTCAAAAGGTCAAAGAACGACCTTCCGTCTGTCTTGCCTTATGCTTGTCGGGGCTGAGCAAGGCGCTTTCGCTTTTCTTGTTACATTGTTTCGTGGAAGGTTCTGTTGATTACGTCTAGTTGCTGTTCTTTTGTTAGTTTAATAAAGTTTACTGCGTATCCTGAGACACGAATGGTTAGCTGCGGGTATTCTTCAGGGTGTTCCATAGCGTCTAAAAGTGTTTCTCTGTTAAATACGTTAACATTTAAATGGTGGCCTTCTTTAATGGAATACCCATCAAGGATGGAAACAAGGTTGCTTTTTCTTGACTCATCATCTTTACCAAGAGCTTTAGGGACGATTGAGAAGGTATTAGAAATACCATCCTGTGCGTAATCGTAAGGGAGCTTTGCTACAGATGATAAGGAAGCAAGTGTTCCTTTACGGTCACGGCCATGCATTGGGTTTGCACCAGGTGCAAATGGTTCACCAGCACGGCGGCCATCAGGTGTGTTGCCAGTTTTCTTACCATAAACGACGTTAGAAGTAATGGTTAAGATTGACATGGTATGCAATGAATTGCGGTATGTCTGGTGTTTGCGAAGCTTTGTCATAAATGTTTCAACAATATCAACCGCGATGCTGTCTACACGATCATCGTTGTTTCCATATTGCGGATATTCACCTTCTGTTTCAAAATCAACAGCAACTCCGTTTTCATCACGGATTACTTTTACTTTTGCGTGTTTGATGGCACTTAATGAGTCAGCTACAACACTCAATCCAGCGATACCTGTTGCCATCGTGCGAAGAATTTCTGTATCATGTAATGCCATTTCAATTCGCTCATAGCTGTATTTGTCATGCATGTAGTGAATTACATTTAATGTGTTGATATATAATCCTGCGAGCCACTCCATAACATTATCAAACTTTTGCATTACTTCTTCATAATCAAGTACATCAGAAGTAATCGGAGAGAAGGTAGGAGCTACCTGGATTTTCAGTTTTTCATCTACGCCGCCGTTAATCGCATATAATAATGCTTTTGCAAGGTTGGCGCGTGCTCCGAAGAATTGCATTTGTTTGCCGATTTCCATTGCAGATACACAGCAGGCAATTCCATAATCATCACCATACTCTGGTCGCATGATGTCATCATTTTCGTATTGGATAGAACTCGTATCAATTGACATCATCGCACAATATTTCTTAAATCCTTCAGGAAGATCTTTGGACCATAGAACCGTTAAATTTGGCTCTGGTGCTGGTCCAAGGTTCTTTAATGTATGAAGGAAGCGGAATGAGTTTTTTGTTACGAGCGGACGGCCGTCAATTGCCATACCGCCGATTGATTCAGTCACCCAAGTAGGGTCTCCGCTGAATAGGTCGTTATAATCAGGTGTACGTGCAAATTTTACTAAACGAAGCTTCATGATGAAATGATCAACAATTTCTTGTGCTTCAACTTCAGTAAGGGTACCATTCTCGATATCTCTTTCTATATAAATATCAAGGAATGTAGATACACGTCCAAGGCTCATTGCCGCACCATTTTGTTCTTTAATGGCAGCCAGGTAACCAAAGTATAGCCATTGGAATGCTTCTGCCGCATTGTTTGCAGGTTCTGAAATGTCAAAGCCATAGCTTGCAGCAAGTTGTTTTAATTCATTGAGAGCCCGCACTTGCTCTGAAAGCTCCTCGCGAAGACGAATTGTTTCTTCAGACATTACGCTGCTTGAATTTTTGATATCTTCTTTCTTAGCTTGAATTAAGCGGTTAACTCCATATAAAGCTACGCGTCTATAGTCACCAATGATTCTGCCGCGGCCATAAGCATCTGGAAGTCCGGTAATAATTGCCGCTTTTCTAGCTAATTTCATTTCATCTGAATAAGCATCAAATACACCTTGGTTGTGTGTTTTACGGAATTCTGTAAAGATTTTTTCCATTTCTTTGCTTGCTTCAAATCCATATGATTCACAAGCTTGCACAGCCATGCGGACACCGCCAAATGGCTGCAGGGAACGTTTGAAAGGTTTATCAGTTTGTACACCAACTACCTTTTCTAAATCCTTGTTTAAATAGCCAGGTCCATGTGAAGTAATCGTTGAAACAATTTCAGTATCCATGTCAAGGACACCGCCATTTTCTCTCTCCTGCTTTGTAAGATCCATAACTTGTTCCCATAATCGGTCAGTTCCATCAGTTGAACCGACTAAGAATGACTCATCTCCATCATAAGGCTTAAAATTCTGAAGAATAAAATCGCGGACATTTACTTCTTTATTCCATTTGCCGTCAGTAAAACCATTCCATTGTTTCATTATCAAGTCACCTCTGTAAAAATGATTTTAAATATCTTATAAC
This sequence comes from Cytobacillus gottheilii, assembly GCF_001636345.1. Taxonomy (GTDB): domain Bacteria; phylum Bacillota; class Bacilli; order Bacillales; family Cytobacillaceae; genus Cytobacillus; species Cytobacillus gottheilii. Next base: position 2,283,616 of record NZ_KV440945.1, read on the forward strand.
AGTTGGTACAACTTAACTACAATTTGAGTATAACAGATTTATTGTGAAAACAATCACAATAATTATGAACGTATTGTGAACACTTGGTAAATATAGATTTTTTATTTATTTTACACTATGAACGTAGTGGTAAATAGATAACTGTATTATATTAATAGGTCATAAAACATGAACTGTTATATATAGTAATCTATGGGGGACTTTAATGAATTTAGGCAACTTCGGCAACATTTACCTCTATTTAATTAGCAAGTTATCTGTTTTAATTAAGACTATGAAAAAACTACTTCTAACTTTCATGTTGTCTGTTACTCTAGTCTTTGGAATTTATACCTCAGCATCTGCAGCGTCTGTACACAGTGTTCAGACAGGAGACACGATGTGGAAAATTGCGTTAAAATATCAGGTTGGAGTTTCTGAGATTATAAGTGCAAATCCATCTGTTTCAAATCCTAATATGATATATCCTGGTCAAAAGCTTAATATACCATCTTTATCAGCTTCTACATTAACGATTGAAGAAGAAGTTTTAAAGCTGGTAAATCAAGAAAGAGTCAAATATGGTTTAAAACCATTAACATCAAATTGGGAGCTTGCAAGAGTTGCTAGATACAAATCTCAAGATATGATTAATAAGAATTACTTTGACCATAATTCACCAACGTATGGTACACCATTCCAAATGATTAAAAACTTTGGAATCACGTATAAAACAGCTGGTGAAAATATAGCTGCAGGTCAAACTTCAGCCCAAGCAGTTGTGACTGCGTGGATGAATAGTGAAGGGCACCGTAAAAATATTCTTTCTTCAAGCTACACGCAAATGGGTGTTGGTTACGTAAAAGGCGGATCATATGGCCATTACTGGACACAGATGTTTATTTCAAAATAAAAAGATAAGTATTTATCCATTAAAAAGGATGTCCAATCTAAATTTAGGACATCCTTTTTTGCATATTAAATAGTTGGAAATGAGCAGCTGAGAATGATTATGCGAAGCAGGTAATTGATGTGAAAATGTATGTGGAATCAAACTAAGCCGTTTTCTTTCTGGTTTTGTCTTAATAAGGTAACTTGATAAAATATTACAATCTGTCAATTTTTTAATCTACCACGATATATGCAATCATCGTACCATGATTTTCATGGTGGGAATGAACATTACAAATGAGCTTATATGTTCCTTCTTTTGCAAAATTTAATGGTACTACGGTTTCCTCTCCTTTTTTAACAACACCTTTTATGTCTGTACCTTCAATGTAAAATGGATGCTCACTTCCATTAACACCTAAAATTTTCAAATTTACATTTTCGCCTTTTTCAACAAATATGGTACCGGGATCCCAGCGGTAAACTTCCATCTCTTTTCCATCAGCAATGTTTGTTGTAAATTCGCCTGTTACCATGTGAATGTCTCTGACATTCTCACCTGCAGCAGGACTGAATGCAGTAACATTTTCAGATCTTGTGTAAATAACTGCTGCTGCACTTGCAACTACAGTTAACACAGCCAAAAACAAGATAATTGTTCTCTTTTTTAATACAAAAAATGTCATTCCTTTTTCTCCCCCTCAAATAGTTTGTCCATTATAAAGGTATGCGAAATAGACAGGCAAACTTGTCTATTTTCATGTTTTTTTTTAGAAAATCTAGAAAACATTTTTTTAACATGAACATAGTGATTTCCATGTAGACAAAAAGAGGGAGAAGTGTAAAAATTTAAATATAACTTATGGTTAAATACCAGTTCCTTTAATTTTGATGTTTTTCTAAAGAAATGGGGGAGAGGCATGGAATTTTTTATTGTTATTTTTATAATGATCTTCTTAGCTGTGATCCTTACAGCAGCAAACAGACCTAAAAAACGAATTGGGACTTTAAAGAAAACACCAGTACCAGATGATTTAGGCCTGCAAATAACAGCTGCAATGCCAATTGAAGAAAAACTTGAGCAGTCACTGCCATTTTCCTATGAAGACAATGTGCTTAACAGAGTATTAAGAGAGTTTCCAAAAACGACTTCTCTTCAGGTTGACTGGGCAATTTATGAGCTGAAAAGGTATTTTGTCATGAATGCCATTTTAAAATCTGTTCCAATGTTCAGTGCAAAGGCTGATGAGGTCTGGCATGAAATGCTGATGTTTACAAGAGAGTATCAGCAATTTTGCAATTCGTTCTTTGGAGGATATTTACACCATGCGCCAAACTTAAATACTGCTCCAATTCCTGGAGAACGTGCATTTTTTGATTGGGTCTATTTAAGTTTATTTAACGTAGAAGAAAACAGTAAGATCATTTGGGGAGCATTTCTTAAACATCCAATGAAAAAAGAAATTCTTAGTGATTTTCGCAATAAGGATGAAGAAGCGTTGCTTGAAAAATATTTTAATACAGGCAAAGAATACATGGATGTAAAAATGTATCTAATTCACAAGATGAAAGATGAAATGAATGAAGCGAATCGTTTAATGAACAATGGAGATTTATTGACCCTTGAAAAAGGGACGGACAAATCTCAAGTATATATGTATGCTTCGAGTGCGATTATCTTTTATTCTCTATACGAACCTGATCTTTTTGAAGATCATATGCATGAATACATGCCGAAAGAAATGACGAAGGATCACTATGCAGGAGGAGGATCATCCTGCTCCGGGTTTGGGTGCAGCAGTTCATCAGATTCAGATAGCGGTGGAGGTTCAAGCTGTTCGAGCTGCGGCGGCGGAGGGTGCAGCAGTTAATAAGCTATAACACTGACCAGATGCCAATATTAAAATTCCTGTCATTAGACAGGTTTTTTTAATTGTAATCAAATATAATATGCGGAGGTATCTCTTTTATGGTAAGAATCTAAGTAAAAAGAATTAGATGCAGAGACTTCAAATAGGACATTAAACTTACTAATTCTCATTTTTTTCAAAAAAAGGAAGAAACATTTCATTTTATTAACAATTTAATTTCATTTATAAATCACAGACAATATTTTGGTACAATCTATAAAGGTTAAAGGCTAAGTATTGGATGTGTTTATTTGTGAAGAAACTAATATTATTTGTTCTAATATCTTTAATTATGATTCCTTTTTCAACTTACACTTACGCTGAAAATGAAATTTCTGAAGAAAAAAAAGAAGGGCATCCTGAAATCGTCAGCGAAGCCGCTATTTTAATGGATTCAGATACAGGTGCAATCCTCTATGAGAAAAATGCACAGGAAAAAATGGCTCCTGCGAGCTTAACGAAAATAGCTACTGCGATCTACGCACTCGAAAAAGGAGATTTATCAGATATTGTGACTGTTAGTGAGGCTGCAAGAAATGTTGTTGGTACTCGTGTTTATTTAGAAGAAGGAGAGCAGGTTTCTCTTTTGAAACTGCTTCAGGGAATGCTAATTAACTCGGGAAATGATGCAGCATGGACAATTGCTGAATACACTGACGGAAATATCGATCAATTTTCAAAACATTTAAATGAATTCTTAGAAGAAAAAATAGGAGTGAAAAACACTCATTTTACTAACCCTCATGGTTTATACAGCGATGATCATTATACAACTGCAGAAGATTTAGCTTTAATTACGAATTATGCAATGCAAAATGAAACCTTTCGAGCCATTTTTGGTGAAACAGAATTGAAGTGGCTGGGAGAATCGTGGGATACTACTTTATATACGCACCATTTAATGCTTCTAGGTCAGTATCCATACGAATGGGTGACAGGCGGAAAAACTGGATTTGTAAATGAATCAAAGCAAACGCTGGCTACAACTGCCTCTAACGGGTCATTAAATTTAACCGCTATTGCCCTAAAAGCCGATTTCAAGCGTGATATCTATCAAGACACAATAAAGATTTTTGATTATGGATTTAATACCTATGTCCATGAACGTATCGATAAAAATGAAGTCTATCAGGATAAAGAAAATGTCTATACAACAAATGGACAAACAATTGAAGTTACCGTTCCATCCAACAATGAGTATAGGGAAGAGTTATCAGATAATGGAGAGTTGCAATTTTTTAATGAGGATCGTACGTATGTGCAGTCCATTCAGCTTCACCGTAAACCTTCAGAAGAGAATATATCACAGCATTTAAAAAGTGCAGCGCCTCCTCTAGCTGAAGAAAAAAGCGAGGATAATAAAAACTGGGTTGTGAATGCATTTTTAGCTGCTGGAATTCTTGTAATGATTATAGTCGGCGTTCGTAAATTAAAAAGACTTTAGGAACTATAGTCTGGCGAGAATTGCTTTTATGAGCAATTCTCTTTTTTTATTTTTTGAAGCAGGATGCCAGAATTTCTTTTGAAGAATAAAAAAGAGCCATAGAAGAACTATAAGAATGGAGGTGTTAGAAATGGGAAAGCGAAAGAAGGATCCATCAAAGACCGGATTAGGTGCTCCTGAAGTAAAAGGGCAGGGCACGACACAGTCAGAATCAGGCATTAGTTTATCATCAGCCCGTCATAAAACAAAAAAGCATTGAAAAAAAAGGAGTCAGCCTATTTGCTGACTCCTTCGGTATTATTTATACATTCCAGCTACCTTTTTCTGCAAATCATGATCTTCAAGATATTCATCGTAAGTCATTTGCTTGTCGATGATTCCAGAAGGAGTTAATTCAATAATACGATTAGCAATGGTCTGAATAAATTGATGGTCATGCGAAGCAAAGATCATTGATCCCTTAAAATTAATTAACCCATTATTTAATGCAGTAATGGATTCTAAGTCAAGGTGGTTTGTCGGCTCATCAAGCATCAGGACATTAGAGCCGCTAAGCATCATTTTTGAGAGCATACAACGAACTTTTTCTCCTCCGGAAAGAACATTTGCGTTTTTCAAAACTTCTTCCCCAGAAAAGAGCATTCTGCCTAAGAAACCGCGCAGGAAGCTTTCGCTTTGATCGTTAGGCGAAAATTGACGCAGCCAATCAACAAGATTCACATCACTATTTTCAAAATACTTCGAGTTATCGCTAGGAAAATAAGATTGTGATGTAGTAACACCCCACTTGAAAGTACCTTCATCAGGCTCGATTTCTCCTGCAAGGATTTTAAAGAGGGTTGTTTTTGCTAATTCGTTTGTGCCGACTAAGGCAATTTTATCGTCTTTATTCATAATAAAGCTAATATTATCAAGTACTTTGACACCATCAATCGTTTTGCTGATTCCATCAACACGAAGAAGGTCGTTCCCGATTTCACGGTCAGGTGTGAAACCTACAAAAGGATAACGGCGGGATGATGGTCTAATATCATCTAATGTAATTTTATCTAACAGCTTCTTACGGGAAGTAGCTTGTTTCGATTTTGAAGCATTAGCGCTGAAACGAGCAATAAAGTTTTGCAGTTCTTTTATTTTTTCTTCCTTCTTTTTGTTTGCATCAGAAGCCATTCTCTGTGCAAGCTGGCTAGATTCGTACCAGAAATCATAGTTCCCTACATAGATTTGAATTTTTCCGAAATCTAAATCGGCAATATGCGTACAAACTTTATTTAAGAAGTGACGGTCATGAGAGACAACGATAACAGTATTCTCAAAATTAATTAAGAACTCTTCAAGCCATTGTATCGCCTTAATATCCAAATGGTTTGTCGGCTCATCAAGAAGTAGTACATCTGGTTTACCAAATAGAGCTTGAGCAAGAAGAACTTTCACCTTTTCAGAACCAGAGAGATCAGCCATTGTTTTCGTATGAAGATCTTCTTCAATACCTAATCCTTTTAGCAAAATAGCTGCTTCAGACTCTGCTTCCCATCCATTAAGTTCAGCGAATTCACCTTCAAGTTCAGCTGCTTTCATACCATCCTCGTCTGTAAAGTCAGCTTTCATGTAAATTGCGTCCTTCTCTTGCATAACTTCATATAAGCGAGCATGACCCATAATAACGGTTTTTAAAACTTCGTGTTCTTCGTATTCAAAATGGTTTTGCTTCAAAACTGCCAGACGTTCGCCTGGTCCCAATGAAACCTGACCAGTTTGGGATTCAATCTCACCAGAAACAATTTTTAAAAAGGTAGATTTTCCCGCACCATTTGCTCCGATCAAGCCGTAGCAGTTCCCAGGTGTAAATTTAATATTAACGTCTTCAAAAAGCTTACGATCTCCATAACGAAGACTGACATTGCTAACACTTAACATTTATTTAAATTCCTCCAAATGTACATAATCTCTAGAATTATAACATTTACAGTGCAGATTATAAAGGAATTAACGAAAACGCAGAGAATTAGTTAATGCAGAACGTTTACAAGAACTGCTGCAGGGAAAATAGTAAAAAAGAAAATCATAAAAAAGAACAATTTTTTTAAAATTGTTCATAGTTTTTTCATATTTATCCTGTACAATGAATTTATAAACGGCAGGTAAGAAGGAGAGTATGTCAAATGGCCAAAAAGCAGCTGGTAGAATTAGTTAATCGATTAAAAAAGTCGGGAATTAAAGTTAGCTTTACAAAGCCAAGAACTCAAGCAATTTTGTCCTTACATGCAAGTAAAACATTGCCTACTGCCACGAATTAAACATAGATCTTGTATGGGTGACAAAAGCTGGAGCTGGCTCCATTTAAGCTTGGCGCCGAATGAAGCTTTTATTTAGCGGCGTCATGAGAAACTACATATAAATATAAAAAAGCGAGTGCATAAGCATCCGCTTTTTTGTTTGATAAAGGTCATATTCAGATTTCATTCATAATTTTATTGTAAACTTCTTCTTTGCTGAATTCTTCTCCCATTGGAAATTTCTTAATATAACGATTATTCTCGTCTAATAGATATACAAATGTGCTATGTACAAAAAAACCATCTCCCGGATCTCGGTATTGGAATTTGAAGGTATTTGCCAGATCAAGTATTTCTTGCTGATCTTGCTTCATACCATCTTGATCGCCAGTAAGCATAATCCAATTACCATCATCTTCAATTTCAAAAGTATTCATATAATTTTTCATGATTTCAGGAGTGTCACGATAGGGGTCTATCGTAATGGTTAGAAACTGTACATTCTCCCCAAAAACACCTTCTTTTTGTAAGTCACTTTTTAATAAATTCATTTTTTGCGTTGTCGTCGGACAAATATCAGGGCAATGAGTATACATGAATTCCACTAGCTTTAATTTCTTTTCCGACTGAGCAAAATCATATGTTTCTCCATTCATGGTCACAAGGGTTGTATTTTCTGGAATTGTCGCCATATGATCACGAATGATAAAAAATGAAATCCCTGCAGTAATCCCCACTGCCACAATTAAACTGCAAATGATATAGATCTTTTTCATGATTTCCCCTCCCACTATTAAGATAATGAATACCGTAAAATATTCCTATGGATAATATGTGAACACGCTAATAAAGTGACAAATGTGTGAAATGTCACTTTGTTTATATTCGATTATTGATAGGTGGAAGGGGGAGTGAGGAATGTGAACGACACCAAGATGTATTTCGTTCAATTTTGGCATATTTAAAACCGGGAAAGAGTTCTTCCCGGTTTTGTTAGAATTAATTCATATTAATCCATACACTTTTGACTTCTGTGTAATTATCCAGTGCATAGGAGCCCATTTCACGGCCCATACCGGATTGTTTATAGCCGCCAAATGGAGATGCAGCATCAAAAACGTTGTAGCAATTTACCCAGACTGTACCAGCACGCAAGCGGTTTGCAATATAATGACCGTTCTTAATATCCTGCGTCCAAACTCCAGCTGCAAGACCATATTCACTCTTGTTTGCACGGGCAATTAATTCATCTAAATCGTCGTAAGGCATTGCTGAAATGACAGGTCCAAAAATTTCTTCTTTGGCAATAGTCATGTCATCATTGACGTTAGCGAAAATGGTAGGAGAGACAAAGTAGCCTTGTTCCTGAGGTTTATTTCCGCCTACAAGCAATTCAGCACCTTCGTTTACTCCTTTTTCGATATAGCCAAGAACACGTTTTTGCTGCTCGGTTGAAACAAGCGGTCCAATTTCCGTGTCACTGTGCAAGCCAGCCCCTTGTTTAATTGATTGAGCATGGCTGGCCATATCAGAAACGACGTTGTCGTAATGTTTCTTCTGAATAAACACACGAGAACCAGCACAGCAAACTTGTCCCTGATTAAACATAACCCCATTTAGAGCACCAGGAATAGCTTTCGTTAAATCTGCATCAGGCAGAATGATGTTCGGTGATTTGCCTCCAAGCTCTAACGTAACTCGTTTCAATGTTTTTGAAGCATTTTTCATAATCATTTTTCCTACTTCTGTCGAACCGGTAAAAGCAATTTTATCAACAAGAGGGTGATCTACAAGCGGCTGTCCAGCTGTTTCTCCAAATCCAGGAACAATATTTATTGCTCCTTCAGGAAAGCCTGCTTCATCAATTAATTCAGCCAAATAGAGAGCGGTCAATGGAGTCTGCTCAGCAGGCTTCAGCACAACTGAACATCCTGTTGCCAAGGCAGCACCAAGCTTCCACATTGCCATTAGAAGAGGGAAGTTCCAAGGAATTATCTGACCGACAACCCCTACAGCTTCATGTCTAGTATAGTTAAAGTAAGAACCGTTAACAGGAATGGTTTGGCCAGTGATCTTAGTAGACCAGCCTGCATAATAGCGCATATGCTCAATGGCAAGAGGAATGTCTGCGGCAGAGGTTTCCCGAATCGGTTTCCCGTTATCAAGCGTTTCTAATTGGGCAAGTTCTTCACTGTTTTCTTCCATTAAATCAGCCAGTTTATACATAAGACGGCTTCTTTCTGCAGCAGTCAGTTTAGACCAGCTTCCTTCATCAAACGCTCGACGGGCCGCCTGAACTGCCAGGTCTATATCTTCTGATGTGGCTTCATATACGTGTGCAAGAACTTCACCAGTTGCCGGGTTAAAAGTTTCAAAGGTTTTCTCAAATTTACTTTCTACGAATTGTCCATTGATATAAAGTTTCTTTTTCCCTGATAGGAATCTCTCAACTTTTTCTTTTAATGCTGCCGTTAATTGACTCATCTGCAATTCCTCCTAAATCATTAATAAAGTAGGTAAAACAAAAAAGGAAACGCTTACATAAATATGTTATCATTTCTACCAATAAACTTTCAATAAAGAATAGTATAAAAATTCTGATAAATTTTGACATAATCTACTATTTACAAATAGATTAGAAGATGAGGTAGGGACAATTATAAATAATCAAGTGAAAAGACGAATGATCATAATATGCGCTGTTCGTTCTATTACGCCGGATTCTCGCTTCCTAAATGCGCAATCTTTCTTCTAGTTCTTTCCAGAATCGAGGTGCTCCGTTCCGTTTCTGCAAATCTAAATTTTGTAAGCAAAGCGCACAAAAAGACCCGAACCATTAAACAGATAAAAGGGGCAAATATCTGTTAATAGTTCGGGTCTATTAATGGCTAAGAAAAGTAAGACTTAGACTCATATTTATTAAAATAGCATTCCAGCAATCGCAGCACTTAAGAGTGAAGCGAGAGCTCCAGCAATAACAGCTTTCAATCCAAGCTTAGCAATATCATTTCTTCTATCAGGAGCCAGATTTCCAAGTCCGCCTAGCAGAATTGCCATTGAAGAAATATTAGCAAAGCCGCAAAGTGCAAAGCTAATAATTAGAGATGTCTTCTCAGATAAATTGCCGATTTCAGGTGCAAAATCAGAATATGCAACAAATTCATTTAACACAAGCTTCTGGCCAATGTAGCCGCCAGCCTGAACGGCTTCAGCCCATGGAACACCGATGGCAAAAGCCAGAGGAGAAAATATGTAACCTAAAAGCATTTCAATTGTTAGGTTTTCATATCCAAATAGGCCGCCAACAAAGCCGAATAAACCATTAATTAATGCGACTAAAGCTATAAATGCCAATAACATAGCTCCGATATTCAAAGCAAGCTGTAAACCGACACTTGCTCCTTTAGCGGCTGCATCTACAACATTTACAGAATCAGTATCTTTTTCAATTGTAATGTCATCTGTAGTTTCAGATTTTTCCGTTTCAGGAATCATCATTTTAGCCATAATTAAACCAGCAGGTGCTGCCATAAAGCTGGCTGCCAGTAAATATTCTAAAGGGACACCAAGCAATGAATAACCGATTAAGACAGAACCTGCTACAGAAGCAAGTCCGCCGGTCATGACAGCAAAAAGCTCTGATTTTGTCATTCTATTAATAAAAGGGCGAACGATTAAAGGAGCTTCGGTTTGTCCGACGAAAATATTAGCAGCAGCTGAGATGGATTCTGCCTTGCTTGTGCCAAGCAGTTTGGAAAGACCGCCACCGATAAACTTAATAACGACCTGCATAATCCCTGTATAATAGAGGACAGAAATTAGCGATGAAAAGAAAATGACGACTGGAAGAACCTGAAAAGCAAAAACTGATCCTATATTCGTTCCTTCTTGAAAAAATCCGCCAAAAAGAAAGTTAATTCCTTCATTTGCATAGCCGACTACATCATTGACTGCATATGTTACTTTTTCAAGTGCAGATTTGCCTAGATCCCATTTTAGTACAAGAAAAGCAAATATAAATTGGATGAGAAGACCGCCAATAATGGTACGGACATTAATGGCTTTACGGTTTTCTGACATTAAAAAGGCAATCATGAAAATCGTAAATATCCCAAATAATCCCCAAATAATATTCATTGTTTAACACCTCAATTGATAGATTCGTAGTTGTATAGACTTGTACAAGTTAACTGTAAACGTTTGCTTGGAGAACAGACGTCTGACATCCAACTTGTTCGTTTAATATTGTAACATGAATCCGTTTTCAGTAAAGAGTTATTTTTATTTTTTTTAAAATTATAGAATAGAAATACGGAATAGGGAGGATATGAATAATAGTTGAAGCATTCCAATACATCATAACAATGACCTTTTTCAAAAGAATTTCAAGTGCAATCAGCATAAAAATGGTTAAACTACTCTCTTTTGCATATTAAATAGTGCTAAAATAGATTTTATGCTAAATTAGGGCAGCTAAATGGAACTTATACGAATTTTTAAAGAAATGGTGATTGACTATGACATCAATAAGAAAAACAATTATAACCATGCAGGGATTTTACTTGCTTACCTTCTTTGCGGTTGGAAGCATGATGCCGTTATTAAGCGTTTATTTAAGTGAAGCAGAAAACTTAAATGGATATCAAATTGGCCTCATTATGTCGATAAATCCCGTTGTAATGATCTTTTTTCAGCCGTTATGGGGGATGATTTCTGATAAAACAAACGCGCCAATTAAAATTCTGACTCTTACTACTTTTATCGCAGGGAGCTTTGCTTTAGGATATATAGCTTTTAGCGGATATACTGCGATCTTTTTTATTGCGGTTCTTGTGGCCATTTTTCAGAGTGCAATCATCCCAGTTTCAGATAGTATTTCTATTAGCTACACAAGCAAAGTCGGTTACAATTACGGGAATATTCGTTTGTTTGGATCTTTGGGTTTCGGACTTGCTGTCTTTATCATGGGCAGACTTTCAGAATGGAATAACCAGGTTATTTTTATTTCCTTTTTTTCAGCACTGGTGCTTGCTTCCCTTTTAGCGTGGAAGATGCCAACGGAAAAAAAGACGCAGAAGCCCAATCTGCTGCTGGGCGTAAAAGAGATTCTGACCATGAAAAAATTTCTGCTTTTCCTGATCGTTACGTTTTTGATTTTTGGACCTAATCTAGCCAACAATACGTATTTTGGTCTTTTTATTGAAGGAAGCGGAGGGACCTATACGGGCATAGGGGTAGCCTTTTTAATTGCTGTTTTATCGGAAGCTCCCTTTATGAAAGCTGCTGGGGGACTGATTCAAAGACTTGGTTTACTGAGAATCATGTTACTTGCATCTGGTGTTTCCTTAATCCGCTGGCTTCTTTATTTTACAGAGCCAAGTTTATGGGTTGTGTATGCGACAGCTGTATTTCAAGGGATATCAATCGGTTTATTTATTCCTGCTGCACTCCAATATTTAAGACAAATAACACCTTTACACATAACGGCTACAGCAATTACGCTATATTCTGCGATTGGAAATGGGTTAGGCAACTGGTTTTGTACGTTTTTGGGAGGAATTATTTTTGAAGAGTACAGCATTTTTCATGTTTACTTATTTTTTGCCATTTTAGCGTTATTGGGCGTTATTCTTACAATCGGTCTGATACAGATGCAAAAAGCGGAACAAAAGAAATACATTGTTACTTCTGGCTAAAGTTGAAGTCCTCTGTTATGGAGGGCTTTTATTATTATCTAAAAAAAATTACGGAGTTTCGCTCTTAAATTATGCAGTTTGTTCTTATCACTTTCACTCTGATTTCTGGATCTGAAAAACAAGTTTTTTCTTCGTTTCTGTATGTTATTCAAAATTATGTTTAACAATAAATGGAGAAGGGAGGATTCAGTAATGCAGAATGAAAATATTCCAATGCGAGAAATCTTTCATATTGAAACAGATGAATATATTCCGTTTGATGATTTTTCATCAGGATTAATTGGTGATGAACAAAATAGTGTTGCTCCGTACGACAGCGAAAACTCACAAGGTTATATAGAGGATGTTGATATAGCAATATCAATAAAAGCAAAACAGCTTGACTCAAACACCGTAAACGATGCAACTGAGTAGCTAGACGAACAATAAATATAGTAAAAAAAGGATTTTTATCATAATTTCCCCTCATTTGTCCATACTAACAATAAAAGGGGGCGTTATGGTGTTCTTCAACAGAAAAGGCCAAGATGATACACCGGAAATAGTAATGCTGGATACGGAAGTGTACTCGTGTTCAACTGATAGCTGCAACGGCTGGATGCGTAAGGATTTTGCTTCTGATGATTTAAAATGTCCATTATGTGGAAATGAGACAACTGCGGAAATCAGGGAGCTGCCTGCAATTCAAAATTAAAAAGAAAAAGATTAATGGTCTCACGGCTTTTAAATTCCTTCCAGGAGACAAATCTAATAATTAGACCTTGTTGCTCTTGCACTTTATGTGGTGGAAAAAATGGTTTGCTGCTGATTTATCCTTTCATAAAGCGGAAAAAACCCCTCCGAATACGGAGAGGGTTTTTTGTGTCCTTCTTATTAGAAACTTTCTTCTAATTCTTTTATAAGTGATCCAACATAGTGAACAGCACTTTTAATTGGCTCAGGCTGAGACATATCAATTCCAGCCATTTGAAGAAGGTCTAATGGTTTCTTTGTTCCGCCAGCTTTTAATACATTTAACCAGCTTTCAACAGCTTTTGATCCATTGTCACGGATTTTAATAGCCATTGCGGTTGAAGCAGTTAACCCGGCAGAATACGTATATGGATATAATCCCATGTAATAGTGAGGCTGACGCATCCATGTTAAGGCTGCATCATCATCAATTACTACGTCATTTCCCCAGAAGGAAGTCAGCACAGCTTTCTTCTCAGCACATAATTTTGCAGCTGTTAGAGGAATGCCTTTTTCCGCCAAATCATAAATTTTACGCTGAAATGCTCCTTCTAACAGATGGGTAACGAAGTTGTGATAGTACGTTCCAAGAAGCTGCAGGATTACCCATCTTTTCATTTTAACATCAGTTGTATTGGACATTAAATGCTGTGCGAGCAATAGTTCATTTAATGTGGATGGAGCTTCTACAAAATAAGTGGAAGGTCTAGTACTCATGACGCGCTGTTCTTTATTCGCCAAATAAAAGTGTCCGGCATGACCAAGTTCATGAGCAAGGACAAATGCTCCACGCATTGTATCAGTCCAAGTCATCAGGATATATGGATGTGCTCCGTATGGACTTGAGCAAAAGGCTCCTGTTGATTTTCCAATATTATCAGATAAATCAACCCATCTCTCTGTTAATCCTTTTTTCATAATCTCGCTATATTCTGGACCCATCACCTTTAAGGATTCAAGTATGGTTTCACAAGCTTCTTCGTAGCTTGTATTTGGATTGAAATCCGGATCAAGTGGAGCTTTTAAATCTGCAAAATGCATTTCCTCAAGACCAAGAATCTTTTTCTTAAGGCTTGCGAATTTCCTCATATGCGGAGCAAGCTCCGTCTGTATAATGTCAAGCTGGTTATGATACATCTCTTCCGTAACATCCTGAGAATCTAGTAGCATTTGTGTAACAGACTCGTACCCGCGTAACGTAGATAGAGCAACCTGCTTTTTCACTTCAGCTGAATAGACAGCTGCAAAGGTATTTTTATAGTGATGGAGGGTGGATGAAAAAGCTTTAAAAGCATTTCTTCTTACATCTGCCTTTGGTGAAAATTCATATTTATCTTCATAAAGGGCAAACGAATTGGGAAGAACATTCCCATCATCATCAGTGAAATTTTCAAATGGCATGTCAGCTAGCTTCGCAGCATTGTATATCCTGTATGGAGCACCATGAACTTCGCCAAGAGATGCTAACGCTTCTTCGGTTTCTGGTGATAAACGGTGCTTTTTCGATTGCAGCAAGTCAGTAAGAAAACGAGCAAAAGGTAAAAACCGCGGATCGTTTTTAACAAGCTCTTCAACTTTTCCTTCAGGGTATTGTAGAATTTCTGATTCTATGAATGAAAGATTAGCACTTACTTTTGCCTGCAATGAAGCGATAACGGAAGAATTGGCTTGGTTTTCTGGATCTGTGCCATCGCCTGATTGCTTAAGTGAAGCATATGTAGCAGCTTGTATAAATGAAATCATCAGATTTTCATATGCAAGCAGACATTCTAATAAAGTATCACTGCTTTCATGTAATTTATCTTTATAGGCAGTTACTTCCGGTAAAGTATTCTCAATGGCTGTTACAGCTTTATGCCAGCTTTCATCAGAAGGAAATAAAGCGGTTAAATCCCATGTTAGCTTTTCAGGCACTTCTGAACGATGAAGTCTTTTAGAAATAGTTTGTTCCATTATAATCCTCCTATTTGCCTTTTTATTTCGATACTCTAACTATTATACATGAAAGATTGTCTTTTTTATAGATTTTTCTAAATAATCAAATTAAAAATGAGGCTGTCACAAAATGAAAATACTATTTCTAAACCACGAATATCCATATTCATGGTTTGCGAGTATACGTTAGCCCGCTCCATTTCACTCATGTTAATAAAATATATTTTATAATCATAAAAAAATCCGAATGATTAGAAAGATGACTTCTTAACCATTCGGTTCTATGAAAGTGTTAAATACTTATGTCCCAGCCTCTTAAATAGGATTGTTAACAGCTTTAATAATCAAACTAGCTTAAAAAAACGGTGAACATACAATCAACTGCTTTAATCAGTATTCAGGAGAGTATTAAATTAAGGACAAGCTTTATTTATTAATATGTTTATTCGTGCATTCCTGGCATTCCACTAAATAGGATTCAGCTTGTTCCGAAAAAGGTTGGCCGCATTCTGGGCATTGTTTTTTAGGCAGGTTCCGGAAGAATTCAACTGGACTTTGCATCATAACAAACACTCCTTTTTATAATACAGATTTTTTGTTTATTACCTGTTATGATACAGTATACTGTAAATTTTCTTTCTTGTGTAGGGTTTTTTCTCATTTTTTTGAAAATTATTATTTTGACGCTTGTTTTGTCATTTGGAAAATCCTCTTCCATCTAGAATGTGTTTCCATTACAATCAATATTGAAAGCTTAGAAAAAGGAGTCTGACTTATTTTAATGAATGACATTATTTCCTTCAGCCCTATTTTAATATTAGTAGCTATTGGCCTAACCTTTATGGCAACCTATACTGCTCTTGACTTATTCAGTTTAATACATTCTAAAGAAAGCAATAGAAAGTTTTTGTTTATTGGTGGAACATTTTCATTGGGCATTGGTATTTGGCTGATGAACTTTATTGGAATGCTTGCACTTAATATTGAAGGATCCGGGAATTATCATATCATTTTTATCATTTTATCTATGCTGTTTGGCATTTGTTTTACCGGTTTGGCTTTTCTGAATATCATTGATAAAAAGATGTCATATCGAAGAATTCTGATTGGCGGATTCTTCTTAACTTTGGCTGTGCTAGCCATTCATATAACAGGCATGTTTGCGATTGGAAAGTTAATTACGTTTCATCCGATCCTATTAATGATTTCTGTATTGTTAATTTTTTTATCATTCTCATTTTCACTTTGGCTTTTGTTCTTCAAAAAGCATGTTTCAAAAAGGCATCGCAGCTGGTTAAAACCTGTTAGTGCCCTTATAATGACTGGCGCAAATATTGAAGGGTATTTACTGCTGATCAGGGCTTCTTCTATTCAGTCTGCATTTCAGCCATTAATAAATATTGAACCTGGCTCCTATGCCATCTATTTGCTCACATTTGTTGGATTTGTCATTCTTGGCGGTATGGTAGGCTCTAGCTCTGTAACGAATAAAAAACTCTCTGCCAGCGATCATCTTCTTACAGATATACAATCTGCATTAGACAAATCATCAATTGTCGCTATTACAGATCCAAAAGGTGTCATAACATATGTAAATGACAAGTTTGTTGAGATTTCTAAATATTCAAGAGAAGAATTGATTGGGAAGACGCATAGTATTCTTAATTCTAATTATCATCCATCATCTTTTTTTGAAGATCTTTGGACTACTATTTCTGCAGGTGAGACGTGGAGAGGGGAAATTCAAAACAGAGCAAAGGATGGAAGTCTTTATTGGGTTGAAACAACAATCGTGCCCTTTTTAAATGCAAATGGGAGACCATACCAATATGTAGCAATCCGTACTGACATTACACCTTTAAAAACTGCAGAAATTCATTTGAAAGAAAGTTTAAAGGAAGTGAGTGATATCACTTTTGCCTTAAATCAGTCTTCAATTGTCGCTTTTACGGATGCAAAAGGGAAGATTCTTTCCGTAAATGATAAGCTATGTGAAATATCAAAGTATTCAAGAGAGGAACTGATCGGACAGGATCATTCTATTTTGAATTCAGGCTATCATTCTTCTTCATTTTTCAAAGACCTCTGGAAAACCATCGGCAGCGGAGAGGTATGGAAAGGGGAGATTCGAAATCGGGCGAAGGATGGCTCATTTTATTGGGTAGACACAACGATTGTCCCCTTTATAAATGAATCTGGAAGACCATATCAATATTTAGCAATCAGAAATGATATTACAGAAAGAAAGCAGTCAGAAGAATTATTGCATAGGCAAGATAAACTGGCTGCTGTTGGCCAGCTTGCTGCGGGAGTTGCACATGAAATCCGCAATCCTCTTACATCCATGAAGGGTTATGCCGAGTTTCTTCTATTAGATGAACAAAATGATGAACGCAGAGAGTTTATTGACATTATCTTAGATGAAATTGACCGTGTAGATTCGATCGTAGAGGATTTTATGGTGCTGGCAAAGCCAAAGGCTATTCAACTAGAAGAAAAAAACATTATTCCCATCATTGAAAATGTCATTTCTTTATTAGAATTTGAAGCCAGAAAACGGAATGTGAATATCCATTTTGAATCGGAGGAACCTATCATCCAAATTGAATGTGATGAAAATCGCCTCAAGCAAGTATTTTTAAATTTTATTAAAAATGGAATCGAAGCGATGCCTGGCGGAGGGACGATTAAGATAAAGATTGAAAATATGGATGAAAAATTGACCATATCTATTCAGGATACTGGTGTGGGAATTCCGCAGGATAAATTGATGAAAATTGGAGATCCATTTTATACAACCAAGAAAAATGGAAATGGATTGGGCTTAATGGTTAGTTTTAAAATAATAGAAAGCCATAATGGCAAGGTGTATATTGAAAGTGAACTTAACAAAGGAACCACCTTCAATATTGTATTTCCATTAAAAACAGCATAATGAATTTGATTGAATTTTCAAACTCTTCGTCATCTCGCTGTTATGTTCCTGTTATAACTGTAACTGTATTATAAAACAGCTGTTCTTTTTTTGAGCGATTTTCATGTTATGATTATTCCCGTTAGCGAATACAAGCTATACGAGGAGGTACAACATGAAAAAATCATTCGTAACCATGGCAGCAGCAGCTGTTTTTTTCAGTACAGCAGGAGCAGCCGTACAAGCTGAGGAAGTGACCGTCCAAAAAGGAGATACACTTTGGAAGCTTGCAGGAGAATATGATGTCAGTGTTGAACAAATTAAGGATTGGAACAGCCTGTCATCTGATAAAATTGTCGTTAATCAAGTTTTGGATATTCATAGAGAGAAAGCATATACAGTGGAAAAAGGAGATACACTTTGGAGTATAGCCAAAGCGAATGAAGTCACTGTTGAGCAATTAAAAGAATGGAATCAAATAAAAGGTGACATCATTGTCTTAGGTCAAAAGATTGTCATTTTCCCTGGGTCAACTGCTTCAGCAGCAAATGAGGGCGGAAGCACAGTTAAGACAGCAGCATCTAAGCCTGTCAAAACAGCAAGTGAGGGTGCTGTAAAGGAGATTTCAGTAGAGGCTACAGCGTATACAGCAAGCTGTAATGGCTGTTCTGGTACTACAGCAACTGGAATTAATTTAAAACAAAATCCGAATCAAAAGGTCATTGCCGTCGATCCTTCTGTAATCCCGCTTGGAAGCAGAGTATTTGTTGAAGGCTATGGCGAAGCAATTGCAGGAGATACTGGCGGAGCCATTAAAGGCAATAAAATTGACGTATTCATGCCAGAAAAGCAAGATGCACTTAACTGGGGAAGAAAAACAGTAAATGTAAAAATTTTAGACTAAACTAATACATAGTTTGTAAAAGCTAATGTTTAAAAGTTTAATAGATAAGCCCAATGCTCAGTATTTAATGATAAGCATTGGGCTTTTTTGTATGATTAAATCTTTTTCTGCTCTTCATCTTTCATATCTGTTTGTTTAAGAAAAAAGCTCTGCACAGGCTTTGCAATGAGTTTGAATTGTGTTTCAAATTTCTCGGAAAGATAGGATGCTCTTTCATAAATGGCCGATTTAAGAGAATCCAGCTGCCGCATCATTTTATCTGTTAAAGCTTCCTGCTGATCAAGTCTTTCCATAACAGTGTTATGGAACATTTCTTGAACATCCATCTTTTTATCTAATTCTTCATTCACTAATTCCTGAGTTGCCATTTTCTCAGTCAGCTGTTCAGAAAATGTTTCCAGAACATCCAGTTTACGTGCTAAGCTTTGAGTTGATGCATCCTGATAGTGCAGCTGATTTAGCATCTCTTCATGAAGCGCTTCTTCTTGCTGAAGCAGTTGAACGATTATAGTGTTTGATTCTTCTAAGGAAGATAAGCGCTCCATGATTATGGCATTATTGCTCTCTTGCTTTTCGGTAAATAGAATGAATTTAGATATTAATGTATCCTGTACCTGCAGCTGATGTAAAACATTTTCATATTGCTCTTGATGACTGCTTTTTAATATTTGGACTTGATGATTCATTGCCTGATAAGAGGAAGATAATCTATTCTCCATAGTGCGACTATGATCGGAAAGCTGTTCATTTATAACAGCCTGCTGTTTCAAGAGATCCTGCAGATAATTAAGACGAAAAGAATCTTGATTATTATCAGTCAGGTGCTCTTCATCATTTGTAAATAGTTTAAGAGATCCTTCCTGATTTTCTTTTTTTAACAAAATGACCACCCCAATTGATGCTTGTTATTCCTGTTAATTGTCAGTATATGTGTTTTACCCATAAAATGTGGCGAAAATAGGCAGATCCCTAAGAATAGACAGAATTTTGCAGATTAATGACCATATCAGTTTACTGAATGAATGATAACGTTTAAACTAATAGTGTACATATGTAAAAAAAGACTGTTTGCACAAGAAAGTTGATTATAGCCGCAAACAAGATCAATAATATCTTTAGGCTGCTTAAGATTCTTAGTTAGAACAGTCTGCAAAAATGTATTATGAAATTAAAATTTCACTTATAACATGGAAAGGATGATTTAAATGGCTATTTCATTATCAAAAGGGCAAAAAGTTGACTTAACGAAAACAAATCCAGGTCTATCAAAAGTAATTGTTGGTCTTGGCTGGGATACAAACAAATATGACGGTGGAAATGACTTTGACTTAGATGCAAGTGTATTTCTCCTGGATTCATCAAACAAGTGTGCTTCTGAGAAAGATTTTATCTTCTACAATCAGCTTGAAGGCGGTGCTGGATCCGTTGTACATACTGGAGACAACCGTACAGGTGAAGGAGATGGCGATGACGAGCAAGTTAAGGTAAATTTATCAGCAGTACCAGCGGGAATCGAAAAAATTTCCTTCGTTATTACGATTCATGACGGTGAAAACCGCGGTCAGAATTTTGGACAAGTTTCCAATGCTTTTGTACGAATCGTGAATGAAGAATCAAATGAAGAAATCATTCGTTATGATCTTGGAGAAGACTTCTCTATTGAAACAGCTATTGTGGTTGGTGAATTATATCGTCATGCAGGCGAATGGAAATTCTCTGCGGTAGGTTCAGGCTACCAAGGCGGTCTTGCTCGCATTGCAACTGACTTTGGTTTACAAGTATAAGTTTAGCTTTTTATAAGAAAGAGTAAGGAGGCGGCTCAGGAAAAATGGGTATTCAGCTTTCAAAAGGACAGAGAATAGACTTAACGAAAACAAATCCTGGACTAGTTAAAGCAGTTATTGGACTAGGCTGGGATACAAATAAGTACCAGGGCGGACAGGATTTTGACCTTGATGCGTCTGCATTCCTCGTTGATGCACAGAACAAATGTGTTAATGATCACGATTTTATCTTTTATAATAACCTTCAGCATCCAAGCGGCGCCGTTATCCATACAGGCGATAACCGTACAGGTGAGGGAGATGGAGATGATGAGCAGCTGATCGTTGACTTTTCATCTATACCGTCATATGTCGACCGTATTGGGATCACTGTTACCATACATGATGCTGAACTAAGAAAACAAAACTTTGGACAAGTTTCTAATGCGTTTGTGCGCTTAGTAGATGAAGCAAATGGTCAGGAACTGCTCCGTTTTGATTTAGGTGAAGATTTCTCTATTGAAACAGCAGTGGTAGTATGTGAATTATACCGTCACGGCAATGACTGGAAATTCAATGCCGTCGGCAGCGGTTTCTCTGGCGGTCTTGCCTCACTTTGCAAAAACTATGGATTGCAAGTATAATATGTAATCAAAAAGAAGAGCGATTTCGCTCTTCTTTTTTTACTTCAAAAGTAACAGTACTGAGGGATAAAATGACAACGGTTAAAACATATATAAAAGAATGGCAAAAAGCATTGCAATCAGAGATTATGTTTCTAAAAACAAAAGGAAGCACAAGGTACACCCTTTTTAACGGCAGATTACTATCTAAACAGGAAAAATTTAATTATTACTTTGAAACGGCAATACAAATTAAGATCCCGGTCGGTTCATTAGTACGTATTGTATGGGGAACTGGAGAGGTGCAAGGACGGATTCTTTCATCTGAAGGAGAAAATATGATCCTTGCACTTGAAGCCTTTTTAGGGAATGAACTATCACAGCTGCAATTGTATTATGATCCATGGGAATTGTTAGATGAATTGCATACAAGGCTTGAAGAATTAAAAAAAAGCAAAAGAAAACGAGCAAGAGTCCAGCGTCTCATGAATCCGGATATGGAGGATAAGCATCCTTCTGAAAAGGCTGGCTCAAATGTACATGAACTTGTTCTTCGCTCCAAATATAATCCAGTAACATACGTATGGGGACCACCCGGAACTGGAAAAACATATACATTGGCTCGAACAGCAGTCAATAAGTATTTAAAGAATCAAAAAGTATTAATCCTCGCCCAGAGTAATCAGGCAGTAGATGTTCTAATGGCCGAAACAGCTGCTTTTTTGAAAAAGAAAGGCAAATTTCACGAAGGTGACATGCTCCGCTATGGGATGAGTACGGGTGAAACGCTTGCTATACATCCGGAACTGACAGCTGCTCATCTATTGTCTGCCGATCAAAACCAGATTGGAAAAGAGAAGGAAGAGCTTTTACAGGAAAGAAGGCTATTAAAACACGATCTATCAAACTCATTTAGCGGAAGAGATACGGATACATTGCTGGCTGTGGAAAAAAAGCTATCAAATCTACTTGAGAAAATACGTCAGAAGGAAATGAAGTTAGTAAAAGAAGCAAGAATAGTTGGTGTCACACTTTCAAAAGCTGCTAGAGATGCCAGCATTTATGAAAGTGAATTTGACGTTATTATCATTGATGAAGCAAGTATGGCGTATACCCCGCAAATTGCCTTTGCGGCATCCATAGGAAAAAGAGTAATCGTATGCGGAGACTTTAAGCAGCTGCCGCCAATTGCCTCAGCAAACAGTCTCATTGTCAATCAGTGGCTTAAGGAAGATATTTTCCATCATGCAAAAGTGACAAATTGGATCGGAGAAGGTAAGCTGCATCCTCACCTATTTTTGTTAAAAGAACAGAGAAGGATGCATCCACAGATTTCTGCCTTCACAAATAAGCATGTCTATCATTCTCTTGTGGATGATTTTCCAGGGGTTGAACAAGCGCGTAATGTCATTGCAGAACTTCAGCCATTTCCTCAGAATGCCTCTATCCTGCTAAATTCTGCCGGTGCAGGGACATACGGAATGACAGAAAGAACGTCTCGCTCACGAGTGAATTTATGGCAGCTGCTTTTATCTTTTCAAGTCTTGCATGAAGCATATTCAGCTGGAATTCAATCTATTGGCTATGTAACGCCATATCGTTCTCAGGCGAACCTAATGGAGCAGCTTCTTAATGAATTTTATGGTGAGAAATTAGAGAAATCGGATATTCTTGCTGCTACTGTTCATCGTTTTCAAGGCAGTGAAAAGGATGTAATGATTTTTGATTCAACAGACAGTTTTTCTCATACTCGTCCTGGAATGCTTTTAACAGGCAAAGATAGTGAAAGATTAATAAATGTTGCGATTACAAGATCCAGAGGGAAATTTATTCATATTGCAGATGCAGAATTTGTCCAAAAGACCGTAGCAAAAGAAAAAACATGGCGCAAGCTCGTTTCCCATCAAGAAAGGAACCACCAAGCAGTTTCACAGCAGCAGATTGGAACCTGGATTCAAACTCCGCATATGAATTTAAAATGGCTGCATGCAAGAAGGCTTGATCTTGTTAAAACCGATATTCAGCGAACAAATAAAGGGATTATTTTTGGTCTGTCCTCTAGCAATAGATTGCCTGACGAATGGATCAATCTGCTAAATGAGCGAGGAAAAGGAGTCGAATTGACTTTGTTATCTGATCAGAAAATCAATTCTTTACAGATAAACGATCAGTATCCAAATCCGCTGCCGTTTCCATTCCTCATTTTTGATGAGAAGGTTGTCTGGCTGGGAATGCCAGTTGAAGACTTAATGAGAGCAAAACCCCCATACGCAGCCGCAAGAGTACGTTCCAAAGTGCTGGCTGGTTATTTAATGACTCAAGTAAATGCAATGAAGTAAGATATAATAAGACTAGGCAAATAAATTGAAAGCGGTGGGATTACTATGGACTTAAAACCAATACTAGGACAGCACCATGTCTCAGCTTTAACAGCAAATGCCCAGAAAAACTATCATTTTTATACGGAAATTCTCGGTTTGCGTCTTGTGAAAAAAACAGTAAATCAAGATGATACAACAATGTACCATTTGTTCTATGCTGATGAGAGCGGATCACCTGGCACTGATTTAACATTCTTTGAAATTAAAAATGCCGGGAGAACTTATCCAGGACATAGTAGTATTTCTGAAACAGCTCTAAGAGTTCCAAATGACCGTGCACTTTTCTATTGGATCGATCGGTTTGTTCAATTCGGAGTAAAACATGATGATATCACTGAATATGCGGGCAGAAAGGTCGTTGCTTTTGAAGATCATGAAGGACAGCGGCTATCACTTGTATCAGATGAGAATAATAGAGGTGTCAAAGGGGGAGAGCCTTGGAGACAAGGTCCAGTTCCTGCTGAACACGCTATAATTGGTCTCGGTCCGGTTGCACTGACAGTAAAAAGCATAAAAGAAACAGCTCATATTTTAACCAACGTTCTCCAGTATAAGGAAAGTGGAAAATATACAAGAGTAAAAGGAAGCAGCACAACCACATACTATGTTTTTTCAACAGGTGAAGGAGGAACAGGTGCCGAAATTCATGTTGAGGAACAGCCGGACATGCCAAAAGAGCGACCTGGCCGGGGAAGCGTGCATCATGTTGCCATTAGAGTTGAAAACATGGTTGAATTAAGTAAGTGGGCAGAGTATTTAAAGCAATTGCGTATTGGCAATTCAGGTATCGTGGAAAGATATTATTTTAAATCTATTTATTTCCGAGATGAAAATAGGATTTTATTCGAACTGGCTACAGATGGACCTGGATTTTTGCAGGATGAACACTTAGATACGCTTGGTGAAAAACTGGCGCTGCCTCCGTATCTGGAACATAAAAGAGCAGAAATAGAAGCGAATTTAACTCCACTTAAAACATCGTAATGACGTCTGATGGATTCTGCCAGCCTATTGACTTGATGATTTATTGATCATATATGAAACCTTTCTCTCTATTTTACGTTTAATATATAGTAATAGTATCTAGCATCAGGAAGATTGAGTTCAAAAGGTACTGTAAAGGAGAAAGATATGAGCAGATTACAGCCCATTTGGGAAAATATAAAACGTTATTGGAAAAAGTTCCATCTGACACAAATCATTTTATTGCTGGGTTTATCGGCAATATTGTTTACCATTTTGTTCTTTGCTTTTTTAGCTGCGACAGCAAATGTCGAGACATTGCAGGATGGACTCAGGCAGTCAACCGTTATATATGATAAAGATGGAGATGCAGCAGCAAAATTAGCTTCTAATCGTGCAGAAGGTGTATCAATTGAAGAAATTCCGGAGCATGTAATGAATGCAGTCATCGCCATTGAGGATGAGCGTTTTTATGAGCATAATGGTTTTGATGTTAAGGGGATCGCACGGGCCTTTTTCAGTAATTTGTTTGCAGGAAAAATTACTGGCGGGGGAAGTACGCTTACACAGCAATTAACGAAAAATGCTCTTTTAACAACAGAACAGACGTATCGCCGCAAGGCTGAGGAGCTTTTCTTAGCCGTTGAAATTGAAAAGAAGTATGAAAAAGATGAAATCCTGCAAATGTATTTGAATCAAGTATACTTTGGCAGTGGAGCATGGGGCATCAGCAGTGCAGCTAACACATACTTCAGCAAAAAGCCATCACAACTTACCATAAGCGAAGCTGCTGTACTGGCAGGACTACTGCAGTCACCATCTGTTCTGGATCCGAATAAGAATTATGATCGTTCGATGGAACGGCGAAATGTTGTATTAAGTAAAATGAACGAATTAGGATATATTACAGAGCAAGAATTCAGCGATGCAAAAGCAGAAAAAATTGTATTAAAAGAAGGATCAGGAACGGCAATGGAACGTAAATATCCATATTATATCGATGCTGTTCTTGATGAGGCGATTCACACGTATGGTTTAACACAAGAAGAGATTTTTACTAGAGGCTATAAAATATATACAGAACTGGATCAAAATCTGCAATCTGGGTTAGAACTTGTCTACAGCAGAGACTCATTATTCCCACAAGGCAGGAGCGGGGAGATTGTTCAAAGCGGTGGCGTACTGCTCGATCCTGAAACAGGAGGAGTTCGTGCTTTAGTAGGTGGAAGAGGAGAACATGTATTCCGCGGTTTTAACAGAGCTACACATATTAAAATGCAGCCTGGTTCAACATTAAAGCCACTTGCTGTTTATACACCTGCTCTGGAGGAAGGCTACACAGGAGAATCTATGCTGAAAGATGAGCTTCAAACTTACGGTGATTATCAGCCTGAAAATGCTTCAAAGCAATATGCTGGAGAAGTAACAATGAGAAAAGCCATAGAGCAATCAATCAACGCACCAGCTGTCTGGCTTCTAAATGAAATTGGATTAGAAAAGGGAATTGACGCTTTAACTCGGTTTGGCATTCCCCTGCAAGATGAAGATGAATATTTAGGAATCGGATTAGGCGGCATGCGAAGCGGTATTTCCCCGTTAAAGCTTGCAGAAGCATACGCTGCTTTCCCTAATGAAGGAAAAAGAAATCATGCTCACCTTATTACGAAGATCGAAGGCCCTACAGGGAAAGTAATTGCCGAAAGAAAAAAAATAACGGTTAAAGTAACATCGAAAAAGGTTTCTGAAGAAATGACGGCTCTGCTCCGAGGGGTCGTTGATGAGGGTACAGGAACAGGCACGAAAATGGATGATGTACAGATTGCCGGTAAAACAGGATCAACACAGCTTCCATATGGAGATATTAATGGTACAAAAGATCAGTGGTTTGTCGGCTATACAAAGAACTTAGTTGGAGCTGTCTGGCTCGGTTATGACAAAACTGATCGTGAGCATTATTTATCAACCAGCAGTTCCGAAACTGTAGTCCCTGTATTCCGTGCGATTATGGAGCAATCGGTTCAGCATATGGAAATGGAGAACTTTACGGAAGAGCGTTTGAACGCAGAAGAAATCCGAAAAGATGTCGAAGAAACGTTAAAAGAACAAGCTGAAAAGATTGAAGGAAAACTTAAAGAAGAGATGCCAAAATGGAAAGAAAGCTTAAATAAGGGAATAGAAGAACTAGATCAATTTGGCGACTTCTTAAAAGAAAAATGGGGAGAAATAAAAGGAAATTAGAATTAATTCTTTTTGCTCAACTATAGAAAGTTTATCATTTCATTTAAGAGATTATACGAACAATAGACAGACAAAGATCCTAAAAAATCTTTTCAGTCTATTGTTTTTTTTGTTAGCTGCAGATTTGACTGATTTTAATACTCTTAAAAGTCTTATATACACTTTTAGCGTATGCAAGGAAGAGTGAATGAAAAAATGCGAGACAACACAAGAATACTTAGTAAATAAGAGAGAAATATTCATGTTATCAACTGCTAGCATTTTGCTATATTTATGTTATCATATGCTATATGAGGTGATAAATATGAGTTCAGATCAAAGAATCCAGGTAAATGTAAGATTAAAAAAAGATACGAATAATAAGTTAGATGAAATCGTCGAATATTATCAGGAGAATACAAAATTTGGACGTGTTTATAAAGGAGACGTTCTAACCGATATCATTGAAAAATCATATGATATTATGTTAAAGCAAAAAAAGATGGGTAAAAAAATGTAAGATGACGATATCGATATCTTTCTAGATGGTAAGGAGAGTGGAACATGAGGGATGTTACCTTAACTGAGATCTATCAGCACAGAATTGCACAAAAATATGTAACACGTTCGGGTCTGGCCCATGCTATTGCTGTCAGTTATCATGCATTTCGTCTGGCAAAAGAGCAAGGAGTTGATCCAGACAGTGCTGCCAAAGCAGGCTTCCTTCATGACATTGGCCATTATACTTGGTACAAAAATGGAAAATGGGATTATGATTTATATAAAAAGAACGATATTCACGCCATAAAAGGTGCTGAAAGAGCCCATAAACTGCTTATCCGACTTGGTGAAAATCCGGTCAAAGCTAAGGAAATTGCGCTAGCTATCCTTTTTCACACTGACTCATTTATGCCAGGAGGCGAAGTGATCCGTACTCCGCTGCAAACTATTGTCAAAACAGCTGACGAATTAGATGAAGAACCAGGCGGTGCCCATCACTACCGCACCTTAGAATACGACCGCGCCCTTAAAAGCCTGCAGGAATTGGATGAAAGAATTGAGAAGTTCCTAAACCAAAATGAATAAGGTGAAAAAAACCGTAAGACTAAAAAGAGTTTAAACAACTATTCATCTGATAAAGTTATAAAAGCCTTTTGAAATTAGATTTTTGGTTCTTATTAATATGCGATTATTTGTAAGTGAAATGGAGCGTAGGGCACTCGACTCCAACGGGCTATAGAGGAAAGGGTGAGACCCCGCAGGAGCGAATGCGACGAGGAGGCTCAGCTTCCTCCCCGTGGAAAGCGAGTGACCGAAGCGCAATGGAACGGACTCGATTTACAGGCTGCTATACTTTAATGATTTGTATATTCCGTTTATCTCAGCCTATCAAAGGAACAGAATGTTTTTATAGTTCTTTTATCCTCTTTTCAGCAGAATAATGCCGCTATCCCCTCTTTTTGTCGTAATAATATTGTCCTAAATCTCATTTTTGGATACTATTTAATTAAGGAAGGTGGATAGCATGCGGCCCAGAACGAAAAAATCAGCGATCTCATTTGATAATCTAAAGTACAATCTAACTACTGTTTTCTTGCATTTATCATTTTACGGAATTATTATTCTAATCTTACTATTATTTTTCGAATTCTTTGGTTGATTTATAAGATTCTGAAACCATGCATTTCCTATATTAAACTGCAAATAATTTTGTTCTTGTACAGTTTAATGGTAATATGTAAGAGGATTTTAAACAAAGGAGATGCTTTTAATGACTAAAAAAGGATACATACAACTGCAAAACGGTAAAAAAGTAGAATTCGAATTATATCCTAATGAAGCACCTGGAACGGTTGCAAACTTTGAAAAGCTTGCAAATGAAGGGTTCTATGATGGATTAACTTTCCACCGTGTAATTCCTGGATTTGTTAGCCAAGGTGGCTGCCCTAACGGAACAGGAACTGGCGGACCTGGCTACACAATCAAATGTGAAACAGAAGGAAATCCTCATAAGCACGAAGTTGGTTCTTTATCTATGGCACATGCCGGAAAAGATACGGGCGGAAGCCAATTCTTTATCGTACATGAGCAACAGCCGCACTTAAATGGTGTGCATACTGTATTTGGTAAAGTAACTTCAGGTATGGATGCTGTAACAGATATGAATAATGGCGATGTAATGGAGAAAGTAGTCGTTACTGAAGCATAATCATTTGAAAAAGAGTCGACTTCGGCTCTTTTTCTATGTGTTTTTTTAAACAAATAAAAAAGAGGTGCGCTATGAAGCCAGTAAATGATATAATATGCCCGGATTTGGATGTGTTATTTATTGGTTTTAACCCCAGCATAAAATCATCTGAAACCGGCCATCATTTCGCGAACCGCAGCAATCGTTTTTGGAAGATCCTTCATGAATCAGGCTTGACGCCTTATCAATATTTGCCTGAACAAGATCAGGAATTATTAGAGTTAAACTATGGGTTAACAAATATCGTGGCACGTCCAACAAAGGCTGCAGATGAAATAACCAAAGAAGAATACAATGAAGGACGATTACTTCTCGCTGAAAAGCTACAAACATACCATCCTAAAATTGCCTGTTATGTAGGAAAGGGAGTATATGAGCAACTGGCAAAAAAGAAAAAGATTCCTTGGGGTATTCAAGAAACTTCTGTTGTACCGGGAATCATTGATTTTGTCGCTCCTTCATCTAGTGGACTTGTTCGCATGAAACTCAATGAGATAGTCGATATATATAAGCTGGTAAATAAACAATTAACAGAGTTACAGCAATAAGAGAGGAGGTATTTCAGTATGCTCCCTTTTACAGAAAAAGTACTGGAAATTATTAAAGAAATACCTTCTGGCAGTGTAATGACTTATGGTCAGATTGCTGCCATTGCAGGCAGCAAAAGGGGAGCAAGACAAGTAGCCCGAATTTTGCATTCTATGAGTGAAAAGTATTCGCTGCCATGGCATCGAGTGGTTAATGCGCAAGGGAAAATTGTTTTACATAATCAAGAACTTGCTAATAGGCAGAAGGAATTGTTAGAAAATGAGGGTGTTTTCATTCAAGAAGATCAGAGGATCGACTTAAACCATTATAAATATACGGGTGAAATGGCCTTTGAAAAAGAAAAAGAAGACTTCCCATGGGAATAAGAAGTCTTCAGGATGTTCCTAATTTTTCAGCATATTCTTCAACCATTTCTGCCGTGACAATTTTTCGTTGGGGAACAGCTCCCAGCTTGGCTAATTCGTTCATTTTTCCTGTGATTGCATTTATTTCAGTCACACTAAATGCCTTACCAGCCTGACAATTTTGAACAGCAATATCAATATAACGTTCTCTTTCATGATCAAGTCTGATAAACTCTGTGATTCTGCTGTTTTGTTTCTTCACATGATTAGTAATAGCTTTATGTACACTCATCTATACTTTCCCCCTGAATCATTGTATCAGTGACACAATCATACTATGCGGACCAGATAAAAGAAAGAGGCTGGGACAAAACGAAATTAATCTTTCTAAAACACGAATATTCACTATCTTGGTTTGGGTGTTTAAACAAGTCCGTTCCACTGCGCTGCGGACCCTGTTTTTTCGTGGGATCACAAGCTGAGCCTCCTCGAAGCTAAGCTTCTGCGGGGTCTCACCTTTTCCTCTATTGCCCACAGGAGTCGAGGGTCCTCCGCTCCATTTCACTCATGTTAATAAAATATATTTTATAATCATAAATAAAAAACCGAATGATTAGAAAGATAACTTCCTAACCATTCGGTTCTATGAGTGTGTTAAATACTTATGTCACAGCCTCTTTTTCGTTTGAAAATTATTCAGCTTTTGCTGCTTGAAGTTCAAGTTGAATTTTTACTTTATCGCCGACTAAAACGCCGCCAGTTTCTAATGCTGTGTTCCAAGTTAGACCATAATCGCTTCTTTTAAGAACACCTTCAACACTAAAGCCTGCTTTTTCATTTCCCCATGGATCTTTTCCAGAACCTTCGTAAGTTGCATTTAATGTTTCAGATTTCGTAATGCCGTTTAACGTAAGATCACCAGTAATTAGATAATCTCCATCACCCTCGCTTACGATGTTTGTTGCTTTAAACGTTAATACCGGGTGATTTTCTACATCGAAGAAATCAGCTGAACGAAGGTGGTTGTCACGGTCTTCGTTTCTTGTATCAATGCTTGCAAGGTCTACTGTGAATTCAATCGTTGCTGTTGTTAAATCAGTAGTATCAGCTTCAATCACTGCATCAAACTTTTTGAAAGAACCTTTAACATTTGCAATCATCATGTGTTTGATTGAGAAATCTACCGCACTGTGTGTTTGATCTAAAGCCCATTTTGTTTTAGCCATTTTAAATCTCCTCCAAATAGTTATTATTTATTTATCTTTAATTCAAGATGTATTAATTCTAGATAAATTATATGAGGATTTTGATGAGGTGTCAATTCTTTTTTTCAGAACTTTACAGTTGTTTTCAAAAAATTAATACTACTGCAAAAAATGATAAGCTTATACTCATTTCAAAAGAGAATAGGGGTGTATTATGGATATTTTCACTTCGTAACTTCATAATAAAGGATAAACAGCGATGTATAAGTATTGATCATGATACAATAAGAAAACTAGACGTTATTTTACATAAAAGGGGTACATAAATGGAGTTTCTCGATTATATTCATAAGGACGCAGTTCAACATACAAAAGAAAAAATTTTAGAGGATTTGGATGCTTATCTAGGCAGCAGGAGTGTGCAGCCATCCTTTCAGGAATATATGCAGGATCGTTTAATTTATATTGAACAAATTTGGAAAAATGTCTGGGTGAATAAGGCGCACAATAAAATGTCCAGACATAAGAAACGGCAGTATTTAGAAGAGAAGGGCATTGAGACCGTTTCAGCTGACAAAAAACTGATCAATCAGCTTTTTAAAAAAGAGATTAGTGATTACCGGCCATTTGATGCTGAAAGATGGCTGCTGGAAGGATTCTCTCATCAGGATGATAAATGGAATGAACGTTTTAATCACGCTCGAAAACAATTCAAGTTAAAGCAGGCTGTCCGCAATAAAGAGATGGAAAAGCAAAAACTTCATGAGGTGATTGAGAACTTAACAGAAGGTCTGATTATTCAAAATGAAAGATCTCTTTACCTGAAGCTAAGATATCATATTGCAAAGCAGCTTTTAAATGATGTATCAGCAAAGGTTCGATATAGAAAAATTGAAACAACAGCACTTGAAGAGCAGCTGGAAGAAATCGGTGCATTTTCTTTCGAACCATTCAGCAAAATGGGAGATTTCTTTGAAGAGCTTACAGGCAATATTCATAAGACCATGTATAGAGGCAGATGGTATTTTGAATATGAAACCTACTTTTATATTTATGAACGAGCTATTCGTTCTTTTTTATCAGAAGCCTTGCAGGTAATGCTGTTGGAAAATATGCCGCATTCCATTTTTGAACAATACGAAAATGTTTATGAGAAAGCACTTACTGGCAGTATTTTAAAGAAAAAGGTTTCTTATTTGTTTGGAGAATTGACGGAGCATTTTATTGAATTAATTCAAGATGAGTATGCAGAAAATCTTTTAGGATTAGCGAAGCTTCCATTTGAAGAGTCTGTTCATGATCAGTTGTATGAAGAACACCTCGCTGAGCGCAAAAAGCGGGAACAGGAGGAACGAGCAGAGCGAAAAAGGAAGAAAGAAGAAGAAGAGAGAATGCTTTCTGATATATTTGGAGCCGAATATAGTCCGTCAGTTGATCGGCCAGTGAAATTTACGCTCCACATCGGTGACACAAATACAGGGAAAACGTATCATGCTCTTGAAGAGATGAAAAAGAAAGATAGTGGCATCTATTTAGCTCCGCTTCGCCTTTTAGCATTAGAGGTATTTGAAAAGCTAAATCAAGATGGTACACCATGTTCATTAAAAACGGGTGAAGAAGAAAAAATTGTAGACAATGCTGCCCATATGGCTTGTACCGTCGAAATGTATTATGAAAAACAATATTATGACATCATTGTGATTGATGAAGCACAAATGATTACCGATAAGGATCGCGGTTTTTCATGGTACAAAGCGATTACAAAAGCGAATGCAAAAGAAGTTCATATAATCGGCAGTAAAAGTGCAAAACCGATGCTGCTTCAGCTGCTCGAAGATTCCGATGTCACTGTGAAAGAGTATACCAGGGATACGCCGCTGCAAGTCGAGGATCGAGAGTTTCAGTTTAAATTTGTTAAAAAAGGGGATGCGCTCATTTGCTTTTCACGAAGAAAAGTACTTGAGACAGCTTCAAGACTGCAGAACGCAGGACATTCAGTCAGTATGATCTATGGCAGTATGCCGCCAGAAACAAGAAAAAAGCAAGTACAGCAATTTGTCAATGGGCAGACAACTGTTATTGTTTCAACTGATGCCATTGGAATGGGACTTAATTTGCCGATCCGCCGCGTTGTTTTTCTTGAAAATGAGAAATTTGACGGCACAAGACGCAGGCAGCTTACATCACAGGAAGTGAAGCAAATTGCCGGCAGAGCTGGAAGGAAGGGTCTTTACAATAAAGGAATGGTCAGCTTTGTCAAAGACGTGAAGGAAATGGGGCAGCTTCTGCTTATGAAAGATGAACCTGTTTTTTCCTTTGCGATCGCTCCTACACAGGGCGTTTTCGAACGCTTTCAAAAATATTCCCGCGATCTAGGCTTATTTTTTGAGCTATGGGATAAATTTGAAAGTCCGGCAGGTACAGTTAAAGCGGCACTACATGAAGAACGGGAGCTATATAGTATTGTTCGCGGTACCGAGATTGAGGCAAAACTGCCTTTAACAGATCTATATGGTTTTTTGCATCTGCCTTTTTCAAAAAAAGAGACAGACTTAATCAGACTTTGGGAAGAAACGATGTATGCGATTGTCGATGGTTCTGAGATGCCAGAGCCGCGTTTAAAAAATAAAAACTTAGAAGAACTAGAGCTGAGTTATAAAGCAATTGGGCTTCATTTGTTATTTTTGTACAGGCTCGATCAAAGAACGGAAGCACTGTACTGGGAACGGGTAAGGGAAGAAATCAGCCAGCATGTTCATGACAAGCTAAATTCAGATGTTCGCAACTTAACAAAAAAATGTAAACGATGCGGCAAACAGCTTCCTTGGGAACATGATTTTCAAATTTGTGATGATTGCCATCAAACTCGCCCATATCGTCAACGATACTATAAAAGGTAAAAGCATCTGCAAACAAAAAAGACGCAATACATTCACACCTGTTATGTGAATGTATTGCGTCTTTATTTATGTTATGGTTTCAAAACAACTTTAATACAATCATCTTCATGATTGTTAAACACCTTGTAGCCTTTAGGAGCATCATCTAATGTGATCTTATGTGTGATTATTTCAGTAGGATCAAACAATCCATCAGTAATCTGCTTATATAACTCGGGCATAATCGGTATAACTGGAGCCTGTCCCATTTTTAATGTAACGTTTCTCGAGAAAAAAGCTCCAAGCGGAAAGAGATTGTAATTTCCTCCATATACACCTGTCAATTGAACAACACCTGACTTTCGGACAGCTTTTGTTGCAATTTGAATAGGACCAAGTGTCCCGCCTTGAAGCTTCATTTTTTGTTCTATATATTCCAGCGGTGATTTTTTACCATCCATGCCAACACAATCAATGACGACATCTGCTCCGCCTTTTGTGATTTCTTTTAAATGTTCTCCCATATCTGGATAATCGGTAAAATCAAAGGTTTCAACTTTATTCGTTGCAGCAGCATGCTGAAGGCGGTAGGGTAAATGGTCAACGGCGATTACCCGTGAAGCCCCTTCAAGCCAAGCAAACTTTTGCGCCATTAAGCCGATTGGCCCGCTTCCTAATATAATGACCGAATCACCCTTTTTAACACCAGCATTCTTGACACTCCAATAAGCTGTTGGAATAACATCTGATAAGAATACAAGGGATTCATCTTCAAGCTCACAGGATTCAGGGATTTTAAATGGAGTAAAGTTGCCAAAAGGAACCTTTAAGTATTCCGCTTGGCCTCCTGGGTGATCACCAAATTTTTCTGAATAGCCGAAATAGCCGCCCGAATCATAGTGTGGATTTGAATTATCACATTGGCTGGTTTCATCACTTTTGCAATATTGACATTCTCCGCAGGAAACATTGAAAGGAACAACAACACGATCTCCTTTTTTGACCTTTGTCACTTCTGGTCCGACTTCTTCCACGATTCCCATCGGCTCATGTCCAATGATATACCCTGGAGGCAAAGGAAAGTTTCCTTGATACAGATGCAAATCTGATCCGCAAATCGCTGTTGTTGTAATTTTTACAATAATGTCATCCTTTTTCGTTATAGCTGGGTCTTCCACATGATCAACTGATATTGTATTTGGTCCTTGGTATGTGACAGCTTTCACTGATTTCACTCCTTTTTCTCTATATCTCTTGTTTATTATTTGTTTAAAGGCCTATTTCAATCCTTGAAGAATCATGGACGGAATGATTTTTGCTATGTGCCATTATGTTGGCATGAATTGGTCTAGCACTGTATAAACATGGTAATGAGCTAGTTTTAACTTCAAAAAAAGGAGCGTCTTCTATGCCAAATTACAGTCATACAGTGGAAGTTGACCTACCAATTCAGCAATTATGGAATTTTGTTCATGTAATGGACAATTGGGCACCGCTTGTTCCAGGATATATTAGTCACAGAAAGGTCAATGACAATCAATCATTATGGAGTTTTTACACAGATATTGGTGTAATGAAAAAGAAAATTGAATTACAAGTAGATATTACAGAATGGTCAGAACCGCACAAAGTAGCCTTTCAACTTACTGGTATTAACGAAAAATTATCAGGTAGCGGCTATTTCTCTGCGCAAGTATCGGAAGGTAAGAAAGTCGAAATGACCGGATTTTTGGACTTAACAGCAGAAGGAATGATGGCGAAAATGGCTAATTCCATTATGAAATCCTCCTTGCCGGAAATCACAAAGGAACTGACTGAAGCGGTTGCTGAAAAGGCAGAACAGCCATTAGCGCCAATTCAAAGAAATTAAGTAAGAGGGCAAGGATTTATTTAAAAAATAATAAAACAGGCTTTAGCAGCCTGCTCCATGTACGATTTATTTTGTATACTTATTTGCGTAGCTCGATGCAACAAATGCATCGGGCTTTATGACGGGTTCAAAGCCTGCTGATTGAATTCTTGCAACCATTTCCTGTACATATTCTCTCGTTTTGTTCCGCTTGCCGGCTCCAATATCAAGATGCCCTTCCATTACAAAAGATGCGCCGCTATATATAAAAGGGAGCACAATGTCTGCCAATTGTATTTTTTTATCATTGGTAAATAAAGACACAACTTCTTCTGTCAGGGCAGTTTCATACGAAATTCGTTCATGAAGTGAATGCATTTTTCGTTTTAAACTCATTTTTTTAATGCATGCCCATGCCCCTTTTCCTTCTCTTTGAATGACAATTCCCGTAATAAACAAGGTTTTATCAGGATGGACTTGTGAATCAGTTCCAACCATCAGCCGAAAACTGGAGCGCGGATCAAGTCTCATAAAAGAGATAATTTTACTAAAAACATCATCAAATGACATCGCAGTCTCTTGCAGATTTTGAAAAACAAAGCTGTTTTCCTGTTCGGTTTCCATCCAATCACCACTCATTTTTTGTTTTGGCCGTCCAGTACATTCATGTCTTTGCTTGTTACAGTATATTGCTGTATACAAGAAAGTTTGTCACTTTTTTCTGTAGGGGGCATATTCTGCTTTTTGTTCCCTGGTCATTTCCTGCATGTTGAGCATCAATTCAGCGTTTCTGTTAAACAATATGCTATGATGATGGCAAGAGAGGATGATTATTAATGAAAATTCAAGTATGGTCAGATTTTGTATGCCCATTCTGTTATATAGGAAAAAGAAGATTAGAAAAGGCCATTGCTGCATTTGAACATAGTGAGCAGGTCGAAGTGGAATTTAAAAGCTTTGAATTAGATCCGAATGCGAAAACAAATAATGGTGAGAACATACATGAAATGCTGGCTGCTAAATATGGCATGTCAGTACAGCAGGCAAAGCAGACAAATGAAGGATTGAAACAGCAGGCAGCTGCAGAAGGTTTAACATTCGTTTTTGATGAAATGAAACCGACAAACACATTCGATGCTCACCGTCTGGCAAAATTTGCTGGTGAAAAAGGCAAAGAAGCTGTTGTAACGGAAAAGCTGCTTGCGGCGTATTTTACAGAGTCCAAAAACTTAAGTGATCATGAAACACTTATTGCAGTGGCAGAAGAAGCAGGACTTTCTGGAGATGAAGTAAAAGAAGTGCTGGCAGATGAAGCTAAATTTGCCAATGATGTAAGAATAGATGAAGCACTGGCACAGCAATATCAGATCACTGGTGTTCCTTTCTTTATTATCAATAATAAATACGCTATTTCTGGTGCGCAGCCACAGGAGACCTTTGAAGGTGCTCTCAAAAAAGTATGGGAAGAAGAAAATGAAACGCCAGTTCTCAAAACGTTTGACTTTGAAACGAAGTCAGAAAGCTGCTCTGGCGATGAATGTGAGCTTCCTGAAAAAGACGAAAACTAAGCAATGGTTGAAGACTGCATAATATAGGCAGTCTTTTTTTAATATATAAAAAAGCAACTCTCTATCATTCATTTGTGCACTTGCATTTTTTTGTATTTACAAGCATGATATGTAACGAATACATAGAAGAAAGTAGGAAGTTTGTTTGCCGAATTTTAATCAATTAGGATTATCTCCTTCCCTTGCAGCAGCTGTTGAACAGGCTGGATTTATTCATCCGACAGATATTCAAAACAAAGCGATTCCACAGATCATTGCAGGAAACGATCTTGTTGCATTAGCACAGACAGGAACAGGGAAAACATTTGCGTTCATTTTGCCTATTTTAGAGCATGTGGATCCGGCCTTAAATATCATTCAAGCCTTAATCGTTACACCCACTCGAGAGCTCGCTCTTCAAGTAACTGATGAACTGGAAAAATTGGTTCATGTTAAGGAAGGTCTCAATGTGCTGGCGGTCTATGGCGGTCAGGATGTTGAAAAGCAGCTGTCATCTCTCAGCAGCTCAGTCCATATTGCTGTTGGAACGCCAGGCAGGATCATAGACCATATGAATAGAGGCAGCATTGATTTATCACATGTATCAATGCTGGTCCTTGACGAAGCAGATCAAATGCTCCATATTGGTTTTCTTAATGAAGTTGAAAAAATCATCTCTGCGTGCACAGCTAAACGACAGACGCTGCTTTTTTCTGCTACAATGCCTGAGGATATTAAAAAGCTATCAGCATCATATATGAATGATCCGCGGCTGATCGAAACGAAAAAATTATATAAAAAAGCTGAACATATCAAACAGCTTGCCTACTATACAACTGATCGTGCCAAGCAGCAAACGCTGATTGATATTTTGCGTACACATCGTCCATTCTTAGCGATTATCTTTTGCAGAACCAAAAGGAGAGTGACGAAATTATATCAATCTTTAATGGAAAAAGGATTTTCATGTGCTGAGCTGCACGGCGGCCTTTCCCAGGCAAAGCGGGAAGAAACGATGAGAGCGTTCCGAGAGAATGAGTTTCAACTTTTAATAGCAACAGATGTCGCAGCCCGCGGACTCGATGTCGAAGGTGTTACACATGTTTTTAATTATGACATTCCACTTGATACAGACAGCTATATTCACCGCATTGGCAGGACTGGAAGAGCTGGCATGAGAGGGTTGGCGATCACATTATATACTAGAGCGGAAACGTCCAAACTTGAACAGATTGAAAATGATTTATCTGCTAATCTCTCCAAAAGGACAATGGAACCACAACAGCCGCAACAAAACAGAGAACATCATTCGAAAAAAAGATATGGAAAACATAGAAAATAATAATAGAAGAGGTGCAAAATGCTTACTGCAGAAATAAAGAAACTTTTAGAACAACAGCCAATTAAGCTATTTAATGAGGAAAAAGAGTATGCAATCGCAAACAGCCTGATTTCCGCAGAAGAAATCAATGAAGTTCTGCCATCACAGCAAAGATGGACTGATCTGTACATTGAACGAGGAAACAAAGAAACAGAAGAGTTTTTAGGTGAAGAAACAGCTTCTTTTTTACAAGATAAGATCTCTTATTTACGATCAAATCAGCAGGAATTTTTATATATGGAATCAAAGTGGTTTGAAAACATAGGAATTGAAGGAATAATACTTGAAGAAAACGATGTCTTTCATACATATGACATTATATTTGGTCTGAAAAAGCAAAAAAAGTATGGAGATCACCTTCGAAAAATACTATCTGAAAAATTCCCTCCAGAAGCAAAGTATTCAATTCTTTTTAATGGAAATGATGGATTATGGGATATCAATTTGCCGATCAGCTATCTCAATGGATTTTCAGAAGATATGACGATTGAGGAAGTACTTTCACATAGCTATCAGTTTCTATTTAAAATGGTTGTTGATTTAGAAAATAACAGGTGACCATGACATTTATCATGTAACGTGTATGACAGCTATGTCTTTTCGGATTGATATCGTTTTCTTATGATAGATATATAAACACATGAAAGGAAATGAATTCATGACAAAACAGCTGCTCACTAGCTTAAAAAAAGAAATGGCGCCATTTGAAAAGGCCAATAGAAACGCAAGCATTAGACAATTAATTAACACTTTAGTTCCTTTTTTTGCATTATGGTATGCAGCCTATTTAAGTTTAGAGGTATCATACCTTCTAACTTTGGCTCTATCTGTCATTGCATCAGGATTTTTAGTCCGGATTTTCATTATCTTTCATGATTGCTGTCACAATTCGTTTTTTAAAAGCAGAAAAGCCAATAAAATTATCGGTACCATTGCCGGTATTATAACGCTATTCCCGTTTACCCAATGGCAGCGTGATCACTCTATCCACCATGCGACAAGCAGCAACCTTGATAAGCGCGGAACCGGAGACATATGGGTTTTAACGGTTCAAGAATATATAGACGCACCGTTCTGGACAAAGGTAGGGTACAGGCTTTATCGTAATCCATTCATTATGTTTGGATTAGGACCTATTTATCAATTTTTAATTATCAATCGCTTTAACCGTAAGGATGCAAAATGGAAAGAGCGACTTAACACATATATAACGAATATTTCAATAGCAGCTCTATATAGCGGATTGTGCTGGTTAATCGGCTGGGAAGCTTTTCTGCTGGTTCAGCTGCCAATCTTTCTTCTCTCAGGATCTGCAGGGATCTGGCTGTTCTACATTCAGCATACATTTGAACAATCATACTTTGAAGTAGATTCAGAGTGGGAGTATGTTAAGGCGGCGGTTGAAGGAAGTTCTTATTACAAACTTCCCAAAATACTGCAATGGCTGACTGGAAACATTGGTTTCCACCATGTGCATCATTTGAGTCCAAGAGTGCCCAATTACCTTTTAGAAGAGGCGCATAATGAATCTGAGGCACTGCAGCATGCTCCAACCATTACGATGGCCAAAAGTCTGGAATCTCTACGCTTTAAACTATGGGACGAAGAAAATAAAAACTTTGTTGGCTATAAAGCAGTGAAAAAATATATTCAAAAGAGCAATACAGTTGTAACAGATAAGGCATAAAAGTAAAAACTCCTTTGTTTTTTGCAAAGGAGTTCTATTTTATCCATTGAAGCAGTGCAGCAGCTGCATCATGTTTAATTGTTAAAGCTTCTCCATTTTTCAATTCTCTTGCAGAAATCAAAGACAGACATTATCAGTAAATTTGAGGGATATTATGGCGAAAAAGTATATTGCATTTTTAAAAAATCCAGGAATCTCTCCATACATTTGGATTCTATTAAGCATTCTTCCTTTTTATTTTATTTTCCAATCTTCGTCAACATATGAAATTGCAGTGGGAATTTTATTAACGATTACTTTTTTTATTGTGTATCGATTTGCCTTTATTTCTGACCGATGGCCGGTGTATTTATGGTCCTCAATTTTAATTGCGATCTCAATGACCATGGCAATTTTATTTCATTATATTTATTTTGCTATTTTTATTGCCAGCTATAATGGAAATATAAAGAACAAGGTTGCATTTTATACAATTTATGTTGCACATCTGGTTGTGACAACAGCTGCTATAAATTTTAATATTGTGATTGGTGAACAGCTCTTTTTAACTCAGCTTCCATTTATCATCATCATATGGATAAGTGTCATTTTGCTTCCGTTCACGATTTCTAATAAGCATAAACAAGAAAAGCTTGAACGGGAGCTTGCGTATGCGAATAAAAGAATTTCAGATTTGGTCAAGCAGGAAGAACGGCAGCGCATTGCCCGAGATCTCCATGATACTCTAGGACAGAAACTATCTCTCATTGGATTAAAGAGCGATCTGGCACGCAGACTGATTTATAAAAATCCTGAGCAGGCCCGTGAAGAGCTTAAGGATGTGCAGCAGACAGCAAGAACAGCATTAAATGAAGTGCGGAAAATGGTTTCGCAAATGCGAGGCATCAGGTTAAAAGAAGAGCTGGTAAGCGTTAAACAATTATTAAAAGCGGCTGAGATTGAATACATTGGAAGCGACGCGCTTAAGGTCGTCAATGTTTCACTGTTTATTGAAAATATACTAAGCATGTGTTTAAAAGAAGCGGTGACGAATGTAGTCAAGCACAGCAAAGCTAGTTATTGTAAGATTAAGATTATACAAACCGAAAAAGAAATAAAAATTATCGTCGAAGACAATGGGGTTGGTTTTGATCCAACTGAACATGAAACAAAAGGCAATGGACTGATTGGCATGAAAGAAAGACTTGATTTTGTAAATGGTACGCTTGACATCCACTCCAATGCTGGCACAACCGTGACCATGAGTGTACCAACCGTTTTACGGGCAGTTGAACAGGAGGGAAAAGAAATATGATTACCATAGTC
The DNA here is from genome assembly GCF_001636345.1 of Cytobacillus gottheilii. GTDB lineage: Bacteria > Bacillota > Bacilli > Bacillales > Cytobacillaceae > Cytobacillus > Cytobacillus gottheilii. The sequence continues at coordinate 2,325,238 of NZ_KV440945.1, forward strand.
ATTGCAGAAGACCAGCGTATGATGCTCGGTGCGCTAGGATCACTGTTAAGTTTAGAGGAAGATATGGAAGTGGTCGGCAAGGCAAACAATGGTGCTGAAGCAGTCTCCCTCGTTCATAAACTGAAACCGGATGTGTGCATCATGGATATTGAAATGCCTGAAAAAAATGGATTAGAAGCGGCAGAGGAAATTAGAGACTTAGATTGTAAGGTCATCATTTTAACGACCTTTGCACGCACTGGTTATTTTCAGAGGGCGGTAAAAGCTGGTGTCGGCGGCTATTTATTAAAAGATAGTCCAAGCGAAGAACTGGCAGACTCAATCCGCAGCGTTATGGCCGGCAAACGTTTGTATGCTCCAGAATTAATGGAAGATCTTTATAGTGAGGAAAATCCCCTGACAGATCGGGAAAAAGATGTGCTTGAGCTGATTGCAGAAGGAAAAAACACAAAAGAGATTGCCAGCAATCTGAACATTAAAACCGGCACAGTCAGAAATTATATTTCAGCCATTATGGAAAAATTAGAAGTGACCAACCGCATTGAGGCAATCACGCAATCAAAGAAAAAAGGCTGGTTTAAATAAGTTTATAAAGTATTTAACATGACAATAGAACTGACTGGTTAGGATATGAATCTTCTAATCAGTCGGTTTTTTTGTTCCGATGCTATTGGCTGATTTATAGAGCAGGAAATAGGAACAGCAATTTTTTTAATGGGTCTAGATACTTAACCACTAATTGCGCCTCAAATCCTATCACCCTTTGTAAAACTCTAATTTAATCAAAAAAATTAACTAAATACGCTGTTGACTTTTGTGAAAAGTAGGTTCATAATATTTTAAAAAATCAATATGCTTTATTTATTAAATGCTTTTATGCGTTAAAGTGAATTTGTTGTAAGAAAACAATTATTCCAAAACAGGGAGACTGAGTGCTGATGAATGATTATGATCAAATCAAGGTTCATTTAACATCGAATAGTAAAGAGAAACCACCATTTGATAAGCTGCAATTTGGAAGGAATTTTACAGACCACATGTTTGTAATGGATTATAAGGAAGGTCTTGGCTGGCATGATGCCCGAATTATTCCTTATCAGCCGCTGCAGCTCGATCCATCAGCAATGGTTTTCCATTATGGCCAAAGTGTTTTTGAAGGTTTAAAATCTTATTTGAGTACAGATGGAGACGTGCTGCTGTTTAGACCGTCAGATAATATGAAGAGGCTGAATCGTTCTAATAACAGGCTCTGTATTCCTCAGATCGATGAAGAATTTGCAGTGGAAGCCCTAAAAAGATTAATACAGATTGATCATGAATGGGTGCCAAATGGTGAGGGAACTTCATTGTATATTCGCCCGTTCATCATTTCAACAGAACCTTTCCTTGGAGTTGCTCCTTCGAAAGCATATCAATTTTATATCATTATGTCTCCGGTAGGCGCTTATTATAAGGAAGGAATCAATCCAGTTAAAATTGCAGTACAAAGTGAGTTTGTTCGTGCTGTAAAAGGTGGAACAGGTAATGCGAAAACAGGCGGGAATTATGCTGCAAGCCTTAAAGCGCAAGAATCAGCAGAAGGATTAGGCTATTCACAAGTTCTTTGGCTTGATGGCAATGAGCATAAATATATTGAAGAAGTAGGAAGCATGAACATTTTCTTTAAGATAGACGGTGAGATTGTAACCCCTGAATTAAACGGAAGCATTTTAGAAGGAATCACCAGAAATTCAGTTATCCAGCTTATTAAGCATTGGAATTTGCCGCTGACGGAAAGAAAAGTATCTATTGATGAGATCTTTGAAGCCCATAAGCAAGGCAAACTGGAAGAGGCATTCGGGACAGGGACTGCAGCAGTTATTTCACCAATCGGCGAATTTTTCTGGCAGGACGAAAAGATTGTGATCAATGATCATAAAACCGGAAAAATCGCCAAGCAACTATATGAAACTTTAACAGGTATTCAAAAAGGGACCGTCCCTGATCCATTTGGATGGACTACACCAGCATATAACTCTTCTAAAAAAGCAACAGCCGTAAACTAAAAAATGTAAGAGTGTGGGACATAAGTATATAACACACCTATTGAACCGAATGGTTAGGAAGGTCATCTTTCTAATCATTCGGTTTTTTTAAAATATATTTTATTTACATGAGTGAAATGGAGCGGAGGGCCCTACTCCTGCGGGCTGCAGAGCAAAGGGTGAGACCCCGCAGGACGAAGTGACGAGGAGGCTCAGCTTGCTCCTCGCGGAAAGCGAGGGTCCGCAGCGCAATGGAACGGTCTTGATTAAATACCGAAACCTAGATATTGAATATTCGTGTTTTAGAAATATTAATTTCGTTTTGTCCCATCCTCTTTTTAGTATCTTTCTCCCGTATTTGGTTTGCTTTCTATTTGTTTAAGGGTAGTTCGTTAATAATAATGTAAGATAAATTGGTGAAAAAAAGTGTATTTTGAAACTTTTATACACTTCCATTCGTTTATTATAATAGATAGAATTCTGCCATATTATCATAGTTGAGAAACATTTAAAGGAATAAGTGGATTAAAAGCAAAAAAGAGCGTTTACTAAGCAGAAGTTTTACAGATATTGCTATTGTTTTTATATAATAGTATATTCATATATATGAAAAATATATAAATATTGAGTATTTTCATATAGCAATTTCAGCTGAGAAAAGGTAAAGACATGGCAGCGAAACACCATTAGTAGCTTCAAACGTAGGAGGATAACCATGAAAGACATCTCACTCATTTATAAGGTAGCTGCAGAGGCAGATGAATACAAACAAATATATGAGTTGAATTACCAGACATTTGTTGAAGAAATACCGCAGCACCAAGAAAATACAGAGAAAAGATTAATTGATAAATTTGATGAAGAAAATACATATATTATCGCAAAAGACGGAGCTGAAGTGGTAGGGATGATTGCTGTTCGTGCAAAACGGCCGTTTTCGCTCGATCATAAGCTTCCAGATATTGATTCATATTTGCCAAAAGAAGCAAGACCCTGTGAAATCAGACTGCTTTCAGTAAAAGAAAAATACCGAAGCACATTCGTATTTTTTCAGCTTTGTGAATTGCTGGTGAGTTATTGCTTAGAAAATCATTATAATCTTGCTCTTATTTCAGGTACTCTTAGACAAACAAAGCTCTATAAACGGATCGGTTTTACTAGTTTTGGTCCGGAAGTTGGGGAGGCAGATGCACGTTTTCAGCCGATGTATCTGACGAAGGAGCGTTTTGAAGAGAATACATTGGCATTTAAAGAGCTTATGAAAAAGAAAAACCCTGAACCATATACATTTCTGCCTGGACCAGTCCCAATGGATGAGGAAGTTACCGCCCATTTGAATAGAATTCCGCTGTCACACCGAGATCGTGAATTTATGGACGCCATTCATCGTGTGAGCAGAACAATGTGCCAACTAACGAATGCTAATCATGCTGAGATTGTAGTGGGAACAGGTACACTTGCTAATGATATTGTTGCAGCTCAGCTAAGTAGGATGCCTGGCACAGGATTGATATTGGCAAATGGAGAATTTGGCTATCGTTTGATCGAACATGCAAGCAGGATGGGGCTGACTTTTGAAACCATTAAAAAAGAATGGAATGTGAATATTGATCTTAGTGAAATCGAAGAAAAGGTAAAAGCGAACAGTGAAATCAGTTGGGTATGGACCGTTCATTGTGAAACATCTACAGGATATTTATATGATATAAATGCTATTCAGGAATTGTGCAAAAAGGTTGGAACAGAGCTATGTGTTGATAGCTGCAGCAGTGTTGGAACCATTCCAGTAAACTTGAAGGACATATATCTTGCTACTGCTGTAAGTGGGAAGGGATTAGGATCATATCCAGGAATAGGTATTATTTTACATAGAGAAAACATTCGGCCGGATGCGTCCATTCCCCGTTATTTAGATTTAGGATTGTATGCAATGTCTGATGTGCCATTTACACATTCTTCTAACTTGTTATTTGCACTTGAAACAGCCTTACATCATCATACAGGCTATGAAAATACGGTACTTGGAAATGAGATAAAAGGTAAATTGATACAATCGGGTCTGCCAGTGCTGGGAGATGAGGAATATTCGCCACATGTAATCACCATAGAGATGCCCGCGGGGATCTCTTCACAGGAATTCGGAGATCGTCTGAAAAAGAAAATGATATTGATAAGTTATGAGAGTAAATATTTACTTGATAGAAATTGGGTTCAGGTAGCTATAATGGGTAAACATAATCGTACTTATGCGTTAAGAGCAATAAAAACATTAATCCAGGAATATTTCTTTATCACTTCAGTAAGGCATGAGATCGGATGAAAATAAAAGAGAAGTTACGTTTAACGGTTAATCCTCAGAAGTTAGTACTCTTTGCTCTTATCGTTTTATGGCTGAAAACGGTGATTGTTTCACTGATTGGTTTTAACTTTCATATTCAATCAGCGGCAGATATTCTATTAATTTTATTGAACCCAATCGGATCCTTAGTTTTAATATTGTCAGTTTGTCTCCTTTTTAGAAAGAGATTTAATAAGGCGATATTTATTGCCATTAATATCATTATAACGGGGCTATTATATGGTGATTTGCTGTATTACCGATTTTATACTGATTTTGTAACAGTCCCTATTCTATTTCAGTTTAAAAATGTAGGCGGCCTCGGACCAAGTACACTTGAACTAATGAGTTTTTGGGATCTCCTTTTATTTGCTGATCTGGCTGTCATCATTCTTTTGGCGATTAAAATGAAGAATACCGATTCCATTCAATGGCCCTTTATAAAGAAGTTTGTAGTTGCAGGAACTGTATTGTTTGTTGTTACTGCGGGATTGGCTCTGTTAAAATCACCGTATCTTTTTTCAACAGCATATGACAGGGAACAGATGGTAAAATCAATCGGCCCTTATAATTATCATCTATTTGATATATCGTATGCTGCTTTTTCACCATTAAAAAAAGTACTTGCAACTGAAACAGATACAATCGCGGCAGTAAATTATACAGATGCAAAAGAAGATGAAGAAACAAGTGTGCAAGGAATAGCCGAGGGAAAGAATGTTGTATTAATTAGCATGGAATCTACACAGAATTTTGTTATTAATCAACAAGTAAATGGCGAAGAAATCACTCCCTTTCTGAATGAACTAATAAACGAAAGTTACTATTTCAATTCAATCTATGACCAAACGGCACAAGGCAAAACATCTGATTCTGAGTTCATGGTTGATACATCCTTATATCCATTATCAAGCGGTTCTGTCTTTGTAAGAAAACCATCAAATGTATTTAATGCACTGCCTAAAATCTTAAAAGACAATGGAGGGTATTACAGTGCCGTCCTGCATGGAAATGATGCTGATTTTTGGAACCGCGAAAATATGTATAATGAACTCGGATATGATCGCTTTTTCTCTAAAGTGGATTATGAAGTAAATGAAGAGAATTCAGTTAATTATGGCTTGAAGGATATCCCTTTCTTTGAACAAAGTGCAGAATATATTTCTGAACTGCCTCAGCCGTTTTATACAAGACTAATCACATTAACTAATCATTTTCCATTTTTGCTTGATGAAGAAGATCAATTAATATCTGAAGCAGCAACTTCTCAAGATGTTGTTAACCGCTATGTGACAACGGTGCGCTATCAGGATGAAGCGATCAGAAGGCTTTTCGATCAGTTCAAAGAATTAGGGTTATATGAGGATACAGTATTTGTCTTATATGGCGATCATTACGGGATATCTGAAAAATATGAAGATGGCGTATTAGAATTGCTTGATCTCGAGCCATCACCCGTCCACCATGTTGAACTGCAAAAAGTGCCGGTCATTATCCATGTGCCAGGCCAAGCAGGTAAGGTGTTTTCAAATATTGGCGGGGAGATCGATATCCGTCCGACTCTGCTATCGCTATTAGGTATTACGGATGTTGACACACCTTCATTCGGCCAGAATTTAATGACGCGTGATCATGATCAGCCTGTCATTTTCCGTGACGGATCTTATGTGTCTGATCAGCATATTTATATCAATAATGTCTGCTATGATAAAAAAAGTGGTGAAGAAGCTGAAGAAGGTGCCTGTAATTCTAATTTAGAAAAGGTAAGAGATGAGCTAAATATGTCAGATGAAATTTTAAATGGAGATTTATTGAGGTTTTTAGATTTATAAATAAAAAGGAGGATCGTTTTTGAACGATTCTCCTTTTTATTTTCAGCCGTTTACACTTCTTGAAGGATCTCTTTTGCTGTTTGTTCTGCTCCATTGTCTGCTTTTATTTTAAAATGATAAGTGTTATATATTTTTTGCCGGTCTGTGAAAATGCGGTGAATTTCATTTTCTGTTTTTCCCTGCAGAAGTGGTCTTGAAGGCACTAAAGAATCCAGTCTCTGCTTCCAAACGTCCCAAGAAACGGAAAGGTAAAAGACCGTTCCATTTTCCATGCAAGTATTCCTGATTTCTTCCTGCAGAAAGGCACCTCCACCTAATGAAACGACTTGAATTTCTGTATTGCTGCAAATTCTTTTTACTTGATCAAGTTCAGTACGGCGGAATTCCTGTTCTCCAAATTGCTGAAAAATCTCAGTCGTTTTTAGACCATACCATTTTTCTATTTCTTCATCGACATCAATAAAAGGAACTTTTAGCTCTTTGGCAATTAGTTGTCCCACAGTTGTCTTACCAGAGCCCATAAAACCTGTTAAGATAATTTTTTTATGCATATTAAGCGATGATCCCCATTTCCTTTTGCATTTTAAGAGAATTATAATATAGAAATAATTTGCTGTAAAAATTAAATAGTGTGATAACTCCTTTTTATCTTTCGAATATAATGAAGCTTGTATGTAGATACCTAAAGAAAACGCTCAAAGTATTTATCAATATCTGTATAGATAGGGATCATCAGGGAACATTATAAGAAACGAATATATAGGTGAGTATGTGAAAATTTTAGCTATTGATGGCGGCGGAATACGGGGTATTTTGGCGGTCACCGTCTTAAAAAATATTGAAAAACAATATAAATGTAAGATTGCTGATCTCTTTGATGTCTTTGCTGGAACCAGTACAGGTGCCATTATTGCAGCTGCTGCATCTGTAGGTAAAGAAATGGAAGATGTTTATGATATTTATCTACAGCATGGTGAAAAGATCTTTGAAAGACATGCTACAGTTGGTTTATTTAAAAGCATTTATACAAACCATCATTTACGACAATATTTACAAGATGCCTACGGAGAGACATTGCTATGTGAAGTGGAAAAGCCATTGCTTTTACCAGCGGTCGATATTCATAAAGGAAAGCCGTATGTTCATCGCTCACATGTACGCAATCCTGGAGAGAAAAAGGAAGAGATTAAACTGTGGGATGCCGTGCTTTCATCCTGTTCTGCACCGGTTTATTTTCCCCCTAATGAAATGCAAAATAAACTTTTAGCCATTGATGGCGGCTTATGGGCAAATAATCCAACATTGGTTACAATCACAGAGGCACTCAGTTTTTTTCATCAAAAACTTGAAGATATCCATGTTTTATCGATTGGGACTGGACTGCAATCTATTCCTTTTCAGGAAGAGGAAGGCAGAGAATGGGGTGCTCAAAGCTGGCTGCCTTTTCAATTTCCCTCTTTTAGGATGACACCAAAACTTCTTGATCTTGCGCTTCATATTTCTTCAGAAGCCATCTCATATCATTGCCGGCATTTGCTGCATGACCAATATTTACGTCTGAATGCCGAGCTGGAAAAAGAAATGCCATTTGATGATGTGACATTTTCACATGAACTGGCTCTTATGGGAGAAAAGCTATATGAGGAGCAAAAAAAGGATATTGAGGAATTTCTAAAAAAGACATAACGTTTGCAAAATAATACAAAAATGTTATGATAGTGTTGAAAAATGAATACTTCTTACACTAGGGGTGTCTTTTTAAGACTGAGATGGCAGTAATGCCAAACCCTCTGAACCTGATCCTGTTAACACTGGCGTAGGGAAGTGCTATAGATTATATTCTGCTGATCTATACATATTCGCCGCTCGTGTTTTCATGAGCGGCTTTTTGTCTCTATGGAATCATTCCTTTAAGCCAATGGAACAGAAATCGGAATATCTTGATATGGTGTAAAACAAACTTGAAAATTAAAAATCTGCTGGGGGCGCCAAATTGGCTGAGAAGAACCCTTTGAACCTGATCTAGTTAGAACTAGCGTAGGGAAGCAGTTAACATAAGTGCACATGTGCTGTTTGTTAACCGCTTCTGCTATAGGAGCGGTTTTTTATATTGAGGAATAAGCCGTATTCATTCACAAAGTGTGCTGCCGGGAGGGAAGAGATTGGCTTATATAATATGAGGATTCGCACTTATTAAATATTAAGGGGGAAATAAAAAATGATGAACAGTACAAAAAAACTAACCATTACTGCATTTATTGCAGCTATTACGACGGTTTCCAGCAGTCTTATTTACATACCGGTAGGATTTGCAAAAATCTTTCCTATTCAGCATTTTGCTAATGTGCTCTCGGCTGTTTTGCTTGGCCCATGGTATGCAGTTATTCAAGCTTTTCTTTCATCAACTTTAAGAAATATGCTGGGAACAGGCAGTATTTTTGCTTATCCAGGCAGTATGATTGGTGCCTTTTTAGCAGCAATTCTTTTCTCCAAAACTCGTAAACTCAGTTTTGCAGCAGCAGGTGAAGTGGTTGGAACAGGCATATTAGGTGCAATGGCGACCTATCCGATTTCTGTCCTTTTCCTTGGACAGGAAGCAGCGCTATTTGGGTTTGTGCCTGCATTTATCTTCAGCAGCTTTACAGGTGCTTTGATGGGTTACGGATTATTGAAAGTAATGGTGAAAAATAAAGCATTAGGAGGCATTTTACAATGAAAACAGCATTGACGATTGCAGGCTCAGATTCAGGCGGAGGTGCCGGTATTCAAGCGGACTTAAAATCATTTAGCGCAAATGGCGTTTTTGGGATGTCCGTTATTACTGCTATTACAGCTCAAAATACACAGGAAGTTCGTTCTGTACAGGATATAGATGTGAATATTATCAGAGATCAAATAGAAGCTGTATTTGATGATATTACGGTTGATGCCGTAAAAATCGGGATGCTTTCATCTGCAGACACAATTAAAACGGTAACGCAAGGCCTGCAAAAATATGCGCCGTCTCATATTGTGCTTGACCCAGTCATGGTTTCAAAAGGCGGGCATCATTTGCTGAGACAAGAAGCAGTGACTTCTTTAATAGATCACATGCTTCCGCTCGCAACTATTATAACCCCTAATATCCCAGAAGCAGAGGTCATTCTTGGTTATCCTATTTCAAACAAGAAAGACATGGAGAAAGCATGTATGGATATGACACAACTTGGTGCCAGATCGGTGTTGTTAAAGGGAGGGCATATGGAAGGGGATCCAGATGATTTGTACTATGATGGAACCAATTTTCATTGGATTAGCGGCACGAGAATTGAGACAAAAAATACACATGGAACAGGGTGTACTCTTTCTTCGGCAATTGCTGCTAACCTTGCTCGCGGGTTTGATATGCTTGAAGCGGTGAAGCGAGGAAAATCATATATACATATGGCAATTGAGCATAGCCTTGATATTGGCAACGGTCATGGCCCAACAAACCATTTTTATGATTTATACAGAAAAGCAAAAATGTATCAGGAGGCAGAGAAGACATGGAGCAACTGAGCGTGAATCAAATTTTCAGAGACTTGGAAACTGGGAAACCTTTAATCCATCAAATTACGAATAATGTAACCATTAACGATTGTGCGAATGCAACATTGGCAATTGGTGCATCTCCTGTAATGGCTACAAGTATAGAAGAAGTTGAAGCGATGGCTGGACTTGCAGATGCTCTAGTGATTAATTTTGGTACCATTACAGCCGATATGTACGAATCCATGGTGCTGGCAGGAAAGGCAGCAAACAGAAAAGGGATTCCAGTCGTTTTTGATCCGGTTGGAGTAGGCGCTACTCCATATAGAACCCAAAAGGCAATGGATTATATGAAAAAAGTGAAGGTGGATATTGTAAGAGGGAATGGAACGGAGGTTTACGCACTTATTGGCGATCAGGCGAATACCCGAGGTGTTGATGCTGGTGAATTATCCTTAACTCATACTGAATTAGCAAAGCTGGCTGCTGAGAAGCTGAATGCAGTTATTGTCATAAGCGGTAAACATGATGCCATATCAGATGGAACTAGAGTGGCAGAAATCGAGAATGGTGATATTTGGTTAACAGCTGTGACTGGCACTGGATGCATGACAACCGCTCTAATTGCTTCTTGTGCAGGTGTTTCTGAGGATTATTTCTCTGCAGCAGTTGTTGGAATGGGCATTATGAGCCTTGCTGGAGAGCGAGCGAGAAGGAAAATTTCAGACGGTGAAGGCATTGGCACGTTTAAAGTAAAGTTAATGGATGAAATCTTCACCATGAATGAAACTGTCTGGGAGAGAGAGGTTATATTGCGATGAAAATGGATTATAGCGTTTATTTGGTAACAGAGGAGTCCCGTGATTTAAAAGATTTGCTTTATATTGTAGAAGAAGCCGTTAAGGGCGGTGCAACCATTGTGCAGCTTCGTGAGAAAACGAGTGAAGGCAAACTATTTTTCGAAAAAGCCTTAAAGTTAAAAAGGCTTTTAGATCAGTACGATGTTCCTCTCATTATAAACGATCGAGTTGATGTAGCTTTAGCTGTTCATGCGGCAGGCATACATGTGGGCCAAACAGATCTCCCTTTAAAAGCGATAAGAGCAATTGTGCCAGATTCCATGATTATAGGTGTTTCTGTTTCAAATCCAGAAGAAGCACAGGCAGCACAGAGAGATGGGGCAGACTATGTAGGTGTTGGCGCTGCATTTCCAACTGCTTCAAAAGGAGATGCAACAGTCCTTCCTCCAGGCATGCTTGAAAAAACAGTTCAATCTGTCACGATTCCTGCTGTTGCAATCGGAGGCATCAATCATGGGAACATCCCCCAGCTCAACCATATAAACCTTGCAGGAGCTGCAATCGTTTCAGCGATCATGAATGCACCTTCTCCACGTGAAGCAGCGGAACAGTTTGGAGCATTGCTGCTCGGCAGAAAAGGATCTAAAGAGGGAATAATTTGAGAAGCATAACTGATAAGGAATATTGAGTCAGTAGAAACCGTTCCTCTGGCTCTTTGTCCATTGATTCCTGTATACTAGAGGCTATCAATTGTATGGAGGGATATAAATGAGATTGAAGGATAAAAAAGTCATAGCACTTGTTGAGAATGAATTTGAGGATCTAGAGCTATGGTATCCGATTTTACGGCTTCAAGAAGAGGGAGCAACTGTTGATTTAGTCGGGCAAGAGGCAAATAAACAGTATATTGGAAAATATGGCGTCCCCGCGCAATCGGCATATGCTTTTACGGATATCAATGCGGAGGATTATGATGCTATTCTGGTTCCCGGAGGATGGGCGCCAGACAAGCTAAGACGTTATCCGGAAGTGCTGAAGATGGTTCAGCATATGGATGAAAAGAAAAAGCCTATCGGACAAATTTGTCATGCTGGCTGGGTGCTTATTTCAGCAAACATCTTACAAGGAAAAAAGGTCACCAGCACACCTGGAATCAAAGATGATATGACAAATGCTGGTGCTATATGGAGTGATGAGGCAGTCGTTACGGACGGCCATATTGTGTCCAGCCGCAGACCGCCAGACTTGCCTCCTTATGTTAAGGCATTTGCGGATGTATTAGCAGAACAAAAATAATCCTAACGTACATTCAATCATATATGACTTACATGTAAGGTCTGTTCCTAATTAGAGGAACAGGCTTTTTTTGTGGAAAATACGGTAGCATTGGCAGGGTTCAAACGTTTGAGCAGGTGAATAGGTGTTCTCTCAATTTACATGAAAGGCCAAGGAAATTCGTTTCATCGTTTTTTTAAGAAATTCTTAAGATTTTTGCTATCCATTTGTTAAGATTTTTCTAGTAAGATAGAAATTAATTAAAGTAGTGAGCAGGAAGAAGGCAGGGCAGAATGATGGCAAAGTATAATGTGCTGGTTGTGGATGATGAGAAGGAAATCCGCGATGCAATTGAAATTTATTTAAAAAATGAAGGCATTACGGTGGTAAAAGCAAGCGATGGAGTGGAAGCATTAGAAGTACTTCAGCACAGCGAAATCCACCTTATAATCTTGGATGTCATGATGCCAAGATTAGATGGAATTGGAGCAACATATAAAATTAGAGAAGAAAAGAATATCCCGATTATTATCTTAAGTGCGAAAAGTGAGGATACAGACAAAATCTTAGGACTGCAGGTAGGTGCAGATGATTATGTCACCAAGCCTTTTAATCCAATGGAGCTAGTTGCACGCGTAAAATCCCAGCTGCGCAGATATGTAACCTTTGGGAATTTTGAAGGAGCAAAAAAAGAGATTAACCTAAACGGATTGACATTAAATACAGCTGCAAAGGAAGTCTGTTTGAATGGGGAGTCCATAAAGCTGACACCAATCGAATATAAAATAACAGAGCTGCTGATAACAAATGCAGGCACCGTTTTTTCGATTAATGAAATCTATGAAAAAGTATGGAAAGAACCTTGTTTTAACGCAGAAAATACGGTTGCTGTACATATTCGTAAAATTCGTGAAAAGATTGAAATTGATCCGAAAAATCCAAGATATTTAAAGGTGGTGTGGGGCATTGGCTACAAAATGGAAAGGTAAGTTCCTTATCTTTATTTGCTCCATACTGCTAGCTTATGGAACGAGCGGATTATTCACTGCTATATTGTATTCCAATGAATTCTTTCATAAAGACAATTATTTTCAAACCGATGAATTTCAAATGGATTTGGGCGAGTTTGCAGCTCTACTAAATATATATGAATTAAACAATCTCACACTTGAAGAAGCAAAAGAAAATATTATGGTCTCTAAAGAAGACATAGAGGAACATCGATACAGATACGGAGAGCTGCAGGAACAAATTGATAATATTACGATGCAATATGAAGAGCGTATTCAAACGGCATTAAATTCAAATAATCAGAAGGCTGCCGATGCGTATATTGAAGAAAGAGACAATAAGATAAAAGATATCACCCAAAACTTCGAAAGCGATGAATATGTTATACCAAAGGTAAAGGCTGAAAAAGAAGCAAAACTCGAACAATTTTATCAAGAAAAAGAGAGCTTTAAGGAACATTTTACTGATTCTGCTAAAACATTTACCTATTACTTTGAAAACACTGTTACAGGAAAAACGTATACCAATTTAGAAGCTGAAGAGACAGCGGATACTTATTTTACTAGTGAACATACATACTTTTTCACTGATTATACAATTGGTGATGTGATGTCAGACTATTATATGCTGCCGCTTGGAGAGCTGCCAAGAGAGCTAGAACAGGTTGACTACAGCGAATTCAATGGAAAAATTGCTTTAGCCCGTTCTTTGCCAGATCAAAGTCAATATATCAATGAAATGCATAAATATGAAGATTTGCAGATTCTGTTTATTTTACTGGCTGCAACAAGTCTTATTCTGCTGATTCTATCAATCGTAATAATCAAAAAATCGAAGCTTATTACCGCAGAAATTCATCAAATAAAGCACTACTATGAAAAATTCCCAATCGACACTCGTGTGATCCTTTGTATTCTAGCTTTTATCGGTGCATTTATGTCACTGGACTTTATCCATCATAGTACTCGCTACCTATTAGATGATAGCTATTTTCTAAACGAATTAATTGTATCCTTCTTAGGCTATTATATTTGTTTTTCACTCGCCATTATTCAATCCGTTTTTCTCTTTGGCGTGCTGACTGATCCTGCTGCGATTGCGGATGACTGGAAAAAAGGGATCAGCTACCGGCTTCTTTCTATATGCCGCAGAGGGTTCAAGAATCTTAGGGGAAATATTAAAGGTGCCTTCTTAGAACAACCGCTGGGAACACAAGTCATGCTGCTGCTCGGAAGTATTTTCTTTACTGGTCTATGTGCTTTTACGATGATGATTCATCCTCTTTTTATCATCATATATCTTCTTCTATTAGGAATTGTATGCATACCAGCGATCATCATGTTTGTGAGGAATGTCGGTACGCTTCAGCAGCTTGCCAAAAAAACAAACGAGCTGGCACAAGGAAAGCTTGGGGAAGATTTACATATTCCTGAACAAATAGATTTGGCAAACATGGCGAAGGATTTGAATGCGCTTAGACAGATTGTAAAAGCATCGCAAAAGGAACAAGCCAAAAGTGAACGGCTAAAAACAGAGCTTATTACGAACGTTTCACATGATTTAAGAACGCCTTTAACGTCCATCATCAATTATACAGAACTGCTAAAGTCACAACAGCTATCAGACCAAGAGCGTGACTCGTATCTTGACATTATTGATCAAAAATCAAAGAGACTAAAAGGCTTAATTGAGGATTTATTCGAAGTCTCTAAGATGGCAAGCGGAAACGTCGAGCTTTCTAAAGAAAAGGGAGATTTAGTACAGCTGCTTCATCAGGCGATTGCCGAGTATGATACAGATATACAGAATTCTAACCTCCAGTTCAGACTATCGGTCACGGAAAGCCCCGTATTTGTGCTAGTAGACGGGCAAAAAGTCTGGCGAGTTTTCGATAATTTAATATCAAATATATTGAAATACTCTCTTGAGCATTCACGCGTTTATATATCGCTCATAGAAGAAAGTCAACAGGCTCAGATTATATTTAAAAATATCTCAAAATATGAATTAAACGATGAAAGTGAAGAATTATTTGAGCGTTTTAAAAGAGGAGATACTTCACGGCATACGGAAGGTTCAGGATTAGGACTTGCCATTGCAAAATCAATCATAGATTTGCATGACGGAGAATTAGTCATTGATACAGATGGTGATTTATTTAAAGTTAGCATAGTGCTTCAAAAAGTAAATATATAAAAAAGTAGGGACCATTATGGACGAAGATTATTTCAATGAATTATATGAACGTTATTTTCATCGGCTCTATCACGTTGCCTATCGAATCACTAAAGATCAGCAGCTGGCTGAGGATGCTGTGCATGAAACATATATCAAGGCGATTAAGAAAATACAATGTGTTGAAGATTCAAAAAAGATAGGGGCTTGGTTATCTGTGATTGCTGCAAGAACTGCGATTGATATAATCCGAAAAGAGAAAAAAAGCAATGTAATGTCTATGGAGCATATTCACCTTAAAGCAAGTTCGCTGCAGACGGATCATAATGTTGTCGAAAAGGATGTAGAGGCATCATTATTTAATCAGAATTTATATAAGGCTATTCATCAGCTTTCAGCACATTACCAAACCATTCTGCTATTAAAGCTTCAAAAAGGGTTGAAAGAACAAGAAATCGCTGATATCCTGCATATAAATCAGAATACCGTAAAAACTCGCTTGTATCGGGCTAGACAAAAGCTAAAGATTCTAGTCAACAGGTTAGAAACAGCCTAAAAAAAAAGAGGGGATCCCCTCTTTTTTTTGTGTTTATGTTTATCTCTTCAATTAAGAGGTAAATGGATTATGTTTCATCCGCTGAAATCCATTCTTGTGACCATTTTTCAACCTCGCGTAAGACAGGCTCTAACGAAATGCCTTTCTCTGTTAAAGAGTACTCAATAATCACCGGGGTTTCAGGGATGACTTTTCGTTTAATAATTCCTTGCTTTTCCATTTCTTTTAACCGCTCTGATAAAACTTTTCCGCTAATGCCTACAGATGTTTGAATCGATCCAAACCGTTTTGGACCAGTGAGAAGCTGATGTATTAACAGAGCCGTCCAGCGTTGGCTTAAAATTGAAATGGCTTTTTCAAAGCGAGGACAAATGTCAGTTTCTTTCATCATTCGTTCACTCCTTATAGCTTTATTATACCATTAAAAAAACAGAAATAAAATTACATTAGATAATAAAGTAACTTGACAATAGTGAATTGATAAAATATACTTGGTTACATAAAGTAACTTATTGATAGAAAGAATTGAAATATCTTTTATTCAGCAGTTACTTACATCTATGTAACGGATATCCAGCATGAGTTTTTATCGTTTAAAAAAGGGAGGAAATAAAAATGGCAAATTTAAAAATTGGAATAATATTAGGCAGTACTCGTGAAGGAAGAGTAAGTCCGCAGGTTGGTGAATGGGTTAAAGGGATTGCTGATCAGCGCAGTGATGCAGAATATGAAATTGTAGATATTGCAGATTTCAACCTGCCGTTTTTAGGTACCACTAGTGAAGCAGAAGGCATTAAAAAATGGTCGGAAAAACTGACTAGCCTAGATGGATTTGTATTTATTGTTCAAGAATACAACCACAGCATTACAGGTGCTCTTAAAAATGCCTTAGACTTAGCGCGTGATGAATGGCATAACAAAGCAGCAGGTATTGTAAGCTATGGATCAACAGGTGGAGCTCGTGCAGCAGAACATTTGCGTGGTATTCTAGCTGAACTTCATGTTGCCGATGTTCGCACACATCCAACATTGTCCCTATTTACAGATTTTGAGAACTTCAGTGAATTCAAACCAGCAGATCTTCATCTTGACAATGTGAATACCATGCTGGATCAAGTGAATGCTTGGAGCGGGGCTCTTAAAACATTACGATAAAATACTTTTAATAGCACAAGAGGAAAAAGCAAGGGAGAAGTTTCCCTTGCTTTTTTGTTCGCTTAACAACACTTTGTAGGATTAATTCAGCAGATAATGTAATAAAACTGGGAAGAAAATTAGGATAGTAAGACTTTGCGCAAAGGTAACTGTAATAGCCTTTTTCCAAGAATTTCGTTTAGGGTAAGTGTTAAAAACTCTCTGAAAGAAAAGAAATCTGATCCACCAGAACAGCAGAGTATAAATAATCATAGTATTAAATATATATGAATCTTAATTCGATTCTATCCGTATACATAATCAGTCCATAAGTGATGGTATGAAGAATGAGATAATATTATGGAGAGGCAAGAATAATGGGGATGAAATATGGTATAGAATAATTTACGGCAGTCTGGCTTTAGGCGGTTTGCTTGTCATTGCCGCCATTGTTTGTTACTTTATCATTCTATAGAGAGTAAGAGGGTAAACAATCAATTGTTCCTCTGATAAATATCATCAAACAATTTAAACTCAAAATATATCAACTAAATGATTTAAATAAGTTAAGCTATCGCAGCATTCTAAAATCATGGATATTCTACATATATTGTATAAAGGAGTTGTAGTGCGTTTTTCGAATACAATAATACTTCTTATGGTAGAATAAAAGACTAGCTGCAAGGCACTTCTCTTCTGAAGAGCATTTTTTATAAATATTGATTTACGAGTGCACCAGCCAGTCAAGGGAGAGATTGGTGTGGCACAATGGGAGATTGCGATTGATTCACTTTCTAAAATTTCAGTTTTATCAAATCCAAATAATGAACCAGTAACGATTATCGGACAAGTAGAGGGTTTAAAGTGCATCGGAGTCGGAACAGATGCTGCCGTTTTTCAATTTTTAGATGCACCCCATTATGCATATAAGGTTTATGCAAAGGATAAAATTGATAAAGTTAAGGCAGAAGCAGGTGTTTATGAACAGATAGGAGAATCTCCATTTTTCTCTACTTATTATGGTTCTGGGGAGTTTTTCATTGTTTTAAGTTATGAAGATGGTAAAACACTATATGATTGTGTCCTCCAGGGTATTCATATCCCTAACCAAGTTGTAGAGGATGTTGAAAGTGCCAGAGATTTTGTTCGAAGTAAAGGGCTGAATCCTCGAGATATTCATTTGAAAAATATATTGCTGCAGAATGGTAGAGGAAAGATTTTAGATGTATCCGAATATATTCAATCTGGTAATGATTTAAGATGGGAACATCTAAAAAAAGGATATGAAGAATATTATCATCTAATCGATGGAAAATCGGTTCCGTTTTGGGTCGTGGAAACTGTCCGAAAATGGTATCACCAGCAAAATAAATATTTTCCTTTCTTTGATGACTTTCTGAAATTAGTTCAAAAGCTTAATTTTATGAAATAGGGTTGGTTAATAATAAATAATAGAGTGTATGATATTAATAGAAAAGCATCGATATTAACGTATTGATGCTTTTTTACATAGATTATTTGAAACAAGATAGCAAATAATCTATGTGTGTTAAACTGTTAAATATAGTAAATTCAATCCTGCTGATTAGTCAAGAAGCTGTAAACTTTTAGAGGGAATTATTTGAATTTTATGTTAATATAATACTATTAAAGAAAGGTGGGGTTTTTTATGGTACATGATATCGGAATAAAGTTAAACATGAAATTAAGGGGCAGGCTTTTCGAGTAATTCATAAGGAATGCTCGGAAAGTAACTTTATAACTTGGAGGAGCATTCATGTTAAATAATCACGGATTCGATTTATGGGCGGATCAGTACGACAAAACTGTTCAAATTAGTGAAGAAAACAATCAGTATCCTTTTGCAGGCTACAAAAAGATACTAAACGCTATTTTTAATGAAATTATGCAGCTTAAACATGCAAAAGTTTTAGATATTGGTATGGGTACAGGCGTACTTTCTAGTAAACTATATGATTATGATCATTTAATTGATGGAATCGACTTTTCAGCAAAAATGATTTCAATTGCTCGATCAAAAATGCCAGCCGCTACATTCATAGAGTGAGATATTTCAAAGGGTCTTCCTAGAGAGAAAATGAGAAATGAATATGATTTCATTGTCAGCACTTACACGCTTCACCACCTGACAGACAATGAAAAAATCAGTTTTATAACGGACTTGCTTTCTGTTCTGACTGATGACGGCAAGATCTTAATAGGTGACATTGCTTTTGCCAGCAGGGCAGAACTGGAGCAATGCAAGCAGGACAATCAGCTGAACTGGGATGATGATGAATTTTATTTTGTGTATAACGAAATCAAAACACCGCTGGAGCATATATGCAAATGCGAATTCGTACCCATTTCTCACTGTGGTGGTGTATTTGAATACAGCCAAGAGATTTTACCACCCTCGCCATCTTTTTTACCACTCTCCGCCAAGGAATTTACCACTCTCCGCCACATGTTTACCAATGGATAAAAAAGCCCTACAGATTAACATTCTAGTAATCTGATAGGGCTTTTATTATTAATTAACTATTTAGATTGGTTACTGAAGTAATCGAAGATTATCATTCTAGTCCCTTCAAATATATCTTCCTCAGTCCAGCTATAAGGAATAGGTTCCTCGACGTATACCTCTAAAAGCATTTCATTTAGTTCCTTTGGGAAAGGAATCCAGGTTTTGTAACCCACCCAATAATAGTATTCTTCAATCTTCTGAATCTCCCTAGTGGTTTATGTGGCCATATTAAGGTTACCTGCCTAACCCATGACGCTCACGCATAGAAACTTCTCCATCTAGTAGAATTTGATAGGAGTCATGAATAATACGATCTAAGATTGCTTCCGCAATCGTTTCATTTCCTAGCTTTAAATGCCATCCACTAGGATCAATCTGTGAACAGAATATAGTGGAGCCAACCTTATGACGAGCTTCTGTAATTTCCAAGAGGATTGCTGCTTCATCCGTTGTTAAATCTGTTAATAGCCACTCATCTAGGATAAGGAGGTCGACTTTTGTATATTTCTTTATGCTCTTCCGATAACTTCCGTCGGCTGCTAATTTAGCGAGTGACAGCTCATCCAGTAATTCTGGTAATCGAATATATTTAACGTTGAAAAACTGGCGACAGGCAGATACTCCGAAGGCAGTAGCTAAGAATGACTTTCCTGAACCAGTAGGTCCTTTTAATATAATGTTGTGACTATCAAGTATATAATTACAACTAGCCAACTTCAAAATCAGTTCTTTGTTTAGCCTTCGATCTTCATGATATTCAAGGTCTTCAATACATGCATTGGAATTAAAAAAAGTCGCCATTTTGATTAACCGTTGAAGTTTATTACTCTTTCGGCGGGCATGTTCTAAATCGACAAGTAAACTAAATCGATCTTCAAAAGTCATTTTTTGAAATTCTTTATTCGCTGCTTGTTCCTTATAGGCTTCTGCCATTCCACTTAATTTCATCTCGATTAATTTGGTTAATGTTTGTTCATTCATCATTTATCCGTTCCCCCATAGTAAGAAGCTCCACGTGTAAAGCCAAAATTATTTGTGTTGATTTCTGTTTTCCGTTTTAATTCTTGCTCTGCGTCATTCTTCTTGTTAGTCTTCAGTAGCGTTTGAATACTTTTGACCGTTGGTCTTTTAGTCATTGAGATTACCATCTTACAAGCACGTTCAATCTCATATTTCGTGTATCGACGCTCAAACTTCTTCAAAGAAAATATAGATTGTAGGGCTAGCTTCTCTGTTTGTGAAGTATCTAGAAGATATTGAATTACACTTAACGTTGATTCTCCAATGTTTTCTGCCCATTCAATCGCAGCTTCTGGGGTTTGATCAACGAATAACTTGTGATTATCTGGCATATGATCGTGAACAGTGGTAGTTTGACCAAATTTACCATATAATCGTTTATGAGAGGCTATTCTCATATGGTTAAAAAACACCTCTAAGAGTTTATCAGACACTCTCACTTCGACTTCTCGATTGATATATTCGTATGGTACGGAATAAAACATGCTATCGAAGGAAACATGATAGTCAGGTGCTACAGTTGTCTTTTTCCATTCAGACATTTTATAAGGTTCTATCGGAAGGGGAGAAAGGGCAAATTTCTCTTCTTCTTCAAATGCAGACAAACGCGACCCTTTTTTTCGAGTAAAGGGTCTTTTATTAAATTCGTCTAATCTCTTCCTAACCTCTTCGTTCAATTCATCAATAGTAAAGCAATGCATGTTTCTTAATGCTGCGATTATCCAAGTAGAAATCACTCCAACCGACCCTTCTACACTGGCTTTATCTTTAGGGGTACGAACCCTCGCTGGCATGACAACAGTATTGTAGTAGTCCGCCATCTCTTTATAAGCAGGATTTAAGATCAATTCGCGGGTTGTATGCTTAGTAACGCTTGTTTTTAGGTTGTCTGGAACGACAATTTGAGTCGTACCACCGAAATACCTATAGGCATTATTGTGAAGTGTGATCCATGAATGAGAGTCCATAGACAGGCTTGCTTCTGCGTATGATAACTGGCTGCACGGCAAGGTCGCAACGAACACATAGGCTTTTACCTTTTCTCCAGTATCTCTATCAATGATGAATGCTGTGGAGCCCGCCCAATCGACTTCCATGATTTCACCTGGTTTTCTGCGAATGCGCAAAGTAGCTTTGTATTTATCTGCATAATTACTGTAATGACGTAAGAAACTTCGATAAGAGTATGGGATCTTTTGATTCGCTCTACATTCAGCTTCATATTCATGGTGGAGAAGTGACAGCGTCACATTGGGCTTCGCCAACTCCTCATGAATATAGTCAAAATTCAAGGGATGCCGACCTGAAGCCTCCAATGATTTCTGAGGAAAAAGAAATTCTTCAATCCATTTATCCGTCATTTCCTCCTCTAACGGACAGACTAGGCCCTTCTTTTCGGCAAGGGTGATGATCTCTGTTACTTTTTGACGAGAATGGCCAGTACTTGAGGCAATACCTCTAAGGCTAAAACCCTCATTCTGTAATTCCCATATCTTTCGATAATGAATCATACAAAAAACCGCCTGAATAATAATGACACACCAATAGGTGAGCTCAATAATTATACAGAAGGCAATGTAGTGGTAAACAGCTTGTCATTTGCTGGTACATTTCTTGTCACTAGGTGGTAAATAGATTGTCATTAGTGGTACATTTCATTGGCCGTAATCAGTATTTATTATTTCGAAGTAATCTCCGAGGGGGCAGCTATTTTTAGCTGCTCTTTTTATGCTGGGTATTTATATAATTAGGAAAAGATTTAGAGAAAACAATTCTTCTATAGCAGTGTAGTTCTGTGATTTAGATCGTATAAATTGTGAACCCTGCTGCTCAGGTTAATCGTCTTTATATAAGCATTCATGAAAAGGAGGGAAGTCTGTGGATCTAGATAGAAACGAGAGCTTGCTAGTGAGTTCAATAGCATTGTAGAACTATATGTAAATGATATTAGAAAGATCGTTTTCTCATATGTAAAAAACCAACACACAATGGAAGATATCACTCAAGAAGTTTTTCTAACAGCTTATAATAACTTTCATACTTTTCGAGGTAAGGGTTCCATTAAGAATTGGCTGCTTAAGATAGCAGTCAACAAATCAAAGGATTATTTAAAAAGCTGGCATCACCGAAAGGTTCAAATGACTCACATTCAAAAAGCTCTTAATACACATGTGTTTAACGAGCTGGATATGACTCAGACTGAAATAGAACAGTTTGCAGAAGTGATTTCAAAAAATCAAAACAGATAAAGAAAGAAAAGAAACATTTTAAAATCCTTTTACCAGCTGCTGCAGTATTATTTCTCGTTTTTTTAACAGGTATTCTTCTAAGTTTGTTCATATCTGAGTCGGAAAATCAAACAGCTTCCATTGAAGAGAAAGCTGAACTTATTTACGGAGAGCCCATTGTCATTCCGGAAATAGAAGGGTTTGACATTCTATTTTCTGCTATTACGATGCTTCCTGCTCAAAATGATCAACCCTCAAACTTAACGATCTCCTATGGGAAAGGAAAAGGTGAATTAGATTCTAATTTTAATAGTGAAGAGAAGAGGAAATCATGGGAAGAACAGCAGGATCGATTGTGTCACAGTGACGCCCCGGAATTCCTCGAAATCTGTCGAAAATAAAAACCACCTCTCTTATTTAGAGAGGTAGCAGTGTTCATCAGTTTACTATAATAGCTCTTAAGGCTTCATCTAAGGTTTTATATTGAAAATCAAATCCTGATTGAACCAGTCTTTCGGGCACTACCCAGCGGCTTTTTAAGACTAGCTCAGTTTCTGTTCCTATAAAAACAGCACCAAGTTCAAGCATCCATTTAAAAGCCGGAAGACCAAAGCTTTTTTTCATATGTGCCCTTATTAATCGCATCTGCTCTATGTTTTTTACTGGGTGGGGAGCAGAACAGTTAAAAACTCCTTCCAGGTGTTTATTGTCTTTTAAGAAAAGAGTTATTTGAAAAAGGTCTTCAATGTGAATCCAGCTGAACATTTGGCTGCCGGATCCCTGCTTGCCGCCAAGACCAAATTTCACCAGATTTACATAAGGTGTCATAACACCGCCGTCAGGTCCGAGCACGATCGCAATTCTTAGGGCTGCTTGTCTCGTTTTTGGCAACTGGAAAGAGAAAAAGGCATCTTCCCAAGATGTGGCTACATTTACTGAAAAGCCAGAGCCGATTTCACCTTCTGCTTCGGTCATGGGCCGGTCTTCAGCATGACGGTAGATGGTTGCAGTGCTCGAATTGATCCATAGCTCTGGGGGATTTTCACATGCCTGCAGGGCTTTCCCTAATATATTTGTTGTCTCCGTTCTGGAGGTAAATATTTCTTTTTTATTTTTCTCATTGTAGCGGCAGTTCACCGATTTTCCAGCTAAATTAATGAGCATTTCTGCGCCTTCTAACGCGGAAATGATGTCTTTTTCATGATTCCAGGCAATAGCAGGGGCAGTTCTGGCAATGATGATGACTTCATAACCGAGTTCTTGAAATTTTTGTTGAAAATAAGTGCCAACAAAACCTGTTCCTCCAGCTAAGACAACCTTTTTCAATTTCTCCACTCCCCAATCTTTAGCTTTTTTGTATTTTGGATGGATTGTTGATTTTATAAGGGACTGCTTCATCTATTAAAAATTCTTCTTCTGCGTCCTTGCCTTGAGGCAGCTTTTTCTTGACGATTTTTCCGTCAAATTCGAGCTGTTCACCGGGAGAAAGCTCCCATTTCTTTAAAGTTTTAGAATGTGAACACCAGGCAAGTCCTACTTCAATCTTTTCTTCCTGTTGAATCGTTACATTCTCAAGAACCACCACTTCATCATTTTCTTCATTAAAATGATTCCAGCTTAACGCAAATTGCTTAACCTGTGCCGTAAAGTGAACTTTATCTTCTGGCAGAACAACCTTTTTTGGACTTTCTTTCTTCGGTTTTTTGGTTTCTTTTTTCGTTACAGTTTTTTTGGCTGCTGCAGGTTCTTGCTCTTTTTTCTCACTTTGAATTGAAGCAGGAGCCTGAGGAGCTTCACCGGCATCAGATAAATAGATTTTTCCAAAGCTTGCGGCCTGCATCTCTTTTAAGAAGGCAGGATGGATGCAGCCTAAGCTGCCATCTTCAAATTCAATAATGATGGTATTTCCTGAATGATCTTGACCGTATACCTCATAGCCCTTAATGGTTACAATGGACTGCTGTTTTCGATCTTTGTACCAATATTCACTTTTAGAGGCTGGCAAGCCCCATTCTTTCACTTTTTCTGTATATTCATCTGTATTTTCAAATTGAATATAATCGCCTTTTGGAGGAACGATTGTTTTTAATTCACTCATCTTTTCAAGTTCCCTCGCTTTCATTCCTTATGCTTTATAGTATATTCTATACTAGAAAAGAAGTAATTTCGAATCATTTCAGGGAATATATTCGGATATACTAAAGGTGAATATGTTCGGAAAGGCGGAGCAGGATGAGTGCAGATACAGCTAAATTTAAAGAAGTAATGGGCAACTATCCAACTGGAGTTACAGTTATAACAACAGTTGACGAGAGCGGTACACCACTTGGGTTAACAGTAAATTCATTTGCGTCCGTATCATTGGACCCGCTGATGATCCTTTGGTCTATTGATCATAAGGTTTCTTCACATGATGTGTTTAAGGAATCAGGCAAATTTGCTGTTCATGTATTAGCGGAAGATCAGGGAGAGCTATGTGCATTATTTGCAAGCAAGGGTATTGATCGATTTGCCAACTGCGAATGGAAACTATCACAACAAGGATTGCCGATCATCGAGGGTGCTTTGGGTGTTATGCAATGTAAAACATTTAAGAGTGTTGAAGCAGGAGATCATACCATTTTAATTGGGGAAGTTACTGACATTGATAGCCGTAAAAAAGAACCGCTGCTTTATCATAATCGCAAGTTTGGAAAGATTCCTGCTGAGTTTTATGAATAAGCTAAATTTTTAGAGACCAAATCATTGATTTGGTCTCTTTGTTAGCTGAATTGAATTTACAAAAGAAAAATGAAGTAAAGAATTATTCATTTTCGTTTTCCTGTTTTAATTTAAATACCCATCTATGATAAAGTCTAGAAAGGTAGAATGTGAACCACATTGTTATAAAACTCCAATACCAAGACCATTTTTTGTATCTAATTAAATTTGTGTACTTTATCGCAATTGCTTCAAAAACTGTTATGGATGCCGAATATAAGGTATAATAACAAAATTTATATAATTTATTTCTTTTCTCAGGATAATGCAGATTAAATAATGAACATAAGGCAGGATAGACAAAATATTCAAATGTAAAACTTGACTTATTCGCTTTTTTGAAAAATAGCCGATAAGGGTAGGAGATCAATCCTTTTTCAACGACGAGAAGTCCAAATAGCCATGTAATTGTCTGTTTAAACAAAAAGGAAACATGTGCTTCGCGAATTCTGTTCTTTGGTACAAATATCATTAATAAAATGGACATAACAATCCAAGCTGAAATTTCAACTGTTTTATCTAATTTATGTTTCAAGATCTTCACCTCTATACCTATAGAATGGTTATGAAGTCTTGTTTTATGTATACATTTTTACAGGGTATTTGTAATTTGAATGCATATTACATTCATCATAAGAGTATCTGGAAATCACATTGTGAACAATATAACATTGCCCCATCAGCAAAACTTTTGTAAGATAAAACAAAAAATCTCTATATATACATAAAAGGAAATACATTAGCTGTTATAAAATAAAGGTGTGTAATTAAATGAAAAAAATTATCGTAATTGGCGCAGGCATTCTCGGTGCTTCCGCTGCTTATCATCTTGCCCGTAAAGGTACAGAAGTAATCTTAATTGATCGCTATGATAAGGGGCAGGCAACAGATGCTGCTGCCGGAATCGTCTGTCCATGGCTTTCACAGAGGAGAAATAAGCCATGGTATACACTCGTGAAGAATGGTGCGAACTATTATGCCGAATTAATTAAGATGCTCGATGAAGACGGAGAAAAGAATACGGGATATAAAAAGGTAGGAGCAATTGCTCTTCAATCTGAGAACAACAAGCTATTAAAGTTAAAAGAAAGAGCTTTTCTGAAAAGAGAAGAAGCACCGGAAATCGGTGACATTACTGAAATTAATGCCATTAAACAAAAGGAATTGTTTCCGCCGTTAAGTGATCAATATGAAGCTGTGCATGTAAGCGGAGGAGCACGAGTCAACGGCGGCAGACTCCGGCTTTCTTTGGTCAATGCAGCCCAAAAAAATGGAGCGCGAATTATTAATGGTTCTGCGCGTTTGCTGTCAGAGGATCAGAAAGTGATTGGTGCAGAGGTAAATGGAGAACATATACTGGCAGACGAAGTGATTGCTGTACCTGGTGTATGGGCAAAAGAATTGTTGTCACCGCTGCAAATTGATTTTCAAGTGTTTGCTCAAAAAGCGCAAATCATTCATTTAAAGCTCCAGGATGAACGTACAGGAGATTGGCCAGTGATTATGCCGCCAAACAACCAATACATGCTTGCATTCGAAAACGGTAAGATTGTGGCAGGTGCCACACATGAAGATTTGGAAACTTTAGAACTGCGGGTGACCGCAGGAGGGGTTCACGACATCTTAACGAAAGCACTGCAAATCGCACCAAGTCTTGAGGATGCTGAGCTTACTGAAGTAAAGGTAGGATTTCGTCCGCACACGCCTGGATTTTTACCAGTATTTGGGCGGATCCCTGAATTTAAAGGAATTCTTACTGCTAATGGCTTAGGAGCCTCAGGGCTGACAGCTGGTCCTTACGTAGGAAAATTATTAGCACAAATAGCTCTTGGAGAAGAAGCGGAAGTGAACCTGGAGGATTATGATGTAAGTACCGCTATTAAAACGAAGTAATAAAAAGCGTTTACAATAGCTCTAATAATTGCTAAACTAGTTACGAATTGAATAAATACGGGAGCCTGTGGAATCAGGCTGAGAGTATGACTAACTGTCATAGACCGTTTGAACCTGTTGGATAATGCCAGCGTAGGAAATGTGATTAGGGTATAACTATACACTTTGCTGGCGCGAAGTGTATTTTTTTATATCATTTTTTTAAAAGGAAATCATGGACTGTTCACTTAGAGTATTAAAGGTGATCACTATGTCCTGCATTGCTTTTTAAAATATCCTTCACTTATTACACCATCCCCCAATCTAGTTGACTGCGGGCATTATCGTATTCAGGCCACTGATTATAGAAAGGCTGGAATCGAATATGACCCAAAAAGAGTTAATAGCTTCCATTCAACAATTTATTCACGACGAACATTCTCATGATTTTAATGAGCTTGCACTGCAGCTGTTCCGATATCAGTTTGAGCATAATCTGCCATTTCAGCGTTTTAGCAAGCAAAAAAGAAAAACACCTCGAAATGTTAAAAATTGGAGAGACATCCCTTCTGTGCCGATTCAGGCTTTTAAAGATGTGCCGCTATCCTGTATATCTACAGAGCAAGCTGAAGCTACTTTTATGACGAGCGGTACAACTAAACACATAAAAGGAAAGCATTATCACCCAACACTGACAGTGTTTGATTCATCGATGATTACAAATTTTAAAAAGAGATTCATGAAAGAGCAAAAAGCGATAAAGATGGGAATTTTGTTTCCTGATCATGAGGAAATGCCCAATTCCTCACTAGCACGGTACTTATTTCTGGCTAAAGCGTTTTTTGGCACTCCAGAAAGCAAGTATACATTGTCTGGTAATGGTATCAATTTTGAGTTGCTGCTTGAAGAATTAAAAACCGCGCAACAGTCAGGAGAGGCATATGCCTTATTAGGTGCAAGCTTTAGTTTTGTTCATCTAATCGATTATTTACAGGAAAAACAGCTATATTTTAAACTTCCAAAAGGCAGCAGGATTTTAGATACAGGTGGTTATAAAAACCAGTCCAGACATGTGGAGACAGGGGAATTCTATACAGCATTAAAAACACACTTAGGTATCGAGAAATCAGATTGCATCAATATGTACGGCATGACAGAGTTAAGCACACAGTTTTATGATGACGGCAATGAAGAAATTCCATCTGTAAAATCAGGACCACATTGGATCCGTACTAGAGTTATAAATCCCTTAACTGGATTAGATATGCCATTTGGAGAAAATGGTGTGCTTGTTCATTATGACCTAGCTAATTTTAATTCTGCACTCAGCATTTTAACAGAGGATTTAGGTGTAGAGACTGACAAAGGATTTCAGCTTTTAGGCAGGGTCCAAGGCTCTGAGCAAAAAGGATGCTCACTTGCAGTCGATGAATTTCTCCGATATGCGAAGGAGGAATCATAATGGAAATCACTGCTGGCTATTTGCCTGAAATGAACAATGAAACCATTGAATATAGGGAAATTATCTATTCTTATAACGGACTAACTGCAAAAGTGAAAGTACCTCAGCTTTCTCCGCAGCAGTTATCGAAGATCATGTCGATCGTGAAAGCTAATGCCCACATTTTAAAGAGCTTTTCAGTATCAGAGCTGGTAGCTATTATTGATCAAGCGATTCATATATTACTAGATCGTCAATCAAAACAGCGGAGATTAGCGGAGACTTGGCTGCCAATCATTACAGGATATGATCAGGAAATCATCCGTACAGGTTTAACCACATTTTTGCAGCGGTTTCGAAAACACGAGCTTCAGCGTTTTCTGGTGGAGGACTTCGGAAATCCGCAGCTCCTGGATGATTTTCAGCCTTTGGTGAAAGGCGGCTATTCAAAAGCAGTAGGAGCAGATGTTACCGGGCATATTTGGGCTGGAAATGTTCCTGGCCTTCCACTATGGAGCTTTATTTCAGCGTTGCTCGTCAAGTCTGGAAGCGTTGGAAAAACAGCAAGTGAAGAGCCGCTATTTGCCGGATTATTTGCGGACATTCTAGCAGAGGTAGAACCAAAGATAAAGAATTGCTTTGCCATTGTGACATGGAAAGGCGGAGATGAAGAAAGGGAGGCTCTTTTTTTTGAAGGATGTGAGACGATCATTGCTTATGGAAGTGATCAAAGCCTTGCATCTATTAAACAGAGAGTACCGGTTACAAGCAAGCTCATTTCCCATGGTCATAAAATCAGTTTCTCGATTATCGGGAAAGAAAGTCTTCATATGCAAAAAGCAGTAGAAACGAGTCATTTGGCTGCACTGGATCTCATTCGCTATGATCAGCAAGGCTGCTATTCACCTCAAGCAATTTTTGTTCAAAAAGGCGGGCTGATTACACCTGGTGAATTTGCGAAATATCTTGCTCACGAGCTGTCCGCGCTGGAAATCCGGTTCCCGCGCAGAGAACTGTCAATAGAAGAGTCTGCTTCTTTCATTCGCAATCAGCAAAGAGAAGAAATGAGCTTGTTTGCAGAGGAAAATAAAGAAATAATCTCTGATGAAAACGGAAGATGGATTGTCATTTATAAAGATCATTCAAGTGAATTCCTGCCAAGTGTTTTAAACAGGTCTATTCAAGTATTTGCTTTTGATGAAATTGACGAGGTGTTAGAAAAGATTAAGCATTATAAAAAATGGCTGCAGACAGCAGGTATGAGTACCTCTCCGGAAAATGTCTTTCTGTGGAGTCAAAAACTATCGCTTCATGGGGTTACAAGAATGACGGGGATTGGCAGGATGACCTCCCCAGAAGCAGGCTGGCACCAGGATGGCGGCTTTAGTTTAGCAGATTTAGTGAAGATGACTGATATTGAAGCAAGCACATTAGAGTTGGCTGAGCCGCTTTCTGCTTATTCAAATTAAAGGAGAGTGATCTTGTTGGGTTTTTTAGAGATTCAAAATGTTCGTTTTTCTTACGGTCAGCAGCGAAACATTATAGATCACGTCTCATGGCAAATTGAAAAGGGAGAGTTTCACTGTCTGCTTGGCAGGAGCGGCTGCGGAAAAACAACCTTACTAAAACTTGCTGCTGGTTTACTGCAGGGTGAAGATGGACAGATCATGATTAATAATAAGAAGGTAACAAAACCATCGAATGAATATGGTTTTGTATTTCAATCACCCACATTGCTTGAGTGGAAAACGGCCATCGAAAATGTTCTACTGCCTATTAAATTGAAAAGAAAAATCAAAGAGCAAGATCAACTCGAGGCCAATAACCTATTAGCTCAAGTCGGTTTAGCAGAGCATATCCACAAATTTCCTTCTGAACTATCAGGCGGTCAGCAAAGCAGGGTTGCTATTGCAAGGGCTCTAATTCATAAACCGATTATTCTCTTTTTAGATGAACCTTTTGCTGCTTTAGATGCCATTACAAGGGAAGAACTGCAGCACGATCTCCTTCAATTGTGCAAGGAACAGGAAACAACCGTTTTATTTATTACACATGATATTTCTGAAGCTGTGTTTTTAGCCGATCGTATAGCGGTGATGGACAGGGGCAAAATCATTTTTGATACCATAATAAACTTGGAAAGACCCCGTCTGGAACATACCCGTTATAGTGTTTCTTTTAATACATACAGCAAAAAGATAAGAGATGTTTTGGGGAGTAAACATATATGAACAGACATGCTGGTGTATCAATCGGAATCTTTATTGTGCTGCTGATTATCTGGGAGCTTGCAGCACAGAGAATGTCACAGCTCGTTTTGCCTTCGCCTATGATCATTTTGGAGACTTTATGGCTGCATCTAACGAGCGGATATTTTCTTCCTCACATAGGGATAACGATTTCAGAAGTACTGTTAGGTCTTTTACTTGGAGGACTTTTTGGATTAACAGCTGGAATCGTGATGGGAGAGTCAGTCTTTTTTCGCAAAGTATTAACTCCTTATTTAATTGCCAGCCAGGCAGTGCCGAAGCTGGCTTTAGCTCCCTTATTCATTTTATGGTTTGGATTTGGCATGACATCAAAGGTCGTAATCACTGCTTTAGTTTGTTTTTTTCCTATATTAGAAAACACGATGACAGGTTTAAAGTATAGCAATAAACAGCAGTTAGATTTGTTTAGAATGCTTGGTGCAAACAAATGGCAAATCCTCTTTCAATTAAAAATTCCTGCGGGCATTCCAGCTATTATTGCCGGTTTTCGTGTAGGTGTTGTGCTGGCATTGGTTGGAGCTGTGGTAGGAGAATTTATTGGAGGCAGTGAGGGACTTGGTGCTGTCATTATTGCTTCACAGGGAATGATGGATACCCCGCTTATGTTTTCCAGTCTTATTTTGCTCACAGCACTCGGTATGATGTTATATCAGACTGTCAATTTAATTGAAAATAAATACTTCGCTAAATATATAAGGAGACAAAGATAAATGAGAAAAATAGTCTGCATGATTCTGTGTACGTCCTTTATACTTTTCGCTTGCAGCAGTTCCAGTGAAGATGCAGGTAATAATAAGGAAACAGAAAAAATAACCATAGCTAATTGGAGCAAGCTGATTACAGAGCAAACAAATTTACTTGTAGATGAGGAAAAAGGATTCTTTTCCAAAAAAGGCTTAGAAGTTGAGATTATTCCGGGGAACGGGGGAGGAGATGCAATTAAAAACATCCTTTCCGGAAATGCAGATATCGCTTTTACTGATCCTGGATCATTATTTTTTGCCTTGGATCAAGGTGAAAAGCTAAAGGTTATATATAATATTTATCCTCAAAATGTTTTCAACATTGTATCACTAAAAGAAAATAATCTGACACGTCCGGAAGATTTAAAAGGAAAGACAATAGGTGTATATAGTTTGTCCAGCGGAACGCGGCAAAATTTGCTGATTGCTCTTCATCAGGCAGGGCTGAAGGAAAACGACGTAAAAATAGTAGAAACAGGATTATTAAATTTTGCTCCGCTGATACAGGGGCAAGTGGATGCAACTGCCGCTACCGATACGGGTCTTTATACTGGTCAGCAGAAGGGGCTTGGAGAAGTGGATGTCATAGAGGTGAAGGACTATCTTAATATGCCAAGTGATGTTTTTGTTGTAACAGAGAAATATTATAAAGAAAATGAAGCATTGCTTAAGGCGTTTTTGCAATCCTATAAAGAGAGTGCGGAATGGATGATTGAAAACCCTAATGAAGCAGCAGAACTGGCCGCCGAGTATGCAATTGACGGACAGGATACAGCTATGAATCTGGAAATCATTAAATTGCGAAATAAATCTAGTATATATAAGGAAGACGATTATCGGCTGGGGGAAGTTGATCCAGAAGTATTACAGGATGCAGCAGACACTTATTTTGAGCTTGGGCTAATAAAAAAGAAGCTCGATATGAATGAGGTTATAGATGATCTTCTCTATGAGGAGCGTGAAAACTGATGCTGATGGATGGAAAAGTGGTTCTCGTAACTGGAGCCAGCAGAGGAATCGGTGCAAGTATTGCTCGTGCCTTTGCAAAAGAAGGTGCTCTAGTCATTATCAATTATCTGCAAAATCGTGAAGCGGCCGAAAGGGTAGCAAAGGAATGTTCTGATTTAGGTGGTGAAGGCTGGCCAATTCAAGGTGATGTTACCAACGAACTTGCAGTGCAAGAGATGATTGAAGAGGCTATGGAAGCAGGGAGTATTGATGTACTGGTCAATAATGCTTTTAAATCCTATATTTTTGATGCTGAAAACCGTAAACCAGCAGGAGAATTATCGTGGCCGGAGTACCAGGAGCAGATAGACGGCTCGCTGCAGTCTGCATACAATATGTGTCAGGCTGTTATTCCTATTATGAAAACCCAAAGTAAAGGCAGTATTATTAATATCACTACCAATCTAATTGAACGGCCAGTTGTTCCATACCATGACTATAATACTGGTAAATCCGCATTAGCAGGGTATTCAAAAAACCTGGCAGCTGATCTTGGAAGGTTTGGGATCCGTGTAAATTGTGTAGCGCCAGGTCTTGTGTATCCTACCGATGCAACGAAGCACACTAAACAAGATTTAAAGGACAGCATCATCTCCCAAACACCATTGCGCAGATTGGCGAAGCCAGAGGATATTGCCGGACCAGTCTTATTTTTAGCATCAGATATGAGTTCATTTATAACAGGTCAGACTTTAATGGTTGATGGCGGATTGGTGATGAAATAGACGTCTAGCTATTTTATAAACTGTACTCTGCTAAAAATTAGACTCTGTTTCGTGAAGCCTTTATAATAGCTATAAGAAAAAAGGAACGGAGACTTTTATATGCCTAAAACAGCCGTAATCGCTGGTGCAACTGGTTTAGTAGGAAGAGAACTGCTTCAGCTGCTTTTAAATGAAAATGCATACGAGAAGGTAGTTGCTCTGGTGCGCAGACCGCTGGAAATACAAAATGACAAATTAGTCGAAGTCGTTTGCGATTTTAACAACTTGCATGCTTATGAGGAACTATTTAAAGCAGAAGATATATTTTGCTGTTTAGGTACAACGATTAAAAAAGCAAAGACACAAGAAGCAATGTATAAGATTGATGTTGAATATCCTGCTGCAATGGCTAAGCTGGCACACAGACAAGGAGCACAGCATTTTATCTTGATTAGTTCAATGAATGCCAACCCAAATTCCAGAATTTTTTATTCGCGAATGAAAGGAGAGCTTGAACAAAAAATCAAGGAATTGGACTTACCCGCCTTTTCCATCATTCATCCCGCATTGCTTGTTGGAGAACGGGAAGAATTCAGATTAGGAGAAGGTGCAGCAATCACTGTATATAAACTCTTATCTAAAATGTTTTCATCATCAAAGCTAAGTTCGATCGGAATAAAAGCACATAATGTAGCTGTGGCCATGTATAATATTGCTCAATTGGATCGCAATGGAACAAAAACATATTCATCTCAAGAGTTATATGAACTTTCGATGAAAAACACTTGATGCTGGGAAAAAACGAAATTAATCTTTCTAAAACACGAATATTCAATATCTTGGTTTGGGTATTTAAACAAGTCCGTTCCATTGCGCTGCGGACCCTCGCTTTCCGTGGGGAGGAAGCTGAGCCTCCTCGGAGCAAGCTCCTGCGGGGTCTCACCTTTTCCTCTATTGCCCACAGGAGTCAAGGGTCCTCCGCTCCATTTCACTCATGCTAATAAATACATTTATAATCGTAAAAAAAACCGAATGATTAGAAAGATGACTTCCTAACCATTCGGTTCTATGAGAGTGTTAAATAATTATATCCCATGTCCCAGCTTCTTTATTATCTCAAATAATGATTTACTCTGCCTTCATCCGATGATAAGACTGCAGTTCCTCTTCAATCATTTTCATTTTTTCTTCCTGTGCAGTGGTTGAACGTCCAAATGATTCCAGTTTTTCTACATCATCCTGGAGACGCATATATTCCATTTTTAATTCTGCGATTTTTGTTTCTATTTGTTTATCAGTCATTTTAATTCCTCCCTCTATAAATGTTGATTTATCAACGGTTTGACCCGTTGGTGGGGTGTCAAAAAAATATTTTTCGACACGTCTTCTAACAAAATTTTAATAATATGTGAAACTATTCCAACGTATGGGTACGCTACGCGGTCACTACTGGATAATGATGGTAAGTAGTGCTAGGAAAATATGTGATGCACAATGGATCTCTGCGTAGCTTATGATGACGTACCCTCCCATGTCTCTGGGCATCTAAGTGCCTACATTCCTTCGTTCGGTCTAGTCATAAGGCAGAGGCTAGCGAAGCTCCTTTAGGGACTCGAGGTCGAATGGAAAAAATAATGCCAGCTTCTCCGTGTCATCCTGTTGTCTAGGTCTGTTAAGGGGATGTAGAACTTTACATAGCCTCTGCGAGACTAGGAATATCCTTCATCATTCGCTGTGCGTCAAATGCTTTGTGCTTGGTACTGATCCCATGTAACACTTTTAATAGTTTTCCGCATAGAACCACGATGGATTGCTTCTTACGTAACGGATTAACCTTACGGTTTGTGTAATACTCATGTAGCTTTCGAAAGGCTTCATTATGGCGAATCATTGGCATCATCACTCGGAAAAGGAGGGCGCGTAGCTTTCTTCTGCCCCGTTTGGAGATGCGTTTTTGTCCTTTGTGCTGACCGGAGGAATTTTCACGTAATGTTAATCCCGCGAGTTTAATGATTTGGCGTGGATCTTCATAGTGTGAAAAGCTACCGATTTCAGCTAACAAATCGACAATTGTGGTATCACCAAGTCCTTGAACCGTTGAGAGCCATTCGTACTCTACAGATGTTTGAACGAGCTCAACTAAGTGCTGTGTAATACTTTCAATTTCTTGTTCCAATTGGTTGTAACGACGAACGAGTGTGGCGATTTCAATACGGGCCATTTCACGTCCCTCTGTTACTCCGATGGAATTAGCAGCGACTTCAATAAGGCGAATTGCTTTCGGTCGTTGGGGAGATTTGAGCCCATCAACCTGGCGGTAAAGTGCTAATACTTCATCGGGATGTTTCTGGTGAAGATCACTAGGAAATGGGGTACACTCTAGTACTGCCATTGCCATCTTTCCGAATGACGGAAAGACCTGGGTGAACTCAGGAAAATAGCGATCTAACCAGCGAATCATCATGTTTTTAACAGCTCCAAGTTCCTCTGTCAACTTACTTTTAAACGTTGACCCAACACGAAGTTCTGCCTCCACGTCTTTCAAGATTCGCGGATAACTAAAGCGTCCATCTTTAACAAGACGAGCGATCACTAAAGCATCTTTGCGGTCATGTTTGGTTGGTAAATTGTCATCCAACTCCTTTGACCGTTTGACGTGCATAGGGTTGGTCATAGCCAGGGGAATCCCCCGATCCTCGAGGAAATAGGCTAAATTAAGCCAGTAATGGCCTGTAGGTTCAATCCCGACAATGACTTCCGTTTTTTCGTATTCTTTCATTGCAGCCAAAATACGTTGATAAAAACTCAAGAAACCATCACTAGATTGTAATACCGAGAAAGATTTTTGTAGTACCCGTCCACGATCATCTACAAAGCAAGCAAAATGTTTTCGCTTGGCAATGTCGATTCCGACTACGAGTGTTTTTTCGGTGACTTGATTTATTTTCTGATTTTGTTTAAAATCCATTTTGGAGTCCTCCTTGGTTACCTAAGTTAGGGGTCATTTCGCCACACGATTTGACACCCCGAATCATACCAAGAGGGCTCTTTTTTGTTCAAGTCCCCGAAAATCCTTCTAACAGGAATGCTCCTTATTAAAACTTATAAAACTAGTTTATAAAAAATGAATCGTTAAAACAAAAATCAAATTGACTGCTTTTTCAGTGATTTGCGAATAACGAGAGTATTCAATCTGCTAATTGTGCTATTATGTGGTAAAGCGAAACATCACTAATCAGCAAATGTTTATCAGATGCAAAATGTGATAAGAAGAAATATAAATAGAAGAATGAAGGGGCTGCTGCAAAATGAAAAAACTCTTACTCACAGGCTTCGAGCCGTTTTTACAATTTAAAATAAATCCAACTATGAAAATAGCTGCTGAATTAAATGGACAAAGTATTGGTGACTATGAGATCCACTCGGAAATATTGCCAGTAGATTTTCGTATTGCCGGCCAGAAACTTCTGTCTTACATAGAAAAATATAAGCCTGATACTGTTATTTCACTGGGGTTAGCTGGTGGACGCTATAAAATAACGCCAGAGCGAATAGCCATTAATATAAATGATGGTGAATCAGATAACAGCGGAAATAAACTGGAGGATGAGCGAATCATTGACGAAGGAGAAGACGGCTATTTTACAACACTCCCCATAAGAAACATGATTAATAGCCTGCAAAGCAGTGGACTGCCTGCTGAAATTTCGAATTCTGCTGGAACATATCTATGTAATCACATCATGTATCAAGCTTTGCATTATGCAAAGAAACAGGATGCTGACATGAAAGCTGGTTTTATTCATATACCTGCTTCACATGAATTAGCAGTAGTGCACGGCAAAATCCCAAGCATGTCACATGAAGACTTACTAAAAGGAATCCGTATTTGTATTGAGGTGCTTTCGGAAAATGATAGATCATAAGATCATACCCGCGGTCATGCAGACAGGAGAGAGGAGCATCCGCTTTTCTTTTGGTGAAGAGATCTCGGATGAGACTTTTCAGCAAATAAAAGTATTTGGTCAACTTATTCGAACATACGGAAAGTTTGAAATTGAAGATGTGGTACCGAGCTACACAACCGTACATGTATATTTTCATTCGAACACAATATCACCTATTGAATGGGCACATAAATTACTTGAAAACTGGAATGAAATTGATTTAAAAACAAATAAAGATCAACCCTATAATCATATTCAAATTCCTGTGTGCTATGAGGAAGAATTTGCTCTTGATATACAAAAAGTGATGAAACATACAAGTTTGACACATAACGAAATGATTAACCTTCATACAGCACCAGCCTATGCTGTCCATGCCATCGGATTTTTGCCGGGATTTCCCTATTTAGGCGGTTTGCATCCACGTTTAGCGACTCCTCGCTTAGAGGTGCCAAGAGAGAGATTAGGAGAAGGGACTGTTGGCATTGGCGGTGCCCAAACAGGTGTATATCCAGTAAGTTCACCTGGAGGCTGGAATATTATTGGCCGCACCCCTCTCTCACTCTATCAGCCTAAACGCAAAATCCCTTTCCTATGCAAAGCTGGTGATATCGTTAGGTTTCAAGCAATCTCAGTGAAACAGTTTTGGGAGATTAAAAGAGATTTAGAACAAAATCCAGATGATATACAGCATTGGGTAACAAGAATATCAGCTGAAGATAATAGAGGTGAACAATGAGAATAGATATAAATGCAGATGTTGGCGAAAGCTACGGTTTATATAAAATGGGTGAAGATAATGAATTGTTTCAGAGTATTACTTCTGCTAATATTGCCTGCGGCTTTCATGCAGGTGACTATAACGTAATGTTCTCTTCTGTCAAATTGGCAGCAGAAAGAGGAGTGGCGGTTGGTGCACACCCAGGTTATCAGGACATTCAAGGGTTTGGGAGACGAAATATTGAAATGACTCCCTCCGAAATATATAACTGTGTTGTTTATCAAATCGGTGCATTAAAAGTGTTTTGTGATGTGAATGGGATTTCTCTTCAGCATGTTAAGCCGCATGGAGCACTTTATAATAAAGGTGCAAGTGATGCACAAACAGCAAAAGCAATTGCTGAAGCAACATATGATGCTGCGCCGAATGCCATTCTTTTTGGATTGGCAGGCAGTCAACTGCTTATACAGGCTGAGAACGCTGGCTTAAAAACTGCTGCAGAAGCATTTGCCGACCGCACTTATACTGAAGATGGCTATTTGACTCCACGCAGTACACCGCAATCGGTCTTAACCGACCGTGATCTAATACTGGAGCAAGTCAAAAATATCGTCATTCATAAAAGAGTCCGTACGCTATCTGGCAGCTGGATCTCTTTGAATGCAGAAACCATTTGCATTCATGGAGACGGACAAAAAGCGGCTGCGATTACTCGTTTTATCCGTGCTGAGTTAGAAAAAGAGGGGATTTCAGTCCTTTCGGCAGGCGATATGAAATGATTCCTATCCTTAAGGTCAGAAAATCTGGCATTTACTGTTCCTTTCAGGATTTAGGCCGTAAAGGGCATCAGAAATTTGGAATTCCGATCTCAGGAGCTCTTGATCAGAAGGCTTTTTCCTTAGGCAATTATATTATGAAAAATGATCCAAATGCAGCAGCCATTGAGATATTATTTATGGGCTTAGAGCTGGAAGTGCTTGCAGATCATCGATTGCTTTTTACCGGGAGGGAAGTAAGCGCGACTTTAGATGGAGTTCCAATCCCAATGTGGAAAACATTCACTGCTAGAAAGGGGCAGATTATAAAAGCTAGTGGAAACAAAGACTCGAAGATTAGTTATCTGTTTTCTGAAACAGGTTTTAGTGCACCTCAATATTTTAATAGTTCATCCGTATTTCCAAAAGGACAACTTGGATCAGCCCTTTCAAAAGGAATGATTCTTTATGCAGCCGGACCAGCTAGTAAAAGTGGCGAGCGAGGGTTAGTACAATCTGAAATTCCTGTTTATGAATCAGAAATTAAGGTGAAGATTTGGAAAAGTCCTCATCTTCAAATGTTTGAAAAAAGCTGTAGACAAGCTTTTGAAAGTGTGGAGTATGTCTTAAAAACAGGCGATCGTATGGGATATTTTTTATCAGGACCAGCTATGGTTAGCAAACATGGTCATGATATTTTGTCAGAAGCTGTCCAATTTGGAACCATTCAGGTTCCAAGCAGCGGTCAGCCCATTATTCTGATGGCAGATGCACAAACAATAGGTGGTTATACGACAATTGGAAAAGTTGCGGAGGAGGATTTATGGAAGCTGGCACAGCTTCCGATCGGCGGCAAGGTTAGGTTCGCTTTTAAATAGGACAAAGCAAATAGCTGTTTTCAGTCTGGCTAATAATGACGGCCGGCAGTAATCGCAAAAAGATAGGAAGAGAACGTTAGATCACGTGATGTTTTTACTATTAAACAGCTTCTTATTATCTATAATTATTAGTGAAATATAGTATTTGGCAAGAATGGAATAAACTTCAATGTATATTTAATCATTTATTTCGGGTTTATAAATAGTAAAATTGAAATAGATCATATATACTAAAGGAACTAAAGCTATGTGGGGTGTGGATCATGAGCTGTGATATTTGCCATCCAAAAGCATTTGGTTACACAGTATATTTTTCAGATGAAAATCAAGCAGACAAAATAATTCAATATCTTTCTGCAGAAAATGACATGCACGACGGACATGTCATTAACCAAAGACTTGTATGGGTTTTAGAATCACTTTTCTTTGACTTTCTTGATTATGCAGAGGCACATTTAAACATGGATACTATTTTTGCCGTACAATCTGATCGCCTGGATCCTTTAAAGGCATTGCATTCATTAAAAAATGCACGAGAGTTTCAGCCTTTAAGAGAAGCCAGCTGGGTAGATGAAATCATCATCAATAAGAGTTTAACCACTCATTACCAGCCAATTGTTACGGTCGAAAACGGGCTGGTAAAGATTGTAGGGCAAGAATTATTGTCAAGAGGGCTGTCTGAAGAGGGAAAGCTGATTTCTCCTTTTCATATGTTTGAAGCAGCTCGAGTGAGAAATCGACTCTTTGCACTAGACCATGCTTGCAGAATCAATTCGGTCAGTAATGCGGGAGAAGTTGAAAAGGATCAGCTGATTTTTATAAACTTTTTGCCAACTGCAATCTATTCGCCTGAGCATTGCCTGAAAAGCACGCTTGAGCTGATTGAAAAAAAAGGCATCAAGTCTTCGCAAATTGTATTTGAAGTTGTAGAAACAGATGAAGTTAAAAACATTGCACATCTAAAGCGGATATTAGAGTATTACCGTAAGCATGGTTTTCAATATGCATTAGATGATGTTGGTGTAGGTTATAATGGCATTAATAAAATTAGAGAACTTAAACCTGACTTTGTTAAATTAGCGCTGGAATTTTCGAACGGTGTAAGCACTGATCCTGAAAAACAAGAAATGGCAAAGTCCGTTTTGGACATTACTCAGGAGATAGGTGGTGTGGCACTCGCTGAAGGAGTAGAAACTGAGGAGGATTTCCTTTATCTGCAAGCACTTGGCTATGAACTTTTTCAGGGATACTACTTCTCAAAGCCTGTGCCAAAACCCATTCAAGAATTAAAAGCAAGCTAATAGTATGCTGCAGTGTATGAACATACGCTGCAGTTTTTTTATGCCATAAAAGCATTTTTTATTTTTATTAAGCTAGTCAATAATAAAAAATTTGATAGAATATTAGAATGTAATATGTTACTTTTTAAGTAATTATATGTTTGAGGTGTAAAAGAAAATGGCAAGAAAAGTGAAAATAACAGGAATAGGCATCTATTTGCCTAAAAGAATTGTAACAGCTTCTGAAATTGATATGCTGATTGGTGCAGCCCCTGGCTGGAGTGAAGCGAAATCTGGTGTCAAACAGCGACATTTTATTATAGATGAAACTGCTTCATTTATGGGAGCAGAGGCGGCGAAAATGGCACTTAAACATGCAGGCATGAGCTTGGATGATATAGATTGTATTGTAAGCGGGAGCGGCACGATGGAACAAGCAATTCCATGTAATGCCGCTCTTATTCAAAAGGAGCTGGGATTAGAACATTCGGGTGTACCGGCTTTTGATATAAATTCTACTTGTTTAGGATTTGTAGCTGCTCTTGATGTGATCAGCTATATGATTGATGCAGGAAAATATAAAAATGTTCTAATCATAAATTCTGAAATTTCCTCAGTTGGCTTAAACTGGCGCCAGGATGAAAGCAGTGTGCTTTTCGGTGATGGAGCAACCGCAGCCATCATCACGAAAAGTGAGGGTTCTTCATGTATATTGACATCAAGAATGGAAACATATAGTGCGGGTGCTGCTTTTTCTGAGATTCGCGGAGGCGGAACCAAGGTACATCCACGCCATTATAGTGAAGAGACAAAGGCAGATTATTTATTTGATATGGACGGCAAAGCTATTTTTAGAATGTCGTCAAAATTGATGAATCCCTTTATAGAAAAGTTATTTAGCGGAACCGGGCTGGGGATGAAGGATATCAATATGGTCATCCCTCATCAGGCAAGCTGGGCAGCGATGAAGATTATCCGCAAAAAGCTGAATGTCGAAGAACCTCGTTTTATGAGTATTATTGAAAACTATGGAAATATGATTTCTGCTTCTATCCCTCTTGCCTTATATGAAGCAATAAAAGAAAAACGAATTCAAAGAGGTGATCGAATTTTGCTGCTGGGAACTTCTGCTGGTCTGAGCATTGGAGGAATGGTTCTTGAATTTTAAGTCTGTGCTTGTTACTGGAGCAAGGTCACCGGGTGCTCTTCATATATGCAGATTATTATATAATGCTGGTGTGAAGGTGTTTGGAGCTGATAGTGATCCTTTCTCACTTACAAAAGCTTCAAATTCGATCGAGAAATTTATCCTTCTGCCTTCAGCTAAATTTGCAACGGATTCTTATATTGATAAACTCAATGAAATGATCTGTACCTATAACATTGACCTTATTATTCCAACCTGCGAGGAAACATTTTATTTATCTAAAAAAGCAGAACATCTTACCTGTCCTGTTTTTGCAGGGGATTTTAAGCAGTTAGAACTTCTGCATAATAAATATACATTTATCCAACTTGCAGAAAGCTGTATCATGCCAGTTCCAAAAACTAATGAGTTATCTAAAGATGCAGTTGAAGATTATAGCAAAATGCCGAATGGTTTTATTTTAAAGCGCAAATTCACCCGTTTTTCAGATCATATAATGTATGGAGATCGAATGGAAAGCATTCCGTCAGAGTTGTTTGAGGATACTTCTGAATGGATTATACAGGAAAGACTGACAGGGGTTCAGTATTGTTCATACTCAATTGCTTTAAAGGGAGAAGTTCTCGCACATTCTGTTTATAAAGCAGAATACACAGCAGGCGAAGGGGCATCTCTCCATTTTCAGCATGTGCCTAGGCCTGACATCGAGGATTTTGTACTGAAAATAGTCAAAACATTGCAATATTCAGGGCAAATCTCTTTTGATTTTATCGTAAATGAAAGCGATCAAGCCATCCCTATTGAATGCAATCCCCGCACTACAAGCGGTATTCATTTATTTGGGACAGAGCTCATTGAGCACTTGCAATCCAAACATAGTGAAATGCTTTATCCAAGGAAAGAAATACATTATATGATCAGTGCTGCCATGCTCTTATATGGTTATTCAAATATCAGAAAAACCAAAAAAACGAAAGAATGGCTTAAAATTATGTTTACCTCTCGTGATATTATTTTTAACATGAAGGATATAAAGCCTTTATTCTATCAATCTATTAGTTTAATCAATATATGGAGACAAAGCAGAAAGAATTCAGTAAGTATACTTACACAATCAACTCTCGATATTTGCTGGGATGGTGAAGAGTTTTGAAGATGGTCGTAACAGGTGCGACAGGATTTCTTGGTCAAAAGCTTGCAGTGAGATTAGCACAAATGGGACATGATGTAATCGGGC
Source organism: Cytobacillus gottheilii (assembly GCF_001636345.1). Classification (GTDB taxonomy): domain Bacteria; phylum Bacillota; class Bacilli; order Bacillales; family Cytobacillaceae; genus Cytobacillus; species Cytobacillus gottheilii. Next base: position 2,368,431 of record NZ_KV440945.1, read on the forward strand.
TTGGCCGAAATGAACAAGCGGGAAGAAATTTACAAAGAAGCGGCATATTGTTTAAGCAGGTAGAACTTTCGAATCGCCAGGATGTGCTTGATGCTTGTCAAAACGCAGATTATGTATTCCATTGTGGTGCGCTATCGTCACCATGGGGAAAATATGAAGACTTTTATCAAGCAAATGTCATGGGAACAAAGCATATCATTGAAGCTTGTCAAATGCATGGAATTAAACGCCTGATTCATGTCTCCACACCTAGTATCTATTTTTATTATGATGAAAGAAAGAATGTAAAAGAAGACGATGTTCTCCCGCCTACATTTGTGAATGAATATGCACAAACCAAATTTTTAGCAGAAAAAGAGGTTGATGAGGCCTTTCGGAATGGCTTACCTGTCATTACCATCAGACCAAGAGCGATCTTTGGACCTGGAGATCAAGCGATCCTGCCACGGCTTATAAGGGTTTGCGAAAAGGGTGCACTTCCGAAAATCGGGAATGAAAAGGTAGAGGTGGACGTCACTTATGTTGAAAATGTCGTCGATGCTCTGCTTTTGTGCATGAGTTCAGGCAATCATACGCTTGGCCAAAAGTACAATATTACAAATGGTGTTAATGTTGATTTATATGGAATAGTTGAGAAAGTAATGGACCAGCTTGGAAAGCCAGTCCGTTATAAAAAAATATCCGAAAAAACAGCATTTACGATAGCGAAAGGGCTCGAGTTCGTTTTCAAACATTTCCTGCGCGGACGTGAACCTGTTTTAACAAGATATACGGTAAGCGTGCTTTCAAAAAGCCAGACACTGAATATTGAGAAAGCAAAAGCAGAATTAGGGTATCAGCCTCGGGTCAGCGTTGAAGAAGGCATGCTTCATTTTACAGAATGGTGGAAAGAAAACAATGGCAATTGAATGGGTTAAATTATACGAATGCGGTTATTGCACACATCCTGAAAAAATCGTCAATCCAAAGGGTAGTCTCAAACCTGTCAAATTTCCCGCAACCGTAGCGCTTATTAAACATCAAACAAAAGGATATATTTTATTTGATACAGGCTATGCACAACGATTTTTGACCGAAACTGAAAAATTTCCTTATTCGATCTACAGAAAGCTGACGCCTGTTTTTTTTACTGAAGAACAGGCGATTGTCCATCAGCTTGCCAAGGATGGAATAAAAGCAGAAGAGATAACAACGATCATCCTTTCGCATTTTCATGGAGATCATACAGCCGGATTAAAGGATTTTCCTCATGCTGAGATTGTCACCTTTCGAAAAGGATATGAAGATGTTGAGTATAACAGTAAGCTTCGAGCTTTAACGAAAGGCTGCCTGCTTGATTTACTTCCTGCAGATTTTAATAGCAGATCCCGATTTATTGATGATGAACGCCAAGTGGAGTTATCGAACAGAGGAGATTTTCATGAAGGATATACTGTTTTCACAGATGACGACACGATCGTTGCAGTTGACTTAACTGGACATGCCATCGGTCAGTTTGGCGTATTTATAACCTTAAAAAGCGGTAAAGTTTTATTTCTATGCGCTGATGCAGTATGGAGCAGCATTGCGTATGAAAAACTAGTTTACCCGCATGTGATTGCTAATCTATTGATTGCGGATAAACGAGCGTATGTTCATCATATCCAGCGGCTGCATTCCTTAATGCATACTCATCCTGGGATTGAAATACTGCCAACACATTGTCAGGTGACATGGAACAAAGTACAAAAAGGTGAAATCTATGAGTAAATGGAAAATTCTAATGCAGTACATAAAAACAAAAAGAAGAACCTTTCGTTCTAGAACCGATTTATTGGCATACCAACATAGCAAGATCAAATCTCACCTGGAATACGTCCAGCAAAATTCACCGTTTTATGCTGATTTACTGAAGCCGTACCAAAAAGAAATAAATGAACATCGGTGGGATGAACTGCCGATTATAGATAAAACGATCATGATGGAACATTTTGATACATTTAATACGGTCAATATTCGTGCGAACGAAGCGTTTAAAGTTGCAATGGAGGCAGAAGAGACGAGAAACTTCTCACCGAAAATTCGCGATGTTTCCATCGGGTTATCCTCTGGTACTAGCGGAAACAGGGGAATATTTTTAATTTCTGATCAGGAAAGAGCGATTTGGAGTGGGACGATTCTCGCAAAATTGCTGCCTTCCTCCATTTTTAGAAAGCATACAATCGCTTTTTTCCTAAGAGCAAACAACAATTTATATGAGGCAGCAGGAGAAGGACGAATCTCTTTTCATTTTTTTGACCTTTTGGATTCCTTAGAATCACATCAAAAGAGATTAAATGATTTAAAACCTTCCATTGTTGTTGGACCACCATCGATGTTAAGAATGATAGCTGACTGGCAGAAGCAAAATGAAGTGGAAATAACTCCTCAGAAAATCATATCTGTTGCAGAAGTACTTGAAGAGATTGATCAGCGTTATATTGAAAAAGTATTTCAGCAAAAGCTTCATAATGTTTATCAATGTACAGAAGGCTTTTTGGCAGCCACATGCAGTCATGGAACCATTCATTTCAATGAAGATCTTGTTTGTATACATAAACAGTATGTAGATAAAGAAAAAGGCATGTTCATGCCAGTCATTACCGATTTCACAAGAACATCTCAGCCGATTATTCGCTATCAGCTTAATGATTTATTAGTTGAAAAGAAAACAGCCTGTTCGTGCGGATCTCCATTTATGGCCGTTGAGCGAATAGATGGTCGCAGTGATGATCTTTTTTACGGAATTCACACAGAGAGCGGAGAGAAGCTGCCGATCTTTCCAGACTTTTTAAGAAGAGCCGTTATGACAGCACACGAGCAGATCACTGAATATAAAATGGTGCAGTCGCACTTGGATAAAATCATCATCTTGATTAAGGGTAAAGATGATCAAACGGAAATGGAGCAAGAAGTAAAGAAACATATATGGAGGTTATATGATACATTGCACCTTCATCGTCCACAGCTAATTTTCCAAATGTATGATGAAACCCCTTCTCATATTAAGCGCAAACGAATTGAAAGCAGACTGCAAGAAAAACCATGATCGTATACCTTTATGATCAACATTCATTTGACCAGATCCCTTGGAGTGAAATCGACAATGGCGCTTACATACAGGCATATTTTGAACATCTTGTAAGAGATGGGGTTCAACAATATATTGAAAATGTGAAAACAGATTTATATTTTATTAGAATAGATCACCTGCTTTTACCGATCACCAAAAATGATAGCCAATATGAAAATTCGTATGTATGTTCTCCTTATACACATTATATTTCTTATGCCAAGGAAGAGCTTTGGGAGCTAGGCAATAAGCCATTAGAATATATTTTTGAAAAAATCATCAGCCTATTAGGATTTTGTCTTCGAAAAAGCTCGTTTAATAAAGTGGTGATTGTGAACAATTGGCTGTTATCGACTAACTTATATTCTGCCCAGCTTACATCACAGCAAATGAAAGATCTAACGGCGTGTTTAACAGAAGCTTTTCCAGAGCATACCATCATGTTCCGCTCTCTTAATAATAAGCTGCATCTTTCTATGATGAGAGATTTTCGTGAAGCGGGTTATAGAAAAATCATGTCTCGTTCGATTTATTTGCTGAATGAAGACGCTGGAAGCAACTTAACAGGAAAAGAGAAAAAGTTGCTGCGGCAAGATGCCTCATTGTTTGCCAAGCATATGCTGCTGGTGGAAGAGACGCCTAGGAATATAGAAAGGTATGCATCTTGCGCTTATGAACTTTATCGTCAGCTGTATATTCAGAAATACTCCCAGCATAATCCGCAATTTAATATGAGATATTTTAACGAAATTATGAAGAAAAACTTGATGCATTTTAAATGGATTAAAAATGAGGATGTCGTAGGGGTCATAGGCTATTTTACGGTTCATTCTGTATTGACAACACCTATTTTGGGATACAACACAAAAATAGGTAAACAACTAGGCTTATATCGAATACTTTCATATTTGATCACAAAAGAGATCCTCGATCACGGATATATCGGACACAGAAGTGCTGGTGCAAGTGAATTTAAAAGGAAACGCGGAGCAAAACAGTATATCGAATACAATGTCATTTATCAGAAACATTTGTCCTTTAGCCGAAAATGGTCGTGGATGCTTGTAAAATGGGTGATGGACCGATTTGTGGAACCACTGGCGAAAAAAAGAAAGTTTTAAGGTAGGAGATCGGAGGATTTTTGTTGGAACTCTGGTATTCCCGAAACCAGTTCCCCGCTAGGATTTCAGGAATTAGAATAACATTGTAAATCCCGAAACCAATTCCATGCAAGGATTTCAGGAATCAGCACATCAATGTAATTCCCGAAACCAGTTCCATGCAAGGATTTCAGGAATCAAAACGTCAATGTAATTCCCGAAACCAGTTCCATGCAAGGATTTCAGGAATCAGAACGTCAATGTAATTCCCGAAACCAGTTCCATGCAAGGATTTCAGGAATCAGAACATCAATGTAAATCTCGAAACCAGTTCCATGCAAGGATTTCAGGAATCAGAACATCAATGTAAATCTCGAAACCAGTTCCCCGCTAGGATTTCAGGAATCAGAATAACATTGTAATTCCCGAAACCAGTCGACCGCAGGATTTGGGGGAATCAGAACACAGAGGTAAGATAATAAGAGCCTTACAAGAAATCGTTATATCTAAATAACAAAAACCGCCTAAATACTTATTTTTCCATTGATATTTCTCTCTGCATGCTATATGATAAGAACTAAGCTGCATTGTACGTAATCATAATTAAGTTTTAACCTTTAAGCTGTAATAGGGAGTTTAAAATCAAAACAGGAATGACAAGCCTCTGTCTATAAGACAAGGAGGACATGCAGGATCGTTTTTGCGAACACCCACTTTGAGAAGTGGTGGTTTAAAACTTTCTTATACTTTATTACGGCAAAGGCGGCTTTCTAATTGTAAATGGAACTCAGTTCTCAATTTGGGAACTGAGTTTTTTGTTGTCTCAAGCTAGTGATTTTGTTAGCGGAAAGAATTTTAATACTTATTTTCTCTGAATCATATGGTGACACATTAAAGACTGCAAATGACTATTTTTTAATAATGAGGAAGGTGCCTTTAATTTGACTAGGAGCAGATTCCATCACACTTCCATGCCAATAAATTTTAACTTTTTGTCCGGTTTTATATTCTGATTTGATAAATTTATTTAATGCCGGTATATCATAAGAAGAACCTTCGAATAGATAAAATTCATCTAGTTCAGATTGAGTTTTCGCTTTGATTTCAGGTGCTGAAGCAGATTCGGCGACCAAAATGCTTGAATCTGCAGGGCTTATGACATAGCCTTCTGTAGTCCTTAAATTAAAGAACCAGATTAAGAATAAAGCTGTAACTATAATTAATAAAGAGATAATGGGTTTCTTCATTAAATCTGCTCCTTGACACTATTTATATCATTAGACGGTAAGGGTACTGGAAATGTTTCAGATTCAAAGTTCAAATAAATTTTATGATAAGAATGTTATAGCCATAAAAAAACTTGTATTGAATAGCAGTAATCTCGGCTGGAAAGGATTTAAAAAGCGTCTAGAGTTTAACTTCTATAGCAGCAGCTCCATATCAATCGAAAAAGTAAATAGAATTTTTACCCAACAAAAACAATTGTAAATTTTTAAATTATTTGGTATCTTTAAAATGGAAAATTGAATAATAGGTAAGATAATCCTTATTATTCTGCATACTCAAGCTTTATGATCTGTCCATACATAAGCTAGGAGGGATGTGCATTAGTCATTAAAACACTTTATTACCTTGTTTAAGTATGTTTTTAACCTGTAATCAATGGTGAAAACATCAGAGTGAAAACTGAAAATATTGTAGAAAAAACTATTTTTTTAAATAATTTTGTAAGGGCTTTCACTAAAACGATATAGGGAATGGAGGATGAAATATGAGCAATGAAGTTATCTACTCTCCAGGTTTAGACGGTGTTGCAGCAGCAGAAACACGTATTTCTCTACTTGATACGAAGTTAGGAGAAATTGTCATTAAAGGCTATGATTTAATACAGCTTTCAGAGTCAAAAGAATATCTGGATATTGTTCATTTATTATTAGAAGATGCACTGCCTAGTCCTGCGGATAAAGTAAAGCTAGCCAAACAGCTGCAGGATGAATATCAAATTCCCTCTGAGATCAACGGTATTTTCAAGCTATTACCTCATGAAACGCACCCGATGGATGGACTTCGAACGGGAATCTCAGCTTTAGCCGGCTTTGATCGTGAGATAGACGATTCTTCAGCAGAAGCGAATAAAAGAAAAGCTTATAAATTGCTTGGCCATATGCCAAACATAGTAGCGAACAGCTATCACATTCTTCAGAAGAAGGAACCGATTGCACCGCTTGAAGAATTGTCATATAGTGCAAACTTTTATTATATGCTGACAGGAAAAGTACCTACATCACTTGAAGAACGCATTTTTGATCAATCACTTGTCCTCTATAGTGAGCATGAAATGCCAAACTCCACATTTACTGCCAGAGTCATAGCTTCCACTAAATCAGATTTATACGGTGCCCTGACTGGTGCGGTGTCCTCACTGAAAGGAAACTTGCATGGCGGCGCCAATGAAGCAGTTATGTATATGCTGCTAGACGCTAAAACACCAGCTGAATTTGAAGCACTGCTTCAGTCAAAACTGGAAAAGAAAGAGAAAATTATGGGCTTTGGCCATCGAGTGTATATGAAAAAGATGGATCCGCGGGCATTGCTTATGAAAAAAGCGTTAAAAGAGCTTTGTGATGAACAAGGCAATGACCTTTTATATCAGATGTGTGAGGCCGGGGAAAAAGTAATGGAGCGGGAAAAAGGAATTTTCCCAAATCTTGATTATTATGCGGCACCGGTATATTGGATGCTTGGTATTCCAATCCCTCTATATACACCGATCTTTTTTAGCTCAAGAACTGTAGGATTATGTGCACATGTAATTGAGCAGCATGAAAACAATAAATTATTCAGACCAAGAGTTCATTATGTAGGCGAACGGCATCTGTTAAATCAATAAAACAACTGGGGAGTTGTTTAAACGCCGTCCGCCGAAAAAGTGCGTGTTCTGCCAAACACACCTTTTAACTATAGCTGAAATGAATATGAAAGGAAAGATGACTAGTGATAAAAGTGACAAATGAAACGAAAACCGATCGTTTGCTGGAGCAAATTGCTGATTATGTGATTGATAAAGAGATTACGAGTGAAGAAGCTTACCAGACGGCACATTATGTGTTGCTTGATACATTGGGCTGCGGAATCCTTGCTCTCAATTATCAGGAGTGCACGAAACTTCTGGGGCCAGTCGTACCGGGGACAGTTGTTCCGAATGGCACAAGAGTACCGGGAACTTCATATGTACTAGATCCCGTTAGTGGTGCGTTTAATATTGGCTGTATGATCAGATGGCTGGACTATAACGATACATGGCTTGCGGCAGAGTGGGGACATCCATCCGATAACCTAGGAGGCATACTTGCTGTTGCCGATTATTTGAGCAGAGTTAATATCTCAGAAGGAAAAGAGCCATTTACCGTTCAAGATGTATTAGAAATGATGATCAAAGCACATGAAATCCAAGGTGTTCTTGCTCTGGAAAATAGTTTGAATCGCGTCGGACTTGATCATGTTCTATTCGTGAAAATTGCTACAACGGCTGTTGCTGCGAAAATGATTGGCTGTACAAGACAGGAGATTATCAACGCGCTATCAAATGCCTGGATTGATAACTCTGCTCTTAGAACCTATCGTCATGCACCAAATACGGGATCAAGAAAATCATGGGCTGCAGGAGATGCAACAAGCCGGGGCGTTCATTTTGCTCTTATGGCGAAAAAAGGTGAAATGGGCTATCCATCGGCATTATCCGCACCAGGCTGGGGGTTCCAAGATGTTCTTTTTAACACGAAAGAATTAACACTTGCCCGTGAGCTGGAGTCCTATGTAATGGAGCATGTATTGTTTAAGGTTTCATTCCCGGCAGAATTCCATGCGCAAACAGCTGCAGAATGTGCAGTGAAGCTGCATCCGCTTGTGAAGGATCGTTTAGACGAAATTGATAAGATCGATATTATTACACATGAATCAGCAATCCGCATTATTGATAAAAAAGGACCGCTTTATAATCCTGCTGACCGTGATCACTGTCTGCAATATATTACGGCAATCGGCTTGTTAAAAGGACATATTACCGCAGAATATTACGAAGATGCGACAGCCGCTGAGCCTGAGGTTGATCAGCTTAGAGACAAAATGGTTGTCACAGAGGATAAGCAATTCAGTGTTGATTACTTAGATCCGAACAAGCGCTCAATCGCTAATTCGGTGCAGGTTCACTTTAAAGATGGAACTGCGACAGAAAAACTGACTAGTGAATATCCATTAGGACATCGTTTCCGCAGAGAGGAAGCACTTCCAAAGGTCATTCAAAAGTTCACTGACAATTTAAAGTCTTATTACAGTGAAGAGCAGCAGGAAAAGATTGAAAAGGCGTGTTTTGACAAGTCATCTCTTGCAAAAATGACCGTCAATGAATTTGTTGAGCTATTTGTCCGATAAAATAAATTGATGAGAGATTGAAAGAAAAATAGTGTAAAAGGAGGACAGAACATGGCGTGGATTGTAGATCAGCCTTTAACACAAGCAGAGCTGGCGGATGCTTTTCGCAAGCTTGTTGACAACGCAAATATCGTGCAAATTCCCGGTGCACATGATGCAATGGCTGCGTTAATTGCAAAAAATACTGGATTTAATGCTCTTTACTTATCTGGAGCAGCCTATACCGCGAGTAAAGGACTGCCCGATTTAGGAATTGTCACTTCTACTGAAGTAGCGGACAGAGCAAGAGATATTATACGGGCAACAAATCTGCCGTTGCTAGTAGATATCGACACTGGGTTTGGCGGCGTTTTAAATACAGCTAGAACGGCAAGAGAAATGGCAGAATCCCATGTCGCTGCTGTGCAAATAGAAGATCAGCAGCTCCCTAAGAAGTGCGGACATCTTAATGGAAAACAATTGACAACAACAGAGGAAATGGTGCAAAAGATCAAAGTGATTAAGGAAACAGCACCAACCCTTTATGTGGTTGCCAGAACAGATGCACGCGGTGTGGAGGGAATGGCTGCCGCATTGGAGCGTGCAAAAGCATATGCAGAGGCAGGAGCAGATGCTATTTTTCCAGAAGCCTTGCAATCAGAAGAAGAGTTTAGACAGTTTGCGGCACAGCTGTCAGTACCGCTGCTTGCCAATATGACCGAATTTGGAAAAACACCATATTATTCAGCAGAAGAATTTGCACAGATGGGCTATAAAATGGTGATTTACCCTGTTACCTCTTTACGGGTGGCAGCTAAAGCATACGAGAGTGTTTTTTCCCTTATAAAAAATACCGGAAGTCAGAAAGAAGCTCTCGAAAATATGCAGACTCGAAGCGAATTATATGAGACGATTTCTTATTATAAATTTGAAGAGATGGACAATAAAATGGCCAAAACAGTTTTAAATAAAGGACAGTAACATAGTCTTGAAATGAATAAGAGGAGAAATGAGAATACCTTTTCAGCGGTTTTTCTCATCTCTCTTTCCTGATGGGAGGTTCATGAGGATGGAGAAAGCAAATACGATGTCACAAAATCCTTATCTTTTTTACGACAGCATTACTGCTCCTTTCACCCCAGAAGACTTTACAGATGACGATGTTTTAATTGCAAAAACGGCAGAGCTTTTTGTAAAAACTGAAGTGAAGCCTAAATTGGGTGATATTGAAAAACAGCAGCATGCTGAAGTAGTGAATTTATTCCGTAAGGCCGGTGAACTTGGTTTATTAAGTATTGAAATCCCTGAAGATTATGGCGGCTTTCAATTAGATAAAAGTATTTCTGGCGTTGTCGCTGAAAAGCTGGGATGGGCAGGATCATTCAGTGTTTCGTTTAACATTCATGCCGGTGTTGGCACACTGCCTTATATATACTATGGAACTGAGGAGCAAAAGCAAAAGTATTTGCTAAAACTCGGTTCAGGTGAATGGATTGGCGCATATGCACTGACAGAATCAAATGCAGGCTCTGATGCTTTAAACGCTAAAACAACAGCAAAACAGTTAGACGACGGCAGCTGGGTTATTAATGGGGAAAAACAATGGATTACAAATGCCAATGTTGCAGATGTTTTTCTCGTATTTGCGAAATCCGATCAAGGCATGACCGCATTTATTGTCGACAGAGATTTTAAAGGCGTTTCGATTGGTGCTGAAGAAGAAAAGATGGGAATCAAAGGATCTTCTACAGCTACCTTGATTTTGGCAGATTGTCCTGTTCCTTCTGAAAATGTACTCGGCGATATAGGTAAAGGTCATCTTGTAGCATTAAACATTCTGAATTTAGCACGCTTAAAACTGTCCTTTGCCAACATTGGGACAGCAAAACAAGCACTTCAGCTGGCCATTCATTATGCGGAGGAGCGGCAGCAGTTTGGGAAGAGCATTAGCGAGTTTCATATGATCCAAGAAAAACTGGCCAATATGGCGCTTGCTATTTTTGGTGCAGAAAGTATTTCATATCGGACAGCAGGCTATATTGATGAAGTTTTAAATAGCAAAGATTCAACTGAAGGCTTTAATTCGCTTGTTTCTGCTTTTGCACTAGAGGCTTCGATCTGTAAAGTGTTTGGTTCTGAGGCATTGGCTAGTAACGTGGATGAAGCTGTCCAGATACATGGCGGCAATGGCTATATGAAAGACTATACGGTTGAAGCACTTTATCGTGATGCAAGAATTAGCCGCATTTTTGAAGGTACGAATGAAATCAACAGGCTAACCATTGCGAAGAATGCATTAAAAAGAACTTCTTTGCCGAGCTCTATTAAAGATTTAAATAAGAAAGAGCAATTGACTCGACAAGAAGGTTATTTAGTCGGCGCTGCTGAATTATTCGACAAAATTTTGAAAGCGCTTACCCAGAAACGTCAGCCTAAAAATATTGAACAAGAGCTGATGAGAATACTGGCTGATGTGACAAGTGAACTATATGTGATGGATTCTTGCTATAAAAGAAGTCTTAAACATCCAGATCATGAAGTTATACAGCTATTATCAGAAACGATTTGTGAAGAAGGCTTTTATAAAATTGCTTCTGGTGCAGCAGTGATGATTGCCTGTTTATATGAAAATGAGATGGAGAGAGAAGAAAAATTGAATGAAGTCTCATCCATTTATGTGCCAATCAGAAGCCAAACGCTAATAAAGAAAAGAAAAATCGCTCAAGCAATCCTGCAAAAGGGTCAATATTTTACCGTATAGTAAACTAGCAGCTTAACATTCATAGCTTCTAAGCTTTTTAAGGATGGAGGTTTTTATATGAAAAAAATAGGATTTATTGGATTGGGAAATATGGGTCTGCCGATGAGTGCCAATTTATTAAAGGCTGGCTATATCGTATATGGTTCTGATATTAACGAAAAAGCAGAAGAAGCTTTTCAAAAGCTTGGCGGCAAGATTGGTACACCAGCTGAAGAATTGACAGGAATTTGTGAAGTCATCTTTACTAGTCTTCCTTCAAATAAGGCTGCTGAGTCCGTGTATTTTGGCAAACATGGACTTATTGAACAGAGCTCAAATAAATGTATTTTAATTGATACAAGTACAATTTCACCGGAGCTTCATCAAAAAATAGAAAAGGCCATAAAAGAGAATGGCGGCCAATTTATAGCTGCACCAGTGAGCGGAGGGGTCGTCGGTGCTGTCAATAAGACACTAACTTTTATGGCAGGCGGTTCAAAGACGGTGTTCGACCAGGCATTGCCTGTCATGGAAGCAATGGGAGAAAATATTTTTCATATTAGTGAAAAAGTAGATAGTGGAACCATCACAAAGCTGATGAACAATTTGCTGATTGGCTATTACACTTGGGGTGTGGCAGAAGCGTTAACGCTTGCTGAGAAAAGCGGACTAGATTTAGGACAGCTTTTTGAAGTATTAAATGTAAGTTATGGCCAGAGCCGTATATACGAACGAAATTACGAATCTTTTATTGCTAAGGATGATTATAATCCTGGCTTTACTCTAAAACTGCTGATTAAGGATTTACAATTTGCGATGGAGCTTTCTGAGCAGCAGCAAGTCGAACTGCCAATTTCTAAAACGCTGCTGGCAAACTATCAAAAAGCAGATGCTGAGGGGTATGGAGATCTTGATATGTCCATTGTTTATAAAATGATTCAGGATCGCAATAATACAAACAAAGAGGAGGAACGGCTCGTATGATTCATACAGATGTTAAAAAAATGAAAAATCATATTAATGGAGAATGGGTAGAGTCTTTAGGTGAAGCAACAGAATCTGTGCCCAATCCGGCTACTGGTAAAATTATTGCGTATGTGCCACTTTCAACGGAGGAAGATGTAAATCGTGCCGTGGAAGCAGCTCAAGCTGCTTATACCTCTTGGTCAAAGGTGCCCGTTCCGAATCGAGCTCGCTATTTATATAAATATTTGGAGCTGCTGCAAACACATAAAGAGGAGCTTGCACAGATTATTACCGCTGAAAATGGAAAAACACTCAAGGATGCAAGAGGAGAAGTTCAGCGCGGCATTGAAGTGGTAGAGCTTGCTGTCTCTGCACCTAATCTGATGATGGGAGATGCACTTCCGAACATTGCAGAAGGAATTGATGGCTCGATTTGGCGCTACCCGCTTGGTGTTGTCGCAGGAATCACGCCTTTTAATTTCCCGATGATGGTGCCATTATGGATGTACCCGCTTGCGATCGCGTGCGGAAATACATTTGTCTTAAAAGTATCAGAGCGTACACCGATTCTTGCTGAAAGATTAGTAGATTTATTTTATGCATCCGGCTTCCCAAAGGGCGTCTTAAATTTAGTTCATGGCGGTAAAGACGTGGTCAACGGCATACTGGACCATCCGCAAATTGCGGCGGTTTCATTTGTCGGCTCTGAACCTGTTGCAAAATATGTGTATGAAAAAGGATCAGCGAATGGAAAGAGAGTGCAGGCATTGGCAGGTGCTAAAAACCATGGCGTGGTTTTAGGTGACTGCAACCTGGAGAAAACCGTTCAAGGTGTGATTGGTGCAGCATTCGGCAGCAGCGGTGAACGCTGTATGGCATGTTCTGTTGTCGCGGTCACCGAGGATATTGCGGATGAATTTGTTGCTCTACTAACAGAAGAAACACGGAAATTAACAGCAGGAGAAGGGACAAATGAGGAGCATTTTGTTGGCCCTCTTATTCGCGAATCGCATAAAGAACGAGTTTTAAGCTATATTTATAGCGGAGTATCCGAAGGAGCTAAGCTTCTAGTCGATGGCAGGGAAGACAGCAAAAAAGAAGAAGGCTATTATGTTGGTGCAACGCTATTTGATCATGTCACAAAAGATATGAAAATATGGCAGGATGAAATTTTTGCTCCTGTGTTAAGCATTGTCAGAATAAAAGATTTACAAGAAGGAATAGAACTGACAAATCAATCAAAGTTTGCAAATGGTGCAGTTATTTATACTTCAAGCGGAAAAAGTGCACAAATCTTCCGCAACTCTATCGATGCCGGCATGATCGGTGTTAACGTCAATGTACCAGCACCTATGGCCTTTTTCTCATTTGCAGGCAACAAGGCATCTTTCTATGGAGATCTAGGTACAAACGGCAAGGATGGAGTACAGTTTTATACGAGAAAAAAAGTGGTTACGGAGCGGTGGTTTTAATAGCAGTCAAATTGAACCTGTAATAATCATAAATTCCCCTGGACTTTTTCAGGGGAATTTATTGCTAAGACTTATTGTTAATAAAATATGAACATATGGTTTCGAAGAGAGTCATCAGTTATGAAGCATGTTAAGATGAAACCAGGCTGAACATCCATAGAACAATGAAAACATGTAAAGCATTATATGAGGAGGATTCCAATGACAGACGTTGTAATTGCGGAAGTGAAGGGAAATGGCGTAGCAACTTTAACACTCAACCGTCCTAAAGCCATTAATTCGCTTTCCTGTGAAATGATTTCGATCATAAGTGAGAAATTAACAAAGTGGCAATCGGATGACTCAATCAAAGTAATTGTCATGAAAGGGGAAGGAGCGAAAGGTTTTTGTGCGGGAGGGGATATTAAGACTCTAAATGAAGCACAATCAAGTGAAATCGCTTTTGAACGTGCATGCCACTTTTTTGAATTGGAGTATATGCTTGATCTCTTTATCTATGAATTTGAAAAACCGATTATAGCGATATTAGACGGCATTGTGATGGGCGGCGGTGTAGGGCTTTCTAGTGGGGCTTCACATCGTATTGTGACGGAACGGACAAAATGGGCTATGCCTGAGATGAATATTGGCTTTTTCCCTGACGTTGCTGCCGCCTATTTTCTAAATAAAGCGCCAGGTCAGATCGGGGCATATCTTGCTTTAACAGGCTCAACGATTAATGGCGCTGATGTATTACATATTCATGCAGGTGAAGAATATATATCCAGTGATGACATTCCTCTATTTTTACAGGAAATTGAAGCATTTGAATGGGAGGAAGCATCTCAAGTTGGAGAGATGATCAAGAAATACAGCAAGACACCTGCAGAAAGAAGCCTTCTGAAAGAAATGGAAGAAGAGATTAATTCTCATTTCCGCTATGACACTGTTGAAGAGATCATATCTTCATTAGAAAATGCCTCTAGTGAATTTGCGGCAGATACGTTAAAGTTACTAATGTCGAAGTCACCTGTATCATTAAAGGTGAGCTTAAAGCAATTAAGAGATGGCAAAGTAAAAACAGTCCGGGAATGTTTTGAAACAGATTATGTACTGGCATTAAACTTTTTAAAGCATCGTGATTTTTATGAAGGAATCCGTTCGGTAATGATTGATAAGGATCGTAATCCTCAATATCAGTATAAGAAGCTGGAAGATGTTTCAGAGCAATTCGTTAAGAGTTTCTTTACCCTATAGATAAATAATAAAGTGGCGTCCAAATGGAACGCCACTATCCTTTTATTATGTTAAGTAATGGATCGTTTGGTTTGCACTCCCTCTAAATGGAAGTGTGGAGTCTTTCTGTCCGATAATAAATCGGCCATCGACCAATACATCACAATAGGACAATAATTCCTGCTGGTCGCTGCTTCCTTTTTCCTGAATCTCAGCAAGTGTATAGCCAGTATATGCCCAAATATGCTTACCAAGACTTTTAAGTGTTTTCGCTACAAGCTTAACTTCTTTAGCCTGAAAAAAAGGATCACCACCGCTTAATGTGATATCTGTTAACGGATTCATTGCTTCCTGGACAACTTCTTCAACATTCATATCTGTTCCGTTTTGCATATGCCAGCTGCTGGGATTATGACAGCCAGGGCATTGATGGGGACATCCAGCAAAGAAAATGATGGTCCGCAGCCCTTCACCATCCACGACTGAATCATGCAAAATATTCATCACCTTCATTTGTTTGCCCCGTGCTTCACTCGATCTCGTTCTTCTTCCATTTTTGCACTATTCCACTTGCTCATATCACCAACTAAATAACCAGTTATCCTGCGAATACGATGAAAGTCACCCTCATCAGTGCTTTTACAGCTCGGACATTCTTCATCAATTAACCCATTATATCCGCAGACTTTGCAATGATCCACTGGATGATTAATGCTGCCATAACCGATATGATGTTCTGCCATCGCTTTCACAAGCCTATCTAAAGCAGTTACATTTCGCCTTACGTCACCATCAAGCTCAATATAAGAAATATGGCCAGCATTGCACAGTTCATGGAAGGGACCTTCTAACCTAATTTTATCGATTGCCCTGATAGAATAATGAACGGGAATATGAAAGGAATTGGTGTAATAGGCCCGGTCAGTTATATCTTTTATCTCGCCAAATAGAAGCTGATCCTGCTGTACAAATTTGCCGCTTAGCCCTTCAGCAGGTGTAGCAATTAAACTATAATTCATATCATATCTTTCGGCTGCATCATCCATCTTATTTCGCAAAAATTGAATAATTTCATAGCCAAGTTTCCAGCTTTCCTCGTCTTCACCATGATGATTTCCTGTTAAAGCTTTTAAACATTCTGCCAAACCGATAAAACCGAGCGATAAAGTGCCTTGTTTCAAGATTACTTCTAATGTGTCATCTGGCTTCAATTGTTCGCCTCCAAGCCAAACACCTTGAGAATAGAGGAAAGTAAAATCCCTTGCCTGCTTTTTAGCCTGAAATAAATAACGATCGTAGAGCTGACGGATGATTATTTCACTATATTCGTTTAATAAGTGATAAAACTCAGCAATGCTGCTGGAAGTGAGAGCAAGCTTGACTAGATTGACACTCGTAAAAGATAAGTTTCCTCTGCCGACACTGTTTTCCTCACCATGCCGATTGCTCATAACTCTCGTTCTGCAGCCCATATAGGAAACTTCCGATTCAGGAGTTCCGTTATAATGGGCAAGATTGAACGGTGAATCAATAAAAGAAAAATTAGGGAATAAACGTTTTGCAGTTGTTTCTAAAGCCAATTGATATAAATCATAATTAGGATCATCAGCAAAGTAATTAACGCCTTTTTTCATTTTAAACACTTGAATAGGGAAGATAGGTGTTTCGCCTTTTCCAAGGCCTGCCTGGGTGGCAAGCAGCAGATTTTTGATTAGCAATCGTCCTTCTTTTGATGTGTCTGTTCCATAATTAATTGAAGTAAAAGGAGTCTGACCGCCCCCGCGGCTATGCATGCTATTTAAATTATGTATAAATGCTTCACACGCTTGATAAGTTGCCCGCTCCGTTTCAGCCCATGCCTGCTTGCTCTTTTCTTCATTTGTCCATTGCAGCGGATAGCTGTTTAAGCGTTTAAGTATTTTTAAATAGGTTCTTTTGACAAAAGGAGCCAGATCGAAATCAACGGCAGGAACGGACTGACCGCCATGCTGCATATTCTGATTGGATTGGAAAACGATCGTGGCCAGTGCCATGGCACTCGTAATATCACTGGGTGTTCTCATAAAGCCATGGCCAGTATGAAAGCCAGTTTGCAAGAGCTTGCCGAGCGGTATTTGTGCACAGGTTGTTGTGCCGGTCGCATAATAATCAAGGTCGTGAGGGTAAATAAAGTTATCCTTCATTGCCTGTTTAGCTTCATCACTTAAAAGCTCTGTTTTTGTATAAAATTTAGATGCTTCGCTGGCAAACTTATTCATCATTCCACATGGACTTCGGCCATCCATGTTTGCATTTTCTTGTATTAAATCTTGTTTTTTAGTAGTAACAATATCCTCAAAAGAAAGAGCCAATTGTTCATATTGTTCAAATGGGTCGGAATTCATCAAAATCGATTGTTTCAATTTCTTTACTCCTCCAATACTATATATGCTTTGGTTGTATTTATTTGAATCTATATATAGTAATATACCGTTTAATTCTAGCTGTGAATCGGTAAAGGTTAGAACATTTTGTGACAATTACTATTTTTGGAGGAGAATATTTCAAGAATAAATTAAACAAAAAGATCCCTTATATTTAAGGAATCTTAATAGAATCATTGCTTTATGATGCCACACATACTCTGTTACGGCCCAAGTGTTTGGCTAGGTAAAGTGCAGAGTCCGCATCATCAATTAACATAGCTGGGTTTTCAGTTGTTTCTCTATAGCTCGCTACACCGACTGAAACAGTAATATAAATAGACTTGCCAGTGCTTAATAGAAAGGCATCCTTTTCTACGCTGTCTCGAATGCGTTCTGCAATTTCAACAGCTCTGGCAGCAGGGCAATCCAAAAGTAAAACGGTAAATTCCTCTCCGCCATTTCTGCTGACGATATCAAAATTTCTGGTCGCTTTCTGAAGCCTTGCCCCAAGTTCAATTAAAACGATGTCGCCTTCTTTATGTCCATATGTGTCGTTAATTTTCTTGAAATAATCTATATCTATATAAAGAAGAGAAAGCTGCTGATCACTATTTTTAACATCATGCACAAATCTATTGAACTCTTCATCAAACTTACGAACATTGTTTAAACCTGTAAGACTATCTGTTAAAGAATCATTCTTATACTTTGCAAACAGAGCTTGGCTTTCACGGATATATCGTATTAGATAAAACGTTAAAAAAGTGGAGATATATGAAATCAGCCAATATAAAGTAAGTACTTCCATTATAATAGCTGGATCTTCACTTAGATAAACAAAAAAGATTGAAAAAATGATGTTGTTAAATGTGTAGATGGAAAAAATTCTAATTTTAGCGGAAAATTTTACTCTTGAAAAAAAGATGGCAAACAAGGTGCCAGTCACACTAATAATCAATGCATACAAAGATATAATTTCGGCTGATAGAATGAACCGGAATATAATGGTCATTGCCATGGATATCAGCGCTGGAAATGCTCCTCCGTAAAAAGCAAGCAGCAGTGTCGGTATAAAACGTAAGTCTACGAGTAAATCACCAATATTGATGCTGAACAGCATTAATACAATACTAACAAAACCGCCGCAGATACCTGCAATTAGTTTCGTTTTCGCAGATGAATGCAATTGAAGCGGCTTTTTCATGATTACTTGAGAATATAGAAAAAGCAATGTGCCCAGTAAAGCTAAATTAGCTATAAATTCTTTTATGATCATCATAGGTATCACCCAGAGTAACATACCACATTCACAACTGAAAAAATACGGGTCTAAGCAATCTTCAAATAATTACTAGAAAGATTTCCTTTTAGCACCAAATGAGCCTTTTTCTTTTATATGAAAGCGAACAGATTAAAAAGCAAAAGAACTAAAATCCAAATCTATCATTTTGTGAATGAAACTCAAATAGATTACATAGAGTAATAGTAAATCATTCGAAGTAATTACGATTTAGGAGAGATATTAATGAGTGTAATCTCTAATATGCGGAGTTTATTAGTAACAATCCTACTATTTTTTATGTTGTCTCTATTCTTTTTTGGAGATCTTGAGGGCTTTTTCTTTCATGGGGATATTCTTGAAGGGGAGTTTAAATCAATCTTCGTCATTTTTATGGGAATCTTCCTGGAGGCTATTCCATTTCTTTTGATCGGAGTTATTTTTTCTTCAATTATTCACGAGTATATTTCCGAAGACTATATCAAAAGATGGATACCTAAGCACCCTGTAATGGCTGTAATCACTGCTATTCTAATTGCTGCTATTACACCAGTATGTGAATGTGCCATAATCCCTGTTGTCCGCCGGCTTATACAGAAAGGGGTTCCGCTTCATGCTGGTATGGCTATTTTAACAGCTGCTCCTATTCTTAATTTCGTTGTGTTTGGTTCCACTTTTTTTGCATTTCAAAACGATCCTGCCATTTATATCGGCAGAATGGCATTATGTATTGCGGTTTCCTTTACGGTTGCCCTCATCATATATGTATTTTTCACTGGTTCAAGCATTTTACGTAAGCATACAAACGATTTCACCGCACCAGCGCACCATCATCATAATTATTCAAGATTCAACTCTATGGTGAACCATAGTATTGATGAGTTTTTCTTAGTGGGTAAATACTTCATTCTTGGCGGGCTCTTGGCTACTGCTGCACAAGTATATCTTAACCGCGGTTCTTTAATAGAAGCAAGCTCAGATCCAGTCATTGGAACAGCACTAATGATGGGACTGGCGTACTTGTTATCTCTGTGCTCTGAAGCTGATGCTTTTGTTGCGGCAGCGTTTCAGCATGTCGTGCCTCAGCATTCTATTCTTGCTTTTCTCGTCTTCGGACCTATGCTTGATTTAAAAAATACTCTCGTGATGCTTGCTAGTTTTAAAACGAAATTTGTTCTCTTTTTTATTTTAATTGTAACTGTGGTTGTCTTTTTATTGTGTATGCTGGCAGGTGTATTTTTAAAGGAGGGGCTGGTATGAATTCTGAAGTACGTTTGGCTGTTTCTTTTCGGATGCAGTTACAGGGGATTATATTAATATCCATAAGTCTTGTTATATTCAAGTTGTATCTAACTGGGAACATGGCTTATATTATGGCACCAAAGATGATGCCGTTTGTCCTTTTTGCCTTTATTGTCTTACTGTTATTAGGAATGTATCGGCTTTTTCGTTCAAATAAAGAAGAAATGGCAGACTGTTATTGCTTGTCCGTTGACTCTCATAAAAGTTCATGGAAGGAGTATCCAGTATATGGTGTGTTTTTGGCATCTATTATTCTTTCTTTTGTAACAGAAGACTTTCAATTAAACGCAGCTTCACTTGCAAACAGGGGAATCATCAGCTCTGTTTCACCAGACTTTGCTGATGAGGTGCTTCTGAGTGAAATTTACAATGAAGAGACAAAACGGATTACCGTAAATGATGATAACTACTTTAAAGTGATGCAAGCAATGAACTCAGAATTGGATCAACTAATAGGAGTTAGCATTCAGATTCAAGGATTTATTTATCGGGAAAGTGAATTTAACGAAGATGAAGCGGTCATTGCCAGGCAGTCTATGACATGCTGTGTGGCTGACTCCAGTGTATATGGATATATGCTGGAAGGGGAAGTGCAGAAACTGCCGACAGGGGAGTGGTACGATCTTGAAGGGACCATTCAGAAGGGAAGTATGGACGGGATTATGATGCCGGTCATCAGTATATCATCGATTAATAAAATAGAAACGCCTCAGGAAGTATTTTTATATGAATGATTCTAGGAATAATGTTTCTTTATAAGAATGTACCTCTTGAAGCGTTTATAACAAACCGCTTTTATTTCAGCTGTAAAATTGAGAGAGAAGAACAAAAAGGTATCTAATCGCTGGTATTACCCGAATCTGACAGAAATTTATATAAAATATACCCAGTAAAAAGCTCAAATAATTCGATGAAATGTTTTGGATTTTTCTCGGTCAGTGTTTCAATCTTCTGCAGACGATAGCTTAGAGTATTTCTGTGGATATGAAGGTCTGCTGCAATTTCATTCATGTCGCCGTTATGCTTTACATAACTCAGCAGGGTCTCGATCAGTTCTTTGCCTTTTGTGCTATTGTTCATTTTCTCAATAATCGTAACGATATGATGGAGGTCACCATCTCGATTTGTGAGGTAATCAATAAATTGAACTTCGTTATAATAACAGTAGATTATTGACAATCCCATTTTATCGGCAATTTCAATCGCCCGCTGAGCCTCTTGAATTGATTTCGCTAAATGAGTATATGAACCTCCTATCCCAACTAGTGTTCCCTTAGCTAAATTGCTGGCTTCTAATCTTCTGATAAAGTCGCTATTTTCCGGCACAATGTATAAAACCATATGCTGATTATATCTGAGAGAATACTCTTGTTCTGTTAAAGTCATTTCTCTTACTTGTTTCCTTTTAACAATAATCGCCATTCTCGGGATATTAAGAACAATGCCAAAGGTTTCCGCATTGCTGGTAAATGATTCATCGTAATCATCCTGACGAAAGACCCATTGATATAAAAATTCCTCTTTCATCTGTTCTTTAATTCTTCTTTCATAAAATAGAAACTCCTGGTTGATCAGCAGCTCAGCCGTAACTCGAACAAGTTCAGCAAATGAACCGACGATTTTAGGATCTCCGCTTATTCCAATAACCCCAATGATTCTATTTCTAAAATATATAGGGATATTGACACCAGGTTTACTGGAGTGATCTGTTTTATAAATTGTAATCATCCTGCTTTGTTCAATAGAGTTAATGGCTCCTTCATGATAGGTATTTATTCTTTCCTTTTCACCGCTTCCGATTATTAATCCTTCTTCATTCATAATGTTCACATTATATGGAATAACCGTCATAACTTTATCTGATATTTTTTGAGCTAGCACATTATCAATTCGCATACAAACATCTCCTTGTACAAATATATGTGAATTTGCCTAAATATCCTGTCCGGTTAGGAATAGAAGGTGGAACTCTATATATTTAGTATAATGTAAATTTTGTAAGCGGCTTCCTTCCGAATGGCTTCAAATCAATAAGTTCGTTAATTCGTAATAATATGGTCACCTGTTTGAAGTTGACAAAATACAAGAGAATATATACATCTGTAATTTTTAGGCAAATGCATAAAAAACACCGAAAAAATTCAGACGATTACCTAAAGAAGTTTAATTAGTAATCGTTTACAATGAACTTGTGAAATATTTCTCAAAGGTTGTAAGGAACTTGAACAATATCTAGATAATGTAAGAAAAGCTCAGCAACAATGAGAAGCAGCCATCTGCAATTCTCAAAATTCAACAACATTAGACCTATCCAATTCCAAAAAGGGGGAACTAACATGTTCGAAGCAAAAGGAGTACTGCCAGCACTTGTTACACCGCTAGATAAAAACGGAAATATTATGGAGGATTCTCTAAAGAAAGTAATTGATTATACAATCCAAGAAGGAGTCCATGGACTATTTGTTCTAGGCAGCAGCGGTGAGATTTACGGTCTTACAAAAGAACAAAAACGCAGAGTCTTAGAGCTCACAGTGGAACACACAGCCGGAAGAGTACCGATTTATTGCGGAGCAAGTGAAATTACAACAAGAGATTGTATTGATACTGCTCAAATGGCAAAAGACGTAGGCGGCGTAGCTGCTTTGTCCGTTTTAACACCTTACTTTATGACACCAAATCAGCAGGAACTAACTGCTCACTTTGCTGCAATTGCTAAATCAACTGACTTGCCAGTAATCCTATATGGGAATGAAGGACGCACACAAGTGAAGATTGACGTGAACACTTGTGCAGAGCTGAGCAAGATTGACAATATCGTCGGAATAAAGGACAGCAGCGGAGATATGACAAAAATGATTGAGTATTTAAGAGTAACGGATCGAGATTCTTTCTCAGTTTTAGCAGGGCGCGACACACTGATCTACGCTGGATTATGTCATGGTGCAACCGGTGCAATCGCCAGTACAGCGAATATAGCTCCAAGATTGGTTGCCGACATTTACAATGCTTTTATTGAAAAGGATTATAAGAAGTCATTGGAATTACAATTTAAACTTTCTCCATTGCGCTTAGCAGTAGATAAAGCTACATTCCCGGTTGTTTTAAAAGAAGGGTTAAGAATGGTTGGCATCGATGTAGGCTATGCCTTTGCACCAGCAGCAGAAATGAGTCCTGAGAGCAAGCTGATTTTAGAAAACGTTTTAAAAGATTTAGAGCTATATAACTCTTTTAACTAACAAACAAACCTAGAAAGGTAGGGAATTAGCCATGCCATTACTCTATGCGGCACTTGGTGTTGTTTTAATCCTTATTTTGATGATTCCTTTAAAAATGAATGGATTTATCGCTTTATTGTTAGCAGCTATATTAGTTGGTTTACTGCAGGGAATGGATTTGAATCACATACTCGAATCAATGACTCATGGGATCGGCGGTCAAATTGATGAATTGATTTTGATTCTAGGTTTTGGAGCTATGCTTGGTAATGTTATGGCGGATGCTGGAGCAGCTCAGAAAATTGCCAATACTTTGATCGATAAAATGGGCGTGAAACGAGTACAAATCGCTATGCTCATTGCAGCTTATATTTTAGGAATCACCATGTTCTTCGAAGTAGCTTTCGTACTGCTGATTCCTTTGGTCTTCACAATTGCAAGGCAAACGAAATTAAACCTGCTCTGGGTTGCGCTGCCAACAGTTGTGGGACTTTCTACAACGCACAGCTTCCTGCCGCCGCATCCAGGTCCAGCAGCTGTAGCAGGCGTTTTTGGAGCCAGTCAAGGAGTCACACTGCTTTATGGATTAATGATTGCCATCCCAGTTGGAACAGCTATTGCCCTGCTTTGGCCTAGACTTCCATTCGTTAGAAGCATGAATCCGAGCATACCTGAAGGGTTAGTAACAACAAAGATGTTTACAGAAGAAGAAATGCCAGGCTTTTTTGCAAGTGTTTCAGCGACTTTAATCCCTGTATTCTTGATGGCAATATTGGCTATTGCTGAAATTTTCTTACCGGAAGGAAACACTTTTAGACACTATATGGAATTTTTTGGATCAGCACCTATCGCATTATTGCTGGCATTGCTTCTATCATTCTATCTATTAGGACCTAAAATCGGCAGAAGTTTAAAAGATGTTATGAATTCGTGTTCCAATGCTATTAAACCGATGGGGATGATCATTCTTGTAATCGGTGCAGGCGGAGCATTTAAAGAAATATTAGTAGAAAGCGGTGTATCTGATTATATCCAGCAGATCACCAGCGGCTGGGATATATCACCGATTATCCTCGCTTGGCTAATCGCAGTCATCTTACGGATAGCATTAGGGTCAGCAACTGTAGCTGTTATGACAGCATCAGGTATCGTGCTGCCAATCGCTCAGGCGTCTGGCATTAGCATGGAATTAATGGTTCTTGCAGTAACAAGCGGAAGCGTAGCCTTCTCACATGTAAATGATCCAGGATTCTGGATGTATAAGGAGTACCTAAACTTATCATTAGTAGACGCCTTGAAATCAAGAACAACCTATACAACAGCTCTTGCCATCCTAGGTTTGATTGGCGTACTAATCTTAAATCTATTTGTTGGATAACATTAAATCGTTTTAAGGAGTTAGGAATAGCTCTTTAAATATAAATCTTTTAAAAAATAGTAGGAGTGATTGAACAATGAAAAAAGTAGGATTCATCGGACTAGGAATTATGGGAAAACCTATGAGTAAAAACTTAATAAAAGCTGGTTATCAGCTAGTTGTAAGTGACTTTAATAAAGATGCAGTAAAAGAATTAGAATCACTAGGTGCTGAATCAGCGTCCACTCCGAAAGAAATTGCTGAAAAAGTAGATGTAGTCATTACGATGCTTCCAAATTCTCCAAACGTGAAACAAGTTGCTTTAGCAGAAAACGGCTTAATAGAAGGTGCTCGTGATGGTCTGATCTTTGTCGATATGAGCTCAATTGCTCCGAAAGCTTCTCAGGAAATAAATAAAGAACTAGTTGAAAAAGGGGTGCAAATGCTGGACGCACCAGTTAGCGGCGGAGAGCCAAAAGCAATTGATGGAACGATTTCCGTTATGGTTGGCGGTAATAAAGAAGTTTTTGAAGATGTTAAAGAAATATTAGAAGCAATGGCTGGATCTGTTGTACATGTTGGCGAAGTTGGAGCAGGAAATGTGACAAAGCTTGCAAACCAAGTGATTGTTGCTTTAAACATTGCAGCTGTATCAGAAGCATTCGTATTAGCTCACAAAGCCGGTGTAAATCCTGAAGCAGTGTATCAGGCGATCCGCGGCGGATTAGCAGGCAGTACAGTATTGGATGCAAAAGCGCCAATGATGCTGGACCGCAACTTTAACCCAGGATTCCGCATCAATCTGCATATTAAAGACTTAACAAATGCAATGGAAACAAGCCATGAATATGGTTCTCCAGCGCCACTAACAGCAGCAGTGCTTGAAATGATGTATACATTAAAACAAGATGGATTCGAAATGGAAGACCATAGCAGTCTATTAAAATACTATGAAAAATTGGCTAACACTGAAGTAAGCAAATAATACATCTAAATATGGGCAGGGAGATGAAAGTTTCCCTGCACCCTAATAAATCAAATTGGAGCGGTGAACATGAATACATTAAAAGAAACTGCATTAACACCTGTCGTAACAGCAATGGAAGTGTATCCTGTAGCTGGCCGAGATAGTATGCTGTTCAATCTAAGCGGTGCACACGGTGCCTATTTTACAAGAAATATAGTAATATTAAAGGATAGCAATGGTAATACCGGTGTTGGAGAAGTACCTGGGGGCGAAAGCATCACAACAACATTAGAAGACGCCAAGAAATTTGTAATTGGAGCTTCTATTGGAAACTATAATAAAATTTTAAATGATGTCAGAAAAGAATTCGCAAATCGTGATTCAGGCGGACGCGGCTTGCAAACATTTGATCTTCGGATCACCATTCACGCTGTTACAGCCATTGAAGCTGCTTTATTAGATCTTTTAGGAAAACACTTAAATGTACCTGCTGCAGCACTTTTAGGTGAAGGCCAGCAGCGTGATAAAGTAAAAACATTAGGATATTTATTCTATATTGGAGACCGTAATAGAACTGATTTACCTTATTACAGCAATGAAAATGCTGAAAACGAATGGTACCGTATTCGCCATGAAGAAGCATTAACACCAGAAGCAATCGTAAAACTAGCTGAAGCGTCTCAGGAATTATATGGCTTCAAGGATTTCAAGCTTAAAGGCGGGGTACTTGAAGGAAAAGAAGAAATTAAAGCAATTAAAGCATTAAAAGAGCGCTTCCCTGATGCAAGAATTACACTGGATCCAAATGGAGCATGGTCATTAAAAGAAGCAGTTTCATTATGTAAGGATATGCACGGAATATTAGCATATGCTGAAGATCCATGTGGTGCTGAAAATGGTTATTCAGGAAGAGAAGTTATGGCTGAATTCAAAAGACAAACAGGTCTTCCAACAGCAACGAATATGATCGCAACAGACTGGAGACAAATGGGTCATACGATCTCCCTTCAGTCAGTGGATATTCCACTTGCAGATCCGCATTTCTGGACCATGCAGGGTTCTGTACGTGTAGCGCAAATGTGCCATGAGTGGGGATTAACATGGGGTTCACACTCAAACAATCACTTTGATATCTCCTTAGCAATGTTCACACAAGCTGCAGCAGCTGCTCCTGGTGAAATAACTGCTATTGATACTCACTGGATCTGGCAAGAAGGAATTGAGCGCTTAACAAAGGATCCATATAAAATTGAAGATGGCTATTTAACAATTCCAGATAAATCGGGCCTAGGTGTTGAAGTGGATATGGACCAAATTTTAAAAGCAAATGAACTTTATCATAACATGGGATTAAATTCCCGTGACGATTCAGTCGGAATGCAATTCTATATCCCTAATTGGAAATTTGACAATAAGCGCCCTTGCCTTGTGCGCTAGTATATGAAGATGGATGGCTTAGGTCATCCTTCTTCCATTTAAGCAAATAAAAAAATGATAGAAACAGGAACGATTTCTATGTAAAGGAACGATGATTATGAAGTTTGTAATAGCACCTGACTCATTCAAAGAAAGTATGTCGGCGAAAAAAGCTGCTACTGCGATTGAATCAGGAATACACGCAATTTTTCCTGACGCAGTATGTACAATTGTTCCTATGGCTGATGGAGGAGAAGGGACGGTTGAGTCACTAACATCGATGTCAGATGGAGATATCGTGAAAGTTGAAGTGGTAGGTCCATTAGGTGAAGCGGTAACAGCTGAATATGGAATCATTGACCATGGTGAAATTGCCGTGATCGAGATGGCAAGTGCGAGTGGAATAGAATTAATTTCATCGCAAGAGCGAGATCCTTTAATTACAACAACATATGGAACAGGACAGCTGATCAAGCATGCCCTTGACTCAGGAGTAAAGAGAATTTTAATAGGAATTGGCGGCAGTGCAACAAACGATGCGGGTGCAGGAATGCTGCAGGCATTAGGTGTTTCTTTTAAAGATCAAAATGGCAAAGAGCTGCCATACGGCGGCGGTGCACTTGACCTATTAGCTGAAATTGATATCAGTGGATTAGACAGCAGAATAAAAGAAGTTCAGATTGATGTGGCTTGTGATGTAAGTAATCCGTTAATTGGATCTAATGGGGCATCTGCTATTTTTGGACCTCAAAAAGGAGCAACACCAGAAACAGTTGAAATTCTAGACCGAAACCTTGCTCATTTTGCAGAGCTAGTGAAAAGGGAACTTAATCTGGATATTGCTCATATGGAAGGAGCAGGTGCAGCAGGTGGCCTAGGTGGTGGACTATTAGCTTTTTTAAATGCCAGATTAAAAAAAGGCATTGAACTCGTTATAGAATATACGGGGTTAGAAGAGCATATAAAAGACGCAGACTATGTCTTTACTGGTGAAGGAAGTATTGATTCTCAAACCATATTCGGGAAAACACCATATGGAGTCGCAACTATTGCAAAAAAATATAATATTCCAGTCTTTGCTGTAGCAGGTAAAATTGGTGAAGGGGTGGAACCTCTTTATGATACAGGATTTACTTCCATTTTTGGTATATTAAAAGGTGCGGTTCAATTAGAAGAAGCTTTAAAAGAAGGAGAAAAGAATCTGACTTTTACAGTAGAAAACATCTGTCGTTTAATAAATAAACTTCAGGCAGAAACGAACGAAACAATCATTGGCTAACCAAAGCCAAGGCGACAAGGTAGCCTTATATAATATATGTAACATGAATATCTAAAATAAAAAGTGTAAAAGCCTAAGCTAAAATTAGGCTTTTTTATTTTGTTATCAATCTTTAACTCTAACACTTCAGCTTGAAATTCCCCTTGAAATGATAAGATTCTTCAATAAACACATTAAATACATGAGAATTTCTGCAGGCTGCTTACGCCAGATAAGCAAAAAGTCAAAGAGATTTTCAGCATCCAACTCTTTAAAGAACCTGAGATTCCATGAAAGGGAATACAAATCGCTCAGAGTAAATGGTATAGTAATTATAAAGAGGTGGGATATGGAATTTTTAATTGCAATTGTTATTTTAATATTAGTTCTTTCATTAATTGGAACCTTAATTTTAACAAGAAAAAGTGATGAGAATTATCGTCAATCAACTAAAAGGAATACAGCCAATCTGACGATCATTTATGCAGTTGTAATAGTCGTATCATTGATTGCTTTAGGCGTATATATTAGGTTTTATTAAGAGAACTTTTAAATTAGATATAAATAAAAAGCACCATTTACCTAAACTCCAGGTAATGGTGTTTTAAGTTAATTGCAGTAGTGATATTCACGAAGAATACTAATAAGATTTAATATGTTCATATGGCAAATTTATAAACAAATTGGCTCTTTTATAAATCAAAAACGCTACAATTTAATTAATTATTTTATACATATTGACTAAATGTGACCGTCAAGTAGAATGAAACAATTTTTGCTCGTTATTTTGAAACACTTTGTTCCCCAAATATGGTAGAACGATGCTTCATACGATAACTATCTTCATTTAAATGAATGATTTCTACTCGGTGAAGAATCCTATCTAGAATTGCTGTTGTTATAGCTTGATCACCCAATAATTCTCCCCATTCTTTTGGTGCCTTATTAGAGGTCAAGATAATGGAAGACTGATTATACAAGTCATTAATTAAATGAAAGAACATATTAGCTTCTTGTTGATCCATTGCCATAAACATTAAGTCATCTATTATGACTAAATCAGCCTCTCTAATTCTTTTCATTCTTGCTTTTGACTTTCGTGTGATTTCTTCTGTTTTCAGGTTATGAATTAAATCTCCCATTGATGTGAATATCGCTTTATACCCTTGGTTAATAGCCTCTATTCCTAGGCCTACGGCCAGGTGAGTTTTACCTACACCTGGTGGCCCTAATAAAATCAAATTGTACAGCTGTTCTATCCAAGTTAAATCTTTTAATCTATTTAGTTGTTTGTTGCTTAAAGACTTTTGTTCTTTTAAATTAAACTCCTCAAGTGTTTTGCTGAAAGGAAAAGTTGCCCACTTTAATCGGTTGTTTAGTTGCTTTTCTTCTCTTCGAGTTTGCTCATAAGAAGTGACATCTAACAGGAATTGAGTAAATGAAAGGTCTTTTTGCTCAGCTTCTCTGATCAAATGGGGGAGATGCTTGGCAGTTTCAACGAGTCTTAACCCTTTCATTATGTCTTGTAATTGTTGGATTTGGCTCATCGCTATTCAACCTCCATTAAAACCGTGTAAGTATCTACTTTTCTTTTGTATGCTTCTGTTTCTAAAACCCATTCTGATAGCCTGTTCAAAGTCTTAACTTCTTTCTTTTTATCAATAACTGTTTCATGTACCTGGCGCTGACGTTTCACATATGCAATGATATCGCCAAAATCAGTTGCACTGTATAATTTCCTTTTTAAACACTCTGCTAACGCTTTAGTCAGTACTTCGTTATCGATACCTTTTGTTTCGCGCAAGATGATTTGCAACTGGTCTTTAATGTAACGAGGATTTTTTTCCCTAACCTTCTCTAAATATTTAAAGGCTAGTTCTTTATCTTCAAATCTCTCAGCCACTGTATTAATGAATGCTCCAACACCTTTTGTACGATCCCTACTATGTTTTTTATCTTTTATTAACATCCCTTTCCCTTCGGGAATTGAATGTTTTGCAATAATTTCGCCAGTATCAGGTATATAAATAACTAATTCTTTAGTCTCCGTTTCCTTGATACATACTTTTTCATATTTGTTATAAGTTCCAAGTGGAAGAGAGTACCGATTAGATTGGTAACGAATAGTATTGTCCTTATGAACACATCTTGCTATACTTATCTCATAGTTATTTTGAATATCTATATTTTGGGAGACTGGTTTTAAGTGTTGCTTTTCCAGGAGGAACACTTCGAATGGTCTCTTTTTTGTTGTATTGTGTATTTTATAGTTACCCGTTCTGTTCAGCCATTCCCATCCTTGCTCATTCCAAGAGTCGATGTTATGAAACACTCTATGTTTGGCATAGTTTTGTTTGATAAATCCAACTACATTTTCTATTCTTCCCTTACTCTCAGGGTCAGCTTTTCTACAAACCCGAAGGTTTATTCCTCTGGATTCTCTATACTGCTGAAATTCTTTAGTTAAAATTAGATCTCCACCATTTTCGCTAACAACAATTAAACTATCTTGGTCATAAACGATCTCATTGGTCATTCCTCCATACCATTTAAACGCGTTCTCATGGGCTTGTATAACATCCCGTGTTGTAAATGGTCTATCCAACCACTCTTTATACTTTTGTCTAGAATGTGATAAGACAAAAGCTATAAAGTTGAGTTTGGCTTCCTTATTATCAACAGTTTTTTGTCTCGTATGACCAAAATCTACTTGCATTTGTTCTCCCATTGGGGGATCAGGAATTGCCTCATACATTCGAGGAGATGTTTCCTTATTTATTTTGTATTCTTCTCTTAATGCTTTTACATATGTTCTTACTGTACTTTCTCCAACAGTTAGATCTTTATATTTCTCTAAAAGCCAATCATAAACTTGTGCTGCTGACATATCCGGATGCATTCTCAACCAAGATAAAATCAGTTCTTTATATGGATCTAATTTTTTCTTTTTATACTGAAGAGAATCAACCCATTCCGCCATCTCCGAAGGAGATCTCTTTAAGTGCCTGTAAACAGTTGTTCGAGAAACCCCTAACTTTTCAGCTATCTTTGTCTGACTAAATCCTTGCTTTAATAATTGCTTTATCTCCATGTACATTTCCCACTTATCCACCTTCGCTAACCTCCACTGCAAGTATGAACTATGATCATTTTACAGTGATAGGTTGATATTTTTTGCTGGTATATTTGGGTAAATAAGCGTTTCATCTTATCAAGCAAAAACTGTACACTTTATTCTAGCAGTCACACTAAAGTTGATTTTTAACAAAAGTGAATGTTGCTTAGAAAAAAAGCTTGATAAAATTTTTAAAAAAGGATTGTTATTTAGCCCCGTTCCACCATAACTTAGAAAAGCTTTGCTGCAGAACATGGCAGCAAAGCTTTTCATAATAAATTATTCTTTTGCGTACTCACAATTGACACATATATTAGTTATTTCTAATATAAGAGTTGAGAATATGCAAGGTTAAAGACAAAGCAAAAACAGTTTCTCAGATTGTAAGTGATCTTTGCTGCGGTCAATCCAGCTTTTCTCATTATATTGCGAGTTTATAGTGGGGCAGACAGGAGGGGAAATTCATAATGTTCCTTATGAACAGAGATATTATGGCCTTAGCAAATTCTTATAAGTAAACGATACTAATAGCTTTGAAGGGAATAGATAATGAAAATTATAAGGATAATCAGTATTATTTTAGTTTTAGCAATTGTAATCTTATTTTATATTCCGTTTACCTTTAATCCTCCTGGTGATACAAGAATGATTATCGATCATAATACGGGTACATATATTGCACCGCCGTGTTTTGAAGAATCAGGTGCTACGAACTATCTTGAAGAAACAACGTATAAGGAACTACACGATAAAAGCTACAGTTCAAGTTCAGCATGTACAGATGAATTACTGGCAGCAGAAAAAATGACTTTTATTGAATTTTTGACAAGCTCTAAATGGAGTTGGTGAAAATTTCTATAGAAGAAATAAATTAATAATTCATGGAATAAAGTCACTTAACATGCAGATCCGTTAGAATTAGCAAGCATTCATGGAATGCATTAATCTAATATAACGGAAAATAAGTATGCAGAATAAACAAAGCTGCTGAACGTCAAAGGGACGGCAGCTTGTTTTATGATGAGTGACCCAATAGTAGTTAAACTAGAAAGCCTTAGAAATAAGGTTTTTTTCATTCTTTGGAAAAATGACAGAAAAATTACTAAAAATGGTGGAACCGCTTTTAAGCTTACAATAAAAGAGGTAAAGGACCTAATGCGCAAAAAGAAAATGAAAGTGCAGCAAGCAGCACATGATGATGCATTTACTCAGTTCAGTTATATGGAGTTGTCATGAGGAGAAACATAACTATTTTAATCCAGCTGTACGCAACAGAGTAGATTTGCTGTTAGAATACTATCTTAATAAACGTGGGAATAAAATGTTTTTACATCTCTTTATCAAGCATACACAAAAAATATCATAGTAAGAGGAAAACTTCCCTAAATATAGAATATGTAAATATATACCGTTTTAAGGTGGGAGTGAGTTGAAAAAGCCTATACCCCAAAAATACATATTATTGGTTCAGTAGCCAGCGGAAAAACTACTTTAGCCAAAGAAATATCATTAAAGTACAATATTCCGAACTACGAGTTAGATAAGGTAGTTTGGATCAGAAATAAGTCAGGTGATAGTAGAAGAACGGAGAAAGAAAGAGAAGAATTAATAAATACAATTGTTCATTCCGATAGCTGGATCATTGAAGGTGTTCATAATGAAGAGTGGTTTTCTCCTAGTTTTCAGCTTTCAGAAGTTATTGTTTTTTTAGACCAGCATATTCAACACGAACGTACCGAATCATGAAAAGGTTTTTGCGGAAGAAATTGCATATTGAGAAATCACACTATAAATCTACTATAAAGATTTTCTTTAAAATGTTTAAATGGAATCGGCATTTTGAAGAAGTGGACAAGCCGAATTTTTTCAAAAGATTCGCCATGTATCATGATAAGGTAGTAGTAATGAAGAACAAAAAATCTACTAAGAGTTACTTTTACTGATCATAAAGAAAGGATTGTTTGTTTTGGAACCGAATTTGAAAAGGAAATAACCTTCATTTTATATGCGTTAGCTTTGTTTCTTGTTATCTTTTTCGTTACTTTTATCGTTTTATTTGTGTTCGGAGAGTAGACCATTTCTATAGCCTGGGTTGAATGCATACATCCATTTTCAAAGTAATAGGTGGGCATGCCTAAAAGGGGAACGATAGGGAACAAATCTTTGAATATTCAATTCGGTTTACACCTGGTCTTCTTTTAATCACAGTCATCTACCTTCTTTTACATAAAAACCGGTCATTTTAAAAATTATCTTATTCCTATTTGGTTTTAGTTTGATGAGAGATGCAAGGATACCCATTGGCTTTTGGCGATTTGACCATATCATTTGGCTGAGATTTATTGATGGTGGTTTTTTAAGAGGGAAACATGATAAACCGATTTAAAGAATGCGGTCTTTAGTATAATAACAAAAAGAGCCTAATTATACTTTTTGTATAGTTCGGCTTTTTTTCAGCCGAACCAGCTGAATCGTTTGCTCAAAAAAACAGAAGTGAACAAGGGAGGATAAAATGTCACACCGCATATTGCTTATTGATGATGACCCTTCGATCAGTGAAATGTTAGAAAAATTTTTATTGAAGGAAGGGTATTTTGTATTGACCGCTTTTAATGGAGAAGAGGGACTGGCCCTTTTTCAGAAGGAAGAGATAGATTTAATTGTGATTGATATTATGATGCCGAAATTGGATGGAATTGAAGCGATTAAAATGATCCGGGAGAGAAGCACTGTACCCATTTTAATCATTTCTGCTAAAGATACGGATGTGGATAAAGCTTTGGGATTGGGATTTGGTGCTGATGATTATCTGGCAAAACCCTTTTCGCTTGTTGAATTTTCAGCAAGAATTAAATCAAGCATTCGAAGGGTAACAAAATATGCCGGCAATTCAGAACCAATATATAATCAAGTCGTGTCTTTTGGACTTTTTACGGCGGATTTAAATAATTATTCTGTACATAAGGAAAACGAAGAAATTAAACTGACATCCAAGGAGTTTGAGCTGCTGAAGCTGTTTCTCACAAACCAAAACCGTGTTTTTACGAAAGATGATTTGTATAGCCTTGTTTGGCAGGAACACTATCTTGGCAATGATAATGTGATAAATGGCCATATTCGGAGATTAAGAGAAAAAGTTGAAGAAGAGCCCTCTAATCCGAAATATTTACAAACATTATGGGGAATTGGTTACAAATGGGTGAGTCATTAACATGATCATTTTGTTCATCCTTACGACTGTCGTTTTAACAGGTATGATTTTATTTCAATACCATTTAAACAAAAAACGTACTAAACAATTGCAGGAGCTGCATAAGAAATTGCGCGGAATCATCAGCGAATCATCATCAGATGAAGTGCTGCTGCTTTTTACAGATGATCAGCAATTGATCGAGCTAACGATGGGTTTAAATGAGTTGTTAGAAAAGCATAAAACTGCTTTAGCTAATTATACGAGCACCAAATCGTCGATGAAAAAAATGATTTCGAATATCTCGCATGATTTAAAAACGCCTTTAACGGTGACGTTAGGGTATGTGGAAATGGTACAAATGGATGCTGAATTGGATCCGGCAGAACGGAACGTGCTGCTGGCGAAAATTCATAATAAATCTGTTGAGGTCATTACCCTTATTGATAAATTTTTCGATTTAGCCAAATTAGAGTCAGGAGATAAGGAGATTCCGATCACAAACATTAAATTAAATGATATCTGCCAGAAAAGTCTGCTGGAATATTATGATATCTTCAGCAAAAAAGGCATTGAAGTTCATTTTGAAATTCCAGAGCAGCCGATATATGTGATGGGGAATGAAGAAGCATTGAAACGGGTCTTAAATAATCTTATATCAAATGCCATCACACATGGCGGGGATGGGATGGCTGTTGGATTAGAGATCAGACAAACACCAGACGATATTTATATCGATGTATGGGATAAAGGCAAAGGCATTAAAGAGCCGTTCCAGGACATGGTTTTTGAAAGGATGTATACGCTCGAGGATTCACGGAATAAGTCGTATCAAGGCAGCGGCCTTGGACTCACGATAACCAAGCGTCTCGTAGAAAAATTGGGAGGCACCATTCAAATCACAAGCCAACCTTGGAAAAAAACAGTCTTTTCCTTCTCAGTCAAACGATCGGAAGTTCAGCATCATTTTAATCAGTCATTTTAAAACTTAAGAAATTCTTAAGAATTAACGAATGGAAAAAGAAACTTTGCTCCTTACACTGTAATCAGGATACACAGAAAGGGGCAGTTTGTATGTCTGGAGATGCGCAGAGAAAACTGGTTATTTTAATGTTTAATATGTTTATTGCAAATGCAAGCTTTGGAATCATTATTCCGATTTTGCCAGAATACTTGCATTCCATTCATCAGGGTGGAACGGCAGCAGGGCTGCTGATCGCATTTTTTGCTGGTTCGCAATTATTGTTTTCTCCATTAGCGGGAAAGTGGGCCGATCAATACGGAAGACGGAAAATCATCATTTATGGATTAGGGAATCAAAAGCTCTGCTGTGATGTCGGCAGCGTAAGATAATATATCAGATGCATGGGTGAGTATTGGAACGGCGATTGGCATCTTCGGCTCCCAGTTAAAAATGCCTTGGCTAGACCCAGTAACAGCCTTCATCGTAGGACTATTAATATGTAAAACAGTTTGGGCTATATTTAAACAGGCGACACATGAATTGTCTGATGGATTTGATGAAGATAAGCTGAATTTTTATAAAGAAGAGATTTTAAAAGTTGACGGCGTCAAAGGTATTAAAGAAATTAAGGGAAGAAACTTTTCTATGAAATTCATTGTTATTCCCCTTCAACAATATAATAAAGGTTAATATATCATACATACCGCTGTTTTTATGAACAAAAAAATTGCTTTCTTGAATAAACTTTGAACTTTCAGACTTTTGATTTAATAGTAGAATAATGGAGGGCAATTACTTGCAGAATTCTTATATGAACTCAAATAATGTTGTCATGGCAAATAACGAACCAAAGTCATCCTAAATAGAAATATGTCAATTTTTGAACAAATACCGCGGGAGTATTTTGCATCATAACAAAATGATATACAATTAGAATATTAGAGATTTGACTATTTGGATAATTTAGGATTATGTGAAATTGCACTTAATATAAGGATGCCCTTTAAATTCTCCAGTCGGTAAGCAGAAAATTATATCTCTGAATCTAGTCATTTAATTTTAGAGAGGAAAATGATTATGAACGAAACCATTAAATTGCTTAAAAACCACCGTTCAGTTCGACTTTTTGAAGACAGGGCACTATCTGCTGAGCAAATTGAAGCGATCGTTACTTCTGCTCAGTCTGCCGCCACTTCAAGCTTTATACAAGCATACTCTATTATTGGAGTGACTGATCAACAAAAAAAAGACAAACTGGCAGAATTAACAGGTGGACAAGAATATGTAGCTAAGAATGGTCACTTTTTTGTTTTTTGTGCTGACCTTTTTCGTCATGAATTAATTGGTGAAATAGAGGGGAAAGAAGTTTTACCTTCTCTAGAAAGTACCGAAAAGTTCATGGTAGCTTTAATTGATACGGCTTTAGCCGCCCAAAATGCAGCAATTGCTGCTGAGTCAATGGGTCTTGGCATATGCTACATCGGGGGGATCCGCAATAATTTAGAAGCTGTAACAGAATTATTGAAAACGCCAAAACGTGTCATTCCTTTATTCGGAATGACGATTGGCTACCCAATGCAAGAAAATGATAAAAAACAGCGTTTGCCTTATGAGCATGTTTATCATGAAAATGAATATAATCAAGATCTTGCATCTTATAAAGAACAGCTATCCATTTATGACGAATTTATTTCTGATTACTATAATAAACGTACAAATGGCAAGAGATCTGATACGTGGTCAAGTCAAATGGCTCAAATGCTTGAAAAGCAAACAAGAATGTATATGAAGGAATTTGTGAATAAGCAAGGCTTTGATTTGAAATAGACAATAAGAGTATTCAATAATAATAGTTACTTTAATCAAACCAAAAGACTGCTAGCACATACAGCAGTCTTTTGGTTTGATTGGTTTTCACAAGATAATTTAATGAAGTTAGAATACATTCAAAAGTTTGAGTTGTATAAAAATATATTGATAAACTGGATAAAAACTTATTTAAACGATAATAATAAATTCCAATAATAGTTGACTCTTTTTAAAAGTTTTATTCCATTCTGCTGTTTTTGAAAAGTTCATAAAAATTTCACTCTTTATTGAAAGATATATAACAACTGTTGTTTCAGTATTCAAATATAGATATAGTTAATAAGTGTGAAATACCATCTCCCAAAAAGAGGTCATGCTAATGAAAGATAATAAATGGATATCAAAGCTTTCACTGAAAAAATTAACGATCTTACTGGTTTTAATATCAGTATTAGCGTCCTTGGTTTCATCGGCACTTTTTCTTCATTATTATATTACAGACCGAGAGCGTGAAGTTTTGACAGAGGAGATTAGAAATATTACGAGAGTTGTTGCAAAAGATACTAGAGTAATAAATGGATTAACTGAACCGTCTTCTGATTCTGACATTCAAAGATATGCATCTCAAATTGTTGAAGATACTGATTTAAGTTTTGTTGTGGTGCTGGATAATGATCTTATTCGCTATTCACATCCAGATGAAGATTATATTGGCAAGCAGTTTTCAAATACAGAGGATGCCAGTAAGGCATTAAATGGAAAAGAGCATTTTTCTAGAAATGTAGGTATCTTAGGAGAAGGAACCCGTTTTTTTACACCGATATTGAATGAAGATGGAGAGCAAATAGGAGTAGTATGTGCTGGTATAATTCAAGAAAATGTCAATCAGGAGCTTTGGGATGCACAAAAACGGCTCTACTTTGGATTAAGTATTGGTTTGTGTGTTGGCCTAATTGGAGCCATTTATTTGGCACAGCAGTTAAAGAATATTTTATTAGGCCTTGAACCTAGGGAAATTGTAGCAAATATAATGGAACGAGACATTATCATAGACTCTGTCAATGAGGGTATTATAGCTGTAACTCCAGAAGGGAAAGTTCTGCTTTCTAATAAGAATTTTATTAAATTAATGAAACTCGCTGAATTTTCGGGAGATTCAATAGGAGGTGGTGAGCTGGATCCAGATATTTTTGAAGTCTTCTTTAAAAAAGTATTTGAATCAGGACAACCCGTATTGAATCAAGTTATAGTTGTTAATCAGTTTGAATTTATTGTGAATATTAGCCAAGTGTATATAAAAGATTCTGTTTATGGAGCGGTCGCCACACTTAGAGATCAATCAGAAATGCAGCAATTGATTCGTGAGTTAAGTGGTACTGAACAATATATTGATTCACTGAGAGCTCAAAATCATAAATTTATGAATCAATTGCATACAATTCTTGGTTTGATTGAATTAAGAAAGTATGAAGATGTCACTCGTTTTATTCAAATTTTAGATGCTGATTATCATAGAGAAATCGGTTTTGTGACTGAAAAAATTAAATGTGCAGCAATTGCCGGCTTTTTACTAGGTAAAGTGAGCGAACTGAAAGAACAAGGAGTAAATTTACAAATTGATCCAGATTGTTTATTTGCTGATATGAAAATGGGGGAAATGCTCCATGATCTCCTTTTATCCATTGGTGTTTTAATAGATAATGCCAAGGAGGCTGTAATTGATTCAAAAAATAAACAAGTTAACTTTTTTCTTCGATACAATGAAGATGAAAATGTCATAATCATTGAAGTACAAGACACAGGTGTTGGCATTAGTGAAGAACTGATGGATTTAATTTTTGAACGAGGATTTTCAACAAAAGGCGGTTCAAGAGGATATGGTCTAGATGCTGTACGTTCAATTGTGAAACAATACAATGGTATTGTAGATCTTCAATCCATAGTAGATGTGGGAACTGTTTTCCGCCTTGAAGTTCCCTATGACCGAAAAGGACGTGGGCAAGAATGAAGGCTATTATTGTAGAAGATGACCCGATGGTTTCAGACATAAACCATCAATACTTGGAACGGTTTGAGTTTGAGATTATTGCCTCCGTTAAAAGTATCCCGGAATTATGGAATATTCTTAACAAGCAAATACCAGATTTAATTCTTTTAGATGTATACCTTTACGGTGAGACAGGTATAGATTTCTTACATGACATTAGACAAAAAGGAATTTCGATCCCCATTATTATGATTACAGCAGCACATGATATGGCAACAATTAAGAAGGCGCTAGATTTCGGTGTCATTGACTTTTTGATCAAGCCATTTACGTATAAGCGATTCAGCTTAGCGATCGAAAAGTTTTTTCAATACCATGATTTAATCACCAAACATAAAAAAACTGACCAAGCGATGCTGGACCAAATCTTGATTGGAGATGGAGAAATCACTTCTCATACAGCTGGTTATCAAAACATAGGACCACCAAGCTTACCAAAAGGAGTATCAAGACTTACCATGAAAAAGGTATTGGCAGCTATGAAGGAATATAATGAGACCTTTTCTACAGACGACATTGCGAAACAAGTTGGTTTATCGAGAATTTCTACAAAGAAATATTTACAGTTTCTAACTGAAATAGGGTATTTAACTGAAGAGTTAAAATATTTAACGGTTGGACGTCCAATCACAGTGTTTTCTATTAACTTTGATAGAGAACATTTGATTTTACCATATAAGTAGGTATTTTTTTCTAGTTTCTTAATAACAAATCTATTGTCTCTGCCAAGTTGAACTTGCCTTTAAAAAACACCCCGTAAATGTTAGTTTGGTGTCTAACATTTACGGGGTGTTACATTTTCATGAGCGTTCGGCTGTTTTAGATAATAGATTTACAGCTTAAAATATTTAGGGTTAACTCTAGTTCTGATGGATTTCTGCCAAGTTAATTTCAGGTAATACCTATACCCTAATTATAAGTGTTTACCTAAATTAAATGAAATTTTTATTTTACTGCAGATATTTCCACAAGGTTTTTAGTCTGCCCTGTTGTTATCATTTCATGAAAGTTAAGGTAGCTTGTTTCAATCATGTTTGTTAATGCTTCATCTGTGTAAGAACCAATGTGTGGGGTAACAAGGACCCTTGGATATAAACTAGTTAACTCTTTAACAGTAAAATCTAAATCTGTATTATCATTGTCAAATTTCTTAAAAAAGATTTTCTCTTCGTTTTCAAAAACGTCAGTAGCAAAGCCGTGCAGCTTTCCACTTTTTAATGCTTCTAAAATTGCTTCATTATCTTGCAATTCTCCACGAGCAGTATTTATGAGAATTGATTTATCCTTCATCTTGTTCAAGAAATCATGATTAATCATTTTTCCATTTTGACCTGCAATATACGGAATATGAATACTGACAATATCGCTTACTGATAATAATTCGTCTAATTCTAAGAAGGTAACAGTTTTCTTAGCTTCCTCACTTTGAAATACATCATATCCTACAACCTTAGCTCCTAGACCTTTAAACAATTTGGCTTCTGTTAAACCAATCTTGCCCAAGCCCAGCATTCCAACTGTGCAATTCCGTATTTCTTTACTGAACATATTCGTATCTACAGTAAAATCGTTATTTGAAGTTTTTTCAATTGTATGAGCAGTATTTCTTAATAATGTCATAGCCAATGTCAGTGCCAGCTCAGCAATTGCATTTGGTGAATAAGAAGGTACATATGCTACCGGTAAATTGTGTTCTGCTGCAGCTTGAAGATCGATATGACTATAGCCTACAGTACGAGTAAACAAATATTTAACACCAAAACTTTTCATTTTCTCGATATTTTGTCTGTCTGCCTTACAATTTGCTCTTAATAAGACTGCATCCTTTCCTTGAGCTGTGTCAATATTCTCATGAGTAAGCAGTTCAGGAACAAGCGTTAAATCAAAATTATACTTATTTAATTTATTGAAATATTCTACCTCATTTTCACGAACACCGTAGCAAACAACTTTTAAAGTCATAGTATTAATCTCCTTTTGCGTTTTGTTAGTTTTTTAATAAAAATAATTATATAAACAGTGTGTAGGACACATTTTTGAAACAATTGCTCATTGGTGAGCAAGCTAATGTAAAGTAATTGTGTCCTAACCTGGTATTTTAGAGGTTTTTCCATGTTAATGGTGCAAATCATTCATCATAATGAGTAGATAAATGATACAAGCTGTCTAAAATGCGAAGATTTGGCCGATTGTATTGATAATAATAATCCATATAGGAATTAGAATGACGGCAGAAAGGGTTGACAATAGTGATGCGTTGGAAGCGAGTACCGCATCCTTGTCGAAACTAATTGCATATGCTGCACAAACTGTTGCAGTTGGCGTCGCCATCATAATGACAACTGTTCCTAATAGAACTCCACTTAAAGGCATGATGCCAACAAAGTTTAATAAAAGTAATAATACAATATTAATAGAAGGAACCATGATGATTTTATTGAAACTATAGAACCAGGATACTTTATTTGTCATGGCCGATTTAAAATCAACAGATCCTAATGTTGCACCAATTGCTAGCCAAGCAAGCGGTGATGCAAGACCAGCCAAATATGTCAATGGTTTATGCAGCCAGACTGCGGTTTGATCAATCCGTAAAAACGCAACTTGTGAGGCGACACCAGCTTCTGTTGAAACAGTAACTTGCGGGATATAACTTTGGAACATCCAAATGAATAAACCGGCAAATGTTGCAAGAACAATTGGATTTAAAAACATTTCTTTAATGTTTCGTGTTTCCATTTTCAGCCCACTCATTTTGATATAACCATATGAATATAGGAAAATACGATAGCCAATATTAAAGATGGATGCATATAAAACGCCCTCAGCTCCATAGATTGCTCCAACAATTGGTATACCAAAGAATGTAGTGGATCCAAAGATGGTTAAAATCCGAAGGGTGTCTTGCTGATCACCTTTAAACTTCATATACATTGGTTTAGTAAGGACAATGAGTATGATATAAATGGCTAATCCCCAGATTAAAATATTTATTCCTTCACTTAAGGTTCTCTCATCAATGTCCTGCATAAAAGCATTAAAAGCCAAAGCAGGTAAAGCAACAGTTAATACTACTTTTGAAAGAATTTTTCCTACTTGATCATTGAAAATCCCTTTCTTTCTGCAAAAGTACCCAAGCATAATAATGAATAATGTGGAAGTGATCGCACTAACAATATTCATATCGGTTACAGTGGTACGGATTACTTCTAATAGATTCATTGAGAATTCCTCCAGAATTTTAATGTGAATCATTTCACATAGTTGGTTATAATTTTATCGCCGGCTTGATTACAAATTAAATATATATCGTCTGCAAAAAAGAAAATATAATTTGGAATTAAAGTAAATTACGTAACAAAAGTAATTTTCGTAATTTATGCAACTTAAAAAGTGCGATTATTCACAATCTTGGTTTCGATACTTGCGTAAGCACTTACATAAGTTACATAATCTAGCGTAATCATTTTTAACACTTTAGAGTTATTGGTGAAGGTATACTTTCAAAGATTCTAAATGATCTGCACGAATAAGGGTACGCAAAAGTGTAAACATGTTAAATGAACAACTTAAATAGTAATCCTTAGTCTGCACCTTTCAAAAAAGCCATAAAGGCAGAAATCTTTCGGTAAAAAGATAGCGATTTCATATTAATGTAATCTTTAAAACAGCATGTATCTAGTGCATGGGTAGGAGGAAGAATCATGAAAGAAATTGATCAGTATCAGACTGGAATACTTATTATTGGAGCAGGACCTGGAGGCTATGTGGCAGCGATACGAGCTGCACAGCTTGGACAAAAGGTAACTATAGTAGAAAAGGAAAATTTAGGCGGAGTTTGCTTAAATGTAGGATGTATTCCTTCAAAAGCTCTTATTACAGCAAGTCATCATTATCATAATACGAAGCACTTGGATGTATTTGGTGTTAAGGTATCAGATGTAGAAGTAGATTATACCAAAGTTCAAGCATTCAAAGATGGTGTAGTTAAGAAACTAACAAGCGGTATTGGTACTTTACTAAAAGGCAATAAAGTTGAAATTGTTAAAGGTCAAGCAGAGTTTACAGACACACACAAAGTTACGATTAAAAGCTCAGAAGGCGAAAAGATATATTCGTTTGAAAACGCAATCATAGCGACAGGCTCACGTCCGGTAGAGCTGCCAACTATGAAATTTTCCAGCAGAATTTTAGATTCTACTGGAGTATTAAATTTGAATGAACTCCCTAAGAGTATGATTGCTGTTGGTGGAGGTGTTATAGGGGTTGAACTAGTTGGTGCCCTAGCTAATTTTGGTGTGAAGGTGACAATTTTAGAAGGTCAAAAAGACATCCTTGGCGGTATGGATAAGCGTCTTACTTCTATTGTTTCTAAAGGGTTAAAGAAAAAAGGTGTAGACATTTTAACGAATGTTAATGTAGAAGCTGCTAAAGATCAAGAAGATCATGTAGAAGTTGAGGCTGTGATTGACGGAGAAAAGCAAACATTAAAAGCTGATTACCTGCTCGTGAGTGTTGGCAGGAAACCTAACACAAATGC
The DNA here is from genome assembly GCF_001636345.1 of Cytobacillus gottheilii. Classification (GTDB taxonomy): domain Bacteria; phylum Bacillota; class Bacilli; order Bacillales; family Cytobacillaceae; genus Cytobacillus; species Cytobacillus gottheilii. Next base: position 2,412,289 of record NZ_KV440945.1, read on the forward strand.
TCTTGGTTTAGAGAATATTGGTATTGCACTTTCAGAAAGAGGTTTAATTGAAATAAATGAGCAGTGTCAAACCTCACTTTCTCATATATATGCAATTGGCGATATCGTGCCGGGACCTCAATTGGCTCATAAAGCTTCATATGAAGGAAAAGTAGCTGCCGAAGCTATCTCAGGGCATCCTGCTGTTATCGATTATAAATGTATGCCAGCTGTTGTTTTTTCAGAACCAGAAATTGCTGTAGTTGGACATGATCCAAATAGTGCAAAAGAAAAAGGAATTGAAGCGGAAGGTGCAAGGTTCCCATTCGCCGTGAATGGCAGAGCGATTGCACTTAATGAGACGGAAGGTTTTGTGCAGCTTGTCACAAGAAAAGATAATGGAGTGGTGATCGGCGGCCAGATTATCGGGGCAAATGCATCGGACATGATCTCCGAACTAGCATTGGCAATTGAGTCCAGTTTAACAGCTGAAGATTTGGCATTAACAGTCCATCCGCACCCAACTTTAGGTGAAATTGTGATGGAGGCTGCTGAGCTTGCTACAGGTAACCCTATCCACCTAGTAAAATAATGTACTCTTTCACATCCTGTTAAGCCAGTAGAATATTATGTCTTATAAGGGGAAATAACCTATGAAAATAAATAAAAATTATTTTGTCATTCTTGCTTTCGTCGTTTTCCTGATTATTATACTCCTTCCAAATCCGGAAGGTTTACCGGTAGCTGGTCAAATAGCACTAGGTATTCTTGCTTTAGCAGTTATCCTTTGGATGACTGAAGCAGTATCTTATACGGTGAGTGCAGCCATTATTTTGACATTGATAGCCGTATTTATCGGACTTGCTCCGACAGTAGAGGATCCGTCTCAAATCTATTCAACAGGAGGCGGATTGAAATTAGCTCTATCTGGCTTTAGTTCATCTGCTGTTGGCCTTGTTGCAGGAGCAACCTTTATTGCTGCTGCAATGGAAATCACTGGTCTGCATAAGCGTTTAGCCTTATTTATTATGTCTAGAGTGGGAACCAAGACCAATAGCTTAGTGTTTGGTACAATTCTTGTCAGTATTGTACTCGCATTATTCGTACCAAGTGCAACGGCAAGAGCAGGTACCATTATTCCAATCTTGCTCGGTATTGTAGCAGCATTTAAATTAGCTAAAACAAGCCGACTGGCAGCCTTATTGCTTGTTACAGCTGTTCAAGCTATTTCGATTTGGAATATAAGTATTAAGACTTCTGCTGCTCAAAACATGGTAGGTCTAGGATTTATTGAACAAGCGTTTGACACAACTGTTACATGGGGACAATGGCTCTTATATGCTGGTCCTTGGTCAATATTAATGTCCATCGTGCTGTACTTTCTAATGGTTAAGTTGATCAAGCCTGAAGTAAGCGAGTTAGAAAATGGTAAAGAGATTATTGGAAAACAATTAAAAGATCTTGGAAAAATTACTTTAAAAGAATGGAAGTTAATCGTCATTTCTCTCTTACTTCTTGCTTTTTGGTCAACAGAAGGAGTTTTACATCCACTTGATTCGACAACGATCACTATCATTGCAGTTACTGCTATGCTAATGCCGAAAATAGGGATTTACTCTTGGAAGGAAGTCGAAAGTAAGATTCCATGGGGAACGCTTGTTGTTTTCGCTCTAGGTATTTCTCTAGGGTCAGTGTTATTGGAAACACAAGGTGCTGCATGGCTATCTGATAATACGTTTAGTGCACTAGGATTAACGAATCAGCCACTAATTGTTATTATCATGATTCTTTCCTTGTTTAATATCATTATCCATCTAGGATTTGCAAGTGCGACGAGTCTTGCTTCGGCTTTCATACCGATTGTTATTGCTTTAGTAGCTTCGATGGAGACTACTTTCAACGGACCAGGACTTGTGTTAATTCAGCAATTTGTTATCAGTTTTGGATTCCTGCTGCCTGTAAGTGCACCGCAAAATATGCTTGCCTACGGTACAGGCGCCTTTACAACCAAAGATATGTTAAAACCTGGATTGCCGATAACTATCATTGGTTTCATTCTCATTGTTGTCTTTAGTATGACATACTGGCAATGGGTTGGATTATTGTAAAAATGGTTTGAACACTTTATTTTTAGCTGAAAAAATTGTTAAGGATGTGTGAAATATATGAATAACTTTCAAAGTCCGTGGAGTGAGTTTTCAGGACCTAACCTTGGCTATTTGTTAGAACAATATGATCTATATTTACAATCCCCAGAAATAGTAGATGAAAGCCTGGCAGAACTGTTTGCTAAATGGGGACAGCCAAAAGCTAGTAGCCAGCAGGAGGTAAAGGGATCTGAGGCATCAATTATTCAAAACCTTAAGAACCTCAGCCTTGTGTTAAAACTTGCAGCAGATATTAGAGAGCGAGGACACTTATTAGCTGATATCTATCCTTTGGAAGATAGAGAAAATAAAGATCTTTTCTTATTAGAACGCTATGGTTTAACAGAAGAAACGGTTAGAGAAGTTCCGTCAGAATTGATTTGCTCTGAATGGAAAGATGAAGTCGCTGACGGTTTTGAAGCCATTCAGAAGCTGTTAACCATCTATACTGGAAAAATTGGTTATGAAGTTCTTCATGTTGAGCCAGGCGAAAGAGAATGGCTCCTTGAGCAAATCGAAATTGAAAAGGCAGAAGTACTTACAGTAGATAGAAAGAAACAGTTGTTAAGAAAACTATATGAAACTGAAGGGTTTGAACAGTACCTTCATAGAACTTATGTTGGAGCGAAGCGTTTTTCAGTTGAAGGTCTTGAAATGCTTATTCCTTCAATTGAGGAATTGGTTAGCTTAAGTGCTCAGGAACAAGTGGAAGATATCGCAATTTCTATGGCTCATCGAGGCAGATTAAATGTTCTAGCACATGTTATTAAGAAACCATATGAAGCCATTTTTTCACAGTTTCAACATGTTAAATGGTTAAATGAAAGCGAAGATTATCTTGAAACGAGCGGCAGCACCGGAGATGTAAAATATCATATGGGTGGCAAGAATAAGAGAATAGTGGATGACCGACAAATTAATGTTACTCTTGCCTACAATCCAAGTCATTTGGAGTATGCTGGAGCCGTAGTTGAGGGAGTAGTTAGAGCTTTACAAGAAAATAGAGATCAAAAAGGGTATCCTGTGCAGGATACGTCTAAAGCAATCCCTCTTCTAATCCATGGTGATGCAGCATTTGCTGGTCAAGGTGTTGTAGCTGAAATGTTCAATTTTGCAGGTACAAACGCATATCAAACTGGTGGTACTATGCATATCATTGCCAACAACCGAATTGGATTTACAACGGAAGGAAGAGATTCACGATCTACATTATATTCCAGTGATTTAGCGAAGGGATATGGAGTTCCTGTATTTCATGTTAACGCAGACGATCCAGAGGCATGCATACGAGTCATGAAGCTTGCATTTGCTTACCGTCAAGCGTTTAGAAAAGATGTAGTGATAGATTTGATCGGTTACAGAAGACTTGGCCATAATGAGATGGATGAACCGATGGCAACAAATCCGCTTATTTATCAGCTGGTGCGCAGTCATCCAACCATAACTGAATTATATAAAAAGCAATTGTTAGCTGAAAAATCTTTTACTGAGGATGAAATTAATGCAGTTCAATCTGAAGTGATGGCCGAAATTAAAGGCGCAGCTGAAAGAATGAGTCCTGATCATGATGAACCGCTTTATATTTCAGAATTGCAGGAAAAAGTTGTTTATAATGAAAAAGCACTTTTAGAAATAGATACAACTGTAGAGGCAGAGACTTTAGTTTCTATAAACAAAAGTTTGCTGAAATGGCCGGAGAATTTTAATACGTTCGGCAAACTAGAGAAAATCTTAATGCGTCGTCTAGATGTGTTCGAGAAAAAAGCGAAAATCGACTGGTCTCATGCAGAAGCCTTAGCATACGGGTCTATTATAAAAGATGGAATTCCAATCAGATTAACAGGGCAGGACTCTGAACGTGGGACATTCTCACATCGTAATATTGTCCTGTCAGATGAATTAGCTGGAAATAAGTATTGCACTTTACACCAAATAGATTCAGCGAATGCTTCTTTTGCAGTGCATAATAGTACACTTACTGAAACAGCAACACTAGGTTTTGAATATGGTTATAATCTTGGTGCACCAGAAACTCTGGTAATGTGGGAAGCGCAATTTGGCGATTTTGCTAACTGTGCTCAAGTAATCGCAGACCAATTTATATCCTCTGCTAAAGCGAAGTGGGGGCAGAATTCTGGGCTAGTCCTTCTTCTGCCACATGGATATGAAGGGCAAGGACCAGAGCACTCAAGTGCAAGACTAGAGCGTTATCTTCAGCTATCAGCTGAAAACAACTGGAGTGTAGCAAATCTGTCTTCCTCAGCACAATATTTTCATCTCTTAAGAAGACAGGCTGCTACTCTAAACACAGATTTAGTTAAACCACTAGTGTTGATGACGCCGAAAAGCTTATTACGTCATCAGTCTGCAGCTGCTGAGTTAAACGAGTTTACTTCGGGTGAATTTCATCCGATTATTGAAGAGCCTAATTTGGGAGCAAACCTAGAAAAGGTAGAAAAAATAGTATTTTGTTCAGGCAGATTGGCAGTTGAACTGTCAGATCAAGTATCTAAGAAAGATCAATATGAATGGCTGCAAATTATCCGTATAGAGGAATTATATCCATTCCCAGAAAAACAAATTTTAGAATGCCTATCAAAATATAAAAACGTAAAAGAGGTTAGCTGGACACAGGAAGAACCAAAGAACATGGGAGCATGGAGCTATATTGCACCTAAATTACAAGGTCTTTTCCCTGATAAATTAAGGGTTGAATATAACGGAAGACCAGAAATGTCTAGTCCTTCTGAAGGAGACCCGGCTGTTCATAAGAAAGAACAACAAAGAATTATTAACAATGTTTTAACTTTGACAGCAGCTTCTAAAGATAAAGTTAAGCAATAGTTCTACATTAGAACAAAGTTATATGAAAATAAACAATTAAAGGATGTGTAAGAAATGGCAGACGTAATTATTCCAGAATTAGCTGAATCAATCACAGAAGGTACCATTGCACAGTGGCTCAAGAATCCAGGTGAACGAGTTGAAAAGGGAGATTATTTATTAGAATTAGAAACAGATAAGGTAAATGTAGAAATTATCGCTGAGCATAGTGGAGTTCTGCAAAATACTATAAAAGCATCTGGTGACACAGTCCAAGTTGGAGAAGTAGTCGCTCAGATAGAAGAAGGATCTGCTGAGAGTGCTGAGGCACCAAAAGAAGAAGCTAAGACTGAAGCAAAAACAGAAGCTCCAAAACAAACTCAAACACCGGCAGCTACTCATGACTATCCTGCTTCTCCAGCGGCACGAAAGCTTGCTAGAGAGCGAGGGATTGACTTGAGCCAGGTACCTGTGGCAGATCCACTGGGAAGAGTAAGTAAACAAGATGTTGCCAATGCTGGAAAAGCTCCAAGTCCAGCTCCTGCATCAAGTCGTTCTTCGGAAGAAAAGAAACCAGCAGAAAACCCTGCAAAACCGGTTGAAAGACAAAAAATGACTCGCCGCAGAGCAACCATTGCGAAAAACCTTGTTGAAGTTCAGCAAACTGCTGCAATCTTAACTACTTTTAATGAAGTAGATTTAACAGCAGTAATGGAATTGCGCAAGAAGAGAAAGGATGACTTCTTGGCTGAGCATGATGTGAAGCTAGGATTTATGTCCTTCTTTACAAAAGCTGTTGTTAGTGCCTTAAAGAAATATCCATTATTAAATGCCGAAATCCAAGGCAACGAATTGGTTATCAAGAAGTTCTACGACATCGGTGTTGCTGTATCTACCAATGACGGATTAGTTGTTCCGGTTGTAAGAGATGCGGATCGCCTAGGATTTGCCGATATTGAAAAAGAGATTGGTAGACTAGCATTGAAAGCTAGAGATTCTAAGCTTGCACTTTCAGACCTTCAAGGCGGTTCATTTACTATTACTAACGGCGGCACATTTGGATCCTTATTATCCACGCCGATTCTAAATGCTCCACAAGTAGGTATTCTTGGGATGCACACGATTCAATATCGTCCTGTTGCAGTGGATCGGGAAACAGTTGAGATCCGTCCAATGATGTATATTGCATTATCATATGACCACCGAATTGTTGATGGAAAAGAAGCAGTAGGATTCTTGGTGCGTATTAAAGAATTGCTTGAAGACCCTGAGAAATTTTTATTAGAAGCATAAGGTTCTTTGAATCATTAAGCCTAGTGTAAGGTATCACCAGACTATAGTTTGAAATGTCCTTACACTAGGATGATGAATATATATGCAGTAAAAAAAGGAATTAAAACGCCGTTACATGATAAATGGTGCTTTAATTTGGGGAATTTTATTTCTAGCTGCAACATACAAATTTTCTAATTTTCTTAGAAAGATTGAGGGAGGAAAGTCATGAATATTCATGAGTATCAAGGAAAAGAAATTCTTAGGCAATATGGAGTAGCTGTTCCAAATGGACACGCAGCTTTTACTGCTGACGAGGCTGTGAAAGCAGCTGAATCACTTCAACAAGGTGTTTATGTTGTTAAAGCGCAAATCCATGCAGGTGGAAGAGGTAAAGCAGGCGGAGTAAAAATTGCTAAGAGCATTGAAGAAGTTCGCCAATATGCTGAAGAATTACTCGGAAAAACACTCGTTACGCATCAAACTGGTCCTGAAGGAAAAGTAGTAAACCGTCTTCTAGTTGAAGAGGGCTGCGACATCCGGAAGGAATATTATATTGGTCTTGTTCAAGATCGCGCAACTTCAAGAGTGGTATTAATGGCATCTGAAGAAGGCGGAATGGATATTGAGGAAGTAGCAGAAGAGACGCCAGAAAAAATCTTTAAAGAAGTTATTGACCCTGTTGTTGGTTTAACAGCGTTTCAGGCAAACAGACTTGCTTTTAACATCAATATTCCGGCAAAGCTAGTGAGACAAGCTGTAAAATTTATGATGGGACTTTATAAGGTTTACATCGATAAAGACTGTTCAATCGCTGAAATCAACCCTCTAGTTGTAACAGGTGATGATAAGGTTATGGCTTTAGATGCTAAACTGAATTTTGATGGCAACGGATTGTTCCGTCAAAAAGATATTTTAGAACTAAGAGATTTTGATGAAGAAGATCAAAAAGAAATTGAAGCATCTAAATATGACTTAAGTTATATTTCTTTAACTGGAAATATCGGCTGTATGGTTAATGGTGCAGGCTTGGCAATGGCGACAATGGATATTATCAAGCACTATGGCGGAGACCCGGCTAACTTCCTTGATGTTGGGGGCGGTGCTACAGCGGAAAAAGTTACTGAGGCATTCAAAATTATTTTATCCGACCAAAATGTAAAAGGTATTTTTGTAAATATTTTTGGCGGAATAATGAAATGTGACATTATTGCGAATGGTGTGGTAGAGGCCGCTAAGCAAGTTGGGCTGAATGTACCGCTTGTAGTAAGACTTGAAGGTACGAACGTTAAGGAAGGTAAGCAAATTCTTGCAGAAGCAGACATCGATATTATTTCTGCGGATTCCATGGCAGATGGAGCGCAGAAAATCGTAGAACAAGTACGCTGAAAAATGGAAGGCTAAGTAGCATAATTAGGAAGGAGATCTGCAAGTGAGTATCTTTATTGATAGGCAAACAAAAGTCATTGTACAAGGAATTACAGGTTCTACTGCTTTATTCCATACAAAACAAATGTTGGAGTATGGAACAGCTATCGTTGGTGGGGTGACACCAGGTAAGGGCGGAACAGAAGTAGAAGGTGTTAAGGTTTTTAATACTGTTGAGGATGCTGTAAAAGAAACTGGCGCTACAGTTTCAGTTATTTATGTACCTGCACCATTTGCAGCAGATGCAATTATGGAAGCTGTTGATTCTGAGCTTGATCTTGTTATTTGTATAACTGAACATATTCCTGTGTTGGATATGGTTAAAGTGAAGCGCTACATGGAGGGCAAGAAAACACGTTTAATCGGACCAAACTGTCCTGGCGTGATCAGCCCAGAAGAATGTAAGATCGGTATTATGCCAGGTTATATCCACAAAAAAGGTCACGTTGGCGTTGTTTCACGTTCAGGAACATTAACATATGAGGCTGTACATCAATTAAGTGAGGCTGGCATTGGACAGTCTACAGCAGTTGGAATTGGTGGAGATCCAGTAAACGGTACTGATTTTATTGATGTATTAAAAGCATTTAATGAGGATCCAGATACTTATGCTGTAATTATGATTGGTGAAATTGGCGGTACTGCTGAGGAAGAAGCAGCACTTTGGGCAAAAGAGAATATGAATAAACCTATCGTAGGCTTTATTGGTGGTAGAACAGCACCACCAGGAAAGCGTATGGGTCATGCCGGAGCTATTATTTCGGGTGGAAAAGGAACTGCAGCTGAAAAAGTTAGCGTAATGGAAAGCTGCGGTATTTCAGTAGCAGAAACTCCATCTGTAATGGGAGAAACATTAATTAAAGTTCTACATGAAAAAGGACTATACGAAAGTTGCAAAACTCATTAATTTCAAAATAATATATGTTGAGTTGTAACAATATCGTCCCTCTAAAATGATAGCCAGTGAGATTTTACTTCATGTAAAATCTCACTGGCTTCATTTTGATACTTCATTATACACAAATGAGCATAGCAGAAAAGTATGCTTACATTTTAATTAGAATTTTCCCTTTATAATTTCGACTTTCAATTAGTGCATGAGCAAGCCTAGCATCTTTTAAATCAAAAACTTGTGCAACTGGGAGGGATACTTTTCCTGAACTAAATAATTCAATTACGTTATCTGCAATAGCCCTTAATCGTTCAGGATGAAATTTTCGTGTTGTACCCAAACTAAAACCGCTAATTGTTCTGCAACTGCTATGAACATCACTTGTTGACATGTTTCCTGTTTTACCAGTACTGTTACCAAACTGAACAAGATTTCCATAATAGGCTAAACATTCTAAGCTCTTGCTCGTTATATTTCCTGCACAGGAATCAAAAATGACATTAGCACCTATATTGTTGGTCAGTTTTAAAACTTCTTTAGAGAATGTGTCATATGTGTATACAAAATCAGCACCTAAACCCAAAACATAGGACTCCTTCTCCAGAGAGCCAACTGTACCAATAATCTTTGAAACATTTGCTATTTTAGCTAATTGAATTAATATGGACCCAACACCACCAGCTGCACTGTGTACAATAATCGTATCTGTTGGTTTTACTTGGCCAATTTCAAAGATAAGAATATATGATAAGAAAGAAACCGTTGGCATTGCTGCTGCCTGTTCCATCGAAAGGGCATCTGGTATTTTAAAAACTAAATTCTCATTAGCCACAACGTACTCAGCATACGAACCATTTTTAGGAAAAGCAACTACTCGGTCTCCTGGTGAAAATGTGGAATTTTCAGGTGCCTTCTCAACAGTACCTGATACATCTAATCCTAGCATTAAAGGAAAATTTCCTTTGCCTTTTTTTCCAATTCGTTTTTTAATATCTGCATAGTTAACACTTGTGTAAGCGGCTTTAATCAAAAGCTCGTTCTTTTCAATAGAAGGGATCTCAACATCTGCGTAAGTTAAAACATTTACTTCACCGTATTCATTCTGTAAAATAGCTTTCAACTTTTGTACCCCCTAAGTAATTATTTTTCATTATAACAGGTTAAAATCTATTGGATAATTCAAAAAAAATTATGGCAATCCATAAATAAAGCTTATGAATTTTCCTGAATGCTACCTTATAGTTATTAATATTTAAATACTACTTGTAATTAATTTCTACTTTTAATAAGGACGAAATTTTAATCATTAAAGTAGGCAAATGAGAATACTACACATAAAAACTACTATTTACATATTTATCAAGACTAATAATTAGTATTCCACTGATGTCTAGTTTTTGATATGTTATAAAAAAGAAAGGGGGATCTGTAATGAAAATTTTTGATGCGCATTTTCATATAATTGATTTTGAGTTTCCGATTATTGAGAACCAAGGGTACACACCACCAAGCTATGTTGCAGACGATTACCTAAATGAGACTGCTAACTTGAATATAGGCGGAGGGGCGATTGTATCAGGATCATTTCAGGGATTTGATCAGCAATATTTAATGAAGGCTCTTAAACAAATGGGTCCAGCTTTCTGTGGTGTTACACAGCTTTCCTTTACGGTGACCGATGATGAAATTTTAAATCTACATAAAAGTGGTGTAAGAGCACTTCGGTTTAATATTAAACGAGGTGGCTCTGAAGATCTTTCAAAGCTCGATCATTTCGCTAGAAGAGTATATGATTTGGCAGGGTGGCATAGTGAACTTTATATTGATGCCAAAGAACTGCCTGATATTGCATCAACGATTGAGAAATTACCAGCAATTTCAATTGACCATTTAGGTTTGTCTGAAGAAGGCCTTCCTCATCTATTAAAATTAGTAGACAAAGGGGTACATGTTAAAGCAACAGGATTCGGCCGTGTTGAATTGGATGTTAAAAATGCATTAAAAACTATATTTGAAATCAATCCAGATGCACTAATGTTTGGCACAGATTTGCCTTCAACACGGGCGAAAAGACCTTTTGAATATGATGATATAGAATTGATCCAAAACCTTTTTGATGAAAAAAGTGCGGATAAGATATTATATAGAAATGCTTTGAAATGGTATTTTGGGTAATTAAGAAAAGACCCAATTGACGAGGGCGGAATTCATCTTTAATCTCAAAAAACTAGCCGCACATAAGAAGCACTAATTGATAGGTTAATTACAAATGTAAATTACGGGGAGAGATCTAATTGGAGACAGAAATTACCTTTCGAATTGCAGTCCAAAAAGATTTAGATAGTATTGTTGCTATGCTAGCAGATGATTTTCTGGGAAGTCAGCGTGAACGGTATGAAAATCCATTGCCTACTAGTTATATAAAAGCATTTGAAGCTATCACTTCAGACCCCTAATAACGAATTAATAGTCGCATGTGAGGGTGGAAAAGTTATTGGAGTTCAGCAAATTACCTTCACACCTTACATAACACATCAAGGCAGCTGGAGAGCTACAATTGAAGGAGTTAGAACTGCTGGTTCTGTAAGGGGCAGAGGAGTGGGTTCTGATTTAATAAAATGGGCAATTCACCGAGCAAAAGAACGAGGCTGCCATCTAATACAATTGACAACAGATAAAACAAGACCTGATGCATTAAGGTTTTATGAACGATTAGGATTTGTTCCAACTCATGAAGGATTAAAACTGAAGCTTTAATACTTTTAATTTTAATATTACTGAAGACAAAATAGATTGAGGAAGCTATCTTGTATTTTTCATAATAATAGTATGGTTTTACTAGTTAATAAAACTGGTGAAACCATCCTTTTTTTGTTTCAAAACAGCCATGTTTGATATTTATAGACTAATTAAACTAACTAAACGTCCCAATTATTTATGTTATTTGAAAAAACTGTCTTGCTTAATAATATGTTGGTATCTATGGAGGTGCTTATAATGGATTTTCGAGACTGGACCATCTTAAAAGTTTTATATGAACAAAAAAATATTACAAAAACGGCTACCTTAATGCATATATCACAACCAGCACTTACTAAACGATTACAGCAAATTGAGCAAAATTTTGGCGTTCAAATTGTACATCGCGGCAGAAGAGGTGTTCATTTTACTCCACAAGGAGAATATCTTGTGAAATGTGCTGACGAGATGTTAAATAAGCTTCAGGATATAAACGATCATATTTCGAACATGGATGATAAAGTTACAGGTACGCTGAGAATTGGTTCATCATTTTTATTTTCTAGAATTAAGCTTCCTATTTTATTAAAACTATTTAAGGATAAGTATCCAGATGTTGAATTTCATGTAGTAACCGGCTGGAGTGAGCAAATTTATCAAGTGCTGGTAAAACAAGATGTACATATTGGGTTAATAAGAGGGGATTACAAGTGGAGTGGTGGGAAGCGCCTTTTGCTGCATGAATCGCTATTGTTAGTATCAAAAAAAGAAATTAAAATGGAAGACTTGCCTAAACTTCCAAGAATTGATTATAAAAGTGATACAAAGTTAAAGGAAATGATTTCTAGTTTACATAATATATATTATCGGAACCAATTAATATGATCATATTTACTGTCTCATTATATAAGTATACTTAAGTTAGTGAGACGAAATAAAAAATTAACATAAAATTGTTATTCAGCAAAATTTAAACAATCATTTATAAATACTAATATTTCTTTAAGGAGTTGCAGTTTTATTTATAAAATTTATTTGTTGCTGAAAGATTTCTTTTAAATAAATACTTAAAAAACTCGATTTCTTAATGGTTTTGAATTCCCATTTTGAAATCGAGTTTTTGCTGCTATTAGATTTTCATAACGCCGCCTGTGCTGGCATTTGTTACAAGTTTAGAATATCGAGCAAGATAGCCTTTTTTTACTTTTGATTCAAAGCCTCTCCAGTTTGTTTTTCTTTTCTCGAATTCTTCATCAGATATTTCCAGGTTAATGGTACGCTTGTTCAGATCAAGTTCAATAATATCACCGTTTTCGACGAAAGCAATTGGACCGCCCTCTGCTGCTTCCGGTGAGATATGACCGATGCTGATGCCGCGTGAAGCTCCAGAAAAGCGTCCGTCTGTTATAAGGCCAACTTTTGCTCCAAGCCCCCTGCCGACAATCTGTGAGGTAGGTGCAAGCATCTCAGGCATGCCTGGTCCTCCCTTCGGCCCTTCGTAGCGAATAACAACGACGTTTCCTTCTTGAACTTTGCCTGTAATAATACCTGATAAAGCATCTTCTTGAGAATCAAAGCAAATAGCTGGTCCTTTATGATATCCGCCTACAGATTCATCAACAGCCCCTACTTTAATAATGGAACCCTCTGGAGCTAGATTTCCGAATAAGACGGCAAGTCCTCCGCGTTCGCTATGAGGATTCTCCAGCGGGCGGATCACATTATGATCCAGAATCTCGCAGCCTTCTACATTCTCTCTAAGTGTTTTCCCAGAAACGGTGAGGCAATCACCATTAAGAGCATCTGGCTTTTTCAGCAATTCGTGGATTACCGCGCTTACGCCACCGGCATTGTGGACGTCTTCAATATGGTAATCTGATGCAGGAGCTATTTTTGCGAGATGTGGAACTCGATTCGCAATTTCATTGATTCTTTCAATTGGATATTCAATTTCTGCCTCGTGTGCAAGTGCTAATGTGTGAAGAACTGTGTTGGTGGATCCACCCATCGCCATGTCTAACGCAAATGCATTATCAATCGCATCAATTGTTACGATATCACGAGGTTTGATGTTCTTTTTAATCAGATCCATTAACTGAATAGCTGATCTTTTCACAAATTCTTTGCGTTCTTCAGAAACCGCAAGAATTGTTCCATTTCCAGGTAAAGCTAATCCAAGGCCTTCTGCAAGACAGTTCATGGAGTTAGCTGTAAACATGCCTGAACACGATCCGCATGTCGGACAGGCAACCTGTTCAATTTCCTGCAGCTGCGCTTCATTGATTTTGCCAGATTCATAGGCGCCGACACCTTCAAAAACTGAGCTTAAAGATAACGGCTTTCCGTTTGAATCTACCCCTGCTTTCATCGGTCCTCCGCTGACAAACATCGTAGGTATGTTTACCCGCAGCGCACCCATCATCATACCAGGAGTAATTTTGTCACAGTTTGGAATGCAGACCATTCCATCAAACCAGTGTGCAGAAACAACCGTTTCAAGTGAGTCAGCAATAATCTCCCGGCTTGGCAAGGAATACCGCATCCCAATATGGCCCATTGCAATGCCATCGTCTACTCCAATCGTATTGAATTCGAAAGGAACTCCGCCTGCTTCACGGATGGCTTCTTTTACTATTTTTCCGAACTCCTGCAGATGAACATGTCCTGGAACAATATCTATGTATGAGTTGCATACTGCAATAAATGGTTTACCAAAATCCTCTTCTTTCACTCCGGCTGCTCGCAATAAGCTGCGATGCGGGGCACGGTCTACTCCTTTTTTAATCATATCACTTCTCATTTGAGAGTCACTCATGTATAAAAACCTCCTATTATGCTAAATTGGTATTTGGTATTATCTTTAAATAGTTCTTTACAATATAAATCTTTTTTTTAACAATTTCAACAATTTCGGCGATATTTATTTATCACTTTAAAGGATAAAATTTTAATAATAATGATTTTTCCTCTTAAGTTAACATAATAAAATTATTGACAACTATATATGTGTAAAAAAAAGACAGACATCATATGTGTCTGCCTAAATGTTATTCACTATCCTGAGTACTATTAAAAAACATTTTATTCTCATCTTTTTTAACCATTTCCTGCTGCTTATCTTGCCCCATTTGTCCGTCTGATTCGTAACTGAGCTTTTTAGGTATTTCTGTATTTTTTTCTTTATTCACTGCAACGGTCCCCTTTTTCATTATTGTCACCGTATACAGTTCTCTTATTCATGTGTTTACTGTTAATGGACCTACAGCCTTTTGTAAATATTGTCTTGGTGTTCCATAATAAAACATTTTATGAAATTCAGGATATACTGACTCAAAATGAATATAAATCGGCGAATCCAGCAGCCAGGGATAATGCGAGAAAAATTCGCGGTCTCCGTATATTAGTGCGGATAAAGCCCGATCTGCCTCCCGCTGGAAAATTAAATATCGAGCGTGAGCATACTGCTGATCAAAGTCTCCGTTACTAATATGAAATTTGCCTGCCAATACATACTGGCCCAGCTGCGGAAGCCATTCTGCAGCTAACTCATCCCGTACATTCAAGTTCACTGTACTTAGGTCATGGTCATGGCCAATCGATAAAAATAATTCCCCGGTTTCGTCACTATGTGTTAAAGTATATTTTCTTCGTTCTACTGGGCGAAATGCAGTTGCTGGCGGTAAATAGCAAACATGCAGTTTGGAGGGTGAAAACATTTCCATGGGCAACGGCTCCTTTATATACGTATTTAATACCGTTGCCCTATTTTATGATATTCGCCTAAAAGGTGTGACAAATTACACTATTTCAGATTCTTCATTACCTTTACATCTTGAAGTTCCCATTTGCCGTTTTTATAGAGCCACGCTGATTCAATATAGCCAATGCCATCTGCATGATATGCACCGCTAATTCCTTGAACTGCTCTCAATCCATACTGTCCATTTTCAGATTGAACAGGTTTCATTGAACCATAAGGATCAATCATCAATTCTAAAGGTTCATTTAACTTGCCGTTTTGATATAAACCAAGCCGGTCATATTCCTCTTTCCGATCCTTTAGATCAAACTCAAAAGTTTGGCCGGTATTTTGAATTTCTAATTTTGCTTTATAGCCGTCTAAAAACTGACTATTCGTTGTTAAGCCTTCAGGAATACCTAGGTCTTTTAAATTGAAATCCTTTAAGGTGTATAGATAGTAATGTGAAAGACCGCCGCTCCCTCCTGTTGGAATCATGATCAGCATATCTTTAACCTGATCATGATTTAAATCTTGAAAAACGATGCTGGGTTCATATCCAGGTTCTAAATCTTTTGTATATGTCTTGCCGTTGGTGGCGATTATTTCAAGTTTAACTTCTTTTAAAAAACCCGCACCTTCATCATATGGAAGACCTTTTATATAAATTTGATCGGGCTGCCCATCCCCTGTAACATCTTGTTCTGCTTCAAAAACAGTGTTCAGTTTTTCATTCTCATTGGCAAAAGCAGCTGTAATCGCTGACAAGGAAAAGAAAAATACCGCAGCAAGCGGGACCATTATTTCTTTGCGCATTTATGTTCCTCCTATATCCTTATTCATCAATATCATAACCATTTCTGGAAAAAACATGTACAAGTACTGCGGTTTTACCAAAGAACATAAAAAAAAGCACCCTGATAACCGTCCAGGATGCTTTTTACTTCTATAATTATTGCTTATCCTTTTGATTCTTCACTTCCCAGCTTTCAATTCCTGTTAAACCAGGTATTGAATCCGCGTAGAACGCAGGATCTTTGCCTTCTTTACGCTGCTGCAGATAATCTTTTAAAGCGGCAAGAGCCGTTCTGCTGAGCAGTACAATCGCTGTTAAGTTAATGAGCGCCATGACACCCATAAAGAGATCAGCGAGGCTCCATACTAAGTCGAGAGATGCAACAGATCCAAAAAGGACCATTGCAATGACACCAAGTCGATAAATGAATACCGCCATACGGCTTTTCTTGATAAATTCAATATTGGTTTCACCATAATAATAGTTTCCTATTACTGATGTAAAGGCAAATAAGAAAATGGCTACTGCAACAAAGATTGATGCCCATGAACCAACCTGAACGGACAATGCTGATTGCGTTAATTGAACTCCTGAAAGGTCAGAATTCATATAATCACCTGATAGAATAATCATAAAGGCTGTTGCCGAACAAATGATAATCGTATCAACAAAAACTCCAAGTGTTTGAATTAATCCTTGTTTAACAGGATGGCTGACAGCTGCAGCAGCTGCTGCGTTTGGTGCACTTCCCATTCCTGCTTCATTTGAGAAGAGGCCGCGCTTGATGCCCATCATAACAGCAGCTCCCATCGTTCCCCCTAGCGCTTCTTCTAAACCGAAAGCACTTTTAAGAATTAATGAAAATACTGCTGGAATTTCAGTAACGTTCATAATCATAATTACAAGCGCCAATAGTATATAAATAACGGCCATAATAGGAACAACAACTTGTGACACCTTCGCAATTCTATGAACGCCGCCAAAAATGACTGCCGCTGTTAGGACTGCTAAAATAATCCCTACAATTGTCTGGTTTGTGCCAAACGCATCTTCAAATGCTAAAGCGATCGTATTTGATTGCACCGAGTTAAAGACAAAACCAAAGCAAAATGTAATAATAACGGCAAACAGAATGCCCATCCAGCGCTTGTTTAGTCCCTTCTCCATATAATAAGCGGGACCTCCGCGGAAGCCATCTCGATCTTTTACCTTGTAGATCTGTGCTAATGTACTTTCTATAAAACTGGAAGCGCCGCCAAGAAAGGCTATAATCCACATCCAGAAAATAGCACCTGGCCCCCCAGCAGCAATGGCTGTAGCAACACCTGCAATATTGCCTGTACCTACCCGTGAAGCTGCACTAATACAAAATGCCTGAAAAGATGAAATCCCTCTTTTTCCATCAGCAGATATCATTGCTTTATCACCTAAAATGCGGAACATTTCAGGAAACATTCTAAATTGAACAAATTTACTGCGCAGGCTGAAAAACAGTCCGCTTGCAATCAAAGCAGCTATTAAAATATACGTCCACATTACATCATTTAACTCTCCAACCACTAACTCAATCCATTCCATTGAATTCCTCCATAAAAAAGTTTCTTGTTTGAATGTTTCTTATACTGATATAGTAATACTATTTAAATTTATCAGATGAACCTATAATGCACAAGCAATTATATAACAGTGAGACATTTTAAAGAATGTTGTAAAACTGAAAGTAATAGAACTAGAGGTTTAGCAGGTGATCTTTAAGGATGCATAATTAATAATGGTGTTATGTTGATCTCCTTTTCCCAATAATAAGCAAAAAAAACTTCATGCCAGTTAAAACTGACATGAAGTTCGCTTAATTCTCTTCTTGCTTGCTGATCCATATTTTGCTTACTTTGCCGCTGTCATTTACATCCATAATAAACGATCCGTTTGAATAACGGTCATTAAAACGGATATTTCCTGCATGAACAGCTTCCGTATGGCCTTTTTCAGATTCAAGAGTGATTTCTTCATTTGCTCTTGCGATAACAAATCCGCTTATCCGGTGCGGATTAGACTTCAGTTCTCTCAATACAACGACGCCGCGTTTAGCTCGTGATGTTTTTTCAAATTCGGACAGCTTCATCCGTTTGATCGATCCACGCTGAGTGACAATCACAACTGATTGTTCTTTTTCATTCTCAATAAGCTTTCCGCCTGTAACATAATCACCGTCTTTTAAGTTAATGCCTTTAACACCTGCCGCTCTTGCTCCGACAATGTTAATTTCCTCTTCATGGAACCATAGGGCATAGCCATGATGGGTTACAAGGAAGAGCTCTGTATTTCCATTTGTTTTATGAACATCAACAACTTCATCAGATCCTTTTAAATTGATGGCAACAAGCGGTTTTGAATTACGCTGTGCCTTGTAAGAGCTGATTTCCGTTTTCTTGACCATACCATTTTTCGTCACAAATACAAAGAACTCATTGGCAGTAAAGTCTTTCATCGGAATCGCTTTGATGATGCATTCATCACGATCAATCGGAATGATGTTGGCAATATGCTGTCCAAGCTCCTTCCAGCGGATATCCGGAAGCTGATGAACATGGCAGTATAAATAATTTCCTTTGTTTGTAAACAGTAAAACTACATCGGTCGTATTCATTTCAAGCTGGGAAATGATGCGATCGGTGTCCTTCATGCCAAAGTCCTGTCCATTTGAGGCAGCAAAAGAACGCTGGCTTGTCCGTTTAACATACCCTTCTTTCGTTACTGTCACAATGACATCCTCACTGGCAACAAGGACTTCAAGATTGATTTTAATTTCTTCAATTTCAGCTTCAATTCTTGTTCTGCGTGCATCAGTAAAACGTTTCTTTACATCTTTTAATTCTTTTTTGATCACTTGAAGCAATTTCTTATTGCTTTCTAGGATAGATGTCAGTTCCTCAATTTGTTTGGCAAGTTCCTCTGCTTCTGCTTGAAGAGCAGTGATATCGGTATTTGTTAAACGATATAGCTGTAAAGAAACAATGGCTTCAGCCTGAGGCTCTGTGAAAGCGAATTGACTGATTAAATTATCCTTCGCATCCCGTTTATCTTTAGAAGCACGAATGGCAGCAATGACTTCATCTAGTATAGACAGTGCTTTCATTAAGCCTTCTACAATATGCTGTCTAGCTTTTGCTTTATGCAGTTCAAATTCGGTTCTGCGTGTTACAACCTCTTTACGGTGGCCAATATAAGCATCAAGCAGCTGGCGCAGGCCCATTAGCTTTGGATGGCGATTATGGATGGCAACCATATTAAAATTGTACGGAATCTGCAGGTCTGTATTTTTATATAAATAGTGAAGGACGCCTTCAGGATCTGCATCCTTCTTCAACTCAATAACGATACGGAGGCCTGTGCGATCGGTCTCATCCCGGACTTCGGCAATGCCTTCAACTTTGCGGTCAAGGCGCAATTCATCCATTTTCTTCACTAGATTTGCCTTATTTACTTCATAAGGAATTTCTGTAATGACGATTTGTTTTTTGCCTCCGCGCAAATCTTCAATATCTGCTTTTCCGCGGATGATTATTTTCCCTTTACCCGTTTCATACGCTTTGCGAATGCCTTCAACACCTTGAATGATTCCGCCAGTCGGGAAATCTGGTCCTTTGATAAATTCCATTAAGTCATCGACTGAACAATCTGGGTGATCCATGCGGTGAATAGCAGCATCGATTACCTCATGCAAATGATGAGGTGGTATTTCAGTTGCATATCCTGCCGAAATACCAGTTGAACCATTCACCAGCAAATTGGGATACATCGCCGGTAAGACAGTTGGTTCTTCAGATGTATCATCAAAGTTCGGAATGAAATCTACGGTTCTTTTTTCTATATCCCTAATTAACTCAGCTGAAATGGCTGACAATCTTGCTTCTGTGTAACGCATGGCAGCAGGCGGGTCGCCGTCAATGCTCCCGTTATTCCCGTGCATTTCGATCAGTAAATTGCGCAGCTTCCAGTCCTGGCTCATGCGCACCATTGCATCATAAACCGAAGAGTCACCATGCGGATGATAATTGCCGATTACATTTCCGACTGTTTTGGCTGATTTGCGGAAACCTTTATCTTGTGTATTGCCATCAACATGCATAGCATAAAGGATTCTTCGCTGAACCGGCTTTAGGCCATCGCGTGCATCCGGAAGAGCACGCTCCTGAATAATATATTTACTATAACGCCCAAATCTGTCACCGAGGACATCCTCAAGCGGAAGGTCACGAAACTTTTCTGCAGAACTCAACCTTCAACACCCTCCTCTGCAACAGAAATATTTTCATTTTCAAGTATGCTTCCATCTTCTTCAAGACCAAACGCTACATTGGATTCAATCCATTTTCTGCGCGGCTCTACTTTATCGCCCATAAGGGTAGTAACACGGCGTTCAGCACGTGCGGCATCATCAATTTTTACCCGTATCAATGTTCTTGTTTCAGGATCCATCGTTGTCTCCCAAAGCTGATCCGCATTCATTTCACCTAGCCCTTTATAACGCTGAATCATATAGCCTTTACCGATCTTTTTGATTGCATCCTGAAGGTCATCGTCACTCCATGAATATTCAATCTGCTCTTTTTTTCCTGATCCTTTGCTCACCTTATAGAGAGGTGGAAGTGCAATAAATACCTTGCCAGCTTCAATTAGTGGCTTCATATAGCGATAAAAGAAGGTTAAGAGCAGCACTTGAATATGTGCTCCATCTGTATCGGCATCTGTCATGATGACAATTTTATCGTAATTGACATCTTCAAGCGTAAAGTCTGCGCCAACTCCGGCCCCAACTGCATGAATAATCGTATTGATTTCTTCATTTTTAAAAATATCTGCGAGTTTGGCTTTCTCGGTATTAATAACTTTACCCCGCAGCGGTAGTACTGCCTGGAAACGGCGGTCCCGTCCTTGTTTAGCAGATCCTCCGGCAGAATCACCCTCAACCAGATATAATTCATTTCTTTGCGGATTGCGCGACTGTGCCGGTGTCAATTTTCCGGAGAGCACCGCTTCGCCTTTTTTGCGTTTTTTGCCGCTTCTTGCATCTTCGCGAGCTTTACGTGCAGCTTCTCTGGCCTGGTACGCTTTAATAGCCTTTTTAATCAGCAGTGAGCTTGTTTCCGGGTTTTCTTCCAGGAAATAAGATAAATGCTCTGAAACAACAGAGTCAACGGCAGAGCGGGCTTCACTTGTGCCTAGCTTGCCTTTTGTCTGGCCTTCAAATTGCAAAAGCTCTTCTGGTACTCTTACAGAGATAATGGCAGTAAAGCCTTCACGTATATCAGCACCGTCCAGGTTTTTATCTTTTTCTTTAAGCAGGTTCACTTTGCGTGAATATTCATTAATGACTCTTGTCATAGCTGTCTTAGCACCGGCTTCATGTGTACCGCCGTCTTTTGTGCGGACATTGTTGACAAAAGATAATACATTTTCTGAGTATCCATCATTAAATTGAAAAGCAAAGTCGACTTCAATGCCGCCATTTTGACCTGCAAAGCTGACAACCGGATGGAGCACATCTTTTTCTTCATTTAAATATTGAACAAATGCTTCTATGCCGTTTTCATAATGAAAAAGCTCCTGAACAGCATTGCGTTCATCGATGATCTCAATTTTCATTCCTCTTAACAAAAACGCTGATTCTCTTAACCGTTCACATAATGTTTCATAGTTGTAAGTGGTTGCAGAGAAGATCGTAGGATCTGGTTTAAAATGAATGATTGTGCCGGTTTGATTTGTCTTACCAACCTTTTCAAGCGTTGTAACGGGTTTTCCGCCATTTTCAAACCGCTGCTCATAGACAAAACCATCGCGTCGAATTTTAACGACAAGCCATTCTGACAAAGCATTCACAACGGAAGCACCAACTCCGTGCAGTCCGCCGCTCGTTTTGTATCCGCCCTGACCAAACTTCCCGCCCGCATGAAGCACGGTTAAGATAATCTCTGGTGTAGGCTTTCCCATTTTATGCATTCCAGTAGGCATCCCGCGTCCTTTATCCTGAACGCTTATGGAGTTATCTTTATGTATCTTGACAATTATATGATCTCCAAAGCCAGCAAGTGCTTCGTCTACTGAGTTATCGACAATTTCATATACTAAATGATGAAGCCCTCTGTTATCTGTACTGCCGATATACATACCAGGCCGTTTTCTGACAGCCTCCAGTCCCTCCAGCACTTGTATGGCATCATCATTATAATCAAAGTTTCCTTGATTCGTTGCCACAATCATACCCCTTTCATACTTCCAAAAGAAAGATCCTCCCAAGTCAGTTGAATACATTCTGAAAATGTGGATTCTTTCTGTACCTGCTCTGTTCTATTTTTTTAGTAGAGCATTCGTATCGTATTCGTTTTTAGAAAAGCATTTTCCTTTAAAATGATTAAATTTTCACGGTCGAGAACAAACGTTCGCTATCGGTATTTTACCATAATGTCGTGAAACGTCTATGCTTTATTTTATCTATTTATTTCGTTTTGGCAAATGACTTATGCATAATTCATAGAAAAAACAAAAAGATCATATAGGTTGCATTGGCAATATAATAGGATTTTCAGCTGTATAGAAAAAAGAAAACATGAGACCGAAATAGTCTCATGTGTCCTAACATATCACATTATTTTGTCATTGCGTGTTCTACTTTGATGCATCTGTCCATAATCACTGTATAGCCTTTTTCTTTTAGAAAATCATACGCTTCCTCATTGGCAACGCCAAGCTGTGCCCAAAATACATCAGCATCTATTTGATCAAATTCCTTTGCAATTTCAGGCAGGTATTCAGACCTTCTGAAAATATCGACAATATCGACATGCCCTTCAATATCTTTTAAAGACGCTACTGCTTTAACTCCAAGCACTTCATCTGCATTTGGATTAACTGGGATAATTTCATAGCCAGCATCCTGCATCGCTTTTGAAACCATGTAGGATGTACGGTCTGGATCAGCACTTAGACCTACCACAGCAATTCGTTTTGCGTTCTTTAAAATTTTACCTATTTCTTCACGGCTTGGAATTTCTATTGTCATTGTAAGGACCTCCCAAATGAATCTTTTTCTTTAACCTTACCCTTATTTATCAATTGAATGCAAGTTCTTACTGTTTTTCTTCTGCGTTCTCATTTTCAATAGCTAATGCACTCCAAGCCGTTTCATCTGCAAAGTAGCGGGACCAGCTGGCAACGCCTGCAAGGTCGTGTTTAACTGCTAAATCTGCCCGTTTTTGTAAGGATAGCGAGTCCTCCAGCCAAATCATAAAGGTAGCTTTCTGTGATTTATCATAGTATTCGGCATAGTTTTGACCGCTGTTTGGATCATATTCCGGGGTGACATCATGCTCTGCCAACCACTCCTGCACCTGTGCCATAGAAAGCGCCTCAGAAGATACTTCTCCGGCTTCTGTTTCCTTCCAGAGTCTGGCATATAAAGGGACACCAAGGATTAGCCGCTCGTTTGGAACGATTTCCAATAACTTTTCTAAGTTGCTTTCAACCCATGGGAAAGAGGCAACACTGCCAGCTACCGGTGACGTTCCCCAGTGCTCATCATAAGCCATCACGACTAGATAATCGACAATTTCAGCGAGCTTTTCCCGTTCGTAAAAAGCAGACCAATTTCCGCTTGCGATGAAGGTAATATCCATTGAAACTGTTAATCCCGCTTCATGGAAATAGGGGGTGGCTTCTCGCATAAATTGAGTTACAAGAGGGCCATCTTCTGGGTTCACATTTTCAATATCAATATTGATGCCATCCAGCTTATAAATTTGACTATAATGCAGAAGCTGGCGTATTATTTTTTGCCTTGTTTCAAAGGAAGTAAATGCCTGATGCGTTAATTCAGGATCAAAGGCATTAGAAAATAATCCCCATACTTGGTAGTCTTGCTCTTGAGCCCACTCAGAGAAAGATACAGATGCCAGATTTTTTATATCTCCATCAGGGGAAGCCAGTTCAAACCAGGTAGGTGAAATGACGTTTACACCCGGCATTGCCGGCATGTTTTCCGTATCAGGGTTTTTCGTATAAACAGCTTCCCATGTTAAATGAATCGGACCTTCAATCATTGGAACATTATGCTCTACAGGCTCTTCAGCAATAACTACCTCTTCGGTTTCCTCTCTTGTAACAAGTGATTTCTCTATATAACCCGCTTGCCCATTCGTTTTTCTCACAAAATAGTATTCTTCCTGGTCATTTTCGATGTATATTTGTTCATCTGCTGCCACTTCTGCAACATAAGGTGATTGCATGGAGGCATCCGTTCGGAGACGCATTTTTTCTTCATGTCCCTCGGTTATCGTGCCATGTGTGAGAGAATCTCCGTTTTGCTGAATCCAGATAGCGCCGGATTCCGGCAATAGCTCATATTGAAAAGAATACAGGGAAAGCAGCGGGTCAACCGCAATATACATTTCACCGTTCTCTGTTGTGAATGGCGTAAACTGGAGCTCCACTGGATCTTCATTTACATAATACGTTAATGATTCTGAAGGCATCTGCACAACTTTACTCTCCGTCGTAATGATAATGGAATTGGATCCCTCATCATAAATCAGACTATCGTCAATATGCTCTTGCAGAAAGCTGAATGATAAATAGACACTCTCACCATCTATAACGGCATTACCCGCCTGATTGCCTTGAAAAATGACAGGATGTTCGCCGCTGAAATAGTTTGCCTTTTCCTTTGAGGCAAAAGGATATAATAATAGAATGATGCTCGAAGTGACTAATAGGATTGCTAAAAGAAGTCCTGTAATGATCCACTTTCTTGCAGGAGTTCGTTTTGTTTTTGAAAATTCTATTTGGCTCATATGTATATTCCTCCCCACTCCCTATCGTACATAATCATTACCAGAAGGGGAAGGGATTTTCTTATCCAAATCCTTCCCCCTTATAAGTAACGAACAAACATGCCGAAAAGTTTCGCCTGCTTAATAGGTTGTGAAGCGGAAAATCTTTTGTATGCGATAAAGAATATACCTGAAAACAGGAAGATCTTCTTTTTCTTCATATGACAGTGTATACTGACCAGATTCATTGTTCCATAACCTGGTAAAATACTGTTCAACATCTTTCATGATCTTTTCCTCTGAAGGAGCCTTTATTTTTAAATTGGTTTCGAGGTTGTAATCATCTAAGTTTCTTGAGGTGAAGTTGGCTGAACCGGCAATAAGCGTACTTACCTTCTGTCCTTTAACAAGCAGCATTTTAGAATGATATTGCTCTTCGCCTGTGTTATACCAGCGTATTTCAATCTGTTCATTGCCAAGTTTTTGCAGTTCTGCAGCAACAGGTATATTAGGCAGGCCAGCTTTCTCTGATCCAAATGCGTTTTCATTAGGATCCAATATCATTTTAATAAAGACGCCGCGGTCTGCAGCAGCAATTAATTCGTCAATGACGCTGCGGTCAGCTAAATAAAACATTCCGATCCATATGGTCTCTCCTGCTTTTGAATCCCGTATACTCTTTAAAAGATGCTCGTAGATTTTCCCTTCCGTTAGCAGCTGAACTTCTGAAGCTGATTGCGCTGATTCAGCAGAACTGTAGTTAATGTCTTTTAATTTAACTTTGTATCCGCTGTAATCAATCACTGCCTGTTCAGATGCTATTACCTCCTCAATGATTTCTCCTTTTACTTCTACGGCTATATTTGAGTGTAATGCACTGGCATTATGGGCGTTAGCAGAAGTAATAATGGCCGTTTTTTCTGTAGCAAGGACCTTACGATGATTCGCCTTAATGTTTAATAGACTAAAATAAGAGCGTAAGGTAACATCTGGAGCCGAATTAGCAAGCGGATTAGGAAGGACACCGCTTTCTGGATCATTTCCCAGCCAGCGCAGCGTACTTCGCCAAATCGAGGAATATAATGGGTTTGGATCTCTTAGTTCGGTTAAATTCGTCATAATGACTTGAATGCCGTTTTGATCTAATTCTGTGAATTCAGGAACACTATGAGAATTGTATGTTGTATTAACTTCATCAGTAATCAGAACGATTTGTATTTCAGGATTTCTTTTCTTTGCGGTAATTAATGCATTAGTCAGTTTCCCGCTAATATCAGGGAATGACTGGCCATGATCATGAAAGCTATTATATAAAAACATATCAAGAACTATGAGTTCTTCCGCCTCCAAGATAGCTTCTTCCAGGCGGTTCATTATATGTAATTCGTGCTGTGTTTCTCCTCCTTTGGTTTGATATGTCAAGTCATAAATAAAATCAGCATCATCTACCTGAGATAACTCTCCTTCGTAGGAAATTCCCGGCGGCAGCGGTTTCGTATTATGTACATATATAATCCCTGCCAAAAAAATTGTAATGAGAGCAAGCGTTAGCCAAAATTTTACATTTTTCAGCAGCTTCATTTGATTTCCTCCAACATATACACAAAACATGCAGGAGAAGATTCCCCTGCATGTTTTAATCTATTTCATGAGTTACAAGTAAAAAGTGCTTACTTGTTTCTTACTTTACTAGCTTAACCAACATATGAGAGAGCATGTGTTTTTCTTCTTCTGTTCCAGTTTTCCATAATTCCTGCAATAATTTTTCTTCTCGATTGCGAGGACTCTCATTTTTAGCCAGATACTCAGCTGCAACTTTTGCAGCATTAGCAAGCTGTTCTTCATTCAGTCCAAGTTTTTCGCCTTTTGCTACTTTTTTGCCTAAATAGCTCTTAAATTCTTCAAAGTTTTCAAGAATCTCAGCTGTTTGTTCGGATGAAAGATCTTGCAGTTTTTCATTGACTTTGTCTGCTTGTCCATTTGTAGTATTGTAATCATGGTTCATTTTAAAGCCCTCCTTGTTGTTTATCGTGACAATGGTTGTATACCCCTTTTACTTTTGTTCAAACTTACAGCAGGATGACTCATAAATAGTCATAGATAGCAATATAAATCAAACGTACAAGCAAGAAGCAGTCTTTATTATTAATACTGCATAAAAATGTGTAATAATGAATCACTTTAAAGATTAGTAAAAAAATAATGGATATCATGAAAATAACCGTTAGGATGTTTGCTGCTAGACATGGTACAATAAAAGAACTGCAGATCAAGTGAGAAGGAGAGTTATCATGGCAGTTAGTGCAATTATTATTATTTTGGCGTATTTAATCGGTTCAATTCCATCTGGTTTAATCGTCGGCAAAACCTTTTATGGAATTGATATTCGTGAACATGGAAGCGGCAATTTAGGCGGAACGAATACCTTTCGAACATTAGGAGTAAAAGCAGGGCTGACTGTAACACTTGCTGATATTTTAAAAGGGACACTTGCTGCATTACTGCCTTTTATAATTGGATCTGATTTACATCCCCTTATAGCTGGTGTAGTTGCGGTTGTCGGCCATATGTTTCCGATTTTTGCAGGTTTTAAAGGTGGAAAAGCGGTTGCTACCTCTGGAGGCGTTTTATTGGCATATGTGTGGCCAATGTTTCTAGTCATTCTGCTTGTTTTCTTTATTAGCCTTTACATAACAAAATACGTTTCATTGTCTTCCATGCTTGCTGCTGTTGCAGCCTTAATTTACGCGATTGTATCGGGGGATCTCCCGTTAATCATCGTAGTTGCCATATTAGCACTTTTTGTAGTCTATAGACACCGTGCGAATATTAAGCGAATTAAGGATAAAACAGAACCAAAAGTTAAATGGATTTAGCAATGTAAAATAAATCTATGAAAAGCTCAGCAATGGTTGCTGAGTTTTTTTGATGCTAAAATTGTTCTTTATAGTAGAATGAAATATTCTTTATTGATAACATATGTTTAAATTGATATATTATAGTCAAAAAGATGCATATCATCCTTCAATTCATTTTTTTTCAACAATACATAACATATTCCGATCAAGTTTTTCATAGATTCTAGTAAGTTTGCAAAATAAGTGTGTTAGGATGGTTTGTTATGATGGATAAAATGTATAAACAGCTCCCTTTTCCCTATTTTAAAATTGACGAGAGATTTATGATCATTTCTTCTTCCTTGTCATATGAAAATATTTCTTTTTACGACTTACTCGTCCCCCATTTAAAATACACCTTTAGTCAGCTGATCGGCGAGAGAGAAAAAATAACATTGGATTTAGATCTCAACAATCAGATTCGTTCCTACATTGTTTACATTGTACGGACAGAACAAAAACAGCTCCATTTATTTTGTTTTCCTAACGAGCACCAGGATGTACAGATAAATAAAATTGCAGCATCTATGGCTCATGAGATAAGAAATCCTCTGACTGCAGTAAAGGGCTTTCTGCAGCTCGTCCGTCCGCAATTAATTGAATCTGGGAAAGAAACATATGCAGATGTGGCGATTAGAGAAATCAATCGGGCAAATGATCTCATTTCTGAATTTCTGCATACCGGTAAGCCCGTTGCCCGCGAGAAAAAAGCAGTTGTTTTAAATGAGATCGCAGAGGAAATTTATCTCCTGTTTGAAAACAAAGCTCAACTTCAGAATGTAAGCACGCAGCTGGCTACCATTGGTGAAGAAGTAGCTGTGTATGGCAATGAACAGCAGCTCAAACAGGTTTTGCTTAATATATGCAATAATGCCCTGGAAGCCATGGATAAAAAGAAAGGACTTATTTCAATTTCGATTGGAGCAGATGAAAGAAACGCTAGAATGGTTATAAAGGATAATGGGGCAGGAATGTCTGCAGAAACGGTAAAAATGCTGTTCTCTTTATACTATTCAACAAAAACTACTGGTACGGGACTGGGACTGTCAATATCGAAAGAAATCATCGAACGTCATAATGGCCATCTAACATTCAATTCTATAGAAGGAGAAGGGACAGCGGTCACTATTGAACTTCCACTGCTGAATAAGATTTCAGCAAATTGACACATCTGCAAGGTCCATAAGTGTTAATATTACTTATAATAATAAGTAAAAAAGAACGAGTTGGTGATTTGATGATGAAATTCGAAAAGGAAACCGTAAATAATTACCTCTTTTCAGCTGCAGTTGATGAACGATCGCCACGGGAAGAATTTATGGTGGATATTGCGCAATATTCTAAAGACTTAAATTCAGCTACCCACGCCTATAGGGTCAATAGCTTTGATGATCTTATATACTTTTTTGAAAACGTAGACCTTTCTTAAGTGTAATTGATTAGAACATCAAAATCAGATTGAGATACTCTTTTATATAATTTTTTACTCGTAAATAAAGCCAAGAATGCTGAGAGAACAGCATCCTTGGCTTTTCGCAGTTGGAACATTATACATGAAGAATTTTAAAAGACTTTCTTCCTAAAGGGTCTGTTACATAGTCAAGCTTTGTTTGCTGAAAATACACAGCATCATCTTCATGAATTAATAAGGTAATCCCTTCTGCTGCAATACTAATATCTTTCGATAAAGGCTGCTCCTCCAGAGACAGCTTAAGCTCAGGTCCCCCTCAGCCAATGCCCATTGAGAGACGGACATAAAGTTTGTCAGAAGGATCTTTTTCCATCTCATCTGCAATAATACTTTGAAGTATTGTGCTAGCAGGTTCTGTTAGCTTGATCATGATTTTTCCTCCTTTTTATAGTTATTTATAACTAATTTTTAAAGCAGAACTAGCGAAAATATATTATAGTAAGAGTAAAAAGTCATACTTATTTAGGAGTATACGATGTATAAAGGAATTATATTTATAGCCATAACACTTGGTGTTCTTTCCGTTATTATCTTTTATAACATGTATGAAAGTGATGAAGCAAAGAATATAGATTTTCAATCGGTCTCTTTTCATTCTACCGATAAAGAAATAGAACTTGAATTAAAGATGGTTGAAAGGCGGACAACAATTGCCGGAATTGGTGATATTCTCATTCATGACCGGGTTTATGAACTAGCGCAAACAGCCGGCGGTTATGATTTTACCCCTATGTTTCAGGAGGTTAAACCATTGCTGCAAACGCCTGAACTTCTTATCGCTAATCAGGAGACAATCCTTGGCGGCGAGGAAATTGGAATCTCCAGCTACCCATCTTTCAACAGTCCCCAGCAAGTAGGAGACGCTTTAGTAGAAGCTGGCATTGACCTTGTTTCAACAGCAAATAACCATAGTTTAGACAAAAATGAAAAAGGGCTATTGGCCTCCCTTTCATATATGGACGAAATTGGTCTTTCCCACACAGGTACTTCTCGCAGCCAGGCTGAACGTGAGAAGGTAACCACTTTAGAATCGAATGGAATTCGATTTGCTTTTTTATCTTACACGTATGGTACGAATGGTATTCCGATCCCAGAGGGAAAAGAGTTTTTGGTCAATTTAATTAATCGGGAGCAAATGAAAAAAGATATTCAGAAGGCTAAGCAGGAAGCAGATGTTATTATTATGAGTGTTCATTGGGGAAATGAGTATGAACGTTTTCCAACTGTCGAACAAAAAGAATTAGGATCTTATTTAATAGATTCCGGGGCCGACCTTATATTTGGGCATCATCCTCATGTTTTGCAGCCAATGGAATGGCATACAACTGAAGATGGCCGTAAAGGGTTAATTGTATACTCGTTAGGAAACTTTTTTAGCGGTCAAATAGATGATTACAAGGATATAGGCGGAATGACTGCAGTTGATGTCAAAATGACGATTCAAGATGGAAGCAGAAAAATATCATTAATGAACCCGCAATTTTATCCAACATATGTAACAAGTGAGCCTTCGCATATGTACCATGTTGTACCGCTTCTCGAAGCAGGACAGTTTGGTTTAAAGCAATATAAAGCTGTTCACAAAGAAATGATGGCTCATATGATGTCCGCTCTTCAATAACAAGGAAATTATGCAAATGTTCATTTCAGCTTTCATTCATTTGGAATGAAAAGCTTTTGAGTTTCTTGCCTATTTAAAAATTGAGCACTCTTAAAGTTCCCAATTTTTTGCATAGATCTGTCAATATGCTATTAATCACGAATGGGTATATTCCTTTTTACACGCTAAACATATAAAGGTTACTTATGTACAGACACACAACTTAAGATGGCTGGTTTATTATTGCTTCTTTTTTTCTCAGATTTTCATAATAGATGCCTGAAACAGTTTGGATTGCCAAAAAGATGATAAATGAATATGAAAGTTTATAGCCGTTTTGCAGTGTCAGGATTCCAAGCTTCATAAAAAGCCATTGAAAAACAACTCCAACCAGAGACCAGCCGACTACGTAAAATATAAATGATTTATTATTAATCTTAAACCTTTCATAGAAATAAAAATATAAATAGCCAAAAGGACCGTAAAGACAAAAATATAAAAGATCAAATAATTCATATCGATTTGAATCATTGGTTTTATAATAATCAAGCAGTCCTCCGCCAATGGTGAAATCAAAGATCATTCCTACTGTTATTCCCCATACAAAACTTAATAAAAGAACAGCTGAAGTAAAGATTCGCGGAAATAGAAACACAATGATATATGCTGCAATAAGAAAGATCAGCAAAAATATTTCATTTTTATCGAAGTGATCCCATAGAATCATTGACTGCTCACCTCTCTCGACTCCGTTTTATGTACCATTTTACATACAAAAAATCCGATCAAATTGAGCATAAGAAAATAAAGCATATCAAAAGAAAAATACCAATTTATATACTCAGTCACCTTAAAATAGATGCCGCCAAATGCTAATATAGATAAAATAAAGATTGAACTGGCAAAGACGATGATATAATGGCTAAATGATTGAACACCTTGTAAAATATTCATGGCAATCGTAACAATGAAAGGAACCGCTATACTCCGGTTTATCATAAATGCCACATTATTGAAAGGATCTGTTGAAACTTTAATGAGTTTTAATTCTTGATAGATTACCCAAGACCAATTGACACTGATGATTAGAATTACAAGCACTATAAAAGAATTTTGTATAAAGGAAAGTCGTTTATGCATGAGCACAAAAACAGCAACTGCCAGCCATGATACTAAAAAATACAGAGCCAGAACCATTCTGATCACCTTTTCGTTTTTTATTATTATGGCAAGAACTGGCTAAAACATGCTGTCTGCAGTAAAGAAATTCCTTGTAAATTTACTGAATCAGTTCTATAACGATAAAAAAAGGCCAAATCTTTTATGATTTGACCTTTTTTATTCATATTTATGCGCTTTTCTTCATGTTCACATCTGCAGATCCGCCAGTCTTTATGATTGAAATCATATAACCAAGCAGCCCTCCAATAATGGCCGGTATCAGCCACCCAAGTCCCACAGAATATAGAGGCAAATAATCCGTAAACAGATTATCAATGAAACTTACTTTGATTTCAGCAGCAGCTAACCCATCAAATAAGCTAACAATAAATGTTAATAAGATACTGAATTGGTAAACTTCTTTTCTGCCTTGAAATAGGCTGTGTGTAAAAGTAAGAATCATTAAGCAAATCGCTAATGGATAAATCGCTACTAGAACTGGTACAGAGAATGCAATCAGTTCATTTAAACCGAAGTTTGCTAAAATGGTGCTGAAAGCTGAAAAGATAATAACAAAAGTATTGTAAGAAAGAGATGGCAGCAATTTATTGAAATAAGCTGCACATGATGTAATTAAACCAATACTTGTTGTAAGACATGCTCCCAATACGATCAGACTAAGCAGAATACCTCCGAATGATCCGAAGTAGTGATTGGAAGTATTCGTTAATACCTCTCCGCCATTAGCCAACAGACCAAAATTTTCAACACTTGATGCCCCTATTAGGCCTAAAGAAGTGTAAATAATGGCTAGAAGTCCAGCTGCAATAAGACCTGCTTTTAAAATAGCTTTTGTGATATCCTTCTTGCCCGTTACTCCCTTTGAACGAATCGCTTCAATAACAATGATGCCGAAAACAAATGAAGCAAGAGCATCCATCGTTAAATAGCCTTCCTGGAACCCTTTGAAGAATGAATCACTTAAATAGTTTTCAGTTGGTGCCTGAAATGCACCCATAGGGTTGATTAGTGCTGTAACAATCAGAATACCGATAAATACCAATAAAATCGGTGTTAAAAATTTCCCAACTATATCAACAATTTTTGATGACTTCATTGAAAAGAATGCTGTTATTCCAAAAAAGATAATCGTAAAGATTACAAGAGAAAGAGTTTGATAGTCACCAGCAATGAAAGGCTTAATACCAATTTCATATGATACAGTGCCTGTACGCGGGATTGCGAACAATGGACCGATTGATAAATATAGGGCTACTGTAAAGATTAAACCAAAAATAGGATGTACTCTGCTTGCTAATGATTGCAAGTCGTCTTTCCCGGAGATCCCTAAGGCGATAACACCAAGTAAAGGCAATCCTACGCCTGTTACAACAAATCCGGCGTTCGCCCACCAAATATTAGTTCCTGCTGATTGTCCAAGCATAGCAGGGAAAATTAAATTTCCGGCACCAAAAAATAGTGCGAATAGCATAAATCCAACTGCGATAATAAAAGAGAATGATAGCTTTTGATTCATGTTTGCTCCTCCTGGAAGTTTCTTTTTAGTTTTTATAGTTTATAATTTTCAGTCTTTTGTACATACACTGGCGGTATCAACCACTTTACCGCGTCGAAGTATGTAATATATTGCATAACATACGATAACATACTCCTTTCACTTTTTGCAATATACTATTTTAAAAAAGTAAGTTCTGTATGCAATATATTGAATTTCACTCAAATTTCCCTTATAATCTCAGTATATTTCTATATTCATAGTGATAATAAAACAACTTTCTCTTATATTTTGAATAATAAAGGTGGTTCTTATAAATGCCTGTACCCGTAGATTATTCATCACCTGTCAGAATGACAGCAAAGAATCGTGCGTTTTTGCAGCTGCAAGAATGGATCATAGATGGCACCTTACAGCCAAAGGAGAAATTAAATGATGCAGAGTTAGCTCAAGCACTTGGTGTAAGCAGAACACCGGTAAGAGAAGCACTGCAGCTTTTAAATGTTCAAGGCTTTGTTCAAATGTATCCAGGTGTAGGAACACAAGTGACATCTGTGAAGAAAAGTGACATAACTAAAATATTGCCGCCGCTTGCATCCCTGCAAGGGTTAGCAGCAGAATATGCTGCACAGCAAATGAGCAGCGACACCTTATCAGAATTAAAAGAGTTAAATGAAAAATTTTCCCGCTATATTAAAGAAGGAGATTTTTATAACGCATTAAAAACAGATGAACAATTTCATCATCTCATTATCCATAGTGCGGAAAACCCCTACCTGACTAATAGCATATCGAATTTGCAAGGACATGTTTTTCGCCTATATTTTCACCAGTCCATTATTATGACAGCTCAATCTGTTCAGGAGCATGAAGACATTATTGACGCGATCGAAAGCAAAGATATTACTAAAGCAGGCTATATCGCGAGACAAAACTGGCTGCGCGCCATAGATGAATTTTATGCTGAACATGGTGTATGATGAAGTAGGAAGAATTTTTTCATTTAGGCATTCGTTCATGAAATAGTAGGAGGAG
Organism: Cytobacillus gottheilii; assembly: GCF_001636345.1. Taxonomy (GTDB): domain Bacteria; phylum Bacillota; class Bacilli; order Bacillales; family Cytobacillaceae; genus Cytobacillus; species Cytobacillus gottheilii. Next base: position 2,446,609 of record NZ_KV440945.1, read on the forward strand.
ATCTAATGAATATCCAAGTTAGTGATACGGCAGCACAATGGTACATCAAGGAGATGGATCTCTCAAAAGGAGATTACGTGCGCTTTTTTGCCCGCTATGGCGGCTGCAGTACTGTACAGCAGGGTTTTTCGCTTGGCATTTCAAATGAAGAACCTTATAATACAGGGGCTTCTATTGAGAAAGATGGAATTACTTATTTTATTGAAGAAAAAGATCTTTGGTATTTTGATCAGCATGATCTGAAAGTTGATTATGATGAAGGTGCGGATGAGCCAATTTATCAATATTCTGCATAAAAAAAATCCGTCTGATGGAGGTCAGACGGATTTTTTTTTGTCCCAAATATGTTCAAACAATCCTTCTTTTTCAAGAATTTCTTTTTGTTTGTTCCCCAGTAAATCAAAATGAGGATAACCATCTTTCCGGTTGTGAATCCATTCAGCTTGTAAGCCGTGCTCTTTCCCCCAAGCTATAAGCTTATCAAGATCCCCACAGCCTACCTTCGTGACCGTTGTACAGCCAGGAAAGCGGTCATCAATCCAATAATGAGTTAAAAAGGCGATTTCCCCTTGGTTAATCTTTTCCTTCCATTGCTGCAGGTCACTGCGTTTAATTCCAAAAGCCATGATAATCGCCTCTAGTCTACAAAGGATTCCGGTTTTTTAGCCTTTTCATATGCATCATGCCAATCGGGAAATTTTCTTCTTATTGAAATAGGGCGAAAACTATCCTTTTGTACACAAACATGCTTTGAATAGGCGGTAATCGCCAGTTCCTGTTCTTCTGTGTAAATTTCATAACCATAGGTTGTACGAAGACCATCGTAATCTTCAATCCAGGTTTTCACTGTTGCCGACTGTCCATAGCGAAGCGGTTTTTTGTAGCTGATTTGAACGTCAGTTACAGGAGAAAGCACGCCTTCTTCCTCCATATGCGCATAGTTAAACCCTAAGTCTTTAACGATCTGGGTCCTGGCCACTTCCATCCAAACAAGATAATTTGCATGATAAACTACTCCCATTTGGTCGGTTTCAGCATACCGAACCTCTATTTCTTTCGTAGAAATCAACATCTTATTCCCCTCTTTCAAAGCTTTGCAGCGCGTATTCAAAATCTTCTTTTGTTAAATAAGGAGAGATGTCCATAACACTCTCGTCTTCGTTTAATAGCCGTAATGCCTGAGCTTGAATAGCTTCATCAGCTAAATTAGATGCAAATCTGCCGTTCCCGCTAATATCAGCACCAGGCAATGACTGTGACAAGAACTCCTGGGCGTCTTCTGTCAGCTGATATTCATATTTTTCAATATAAAAACGCAGAATATTGATTAATTGCTGTGGAGTATAGTCCTGAAAATGATAAAACTTCTTGAAACGGGACATCAGGCCAGGGTTGCTATTTAAAAGCTTTTCCATTTCTTTTGGATATCCAGCTAAAATCACAACTAGGTTTTCATTATGCTTAGTCATTTCATCAACAAGGGTATCAATGACCTCTTTGCCAAAGTCACCTGATGTTACTGATAAAAGCGAATATGCTTCATCAATGAATAAAACGCCTCCAAGCGCTTCCCTAATCAGTTTTTTTGTTTTAATGGCAGTTTGTCCAACGTAGCCGGCAACAAAATCAGCTCTGCTTGCAACAATAAGATGCCCTCTTTTTAGAATGCCGCATTCTTTTAACAGCTCAGAATATAGCTTAGCTACTGTTGTCTTTCCAGTACCCGGATTTCCGGTAAAGACTGAATGCAGCTGTATCGGCAATGATGGCATGCCCTTTTCCCTGCGCTTCTGCTGCATTTTTACATAAGAAATCAGCTTTGTGACTTCATCTTTTACTTGTTCAAGGCCAATGAGCTGCTGTAATTGTTTAAGCGGTTTTTCGCGTTTACTGCTTTTATTTATTTGGAAGTCTTCTTTTTCGAGCAAAGAAAAGGAGAGGACATGATTATGTTTTTCGTCCTGTGAACCTTTTTTGAAGATAGCATCCAATACAATGTTATAGACGGTTCTGGCGTTTCCAAATGTATCATCGACTCGTTCATTGTCAATTCTCTTTAGCAGCTCCGTTTTTGCTTGTTCAGTCAAAATATAATCATTCTCCGCAGCCATTTTTTCAGCGATTTTAAGTAACTCTTCATTTGTATAATCTGGCAGAGGAATCTGATTGGACTGAGGAAATCGGCTGCGCAATCCAGGATTAGAGTCAATGAATTGCCTCATTTCCTCTGGATATCCGGCTAAAATAACAGCAAATCTTCCCCCATATTCAGATCCTGTCATTAAAGAAACTAAAGTATCGATGGCGGTTTGTCCATAATCATTGCCTGTTTGACCTTCTCGCTTCAAGCTATAAGCTTCGTCGATAAACAGCACTCCGCCTAATGCCTTTTCTACCATTGCCCGTACATTTTCCTCTGTCTGACCAACATATGAACCAACGAGTGACGTACGATCCGCTTCAACCACTTCTTTGCGCGGCAATACCCCTAGGTCATAATAAATTTTGGCCAGTAAACGTGCCAGCGTTGTTTTTCCTGTTCCCGGGTTACCTGTTAAGACCATATTTAAACTTAGTTCGTCCTTTGTTTGAAGACCAAGTTTTTTACGTTCATTTTGATACTTTAGAAAACGGTAATAATCATTAATTCTCTTCTTTACAGAGTTCATGCCAATCATATTGTGCAGCTCATCAAGGGGTTTTTTCTCAGGTACAGGCACTTTATATGAGCCGAATATTTGGTTCCATTCCTGCTTAAGCCTCTCAAGATTTTCTAAGTGTTTTTTCATATCTGCGTAATATGTGGAAGTATGAAACACACCAGAAATCGATTGTTCATATTCTTCGCTGGCTTTTAAAAGGCCTGCTGTCTCAACAATCGTCTCTTCTAAGATTGCGATGAGCTGTCCATAAATTCCAGGCTGATTTTCTTCCTGAAATTGCTCTGCAGCTAATTTATTTTTCTGCATTTGTTCCATTTCTTCTTCAGCCGCATGTAAAAAGCTTCGGGAAATTTCAATAAATTGCTCTGCTGTTTTCTTTTTGGCAGCTCGATTATCCGTTTCTCTTAACGGAGGATACTTAAGCAGCTCCAAAAAATCTTTTTTACTTTCCCACTCATACTGTGCTAAGTATTGAGCTGCCTTACTGTTGCTGCTATCAAGACTTAATGCTTTCTGCATCCATGCATGAACCAATGTGCTTTGTTTATTATGATGTGCTCTTGACATAGCAGCCATTGTTAACAGGATGGATATCTGTTTGGCATCCTCCTGTTCATCCAGAAGGGATATTTCTTGTAAAAGGGCTAATTCGTTTTCAATAAAACCTTTCTCTTTAAGCTCCTCATCCCATATGTTTAATTGTTTATTATCCATTTATAATCACTTCTTTTTTTAGATTCCAACGTTCATCATACCATAATTAGACTTATTTCGTTAAGGAAACTGCATATGTATAAAGAAGCCTGATCTTTAGGATCAGGCTGTATGAAAGCTATTACTTGTTATGTTTTGCTTCATCTTTTACTTCTGCACGAAATGCTTCTAAGCTATTGCGGCGACGTTCGTTTTTAGCTGCAATATTTGCACGCTCGTCCTCATTTGCAAATTCCATCGCATGTTCAGCTTCTTCCATATTTTCAATGGTATGAACAATCATGGACTGAAGCTTTTCAACATTATCACTGCGGTCATCTGGGTTAGATTTACGGTTAAATGCCATTCAAATTACCTCCCTGAAGTTAGATCGCTTTCAATAAGTAGTGTGTGAAGGAACTGTGAGAAATAATGAAGGAAATGAGTGGATGGAAGCAACAAACTTCTTTGGTATTAATAATTGGATACATAAAAGCCGGCCATTTCGATAAATTGGCCGGCTAGTTTCAATTATTATTCACCTTTTGTCTGGATGACTTGAGGATGCTGACCGGATTGATCCTGCATCTGCTTCCCTTTATTGCCACCTGCAGAATGGCTTTGTGTTCCAGTATGACTTGGTCTGAAACCTTGTGAATGCTTTTTTGGATTGCCCATTGTTTATCCCCCCTCATTTACAGTATGTACATTAGAGGAGAAGGTATGAAAGGCAAATCCTGCTTATTCAGCTTTATTTAAACGTTTTTGTTCTAGCTTAGCTTCTATTTTCTCCATAGCGGCTTGATCTTTAAGTAATTGTCGCTTATTTTCAGAAACCAATTCTGCAAAAGAGCGCTTACGTGGTTTTCGCATAAGGTTCACCTTCCTTTAAACATATTGTAACAGTTATTATGTCCTGAAACCGCTTTAATTATTACAACTTTTCGAAAATTTAAAAGAGAAATGAAATATTTACAAAAATATTGGCATCTTATAAAAAAATTAACTTGCTTTTTATGATTAAAGGGAAACTCCTTTTTAGGTGTTTCCCTTGTGTTAAATTACAGATCTCTGCTATATTCCCGCATGATTTCAATTGGCATGGCACTTAGGTATTTATGGCGAACGATCCCCTTTTTATCGATGAAAAAGGTTGTTGGGATGGTCAAAATTTGATAATCATTATTGACTTGGTCCTTTTCGTCGAGAAGAATTGGGAAGGTAACGCCCATTTTATCTACATAGGCCTTTACATTATAGCGAGCGTCAATGTTGACGGCTAGGATGACGACATCTTCTCCCACTTCACCATGAAACTTTTCCATTGCAGGTATCTCTGCTTTACATGGCGGGCACCATGTTGCCCAAAAATTGAGCATGATTTTTTTTCCTTTATAATCTGAAAGCTTTACTATATTTCCATTTAAGTCTTTAAGAGAAAAATCTGGTGCTGCAGTGCCAATTTTTAGGCCAGGCAGCCGATCTTCTGGTGGAGATTCATTTTGTGCAGAGGCTTGACCAGATATGAAAACGAAGAAACCAAAAAGCAAAAATAGAGTTTTTTTCAGCATGGTGTTTCCCTTCTTTCTAGAATTTATTTGTGCTTTGCACCTATTCTTTCCAAAAAAAAGAGAAAAACACCATGTGATTTTTCACATGGTGTTTAGCATAATTCTATTAGTTAGCAAGCTTTTCACGAAGAACCATTTGCAGAATACCGCCGTGACGGTAGTAATCGATCTCAACTTCAGAATCAAAGCGAACAAGTGCTTCAAACGTTAATTTGTTGCCATCTTCGTCCGTTGCAGTGACTTGAACGAAATCACGAGGACGAACACTTTCGTCGATTTGTACTGAAATTTCCTCTTTACCTGTTAATCCAAGTGATTCAGCGCTATCTCCAGCTTTGAATTGAAGCGGAAGCACACCCATCAGCACTAGGTTAGAACGGTGGATACGCTCATAACTTTCAGCAATTACCGTCTTGATGCCAAGAAGGTTTGTACCTTTTGCTGCCCAGTCACGGGAAGATCCCATTCCGTAATCTTTTCCAGCTAAAACAACAAGGCCAGTTCCATCTTCTTTGTATTTCATACATGCATCATATATTGAAGTTACTTCACCAGTTGGCCAGTAAGTAGTGAATCCGCCTTCTGTGCCTGGTGCAATTTGGTTGCGGATACGGATATTTGCAAATGTACCGCGCATCATGACTTCATGGTTACCTCGACGAGACCCATAAGAGTTAAAGTCGCGAGGCTCAACGCCATTTTCGCGCAAGTATTTTCCTGCTGGTGTATCTTTGCCGATTGCCCCTGCAGGTGAAATGTGGTCAGTTGTTACTGAGTCACCAAATTTACCTACAACGCGTAAACCACTTAGTGGTTTTACTTCATCAGCGTTAGGTGTTAATCCTTCAAAGAACGGAGGATTTTGGATATACGTTGATGTTTCATCAAAGCTGTATAATGGCTCATTGCTCGTTTTAATTTCGTTCCAGCGAGCATTATCATCAAATACATGCTCATATTCTTTGCGGAACAATTCAGGTGTAACGGTACGCTTAACAACTTCATTAATTTCTTCAGTTGTTGGCCAGATATCTTTGAAGAAGATATCTTTTCCGTCTTTGCCTTTTCCTAAAGAATCGTTTTGAAGATCAATATCCACAGAACCAGCAAGTGCATAAGCAACAACTAATGGCGGTGAAGCTAAGTAGTTTGCTTTAACAAGCGGGTGAATACGTCCTTCAAAGTTACGGTTTCCAGATAATACTGAAGTCACAAGCATATCATTATCCGCAATTGATTTCTCAATTTCTTCACGTAATGGCCCGGAGTTACCGATACATGTTGTACAGCCATATCCAACAAGGTTAAAACCAAGCTGCTCTAAATATGGAAGCAAGCCTGAATCATGAAGATAACCTGTAACAACCTTTGAACCAGGTGCTAAAGAAGTTTTTACGTATTTTGGTACCTCTAATCCAAGTTCAACTGCTTTTTTCGCAACTAAACCTGCACCAACTAATACGTAAGGGTTAGATGTATTTGTACAGCTTGTAATCGCAGCGATTGCCACAGCACCAGTTTTCATTACGGTTGAATCGCCGTTATGGAATTCAACTTTTACTTCTTTATTAATTTCTTTTTTATCCAAGCCGAAGCCTTGGTTCCCTTGTGGAGCTGTGATCGCTTTATTAAATTCTTCTTTCATAACTGAAAGCGGAATTAAATCCTGCGGACGCTTAGGACCAGACAGGTTTGCTTCGATTGCAGTTAAATCAATTTCAACAACGTCTGTATAAACAGGCTCTAATGCCGGGTCGAAGAATAAACCGTTTTCTCTACAGTATTTTTCAACGATTTTAATTTGATCTTCTGAACGGCCTGTTAAACGCATATAATCGAGTGATTCTGCATCAATTGGGAAGAATCCGCAAGTTGCGCCATATTCAGGTGCCATATTGGCAATTGTCGCACGGTCTGCAAGCGGCAGTGCCGGTACTCCAGGTCCAAAGAACTCAACAAACTTGCCGACAACGCCAAAGCTTCTTAGTACTTGTGTTACTTTTAAAGCAAGGTCTGTTGCTGTAGCACCATTTGGAAGTTCTCCTGTTAATTTTACACCAACTACTTCAGGTACAGGGAAGTAAGATGGCTGCCCTAGCATACCTGCTTCTGCTTCAATTCCGCCAACACCCCAGCCTAAAACACCGATTCCGTTGATCATTGTTGTATGTGAGTCAGTACCAACTAATGTATCCGGGAATGTTTCAAAATCGCCTTCTGTTGTTTTAAGTGCATGAACAACATTCGCTAAGAATTCCAAGTTTACTTGGTGAACAATTCCAGTTGCAGGCGGTACTGCACGGTAGTTATCGAATGCTTTTTGTGCCCAGCTTAAGAACTGGTAACGCTCTGCATTTCGTTCAAATTCAAGCACCATGTTTGCTTCAAGTGAATCTGGTGTGCCGTACTTATCAACTTGAACAGAGTGGTCAATAACAAGATCAACCGGTTTTTCAGGATTGATTTTGTCAGGATCTCCACCCATATCTGCCATTGCTTTTCTTAATGAAGCTAAATCAACAACAGCCGGAACACCTGTAAAGTCTTGAAGAATAACACGAGACGGCTTAAATGGCACATCTACTTCACGTACTTCTGCAGTTCCCCATTTTGCTAAGTTTTCAACATGCTCTTTTGTAATAACACGTCCGTCATACTGACGAAGGACAGACTCTAATAGCACCTTTACAGAATAAGGCAGTTTAGATACTTTTCCTATGCCAGCCTCTTCAAGTGCGCCCAAATGATAATAATGGTAACGCTTCCCGTCAATGTCAAAAGATTTGCGGGCATTAAAAACATCGTTCTTAGCCATACGATTTCCCCCTCGATTCGAACTCGTATTCATCATATAACAATTATTAGGTAATTGTCGAAAAGTTTGAATTTTGAACCATCCCTACTTTTCTCACAATTCTTATATTAATACAACCCTATATATAAGTAAATAACAAGAAAGTTATTGTTTTTGATAAGTTTTACTTATGATAAAGCGTATTATCAATTCAGAATTTGATTCAAAGCTTTAATTGATAGTGTTTTTCAATTAGATACTATTCGTTGTTCAATATTCTTTATTATTTCGGCATATTATTTAAGCTGGTATTTTCTTGCAACATAAAACGACAAAAATTACATAAAATGAAGATGGAGGTGATGATTGTGGCAAAAAGAAAATCGAATCATCTGATACCTGGAATGAACGCGGCAAAAGGCCAAGGCATGGGAGTTGGCTATAACGAAGAATTTGCTAATGAACCATTGACAGAGAAACAGAAGCAAAACAATAAGAAGCGTAAGAAAAACCAATAGCGTAAAACAAAAAGGACAAATTGCTGTCCTTTTTGTTTTGAGGCAAAATAAAAAAGAAAGAGACAGCTTTATATCGGCTGCCTCATTCTCTATTATTCAATCTCATTTACTTCAGTTACCATCGATGTCAGATCCTGCTGGAATCTTTCCAGCTGTTCCCTCTGACCATCAGAAGCAACTTCAAGTGCGTTTTGAATTTGCTCGTATGCTTCATTTACTTCCTGTTTAAGATGTTTGAGCTGATGACCATATGCTGAAGAATCGCGTACGATCTCATAATATAATTCTTGGGCATCCTCGAGACCTTGCTGTGCAGCCTGAAATGCCTGTTGTTTATCTTTATGATATGGCATGATATTTCCTCCTTATTTGATTTGTAACATTAAATTGCGCAGTCCTCCTCGAAAATATTCCGCATAATTTTCTTTGTGTTTTCCATCCTATAAGTAGGAGGGATGGTAATGAATAAAAATGACGGCAAGGATATGCGAAAAAATGCACCTAAAGGAGATCAGCACGGCCAGCCTGAGCCATTAAGAGGATCTAAAAAGGTGAAAAACCGCAATCATTCCAGACAAAAGCACAATTCACATCATGATATGTAAAAAACCATAAATACAAAAGCGATGTCATTTTCGACATCGCTTTTCCTATTGTATGATTAATTCCCTGTTATTGAATGACTTTTAAGGCTTGCAGGATCATCTGCTCTTCTTCATCGGTAACTGTTCGAAGATCGATTTGCAGCTCTTCGTGTTTAATGCGAGTGACAATGGCAGGTTTTTCGTTCCGGAGTGCTTTTGCAAGCTGAATGGCTGACTTGGTTTGATGCTGTATGGCTATACAGCAGGATGGCAAATCAACGTCAGGCATCGTTCCTCCCCCAACATACGCGATGCTCTCAAAGATCTCAGCTTTATATACAGAAGTTAAAGCAGCGAGCTTATCCTTGAAGCGAAGCGCGCGATCATGCTGAAGATTTAATGGAACCAGCAAATCACGCAGGACAGGAATCTTATTTAGCTCCTCTCCCCCTTTTGCATAATGCATTAATGTGCCTTCAAGTGCAGCTAATGTCATCTTATCTACTCTTAGCACACGCGCTAGCTGATGCCTTTTCAGCTTTTGAATGAGCTCCTTTTTCCCTGCAATAATACCCGCCTGCGGCCCGCCAAGCAGTTTATCACCGCTAAAAGATACAAGATGGACGCCTTGTGCTAATACTTCCTTTACAGTAGGCTCATCTCCAATGCCTTTACTTCGGAAATCAAATAAAGCGCCGCTGCCAAGATCTTCATAAAACAAGATATTATTCTCTGAAGCTAAGTGAGCAAGCTCCTTTGTTCCAACAGTATTTGTGAAACCAATCACTTTAAAATTACTTGTATGTACTTTCATGATCATAGCTGTTTCTGAATGGATGGCATTCTCGTAATCAGCTAAATGTGTTTTATTTGTGGTCCCTACCTCAATCAGTTTTGCTCCACTCTCTTCCATTATGGATGAGACACGAAAGGAGCCGCCAATTTCGACTAGCTGTCCTCTCGACACAATCACTTCGCTATCTTGAGCAAGTGCCTTAAGGATTAAATAAACTGCAGCTGCATTGTTATTCACAACCATAGCTGCTTCGGCACCTGTAATCGTTCTAATTAAGGTTTCAGCATGCACGTGCCGCGAGCCTCTTTCACCATTAAACAAATCATACTCAAGGTTTGAATAGGACTGAGCTGTTTCAACGACATGCTTCATTGCGTTCTCACTCATTCTTGCTCTTCCCAAATTTGTATGGAGGATGGTGCCTGTGGCATTTATCGCTTTTTTTAATGTATATTGAAACTCCGTTTGAATGGCTTCCTCTACACGCTGAAAAATCTCATCATAAAACAAGGCATTACCAGGTGCAGCACCATACCATTCACCTTGCAGCAAGAGACGGCGTATTTCAGTTATAACGGATTTCAGCCGGTTTGAAGCATATACTGTATCGACACTATATTTTTCTGTTATCTCTAAAAAACAATGATGTTTTAATAATTCATGAATGGGCGGAATATTCTTTAATACTTCTTTCACCGCGGTCCCCTCCAATCTGTGGCAACTTTAGTATATCATTTTTCACACATAGGCATGAGCTGAATATATTATCGTTGAGGAGGTTTCATGATGAATGGCCATAATGAACATAAAAAGGATGATATGTCGGAGGTAGAAAAGTGGATGGAACAATTTTTCCTTGATCCGCTGACATCTTATATGGATCAACTTACATTTCGCATCGATTTATATGAAACCCATACACATATTATTGTTGAGGCTCTATTGCCGGATGTGGAGCCGGAAGATATAGACATTGTATTAGAGGATCATATTATTACAATAGCTGCGAAAAAGAAAAATAAAGATTCTTGCAGCCGGACGATCGAATTGCCTTTTCGAGTGGCAGACAAAAGAGTCCATGCCCAGTTTGCTAACGGTATTCTTGAGGTGTGGATTGACAAGAATCTGAGCGGCAATGGGAAAAAGAGATATATTATTATAAGTGAGTAAGTCTTTTTCCAAACTCTAGTTAACATAATAATTTTATTGTATTTTAAACACTGTAAGACATTTAATAAATGATCTTCTCCTTTAATAACTAAATTAATAAAAAACCTTTCTTTATTTTAGCAAAAGAGCTTCATAAAGAAAGGTTAACCTAGCATTTATGCTTCTATTAGATCAATAATCTGCTGTGATTTTGGAAAAACACCTGTTTCCTTTTTCGAGTAAATATTCTCATTATTCAATGTCACTTCAAATACACCACCTGAGCTAGGAATTAACTCAAGGCTAGTGATGTTTCCACGAAAATGTGTAAAAAGATCTTCCGCGAGACCCGCGGCTTTTGGTGCGTAGTTTCACATCATGCAAAATTCAATTTTAACTGTATGCTTCATGTTTAAATCCTCCTTAATACTGTGAAAATTCACTAAACGTTCACAATTAAGATTGTAGTACAACTTAAAGCTTTTGGCAATGTGATTGAATGAATACAATGTTATACCTCGCCTTTATCTCTGACCAATTTTTCTCGGTCAATGGTTCCAGGAGGCTGTTCAAGCCAATTATTTTTAATCATAATGTCGGCTCCTTGTTTTGCATACCTGGCAATTTCAAATGACAATCGCTCATAGTTGATGGCCAAATCACTGCGCTGACTGGCTGCAGCTGCTGTCGCATAATTGCCTGTTCCCGCAGCACTTAACAATGACATGTGAAACATCACTAATTGATCTGAAAAGATCTGTGTTGTTGTCTTTGTTACACATTCGTCGGGAGATGTAGGAGCTGAAATATTATTGTCTAATAAAGTACGGGTAAAGACAGCCATTTGTTTTTCTGAAATCTGTTTCCCCCGCAGCAAAAAATCCTGCACTTCAGTACGAGGTGATGTCTGTCCGAATGCCAAGCATAATTTTACGCCAATTGAATTGGTTTGAATGTTTAGAAATAAATGAGATATTTCAATGGCATTTAATGGCCGTTTCTTAGAAAAAGGGTTAAGACCGCTTAAATACTGGCTCGAATCTACATAATCTGTTTCAGATGGTAGTGGAATATAAGGAGCTCTGACATATAATCCATTTTTTATCATTACTTTTAAGGTTGATTCATATAAGTTTCTTGTTTCTAGCAGTGCTTTTGAATAATATTCAACAATGTCTTCTCTTGCACTCATAGCAAGCATGCCGCTATAGCCTAACATGCCTGCTTTGGCCATGTGATTAATATATGTAACACAAAAAGCATCAGAAAAAAGCCGTGGTGCGTTTAAATTTACGTCTTTCTCAGTAAAGCCTGTTGGTTTAGCGTAATTTTCCTTTTCGAATAAACGGGTCAGTTTTTCAATATGTATGGATGCAATGTCTAATGCAGATTCTATTGTCTTCTTTATTTCCTGATCTTCTGCATATCTCAACATATGTGACAGGATACAGCAAGACATACTGTCGTTTTGATAGGAAGTCCACAGAATGCCAACTTCTGAAGCCATTAATGGTTGTTTCATACATCATCCTCCCTTTTATTAGTATTGACGATGCTGAAAGGTTTATCCAAAATTACGTTAAATCAGGTAAGACAGATATGAATTTTGTGTATGTATGTGTGATTTGATTTTTAAATATAAAGTCTAGAACTTTGGGACGAAATAACACTTACCTTCAAAATATAAGCAGAAAACACCCTCGTATTATGGGTAAAACTCTGAAACAAACGATTTAAATGGAAATATTCCAATTATTCTTCGTGCATAATCAAAATGAATGCAAACCAAAAAAGATGCAAAGAGACTTATAGACCTCTGCATCTTCTTATCCCGCTTCTTGAATAAAATTTTAATTCAGAAAAGAGCTCCTTCAAAAGACAGTAATATTATAGTTTAAAGTGATTCAATTCATTCGCAAGTTCTTCAGCCAGCTTGTTTAACGCCGCGGCAGATGCACTGATTTCTTGCATCACAGCAAGCTGCTGTTCAGACGAAGCAGCTATGTGGCCGGTATGATTTGATGTTTGATTTGCTAGAGATGCCAGGGATTCCATAGTCTCATTTACTTCTTCTGCTGAAGCAGCCATCTCCTCTGCTGAGAATGTAACTTCTGCCATTCGATCTGAAACCATTCCAATTGATTTTAGAATTTCAGCAAAAGATAATCCTGTTTCATTTATAATTTTTGTGCCGGATTCTACTTCTTGTTTTCCTTGAAACATCGATTGAACAGCTTCGTTTGTGTCATCTTGTATTTGAGTAATTAGTTCTGCGATTTGGTAAGCTGATTTACTTGATTGTTCAGCTAACTTACGCACCTCGTCAGCTACAACTGCAAATCCTTTTCCATTTTCCCCTGCTCTGGCAGCCTCGATTGCTGCATTCAAGGCGAGAAGATTGGTTTGTTCTGATATTTCTCTCATGACATTGATAATGTGTCCGATTTGACTTGATCTCTGTCCGAGCAACTCCACTTGGTTAGTTCCTGAAGCTACAGCTGTTTCAATTGAATTCATTTGAGATATGGCATTTTCAACTAATGTATGCCCATTCTGTACATGCTGGGCAGCCTTTTGTGATTCATTTGAGACTGCTGCAGATGGTTCTGCTACAAGCTGGACACCAGCAGATAATCGTGTCATCGCTTTTACTGATCCTTCTGCACTTACTGCTGAACTGTCCGCGCCAGCTGCTATATTTTGAAGTGAAACAGCAGCTTGTTCTGCACTCTTGACGGTTTCTTCAGCAGAACGATTGAATTTCTGCGATGAAGCAGCAACTTGTTTTGTGGTTTCCGAGACTTTCTCCAGCAATCTTTTTAAACTGGCTGACATTTTATTAATCGCCAGAAACAGACGTCCTATTTCATCCTTGGATCTAGTTTGCAATGGCCTGCCTGATAAATCTCCGTCTGCTATCTCTTCAAGTCTATGCACCACTGAAATGATCGGTCTTGTTATTTTCACAGAATTGGTAATGGCAATAATGGCTGAACCAATAATTGCGATGATCGAGATAATAATAATCATAATGGAGTTTCTTAAAGCCAGGTCATTAACTTGCGCTGTTTCTGTTTGTGTTGCAGCGTTCTGAACATCTACTACATTCACCCAGGAATTAATTGCATCTTCACTATATGGCAAGCAAAGCTCTTCCATTAAGCTAATGGCCCCTTCTAGATCTCCACTATCAAAAAGAGGAATTATCTCATCTGTCACAAGATCTTGCCACTTTTGTGTTTTCTCAAATGCTTCTGTAAATGCTGCGGCTAACGCTTCAGATGATTCTCTGTTTGTCAGCATAGCTTGAAGCTCAAGTGCTAATTCGATCGCTTTTTCTGACTCATTAAGAAATTTGTCTTTAAACTGGTTATCTCCAAAGAGAATATAATCTCTGGCAATCTTTGCCCTGTATGCTACACTAAATGACATTTCATTAACAGCTTCAACCATATTCATGTCGTTATTATTTATCTTTTTTAAACTAGTTGAAATAGAATTAATGGTTAAAAAACTAAATACAGCAATACAAGTCATGAGCAATACAATAACAGCAAAACTGCCTAGCAGTTTAATCTTGATGCTCTTCATACAAATGTCCCCCAAGTTATTTTTATATGTATTAAACTCTCTTATGTATTAGCGATTATGTTTGTTTAATAACTAAATTAAATTATCATAACTAAGATTTTTTTACTAGTTAATAAATGTAAAATACATGTTAAGAATGTGCTTTTGCTTTTCATTAAGACTTTTTTTAGCTTTAATTTTTTGAATAAATAAAGGTATACTGTTGTATGGAGGTGCTTAACATGAGTGAACATGAAAAAATTCGTCTGACATCATTGTCTACAAAAGCTGGCTGAGGCTGCAAAATTGGTCCTGAGGACTTGGCGCAAGTTTTGCGTCTGCTGCCTAAGCAAGAAAAAGTGCCAGAACTGCTCGTTGGGCATGAAACATCAGATGATGCAGGAGTCTATCAATTAACGGATACAATTGCCCTCATTCAAACGATTGACTACTTTACTCCAATTGTAGATGATCCATATATGTTCGGCCAAATTGCCGCAGCCAATGCTTTAAGCGATGTCTATGCGATGGGCGGTCACCCGAAAACGGTATTAAACATTGTCGGCTATCCAGTTAAAAAACTAGGTGCTGATATGCTCTCTGAGATTTTAAGAGGAGCCGCTGATAAAGTAAAAGAGTCAGGTGCAGTAACAGTTGGCGGTCATTCTATTGATGATCAGGAGCCTAAGTTTGGTCTTTCTGTTACAGGCATTGTACATCCGGATAAAGTATGGAAAAATGTAGGCGCATTGCCTGGTGATGTTTTAGTGTTAACGAAGCCAATTGGTGTGGGTATTATAACTACAGGCATTAAGAGAAATGCTGTTACAAGTGAGCAAGAAAAAAGAGTTACTGAAGTTATGGCCGAATTAAATAAAACAGCCGCAGAAATTCTGATGGATTTTTCGCCGCATGCAGTTACAGACGTAACAGGATTTGGGCTTCTTGGACATGGAAGCGAGATGGCTAAAGGAAGCAATGTTAGCTTAGAAATCACTGTCGATCATGTACCGGTGCTAGAAGGTGCAAAAGAACTGGCAGAGGCTGGAGTAGTGCCTGGCGGTTCTAAAGCGAATCATAAGTGGCTGTTGAACGATGTCGATTATGGATCAATAGGTCAAGATATACAGCTTCTTCTATGTGATGCGATTACATCAGGCGGTTTGCTAGTCGCAATGCCGGAAGAACAAGCGCAGACATATGTGGAGAAATTGCATCAGGCAGGCTTGATCCATTCCTCCATTATTGGGAGAGTAACGAATCCGAAAGAAAAGCTGATTTTCATTCATGAATAATCTATATCGGCAGATTCCATTATAAAATCTCAGAGCTTTGCTCTGAGATTTTTGGTTTCAATAAATTACTCTACTGCTTGGAAGGATTTCCGTCTGCTGAACCAATGAGAGAGTAAGTACATAATTGTCAGGATTATAAATGAATAATGCAGGGACCAATCAATTTTTTTATATAAATCAATTACACTTAACAAAGGCAACCCGATATATGCACCAAAAACCCCAAAGATAATCGCTTTTATAAAGGGATTTAATTTTGGTTTAATTTGCATTAAAAGCATAGCAAAAACCGGAAGAAGAGATAATCTAAAAGAAAAGCTGACAGTTGCAATAGGTATAACTTTTACAGGGTACGCCCATTTTCCTAAACCAACTCCAACAATATCAAGAACTTCTGACAAAACCATTAATAGTAATCCAGCAGCAAAAATGCGGGCTGAACTATTACGGTCTCGAAAGACTAACCAAATAACCCATGGAATGATAATCATTGCCAACGCGATCCACCATTGCCATGTAAACAAGAAAGCATTATTCACTGCTTCCATCGTTAACCTGTTCGCTTCAACAATTCTTTCCGTGGCTTTATCAATTTGATTTAAACCTTCCTGATAAGTCATACATATCATCCTTCTTACTTTAAATTATCTCTAGTTCATTAAATCTTTGCTGTTTTTTTGAACTGTAGATCCTTAATATTTCCAATTCTCTACTATTCATTCGTCATTACAGGATTATGGAAGTTATCAGGGAATTACTTATTTATTACTGGTTGCATACTTCATCACTTGAGAGATCGTATGAAGCTAATTTGTCATAACAATCACCATGAGGTCTTCTGCCCTGTCAAATTGCTGCTAATACGGCATTCTATAAAAAAACAGGCTGACAATCCGTTTTGTCAGCCTGTTTTTTTATCTATTCTATTTTGTATCATTACACTCATTTGTGAATGGTTTTACCTCTGAATGAGATCACTTATTTTTGTTTAAGTTTATCCAGCATATCCACTGTCATCTTCCGTAAGTCAAAGTTGGCTTTGAAGCCCCATTCTTCGACTGCGGCAGAGTCATCAATGGAATTTGGCCAGCTATCAGCGATTGCTTGGCGAATAGGGTCAACCTGATACGTAATTTCAAAATGAGGAATATGTTTTCTGATTTCTGCAGCAATCTGATCAGGTTCGAAGCTCATTGCAGTAACGTTAAACGAATTGCGGTGCTTTAGCTTACTTGGATCGGCTTCCATTAATTGAACGATTGCATCCAAAGCATCTGGCATATACATCATATCCATATATGTTCCTTTATCAATATAGGAAGTATATTTGCCATCCTTAACTGCTTCATAGTAGATTTCCACAGCGTAGTCTGTTGTTCCGCCGCCTGGAGGAGTGACATATGAAATTAAACCAGGAAAACGCAATCCTCTTGTGTCCACTCCGAACTTATGAAAATAATAATCTGACAACAATTCTCCAGCTACCTTATTTACTCCATACATCGTTGTTGGTCGATGTATAGTATCCTGAGGTGTTCGATCTTTAGGTGTTGATGGTCCAAATGCACCAATTGAGCTTGGTGTGAAGAATTGGGCATTTAATTCTCGTGCCGTTTCAAGAGCGTTCATCAGTCCGCCCATGTTTAGATTCCAAGCAAAAACAGGGTTTGCTTCAGCTGTTGCCGACAACAGGGCAGCCATATGGATTACACTATCAACATTGTATTTTTTTGCAACCTCTAACATCGTCCGTGCATCCGTCACGTCTACCATTTCAAAAGGTCCAGACAAAGCGGCTTCTGTCTCATTTTTTCGTATATCCGTTGCGATAACTTGATCTGCACCATAAATTTCTCTTAATTTCACTGTAAGCTCTGAACCAATTTGCCCTAATGCCCCAGTAATCATTATTCGTTTCATTCTCATCCCCAGCCCTTTCTAATGTGAAGACAAAGCTCTATAGCTCTATTGATATTAATAAACTTTTACTATTTGATGAAAGTTCCAAGGAATTTGGAAGGTAAAGTGACGAGGGAATTTCAAGTCTTTTCCTTTACCAGTTAGAAGGGAAGGATCACACGTTCCCTTCCCTTCACCTATTTCTTTATATCAATCCCATTTCCTTGCCAACTTTTTCATAAATACCAATTGCTTCATCAAGCATATCAGTTGTATGTGCTGCAGAAGGCATATTTCTTACTCGGCCAGTTCCTCTTGGTACTGTCGGAAACACGATCGATTTTGCATAAACACCCTCTTCATTTAGGCGCTTGCTGAACTCCTGCGTTTTTACTTCGTCTCCGATAATGCATGGTGTTATGGGTGTTTCACTTTCTCCAATGTCAAAGCCAAGCTTTTTCAGGCCATCCTTAAGGTAATTAGCATTTTCCCATAGCTTTTCATTTAGCTCGGTGCTTTCCATTAAGATTTCAATTGATTTAATACATGCAGCAATATCTGCAGGTGTTAAAGATGTGGAGAATAAGAATGGTCTGCTGCGGACCTTTAACCAATCAATTAACGATTGCTTTCCGGCAACATAGCCGCCTACAACCCCAATTGCTTTTGAAAGTGTCCCAATTTGGAAATCAATTTTATCGGATAAACCAAAATGCTTAACAGTACCCGCTCCTTTGCCCAGAACGCCTGAACCATGTGCATCATCTACATATGTAATTAAGTCGAACTCTTCTGCAATCTCCACAATCTCTGGCAGCTTCGCAATGTCTCCGTCCATAGAGAAAACACCATCTGTAATCACCATGATTTTATTATAAAGACCTGACTCGGTTGCTTCTTTCGCCTTCGCACGTAAATCATCCATATCTGAATGATTGAATCGAATGATTTTTGCTTTTGATAGACGGCAGCCGTCAATAATCGAAGCGTGGTTTAATTCATCAGACAAAATGGCATCATTTTTATCCATTACAGCTGAAATAGCAGCCATATTGCAATTAAATCCTGATTGATAAGCAATTGCTGCTTCGGTATACTTAAATTGTGCAAGTTTTTCTTCAAGCTCCAAATGGATATCGAGTGTACCGTTAATCGTTCTAACAGCCCCTGCTCCTACACCATATTTTTCTACAGCTTCTCTTGCAGCTTTCTTTAATCTTTCATCTGTTGCCAGTCCTAAATAATTATTAGAAGATAAATTAATGAGTTCTTTCCCATTAATTTTGATCTTTGGACCATTTGGACTCTCCAATGGATCAATTACATTATATAAACCTCTGCCTTTTAGATCATTTAAATTTTCATCAAGGAATGAATCTAATTTTTTGCTTGTCATAAATTTAGCCTCCATTCGATTTTTTAATCAAATAATACATTTGTCCTCTCTGTGAGGACAGCGAAAACCTTATACTGTTGAGTATTTCCACTTATAACTTTATCATATTTTTTTGTTTTGTACATATATAGCGGACATAAATTTCTGAGACTTATGCATGAATTTACGCTCCCATCCCATACTATTGGTGAAAATATTCGCTTTTATCCTTCGAAGGAAGGGGTGAATATTTATACATGCAATTGATCTGTTTACTCTACCAATTTGAAGGGAACGGCTCAAATAGAAAGAAATTAGGAGGAAATATAGAATGCAGCAGCAATTAAATGTAACTTCAGAAATCGGTAGACTAAAAACAGTTATGCTACATAGACCAGGATTAGAAATCGAGCATTTAATGCCACAATACTTAGAAAGACTATTATTCGATGATACTCCACACCTTCCCATCATTCAAAAAGAACATGACTATTTTGCACAACAATTAACGAATAGAGACATCGAAGTTCTATATCTTGACGTTTTAATGAAAGAAGCCGTACAGAATCAGGATGCAAGGCAATATTTTATGGATGAGATCTTAAAAGATGGCTTGGAAAACTTAGACGGCTCATACGATAGTGTAAAAGAGTATTTTCAATCATTAGGAGGAGACGAGCTCGTCAGCATCGTCATGTCAGGAGTCCCTAAATCAAAAATTCCGAAAAGCAAGCAAGTGCACCTGCATGAAATAACAAATGAGCACTATCCGTTTTATTTAGATCCGATGCCAAATCTTTATTTTACGAGAGATCCAGCAGCGGTCATTGGGAATGGGCTTTCCATTAATCGTATGTATGAGCCTGCCAGAAGGCGTGAGTCCATCTTTGTTGATACGATTATGAAGTATCACCCCCGCTTTCGAGACGCTCAAACACAAACGTACTTCTCCAGGAATGATGTTTATTCAATGGAGGGCGGCGATCAGCTTGTTTTAAGCAGTGAAGTTTTAGCAATTGGCGTAAGTGCAAGAACAACTGCCCAAGGTATTGAAAAATTAGCATCAGAAGTGTTTAAACAGAACAATACATTTAAGAAAGTAATGGCAGTTGAGATTCCGAAAAAACGAGCTTATATGCATTTAGATACTGTGTTTACGATGGTTGATTATGACAAATTCACTTATCATCCTGGGATTGAAAGTGAAGAAGGCGGACTTAATATCTATATTCTTGAAAAAACAAGCGAAGAAGGCGAATTTGCGATTTCCAGGAAATCTGATTTAACAAGTGCATTAAAGGAAGTGTTAAATCTTAAAGAAATCACTTTAATTCCCTGTGGTGGCGGATGTCCGATTGCAGCTGCCCGGGAACAATGGAATGATGGCTCTAATACACTTTCCATCGCACCAGGCGTTGTTGTTACCTACGACCGCAATACGGTTACTAATAACGTTCTCCGTGAACATGGAATTGAAGTCATCGAAATTGAAAGCTCAGAACTGTCAAGAGGCCGTGGAGGCCCGCGCTGCATGAGCATGCCACTGGTTAGGGAGAATTTATAGTGACGCGCGTGCAAGGATAGACGGAGAAATTCCGGTTAGTATGTTTTTAGAAGCAAAACAAGCAAAAATAAGGGGAGAAATTCCGATTAACACCTCAAAATAAAGCTAAATTAAGCCATTTGAGACATTTAACCGGAGTTAGTACCTTTATTTTTAACTATTGTTATGTTTTTTCCAAAATAAGCGAAATTCCTCGTTTATTTTCTTTCAAAATGAAAACCAAATTAATCTTAAATTAGTAACTACCTGCCCGAAGGATTAGACATTTAATACTTATGTTTAATCCTTTGGGTAATTCTGTGACTTTGCAAACATTCTTCCTAAAAAACAATGTTCTTCATCAGGTGATCCTACATTATACTCCTCCCAGCCTAAGAAATAGATCTATATAAAAAAATTTGTTCTTAATCATATAGGATTTGTCATAACATTTATATATAATTGTTTTATAATGTATTAACTTGTAAACTATATTTAAAACATAATTGTTAGCGCTTTCTGATGCGTTTTATATTTAATGTTACATAGATAGGGGTCCATAATGGAAAAAAATCAATCACTGCATGCTTTTGTAAAAGAAGAGCTGATGAATCAAATTAAATCAAACAAATACAAGCATGGAGAGCAGTTTCCGACTGAATATAAACTCTGCAAAGAATTTGATGTCAGCAGAACAACCATACGTGCTGCACTGCAGCAGCTCACTCAAGAAGGCTATCTTGTCCGTCACCAAGGCAAAGGCACATTTGTAGCCGATCCAAAAGTGAGTCAATCGCTCACACAGACAGTCAAAAAATATAGTGATCAAGTGGCCATGCAAGGAAAACAAGCAACCACCCATCTCATCAGCATTCAAGTGATTCCTGCTAATGAGTTTCTGCAAAATGTATTGGAGGTTAGCGCGAATGCGCCAATTCAGCGAATTGAGCGTACACGAGGTGCCAACGGTGAACCAACACAATATCAAATCTCCTATATTCCATGGGAAGTCGCACCAGGCATCACTAAAGAACATGCTGAATCATCCCTATATACTTCTTTAAAACAGCAATTTTCCGTCCGTATTGCTAAAACAACGGAAAATGTTGAAATTACTCTTGCAGACGAACGCACGAGCAATTATTTAAAATGCAAACGTGATCTTCCTTGTTTTTACCTTGAAACGATTGCTTTGGACACATCAGGGCGGCGCGTAGAATTTTCCCGTTCTTATTTTAGAGGAGATAAAACGAACTTTATCATTGAGAGAAACTACACGGAGGAACAATAAGAAATCGGAGGGTTCATATGAAAATACTTTTAAATGCAGATGATTACGGACTTACAAAAGGAGTTACAGATGGGATTATACAATCACATGTTAATGGAATAGTTCAGTCAGCAACACTGATGATGAATGGACTTGCTGCATCATATGCTGTTGAACAAGCGCGGCTGTACCCAAGCTTACAAGTTGGCATTCATCTTGTACTGACCTGGGGAAAGCCGATTGCTGCTGATAGTGATTCCTTGACAAATGAAAAAGGGCTTTTCAAATTCAAAAACTCTGACACTACAATCACTGAAGAGGATCTTCAGGTGGTAGAAAAAGAATGGCAATCCCAGATTGAAGCATTCCAAAAAACTGGACTTCCTCTTCACCATATTGACAGTCACCACCATGTTCATGGCTGGCCTGATTTAAAAGAAGTCATCATCCGGCTCGCAAAAAAATATAAGGTTCCTGTACGTTTCGCTGAATCAATTAAGGATGAATCTGATATTCTCTTAACTCAGGCACTTTGGACAGATTTTTATGCTGATGGTGTTGACGGCCAACTATTTAATAATTTAAAAGATTTGCCATATGAATCGATTGAAGTCATGACCCACCCTGCTGTAATTGATGATGAACTTCGCACTGTGAGCTCATATGTTGATAAAAGAAAAACAGAACTTGAGCTTTTATGTTCGATGAAAATGCCAGACTGGGCCCAGCCATTATAATGGATATCGTCAGATAAACTGTTTAATATTTTTTATTCGTAATAGACTTTAGAATTATAGTCTAATGAACGAATTCATAACTAAATTTCTAATTAATTGAAAAGCCTAATTTCTTAATTAAAAAACTAAGAAATTAGGCTTTAATACTAAAATCAAATTAAAATTCTATTAATTTATCAGGAAAAAATATAGTCAGTCCTCTAAATAGAGACCTCAATCTCTTTCAGTATTTCATAAGCACCTTCTGACTCATTTGAGCACACTACAATGCTAAGCTGTTTATCTGGATAATATACACTGCGAAAGTTTACCCCGGGGTCATACCCCATCAAAATATATTTTACCACGGCTTCTTCTTCCTTAAGAATATATACTCCATAGCCGTAAAACAGACCTTCATCTATCTCTGCCGTTGACTTCAATAATGTCTGTGTCATTTCTGGTGTTAAAAGCTGACCATTCAGTAATGCTTCCCAAAAATGAATCATATCCTCTGCTGTAACATATGCCCCGCCATCAGATGCGGATTTAGCTGGAAGTGAGTAAGTATTTGTTTTCCAGCCGCCATCAGGTTTCTTCACGTATCCTAACGCCACTTTCGCAGGCAATTCATCCATTTCAAAATACCCAGACTCCATCATTCCAGCCTTTTGAAAAACAAATCTTTCAATATAATCACTAAAAATCAATCCGCTTACTTTTTCAACAATTAGCCCTAAGACAATATAGCCAGCATTATTGTAATGAAAAGTCCTTCCCGCAGCATCTTGCATTTTTTTGTTTTGGAATAATGGCAAAAAATCCTGCAGGTCTCTTATATGATACATAGGTGTAGTAACCCATAGCTCTTCGTAATCATCCATCTCTTCTTCATCAAAATAGTCTGGGATACCAGATGTATGAGTAAGCAAGTGTTGTATGGTCACATTTTGATCAAAATAAGGGAAGTCTATATCAATGCACTCATTCAATTTAGAAGAAAATGAAATCTTCCCTTCTTCAACAAGCTGACAAATGGCGATAGCAGTGAAGATTTTACAGCCAGAAGCTATTCCATATCGAGTCTTGGATTGGTTTTTTATCTTTTCAGATCGATTAGCATATCCATAACTCTCTGTTAAATTAAGTTCTTTGGATTTCACATAAAATGTTCCTGAAAATTTCATCTTATGGGCCGTTTTATTTATTTTTTCTAATAAATCGCTTTTCTTCATTATTTGTTCCTCCTAAATGTTCTTTTAATTTTTCTCCTAAATGACAAGAAATAAAAAGTACATTTAGTTAGCCTCTTCACATTTGAAAACGCAACATACCCTCACCCTCCTTTATGAAACCTTACCATAAAGTCTAAATTTTACAAATACCAAGAGAGTTAATACACATAAATAGGAATTCATATTAAATACAGACCAAATATAATTCTCTTCAATTAACTGAGATTATTTTTAATATTTGTTCCGAATAGCAGATTTAAGAGTTAGTAACATTGTTCTAAACACTACCCTTCTTACTTAGATTAAATGATCTAATTGCCGCAAACACTCATCCACCTTTTTAGATCTTTTAAAAAGATCGTTCTATCCTATACTTCAAAAAATATAAATAGAATATGTGCTTAAATAACTGATAGACTTATGCTCGTGTAATAATAATTATAAAAGAATTCTACATTATAAAAAGTTTTTATTTATAATTATTATAAAAAAGTATTGATTTTTGAGTAATAAGTGTTATCATTAGTTCATAAGCAATCGAAACTATTTTTTGAGGTGATATTTGAATGACAACTAATAATCGATTAACAACAAGCTGGGGCTCACCCGTTGGAGACAACCAAAATTCAATGACAGCAGGCGGTCGCGGACCTACTTTACTGCAAGATGTGCATTTGCTTGAAAAACTGGCACATTTTAATAGAGAACGAGTTCCTGAGCGTGTTGTTCATGCGAAAGGTGCTGGCGCACACGGTTACTTTGAAGTAACAAACGATTTATCAAAATACACAAAAGCTGATTTTCTTTCAGAGGTTGGCAAACGCACACCAATGTTTATCCGCTTCTCAACGGTTGCCGGTGAGCTTGGCTCAGCTGACACCGTTCGTGACCCGCGCGGATTTGCAGTGAAATTTTACACAGAAGATGGAAACTATGATTTAGTCGGAAACAATACACCAATCTTCTTTATTCGTGATGCGATTAAATTCCCTGATTTCATTCATACGCAAAAAAGAGATCCTAAAACACATCTTAAAAACCCTACCGCAGTTTGGGATTTCTGGTCACATTCACCAGAATCATTACATCAGGTGACATACTTAATGGGTGATCGCGGGATTCCAGCGAGTCTTCGCACAATGAATGGCTATGGCAGTCATACATTTAAATGGGTCAATAAAGAAGGCGATGCTGTTTGGGTAAAATATCACTTTATTGCAGACCAGGGCGTCAAAAACATGGATCCGCAATTAGCAGCTAAAATTGCCGGTGAGCACCCTGACTACCATACAGAAGATTTATTCAATGCGATCGAAAATGGCGACTACCCTTCTTGGACATTAAAGGTTCAAATCATGCCTGTTGAGGATGCTGATACGTATCGCTTCGATCCATTTGATGTGACAAAGGTTTGGTCTCACAAAGATTATCCATTAATTGAAGTTGGGAAAATGGTTTTAGATCGAAACCCAGAAAACTATTTTGCTGAAGTGGAGCAGGTTACGCTTTCACCAGGCAATATGGTACCAGGTATTGAGCCTTCACCTGATAAAATGCTTCAAGGACGTTTATTTGCATACTCTGATGCTCATCGTTACCGTGTGGGTGCTAACCACAACATGCTGCCAATTAACCGTCCGAAAAACGAGCAGGCCAACTACCAGCGCGATGGACAGATGCGTTTTGACAACAATGGCGGAGGCTCTGTCTATTACGAGCCAAACAGCTTTAATGGTCCTGCAGAAACACCTGAAAACCAAACTTCAGGATTTGCTGTTAATGGTGTGGCAGAAAGCGTTTCATATGATCATAACGACCATTACACACAAGCGGGTGATCTGTATCGCATAATGGATGCTGATGAGCGTGAACGTCTAATTGCAAACATTGTGGCATCAATGAAAGAAGTAAAACTTGAAGAAATCAAGCAGCGCCAAATTCAGCACTTCTATAAAGCGGATCCAGAATATGGAACAAAGATAGCAGAAGGATTAGGATTATCAATTGGTGAAGAAGTAAAATAACAAAAGCAACAATCTATGTTTTAAATTCTCATTTTATCTTCTCAATTCTCATTTAACGACAAAATTCTTTTCGGAGGGGCTGTTATAAATTAACTGGCTCCTCCTATTTTATAAAAAGAGGCTGATTAGTAATGGAAGATGAACGAATAACGGAGCTTGTTCCCTTCTTAAAAGAAAAGGGTCTAAGAATCACACCACAGCGTATCCAAATAATAGGAGTCATGATGGAATTTGATGGACATCCAACTGCTGAAGACATTCAGAGTAAAATTCCCATTATCAGTCTTGCTACGATATACAATAACGTAAAATTATTTGTAAAGCTTGGTATTGTCGAAGAGCTTCCATATGGAAATGGTGTTAGCCGATTTGAGTTGTTTAAAGCTCATCATTACCATGTAATCTGTGAAACTTGCGGAAAAATAGCTGATTTAAACTTACCGGATTTAAAAGTAGTCGAAGATTTTGCTTCAAGTGTAACAGGGTTTCAAATTCATACACATAAAATGGAAGTATATGGACAATGTTCACAATGTAAACATTTGTAGAAAGGTGATTATAATGAAAAACAATCGAAACATTTGTACAATTTGCCGTACACCAATTAAACAGCTAAAGCATAGCAGCTTATGTGCATGTGGTATAAAAATTAAAACGAAAAAAGCGATTTCCTAATATGTTGGGATATCGGCTCTTCTTTACATGAGAGAAGGATCAGTCTGCTTAGATTATTCCTTCTCTTTGCCATGCTGCCAACAAAAAAAGCCATCATAAGATGACTTTTCTGATTATAATCGAGGATCTATTTGTTCAGCTTCTAATGCTAATGAGGCTAACACACATTCATGAACACGTTCAATAGACTCCCCTGCTATGAATCGCTTAACACTTTCCATGCTAAGTGCAAACTCCTTCAATGCATTCCGCTGCTTTTTGTTTGTATTTCTTTCCTTCAACCTTTTTAGATTGGCAGGCTCTAAGTAATCAATGCCATAAATAATATGCAAATACTTCTGCCCTCTTACCTTAATGGCTGGCTGAAGCAGCTTTCCTTTTTCTTTCACCATAAAGTATTCAGGTTTGAGGACAATGCCTTCATGACCATCCTCTGTCATACTTTCCCACCAGCTGATAGCTTCCACTTCACTTTGTTCATCATCAATTATTTTATATTCTGTCACGGTAAAGAGATTTGATAACTGGGCAAGCTCCTGATTTTGCTGCATATGCCATTCATGTGATTGATCAAAGAACTCACCACTACTGTGAGCAAGGACATGAAAAGGAGCAATGCTGATTTCAGCAAGGTCATGAAGATCCCAGCAATACTTTTGAAAAACATTTTGAAAGGTTTGCGCATTTTCGAGCTTTTGCTCGTATTGCTCCAGCCAGATCTTTGTTTCTGGATGTTCTGCTTTTTTTAGTTGCGATAAAAGCATCTTTCTGTCTAATATCGCATGCTCAGCAACATGAGCATACTGTTTGCTGATCAGTTCTTTCGCCTTTAAATTCCATGGCATGATTTCTGCATCTAATAGGACATAATCAGTTTCATATTTTTCAAAGTAAGGCTGCAGTTCTTCTGATAGTTGAGTTAGTATCATATTTTCAGCTTCCTTATTGAAAAAACGTCTTCCAGCTCTAGAGTATATTACCCCTAAGGAAGGATATCCAAAAGCGAGTTTACCGGCATCTGCGTTTTTGAAAATATGCAAGATGGCACGTGAACCCATATGTTTCTTCTCAGCAATCATTCTTTGAACACCATGTTTGCGATAATATTGGATCGCTTCTCGAGGGTGCTCTAAGTAATTCTCCAAAGAAGATGCAGCTGGAGGCGGTGTCATTGTTGGCGGTATATAAACTAACTGTTCAATCGGAATCGTAAAATGCGACACATCATCGATCGCCGGCTTAACATATTCACTACCAACCATTATCTCCTTTATATGTTCAGGAGAAACCGTATATCCATTGATATATTTACTGATATTTGGCGGAGCAAAACGTTTCTTTTTCCATTCTATTAATGGATTTTGGTCTGTTCCAGAATAGTCATGCTGAGCTTCAATAGATAGAAATTGTCTTTCAGGAAAACGCAGGGCGGTCAGCTCACCCCCAAAGACAGCTCCCTGATCAATATTGATTGTATTACCAACAATGAGCGGTTTTGGCTTTGGATCATGTCCCCAAATAATTAATTCACTAGAGTGATGATGGATAAACCAGTCCTTCCGGATCGGCTTGCCCTTTTCATCTACTCCGTCTGTATCTCCATATCGGCAGAAATCACTAATTCGCTTCGAGCTTTTGCCGATATAATGATCTTTAATGCCTGCATGTGTGCACACCGCTACATTTACACCATTTTGCTGAAGCGCATAATGTGAAGGTGCATAAAGTAAGAGGTTCTTTAATTCAGCTTTTAATTTTTCAGCTGCTTCTGTTCCCTTTTCCTCAGCATATGCATTGAACTCTTCTTCTACCTTTTCATCTCCATGGCTTAACGTAACCTTACGACCATCGAGCCAGCGCGCGATTTTCCAGCCATGGTTGCTGTCAATCATATAGGCATATCCTGCTTGTATATGTCTCAGCCAAAATTCCATCGTCACAAGCGATTTTGGTCCTCTGCTCATTACATCTCCTATGGAAAGAAGCTTTCTTCCCTCTTCATGAACATAGTATCCTTCTTCATTTTGCTTGTAATCCAGTTTTTCCAAGAGCTGCATCATCTCATCATAACAGCCGTGAATATCACCAATGATATCCAAACCTGCAGCGACATTGAGCGTTAGTTTATTTTGCTCCCTAGTTATCGAGATGTTTTGCTGATCTTCTTCCTTCATATAATAAACGCGTGTATAGCCTTCGTTTTTAAGAAACCTTTTTTCGCGATTAAAAGTACTGTACTGCTGCTTAATTCGCTTTTTCCCACGAGGATCTTTTCTTACTGAATCCCTGGAAATCAGTGTGTCTTCCTTTATATCAAGAACAATAGCGATGATCGGAACATGCTGCCGGCTCGCCATTTCAATATATCTTCTGCGGTCATCGCTATAAAGGTTGGTGGCATCTACAATAGTGACTTTATTTAAACGTGCACGAGCTTCAACCGTCTGATCCAAGAGCTTAAAGGCAGCTTGGGAAATCTTTTGATACTCGTTAAATAAGCCATCACTTTCTGCTTTAGGACGATTGTTGTAATCGATATATTCTGTATCACCTACTAAAACACGAAAATCATCTGAACTTACTTTTTCGGATGATTTTATAGATCCCTTTTCAATCCAATTTGAAAGCAGGGTAGTTTTACCGCTGCCTGAAGGGCCAATTAAGAGAGCGATACATCCAACTGGAAAGGAAATATTCATACACGTTCCTCCTTTCTTGTAAATAAACATAGCTGAGTGGGAGCTCCTAAAGTTTCGTGCTTTTCCCCAATGCCCTCAAAGGTAAAACTATAAGGGTAATCCTGACTTCTTTCTGCACACCACTCTTGAAACTGCTTTCGATCTAATTCAAAGCGATGATCGGTATGACGGTAGGAGTCTCCTAATTCGTAAACCTGATTATACTCTGCGTTAGGTGTTGTAATGATCAAGCTTTCTGGCTTATATTCTGAAAAGATCGTATCCATTATTTTTGGCAAACGTTCATAATCGATATGTTCGATAACTTCACAAAGAATCATGACATCTTTCCCCACAAGTCTCTCATCGTAATAGAACAAAGAGCTCCAAATTCTTTCTGGCATAAGGAAACTCTCTTTTTTAGCAGCTTTCTCAAAGCGTTCCAATGCTTTTTTTGTGGCTATTTGTGAAGGTTCTGCAGCTAGAATTTGTTTGACAC
Source organism: Cytobacillus gottheilii (assembly GCF_001636345.1). Taxonomy (GTDB): domain Bacteria; phylum Bacillota; class Bacilli; order Bacillales; family Cytobacillaceae; genus Cytobacillus; species Cytobacillus gottheilii. Next base: position 2,476,156 of record NZ_KV440945.1, read on the forward strand.
CTTCAATGAAACCTAAGCGAACCGATAATTTTCCTTCGCCGCTTCCTAAATCAACGATGGTTTCTTTTTTAAGAAGGTTTTCAATTGTTTCAATAATCTTTTCGTAGCGCATGTCATTTAAGCGCTTTTTGACTGGTTCTTCCGCTTTATGTTTATCCTTGACGGGCTGGTCGATTAGCATATACACTTCCTCAAAACGCAGGGATTGCTTTAAGATCATCTCTTTTAATGGATGATCATCCAGCCAGCCTTCTCCATAGCGCTCCAGCTTTTCTATCTCTTTTTCATCAATATAATAGTGCTTATAATCATCGATGACAGGAATGAGTACAAAAAGCTGTCTTAAAACTCTCTGCAAGGTTGTTTTTCCAGTTAAAGTGACAAAACGTGCTGTGCTGCGTTTCTTAAGCTCAAACTGATAATTGGCCTCTCCTTCTACTATCAGCACGTCAAATCCTATTGGTGTAAACAGTTTGTACAGTGTTTTATCAGATAAGCTAGATGCAATAGGTCCAAAATCAACTTGAAAATCGAATGGCTCATCTACCCACTTTTTATATTCATCAGCAGGCTGGCCATTTAAAGCCGTTCCAAGTGCAGTCCGAATAAACGAACAAAAAATGCTGCTTACGGCAAATTCGCGGTCATTAATATAATGTGTAATATCGTATGTACTAGATGAATTTTTCGTCAGCTCAATTGGATCAGGTGTCACAAAAATGGTGACCTCTGTCTCTTCTTCTGAAAACCTGCTGTAAAAAAGGCGAACATAATGCCCCTTCTGTTTTCGTTCATATATATTATTTGGATTTTTAGCCAGTAAATAAGACATCACACTGGCATTTTGCCCCTTTGCGTTAAGAGTTAACTGCATGATTTCACTTCCTTTAGAATTAAGAATAAAAAAATAATCTATTAAGAAATTTGTCTAGCTACAAGCGCTAGAGATGACAAACGCCTGCCGCTTTCCTGGTCTAGCTGCAGCACCTAGCCCCTCGAGGTCTTAAGCTTGTCGGGGCTGAGCAAGGCGCTTCCGCTTTTCTATATGACCGCATTATTTTCCATTTAGTATAAATCATTGACAAGTAAAGGGTCTAGTTTTTATCGTTTTTTTTTAGTATGATGTAGAGATGATGACAAATAAAGTGGGGAACTAAAAATGAGTTTATTAACAGTAGAAAATTTGAGTCACACTTTTGGTGACCGTACATTATTTAAAGATGTTTCATTTCGTTTATTAGCAGAAGACCATGTCGGACTTGTCGGTGCAAACGGCGTTGGTAAATCGACATTGATGAATATCATTACGAAACAGCTGATCCATGATTCCGGGAAGGTTGAGTGGACGCCAACTGTTCATTATGGCTATTTAGATCAGCATACAGCACTAACTGCAGGAAAAACAATTCGAGATGTATTAAATGAAGCTTTTCTTCCATTGTTTGAAAAAGAAAAAGAGTTAAATGAAATCATAGCTAAAATGGGAGATGCCACTCCTGAAGAACTGGAAGAACTGCTAGAGCAAATGGGCGAAATTCAGGATCACTTAGATGCAGGAGGCTTTTATACACTTGACTTAAAAGTCGAAGATGCAGCAAGAGGTCTTGGGCTTGATGCAATTGGAATCGATCGTGATGTCGCAGCTTTGAGCGGCGGACAGCGTACAAAAGTACTTCTGGCAAAATTACTATTGGAACAGCCTAAAGTATTGCTGCTGGATGAGCCGACAAACTACTTGGATGTTGAACATATTAAATGGCTTACGAACTATCTAAAAGAATATCCGCATGCTTTTATGCTGATTTCGCATGATACAGAGTTCATGAACGCTGTATCGAACACGATCTTCCATTTAGAATTTTCGAAGCTGAGCCGTTATACAGCGAGCTATGATAAATTCCTGGAACTTGCTGAGATTAATAAAAATCAGCATATCAACGCCTATGAAAAACAGCAGGAATTTATTAAGAAACAAGAAGATTTCATTGCGAAAAATAAGGCGCGTTACTCTACAACCGGCCGTGCGAAAAGCCGTCAAAAACAGCTGGATCGAATGGAGCGTATTGACAGACCGGAAACTGCTGCAAAACCGACTTTTGAATTTAAAGAATCACGCGGAAGCAGCCGTTATGTGTTTGAAGGCGAAGATTTTGAAATCGGCTATACACACGCACTTCTGCCAAAAATGTCCATGACCATTGAACGCGGTGAAAAAATTGCGATCGTTGGCTGCAATGGTGTTGGTAAATCAACGCTATTAAAAACCATGCTTGGAAAAATTAAACCGATCAGCGGAAAAATCCATCACGGTGACTTCCTCTTCCCTTCTTATTTTGAACAGGAAGTAAAGGCAGATAACATTACACCAATCGATGATGTCTGGAACGAATTTCCTGGTATGGATCAGCATCAGGTGCGTGCTGCCCTTGCCCGCTGCGGATTGAAAAATGAGCATATCTCCCGTCCGCTAAATCAACTGAGCGGTGGCGAGCAAGCGAAAGTCCGTTTATGTAAGCTAATGATGCATGAGAGTAACTGGCTGCTATTTGATGAGCCAACTAACCACCTTGATGTAACTGCCAAAGCAGAATTGCAGCGTGCACTTAAAGCATACAAAGGAACAGTTGTTCTTGTCTGCCATGAACCTGATTTTTATGAAGGCTGGATTACGAAGACTTGGGATGTAGAAGAATGGTCTAATCAATTGAGTTAGTATGGAAAATCCCCTGTTGCTGCAGGGGATTTTTTGTTGGAATAATTCCTAAGTTTCGCTATAAAAAAGCACACCTATAACCTAGTTATCCAATATTATGATATCTAAGTGGTGATAAGTGCCTAATCACCCTTCTGTTATCCAGCATTTGGATATTAGGGTCGTGATAAGCGCCTAAACATTCCTTTGTTATCCAGTATTTGGATATTAGTGGCGCAATAAGCGCCTAAACACCCCTCTGTTATCCAGTATTTGGATATCAAGGGCGCAATAAGCGCCTAATCATCCCTCTGTTATACAATATTTGGATATTAAGGTCGTGATAAGAGCCTAAACACCCCTCCGTTATCCAGTATTTGGATATTAAGGTCGTGATAAACGCCTAATCACCCCTCTGTTATACAGTATTTGGATATTAGGGTCGTGATAAGCGCCTAATCACCCCTCTGTTATACAGTATTTGGATATTAAGGTCGTAAAAAGCACCAAATCATCCCTTTGCTATCCTTGCCTTGAATAGCAGTATCCCAAAAAATCCACAATCAAGCCACCGCTCTCCACTATTTTGATGTCAAGATCCCAAGAGTGCCTGACTACACCCCAAAAACTGCAGGCTAAATTCACAAAAGAACCCACTTTACACTTAGTTCAAAACTACCCTAATTCTCTAAATATTACTCGCCCTATAGTAAGCATTTTCGTTTGCTCAGTAAGGATAATCAATATGTATCCCATAAATGGTGCCTGGTTCATTATTCGGTTCTTCAAGTGACTGTAAATATAGTTCCAATTGTTCCCGCAGCTCTTTCGGTGCTCCAGCCTTCATGTGCCAATTCCCGGGTTCGTCAACAAAATAGGAGCTATTCATAAAATCAGGATGTTTCTCAGTCATAATAAAAATCCTCCTTATCGGAATCACTACTCATAGTTTTTACCAATAAAGAGGACAATCATTCTGTCTGTTAAAATTAGAGCGTCCTATTCCTCATATATCATCTTTCTTGTCATCCCGCCATCGACAACCAAGTTAATCCCAGTTACAAAATCATTTTCGGAGGAAGATAAATAGAAACACGCTCTTGTAATATCCTCCGGTTTGCCGACTCTTCTTGATGGATGCTGCAAATGATCGATTTCACGCAATTCTTCATAATTTCCTGTTTCAATCCAGCCAGGTGAAATGCTATTAACGGTAATGCGGTCTTCTGAAAGGGAGACTGCTAATGCGTGTGTCAGTGCGACAATCCCGCCCTTTGAGGCAGCGTATGCTTCTGAATTAGGCTCTGACATGGTCGCTCTAGTAGATGCAAGATTCATAATAGAACCGCCATCTTCGTTTTTCCTCATATATTTTGCTGCTTCTCTAGAACCTAAAAACACACTTCTCAAATTCGTTCCGATGATATCATCCCATTCATCTGCACCTAAATCGTAGGGAGATTTCCATCTCGATACGCCCGCATTATTAATTAACACATCAATTCTGCTAAACTTCTCTGCTGCTGTTTTCATAAGATTGATGATTTCTTCTTCTTTTCTTACATCTGTTTTCACGAAATGAATATTACCGGTTTCCTCAAGTTTCTTGCCGGCTTCTTCATCTAGATCAGCGGCAATCACATTGGCTCCTTTTTGACTGTATGCTTCAGCCAATGTTTTGCCAATTCCATTCGCTGCACCTGTAATAATGACCGTTTTATTATGAAACATGTATATCCCTCCTAATTCCACTCTTTTAATTTCCGCATTATCCAATTTTTAAACGTAATGAACACTGTCTCTTTTCCTTTAGTCTTCTGTTGTTTCTGCCATTCATGATAGCTGGCAACGCTGATTAAAATGGTTCCTGCTAGCAACAAGTATGCCCACCATGGCATATTGCCCCAAAATGGTCTTGTCTGAAGAAGCACATTCAGCAAAAGAACACCGCAGCCGACAAAGAAATATGCCTTAATTTTAAAATAAAAGCCTCCTAAAATGGAGAGCAGCGATAGTGTGCCGAGAATAATCGCATCCATCACTGTAGAACTTTGCAATCCATCTTCAATCAGTAAAAATGATACAGCTATTAGCACAAACCATTGCAGTTTATTTGTTTTAGATCTGTATCTTCCCTTTAAAATCATTTTGCCTAAAATGACGAGCAGCACGAGTGGCAGTACTTGAACTTCACGCATGAATACAGTTGGAATATGGATATATCCTATAAAACTGTAATAAGGCTGAATCAGCCATAAAAGCGAAATGACTGCAGGAATCCACATCAATTCTCCCTTAAATCGTGTACGCATCAAAATAATAAGACTACTAATTAGCAATCCGGGTGCCATTTTGAAAATGATGGCATCACTCTGGAAAAGATATAAACTTAACGCAAACAGAAGTGAACCAAGTAAAAATGGATCACTATATGAAAATATTGCAGCTTTTTGCTTATATTTTTTATACACCCACATGCCGCTCAAGGCAAGTGATACAGCAAAAGCAGCCAAAATACCCTGCTTCACACCGGCATTTGACACGTGCAGGAGAATGAACTGCAAGGTTCCTGCCCACGAAAGGAAAAGCGGTATGCTGGCCAAATAATAAAAACGGCTTTTAAACAAATAGAAAATGAAAGCTGCAGCATAAGCAAGAATGACAGAATAGTGCAGAAACGTATTTGGATATGCCAGGAGAACGTTTAGAATTCCAAAAACAGACCACGGAATTAAGAACCAGTTAATATGTTTTTGGTCTGATGTTCTTCCAAATTGCCATAATAGATAAACAGCTATGCTTATAATAAATGGTAAAAACTCCTTATGCTGTCCATTGTTCAATAAGTCCATTGCAAATAGAAGAGCTCCATATGATGATATAAAACAGCTATACAGAAATACTTTTACCTTCCAATTTTCACGCGTCATTCTTGAACTCATAAAATAGATAGCGACTGCTAGCAGAAAGCTGTCAATTGCTAGCTTTCCTTCTGCTATATAAGTTAGGGACAAAGCAAAAGGCAAGAACAGATGTCCTATCCAAGCGAAACCTGCTGCTAAACAGTGATCCTTTTTCAATAACACAGCAGCCAGCAGCAAAATAACGCCACCTATTGTATACTGCATTCTTGCTAAAATAACCGGTGAATCTTCAACGAATATATTCAGCATGGAGAAATAACTTAATAGCATAACAATTGGAATGATAAAAGGTATCCACTTATATGAACACTTTTTATAATATTTCCAATAAATGAGTAATCCCGTTAACAGAATAGCAGGCTGTACGAACTGATTGTAGACAAAATCAAGATAACTTAAAAGGATTGCAGTACTATAGATCACAACAGCTGCTGCATAAGCAATCTTTGCTATGTCCTGGATCTGATATCTTTCAGCTGTCTTGCTTAAAATAAGGAGCATCCCGCCGCCAATTGCAAAGCTGACTGCAATCCCTAAATGATCATGATACAACTCGCTTGCTGAATTTATAGCTTCACAAGCTGCAATGATTGCCATGCCAAAAGAAACAGGAATCACCCAAGGCGTCAGCTGTTGATAAAACTTCCTTTCATCCTGTCGGTAGCTTATTCCGAGGATGACTGTTAACAGTATTAGCATCAAGGCTACTTTGGAATGATCTTGAAAAGTTAACCCCATCATAGCCGTATAAAACATAACGATAAATCCAGCATCACGTGAACTATTTTGGATCACTCTGAAAAAAGAATGCTTATTGAGGAAGCCAAATAGTAAACATATAACTGCACCTATTAAGAATATCGGAACTAAATAGCTTGCTGGTTCTCCTATTCTAACCATTTCAAACATAGCGGTCATTGCGAATAATGGCGGTATATATGTGTACAGCATTTTGTTAAACGCATTTGCTAAATAGACATGAAGCCCAAAGAGGATAACAAATGACAGTGACAAAATGATAGAAGGCTGTCCTTGCCCAGCTAAAACTAATTCAGCCAAGCTATAGAAAAAGCCCAGAAATGACACAGCACCAGCTGTAATTCTAAATACATTGTCCCATGAATGTTTTTCTGGCAATAACTTTGGAATGAACAAAAAACTTCCTGCAGCTACTACAAGCAAAACTGGGCTCCAAGCATCTAAAATCGAAAATTCAATAACTTGAAATAATCCGTATAACGTAAAAATGGTAAATACAAAGTGATATTCCTTCCGTCCTGAAACATAGATTAAGGCCAGATACATACCTGCAGCAATCATTCCGTTTATGCCGGCAAATATGTGGCTCTCAATTAGTGAAGCCATAAATAATGAAGAAACGATAAATTGAATTTGCACATAATAAACAAGTTCTGCAGTAAATAATTTATATTTCTCTTGTTTCTTTACACGATGATAGGCAATGATTAAGAGAAGCTGAAAAAGAAGCATTCCTAAGAAAAAAGCGTCACGAGATAATTGGCACGCTGCTAAAAAGAAGCTGGCAAAGAAAGAGAGTGCTATATAGGAAAACCAAACATAAAAGCGAGACTGAAGTGATTTGGCAAAATACATATATACAGGGAATAGAAGAAGCGCTCCTCCGCTTCCAAACCAGAACCGACCTTCGCCTAAAACGGAAAAATAGGACCCAAAAAGTTCAAACCAGCCTGCCGATAAAAGAATAATCGGCAGAAAGAGGCTAGCTAGCACGTGAAAAGCAAACGCGGATCTGCTAATCTTCAAAAATTTCTGAGCGATAAAGCTTAATGTAAAAAACAGCAGCGAAACTGCACCAATTGAACTGGTGCGCAACAGTCCCGACATAGTATCCCACTGACTTGTTGCAACAAATAAGCCGCCAATTAAAAGAAGAAAAACACCGATATTGAGAAGCCATGTAATATTCCTTTCCCTAACTTCTTCTGGAGATCGCTTTTTAAGGGTTTTTTTCACTAATGGTTTACTCAATTCCGCCTCTTTAACATTCTCCTTTGAAACGCTTTCTATTGTATCTTCCTGAACCTTTTCAGGAACGATCGTTTCTATTTTTTGTAGATCATCATAGAAATTTAAATATGCGGCATCTACCACTTCATAAATCTTTTCTGAAATATAATTATGTTTTTTTAGTAGTTTTAACTCTTTATGAAAAATTTGCTGCTCCATATTGGTTATGCTATCTTTCATCGTATAACCCCTTTTGGTTTATTTAGTGTAATATTACACTAAATGCAAATTTTTTTCAACAAGAAAAAAACCCGCCTATTGGCGAGTTTTACTCTTGAATCGTTATAAGCTTTACATCATCTATGTTAAAGCGATGAAAATGGTTTTCTATGCAATAAACCTCTACAAAACCATCTAAATCCTTTGTTTTACCGATGACTTCTGATTTGTTTTCTGCTTCTACTTCTTCCGTTATAGCCAAATCTTTTTCAAACGTGTAGATAACTTTAAATGTTTTCATGTACTCACTCTCTCCCTTCATCCCTCCTTTTCCCGATCAGGATAAATTAAAACTAGTTTTAGCAGTTGTTTATTCTTTTTCAATATATACGGATCTTACTATGGTTCTAGTTATCTTTTTCCCTTGCGTATTTTTGCCTGTAACTTCAATGGTCATGTTATAGACACCGGATTTGCGAATATTCGAGATCAGCTTTTGTACATCATTTGTAGTTTTTTCAGTAACTAGTTTACCTGTTTCATCAATCACTTTAACATGGGTATGAACATTCTTTAATGCAGATGGGGATTGGAATGATAATGAATGCTCTCCTTTTTTCATTTTCCCGGGTAGGCTTAAAGAATATTGATCTCTTTCATTAAGGTTCGCTATAAAAAAGTATGCATCATTATCTTCTTGTGTTGTAATCTGTAATGTCCATTCTCCTTCTTCCGCAGCAACACCAGCAAAATCAGATTGCTGAGCACCGTGGAAAATGGAATATTCTTGGGTAGGTATATTGCTTTTCCTATGGATTTTTCCTGAGGGTGAAACAAGACTTGCATTTAAATCTTTACTGCGGCTATACAATTGAAAGGATGGTTTTGCACTTCCGTTCATATAAAAAGGAACCTTTACTTTTTTCTGCTTCTGTAGAGGTGCTCCATGAATGAATTCTGATGAACGATCTGTAATCGGAGATGGTTTTTGCAGTTTTAAAGTCTGTGCTGATGCAATAGCTGAATTGCGCAAATAAGGTTCAATTCTGGAAAATACTTTTCCGCCGACACGAATATGATCATGATCCAAACTTGAGTCTGTAAATAAATGAGTCGCATATGGCAGTTTTGTACTCCAGTCATTTACAAGGCCATCATTTGCACCGTGTGAGGCTAAATATTGTCCGCCCATCCATAGAGCAGAAAAGGCAGGGCCGCGGTTGGTTCCTGCAACAGTATAATAAGCATTTTTCCTGACATTGGCATGTGCATCTGTGTTTGCACGGAATTCAGCCATTTCCCCAGTCTGCAATGAAACTGTGCCCTCATCATCTTGACCTAATAGAGAACTAAGCCAGCCTGCGTACCAGCTATTGGCTAAATCAGCAAGGTGTGTCCCGTGGTGAGGAGATCCTAGTGTTATTACTTTTCCAACATAATGATGGGCACCAAAATGAACAAGCGCTGCCTGTGTATCTGGACCACCCTTGCTGTGAGCGACAATATTCAGTTTTTGTCCAGAGAAATGGTCACTAATTTCAGCTAACATTTCGGCTAGTAGTTCTCCATTGTCATATTGAGTGGCCGAACCATTTCCTGCTGCATCATGCAGCTGCACGAATACGGTTCGATAGCCAGCTTCGTATGCCTTTGTGTACATATCGTTCACACCATGATGCTCCGTTTCTCCATACCAGCTGCTTGCACTTCCATTCCTGCCCTGAACAAATACGATAGGAGGTTTATTCTTTTCAGCATTAGGCGGTGTACTGCCAAGAAACCACTCACCAGGAGTAAAACTTTCGTCAGGCGGGTTTAATTTCCCCATTGGCTGGATAGTACTTGCTGATGATCGTGCCGGGCTAACAGCAAACAGAAGCAATGCAAAAAGAACAACAATAAACAATGGCTTTCTCATTTTCCATCTCCTCTCAAGATCGAATGACATTCAACCATATGCAAAAAGAGAAGACAATCTTACTCCTATTAAAAAAATGAGAAAATAACCCAGATGAAAAATATCACAAATAGGTAATTTGGCACCTTTTAACAAATAGGACATTCATCTGCAGTTAATTCTTTTCTGCAGATATAAAAAGAGACAGGAATCTTTCCCTGTCTTTTAATGGATTTCTGAAGCAATGGTTGAAAGTTTGTCAGCGGAAGCGGCAACTTCATCAAAAGCAGTACCGATATTTGCAAGCACCTTCGTAAACTGAGACACTTCATTTTCAATCATATTATTTTGCTTCATTGTTTCATTCATCGTCGTCAATATTTCAGTAAAATGATCCTTTGTCTGTTCCATTCCCTGATGGCCTTCCTTAACAGAATGGCGAATCTCTGCTAGTGAATCGTTTAGAAGATTCATTTGTGAGTTAATGGTGTTAATAAGACTGGAAACCTCTAAGACCGATTTTTTCGTCTCGTCCGATAGTTTTCGGACTTCACCAGCAACAACAGAGAATCCCAGTCCATGCTGTCCAGCCCTTGCCGCTTCAATAGCTGCATTTAATGATAATAAATTAGTCTGATCGGCAATGCCGGTAACCATTCCTACAATCCCTTGCATCTGTTTGGATATGCCTAATAAAATATCAATATCCTTTGAAATTTTAGAAACAGCATTTTCGATATTGACCATATTTTCATTCTGCTGCTTAAGCTGGCTGCTGCCCAATTCTGCACTGTTTTCTGCGATTGTCGATAATTCACTTCCCCGCTGGGCTACCTGAACAATATGATCGGATTGCTGATGAAGCAAATGGAAAGATACTTGTGTTTCTTGTGATATCGCAGCGAGATTATGTGAGGAGTTTGTCACATTATCAACAAGAATCTGTTTTTCCTTGTCAGCTTCTGCCTGAATTCGACGAATTTCATCATCATAAGCTTCTAGTACAATTTGTTGTTCTAAGTTGAAAATTTTCGTGACTGCTTTCATCTTTAAAAAGATTTCCTCTTTCACAGCCACATTTTCTTCTATAATATTCAATATGGATATAAGTAAATTTTGAAATGCGCCTAAATACCATTTTGTTGGCAATTGGATTTTGACATGCATATTGGCAATTCTTCTGCGCATATTTATATAATTATCGTCAACAATTCCATTAAACATCTCGAAAATATGACTCTGCAGCGTAACCTTTAAACGTTGTATTGAACTATGCTGCTGAATAATTTGCACAAGCAGCGGCTCTTTTTCTACCTTCTCATAAAATTCATCCACAATTTTCGTGATTTGCTCTTTCACCAATGGCTGCAGTGATACAAGCTGCTGCAAATCCTCGTCAGTCAGACCAATCATCTCAATTTGTTTATTGCATCCTCTATTTACACTAATAGTTACATTAACATTATGAGTAACTTGATTTACGATCTGTTTCTTTCTCTTAAAAACCAAAGGAATCCCCCATTCTCTTACACTAGGATAATAGTAACACGCTTTTTTTAATTGTCATTATAAAATAGAAAGATATTACATGTAAATATTCCCATATAATCATTTAATAGGTCTTTGGAATTATTTTTATAAAACATTAGTATATAAAAAGTGGTACTTATTATTTATGTCGTTCAAAAAGAGGCTGGGACAAACCGAAATAAATCTTTCTAAAACACGAACTTTCAATATCTTGGTTTGGTATTTAAACAAGTCCGTTCCATTGCGCTGCGAACCCTCGCTTTCCGTGGGGAGGAAGCTGAGCCTCCTCGAAGCAAGCTCCTCCGGGGTCTCACCTTTTCCTCTATTGCCCACAGGAGTCGAGTGTCCTCCGCTCCATTTCACTCATGCTAATAAAATATATTTTATAATCGCAAAAAAACCGAATGATTAGAAAGATGACTTCCTAACCATTCGGTTCTATAAGAGTGTTAAATAATTATTTCCCAGCCTCTTTTGTTTTATTCATATATTTTTTTCAATTCCTTCAAGTTGATAACTTGAAGGATCAGCTTCTTTTAAAAATAAATTTGTACCTTTGGTCTGATAGAGATGCAGTTCATGCATTGCCCTAGTACAGGCAGTGTAAAACAATTTTCGCTCACGTTCCACTTGATAGTCGTCTGCATCTATAACGATTACGGCATCGAATTCAATACCTTTTGCCAAATAGGCGGGAATGACTTGAACGCCTTCTTCATATTTTAGTGTGGTTTTGTCAATCAGACTGACAGTGATATTCTCTTTTAAATTCTCATAAACTCTAGTGCTTTTATGCGCTGTTTTACTGATAATGGCAATGTTTTTAAAGCCTTTTTGCTGTAAGTCATGAATGTCTGCATTCAAGGAAGAGTATAAATGCTCATCCTCTACTGTTTTGATAAGCGGCAATTCGCCTTCCCGATCAAACGGTTCAATTAAGTGACCATTCGGAATTAAACTTGCCGTAAATTGACCGATTTGCTTTGTCGAGCGATAACTTTTTGTCAGTGTTAAAAATTCAGCTTCTTCACCAGCAAAAATCGTGCTGCGATCTAAGGAATGCCAGTAAATTGCTTGGTTAATATCACCCAGTAAAGTCAGCTTGCTGTATGGAAATAAATAACGCAAATAAGCAAACTGAAAAGGCGAGTAATCCTGTGCCTCGTCGATAAAGAGATGCTTAATGGAACCATTGGTTTTTCTGCCTTCAATTTGATCCTTTAAATACAAAAATGCAGTAGCATCCTCATAAGATAAAGTATTCTGCTGTATCTCTCTGATCGTTTTTTCTCTTATCTCTTTCCAATAAAGCGTGTCATTCTCTCTTGAAAAAAGTTCTTCGTAAAGTTTCTTTAAATCAATAAATTTAAGTCTTTTCACATGATTTTTTAAAGGTTTAAACCTTTGACTAACAACCTTATTAATTAAATATTTCTCTTCTTGCTCAACTTCAGTGAACTCTTCATCCTTTTTCTGGAGGTGCTGAAATGCCTCTAAATAATCTTCTCGGTCCAATAGCTCAATTTCTTCTTGAACCCATGAAGCTTTACGTTCTTTTTTCTCCAATTGACGAATTTCCTTTAAAAGCCACTCCTGTAAAAGCTGAATTCGATTTGGTATCGGCAGCGAATGATCATATTGGTAAAACTGCTGGTATATATCTTCGGCATCAATCAGCTTGCGTCCCAGGAATACCAAGTCATTGAAGATAAGCCCTTTGCTGGATAAGGATGCGATAAATTCATCAACAAAGGATTTAAAAGCTATTTGCGACTTATACTGAATTTCTTCCAGCCTTAGTGTAAGATCGTGTGAATCTGCAGAAATCAAAAGCTCTTCCAGCTGGTTGAATGGATCTTCAATATCAAAACTCCCCGATAAACGCCTTTTTAAATATTCCTGATAAGTCATTTGCTCCGTGTTTTCTTCTCCAAGTTCAGGCAAAACACTTGCAACATAGCTGTTAAACAAAGGGTTAGGTGATAAAAACAAGATATTGCTTGCCTGCAATGTATCACGGTGGCGATATAGTAAAAATGCGGCTCTCTGCAAAGCTGCTGAGGTTTTTCCGCTGCCGGCAGCTCCTTGTACTACAAGGATTTGATTTTTTTCATTGCGAATTAAGGCATTTTGTTCTTTTTGTATAGTCGCAACAATGCTCTTCATTTTTGCATTTGCCTGGCTGCCAAGAACTTCTTGAAGCATTTGGTCACCAATGGTCAGACCTGTATCAAACATAGCAGATATGAGACCGTTTTTAATCATAAATTGCCTCTTTAATGTCATCTCGCCATGAATGATGCCAGATGGTGTTTTATATTCGGCTTCACCTGGTGAAAAATCATAATACATGCTTGAAATCGGTGCACGCCAATCATAAATTAAAAAATCTTCATTATTTTGATCCATAAGGGATGCAATTCCGATATAGATCGGCTCAGGAGAACTCTCACCATCTTCATGAAAATCGATTCGTGCAAAATAAGGTGAATCTTCTAATCGCAGTAATGTGTTTAATTGCTGATCAATAATGCCTTTGCTTCGTTCACGCTCAGCTAAAAGTTCAGCCTGCTGCTTCATACTTGTAAAGGTTTCAATAACATCATCGGGTTCATCTAAGTTTACAGTAACATCCTCCCAGAATGTTTCCTTTAAATACTTTGCCTCTGAACCGATTACATCTGTTAAACCTGCTTGCTGCTTTATTTTCTCCTTAATTTCCTTCACTACGAGATTGACTCTTTGCTGTTCTTCCTGCTTCTTTTTCAATTCTTCGCTCATGCTACCGCTCCTAATATGAAAATTTTAAAGCAAGATGGTTGACATTCATTTGTTTTTGTAGTAAAGTATAATTAGATATTTATGAATGAAACCACTTATTCTTTAGTCCGTTTATTATCATACCATATTGTTGATTTGTATTCAACGTTACATATTTAAAAGCGCCTGTTCAAATGAACAGGCGCTTTTTTATTCTTTTCTAAGTACAGCTCTTACTGGACTTCCATCTGCCTTCTCTACTTTGAGGGGCATCGCAATTAATTCATACTCCCCTGGCTCAGCCTCATGTAAATCAATTGATTCTAAAATGTGAATGCCTTTATTATTTAATGCATGATGAGCAAGCATTTCCTTGCTGTTAAGCGGATCAACCGATGGAGACTCTACTCCGATTAGCCGGACACCTGAAACGGCAAGATAGCTCGCCGCTTCAGGAGCTATACATGTATAGGTTTCAGGGAATGTGGCTGGATCCGGCCATGATCCAGTTTTAATAAGCAGCCTCTCATACCCTTGCAGGTCATGTTTTTGGAGATCCTCCACGGTTATAAATTCTTTTTTCACTATCTCAATGACAAGAGCTTTCCCTATGTATAAGGATAAATCTAACTCTTCAATTCTCTTCCCTTTTTCATCAAAATGAAAAGGCGCATCTACATGTGTGCCAGTATGCGTGCTCATGACAACTCTGCCAACATTCGCTGAACCATTTTCAGCCTTTGTAGAGCTGAGTTCATATGAAAAAGGCGTATCACCTGGCCAAACAGGCATTCCGTTTTTCAGGGTTCTTGTAATATCAATAATAGTCATTTTTTTGCTTGCCTCCTCTATCCTTCCTATGATTTCTTTTAGTGTTACAAAAACCATTCTTATTCACTAATTCTATTTCTTACCTTCTGACTCATTTGCTTTATTATATCTTGTTTCATTTTCATAATACTGAATAAGTCCGGCAATAAAATAAAATAAAAGCAAAAATATAATAAAGAACAGTAGGAAAGCAATATTTATTTCTCCAGAATCTTGTTTAAATAAACTTACAGGTGTCAATCCATAAACAAACACTGTTGTGAATATAGCCACTGCTATTAATAGAAGTATCGATCGAGCACCTTCTATAAGCACATTTATCCAATACCCTTTTTCTCTTGCTTTTTTCCATCTGCGCAGAAATTTCTGTTCAAAATGTTCATCTCTCATTACGCGATAAATGGATAGAGGCAGCAGGGAGACAGCTAAAAGATAATAGAATGGCAAATAGTAGATTGGCGTAATAAGTGGCAATATAAGCATAGCGATAGAGGCTGTTATGAGGATAACAAGTTTAATTTTTTGCTGAATTATTATCACTTCCTATATTGATCTAGAAATAAAGGGTAAGATGAGTGAACTAACAGACAAAATATAAATCAACCAAAAGGTAATTGAATGCATTCTTTCATTTAAGAGGATAGTTTTTCTTTTAAAAAGTAACACACGGACGATGGTAAATGAACATAACAGGAAAAAAGCTAAAGCAAACGAGATGATTCCAATATTCCCTATATATTCTATTCCCAGTAACTCATAAAGCATCCTAAGTCCATAATGGGCACCAGTAAAACCAATAAGAATGAAAATAAGAATTTCAAACAGTGTTGCCAAGTACAACTTTAGGTGCATGATCCTTACCCCCTTTACCCTAACTTTAACATAACAAATGAAAAAAGGTCATCCATAAGAATGACCATTTCCTTTACTCACCATTATATTCGTCTTTAATTTCTCCAACAATTTCTTCTAAGATATCTTCCATGGTAACAAGACCTGTTGTTTCACCTTTTCCAGAGATGACTAGGCCTATATGAACGTGGTTCTGCTGCATTTTAAGGAGCACTTCTTTTAATGAAATACTCTCTAGGAATCGGGGAATGTCATGAATAAAATCTTCAATGGCCCCATTTCTTCCAGCAGCAATGCTTGTCATCATTTCTTTTGTATGAATAAAGCCAATGATTTTATCATTTGCTTTAACAGGATATCGTGTGTAATCATTCGCTTCCAAAACTTCGATCATTTCTGTAAAAGCCATGTCTTTTTTTAACATCACAATTTTCTCTTTTGGTATCATGATGTCTGAAAGTGCTCGTGTATCAAAAGCAAAGATATTCTCCAAGTAAGACAGTTCTGTCTGGTTAATCTCGCCGCTTTCATAGCTTTGTGTCACAATTAGCCTTAATTCTTCCTCTGAATGGATCGTTTCATGGCCAGCTGGCTTTACACCAAACAAACGAAGAAGCCAGGTAGCTGAACCATTTAATGCTTTAATGAATGGGTTAGTTATTCTTCCGAACCAATATAATCCTGGTGCAAGCAGAAGTGTCATTCTCTCTGCGTACTGAATAGCCAGGGTTTTAGGTGCCAGCTCTCCTAAAACCACATGTAAAAAAGTAACAATAGCTAAAGAGATTGCGTAAGAAAGAAAGGTTGATAATGGTTCTGATATTTCAAAGTGCTCAAACACTGGATGAAGCATTCTTTCAACGGTCGGCTCACCTAAAGCCCCAAGAACAAGTGCAGTAATGGTTATACCAAGCTGACAGGCAGATAAGTAATAATCAAGCTCATGTGCCACTTTTTTTGCCAAAACTGCTTTCTTATTCCCTTCAGCAATGAGCTGGTCAATTCTGGACATCCTAACCTTAAGGATCGCAAATTCAGCTCCTACGAAAAAGGCAGTCAGTCCGATAAATACGGCCACTAAAAATAAATTTAACATTATTAATCCGTCCAATTATTTCCCTCTCCCTGAGGGATTCACCTCCAAGTTGTTTACGTTTATTGCTATGGTTAATTAGTTGAAGTTTCGAGCATGACTACTTTCACTTGAAAGTGATCCATTTCAATGATAGTCCAAGTGTTTTCAGCATGTGTAAAAGTATCTCCAGATTCAAGCAGATCAACCTTTTGATGCTGCAGCCACCCTCCTATTGTCGCAATATCATCACTCTCTTCAAATTTCAAGCCAAATTGATCTTCAAGATCAACAAGCAGCGTACGGCCATTGATCATGTACTGATTATCACCACTTTGAACGATTTCTTCATCTTCATCTGCATCAAATTCATCACGAATTTCACCGACGATTTCCTCTAGGACATCCTCCATTGTGATCACACCAGAAGTTCCGCCATATTCATCAATGATAATAGCCATATGAACTTGTTCCTTTTGCATTTTTAATAATGCATCCTGTATTCTTGCTGCTTCAGGAATAAAAGGCAGATCTCGAACAAAATCTTCAATATTAATTGATTTACCAGCTGCAATAAGCGTTAACATCTTTTTGACGTTGACTACACCAATAATGTTATCTTTATCGCCACCCTCGATAACAGGGTAACGTGTGTAATTATGTTCATCCAAAACCGCCACAATTTCTTGCTGTGTCATATCTTTATCGAGTGTGATTAGTTCTATACGTGGCACCATAATGTCTTTAGCAATACGCTCATCAAAAGCAAAAACATTTTCCATGTACTCTAATTCAGTTTCATCTATTTCTCCGCCCTGGAAGCTTTGGGCCATTACAATCTTAAGTTCATCTTCTGAATATGCCTGGTCATGACCAGCAGGCTGGACGCCAAAACCTTTTAATAATAATCTTGATGTGCCATTCAGAGACCAAATAAATGGGTACATGATCTTGCCGAACCAATATAGCGGTGCTGCAAGAAGCATCGTCATTTTTTCGGCAAATTGAATGGCAAGTGTTTTAGGTGCCATTTCCCCCACAACAACATGCAAGAAGGTAACAAGCAAGAAAGCGATAGCATAGGAAGCAACAGAAGAAGCAGGCTCGGTTAAATTGATCCAATCAAAGACTGGGTACAGTAAGCTTTCAACGGCCGGCTTTCCTAATGCCCCTAATCCTAAAGCAGTAACTGTAATACCTAATTGACATGCTGACAAGTAATAATCAAGATCACTTGCAACTTTTTTTGCCATAATTGCTTTCTTATTTCCTTCAGCAATTAACTGGTCAATGCGCGACATGCGAATTTTTACGACTGCAAATTCTGATGCAACGAAAAAAGCTGTCGCTGCAATTAAAATAACAAGTAGAATTAAGTTTGTAATGGTAATTATGTCCAATTATTTCCCTCGTATGAGGGATTCACCTCCATATTAGTAAATCGCTGATAATTTCATTAATGTTCTTTTCATTTGCTCCTTTAGATTTAAGCAAACTTG
This sequence comes from Cytobacillus gottheilii, assembly GCF_001636345.1. Taxonomy (GTDB): domain Bacteria; phylum Bacillota; class Bacilli; order Bacillales; family Cytobacillaceae; genus Cytobacillus; species Cytobacillus gottheilii. The sequence goes on from NZ_KV440945.1 coordinate 2,494,421, forward strand.
TTCTCTCTCTTTATCAGGAAGCTGATCAAGTGATTCCTCAAGCAGATGTATTTTTTCATTAAGTGAAAGAATTTTATCTTCCACTTCTTTAATGATCAGATTCGTTTGCTGATCTGATTGTATAAGCTTTTTTATTTGATCTAAGGACATCTTCTCTTTTTTCAGCTTTTTGATTTTTTCAAGAGTTACAAGTGCTTCTTCAGGATATAAGCGGTAGTTTGAACTCGAACGCTCCACTGGCAATAAGTTATTCTGTGTATAATAGTCTATCGTTCTTGTTGTTAAACCGCTTAGTTTTGCTACTTGGCCTATTCTCAGCAAGGATTTCCCAAATGGCACACCTCCTTAAAGTTCTCGTATTTATGTATCTATAACGTTATACATTTTATAACGCTGCTCCTATTATTATACTTTTTTATAAAAACCGCACCTAACCATCACGAGACAGTTATGAGAAGAATTATACATACATGGTCGTTTTATTTCAACAAATATGACAAAAATGCTATGTATTTGAATCATTAACCTATAATTCTTAAAATGAAACAGGTTCAGATTATAAAAAACAGATAATCTCATGGTTAAGAAAACTCAAGTTTAATAGTAAAAATGAAAAGACATAAAAAAACGAGGCTGGGACAAAATGAAATTAATCTTTCTAAAACACGAATATTCAATATTTTGATTTGTGTAATTAAACAAGTCCGTTCCATTGCGCTGCGGACCCTCGCTTTCCGTGGGGAGGAAGCTGAGCCTCCTCGCAGCAAAGCTGCTGCGGGGTCTCACCCTTTCCTCTATTGCCCACTGGAGTCGAGGATCCTCCGCTCCATTTCACTCATGTTAATAAAATATATTTTATAATCATAATAAAAAAACCGAATGATTAGAAAGATGACTTCCTAACCATTCGGTTTTATTGGTGTGTTAAATACTTATGTCACAGCTCATTTATTGATGCAGTAAATCCTCTAATACTCTTTGAACTTTTACTCCTTCATCAAAATCAACTAACAGTGAAATTTCACCTTTTGTTCCATTTATCAATTCATGAACAAGGTCAAATTGTTTTTCACGACTAACATCCAGGACTTCACTATTTGTATCCTTCTTGCTTTCTGAAAGGATGCTCCAATTGACTATGTCAATCGTTCCTTTTTCTCCATATGCTTTGCATGATAAATGTTCTTTTTGACCAATCCCGCTAATGCCGTTGAAAAGGACAGGTATCCCATTTGCTGTTTCCAGTCTGCTGATAAAGCCTGTCTCACATTTTGCCGGGTCCTCAGGATAATCCGCGAAACTGGCAGTCACCTGCAGGTCGCCAAGGATATACTGCAGCATTTGTATGTAATGGGGCGCAACTTCACGGATAAAGCCACCTTGTTCCCTGCCTGCTATCCAATCATTTTGCTGCCATTGACGCGGCCATTCAGTAAATTGAAAATTAACTTCTACTTTTTTCAATTCACCTATTGAACCACTCTGTATTTTTTCTTTATATAGATGAAAAACATTGCTATACACCATTGGAAAATTGATTGCATGTACAATCCCTGCCTTCTTCGCAGCGCTGGTCATTTCCTCTGCTTCAGCAAGCGAATTCGCAAGCGGTTTTTCACATAGTAAGTGCTTGCCTGTACTGATAATGTCCAACGCAATTTGGTGGTGATACTTAGGCGGGACAGCCAAATAAATAAGAGTGATCTTATCATCCTTCAGTAATTCTCTGTAATCTGTATATGTTGACACATCTGGAAGCTGACTTTTAAACAAGTTTAATCTTTCTTGGTTTTGATCACATAAACCCGCTATTTCCACCTCTTCATGCTGCAAAAATGTATTTAGCAGCCTTTCTCCAATTGCTCCAACTCCAATAATTCCGATTCTTAACATGGTGCACCTGCTTTCATATGTTCAATATGAGTATTATACTATGTAATCTAAGAATTCTGAACAATAGAAATAGGATTTATACTACTAGATTTATAACTTACTTGTCTGTTGTCTTAATTAAATCAAAACCAAATGCGATTTCTTCTAGAGTTTCTCCTCCTATTTCTATGTTTACGCGATCCAACTCCTCTCCACCGAGTTTTTCGTAAAAGGTTACTGTAGGATTATCGGCTAAAACAAAAAGCAGGAAAGAATTTATGCCCTTTTGGCTCAATGCATTTGTACAGTGTTGAAATAGAGACTTTCCAATTCCTTTTCCATGTTCTTTTTTTAATAAATATAGTGTATATATTTCTCCAGGATATCCTTTATACTTGCCTGTCCTTTCGTTTCCGCAGTTAGCAAATCCAACGATTTCCCCAAGCTCGTTTTGTGCAACATAAACTGCAGTATTCGGAATCATATTAATCCACAACTTTTCTCTGTTTTCATAAGAGAGAGCTTCCAGGTAGGCTTTCGGTACAATTCCGCTATATGTTTCACGCCAGCTATCTACATGAACTCTGGCGATTGCCGGGGCATCGTCTATGACTGCTTTTCTAATTTTCATAAGCATCTCCTTTATTTATCCGTATTTAAAACGCCTAAGTATTCGATCCATGGACCTACATCTAATCGATATCTTTCAGCCATAATTCTAGCTATTTGCGTAATATGAGTTAAATCATGAACTGCCCAGGTTGAAATAAGCTCACGTACTTTTACTGTTCCGAAGGCAGGGTGGTAGCCTGTTTGTTCAAGCAGTTCTTCAGAAGAAATCAGTTCTTTTAAGATTTTTATATTTTCTTGTCTCAGCCTTTTAAGAAAGATTAATGCTTGTTCTACTGTAGTGCTTTTGTTGTGTAAATGAGCAAAGCGGTCAAATGCCGGAAATGCCTTTTTATCTCCTTCCTTGATAATAAACTGCAGCCGCGGAATCCAATTGGATTGCTCACCTTCAATCAAATGAAGAATGACTTCTTTTACACTCCATGTGTCTTGACCTTCGTTACTATTCGTCCATTGAGCGCTTATTCCAGTTAAAAAAGCACTTAACATATTTGGTGTTCTTTCTAATATCTCAATGGCTTCATCAAATTTAAAGTTCATAAATCTTCCCCCCAATCTTTCTACTATTATATTTTCGTTTATGTAAAAATAGATACTTGAATATATAAAAATCTAAAAAAATAGCAGCGAGCAGAAAGGTACACCATAAAACATTCCCAGTTGTTTAACTCAACAATTTATTGTAAGAAAAGATTATTAAGCCGCAAACAAATGCTGCCGCGATAAAGGTAAATACATAGAAGAAGGGTGAAACTGCTCCGCCGAAAGCTACTTCATTGGGGATTGGTTGAGGATTGTTCCACAGTTTCTCAATATCTGGTTTGTAATATTTTGTTTTGATATATCCCGCTATTAAATTACCAATTATATAAATGAAATGAATAACAAATGAAAAAACAATTGATAGAATAATCGTCTTCAACTCATCACACATCCTCTCGCTTATCCTCTTCCATATTAACCCAAACGTAACACTTTGGTAAATAGTACTTGTGCAAGCTCTCCGCTTTTGGGGTAAACGAAAAAAAGAGCCGTATTGGCCCTTTACAATTTAAATGCTATTCGTCTCAAAAAGAAAGGCATAAATTATAAACCAAAATATACTTTTTAAAAAATAAAACCTACTTTGGATGATATTTCATTAAAGGTATATATTACGATATTTCATTAAGTTCCATTGTCAATCGAATCATATCAACACAGTGAATACCGTTCTCCATAATCTTTTCTTTATAATGCTTACTAAAATAATTATGCTCGATATAATTTAATCTAAATCCACACTTTTGATAGAGTGCCACCTGATGAATACTTGAATTGCCTGTGCCAATTTCTAAAGTATGATAACCAAGATTTTTTGCCAATCTTATAGCATGTAAAATTAACGTTTTCCCTATTCCTTTCCCCTGATGTGCTGTAGCCACGGCAATATTAACAATTTCAGCCGTATTCGGACGCGTTTCGAGCAGCACATATACACCGACTGTTTCATGCTCCCATTTCGCTATATAGCAAATTCCTCTTCGCAAGTAAGATAAAATCATTTCCTTTGATGGATCTGCAAGAAGCAGTAAATCCATTGGTGCCGCATCATTGACGGCCAGTTGTTTGATTTCCATTTTTACACCTTCCTAAATGACTTAATCTAATGATCATATACTAATCTTAAACATAAATGTTTTCATAAAACTACTGTTGACAAAGTTTTCCTCTTCATCATATAATACAAAAAAAATCAATAATTAAAGCGTTGATGAGGACATGAATCTTTTTCAATTTTCTTAAACAGAGAACGAGGTCAATGGCTGGAAGCCTCGAGAAAATACAGAAGATTTACCGCCTCCTGAGCTGTTATGGGGAATCAAGATTATAGTGAAACCATAACCGGGTAACCGTTATGAAATGAAGCACAGCCGCTTTTGCTGTGGAATTTGGGTGGAACCACGACCGTACTCGTCCCTTTTAGGAGGGAGAGTACGGTCTTTTTATATGCATTAAAAATTTATATATAAATGCGTTGATGAGGACATGAATTCAATCGATCATTTCTTTACAAGAGAACGAAGTCTTGGCTGGAAGCTTCGAAGAAAAGGATTGAATTTACCGCCTGCTGAGCTGTTATGGGGAATTTTTTAAAAATGAAACCATAACCGGGAAACCGTTATGAAATGAAGCACAGCTTTTCTGCTGTGAAAATTGGGTGGAACCACGACCATACTCGTCCCTTGTGCAGAGGAGAGTATGGTCTTTTTTATATTATAAAAGATGGAGGCTAGCAAAATGGAAAAAGAAAATCATCAAAAATTAGGAAGTATGCTTGAATTATTTATGACCGATGAAGAAGCTCCTGGAATGCCATTCTATTTGCCAAAAGGAATGGCCATTCGCAATGAGTTAGAAAGGTTTTGGCGAGAAGAACATGAAATTCGAGGCTATGAGGAAATTAAAACACCACTTTTGATGAAGCAGCAAATATGGGAACGTTCCGGGCATTGGCAGCACTATCACGAAAATATGTATTTCGCTGAAGTAGATGACCAACGCTATGCGTTAAAGCCAATGAACTGCCCTGGAGCAATAAAAATCTTCAATCATAAACTTCGCAGCTATAAAGAACTGCCGATCCGCTTTGCCGAACTCGGACTTGTTCATCGCCATGAGCGATCCGGGAGCTTAAACGGCTTGCTGCGGGTCCGTTCATTTACACAAGATGATGCCCATTTATTTGTAAGAGAGGATCAAATTGAAGATGAAATTCGCAAAGTGTTAATAATGATTGAAATCTTTTATAAGAGATTTGGCTTTGATTATAAAATTGAGCTTTCTACACGGCCAGATGAGTACATGGGTTCACTTGAAAGCTGGAATGATGCGGAGACTGCTCTAAAAAATGTTCTGCATCAAAATGGTGTTCCATTTGCTCATAATGAAGGCGACGGTGCCTTTTATGGTCCGAAAATTGATTTTCATATTTTAGATAACCGCGGCAGAAGCTGGCAATGTGGAACAGTCCAGCTGGATTTTCAAATGGGTGAAGTGTTTGATTGCCAGTATATTGGCCATGATCAAAAAATGCATCGGCCGATTATCATTCACCGCGCCATATACGGTTCACTTGAACGGTTTCTCGGTATTTTAGTGGAGCATTATGATGGTGCTTTTCCGGCTTGGCTTGCACCTGTACAGGTAAAAGTATTAAATGTTGCAGATGCTCATCTCCCTTATGCCAAATATATATATGACCTTCTAAAGAAAAATGGCATAAGGGCAGAATTTGATAACCGCTCAGAAAAAATGGGCTTGAAGATCCGCAAAGCCTCATTGGAAAAAGTGCCATATATGCTGATTATAGGCGCTCAGGAACAGAGCAGCGGCAATTTGACAGTCCGGGTGCGCGGTAAACAACAACAAGATCAGTTAGAGATAGCTCAATTTATACAGTTAGTCAACAATGCAGGAAACTGGAAGTAAACAGGATAGTTTTCCGCTCATTGGAGATAATAGCATTATCTTTTTCAATGAGCGGAGTGTCTTAAATGTGGAGCTGGATTTATGAGCATATTATTAATACGATCTACTTTATCGTAAGCATTGTTGGCCTATTATTTATCGTATGGTGTGTGCTTTTCTACTATTGCTTTAAAACAGATACAAATGATAATAATGAGAAAAAAATGTAAGGATTTACGTTGAACATAAGAAACCCTGTTAAGAATATGAAAAGCTATAAAAAGTTTATAATAAAGCTTGAGATAACTCCCCTTCTCCATTTTGCAAAGTAATTTCTGCACTTGCTCCGTTAACAAAAGTCATCTGTGGCGGAACATGTCCGCAATCTATATCATAGATGATTGGGAGTTGAACATCTTCTTTTAAGTCCTTATAAAAGTCTGCAATTGTATAGCCGTCTACAGTCTCATTCGCACTGCTTCGACCAAAAACAATCCCTGAAGCATTTTTGAACCAGCCTGCGAGCTTCATTTGGATAAATGTTCTTCTTAAATCAACGGTATTCATTTCACAGTTTTCAAAGTACCAAAGAATACTCTCATCTTGTAAATAGTGATTTTGGAAATGTCTAATATCTCCATATGGAGTGCCGATGACATGTCTAATTACGTCAATACAGCCTCCTAGCATTCTTCCTTTCAATGTAAACTCTTTTTCATCGTCAACAGTTTTCCATTCTGTTTTTTCTGTTAAATGAAAGACTACTGGACTTGGATTATCATGCATCCAGCTTTTCTGATAATGAAGGGAGGAGAATTGATCAATCCGCTCTCCTTTTTTCGTTAAAAGTACTTCTTCCCATTTACCTGTTACTTCATCTGTAGAAGTCCCTCTTAAATCAATTAAATTGGTGCCATGTGCTGTTGCGATCCCCGTTTTTACCGTAACGACAAACAAAAGCAAACTTATATCAGAATAACCAAGAATCCATTTAGGAGAGATCTTTTCATAATCAATAAGTTCAATCACTTCTAATAAAAGCTCCCCGCCCCAAGGTGGAAAGATAAGCTGAATGGATGGATCGCTCAGCATCTGATTAAGTTCTTCTGCCCGTTTTTTTGCAGAAGCTGATTTGGCATTTTCTTGTGTCCAGACAGTTTCACCCGTTTGAACATAATAACCCTTTTCCTGCATCTTTTGGATTGATTTGTGAAGCAAATGATGCATTGGTTTAGGTACACCTGAGGAGGGTGCTGTAACCGCAATTTGTGCCTGATTATGAAACATTGGATAAGTAATCATACAATTATTTCCCCTCAAATCATTTTTTGTTTTGAATAACATACCATTATTAACATCTTTTTCAAATAGTTTTAATAAAAAAAGTTCTCCATTCATTAGGAGAACTTTAAAGGTTTATTGTTTTTTTCCAAATATCTCAGCTTCCAGCCGTTTGCCAGTCGGCGTTGCAGCCAGCCCGCCTTCTGCCGTTTCTCTCAGAGCGGATGGCATGGATTGGCCAATGAGGAACATGGCACCAATCACTTCATCACAAGGGATACGGCTAGTAATGCCTGCTAATGCCATATCAGCAGCAGTCATGGCATTGGATGCACCCATTGCATTCCGTTTAACACATGGAACTTCAACTAAGCCTGCAACAGGATCACATACAAGTCCGAGCATATTTTTTAACGTGATCGCCATTGCTTCGGCTGCTTGCTTTGGAGAGCCGCCAGCCATTTCAACGATTGAGGCTGCAGCCATTCCGCTTGCTGAGCCAACTTCAGCCTGACATCCTCCAGCAGCACCGGAAATCGAAGCATTATTAGCTACAACAAAACCGAAGGCAGCGGAAGTAAATAAGTACTCAATCATTTCCATTCGTGTAGGGTTCAACACTTCTTTCACAGCAAAAAGAGTACCTGGAACAACGCCTGCTGAGCCTGCAGTCGGTGTAGCGCAGATTGTGCCCATTGCCGCATTTACTTCGTTCGTTGCAACCGCTTTGCTGACCGCGTCTAAAAGCGTATGCCCTGATAATGCTTTTCCTGATTTAATATATTTTTGCAGCAGCACAGCGTCTCCGCCTGTTAAACCGGAAACTGACGTGACACCATTTAGCCCTCTCTCGACCGCTTGCTCCATTACCGTTAAATTTCGATCCATTTTAGCGATAATGTCCTCTCTTGAAAGACCTGTTACTTCAATCTCCTGACGGATCATTATTTCAGCTGTTTTAACCCCTTCTTTTTCAGCAAGTTCAACCAGCTCGGCTACGTTTTTAAATAACATGATGTAATTCCTCCTTTATGACCGCATGTTGCATCTATTCAACCATTCGAATAACCTGTGTCACATGATGAAGCTTTTCGATATCCTCTATTAAATCCTGAGCGATTTTTTGATCGACTTCTATAACCATTAAAGCCATTTTGCCTTTTTCTTTACGGGAAACTTCCATATGCCCAATATTAATTTCGTGTTGAGCTAAAATATGAGTAACCGATGAAATAACGCCAAACTGGTCGTTGTGCACAACTAAGATCGCTGGATGTTCACCAGATAGCTTAAGCTGGAAGCTATTCAGCTCCGTAATTTCAATGGTACCTCCGCCAATTGAAATCCCAACTAGCTCTAAATCCTTTTCATCATCAGACAATTTAATCCGTACCGTGTTTGGATGTTCTGGGACAGCTTCTTCAACGGAAAAAGTGACCTCCATCCCTGCTTCCTCTGCTAGTTGAAGCGACGTGGGGATCCGTTCATCAAATGTATCAAAATCTAAAATTCCGCCAACAATCGCCACATCAGTACCATGCCCCTTATAGGTTTTTGCAAAAGAGCCGTAAAGAAGGATTTCTGCTTTTTTAGGCTGCCTAGCAAATAAAGTCCGCGCCACTCGGCCAATTCTTGCTGCTCCGGCTGTATGAGAACTGGAAGGACCGATCATGACCGGACCGATTATATCAAACGCTGATCTGTATTTCATGTAAAACCCTCCTCAACTGTACCGCACCATTTTGTAAACGCTTATCATAATATATTTTCCTTTGAAGTTTTATGTTCAACAGTTATTCTGCATAGCAATGAATGAAATATAGATGTTTACTTATCGTAATAAATAGCTTGGCAAACGAATAAATCTCAGTTTTTCTGAAAACGTTTTCTTTGTTGCTGTATCACACCTAAATCATCTTATCACAAAAAGAAACATCTTCATATATTTTTAATCGGAACTTATCATTGTGTGATGAATATTTACCTTTTATTTAACACGCCATATTCCAATGGTGGTATAATAAGGTAAAAATGTACTATAACTGTAAAAACCATTTAAAAAGGAGATCTTACATGTACGGATTAGATGGCATTTTCCTGTTAAAGACAGTACTACTTGTGGCAGCCTTTTTGATATTCATGATTTTAATAGAAATAATTATGAGGAAATGGTTCAAACTCGAAAAGCGAAACTTATTTAGAAGCGCTGCCTATGTTAATGAAACACATAGAAAAATTGACTGGTCCATTCGCGGATTGGGTATTGCGGGCATGATTTTAGGTTTTATCATTAATAGTATGAGAGGCTTTGATGATCGCCTTTGGTACATAGAACCATGGACCATCTTATTCTTATTAGTATTAACCACCGAGACAGCAAGAGCAGTTATGGAGAAGAAGCATGCACATCATCCAAGGCAATATATCAGTACAATCAGCCAAATTCTTCTTATTATCATGTTATGTGTTAGCTTATATGTAACTGATTTCTTTGGATTATTATAAAAAAAACCACAGCTTTGCTGTGGTTACAAATTAGCCAATAAAATTTGGAATCGTTTGTTTCTAGCTGTTTTTTCCTTTTCATCAGCCAAATCATATTTTTTCAAAAGGTGAAAGATTTCATTTAAAATTTCCTGTGTATGATCTTGTTCCATAAATTGCAGAAGTCTTTCCGTCATGCCTTCTGGAAGATGCTGTTTTTGCTGATGAAGTTTCCCTTTTACATCCTCAACACTATGATCAACATTGCATTCACTCATCTTTGCTTCCTCCTTGATCCATTCGGACAATCTATTCCTTCTTCGGTTGATACCCTGTTTTTAACTTTTCTAATCCTCATCTTTTACATACTGATAGTCTTCCCTATTGATGGCTTCAAAGCCTGCAGGTTTATAAAAGCGCAGTAGATCTTTATACAGCAGCTGGTCCGACATTTCAAGCTCTTTGCGCGCTTTTGCAGCCAAATGGGCATAAACATCTGGGTCTTCGACAAGCTCACCTGTTTGGCTATCATACATTTTTTCACCAATCATCGTGACGTCTGGAGAGACAAAATCTCCGTTCCGCAATGGAATGATTTCATTATGCTCCTCCGATAATAAATCAGAACCAAAGTCTAAGTATTCCTTTGTGCTGATTCCTAAAAGGTGAAGAACGGTTGAACGAATATCGAGCTGTCCGCCATACGATTGAATCACACCACCTTCCACACCAGGAACATGGATGAAAACCGGTACTCTCTGCAGCTGGGCATACTCAAACGGAGTCACTTCTTTTCCAATGATTTCAGCCATCGCCTCATTATGGTTTTCAGAAATCCCGTAATGATCGCCATATAATACTACAACTGTATCATCATATAATCCGGATGATTTTAAGTCTTGAAAGAATTGTTCTAATGCGGCATCCATATAATGTGCAGATTGGAAGTACTGATTGACAATCTTATCATCCGTCTCTGCAGCGGGAAAATCAGTGTCCCCTTCATCCATTTCAAATGGAAAATGATTGGATAAGGTAATAAATCTTGTATAAAACGGCTGTGGGAGTTCTTCTAGCATTGCCATTGACTCTTTAAAGAATGGTTTATCTTTCAGTCCGTAATTTTTGGTATCTTCTTCATTCATACTATAATATTCAGCATCATAAAAGCGATCAATGCCCATACTTTTATACATTTCATTACGGTTCCAGAACGTTTTATAATTCCCGTGAAATACCGCTGACGTATATCCGTTTGCTTTCAATATTGCTGGTGACGATTGAAACGTATTTTGAGCTTTATTTACATAAACAGCTCCCTGAGCCATTGGGTAAAGAGCATTATCCATTATAAACTCAGCATCAGAGGTTTTCCCTTGACCAGTCTGGTTATAAACATAATTAAAATAAAACGCTTCCCCGGAATCTGCAAGAGAATTTAGAAATGGAGTCACTTCCTCCCCATTTAATTCATAATCAATAAGGAAGGTCTGCAGCGATTCCATTGAAATATAGATGACATTTTTCCCTTCGGCAGCACCGAAATATTCAGGATTAGGTGCGGCTTTATTGGCCTTAATATAGTTTTCAATTTCTGTAATATCATTCGTATCTGCCATAGCGCGCTGGCCAGCTGATTTTACATTTTGCACAACATCATAAATGGAATAATTATAAGTGCCTAAATACTTTACTAAATAATTGCGGTCAAATGATCTTGTTAAAAGATCAGGCCGATCCTTTTCCGCTAAACCTAAGTTAAGCATAAAAAGAGCAATGGCTGCTGACATGATAATCAGTGCAGGTTTTCTGTTGGAAACCTGAGATGGTTTGTACCACTTTTTTACTAAAAACAAAATTAATAAAATCGTATCTGCAAAATAGAAAATATCATACGGGGCCATTAACGAAAACGCACTATTTCCAAGCTGGCCGGCATTTGTTTTAGTCTGCATAATAACCGGTATGGTAATAAAATCATCAAAAAAGCGATAATATACTACATTAGCATACAGCAGGATGGACATTAACAATTGAATGACAACTAGAAGTACTTGTTGTATTTTCCCTTTAAAAAACAGGGCTATTCCTAAGAAAAATAAACTCGAACTTAATGGATTTAAAAAGAGCAAAAATTGCTGCAATCCATTTTCAATACCAAGCCGGAATTCAATTAAGTATGCCGCATAAGTCTTCAGCCAAAGTAAGACTGCGATTGTAAAGAAAAAGAATATGCTTCCCTGTTTAAGATATGTTTTCATATGATTCTCCTCAAGTCTACTGAGTAATAGGGAGATGCCTAAATCACTTGGTTCTATTCCCCCATTTCTCAAATTCAAACAACAAATAAGCAATAAAGAAACTTGCCGGACCGGCAAGCTTAAATGGAATAACGTTTCTTATACAGATACTTCCCTGTTCGAAAGAAATATGAACATAATATATCATAATGAATCGTAAAAGAGAATCTTCGAAGATTATTTTGTAAATTCTTTTTTTACCTGTCATTGATATAAACCAGATTCTGCTTTTTTTATACAAGCTTATAAGATTACTACCGGGAAGTTCAATCAAAATAAATACCCCACTTCTAAGAAGCGAGGTATTTAAAGGATCTCTTACATAAATTATTTTTTTCCATTCATTATACTGGTAATGAAGAAACGCGGATATAAGCAATTGCATCTACCGGTATAATAGATTGGCGAGTTGCAGCAGCAGTCTCGTAGCCAGGTACTACTTCAGATACTCTAACAAAATCGTCTGAAACAATCTCAACTAGAATTCCTTCGTAGTAACCATATTCTCCAGTAACAATTTCAACTTCTCTGCCCACATAACGTGATAACTGTTCAATGAAACTTGCGCTAAACATTCTTACCCCTCCTTAATCGATTGTTACGACACCTTGCATATTATCAGTTGGCACTAATAGAAAATCTGTACCATTGTTTAAAACAAGATAATCACGGCGTACAACGGCTAAAATTCCACCAACTTGACCACCATTTGTATTGACTTGAACTTGTCTGCCTAATAATTCTTCTAACTCATCATCAATTCCTGGACGAGGTGTAGGCGGCAAAATAGGTGCTGGCGGGAATACTGGTCCTGGTCGACCTCCCCCATTTTCACAGTGCCCTGGCTTCTTATGATCATGATGGTGTTTTTTGCCAGGATTCACTCCTAACATAGAATTTAATAACTCTGTCACAAATCCCAAACCAAAACGGCTAGGAATTGCAGTGATATCTTCTAAATCAATTCGCATTATATAATGCACTCCCTTCTTCTTTTGTCTATATCAGTGTATGAAGGATTGTAAAAAAAGAATGGACGAGTCTCCTGTGTAATTCGCCTTTTTTACACATATTCACTACAAGATAAATTAACAAGTCTACTTTATCCCTGTTTATGAATAATACTGTTGTAAGAGGTGATATATAATGGAAAAAATATTAATGGTAGTCGACCATCTTGGCGCAAATGGAACGATTACTCATGTAATAAGTCTCTCGAAAGCTTTACAGGCAAGAGGTTATCACATCATTATCGCTGGCCGGGAAGGATCAAAACTGTCTGCACTGCAACAATATGCCATTCCATTTTATCCAATAGACTTTCCTGCTACCTTTACTCCGACTGCTGGACAGAAACACAAAACAGAACAGAAACTTAAAGATATTATTCAAGCAGAAGGGATTACGATGGTACATGCTCACCAAGTCTATTCAGGTATGATTGCGGCTCGGATATCAGCTGCACTTAATATCCGATTTCTTTATACTGTGCATGGTTTGTATTCTCACGATCATGAATTGAAACATATTGCAGGCTATTCGGAGAAACTAATTGCAGTTAGTCCGTATGTTTACTCACAGCTAATAAGTCAATATCCAGAAAAATTGCTCTTAATCCTCAATGGAATTGATGAAACTGAATTCTTCCCGGATTATTCAGAATCATTTAAGTCTGTACATGAAATCCCGCTGGATCATTTTGTCATTTTTTATGCAAGTCGCCTGGAGTGGATTAAGGCTGATATTTGCCTGCAGCTTATTCAAGCTGTCAATCAATTAAAAAATACAACAATGCCAGATCTGCAGTTAGTCATTGCTGGTGAAGGAAAAAAAATTCATCAATTAAATGATGCGGCAAGGCAGTATAATCTCAATAGAAAAGAAACTTTTATTAGAACAATTGGAAGTCAGACCAACTTACGGGCATACTATGGCATGAGCGATTGTATAATCGGTACTGGCCGTACAGCTTTAGAGGCATTGCTTTGTGAAAAAAAAGTGATTGCAGCAGGAAATAAAGGGTTTTTTGGTGCTGTTAAAGTTGAGAACTGGGAAGAAGCTAAAATGGCTCATTTTGGGGATCATTTTGCTGTACAGGCAAATGGAAAAGACTTATTAATTCAAAGCTTAATAGATCTTAGGAACGAAGAATTTACTGAAGTTCAGCTGCTAAGAGAAGTAGTGATAAGAGATTATTCTATCGGTCATGCAGCACAGCTGCATATTGAGGCTTATAGCTGATGTCATCTTGATTTGTCAGATATCCTATACTATTTAAAAAAATCGCAGTCGAGCAGAAATGATGGTAATATAAACGCTTACACTACAAAACACTGACAAGGGGATTAAGCATAAATGAAAGTTCGCTTTATTTTTTATGTAATCGGTCTAGTACTATTAACAATGGGCGTTTCACTCATCATTAAATCTCAGTTTGGTGCTTCTCCATGGGACGCTCTAGCTGTCGGCCAGTCGAATCTTTTTAAGATCACTGTAGGTACTTGTGTATTTATAAATGGAATAGTCTTGATTTTTTTGAATGCCTTTTTAATGAAGAAAAAACCTGAGATTCTTGCAGCCTTATCCATTTTAGTAATCGGAATGATGATTGATTTTTGGCTTTTGATTGCCTTTGAACATCTGCTTCCAGCAACCACTCTTTTAAAATGGTTTGTGCTTGTTGCAGGAATCATCGTGACAGGAATTGGTGTATCCATATACTTACAGGCGAAGTTCCCAGCAAGTCCAATGGATACTATAATGGTAGCCATTCAATCAAGGTTTGGTTTTAATCTTCGCAATTCACGTATTTTAAGTGAAAGCTTTGCGCTGCTTTTAGCGATTTTATTTAAAGGTGCCATCGGGGTCGGTACCATTGTTGTTACCTTAACATTAGGGTTTGTTGTTCAATTCTTTTATCCAAGATTTGAACATCTGCTTCAAAAGTGGCAGGATGTAAAAAGATAATTGTTAAATTTGAGGTCATCACACATATGCGGGCTCGTGTCCAATCGTCTTCTATCTTCTTAACATATATATGGTATAGGGGAAGGAGGCGATCATATGTATCAATTGGCCCTTTTGTATTTGGCAGCAATTCTAGCTGGCTTTGCATTAACCAATCTTCCAACTTCAGCAGTCATCACGGCAGGGATTGCGCAATTTTTTGGAATCGTAGGCGGAATTGCGATTATTGTATTCTCCATCGCATTACTATATCTTGCTGTAAAAGCATTAATCAACAAATAGTTATAGACAGAAGAGCTGGGGAACTGGCTCTTTTTTTGTGTTCTATTTGCTGTTTAATGAATTAACGGGTAATAATGACTGTTTTTTTATTAATTAAAATACTTAGAGTCCCTAACCATTTCAAGTTTCACCTTTCTCCTTTATAATGAAGTGTATAATGTTTTTGAGAGGAGATTTGTTATGACATATCCAAATGTAAAAGATACCCTTTCTACTTTAGTAGACTTAGTATCCATCCCAAGTCCATCAGGTAATACAAATGAGGTTATAGGCTTTGTTGGAAAATTTTTACAAGAGCTGAAGGTTGAAACCAAAAGAAATCGCAAAGGCGGTTTAATTGCAACGCTTCCTGGCAGAGATGATCAAAACCATCGCATGCTGACAGCGCATGTTGATACTCTTGGTGCAATTGTAAAGGAAATTAAGCCAAGCGGCCGTTTAAAGCTAGATCTGATCGGCGGGTTTCGCTACAACTCCATTGAAGGTGAATATTGCGAAATAGAGACTTCTTCAGGCAAAAAATATACCGGAACAATCCTTATGCACCAAACGTCTGTGCATGTATATAAAGATGCGGGAAAAGCAGAAAGAAATCAGGATAATATGGAAGTCCGAATTGACGAGGAAGTACATAATGCTGATCAAGTCCGTGCTTTAGGAATTGAAGTTGGGGATTTTGTTTCGTTTGATCCTCGCGTGCAAACGACATCATCTGGCTATATTAAATCTAGACACCTTGATGATAAGGCAAGTGTGGCGATTTTGCTTCAGCTTATTAAACACATTCAAACTGAAAAGATTGAACTTCCATACACAACTCATTTTCTCATCTCTAATAATGAAGAAATTGGATATGGAGGCAACTCAAACATTACACCAGAAACAGCTGAATACCTTGCTGTGGATATGGGTGCGATGGGTGATGGCCAATCAACTGATGAATACACGGTCTCCATCTGTGTGAAAGATGCAAGCGGACCATATCATTACGAGCTTCGCAAAAACCTGGTTAAGCTTGCACAGGAGCATAACATTGGTTATAAGCTAGATATCTATCCTTTTTACGGATCAGATGCATCAGCAGCTATCCGATCAGGACATGATATTGTACACGGCCTTATAGGTCCTGGAATTGATTCTTCACATGCTTTTGAACGTACACACGAAAAGTCAATCGAAAACACAGCGAAACTGCTGTATCATTATGTGCAATCTGAAATGATTCTGTAAGGAAAAAATGACCGTTTTGAAGATTGATTAATGTTCAGAACGGTCTTTTGGTATATCTGATCCTTTTGAGATGCTTCTTAATTTCATCCGATACTTCCCCTTATACTCCCAACGAAGCTTTTTTAACTCTTGAATAATCTCTTCTTTATGCTGATTTGTTCCCATCTTTTCATGTATTCTGTAGTAAACAAGGACTTCGTTCACTTGATAAAAAGGATATTGAAGTGCTGCTCTTAGCCACATTTCATAGTCATGTGTATAGCGGAACTGCTCGTTAAATACGCCAATCTTTGAAAAGACATCCATATCCATCATCACTGCATTTCCATGAATGATGCAGCGCTGACTTAATTCTTTTAGAAATTGCCTTTCATTTGTAAATTGTTTTTGAAAAAGATCCTTTTGTATGGTGTGCGTTTCACCAATCAAACCTGCTGACGTATAACAAATATCAGCCTGCTTATTTTCCATGAATTCTTTTTGTTTGGAAAGCTTTGTTGGCGCGTATAAATCATCTGAGCTCAGCCATGTAAAATATTTTCCGGTTGCATGCTGAATTCCTGTGTTTAATGCTGTAGCTGTTCCTCCATTCTCCTTTCTGATATAGCGTATATGTCTATCATAAGGCTCCAGCAGTTCTTGATAGGCAGTGGAACCGTCATCGATCAGAATGATTTCAAAGTCACGTTCAGTCTGATGGATAAGTGAGTCTAGCGCATATTGAATATAAGCACAATTGTAAAACGGGACAATCACTGAAATCTCTGGCATATGTCCTTCTCCCTTTTCTTATTGTTCGTGCTTTATCATATGATGGCATGTTGCAAAAGTGAGTATATTTGTCCAAACAAAATTAAGCGTTTTGCATACTTATAAAGGAGAAGTGAATGAGTAGGAGGGTTATTGTGAAGGTTTTATTTATGTTTTATGTGCCGAGCGGCGGAATTGATACATTAAACAGACAAAGAAGTGTTGCATTGAAGGAACGGGGCATACAAGCCGAATTTCTATATTATACAAACAAAAGACACTACTTAAACGACCACGGTGCACCTGTATATATCACAGACGACAACAACGAAATCAAAAAAATCTTAGATAATGGAAATTACGATGCAGCGGTAATTGTTTCTGATTTCACAGCATTACAGCGATTAGATTCACTCGGTTTTAAAGGCAAAAAAATTATTGAAATTCAAGGTTATGGACCAAAGACAAGAGCTAGGGAATTTTTCTTGCGTTATCAGGACGATGTCCGTCAATATTGCGATGCACTACTAAACCCCAAAACTCCGCATATTGTTGATTTGATGAATGAGATATTTCCTGAAATTCCACAATTCAGTTTTAATAATTGCTTTGATACGGAGCATTTTTCGTATGTTCCTGGGCAAGTGAGTACTGGTCCCATCATCGCCTGGATTGGCAGAATCGAAGACAACAAAAACTGGCGTGAGTTCTTATTAATTGCCTCTCAGCTTCATCGGTTGATTGGTAATAGTCTTCAGGTAAATATGTATGAAGATCCATCTCTAAGCACACCTGATGAGCGAAGAGCTTTTGAAAAAATGGTCAAGCGTCTTCATCTAGAAGAAGTACTTCATATCTATGAAAATGTACCAAATCAAGAAATGAAGGAGCATTTTTCAAGGATTGGTGATTCTGGAGGATTTTATTGTATGACTTCTAAAGTAGAAGGAGCGCCATTTTCTCCGCTAGAAGCATTGAGCTGCTGCTGTCCTGTTCTTACAACTGATTCTGATGGGGTCAGAACATCCATTTTTCACAATGTTACCGGCAAATACTATACAATCGGAAATATTGCTGAGGCTGTAAGGGAAGCAAAAGATTTAATGAGTAATACCGTTTTACGTGACAGCATTCGCATGAATGGCTTTGAATTTGTGAAAGAAAACTTTAACAGAAAGATTTATGCAGAAAACTTCTGCCAAATGCTATCATCACTTGGACTTAAGGTTTAATCTTTTACTGGAGAGTAAGGTTGAAGCAGACATCATAATGTCTGCTTTTTATTTGTATTTTTATGTGACTATTACGTTTTTAGCCTGGCACACTTTTAGAAGCAGATAATTAGTTAAGAAATTATATAGCCGATTAAAAATTAAAGGGAGTAATTCCTTTTATTTCGTGAAATCACCCGAATTTTCATCAAAATAAGCAGAGCTTTTACGCTTATTTTAATATAAGCCTGAAAATTTGCTATTTACAGAGGTGATAACCGGAATTTTTCCCCTTATATTTACTTATTTAGCCATTTTTTATAGATTAAGAGTAATTTCTCCGCTTATTTCACTCTGATTCCTACCCCATATACCTAAAGTTGCCTTACTCAGTAAGAAAATATAAAAATATATAATTCTAATATGGAATAAGATATAGTTTTTTACAAATAACCACCTACCTGCTTATCGGCACACATCCCTACTTCCAGCAGCACCAACACAACACTTTCTTCAAGTCATTAGACGAAGCCCTAATATAACATAAAAAAATGCAGCCCAAATCCGTTATGAATTGGACTGCAAACAGGATTGCAATATACATATAAACCAATACAAGCGTTTGAATAAAAAGTTTGTCTCTGATTTACCTACAAATCTTTTAATCTATTCAACAATATAGGGCGGTATGTTTGTTCGATGACCTGCATTTCTGCACGCATCTGATCTTGATGTTTAACTGTTCCAGATTCTTCATGCTGCCTGAACTTTGTTAAGTTTTCATCCAGATAATGAAAATCGACTCCGTATGCGAGCATTTTGATCCACATTTCGTAATCATGTGTGTATCGGAAAGCTGGATTAAAGCTTCCAAATGTAATAAGCTCGTTCCGATTTATAAGAACTGTACATCCATTAATCGTATTGTATTTAAGATATGATTCAGCCACTTGTTTTGTATTATGGAAGCTCATTCCCGTAAACTGTGTTAACACCTGATTATTTTCATCGACACAATCATAATTGGTGAAGCTCGCTTTTGCATTTCGTTCCAGCATAAACGATAGTTGTTTCTCTATTTTTTCAGGGAGATAATAATCATCAGAGCTTAGCCAAGCTACATAGCTTCCACTAGCTTCGGCAATTCCATGGTTTAAAGCTGTTGCTGTTCCGCCATTTTCTTTTCTAAAATAACGAATACGATCCAGAAATGGAATGATTTTTTCTACATGTTGAGTTGAACCATCATCTACGACAATAATTTCAACATGTTGATAAGTTTGGTTCAATGCACTATGAATAGCTTGATCAATATATGAGCAATTGTAAAATGGAATAATTATAGACACCTTTGGTCCCATCTGCTTCTCCTTCCTCTATATAAGTGATCTTCGTTTATCCCTTTTTAATAATAGATCATATGCTATAGTTGTTTTTTTGTAAGGGACAACGGTTTAGTCCTTCTATAAATTTCGGAAATAATCCAATGTATCTGCAAGTGACTGTTCTAAAGTTATGCTGCTTGTACAATTAAGTTCCTTACTGCCACTCATTAATTGCAATGGAAATTTTATTGCCTGCTTTTCATCAGGAACATAAAAATCCACATTAGACATTGAAGATAAAATAAATGCAACCTCACCTACTGACGCTTCTGTACCAAAGGAAACGTCGTATTCACGTCCCTGACCTCCAATTATGAATAACTGATGGTAAGCCCGAACAGCATCCCTTACATCTAAAAATATCCGCTTGGCCTGCAGGTCCATATTTGTTAAAATCTCATTATTTCCTGTTTTTTCAAATTCAGCAACACGCTTGGCAAGTATGGAACAAACTCCTGTAGAAGGTCCTGGTCCAATTAAATTGGTCGGCTTTGCGATGACAATATTCAAATCATAATAATTTGCCCATGATTTTGAAGCAAAAACCTGCAGCGTCTTACTTAAGCTATACGGATGCGGGGGCAGGCTTTCTTCTTTTATAGGATATTGCAAGATGGATCCCGTTATTACGACCTTACAGCTTGGCGAATGCTTACGAATTGCTTCTAATAAAAATAAAGTTGCCATCACGTTTGATTCCATATAGGTAACAGGCTGACTCCATGATTCCCCAGCATTGCTCTGGCCAGCCAAATGCAAGACATACGCTGGTTTAATTCTCTGAATTAATTTACTCGTCTCTTCTGCATTCGTTAACTCACAAATTTCTCTCTGAATCTCATGATTTTCGTCACTTACACTTCTCGCCACACTAACAACGTGAAATCCCTGGCCGGCAAAGTAACGACAGGCATGTCTCCCAGTAAACCCATTTCCTCCTGTTATGAGGATGGTTTCCTTTCCCCTTTTCGTCATTCCTCGCTCCTTATGCATACTACATATCCTTTCATGACATTTTTTAATAGAATATGTATCTTCCTCTGTTTGTTGAGGGCTGACCGGCAAGGAATTGAAAAGCAATATAGCATATTACACTTGTCCAAACCATTTGATTTTTTAAACATAGGATAAAGCATGTACAAAAGGAGGTGAATAGAAATGGGAACTTTTTTAGATGCGCAAACCTCACAAAATGCTAGCTTTAGTGACTCTATTTCCATTCCAGTTACAACAACCCCAGCACTTTTTGGTTCACTTGGATTAAACACAACTGGAGCAGCAGGACCCATTCGTGTGGAATTTGCTTTTACGGCAACAGTAACATCCTTACTATCTTTACTGCAGCCAATTACAATACAAATTTATCGCGTTTCAGGTGGAGTAAGTACACTTGTGTACTCTGCTGCACCAACTCTGGCTGTTGCTGGTTTAGGTGTTGCTTCCAGAACTGTTATCTCATTAAGCGGAGCAGATTTTAACCCGCCTGCACCAGATAATTTCTTAGTTTACCAGGCATATATTAGCATCCCTGGCGGAGTGGCAATTGCACCGACAAGAGTAGGACCTGAATCATTTAGTGCTGCAGCATATTCAAACTAAACCATAGTTATATAGGAGTAAGCTATATTTGCTTGCTCCTTCTATTTTATAAGCTACATAGCCGACATTCCTGCCGAAAGAAAACATACCATATTATAAATTTTAAAAGGAGTGATTAACTTGAAGATTTTATTAGCTACTTTCTGGGAAATTCCTCATCTGGGCGGTGTTTGGAATTATATGAATCAATTAAAAAAGAAGCTTGAACACAGGGGTCATGAGGTTGAAATTGGAGGATATGGCAAAAAAGCAAATCACATTTGCTTTATTTCAAGTGGTAAAGAGATTAAAAAATCGCAAATGAGTTTTATCCCAAAACCCGTCCATCATTATATCGATCCAATCGTTGCATTTTATGAAAATCAAATTGATTTTTATAAAAAAGCAATGAGCCAAATGGATCTTGAACAATATGATTTAATTCATACCCAGGATGTCCTTTCATCATATGTATTTGGCCAAATCAAACCTGTGGGTACTGCCCACATCGCTACTTTACATGGCTGTGTTGCCGATGAAATCAAAAAAAGTTTCTATCACGGCAAACAGGATCGGGTATCTATTCTTGCCAGTCAATATCTTAACCAGTTAGAACATAATGGGGCATCAGCTGCTTATAAAACAATTCTTGCTAATCAATGGATGATTTCAAAACTTTGTAATGAATACGGGGTAGATGTCAATCAAGTAACCAAACGGCATTATGGTTATGATATTCAAAAATTTATAGAAATGCAGGCAATCCCGTCTCAATTAAGTAAACCAGCCGATAAAAAGTTAATTTTATATAGCGGAAGGCTAAATGATTTCAAAGGTGTTCCTTATCTAATAGAATCACTAAATAAATTAAATACCATACGAAACGATTGGATTTGCTGGATAGCCGGTGATGGACCACAGAGCGAAGAATACAAACAGCTAGTATCCACTATGAATTTAAATGATGTCATTCAGTTTATCGGAAACAGATCGGATATACCTTCCCTCTTGTCACAGGCAGATTTATTAATACATCCTACACTTCTTGATAATCAGCCGCTTTCGATCATTGAGGCACAAATAAGCGGAACAGCGGTCATCGCGAGCGAAGTTGGCGGTGTGCCGGAAATGATGGAGCATGGCATGACCGGAGTATTGGTGCCGCCAGCAAATGCAGAAGCATTATGTGAACATATCGCTTATCTATTAGAGCATGATGACTACAGAAATAATGTGGGAGTCCGTGCACGTGACTGGGCCTATCAGCATTGGGATCCTGAAGCTGAAGCAGAGGATTTGCTTGGTCTTTATGCAGAAGCGATTACAGCTAATTTGAATATCTAGATATTCATTTTTTAGGCAGCCTGTTTTTCCCATTACTAGGTCTCTCTCCCACTCCAGTATAGGAGAGCAAACATATACTGGAAAAAAAGAGGGAGACTGATTGATTTGAAGAAAGCTTTTGTAACAGGTGGTGCAGGTTTTATTGGATCTCAGCTGGCAGAAGAACTGTTAAAGCTAGATTATGAAGTCCATATAATTGATAATTTATCTTCAGGATATCGAAAATACATTCCAGACGGTGCTCTATTTCATCATCTGGATATTTGCAGTTCCTCAGCTAAGGAGCTTATTGTAAAAGAAAAGCCTGCCGTTCTTTTCCACCTTGCAGCCCAAGCGGATGTGTCACGTTCAATTAAGAACCCGCAGCATGATGCTGAAGTCAATATTATTGGAACAATCAATATGCTTGAAGCCTGCCGTGAAGCTGGCGGCTGCAAAATAATTTTTTCCTCAACATCTGCTGTTTATGGCAATTTGGACAAGGATAAGATTTCGATTGAAGATCCTGCCTTGCCTATTTCTTACTATGGGCTTTCAAAGCTTGCTGCTGAAAATTACATTCGTATTTATCATGAACTCTATCAATTACCCACTACAATTCTGCGTTACGGTAATGTTTACGGCCCGCGCCAAACGCCAAAAGGAGAAGGCGGAGTTGTGGCTGTTTTTTTAAATAAGTTAAAAAATAGACAGCCTTTAACACTTCATGGAAATGGAAAGCAAACAAGAGATTTCATTTTTGTAAAGGATGTAGTTAGTGCCAATTTGGCGGCTGTTGTGAACGGGAATGGACAAACCCTTCATGTCAGCACTGGTAAACCAACATCCATTCAAGAGGTTGCGGGCATTTTAACAGAGCTCCATCCGGAAGAGGCAAAATTGATCTATACAAATAGCCGCCCAGGCGATATTGAGCATAGCTGTTTAAACAATGAGCAGACCATTCACGTACTAGGATGGCAACCAGAGGTGAATATGAAAGCAGGATTAAAAGCAGCGTACAGGTCTATGCAAATTGAATGATTTTAATTTATTTCCACAGGAAAGAAGGTGATTACGTATGCGTTTTCAACAAATAAAAGGCAAATATGATGCAACATTTAGCTTAGGTCATCTCTGTCTTGCCAGTATGCAGCTTCGCAAGTTTCAGCTGCGGCCTTTTTCAGGTGTGCTTGATTGGGTTGGGTCGCCAAACTTGTCCAACATCAACTCTTTAATCGCCAATGATTTTAAGAATTTTTTAAATTTCCAGCATTTACAGCCCGTAAAATACCTGTCCTCTACTGATCTTTATGTTTGGGATTCCTATTATGATATTGGCTTTAACCATGATTTTAAAACTGATCTAAACTCCCTGCAACAGCTGGGCGGGTACGATCTAGTGAAAGAAAAATACGATCGCCGCATCGCTCGTTTCAACAACAAGCTGAAAACGAGCAAGCGAATCTTATTTATTCGAACAGAAGGAAATAGAGAGGAAATTGAAGCTCTTCAGCAAATCCTTGCGCAGAAATGCAGCGGAGATTTTGAATTGTTAGTTGTCAATCATAAACCAGTGCAAACCATGAGCGAACAGTTTTGGAATATCCCAAATGTCACAGTGGCCGAAATGCCTAATGACGAGATTTGGGATGGAAATGATACTCATTGGGCAGAGCTTTTTGAAGGAGTTACCTTGAGTTAGTTCCAAGCATTCTTATTAAGTGACGAATAATTCCTCTAACAATAATAACCGTCCAGCTAAGGGCGGTTTTCTTTTTTTCGGAACATAAAACGCTAGAACACCACTCTATAACGCTAATAAGTACTTAAAGCTCATTTATACCGTATAAATTTATCCATTACACTCATCCAGGTAAGGATTGGCGTATAAACCAATGTCAAAATCCGCCCCGACTGTATTGGCAAATTCAATAACTGGAATATCCAAATGGAAACCAGGTGTATACCCAGCATTCATTTCGATCAAGATGGCAAATCTGCATTCTAATCCAAAGGTCTCTTTTCAACTCATTAATCGTTTCTGTTTGATGATGCTTGTTAGAGTTATCCCTAACCTTTCTGTGACTGTTTCTATTGAAAAAACATCTGCATATAATTTGAAATAAACCCTAATCTTCGTTCGATCCACATACTTCACTCCTCAATTTCCTGGTTCAGTATTCTATTTTCTAATTAATTATGATAACATTATTTGTCAGAATTATCTTTACTCTTGAAAGGAGCTTGAACATGTGGAAACGTCCTATTCTCCTGTTTGTTTTAATGTTGCCTGCATTTGTTATCCTCGATCTTTTAAAAGGCGCAGGTCCTCAATTCTCGTTTAATTTTATTTCGGTCTTGCTATTCGTTGTTTTATATGAGTTTGTACACTGGTTAATTAAAGTTTCAAAACCTTCAAATAAAAATGGATCGACATAGTTAAGCTCATTAATTTTTCACTTTATCCATGTTTATAGGAAGGTTTTTGTCTCAGCAAGATATCACTCGCTTACTCACTGTCTCCAAACATTTAAGTTTTTGTGTCTAGTTTCTCGTTTAAATCGTAATACTTAAGCAATTAAATAAGGCGTTTCCATTTCATTCCAAGCCTTCTCTTTCTCTGGATCACAGAGCTAGTACTATTTTTTTACTGGCCGCTCATTGAGGCTCTCTCCCTTTCCTCTATATTTCGTGGAATCACGGGTACTTACAATTATGATTAAAAACAAAAAACGAATGATTAGGAATGGATCATATCCTAATCATTCGAATTGACTCAATATGCCAAAGTCTCTTAAACCCATTTTGGGTCAAGGAACCTGTCCCCTAAAACCCTCTCATCTCTTCCAGCATCTCACGGTACCCCTGTATCTGATAACCAACATCTGTTCTAGTATTCCGAATGGATCGGTCTTGAATCATTTTTTGATCCGGTATAATCGTTACATCTGTTTTTTGGTAGATTTCCTGAATCATCGTCAAGAGTTCATGTTTAGATATTTTATGTGATGAAGCTAGATGATAGAGTCCGGAGACATTGTTTTCAATCATATAATGAATGGCTTTGGCCAGTTCAAGTGTGGTAACGCCATTCCACATTACCTTCTCAAAGCCTTTGATGGTTCCCTGCTGTTTCATAAACCAGAGGAATAGTCCAATGCCATCCTCTTTTAATTCTGGACCAATAATAGAAGTGCGGATCGTTAAATGCCTGTCACTGAACACTTCTCCAAGCTGCTTGGATTGAGCGTAGATGGATGTTCCATCGGTCGGATCTGTTTCAGTGTAATCTCCTTTACTGCCTGAAAAGACGCAATCCGTACTGATATGAATCAGTTTGCCATTACTTCTTTCCATGAGTTTGGCAAGCTGGTGGGGCAAAAGGCTGTTTACCTGGAAAGCAAGCTTTGTTTCCCGTTCTGCATGTGCATTGAGAATCCCAATACAATTAATGCTAATATCAGGTTTCACCGTCTCAATTACTTTCTCGACACTCGTTGAGTCTGTTACATCCACATATATTCCTTTAGAATCTGTCTGATCTCTTGTCGTATAATATACTTCATATTTTGGTTGCTGCTGGAAATAGCGGATGATCATATGGCCAGCCATTCCTGTTCCGCCAAAAACTAACAGCTTCATTCAATAAACCCGCCTTCCTCAAGCATCTGCTTAATTTCAGCTTTCGTCATTAAGGTTGTGCCAGAATTGTATTCTTCAAGATTAACCTTGCTGAAGGTTTTGTAGCGATCTTTGACTCCTTCAATATAAATAGAAGGCAGAATGACGAAATATTCTTCATCATAAACAACTGTCATCGTACTTTCATATTCTGATAATAGCAGCTCATGAATTTTCTCACCGGGACGGACACCTAAAATTTCAATATCAACGTCCTCTCCGCTTTTCTCAATTAAGATTTCTGCAAGATCAATAATCTTACATGCTGGCATTTTCATAACAAAGATCTCGCCGCCAACACTTTCTGAAACAGCTTTAAACACAAGCTGAATCGCTTCTTGAACCGTTAAGAAAAAACGGGTCATTTTCATATCGGTGATCCCAATTTTTTTCTGCTCTTGAATTTGTCTTTTAAACACATGAATTACACTTCCATTTGTTCCTAAAACATTTCCGCCGCGAATACAAACAAACTTTGTTTCCGTATTCAACGTATTAGCATGAATGATCAGCTTCTCACCCATCGCTTTTGATAGACCATAAAAGTTTGATGGATTTGATGCCTTGTCAGTTGATATATATACGACATTTTTCACATGACAGGCTATGGCAGCATCGATCACATTTTGAGTGCCAATCACATTCGTTTTCAATGCTTCCATCGGCTGATCTTCACAGACAGGTACATGCTTTAATGCTGCTAAATGAAAAACATATTCCACACCCTGGCAGGCATAAATCAGAGAATCCTTCTCTTTTATATCCCCAATAATAAAATGAAGTTTTGGATGATGATTAAACTCCTGCTTCATTGTAAATTGATTGGATTCATTTCTGGATAGTATTCTAATTTCCTTGGGATCATAGGTTAATAGCTGGGAAACAAGCTCATAGCCCCACGAGCCAGTACCTCCAGTAACTAAAATAACTTTATCTTTGTACACGGTCGAATCCTCCTAGCAATATTTTAATTACTTTATCTGATACATTCCGATCACTATATCCATCTGGAAAACTCCAGGTTTTACTTTGACTTGTCATGACTTTTACACAATTGAATATTTGCGATGCTTCCAGACCAGATAGCATATTGCTTCCGCATGCAATCGTTTCCGGCCTTTCTGTTGTCTTGCGCACCGTTACTGCCGGCACATGAAATAAGCAGCACTCTTCTTGTACTGTGCCGCTATCTGTTAAGACACAATAGGCATTCTTTTCAAGCTTCACAAAGTCAAAGAATCCAAATGGCTCATGGAATTCAACAAGATGGTGAAGTTTAAAGTGTTCCTGTGTTTCCAGTTTAGATCTTGTCCGAGGGTGAATACTGCAAATTACTCTTTTTTGATATGCTTCAGCAATCATATTTAAGCTCTCTAAAATCTCAAATAACCGATGTTTATCATCTACATTTTCAGCTCGATGTGTAGTAACGAGAAAATAGTCACTTTTCTCAAGTCCAAGGTCTTGTAAAATTTCACTAGAATCAATTACACTTTCGTAAGATTTCAGCACTTCAAAAATTGGATTTCCCGTCACATAAATTTTGTGGCGCGGAAAACCTTCACGCACTAAGTTTTCCTTGCTTTGCGGTGTATATGGAAGATTAATAGATGAAATTGCATCAATTACTCTGCGGTTTTTTTCCTCCGGTACTTCGAGATCAAAGCATCGGTTTCCAGCTTCCATATGGTAAACAGGAATCCCCATCCTTTCAGCCAGAATTGCGCTAAGACCGCTGTTCGTATCGCCTAGCACTAAAATCTTATCCGGCTTTTCGGCAATCAGAACCTCTTCTAACTTTTCATATATGACAGCCAGTTGATTGCCTAAAGAATGCTGATTCTTCAAGAAAACATAATCTGGCTTACGGATACCCAATTCTTTAAAGAAGACATCACTTAAGTTTTCTGTGAAGTTCTGACCTGTATGGACAAGAACATGCTGATCCGCAAGCACATCAAGCTTTTTAATGATGAGACTTAAACGAATGATTTCCGGTCTCGTCCCTAAGATGGTCATGATTTTCAAATCTTTTCACTCCTTGCATATCTGTCATTTTTACTTGTTTTCTACTCTTGTCCGCTTAATTATTAAAATATGCTTGTTTTTATGATTTGCTATAGGCATAGCGACTGATTTCAATTGACTTCTTGGTTAGAGATTTTATTGTTTTTTTAAATGGGAAATAATCCAGAAAAATTGAGAATAAAAAAACAGTCACTGCTAAGGCAGTGTCCTGTTTTTTTGTAGTTACTAATCCATACATTTCTTTTCTAATAAAATAAAATCTGCCGATGAAAGACTGGGATACTTTTGTTTTATTACCCCAATTACGGTAAATGCTTCAAACGCTTCAAGGCGTTTAAGAATATCCCGGTCTTTAATAGTAGGTGCAATTTCATCCTCAATTTCATTGGTAATTCTCGTATAGAGGATCACATAAGAATTAGAGCAGTTAAATATATGTGTTATCGTCCGCTGAAAGTCTTCTTCATCGATGATATGATACAATACGTCCAAACATACAACGAGGTCGGCACTAACAGACCTAGCATCAAAAAATTCGGGATTATAATGGATAAAACTCTTTGTTTCATCATCTTTAAATTTTTCTTTGCACATATGAACCGCTGATTCTGAAATATCAAACCCTTGGTATACTGGATAATTCATATATTGCAGCTGATTTCCATCTCCACAGCCAAATTCTATAACACTTTGAATCTCATGCTCCTCAATAAAAGTGTTCACCACATCTGCCTTAAACTCTGCAAGTTCCCCATATGATCCTAAACCTGATGTTCCGCCTTCTGCATAATTAGCTTCCCACCAGTCTTTGTACTGAAATCTTGCAATGGACTTTTCTTTCCGCAACACCGCCCGGAAACAGCATAATCCGCCCCAATCTGTGGTATGCAAACTATATTCATATAAATTTGTATCAACCTCTCCGGCAAAAGCTAATCCTGCTTCCTTGATACAAGTCATTAAATAATCAAGTTCTATCGTTGGGAAATCAAAAGTTAAAATAATAAGTCCATCATCTTTTAAAGTAGTGTTAAATTCTTTGAGTGCTCTGGCAATATCGCCTTTAGGCAGATGCTCCAGTACTGAAATACAAAAGATCTTATCAAACTTTTTCTGCTCATACGGAAGATGAATCAGATTTGCATGCTGAAAATGAATCTTATCAAAATGGATCGCTTCAAGTCCGGGATCCTCACCATATACTCTTTGCATTTCTTGCATCATTAAATCATGATTTAAAACCCGATCATCGATATCACACGCATATGTTTCTTTGCAATTCTCACTCATGTAAAATTTTAATGGATGCTCAATGCCACAAGCGGCATCCAAACAAACATCATGATCATTTATAAACTGAGTCGCCCATTCATATTCATAGTAACGGCTCCACCAATTATCGGGCAATTTAAACACAAAGGTTTCGCTGCTATTATCATTCTCTTTAAAGAAGCGAGAGGTAAAGATCAAATCCTCTTTTTTCTCATTCATTAATTTCATTTTTGCTTTCTTAAAGCTTGCCACTCCTTGTAAATCTTCTTCTCTGTAAATGTGATAGGCTGGAAAATGAGTATCAACGAACAACGGAATACCAAGGGCTGCTGCTCGAATGCAAAAATGACGGTCTTCTCCCCAATAAGATAGGTTTGAAATTTCCGCAAAGGAAGCACCTTTTAGCAGTGCATCTCGACTAATTAACGTGCATGCACCTAAACCGCCCACTTCATATATGCCTGGCTGATGCAATTGTGAAATAAATCGATGTTCCTGAATCTTTTTTTCGTTCTCAGTCAAAAATTTTGCCTGTATTTTGGTCAATTCATACTCATCTCTTAGCCATACTTGAGGCATTTCGGGTAAATGAGGTTTCCATTTCGTCCAAAAAACTTCTGAAATAATATCTTTATTTGATGATAGTAATTGTTGAATAGTCTGAGGATGGAGGACTAGGTCAGAGTCAATCAGAAATAGATAATCAAAATTATTTTCAATTGCACTTTTAATCATCATATTTTTAAATCCTGCAACCTTCCATATATGATGATCCTGCCAATAATGTGTGATTTCATCACAAATAAATGCCTCGCTTGCGCCACTGGATTTATAAATCATGCTATGTTTATTTTCAGTAGAAAATTCACGAAGAATTTGAGAGGATTCAATGTTATGATTGTCGTCCACAAACAGAAAAAAAGACTGTATATCAACCATATTTAACTCTTTTAGAGACTGTAAAAACTCATTCAGAATTTGGGGCTTTTGACAAACAGGACTGGCCAATAACACTTTCTTCATTTCACTCACACCTCTTTAGGCTGAAGGAGTTCTTTGAAATAACGCTGATTTGCGAGCAGCCGTTCATCATTGGGACGAAAGGTTAAGCCGCGGTCGTTATATTCATTTGCTTTTTCAGTATCACCAAGCTTGTCATAGCAAACCGCCAGCTGCAGCAGCGGCAGCCATGTAGAAAAGGAAGGGTTATAAAAAGGAGCACTAGGATCATCTATATTTGCTAAAGCTTGTTCATACCAATAAGCAGCCGATTGAAAATCTCCTTTTTCCATAAAAGAAAAGCCAAGTCTGCAGCATGTCTCCGGACGAGGTGATGTATAGGTGAGCGCATGTAATACGGCCCCAATTGCTTCCTCTGTTTTCCCTAATTGATGAAAACAATCTGCGAGCTTATGACATGCACGGAGATTATCCTCCAGCCAGCCATTTTTCGTCAATAAGAACTGCAGATAATACTCAATCGCTTTTTCAGCCTGACCATGGTCAACCAGTTCATTTGCATAATAAAATAAATCCCTTGGTGTAAAATTAATCTTTTCATCTAGCATTCTTTCATAAATTCTTATATTTCGATCTGCATCATGAGATAGCGGCAAATGACAAATAGCTATTTCACTGTCATACAAATTCCCGTTTACGGCTAAATATTCATGTACTGCCCCCACCCACTTAAAGCCCTTTTCCCTCTTTACAAGCCGATACCGTCTTAAACTGGAGGTTGGATGATTTTCTGAATCAAAGGCAAGGTGATAGATCATAGATACAGCATCAATTTCAGTATTTAATGTTTGACGAAGCTTTTGAAAACGCTGCTGATCTTCTTCTCTGACAACATCATCGGCATCGAGCCATAAGATATAATCACAGTTTGCATGAGCAAATGCATAATTCCTAGCCGCCGCAAAATCATCAACCCATTTGAAATCAAAAATTTGATCTGTATACTTAGAACAAATCGATTTAGTCTGATCGGTTGATCCAGTATCAACAATAATAATCTCATCAACAAGGTCACACACAGATTGCAAACAGCGTTCAATAACTGCTTCCTCATTTCTCACAATCATGCTTAAACTAATGGATTTCAAAAGACATTCCCCCATTGACGTGAGAATTTCCTATAATGAAGTTGATAACACTTTTTTCTCATAAAAGGAATTCCCCTTTTTAAACCCTCCGTAATGGCCATTGTGCCAGTCATACTCACAAGAATGCTTGAAAAAACAGCTTCAAAGGCATAGTAAACTCCAGTACCCACACCCATTTCCAAAATCAGAAAGCGTTTAACTTCAGAAAAGGGTACTACTACAAATAGTACATTGCTATTTTTAAACATTTTTTCTGCAGCATCCTTTGCCATTTTTCTTAACATTATGAGCAAACTCGGTTGTCTTATTCCACTTCTTTTCCTGCCGGCTGAGCCTGTGTTGCTGTATTTAAGAGGGCGATTCCTCCGATCACTAGGCAAACACCTGCTGCTTTAATAACACTAATGCCTTCATCAAACAGCAAAATGCCAATGACGACACTTAAAGCTGTTCCTACACCAGACCAGGTCGCATAAGCCACAGATAAACTCATTGTCTTCAAGGCGTAGCTTAAAAGCAGAAACGCCAAAAGAAACCCAGCTGCCACACCAATTGATGGCAGAAGGTTGGTAAAACCATCAGACAGCTTTAGCATCGTCGTTCCAAAAGCTTCAAAAATAATAGAACCTGCTAAATAATACATTCCCTTCATACGTTTCATCTCCTATTTTGATACATTCATAAGCACGAGTCCTGCGACAAGAAGGACAATACCCATTATTGCTTTTTTGTTTAAACGATCCTTAAAGAAAAGCACACCAATTAACACCGTTAAAATCGTTCCCAGACCACTCCAAGTTGCATATACCAGTCCTAACGGGAGGGACTGCAATGTAAGTGAAAGTAAATAAAAGGCAATTCCGTATCCTCCAATGACACCTGCAACAGGACCAATACGTTTAAAGCCTTCTGATAACTTTAGCATAGATGAACCAAACACTTCAGATACAATAGCAGCTAATAATAATAAATAAGCACCTAAAATCATACGCTCTCTCCTTTCTTAATTGAATTATTCTGGCGGTCTATTCCCTCGCTGCAATTCAGAAATCGACAATCCGAAGTTCATCTGAAAATGAGGATAGTCTTTGAAATTCCGCCAATCTCCGCCCCAGGAAAAACCTAAATCCTTAGCAATGGATACAACCTCATCCCAATCTGGAGTTCCGTTGCCATTTCCATCATACTCCATATCCCAAACCACTTGCCCATCTATTGTCATAAGAGCGAAATCAATGGCCAATCCATAATTATGGTAGGATTCACCGCCCTTTGCATTTGTAACAATATTTCCTGATGTTGAGCGTCCTTGCTCATAAAGGCGATTCTGCTCTTCATAGCTTCGAAAATCTGCTGTAATCACAACTTGAATACCTTTATCTGCTGCTAAGCTCACCAATTCATCTTTTTTTAAGGATACAGTTGGATGCAGACCATCAGGAAGCGGTACATCCTCTTTCGGCACGGTACTATATTGATAGATTAATAAGCCAACAGTAAATAAAATTAGCAGCACCACTAATAATCTAAACGTTTTTGCTATCTTCAAAACTCGTTATTCCTCCTAAGTCATCATCGCTGAATTAAATTGTACCAAACAATAGACGCACATAAGTATAGAAAGGTTCTGTTTAAATACGAAATGATATGGGAATAGAATAATAGACAACTTATTAGGAGGTATTCGACATGAATAATCATCAACAGGAAGGCAATAAAGATCAACTTAAAGGCGAACTAAAACGTGTATACGGTAAAGCAACAGGCAATGAGAAAAAAGAAGCTGAGGGCAACATGGATAAAGCAAAAGGAAAGCTTCAAGAAACCTGGGGCGACGCGAAGGAAGCTTTTAAAGATAAGAAATAATAATATAGCAGATTGCAAAAACCTAAGACCATTTGAGGGTCTTAGGTTTTTGTTTTACTGTTACTGGTTCACCATTCGACATTTCAGTAAGAAAACAGTCAGAAAATGCAGATATTTTTGTTGTTTCAGCCGTTTTAAATGGAGGTATTATACTGGTACAAGCAATCCATTACTCATGAAAGGATGATATTCATGAAAATTAGAGCTGGCAGCTGGAGGTTATTAAGTGATCAGGATAAACAGTTTATATTAGAAGCCGTTTGCTGGAAAAGCAGATGGAGGAAATAAATTTTCGCGTATCTTTACTTAAATGCCATGTACAAAGCTGAAAAAAGGATAGATGATCATTCACCTATAATAACTCTATCCTTTTTTCAATACATTTCCTTCTACAATTTCCTCATAAAAAATAACTTTAAATCCTTTAAAGTAACTCTCCAAATCGAAAACTATGATTTCACGGCAGCAAACCAACAAAAATGCTTGTCAATATGATGAAGGATGTTCAAATTGCTATTAAACTAGTTCTTTTCATTAAAATGGAGTCTTAGCTCCCAAGTAACGCGGCTTCCAATAAGTTGAATTCATGCTGCTGATCGTTACACCTGTTGAAGATCCTGCATGGATAAATTCGTTATTGCCCAGATAAATCCCAGCATGTGATGGACCTTTTTTATACGTTTCAAAGAAAACTAAATCCCCTGCCTTTGGGGCTGCTACCGTCTTTGCCGCAGCCCAAATGGTTTCAACCGTTCTTGGAATAGTTACACCAGCTTTTAAGAAGGAATAATGAATAAATCCGCTGCAGTCAAATCCTGCAGGTGAAGTGCCTCCCCAAACATATGGAACACCAATATGTTTTTTTGCTTCTGTAATGATTTGTGAAACTTTTGAAACATCTGTGCTTTCTGGAGAAGATTTAATATTCAGAACTTGACCGACATAGATCGTATCTGCTGTCATATTGTTCATTGCTTTAAGGGCAGTAACTGTGATCCCATGACGAGTAGCAACATTCCATAATGTATCCCCTGACTTGACCGTATAGGTAGTTCCCTCGGCATTTATAATTGGGCTGGATGATGTGCCAGAAAGCTTTAATTTTTGACCAACATAAATAGTATTAGAAGTTAATTGGTTATAACTCATTAATTGCTGAACAGTTAGACCATTCTTAGATGCAGTGGACCAAAGACTGTCTCCAGATTTTACGGTATACTCTGTAGCGATATTCTGCTGACTATTTGGATCAACCAAAGATAAAGTTTGTCCTGGATAAATAGTTGCATTTGATAATTGATTCCAGGCAATTAAATTTTGCACAGATACTTGCTGTGAAACAGAAATCTTCCAAAGAGTATCACCTGCAGAAACTTGATAGTTATTTTCACTTGCACTAACTTGTCCGCTAAGTCCAGCGAACACAAAACCTGCTGTTGCTGCCATGGTTAAAAGATGTTTCTTCATGCTGCTTCCTCCTAGAGTCCTATTTCTTAGCTTTATGGTATTTCAAAATCAAGCTTGAACTCTATGAGAAAAATGTGGTTAGATTAGCAAAAATAGAATAAATAACTATATTTATCTAACTAATCTACTAAATACCATTATAGATAAGTAAATAGACCTATAAAACAAAATACCAGAGGAAAATCAAATGACAAATGGATGATTATTTATGAAATATTTCCGCATGAAACTTTTGGTAAATAATTGTCCTGGCTAATTCTAATAAACATCAAATCGATCCTAATCTTAAAACGGGTTTGATGGAGCGGAGTACACTCGACTCTTGAGGGAAGTAGAGGAAAGAGTGAGTCCCAAAGGCTTGCTGAATAGGCGCAGCTTCCTCCGCTCGAAAAGCGAGAGTTGCAGCGCAATGAAAGAAGTAATTGAATTTTCATCTCTCAAAAACAGCTTTGTTAAAACAATTCTGCTGTTAGTTCGTAGCTTTTCACTTTGTCTTCAAAGGAATAAACATTGCAAATAATCATGAATTCTTCTGTCTGATACAGTTCGCTAAGCCGTAAGAGTTGTTGTCGGACCCTGTCTTTTGTCCCGATAACCATTCGTTTTCTGTTTTCTTTTATGATCGAATAATCTTCAGCTGTAAGCACTTTTTTTCTTGCTTCTTCTGGACTTAAAATTTTCGTGCTTTCTCCTTTTGCAATCGATAACAGCCACATGTCCTGACTTAATGCCATTTCTTCAGCTTCCTCTTGGGTATTGGCACAAATAACGAAAATACATATGTTTGCCTGAGGTTTGTCCAGAAGCGGGGATGGCTGAAAATGTTTGTAATAATACTCTGTGGCTCGTTTTCCATTTACTGGTGAAATAAAATGACCAAATGTAAAGGCTGTTCCATATTCTGCTGCGAGTCTTGCTCCTCGATGGGTAATACCAAGCAGCCACAGATCAGGCACTGTTTTGGTAAGTGGGTATGCTAGTACTTCTTCACTATTTAACTTTTGCTGCTTCTGCAAATAATACTGCAGATCCCTCACTTGACGTGGAAATTCATTCAAGCTTTTTCGTATACCATCCGTTAATGCGAGCCTCGTTTCTGCATTTCCGCCGGGTGAACGGCCGATCCCCAGGTCGATGCGTCCCGGATATAAGGACTCAAGAACCTTAAAATTCTCTGCTACTTTAAATGCACTATATTGAGGCAGTAAAACTCCTCCAGAACCTATCTTGATCTTTTTTGTATGTGCGGCAAGGTGAGCAATCAGAATTTCAGGTGAAGTACCTGCAATCCCGTCTGAATTATGATGCTCCGCTACCCAAAATCGCACAAACCCCAGCTGTTCTGTCAGTTGTGCTAATGCTGTTGTATTTTGCAATGTTTCTTGTGCGGTATTGCCGCTGCTTAGTACTGACTGATCCAAAACACTTAACTTCATGCCTCTCCTCTTTTCTTAAATGAATGTAAAAAGATGATTATGTTAAAAAAACCTTCTTATATATAAATTTTTCCAAGATGATAACAGTGTGCTGAAATACTAGTTTCCCCATAAAGGCAGGAAAAAGATTTTTTTAATTTGGTGCATAGTTGTTTTATTCTTTCTTATATCATCTAATAAACGGTATTAGTTGTAAAATATATTGTTTGAAATAGAAAAACCCGGATAAACTTGAATATCTTAATAACATTTTCAGACAATTAGAAACCTTTTATTTCGTAAAACGTAAAGTAAGATAAGGATATTGAACAGATCTCATTGAAGGAGGATATTATGTTTACAACCATTTTTTTCACCGTTGTCATATCGATTCCAGTATACGGCTTTCTAATTTGGATGTATTTGGAGCCTGAAGAAAGCATGTTAGTTGGTAAACGGTGGATGTATCAAGAAGATCCAGAAGTATCAGATTCAGCGATTCGCTATACGAGATTTTTATCAGTGACCACAATGATTGGTCTTCCTTTCTTATTTATTAGTGCTATTTTAGAGATACCCGTTTTAAGATTCGTTTACGTAATATTTCCAGTCGTCATCCTGGTAGGAGCATTAAAGATCTTTACAGATCAAGATTAACTAACATAGAAAGGATTACAGGAAGGGAGCACATAAAATGGAGAAGAAAACTTCACAATGGAGAATGAGTCAAGCAGCGCTAATGGTACTGATCGGCAGTATCATTGGAAGCTCAATCGTTAGTCCTAGCCTAGCCTATATACTTGGTGCCTTGTCAGGTTCATTGCTGCTCGTACTTATAAACGTTGTGCATGTAATTTATAAAAAAAGAAGATCCAGACCGAACAACCTTGATAAAAATAGGAATTAAGCAACAAAGAAAAAGCTGGAGACATATTCCCCAGCTCAGTCTTACGTCTTCCAGACTCGTTTATTTTCTTCCCGATAAGTCATTCCTAAAGAATCTAGTCTTTCTAAAAAAGGAATCATATATTTCCGGGAAAGTCCCAGGATTTCTTTCGCCTCTCCAACATCAAACACATCGGCTGTTTGTTGTTTAAGCTTTTCAACTGCATTTCTGAAGTGAATTCCATGCAAGTAAAAAACATCATCCAATGGAACAATTTCTCCTGTATCCTGGAGGAACTTCTTTAAGTCTCCCTGCAAATGTTCCGGCAATCCTGCAGTATTGTAATAGTCAGTAAAATAAGCAACCTGCAATTCATCCTTTTGCAGTGACAGCAGCATGTTCTCTGTCCTCTTCTGCCAATTGGATGGCACATGAGGATTAAAATGCTGATGACGGATAAACTGGCCATTGCGAATAAAAACCCCTGTTTCTTCCCCTTTATTTATAACAAATTCAACCAATGATTTCGGATAGTGATTCTGAAATGACTGCAGCAGTTCTGCCTTTTTTAATCCTTGCTTTAAAGGATGCTCCTGATGAAAATCGTTAAGTTGATCATAGACTTCTTCCTCAATGAAAAGCTGCAGTTTTTTCAATGTGTAATCACTTTTATTTACCTGGACAAAAGGCTCGTTTTGCAGTATTTCTTTTATCGTTTCTTCATCTAAGGAAGTTTTCAGAACCAGCTCTCCCACAGACAAACATTTCTCTTCTGTTAATACATCAATAATCCGCTCTTCTGGTGTGCCGATCTTTTTCCTATCCAGTTCCTCAATGGTGCCAAGACCAAATCGATATTTACGGCCATTAGGGTCAATCACCCATCCGCCCCCTATTGTCTCTTGAGGACTTGGTCTTCTTAAAATAAAGCGATCTCCTCTTTTGGCCACAATCTCTTCATCAAGTCGAAGCTGACAAAGAATCTCCTCACGATCCTCTGTTAGATCATTTCGATCAAAAAAGACAATCCTGCCCATCACTTCTGCAGTGCCAATATGACATTTAATTGGCATCCGCTGTTTCACCATATACTCCAAATCTTCAACAACCTTCATACTCACATCAATCGTGCGTGTCACTGCAAAATGCTCTGAAGAAACAAGAACATCTCCGCGCTGTATCTCTTCTTTTGCAGCTCCAGCCAGATTAATCGCCACCCTCTGACCAGCAAATGCTGCTGATGCTTGCTTATGATGAACCTGAAGCTGGCGGGCGCGTACTTCTAAGCCCTTTGGCAAGATGGTAAGTGATCGTCCTTCCTCTACTGCTCCTTCATAAACAGTCCCTCGTACTACGGTTCCCTGCCCTTTAACAGAAAACACCTGATCAATCGGAAGACGAAATTCACCTTTTACATCACGTGTGTCGTGATCTTTCAGTGTACAAATAATCTTTTCTTTCAGTTCTGTAATACCTTTTAAGGAGAGACTATCCGTTAACATGAAAGGCGCACCTTCAAAGACAGTTCCAACCAGCTCTTCTCTAATATCATCCTGTACAAGCTCTATAAACTCTTCCTCAACGCGATCCATTTTCGTAATCGCAACAATCCCCTGCTTAATACCAAGGAAACCAAGTATTTCAAGATGCTCTCTTGTCTGCGGCATCACGCCTTCATCTGCTGCAACAACGAGCACAACAAGATCAATGCCCGCTACACCGGCTATCATTTGCCGGATAAAACGCTCATGACCTGGAACATCAATTACAGAAATTTGCAGGTCATCGTCCTCATATAAAGGAGCAAATCCAAGCTCAATCGAAATTTGTCTCTCTTTCTCTTCTTTTAGCCGGTCCGTGTCCACATTTGTTAATGCTTTTGTTAACGTTGTTTTTCCATGATCAATATGTCCTGCCATTCCAATTGTAAAAAATCTCTTCAATGCTGCCACCCGCTTACCAATATGTAAAATTTAAAAATACAACGCTCCAACAGCACCGCTGTATTCTCCATTTTCAATGAATATACTTTTAAAATCGAACATTTCTGCATACATTTCAAGCTGTTTCCGTAATGCAGGATTAGAAGCACCGGCTCCAATAAACGCCATGGGAAGCTTCTGCTGCGCTGAACCAGCAATAACAAGCAAATAGATCGTTTCAGCGATCATATTAACAAGTGCTGCCATTTTAGCACTTTCATTTATTTCATCGTTAAATGCCTTTGCAAAATTACTGGCAGACAACTCACCTAAAAGCGGTGCCTGATCCTGTCCATCATAAACATCACTGACTAAAAGG
The DNA here is from genome assembly GCF_001636345.1 of Cytobacillus gottheilii. Taxonomy (GTDB): domain Bacteria; phylum Bacillota; class Bacilli; order Bacillales; family Cytobacillaceae; genus Cytobacillus; species Cytobacillus gottheilii. The sequence continues at coordinate 2,534,191 of NZ_KV440945.1, forward strand.
TCAGCTTTTTTACGATCCCCTTTAACTGCAAGATCTACAAGATCTTTATAAACGGTTTTCCCAGTTAATAACTTTCCTAGCCCAAGGAAGGTTCCTCCACCCATTGCCGTACCTGAAACACGTTCGGCTGTCCCTTTTTCTACATGCAAAATAGAAGTCCCTGTGCCTATGCTAATCAAAAGAAAAGGTTCCGGTATTTGATGCAGTATTTTTACCCCTGCTGCTGCAGCAGAAAACTCATCAATTACTTCAGCATCCGGGAAATAGTTCCTTTTAAGCCCACCGGCTCCTCCCCCTGTCAGAACAACATCTGCATGAGGAGACACCATCTTGATCCAGTTAAAAAGAGAATCTGCTTCCTCAATAGGATATCTTTTATAATGAAAATTTCCATGCTCTTCATAGGCCAATTTAATAAAAGTGGCACCAGCATCGATTCCCAGCTTATTCATGAGTTATCCCTCGCTTTTTGTTGTAATGCATAAAAAGGAAGCAGGATGACAGCGAAGAATATGAATGCTGCTGCTTCTAAAACTAGAATATACCACGGATATGGACCAAAGTAATCAAGTAAGGATCCGTTAGATGGCTTATAGGATAAAAACATATAATTCCCGCCTGTCAATTTGTTCGCATAGTAGGCGAGAGCTGCACAAATATTTAAAAAGATAAAAGAACGTACTAAGCCTTTTACCGTAGGCTTATATTTTAAAACAAAGATAAAGTAAAAGCTTGTTAAGATAATAAATATATGGGTGATGAAAAATTGAAAATAACGAAAGTGGGGAAAGCCTAAAAACAGTTCAGGCGTTAATACAGCCATTAAGGCTCCCGCTACACCAAGAAAATAGACAAATTGAAACATCATCTTAGATTTCGTGAGATGTAAAATTAAACAAAGCATCAGACTGATTGAACAAAGCTGAAGCGGCAGGGCAATCGAGCTTTCCCACTGATTTGTCGAATACAGCCAAAAATGATAACCTGCTTCAAGTGTAAATAATATGACAAAGAAAGAAAGCCTGATTCCTTTATCAAACTCTCTCAATTTTGCACGAAAAAAATATAACGCTACTATGCCAATTACTAAAAAAATCACCATAAAAATATGTGATGCCGAATAAGCTATAAAAGGATATGTCTCATATTGATTCCCGAATATACCGTCCATTATCCTGACCCCTTAATCTCTAAGCTTTTGTATAGTATATTGGATATATCCCTTACTTCTCCTGCGGTTTCTTCTCTATGTTTCTTAATTGTTTATAATCTGTCACAAAACATTCATTTTACGTTCACTGCCTTACTAAAAGTATGTTGCAGTTTTAAGCAAGAATTCTTGATTCGAACCACAACATTAGTTTACATAATATTATTATGATCAATCAAACTGATTTTCAATTGTTCCACTAGCCATTTGGGCACATTTATGCGTATGGTCATTAATGGATCAACGATTTGACAAACCTCAACTTGTGCAGCTGCACTTAACAGCATAACCGTTTCACTCATGCTTTTTCCAGATTGTGAGGAAATGACATCAGCCATCATTTCGGTTCCGAGCTTTGCAGCTTCATCCAGCGTTTTAGCTGATACGATTAATGAAAAAACATCTTCATTTTCTAAAAGAGGAAATGAGAATTTGGCATTTTTGACAACCTCTAACGTAACGGTTGCTTTACCAGCGACTTCAATTCCGGATACGCTCACCTCTCCATCTCCCATTGCCGCATGAAAATCTCCAAGTGCGAATAATGCTCCTTCTGTAAACACAGGAAAGTAAAGAGTCGCTCCCTCAGTGATCATTTTATTATCCATATTGCCGCCGTGAGCACCAGGTGTTCCGCAGTTCACTCCACCTTCAGCAGGAGCCACGCCGATCACGCCAATCATCTTATTTAAAGGAATTTGAACTTCATCAAATTGCACATGATTATCTTTAATGGGAAGAATTTTCGCTTCCATTTTTTCTAACCGATGTCCAAGTACTCCTAAATCTGGACCTGTCAGCATAACTCCCTGGCTGCTGATTTCTAATTTGTCGATCTTTACCTTCAGCATATCTCCCGGCTGTGCTCCTTCAACAAAAATAGGTCCAGTTGCCGGATTGATGCGGTCCCAATCCAGTTCAGAGATGGGTGTATCCTCTGAGGTGATTTGATCTTCAAAACAATCATATGTTTCAATCGTTACTGTTTCTCCTGATTTTACCGTTAATACAGGAGTATTCTGTTTATTAAATTCATAGATTAAATGATTTTCTCTCGTTAAAAAATGCATCATATATCCTCCAATTGACATAATATTTTTACATTTATTTTACCGTAAATTTGGGTACTTGCACAGAAAGTCGTCTTTGCTCATACATTAAACACGAAAAATAGGGAAAGAAAGACAGGTGCAATATGGATTATACGTCTCCTAATACAAATTTTAGTTTTGATATGAATAAAAGCAGGCTGTTTACGAAGGATCGGAACAATTACATTAATGTGTTAGGTACAGCTCAGCTTAATACATTGGAGAATATGTCTTTACTTGATATTTTCTTAAGTCCAAACAACGTCATTGAGCCTCATATTCATCAAAACGCAGCCGAACTCGTTTATTGCATTTCTGGATCTGCGATCGTTTCAATGCTGAACCCTTTTTCAAAACAAATTCAGAATTATAGAATTACCCCTGGAAAAGTCGCCAATGTCCCGCAAGGCTGGTGGCATTATGAAGTAGCAGAAGCAGCCAATACCCATCTCTTGGCCATTTTTGACGCTCCGACACCTGAATTTGTGTTAGGATCTGATTTATTAAGACTTACACCAGCTCATATTATGGCACACACCTATTGTTTAGATGAAAATCAATGGAAAAACACAGTAGCTCCCATTAAGGAATCAACCATTATTGGTCCTCCTAAGCATTGTAACCAGCGTGAAACAGTGCAGAAGCCTGCTCATACCTCACATGCACAAATGCACCAGCAGCCATATCAGCAGCACTATTATCCACAGTATTACAGAGGATTCTATTAAATCAGAAATAGCTGCCATACTGTTACCCGTGTATACAAGAAAAGGATGCTCCTGTATGAGGAACATCCTTGTTATTTTAGTTTTATAGTGCCCAGCGGCCGCCATCGATAATATGGTCTTGACCTGTAATATAAGAAGATTCATCGGATGCAAGGAACAGCGCAAGCTTCGCCATCTCTTCTGGTTCCCCCAGCCTGCCAATTGGCACCTGGTTGCTTAGGAAATCAATGATATCTTCAGATAAGCCATCTAACAATGGAGTATTAAAGATTCCTGGATTTACAGAGTTAACGCGGATCCCTTTGTCTACATACTCGATTGCAGCCTGCTTTGTCAGCATGACCATTGCCCCTTTAGAGACGATATAAGCACCAGACCCTTTTGTCACACGATAACCGCCGATGGATCCTGTATTGACGATTGAGCCGCCTCCATTATCAAGCATCATTTTGATCCCTTCCTGCATGACCAAAAACGCACCTCTCACATTTACGCCAAACACCTTGTCCCACTGATCAAGCGGATATTCATGGAGCGGTGTTTCCGTTTGCCCCGTGATTCCTGCATTATTGCAGAGAACATCCAAGCGGCCAAACACTCTCTTGCATTCTTCAAAAATAGCATTCACTTGTTCTAGATCACTTACATCTGCTTTAAACGTATGAAGCTCCCCGCTAACGGTACTTTTTAACTCTTCTACCTTATCACTCACGTCAACGGCAAGAATTCTTGCACCTTCCTTGCTGAACTCTTCAGCCATCGCTTTCCCGAATCCAGATGCAGCGCCAGTAATTACTGTTACTTTTCCTTCTAGTCTCTTACTCATTGATAAGCCTCCTAATGGTTTTTAGCTTAATCATGATGTAAAAATTCTTAGAAGTTAAAAGGGACAATCTCCCTACATTCATCATACTACTTTTTTATAGTTGAGATTTCAAACATTGTGAACTCTTTAGCAAAATTAGATCATTATGAACAAAAAAAAGACCTTCTGACAGAGGTCTTCAATCTTCACCTTTTTCACATGTAACCTGAGACAAGAAACCATCTTTTTCTAAGACAACCTCTCCTACCTCATCAAAGTTCTCAAAACAATCTTCAATAATGGCTTCATTTGTTAGATGGTTTTGATAAATTTTAGTAAACAGTATTCCAGCTACTGTAAAAATGGTGATACTGCCGATAATGGCGATCAGAAGATTTCGTTTTTTATGATTCAACGCTTCTCCCTCCTTATCTGCTTTTATTGTAACATTTAGAATATTGTTTTCATACCTGTGCGTTCTTATTGGGTCAATTATGAAGTCTTAGAATTAAATTGAGAATGTAATTGCGCAAATGGATCTCCCTTAATTCTAAAAATAAACGGAAAAATTCCTTTTATTCTGGGAAATGACACTATTTCCTTCAAAATAAGAGGATTTTTTCCGACTATTAGTGTTAAATCTTAAGATTTTGCTATAAATTCAGCTGATAACCGGAAATTCTCCGCTTATTTTTGCCTTTTTTGCCTCTAAATGGACAATAACCGGAATTCTTCCGCTTAAAATTTCCGATGCCGTCACGAAGGATCAACAGACGTTAGTAATAGACTGCACTTCAAGACTTTTTTGCTTTTATTCCTCCCCCTTCAGCCACACATCCTCCACATGCTTTTTCTTCTGCTGATGGCTGACTTTGCGGTACTCCTTTGATTTGAAAATAATATCAAAATCATAATCTTCAGGATACAGCTCCTCAGCTCTTATATATAGCTTTAGCCTTTTCTGGTTAATGGAACGCTTTTCTTTTTGCACCTGGACAATATACTGCCCCCCAGCATCTGGACCCTTATAGATGATGCCGAGTTCATCGGTTTCTGTTAGTTTCACATTATCACCCATTTTAAAAGCTGGAACTTGTGCTTTTTGGGGTTTAGGTGACTCAGACGTTTGCCGGGCATATTTATTGATGACAATCTGTTTTTCATATTGAGCTTCTTTTAAGTTTTGATCATTGGTATAACTGTGAGATTGTTTGTATGTTAAAAGGTGTGCTTTTTCAATCAGCTGCGGATGGAGTCCAAGCTTGTTGGCGATTTGAAATGCCTGACTTCTTCCGCTCTGTCCCAATAAAAGGCGGTACGTCGGCTGCAATGTTTCAAGATCAAACTCCATCGTGGCATTTATAAAACCTTCAGAAGCATCCGCAAACTCCTTCATCTCACTATAATGTGTCGTTGCAAGTAAGGTTGCTCCTTTTTTGTAGAGCTGCTCTAGAATCACGATTGCCAGAGCCATGCCTTCACCTGGATCTGTACCAGAACCTAATTCGTCAAGGAGTACAAGTGAACGATCATTTGTATTTTGTAAAATCTCAATAATGTTAACCAATCGTGAACTAAATGTACTTAGATTCTGCTCAATGCTCTGCCCGTCGCCGATATCGACGAAAATATGCTGAAACATGCTGATCCTGCTTCCTTCATTTGCTGGGATTGGCAGACCGCTTTGTGCCATCAGAGTTAAAAGACCGATTGTTTTCAATGTTACCGTCTTACCGCCAGTATTTGGCCCTGTAATGACTAATGCATGATGTTTTTCACCAAAGGTTAGCGACAAGGACACGGCTTTTTCACCAAGCATGGGGTGACGCGCTTCTTTAAGATCAATGGTGAAGTCTTCTGTTAAAATCGGTGCTGCACATTTCATTTTGCGGCTATATTGTGCTTTAGCAAATAACACATCATAATGGTGCATCGTTTCAATCGCCATTCGTATTGTCTGCTCATAGGAAAGCAATTTTTCGGTCAGCTCATATAGAATTCGTTCTGTTTCCTGCTCTTCAGCGATGGCTAAAAGTTCGATTTCTGATTGGATGCTGCCCAGTTCAGCTGGCTCAATAAATAAAGTAGCACCTGAAGCTGATGTATCCAGCACCTGCCCTTGAACTTTGGAGCGATATTCTCTTTTAACCGAAAGCGCGAGCCTCCCATTTCTTTCTGCAATCAAGGTATCCTGCAGCATGTTCGCAAATCGCTTCGATTTAACAAGCTGGTGTGCCTTATCCTTGATTTTTTCCTTCAGAATAGCTAGCTGCCTCCGCAAATAGGCCAAATCACCTGAAGCATAATCATCCACCTGCGAGTGGCGAATCACCCTCTGTATTTCGTCTTCCAATTCTTTCACTTCTGGAATCGACATCGCATACAAACTCACATGAGGAGCGGCATATTCTTTATCCTTCATAAACTGTTTAAGCTTCGTGCAATGCTGTAAAAACGAAAGAATAAAGGTAAACTGATCGGCTCTTATATACAAACCTTTCTTTGCCTGTTCCAAATAAAGCTGCATTTCATCGAGTGTATGAATCGGAACAGAGCTGGAAATATTCAAAATCCTGACCCCTTCTTCCACCTCACGAAGCTGCTGTTCAATTTGCCGTTTATGGTGCATTGGCACAGTTGCACGGACTGTATTTTTCCCAAGTGTAGTTTTCGCATATGAAGCGATCTCTTTAAGAATTTCTTTATATCCTAATACATCAAATGTTTGCTGATTCAATTTTTGTTCCTCCTTAAGTGTTGATTGCAGCCCTAAAGATAAAAAAAGCCGCCATGAACAACAAGTTCATGACGGCATGATGTGGGGTAATTTATCTGGCAATGTTTGCGGTAATCTTATGCATCAGAAAGAGATAGAAATGCTACATTCCTCCAAAAAATGCACACAAAAAAACTACAGCAAACACGCCATAGCTTCGTTACCCGTTCTCTATGCTATGAAGTGTGTTCTTAACTTCCTTGAAAAAGCGCATACTGAATAAACAGGCATCCTCCTGTTTTTTTACGCATTCAAGGCCGTATCCAGTTAACGGTTAGTTAAGAACATTCACACTCATAAAATAATCTCCTTTAAAAGGGCTGCAATTTATATAGTAAGAATACTTTGTTAAAGGTTGTATGTCAACTGATTGTATAAAAATGACAGCTTAATCCTCCCAATAAAAAATAGCATCCATGACGAAATAATTCCCGCGATTACGATAAATGGTAGGAATTTTCGCTTGAAAAGGAAGAAATCTTTTCATCTCTCTGGCATGTAAAATCTCATAATCATATTCTATTAGTGCCTGTTTTAATTGGGCGCCGAACGATTGATATTCTTCGTTCACAGAAAAGGAATTAAGACCATCAAGGAGAGTTCCACAGCTCCAGCCAACCCTTTCATTTGTCTCGGTACTGATGTTTCTATATCGAACATCTTCCCCCATTATGGCGACTGGTGCCAGGGTGCTGATATCGATAATAATTCCCTTAACTTCTTCCTCGCGAATACCATTGCTTTCATGAATAGTTTTAACTTCATCTTTGCTGTAACAGAAAAACTCAACAAACGATGCATACCCGCTGCCAAAATGATCCCACTCAGCTTCACATTCTACATGATGAATTCGTTTGATTCGATAATATAATCTTCTTATATGTTCCTTAATTTCCTTCTCATCTTTTGTAACATAAGGAAAAATGTCTCCGATTATTTTACCTGCTATCAGGTCCCGTAATTGATTATCTGAAAACATTCTTCAGCCCACCTACAGATTTAATATAGAAAAATATCATTCTTTCAAGTTCACGAACAATATAGCATGACTCAACTGTGCTCATTTGGAAATTGATCATCCAAAAAAGTAGTCTAAAAGGGGTCCCTGCCTCACACTTTCCTTAGTGTGATTGACTTTTATTATTTTTCCTTTTATCAAACCATACCCATACAAAAAAGAGAATGACGCCAATTGGTGTAAGAAATGAAGTCATCCAATTATGCTCATTTGGTAAAATATAGATTAAAATGGCGGATAAAATGATAAGTGGCAGCACGATAATAAACCACCATCTTACATATTTATTTTGAAACTGAAATCAAATCTCTCCATTATTTTCCTCCTAATCACTTTATATTGGAATATTCAAATAATTAAGTTCTAGACTCTTGGCTGTATGCAGGAAAATAAAGCTTTTTATCAAGGATAACACATCCTTCTTAAATTAAGGGAATAACAGGAAGATATTTCAGAGAACCTTACACTTTCGCTCCTTTCCCTTCTTTTTTCACACTTAAATAAACATTTGTTTATCTGTTCTATATGAAGGCAACACTTAACTTATTTAAACAAAACATTTTTAAGGAGAAGAAGATGGTTAAAAACGAAAATAAAGAACGATTTACTTATGCAAAGCGAAATCTTTGGTCTGGCATTCTATTTGGAATCGGACTAGCCGCTTTTATTGATGAGACCGTTTTTCATCAGCTGCTGCGCTGGCATCATTTTTATGATAAGGCTACAACCGATATCGGCCTGATTTCAGACGGTTTTTTTCATGCGTTTAGCTGGTTCGCGACCATTGGGAGCTTGTTTATGTTCGCTGATCTTCGGCGGAGGAACGGGTTATGGATTATGAGGTGGTGGGCAGGAGTATTAATTGGTGCCGGTGGATTTCAGTTATATGATGGAATCATACAGCATAAATTAATGCGATTGCACCAGATTCGTTATGTAGAAAATGTCATTATTTATGATCTGATTTGGAACATAATAGCAATTATACTGATCTTAATTGGTATAATTTTTGCTGTTCGAACGAGAAACAGACAACGATATAGTAAGGATGTTTCACATGAACATTCTTAATCACATTCATCACTCAGATCCAGCTCACATTGAACATACAGTTTTAGTATTACCTCAGCTGCTCTTGGCATTGCCGTTTGTGGTGGTTTTGGTGATGTATATCCTTGCTGTTGCGGTTTCAAACAAAAAGCACAAAAAATGGCCCATTTATCGTACTGTTTGCTGGATTTTAGGAGTTCTTTTTGCTGTCGTTTCAGTAGCAGGTCCTTTAGCCATTCGGGCACATACCGATTTTACAGCTCACATGTTTGGACATTTATTATTAGGGATGTTAGCGCCTTTACTCATGGCATTAGCGGCGCCGATGACATTGATATTGCGCACACTCAACGTACCACAGGCAAGGAAATTTTCAAAACTGCTAAAAAGCTGGCCATCACAGATGCTTACGAATCCGGTTATTGCCTCCCTTCTTAATGTTGGAGGATTATGGATTCTATACACTACCAATCTATACTCCTTAATGCACCAGAGTACTCTTTTGCATCTAATCATCCATTTTCACGTATTTGCAGCAGGCTATTTATTTACCATTTCCATGATCTATATCGATCCGATTTTCCATCGAACGTCATTTATATTCCGGGCAATTATTTTTGTTGCTGCCTTAGCTGGTCATGGTATTTTATCCAAGTTCATTTATGCCAATCCGCCGAATGGAGTGCCTGCTGATCAGGCAGAAACCGGCGGCATGGTGATGTATTATGGCGGGGATATTATTGATGTATTCATCATCTTCATTCTCTGTTTGCAATGGTTTAGATCAACACGACCTCGAATAAAGATTGCTATAAATCAATAATTATTTTTTCCAGTTTGTCCAAACCATCCATTGATTTCGAGCGTTTACTATAGTATTAATGACGACAAAGGATGAGATGGATGAAGCTACAGGATATAAAGGGTACTTATGATGTTATTGTGAGTATTGGAAATGCTTGTAATCCAGCTATGGAATTAAAGCGGCTAGGTTTAAGATCATTTTCAGGGCCGTTGGATTGGAGTGTTTCCAGTTCGCTTTTAAATGTAAGCAAGTTATTTGAGCATCGTTTCCGGGGATTTATGGAGCATAGCAACATGAAGTTAATGGATGAGGTTGGCGGATACATGGAAGATGGTGTAGATCAATTCAGGAAGTCTTACTTTCTAAAAGATGAAATTTATGACGTCTTATCTGTTCATGATTTCCCTGTCAACGACCAAAATGACTGGACACTTGGCTATGATTCTTTTAAAGAAAAAAAAGAAAGACGGGTAGAACGATATCTTCATAAAATTCATACAGGAAATCGAATTCTGCTTGTGCGTTGGTTTGGTGATTATGAAGGAGCAGCACAGCTTGAAAAAGTATTAAAGGATTTTGTGACGGGCGATTTCAGAATCCTCCTCCTCTACCCTGTAAATGGACTGACTGAAATTAGAGAAGTTGATTGGGGACTGCAGCATGTTTGTGTGGTTGAGGTACCAAATGAGCCAACAAATAAGGATATTTGGGATTATGTTTTAAATGGGGTAACATTGGCACAATAACTGGGTAAAAGCAAAGAGCTATATAGCGTAAAGTGAATAATACAGCTTTTCGTTTTTTGGGCTCTTCGCTTTTTGTTTACATAATATTATTATCTTATACTTCGTATGATTAATAAGATCACACCGGCAATCAAGGTGCACATCAGCAGAATTGTTCCTAATCCAGTACTATATACAAAATACACCTTTGTGTTCATGATTACGTTTACGATTAAAAGGACAAAAATAACAAAGCAGACAGCCACAAGAATACGATGATCCATCCTTCGCCTCAACACTCCAGCTCCTTTCATACAGAAAAGTGCAGGCAACCTGCATTAAAGGGAAACGGTGTCTTTATTTCATGCCTATGTCGCATGGATCTTGTATTATTCACATATTTTCATATGAATGGCTTTACTAGAAAATAGTGTGTTTCTGTGTTTCTCCTTCCCCAACTCTATTGATTACCGGTATTTCGGGATTTACTTCGGCGTTCTCCTTCCCCAACTCTATTGATTACCGGTATTTCGGGATTTACTTCGGCGTTCTCCTTCTCCAACTCTATTGATGACCGGCATTTCGGGAAGTACTCTGCCTCTCTCCTTCCCCAACTCTATTGATGGGCGGCATTTCGGGAAGTACTCTGCCTGTCTCCTTCCCCAACTCTTTTGAAGACCGGTATTTCAGGAAGTACTCTGCCTGTCTCCTTCCCCAACTCTATCGATGGCCGGCATTTCGGGAAGTACTTCCCCGTTCTCCTTCCGCAACTCTCTTGATGACCGTCATTTCAGGAAGTACTCTGCCTCTCTCCTTCCCCAACTCTCTTGATGACCGGCATTTCGGGAAGTACTTCCCCGTTCTCCTTCCCCAACTCTATCGATGACCGGCATTTCGGGAAGTACTCTGCCTCTCTCCTTCCCCAACTCTCTTGATGACCGGCATTTCAGGAAGTACTCTGCCTGTCTCCTTCCCCAACTCTCTTGATGACCGGCATTTCGGGAAGTACTCTCTACCTTTCTATCTTACTATCTGATTTATTCTTTTAATTAACAGGAATTTCGCTAATTCTTTTAACCAATTTTATTCCTTTTCAAATGATTTTCATATTTTTTAATGATTTTATTGGCCCAAGCATAGTGACTGGAGGTGTTCGCAACAAAATAGGCTCCGAGTGAGCTTGTGCCTGTCCATTTGTAATACTTCTTTGTGAAAAGCTCTTCATTTGTATGAGATTCAATGAGCTTCATCATTCGTTCATGACTTTCTTTTACTAAGTCGATCCCGACAGATAATTCGGTTCTCGAATATTTTTCCTGAATGGATCGGTTCAAATCGGGTGTGTTTCTCCATGTATATCCTTCTGCGGGCATAGCGGGTTTTTCCCCATTCATTCCGGTTGTATACCAATTTTCTAAGAACAAATGCCATTCATGCAGATGGCAGATCAGATCTCGAATCGAACGATTTAATCCTGGAAATTCGAATTCGTTTGTTCTCAGTGGTTCTGGGATTGACTGAATACGTTGAAATAGTTCAGCGAAATGATCATTGCTCGCCTGGATTAGGTCTTCTTTATTTTGCGGTCTGGCCATCGGTCTTCTCCTCCTCTTATAACTCTCCTTCCATTGTACCTTTTTATTGATGATTTTTTGTGTGATTTTTCTTACTATTCCTAAATATTCCTTTTTAAAATTTCTACGCCTTTTTTCAGCTCTTCCACTGTTATTCCTCCATAGCCTAAGACAATTTTATCTCCATGACTGCCTTTGTTCAGGGCAAAGTGTTCAACAGGGTAAATTTTAATGCCTTCACCCATCAGCTTTTCACATAATTCTTTCGTAAAAGTGATGCCTGGAAATTGAGCGACGACATGCATTCCTGCTGCTTTTCCAATGACATGGACAGATGGAAAGGCTTGATGCAGCGCATCTGTCAGAACCTTTCTTCGTTCTATATAGATTTTTTTCATTTTCCGTACATGTTTGTCAAGATGCCCTTCATCAATAAAGCGTGCGAGTGCATATTGTTCAATGGAGGACGTGTGCCGGTCAGAGTACCATTTTAAACTGTAAAAAGGTTCAATTAGAGGCTTCGGCAGGACCACATATCCGATCCGTAATGCAGGTGATAAAATTTTGCTGAAAGTTCCTACATAAATAACTGAGTCTGGATCAAGTCCCTGTATGGATGGAACAGAACCACCTTCATAGGTAAACTCACTATCATAATCATCTTCGACTATATAGCTGTCCATTTTCCGGGCATACTCTAGCAGTTGAACTCTTCTTTGAATCGTTAATGTTCCGCCTAGCGGGAACTGGTGTGAGGGAATGACAAATGTAAAACTTGGCCGCTTTTCAGGCAATAATGCCGGCTGAATTCCTTCATGATCGGCTGCTACTGGATATATAGAGGCGTCCGCATTTGTAAAAATATTTCTCATTTCATCTGTAACGGGGTCCTCCACCGCAATAAAATCATCCTTTTTCACTAGCAGCTCTGTGATGAGCTTTAATGCCTGAGTTGCACCAGATGTGATAACGATTTGAGAGTGATCACAGATTACACCGCGGGCTCTACTTAAATAGTTGACTAACACCTTTCTTAAGGACAAAACACCACAAGGATCTCCATAGCCAAATATGGAGGATGGAGCATCCAGACAAACATCTTTTGTTAATTGAGCCCATTTCTTTCTTGGAAAATGGTCAATTGCAGGGTTGCCCCCTTTAAAATCAATAAAAGTTGGCTGTTTTTCAAACATAATTCCTTGCGGCGTTATGCTTCCTCCTTTTTTAGCAGCTTTAATGGACGCCCCTTTTGCAACAAAGGTACCGCTTTTTGGGATTACTTCCAGATACCCTTCTGACAATAGGCGGTCATATGCTTCAATAACAATATTACGTGAAATATGCAAACTGCCTGCAACCTCTCGTGTTGAAAAAATGCGTTCTCCCTCGTGGAGCTCATCATTTAAAATAAGGGATCTAATTTGCTCATATAACTGCTGTGTTAATGTGACGCTGCTTTGCCGATTCAAGTCTTTTAGTATCATACTGATGCTCCTTTAAACTGGTACTATAAAATTAACCGTTTTCTGGATCTATTATAATACCAGATTAACATGATACGATGATGAAAAAAATAGAGGAGCGTTTAAATATGAAAACAATCGGGTTAATTGGCGGCTTAAGCTGGGAATCAACAAGTGAATACTACCGTATTATCAATACAGCGGTGAAAAATAAACTCGGCGGTTTGCATTCAGCAAAATGTCTAATTCACTCTTTCAATTTTGAAGAGATTGCAGATATGCAAAGAACTGGAAAATGGAAGGAAGCAACAGAAAGTATGGTGGAAGCGGCAGTCAAGCTAGAACAAGCTGGTGCAGAAGTCATCGTCATTTGCACGAATACGATGCATAAAATGGCGAAGGAAGTTCAAGAGGCTGTTTCTGTTCCCCTCATTCATATAGCAGAATCAACAGCTCATGCCATAAAACAGCAAAATTTAAAAAAGGTAGCTCTGCTTGGAACGGCATTTACTATGGAACAGCCTTTTTACAAGGACATCCTCTCCAAACACGGAATCGAAACGATCATTCCAAATGAGGCTGATCGCCAAATGGTACACAGCGTGATTTTTGATGAGCTTTGCCAAGGCAGATTTTTAGAAGATTCTCGAGTGAAGTACCAGGAATTAATTTCAAAATTGGAAGCAGAAGGAGCTCAAGGCGTTATCTTGGGCTGCACCGAAATACCGTTGCTCATAAAGCAGGAACACAGCAGCCTTCCTCTTTTGGATACCACATATCTGCATGCAATGGCTGCAGTTGAATATGCGATGGATCTGGAGTTTTATTCTGCTTGATTGGGGAGTTTGCGGATTAACGACCGAAGGGCACGGATCTGTATGAGGTGGCTCGTTAAAACCTTGCGTTAACGATCGAAGTGCTTGGATTGGTCTGAGTTGAGTTGTTAAAACCTTGGGTTAACAACCGAAGAACTTGAATTAGTCTGAATTGGGTTGTTTAAACCTTGGATTAACGACCGAATAGCTTGAATTAAACTAAGTTGGGTCATTAAAACCCTGGGTTAACGACCGAAATACGTAAATGACTCAAGGTTAGGTTGTTAACTTAATACAGGGGCAATCTTGCCCCTGTATTTAACGTAAATACATCATCCAATTCCCTACCCTATCCAAACAAAATCACTAGATTCAAATTACCCCATTACCTCAATACCCCTCCGTTTTTCCTCTAAAAGGAACCAACACCCCTATCACAATCGTTAAAACCACAAATGCAATAAAGGTATTAATATTAAAATACTGGTTATTCACATGAATAGATAAAAACACTGCGATATCTTGGATATACTCTTCATCAACATAGCCAAACTGCTCTTTATATCCCTGTCTCATCTCATCAACATACCGTACAAAAGACCAGCGCTGATACATAACCGCACTTGCGCAATAGGCGCTACCAGCGACAGCAATTATCCATTTCTTCTTAAAAGGGAGCACTCGAAAGATCCCTCTCCAAAACACAATCAGATAGAATAATATAAACGGCAGCAATAGAACAAAGAGAATAGCAGGATTTCCATTGCCAGAACTGCTGCCCGGAGCAGGTGTCATTAAATTAGAAAAGATGAATCCTCCAGCTGTAAATAGCAGAACAGTAATCAGTATCCCCATTTTCACACGAGCATCGACCTCCACAAAACGAATAACTTAATGAACGACAAAAAGAAGTTCTTCCTCTTCAATAAAACGCTGAATATTGTCAATCGTAATTGTGCTGATGTTAACGATTGCTTCGTAGGTTGCACCGCCAATATGAGGGGTTGCAATGACGTTAGGCAGCATGGAAAGCTCATTTTGCGGGGGCTCTACTTCGAATACATCTAAAGCTGCACCCCGAATGCCGCCATTTTTCAGCGCTTCTACTAAATCTCCTTCATGAATCGTCCGCCACGCGAGATATTGATCAAAAAGGCACTGGATTTCATTTTCCTTAAAGTATCTCGGTTGATAAAATGTTTATTTTTACTAGTTAATGAGGTTGATAAGATCACATAATCAGATTCAGTTAATAAAGTATCCAAATCAGTAAAACGCACATTCAATAGAGCAGCTGCTTCTTCGTTCTGATAATTCCCGTAAGCCATCACTTCCATTGAAAACCCATTCGCACGCTTGGCAATAGCCTGCCCAATGGATCCAAAACCGACAATCCCCAGTTTTTTGTTATGTACTTCATTTCCAAGCGAGTTGTTCCAAACTCTCGATTTCACTTCTGCATCCTTTTGCGGAATGCTTCTTGAACTGGCAAGCATCAAACCAAAAGCAAGATCTGCAGCAGACTCTGCATTTTGACCAGGTGCATTACTTACGATAATCCCTTTTTCTTCAGCATAAGCTACGTCAATATTGTCATAGCCGGCTCCAAACTTAATGATATATTTTAGATTTGTTGCTGCATCAATAACATCACGATCAATTTTCACAACAGCCACTACAATTATATCAGCAGTCGCTGCTTCTTTAAGCAACTCTTCCTTCCTTACTCCATCGTCGGTTTTCATCACCGTTACATTTGCGCACAACTTTTCTGTTTCTTCAATTAATTCTGGATAGGCTGCAACAAATGCATCTCTTACTAAAATTAAAGCGTTCATTGTATTTCCCTCTTTTACATTCATTTTCTTTTTTTCTATTATAATCAAACTTAACGCTATTAGTGGAATTTATAAAGTCTAACGCTTAAAAAAACTTTAGTGGAGATACAAATTTCCTTTCTGAATATAAAAAAAGCAGGAGAGCATCTCTCCTGCTCATCCTGCTTCTGCACTTGAAAACTGACTATAGTATAGGTCAGCATAAAATCCATTTTGCTCTAACAGTTCATGATGATTTCCCTGCTCAATCACTTGACCATCTTTCATGACGAGAATAAGGTCTGCATCCTGAATCGTAGATAAACGGTGGGCAATGACAAAGCTTGTTCGCCCTTCCATCAAGTTGTTCATTGCCTGTTGAATCAGACGCTCTGTTCGTGTATCTACACTTGATGTCGCTTCATCTAAAATCATAATGGCTGGGTCGGCAAGAATGGCCCGAGCAATCGTTAATAGCTGCTTTTGTCCTTGTGAGATATTCGAAACCTCTTCATTTAACACAGTATCATATCCATCTGGCAGTGTACGGATAAAGTGATCTGCTCTTGCAGCGACCGCTGCTTTTACAATTTCTTCTTCAGTTATATCTCCATTTTTTCCGTAAGCAATATTATCGCGTATCGTTCCATTAAATAACCATGTATCCTGAAGAACCATGCCGAAATTCTGCCGAAGATTGCCTCTGTTCACTTTGGAAATATCTTGATGATCAATCATAATTTTTCCGCCTTTTAACTCGTAAAAACGCATGAGAAGATTGATTAGGGTTGTTTTCCCCGCACCTGTAGGTCCAACAATGGCAACTGTCTGTCCTGGTGCAACCTCTATATTCATATCTTGAATCAGCAATTCTTCTCCGTAGCCAAAGTCAACATGTTCAAATGAAACAGCACCATTTTGGATTTTGTCCATTTTGTTCTCTGTAACATTTTCTTCTTCTTCATCCAGCACTTCAAATACACGTTCAACTGCTGCAACAGTAGCCTGAACGATATTGGCAATATTAGCTGTTTGGGTGACAGGCTGAGTGAACTGCTTTGAATAAGTGATAAATGCTTGAATATCACCGATTGATATCGAGCGATTAATAACTAAAATTCCGCCCACTACACTGATGACGACATAACTTAAATTTCCGATAAACATCATCATCGGCATCATAATGCCGGAAATAAATTGTGCTTTATAGCCTGCTTTATAAAGTGATTCGTTGACCTCATCAAAATGATTCAGTGCTTTTTCTTCACGGCCAAATGCTTTGACGATTTGATGTCCTGTATAGGTTTCTTCGATATGGCCATTGAGCTCACCGAGTGTGCGCTGTTGCGCTGCAAAGTGCGCTTGTGACTTTTTCAAAAATGGTGTAATCACAAACATCGATAATGGCAAGCTAACGATGGAGATCAGCGTAAGCAAAGGACTGATGGTTAGCATCATGATAATGATTCCAACAATCGTAACAATCGATGTAATAAATTGCGTCACACTTTGCTGCAGCGTGCTTCCAATCGTATCAATATCATTGGTCACTCTGCTCAATATTTCTCCCTTTGGTCTGCTGTCAAAATACTGCAGAGGAAGTTTTTCAAGCTTTTCATTAATGTCCTCGCGCAGACGATACACCGTTAATTGTGCAACACTGGACATGACGTACTGCTGAACAAATGTAAATAACGAGCTAATAACATAAAGACCGGCAAGTAGCAGGAGCATTTGACCGATTGCGCCAAAATTAACAGCTGCACCAGGGACGCCGGATAATTTGCCGTAAATTCCTTCAAATAGCTCCGTTATCGCATTCCCCATGATTTTCGGTCCGACAATCATAAAGACCGTACTTAAAATCGCAGCTATAAAAACAATCAGAAGCTGTTTTCGCTGCGGTTTTAAATACGATAACAGTCTGAACAAGGTACCTTTAAAGTCTTTTACTTTTTGGCCGCCAGCTATCATGTTTGGATTTGGATGTTTTCTTCCTGATCCTCGCTGAGTGGTATTTTCTGAGCTCATGCTGTTTCCTCCTCTGAGGATTGTGACTTCACAATTTCACGATACACTTCATTTTCTTCCATTAACTGTTTATGTGTTCCGATGCCGGCCATTTTCCCTTTGTCTAAAACAATGATCCGGTCTGCATCCACCACGGTACTGATCCGCTGTGCAACAAGAATAACCGTTGCATCTTTTGTTTCTTCCTTTAAAGCTGCACGAAGATTTTTATCTGTCTTATAATCCAAAGCAGAAAAACTATCATCAAATATATACACATCCGGTTTTCTTACTAATGCCCGGGCAATGGATAGGCGCTGCTTTTGGCCGCCTGAAAGATTTGAGCCGCCCTGAGCAAGCATGGTATTGTATCCTTGTTCCATTTTGCTGATGAATTCATGCGCCTGAGCAACCTTTGCGGCATGTTCGACTTCATCTTCTGATGCATCTTCTTTTCCATATTTGATGTTCTCTGAAATGCTGCCTGTAAATAACAATGCCTTCTGCGGAACAAGTCCAATTTTAGAACGAACACTTTCCTGTGAAGCATTACGCACATCAACGCCATTAATTCGGATTACACCTGAAGTAATGTCATAAAACCTCGGTATTAAATTGACCAGTGTTGATTTCCCTGCGCCGGTGCCTCCGATGATGGCTGTCACTTCACCAGGGTTCGCTTTAAAGCTGATATGCGATAGAGCCGGTTCCTCTGCCCCTGGATAATGAAAGGTAACATCCTCAAATGATAACGTCCCTTTGTCTTGGTCCGCATGTGTTGATCCCTGATCCACAAACGTTGGCTTCATTTCCAGAACTTCATTTACACGCTGAGCCGAAACAGATGCTCTTGGAATCATAATAAACATCATCGATGCCATGATGAGAGCAAACATCATTTGTGTGATATATTGAATAAACGCCATTAAGTCTCCGACCTGCATGCCGCCATTATCAATCCGAATGCCGCCAAACCAAATGACAGCGACAACCGTTAAATTCATAATCAGCATTAAAACCGGCATTAAAAACGCCATGATCCGGTTTACTTTTATTGAAACATCTGTTAGATCTCTATTTGCTTTTTGCAGGCGGGTCTTTTCCTGTTTTTCACGGTTAAAGGCACGAATTACGCGGATACCGGTTAGATTTTCACGCATGACAAGGTTTAATCGATCTAATTTATCTTGAACAAGCTTAAATAATGGCAATGCTTTTTTCATAATAAAATAGATGGAGACTGCAAGAATCGGCATGGTCACAAGAATAATCAGCGAAAGTTTTGCATCTTTTGATACCGCCATGATCAAACCGCCGACAAACATAATCGGTGCACTGACAACCATACGAAGCATCATAATCACTACCTGCTGGATCTGCGTAATGTCATTGGTTGTACGCGTAATTAAAGAAGCGGTGCCGACCGAATCAAAATCCTGCATGGAAAATTCGTCTACATGCTTGAAAACTTTACGGCGCAAATCACGGCCAAAGCCCATTGCAGACTTAGATGCATAATAGCTTGCACCTACAGATGCCAGTGCACCAAGCGCTGAAACGGCGAGCATTAATCCCCCGATTCGCCAAATAACACCTGTATCCCCAACAACAACACCATTGTCAATGATATCCGCCATTAATGTGGGCAAATATAAATCAGATAAAACTTGTATAAAAATAAGAGCAAAAACAGATAAAATCATCCATTTATATGCTGATAACTGCTTGGTTAGCTTTAACATACTGTATTAACTCCTTTATTCCTTCATTTCTTTTTCTAAAAATAAGGCGATTTGAGAAAGAGAATTCAGCAGCAGATTTGCCTGCTGTTCTGAAAGTCCATCAACAGCTTCTTTTAAAACAGTATAGTAGCTTC
The DNA here is from genome assembly GCF_001636345.1 of Cytobacillus gottheilii. Taxonomy (GTDB): domain Bacteria; phylum Bacillota; class Bacilli; order Bacillales; family Cytobacillaceae; genus Cytobacillus; species Cytobacillus gottheilii. Next base: position 2,553,954 of record NZ_KV440945.1, read on the forward strand.
CTTTTTGCTCATGAATTGAATCCATTACAGATTTGCCTTCTTCACTCAAAACAAGCTGCATTTCACGGCGGTTTCCTTCCACTGGATAGCGTTCAAGCAGTTCTCTTTGTACAAGTGCATCGATTGACTGACTGAGCGTACTCTTGGGAAACTGGGTTTCAATTCCGAGCTGTTTTTGTGTTATTTCTTTCTTAGAAGCAATGATGGTTAATAACATCAATTGCGGAGCAGTGAGCTCTAAGTCGGCAGCCGTTTTTTGAAATAACTTTCTTAACCCGCGATTAACGCGTTCAACCGACTTAAGGATGTCCGTAACCCTTTGGCTTGAATGATTTTTCATTTTTATCACCCTTATGAACAGTTCCATTCAGAACAGTTCTGAAATGTATGAGATAAATTTACTCCTTCCCTTAATACATGTCAAGCAAACAGGACTTTTGTTTTACAAATAAATAAGAGATTCATTCAAATTGTTCATAATATTGTATAATACTAGTATAAATGGTTGGATCACTATCGAGAGGTGTAGTTCAGTGGACATGAAGACAGCATTCTTAATTGAAGAAATAGAGATAAAAAACAAAGCTCACATTCTTTATACGTATCAATCTGAAGAAAAATATGTAAATAATGCATACAGTTATATTATGACCGGGCTTTCCAATAATCATCATGTCATTATAATTGAAAACGATATTCTTACAAAAAAAATACAGAAAAAGCTAACAGGAATACTAAGCGAAGATGAACTGGGAAAAGTTCATTTTTATAATAATTATGATTATTATTTAGCAAACGATCATTTTCATATAGATAGAATTGTTCAAAACTTTAATAGAGTTTTAGTTCCATTAGTGAAACAGAATATATCTGTACGGACTTGGGCACATGTTGAGTGGCCAAAAGTAGAAAATATATCGCAAGTTCTCATGGATTTTGAAGAGAACGCCGATCGTGAAATTAATAAACATGGAATTATATCCGTATGCGCCTACGATGGAAACAGCCTGTCAGCTTCTATGCAAAATAAAATAATGGAATGGCACGAATATTTTATGACGGACGATGCTTTAGTACGTTCCTATCTTTACAGAGGAAATGATGCAATCTTTCCTTCATTGTCTGATCAAGATTTGCGGGATAAAAAGGTAGAAAGACAACTGTACGCAAAAAATGAGCAGCTGCAGGCATTTATGAAACAAAACCTAGACTCTGTAATGATTGTTGGCCAAAATGAAAAAGTCCTTTATATCAATCATATTTTTGAAGAAACGTTTGGCTGGAGTGCAGATGAAATTTTAGGTTTAAATGTTTATGAGCTGCCGGTTGCTACTGCGTTCAGTAAAGAAAAAAGAGATCAAAAAGACCAGAACATTCAGAACATTAAGGAAGCTGGTTCTATTTATAAAGTGGAATGCACGCGACAAACTAAGGACGGCAAATCTATTAAAGTTCTGCAAACCTGTTTTCCCTTTCGAGATGAAGATGATCAGATCTTTGCCTGGGTGGTTATACTTAGAGACCAAACCGAAAGATATCAAGCTCAAGATCTTCTTCTGCAGTCAGACAAGCTCTCGATTGCAGGTGAGCTTGCTGCAGGGATTGCTCATGAAATTCGTAATCCGGTCACCGCAATTAAAGGCTTCCTCCAGCTCTTAAATGCAGATGGAAAAAATGTGAGGACCTATTATTCTGTGATGGCATCAGAAATTGAAAGAATTGAGCTAATACTAAGTGAACTGCTGATTTTGGCAAAGCCGCAGTCAACCGATTTCAAATCAAATAACTTAATTGCCCTCATTAAGGATGTTATTACTTTGCTTGATGCACAAGCTAATATGAATAGTGTTCAAATTAAAACGATTTGCACCAACGATGAGATTTATGTAAAGTGTGATGTTAACCAAATCAAACAGATTTGCATCAATTTTATTAAAAATGGGATAGAAGCGATGGATTCTGGCGGAGTATTAACAGTTAAAGTTGAACAAAGGACAAATGAAATTCTTTTGTCCTTTATAGATGAAGGAAAAGGAATTCCTGAATCAATTCTTAAAAAACTGGGTCAGCCCTTCTTTACTACAAAAGAGAATGGAACTGGATTAGGGCTTATGGTCAGCAAAAAAATAATAGAAGATCATCTCGGAAGCATGCAAATACACAGTAAGCTCAATGAAGGATCGACAATTGAGGTTAGGCTTCCAATTAGGTAAATAAGATTAAAAACAGTGAGCAGCATTATGCTCACTGTTTTTTTATGGACAAGAATACATACTGCCATGAATGCTTACATATATTTAAAGCTAGTACTTTTTAGTAATAGATGATTAAAAAGGCAATTTAATTAGGTGGTGATCACATGAGTTTAACCATTTTACTCAGTTATATCATACTCGGCTTTACACTTGCAGCTCCCATTGGTCCTGTGAACTCTGCACGATTAGACAAAGGCATAAAAAACGGATTTTGGCATGCCTGGGCAGTTGGCGCAGGCTCCATGATTGCAGACGGCGTCTACATGCTCATTGTTTATCTCGGTATGGTGCAGTTTATTCAAGTTCCGCTAGTCCAAATTTTTTTATGGCTGTTTGGAGGCTTTATTCTAATTTATTCGGGTGTTGAAGGAATGATCAGTTCCAGTAAAATCACACTATCTGAATCGAGAGGAACAGAATCATTATTTAAATGTTTTCTAACTGGTTTTATTATGTCCATTACAAGTCCCTTAACTATTTTGTTCTGGCTTGGTATTTATGGCTCTGTACTCGCCAAAACGGTGCAAGTGAACGGTACCGGTTCATTAATCGTCTACAGTTCAATGATCTTCCTCGGCCTCATGCTATGGGACGTGCTTGTTGCTGGCTTAACAACAGGTTTAAGGCGGTTTTTAACCAAGAATAGTCTGCGTTTTATCGGGATCGCTTCAGGATTATCTCTTATTGGGTTTGGTCTGTATTTTGGCTTCCAAGGAATTGTGGCTCTATTCTCCTAATATCACTCACTTATTGAACGGTACATCACCGTTTGCATACTGCCCTGCTCAATATTTTCCAGAAAGAAAGCTTCAACGAGTTTTTGATATTCTTCATCAGCGAACATCTTTTTATTTTGCAGTTCCAACTCAGCAAGTCCATCATAAGTAGTTAAAAGTGAATATGTATGATCTTTGCCAGTAATGGGCGTGAGAATTTCTACTTTATGTTCATAATTCTCAGATCTAAATTTCTTCATTTCCTGCAAATTTTCAACCGCTTCTTTAAATTTACCTTGTTTGATTTCGAATGTTTGGTACACATACACTGACATATTGCTCACCTCTATACATAATTTGTAAGCCTTAGTATGTTCATTTGTGATGTCTTTATTCTTTCATTTACTTTTTAGGGAGTTGATCTTACAATGATTGTTTTTTTTAGCTATATCCTATTAGGGCTCTCGCTTGCTGCTCCGATTGGCCCTGTGAATGCCGCTGTGTTGGATAAAGGAATCAAAAAGGGCTTTTTTCATGGCTGGCTAGTTGGTCTCGGTGCCATGACTGCAGATGTAGTATATATGTTTGCTGTTTTTATGGGGCTTGTTCATTTTTTAGAATTTCCATTTGTTAAAGCTTTTCTCTGGTCGTTCGGCTTTTTCGTTTTAGTTTATACAGGCATTGAAACAATCATGGGAGCGGGCAAAATTATTTCTCCGAAAAGAACCAATGATGATACAAAGATCAAATCCTTTCTTTCCGGATTTTTCATTTCCATTTCCAATCCTCTGACCATTCTGTTCTGGCTGGGTATTTATGGTTCAGTTCTGGCTAAGACTGTTACAGAATTTGATCATGTACACTTAGCTTTATACAGCATTGCCATATTTATCGGCCTAATTATCTGGGATTTATTTATTTTGATGATTGCTAGCGGCTTTAGAAAAACGTTATCAGGAAAAACATTAGCGCTCATTTCCATTTTCTCTGGCATTTCTCTGATAGGCTTTGGTCTTTACTTTGGCTACCAGGCAATTCTGCTGCTATTCTTTACCTAAGAATGGGTTAGACAATCTTTACCTTTTTATAATCGTATAAGATTCACTTCTCCTCCGCATGATAACGGTGAGATGAGGAGTGATACCTATGGATTTTTTTGTTCCTGGCAGTGGAAGCAGTGGAAAAAGCAGTGAAAAAGGCGATTTGAGCTGGTGGCAGCTTTCTCTCATTGGAGTAGGGTGTACGATTGGCACAGGATTTTTTCTCGGTTCAGCCATTGGTATTAAGATTACCGGCCCTTCTATTGTTTTTTCATTTATATTAGCGGCTTTTGGTACATACATCGTATATAACATATTAGCAAAAATGACGGCAAAAGATCCGCATGACGGCTCTTTTTGTTATTATGCCGATCAAGCATATGGCCGCTGGGCTGGATTTAGCTGTGGCTGGAACTACTGGAGTTCAAATATTTTAATTATGGGAAGCCAGTTAACCGCATTATCCATCCTTTCGCGCTTTTGGTTTCCAAATGTGCCGCTTTGGCTTTTCGCCATTGGTTATGCATGTTTATCTATTATTGTTGTACTAACAGGAAACAAAGGTTTTGATAAAGCTGAAAATCTCTTTGCGATCATTAAAACAGCCGCCATCATCATGTTTATCATTATCGCCTTTGCAGCGCTTTTTGGCTGGATTGGCGGAGATGTGAAACACCCTGGTTTCCCAAACGGTATGGGTGAACTGTTTCCTGAAGGCTATAAAGGCTTTTGGACTTCGTTAATTTACGCATTTTATGCCTATGGCGGGATTGAAGTCATCGGCTTAATGGCTATGAGATTAAAGAAAAAAGAGGATGCCCCAAAAGCCGGCATTATTATGCTTTTATTGCTTGTCATCATTTATGTTATTTCATTAGGACTTGCTGTATATATGGCAGCTCATGGAGATTTTCATGAAAAGGAAAGTCCATTTGTTACTGCTTTAAAAGATTACGATTTGGCCTTCTTCCCTCATGTGTTTAATGCTGCCATTATTATTGCAGGATTTTCAACCATGACTGCCTCGCTTTTTGGCGTCACTTCCCTGCTTGTAACAATGGCTCAAGGCGGAGATGCACCAGCTTTCTTTTCGAAGAAGATAAAGAAAATGAAGGACCTGCCTCTTCCTTCTCTTGGGTTGGCTACGATTGGTCTCACGGCTTCCATTATTACTGCACTATTGCTCCCTGGGAAAATATACGAATACATTACAACCGCAGCAGGAATTTTAATTCTTTTTAACTGGGCTTTTATTATTATTTCTGCATTTAAAAATCTGGAGCTGAAAATTTGGGGAAAATTGTTATCGTGGATGGGTATTCTGCTCATTTTATTAGCGGTGAGCGGAACATTGCTGGAAAAAAGCATAAGGCCAGGACTGTATGTAAGCCTCCTGTTTGTCTTACTAATCGCCATTGCAGCGATAATTATGCAAAAGAAAGGCTGGAAAGAAGGCAATGGGAATTGTTAGAATCACAAAAGCTGACTCACTAAGTTAGAGTCAGCTTTCATTTTATTTAATCGTAATCTCTTGTTTTCTTTCTCGATACCAGCTCACAAATAGTGCAGCTAATTCATCCGGGATGTCATCTATACCAGAATGATGTACTGGTTTAGAGCGATTGACTGTTCCAATCGTAGCCAGCCCAAATTGTCTCTGCAAAATCCCTCTCGTAACATTTACTTCTATGATCTTATCTCGTTTTGTTACAAATAAAGTAGTACTTAAGCTTCCTGATTTCATTTGGATAAAATGTTCATTGATCACATATTGACTATTTATATAATCCAAAACTCTAAATATGACCGTGATCAATAATAACAGAATTGAAATCAGCCACCAAGCAATTTCTATGTCGAATGGCTCTGGTTTGAAAATAAAAAGCGTGATTGTTGCTATGATCCATATCCAGCTTGGCCTTAAGAGTCTAATCCAAAAAGATCTTCGTGGGAGCTTTTTCATATCATTTGTCACGCTATATGCAGGCAGCAATTCTTCAATTATTTCATAAGCGCGCTGTACGGGAAGAAATGGATATAACGAATTAATTTCTAAATTTTCTTCCCCAATCCCAACACCGCCAGCACTTGTCAGCTTCACCTCTGCCAAGCCTAAAATCCTTTTTAGAGGAGTTTGGATTATTTCAATTGCCTGCACTCTATTTTTGGATATTGAAAAGGCCGTCTCATCCAGTACACCTTTAGAAATATAAATACGATTATCATCTGATGCTATAACATAATTTCCATATTTCAAAAAAGTCCTGACAACACCAAAAAGAACTGATGCAATTATAATGATGGCTGCAGCCAAGGCATAGAACCACCATGTCTGCGGCAGTGCAGACAGCAGCCCCTGTGCTTCTTCTTCAATTGAAAACACATCATTAAAGTTAGAAAACAAAGAACCTACTACCGGGATCAGCAAAAGAAAACTTAAAGATGTAAATGAAGCACGTATTAAGTCTTTCCTTGTTGGTGTAAAATGTACAATACGGTTGTCTTCTGCTTTTGTTTCAGGCAATTCTTCATTGTCTTTTGCTAAACTTAGTTCATCAGAATTTAATGGCTGCTTTTTCACCATTTCCTCGAGCATCTCTGCCTCTTCTTTTGTAACCATTTTAAATTCAATGGAAGCGTCATTTCCCGACATGCTTGTTTCGAACTGCAATGAAGTCATACTAAGAAGTTTATGAATAAATGAGGTCCGGCGGTTGACGTTTTGAATACGTGAAAATGGAATCGTTTGTTTAGATTTGGTAAAAATTCCCGAGTACAAATGAAAGGACTCATCCTCTATTTCATATTTGTTTGTTCGCCATTTAAGAAAAATGGATACCATACTTAGGGCCAATACTAAAACAAATCCAATTCTCGCATAATATGTAAACCCGGAATCTGAACCAAACCGAATAACAAATAAATATATAGCTATAAAACCAAAGCTTTTTACGAGCCCAAATAATTCCAAAACCATAATGAGCGGATGATATCTTTTAGGAGACATTATTCCACTTCCTTCAGTTTCGCATATTGGGCGATTTCATTCCTTAATTGCAATGCTACCTCTTCCTTCAGGCAAGGAATGCTATGAGAAGATCCCATCGTTTCCACTGAAATGGTCATTAACCCAAACTTCTTCATGATTGGACCTTTATTTGTTGTCACAGCCTGTATCTTCGTCATAGGAATCAGCTCATGCTTCTCTGTAATCGTCCCAAATTTCAAATGAAGAAATTCTTCGTCCGCATCATATCGCCACGATTTATATAATAAATGCGGCCGAACAAATGTCCAAATCACCGAAGGGATTGTAAGAACTGCCAATCCAATAAATATCCAGCCCAGCCAATCGACCCAATTAAAATAATGATCTAAAAAAAGCAATACTGCTATAACCACTAGTCCAATTACATCTTCTATTAGGCCTGTGATTCTCCACACCTTCTTCGCTTCTGGCGAAAGTTTATTCGTCGGATTATGTATTTCTGCTGTCAATATTATCACCTTTTCTATCATTCTCTCTTCTTACATACGAATATTATGTGAAAAGGTTTCTTAAATTTTATTAAAATATAAAAAACTTGCTTTTAGTCTGTCAGCAGGGCATCTATAACCTGTCCATCTGTATCACCTAAGTCCAACCCAAGCAGCTGTGCTAAAGTGGGACCAATGTCAGTGAGATGCATATATGGAATTCTCTGATTTGGTAGGATTCCTTTTCCTGCTGCTAAGAAAAAGGTCGTATAATTTGGTTTTGATGGTGAAAAACCATGACATGCCAGCATATTCTTCGGATGATCTTGTAAATTCTCTGCTGTTACTTCTTCAATATGATCACCATTAATGCTTTCGGCAAAATAATATCCCTTTTGCGCTTCAAGCATAAAAGTACAGCGAGGATCAGCCCCTCTTTCTCCAGCTTCTTCTCCAGTTAAAATAAACTCAATACCTTCCTGCTGTTCTTCTAATATCTTTTTTACTATGCTTGCTGTTTTATGATCGTGATCATCTCTCAAATAAATATACGCAGACCCATCACAACTGTGACAATAGGCTTTCCAATTTGCGATTCGCCCTTTGCTGTCAACTTCTATTAAGTTATGTTCACGAAGAAGCACATTTAGATGTATTTTTCTATTTACATCGATCGCACTATGATCCCCGAGCAGTATAATAGTCGTCTCTTCTTCTGCTCCGGACTCTTTGATCGCATCCAATAGAGCGCCAAGTCTGCGGTCATGCCGTTCAATGGCAGCTTCAGCTTCTTTTGAATGTACTCCATGAACATGCCGCTGTGTATCTAAATCTGTAAAATGAATGAGCATGATGTCCGGTTTTTTTTCTTTTAAAGTAAACACAGCTGATTCCAGCACAAAATCATCTAATTCTGGCTGATTTAATCCGTTTCGAATATGACCAAAACGGTTATTCAGCTCCAATTGATAGAGAGGACTGCCGCTAAATAGCGAAACAAGCACTTGATTCTGCCACGGACGATTCGGAAAAATCTCGGGTAAATTATATTGAATATTCTTCGCTCTTCCTGTCACAGGCCAAAGAAGAGCAGCAGTGCTTAAGTTCGCTTTGTATGCTTCATCGTACAAGGTTGTCCCATTAATATCTTTTCGGTACCAATGCCAGTCTGGCGAAATCCAGCCAGGCTGCATCAGCGTATTATTCATTATACCGTGCCGTGCTGGAAACCTTCCCGTCACGATCGTAGTATGACAAGGATATGTTACAGACGGATAGAATGATTCAACATTCTCTGCATATGAACCTTTTTCTAGCACTCTTTTGAAATTAGGCAGATCCGAAAATTGACTGAAATCGTCAGCAGCCAGACAATCAAACGAAATGACAACCATCTTTTTGGTTAATCTTTTCATAAACATCCTCCTTTCAAATTCCTCTTATAAATTAAATTTTACCGTGATTTCCCTATCTTTCCAAGAATGTTTAAAAAATAAAAAAAGCCGCTAATTGAATAAGCGGCATAATGATAAAAGATATTACACAATTTTATTTCGTTTCAATTCTGTTTTTAAGTAGGTTAAGAACTCATCTGCTTTTTCTTTTGGTGCTTTGGTGATCAAGCTGACAGCTATAAAGAGAACAGTCGATATTGAAATGCCCCATAATCCTGATGCTAGTCCCAATGGCTTGATTTTAAATAATTCAAACAGTATGACAATTATTCCACTCACCGTAACACTCGTTAATACCCCAGCAGCTGTTCCTCTTTTCCAGAAGAATGCACCGATAATCGCTGGTACGGCAACCAGCAGGCCTGCAGAGGATGCAACTGATAAGACCGCAATTAAGCTAACATTTGACTGTGCAAATAAATACGCTAATATGGCAATCACAGGGATCACGATTTTCCCAACTAATAACTGCTGCCGGTCATCACTGTTTTTCTTGATATTCCCATAGACATCTCTGGCAAAAAGGGAGGATAACGTTAATAAAATGGAATCAATGGTAGAAATCGCTGCAGCCATGATTCCAACCATAACGATCGCACCTAAAATCGGCGGAACTAATTCAGATGAAAGTATTCTTGGTGTCGCCAAATCGGCATTTGCCAAATCCGGAAACATAACAGATGCAGAAAAGCCCCATACAACAGACACCATCGTATAAATAAATCCGAAGATTAAAAAACCCATTAGCATTGTTCTTAAGCTTTTTAATGAGGCAGGCATAAAGAGTCTTTGGCTGACCTGCGGATTTGACAGGCTAAAGAAAAACCAAGGCACGGTCAATCCTAAAAACGTTAAGAAGCTGAAGTAGCCATTACCGGGAACCGATAATGCCTGCGGCTCATTTGCTTTTAATGTATCAAAGAATTCTCCTACTCCGCCTAAGCCGTGGATGATTAGCAATACAACCACCGTTGATGTAATAATCATCATTAAGGCCTGCAGGGAATCTGTCCAGGCAACAGAACGAATACCTGCAATATAAGAAAAGACGATTGCCAGCACAGTTGCAATAATAACCCCGGTTGTGAACGGAATGGCATTGTTGGTCATTCCCTGCAATAAATACCCCACTCCTGCAAGCTGGACTGCACTATATGGAATTAAAAATAAACAACTAAATAATGAGACCACAAAAGCTACTTTTTTACTTTTATACCGATCTCCCAGCATCTCTGATGGAGTGACATATCCATATTTCTTTCCAACGAGCCAAAATCGCGGTCCAAAAAAAGCGACTAATGATACACCCATAAAATAAATAATTTCAAAACCGTATGCTCCAACGCCGCCCGTATATGTAAGACCTGCCAAACCAACAAGCATAAAAGCACTATAGGTTGTCGCACTATAGCTTAACGCCGAGACAAAACCGTTCAGCTTGCGGTCACCTAGAAAATAGCTGGTCATATTTGTTTGTTTGCCGCTCCGTGATAAATATGCAATAAATAAAGATACGATAATATAAATAGCGATCGTCCACCACACTAAGTTTGTACTCAAGCTACTCACCCCAATTCTTTGATAATATGTAATTAATCATAATAATAATAACTGCTAAAACGGTCCATAATAAGAAGCTTCCGTACCACGCTTCCACGTTTGTTAATACAGTAAAAGGAAGCAAATAGCCTAATAAAACAATGGCAAGGACGGCTAATGCCCATTTTAATTCTCTCGACTTCATTTGATCACCCCTATTTTTATGAATCCTATTACATTATACATCAGAATATACAGGTGTAAAGACACTTATCATTAAAACCTACAAAAATAGCTCTAACACTTGTAAACGTGTTAGAGCTATTTTTAGCTTTATCTTTTAATGTAAAGTTTATTCACTACCCTTTGAAATTATATAGGGGTTTTATCACTTCAACGATTTCCGCCGTATCAGCTATGCTTTTTTCAATTTCTTTTGCTGGTTTATAGGCTTGAGGTGCCTCATCCAATGTCTTCTTTGAAACAGATGTAGTCCATACATTCTTCATTGATTTCTGAAAGCTCTCTAAACTAATTTGCGCCTTTGCTTTTGAGCGGCTCAGCATTCTGCCAGCCCCATGTGGAGCAGAAAAATTCCATGCGGCATTTCCTTTGCCGACAGCTAAAATACTGCCGTCTCTCATATTTAGTGGAATGATGAGCTGCTGCTTACTTTTTGCAGAAGCAGCACCTTTACGCAGAATCATTTCATTCAAATCAATATAATTATGCGGACAATCAAAAGTTTCGATTATGTCCTTATGCCATTTCATTCCTTTTAGAATGGTATTTGCCATCTGCGCACGGTTGGCAGCTGCAAAGTTTTGGGCAATATTCATATCGTGTAAATAATGCTGAAGGTCCTCACCCTGTACATAGGATAACTCGTAAGGAATTTTGCGGTCATTACGCAAGCCTTCTGTTTGCTCAGCAGCTTCTAAATCACCATGCTCTTTCAGATCTTTCATCTGAATTTTTAACTCTTTTCTTTCATCAGATAGTTTTTGATATGCTGTCTCTTGGTGATATTCGGCGATCTCTTTGCCTAAGATTCTGCTGCCGCTATGAATGACAAGATAAATGGCGTTTTTTCCTTCATTTATTTCGATAAAATGGTTGCCTCCCCCAAGTGTGCCAAGGCTTCTCTGTGCCCACCCCTGATGAATGGACGCATGTACACCACTTAGGTCAAAGGCTGCTTGCGGCTGATCAAATGTTTGATGCCCGCTCGGAATTCTTGCACGGATCAATTGATCCAGTTTTTCAAAATTCATTTTGATGCGGCCTTTTTTTATTTTAGCTACATATAAACCACAGCCAATATCAACGCCAACTAGGCTAGGCACAACCTTATTGGACACCGTCATGGTTGTTCCAATAACGCTCCCTATTCCGGAATGCGTATCAGGCATTATGCGAATGGTGCTTTCCTTCGCAAATTCCTGGTTACATAGAGTAATAATTTGCCCGATCGTGGCGTCATCCACCATGTCTGTATAGCAAATTGCTTCATTGTATTTTCCTTTTAACGTTAACATCTGCATTTCTCCTCACTTTTTGTCAGCGAGAAATGAGATCATTTCCCGCTTCTTTAAACGGTTAGAACCTCTTTGTTTTGTACTGTCATTGGAAACGCCACCTTTCATAGAATAAAATTATTTAAGAAATTGATATAAATTAGTTGGATTAATCATATCTTCTTCTCTGTATATGACCCAATCTGTTAATTGATTAAAATTCAGTGTATATTCATGGTCTTTTTTCATATCAGGCAAAAAATAAGGTTCATTCAATAAGATGCCTGATACTTCTTGATCAGTTATGTGTGTAACTTCAAACCACATATGTTCATGTTCTTCCTCTGCATATGGAATACCGATTTTTACTAGAAATTGAAACTCATCTTCATCTCCATATGTATCACGAATATTAGCAAAATAACCAAAGCTTTGTTTGGCGTTGTATGCCATTCGTTCCGTTTCGCTTGTCGTTTTGAAAAACATTAAACCTTCATTTAATGTAAATTCGACATCAAAGCAGACTATACTGTCATCATTTCCGTCGTATTGAAATAATAAGCAGGATGGCTGCTGGTGTATATCATCCCGATCGTCCATATTACCTAAAAATTCGAATGATGCATCCAGCGGCTGTAATCGAATTTCTTCATTTTCGATGTCTTTTAAGTTTGTAACCTTCGTTTTTTTTCCGACGTACGAAAGAGCTTCTTCCCAGGGTACAGCAATCACTCGTATGTCCCCTTCTTGGCTATGTGCAATAATCGCTGGCTCATTTAACGGCACATAGCCATGCTCAAAACAATTATGAACAAACGTGCTAAAAAGGTCAGGAATCCCATAATAAGAAGATAGTCTGCTAGGAATAATCAGTTCCACTTCCGTAAGACCCGTTCGAAGAAGGCCATGTGTGTGGAACCAGTACTGTGAATCCCTTTCTTCGCCTCCATCTTCATAGATCGAATGAATAATATATAAATCTTGTATATCTGGCAGCAAGTCGTTCCCCACATAATAGGAAATATATTCTTTTGTAATAACCTTCATGGCTGCACTATGATCTAATACAAATAATAAATCTGGAGCTACCCGCCAAATAAATTCCAGCTGGTTATAATATGCAATTAGTGCATCACCTTGAAAAAGAGTACGGATAAAAACTTCTGTCCCATTTTTGGCTTCTTCATAAACTGATTCTTCTAATAACGTGCCTTGACGAAAAAAATCTTTATATTCGATGCCTTCTGGTGCTTGGTTTACTTCAATTTCATAGGGAAGAATGATGTCTCCGTACTGTAATTCAATCATCATTCCCGCTTCGTCTTCATGTACAATATGACAGTTTAGTTCATCACTGTTTAATGCAAATATTCGCTCCTTCATTTGCTCAAGTGTGATTACACCTGGCAAAACGGCGATCATATCAGAAAAAGCGCGCTCTAGTGTTCCTTCTTTTGCTGCGCGGTAAATGTCCGTTTGCTGTTCCATCGGAATCACTCCTCACTATTTGATTTAAAATCTAGAATCTTAGCCGCAACCATTGTTTTCCACTATCATTGTAGCTGTGTTTTTTAGATAATTCAATCTTCATAGTGGAAATTCAATTAATCAAAAGAAAAAACAGCGATTTGGCTGTTTTTTTCTATAATAAAAGATAAACTGTTACTTAGATTTATTTTTGGAAGTGAGGTACATCGAATGGTTGCTAAATTTTATGGATGGATGAAAACATTTTTTCCTGGTATTTTATTTGTTCTTTTGATTGCTCTTCTGGCAAACTATTTAGGCAGCATGTTTCCAGTTGTTGGCGGAGCTATTTTTAGTATTTTAATTGGTTTTATGATCAGACAATTTTTTGGTGTTCCCAGCTTTTTGGGACCTGGGGTTGGCTATACGTTAAAAAAACTGCTGAAGCTGGCCATTATACTCCTCGGCTTCAGCTTTAGTTTCGCCGAAATTGCCAGTGTTGGTGTTGATGCCCTTGTTATTGTTATCATTGCCGTCATTTCAGGTGTTTTCCTTACCTTTTTCATTAGCAGGCTTGCAGGATTGCATGGCAATATTCCCCTATTAATTGGTCTTGGAACAGGAATTTGCGGAGCGACAGCAATCGTCACATCCAGTTCCATCATTAAAGCAAAAGAAGAAGAAACATTATATGCGGTAAATACCATTTTTGCATTTAATGTGCTGGCCGTTTTTATTTATCCCTTAATTGGAAACATGCTGAACATGTCCCATCATGAATTCGGTGTTTGGGCTGGAGCAGCGATTCATGATACATCTTCTGTCGTTGCTGCTGGATACAGCTTTAGCAATGAAGCAGGTGATACCTCTGTTGTTGTAAAGCTGATGCGCACATTGCTGCTTGTTCCTGCAGCTATTGGTTTATCATTTTTAATTTCAATGAAATCGGCACAAATTGACGGTGCCGAAACCAAATGGACAGCAATAAAAAAATCGTTTCCTGTTTTTATTTTATTTTTTGCGGGAGCAGCTGCCCTAAACTCCTTCATCTCACTGCCTGAAAGCTGGACAGATCAAACGAGCAGCATGGCCAAATTTATCATTATCATGGTCATGGCCAGTGTCGGACTAGGCACCGATATCAAAAAAATTAAAGCCGCTGGGCTGCGTCCGCTCCTCGTTGGCCTTGTATCTTCTGCAATTATGGGCGGAATTAGTTTGGCGCTGGTTTTGTATGCGTCACAGTGACGCCCCGGAAAATCTTGTTTCACAGAAATGTTTCACGCCAAATTCTTGGCCATATAATAGAAAAAATGCAAGGCTGCCGCTGTGTAGCCTTGCATTTTTTATTTCAATATTTTTCATCAGATAAAGCCGAAAAACGTCTAATCCTGCGCTTTCCCGAGAAATATTTAAGTGCAAATCCTTATGAGGTTTGTTTATACCGCTGCGTTTTATACCAAACGACATCCTGCTTTAGCAGCACTCTTTTCGCTTCTAAATATAGAGAATAAACAACAAGTGCAAGCCAGATTTGCGAATAAGTGAAATACATAAGGATGACGGCTAGCATATTTTTAAAGGTGGCTTGCTCTTTTTCAATACTCAATGCCAGCATAATCTCAGTCATATACAAAAGGAAAGCCAGAACTAGTAAGACTAAGGATATCCCGCCTGCTGAAATATCTAAATCCATAAATAGATTGAGCACAAACAATAAATTTGAAACGAGTACTCCTGCTAGAAACAGCATATAGGTAAAGAGAAAATAAAAGAGATCGAGATAGACTTTTTTGTTTTTCAGCTGGAAAAACTGAATTAGGAATTTCAAAATAACATATTGGTTGCCTCTTGCCCACCTTGTCCTCTGCTTCCACCATACCTTAAAGGTTTCTGGTTCCTGTTCCCACGTAATTGCTGCTGGAAAAAAGCGAATATGATAGCCAAGGTTGTAAACACGAATACTCAATTCTGTATCTTCCGACAAGGCTCGCTCATCCCATCCCCCTAATTCTTCTAAAATAGATCTCCGAATAGCAAAATTAGTGCCAGGAATGGTTGTCAGTTTAAACCAAAACCATCTTCCAGCCTGAGCGAGCCACTGAAACGTAATGGTCTCAATATTTATAAAGGATGTCAGCATATTTTTATTTGCATTGAGAACTCGAAATTTGCCAACAACTGCTCCAGCCTTTTGATCGTTTTGCAACGCTTGTGCAAGATAATAAACGGCATCCTCTTCCGGCTGATTATCAGCATCATAAACAACGATATATTCACCGGTTGCCGCCACAAGCCCTGAATTTAAGGCACCAGATTTACCTCTGCCTGCATAGGGCGGCTTTGTATGAATGGCTTTAATAAAGGAATAGGCTCTTGCATACTTATTAATAATTGAGCCTGTATTGTCAGTCGAGTTGTCATTCACAATAATAAGCTCTAATCTCTTGCGCGGATATTTAAGACGAATCATTGCCTCAATCGTATTCTCAATCACCACTTCTTCATTATGGGCAGGAATGATAATACTTACCTTTGGGTAATATGCCATCCGTTTTTCCCATAAATCTGCTTTTTTCTGATATCTTAAGAAATGCATATATCCGCCTTGCATCAGAAACATATGATAAACAAGCATAAACCAGATCAGAAACAGGCTGAGATAAAAAAGAAAATTAACCATAATATTTCCCCTTTTCGGTCCGCATGCGCCGTATCTTAATAATGACTGCATAGAGCACAAACAGAACAACCATCCCGCCGGCACTTAGTGCAAATAACCACATTGTATTGTCAGCGGTTGATTTCACTTTTGGATTATAAAACTCTGGTGAGTCTTTTAATAGCTCAAAATATTCTACGTTTACACTCAGTTCCTCTGTTTCTTCAGCAGTTACAGTAATGTTATCAACTTGGACCACATTGCTTGTTTGCTGCAGATCAATCCATTGCAAATTAGGAATCTGCTCCATCCGGCCGATCAGCTCTTTAAATTTTTCCACCCCTAAATACGGATGATAAAATCCAGCAATATAACCATCTCTGACCACGGTCATCTCCTCTGCCTTTTTCATCATTTCATCAATTGCATGAGGATTATCAGGCTCAACATAGCCGATTGTTTCAGGCAGAAGATTCATCCCATGTAAAAAGGTCGGACTCGTAGCGTATGGTGCTGGTGCCATGATCTGCCAATCACGATCTCCCAGCTGCAGCTGACCTATATAGGTCGAGAAGTGTTCAGACAGGATTTCATATCCGCTTTGGCTCATCGTATAATGTGGTGCTTCAAAGGCATATGGGATGAGCCCATAACTGACTAAATCCTGAATTCCCTTTGTCACTTTCGTTTTAATATAGTCAACTTCAAATGCCTTTTGCTTCGCTAAAAACGCTAAATATTCATCTTCTGTCTGAAAGTCACTTCTTTGTTTTTTTTCGGGCGTTTCATCAGGAGGCACCGTTATTGGCATGTTGGCATCCACATCCCAAAATTCAAATCCCTCTCCTGTCTCATCAGCTTTGTATTGATGTGTGTATCCATGCAGAATAATTCGCCCTCCATTTTCCTGCATATATTTCAGCACTTCTAATAGCTTTGGAAAGTCTCCGAAATGATACTCATCACCTGTTTCTGGATTACGATAAATCGGAATGACAGAAATAATATAGGGTATCTCTTTTTCTATGAATATATCGGCAATTTCCTTCATGATGGTATGATCGGTTAATGGATGGATATCTTCCAGTCGAAGATAAGCAGGATGTCCTTCTGGATGATCAGCTTTAAACACTTCATGAAAAACCTCGCCTAAATAGGTGGAAAACAAGGAATCAATCTGATAGGAAGCATGATAGTAAAGCTCATTCTTTTTTATAAAAAGTGGATACTCTTTTCCGTTTCCTGCCCCTTTAACTAGCACCTCGGCTTCTTTTAAGTCTTTCATTTGAAAAATAAGCCGATCCCCAAGCTCGTTTTTCTTATTTCCTTCCACCAGCACTAATTCATTAATTAATACATTGTCACCGAACTGGATAAAATCATAATCATCTCCCAAATACTCCACATTATAGCCTAATGCGACCTTAGTTTTTGTAAAAGAATCAAATAATGATCCGACTTTAGCTGGCAGAACTTCTACCACTTCTCCGTAGTAAAAAAGAACGTCTGCATCTTGAAGATCTGCTTCTTCAATCTCACTGCTAGGTAAAAATGTCATATTAGGAGAAAAATGGCCGATCAGCATATCTAGGAGCTTGATGTTTTCTGTGACCTTTCCTGTTTCAGATGAATACACAATTACAACATGCAGATCTGAATCTGAAACAGAATCTGCTTTAACTGATTGTTCAAAACATGATAGCAAAATTAGTAATAAAGATAAAAATACGCATTTGAACGATTTTCCATTCTTAATCACGATCACTCATCATCCTTTTTGTTCGTTATATAGAATATATAACTATTATAAAAAGAACACAAAAAGGAAATTCCGCCAAATTATTACCCTTTTATACCATTTTCTTCAAATTTCTCGTGATTCTTATCGTTTTCAGATTTATTTGGATTTTTTGGTTTGGGCCGTTCGGGCCGTTCGGACCGTCACAGTGACGCCCCGGATTTTCTTGTTTCACAAAATGTTTCACACAAAAAATACAAGGAATCATTATATCCTTGTACTACTAGAAATAAGATATGAAGAGATTTAATGCTTTAGTACTAAATTTTTTAATGTGTCACAGTGACGCCCCGAAATACCTCGAATAAACTCGAAGTTTCTTGTTTCACACGATGTTTCACAATATAAAAAAACAAGGATACATCCTGTATCCTTGCTGGTTCATTAAAATTTAGTTTGATTAGAATATCTTCTGGGCATCCTTAGGTAAATTTCTTACTGCACAAAGATACTTTATCATATTATGCTCTTCGTCGATGAGGTATGTAAATGATAAATGATCAGCTAGATCTTGTGCTAGCATATGAAAGAGTTTACATGTCTTAAAAATAGATTCCCAAAATGAATAATTATCAGAGTCACAGTATGTTTCTTTATAAAGTTCCCAATAAGAGGCTGGCAGATATATTTTGAAGTATTTGCCCATTTTGCCTGTCGACACCTTATAATTATGTTCGCTGCCAATTCGCCAAGAAACCATTTTATCTAATTCCTGTCTTATGACCTGTTCGAACATTTGCTTTGCATATGGCAGCTCATCACGCCAGATCCCTTTTGCTACGTTTTGCAGACACCACCAGAAATTATTACAGCAGCCTGCATACATAGCCTCTGTCGGTTTACATACGTGCTAATCCACATCTGAAGGCGGATCAATTGCTGGTAAAATTTGATCTTTATCTAATAGTGGCAATGTTAATTTTTCAGACACAAATCTTTCTTTCATACTTTCTTCTGTTTCAATATGAAGGTCGATTCGGTTTCCATCTGTAAAAAGCATTAAATAACTATAGGAGGTATCAAAATCTGTCCGTTCACCGCATGCCTGATCATTTTTATCCGGTTCCTGAATCATCAGTCACCAAAATGAAGGATCCACGATTCATCACGTATAAAACTCGCTGTTTCTGTCACGACATAAACAATATCAAAATCCTGAAAGAGATCTTTTGGGGCATTGGGATTTGTCCGTGAACCATTCATATACACTGCTCGGATACGGTTATCGTTCATGGCGTAACCAGTTATAAGGTTCATCATTTCTTCTTCGGCTCTCATTTTATAATGATCCTTTCTTGATTTAACGTGCCTATTCGCTTGGTCTTACAGCTTCCATAGAATTATGTACATTCCATGAAATAATGGTTGTACTATCTTTAACACCGTTATTTTGAATGACCTCTAACATTGACATTATATTCGTTTTATCATTATCCGAATTGAGAAAAGAATTATAAATGTTTGTAGGGTTTGAGTAAGGTTTATTAGGACATTCCAGCAAGCCGTCCGTTGTTAAGAATATCCGGTTTTCTCCCTCTCTTAACTCTCGGACACCTCTGCTGTAGCAGGGGACTTGCTGTTCAAATGTGTTCACTCGTCCAATCCATTCATAAAATTGTCTTTGATTAACTTCCAACTGACCTAAGGCAGCTAACTCTTCATGAAACAGATATAATACACAGTCACCTACGGAAAACCACCATAAATATTGTCCTTTGCGGAACACGATCAAACATGCTGTTTCACCTGTAACCTTTCGGCAAGAGGCTAAAAACTCTTCAGATTGAAACAATTGCAAAATCCTTTTTTCCAGCTTTTTAAAAGCATCTTGAATTGGTTCAGATAACACGTCCTTTATCTGAATTTGCTCTTTTTGAAAAACCTCTAAAATCAACTGGGCACTTTCTGATGTATGATGAGCATCCAAAAGGATCATAAACTCCCAATCCTCTTTTTCATTACACCATATTAAACATCCATCTTCATTCTTATTTTGACCAGCACTGGAATTACCGCCGAATCTTCCCACTGATATAGAATGAAATCGTTGTATATTCGGAGCATCAATAAAAGTCTCCTGACTTCCAATCCATATAAAATTTTCAAAATCACTCATTATAATTTTCCAAGTGCTGTTTTATCCGGGCACATAAATTGTAAACTTCATTTTCTTCTCCCATGGGAGCAGCATTCCAATCGTAAACGGCGTTTGGACCCCAATGTTCCTTCGGTGTACCAGGATATCTTGGTACAAGGTGCATATGCAAATGCGGGACTGCATCACCCATTACATAAGCATAAATATGTTCAGCCTGCTCACTATCTTTTAGTGCCTTACTCAATTTAGTCATCATCATTCCAAAAGATCTGGCTTCTTCCATTGTCATATCAGCTAGAGATGCTGCATGTCTTTTTAAATCAATCATGATGTGACCAAGGTAGTTTGGCTGTCCATCTCGATCAATATGCCCAGCATATACATATTCATCTTCATAGATTTTAAGATTTGAAGCTGGCAAGTCACCAGCATGTTTATTGCAAATAAAACAGGCACTCACAATTACTCCCCCTTTCATATATTGCTAAGATTATAATATAAAAATCACCATAATAGTTAAAATTTTCTTAAAATTAATTTATAGCACAAAAAAACACCCCCAGCCTGGAGGTGTTTCTCTACTTAGTTCTTCCGTTTTGAAAATAATAGCTTAAACTGTGCAACCGGGTCTTCGTATTTCTTTTCGCGGATTACTTTGGTTGCAGCTTTTTCGCATAATAGGAGCTGGCTGTTGATATCTCTTTCGCCTGGCTGTTTTTTAACATAATGATAAGATCCATCTGGTGCTTGTTCACGCGCTTTGCAGTTGTCACTAAGCATTATGTTCATTGTTTCGTCGATTCGTTTCTTCAATTCGATATTTAGAATCGGGAATAGGATTTCTACTCGATTTTCCATATTTCTGGTCATTAAGTCTGCGGATGACAAGAAAACCTTGTTTTCACCATTATGATGGAAACAATAGATTCTTGTATGCTCCAAGAATGTGCCAACAATACTGCGCACTGTTATATTTTCACTGATCCCTGTAATTCCAGGACGCAAACAGCAGATCCCTCGAATAATCAGATCAATTTTTATGCCAGCAATTGAAGCTTCATATAGTTTCATAATAATAATCTTATCTGTTAATGAATTCATCTTAAGAGCGATTTTTCCGTTTCCATGCTCTTTATGAAAGGCAATTTCCTGATCAATCAGCTCTATAAACGTATCCCGGATCGCAAACGGCGCAACAGATAAGTAATGATAATCGGGCTTGTCCATATAACCGCTGAGATAGTTAAAAAAGTTAGTTGCATCTATGCCAATTTTTTCGTTATATGTTAAAAGGCCCATGTCTGTATAAAGTTTAGCCGTGGAATCGTTATAATTGCCTGTTCCTAAGTGGACATAACGCTGTATTCTTCCTTTTTCACGTCTGACAACAAGCGTAATTTTACTATGTGTTTTTAAATGATTCAGTCCATAAATCACATGGCAGCCTGCTCTTTCCAATTCTTTAGCCCACTGAACATTATTCTCTTCATCAAATCTCGCCTTTAACTCAACAAGAACGGTTACTTGTTTTCCATTAGCAGCAGCACGCTTTAAACTATTTATAATAGGAGAGTCTCCGCTAACTCGATAAAGAGTTTGCTTGATTGCAAGAACAGATTTACAATCCGCTGCCTGTGATACAAAATCAATTACTGGCTCAAACGATTCGTAAGGGTGATGAAGAAGCACGTCGTTTTGCCGTATTTTTGTAAAAATGTCCCCGTCGCCTTCAAGGTCGATCGGTGGCTGAGGTATGAATGATTGCGAGCGCAGATGTTCATGTGTTGCTTCAATTGTCCGGTAGAAACCAAACAGAAACGTCATATCAAGAGGTGCTTCAAGTGTATAGATATCATCAGTATGAATCTCCAGCTCAGATAGTAAATAGTCCATTACCTGCTGATCAAAACAGCCTTTCTTAATTTCCAAACGTACAGCTGCTCCCCATTTGCGGTTTTTTAATTCTTCTTCAATTTCCTGAAGTAAATCTTCCGCTTCATCTTCATGGATATTTAAGTCCGCATTACGGGTAATTCGGAAAGGAGTTACAGACTTCACCTGATAACCGGCAAACAGTTTATGAGTAAATAAAGTGATGACGTCTTCTAATAAAATAAACTGTCTTACATTATTCTTTTTAGGAAGTTCAATAAATCGATTGATCACTGCAGGGACTTGTACGAGTACTAGATTGCCGTCAAAGGGAAATAGTTTCTTGCTTTCGGCTGATTTATCTTCTACGACAACTGCAAGGTTCAAGGATTTATTTAAAAGCATAGGAAATGGCCGGTATGCATCTATTGCCATAGGTGTTAGTACAGGAAACACTTCTTCATCAAAGAAGTTCTCTAAAAACGAATAAAACTCCTTAGAAGCCTCATCCATTGATAAAAACTTCACATTCTCTTTTTCAAGTAAAGGGGATAATTCATGTAAAAAAGCATAGTCCTGTTTTCTGACAAGATCATGCGTGCGTTTATGTATCGCTGTCAGCTGTTCTTTCGGTGTTAGTCCCGCCTTGTTCTCTGGTTTATTGAAATCTGCTTTCACCTGATCCAGCAAGCCTGCAACTCGCACCATGAAAAATTCATCAAGGTTTGAACTGAAAATAGCTAA
Organism: Cytobacillus gottheilii; assembly: GCF_001636345.1. Taxonomy (GTDB): domain Bacteria; phylum Bacillota; class Bacilli; order Bacillales; family Cytobacillaceae; genus Cytobacillus; species Cytobacillus gottheilii. The sequence goes on from NZ_KV440945.1 coordinate 2,576,593, forward strand.
AAACTTATAGCGATCGAGCAAGGCATTGCGAGGATCCAGTGACTCTTCCAGAACACGGTAATTAAAATCCAACCAGCTTAGCTCTCTGTTATTATAAAGTGAAGGATCATCCAAGTTCACTGCTTCATTCTTTGTTGAATCCACTACATTCCAACTCCTTCAATCATTTAAATCCTTTAAACTTTACCAATGTTTTGTAAATCAAAACAATAGGAATTGTTAAATTTTCGTTAATATTTTTACTATAATGTCTTCAAAGTCATTATAGCATTTACATTTTTTTTACGATAGATTACTATTAAATTTATCTGATTTCTTTATAAAAGGATCTACAACCAGCAAAGGAAGTGTACAGGAATTGAAGGAAAGACTGATCGGTATTATAGATATTGGCTCCAACTCGGTTCGGCTGGTCATTTATCAGATTGATAATACCAACAATTACACAGAAATCAAAAATGAAAAAGTATCGGCAAGACTGATCAATTATATTCAGGATGATGGCAATTTAAAAGAAGAAGGAATACAAATCTTACTTTCCACCCTTAATCAATTTAACGAAATCTTAACCTCCTACCCTGAAATAGAGGTCACGGGATTTGCTACTGCTGTCATTAGGCAGGCTTCAAATAAAGAAGCCATTTTAAATGCTATGAAATTACATATAGATTGCCCGTTCCGACTCTTAAGTGAATATGAAGAAGCCTATTACGGCTATGTCAGTGTTGTGAATGCAATTGATTTAGACGATGGCTTTACGATCGATATTGGCGGAGGCAGCACAGAGATTACCCTATTTAAAGATCGAGAATTAATTGAATATGTGAGTTTCCCATTTGGTGCAGTCTCCTTGGATCGGCGCTTTCCTTGTGATCAGGAATTGACAGTGGCTCATTTAGAAAAGATTCATTCCTTTTTAATTGAAACGTTTAAAAAGCATCCTTGGCTAACCCATCAAAATGCTCCTATTATTGGAATTGGGGGAACGGCGCGAAACGTAGGACGTGTTCATCAAGCAACTAAGAAGATTGAACAGCCTGTAATGAGCTATGCAGAAGTTAATCGTGTTCTCATGGAGATTGCCTCCATCCCTGTTCAAGATCGTGGGAAAATAAAAGGGCTCTCTAAAAAAAGAAAAGATATCATTATTCCAGGGATTATGATTATCCTGGCTCTTATGGAGGAAATTCAAGCGCCTTATTTTATGCCTATTGATCAATCGATTCGTGAAGGGATATTATGCGATCATTTTCTTAGAAAAAATCAATAAGTACTATGCCATCAGTCTGGTTTTGTCCCATATCAAACTGATGGCTTTTTTTATTTTTAGAATCACCTCAGTTGTATAATTTTTCTACTTTAAACCATCCTAAAAGGAAGTTAATACAATACTTTGCATTTTCCATAATGCTTAAATATGAGGTGATGATCCATTGACACTAATTTTTAGAATTTCAATTGTGCTTATATCTTGGTTTAGCATTATATTTCTCCCCAAATCCTCATTTCGCAAATACTTAACGGTTACATTATTTTCGGCATGCGTTTTATTGGCAGAAACAATGATGGCTATTGGATATAAATGGTGGAAGACGCAAGGCGGGGTTAAATATACTATTTTTAATGCCCTTTCCTTTATTTTTGGCCCTTTCTTTGCCGTCAATATGTGGATCTTTCATTTTACGAACGGCAGATTTTTCCTCTATACACTTATAAACTTAGTAATGGATTTAATATTTGCTTTTCCACTGAACATCTTCTTCCAAAAAGTTGGAGCCTATAAGCTTAAGAAATTTAAATCTAAGCATCTATTTTATACAGCATTTGCCTATTCTTTTATCAATTATGGCTTCCAGAAGCTCGTTGAAAAAGGAGATGTGAACTCCCAGTCATGAATTTCACACTTAAACACCCTGTGAAGCTATTTGATCAGACAGAACGGTATGGACCCATTCATAACATTTTTGGGATTGGCGACCCCCATGTTACAAAAATCCAAAACCAATGGTGGATGTTTTTTGGCGGTTTCCAGTCTAATTTTAAAAATAATATTTTTTCTGCCTACCTTCCTGCTGGTGAAGGGCTTGATTGTAATGAGTGGAAAATCATGACGGATAAAGATAATCCTACGAAAGCAAAACCTTTAATTGCTAATTCCGCTAAGGGCAGCTGGGATTATTTTGGCTATCATACCCCTTGCTTTGTAAGCGGATTCGATGAAAAAGGCGGCAGAGTAGAGAGAGTTTATTATACTGGGAGGGCTTCAAAAAAAGTCCTTGATAATCAAGCTCCATATTCAATTGGTGTCATCGAAAAGAAAGAGGACAACTGGGTCCGTTATCCGCAGCCAATAATAACTGGTACTGCCGCCAGTCCAAATGTGCTTGAACCAAAAGTTCGTTATTATAATGGTTTATGGAGAATGTGGTATGTGACAACTGTTCAGGAAACGGGAAAAACCGGAGAACCCCGCTATACCATTCAATATATTGAAAGTCAAAACGGCTTAGAAGATTGGTCTGAGCCTATCTCTCTATTTAACGAGGATGAAAACTATTATGATGCCTCTGTTCATCAGACACCGTCCTCAGCTTTTGAAATGACGGTATGCCGCAGCACCAATTTATATGGAAGAACGCCATTTCCTCCGCAAGGGTTATGGCTGCTGGAAGGAAAGAAGCCAAATGGAGACCGAAACAACTGGTCATCTCATCCATATGAGCTGATTGAGTGTGAAGCTGGAGAAGAGTGGTATAAACACGGAATTGCCGCCCCCTGCGCCTATTATGGTGAAAACGAACATGACCGCAATACTCTGTACATATTTTTCACAGGAGTAAACGAACGCAGAAATTGGGCAGGTATTACTTTTACAAAACTAAAAGAAGGAAAATGGCCGCCGTTTCCTTCTCCATTCTATTTTTCAATCGGAAAGGTGGAATGTCATAAAATCGTTTAACGGAATTATGATGTTTGACACTCTTTGTTCATACTCTCGTCATATTTATCCTTTATTCTATAAATGTAGCTAGGACAAGCAATACCCTTTTCCTCCTTTTTAATAGGGACTGTATCCAATGATGGGTACAGTCCCTTTTGCTTTTTACTCTTCATGAAAAAAAGAGAGGTTAAATAGCGGATTTTTGAGCAAATTTTTCGCAATACGCTTCATATTTGCAGCGTTTCGCAGCATTCTTTCTTCTGTTTGGATAAGATCTGAGAGTCGTATCCACTTTGCTTCTACTATATCTTCCTCTGTCATTCTTAGTGACTCTCCGCTATGTGAAGCAATAAATTGAAAAAGAATAACAGGATCGTTTGAATCACTTATGAATTGATATACACCTGTAGTACCTGTAATCGATACTTGCAGTCCCGTTTCTTCTCTCACTTCTCGGGTGGCTGCTGCAATAATATCTTCCCCATCTTCTAAACGGCCGGATGGAAAATTCCAGCCCTTCTTTTCTTCTCTTATAATTAGAACTTCTTCTTGTTCATTAAATATTGCTACACTCGCTACAAGTACATTTTTTCTCATCGATATGTGACTCAATCGTTTTGGTTAAGAAAATTAGAAATAACATTTACATACTGTTCAGGCTCTTCAATATACGGCATATGGGCACTTTTTTCGAAAACATGAAATGCCGAATTAGGAGTTAGCTCACTAAAGGATTGTGTTGACTGTGGTGTTGCCTCATCATAGCGGCCGCATGTATATAAAGATGGAATTTCGATTTCTTTCAGCTGCTGTGTACAATCGAAGCTTTTTAAGTTTCCAGTTACATGAAACTCAGAAGGACCCCACATCATATTGTATACTTCAGGACTTCTGTATTTTGCGCCTTCCTTTAAAAACGCAGGCATTGGATCCAATCTGCAGACAAACATTTTATTAAATTCAGCTGTTGCCTCTTTATATGCTTCTGAATCGGTTGTTCCGTTTGCTTCACATTCTTTTAAGATAGCTTGGACATCTTCCGGCAAAAGCTGGCGGTTTCGTTCCTGATCCTCTGCCCATAAAGGGGCACTTAAGCATGGACTTGAAAAAATCACACTTTTTACGCCAGCTGGCTTTGTTAATAAATAGGCTGCCGCAAGAGTTGTTCCCCAAGAGTGTCCAAGAATATGTACTTCATCTAACTTTAGGGCTTCACGGACTTGCCCAAGCTCTTCTACAAAACGATCTATATGCCAAAGTGATTTGTCGTTTGGCCGCTCGGATTTTCCGCAGCCAAGCTGATCATAAAAAATCACTGGACGGTCCTTAGCGAGTATTTTCAGATCCTGCATAGAGTAATGAGACGAACCCGGTCCGCCATGCAGAATAATGACCGGTGTTCCGGTCCCCTCTCCCACATGCTTCTGATACCATACTTTACCGCCTGTTACATCAATCATTCCTTCTGTTGCATTCATTGTTACTCCTCCTTTTTTTGCTAGCTTAGTAAGTGTTTTTAAAGATTGTAATGAACACTAAATATGCTGACAGATATATGAAGATAAACGGCTTGCCCAGGAATTATTAAAAAACACCCCCAGGCAGCATGTCCTCTATTGTAATAGCTCTACAATATCCTCTTCCGTTAAACTGGCATCAAATGTTAATACTTCATCTATTAAGTCGCGCTTTTTCTCCTGAAGAAGATTAATTTTTTCCTCTACGGTGCCTCTTGAAATTAGTTTTATCACTTGCACATGGTGTTTTTGCCCCATTCTATGGGCGCGGTCTGCTGCTTGTTCTTCAACAGCTGGATTCCACCATAAATCATATAGGATAACAGTATCTGCACCTGTTAAATTAAGACCTGTTCCACCAGCTTTTAACGAAATCAGAAAGAGATCGCGTTCCCCCTCATTAAAACGCGTGCATAGTTCTACCCTTTCGGAAGAAGGTGTTTGTCCATCCAAATAGAAAAAATCCATCCCCAACTTTGCAGCTTCCTGTCCAATTATGGCAAGCATTTTCGTAAATTGAGAAAAAATCAGTATCCTTCTGCCGGCATGCTGTGCTTCTTGAAGGATTTGGATCAATTGCTCCAGTTTAGCGGAGCCGCCCTTGTATCCGTCCACAAACAAGCCGGGATGACAGCAAATCTGCCGCAGCCTGGTGATGCCAGCGAGGATTTTGATGCGATTTTTCCTCAGTGTCTGTTTATCCAGATGCTTGAGCGTATCATGACGAAGCTTTGCCAAGTATGCAGCATAGAGCTTTTTCTGATCTGGAAGCAGTTCGGATGAATCGATCATTTCTATCTTCTCAGGCAGCTCCAAAAGCACATCTTTTTTTAGTCTGCGCAGCAAAAATGGCCGAATTCTTTTGGAGATTTTCTCCCGGGTTAAATGACTGTATTCTTTTATACCGCCGAATAATTCCGGGAATACAACATGAAAAATCGACCACAGCTCTTCTAATGCATTTTCAACTGGTGTTCCTGTTAAAGCAATGCGGCGATCAGCCTGAATCTTTTTAACTGCTTTGGCTGTCTGGGTTGTTGGATTTTTAAAAGCTTGTGCTTCGTCAAAGAAAACCGTATGAAAAGATAACGACTCATAATTCCGACTATCTTTTAAAAGCAGCGGATATGAAGTAATCATAACATCTAATTCTGAAAATCGGCTTATCATCGCTTCCCGTTCTTTTTGTTCACCATCTATGACAGCAGCCTCTATTTCTGGCGCAAAATTCATAAGCTCATGCAGCCAATTATAAGTAACGGATGCTGGACAGATAATTAAGATCGGTTTCCTCTGTTCGCGCACTGCATCTAATTCAGATAGAATAAAAGCAATGCTCTGCAGCGTTTTCCCGAGTCCCATATCATCCGCCAATATGCCGCCAAATCCGTAAGCCGCCAGCGTTTTCATCCAGTAATAGCCAACTTTTTGATAGTCTCTTAAAATAGATTTTAACTGATCAGGAACAGGATATGTGGCCTCATTAGGATTTTGCAGCTTTTCTAAAAAGCCTTTTAGTGACTCTTCCATTGTAAAGAGCTGTCCGTTCTCATCCGTTTCAAGTACCTGCAACCCTTTCGAAACAGGCATTTGGTAGAGGCTCTCTTCTTCATTGACCTGACTCGGAACCATTTGCAGGAACCGCTGAATTTCCTCAAACTCTTTTGATTCCAGCGAAAGCAGCGATCCATTGCGGAGCCGATAATATTTGCGCTTTTCCTCAAGCGCTTGAAGCAGCTCGCGTATATGATGATCCGAAACACCGTCAAGTTCAAACTTAAATTCAAGCCAATTCGTTCGTTCTCTTTTAAAAGCAACCCGAAAACGCGGTTTAGGATTTTCTCTAAAAATCCGATTGCGCACAGCCGTTGTAGCATACACATGTACAAGCTTTTGCAGCTTTGGCAGCAGGTGATATAAAAATTGATACTCAAGCCCCTCATTTTGCAGCATATAGCCGCCATCACTTTTCGCAAACTGACCTTCTTCCATGAGCTCTAGGATCTGATTTTCCTTTTGCACATCTCGCACAATCCTTACCCCAGGAGGAGGCTCGCGATTTTCAAGCGGCTGAATAACAATTTGTTCGTAATGAAACTCTAGACCCGCCAATAAGCGGTTATTGATTCGATCCAGATACAGTTTCGCCTGCAGCGGAGTCCGCATAATATCAGCTGGTATATGAACAATTCCGATCTTCCGAAGTCCTGGAACAACCTGCTTTATAAAAAAGTCGAGCTGATCTTTTGTGATCGGGATTTCATTTGCAGAGGATTGCTTTAGCATTTTATCCAGCTCATATAGCTGCTGGAATTGATCTTTCGGCAGCATAAACATGATGCTGTCAATGAGCATCGCAGAATACCGATGAAAAAGAAGAGCGTTCTGCAGTCCTTGAACATGCATAACATATTGTCCAGCTTGAGCACCATCTTTTAGTGTAAAATGAAGCGGCGGCGTTTGCTCAGATACCTGCAATGGAAATTGGGAAAATTTGATCGGAATGTTTCCTGTATATTCTTTCAAATGAGACCATAAAGAAGCAGAAATGATAAATTCACCATTATCCTCTTCTTGAAACATGCTCTCATCGATAATCATTTGATAGAGCAGTTCGAAAAAGCGATCCACATCCGGATGAAAGCAGTGCTCATTAGGATCATAGGTAAATTGCAAAGACAGCACACAAGTTTGCCGCTTTTTTACCGCTTTAATAAACGCTCGAATATTTTGTATTCTAATGGATTGTATGCTGATTGATAGTGACAGCAAATGATCATTGCTGCCGATTTCTTTTATCTCGCATAAAAACTCTGCTTTTAGCATCATCCGATTTTCAAAATGACGCTGCTGACTGCTTGCTGGCAAAGACTTTTTCTGAAAAAGACTAAGCAAACCATCAGTTAAATCGCTTTTACCGCCCTTTGGTGCTATTGGCGATATCCCCTGTCGCTGGATTTCGTGGATTGCAAGCATCACAGCTGCCACATGCTGGCAGTCCTTTGTATAGGAGGCAAGCTTTGGACATGTACATTCTGCTTGCAGTTCACCGCTCACATCACTTTTTAATTTAACGTAAAAAGGCTCCGCTCCATCCACGGTCGCTTCACATTGCTTCTGATCATAACTTTCAAAACTGACTTTATTGGCACGAAAAAAAGCATCCCCTCTTTTATAGGAGATGGTTCCGCACCGTTCCTTGATCATTTTATGTGTGATTGTCTTTTCCATTAACATTGCCCCCCTTCCGCTGTTCTTTAGATTTATTTATTGTAGCATAAAAGGAGGACAAGTGTTTGGGTTAACCATCTATGAATTCTTTTTCCGGCAGACATAAATGCTTTCATAGCTATCATTCGTTATTTCGGATTCCTGCCAATCGCTGTAATGATGGAGAATTTCAAATCCATTTGAACGGAGAAGTCTTTCCATTTCTTTTGGAAATACATATCTTAATTGAATTCCAGTTATTTTTTCATTTATGATCGTGCCGTCTTGATTTTTATATTTTCTGATTGTGGTATAATGCTGGATTTGACTTAATGAGTCATATTGGCTGATGGTATAGACGTCGACTGTTACCTGTTCATTATCTTTATACGATCTCCAATATTCTTCCGTACTTGGCTGCAGCAGCTCTTCCTCACTAGGAAAACGAGTGCCAAAAATAAAAATGCCATCATCATGTAAATGTTTGTACACAGAAGTAAGAAATCGATCCTGTTCTTCGTTAGAATGGAAATGCTGAAAAGAATTGCCTACACAATAAATAAAATGGCTCTTAATCTGTAAATCTAATACTGTGCAATCCTGTTCTCGCCAGTCAATTCGTACTCCATGCTGATCTGACTTCTGTTTTGCTTTAGTCAGCATGCCATTATGGATATCCACACCAGCTAAATGGTAACCTCTTTTTGCTAATGGAATAGTAAGCCTTCCAGTCCCACAAGCTAAATCTACTATTATCCCTTGCTGTTTTTCTGCCCACTTTAAAAGAAAAGGAAGCTCTGGAAAATAAGCTTCATTCTCCTGATCATACAAAATGGGATCGTCGTATTCTTCAAAATGATTGATAGCCATTTACCTCCTAATAACTAGTTAAGTGTCTTTTGCAGAGAATGGTACTCCTCCACATGCTCTTTAAAATCAAGCACTTCAATAACCTCTGACCAATGAAGCACAGTTCCGACAAAATCACGGATATCCAGTCCCTTCATTTCATATGTATCTTCATTGTTCGTCGTCCCGGTCGCATCCTCGATAAAAGTCACCTTATACCCACGGTCAAACGCCGAAATCGCCGTAAACATGCAGCAAAACTCCGTATTAAAACCAACGATAAAGAGATGATCTACCCCTAACTCTTCTAAAAGCTCTGGAAGATTCGTTTTGAAAAATGAACTCTGCGTTGTCTTCTCTACCACATGTTCTGCATAATCCCTTAAGGATGGGTGCAGGTGAGATCCTTCTGAATCCTTATATAAAGGGCTCTCCTCCACTTGGTCTAAATGCCGGATAAAAATGACAGGCTGCCCGCTCGCTTTAAAATCTTGAATCACCTTTTCCATGTGGTCAAGCTCACTTGAAAACTCCCCAGCTTCAACTATCGCGTTCTGAACATCAATGACTAGTAGTGCTTGCATGTTGGGTTCCCTCCTTTTTTCCTATAAGTTCTATTTTTTTGTAGAAAATCCTTCTGTTTTTATAGGAAGACATATAAACGATTTAAGATACATGATTCTTGTAATTACATTAATCACATAACTTATAGCTTGGCATATTATTTATCTATCAAAAAGAGCAAATAAATAACGATTGGAATGTTATTTTTGTAGAAACGTATCTGGCATCACCACTGCAATGACTTCCCCTTTGGCACATAAAATAGAGTCTGCGAACACTTCAACGGTCACTCTCCACTTTTTAGGATGAATCGCTTCTACATCACCTACCGCTTTTAATTCTACATTTTGCGGAGTTGGTTTCATAAAATCGACATGAAGGGAAGCGGTTACAAAGCGAGGCGGTTCTTTTCCGTCACCTGGTTCATGCCCATTTTGTCGGTGTAGTGCCAGTGCAGCAGACCCTGTGCCATGACAATCAATCAATGATGCAATTGCTCCGCCATAAACAAAACCGGGAACCGCCATATGTTCACTTTTCGGCTGAAAAATGGTGACTGTCTTCTCCCCTTCCCATCTTGTTTTAAACTGGTGACCCTTTTCATTTAACTTTCCACATCCATAGCACCAGGAATAATCATCTGAATATAGATCTTGTACAGCTATTTTTGTCATTCAAGACACCTCCAGTTTTACCTAATTATACGACAATTTAGTAAATTAAGAAAATGTGTAAAAAAGCACTCAATCATTTATCAACGACTGAGTGCCATATGGTTTATCTCGTTTACTTTTCCTGCTCCCATTTCTCTACTTCGCTTTTTACAATTGGAGCGACTTCTTTTCCTAAAAGCTCGATTGCCCGCATCACTTGGTCATGCGGCATGGTTCCAACTGGAACATGAAGCATAAAACGAGTGATGCCTACATTTTTTCGGAGATGGATGATTTTTTTCGCAACTGTTTCGGAATCACCCACATATAATGCACCTTCAAAGCTTCTAGCATTATCGAAAGTAGCTTTTGTATATGGTGCCCACCCGCGTTCACGGCCAAGTTTGCTCATCGCCTGCTGTGTGGATGGGAAAAATTGCTCTGCAGCAAGTTCTGTTGTGTCAGCAATAAATCCATGTGAATGGGAAGCAACCGTTAACTTCGATCCATCGTGTCCAGCATGTGCTGCTGCCTTTTTATATAGCTCAACAAGCGGAGCAAACTGGACAGGCTGTCCACCGATAATAGCGAGCACAAGCGGCAGACCGAGCAGACCGGCACGAACAACAGACTCAGAGTTGCCTCCGCTGCCGATCCAGACAGGAAGGGGATCCTGCACCGGACGAGGGTATACACCCCGGTTGTTGATGGCAGGGCGAAGTCCTCCTTGCCATGTTACCTTTTCAGACGCACGAATTTTTAACAGCAATTCTAGCTTTTGATCAAATAACTCATCATAATCCTGCAGATCATAACCAAACAACGGGAAAGATTCGATAAATGACCCGCGACCGGCCATGATTTCTGCTCGGCCATTTGAAATGGCGTCAACCGTTGCAAAATCCTGAAAAACACGTACAGGATCTGCAGACGAAAGCACAGTTACAGCGCTTGTTAGGCGAATTTGTTTCGTTCTTGCGGCAGCTGCGGCTAAAATAATGGCAGGAGATGAAGCAGCATAATCTTCACGATGATGCTCACCGACTCCAAATACATCTAAGCCTACCTCATCGGCTAAGACGATTTCTTCCACTACCTCTTGAATTCGCTGGGCATGGCTAATCGTCTCCCCTGTATGTGGGTCTGGCGTTGTCTCTACGAACGTACTGATTCCAATTTCCATCATTTCCTCCTATCATTTCACTTTGCTGGCGGTCCAAATAATCCATTATGATAATCGCGATAAGCCTGCTTGATTTCATCCATTGAATTCATCACAAACGGACCATAAGGAACAATTTCTTCTTTTATAGGCTTTCCGGAGTAAACAAGAAGCCTTGTTCTCCTGCTGTTTGCCTTGATTTTTATTTCACTTTTATTTTCATCATTTCCTGCCTCATTGAACGTTAACGTTGCGACTCCATGCTTTTTCAAGTTTACATTGGACGATCCAATCGTTAAATCTCCTGACAAAACATAGACAAAGGCATTATGTGTTTCAGGCAGCAGATGCGTGTATGTTGCCCCATTTTCTAAGTTGATTTCGGACAATGTGATGGGCACGACGCTGTTTAGCGGTCCCTGCACACCGGCAATATTACCGGAAAACACTTTCACATAGCAGCCTTCAAATGATGCTGTTGGTGCGTCTTCACGATATATATTTTGATAGGTGGTTGGCGTATTTTTTAGGTCTTTCGGGAGGTTCAGCCATAGCTGAAGCGTATGGGCAATGTCTTCCCCAACCGCTTCTTCAGCATGGCGCGCAGCCCAGCCAGCGTTCATATACTGCACATCACCAGGTTCTAAAATATCTCTGCCCCCGGCATTATCGATATGCTCAAGCCTGCCATCCACCACATATGTAACCGTCTGAAATCCCCGGTGAGGATGATCCGAAAACGTTCCGCGCTTGAACCAGTCTTCTGCCATCAAAATAAATGGATCAAAATCCTTCCAGCGGTCAACAGGCAAAATCCAGCCTTTTTGAACCAATGGAAACTGTGCTTCTTCATATTTTACAGACCAATGATCTTTAATATCTCTTTCAAACACTTGCTTATTCGCCATCTGGGACACACCTTTCTGCTAGTTTAAGGTATAATCAAATTACAGCATATCTGTATGAGTAATAGCAAGGCTAGTGCTCAAGTCCCAATAAATGAACAAAAAAGAGAACCTTACTCTGAAGGCTCTCCGTTTTCTCCGTTATTTAAAAGCATAAGCCCCTTGTTAATCGTGTATAGCCTCCCATGAATCAGGTAAAGCTCCTCACGCCCTTGAATATATTCCTCAATTACTTGAAATCCCTTTTTTAACCTTTTGACCAAATAATACGAATACTTCCCATCCCATTCATATCGATTGATTCTTTTTAGCTCATCGGAAAGAACCCTCAGCTTAAAATCCTCAATAAGCAGTTTTATATGAAAAATCCCTTCATCTTGTTTGTGTTTTTCCTGTACCAGCAGAATAAAATCCCGAACCTGATCTGCCAGCATATTCGCCTTTTGCATCTGAATGTCCATATGTCTCGCCCCTCATCTCTTTTATAGATGTATATGTGAGGAGGAGGTAAAAAATTTATAGATAGGATGTTTTAAATGAACTTAAAACCGTTAAATGAACCAAAAGAACTGAGAATACACCAGCATTTGAACAGCCGTATGGAGCTTAATGAAAAAGAGATTCAGCAGTATAGAAATTTGGAAAAAGGTTATGAGGGGGAGGTTGTTTTTTCAGAGTTATTAGAGCCACTTGGTGAAAATGGCACTCTTCTATTTGACTTGTTACTGGAGCAAAATCAAACGCTCTTTCAGATTGATGCATCCCTTTTGTTGAACAATGAGGTCTATTTGTTTGAAGTAAAAAACTATTGTGGCGACTTTTATATGGATGGGGAGATTTTGCGAACAATATCGGGGAATGAAGTAAAGAGCCCGATTTTACAGGTAAAGAGGTCTGAGTCCTTAATGCGGCGGTTACTTTCTGATATGGGAGGTTCTGCGGTAAAGCTCCATTATTACATCGTTTTTGTAAACCCCGAATTCACCCTATATCAGGCACCGCCTAGTTTAAAGGCTATTTTTCCGACACAGATTAATCGGTTTATCGGCAAATTGAAGTCGCAGCCAGCACAGATTTCGACCAAACAGGAAAAACTCGCCGAGAAACTGATGGAGAGGCATATTGACAATTCGCCATATAGGAGGTTACCAGAATATGATTATGGTAAACTAGGGAAGGGGGTTGTTTGTTTGGGGTGCGGGTCTTTAGAAACTAAAACTTTTAACAGAAAACAACTGATTTGTGAACACTGCAGTACAACAGAGACTATTTTAGAGGCTATCCTACGTAGTATTAATGAGTATATCCTTTTATTTCCTAGTGAAAAAGTATCTACAACAATAATTTATGATTGGTGTGGCGGGATGTTCTCTAAGAAACTAATATGGAGTATATTATCTAAGAAATTTACAAAGAGAGGTAGCGGGGTTTCTACTTTTTATGAGAAGCAGTGATACATTGTTATGTTGATGATTTTTTAGTAATTCCCGAATTTCGCTTGGTGACCTTGTTTCGGGAATTACTTCGGCGTTCTTATTCCCGAATTCCGCTTGGTGACCTTGTTTCGGGAACTACTTCGGCGTTCTTATTCCCGAATTCCACTTGGTACCCTTGTTTCGGGATTTACTAGGGGCTTCTTATTCCCGAATTCCACTTAATGCACTTGTTTCAGGAATTACTAGGGACTTCTCATTCCCGAATTCCACTTAATGCACTTGTTTCGGGAATTACTACGGGCTTCTCATTCCCGAATTCCACTTAATGCACTTGTTTCGGGAATTACTACGGGCTTCTCATTCCCGAATTCCACTTAATGCACTTGTTTCGGGAATTACTAGGGCTTCTTATTCCCGAATTCCACTTGGTACCCTTGTTTCGGGAATTACTAGGGGGCTCTTATTCCCTAAACCCACCTAGTTCCCATGATTCAGGAATTATGAAATGATTTTGTTCCCGAATCTTCTTTTTTGTAAAATAATTAAATCAACTTATAATTCCGGTGATTCACCACAGTCATCAGCGGTTCATCCTTCTTTTCATTCAAACCATATTCAATTATCACTGAGTTTTCCCGAAGTACGACTACTTTGCCTTTTTGTCCTTTGGCTTCGCCTTTATTCACTTGCACCCAGTCACCTATATTTGCTGTCTTTACGCTACTTTTCTGTTCTTCCATCTGAGAGCCTCCAACTATTATGTTTATTTTATTTTATTTTGTTTGTTTTGTTTCCTTAGTATGACCATCGATTTTCGCATTGATACCTGTTGCTCCATCCACCGAACCAGTACAAATCAGCTTAGCCTCACTTCGATAGAACAGATTCCCACCATTAAAATGATGCTTAGCCACGCCAAGTGTCAATCGGGCAAAGTACACCTTGCCAACAGATTGCCTTCACATAAACAACGCTTAGCCACACCAAATGTCAATCAGGCAAAGCACACCATACAATCAGTTCCCCACCAGATAAACAATGCATAACCACACCTTTCCTTTACCCCCAAAAAGAACCTGCTTGCATCAAAAAATAATAAAAACCGAGCCACTAAGAGCGGCTCGGATGCCACATTCAACTTAAAACAGTTCCAATTGTTCCACCTCACCAAGCCTTTCCAAAGCCTGTGGTTCATGGTCTTGAAAGTAAGCATGATGAAGCTGCTTTACTGCTGTCATGATTTGTTTGTTGGTATCAGCAGCTTTGCGCAGGCGGCAGCTGTAGATAACAGGAAAGTAATTCCGCAAAAATTTGCCTTCAGCATGAGCGGTTAAGGTAATCATTTGAAAGCCAAGCTGCTCTGCGATGAAAAAGACCGGGTTCAGAACATGGTCGCTTGATGCTTTGCCGAAGGGGTTATCTAAAATGACAACACGATTTCTTTTCATACTTGGGTCCAAGTGTTTCTGCTTTTCGGCTACATAATTGAGCAAGCCTAAAAAGAGTGTCATGTTCTTGCTCCATTTTTCTCCGCCCGACCATACATTGGTTTGTTCCCATGAGTAGGATCTGGTCGTGACTTCATTGTCGTTTGTCACTTTACGGCAGGAGACTTTCATCATTTCATTGTTCATCACCACTCGCAGCAGCTGTTTGGACTGCAGCCAAGTTTCTATTTCTTTGCGGACCTTGCCATGATCTTCGTTACCATCTGAAGTTCTAAAGCGATCAGAGTCCAGCTGCGATACAATCCATTCAATATGGCTGCGGATCCGCGATTTCCCGTCTTCCTCGGACCAATCTGGAATGACAAATTTATAAATTTCCTTCCATTTGTCGGCGACCTTTACTTTTGTTTTATTCGGGATTAGTCTTAGTTCACCGGCCACCGTGTGCAGGTGATTGCTAATTCGAGTCACGAATTGTTCTAAGTCTCGGTCATAGCCCATAATCGTTGTTTCATTATAGTGAATCGCTGTCTGAATCCGTTTTTGCATGTTCGTTTGGAATTCCATAATTTCTTTATAGGTCCTTTTATTGTCGACCCCTTGCCGGGCCATTTCACGCATTTTCACATCGGTAATTTGATCTTTGCAAAATGCTTTAAAGAGCTCTTTTGCTTGATCCAGCTTTGCTCTTTCTTTTGTTACTTTATCTTTACCATCCTGCAGCTGCTTCGTTGCTTTTTTCACGATTGCCTTGTGTTCGTAGGCAAAATCTCTGATTTCTTCCTGTGTTAACACAGCTGCTTGAATCGATGGACCTTTAAAATGATGTGCCTCTTCAAAACGATCTAGCTCATGAAACGCATTTTTAACAGCCTCATATTCACTTGCAAACCTTTCTTCTTCTTGATCGAGATATCGCTGCTTTTCATACAGCTGTCTTTTTTCTGCGGCTAAAAGAGCCTCGATTTCAGTCACTTCTCCTTCAAACTCCAGCCATTCATCGCCAGGAAAGTCATTCACGAATTGCTCCTTCGCGATGTCAACGGCTTTTTCCTGTTTCAAAAAGCTTTCGCGGCAGGCAGCAGCTCGTCCCTCAGCAGCTTTGACAGCTTTATCACTTTCTTTCATTACTTCTCGATAATGCTTCAATCGCTCTTTTCCGTTTGGCACAAAGGAAACCTCTTCCTGAACTGGACCATGTTCTTGCAGAAGTTCTTCAATTGCCTCAGTAAAACGGTCTTTTTCTTTCTGAGCAAAATCCAGTTTTAATCGCAGCTCTTGCTGGGAACTCGATAATTCTCGGCTCGCAAAAATCAGTTCCTGCCGCTCGTTCAGGAGGACAGCTTTTATTTTACTAGTGTACAAAGCTTGAAGTCCTTTTACTTCTTTATATATTTCATCATCCAGAATCGACAGGTAGTGGTAATGCTCAGCGATTCTTTTTTCCTCCAGCTCTTGCAGTTGATCTTTCCAGCGATCCTGGGTCTTTTCCTTGCTTTGAATTTCTTGCTTCAGCTCATTGATCTGCTGTTCGTATTCCTTTTGTGTCTTGCTGATTTCATGGCTGTCTTTTTCTAAACGAAGATATTCATATCCATCACTCAGCCTGGTTTGCAGTCCGTTATATTCTCCCTCAAGGTTGCCGACCTTCGATTGAATGGCATCCATTTTGTCTTTGTTATCAGCCATTTGTGTGTGAAGCTCCTTCTGCAGAGCTTTTAATGCTTGAAGGGCTTCTGTTGATTTCGAAAGCTGTTCTTTCTTTTCTTGATAAAAGGGATAAGGATATGTTTGTAAAAAGGCTGATAATTTCTCGGCTGCCTGACTCCATAATGATCGTTTTGCTTCAGCCTCTTTGCGAGCTACCGTGGCCACGTCAGCATTTTCTTTCATTGACTGTTTCCAGTCGTGAAAATGAGCGAGTTCTTCATTTTCCGTCCAGTGCGCCGGGACAATAGCCTCCGAATAGATGGTTTCGCCCAGTACAATTGCCCGCGCTTGCTCAAAAGAAAGAACCTCAATAGGAAATTGCAGCTTGCTCCGAATGTGAGCGACTTTTTGTCGCAATGCAGCTGTTTCACTTTCTGTCGTAATCAACGTGTTTGGCCAAAGCGGGTATTTCTTTGCATATTCCTTATTTATGGGTTCTAAATTTTGAATATACATGATCCCGGTTTCAAGCAGATGAAATTGATTTTTCCATCCCTGCAGCTGTTTTTCCAAATAAGGATCTGCGAAAAAGAGGTCTTGTTCTCCGTAATCATCCATCAGCCTTAAGGCTAAACGCTCTTTATATAAGCATTGATCCACTTCGGCATTAATAGAGTGCAAGAAATCCTGCAGTTTTTGTGTAATTGAATCTTGCTTTAAGTACACGGAATCAATCGTCGCCCAAGGTATTTGAAGCCCGCCTAGCACTGCTTTTACTTTATTGTGTTCTTCATCCATATAAATAATTTCAGTTTGTAATTTCGTATGGAGCTTTTCCTGGCCTTCTTTTTCTCGTCTGCTTTCTTCCAGTTGATTTTCTAGTTCTGTATAAGCTAGTGCGAGCAGTTTGTTATCGTTTTTCAGCTGAACAATCTCTTCATCTAGCGAGACGAGACGTTTTTCCCAAGTAGAAATGTTCTCTTTAATATTTTCCTGTTCAGGATGAGCCAGCAGCTTTTTCAGCAGTTTTCTCATGCTTTCCTGAAGAGCTTCCCATTTGCCTTTTTGGGTATGAAAACGGTCGTTAAGACGATTCAGTTTTTCCTGTTCTCCTTTTAGCTCCTGAGCAACGCTAGCAATCTTGTCTTCAAGTGGCCGCTTTTCATACTGAATTTCTGCTTTACGGCGATCGCTTTCTTCCATTTCATTTAAAAATAGCCCGAGGAATTCTCGCTGATTTTGAAGGATGCGCTCTTCTAACTCTTGCACTTCATCTGCTTCATTTAAACTGTCCAGCTGCTCGCGCAAAAATTGGATTTGATCTTCTTCTTGTTTACAAGCCAGTTTTAACTCAGCAAACTTCAACGCAATGTATTGATTGCTTGCTTGTTCATACTGTTCTTTTTCTTCATTCAGCTCCTGGTGTAAATGGTGCAACTGATCCTGTAAACCTGCCAGGATCCTACCAGCTTTTTCAATGTGCAAGGAGCCCTCTTTTTGCAAATAAAGCCGCTCTTCTTCTCGCCAATTTTCCTTTTTTCTCTTCACATCATTCAGCGACTGCTCATATTGTGTTTCTTTTTCTAAAATGAGA
Organism: Cytobacillus gottheilii; assembly: GCF_001636345.1. Lineage (GTDB taxonomy): Bacteria > Bacillota > Bacilli > Bacillales > Cytobacillaceae > Cytobacillus > Cytobacillus gottheilii. The sequence continues at coordinate 2,594,522 of NZ_KV440945.1, forward strand.
TGTAACACCGCTTTGGCGTGCTGCTTCTTTTGCTCATAAGCGTTCCATTCGGCATCAACACGAGCAAAACGGCTGACATAATCGTTCAACTGAGCTTCAATTGCTTTGTTTTCTTCGATTTGCTGCTTCAATTCTTTATAAAGCTTAAAGCTTGTTCGCTGTTTTTCAAATGTATCGGCAAAGCTGTTTTCTTCATGGCCGGCAATCGCACTCTCAACCGTTGGCACAAGAAGCCGGTCGAACAGCTGATTCGTTTGGCGGCAATCGTCAAAAAAAGCTTCGACACCGCCTTCTGTACTATTAATTTTGACGATGCTTTCCCACTCGTTGGCGATGATATGATATTGCTCTTCCAAATGCTCCTGGTAGGCTTTAATGGTTGAAAAGGTCCGGGCGTTCATGTATTGCTGTGTCATATACTGATAATAATCAGCAATTTCCCCGCGGTCACTTGGACGGTTTGAATTTTTTTTGACAAAAGGCACTCCTTCAATGCTGTTTTGATCACCTGTCATATAGGGATACACATAGCGATAAGAGCTTAAGCCGTCTTTTGTTAAAAATAAACTGACACACGTAAGCAGATACCTCCGGGGATTTTCCGATAGAATCCATTCAATGGCGATATGTGCCGGGTAGTTATCAAGCTGCAGCGTTTGTTTGATTTTCCGGTCAGATAAATTGGTATGCGGAATAATAGCCTGCAGGGCGGTCTGAATAAAAACGGTCTTACCGCCGCCGTTTTCCAGCAAAATCGCGCCATTGTAGCCGTCAAAACGGAAAATTTCATCATTATAGCGTTTTAGCCCATCTTCATAGACCACGTTTGTAAATCGAATTTTACTGATGGATGGCATCGTGATCCTCCTCCCATTGATAAATAAATTCTAAGATCCCTTTGTTATATTCGACCTCCATGAAGAAGCGCTGCACAATTGTTTTTGCTTTTTCCGTTAAAATCAGTTCGTTGTTGCCGATCTCCTCCAGCAGCTCCTGATCGATGACAAACCTTTTGGCTGTATCCATAAAACTCAGGCGGCTGATCGTATTGCCGCTTTGCTTTTTCGCTGATTCTTTAATGTCGTTCATATCGTCCCATTTATCAATGATTTGTTTCCAGTTGTAGGAAAACTCTTTTTCTTGCTGCAGCAGTCTCTCTTCATCATGCTCCATCAACATCAGAATGCGATCATTCACAAGTAATGTCCAATCGTCAAGCCGGATAAATTCTCTTGTAGGCTCAAGTGTTTGATAGCTATCATAAAAACTGCCGAATAAAACAATGACAGTAAAATAAAGCAAATAAATGTCTGCATTTGTAGCGCCGGATTTTAAATAGGTTCTTTTGAGAAAATCATTGTTGACATGAAAAGGAGATAATTTCGTTTCTGGAATCATATACATTTGATCTCCCGCCAAAATGATGACACAATCCACATGATGCGCAAAACGATCAATCAGTCCGCGCACACTATCATCGGCTTTATACAACGCCATTTGCTCTGCACCTGCACGCCCATCCCGCGAAAGCAGAGAATAGATTTCAAAAGCCATCATGACTTTGCCTTCACTATAAGTCATCTTCAGGTTCCTCCTCTATGTGAATATCCATGTTTTGAATGGAAAAGCGATCTGTTACTTGCAAAATGTCTCCGCGTTCTTTTACGGTCAGTGTTCGATATCCTAACAGTCTGATCGCTTCATCAAATGTATGTGTCTGCTCTTCTTCTTCTGTTTTTGTGATTCCAGGAATGATCGGAGAACGCTGATGAAGCACGACCCAGAAATCATAAAAGAAACGCTGGGAGACAAGATTCTCATCTTTTTTGCGTATGTATTGAATGATTTCCTCGAGACTACTGCAGCCTTCCTCCGCTGCCAATAAGAATTGCTTCATGCAATAAGCATAATTTTGTTTGAGAATGATTTGGTCGTGCTTCTCTTGTTCTGCACCCAATTCCATAAAGCTATAATCGGGTCTTTCTTCGCGATCTTCCCGGATATTTTGCTGAGCAAAGATCGTAAGCGGTGACCATGCTTGATGTTGATCTAATGGCAAAAAGGGATGAAGAAGCCCTTTCATTGCTTCTAGTGGCAGAGGTGTTCCAAAGACGCGAGCGTTGATGTCCTGCTCGAAGTTAAACGCATCAATACCGGTATAGTAGAGAGATTCCTGAGCAGCCTTTAGCGTATGATTTTTTAATTCAATGCTCTGATCCAAGAGCTTGGAATGCTCGTAATGGACCTCCTCAAGCTGATTGGTCAGCTGAATGACATAGCCATATGTTTTTTGTTCTTTTTGGTGAAAATCCTGCTCAAACAAACGCTCTTTTGTTTCCTTTACAAATTCCCGAAGCTCTCTAAATTCTTCATTTTCGCGTGCCAATCTGGCATGAATATCCTCGAGCAGCTGTTTATAACGTTCAAACGTTTCTTCTGAAACAATACTGCGCTGAATTTCATGGCGCAGCTTGATCATCCGCTCGTTTAAGGTTTCCACATCAATGCGCATTTCGTTGATTTGCCGCAGTGCGCCTTTAAATTCCCCTTTTTCCAGCTGTTTGCGAAGCATGAGCTGATTGATTGATAATTGAAATTCACTGTAAAATTCCTTAGTGGCAAAAATCAATTCCAGCCCATCGTCGTCCAATGTGTAATATTGGGTGTTTGTTTTTGAATCAAAGGTATTGGCTTTTAATAACGAATAAGACAGCTCTTCTTCCGCAAAGCTCTCCCAGTTATAAAAAGAGTAGGCTCTCTTTTTTCCGTGGGCAGGCCGGAACGTTTCAATGATTAAACTGGCGATGTCTTCATATGAATTTTGCTCTAATACATATAGCCCGCTCGACATTTTTTGTAAAAAAACAGCTAATTCCCGTTTTCCGCTCTTATTATTGCGAATGATCTTTTGTTCAAAAAAGAATAAAAGCGACAGCAAACCAAAGCCTTTTAAATCGATCGGATCCCCTTTTTTGTCTTTGGTTTTCTTGCGGTCCAGCTCGTATAAAGGGTCGAAAAGAGCCAATCTCCGCATCCGCTCCTTATATCCGCTCGTAATGTCTGTAAACGAGTTTAACTCCATCTTGTTTGCCTCCAAATGGTTTGCAGCTCTTCAGTCTTCAGCACTTCTTGCGGAAAATAACAGCCTGAATCCAAAAGAGAATGCAGCTGCTCTCTCTGTTCTTTTTTTAAAAAGGCAGAAAAGGCTGCGACTGCATCCTCGTCCAAACGCTGATTCGTTTTGCCTTGGAGATGCTCTTTTGCCAGACATGCCTCGTAAAATGGCATGGCGGGCTCCGCATCGATTTTTGACTGCAGGCGATGCCAAATAAAAATCCCTGATCGGTCAAGGTCCCCAAAATAATAAAAACGATGCTTAGCCCCTTCTAATGGCAGCTGCCGCTCAAATTGGTCCATGCTATTCAGGATCTTATTGCCGCACCCGTAAATTAAAGTGGTAAAAGAGGTATGTGGCAGTGCATCCAAAAGCCCCTGATAGGTCGTTTTATTCTCCACAATTAAATGCTTATGTTCTTTTTGCATGAACATCTTTGGATTCAGAGCAAACATAAGCGGATCTGAAACGGGGATTATTTTCATAGAATTCCATAATCCAACTCTTTCCAGCAGTTCTTTTCCCTGTTTATCTGTGATCCATTTTTCGTCTCCAACTAATTCCACGCTGCGTTCAGGCGCTGGCACCTCATAGATTGGCAGACCAAATGATTCTAGATATTGATGAATGGATAGTAGAAAGGGCAAATCCATATTCCATTTTGCAGGCTGCAGACGATAATATGAATCTAATGAAATGGAAGGATGCAGCTTTAGCCGATACGTTTTCAGCTGCTCATGATAATCCTTTTTTAAGTGAATGGTATGTATTCGGTAGGAGTATGCTAATGAAGGCGTCCTGCTATTTCTCCCTTTCGCCTTCACCATTTCCAGTATTCCTTCGTTCTCTAGTAATAGAACCTGCTCAGCAAACTGTTCATATGTCAATCCACTTGGAACCCATCTTTCCAACTCCTCGACAACAATCGTCTTTTTGGAATAAGACAGCAGCTCCTTCGTGATCCATTCTTTCATTTTCAAACACCTCTATACAACAGCTTTTGCATCTATTTTACTAGATATGGAGGGAGAAGTCAGTATGGGGATGGGGGCAAGGCAAAAAATAAAACCAGCTGCATCCACATAGCTGGTTTTTTTCCTTACCTATTTGTTCTACTCAACCCAACCTCGCCCTCACTCCACCTCCAAAACCGCTCTACCAATTCATCGTCTTTTGCTGTTTTAGCAATAGGAGCTTCTTTTTCATTGTAAAAATAGTGACCGTTTGTTTTCTCAACAGCCGGGCTGGTGGCAAGAAAAATGGCCGTTTTCGCACCTTCCTCTGCTGTTCTGAAAAACGGAACAAGCAGTTTAATGAAGTTTTTTCCAAATCCGGTTGTGCGATCAACGCCAAGATTTGTTGCAACGGCACCAGGGTGCAGGCTGTTGACTGTTACGTTTGTTCCTTCAAGACGCTGAGCCAGTCCGCGGGTAAACAAGACATTGGCCAGCTTTGAACGCCCATATCCTACAACGACATTGTAGCCCTTTTTAAAATATGGATCTTCAAAGTCCATCTTGCCCCATTTATGTGCGCCAGAAGAAACAACGACGATTCTGCCTTTTGCTGCTGCCTTCAAGTGATCAAGCAGTAAATTCGTTAACAGGAAATGACCAAGGTGATTGACGCCAAGCATCGCTTCAAAACCATCCTCTGTTTCCTGCCGTTTTATAGAAACCACACCAGCGTTATTTATTAAAATATCCAATTTGGAGTATTTGCTTTTAAACTCATCGCAAAATTGGCGAATATGTGATAAAGAGCTTAAATCGCATAGCATTAGCTCAATATTTCCAGAGCCGCTAGCTTTTTGGGCCTCATGAAGTGCCTGTTTTCCCTTTTCTGGATTTCTGCACACCATAATGACATAGATATTCTGTTTGGCAAGTGCAATCGTTGTTGCTAAACCCATGCCAGAATTGGCGCCAGTGACAATCGCTATTTTTTTCAAAATACATTCCCTCTTCTCTTATTTGTGCATTTTTAACCATTTCCACCTTTGGAATGCTGATAAACTTTACAACCTTTTTGCTGCAAAGCATCAATCAATGCCTGACTGTCAGCAATCGTATACCTCATCAATTCAACAGCCGGATACCCTTGTTTGCGATTATTGATTAAGTTCATCTTTCTCATTCCAGCATAGCTTTCAATAAACTTTTCTTCATTATGTAGAACAATGCCAATCATCTTATTCCATTGTCTTTTATAAAGCATCACGCCATCAATGTTTTCAAAGCCAATAAAACCGTAGCCTGGATTAATATGAATGGTTACTCCCTGATCATTTAAGGTGATCGCCGGCTTTTTTTGTCTGGATTTTCTCGTTAAAAGCAATAATAAAGAGGTTGCCAAAAAGAAAACACATAAAATAATGGTAAGTGTACGAGAAAATGTGGACATTTGATCTCCTGCTGCTGTAAAAATCAATAAGGTGATGATCCCAGCTATGCCAGTAAGAATGCCAATGATAAGCACTTCAGTATATTTGCTGTAAAAATATTGATTTTCCATGTTCCCACCTCTACTTTTTAATAAATAGTTTAACAGAAACATTGGAAATATAGAGTCAAATATGTGAGAAAAGATTGCCTTTTTTCCTTTTTTTCCTACATAATAAAGGAATAATTGGAGGGATTGAAAATGAAGAAAACAGATGTATTCTGGAATGAATACTGCAGTTTGCATCAGCTTGAGAATGTCACTTATAAAGATGCTTTTCAATTTGGTGCAGAGCCCGATTGGCTGGCAGATTTAGTTGTGGAGGGCAAGAAGACAGCTACCACCTCAGGTCATGTTTTTTATGAACTTGAAAACGAGCCCCTGCCACAAGCAGGCGAATATTCAATTGTTTTAAATAGCAGCGACGAACCTGTCGCGATTATTAAAATTGATTCCGTTGAGGTTCTGCCCATGGACGAAGTGTCTGAAGAATTTGCCTTAGCTGAAGGTGAAGGGGATTATGCATTTTGGTGGGAAGCGCATGAGAACTTTTTTAGAAATGAATTAAAAACATATAATCTCGAATTTGCACCAAATATGGTAGTTGTTTGTGAGCGTTTTACTAAAGTTTACTCGGGATAGTTTATATTTGAGATGCGTTTTGTTCCCGTCATCACACTTTTTATGGGCTGAAGGGCACTTTGACGCCCTTTAGTTCTCTTCAACAGGCTTTTTTCAGACTGACGGGCACTTTAATCACACATTGGTTCCCTTCGACACGCTTTATCCAGGCCGACGGGCACTTTGGGCGCACTTTAATGCCCGTCAACACGCTTTTTCCGAGCTGACGGGCACTTTAGACGCACTTTTGTTCCCGCCAACTCTCTTTTTCCGGTCTGACGGGCACTTTGACAGCTCCTTTGTTCCCACCACCACGCTTTTTTCAAGCCAACGGGCACTCCGAACGTTCCTTTGTTCCCACCACCACACTTCTTCCAAGCCAACGGGCACTTCCGCCACGCCTAACTCCCCATCACCGCTCTTTTCCCCACTTAAATCACAGCCATCTATCACACTTTCAACAACCCACGAAACCCGCGCGCTGCATAGTAGGAGGATGCCCCATTGTGATACAGAAACACTTGCCCAAAGCGATAGTCACAAAATAAGGCTCCCCCAAGTGAACGAACTTCTTTAGGTGTCTGCACCCAGCTTGATGTTTTCTTGTCAAACTCCCCAAGTTTCTGCAGTGCACGATACTCTTCCTCTGTTAACATTTCAATTCCCATTTCAGCTGCCACATCAATGGCATTGTTTTCTGGCTTATTCGCTTTTCTTGATTCTAATGCTTCTCGATCATAACAATAACTTCTGCGGCCTTTAGGACTTTCTTCTGAGCAGTCATAGAAGATAAACTCGCCTCCCTGTTCATCATATTCAACCACATCCGGTTCGCCGCCTGTTCTTTCCATTTCGTTCAGTGACCAGAGTTTCTCAGGCTGTGCTTCCAGTCTCGCTAGGACATTCTCCCATTTAAGGTCTTGATGGCGATGCATATTATTCTCAAACCGCGCTTTCAATGTTTGCAGTAGTTCTTCACGTTGTTCATTTAACAGCTTTTCCATGTTCATTCTCCTTTCAATTGTTTAATTTCGTCTCATGTACTATGGGGGCAATCACATCAATTCGATTCGTCCAAATTCCGCCCCGGTAATCCTCTGGCACTCTTTCTAAATCAGCCTTTTGATCAAATCCTTCTGACCAATCTCCATTTCCTGCTACTAAAATAACTCTTGTGTTGGAATCATCCATCCGATTGATAAAAGTATGAGGAAATCCCCACAGGTATGGAGCAAATTTTTCAGGGATATGAATTTGTGTGTTCTTGCATGCTTTAGGAACATAACCTGACCAGCCTAGCGCTTCGTATGATAGTAAACAGCTTTTCAATGTTTCCTTTGACATGACACGCATTTCTGGAATGATTTCCTTTAAAGCCTCAATCGGTTCATTGCCGCCATATACGGTTAATTGTTGCAGCCTATCAGCTGTATACCTAGTTGTCAGATATTCTGCTAACTTCTCTCCTTCAATTGGATCGTTGCTTTTAATATGAATTAAAAATTCCTTATCTGGAAAATGTGTCAGTACCTCTTGCAGTGTAGGCATTGGACCTAACTCCTTGCCTCGAAAAGGATATGACTTTCCATTGTCAGCTGTATAGCCATAACCGATGTCAAGCTGTCTCAGTTCTTCCATTGTATGGTCTCTGATTTTCCCGCTACCTTCTGTTCTGCACTCCAGTGTCCAATCATGAAATACGGCAAACTCGCCATCTTTTGTAAGCTGAAGGTCCAATTCAACTACATCGGCTTCTGCTTTAAAGGCTGCCTCCATTGAAGGAATGGTATTTTCCAAATATGGGTGATCAGGATTGTAGATGGTTTCTGCGGTACATGTTTCTCCCGTAATTTCATCCATTGGAAAAGTCTGTGCTAAACCACGGTGAGCTAAAAGGAGGGGATCTCCCTTTCTCTCTTCAGCAAAAAAAGAGCTATTGTTAAGGTAAACAAAGAGGATAAGTAGGATACTACATACAAGCAGACCCTTAAACCATTTTTTCATCATGATCTTCCTTTTTCTTTAAAAAAAAATCCTTCACATCTTATTCAACATGCTGGTACCTGCTCAGCCAATCTTCCAGCCTATTAAACAGCTCCTGATCAATAGGCTGATTCAGAAGACTTTTATATTCTTTCATTGCACCTAATATGGTGTGCGTGCTTTCATATTTCCGCAAAATATGATTCATATCAGGAATAATATACCACTCAGAATCTCCTTTTACCATATTTGTAATCACTTCTGCATGCTCTGGCGGAACTTGGATGTCCTTATCACCGGTAATGGCCAAAACAGGGCATGTGACTTCTTTTAAATAATCACAAACATTATAAGAAAAAGTCTCTCTTAGCCATTTCGCATTCATTCTTACTCCTTGAACCCGCATGACTGCCTTGTCAGACACAAGTATTTTATTGATGATTTTCTCATTTTGCTTTCTTGCCTTTTGTTCGGCACGAAGTAGTCTGAAAAGCAGACCTTTAAAGCCTTTTGATTGATTCATTTCTTTATAAGCCATTTCACTTTGCCTTGGAAGTAAGTCTTTAGAAGGTTCCGCAGCTCCAGCCAGTAAAATAAGACCAGACACCGGCGACTTCTTATTTACAGCTGGGGCAATTAACGCTCCTTCGCTATGCCCAAGTATAACTATTTTTTCTTTATCAACTTGAGGATGGTTTTTCAGAAAGTCTACACAGGCTGCTGCATCATCAATTAAGTCGAAAACGCCAGCCTCAAGATAGTCTCCACCGCTCTTATACGTTCCTCTTTTATCATAATGAAGTGTGACAAAGCCTTTTGAATGAATAAAATCGGCTAAATCACTATAAATATTCATCTTAAAATTTTTAATATTCCCGTCGCGATCAGCTTTCCCCGTTCCCTGAATGATTAAGACGGCTGGGAATTGATTATCTGCTTTGCTTGGGATTTTTAATGTGCCGCTTATTGGGTAAGCTCCTTGAATCGTCACTTCGCTGCTATTTGTCATCTTCCATTCTCCTCTTATTTTCCGGGATAAAAATATTGGATACCAATCTTTTTGTTCTTTCAGGTGAAGGAGATTTTTGCAAATACGTTTGATACACTTCTCTCAAATCCCTTGTAAAATCTGCAAATTCCTCATCTGAAAGATGCATAGCAACTTGCCTGTATCCTACACCGTCTCTCTGAAAATCAAGATCATCCTTCTGCAGGTATTCTTCAAAATTATGAGTAAGCTGTGCTTGAAAAATCATAAAATATTGAAGGTGGTCTTCTATTGTCAGTTCTTTTACATCATCATTTGTTATATTGGCATTTGCAATATTTAGAGAATAAACTTTTTCGATGGTCCCTCGAACCTGATTTTCCTCTGTAACCATTAAAACCTCTGATTTCACAAGTGCATCCAGCTGTCTGTATAAAGTTGCCTGAGGAATATCTTCTAATTCCTTCGTCAGCTTCTTAACTGTTTTTCCGTGCCCATCAAGAAACTTTTGTACAATTTTAAACCGGACAGGATGAAGGATGGCATCGATCTTGTTCACTTATGTTCAGCTCCTTTATTATCATTATATATAATATTATCAACTTTGATAATAAAAAGCAATAAGATGTTCATTTTAGCAAAAATGATCCTGGGACAAAACGAAATTAATCTTTTAAAGCACGAATATTCAATACCTTGAATTGGTTATTTAAACAAGCCCGTTCCATTGCACTGCGGTCCCTCGCTTTCCGCGGGGAGCAAGCAAGCCTCCTCGTCACTTCGTTCCTGCTGGGTCTCACCCTTTGCTCTTCAGCCCGCAGGAGTCGGGGGTCCTCCGCTCCATTTCACTCATGTTCATAAAATATATTTTATAATCATGAATAAAAAAACAAATGATGACTTCCTAACCTTTTTATTTAGATAAAAATTCTCTCCAAACCTCATCCTCAATCCCAAAATACCCTTCATGGGAACATGCAGCCAATATACACTGATCCTTACGATAAAACATTAAATCCTCTGGCATTTCCGGACCGATCCAGCCAAACAGAGATTGGCTGTATTCTTTTAAGAATAATTTTGTCGCATTGTTGTTCCGAAAATAATATACATATGCCTTGTTACCGTCCGTATGTCTTGTTGTTTCCCATTTGGTTTGCACTTTTCTTTCTATTAAATGCACTTTAATATCTGAGATCAATTGATCCACAAAAGCAAGACGATCTGATTCAAACTCCATCCATTGCGTACTTTCAACAAACGCGAATGTATCTGAGTGTTTAAATAGTATATCTATTAATTGTTTGTATGATTTGCCTTTAATATCTTTCATAATCATTACCATGATCATTTCCCCTAATTAATCCTTAATGCCATAAAAGAGTCTGGATGCAATTGTTCGCTTTCTATTACAATAGCGGTTAGACCTAAATCTGTTTTCGTTTCATGCCATTCATCTTTTTCCCAGAACACTGCGTCGCCTGATTGAACTTTTATGTATTCTTCCCTTTCCCCTCGTACGAAACCTTCTCCATTCATAATTAAAAGGAGCTGAGGGAGGACTGCCTGATGATAACCAATAACACCGTTCTCCTCTAGATGCATACAGCCTACATGAACAGGCTTTTCAGATTGAATAATTCGTGACATGATAAAATTAGAATCGTATTTCGTTATTTTCTTCCCCTCTTCTTTTCGAAAGCTATAAATTTTCATTTTGAACCTCCATCTTCACGAAATCTTGCCATTACATAGGTATTATAGTAGTTCCCATCTGATAGTAGTCTGTCCTTTTTTATTAAGCCTTCGATTTCAAAGCCGAGGCTTTTGTATAGGTCTATGCCTCTCGTATTCGTTTCAAGAACACCATATAATTCCAGTTTAGCTATGCCGTTGTTATCAGCCCATGCAATTGTTGCCTCCAGCAGCTTTCTTCCTACACCATATCCCCAGTAATCCTTTAAAACACCTAACCCAAACTCAGCTTTATGGACAAATCTTTTTAAATCATTGCCGGCACATCTTGAATAAGCAATTAATTTGCCATCCATTTCAGCAACTAAAAATAAAGTCCTAGGATGATTTGTATCTGATTCTATGATTTTTTCAAAACCTGTTTGGTCTATGAAATCTTCTCCCTCTTCTCTGTCCATGTTTTCGGTTTCTCCGTCAATTTTTAATCGTAACAACGATAAGTTCCTGGCATCACTGTGAACAGCTAATCTAATTTTATAGGTTAGAACTTTCTTCGTTATTAACACTATAAGCTGCACTCCTTTTATTAAGTCATTCAAAATAGTAAAAACTCCCCAAGCCAAAACTCAGGAAGTAAATTTTTTACACAAACGGATTATAAAATCGGCTGCCATCATAAAAGGTCACAACCAGGCTGATTATCAGAATCAGGGTGAACACAATAAGTGTGAGGTAATCTCCAGTCTGGAAAGCACGGGCACTGTACCATGTTCGTTTGTTGTTTTTTCCGAAGCCGCGCAGCTCCATCGCGTTGCTGATGGTTTCGATTTTATCCAGACTCGAGAGGATGAGCGGGATGATAATCGATGCAGCGTTTTTTAGGCGCTTGAACAGCTTCTCATTTTTAGACATATCAATGCCGCGGGCCTGCTGTGAGAGCGCAATGCTCTGATAATCGCGCTGTACATCCGGGATGTAGCGAAGTGCCAGGGCGACTGCATAGGAAATGCGGTAGCTGACGCCGATTTTGTTTAAGGACGCCGCAAATTCACTTGGATTTGTCGTGACGATAAACAGCAAGGCAACAGGGATTACTGTGAAATATTTTAATGTGATATTAAACTGATAAAAGATCTGCTCCAATGTGAGATTATATCTACCAAAAAAGTCTGCAATGACTGTACTGCTGCCATAGATTTTGACACCTTCCTGCGGAGAGAACAAATAAATGGCTGCATTATTTAGCAGTAAAAATACTAAAATAAACAGTAAAACAAAGGATATTTCTCTTAGTTTAATTTTAGAAACAATGAAAATCGCTATTCCTAAAACGAATAAAAAGAGCAGAATACGAGTATCATAGGTGAGCATCGCTGCAAAAGACCAGAGAATAAAGCATACCAGCTTCGTGACACCCGTTAAGCGGTGAATCGGTGTATTTCTTTCAATATAAGAGAGCATTTCTACTGCCATTTCTGCTTCGCCTCCCGATCAAAAGAAATAAAACGGCTGATAAAGTCTAATGGATTCTTTACGCCCAGACGGTTGGCGAGTTCAAATAAAGAGGTTTCTTTTAAGTTCGCATCCTGAATCAGGGCAGAATCTGTCAATACTTCAACAGCGGAAGTATCGCCTATTTTTTTTCCGTCATTGATCACAATCGCCCTTGGTGTGTATTCAAGCATCAAATGCATATCATGAGTGATCATGATGATTGTCACACCGTGCTGATTCAACTCTGATAAAAATTCCATAATCTCCGTATAATGTCGCAGGTCCTGACCAGCTGTCGGTTCATCTAAAATAATGATATCCGGATTCAATACTAAAATAGAAGCGATCGTTACTCGTTTCCGCTGTCCAAAGCTTAATGCTGAAATGGGCCAGTTTCGAAACGGATAAAGCCCACACACCTTTAATGTTTTTTCGACTCTTTCTTTTATTTCAGCTTCTGCTGCTCCCCGAATCACGAGGCCAAGTGCAACTTCATCATAAATCATATGCTTTGAGATCATATGGTTTGGATTTTGCATCACGAGGCCAATTCTTTCCGATCGCTGCTTTATGCTATCATTTGTTATATCTAATCCATTAAGAAGAATTTTACCTTCATTTGGTTTAATAAAACCGCAGATTAATTTGGACAGAGTTGATTTGCCAGCTCCGTTGCGCCCCACAATACTGACCATTTCTCCTTTTTCAATCGACAGAGAGACATTCTCAATTGTTTTCCCCCCAGAACCATAAGAAAAAGAAATGTTCTGCAGCTCGAGAATACGTTCGGATTTACTAGTAAAAGAAGCTGCTTCAAATTGGTTATACCAGCTTAATATCTGATTCCGGCATCTATTCACATCAAATGTGCTAATATGTGCTGGTTTCATATTGGCAGTCAATTCGCACCCTGCATATTTTGCCGCTTTAACATAAAGAGGTTCACGGATACTTATATCTTCAAGAATGTTGCTCGCCAGTAAAGTATCCGGGTCCATATCTGCAACAATCCGACCATCCTCCATGACAATAATCCGGTCAACATCACAATGCAGTACATCCTCTAAGCGATGCTCTATGATCACGATCGTTTTATTCATTTCTTTATGGATGCGGTCAATCAGTTCAATGGCACTTTTGCCTGTTGCAGGATCCAAATTAGCCAGCGGTTCATCAAATAGGAGAATATCAACATCATCAACCATGACACCGGCCAACGAAACCCTTTGTTTTTGTCCGCCAGATAAATGATGAATAGAAGAGGATAAATGCTCCTCCATCGCAACCATTGCTGCTGTATCTTTTACAATGGAATGCATTTCTTTTTGGTTTGTAAGACTATTTTCCAGTGAAAAAGCGATATCCTCACCCACAGTTAGTCCAATGAATTGACCGTCCGGATCCTGCAGAACGGTTCCCACCATTTTCGAGCGTGAGAAAATATCCAATGTGTTTGCATCCTGCCCCAATATATTTAAGGTACCGGCTGTATCCCCTTTATGCGAGAAGGGAATTAAACCGTTTATACAGTGGCCAATTGTGCTTTTGCCTGAACCGCTTCTCCCCACGATTAAAATCTTCTCTCCTTCTTGGATTGATAGATTAATATCCTGTAAGGTCGGTTCAATTTGACTATGATATTTAAAAGAGTAGTCTTTGAACTCAATAACTGTTTTGTTCATGTTTGTCTCCTTGCTTGTAAGAAAAGTGCAGGCTGCATCTAGTAAGCATATAGACACTTTTCAAGGTTCGTTCTACATCCAGTGACTTAAAGAGCGATTCTATGCCTTAAACGCAGACAAACGCCGCCACAAAAATTGTGGCAACGCTGACGTTCTGCATGTATTTCGCTTTCTTAAATATTTCACCGTTACATTTCTCTATGCAGGCTATTGCCTTGGCTGCGTGTTTTTCCGTACGCCACTAATAAAATCGTACCTATAATGCCAACTGTAATCATATTTGAAACTCCAGCGAACAATCCTTGGACGAATACTTTATTAGCCGGTTCGGCGTAGATCAAAATATCTAGTAAAGGAGCAACTAAGAACCAGCCAATTCCTTGAGCAAGGACTTGAACAATATTAAACGTTACAATTTTGTTTGTACCAAGTTTACCAGATTCAATGTTAATCTTCTTAGCTGCCAGACCAATTAAAAATCCTACAAGCGCCGAAACAACAACCCAGCTCCACCAAACAGATCCATATGAAATCGCATCATTTAACGCATGGCCGATAAAGCCGATTAACGCACCAGCAACTGGTCCAAAAACAATGGCCATAAGTGCTAAAAATGCATAGGACGTTTGAATCGTCGTGTTAGGAACCGGAGATGGAATAGCTGCAAATTTAGCTAAAATGATAAAAACAGCTGCCCCAATTCCGATTGCTACAATCGTTTTAATAGATAATTTCAAGAAACCCAACTCCCTTATTCTATTTTCTATTTATAAGATTTAATTATATACAAGTTTCTGAACTTTTCGTATAGAAATTTTCCAATTTGGACCGGATTGTACATGATAAGCTTTGGCAAAAGAACCTTGATTCAGGGCAACTCCAATTTTATCAAGGGAATTTACGTACAGGAGCGGTTCTCCCAAATGACTATCTGCAAATGAGCGTCCGAAAGTCATGATGTTTTTATATATCTGTCTAGTGCCATTTTCAATGACAACTTCAAATGAATCGCCATACTCAATGCTTAATTCTTTAAACAATACGCGGTCAATATTAGACCAAAGATTTCCGAAACGAATATCAAGGATATCAATATTTCCTGTTACAGAACCGTTTGAAATTACTGCTTCTTCTGCGGGTAATTCAATAACACTTGCTGGGTCTAATTCAGGTCCAACCTGTTCGTATGTTATAACCCCAGTTGCCAATCTTGCTCCAGTGAAGGCATACACATCACGGCCGTGGAATGTATAGGATTCTCCTGAGCGCGGCAGTCTGTTTACCTTTTCATCAATCAATCTTGCTTCTTTTATGCCAATATGTTTCTTAATCTGAGTCAGTGTACCGTTATCAGGTGTGACAATATAATGGTTTGACTCTGTCTTTACTACAATCGAACGTCGGTCTGTACCGACTCCTGGATCGACAACCGACACAAAGACTGTTTCTTCTGGCCAATAAGAAATCGTTTGATATAGACGATAAGCTCCGTCCCAAATGTTGTATTGCGGAATATCATGGGTCAAATCAAAAATACGGACCTTCGGATCAACTGATAACGCAACACCATACATTGCACTTACCGCTCCATCACTAATGCCAAAATCTGTTTGAATGACTAAATAATTATTCATTTTTTCTTCCTCCAATAGTTTATAAAATAAAAAACCACGTCATTATCCATTCATCGGATAAGGACGTGGTTCTAGATCACGTGGTACCACCTTACTTCACTGCATGTTAACACATTGCAGCCTCATTCAAGTACTGACATAAGTCATTATACTGTGGTGTTTGTAACGAGCACCAAATCTCGCCGGAACCTAACATGCGAATGCACTTTCAGCACGGAACTCAGAGGCCATTGTTCAGATCAGCACTTTTGCTTCTTTTCAGCTACCGAAGCTCTCTTTGTAAACTGCATAATCTTACTTTTTCTCTTCATCGTTTGTGTGAATCATTTAATTATTCGAAATATTATTGATGATTATAGAATAGAAAAATACGTTTGGCAAGTTGTTTTTACATATTTACAAACTTTTTATATTTCTAATCTGTATTTTCTAAAAAATCTTTCAGAAACCCTTCATTCCCTGTTTTCTCATAAAAATAATCAATTCCATAAAAAGAAGCAATACTCATCACAATCGTCCAGACAATAATACTGCCCGTCATCCAGATTGTGATTTGTTTGCGAGTACCCCCAAAGCTCATTGCCAGGATCACACCAAGATGGGTGCCAATTAAAATAGGGGAAACAATGGTTAAGCCAGGCAAACCATACTTTTTCCAGATACGTGCAGCACGCTGTCCTTTCTTATCTGATCCCTCTTTCCCCTTCTTCTCCTTGCGTCGCTGCAGCCAGACCTTTACGTGATCAATCAGCAGGATCAGCAGCCAAATCGTGAGAATATTCCCGGCGAATGCCAGAATGGTGACAGGAATCGCCGGCAAGCCAACAGCAATGCCTAATGGAATAACACCGACAACTTCCATAAAAGGCGTGGCTCCTAGTAAAAAAATAACCAAATAGGCAACAAACAAATTCATTCGTATCCTCCCTTGTTCTAGCCGGTAACTTGTTGTTCTTTATACTTACGAAGAAGATGAAAGATAGTTTCAGATTTTTATCTTCAACAACATCGTTACCTCTAGTAAAAAAGCTGAAACCACTGCGGCTTCAGCTTTTTTGCAAATATCTATTTCGATTTTCGCTTTCTTAATTCTTTCTTTATAGCAGGAACCACTTGCTCTTTAATGGCTTTTTTCACCTTAGGATCATCGAGCAGCTTTTTTACTTTTTTTAGAACCATGTAATAAACCTCCTCTATCACTCATCTATTCCCGATTTTTATTATTTTATAACCAAAGACCTTACTATGCTTTGCGATAGATAAAAAATTAATATTTTCTTACTCAATTTTATGTTCGCACTCCTTATCCTCTATTTATATAGTTATTATCTTATAAATTTTAGAATTTAATTGTATTTTCCTGGTATTTATATGACAATTATATCGTAAAGGCTGGGAGTCTAAATGCTCTTTGGCAAAAAATTAATCTCCTTATTTTTCAAATAAAAGGTAGGGTTGTGATTAAAATCAAAACAATGAATGTGTTTAAAGGTCTAATATTTGGTGTGGTCTTTTCAATTGCTGCTGCATTCTTATTTATGCTGTTTGGACAGACAATGGCTGGTGGAGTAACGTCCTTTTGGGGTGAAAGCTGGTTATATTTTTCTGTCTTGATTCCCTTCTCTATCACTTTTCCCATATTAAGCGTATATTTTCATAATAAAAAAAATGTGTCAAACAAAAAACTTTGGCAGATCAGCGCTATATGTGCCTTTCTTGTATCCTTATTCAGCGGAACGATCGGTGCCATTTTTGGCGAAATGATCGTAAGAGGCGGAATCGAATTCATCAACATTGAAGGGACACTTGTATGGGGTCCGATTTATGCGATCATTTTGCTGCCAGTTACGATTCCATTTGCGAGGTTATTGATAGGGTTTGTTTATAGGATGGTAAATAAGTAATCTATTAATCAATTTTTAGAATAGAATTAAACATTCTACTAAAAACACATCTAAATTCCTTAATGGGGCAAGGATGTTAAGACAATGAAGGATATAAATAAAGGTTAATAATAAAACAAAACGCTCAGAGAAAATTCAGAGCGTTTTTTCTTTACCGTCCCTAATAAATCTAAATTCGGGCGAAGCATTCTTATACGGGATGACTCACCGATCCATCATCACCTGACATCCCAACAAAATTAATAAGCAGTATGTACAATGGATATAGAATTAATCCTCCGATCGCTATTAGACCAGAGCCAGGATTAGGATAATCTCCACCATACGTTACAGGAAACAAAGTAGCGAAACTGTATACAAAAAGGACAAAGTAAGGCACCCATAGGATGACCGTCCAGTAATTTCCCTTTCTGCCATTCAGCCACTTATTGGTTAATAAATATAGAAGAATTGTACCCGCAACGATCTCAACAAGACTTATGATGCCTGACAAGGTGGTTACCATAGATATCTCCAAATTTGTTAATCTGCTAATTCTATAAACATTTAACATAAGTTCTAAAGGAACAAAGACCATAAATGCATAAATTATACTCACAACATTTAACCTTAAAAAATAGTTCAATTACGATGCCCCCAATGATGTATCATACATAATTTTCATCGATGCTGATCAATTAAAATAGGGTTCCCATCTGGGTCTTCCAGTGTAATGAATGCCGGTCCTTCTGTTGATTCATCAGCTTCTTTTATAACCCGTATTCCCTTTTCTTTCAATTCTTTTTGCAATTCACGCACATCTGTAAAATGTTCAAGATTTTCAGCATTGCCATCCCAGCCTGGATTAAAAGTCAGAAGGTTTTTCTCAAACATTCCTTGAAAAAGCCCTATCACAGTATGTTCATTTTTCATGATCAGCCAATTTTGACTTATGTCTCCTCCTAGAGTTTTAAATCCCAAAGCTTCGTAAAATTCCTTTGATACATGTATATCTTTAACATTCAAACTCACAGAAAATGCTCCAAGTTTCATCATAAAGTCTCCTTTCGCGTATTTTTTATTTATTAAGAATCCCTTCCACTTTTAACACAAAACGATCAAACTTCTCTTCTGCCTCCGCTCGGCGTGTTGCCAAACAAATTAAGGGATAGCTAGGACAAATCTGCAGTAGCTTCTGTTCCTCGACAGGCAGATAACAGTCAATTCTTACCTCCCACTCCCCTTGCTCGTTCTTATAGGCAACCGCTTTATATTCACTATTCATATCTCGATTGTAATCAATATGCCAATGACGCCCAATCAGATGTTCTTCTATCTCTTTCGCATAATCACTATATACAGTAGTGATCCAAACAAGTTCCATTTGCTCCGTTACTAAGTCGGCAGGAATAGGAGCATTACTAGGCAACTCTTCATGATCATAAACGATACCCGCAAGAAAATAAGCTAAGTCCTTTTTTGCGGTAAGAATAGCTTCCTTTTTTGTCTTGCCAAGGCTTTTATAATGCTTCCATCCCGTCTCAGGATACAATGTCGGAAAATGAACGCCATAACCTTCTTTATTTTTCATAATAAATGCTGGGTAAACCGCGCTTTCAAAAGCCATATGTACCACACCACACTATCTAAATTTACAACACAGCTGATTACTGTTTCCAGACTAGAGGAACATTTACAAGTACATAATCCCCTGTCCACATTTGAGTAGAAGCAATTAGTGTTTTATCCTTTTTTTCAAAGAAAAGACCATTGCCGTCGTAATTGCGAAATTTCCATTCTTTCTCTTGAATCATATCCTTTATTTTTTCATTGGCCATTCCTTTGTCCTTCTTAGTCATATACCATTCATTTTTTTGATCAGCGCCTATTTTTATCATATCTTTATACTGTAAAGAATCTATGACTTCTTTCTTGCTCATCGTATCAATGGGCAATGCAGGATAATAGAATTTACTATTTATAGCAATAATGAGTAAAATGATTCCTATTGTGCCAGCGATTATAAGCCATTTTTTCACACGTTCTCCCCTTTTCCAACACCACGATACTATTTCTATAACTTGGGAATAAACTCCTCCTATTGAAGAGCATAAACCTAGTTAGAAAAGTTGTTGTTTCTCTGGATCTCAACATATTATGTACAGAAAACAAACCGTTACCGAATTACACCTTAAGTTGAACCAAGAAATTCTGTCTGCAATTCTGTTTCTTTTAATGGAAATTCTACTGCATAAGCCTTTGCACTAGCTCTTGAACTCACAATCTTCGTAAATTCCTGTCCTATATAATGAAGTGCAACGCCATCATCAGCAGCAACCCCTGGTTTAATTTTGGCAGCTGAAATAAGCTGATGATATGACGGTCTTCTTTCTGCTTCTCCATCATAATGCGGACAATTGCTTCCCTGTAAAAAACCGAGACATGTCAATGGTTCCAGTCCGTCTCCATAGGAGTCCGTAACTCCTTCTTCAAACCAGCAGATCGAGCCTGCACTAATTCCAGCTAAGATGGTTCCTTGTTCCCAAGCTTCTTTCATCACCAGATCTAATCCCCATTCTTTCCATAAGACCAATAAGTTTTTTGTATTACCGCCGCCAACATAAATAATATCTTTTTCCAGTAAAAAACCTGCTAAATCCCTAGTTGGCGGTTTGAATAAGGAAAGATGAGAAGGTTCACAATTCATTTGTTCAAAAAACTGATAAAATCTTGAAGTATAACTGTCAGAGTCACCACTGGCTGTCGGAACGAAACAGATTTTAGGTTTCGATTTATTTGATTGATTCAATATGTAAGAATCTAAGAGTGGATTATCCGGTTCCATAGAGAACCCGCCTCCTCCAAGGGCGATGATTTGTTTCATTTATATCACACCTCCAGTAGATTAATAATTTACATTGCTTTGCAATTAATTATGAGAGCTGCTGTGTCTATATTTTATAGATAACCTTCCCGTCTTCTTTTCCTTTTTCACTATGTATTTGAATGTTCACTTCATTAAAATCGACCCTGCACGGTAAATGATTTTCTAAAGATTTTACCACCTTCTGATCCGGTGTCGCGTAGCCAATATTGATGTTATTCGCCAAGTAAGGTACCATATCAGAATACAAAGAATCGACCCATTCCTCGACTTCATACTCAGAATCAAAAATCATACGATCTTCTTTATAACCTCCACTTATCCAATTAACATGCTGGATGGAAATACCTCCTTACCTTTTGAATCTAGAACTTGTTAAATTTCATTTCTTTTTCCTTCTCGCCTTAATATAATATACTGGGCCAGCTACACAAATAAGCCCAATACCATTCATAATAAAGTTACCTACCTTGCCAAATTGATCCACAGTTAGAGCAAACAAGAAACTGCCAAACAAAATAAGTATTACAGAAAAAAATACTCGCATTCTTCACTCCTTCTTTTCTACCTAATTATAAAAGTGGTTTTTAACAGCACAGAAAGTGTTGATTCCTTAAATGAAAATGTAATACGATATTTATTTATTCAAGTGAACGTATTGTTAAAAAATGTTCGTTGATCCTTTTATAAATCACTCAATTATTAAAAACAGATCTGCAAATGAAAAGAGGTTAAACCATGGAAATTAGATGGAAAGTGGAAGATTTTATTTTTGATAGTCTAAGAGAAGCTGAAGTTTGAGCGCACTCGTTATCAAATCAATTAATGCTTGAGGGAATAAATGGATATCAAACACCTGACGAAAAAATTGCTTTTGCGTTAGCATTTTATCTTGCTAGTGTTCCCAAAAATATTGTTCATACTGATTATGATGGCCAAATTTATAAGGTATGGTACAGTGTAAATTTATAAAATTCACTTCTCTGCTAATCTTATATCTGACTATAAAATGAATGTTACAATGATTAAAGCCATTACAACAACAAGTAACAGAATTCCTGCACCCTTCCACCCTAAGCTTCTAACTAATTCATGGAGATTCCCACTGTATGCACTATTTATAGAATCGTTCATGATACCAGTTGGATTGGCTGCATTTCCTGCTGTCTTAACCGCTCTCTTTTTTGTTCCACTGTTTCTTCTTGGTTTTTCATCTCGACACACCTCACAATTTTTCTGAAAATCAGTTGTTTCATCTGTTTCCTTTCTCTTAACGTGTTTGAATGAGTCTAACTTACTGCAGACTGGAGATTTACTAAGCGATAGAGCGATAACAATACGACAATAAATAGGATGATCATGATTAAAGCGCCCTTCCGATCAGTAGACCAAAGCCTAATAATTCTCTTAACTAAAAGTAAAAATATAACGATGGCACTAATAATGGAAAGTAAATAATAATCTACAGAGACACTTACCCAAAAAGTGATAAAGCAAAAAACAATCAGAAGTTCAAATAGAAGCTTACTAGGATTATTTTTCATTTCTTTTTTTATCGTTTTCAGCTTTATTAAAGCGATCGATAAAAAAATTCCTATCATAATAAAAAAGCTTTCAACATTGCCATCACCGCTTTCTAAATAAGAAATGAAATACTATATCAATCAACTTAACCATTCTATCTATGGACTTCCATATTTAGAGCCATGCGGAACAGCATTCTTCCTTGCAGACAAATGCAGAAATTCTCCATCATAAAAATAGCCGTTTACACATATTTGCTAAATATTCAATTATCTTGATTATAACAGAAATATCCATAATTTTGCATAATAAAGAGCCGCCAAAGAAAGGATGGCAGCTGCAGAAAACATTATTCTTTTAACATAGAGTTAAAGCAATTTTAGTTAACAAGAGTGCTATCTCTAGATTTCTCTTTTAAAGTAATAAACAGTCCCATTCACACCAGCAAGTTCCCATCCTTCTCTGCCCAGAGTATTCAACTTCTCAGTTATGATATCTTCAAAGTTAGTACCGTTTCTTAATTGAATTTGAATATTTTCTACCATGTATTCATACCGTTTCACTTTTTGGCCTCCTCTTTTCTCTTTACTACCCTAAGCTAACTTGGAACTCCTGCTTTTGCTGATTCAAGTTACAACCAAGCAAATATAATTGAATTTGTTCTCTTTTTTCTACTAAAATTTTGTTATGTTTAAATCTCCTTGAGACAATTCTTAAAGTAGGAACAAGGATAATATTAGATATTTGTCACACCTAAATATTTTCCCAGGTACAAAAAACGATATTATAGAGTTTTCGTAAGTATACTTTTTATTACATTATAACTCGCTAAACACCGACTTCATTTCATCCGGAACAATGGTAACATTCTGAATCTCATATTCTTTATTTGGTGTTAAGTTTAACAAAACCATTTCTCCATTAGTGAATTCTAATAATTGATAGGTTTTGAAGCTTGTTCCAGAACTCATCATTTCATTAACTTTCTTTAATGTATCTTCCGGTATTGCATCTATTCTTTCCTCAGTCATAAGATTCCTTGCATCAGCATAACGTTCCATTCTAACTGCTTCTTTGAAATCAAAACCGACATCAACAGGACCTAATCTTTGCGCCTCAATATAGAAAAGAATTCCTAACGTAAGATTTAGTAATACAGACAGGACGATGATAATATTTTTTGTTTTCATACATTATTTCCCCCACTAGTCAATTCTAGATCTTTTTTATGGATATTTTGTAATAGCTATCATTAAGTGATTATATATATTATAATAATATCAGAATTTTCCAATTTAAAGAAGGAGTGACTATCTTATGAATAAAAAAACAGGCATTCTGTTCGCTATTTTGTTATTATTCTTAACAGCTTGCAGCTCCGAGACATATATTTATTCGGGTGAAACTGATAATTGGTCTGCTGAACTAAAGGTTATACAAACAAGCAACGACTTTGAGACACAAGAACTTGCATTAAGGTATGTTGGGGAAGATGTAAATAGTGTTGGAGATATTAATTATGTTGTAGAAAGTGTTGGGAATTTTTTCAGGAATGGAGCCACATTAAGTGCAAGTGGAACTCTTAGTGACAAAAGTGAGAGTAATCCAACCAATGCAAAGATAACGAAAGATACAGAAATAATCATGACAATAGAATGGAATGACAAGAAGGAAAGTTTTACTCTCGACAAGAAATAATTTGCCGCACTATATATCCTCTCTAATAATCTAAGATCAACTTAAAGAGCAGCTATCTCCATACTCACTCAGATCTTCCCCATATCTGAACATGGTTAACTTTGTGTCTTTCTTGAAAAACCTCTTAAGAAAAAAGTGTGATTTATCAAATTTGTTATTCAGTGTGGAGTAGAACCGATTATGTATAACCCCAATTATTAATGACATAAGTGCTTTTGAAAAAGTTCCTATAATAGAGGCTACTTGTTATACCATTGATCAGAATTGAATGCTTTTGGAATATCCTGTTCAATCGGGTCATCATAACCAATTTTTCAAGGGTCTCGAACTCTTTTTGACATTGATAGTTTTACTTCGCACCAAGGACAGAAGGAAATTTCTATAAATGAATCCCCTCCATCGTGGATTATTATTCTGTATTCATCAAATTTAGAAGAATAAAACATTAATTTATCAGGACAATCAAATGAATTTTCAAGTTGATTGATCATATCAGTCATAGATTCACAGCAATGTTTTTTGCTCAATTTTATATGGATGTTCAAACTTCTAGATCTTAAGATTATTCAAACATAGATTGTCTTAATTGTATTAATTAATTGAGGAATTCATTTATGGTATAATTTCCCTATAAACTATTTATAGCATGGAAATGGAATTTAAAAAAGCAATTGTACTTCGGAATGAAAAAACAAGATTTATTTGACATACAATTGATAGCCTTGATATTTCTGATAAAAGTTAGTTACATTTAAATTCGAAAAGCATTTGTTTTCATTTTTATAATGTCCTAGAACACTTACTATTCTAGTTATAAACACATAAAGAGGAGATGATAAAATGGAAGATGTCGGAAAACTAATTCAAACGCGCAAATTGGGAGTTAATGAAATGAGTATTAAAGAAGCCGAAGAGAAATTAGGTGCCATTTTTCCTGTTCAATACAAAGAACTTTTTAAATTAGTCAACAATGCAGAAATAGGCGATTGGATACTTTATCCTATTAAAGACCAGCAAAATCCAAAGAAGACTTGGGATGATATTGTAAGACAGAATACAGAAGTCCGAGAAGAATTTATGCCTAAAGAACTCATTACAATCGGGGAAGACGGATCCGGAGATAAATTATGTTTTATAGTGAACCAAGGAATCATGGGTGATGCTATTTATCTTTGGTCTCATGAAGTTGCAGCTCATGAAAAATATGCTTCTACTTTGAAGGAGTTTATCGTGTCGGTTTCAGAAGAAGAAAACGATGATGATTATGAAGACGAGTAAGTATTATTAATCAATGTTCACTAGTTGATATAAATAAGGGGGTGTCTATTTGAAGAATAAATTAAGAATCATCTGGATCATACCAAATGTGATTTGTTACTTTATGTTTATTGCCAGCTCCTTCTTTGTATTTAGCAATATTAAAGAATTAGAGGAAGTTGGCAGACTAACAATTTGGTTTATTACGTTATTATTACTCTTATTCGTCTCGTTATTTGGCAGTTATCGTATTTGGTCTTGGATTAAGGAAGGGAAGTTGTAAAAATATTACATATGATTTATAGAATGTTTTATCTAATAAAAAAAGGAAAGTAACTTGAAAAACTTGAAATAAGTGTTAGATTTATAAAAAAAGAAAGATTGTGAGATTATATGTATACTACTAGTAGAAACTTTAAATTTTTCTTCATTTTGGTAACTTTGTTTTTAGGAGGTTGCGCTGGAGCATCTGATTATGAAATCGATTTACCGGGCAAACATTCAATTATTAGAACATCAGCAAACAATATTACAATTGCACCTAAATTAGGTGAGGATGTTTGGGGTGCTGATGTTGTCCCTGCTGAAGTCATAGAGGTTGGATGGAATGAAGAATATATTATTGCAAAGCAGCGAAAAGGTAAAGAAAGCAAGAGTTTTTGGATTATCAAAATAGAAAGTGGGAAAGTAACTGGCCCTTTAAATACTGAGAACTTTATGAGTAAAAAAGAAGAATATGGTATAGATGAAGATATTTCATTAATAAAAGTCCAAGATTTAGATAAGGATTATTAATAATATATCTGGTAACCTACTGTATACCAGATGGAAGAATAAAAACTACAATACACAAAAAGCAAGACAAATGAATAGGTCACTTAAAATTAACTCTTTATGATGTCTCATTATCCCCTCTCAACTAATAAATAATAACATTCATTGAATCCTAATAGACTTTTTTATTAGTTTTATACTACATTATTTTTAGGTGATTTTTCACAATGTTAAATTTAATAACTTGGTTGCAATGAGTTTAGGAGGTAAATCAGTGATTAAAAAAATATTAATTTTTGTAATTGTTATTCCTTTCCTAAGTTTATCTTTTGTATTCATTTCAATATTCTTTCCTAGCCATATCGAGTCACCTGAAGAGGCAGAAAATGCGAAATTTGGTCTACCATTCAGATACATAGAGCAAGACCTAATTAGTTCAGGTGCAAACGATATAATTGATATAAAGGGTTTTCCTAATTATTTTGGCCTTCAAACAGATTTCTTAGATCACGATATTGACTTTAAATTCTCAAGGCTTAACTTTATCCTATCGTTTGTAACTACATACTTAATTGTTTTAATAATTGCGCTACTATTAAAATTTATTCGGAATAAGTGAACATAGAATGAGATACGAGTGAATTTTTATTACTATTTTTTTGATATAACTTAAATTCCTCATCTTCATCTAACCATTCGATTGAAAAAGATTGTTGATCTGACTGTTTAAATTGGAAGTCTTCGTAGTCACTAGTTTTAATTATTTTATTATCTTTTAAGGTTTGCTCTCCTCCACCAATACCATAACCAGTTCCTTCTAATGACCAGGTATTAACATCAATTATGCTGTTATCTTTACCGATGTATTCTATTATTATTTTACTTTGGTAATTCACATGGCCTTTACTAGTAAAAGTAGATGAAACTTTCCAATTTTCACTTTTCCCCTCATATAAATATTGTTCACTTATATGCCTACCTTTTAAAAAATCATATGCAAAAAAAACAAAGATTATAAAAGCTATGATCAAAAATATTAACTTATTTCTCTTCACCACTTTCCCTCCCTTTATAAATTATTATACAGATAAATGAGTAAATATTTATTTATATTAAAAGAATCTAAAAATAATGTTCATTATTAGGTAATCCAATAGTGCCCGGTAAGTTCCAACCCTATGATCACTTTTTCATGTTTTGTTCCAGCTTTTATTGATT